>DATGWM010000001.1:0-5466 GCA_035299485.1 Fluviicola sp.
TTCGCATGCCCAGACGCAATCGTTGGTTGGGTTCTTTGTGAACTCATTGCCACTGCGATTGTTGTTTGATGCAGGGGCATCGGTGAAGGAACTGGTGGATGAGACTCACAGGATCATCACCGAGGCGAAGGCCAATCAGGAACTTCCGTTTGAGAAACTGGTGGATGCTTTGCAGGTGATGCGTGACCCTTCAAGACACCCGTTGTTCCAGGTCATGTTTAGTGTGCAGCAATTCAGCGGAGAAGGATTTGAAATTTCCTCAGCGCCGTTCTCGGTAGTACAGCTGAAAGAAGACGACACCCTATACAGTCCGGCGAAATATGACCTCAGCCTTGTATTAAAAGACGACCAAACAATCATAAGTGGTGGTATCAACTATGCCGTTGCATTGTTTGAGGGCCAGACAATCGACCGGATCAGGGAAATGTTTGAGCAGGTACTCAAAGGTTTTGTTGCCGGCGGACAAACAGTGGGCGATATCAGTGTATTATCGGATAGCGAACGACATCTGCTGCTACATGAATGGACGAATACCGATGTGGAGTTCGATTCACACCGTACGCTTCACGCCATTTTTGAGAAACAGGTAGCCAAATCTCCCGATTCGACGGCCCTTGTATATGAAGGCATGAAAATGAGTTACGCGGAACTGAACCGGAAAGCCAATCAATTGGCCCGCACAATCCGGAAAAGCTATCGCACAAACTTCGGCAGGGAACCGGAGAAGGACGAATTGATAGCGCTTTACCTGGAACGTGGTTTCGACATGATAGTTAGCATCTTCGGTGTGTTGAAGGCAGGAGCGGCGTACGTTCCGGTTTCACCTGAATACCCGGAAGCCCGCATAGAATACATTTTAAAAGATTCCGCGGCAAAACTGGTAATTAGTCAGCCGGAACTGGAAAACAACCTACGGGACAGCTTACAAAAAGCAGCGCTGGATGCCATAATTCTCACACCGGAAAGCTGGTCTGGTGAAACCAACGTCGAGAATCCTGATTACGGCGCAGCATCCAATCACCTGGCGTATGTCATTTACACATCCGGTACCACCGGAAAGCCAAAAGGTGTCATGGTAGAGCACCGAAGTGTAGTGAACCTGGCGCAGTATCTCCGGAAATCACACGGATTTGAGCAGGATGTAAAGGCGCTCTATTTTTCCAATTATGTGTTTGATGCTTCGGTTTACGAGCTGTTCCCGATTTTGCTCGCCGGCTCGGAAATGCACATCATTACCAACGAACAACGAACCGACAACGAAGAGCTGCTGCGATTGATCAATGAAAATCAGGTTCGCAAAGCATTCATGCCGACGACATTGCTGAACCTGCTGGCAGATGAATTGCAGGCATCTTCACTGGATACCATCGGAACGGGCGGTGATAAATTGAATATCCTTTCTTGTGTGCCGGCTGAAGCCACTTTTAACCAATACGGCCCAACTGAGGCAACGGTGATGGTCACTCAAAACCGGATCAACGACCGCTTTGATGTCGGGATAGGCAAGCCGATCCAAAACACGAGGCTGTATGTGCTCAACAATCAGCAAAAACCGGCACCTGTTGGTTGCTGGGGAGAACTTTATATTGGAGGCGCCGTTCTGGCGAGAGGTTATCTGAACCTCCCTGAACAAACCCGAAAAGCGTTTATCGAAAACCCGTTTGCTACCGCAGAAGACCTGGAAAAAGGTTATTCAAGACTTTACCGGACAGGCGATATGGCAAGATGGCGCGCCGATGGAAGCCTTGAATTCCTGGGACGAATTGACAGCCAGGTCAAAATCAGGGGTTACCGTATTGAGTTGGGAGAAATTGAAAGCACCCTGCTCCAGGTACCGGGAATCCATCATGCGGTTGTGGTGCCTGTTGACAAAGGAAATGGAACCCGTATTGCAGCGTATTTCATTGCCGATAGCGAAGCCGTATACGAAGCAGGTGATTTACGTCAGGCGCTGGCATTGCATCTGCCGGATTATATGATCCCGGATGCATTTGTGAGAGTGGAAACAATTCCACGTACGATCAACGACAAGATTGATTTGCGCGCGCTTCCTGAACCTGATTTTGATGCGGATGGCAATTATGCGGCCCCGACCGATGAACTGGAAGAACAGCTTTGCCAGGTCTGGAGCGAAATACTCGGAAGGGATAAAGTGGGAATTCACGACAATTTCTTCCACATAGGAGGCGATTCCATTATCAGTATTCAGCTGGTCTCCAGACTCAGAAAAGCTGGTTTCGTTTTACAGGTGAAATCTGTTTTCAAGGCACCGACCGTGGCAGGACTTGCCCAATTGATCCGCGAGCAGGAAGCAACCCAGCACTATGTCACCGAACAGGGTATCCTGGAAGGAACATTTGACCTGCTGCCGGTACAAAAATGGTTCTTCAAACAAGACTTCCCGAAAAGAAACCATTGGAACCAGGCTTTTATACTCAACATTCCGGGCGAAATTCAACTGCCGGAAATCATCAATGCCACGCACGAACTGGCCAACCAGCACGATATGCTCCGATGTCTTTTCGTGGAAACCGAAGACGGCTACAAACAGCAATACCTTGCCACTGCAGCTCAAACCGCCATTGAACCCGAATCGCTGAGCATTGAAGGAATGGACGGAATGGAAATCCACGAGTTGCTCACACGGAAACAGGCGCAGTTTGACATTCTCAACGGTCCGGTTTGGCGGGTGATCCATCTTACCGGTTATGCCGACGGTTCCGCACGCTTGTACTTCGCGTTCCATCATTTGATCATTGATGTGGTTTCCTGGAGAATCATCGCCGAAGACATGCAAACCCTGCTCACCGGTGGCACTTTGCCGGCAAAAGGAAGCAGTTTCAGGCAATGGGTCGGTTCCGTGGCGAAGTACGCGCATGAAAACACCGACGAAAAGCACTATTGGCAAACTGTTTTGGCGGATTATGTACCGCTTACCGCAGCAGGTGAGTCCCGCAACAAGTTGCTGGTACTATCGGCGGAATGGACGGATGTTTTGCTGCACCAGGCCAACCAGGGTTACAACACCGAGATCAACGACCTGTTGCTGAGCGCACTGGCAATCGCACTGACCAAAACACTTGGCAACCCGGTTCACCATGTCTTTATGGAAGGTCATGGTCGTGAAGCAATCGATGAAACAGTTGACATGTCTGCAACCGTCGGGTGGTTTACTACCTTATACCCGGTTCGTCTGAAAAACGAAGCGAGTGTGGAAACAACCATCATTGAAACCAAAGAAATGCTGCGTGGTATTCCGTTCAAAGGACTTGGCTGCGGCGCACTTCTGGGTGATGAAATGACAGGTCTGAGCCGTATCGGGTTCAACTACCTGGGCCAGATCGACAACGGTTCGGGCAACAACGCCGGTCAAACCTGGCAGATTGTAAACGAAGACGCCGGCCGGATGATTCATCCGGAGAATACCGACAACCTGGTAATCAACATGACCGGCATGGTGCAAAACGGAAAACTGCATATAAGCATTGTTTCGACCTTGCAGCCAGGGCAAACGGAAGCGCTTGCCGAAGCATTGGAGACCGCATTGATTTCGGTGATCGGGCAGGGACAAGCGATGGCTGCCTCCGGGGGCGTGAAAACTCCGAGTGATTATGGATTAAAAGAGACTTCCGTGGCCCAGCTCAACAGGCTCAAGGCGAAATTCAACGGGGTTTCGAAAAGTGAAGAAAGAGAAAATATACTAGAGATTTAAAGTCAGCTTATATGTTAAGTCTAATAAAGAAAATCAAGGAATACAACATTGCCCTTTGGGTAGACGGTGATAAAATTAAAATGTCATTCGGGGAGGCATCGCCCGCACCCGAACTGATCGATGAGATCAGGGAAAACAAACCGCAGCTGATTGAATTCTTGAGTAAACACACCATCTTCTCTGAAGCTGCATTCGATCATTTTAATATCTCGGATACATCCGCAGAAACTGCCAATGCCGGCCAGGAAAATGACATCGATGCGATTTTCCCGGCAACCAGCTTGCAACAGGGCCTTGTTTTTCACTTTCTCAGCAACCCTACCGATGATGCTTACCGCGTTCAGTTGATTGTGGATTACCGCACAAAGCTCGATATTGATAAGTACCAGGAAGCATGGAAATGTGCTTCGTTGAAATACCCGATCCTGCGCACTGCATTTGACTGGGAAGAAGAAATCCTGCAGGTAATCACCAAAAAACCGGGAATCACGAAAGCCAACTTTTCGTTTAGGGATTTGTCGGATTTGACGGAAGACGAACGCGAGCTGAAAATCGCTGAAATCCAGGAAGAAGACCGTAAAGTGCCGTTTGACCTGAGTCGCCCCGGGCTCATACGCTTTACGATACTTAAACTGGAAGAAGCTTTGTTTACGGTCGTACGTACCGAGCATCACAGCATTTCGGATGGTTGGAGCGGCGGCTTTTTACTGCACACCGTTCACCAGTTTTACAACGCTTTAATTAGAGGCGAAAAACCTGTCATTGAAGTGGAAACCGCTTATCTCGATGCACAGAAATATTACCTGGAAGCAAACAAAAACATCACTTCATTCTGGGAAAAGTCGAAAGCCGAATTTGAATTGGCCAATGACGTCAATATGCTATTCAACCACCGCATCAATCTCGACCAGCAAAAATCGGTGGAGCATCCGGGTGAATTGTCCGTTCAGTTTGAAGGAAACGGTTATTCTCAGTTGAAAGATACTTGCCGTAATCTCGGCGTTACCCTCAACGTGGCCGTGCAGTTTGCATGGCATTTACTGTTGCAGCGATACACGAGAGATGAGCAGACAATTGTGGGAACAACTGTTTCGGGCCGTGATATTCCTGTGCCGGAAATCGAAACCAGCGTAGGGCTTTATACCAACACGCTGCCATTGGCCGTCAACTGGAAAAAAGATGCTTCCATCCGTGAAATGCTGCATGAAGTACAGGAAAAAAGTGCGGCATTGAACAGTTACAGCAGTGTTTCACTGGCAAGTCTGCAAAAACACGGCGACCGTCTTTTCCACAGTATTTGTGCCTACCTCAATTACCCCGATGTAGTATCCGATGCGACGGATCAGAAAGGAATTGAGTATACCATTAGCCTGCGAAAAGCGGTAGAAAAGGTAGATTATCCTGTGATGTTGCGTGCGCATGATTCCGGGCAGCGATTGTTACTGGAACTGAAATACGGTAAAAACTGGATCGGTGAAGAACGCGCCGCTGCCTTGTTGGAACAGGTGCAATTCATTCTCAATGCTGTGGGGACAAATCCGGAACAAACAACCGATCAGGTCTCACTCATAAATGATGCACAGCGTGAAATCCTGTTACAGAAATGGAACCAGACGGATGTTTTTTATCCATTTGAGCGTACGTTGCAGGAGCTGTTTGAACAACAAGTCATAGCCAATAACGACAAGGTAGCGGTTGTTCACGGTAAGAGTTCGCTTACGTACGGTGAGCTGAATGCAAGAGCAAACCGCCTT
>DATGWM010000002.1:0-174594 GCA_035299485.1 Fluviicola sp.
CAAAGATTTCCGGTAGCGGAAGACGAAGTTAACACCACACTTCCACCGGCGCAGAACGTCGTAGAACCACTTGGTGTAATCGTTGGTGTAGCCGGAAGCGGGTTCACAGTAACCGTGGTTCCGGCTGATGGTAACGATGTACAGGTTCCGTTATTCACCGTAACCGTATACGTTCCGGATGTGGTCACCGTAATGGATTGTGTAGTTGCTCCGTTAGACCAAAGGTTTCCGGTAGCGGAAGACGAAGTTAACACCACACTTCCACCGGCGCAGAACGTCGTAGAACCACTTGGTGTAATCGTTGGTGTAGCCGGAAGCGGATTTACGGTAACCGTGGTTCCGGCTGATGGCAACGATGTACAGGTTCCGTTATTTACGGTAACCGTATACGTTCCTGAGGATGAAACCGTAATGGATTGCGTAGTTGCTCCGTTAGACCAAAGGTTTCCTGTAGCGGAAGACGAAGTTAACACAACGCTTCCACCGGCGCAGAACGTGGTAGAACCACTTGGTGTAATTGTCGGTGTAGCCGGAAGCGGATTTACGGTAACCGTGGTTCCGGCTGATGTGGCGGAAGTACAGCCACCGCTGGTAACCGAAACCGTATAAGTTCCTGAAGTTGTTACGGTAATCGATTGCGTGGTTGCTCCGTTAGACCATAAGTTGCCACTAGCCGAAGAAGAAGTCAATACCACACTGCCACCGGCGCAGAAAGTTGTAGGTCCACCTGCTGATATCGTAGGTGTTGCCGGAATTGGGTTCACCGTAACCGTGGTTCCGGCAGATGTGGCAGAAGTACAACCACCGCTCGTAACGGAAACCGTGTATGTTCCTGAGGTTGAAACCGTAATCGATTGCGTGGTTGCTCCTGTCGACCAGAGGTTTCCGCTGGCTGAAGAAGAAGTCAATACCACACTTCCGCCGGCGCAGAAAGTTGTAGGTCCGCCTGCTGAAATCGTAGGCGTTGCCGGAAGCGGGTTCACTGTAACCGTCGTTCCGGCAGAAGTTGCCGAGGTACAGCCACCACTCGTAACAGAAACCGTATAAGTTCCTGAAGTTGTTACGGTAATCGATTGCGTGGTTGCTCCGTTAGACCATAAGTTGCCACTAGCCGAAGAAGAAGTTAATACGACGCTGCCACCGGCACAGAAAGTCAATGGGCCGCCGGCTGAAATCGTAGGCGTTGCCGGTACAGGCGTAACGGTAATAGTTGTTCCGGCAGATGGAGCTGAAGTACAACCACCGCTGGTTACACTTACGGTGTATGTACCTGATGCTGAAACGGTGATCGATTGTGTAGTCGCTCCGGTAGACCATAAGTTTCCGCTGGCAGATGAAGATGTGAGCACAACGCTGCCACCGGTACAGAAACTCAACGGACCGCCTGCTGAAATTGTTGGCGTTGCCGGAAGCGGGTTCACTGTAACCGTCGTTCCGGCAGAAGTTGCCGAGGTACAGCCACCACTCGTAACAGAAACCGTGTAGGTTCCTGACGTTGTAACAGTAATCGATTGCGTGGTTGCTCCGTTAGACCATAGGTTTCCACTAGCCGAAGAAGAAGTCAATACAACACTGCCACCGGCACAGAAAGTCAATGGGCCGCCGGCTGAAATCGTAGGTGTTGCCGGTACAGGCGTAACGGTAACGGTTGTTCCGGCAGATGGAGCTGAAGTACAACCACCGCTGGTAACCGTAACGGTATAAGTTCCGGAAGTTGTAACGGTGATCGATTGCGTGGTTGCTCCTGTAGACCAGAGATTTCCGGTAGCTGACGACGAAGTAAGAACAACACTACCACCTGCACAGAATGTCGTTGGGCCACCAGCTGAAATGGTTGGTGTAGCCGGCAATGGATTCACTGTAACGGTTGTTCCGGCAGAAGGTAATGATGTACAACCGCCGCTGGTGCGTGTTACCGTATAAGTTCCTGATGTTGTGACGGTAATGGATTGCGTGGTTGCCCCCGTTGACCAGAGGTTCCCGGTTGCAGAAGATGACGTCAGCACTACGCTTCCCCCCGCGCAGAAGGTTGTAGGGCCGCCTGCTGAAATAGTCGGAGCAGCTGGCAATGGCGTTACGGTAACCGTTGTCCCGGCCGATGTGGCTGAAGTACAACCACCACTGGTGACTGACACAGTATAAGTTCCGGAAGTGGTCACCGTAATCGATTGCGTCGTTGCTCCCGTTGACCAAAGGTTTCCGGTAGCAGATGACGAAGTCAATACAACTGATCCGCCTGCGCAGAATGTTGTCGGACCACCAGCCGAAATGGTTGGTGTAGCCGGCAATGGGTTCACCGTAACCGTTGTACCTGCAGATGTGGCTGAAGTACAACCTGCTGTGGTCACAGCAACCGTGTAAGTTCCTGAGGTCGTAACGGTTATTGATTGCGTGGTTGCTCCTGTAGACCAAAGATTTCCGGTAGCTGATGACGAAGTCAATACAACGGATCCGCCTGCACAGAAGGTCGTTGGTCCACCCGCCGAAATGGTAGGTGTTGCAGGAATTGCGTTGACAGTAATATAATTTGTTTGCGTAGATGTATTCGAACCAGCCCCGTTTGTTGCCGTCAGCGCAACAGTGTATGTTCCGGGCGTATTATACGTAACCGTTGGATTGGTAGCGGTTGAGGTTGCTGGTGTTCCACCTGTAAAAGTCCAGGAATAAGATGTCGGCGACCCTGTTGAAGTATTCGTAAACGTAACGCTTTGTCCTGCACATACGGTTGTAGGTGTGCCTGTAAAGCTGGCTGTTGGCGGTGTAGAAGCCACAACTCCTGTCAGGTTGATATTATCAACGAACAAGCGTTGTCCATACCCCGAAAGGTTCCTGAACGCTACAATAACACTTGACTGGCCAACATAAGCTGATAAATTGACCGTTTCCGTACGCCATTGAGCAGCGGTCGGTGTAAAAATGGTGGTAGTTGCCGTACGTGTAGCAAGTGTAGTTCCAGACTTTGAATATACCGAAGTATAAGTGACACCACAATCGGTAGATACCAAGACCTCCAAACCATCAAAGTTGACCGCATTGTATGGTGCGTAAGCTACATCGAAGGTTAGCTGAGCTGATGCCAAACCTGTAAAACTGGCGGCAGCCATGCGCACTTCGTCGTCGTCGCTGTCGTTATAGTTAAAATTGTCGAACATCATGGAATTCCCCGCTGTAGGCGTAAATCCGGCGGCTGTAGTACGAACCCATGTGGTAGGAGAAGCATTGTTATTTACCACAGACCATCCTGCCGGAGGGAATGTAGCGACTGTAAATCCTTCATTGATCGGCAGTGCCGCTCCGGTTGAGTTAACAACCAAGATATAACCGGTTTTTGTTTCCGTATCCGAACCATAAGGATTCGTTGCCACCAATGTTACCGGATAGGTTCCCGGAGTGTTATAGGTAACTGTTGGATTCGCTGCTGTTGAGGTAGATGGTGTTGCGGATGCACCAAAAGTCCATGAATAGCTTGCCGCATAGGTCGAAAGGTTGGTAAAAGTCACCGTGGAACCGGCACAAACCGTTGTTGGCGCAGCGCTGAAATCAGCAACTGGTGGTAAGGTAACTCCTGTTCCACTCAGCACAAAGTTGTAAGTACCTTCATCACAATCGTTTGTTGCAAATGAAACATTTCCAGTGAACGGACCTGATCCCGAAGGTGTAAACGTTAGTGTAAATGTAGTTGAACCACCGGCTGCAATCGTAGTTGCACCAAATGTGGTACCCAGGGCAAATCCTGTTCCCGTAACCGTAATCGGAGGCGTTAATACCAGGTTAGTTGTCCCGGTATTTTGAACAGTAAACGTTACAGTTTGTGTGGAACCTGCCGAAACAGACCCAAAATCGTACGATCCGCCATCCAGCACATCAGCACCACTTTGAACGACATTGATTTCGCCAGGAGTAGTTGCCGTGTAATTTACATTATCAATGAAGATATTGTTTCCGTTGTTGGAAATTCCCCTGAAACGGAAACGGATATTCTTGGAAGTCGATGTAACATAAGAAAGCAGGTTAATCGTCTCTGTGCGCCAGTCACCGGCCACGGTAGGGTAATATTCATTGGATCCTGTCAGCGTAGCATTCGTTGCCAACACACTACCCTGCTTGTCATAACCGGTGGCAGTCCATGTATTACCGCAATCCTGTGAAATTTCCACAATCAGACGGTCATTAGAACCGGCCAATCGCTGGCGATAAGCCACCTGGAACGTGAGACTTGCCGCTGTAGCGTTACACGGAAGGATGAAAATCGGTGTATACAAGTTTTCATTGGTTGTACTTGCATCGCCATAGAACGGCAATTCTGCAATGTTATTGATGAAAGAGCCGGAAGAGGAAATTCCTGACGCCGGGCTCCACTGATAACAATCACCGTTAACATTTTCAACCAACCAGCGTAAATCAGGCGGAAATGTACTCGCTTCGAAATCCTGCGTATAGTTTGGCATGATTCCGTTTGAAACGACAAAACTGATCGACGATGTATCATCTACGGCATACGGATCGGCCACACCGTTCGGCAATGTGGAATAAGCTTTAAAGGTATGTACTCCTAATGTAGCCGGAGTGAACGCCGGCAATGCAACCGTTGCAGAGCCCCCTGCAGCAATGGACCCTGTCCAGGCAAACGTTGTTGGTGCTCCGTTGTCGATTCTGTAAGAAATGGTCGCCGAAGTAAGTGTATTCGAACCGCGGTTACGCAACTGGACACTTGGAATGATACTCGCAAGGCAATGATCACCCCTGGGATTGAATACATCCGTTACGGCAGCATCGCTCGGATTCGGCGGAGTACAGGCATCGGAGTTAATCAATGACCGTCTGAGCGGGCTACCTTCGAGGACTGCCCTCATCCGCTGTTTCTGGTCGTTGGTAAAAATATTCATACACATATCATCCGTGTAATCCATGTAGTTTTCGATCATATCCACGCCGGCGTCAGGAGCTGCCGTACAGGAATTGGTCCCTGTAGGACAGTTGTAATTCGGTGCTCCGGCCTCCGGTGTATCGTTGCAATAGTCATCTACCGTACAACCACCATCACCCCAGATATGTCGCAATCCCAGCCAGTGTCCGATTTCATGCGTGGCTGTTCGTCCTTCATTGTAAGGCCCAGGAAATCCCGTAACAGAGCTTTTCCCGATGGAAGTAGTTGTAAACACGACGCCATCCGTAGCAGTAGCGGTAGCCCCGCATCCCATACCACCGAGCGGTGATTGCGGGAATTGAGCATATCCCAGGATACCACCACTTAGTTGGCAGATCCAGATGTTCATGTATTTATTCGGGTCCCAGCCGCGGTTTGCGGTTGGGGTTCCGCCATTGTAAGTCCACGTTTTGATGGTTGCATCTACAAATCCCGTAGAATAAGGCGGCGCCGTTGCCGTAATACTGGTGTAATAAATACGGTTAATGCCCGGTTCGGCAAAAGCAGTTCCGTTCGGGCGGCGCTGAGCAAGACAGAATTCAATTTGCGTATCAGCCCCGTCAGGATGTGTATTCCATCCGTTAGTACCGAAAATGCGACGAAAATCTTCGTTCAACACATCGATTTGCGACTGTACTGCAGCTTGCGAAATATTGCTTCCTGTACCAACAGCCTCATTCGAGTGGATGATATGAAACACAACCGGAATCTGATACACACCGCCGACAATCTTGCTCGCATCCATGTGAGCCATCTCTTCATTGATCCATTGCTCGAACTGTTCCTTCGATTCAAGTGAAGGATCACTGGCCATACGCGCAGCATGCTGCTCATCGGTGTAGCAGCGAACGGTTTGTGCAGAAAAATCATTGTTGAAACCGACAATAAAAACTGTCAGTAAACAGAGCCATAGTTTTGTAACTGTGGTTTTTTCCATAGTAGTAGTTTTTGGAGAAAAGAAATACATGAAAAATGAGCAACGGTAATTATTTTCGCAGCCCCCTTTTGTATTTTAGGTACAATCAGGTATAAAGTTGACGAGTTGGAGAACGTCATCTTTATCTTTTTCATTCGTTAGTTTTAGCGAACCAATGTTAAGTTATTTTTTCCGAAAAAACAAGTTTAATCGTTAAAATCAATACGCTAAAATCAAAAAACAAATGCTCCTCAAACTTCAGGATTTTATTAGTTCAAACTAAAAGCCTTGTCATAACTGGAATGAACAGAAAACCTGTTAAAGAAAATGGCCGCCCTATTGAGCGACCATTTTTACAAATTATTGTTTTACACCTAACGGTTTATTACTACCGGTGTATTTACCACTGACGATCCGGCGATCACACGCACGTTGTAAACGCCTTCTGCAAGGTTGGATAAATCAATGGTTTTCGGTCCGTTCATTCCCGATACTTTTTCCCGGAAAACCAATCTTCCGGCATAGTCATACACTGCAATCGCAGAAATATCAGCACCATTTGGCTCTACGGAAATAATTCCCGGTGAAGGATTCGGGAAGATTACAATATTGAGGTCAACAGCTTCTTCCAAAGAAGCGCAGTCGCCTACGAACACATCCGATGTGGCCGATGCCGAACAACCGTTTCCATCAGTGTAGTTGTAGGTAATCGTAGTTGTACCCAGGCCGGCAACCGCAGGATCAAATGATGATCCGCTGACACCGTTTCCACTGTAAGTACCTCCTGCCGGAGAGCCTTGAGTCAGGGTAACCGCCGCATTGTAATCACACATATCTGACAATGCGCCGAATGTCACTGCAGGGAGTGGATTCACCGTAACCGGGGTCTGTGAAGATGTTGCCGAACAACCGTTTGCATTCGTAAAAGTAACGGTATAGTTACCAGCCGCTGAAACAGTAATGGACTGAGTCGTCGCTCCTGTCGACCAAAGGTTCCCGGATGCGGAAGAAGAAGTCAATACCACATCATCACCTGCACAGATCGTTGTTGCGCCATCTGCCGAAATGGTCGGTGTAGCTGGTGGAGTTGGGTCTGTAAGCGCCTGTGACAGTGAGTTGGAAACACAACCGGCAGCAGATGTAAAGGTAATATTGTACGATCCGGCAGGAAGGTTTGTAACAGAAGCTGGTAACGTAACGCCATTCATGGAACCGGATGAACTTCCGCTCCAGCTGATCGTTCCCGAACCTGACCCGTTTAACTCAATAGACCCGGTAGATGATCCGCATGAAGTTGGATTGATCACTGTTCCTGTTGAAACTACCGGCGTCGGATTCACCGTGATTACAGCAGCCGACGATGTGGCTGAACAACCGCTTCCGTTGGTAAATGTTACCGCGTAGGAACCCGGTGTTGACACCGTGATTGACTGCGTTGTTTCGCCGGTAGACCAGGTGTTCCCGGTTGCGGAAGAAGACGTCAACACAACATCTCCGCCAGAGCAGAAAGTAGTTGGTCCACCCGCTGAAATAGCGGGCGTTGCCGGAGGAGTCGGATCGCTTAGTCCCTGGGAAACCGTATTGGAAACACAGCCTGATGCATTGGTGAATGTCACTGAATAAGATCCTGCCGCCAATGAATTGATCGTTGCCGGTAAAGTAACGCTGTTCAATGTTCCCGAGCTTGTTCCCGACCAGCTGATTGTTCCCGTACCGGAACCTGTAAGCTGAATACTTCCTGTTGAAGAACCACAGGAAGTTGGGTTCGTAACCGTTCCGGCTGCTATAACAGGAAGTGCATTCACCACAATCGCTGTTCCTGCAGAATTAGCTGATGTACAGCCTGAAGCTGTCACATTCACCGTGTATGTTCCAGGTGTGGAAACCGTAATCGATTGTGTGGTTGCGCCATTTGACCAGGTGTTTCCTGATGCTCCTGAAGAAGTCAGCACTACGCTTCCGCCAGCACAGAACGTTGTTGGGCCGCCTGCCGAAATGGTTGGTGTAGCCGGTAATGGTGTCACCGTAATGGCTGTTCCGGTTGAATTGGCTGATGTACAACCTGAAGCAGTGACATTCACCGTGTATGTTCCGGATGTCGAAACTGTAATAGATTGCGTTGTGGCACCGGTTGACCATACGTTTCCGCTTGCCGAAGACGATGTCAGTACCACGTTGCCCCCTGCGCAGAAAGTCGTTGGCCCGCCCGCCGAAATAGTCGGTGCAGCAGGAACCGGATTCACTGTAACGGTTGTTCCGGCAGATGCAGCTGATGTACAACCGCCACTTGTGCGTGTCACGGTATACGTTCCTGAAGCAGTAACGGTGATGGATTGCGTTGTTGCTCCTGTAGACCAGAGGTTTCCGGTTGCAGAAGAGGAAGTCAATACTACGCTTCCGCCGGCGCAGAATGTAAGCGGACCGCTGGCACTGATCGTTGGTGCGGAAGGCGTTGGATTTACGGTAACTGTTATTCCGGCAGATGCAGGTGAGGTACAACCTCCGCTGGCGGTGGTCACGGTATAGGTACCTGAAGTCGGAACTGTAATCGATTGCGTAGTAGCACCGGTAGACCAGGTATTGCCGCTTGCAGCTGAAGAAGTCAGCACAACATTTCCACCGGAGCAGAATGTTGTAGGTCCGCCAGGTGTAATGGTTGGAGCAGAAGGAGTTGGATTCACGGTTACGGTTGTTCCGGCAGATGTTGCTGATGTACAGCCTCCGGAAGTAACAGCTACCGTATACGTGCCGCTTGTTGAAACGGTGATTGATTGTGTCGTAGCACCTGTCGACCAAACATTTCCGGTAGCCGATGAGGACGTCAAAACCACGCTTCCGCCTGAGCAGAACGTTGTAGGCCCGCCGGCAGAAATTGTCGGTGTAGCAGGCGTTGCATTCACGGTCACGTTTTGTGTTGTGCTCGTTGAACCGTTAATTGTCAACTGAATGGTTTTTGTTCCTGCAGTAGCGTAGGTCACGTTATGCGGCCCCACTCCGGTTGCTGTAGCGGGCGTTGCACCCGCGCCAAAGTTCCAGCTCCACGAAGTTGCATTGGTAGAACCATCGGTTACTGTAACCGTTTGACCTGTACATACTGTTGAAGGTGATGCTGTAAAGCTGGCAACAGGGCCTGCCGCAACTCCCGTGATATTGATGTTATCGATAAATAAGCGGTTTCCGTATCCGGCAAGATTCCTGAATGCCACAACGACACTGGATTGCCCTGCATAAGGTGTAAGACTCACCGTTTCACCTCTCCATTGAGCTGCAGTAGGCGTAAACTGCGCTGCCACTGCCGGAGCGGTTGCCAATGTGGTATTGGATTTTAAATAAACGGAAGTCCATGTAGCACCACAGTTGGTGGATACCAAAACTTCCAATCCGTCATAACTCGTTGCATTATACGGGGCATAAGCTACGTCGAACACCAGTTGAGCGCTTCCCATTCCGGCAAGGTTCAAGGCTTTTAAGCGCATTTCATCATTGCCTGAATCATTGATGTTATAATTATCAAACACCATGGAATTACCCGCGGTTGGTGCTCTACCAACCGTTGTACTTCTTGCCCAGGTGTTTGAAGCATTGGCGTTGACAATCGTCCAACCGGTTGGCGGGAAGGTTGCCGTTGTAAATCCTTCGGTAAGCGGTAGCGCAGATGGTGAATTCGTATTTACAGTAATGTAGGAAGTCTTTGCCTCCGAGTAATTCAACCCATTGGAAGAGCTGGTCACCGTAAGTGTTGCGTTGTAGGTACCTGCCGTGTTATAGGTAACCGTAGGATTGGATACGGTAGAGGTAGCAGGTGTTCCGCCAGGGAACGACCACGACCAGGCAGAAATACCGGCTGTTGTATTTGGGGTATAGGTAACGGTTGTTCCGGCGCATACCGTCGTTTGACTGGCACTGAAATCAATCGCGCAGAGGGAAGTTCCCGGAATAGCTCCTACGGCTTGCAGATTGGCATTGGTCCAGATATTGCTTCGGCCACCGACGGAACTTGTCAATGCGAGGCGCATTTTATCGACCTGGCCCTGGGTATACATTTTGGAACAGTAAGAATAGTCCATGTAGTTTTCCACGTTGTCTTTCATGGCAAATCCCCAGTACGCATCATCAGAGTTACAGGTATTCGAATTGAGATTACAGCTGGTAACACCGATACAGTTTGGCGTATCCTGAACGCCATCATCGATGCTGCAGCTTGCCGCGTTGCCCGGGTTATTTCCATTTCCCCAAACGTGCGGGAGGTTGAGCCAGTGGCCTACTTCGTGCGTGAGTGCGCGGCTCGTTCCGACACTGCCTGTTCCGATGGAACCGCAGTAGTCGTGCAGGATAAAAATTCCGTTGTAGTACATATTGTTGAGGTTTGCCACTGAGTTTCCGTTCGGTAAGAACGTATAACCGGCAGCACCGCCAATATCATTCGCTACATAAATATTCAGGTACTTATTGTGTGCCCAGATTCCCTGGTACACGTTGTTACCATTAATGATCGCCTGGATTTGCGCCTGGCCGTCTGAGCCGTCATTGGTCAGTGTAGAAACCGTTCGGGTGATTCCGTCGAAACAGTTACCATTCGGAGCAACGGTTGCCAGTTTGAATTCAATTTCGGCATCGGCGGGCATTCCCGCAAACACTGCCTGTACATTAGCGGCATCGGCATTCAGTTTCCGGTAATCCCGGTTAAGAATGGCTAAAGCATCCAGAATTTGAGCGTTACTGATGTTCTCACTCCCATTATTGTGTAATACGTGAAATACAACAGGAATGGTGTAGACCAGACCGGTAATCTTTTCCGGGCCCGGAGGTGTATAATGCAGGTCGTGGGTTTCAGGTCCGCTAACGATGGTGGCATACCTTTGCGGGTCATGCTGCATCATTTCCGCCATCCTGATATGCTGGCTGCACTTTTCGGTTTCCTGTTGTGGTGAAATGGTTTGGTTCGATAAACTACCCTGGCTAAAGGCTTGGCTGCAGAGGAGAACGCAGGCCGATAGCATTAACGCATGTTTTTTCATTCGAGACTGGTTTAGATGGAACCGCCAATGCATGGAGATTTTGACAATTCCGGGTTTTCATTTATAGTTTTAGCGAACCAATGTTAAACAATTCTTTTGGAAGAAAAAAGTGGAAAACTGAATTATCTGTTAAAATTCTAAACAAAACAGTCTTAATAATTCTTTTTTTAACTGGATAATTGCCCTAAAAACCGGTTTGAATTGATCAGCTGACTTTGTTGATCATTTGACCGTACAATCCGAAAAATCTACTACATCGTATTAGCAAGTTGTATTCATACCATCCCGGTTAGGGTTTGAAAACTGGGAATCCTAACAAAACAAGCTTAATCTCAATTGTTTATAACTTTTTTCGTTTTGTTAAAAACGGCTGATGGGTTCTATTTAGCTGAAAAAAAACAAAACGTATTTATTAGTTATTAAAGTTCGTGAACAATAATTTACTGTTACCAATTAGGTTTTGACGAATAGTTAGTTATAAATTTATCCTTGACATCTACAAAGGATTGAAGACCATTTCACTGACACTCTCATTATTCATGCTGTGCACTTCTATTGCGCAGACAGATGCTACGTCTTCTCAGGCTTCATCACAAGGCAGTGTCCAGAAAGAAAAATTCATCGGTTTTCAATCAGCTAATTTATCGCTGGGTGGTGCGCATGGGATTCACCCGAACCAGCTCAATACTTTCAGAGATGATTATTTTTTCGGTGAGGGAAACGCATCGTTAACGATTAAAGGTTTGCCGGTGGCGCTCTCATTTCGCCTTTCGGAAGAACCCTACCGTTCCGGAAGACCGAGCTATTTCCGTTTATCGTTCGAACCGTATACTTACAGAAGAGATCAGCTTCAGGAACTCAAAACCGTCCGGACAGAACTCGACCACCAGATCGGAATAAGCGCCGACAGCATCCACAAGCTGGAAAGCAAATGGAGTTACTGGAACCTGAAAAAACAGGAACTGGAAAAAATCAAAAAGCCGGAATTGGGGCTTCCACAACTACCGGTCATTCCCTCCTTACCGGACACTTCCTTTTCGGTCAACCCGCAATTGCCTGACCTGCCTAATGGAACGATTGCGAATGCTGACTTGTCCAGGATGGATTCCATTCAGCTGAAATTGCAACAGGTGAGTCATTTGCTAACTGAACAGCAAAAGATTTATTCTGACCTGAAACTGAAACAGCAGGAACTGAACGCAAAGTATGATCAACTGATATCAAAGACCAATCCGGGCTTTTTAAACGGCATCAAAAAATTTGACCTGGGACTGAGCGCGCTTTCGACCGGTTCGCTTTCACGCAATGCCATTCCGATGCAAGGCATTCACGTTGCCGGAACGATCAGGAAATCGTTTTACGATGTGGCAGCCGGGTTTACGTTGCCCAATCAATTGTTTTCGAACCAGGTATTTGACCAATTGATCAACAATAACAGCAACCTGTTCAATGCCGGAGAGTTTTTCGCAGTGAATGCCACACGCTTCGTCAGTTCGGTGATTGCCGGTTATGGTGAAAGAGAAAAAAATGCCATCTCCGTGGAATCGTTTTATACCGGCAGAAGCTGGCAGGATATTCGCAAAGGGAATCCCGGGCAGCAGCAATTGGCGAATAACCTTGTCTTTTATACGACTCCTAAACGGCAACCCAACCTGACCTGGTTCGGATCGATCGGACATTCTTTTTCGAATGATTCCACTCCTGTTTCATCCGGGCGAGCTTCTGCCCTGGCCTATTCGTCGGGCATCAATTACCAGTTTCCCAAGCTGAAAAGCACATTGAAAGCTCTTTACAGGAACCTAGGAAGTAATTATGATGGTTGGGCGCAGGGCATTTACCTTCAGGGAGCGGAACATGGCGAGCTGAGTTACCGACAGGCGCTTACAAAACGGTTCACGTTCCAGTTGAGAGGCGCGGTCGACAATTATCTTTCAAATGATTCGACAAAAGCGCTGCGAAAAACACAGCAGGGATCGGCGGAAATTCAACTGAAACTATTCAAGCATACGGCTTTCGTAGGAAATTACACCTTGTTGAACTTAACTTCGGATACACTTTCACAAGCCGAAAAACTGAGTCATCTCGGCAAGGCCGGCCTCTACCATCATCGCCGTTACAAAGCCTGGAAAGTAAGCCAGTTGCTGGACGGCGGTTACGCACGCATTGCCAACCCGGATTCCAGCCAGCGCCTCCTTCAGCTTTCAGGCCAACTGCTCACGGAATGGAAAAAATGGGGTTTTGGTGTAAAAGTCAGTTATACGGAATTTGAGGGACTAACACGTCTTTACGGCCAGAACTGGTGTATTCAGCCGGAAGTAAGCTATACGGGCCCCATCTTCAACCTGAGCCTGAACTACCAGTATCTGAAAAGTGAACAATTCGGAACAGCCGGCGGTTGTGTATTCCAGTCACAGTTTAAAATCAGCGAGTTGTTTACGCTCAGCTACCTGTTCCAGCGATGGCTGCCCACGGAGTATACTTTTTTCCTGGCAGAAGACCAGCCCGATATTACGAAACCAATTTATATGCGATGGAAACTCACACTTCATTTAAAATAGACACGATGAAATTCTTACACCTGCTTCTGTTCCTGTTTATCGGAACACCTGCTTTTTCGCAGTATTCCGCTTTGCCAATCACGCTTTCGCTGCCGAATGACAAAGACACCATTGAGGAAAAAGAACCGACTTTTGTGTGGCAGTGCAACACGGTGGCCTTGCAAAACGACCCGCGACTGGAGCAACAAATCGTGGTTGTCGAATTACAGGAAGACCAGACTCCGGCCGAAGCTGTGCTGATCAATCCACCTTTGTTCATTCGACTGCATTTACAAACCGGGACCACCGTTTATTCCAGCCAGGAACATCCGCTGGAGGAAGGAAAATCGTACGCCTGGCAGGTTTCTTATTTGTTTAACGGCGTGGTGATCCAGCAATCGGAAGCATGGGTCTTTACCCTGACCAAACCAAAAGAGCCGACGCACCAGTATCTTGCTTTGCGCCGGCAATCCGACGGTTCGGTTTACCAGGCCAATGAGCCGGTACTTTACATTAAAATTGCTGAGAGCGGAATGTTGCCGTTGAAGGGAACTATCGGTAGTTCGGACGGCACCAAAAAAGACGTCAGGCTCACTCCGCAAGGAACGGAGGACCAAAAAGCGGACACGTTTCAATCCTCCGGAGAGATGCTGTGCAAGGTTGATTTTAAAGACCTCGATTTAGACGAAGGGCATTATGTGTTTTCCTGGAAATCACCGGGCGGCACCAATTACAAACTCCATTTTCAGCTCAATAAATAAGCCATGAAACTACTGCTATTTTTTCTGACCGCTTTCACACTCGCTGCTTGTTCACTGAGCAGGGAAACGGCGTATAAAGCCCCGAAAAAAGCCATGACCTGCGCTGAATATTGTGCCTGGGCGCAATCGGCTGAGTACCCTTACCGCGATACCCAAACGGTGAATAATGTGCACTATGTCCTGGAGTACCTGCCGACTGAATTGGAAGTGGCCCAACAGCTGCGCGGAAAACGCATCACGACCGAGGAAGCGCAGACCTGGCTTTCGGAAGATAATGCCGACCTGCACTTTCTGCTGACCATTATCACCCCGACAGCAGGAACAGATCTTTACCATTTTGACCTGGGCGAAGAAGAATCTTCAGCCGATCGTTCGACCTATTATGCATTTGCATTCAAAAATGACATTCACCTGGTCACCACCAAAGATTCAATAGCTCCCGGTGGTTACCTGCACGAGCGCGGGCTGGCCAATTACCCGGTAGCGAAGTTCAGCCTTGATTTCCCGAAAAGCGCACTCAAAGAAAGCGCCTCTTTTACGATAAACGATAAACATTTGACACAATCGGCCATTTCTTTCTCCGTGAAAGACTGGCATACCATTAAAATACCCACTCTTCACATTCAGTAATATGATCACTCTCAAAACCAACACGATGAAAACAAACCCTGTTAACCAGGGGCGGCGATCAATGGCATGGCTGTTGTTGCTGACCTTTTGTTTCGAAATTTTCATGCCAACCACGGTATATGCTACCGGCGGCGGCCCTACTCAACCCGAAGTACACGGCTTCACTCCTATCGGTGTTTCCGACATGGTGGACCCGTTTACCGGCGATTTTTCCTACAACATTCCGTTGATGGATGTAGAAGGCTACCCGATCAACATTGCTTACAATGCCGGGATCACAATGGACCAGGAAGCCAGCTGGGTCGGTTTGGGCTGGAACCTCACCGTAGGTTCCGTTGTGCGGAATATGCGCGGCTTACCGGATGATTTTAACGGCGACCTGGTGGAGCATACGACGTATATGAAGCCGAATAGAACGATTGGGTTGGATGCGGGGTTAAATTTTGAGTTCTTCGGAAAAGAATTTAAAAAGTCTGATGGTTCAGGATCAGACACAGTCAATCTGATAAGTCTTAATGCTAGTATGGGAATTGATTATAACAATTACAATGGCTATTCAACTCAGTTTTCTTTCGGCCCTTCATTCAGTTTTGCAAAAAGTGCAAGCCAAGCACTTACAGCAGGATTCAGTTTATCCGGCAGTAGTGAAAACGGTGCAAGTTTTGCACCTTCTCTAAGTTTTGCTACCAAGATGAATAGTGCCCATTGTAAGGATCAAAAAATGACTTCAACAATAGGGTCTGCGCTGAATTCAAGAGCTGGGTTACGCGAAATAAGTTACCAACATTCAATGAGTGCAAAAGAATCCAAGGCTTGGGATAATGAAGATAATAAGTCTAAGGGACTTAGTACAGGAATATCTTCGGCATATGATCTAGGTCTTGCTCATTACTCACCTACTTCAGGCCCATCCATGTTCAGCACATCTTTGAGCGGGCGGTTAAAGGTTGCCGGGCTTTCTATTTGGGGAGCAGATGCTGCTTTCAGCCTGGGAATTTCGTATTCCTCGCAATGGATCCCGGACGACCAGATCACGATCGAAACACCCTCTTATGGTTATTTCTTTTTGGAAAACGGCCAAAAGAAGGAAAAAGCACAATTGGATTTTAATCGTGATAATGATGCTTCATTCACGAAATACACTCCCAATTTACCAAGTGCCTTTTTGACTGCGGATTTATTTTCTATTCAGGCACAAGGTGCTTCGGGCAGTTACCGTGGTTTCCGTAATGAAGTGGGATATGTTTTTGATCCGAAAGTTTCTACTACCAACGCATCCGGAAGTTTCGGGCTTGAGTTCGGAGCCGGATTTTTACTGGACCTTGGGGCTGATATCAGTGTATGTGTTACCAATTCTCACACCGGGGGTTGGGATGGTCCACTGAACAAAGCCAAAAACGTCATCGGGTTCGAACATGTGAATGCTCCCCTGGAAAACTATGCTTTACAGGATGCTTCTGAGAGTTCGGTTGATACCGATCCGTTGATGACCCAAATGGGGGGAGCCAAACCAATGTACTTCCCGCTACAGGGAGCCTTAAAATTTATACAGGCTGACGACAGACTTAAAAATGGAGGATTTGCGCTCGATTTAGAGAACAACAGCCGTTCTTCCCGCGTCAAACGCAACCAGGTGATGCAGTTTTTAACACATGATGATTTGGAGAAAGGTTTCGGATTGGATACCCTTCACGGAGAAATTCATGTGGGAGCTAAAAGTCACCACATCGGTGAAATAACACAATTAGGTACCGACGGACGACGCTACGTATTTGGGATAGCTGCCTACAATCATTTTCAGGAAGATGCGACTTTTGCAACCGGTGTAAAAACCAATGGTGATGCAGGAATTCCGGTCACTGATGCCTATAATGGTTTAATTTATTATACAGGATTGAACCCGACCCAAACGCTTTCTCCAGATAATCAATATGGAATTGATCATTATTACAATTCCACCGTTACTCCGGCCTATGCTCATTCATTTTTGCTGACTGCTGTTCTCAGTGACGATTACAGCGATTCGGATGGTGAGCAAGGCCCTTCAATAGATGATTTGGGAGCTTACGTGAAATTCGCATATGAAAAAGTAGACAGCGTTAAATGGCGTAGTCCAATGCCGGAAAACAGTGCTTTCAGGAACGAAGGTTTAAAAGTGAACGTAAAAGACGACAAAGCCAGTTTCACATACGGGCAGAAAGACCTATGGTATGTCAAAGTCATCGAAACCAAAAATTATGTAGCTGTTTTCACATTGGAAGACCGCGATGACGGTGCAGCAGCGGCAGGCAGAAATGGTGGAATTGACGGAGCAAAGCGCATGAAACTGCTTCGCAAGATTACCTTGTATTCCCGGCCTGATTATGAAGCAAACATAGCCAACCTGGCAAACGCGACTCCGCTACAGGAAGTACATTTTGAGTACGACTATTCCTTGTGCCAGGACTATCCGGCAAATACAAGTGTAATTACCGATCAAAAAGGAAAATTGACGTTAAAAGAGATTTTCTTCACCTATCAGGGTTCCGGAAAAATGAAACGTAGTTCGTATACATTTGAATACAATGGCGAAAATCCCAGCTATAATTTAAAAGCCGTTGACCGATGGGGTAATTACAAACCGACTTCTTCAGGGTTGGAAAACACTACTTCCTCGCCAATGAACAATGCTGATTTTCCTTACACCACGCAGAATCAGGCAGAGGCTGATGAGAATACTTCAGCATGGTCGTTAACTGCTATCAATCTTCCTTCTGGCGGACGAATAGAAGTGGAATACGAATCGGACGACTATGCTTATGTTCAGCATTTACAAGCGATGCAAATGTTCCCAATAGTAGGAACGGACAATAGTATTAGTGACGGCGATACTGATCTGACAGATTATGATGTCCATTCGGTATCTACTGAAGGAGATAAAAACCAGTCCATCTATTTCCGTATGAAATCCGGTTATGACAACATACATGATTATGTCCAAACCGGTCAATTTTTCTACTTCAGATGTTTGGTTGATTTTAGAGAAGACGAAGGAAATTCTTCTACCACCAAATATGATTATGTTTCAGGCTATGGAATGGTTGGAGCTGTAGACACTATTCATTATATGGGCGATACGCTTGGAAAAATCAGCTTTGTTGGTGAGCGTCTTCGTGATGACGGAGGGTCTGATTATAATCCAATCAGCAAATTTGCCTTGCAATTCGGGCGAATGCACTTGTCGCAATACGTTGTTGGTAATTCCCCCGACGAACCTGGTGAAGGTGAAGGAAGCCTTACGTCGTTTGCCAATTCGGTGGTAAATGCTTTCAGCAGTTTTGAAGAATTGTTTGACGGGCCCAATAAACCGATCTGGGAAGAAGAACGCGGCCGTGAAATTGTCATGAACAAATCATGGATTCGCTTGCTGGAACCTTCGCACAAAAAACTGGGTGGTGGCCACCGTGTAAAACGCATCCTAATGTACGATAACTGGGATGCCATGACTGGTGACAATAGCGCTGGATTTAGCTACGGACAGGAATTTACATACACGCTGGAAGACGGAACTTCTTCGGGTGTTGCCAGTTACGAACCGCAAATTGGCGGCGATGAAAACCCATGGCACAAACCGATTCCTTACGCCAACAAAATTCGCTGGGGAACCGACGATAAATTGTACCAGGAAGAACCCCTGATGGAATCACAGTTTCCATCTGCTAATGTCGGGTATTCGCGAGTAGAAATAAGGGATTTGATCCGTGAAAATGTTAGCAGGACCGCCACAGGAAAAGTGGTAAAGGAATTTTATACCGCTAAGGACTTTCCGACCATTGTAAGAAGTACTGATGTGGCAATGAAAACCTCTAACAGCTTCCTGCCCGTTTTACCGAAATACCAGTACATGACCGCATCTCAAGGATTCACGATTGAGTTGAATGACATGCATGGAAAACCAAAAAAAGAGAGCATTTATTCTGAAGGTAATAATGTAAGCCCCCTGAGTACGGTAGAATACTTCTACAAACAGGAAAATTTGAATCTTGATGGTGTCACTAATTACAAGCTCACCAATAATGTAAACACGATCAATGCTCAAGGGGTGCAGTCGACAGCTGAGATCGGGGTAAAGTATGAAGCCGTTTCTGATTTCAGGGAAAGCAAAACAACGGCCATTGGCGGTACGATTGCCATTAACACCAACTCATTCCTTTTTGGGTTTATTCCGATCGTTGTACCAACTATTTGGCCATCTATTGATATCACCGACAACCAATTCCATAGTGCTACACATAACAAAGTAGTCAATCGGTTCGGAATACTCGAAAAAATACGCGCCAACCAGGATGGATCCATTGTGGAGACCAACAATCTCGCCTACGATGCCGAAACGGGTGAAATGCTGGCTTCGCAGACAACCACCAATTTCAACGACAAGGTGTATAGCATGAACTACCCAGCCTACTGGTACTATGATCAGTTAGGGCAGGCGTACCGAAATATCGGGATAACCTTCGGCCCCAACCAGGATTTTAGTAATTCGGGCTTTACAGTTATTCCATCAGCCAATTCTTACTTTGTAGAAGGTGATGAATTGGCAATAAGTGCTCCAGCAGACCCCGAATATATAAGGGGTTGGGTGTTAGGTGTTGCAGCATCTGGAATAACAGTGGTTGATGCCGTTGGTCAGCCCGTTACATTGCAAAATACTTCTATCAAAGTCATTCGGTCTGGCAGAAGAAACAAGCAGAACACTTCAATGGCAAGCCTGACTTCATTGAGCAACCCACTCAATAGTATTTCTTCTAACGTTTATCCGAATGTACTAAACGCTGGAGCAGTAGAGTTCAGCCAGGATTGGAAAACTTATTGCAACTGTTTTAGAGATGAAGAGGGTGATCCGACCAATGTGAACCCCTACACTTTAGGAACACTTGGGAACTGGAGGCCTTTTCGCTCCTTTACCCATTTGAGCGGACGTACGCAAAGTAACTTTGATGACAACACAAACATTCGGCGTGACGGTGTTTTCACGAGCTATACACCCTATTACCGCCTGCAAAACAGTCAGTGGAACAAAAACCAGCAAAACTGGACATATGTTTCGGAGGTTACGGCTTTCAGTCCGAATGGCATGGTACTCGAAACACGGGATGCACTTGGCAGGTATGGCGCCAGCCTGTTCGGTTACAACAACACCCTTACAACAGCTGTGGCAGCCAACACACGCTTACAACAAGTAGTGTATGCCGGTTTTGAAGATGTTGATTACTCTAATTGTATGGACAGACAACTTGGTCTGGAGTCCTTTGAGGAAGATATTGAAAGGGCAGACGCTCATACAGGCCGTTATAGTTTGAAAGTGGAAACAGGAAGCCCTTTAACATTTACTTCTTACAATTTACCTTGTGAGGAAACTATTTGTTCATTGGAACTGGATGAAGAAGCCGATAATCTCTATAACATCATCAACGGAGAAGGTCCTTACAACCTGGAGATCGAAGTAATTACAGGCGCAGTAGATGCTTCTATTCAAGGTACTCATTTGATTTCCATCGAAGGAAACGTAGCTGATTATTACGAAATAAAAGTCACTGTTACGGATGTAAACGGATGCCGGATTATTCAAATCATTAACAACGATTAAGCATGAAAACCACACATTTTTTATCGATTATATTGGTGTCACTTTTCACCACCCAACTTATTTCACAAGTTAATACTTCGGTCAGGTCAGCTTTATGTTTGCCATCTGGAGTTGGTACACTGAGTCAGACTGAAGTAATCAACCTTACATCATCCGATAATTGTATTGCCGGAGGTGTAAGATTATATTACCAGTTTTATGTCGGTCAAAGTTCTGCTGGTCCATCAGATGCCGGAACCTGGACTCTTACATCCGGCACTTTTAATTATAATCTCTACGGTCCTTTCAGTAGTCTGGAGAGCGCATATGCTCAAGTAGAATCTGGAACAGCAGTACCAATAACCAGCTCTGTTTCAGCCTCAACCAGTCATGAAATTGATATGGGGGGAGCGATTGCACTTGGAGATGTATATATTATTGAACTTATACTCAATACTTGTGCCACAACAATCAATCTAACAAGCCTTTCAGGGAAAATCCCCACTTGTAACCCCATTTCACTTACATGCGATGATTGTTTGGGACAATTCCTACCAAATCAAGGTACATATGTGTTTTCAGCATGGACAAAAGAAGTGGGCGCTGAAGTAACCAAAACAAGCTATACCTATCCAGGCATAGAGATTGAAACCTATGATGGAAGTACTACAGATATAACACCTCTTGCACCGGTTGGGGACATTATTGACGGTTGGCAACAGATTACCGGAACCTTTGATATCCCCCCTAATATGCTGGCATTTAAACTTCGTTTCCTCGTTGGTGGCAGTGGTGAAACAGCCCTGTTTGACGACATTCGGATTTTCCCGTTCGACGGCAGTATGATGAGCTATGTTTATGATCCTATCAACCTCCGCTTAGTGGCGGAACTGGATGAACGCAATTATGCTAAACTCTACGAATACGATGAGGAAGGAAAACTTGTGCGGGTAAAAAAAGAAACAGAAAAAGGTGTCATGACCATAATGGAAAATCGCGAAAACTCAGTGAAGAAGCCATGAAAGCACTATTCTCTCTTTTATTCGTAATACTTGGTGCCAACTTTGGTTTTTCGCAGGATTGGAAAATAACCTCTGTAGAAGAAGTAAAGCAGGCATTAACCAATTGCGCCAGCCATTACCGTGCAGAAAACTACGCATTGAGCTTTGAGCAGACCATCTTCAAGGATGCAAAGAATCCAACGGATGTCATCAAAACATCCGGTTTACTGCTACGCGGCAAAGGTAAGCAATACCGATCGGAGCAACCAGGAAAGCTGATCATTCAGAACAATGACATCAAAATGATTGTAGATACGGCACAGCAGGTGGTAGGCATTATTCAACCCGATACCCTGTTTGACGTTATCCAAATGGATCAGCTCCTCACCCATTATGGCTGGACGAATATGACTTGCCTTTCACGTGTGAGCGGATCGGCAACTACTTATCAGTTGAGTGGCCCCGGACTGGCGATTTATGAGTGCATGGAGCTGACTATTAACAGCAAGACAGGACTTTTGACCGATATGGTACTCTATTTCGTTCCGCAAAACTATTTCAGCGAATCGGTGGATGACGAAACCATGGAGCATCCCAAAATCGTGATCCGTTATTCGGAAACAAAGAAGTTAACCTCCGAGCAGCAGCGGTTGCTTGACCTGTCGCAATGGCTTACAAAAGACCGCGATACCTACACATTAAACACTTCCAAAGCGTCATTTACGCTGCAAGACTACAGATACCACGAACAACATTAAACCGTTTTCTTATGAAACGCACTATTCACACTCAGTTCATTTTGACAATGCTCACCTTACTATTGAGCTTTGCAGCAACAGCAGGCATTTTGCCTACCGCAGGAATCATCAAAACCCCTGATGGTGGAACGCCGGCCGTTGTCATCGGCAATACCGAAGCGGAAACCTCGGTAACACGCGAAGCGCCATCGGGTGGCAGCCACGTTGATTTGTTCACCAAAGGGATTATCACTTTTGGTGTCAATCATCATTACCCACAGTATTTCAGTGATATGCACATCACGATCCATGTAGAGATCACGCCCTATGCAACTGCCGGCGGGAGCGCTGGAGCGCTTGACACAATCACAATGGAGATCTGGTACAGCCCAAATGATTCCTTGGCTTTCAGGGACAAGCAAAGCATTATCATCCCGGGGGTTGAAAAATACGATGCCAAAATCGTTTATATTGAAGTGGATGGTACCCCGGTAACGACCCTGCCTGCCAACCTGTATGTGAATGCCGAAATGTTCGTAGACCGGTATTACGATTTTACAACGCCTTCGGGAGTACCATTAACAGTTATAACAACCACTGACATTACAGATAATCCTGAAAATTATGTCCTCGATTCGGATTGTGATGATCATCCCGATGAGCTGCTCATTACATGGGATGAAATAGAAAGTGCCGAGGAATACCAACTGGAGTGGGTCTATATCAACGATTATAAACCAGACGGCACTACCTATACTGCTTCACAGCTCGATTATGATTTTAAGCACAATTCAACGAGAATTTCCACCACCTCACCCGAATACAAAATCTCACTGGCTTACGACCGCGGGTATATCTGTTATCGTGTGAGGGCCATCGGAAGAGCGACAACCGATCTTGACAAGCGCATCTTCGGGGTGTGGACCGAACCCGACCTGGGAGCGGTGAATACCTCCAACTATTATTTCAAAAACTACGCCTGGCATGACACCATCAACTGGCAATTCTCGGCCTCCTATGCCGAGGAAGGCAAGAAAAAAGAAGTGGTCTCGTTCTTTGACGGATCGCTCAGAAACCGACAGATGGTTACTAAAATCAATTCAGACAACAACACCATCGTGGGCGAGACGATCTATGACCACCAGGGAAGGCCGGCCATCCAGGTACTTCCTACCCCGGTGCAGAATCTGGATTGCACCGGTGATTCTGCTACTTCATTGAAATATTATCATAATTTCACTCAGAACCAGGACAGTGTTCCATATTCAAGAACCGATTTCGATTTGGATGACACTACTGGTTATTGCAACGCAGTAGCTGATAGCATGGGAACCGGAAACGGAGCCGCACGATATTACTCTCCTGACAATCCCAATCAAACTGATGAAAATGCATTCATTCCCGATGCAGAATTGTTCCCGTTCACCCAGGTTGAATACACCCCGGACAATACCGGGCGTATTCGCAGACAGGGAGGCGTGGGTGAAGATTTCCAGCTCGGGACCGGCCATGAGTCGAAGTACTTCTACGGCCATCCGTCACAAATCCAGCTCGACCGCATGTTTGGCTCCGAGGTTGGTGACAAGGCCCACTACCAGAAAAACATGGTGGTAGACCCCAACGGACAGGTAAGCGTTTCCTATATGGACCAGGAAGGGCGCGTGATCGCTACTTCCCTTGCGGGTGATGCACCTACCAACTTGCGGGAATTGCCAAGTGAAGCTGAAGCTGCCGTTGAACTAACCGAGGACCTCTTTGCCCCGGACGCCAATGGCAACAGTGTTTCTAACCAACTCTCCATCGACGGCTCTACAAAATCATTCACCGAAACAATGCTCATTGCAGGTACCACAGCTGTTACCTTCAATTATGACCTCGATATTGATCCCTTCACCGACGAGTGCCTGGCAGAGGGAATCTGCTTCAGCTGTATTTACGATCTGACCATAATGGTCTTTGATGAATGTGGCACTGATCTGGTGGAAGCCGCCGATACAATCATTCCATCCATGGTAGGACAGTTTGTGGAGGAAGAAAATGGTGAAATTACCTTCGAGACCGATTGTGAGACGATCGAAGGAAATGATTTCACCCCCCAAACCTTCACCCTGACCCTGCCTACAGGAAGCTACCAGATTGTCAAAATACTGAGTGTCAATGAAGCAGCTAAACAGTTCTACATCGACACCTACCTGGACACCAACTTCAACGACTGTGTGCTCTCGCTCAACGATTTCAACCAGCAGTACCTGGACAATACCGACTTTTCAGATTGTAACCCCGAGACCAATTGCGATTCGTGCCTGGCCCATCTGGGAACACTCGAGGATTTTGTGGCCGAAGGCGGAACAGTGGAAGATTACCAGCAGCGCCAGTACCATTGCAACCGCTTGTGTGAAGATGTTTCAGAGTGCGATGTGGCAAAAATTATGCTCATGGCAGACATGTCACCGGGCGGGCAATACGCTGAGTTCCTTTCTCCTGATGGAATGATGAACCCATCAATGTATCCGCTTTCCATTCTCAACTCGGGTAATATCCTGCCGGTTTCGTATGGGAGCTCTCAGATCAGCTGGCGTAACCCGGTATTTGTTGCTGGCGGAGATATCGTTGCCACCGAATACCGTAATGAAGATGGGGTAACGCGCGCACGCGTAGAACTCCAGGTAACAATTGATGGATCGGGTGCAGTAACTGATTCCGATCCACAGGTAGAGGATATCTACACCGATGTTCATCTTGATGCTACAACGGGTGAATACTACGCCTGGCCTGAAGATTTGGAATACGTCGAGGATTTCCGCAACGAATGGCAGCCTTGGTGGGCCAATTCCCTCATCGTGTACCATCCTGAGTATTCGTTTTATAAAACCTGTATGGTGTACGAAGATACGGTGGAGTTCAATGACCCTTTTACAAGCGATTCATTCGACAGCATTCTCAGACGAACAGATACATGGGATGCAGCCGTAGCCAAAGGATTTATAGAAAGTGGATATGCAGGAATTACCAATGTGAATGACCGCCTTACCGACTGGTTTTCTTCGTCCAATGATGTGTGGGACCCATTCGTTGTCCATGCAGCAGCCTTTGACAATTATGGACTTGAACTAAGCTATAAATTCAACTATTATGCCGATATGGGGCCCAACAACTACTCAATGGCCCAAATGGCAGCCATGAGTGTACGGTGTTCGAATTTAGTAGGGGTAACTCCAATGGCATCCTGCTTCCGTTTCGGAGATGATGCCATGATCGGCGATCCGGGCTACAACGATTCAATTCGTAATCGTGAATGGCAGGCACTGAAGGCGTTCTACTTTTCCGAGAAACAAACCCAGCAACAACGGCTGGCCATCAAAAGATCCATTGATGGACCGCTTTACTATGGTTACAATGGTTGTATCGGTGCCGAGCAGTTTTTCTACCCTTCTACTTACAACTTCTTCGACAACTCGCTTCCCCTCTCCTCTACTCAATATGGTAACTTTCGGCAACCCTGTAATTACGAAACCTATCCTTATTATGCATACAAGGTAAAACGCTTTCCTTTGCCACTGGCAGATATCAATCCAAGTATAAACAGTGGAGCCTATCAAAATTACCTGCTTACGGGACAATGTCCCCTTACAGGAAGCCTTGAACATCTGTTGACAGAGGCTGTCCAGCTAGATACACTCACTGATGATGATTTTTTAGTTAATGGCCTTAGTACTTTCAACGCATTTTACCTGGCACTTAATGATTTTTACATCTCCTCACCTGTTCCCGGATACGAATGGAATCAGGTAAGTCTCACCTCGTCGCAGCTCATTTTTGAGCTCGTGGATACCCTTTCGATGGCTACACTTGGAACTGTGCAAATCGATATCCCTGCCGGTCTGCCGGCTTTCACATGGGGAGACATCCTGAGTTTTTCAAACCTGCAGTCTTCCGGCGGAGCTTTTGAATTTGATATCAATGCCCTGGTAGATACTACCGGCGGAACAATGCTAGTGACCCTCACCGGTGAAACCTCTTTTGATATCGATACCTGCCGCTTTAATGAAATTTGTACACCAAATGATCTGGCAATTGAGCTTTCTGTAATCATGGATGCTCTGGCAGGAGCAGGTGAGCTTGATGATGCATCTCCGGTGCAACTCCAGGGAGGCAGTTCACCCTATGAGGACCTGGCAGGAAATGCACTTCAGGATGCCGCTTACAATGCGCCTACCAGTACCCTTTACTGGCTCTACAACTCCGGAACTGAGACCTTCCAGATGTATGAATCCAACCCCGCAGATATCCGTTACGAGCTTAAAATTATGTCTTACGAGCCCATTCCATTCAGCAGTGCCAGCATTTCTCTCATTGGTGGCATTACTTCAATCAATCCTACACAGGGAAACAGCTGTGAAATCATCTGTGAAGACGCTTCGGGCAACTACCTTGGAACGCTTCATTGCGTAAGCTTAAGGAATGACCTTACCAATAGCATTAAAACGGGGATTGCTTTGGGCACATGTGATATGCCCGAACCAATACTATGTGAACGCCCCGCTTACAGCAATCCCGAAGAACTATACTTACTGCTACAGGATGTTCTTACCAATCAATCTTCGGAGGAGCCGGGTTATAATTTGTTTGCCAGTGATTTTATGACCACCACACTCCGCGTTTATTTTCCTATTGATATTACAAGTACTTCGAGTGTTACCATTGATACCACCATCAATGATATCCATTACGAAATCACGACTATAGAAACCGGCATTGAAGGATGTCCAATCGTACTCACACTCTCTGATATACCTGTTGTGGACAGCCTTGAAATTGATAGTATTTTTTATATTTCGGAGCCCATTCTCACCGGATTACCAGATCTTAACGGCGACTACCATGAACTTTATTTTCTCATTGATGCCTATGTGGATGGCGAAGAAGTTTCTGACACCCTTTTTGTCACCACCTGCATCCCACTCAATATCTGTCAAGGATGTCCTGACTCACTTGCCGTACTGGAAACCCAGGAAGATCCAGAGCCCGAAGAACGCATTCAAATGGAGCTCAGGATGGGTTATCGATATACCGATCCCAATTATGAAAGCTACAATGAGTACACCGGCGCTATTGAAGCACTGAATACACGCATGAATTGGAATCCCGGGAATAAAAGTTATGTTTCCCCCATCCCTTACAGCCTCTTTGCAAAAAATGACATGTACCGTTTTGCCAAAACATACAACCGATTCATTAGTGGGTTTGATCCCGAAATTGATCCGCACACCTATTTGGAGAATCCCATGCTGTTTGTAAAAGAATACGGGCTGTTTGTGAATGTTAGCAAAGAGTACGAACGTTACCTGGCTGCTATGGAGCGATATAATGCAGATGCAGCTCTGGCAGGACTCAACACTATCACTCCGGCTCAAAAATCCGAATTTGCCCATAGCTTGATCGCAGATGATTTGCAGCAATACATTGATCACCTGATAGTGAGCGTCCGCAGCAAACAAAACGCCAGCACGATCGATAAATTCCACAGAAGAACACCTGAAATGAACTTGCGAGATGGAGAACTATCCTGTGAGGACCATTACAATAATTACGTCTCAGCATACCTCTATTTTGAAAGCGTACAAGCACTTACAGGAAACTGTCCCGATTATGAGGATGAAAATCCGATGCTGAGCTACGGAGAATTTGAAGCTCATAATCTCTGCTGTTCTGAAATAGGTATCGAAGTCATCCTGGGTTATATCGATGTCTTAATGAGCGACACTCTGTGTCCGGAACAAATACCTTTTTTGAGTGATTGTGAAGATCCGGTATTTGATGATACCGTTGGCTGTTACCTGCGTTGGACACAATGGCACAACTTAATCGAAAATTTTAACGCATCAGACTGGGCGGTTGCCAACAATTTCACACTGGACGATGAGTATCCTTATTATGCCTTATTCCTCGCCAGTGGTAAATGTAATTGCGCAAAAGAATATGCCGGATACATTGATCCGTGGCTTGATTATGATGAGACAGACATGGTACCTCCACCGGTAACACTGGAAGAGTTCTGTGACACCAACCTTGTCGTACCTGATAATCCTTGCGAAGATGCCTACGAACAGTACCTGGATTGTATCGCACTGTTCAATGACTATGCAAGAGCCGGCTATGATATCACCACCATTATTACCTATGAAAGCTTTGTGCAGTACGATCTTTGTAATTGCGTGGATGAATATTGTGCGATCCTATCAGATGGTGTTGCCGAACTCACGGATATTACAGGTATCAAAGATATCAGTCTGTTCGAACTCTGTAACCATGAGCCTCCTTGTGAGCCGAATCTGCCAATCCAGACCGGCGTAGAGTTCCCCGAAGGTGAATTTGCCGACCCATGTACCGAAATTCTCACCTCCATTGCCTACGCTAATGCCTACAATGCCTACCAGGATTATGTGGATTCCATTTCACAGTCCATTGGGTCGCTCTACCAGGCACATTGCATGGGAGCGGCGGAAACTTTCACACGTACTTACATGGACAAAGAGTACCATCGCACGCTCTATTACTACGACCAGGCGGGCAACCTCGTTAAAACCATTCCGCCGGAGGGGGTCGAGCTGCTTGATATCACTGCTGATTCCGATCCGCTGGCCGATTCCATCCGCGATGACCGGCAGAACAATACCCATTTTGTGCTCACCAATCACCGCATGGAGACCAAGTACGAGTACAATTCCTTAAACCAGCTTACCCGGCAAGTAAACCCTGACCAGGATAAGATGGACATTTGGGAAATCACTTTGCCTAACGGGCTGTATGCCGGTATGAATACCACAGCCATCCAGATGGTGAGCGCGAGCCGCGGTTACCTGGCCGGTTACATCGTACTCAGTAGTGGAAAAAAACGCGGACTGCTCTATCGTACCGATAACGGCGGTGCTAACTGGACAAAGGTCAACAACACGGTAGCTTCCAAACTCCGACGTGTAGAAATGGCTACAGCAACCGATGGTTTTGCAATCGGTGAATACGGCATCCTGCTCCAAACAGCCGATGGCGGCGTAACCTGGGATATGCTCAACCTCTATGGTTTAGGCGTTACAGGAGAACTTAATGATATAATTTTCACTTCCTCTACCGATGGTTTGGTAGTGGGTAATTCTACTACAATGGTAGAAATTGCCCTGTCAGGATCAACGGCAACGCCTACTACAGCAACACTGGTTATTCCTTCAGCTCTTTCAAGCCTGGGGCACACCATTGATAACATCAAAAGTGTCACTTATGACGGTAGTCTTTACTACTTTGCCACCTCTATCCTGGATGGCTCGCAAAGCTACGATGCTATACTCCGTTGTTCTTCTTTTGGCACCACAACCCAGGCAGACATCCATGGAATTCATAATCATACTGTTCATTATTATTCATCTACAGAAGGGATCGTGGTTGGAGAAGATGGTGATATTGTCAAAATCACAACCCCTTCTTCAGGAACCGCTTTTGTACAAACTGCCCTGAAAAGTAGTTTAAACCTGACGGCCAAACAGGCCTACTTCATGAACGCTTCACGCGGAATCGCTCTCTTCGAGTCTGGTGGAACCACCCTGGCATATTATACCCTCAATGGTGGTGAAAACTGGATATCGCTGTCTGGTATTGATGGCTCCAATTACATTAGCCTCGTTAGTCAGACCAGCACATACCTCGAAATCCTGGCCATAGATGATAACGCTGCAACCAAACGCGTATTCTGGAACAATACCCTGACTGAACCATCAATGCTCGACCATTCTCAACTCATAGACCCTCAAACCCTGGGGTTGGTGAGCGCAACAATGGTTAAAGATGCATATGGGCCTACACTCATCCTTGCAGGTGCCGACGACGGAAAAATCTACTTTACCAATAACATGCCTTCGGGTACAGAAACAGCCGTGTATTTCGCAATAGACCAACTCAATGGTTCCGACCCAAGTGAATTCGCAGTAAAAATCACCGTCCACCGTTTCAGTACCGGGGCCATTTCGGGAATCATTCTTTCCTCAGAAGGTGAACTCTATTCCATTCACCGTAATGCGGGGGCTACTATCTTTAATATTGCTCCTGTTACCTCTTACGGAGTGAGTGGCCCTGAATTTATTGATTTGACTTTGGATGAATCCGATGAACGTATTTATGCCTACGATAACCTGCAGGACAAAGTCCACAAAATGGACCTGAGTGCGTCGACTCCGGTTACAGCCACCTCAGCCTATTCAACTGCCGCAACAGGTATTATTGCCATTGAAGCTATTGCCGTTAGCAACGGGCGCATTACCATTGTGGGCGACAAAGGGGAAATTACCACCTCCAACTCCCTCTCCGGAGGAGGTGCACTCTCAACATGGAGCACCCGAAAAAACCTGCAATCCACACCAATCAATGAAATCAGTTTCAGCTCCAGCTCGCACCTCGCCGTAGGAGAAAACGGCCTGGTAATGTATTACGGAACCGGTGGTGTCTGGACAATCAAAAACCGCTCAACCATTAACGATCTCTACGCTGCTGAAACAGTAGGATCCGTTGAACTTGTTGTGGGTAGTAACGGTTATGCACAATCCATGACAACATCAGCCAATGGTCTTCCATTGATGACTGTATCAGGAATGCCTGTAAGTACGTTACTTCCAACAGTTGACCTTCGCGACATCGCAGCCGATGGCGATTATACTTATATCGTGGGTACGAACGGAACAGTACTTTATAGTCCCGATCCTGCGACCACGGCTTTTAATTCAACATCCGGAGCTTACCAGCACGACTTTTATGGCGCCGTTATCCCAACCGGGCAATCGGGCACACCAAAAGCACTTGTGGTGGGTGAACAATCGGCCTGCTATAAGTTCCTGATGGTCAACGGTACCCAGCAAAAAGGCGTATTCTCTGATCAACTTGCAGATGTGCATTTTGCTAATCTCAATGCGGGATCCATTGTTGGCAAGAATTTCTTTGTACGTCAGACAACCGATGGCGGGATCACCTGGAACATCGTCATGGCCAATAACAGTGTCAGTACGCAACTCGGAGCAACGATTAACAAAATATGGACGATTTCTTCAGCTTACGCCATTATGGGAGGAGTAAACTACAGCGCCAAAATCGAAAATGGTTTATCCGATTACACCGGCTTCCCGAGTACCATTAATGACATTCAGTTTAGTAAGAACAACCCTTTGTTTGGATGCTTGGCTGCAAGTGATGGTAAAATATACTCTGTTACACTCACCCCAAGCGGTGGATCTTACACGGGTGTTGGCGGACTCATCACCGGCACCAGCTGCGGACACATCCTCAAAGCCATTCATGTTTTTGAAAATGGTAACATCATGGCCGTTGGAAAAGATAATTTTGTTGGACTTTGGAAGGGATCATGGGTGGATTTCAGCCCAAGCGTAACTTCAACTCCCGATCCTACATTCAACGATGTATTCTTCCATGATGATAAGGTAGGATACGTCGTAACTGATGAAGGAACCATCCTTCGGTCTGCAAATGTTACGATTACACCAGCTAATCATACCATTACTGCAATCGATTTTGTTGTGAAAAATGTAATCGACGAAATCATTGACGATTCTGCTGATGTCAACATCCAGTGCATCGCCTTCGGATCCCGCTATGAAGGGGTTTGGGGTGGTAGTTACAACGTCGCCGGAATCTCACTCATCGACCAGGAGCACACAGCCTACGTGCGCCAAATCCACGATGAGTCCGATGAGTTTTCTTCGCGCTTCTTTTATGACCGCCTTGGGCGCATCGTGGTGAGCCAGAACTCACGACAGTATGGCGTGAACGAATACAGTTATTCGCTTTACGATGCCCTTGGGCGCGTGTACGAAGCCGGCGTAAAAACCGAAAACACGGGCGGTGATCCTGTCTTTGCTTCTATCTTTGGAACTGAAGTCGGCGGGCTGTATGTGCCGTCGGTGGTGGATGATATCAAGCTCCAAACCTGGCTCGATAACGATGCTACCACTACCCGAACCGAAGTGACCCGAAGCTACTATGACGTTTCGGTGATTGCTTCACTTCCGGTGACCTTTGATCCCGATCCGCTCACCCAGCGCAAGCGCATCACCCATGTATCGTACGAGGCGGTCTACGACAACGATGACCAAACCTATGACCATGCCACGCATTACGATTACGATATTCATGGCAACGTGAAGACGCTCTTGCAGGATAACGCACTGATGGCATCTTTGGATGTCAACATCGCCGACCAGCAGTTCAAACGCATGGATTACCATTATGATCTGATCTCGGGCAACGTGCACCGCGTGGATTACGAAACCGGCATGGCCGATCAGTGGCACCATGCCTATACCTATGATGCGGATAACCGGATCACGGAAGCATTTACCACCACCACTACCCCGCTTATGGACCCTGCAACAGGTGACATTGCCGCGCACAACGAACCGGGCATGACACCGTATTGGGACAAACAGGTCGAGTACGATTATTACCAGCACGGGCCGCTTGCACGCACTGAGCTCGGGCAGGAGAAAGTGCAGGGAATCGATTATGTCTATACTGTGCAGGGGTGGATGAAAGGTGTGAACTCAAATACGCTCTACGCTGACCGTGATCCCGGGCTTGACGGGGAAACTTCTTCCCCTAATAAACTCGTAGCCAGGGATGCGTACGGATACAGCCTGCATTACTTTGATGGGGATTATACCGATATCGCTGGCATTAGTGCCGCAGATCATCCCTATAGTGATCAGACCGGAAGCAGTATCGCTTACTTTAGCCAGGACCTCTTCAATGGCAATATCTCCCGAATGGTCACCACCATCACCAACCCCAACACACGTGATGTACTGCCGCTCGGAAATATGTACGGCTATGATCAGCTAAACCGACTCCTGGGAAGCGTGAGCTACACCAATCTCGATGGACCAACCAACGATTGGGGCGGACCTGTATCTCCGATCTATTACAACTCCTTCAATTACGATGCCAACGGAAATATCACCGATCAAACCCGTTACAACAACGCATTCGCTGTAGTAGACCATCTTACCTATAATTACAATAAAAATGCTGATGATAAACTCCTGCAAAACAGGCTCTATCATGTCAATGATGCCGCCTCACCAAGCGCCTTCGGTGACGATATCGATGATCAGGGAACTTTCTATCCGAATGCGACGGATATCAACACGCTGAACAACTATATCTACGACGCCGAGGGCCGCCTCATCCACGATGAACAGGAGGATATCGATATCGAATGGCGCGTAGACGGCAAAGTACGCAAAATCACCCGAACACCTTCTTCCGGCAAAAACAACCTGGTATTCGATTACGACGCGATGGGCAGGCGCATTGCCAAGCACGTACTGACCGACGCCGATGTGCTCGAACACTCGACGTATTACATCCTCGATGCGCAAGGCAATGTCATGAGCATCTACGAACGCGAGGTAGACGCGATGGAAGAATCCGTAGCCTTCTACCAGGCTGAAAAACACCTGTATGGAAGTTCAAGGTTGGGCATATTGAATGAATCCATATCTTTACTGGGAACGGATAACGACGTTTATGACATGACGGTCACAAACCACAGAATAGGACAAGTAAACTACGAGCTGAATAATCATCTCGGGAATGTGTTGTCTGTGGTGTCTGATAAACCTATTCCGCATGATAATTCAGGAACTGCTGATTACTGGTTGGCGGATATTCGTCAATCTACTGATTATTCCCCCTTTGGCGTGACTTTATCAGGAAGGAATTTTACGCTAGCGGGGGCTGAGAAGTCACGGTTTGGGTTCAATGGTAAAGAAAAAGATGATGAACTGAAACTGGAAGGTAATAGTTATGACTTTGGAGCAAGAGTGTATGATTCAAGATTGGGAAGGTGGTTGAGTGTTGATCCACATTTCAATAATTATCCAAGTCAATCACCTTACAACTTTGTAACTAATTCCCCTTTGGGCTCAATCGATCCAGATGGTAAGGATGTTATTTTAATTATTTGGGCTAGTCATGACGGAAAGATTGGGCATGCTGCTATAGCAGTTTCCAATTATAAAGAAGTCACAATTGAAGTTGAAGAAAACGGTAAAATGGTTACAAAGATAACCTATGAAGCAGATGGAACTTATACATATTATGACTTATGGCCTGGAGGAGAAGGAGCCGGGAAAAATAATTTTGATGAAGATTTACCAGCATCTTACAATAAGATAGAGAGTGTAACACTAAATCAAATCAAAAACACTGATCTAACTGATAGTGAAGGCACCCCACCTGATGGTGTAATACAATTAAAAACTGATTGGTCATCAGATTTGTCTACAGAAATTTCATTAACATTATACAAAGCATTCAACCAAAAATATAATGGATTGGATAATAATTGTTCTGATTTTGCCGAATTTGCTGTTGAAAAAGCCACTGGACAGAAAATTTATGCTGATGAAATACTAGATAAGGAAGGCCCCACACCGATGCAACCTAAAGGTAAAATATTGGTGGCTACCACTCCAAATAAGCTTTACAAAGCAACCAAGGATATAAAGGGCGCAAAAGTAATTAAAGATGCAGGCAGTAAAGTCAATCAAGATTTTGTTGAAGCAGTGAGTAACGGAAAGCCTGGAAAGGCCAGAAAAAAAATGTAAATTATGAAACTAATAATTGTTATTGGAGTTTTAATTTGCGGTTATGCTTGTTCAAGAGCTGAAAAAAAAATGTATCCGGACACGCAAAGAATAACTGTAGAAAATAGAGCTGGTTCCTATCATTCGTCTTTTGAAGATAAAAAACGAATTGAAATAATTACGAATGTATTGTCTTGTAGGGTAAAATCACCAGCCGTCTTCATAGCGAGATTTCGGATAATACTCGAAAACAAATCAAAAGCTAAGACGATTGTTTTGGTAAATGCCAAGAGGATAAAAATCGATGGAATTACATATGAACTTTGCGAAAATTTGGAGGATGTGATGGTTGCGCATGAAATTATCTGATACTCTTGGTAGTGTGGGTAATGTCTCCAACCAGTTGGTGGCTTAAAAACGGATTCTGTAATTGACTGAAAATGAACTGATATTGTTTTTAGGTAGTGTTTCAGGTATGTTGATGAAAACCATTTGGTAGCGTGTCAAATTATCTGTTTTTAATTTTAAACCCTGATAATCAATTGATTCATTATTGAATAGCTAAAAAACAACCAAAACAAGGTTGTTTTCAAGCCATCCGAAGATAACCAAACCGGAGATCGTTGGTTAGACGCAATTTATGAAGACCATTTTGACCAGGTGTGTCAAATTATCTGCTCATTTTAGATAAATGAAGATGGCCCTTCAAGATTATTCACTGAATCTGAGTCAAAATGGTAATGTTCGAGGTGTGGGTCGTGTATAAAATTATCTGGTCTCTCTTTCCACAATTGAAAATCAACACTTTGACTTCCCTCCTAAAACGAGGATAAACAAAATCCAATGAAAAAAATCCTCCGCTTTATTTGAAACATCCTCAAAAAGGTATTCAACGCCATTTCAAACTTCGGAAATAGCTTCCATTGGATCACCAATTGGTTCAACTAAAGGTTACAAAACCGAAAACCAAACATTTCTAATAGATAAAACATCTGATGAAGCACTTACTGATTTTCGTTCTCTTCACCGCGCAGCTCTCGTTTGGTCAAGACACCATCACCTTCCCCAACCAAACCATTTGGGAAATAAACTCAGCCAAATTATCAGACACGGAACTCAGCAGATCTTTCTTAACATCGCTGAAAGACAATGTTGAAAAGCATTCAGACAAGCAAATCGAAATCATTGTTATCGAAGAAAGAAAAGCCTTTCATTCCAGCCACAATGCCAAACCGCGCGCAGAATCGCTGCTTACCTGGCTTAAGGAAAACAGTATTGTCGACCCGTCACACCTCACAGCAACCGGGATTACCAAAATCGTCGAAGAATATTCCGGCGGAAAATTTACGTTTCCGTATACGGTTTTGTTGGTTGTTCATACCGATTAAATCACAATTTTATCACCTAATAATTCGACGAATATGAAACTGAATTTAGTATTGGTAACGTTTACTGCTTTTCTCCATTTTAATTCCTTTTCTCAAGCAGATACGGTTGTTATTGCTGAAATGTACTTTGGCGGTGGCTTTGGTAGCTCGGAAAATGATTCCATCGATTTGAGAATTAACCAAAAAACGATTTATCACCATTACAAATTATACAGTATTAAAAGTTATGCTAAAGCAAATGGAGAATTTAAAATCGTTCGGGTCAAAAAACGTCTTTATGCGTTAACAAAAAAAGAAATTATTTACATCGGTACACTAAAAAAAGATTCGTTGAAAATCGTGGTTGTACATAAAAGTGAAACTTATGATTTGGACTGGAATATCCAGGTAAGAAAGTATCTAATCTGCTCCCTACTACATGGAAAAATAGAATTTACCCAATTGGAAAATAGCCCTGAATTTCTTTAAAACAAAAAAATGGGTCGTTTATCTTTCGCCTATCTTCATAATTGTAAAATTGATAATTGCTCTATTTCCACATGCCAAAACTCCTCCTAAAACATAAGGTAATCGAAATGAAATGGAGATTTACTTTATGTCTTCTGCTTCTAAACAACATTTCCTTCGCCCAATACTTCGATGTCTCCAAAGTCTATTGCAATGAAGTATTTATCCAAAACGACAGCAATACGTTTTACAATGGTAATAAAGTGCGCTTCAAAATTCCGAATGTCGAAAGCCGCGATTCACTGGAATCAATCGAGCTGTACACCCTTGGAGTAGATTTGGGGACCGCCTACCGGTCTACGTATGTGGTGGGATGTTTCAAGCTCACCTGCACTTTGCCTGTCGATTCCATTTCACCGGAAAAACACGATTCGTTGCGTTGGTTTCCGTTCTCGGCTTTCAACATCAGCGACGTTGGCGAAACCAGCTACATTGAAGTGTATGCCTCAGAAAAAAGAAAACGCTCGTGGCTGCGCAAAGAAAAAAAGCTGCACCTCGGCGCCGAACAGGATTTTGAAGGCTGCTACATTTTTAAAGCCACAAAAACCGGTTGGAGCAGCCATCGCACGCTACTGCCCGCAGCAACCGATTTCTCCGAACCTGTTTACATTTACATTGTCGTGCGAAACCCGAAAGACCGGGTGGTTCTCCATTTTAACGATCTTGATAATTGATAATTCTTCTAATTGATAATTACTTAAATTGTCTCAAAAACTCCTCCTTATACGTCGCTGACACCTCAATCTCCGAATCGTCGTTCATCGTGATATATCCACCTTTGTTATACGCCTTCACGAAATGTACGTTGATGATGTGCGACTTGTGCACGCGGATAAACGGGAACGGCAGAATCTCCGAAAAGTGCTTCAGAAAACGACACACCATCTTTTTGGAACCGTCGGCCAGGAACAGGTCCGTGAAATTCCCGTTGCCTTTCAGGCGCACGATCTCTTCCATTTTCACCACCTCAAAACCTTCTAAAGTTGGTAAGATCACCTGCTGTTTCCCGGGTTGCTGTTCGTGGAAATTCTCCACGATGATTTTGTTGCGGTTAAAGATCACCTGGTTGATGAGTTGCTGATGTACTTTCGAAACCGCCAGGATCAGTTCTTCGATGCTGATCGGTTTCAACAGGTAATAGGCCGCGCTCTGGTTCAGCGCACGCAGCGAATATTCCGAAAAAGCGGTCACGAAAATGGTCTCGAATTGCAAATCCTTGCAGGCTTCCAGCACATCAAACGCGTTGCCGAACGGCATTTCCACGTCCAAAAACACCAGCTGCGGCTGCAACTCGTGCAATACCGGGATCGCTTCCTTGAAATGGTGCGCCTCGCCCACTACCTCTACCTGCGGACAATATTTCGACAGGTAGCTTTTCAACACCTCGCGCGCGGCACTTTCGTCCTCCACAATCACGCTTCTGATCTTCTCTACCATCATCCAACCGGTTTATCAATGAGCGGGAACACAAGTTCCACAACAGTACCGCTTCCCTCCTGCTCCGTTTTTTCACGAATGCCAAAGGAAATGTCCTTTCTATACAGTTTATTCAGCAGCTCGATCCGCTGTTCGGTGTTCTTCAGCCCGAGCGAATCATACACTTTCTGGTTACGGGTTTTCAACTCGCTGCTTTTCGTCAATCCAATGCCGTTATCATCGATGGTCACCAAAATGCGTTCCTTCTCCAGCGCAATGGTCACTTGCAGCAACCCGATGGTTTCCAGGTACCGCAAGCCGTGCCAGATCGCATTTTCGAGGTTGGGCTGAATGAGCATATTCGGAACATACAATGCTTCCGTGTCCAGGCGTTCATCCACCGAAATCGTGTAGTCAAACTTGTCCTTGAAACGCATTTGTTCAAGGTCGAGGTACTTCTTCAGTAGCTCTACTTCTTTGCCCAGCACAATAAAATCCTTACTCGAATTCTCCATGATCGTACGCATCAGGTTCGAGTACGAAGTCAGGTATTTGTTGGCTTCCAGCTCGTTGTTCTGCGCAATGAACTGGTTCACGCTGTTGAGGCTGTTGAAAATAAAATGCGGGTTCATTTCCCGTCGCAGCGATTGCAAAGCGATTTTCTTGTTCCGGGTCTTGATCGAAAGCAACGACCGGACAAACAAGCCCAGCAGGATTAGTAGCACCACGAGCGAACCGATCAATACGTAGTTGAAATTGTTGGTACTCGAAATGAGCTCATCTTTCAGCACTTTTTCCTTTTCGAGTTGTTTGATCTTCCCCTCAATTGCCTGAAACGAGTTCAGATCGATCAAACTGCTGTCGGCCAGGATCAGCTCATCGAAATGATCCAGGAAACGCTCGTACAGCTGAATGCTCTCGGAATAGTTTCCTATCTCCTTGTAATACTTCACCAATTGCTTCAGACACTTCCGTACTTCCTGCGAATACCCTTTTTCAAACGCCAGTTTGTAGGTCGATTCCAGGATCTCCAGTGCTTTGTCGTTGGCGCCGGTCCTGAACAAAATCTCCGCCAGCTGCTGCTGCTGTTCGATGTACAGTCGTTCGTCGCCATTGCGTTTGGCCTCGTCTGCCAGCACTTTCCGGAACAACAACGCCTTCTCAAATTCACCGGCCGATACGTACACGTCGGCAATTTTTCCTTTTAAGGCCACGACAGTGGTTTCATCATCCTTCGCCGCTTCAATCGCCTGGTAATACACGTCGATAGCGCCGTAAAAATCGTTCCGGAAAAGGTACAATTCAGCCTTCTGCTGGTAAGCATCCTGCAAATCGGCCTTGTTCCGGCCTTGTTGTTTCAGCAGTGAAATGTTCGAGCTTACCTGCTCGGTCTGCGTTACTGCGTTCGCCGAGCTGTTCAGCCGGTTGGCATCATTAAAGTTGATTTTCCGTTCTGTCTTTCCCGCCGCCGCATCGCTCGCAACCGAATAATTATAATATGCTTCGTTGGTTTTCTGCTGCTTTTCCTGCACCTTGGCCAATGAGCGGGCGACGCGTGAAATATCGTCTTTGCTTTTCAGCTTCTTAAAGCTTGCCAGCGCTTTTTTGAAATACTCTTCCGCCTTTTTGTAATTGCCATTTTGCTGGAATTTCTTCGCCAGCGCCTCGTAACTTTCAGCCAGTTCCCGATCATTGTTGCCTTTCAGCGATTCGATGACCTGGTCACCCGCCGGAGTGACGAATTCCGTCTCCTGTTCCACTGCTTTCTCAGAACCGCCTTTTGTTTTCGATTTCTCCTGCGCACACACCATTAACGGCAAGCTGCAACAAGCCAGGATGAGCGTAAAAACAACAGAACGATGGCGCATTCGTTACGGGAAATTGATATTGGATAAAGATAATCGTTTTCAGGCGCGCGATGCAAGCCGTTTCACCAAGTCAAACCGGCAGTTCACCCGTTCTCCTTCAACAATGTGCTTCCACTTGATATGTTTGCTGAAACAAAACAACCGAACTCGAAACAAAGTTGTTTACACAAATTAACGAGCCATGAAGATCAAAATTGCATCCTTAACACTGCTGGCAGCTTTCATGAGCCTGCAAAGCTGCGACGATCCCAAACCAACCGACCAACCGGAGAACAACAAGCCGGCAGCAATTTTTCCGACAAACGGGAAAAGCAACAATAAAATCCAGGTAGCATTATTGCTCGACACTTCCAGTAGCATGGACGGACTGATCGAGCAGGCAAAAGCACGTTTGTGGGACATCGTAAACACCCTTACAACGCTGAAATACCAGGGAAAAACGCCGGTGGTTGAAATCGCGCTCTACGAATACGGGAACGACAACCTTTCCCCTGAAACCAATTACATTCACCAGGTTTCGAAGCTCACCACCGACCTCGACCTGATTTCACAAAAACTGTTTGCCCTCACCACCTACGGCGGCTCTGAATACTGCGGTGCCGTGATCTACGACGCCACCAAAAAAATGGACTGGGGCTCAGGCGACAGCGACATGAAGCTCATTTACATTGCCGGGAACGAAGAATTTAACCAGGGCGGAATTGCCTATACCACTGCGATCAGGGAGGCACGTGAGCGCGATATTTACATCAATACGATCTTTTGTGGTGAACGCGAAGAAGGCATCAGCACCTACTGGAGAAGCGGAGCGGAAGTAGGTTCCGGCAAATTCTTCAACATCAATTCCGACGAACAGATTGCCTACATCGAAACGCCTTATGACCAGAAGATTTACAGCTACGGCCAGAAAATCAACGGCACCTACATTGAATACGGGAAAAAGGGGGCTGCAGGAAAACAGAACCAGGCTATGCAGGATTTTAACGCAGGTAATATCTCGTACAGCGTGGCCACGGAACGTAGCGTGAGCAAGGCCACTTCCGTTTATTCCAACGAATCCTGGGATTTAGTCGACAAGGTAAAGCAGGATAAAAACGCGCTGAAAACCATTAAACAACAGGAATTGCCCTCCGAATTAAAAGGAAAATCGGAGCAGCAAATCGAAAAGTATGTTGAACAAAAAACAAAAGAGCGCGAGGCCATTCAGCAAAAAATCGGCGAGCTGAACAAAAAACGCCAGGCCTACATTGAAAAAGAGCAGAAAAAGCAGGGTATTCAAAACGACCTTGGCAGCGCCATCAAACGCTCCATCATCGAGCTTGCCAAAACCAAAGGATACACCGTAGACGCATAGATCCGTTCATTAATCAACGCCAATCACCTGAATCAATCAAATCATTTTCATTCTGTTTCTCATTCTATCTTTTTCAGAATGGGAAGCGGAATGAGAAAGGATAATTCCCAATTAAGAACGAGGAACCAATTCCCTCCTTGAGGAGGGATAAAGGGAGGTGGCGGACAGTTATCGTTGAGTCACACTCCTCGGTACTCCCTCAAGGGAGGAGTTAGAGTCTACTTCTAAAATATTATTCAAACAACCGCCCCAACATCTTCTGGATTGGCTCCCCGATATACGGCAATTCCTTCGTGTGTCCGTTTACCGCGCCCACAACCGCCAACACCCAGAACACAAAAATGCCCAGTGAAAGCAGCATCGAAAGCGCAAAACCGATCAGCGGAATGAAGACCAGGAAAACCTGTAAAATCCAGATACAAAAAGCGATGATCATCAGTCCGAGCATCTGGCGCAAATGGAAAGCCGTGAACGCTTTTTCAGGGCCTTGCTTGTCGTTGTTCTGCACAAGCGCTACCACCCAGCCCACGAGCGTCATATAGGCCACAATACCCATCGTTTTGTCGAAATTATAGGAAGAATGTGTTTCCATGAAAACCGATGTTTACGAACCGAAAATCGAATTGACGAACTCCTCGCGGTGGAACACCTGCAAATCTTCCATGCCCTCGCCCACGCCGATAAAACGCACCGGGATGCTCATCTGGTCGGAAATCCCGATCACAACACCGCCTTTTGCTGTTCCGTCGAGCTTGGTGATGATCAAACCGGTGAGCGAAGTCGCCAAAGCGAATTGTTTGGCCTGCTCAAACGCATTTTGACCGGTAGAACCGTCAAGTACCAGCAACACTTCGTGCGGCGCGTCCGGGATTACTTTTTCCATGACACGCTTGATCTTGCTCAGCTCGTTCATGAGGTTCACCTTATTGTGCAAACGTCCGGCGGTATCGATGATCACGACATCAGCGCCCTGAGCTTTAGCCGAAGAAAGCGCATCAAACGCCACAGAAGCCGGATCGGCGCCCATTCCCTGTTGCACGATCGGAACACCCACACGCTCCGACCAAATGATCAGCTGATCAACGGCTGCTGCACGGAACGTATCCGCCGCACCCAACACCACTTTTTTACCGGCAGATTTAAACTGGTGCGCCAGTTTCCCGATCGATGTGGTCTTTCCAACGCCGTTCACACCCACCACCATGATCACATGCGGGTTTCCGTTATGTGTCGGTAATTCATATTCCGTGGGACCGCTGGTATCATGTTCCGCCAAAAGGCCGGAGATTTCTTCACGCAAAACAGAGTTCAATTCGTCGGTGCCTACGTACTTGTCGCGGGCAATGCGTTCCTGGATACGGTCGATGATCTTGAGCGTGGTATTGACGCCCACGTCGGAGGTAATCAGGATTTCTTCCAGTTCATCCAGTACCTCATCGTCTACTTTCGATTTACCGACAACCGAGCGTGTCAGCTTCGAAAAGAAGCTTTCCTTCGTTTTTTCAAGCCCTTTGTCGAGCGATTCTTTTTTCTCTTTCGAGAACCAACCAAATAATGCCATAATTGAAAACGAAAAAACCCCGATCTCGATTGTTATCGGGACAGGGGTTAAACAATAGTTCGAGTTTTGTTCAATGGATTAGCTCTTAGCGAACCACTCCTTTACTTTGTCGTTGTGTACGATCTCTTCCTTGAACGAGAAAGATCCTGATTTAGGAGACTTCACCATTTTGATCACTTTGGTGTGTTCTTTTCCTCCCCCTTTTTGCAACGATGCTACTACTTTCTTAGCCATGACGCAATATTATTTAATTTCTTTATGAATCGTATAACGCTTCAACACCGGGTTGAATTTTTTAATCTCCAAACGCTCAGGTGTGTTTTTACGGTTCTTCGTCGAAATGTAACGGGAAGTACCTGCCATACCTGACTCTTTGTGCTCTGTGCACTCAAGAATTACCTGGATTCTGTTTCCTTTTGCTTTCTTAGCCATCTCTTTATTCTTTGGTATTCTACCAGTCTAAGACTGGACAGAACTAGGATTTACTTTAAAAAACCTTTCTCGCGTGCTTCTTTGATGCAGGCAGAAATTCCTTTTTTGTTAATAGTTCTCAAAGCCGAAGCCGAGACACGCAAAGTCATATACATATCCTCTTCAGGAATGTAGAACTTTTTAATAAATAAATTCGGGTAAAACTTGCGTTTCGTTTTGCGTTGTGAGTGGGAAACATTGTTTCCTACCATAACCGACTTCCCTGTGATTTGACAAACTCGTGACATTGTATTTTTGTTTTATGCTAATTCTAAAGCGGGTGCAAAGAAAAGCATTTAATAATAATTGAGCAAGTTTAAAGCATCTTTTTTTCAGGAATAATTCCCAAAAGTGCACAGCGGACAAAATTCAACGCCGCTAAGACGCTCATTTGCACATTCCTTTCGCGGTTATCGCCAAAGCTGAACTGCTTCGTCCAAAGCGCTTTAGGACCTGCTATTCCTATCCAGACCGTTCCTACAGGTTTCTCTTCGGAACCTCCCAACGGACCGGCAATACCACTCACCGAAATACACCAGTCGACTCCCAGCTTTTTCTGTCCGCCCAGCGCCATTTCCGTCACCGTTTCTTCCGAAACAGCTCCGAACGTTTCCAGTGTTTCCGGGCGTACGTTCGCCAGTTCCTGCTTCAGTTGGTTGCTGTAGGTTACCAAACCGCCCTGCACGTAATCCGATGAGCCTGAAATGCTCGTTAACAAAGCCGTAATCGCTCCGCCGGTGCAGCTTTCCACCGTTCCGATGGTTTGACCGCGTTCACGCAGCAGCTTTCCTACTACTTCCTGTAACGTTTCTTCTTCCTCACCATAAACGGCCACCGGAAGCGCCTTTTTTGCTTCCGCGAGGTAGCGGTCCACTTTCGCGGCATCGATTTCTCCTGCGTAAGCCGTAATCCGCAATTTCACAACTCCCGGCGAAGGAAGGTAAGCCAATCCCAGGCCATCGGCCCGCAAACGGTTTTCCCAATCAGCCAATGTTTCTGCCAAAAACGATTCGCCCACACCCTGCGTTAATAAAGTCCGGTGATAAAGTCCAACGGTTTGAAAGCGCTCCAGGATTTTCGGCAAAGCTTCTTCCGAGAAGATCGATTTCATTTCATACGGAACACCCGGCATGGAGATGAGTACTTTTCCATTGCGGTCGAACCACATGCCTGCAGCTGTTCCCTGCCGGTTAAACAGTACGGTACAGGCTTCGGGTAAAGCCGCCTGCTGACGGTTCACTTCCAGCATTGGCCGGTTGCGCTTCGTAAAAAAAGAAGTGATGTGTTCCAGGATCGGTTCATTCATCACCAGCCTTGTATCAAAGTACTCACAGAGCACGTGTTTGGTGATATCGTCTTTGGTGGGGCCGAGTCCGCCGGTAACTATAATAAGCGACGCTCTTTCAAAGGCTGCATCGAATGCTGAGACGATTGCCTGCCGTTCATCAGTGGTAACCGCGGTATGAATAACACGGATACCGATTGCCGCTAATTGCTGCCCCAGCCAGGTTGCGTTCGTGTTCACGGTTTGGCCGATTAACAGCTCATCACCTATGGAAATCAACTCGGCTTCTATCATGGTATCGTTTTTGATATTCAGCGTAAAATTATTTGTAAGTTTGAACAATCAATAGTAAATCATGAGAAAATTTATCTTTCCCCTCTTAGTAGGTGGTTTATTCATCACTGCTACAGCCTGCGACGTACTCAGCGAAGTTACCGACGGCGTTTTAACAACCGATGGAACCCAGGCTCCGGCCCTCACAAACGGCGAAGTGATTTCCGGTTTGAAGGAAGCCCTTAACGTCGGGATCCAAAACTCGGTAAACCTGACTTCGGTAACCGACGGTTTCCTGAAAAACGAAGCGATTCGCCTGCCTTTCCCTCCGGATGCGATCAAAGTAAAAGAAAAAGCACTGGAATGGGGCTTGACTGGCCAGGTGGAAAAATTTGAAACAACACTGAACCGCGCTGCCGAAGAAGCAACCAAGGAAGCATTGCCCATCTTCAAAAATGCGATCATGAACATGAGTATTTCCGACGGTTTTGCAATCCTCAACGGTGGCGACGGCGCTGCAACGCGTTTCCTTCAAGACAATACCCGCGCCCAACTGGTAGCGGCTTTCAAACCGAAAGTAGACGCCGCAATCAGTACCGTAAAACTAACTGAATACTGGAACCCGATCATCAACAAGTACAACGGTGCCATGCAGTTGACCGGCGGACAAAAACTGAACCCCGATCTAAGCGAATATGTAACCGATCGTGCCATTGTCGGATTGTTCCACATGGTTGAATTGGAAGAAAACAAAATCCGCAAAGATCCTGTTGCCCGTGTTTCAGATATCCTTCAAAAGGTATTTGGAAGCGTGAAAAACTAATTGAATATGGAAAATGTAAAATTGAATCCGCAGTAGACTTTCCTTGCGTCAGTCACTGCGGATCTTTTCAATTTTACATTCTAAATTTTAAATTCCCCAAATGAACTATCCTCCTTCAGAACTGGTATTGGATGCCCGCGGACAGGTTTACCATCTTGGTTTGCTTCCCGAACACGTGGCTGAAACGGTAATTTTGGTCGGCGACCAGGACCGGGTAGGACTCATTTCGGCTTTTTTCGACCGGGTAGAACACCGTTCGCAGCACCGCGAATTTGTCTGTCATACCGGAACGTACAATGGAAAACGCATTTCCGTGATCTCCACCGGGATTGGTACCGACAATGTAGACATCTGCATCAATGAACTGGATGCGCTGTTCAACATCGACCTGGAAAACCGTACCAATAAATCGTCGCATACTTCTCTGCGTTTGGTGCGCATTGGCACCTGTGGGATTTTGCAGCCTGAAATTCCGGTACACAGCTATCTATTGTCGAGCCACGCTTATGGATTGGACAATGTAGCACACTTCTACCCGATTGAATTTTCAACGGAAGAAAAAGCACTGGCTTCGGCACTGACAGCTCATTTACAATTTCCTGCGACCATTCAGCCGTATTGCACGGAAGCATCAAAATCTCTGACCGACCTGTTGTCATCGGAACTGACGCACAAAGGTATCACCGTCACCAGCAGCGGGTTTTACGGTCCGCAGGGACGTTCATTGCGCCTTGGACTGAGAACACCCGAAATCAACGAACAGCTCACCGCTTTTCGCAAGGACGGCCTGAAAGTCATGAACTTCGAAATGGAAAGCTCGGCGCTTTTCGCGTTGGGCAAAGCCATGGGCCATGAATGCGCTACGATTTGTTTAGGTGTTGCCAACCGGCCAAACATGCAGTTTTCTAAAGGTTACGCTGATGAAATGAATGGATTAGTCCTATACGTACTGGACAAATTAACCTGCTGATTCAATCCTTTGCAATTGAACCGGCTTTGGTTTCAGCCAAAGAAACAAGCCGATAAATACCAGGTTCCCCATTCCCAAAAAGCCGTAATTGAAGATGATGTCTGTCAAATCCGGGCCCAATAAATCGCTCGAATTGAAAGAAAACAGAAGCATTCCAATAACGAAGGCGGCCCACCAATACCATTTTCGGCGCTCTGCCAATTGCATAATAAGCAAATAAATTAAAGGCATTGACAACAAAAAGTGTTCGGTATCGGTTACAAAAAAATTAGGAACGGCTGCCGAGGACACACATGCCCAAACCACCGTATTGGAAGCAGAAGAGATTCCTTTCAACTGTTCCCGAAGCATCAATGCCGTCAAAAAAGCCACAAAAAGAATGGAAAACAACCATTCAGACGAAAAGCCGGTAAACTGATGTACCAACGATCCGATGGAATTGAAACTGACGAGGTAATCTCCGTGAGCGGCAATTGCTGAAAACCAATCTTGCCATAATTGCAGATTTCCGGTCCACCCTACTTGTGCAACAGGCAATAAAACGAACAACAAACCCATGCCTGCCATTATTAAAATCGCTTTCCATTGCCGATAAATCAATAGCGGAATCACCACCAAAATCAATATAGGCTTCAATAGCAGCATCAGGCTCCAAAACAAAGCAACAGCAAGCATTTTCTGCGTAATAAACGCCTGTATTCCCATACAAAACAGCAGCAACAGCAGCAAATTCACATTCCCCATGTGCAGCTCACGCGTAAGATGAATAGCCACGGTTGCAAACAACAAATATGAAAAACCTGCAGAAATTGTTTTGTTACCGAAGAGCTGAAACTGGTTGATCCAATTGCGCATAAGCGACATCGAAACGATTAGAGATCCCGAAAGCAACACCAAATGAACCAATTGGGCCGTTCCGAATGACATCCAATGTTGCGGAGAAAACAAGTAAAGTGTGGTTGGCGGATATTTAAAAAAACCCGTCGGCAATCCATAGGCATGTTTATACGGATTGTTGCCTGCGAAAAAATCATTGGTAGCCTCGTAATAAACACGAAAATCATTGGTCCACAGGCGTCCGTTTTTCGATTCTACAACCGTAAACAACACGCAAAAAGCAATCAGAAAAAGAGCAAAAATACATTCTCCGGCGGAACGAAACCGAATTCCAGTTCGGTTACAGGATAAAAGACCTGCCTCACATTTCATCTTCTTACACTTGATTTTTTACGGTGCAAAACTACCGTTAAAATCATCCAAAAAATGTTAAGAGATGTTTATTTTTGAGAGCGATAAAGTTTATTTTTGAACGTTCATTTATTCAACTAAAACTAAACTTAATGAAAACGCCTTTTTTATCCATTGCGGTCATCGCACTCTCCTCCATCATCTTATTTTCCTGCAAAAAAGACAAAGAAACTACGGGTGAATCCAGTGGCCCGACATTAAAAACCTTTGCCTTAAAAGTGGACGGAACTTCCCTGCAAACTGAGTTTTATTCGTCGCAGCACACTGCAGGAATGATCATTATCCAGACCAACATCAATAACGGACTCATTTTCGGGCTTGTACTGGGCGATTCCTTGCAGGCAGGAACCTATCCGATGGGGCCGGGACTTTCTGCCAGGCTGACCCACACGGATGACAATTATGCCACTTCGTATCTTTCCGATCCCGGAACACTCACCATCACTATACACGATACGGTAAACAATAAAATCACGGGAACTTACAACTGCACCTTAACGCGCGCGACTCCTGCCGGCACAAAAACGGTTACGGGCGGAGAGTTTAACATCCAGTATTGATTATCCTGAATAGTTTAACCACATAGGCCACATCGCTCACATAGGAATGATTGCTAAAAATCTATGTGTTCTTTTATGTCCTATGTGGTTAATTGCTGGTATGTTTTAAGCTTAATTATCCATTCAACATTAAGCATTAAACATTCAAAATTGAATTACATGTTTCTTCTGTACTGACCTCCCACCTCGAACAACGCGCTCGTGATCTGCCCTAATGAAGCGTATTTACACACTTCCATCAACTCTTCGAAGATGTTCTGGTTTTGGATCGCTGCCTGCTGAATGTGCTTCATCAATTCGGGGATTTTATCTGCGTGGGCCGTGTGCAGGTTTTGCAGCATCGAGATCTGGTATTGCTTTTCTTCTTCCGATGCACGAATGACCTCGCGCGGCTCTACCGTTGGCGAACCTTTCGAGCTGAGGAAGGTATTCACCCCGATGATCGGGAATTCGCCGTTGTGCTTCAACGTTTCGTAGTACAATGATTCTTCCTGGATCTTCGAACGCTGGTACATCGTTTCCATTGCACCCAACACGCCGCCACGCTCGGTGATACGATCGAATTCGCTCAAAACGGCTTCTTCCACCAAATCGGTCAGCTCTTCGATGATGAACGAACCTTGCAGCGGGTTTTCGTTTTTCGCCAACCCAAGCTCACGGTTGATGATCAGCTGGATCGCCATCGCACGACGAACCGATTCTTCCGTAGGAGTCGTGATTGCCTCATCGTAAGCATTGGTATGCAGTGAGTTACAGTTATCATAGATCGCGTACAAGGCCTGTAAAGTCGTACGGATGTCATTGAAATCGATTTCCTGCGCGTGCAGCGAACGTCCCGAAGTCTGGATGTGGTATTTCAACATCTGCGCACGGGCATTGGCTCCATACTTTTTCGCCAGCGCTTTTGCCCAGATTCGGCGAGCTACACGGCCAATCACCGCATATTCAGGGTCGATACCGTTCGAGAAGAAGAACGATAAATTCGGCCCGAAATCGTTGATATTCATGCCGCGGCTCAGGTAGTATTCCACATACGTAAAGCCGTTCGCCAGGGTAAATGCCAGCTGCGTGATCGGGTTCGCACCTGCTTCGGCAATGTGGTAGCCTGAAATCGAAACCGAGTAGAAATTGCGCACCTGCTTGTCGATGAAGTACTGCTGTACGTCACCCATGAGGCGCAACGCAAATTCCGTGGAGAAAATACAGGTGTTCTGCGCCTGGTCTTCTTTCAAAATATCCGCCTGAACAGTTCCGCGGACTTGTTTCAGCGTATCGTATTTGATTTGATTGTACACATCAGCCGGCAAAACCTGGTCCCCGGTAACACCAAGGAGCATCAGGCCCAATCCGTCGTTTCCTTCCGGCAAATCGCCCTGGTAACGCGGACGTTCAACGCCTTTTGCTTTGTAAATCGCGGCAATTTTGGCTTCCACTTCTTTTTCAAGACCGTTGGCCTTGATGTATTTCTCACAGTTCTGGTCGATGGCCGCATTCATGAAGAAACCCAACAGCATCGGCGCCGGACCGTTGATGGTCATGGAAACCGACGTAGCCGGGTGCGACAAATCAAAACCGGAGTACAATTTCTTGGCATCGTCCAAACAGCAGATCGAAACACCGGAGTTTCCAACTTTTCCATAAATATCCGGACGAACAGCAGGGTCATTTCCGTATAAGGTAACTGAGTCAAATGCGGTAGACAAACGCTTGGCCGGCATTCCCAAACTCACGTAATGGAAACGGCGGTTCGTACGCTCAGGGCCACCTTCGCCCGCAAACATACGCGTCGGGTCCTCTCCTTCGCGTTTGAACGGGAACAAACCTGCCGTGTAAGGGAATTCGCCCGGTACATTTTCCTGCAATGACCAGCGCAAAATATCTCCCCAGGATTTAAACTTCGGCAAGGCTACTTTCGGGATCTGCGAATGCGAAAGTGATTCGGTATGTGTTTGCATGCGCAATTCCTTGTCGCGCACCTTAAAGATAAACTCCGGAGCTGCATAGCTCGCTTTCTTGGCTTCCCATTGCTGGATGATTTCCCAGTTGTGCGGATCAAGGTCGCGTCGCTCGATCTCCATGGTTTCCTGAATGCCTTTGATCAAACGGTCCTTATCTTCCAGGGTCGACGTTTGCAGCGTTTCCAAAGTACGGTTCAAGCCATACAAACGATCGGCAACTGCCACCTGGTTGTTCACCCACTTATCGAATCCGCGGTTGTTTTCCGAGATCTCCGACAAATAACGTGTTCTTTCCGGCGGAATCACAAAGATCTTCTCCGACATCTCGCGCGTGATCTCGAATTTTGAGTCCAGAGCAGCGCCGGTTTTGTCTTTCACCTTGTCCATAATGACTTTGTACAGGGTGTTCATTCCCGGGTCATTAAACTGCGAAGCGATGGTACCGTATACCGGCATTTCGTCCACGTTTTTATCCCAAAGCTGGTGGTTGCGCTGGAATTGTTTGCGCACATCGCGTAAAGCATCCAATGCACCGCGCTTGTCAAATTTATTGAGAGCAATTACGTCGGCAAAGTCGAGCATGTCGATTTTTTCCAGCTGCGTCGCCGCACCGTATTCAGGCGTCATTACATACAGGGAAACATCCGAATGGTCCAGGATTTCCGTATCCGATTGCCCGATCCCGGAAGTTTCCAGTACGATCAAATCGTAATTCGCTGCTTTCAGGATCTGGATTGCTTCGGAAACGTGCTTCGACAAGGCCAGGTTCGACTGACGGGTTGCCAACGAACGCATGTACACGCGGCTGTTCTTGATCGCGTTCATACGGATACGGTCGCCCAACAGAGCGCCCCCCGTTTTACGTTTCGAAGGATCGACGGAAACCACCGCAATTTGTTTATCGGGGAAATCCAACAGGAAGCGGCGTACCAATTCGTCCACCAGCGACGATTTTCCGGCGCCGCCCGTTCCGGTGATTCCCAAAACGGGAACATGATTTCCTTTCGCCATTTCATGCACTTTCGCCATGGCGTCAACCGCTTGCTCCGGGAAGCTTTCAGCAGCTGAAATCAGGCGTGCAATCGAAGGAACGTGCTTTTCAGCAATGTGATCGACCTCGTTTTTCAGTACGTCGCCCACCGGGAAATCGGCCTGTTGTACCAGGTCGTTGATCATTCCCTGCAAGCCCATCGAACGGCCGTCATCCGGGTGATAAATACGGGTAATTCCGTATCCGTGCAATTCTTCAATTTCGGAAAGCAGGATGGTTCCGCCACCGCCGCCGAAGATCTTAATATGTGGCGCTCCTTTTTCGCGGAGCAAATCATACATGTACTTAAAATACTCAATGTGCCCGCCCTGGTAGGAAGTCATCGCAATCGCCTGCGCGTCTTCCTGGATAGCGGTATCCACTACTTCTTCCACGGAACGGTCGTGCCCCAGGTGAATGACCTCACAACCGGTCGACTGAATGATGCGTCGCATGATATTGATCGCCGCGTCGTGACCGTCGAACAGCGAAGCCGCGGTTACAATACGAATATTATTTTTAGAAGTGTAGGGTGCAATGTGTTCCATACTATACGTCAAAAAGAAGTTTGTTTGAGCGCCACGAAGATAGTCAGAAAGTCACGAAATCGAAAAGGTAAAAGAGAATTAGCTCATTTGTCTTAAGTTGGCCACCCTTCTCGATCCTCCATCATGGAGGAAGGAGACTCGGCTTCCCTCCTTGGGGAGGGAGTGAGGGAGGTGGCCCTCATGGTTTTCATTTAAGCAAGTTCACTCACCGAAAAACACGTTTCAGTACAAAAATTTGTTGTTTAAGACATAACGTCATTTGACTATCGGCAGAATATGGTTGAAATTGTGCGTGCTGAACTAAACTACAACGCGACAACTCTTATGGAAACGAATGAACTTTGCCCGATCTCTCTCAGATCACGACCATCTGGAACAATTAACCGAAACTGGTTTGCCGGAATTTTATTACTGGTATTCCTTACCCACTATTTCCAGGTCAAAAGCCAGTGTTTAGCAGTCCCGGCGCCATTGAACTGCCCGATTGCAGGAAGCATACCCGTAGTAGAGGGAATGACACTTACTGCCGGAAACACATATACTGTAACCGGTGTCATGAACATTAACACGCTTACCATGAGTGGCGGAACGCTCGTGATCTGCGGCACACTCAACCTCGCCAACCTGACATTCAATTCGGGAAGCATCTACGTGGCCCAGGGTGGTACATTTAATTATACCAACGGAAGTACGGCATTGGTCATGGGGGCCAACTCCAACATTTTTAATTTCGGCGTCACCAACTTTTCGTGCAGTATCGTTACCGGGCCAAACAACCTGATCTTCAATTGTCTTGTGACGTCGGTTTTCACCACCACGTTCAACCAAATGATCGTTCAGGGGCCAAACACTTACTTCATCAATAACGGCTCCTTTACCTCCAGCTTTTTCATCGTACAAAGCACGAATGCTGCAAACCCTGTTTGTTCGGGCCCGGGCTCAAGCATTGTCACCAACACCATGATCAATCAATTCGCCAACGCATTCAGTTCACCCAGCGGTCCTTCGTGTATACAGATCACACAGAACATCATCAACTCCCAGCCCATGACGGCTTCACCGAATGTGAGCATTTGCTACAATTCCGGGTCCGTCAATGTGATCCAGGGACCGGCTTTCGGAAGCGCAACCATCACCAATCCCTGTGTTTCCTGCTCGGTTGTGTTACCCACCGGGATTGTGTCTACAACCGCCGAATGCGACAACCTGAACATCCGCGTCAACTGGCTTACCGATTCGGAGCCTACAGGAGCGGTATACGATGTGCAACATTCCGAAGACGGCAGCGTTTTCAACGATGTGGCGCAGGTCATCTGCGAAGAGGCAACATTGGAACCACAGTCTTATTCAACGGAAATTCCTGGTGGCGAAAGCGGCTACATTCGCCTTAAACGCACTTCGGAAACCAATGAAACAACCTATTCGCAGCTATTGTCGGTCAATTGTTCCGATGAACCCAGTATCCTGATCTACCCGACAATGGTCACCGGATCGGAGGTCAATATCCTGGCAACCGAGCCTATCGAATCGATTGTGATGTATTCCATGGACGGAAAGCTGGTGGAACGGTTCCAGGCGCAGGATAAAAAAGAAGTAGTAATCAACATCGGCAGCGATGTGGCGATCGGACAATACCTGCTGACAGTGAAAACACGAAACACACGTGTTGACAAGCTGTTGCGTTTGGCACGATGAAATGCGTCCCGTTTTTTGAAGTCTGAATATGCCGTGAACAGCCGGCATGTGACGAATCTTGCGTATATTTCGCCATGCAAATGAAGAGGCTCATTCTTGTTTTCTTACTGCTTTTCGCTTGTTTCGGGCCGAAAGATCTGCTGGCTGCCTCAAAGGAAAGCACACTGGTTCGGATTCAGAAAATTAAACCTCCGAAAAAACAGGTCGATGCTTATGGTGATGCCGCGGAACAATGCTGGCGCACCGGAAAATATGAAGAAGGATTGATCTATGCCCGGAAAGGATTGGCAGTTGCGCAGAAAAACGGTTACAAAAAAGGGGAAGCCGATTTGCTCAATCACATCGGGATCATCTACGATTACCAGGGGCGAATTTCCGAGTCGATCAGCACGTACCTCAAAGCCTTAAAGATCCAGGAAGCCATTCACGATGATTTGGGAATCGCTTATACCTGCAGCAATCTCGGGTTGATTTACGCGAATCAGCAAGACTACCGTTCGGCATTGTATTACCACAACCGTTCGCTGAAGCTGCGCAAAAAAGCGAATTTCAAAATCGGTATTTCAGCTTCTTACAACAACCTGGGGATTGTACGCATGTACCAGAAAAAATACCGCTGGGCGCTTGCGTGTTACTTTGAGTCGCTGAAAATTGACAGTGAACTGGGCGACAGCTCCAGCATGAGTGCGGCCTACACCAACATCGGGGTTTGCTACATGGACCAAAACATGCTCGACAGCGCCGAATACTATTTCAAGCTCGCCGTTCCCATCCGTATGCGTTTCAACGACCAGCTGGGTTTATCGAATTCCTACAACAACCTCGGCACCTTGTATGAAAAGAGGAACGAACCGGAAAAGGCGAAAGAATACCTTGAAAAAGGAATAGCAATCGGGAAAGCCATCGGTGGAAAAGACATCCTGAAATACGGTTACCAGCAATTGTCGCAACTGGAAGAACGGCGCGGAAATTACCGCGAGGCATTGAATCATTTCAAGCTTTTCGTGATTTACGGCGACAGCATCACCAATGAAGCCAACACGCGGGCCCAGACACAGGCCGAAATGCAGTACCAATTCGACAAGGAAACCGCACGCAAGGAATTCAACGATAAAAAAGAACGCGAACAGGCGCAGCTGATCCTTTGGTCGGTAGTGGTGATTGCGGGAATCATTCTTATTTTCTCGGTTTTCCTCTACAGGCGCTGGCGTTTTGCGAAAGAGCAACAAGTGCTGATCGCTCAGAAAAATCACCTGCTGGAATTGAAAAACCAGGAAATCCTCGATTCGATCAGCTACGCGAAACGCATTCAGTCGGCTATACTTCCCCCGAAAAAGCTGGTCAACGAATGGCTGGTAAATTCGTTTATCATTTATAAGCCAAAAGACATTGTAGCCGGTGATTTTTATTGGATGGAAGCCATGGGCGACACCATTATTTTCGCTGCTGCCGATTGTACCGGGCATGGCGTTCCGGGGGCGTTGATCAGCGTGGTTTGTCACAATGCGCTGAACCGCTCGGTGCGCGAATTCGGGTTAATCGATCCGGGAGCAATCCTCGACAAAACCCGCGACATCATCATCGAGGAATTTGCCAAAAGTGAAGACGATGTAAACGACGGAATGGACATTTCACTTTGTACGCTGAATACCAAAACACTCGAGCTTAAATGGTCGGGCGCCAACAACCCGCTCTGGCTGGTACGCTCCTCCTCCGACGAGGTAGTGGAACTGAAAGCCAACAAACAACCGATCGGAAAGTATTCGAAATACGAAGCTTTTGATACACATACCCTGCAGCTCAACACAGGCGATTCCATTTATTTGTTCACCGACGGTTTTGCCGATCAGTTCGGTGGCCCGGGAGCCAAAAAGTTCAAGTCGAAGAACATGAAAGACCTTATCTTCGGTATGAAAGCCATTTCGATGGATGAGCAGAAAGAATTGCTGGAAAACACCTTCGAGACCTGGAAAGGGGATTTGGAACAGGTGGATGATGTGTGTATACTGGGGATCCGGGTTTGATTTTTACCGCATAGTTTAACATAGAAACATAGTTTAATTGTTAGCGGATGATCTGATGATCGGTTTTTATCGTTTTCACTGCATAGAACATAAGACATATAGAAAAAGACATTTAGATAGTGATTCAATTGTTAGAATAAAATAAAGGCTATGTGTCTATGTCAGCTCTGTGACTATTTAACAACTAAGGAACTATCTCCTGCAGCTCAAAGCCTGGCGCGCCTTTATTCCCGTTCTGGTCATAAAAATCAAGGAAACGCAGCTTGTAGTACAAACCTTCTACCGATTTGATGACATAAACCTTGTCGTATTGGATCACATACGTTGCCAGGTCGAAATCATAGAATTTCCAGTCGTAGCCGATAATATCGATATCAGCGGTGTAAGTTGCCGTTTCAGCGTAAGTGAAATCAATCTCATCAAACGCCAGTTCACTTTCAATCACGCGTGCCAGGTTTCGGTTCGATAAAACACCTGTTACCAAATACGGCGTTCCGTCATCATACACATAAGTATAACTGCTGAAACACAAATCCCACTCGTTTTTCGGCGGTTCCACGCTCACAGTTTGATTTGTATTGAAGGAGAAAAAAGCAAAATTGTAATCGCCGTTTCGTGGTATAAACGCCGTTTGGCTCGCCAGGGAATTCAACGTGCCCGCCCACTGAATGGTGTAGCCCGTTTCGTCCATAGCCGTGATTTGCAGCTTCATTTTCCCGATCTGCTGGCCGGTGATCGAAACACCGCGATCGAGGATGTAGACCTTGTTCAATTCCCAATCCCGGAAAGCCAGTGAGTCCAACGCTCCCGCCGGATCGTCGTAGATCCATTCAACCGGTGTGGAAGTGCTGACGGCGGTGAGATCGGTTTCGTTGGTAACACTCAGCGCCATGTATTTGGAACTGTTGAGGATAATATGCCGTGAACCGGCCGCGCAGGAAAACCCAAGATCCCATATTTCTCGGTTGTTTTGGGAAATGATCGTTGCCGAAGAAAGCCCAAAGAACAGTTGGTTGGCGTAATCGCTACCCATGTTTACCTGGACCGTATTGACCGAAGGACCACCCGAAAATGGTTTCGGAAGCTCGTCTTTTTCGCAACCGAAATGGACCGAGAGACCAAGCAACAGGAAAACCTTCAATGCGTATCGTTTCATTTCTTGTAATGGATATTAAACTGTAGTTTGACATAAACGCTTCTTCCCCAGCCTACCGGCGTTGAAGCAGATGAACCTGAATGAGCGCCGCCCGCACCGTTTCCGGCTCCAACCTGTTTCACATTCAGCAGGTTTTTCGCGCCTACGGTCAATACAATGCGTTTCGACCAGAACGGTTTGCCGGCACTGGCATCAAGCATGTTGTAATCATTCATGAAAGCTGTCACAGGATCACCTTCATCAGTAGAATAATACACCAGCACGCGCCCGGTATACTTGTAAAAGGCCGAAAACGTGATCTGTGGTTTTTTCCAGAAAAGGCTTGTGTTCACCGTAAATTCAGGTGAAAACGCATAACCGTTTACCGTCAGGTTGCTTTTGGTGCCCACATACGCTCCACCGATCTTGAATCGCTGTTTTCCAATCGCAAAATCAGCAGTCGATTGCACGCCCAACGCTTCAAAATGCTCGAGGTTGAAATACGAATAAAGGGCTCCCGTCGGGTCTTGCGACAAGGTAATTTTATCACGCACCTGCTGATAATAACCGTTCAGCTCAACCGTCAGCGAATGTTTGCCCAATTTTCGTTTCGTCGTCACCCAAACCTGGTAGTGCATCGACTGTTCGGGTTTCAGGTTCACATTCCCTTGAATATTGTGGTTGATGTCCACAAAATCGATGTACAATTCCTTGATGGCAGGTGAACGAAAACCGCTGGCAGCGCCCGCCCGGAAGGTCCATTTCTCAAGTGCATATTTGATGTTCAATGCCGGGGTCAGGGCTGAGCGATAGGCTGAATTATAGGTATAGCGCAATCCCGGTTTCAACGACCAACTGCGTAGCTGAATTTCGGTGTTGCCAAAAACCGCCGTTTCAGTAATGGTTTGCCGGCCGTCAACGATACGCCGGCCGGTGGCGCTTTCGTGGTTGACGTCGTAACCGGCTTCGAAGTTAAACAAACTATCGCGCTGGTATTTGACCAATGAAAGCCTTGACATCAATGCATAAAAGCGTGTGGTATCCTGGTCGCCCGGCGCAGTTGTCAATTGCTGGTCGAGTGTATTTAAATTCTTCAGGTACGTGTTCTTGGTACGCTCGTAGTAATTGTGCGCCACTACGCCGTTGAGCTTGAAACGGTCGTTGAGCGGAGCGTCGATCAGAATGCCTTCGTTGATGCGACTGGTCACGTAATAATCATCAAATGCGGTGTTGAAATAAGGTGCCCGCGGCTGTCCGCGACTGTGAATGCGTTCGTAGAATCCGTCGGCATAAGGTGTAAAGGTCAGGCGCTTGATCGGAATGGTCCATTTCATCCCAAGCTGGTAATTCAGCTTCGGTTTCCAGGTTTTGTAACGCCCCGAATCGGCGATTTTTTCTTCCGGGAATTCATAGAACGGATCACCGTCGATCCAGCCGTCGAAGTAATTGCGCAAGCCGGTCAGCTGCAATTGGGTCTTGCGGATATTGGTCGTCAGGCGTCCGTCGAAGTTGTAATTGCCTACTGACTCCACATACGAGTTGACCTGTAAATCCTGCCCCGGCTTTTCGCGCTTTTTGGTAATGAGGTTCACCGTTCCCGCCAGGGCATTGCTTCCAAACGAAACACTTGACGGGCCTTCAACGATCTCGATCCGGTCCACGTTGGAAAGATTGATCTGGCTAAGGTCGATTTCGCCGTCTACACGACCGATCACAGGAACGCCATCGATGAGGATTTTCACGTTCTGACCGTTCATTCCCTGCATACTCATGCCGCTTCCAAGTACCTGATCCTGGCTGATGCGGATATTGAGTTCGGATTGCAGTACATCGCGCAGGTTGACCGCTCCTTTGGCATCCATCACCGTCCGGTCGATCACCCGCGCTTTCTGCACCGATTGATCGGTTGAAATGGCCGAAAGCTGCCCGGTAACGATAAACTCTTCGAGTGTTGACACAGCAGGCTTCAGCGACAAAGTGTTCGGTTGGCCTTTACGAATAAGCCCGGTAAACGGTTGGAAATCGGCAACGCGAATGGTAAAATTACGGTCGTTGGCATTTCCGAAGAGCTCAGCAGGTAAAATGAAGCTGCCCCGATTGTCTGTTCCCGTCGAAAAAATGGGTGTAGCACTGTCGCCAATGGTCAGCTGCGCCCATGGAATGGGAGCGTTGCCTTCATCGGAAACAAGCGTCACAACGGTTTGAGCTGCTGAAAAAGCCGTAACCAGCAGCATTGGAACAATTAATAATCGGGACAGCAGCATAGTTTAGTTCAGTTTTTCAACGATGCTTCTCCAGGCTTGCAGTTCCGGAACTCCCGGTTTACGCGCACCGAATAAAGTGCAAATGAGCTCTTTTCGTTCGTTGAACAATTCCAGGGAAGTCACGATGCCGTCGGTGGTTGGTTTGCGCACCACCCACGATTCAGTTACCGCGCCTTCTTTGAGGTGCAGGTTAAATGCCGGATCCAGCACGTTGATCCATGGTCCGTGATCCACAATGTTTTTCACAGGGCCGGTGTGAATCTGGATCATTCCAGGGTTGCCAACGAATACCATGATAGAGGTTCCGTCTGCTGAAGCAAGGTTCAACGCCTGGCGCAAAGCTCCGTTGCTGATTTTCTTCGCGAAATATTCAGACGGTGCCAAACGTAATGCCTGGGTACGGGTCACGTTGAATTTTTTGAGCATCCCGAAAAACTCGTGCGTATCCTGCAGGTTTTCCCACGCTTCCCGGAAACCGGGAACATCGATTTCCGAATCTTCCAGTTCCGGTTCCGGAGTATATTCCTGGCGCACGACTTCCTGGATTTGTCCCTGATCAACGTGTTTAAACGTTTCAACCAATTCCTGGTACGCATCCAGGTTGCTGTTGCGCTCCAGGTAGATCTTGTGCATCGCCAAACCGTCTTTCCCGAAGAATTGAAGGCTGTAACGCGGTCTTTCATTGCTGTATTCGGTCACGGCAAAAGCACTGTCCCAGGCGTTGAGAAAAATACGCAGATCGATATCGGCTCCCACAAACAAGCTGGCATAAGGCCCGAAGCTTCCGTTGAGGTAAACACCTTTTCGTTCGTGTACTACCTCATCATTGCGGGTAAGCGCCATAACATAACCCAGTTTCTCGATACCGCCAAGGATCTTGTCAAACTCCGGGCGCAAACGCGTTACGGTCTCGCCACAGCCCAATGCCACCAATTCCGCTTCGCTCACTTCCAATCGCCTGGCAGCTTCGCGAATCCGAAGATTTTCTCCTTTCAACGCATCATAACGTTCTTTCAAATTTACAGTTAGTTGTTCCATCATCTTTTATTTTTCAGTGTTGTAATCTCAATGTATTCAGCGGTTCAGCCACCGATTCGGGTAGGCTGTTGCTGGCTGTGAAATAAGCGGGTTGGTTGCCTGGCTCCTGTTTTTGGATGTTCATCCTGTAAACAGCACTCAGTAATTCAGGGTCGAGCGCTTCTTCGACCGGCGCGTCGCAAATGGTGTTTCCATTGGAAAGCACAATCACCCGGTCGGCAAACCGGTATGCCATGTTGATATCGTGCAGTACGGCAATCACTGTTCCCTGCTGTTCCACCACGTTGGTACGCGCCAGCTGCAGGAGGTTGTATTGGTAATAAAGGTCGAGGTTGTTGAGCGGCTCATCGAGGAAAAGCGTTTTTCCTGCCAGCGATTCCGTAGCCGGATCTTTGAGCTGTAACAAGGTCCGTGCGAACTGGATACGCTGTTGCTCTCCACCCGAAAGGTGATTGAACGCCTGGTTCCTACGTTCATACAACCCCAGCTGCATCAGCATTTGTTCCACCAGGGTCTGGTCTGTCGCTGCGGGTTTCGAAGCAAAGTGGATCGTTCGCCCCATCATCAGCACGTCTTCTACCGTAAACGATTCGAAGACCGATTGCTGTTGTTGCAAATAAGCACGGAAGCCGGCAAACTCACTGACTGACCACAAATGTGTTCCTTTTCCGTTGATCAACACACTGCCTGTTGCCGGTTTGTAAAACCCCGAAAGCAATTGCAGCAGGGTGCTTTTCCCGGCGCCGTTCGGACCGATAACCGCTACGAACTCCGGCTTGTCAAACCGAAAAGAAGCCCGGTTCAACAGACTTATTTTTCCGACACGGAACGATATGTTTTCTGCCAGGATCATGCAAACAGTCGTTTTTTCTGGCGGATGATGATCACCAGCAAGACCGGTGTTCCAAACAAGGCTGTGATGATTCCCACCGGAACTTCCGTCGGCATGAGGATCGTGCGGCTGATGAGGTCGGAAAGGCAAAGCAGAATCGCGCCCGCAATGGCTGATAAGAGGATGAGGTTCCGGTGATTCGGCCCGATGACCGCCCGCAGAATATGCGGAATCACCAACCCGATGAAACCGATGGAACCCACAAAGGAAACGCTTGCTCCTACCATCGCAGTGGTGCAAACAAAAGCAATCAGCTTGGTACGCCGGGTATCCACTCCCAGGAAATACGCCGATTGTTCTCCGAGTGAAAAGGCATCCAGCGAACGCGATAAACGCAGTAACACGATGAACGGAATCACGACGAAAAGAGCCAAAATCAGGTTGTTCCCCCAGTTGGCCCCACCCAAACTGCCGAGAGTCCAGAATGTCAGATCACGCAATTCACTTTCCGAAGCAAGGTACGTCATCAGCCCTGTCAACGCGCCACAGATAGCATTGAGCGCCACACCTGCCAGGATGAGCATCGTCACATGAATGGCTTGCTGGAACCGTGAAATGCGGTAAACCAGGGCAGTCGTAATTCCGGCACCTGTAAATGCCACTACTGCAAGTGTCAGCGCCGGGTTTCCCGATAACAAGACCGGAACATAACTTCCCGCCAGGATGTAAATCGCCGCAAACAGCGATGCGCCCGAGCCGATACCTATAAGCCCCGAATCGACCAATGGATTGCGGAAAACTCCTTGTAAAACAACACCCGAAACCGCCAAAGCAGCTCCAACCAGTAATGCGAGAACAATTCGTGGCAAACGCAAGGTCAATAACACCTGCGCCTGCACTTCCTCGAAAGGAATCCCTGTTTCTATTCCGATACTGTCCAGCAAAATGGCAACGACCTGCTTCGGCGAAATCATCAGCGCTCCCAAACATAAGGCAGTTATGAATGAGGCCAGTAAAACCAGCAAGAGCACTATCAGAAGACGGGTTGTTTTAGAATTCATCCGGTTATTTTAATTTGCTCAGTTCTTTGCTTAAAGTTGTGATCGCCGTTCCGACACGTGGCCCGAAACCGCTCAGCAGCTGCCCGTCCATGGTGATCACCGCGTTGTTTTTACCTGCCGTAGTCGATTTCACGCCCGGGATTCCCAATACGCCTCCGGCGCCGCTCAAGCTGGATTTACCGGAGTCGAACATCAGGATCACATCCGGGTTGGCCGCCACAACGGCTTCTGCTGTCAACGGCTTGAAATCAGGAAAACCGCTTACCGCGTTCTGACCGCCGGCCAAAACGATCATTTCGGTCATTTGCGTATTGTCGCCGGCTACCATCAGGGTACCGGCTCCACGAGCGTACACGAAGAGTACTTTCGGTTTGCCGGAAAGCGACTTTTTGCCCTTCAAATCCTTGTCGATCTGTGCAACAAGCTCAGCGCCTTTTTCTTTTTCGCCCAGCCATTCAGCGATTTCGCCGATGACTTTTTTCGTACTTGCAACGGAGAACTCGCGCTTCAAGGCCACCACATTGATCTTTGCTGCTTCGAGCTGCTGACTGATTTGCGGGTTCAATTCATCTTCAAAACACACGACATCCGTTGGTTTTACAGCCAGGATACTTTCTGCCGTTACACCGCGAACGTGTCCCAGGTTAGGCAGTTTCTCCGTACTTGCAGGATACGTACTTGTTACATCAATAGCCACCAGTTGCTTGTCGGCATCCAATGCATACAACACCTCGGTGATTGTACCGTTCAAAGAAACAATGCGCTTTGCTTCCGTTTTTTTCTCCTCCGTTGATTGGTCTGCCGCCCCGCCGCTGCACGACACGACAGCAAATCCAACCAATAGAGCGATGATTGCTACATATTTCATCTGTTCTTTTTACAAAAATTAATGCTGAACAACCAGTTTCAGGTTCGATACGTTATCGCCAGAAGCTACCGTTAAGTGGTAAACACCGTTCGCCCAATCTGTTGTGTTCAATACGGTTGTTGTCAATTCTCCTGCATTCAGTTGGCCGGTGTACACCAATGTTCCGTTCAGGGAATAAACTGCCAGCTGTGCTTCTGGAGCGTTATTCAAAACGATGGTTGTCTGGTCTGCTGCCGGATTCGGGTAAGCCATTGCCAGCATTTGGTTTTCTTCCGTCAAACCTGCACCCGACAATTTTTCTTTTCCGAACATATACTTGCCGGTGCCGCTTCCACCAAACCCTTCCATGATCACTTTCCAAACACTTCCGGATTGATCGATCACGAAATACACCGTAGAATCGGCAATTTCGAACGCCATTCCGTTAAACGCTTTCCAGTTGTAACCGATCGTAGAAATCGATTCTTCCCAGGTTACGCCACCGTATTCAACAAATGTTTCAGGATCATTTACAGGATATACTTCTGCGACCTGCACACCGGCATTGTGGAAAATACCCGTAACTGTATACGGCGGATCGTAGTCGAACGAAGGATATTGGTGGAAATACAAATCCCAGTCAGCAGCAGCCGGTTCGCGGTCTACGATTGCTTTCGTCGTAAGGTTGTAAGCGATGAAGTTCTTGCTGGTATAAGGCGTTACATTGATTACTTCCGTCTCCAAATCGGTATTCGAAAGGTTGTCAAAAGTCAGTGTATACTCATTGGTTGTGTTGGAGGAACTGATCATTAGTTTCTTGTAATCACCGTTGGTGTAGGCAATCACGAAAATGCGGTTGGCATCCACTCCGTGAGTCGTCATGTTGTAGTTACCCCAGCCATAATCCATCTGGCCCAGGTTGGCCGTGTTGTTGAACGCTCCGGCAGCCCATGATTCATCGCTGTTGTAAAGCGGGTCCCAGGTACTCAGGCCTGTCGTATCCGCATTGGCAAAGTCCGCAGGGTCAGATCCCGGAATTTCGTAGACTTTACCGATCTTGTGGTTGAACCAAACTGCAGTTGTGAGCTCGTCCATTGCTCCCATAGCTGTTGCCAGAGAGATATCCCAGGCATTTGCGGCAAAAGATCCCTGGTCATCGTTTTCGAGACTATACCAAACATTATTGGCATACGTAGGGTTGGTAGTTACCGTATCGTGGATGAGTTGTGCCCGGGTTGAACCGTAAGCCGCACACACTACTAAAAGGGTAATTATTTTCTTGTTCATATCACTATTTATAATTAATCTAAATAAACTTTGGCAAAATTAGGTGGGTGTCACCCGCAGCACAATACCCGCCGAAAGTGAATTTAGACTACCCTGAACAGGGGATCGGACAAAATCAATGAGACAATAAGTAGATCGCGATTTCGCGTGCCGATGAAACACCCAACTTTTTCATCAGGCTTTTCCGGTGAGAATGAACGGTATGCGGACTGATAAAGAGCAGCTCACCGATTTGTTTATTCGTATTCCCTTCTGCAATAAGGTGTGCAATTTCTTTTTCGCGTTCTGTCAGCACATCGATCGTCGATTCGCGATTGCTTAAAAACAGCGGTGCGAGGGCCGTTAAGATCTTCTGGCAAAAGAACTGCCGCTGTTCCCCGATGCTGTCGAGCGCCTCTTCGATCTCTTCCGTACTGCAATCGTATGTCAGGTACGCGTCTACACCACCAATGTAGCACTGATGCATGAATTCAAGGTAATCGATCGTGGAAAGCAAAATGAGCTTCAGGTGCGGTAATCGATCACGCAACGCCTTGATTTCAGGGTAGGTAAACATTGTTGCGGTTGCTTTATCCAATATGGCGACCTCGCTGCGTTCCAGGATGACTTTCGAGATCAGTTGCTCGGGAGAATGGTAATAATGCGTGACTACATCGTGTCTTGAAGCCAATAAGGTATGCTTCAAACCATTTGGTATCAGGGTGTTTTTACTTGAAATTAACAGACGCATATTACTTAGAATCTTTCTAAATAACAAAATTCGCTTTTTAGCTACGGGTGTTCAATACCGTATTCGGGGTATTTTCGAAGGGCTTCATTCTGATTCTGTTTCTCGCTCTCTCACCGCAAAAACACAAACTGTACTAACCTTATTAGAAACGGACAAAAGACGTTTGTCAATCAGTTATTCGCAAAGCTGCCTGTAAAATAATTCTCTAACAAAAATACCTCCATCGCAAAAAGTCACGTCGATCCCTTTGTGAACTTTCTAACACGCCTATCCTTGTCCGCCTGTGTGGATGTGGTGAAAGAAAATGAAAAGCCTAAACCCGTCCAAGGAAATTCCCAAACAACTCCATCCCGTATTCACTCAACACACTCTCCGGGTGAAACTGCACCCCGTAAACCGGCAGCGACCTATGTTCCAGCGCCATCATAATTCCGTGTTCGGAAAAGGCGGTAGCGATCAGTTGGGAAGGTAAATTTTCGTCGACCGCCCAGCTGTGGTACAAGCCGACCTGGAATCGTGTCGGAATTCCCTGAAAAAGAAGCGATTCATTGGTATGGTTGACTGTCGCCTGCTGGCCGTGCTGCACCTGCTGCTGGTTAAAAATCTTCCCGCCAAAATACTCCGCAATGGCTTGCATGCCAAGGCATACGCCTAATGTTGGCAGTTGCAGACGAACCGCCTCGGCGAGTACTTCCATCAGTCTTCCGGCCTCGTGCGGCAAACCCGGACCGGGAGAAATCACCAATGCATCAAATTGTTGCAGGTTTCCGGGCTCAACAACCGTATGATCGATCACCGCTACTTCTGCTCCCAACGCTTCCAAATAATGGTAGATGTTGTAGGTAAACGAGTCGATATTGTCGAGCAAAAGTATGCGCACTGCTTTTTGGTTCAAAATTACTAAACTTGCAAAAAAGACGAGGCATGAAAAAAGCGGTATCGATTTCGGGAGCTCCGGCGCCATTGGGACCTTACAGTCAGGCTATTTTAAAGAATGACACCATGTATGTGAGCGGGCAAATTCCCCTGAATCCGTTAACAGGCCAATTGGAGGTTGCCACCATCGAGGAAGCGACTCACCGCGTGATGCAAAACATCGAAGCGCTGCTGGCTGAAGAAGGAATGACCCTGGCGAATATCGTGAAGTGCAGCATTTTCCTGGTTGACCTCGGGCAATTTTCTGCCATGAATGCCGTTTATGGTTCATACTTCAAGGAAACGCCTCCTGCACGCGAAACCGTTCAGGTAAGCCGCCTTCCGATGGATGTACCGATTGAAATCTCCTGCATTGCAGTGCGCTAGAACGTGAACGATCAACAACCCAAAATAGCAGTCATCATTGTCAATTACAATGTGACATTTTTCCTGGAACAGTGCCTCAACTCTGTAGCGCGCGCTATGAAACTGGAACCTGCCGAAGTTTGGGTGGTGGACAATAACTCGGTGGACGGCTCGGTTGAAATGGTGGCCGAAAAATTCCCGTGGGTCAAACTCATCGCCAATAAAGACAACAAAGGTTTTTCAAAGGCCAACAACCAGGCAATGCTGCTTTCGCAATGCAAATACCAGCTTTTACTGAACCCGGATACGGTCGTGGAAGAAGATACGCTGCAAAAAGTGGTCGCGTACATGGACGAACACCCGGATGTCGGTGGCTTGGGCGTGCGCATGGTCGACGGGAAAGGAAAGTTCCTGCCCGAATCGAAGCGTGGTTTGCCAACACCGGCGGTGGCGTTTTACAAAATCTTCGGGATTTCGCGCATTTTCCCACGTTCCAAGCGGTTTGGGCGATACCATTTAGGCAACCTGAGCGAGTTTGAGACCAACGAAATCGAAATTCTCAGCGGCGCGTTCATGCTCATGCGCAAGGAAGCGCTGGATAAAGTAGGCCTGCTCGACGAAGATTTTTTCATGTACGGCGAAGACATCGATCTTTCGTACCGAATTTTGAAAGGCGGCTACAAAAACGTTTATTTCCCCGAAACGCGCATCATTCATTACAAAGGCGAAAGCACCAAGAAAAGCAGTGTGAACTACGTGTTTGTGTTCTACCGTGCCATGGTGATCTTTGCCCGCAAACATTTTTCGCAGAAAAACGCCAAGCTGTTCTCGTTCCTGATCAACTCGGCTATTTATTTCCGCGCCAGTTTGGCCATTGCAAGCCGTTTCATCAAAAAGCTGATCCTGCCGCTCTCGGATGCCATTTATATCCTGATCGGTTTGTTCGCGCTCACCAATTACTGGCACCAGGCAAACATTGAATTTCCCCGGGAAATCACGTCTATCCTGATTTACGGTTATACGGCAGTCTGGATGTTTACGAACCTCATGGTGGGCAGCTACGACACACCCGTGAGGCTGAAAAAGATGCTGCTCGGAACAGCAGTCGGAACCGGGATCATCCTGATGTTCTATGCACTTTTCCCGAAAGACTGGCAGTTCTCACGCCTCTATATTTTATTAGGTGCAGCGTGGGTAATTGCTTATTACTGGCTTTCGCGCCTCTTTCTGCACATTGCAGTCGGCAGGCGATTCACCATCAACGGGAAGAAAAACGGCAGTTTCGCCATCATCGGTTCCGCGGAGGAGTTTGAGCGCGTGGCATTGATCCTGCACCAAACGCAGCCGAAAGTAGAAAAGGTGGTGCACGTGTCCATCGGTCCGGAAAAGGAAAACAACGCTGTTGGAACACTCAACCAGCTCGACCAGATCACCACGATCCACAAGATCGATGAGCTAATCTTCTGTGCCAAAGATACTTCTGCCAACGAAATCATCGAGTGGATGACAACAATCCAGCTGCCGAACATCGATTTTAAGATCGCACAGCCCGACAGTTTGTTCCTCATCGGAAGTAATTCCATCGAAACAGCGGGTGATCTTTACATCATGGACATCAACGCGATTTCTCACCCGGTGAAACGTCGCCAGAAACGCCTCATTGATTTCCTTACGGGAACGGCCATGCTCCTCTTCTCCCCGATCCTGATCTGGTTCTACGCCAACAAAATGGCATACCTGCACAATTCCCTGCGATTGATTTCCGGGAAATTGACAGCAATCGGCTATAGTGCCAAAGCAACGGGCAAGCAAAGCGAACTCCCGTCCATCAAACGTGGTATTTTATCCCCAGAAGACCGTTTGAACAAAGCCGACACCAACATTGCGGTGAAGCTGGATTTGCTGTACGCCCGTGAGTATACGATGCTCCTGGATGTACAGATTATTTTGCGTTCGTGGAAAAAACTCAGCAGGACGGTTTAGTTTTAACCACAGAATTTTTAACCACATAGAAAACATAGGTTTTTGAAGGCTGTGTATTGTTCACCACAAAGACACAAAGTTTTTTTTGAAGGATAGGCTTGTTAAGGCCACAAAGGGATCTATCTTCTAAAATAGATCCTGACATTCTTATTTTATCACTCAGTGATAAAATCTCTGTAGAGACTTTATTAGGTGAACCGCGAATCCCTTTGTGATCTTCTAACACGTCAAACCTGTACTTTTTCTTTGTGCCTTTGTGGTGAAACTATTCCCCCCAAACACATTATGCTCTTAATGCTTTCACACATTAAATTTTAGCTTACTTTTGTGCGAACTTTTAAGAGAACCGTTCACGATTAATATGGCACAAATTGAGATTCGTCTTCCTAAAATGGGAGAAAGTGTAACAGAGGCAACCATTACTAATTGGTTAAAAAACGTCGGTGACACCGTTGCGCTTGACGAACCGCTGGTTGAAGTAGCTACCGATAAAGTAGACAACGAGCTTCCGTCGGAAGCGGCAGGTGTACTTGTGCAGCAGTTATTTGCAAAAGACCAGGTGGCGCAGGTTGGTGATGTGATTGCAATCATTTCTACCGATGGCGACAGTGCCCCGGTTTCGGCTCCTGTAACAGCGGCAGCAACTCCGGTTGAAAAAGTGGAAGAAACCGTTGCAGCGGCGCAGGTTTTGGCGAACGGCCAGGCCCCGGCTCTTGAAAAATCAGGCGATTCGGGTAAATTCTACTCGCCGCTTGTACGCAGCATTGCAGAAAAAGAAGGCGTTACCATGGCTGAATTGGAAACCCTTGGCGGTACCGGTTCAGGTGGCCGTGTGACCAAAAAAGATATTTTATCCTACATCGATACCCGCGTTGCAGGCGGTGGCGCATCGGTAGCCGCAGCGGCTCCGGCAGCAGCTCCTGTTCAGCAAACGGCCACTTCATCTCCGGCCCCGGCGGCAGCTCCGGCAGCGGCAAGCACTGGCGGTTCTTCATTCCTGGCGAATATCAAAGAACCTGTTGTAACAGCCAATCCGGGCGACGAGATCATTGAAATGGACCGCATGCGCAAGCTCATCGCCGATCACATGGTGATGTCTACGCACGTTTCTCCGCACGTTACTTCTTACGTAGAAGCAGATGTGACCAACATCGTGAACTGGAGAAACAAAATGAAAAAGGATTTCGAAAAACGCGAAGGTGAAAACCTGACCTTTACGCCGATCTTCATGGAAGCAATCGTGAAAGCGATCAAAGACTTCCCGATGATCAACGTTTCGGTTTCAGGTACCAACATCATCAAACGAAAAGACATCAATATCGGGATGGCAACTGCCCTTCCTTCAGGAAACCTGATCGTACCGGTGATCAAGAACGCCGATCGCATGAACCTTACCGGAATTGCGAAATCGGTAAACGAACTGGCACGCAACGCACGCGACAACAAATTGAAGCCGGAAGACATCCAGGGTGGTACATATACGGTTACCAATGTGGGAACATTCGGCAACGTAATGGGAACACCGATCATCAACCAGCCGCAGGTAGCGATCCTTGCTTTGGGAGCTATCCGCAAAATGCCGGCAGTGATTGAAACGGCCCACGGAGACTTCATCGGGATCCGCCATAAAATGTTCCTTTCACACTCGTATGACCACCGTGTGGTAGACGGAGCACTAGGAGGACAATTCGTGCGCAGGGTAGCTGATTACCTCGAGCAATTTGACGTTAACCGTGAATTGTAACATATAATCATTAATTTCGTAAGACCCACACAATGAATAAAGTGGGTCTTTTTAATTAACAACTCAATGAATCGAATTTTTACTACTGCAGCCCTGGTTCTGCTGCCTTTGTTAACATTTGCTCAGTATACGGAAGAGCAATTGCAGGAAATGCTAAAAACCGCTTCGGAGCAAACGCTGGTAACCGAAAATTCCCAAATGCTGCAGGAAGGCTTCCTTTACCAGGCCGGATTGGTAGCTGACAAATTGCTCGAAAAAAATCCGAACAGCAGCAACTACAACTATCGCCGTGGTTTTATCTACCTTGAAATGTCGCGCGATTTCGTAAAAGCACTGCCGTTGCTGGAAAAAGCAGTCGTGAGCACCGATAAAAATTTCGACATGTACTCGGCCAATGAGAAAAGCGCTCCGACAGACGCGCTTTATCACCTGGCACGCTGCTATCATTTAGCGGAAAACATTGCCAAGGCAGAAGAGTACTATAACAAATTCATTGCCGTTTCGAACCCGAAATCAGAGTTTGTATTCTTTGCAAAACTCAACCTGGAACAATGTGCCGTTGCCAAAAAGCAAATGGAAGTTCCGCGTAAAGTGAAGCTGCAAAACCTCGGTTCGACCGTAAATACAACAAAACCGGAATATTCGCCGGTGATTTCCCTCGACGGATCTGCTTTGTACTTTACTTCCCGCCGCGGTTGGCCGAATGGCGCCAGCAACAAGGGAATCGATCCGCGCATCAACCAGTTGCCCGAAGATATCTACGTTTCTTACCGCGATTTCGACGGAACATGGACGGAACCTGCACGCATGGAGTTTTGTGATTCCATCCAGAACGAGGCTACAATGGCCGTAAGCCCGGATGAGCGACGCATTTACCTGTACCAGGATACCGAAGGGAACGGTGACGTTTTCTACTCGGATTTCTCGACCAACCGTTTCCAGGAAGTAGAACACTTCCAGAACCGCAACGTAAACACCGCCAGCTGGGAAACACACTGTACGGTGACACCTGACGGACAAAACATGTACTTCGTTTCCGACCGAAAAGGCGGTTACGGGGGACGCGACATTTACCGCATCGTAAAATTGCCTGATGGTGAATGGAGCAACCCGGTAAACATGGGACCGAACATTAACGGGCCTTTCGACGAAGAATCACCGTTTATCGCCGTTGACAACAAAACACTTTACTATTCAAGCAACGGCCCGAAAAGTATGGGTGGATTTGACGTCTTCGTAACCGTTCGCGATGAAAACAACGTGTGGTCGGACCCGATCAACCTGGGTTACCCGCTCAACTCTACCGGTGATGACTTATTTTACACCACTACTGTTGATGGTATGACCGGTTACCTGACATCGTTCAGAGCTGACGGATTCGGTGAAAAGGACATCTACGAAGTACAAAACGATTACCTGGGCATGAAGAACATTGCCGTGCTGAAAGGAAAGATCAACACCGTTGGCGGCAAGCCGATCCCGGAAGATGTTTCCATCACATTGCGTTGCACCAACTGCGGCGATCCGTTCGACCGCAAAGTGTTCCCGCGTGTGCGTGACGGTGTTTTCCTGAGCTCATTGGAGCCTTGCCGCGAGTATGAAATGATCTTCTCGTACGAAGGCGGAAAACAGGAATTCTACCGTGAAGCGTTTTCAACCGATTGCGAAAAACAATACCAGGAAGTATACCGCGAAGTGTGGCTGGATACGGATATCAAAGACATCGTCAACATCTACTACCTGGCCGGTACTGTAAAAGACAGCAAAACCAAGCAGGTGTTGAGTGGTGTGAAAGTATCAATCGTTGACAAGAGCAACTCCCAATCGATCCTGGATGGCACTACACTCAGCGACGGTACATTCCTGACAGACACATTGGCCGGTAAAAAGCGCAACGACAAATTCGACATTCAGCTGCGTTTGGAAAAAGAAGGATATGTAACGATGACCTACGATGTTCCGCTGGAACTGGCGATGGAATCACGCATCGATATCAACTCGCTGATCAACCCGTTGATGACAAAAGCCGACGTGGGAATCGATCTGGCAACGATCATCGATATCAAGCCGATCTACTTTGACTACAACAAGTCAAACATCCGTCCGGACGCGAAAGTGGAACTGGACAAGATCGTGAAAGTGATGAAAGAAAATCCGACAATCAAAATCGAATTGGGATCACATACGGATAGCCGTGGTTCGGTAGAAAGTAACAGGGCGCTTTCTGACCGTCGTGCCAAATCTTCTGCCGCTTACATCGTTTCTCAAGGCGTTTCTGCCAGCCGTATTACCGGGAAAGGTTACGGCGAATCGAAACTGATCGTATCGGATGCAGCTATTGCAGGAATGGCAACAGAGGCTGAAAAAGAAGCCGGACACCAGCAAAACCGTCGTACGGAATTCCTGATTGTGAAATAAGACAATCCCTGAAAATACCGAAGGCCGCTGTGAAAATCAGCGGCCTTTTTTAATGCCTAAATCGTTTTTTTTAACACCTGTTTTTTCAGGAGAAAACACTGTAAACAAACGTTCGTTTCGACTAAAAAATACTTTTCACTGTATATTCGTGGACAAAAAATGAACATTTCCTTGCAACTAAACTTACGGTTTTAGCTATATTCACAGCATTGATATTCACTAGATTAACTTAAAGAATGAAAATATTACTATTCTTTGTATTGTTTAGCACCTACTGCTCACTTAGCTACGGCCAATATACGAACGCGAAATTAGAGGATATAATAGCCACCTATTCCGACGAAAAACTCCTGGTTGAAAGCTCGAGATTACTGGAAGAAGGCTACTATTCGGCTGCCGAAAAGATCATGGACAAGCTCCTCAGCAAGAATCCTGAAAACAGCAACTATAACTACCGCAAAGGGTTTCTGCTTTCAGAAGGCCGTGCGCTGCATGCCGAAGCCATTCCTTACCTGGAAAAAGCATCTAAGAATATCGACAAAAATTACGACATGTACTCAGGCACCGAAACCCATGCTGCCGTGGATGTGTTGTACCGCCTGGCAAAATGCTATCACCGTACCGGGAATGTCAATAAAGCCGAAGAAAATTACACCGCTTTCCTTGCACAGGCCCCAAAGAAAACCGATTTGACAGCCGCTGCGCAATTAGGATTGGACCAACTGGCAAATGCGAAAAAATCCATGGAATTCCCGAAGAAAAACGTAACGGTGCTCAACCTCGGAAGTGTAATCAACACAACAGCTCCCGAATATTCACCGGTAATCTCGTTTGACGGAAGCGCCATCTACTTTACTTCGCGCCGTGCATGGCCCGAAGGCCAAAGCGAAGATTCAAAAGATCCGCGCTACGATTTTTACCCGGAAGACATTTATGTTTCGTACAAGGATTTTGACGACGTCTGGATGGAGCCTACACGCCTGGATTTCTGTAAAGCCGATCAAAACGAAGCTTCGATTTCAGTGAGCCAGGACGAGCGCCGCATCTACGTATACCAGGACATCGTGAACAACGGTGACATCTATTTTTCGGACTTCTCGACCAACCGCTTCAAGGAAATCCAGGAGTTCAAAACAGCTGATGTAAACACCGAATACTGGGAAACACACTGCGCCGTTACGCCTGACGGACGTACCATGTACTTTACTTCCGAACGACCTGAAGGTTTCGGAGGACGTGATATTTACCGCGTAGTGAAATTGCCCGACGGATCGTGGAGCAAGCCGTTTAACCTCGGCCCAACGATCAACAGTCCTTTCGATGAAGACTCACCGTTTATGGCCAGCGACAACAAAACGCTGTACTTCGCCAGTAACGGACCAAAAAGTATGGGTGGTTTTGACATCATGGTATCGGTAATCGACGGCGATAACAACTGGTCGGTTCCGATCAACCTGGGTTACCCGCTCAATTCTACCAGCGATGACCTGTTTTACACCGAAACAATCGACGGACGCCGCGGCTACATTACGTCAACGCGCGGCGATTCCAAAGGTGAAAAAGACATCTACGAAATCCAGAACGATTATTTGACACCAAACCGTGGTGCGATCCTGAAAGGAAAGATCATCACGCTGAACGAACGCCCGATGCCGGAAGACATGACCATTACGTTGAACTGTGTTGACTGCGGCGACCAAATGGGCCGTACGGTGTACCCGCGAGCCCGCGACGGTGTCTTCATGATGAACCTCGAGCCTTGCCACGAATACGAAGTGGTGTTCCACCACAGTGACGGCGCAACGGAATTCTACCGCGAAACACTGACAACCGACTGTTCGAAGGAAAAAGAAGAAATCTACCGCGAGGTCTACCTGGATGCAGAAAAATGGATAATTGGCAAACCGCCGGTGGATACCGTACCTGTGATTGTCGATACAATTATTCCTGTAATCAGACCTGTTTATGAGCCATTGGCCTACAAGCGCAATTTCGGCTACAACAAAAATGCTCCTGACGATGCCAACGGTTCATTGAAGAAATTTTTTGACGATGTTGACAAGCAGCTGAAAGCAGGCCGCGAAAAAGTAGTGATCGAGATTTACTCTTCTGCTTCTTACGTACCAACAGCGGCGTTCAAAGACAACCAGGAATTGAGTGAAACGCGTGCGCAGAAAATGTATGACAAAGTGAGCTGGCATTACCGCAACTCGAAATACAAAGACCGCGTGGAAATCAAAATTGTTTCCGCTGTGGTTTCCGGACCTGCATTTGCCGGAGACAGAGATAACACTGAAAAATATGGTCCTTACCAGTTCGTTGAGCTGAAAGCCAAATAAGATAAAGAGTCCCGCAGAGCCGGGACTTTTTTTTATCCTTTTGGAAACGTATATTTGGCCTAAAAACATGAATCTAGCTCTTCAACGCCCGTTCGCTGTATTTGATCTCGAGACCACAGGCGTAAATGTCACCCAGGACCGCATTGTTGAAATAGCGATCATCAAGATTCATCCCGACGGGAAAGAGGAAGAATATTACAAGCGCATCCACCCTACTATTCCCATTCCGAAGGAATCCAGCGAAATCCATGGTATTTGGGACAAAGACGTTGCAGATGCCCCGAAATTTGCCGAAGTTGCCGACGAGATCGCCGCTTTTATCGGTGATGCCGACCTGGCAGGTTACAACTCCAATAAATTCGACATCCCGGTGCTGGCCGAAGAGTTTTTGCGCTGCAATCATACCTTCGATGTCAGCTCGCGCAAGTTTGTCGACGTGCAAAACATTTTCCACAAGATGGAACAGCGTACACTGGCGGCGGCCTACCAGTTTTACTGTCAGCAGAACATGGAAAACGCCCACAACGCCTTGTACGATACCCGCGTGACGCTCGACGTCTTCAAGGCGCAGCTGGCGCGTTACCAGGACCTGGCCAAAAGTGTGGAAGGACTCGCGGAATTCTCGCGCCAGGGCAACGTGGAATGGCACGATTTCGCCGGACGTTTGGCAGTGAACGACAAAGGCCAGGTGATGTACAATTTCGGGAAGCACAAAGGCAAGACCGTGGAAGAGATCGGCGAATCGGAACCGGGTTATTACGGCTGGATCCTCGATGCCGATTTCCCACTCTATACCAAACAATTGCTGCGCAACGAAATGGAACGCATCAAACAATCCAAACGTGCCTCCGCGGCAAAACAGGCCCCTGAAGACAATGCCAGTATGGAAGACAAACTGGCCGCACTCAAAAATAAATTTTCGAAATAACCATGAAAATAATCTGTATCGGTCGCAACTACGCTGATCACGCTAAAGAAATGAATGCTCCGCTGCCCGCGGCTCCCGTTTTTTTCATGAAACCCGACACAGCCATGCTCCCGGCGGGCAACCCGTTCTATATTCCCGATTTCACCAACGACCTGCACTATGAATGCGAGCTGGTAGTGAAAATCAAAAAAGCGGGAAAACACATCCCGGAAAACTTTGCCGGCGATTATTACGACGAGGTCGGCCTGGGAATCGATTTCACGGCCCGCGACCTGCAAACGGCCTGCAAGGAAAAAGGCCTGCCGTGGGAAATCGGGAAGTCGTTTGACAACAGCGCGCCGATGGGAACACACTTCCTGCCAAAAACCGGGCTCAACTTAGCCGATCTGACCTTCACGCTCCACAAAAACGGCGAGCTGGTACAAACCGGCCATACCACCGATATGATCTTTTCGATTGACAAACTGATTGCCTACGTTTCGCAATTCATCACCCTGAAAACCGGTGATTTACTGTTTACCGGAACTCCGGCCGGCGTTGGTCCGGTTGCTATCGGTGATCGTTTGGAAGGGTTCATCGGTGAAGAAAAGTTGCTGGATTTGCAGATTAAGTAGTTGAAACGTGGTGCAAATGCGTATATTTGTCACCGTCTAAAATCACGCGCACGTGATGAAATTGGTAGACATGCCATCTTGAGGGGGTGGTGCCGTAAGGTGTGCTGGTTCGAATCCAGTCGTGCGCACAAAAAGAAAAAGCGAATCGCGTTAGCAGTTCGCTTTTTCTTTTTCCCTTCACACTCGCACTCAAACTCACACTTTTCTTCTTATGCTTTTTCTTTTTGCAGGAACGAGTGTGAGTTTTGAGTGTGAAAGTCCCGGTAAAGCTTTTAGATATCGTTTCAAATGCTTAAATTCAAGTAAGCAGGGAATTTCTGCGGGAATTTTTAATCACTATTACAATGTTCGATTTCGAAAAGTTAGACGTTTACAAAAAAGCAAAACAATTCAACAAGGAGGTGTATGCATTCCTTCGAAACTCTAAAACCATTGATTCTATTTCCCAAAATCAACTTCGACGCGCTTCATTGAGTGTCGTCTTAAACATTGCAGAAGGAACCAGTCGCTTTAGTAAGGCCGACAAACGAAATTTTTATGTCATCTCCCGCGGTTCTGCCTTTGAATGCGTTGCTGTATTCGATTTCTTAAAAGACGAAACCATTCTCACCGAAGAACAATTCAATCAATTTTACTCCAAAGCGGATGAGCTGTCCAGGATGTTGTTTAAGATGATCGGGAATTTGACGAATAATTAATTTTTGGTCGAGAAATTTATGCCGACAAGGTGAGCTGTAGCTCGGCTTCGTCGGTAAGTCCAGTCTTGCGTGCTAGCCAAGGGTGATAATGGAAGTTACTCTTTTTATTCCGATCTGCAAATAATTATTTATTATTAGATTTATCATTAACAAAACCATATTCATGAAAAAAATAGAATCTATTAAATCAATTGGTGGTATTGATGCAGACAATGATGAGTTACTCATAAAATGTTTCCAAAATCACAATTCATACAATCAAATTAAAAACTTAGAAAAATTTATAGTACTTGGAAGAAAAGGAACTGGTAAAACAGCAATTTTTAAACGATTCCTTATACAAAATGATTCAAGGTTTTTTAGTTTTGGGCATACTTTCTCTGATTATCCTTGGCATTATCACGATAAACAAGTTAAAATTGGAGTACCTGATTTTGATAAATATACTCACAGTTGGAAATATCTTATTTTGATGAGTTTATCCAAAATTTTATTAAATCATGATCAAAGTACACCCTATGATGAAGTATCACTAGATTACCTTACCAAAATAGAAGCTTTTATTGTTGATACATATGGCAGTCGAGATCCTGATGTAACTCAAATATTTACCCCCTCAAAGAAAATAAAGATTAAATCAAGCTTTAAAGTTGATGTTGGCATATTTCAAGGATCTGTAACTCCAGATAACATTCCAATGGAATATCTTCCAACTATAATACAAGAGGTTAATTCAAATTTAATAGAATATATAGTAAGTAGCTTAAATCCAGCACATACATATCACATTCTTTTTGACCAATTAGACTTGGGATTTGACCCAAAAAACCCAGAATATTATAATAGAGTAATTGGACTTCTTTTGGCCGCGAAAGAGATTAATAGGGTAGCTAAAGAAAAAGGAAAAAAAATGTCAATTATCATTTTCTTGAGAGACGATATATACAATTCTTTGAAGTTTGAAGACAAAAATAAATTAACTCGTTCATCAACATCAATCATAGAATGGGATATCCCAGGGAGTCATACTTTGAAAGAACTAATTGAGAAGAGGCTTACTGAACTGTTAAAAGAAACTGATAACGATGAAGTAAAGTGGGGTGATGTTTTTGACGAATCACAATTAATGACTGGAAAACAAACAAAGTACAATTATATCACTGATCGAACCTTTTTACGACCACGAGACGTTATTCAGTTTTGTAATGAAATTATACAATCTCACAACTCGAATCCTGAAAAAGTAGAACTAATTTCAAATAAAGAAATTAACGATGCTAAACCAGAATATAGTAAGTATTTTTTAGATGAACTTGATGACGAAATACATAAACATATTCCTCAATATGATCATATATTAGAAATTATCAAAATCATAGGATATCATCAATTTGATATTGAAGACTTTGAAAAAGCAATTCAACAAAAAAAATCCTCTTTTGGGGCATACGATTCACTCAAAAAGCTATTTGAATTTTCCATAGTTGGGTACTATAAAGCTGGTGGTAGTGGATATGGTGGTTCAGAATACATTTTTAAATATCGAAATACAAGATCTCAATTTGAAGAAAGTGCCAAATTATTTCGTGTTCATCCTGGTCTTATTGATTTTTTAGGATTAAAAAGATCAACAAAGCCAAAAGAATAAACAACCTATTATATGCTTTTTGGTTCTATTTTCAGACCGAATTGCGCACTAAAGCAGAATGAGAAGCAGAATGAAAATGACGCTTCTCATTTTTGTTTTCTCTTCTCTCACTCGTACATTCACCCTTTCCCTATTATTTGTAATATTGAGAAACCAATAAATCACTCGATGAAATCAGATGAACCTGCCAACAAAAACGCTTACGAACAAAACAATCTGATAAACCAAGAAAGGCTCAATGGACTCGATCACTTAAGAGCGTTGGCAATAATCATCGTTTTCCTGTTTCATTATTTCATCTTAAGTGGTGGACAACCCGAATGGTTGCCGGAATTTGCCAAGTTTGGCTGGACCGGTGTAGATCTTTTCTTTGTTCTAAGTGGTTTTCTGATCACTTCCCAATTATTATCTCAGGTCAAAAAAGGAAAAAACATTTCCTTGAAGGAGTTTTATGCCAAGCGGTTTTTCAGAATAATTCCCGCCTTTTTGGTGGTGCTTTTACTCTATTTTCTAGTTCCTCTATTCCGGGAAAAAGAAGCTTTACCTCCTCTTTGGAAATTTCTAACCTTCACTCAAAACTTTGGACTCGACCTGAAAAATCATGGCACATTTTCACATGCATGGTCACTTTGTGTTGAAGAACACTTTTACCTCTTTTTACCCTTGATCCTGATCTTTCTGCAACAGCTAAAGAGGTTGAAAAATGCATATCGGGTTATCATCGTACTTTTTTTGACCGGATTAGCAATCCGATTTTATGTATATGAGTCTTTATCCCAAAACGGCGAAGTTGATCCAGTACTTTGGTACAGATACATTTACTATCCAACCTACAATCGTTTAGACGGACTATTAGTAGGTGTTCTTATCGCTTCAATTTATCAGTTTCTTCCTTCCTTATGGAGCAGAATCGCCAGATACGGAAATCTATGGATTGCGTTAGGGTTGGCTATATTATCGGGCGCATATTTTCTATGCGAGGACCCATTTACATTTGATGCATCTGTATTTGGATTTCCTCTGGTTGCTGTTGGTTATGGCTCTTTGGTTATCGGTGCAATCAGTCCTTCAGGTTTTCTACACAAATGGAAATCAAAGGTAACAACATGGATTGCAACGGTTTCCTATGCAATTTATTTAACGCATAAAGGAATAATCCACTTGACCCATCAGTTGCTGGCAGATTACGAAATGGACAGTAATATTGTACTCGTTATTTGCAGTTTAACATGTTTACTTGGTGCATTCTTATTGAATCGAATCATCGAAAATCCGTTTATTAAATGGAGAAGCAAATTAATTCTTGACCGTCAACCTACAAAACTTCCTGAAACTCCTGCCAAATAGAATCCACCGCATTAACAACCGAATCCTGCTTTGGCAATTCCAACGGAACTTTCACAAAATAAGCCATATCGTCGGCATCCAAGAAACGGATTCCTTTCAGGTAGCAGTGGTTGTTTCTCCGGATGAGTTGCTTTCGCATGGAGTCAATGATCTCATCTCTTCTGACGGAGACATCGGCGATCTTTTTCCATCGGCCGTCTTTGAGTGAATAAAGGTACAGGTTCGTCCAGTTGCTGGTGAACCAGCCAGGCAGGAAGAGCAGCTCCGCAAAACCATCGTTGTCGAGGTCGCCCGCGTTTTCGAGCCTTCCCCAGACCGACATCCGGTGTTCCAGGGCGGGTAGCTCAGCCGAAAACGTAATCGTGTTGTAGCAATTGCCGTCTGCGCAATTGTTCCAGAAGTGGATCTTTCCGTACTGGTCTGCGCTGACAATCGTCGGTGGCGTATAAATAAAGGCGAAATCGCGAATGCCGTCGTTGTTCAGATCCCCAAGAGAGACAGTATCGGTAACAGCGGGCCGGCGCTCATCGTGGAATATAATGGTATCGGCTTCGCTTTTTTCACGTTCCTTCGGGAAAATTCGCTGTTGCTGTCGCCTTACACCATCGTTGCAACTTACTGTGAAAAGCGCCAGTAATACTGCACCTGCTATAGCTGATTGTTTCATTCCGTGAAAGTAATGTGAGATTCCCGGATGTTTCAAGCTCCTTGATTATTCGCGGGCACGTTCCTATTTTCCGTCGGGTTATCTTTTTTCACGGAGGATGCAGGCCGGTTTTCATGCTATTTCAGTCCGATGAATCTGCACTTCAAGTTCAGGAATTCGCGATGTGGTCTTTTAGTCCTGTCAATCATAAGACAGTTCGCATTGCCCGGTCCTCTGCCCTATCCTTGAGATTATTTTTGCCGGATAACTTTCACTACCTCGTTATTGACCTTTAAATAGTAATAACCCGCAGCATAATTGGTTAAATCCAGCAGAAATGTTCCCGATGAAATATCTTTCCAACTATCCAGTTCCTGGCCGATGGCATCAATGACCGTTACTTCCTCTATTTCCCCAGAAGCGCTCCTGATCGTTATTTGCCCGTTTGTCGGATTCGGATATACTTCAATAAGCGAACTTTTATTTTCGGATATTCCGGCAGTGCAGTTGATCGTTCCGGGTTCCTGGCGGATAGCAATCGCTCTTAAACTTTGACCATCGTCCGGGCCCAGCGCACGAACGCTAAACCAGTTTTCTTCATTGGTATTGATTCCTGTGAATGTAAAATTCGTATTCGAAGTGTTTCCGGCATACTCCATGTATTTTGCGCCCAGTTGATAGACTTCATATCCGCTTGCCGTCCAAGTTGGATCCCAGCTGATGGTGACCTCATCTTCGCAAACAGTATCAATCACTAAATTCAACGGCGCTTTCAAAATGCTAAACGGCGCATCACTGATATCACTGTGACCGGAAGAAGAAGTTCCACGCACCAAATAATGTCCCCCGGTAACCCATGGCGCACTCCATTGATGCAAAGACGAATAATTGGAAATGGTACCTATCGTGTTCCAGCTCTGACCATTATCAGTACTATAATCCAACGTAGTTGTAGTAAAGGGCTGAATCCCCTCAATTTCCCAGCGTACATTTACATCCGAGCCCGGAGCAAAAGCCTCGCCCCCCTGTGGGTGGGTAACGTGTATTTGTGGAATAATAAATTCATAAGCAACAAAAAAATCCTGTGAACCGGGAAGATTGATGTCCGAAGCAAGGATGGTAAATGTATAAGTACCAGGAACAATGGAAGAAAGTGTTACCTGTTCACTATTATTGACATGATCTTCATTTCTGACAGCATTCGCGTCTGCATCTAAAGGATTCAAAACCCAGGGGTTCCAGTCAATTCCATTCGGATCACTGACAACCAAATCCAAATCATTGACCAAATCCTGAGCGGACATAATAGCGCCCGGTTGGTCATGCCAATACAGCAATACCTTCACACCAACTGCACCGGCAGGAGCCTGAACGGTAAATTGAGCAGCTTGTCCGTCGGAAAGTGAGCCTTGAAAATACGTCTCATTGACCAACGTGCGGTAGGCTTTCCGGGCGTTAATCCGACCATATCCCATGGTATAATCCGGTCCGGGATTTCCAAGATCATCAGCCGTATTGAGCAAAACGGCTTTCATTAATCCCGAATGCGGCAGGGTTCCATTATGCAATTCCTTGTAGCCTTGATATAATTGGGCCATCACGCCACTCGTATTCGGACAAGATAATGATGTCCCAGAAACCTCAAAATAGTCATTCCCGGGCATAGTTGTTTCAACTGTTCCTACGGCAACTACCTCCGGTTTCATTCTTCCGTCCGGCAATGGGCCTCTGGAACTGTAATTCTCGGGGTAATCAGCATTGTCAACTGCACCGGCAACAATGTTGTTTTTAGCTCCCTGGTAATGGCTGGCAATTGTTCCCCACCCGATTCCCGACGGATGATTGTTGTTTGTTAGTCCCGAATTTCCCGCACCGAGTATGTTAATCAAACTTGTGTGGTTCAACGTGTTCTGATCTACGATTTGTGCTTGCTGCGTGTATCCGGTATTACAACACCCACCTTGAGAAACGGAAGTAATTGTAACTCCTTCGTTGACATAGGCATCCGGAAAAGCATGTAATCCCATCACTCCTTCATACGAAAAAACGGTTGCTCCCCAAGCCTGTCCACGCATCGTCGGATCAAGGTTCCCTGCACCTGTAAGTGTTCCTGCTACTTGCGTAGGATGCACGGTCGCTTGTTGATTAGACAGATGACTTCCGTCGATGCGTCCCTTCAGATCAATATGATCTCCTGGTTTTCCGCCATCACTCATAATGATGTTGATACTGTCACCAAACAATTTCAGGCCGCCGGCATAATCGGTATAAAGTGTGTTCGATTTCTGTGACAACCGCGCTTCATAATTTAAATCAGTTGGTTCCCCTGGTTTCAACCCGATGAATTGCACAAAAGGAAACGCTGCCAATTTTAAGACATTGTCCGGGTTTAGTTCGACGATAAAATTGTTCTCCATTATTGTTGGCTCAATGGAAATAATATGTGCTCCGAAAGTCGATTTTAATGAAACCAGGTCCAGCCTTACACCCGGATACAACACAACTTCTGCCTGAACTTTTTCTGGTGAAGCTGAGATGAAGGAAGGAAACGTTTTATTAGCCAAGTACTGATCCAACTTCCAACCGGGCTGTATGGTATAAACCCCGTCGACCATGTTAAAAACGGAATGAATTACTTTTTCCGGAACCCTTACCAGGTAGGCATCGTCGGGGATATAGCTAATGATTTGAACGCCAATTTTTGTCAAATCGTCAATTGCTTTAGGTACGTCCGTGTTTACAACGACAAAGTAATTCCCTTCATAATAAACACTTTCAAGTTCTTCAGCCGAGGTAGCACCTGAATTCATCTGAACCGTGCCGGATTTTAGACGAAGTAAATTTGTGTTTTCCCCTGCCTGTGAAAAACCGTTTAAAAAGGCAACCATACAGATTAAAAGCAGCTTAAGTCTCACGATCATTTTCATGTCTTTTTTCTTGTTTAGGAAAGACCTTCCTTAACTGACAAAAGTTGTCCGAAATGAACAAATATGAAACGGTCATCTGAAAAAAATAACCCATTTTTCCTCGGATCATCCACCAAAATCCCTTAAATTGAGCATTTTAAACTATTCACTTATGAAAACACTTTTTAGAACCCTGACTCCGCTTGCTTTTACAGCAGCTCTATTCCTGTTCTCCGCCTGTGAGAAAGAACCGCTAACGGTAACCAAACCTGTATCTTACAGCGCCAAGCAACCCACTACAACGCCTGGACATGTAAAATCCTGCAGTCCCTGGCGTGATGTAGAAGGCTACAACGCTCTTGTTTCCGAGCTTAATACGTTTGCGCTTTGCGATGTCAGGAACTGTCAGGGCAGATCCCAAACGATAACCTATTTGCTTACCTCGCTGGTAGACTCGGGTGGCACTCCTTTTAGTTTTGGAGATATTCAACTCATAACTCCGGCAGAACAAAACGATGTAATAGCAGCAGGAGTAGCACGCGCTGTAGCCCATACACCGGTTGGTGGCTATTTTGTCAGCCAGATTACGTATATCGCCGATGTTCATACCATTCCTATGACAACATTAACGTATGCCAATATCGACATATCTGTCGTTTACCGTAAGTGCAGCGGCGGTGGCGGCGGTGAAGAAGATTAAACGACAACAAGCAGTCCGGCTAAAACCCCGTTTGCCGACTGGTGAACGGGGTTGTTATTTCCTGGCTCCTTTCGGAAAGAGCAACCCACAGGGAACCGGAGATTTAATTTATACCACTGTTAGCACATAGGTAAATCCATGCTATATTTAACGTTAAAACGGTGCTTAATCAATCCTGAAATGAAACCTTGCATTCAACGATCCCTGATATATTTCTCTATTCTTTTATACTTATTCAGCGGATGCCAATCTGAATGCGACAATGAGGCCGAATTGGCCTTTGCTCCCAAACAGCAAAAGCGCCTGGAAGCCTACAAGGAAGGTGACACCATTTATTTTTCAGACGGAGCAGGCAATAAAGATACAATTGCGGTTTCAGCAATCGAATCCTGGACCAATAACTGTATGCTCCATGCAACTGGTGTGGATATCAAACACCTGCCAGACAATTTATGGTCGGACGGTTCCGAAATAAAAAATGGAAAGCTGGTGCAACTGGACCAAAGGTTGCTATTGGTTGAAAAACAGGTTGATAATATAGATGAGTATGTTAGCATACATTACCGAAACTTCTCCGGCCGGATAACCGACGACACAGAAACCAGGTCGGATTCCTTATTTCACTATTGCCATCAACGAAGCTACCTGGTTGTCGAAAATGAAGATGCGGATAGTGAGAAATTCAAACAGAATTCACTGCACATAATGAAAATTTTCTGGACAGAGAAATACGGACTTAGCGGGTATGAACTGCGAAATGGGAGTGTGTTGAGAATAGAAAAGTGACGAACAAAGAAATGAGCTGGCAAACATTTAAGATTAAGACCGAGAAAAAATTTAAGCGTAAACCACTTTATTCAAATGTGTACGGGTGGCAAATACAGCCGGGAACTAAATGGAATCCGGGTTTAACGCCCGGGGAAATTAACGACCTGGAAAGCCTATTCGGATTCGATTTCCCAACCGACTACAAAGAAATGCTGTCAGTCATCAACGGTTTTGACCGTGATCAGATTTCGATTGATCCTGAAGGAACCAGGGAAGACCAATTCGGTGGAAACATGTACACCTATCCCCGGGATTATGAGAAAAGCAACTGGTTAACCGAAGAAATACTGGAGTACATTAACTATACAAAAGAACGATTGTCTGATGCCGGTTTTGACGTTGACCAACTAATCGGTTTTGTGCCTTTGTATGCACATCGTGCTCTGGCGGTTTTTAAAGATAAATCGTTAAGTCCTGTCATTTCAGTACACCAGGGAACGGATGTAATCATATATGGTCATTCCCTCATGGAATATTGGAAAAATGAGCTCAAATAATCTTTTCGGCCAAATTCCACCCTCAATTACACCTAAGCTGCATTCTTAATTTGTACTTAATTGCTCAAATACCTATGTTTACTCCCTGCATTATCCAGTATTCATTTTTTAACTAACACTAGGAACATGAAACCACTACGACTGCTCAAGGGAATAATCGCCCTCTTCTCCTCTATCCTGCTTATCGGTTGCCTGAACACCGGCTATGCGCAGGATTTGCCTGAAAGCGCTTCGATTGCGGACATCAATAGTCTGCGGGACGATATTGCCCACCGCACCAAACAGGACATCGAAGCGTCGAACGCACTGGAGGAAAAACGCTGGCTGCTCGCCCTCAAAACCAATGTCACCGAACGGGTCAACGTGCTCTCGATGCCTGCGAAACCGGTTGACCTGGATAGATACAAAACCGATGTGCTCGACCTGGTTGAGCGGGCCATTAACCTCGATTGCAACGACGGGCCGCGGTTCCGGCAGGAAACCACCGACATCTACAACCTGTACTGGAACATGACCAGCGACCTGCCTGTTTTCGACGATGAAGACATCAAAGCCAAACAAAAACGCATCGACGATAAGTTCCAGACGCTGCCTTACGAAGAAGAATGCCAGCAGCGGATCGCGTTGTTCAAAAATTCGGATATCAAAGACGATCTCGACAACCTTGTGGAGGCACAAAAGAAGGAACTGGAACGTATTTCAACCGAAAAAGCACAGCGATTGGATGCTTTGCTATCACTCAAAAAAGAGATCGAGATCTACGACCGTAAACTCGACGAAGCGGCCCAAACGGCCAATACCAAAATGTCGCTGCAGGCAAACCTCTACATCATGATCCTGATCATCGGGCTGCTGAGCATTGCAACAATCGGCATTGTGCGCTGGTTCCCGAAAGACGTCATGAAAGAATGGGTCGAATCCGGACAGGTGATCCAGTTCGTGACAGTAATGATCCTGTTGAGTGTGATCATGGCACTGGGCCTCGCCGGCTTGCTGACCGAAAACACGCTCGGAACCTTACTCGGTGGAATCGGCGGATATGTGTTATCACAAGGAGTCGGAAGATCAGCTGCGCGGGCCGCGATGAAGCAGATGAATGAAGGTCGGAATAGCAGGCGTGAGGAAGAACCGGAAGAATAGTTTACTACATTTTATGAACCACATCCTCCTTAAGGCGGACATGGTAGAACACTTATGAAAATTAAGTCAAAAGAGAACCGGAAACTACCTCTCCCCTAGAGGAAGAAAAAGCGTAGCTTTTGATAGAAACAAGCGTTAGCGCAGTTTATGAGAGGGGTGGCATTTTAGTCTGAAAACTAATATTATGAAACGTATTTTCAAAAATCGAAACGCTATAAAAGTAATTTTCGTGATGGTCTTGTTAGTACTCTCTAGCGCCTGCGGAAGAATGGGTTGCTGCAAAACCTGTTCAAAAGGGAAAGCCTGTGGTGATACCTGTATTTCCAGAGATTACGAATGCCATCAGCCTCCTGGTTGTGCCTGCGACGAATAAAAACCAAACTATTTTCCGCTTCTTGTAACAATTATCGGTTTAATGCGACTAATAAGTTCAAACGAACAGACATTGCAAAACAAGGAATCAGAACAACAATTTGAAGCCCGGGTCCGGGAGCACGAGCTCCTGCTTCATAAAGTGTGTCAGATGTATGCTTATACAGACGTGGACCGCCAGGATTTGTTCCAGGACATGGTGGTCCAGCTGTGGCAGGCTTACCCGAATTTCAAGGGAAACGCAAAATTCAGCACCTGGCTGTATCGCGTGGCGATCAACACTGCCATTACCGGAAGGCGAAAACAGCGCGACTTTGTGTCTTATCACGAACCGGCATCGTTGCCGCCTTCTACCTCTGAAGAACCGGAAGACCAATTAAAGGAAGAACGCCTTCAGCAGCTCAATGCCGCGCTTGTACACCTTGATGAAATTGAAAAGGCGATCGTGATGCTCTACCTGGAAGAACGTTCCTACGAAGAAATGGAGGAAGTACTGGGAATCAAGGAGGGAACACTGCGGGTTAAAATGAGCCGCATCAAAGAAAAATTACGTCAACTGACAAATACAGCATCTTATGGAACTCGATGAACTGAAAAAAATGTGGAAAGGGTTGCCGCAAGATCGTCCATCCGACACAAATATTGTGGAATTGATCCAAAACAAAAATAACGGGCCGCTGGCTTCCCTGAAGAAAACCTTTCGCAGGCGAATGCGGTTGATGATCATCGTGCCGGTGCTGCTGCTGGCAACCAATTTTGATGATACGGAAAAGGTACTCACCAGCATACTGTTCTGGGCTTATATTTTCTGCTGCCTGGGCATTATTTGGTTCGCCCGTCACAACTTTAAGATTGTACAGCGTATGCAGGCTGCAGATGCTGCCGTAAAAGTGAACCTGCAGCAGCAGATTGCGCTCCTGGAAAAGAGAATGCAGCTTGAAACGCATTTTAAAAGAATAATCCTGCTCTTCCTGGTATTGCTGGTAGAAGTGGTTCCCTATTTTCAGTACTACAGCATGCTGGATAAATGGCATTCGTTACCGGTCCTGGTACGATCAGGCAGTTATGCCGGGCTGCTGCTGTTGCAGTTCCTGCTGAATAAAAAGCTGAGAGAAAGAAGGACCGGAGAGCAGCTTGCACATTTGAAAGAATTGGTGCAGGAAATGGAATAGCGCAGTATCGTGTTGAATTGTTGTACTTTTAGCTACAATCAATTTAAACAATCATGAAAAACAGTTTACAAATTGCCCTATGCGGGTTACTGCTATCCACCACTTTTTTGTCTTCCTGCAAAAAAGGTGAAGACGATCCTTTTTTCTCGCTTCGTTCGCGTAAAGCACGAATTGCCGGTGAATGGAACGTCACTAAAATGCAGTACAATGAATCTTCTGTTTCAAACAACACCACAGAAACAAGTACCATAACGTATGACGGAACTACCGAAACAACCGTAGATACCTATACCACTATGGGTTCAACAATTACAACCACACAAACCGACACCTATACGGAACAATATACCTTTGAAAAAGACGGTACTTATACCTATGTCAGAAACTATGGATCGGGTACGGTAACTGTTGAAGGAACCTGGATTTTCCTCGGGAAAAGCAAAGAGAATGAATTAAAAAAGAAGGAAGCCATTCTGCTCACGGAAACCAAATACACCACTTCCAACAACACGGTTGCCTATACGGGCATAAACGATGGGCGCGTCATCACCATCCGGGAATTACGAAACAAAACGATGGTCTGGCATTCTACATATTCAGAATCTTCGAATGGCAACACGGATGAAGGTGAGCTGACAATAAAACTGGAACAGGATTAATCGTTAAACGGCCACAGGAAACCAGGAGCATTGCATTAGCAGTGCTCTTTTGTTTTCAACGAATTACCAATTGGGAACTAAAAGACAAAACCAACCCGTAAAATTTTAGTAGATTGCAGCGTTCATCCAATTCAGGAATACATTAAATCTACTCGCTATGAAACACGTACGGTCCTATGCCTTTTTAACCAGTTCGGTAGTAACTGCGGTACTTTTGTCTTTATTGCTTGCCTGCGGCGGAAGCGCTGACGAACCGAGTGCTGAAGATAAAGCGCTGCAGGAAGAAGCCCAGCAATTCCTCGACGGTTACAACAAAGAATACCAAAAGCGCCTGATCGCTGTAAACGAAGGCCAGTGGACCCTGCAAACGAAGATCGTTCCGGGCGATACGATGTCGAACTACAAAGCGCAGCAGAGCGACAAGGCTTTTGCAGCCTTTACCGGAAGTGAAAAGAACATCAACGCCGCCAAAAAATACCTGGAAAAAGAAAAGTCGCTGACCGATCTGCAGGTGCGGCAGCTGAAATACATTCTCTACATCGCCGGTAATAATCCTGCAACGGCAGGTGACCTGGTCGAAAAAAAGATCAAGGCGATGAATCGTCAAACCGAATTGCTCTTCGGTTTCCAGTACAAACTCAACGGCAAACCGGTAACGATCGGTGACCTCGACGAAATACTGACCACCTCCAACGACCTCAATGCGCGGCTTGCCGCCTGGAATGCCAGCAAGGATGTCGGTAAAACGCTCAAAGACGGACTCGCCGACCTGAGACGATTGCGCAACGATTGTGTGAAGCCGCTCGGCTACAGCGATTTCTTTTCGTACCAGGTTTCGGAATACGACATGACTTCGGATGAGCTGCTGGCGGAATGCGACAAAATGGTGCGCGATCTGTGGCCGTTGTACCGCGAGCTGCATACCTGGGCGCGCTACGAGCTGGCCGAAAAATACCAGCAGCCGGTACCGGATATGCTGCCGGCGCACTGGCTCCCGAATCGCTGGGGACAGGATTGGTCGGCGCTGATCCAGGTGGAAGGATTTGACATCAATAAAGCGCTTTCGCAAAAAACACCGGAATGGATCATCCGTAAATCCGAAGATTTTTATGTCAGCATGGGCTTTCCGCGCCTGCCGAAAGTATTCTGGGAACGCTCGAGCCTCTACCCTGTTGCCGCCGATGCCGGTTACAGCAAAAACAACCACGCTTCGGCCTGGCACATCGACAATGACCACGACGTGCGTTCACTCATGAGCGTGGAACCGAACAGCGAATGGTGGGGAACCACACTCCATGAAATGGGACACATTTTCTACTTCCTGGAGTACTCACAGCCGGAAGTTCCGATCGTACTGCGCAACGGCACCAACCGCGCTTACCATGAAGCGTTCGGAACGATGATCGCGCTGGCCAGTATGCAGAAGCCGTTCCTTGCCAAACAAGGATTGGTAGACGCGAATGCCAAAACAGATGAAATGCGCATCCTGTTGAAAGAAGCCATGGATTATGTGGTCATGGTGCCTTGGAGCGCCGGTGTAATGACACATTACGAACACGAGCTTTACCGCAATAACCTGCCGAAAGACCAGTACAACGCCAAGTGGTGGGAACTGGTGAAACATTACCAGGGCATCGAAGCTCCGGCCACGCGCGGTGAAGAGTATTGCGATGCGGCGACCAAAACGCACATCAACGACGACCCGGCGCAGTATTACGATTACGCGATGTCGAACGTGTTGTTGTTCCAGTTCCACGAACACATTGCTAAAAAGATCCTGAAACAGGATGTGCACAACACCAATTATTGGGGCAACAAGGGCGTGGGTGATTTCCTGAAAGCGATCATGCGTCCGGGAGCAACCGTTGACTGGCGCGCGCACCTGAAAGAAGTGCTGGGAACGGATATGTCGGCCAAATCGATGGTGAACTACTTCAAACCGTTGATGAGCTACCTGAAAGAGCAGAACAAAGGCCGGAAGTATACCTTGCCAAAGTCGATTTGATACTTATTGATACAACCCGGAAAGCGGATTACATGTGTAGTCCGCTTTTTTAATGGAATAATCCCGTCGATCAACGTAACTAAAAGTTCATGTGTCAGGAGCGGCAAGCCGTCTGCCATTCCGGTTCGTTATTTCGGTGATAATGATGGAATTATCGTGGTATAATTGGATAATTTGCGTTAGATTTATACCTGTTATTTTAATTTAATCACTATGACAAGAGTAAGACTGGAATTTGACCAGGTTCAGATTTACCGCCCGAAAGAACGATGGAACCTCTATTTCGTCGTGATGGCAGAGCACCCTTCCGATCCGGAGAAAATGGTTGTCACCACTTTACCCCAGGAACCGTTCAAACTGAGTAAACGCCATGAAAATGCGTTCCAATTTGATACCGGCGATGAAGGCGCAGAAGGACTATTTGTATTGAGTCGCGAAATCCCGGCCAACCAGGAACTAAACGTTCATGTTTATTTAAAACATTCCCGCAAAACAGTGAGAGACCTGGGCGAAGTTTTCCAGAATATCGAGGAAGGCCTGGGCGATGATTCGTACGGCGTGGCCTCAGACCTTCTCGGAACGACCTCTACGCAATGGCTGGTGATTGCCAAAAAAGCCATTCCGGAAGTGGGCAAGATCCTGGCAAAGATCCCGGACCGTGATTTCGGGTTTCTCAGTGCTTTTGAGCGTTTTGGTTCCGAATTTGAAACGCAGCACGAAGTGGACCGGAAGAAAGACTTTTCAGGTGACGCCTCATTGGTTTACAGCTGGTCCGTTGATGCATAAACTGTCCTGTTTTTTTTAAAATAAGAGCATTGCGAAGGTGATGCTCTTTCTTTTTTCATAAGCCCGTTAGTATCTTTACCCAAACATTCATTCATGAAACAAGCCCTGCAAGCATTAAACGATACCGGTTACGGCGAGTTGATCGTGTGGGGACTCATCATCAATTTCGGCATTTACTTCGGTTCATTGGGATTGTATGCAGCGCTGAGCCGTTTCCCGAAATCACGACAAATAGGTGATAAGCAACCGATTCTGCGTTCTGATGTGATCCTGAGCCTTGTAACAGTAATCTGCAACACGCTGGTGTTTATTTTGGGCGTCATGCTCTGGAAATATGACTTCATTGTTTTGTCGGAAAACGAGCATTGGCTGCGTGTTCTTGCAGAAGTGTTGTTCCTGACGCTGATCATGGATTTCCTGATGTATATTTTTCATCGACTGGTGCATTTCCTGAAGTATTTTCGACTGGTACACGAGCGCCACCACGACCATCAATCCACCAATATGCTGAGCCTGTTTGTGCTGCACCCGGTCGAATCCATCGGTTTCGGGTTGATGATGCTGGTAGTAATCACCGTGATCCCGTTTTCAGCGATCGGCATTTCCCTGTATTTACTGCTCAACTCGCTGTGGGGAACCGTTGGTCACCTGCATTATTCCGTTCTGCCGGAATCGTGGCTGAAGCTGGCTAAAAAGGCATTCGTATGCACCTCCGAATTCCATTACCTGCACCACCAGCAACCGGATTTCAATTTCGGGTTTTATTCTTCGATCTGGGATAAATTGTTCAAAACATTGCATCCGCAGCTAAAACACAAGGAATGAGCACTATTTGTGCATTTTAATCTGCTTAAACACCCTTTTTTCAGGGAAAATTCGCCCCGCTGATTGTTTCAATCGGAAAAAACAGGTATTTTCGCACTCATTACCAATTGTGCTGCCCAAGTGGCGAAATGGTAGACGCACCGTCTTCAGGTGGCGGCGCCGCAAGGTGTGCTGGTTCGAGTCCAGTCTTGGGTACCAAAAAAATAACGGCAGAGACTTGTTCTCTGCCGTTATTTTTTTGTCCTCATTTTCGCACTCATTCTCATTTCTCAACAGCCGTTATTTTTTGTCCTCATTCTCGTTCACTGTCTCATTCTTAGATTTTATTGGAACAGCCGTTATTTTCAGCATGGTTGTGGAGAGTGAATCGCTACATTTGTGATTGATTTGTCTAAATTGGCACTATGGCTCAAAAACAAGAAATCCCTGTTTTAACAACACAGGATCTTTGGAAGCAATATGTAAAATCTGACCTCCCGTTGGATCTTTTTTTCAGAGACAAACCTGAGGAGTTTCTGATTACTCGACTGGAGGACACCAGTCATCTAATGGACTTACCAACACAACCACATCGAAGAGAGGTAAACGAAATTGTTTTCGTGACCAATGGCAAAGTTATTCGTGGAGCAAACCTAAATTCTATTGAAATCAATACAGGCGAAATTCACTTGACATTAGCCAATCAAATTTCAACAGTTAACTTTCTTTCTGAAAATTTGACAGGTTTTTATTGCCATTTCAGTTTAGAAACCATTATCAAGTTGTATCATAAAGAGCATATGGTGAATGAATTGTCAGCTTTAAACAACTATATGCAGGCAAAGCCCGTTAAGTTGAACAGCAAAGCGTTTTTATCGGTAAAAGCCATTTTTGAGCGGCTGATGGATGAATACAAAACAAACAATGAATTGAGCCTTATTGACGCTTATTTGGTTACACTTTGCTACGAGATAAAAAACGCCATTCCAAAAGAAGAAAGTATCGAAAAGCCACTAAAGGCATTTGAGTTGACAGAGCAATTCAAACAGCTAATCATGCGGTTTATTCACAAACACAAGTCCATTTCCTTTTACGCTCAGCATTTAAATGTTACTCCAAATCATTTGAATAAAGTAGTTAAGCAGGCGACAGGCAAACAAGCCAGCACACTAATTGCTGAAATGTTAGTTTTAGAAGCAAAAGTTTTGCTTAAACATTCCGAACTTTCCATTTCAGAAATCGCTTTCAAGTTAGGTTTTGTTGACCAATCCTATTTCAGCCGATTTTTTAAAACACACACTGGTAATACACCAAGAGAGTACAAAACTCAAAAATGATTGAATAATACTAATATAAGTAAATATCGTCCTATAATTAGCACAATTCCTTTCTGACCTTTGCATCGCAAATTTTATGAGCGATGTATCAAACTCTTATTCCCTTTCATTCTATTATTCGCTGGTTATTAGTAGCTGGTGTGGCATATTGCCTCCTAAAAAGTATCATTGGCATAGCAACCAAATTACCTTACAGTAAGTTAGACAATATCGTTCGCTCAGCTACTTCAGCTATTTCTCATATTCAACTTATTATCGGACTTATTCTTTATTCCAAAAGCCCAATAGTTGCTTATTTCAGAACAAGAGGGTCAGGTGGTCTAAGAGTTGATGATTTTACCTTTTTTGGTATTTATCACATTGCGTTCATGATTCTCGCGATTTTGCTTATCACAATTGGAGCAGCGAAAGCTAAACGAGCAGTAACCGATTTCGATAAGCATTATCATACTTTATGGTGGTTTGGATTTGCAGCAGTGCTCATTTTCCTGGCAATTCCCTGGCCCTTTAGTCCATTCGTTTCCAGACCTTATTTGAGATTTTATTAAAGTAAATTGCTATGGTAGAATTGTTTAAAACAAAATTTGCTCGTTTAAAGGTGATTGCCTTTTTAGAAGGTATCAGCTTCATTATTTTAATGTTTGTTGCTCTTCCACTGAAATACATCTGGAAAGAGCCTTGGTTAGTTTCAAATATTGGAATGGTACATGGTGCATTATTCGTGCTCTATTTGCTTTCTATCATTCAAAGTAAAATAGAATTGCGATGGGCAAACGGGAAAACAGCTTTAGCAATGCTGCTCAGTATTATTCCATTTGGAACATTTTATGTAGTTGGAAAAATGATCCCAAAAATTGATAACGAAGCAAAAACAAAGTCATGATCAGATCAATTTGTTATTTATTATTTTTTGGGGTTGTATGCACTGTTATTGGATCATGCAAGAATAACAATTCCAATGCTAATCCCTCTTCAATTGATGCAGTTCAAAATGTTGAATTGATAGATGCTCAAGTACTCTACATAAACAATTGTGTCACTTGTCACGGAATAGACGGAAAACTGGGCGCAGCGGGAGCTAAAAATCTATCCGAGACAAAACTATCCACTAATGGGATAGTAGAACAGATAACTAATGGAAAAGGAGTTATGCCACCATTTGGAGACAAGTTTAGCAATGAAGAAATAAAAGCAATTGCAGCGTATGTGATAACTGAATTAAAAACAAATTAGAGGTGATTATTGTTATTGGAAGACGGTTAGTAAACACTGTAAGACGACCTTCAACAACTTTTCATCTCATAAGCAAAATTGCCAAACTGTAAAAAACTTTAGACATGATAAAATTAAAGCCGGTTTTGTCAAAGCAAGACCAAAAAGCGAATGTTTTGATATGGACCGCTTCAATAATTGTATTCATTGCGGTTCTCATTTTAAGCAGGGTTCAAATCAAAGTGAATTTAGGTTTTAATGTTCACATTTTTGCTACCATTAACGCCTTCATCAATGGTTTAGTTTCTTTATTGCTAATCGTCGGTTTCATTTCTGCAAAAGCAAAATTGTTCAGGTTGCACAGGATCATAATGTTTGTTAGTATCTGCTTATCCGTATTGTTTTTGATCTCTTACATAGGTCATCATATTCTTTCAGGAAGTACTTCTTATGGTGGGGAGGGAGCAATTCGTTATTTCTACTTATTCATTCTTATAACTCACATCTTTTTAGCAGGAATAATTTTGCCGTTTATTCTTTACACCGCATATCGTGCCTTAACCGGAGAATATCACCGACACAGAAAATTAGCCAAAATCACTTTCCCGGTTTGGCTTTATGTATCCATTACGGGAGTGATCGTTTATTTAATGATCAGTCCATATTACAATTAGCATGAGCAAAATAGCCATATCATTACAGAATGTAACCAAGCAGTTTGACAAAAAAATTGCGGTAAACAATATTTCTCTTGAAATTCCCAAAGGGCAAATTGTAACAGTTTTAGGTCCAAATGGTGCAGGAAAATCAACTACCATCAGCATGATGTTGGGCATCTTGAAACCAACCAATGGAACAGTCTTACTAAACGGAAAGAATCCGCAGAATTATCAAAACCGCCAATACCTTGGAGCAATGTTGCAACATATTGGCTTACCTGATACACTAAAGCCTTTAGAGTTATTAGAATTGTGGCGCAGTTATTACTCTAATCCATTTCCACAGCAGCAAATTGTAGAAATGGCAGGTTTATCTGAAATTGTTAATACGCGATTTGGTGAACTTTCCGGAGGTCAAAAAAGGCGGGTAGCATTCGCTCTTGCAATTTGTGGTAATCCTGAAGTTTTATTTCTGGATGAACCATCTGCAGGTCTTGATATACAGTCAAGAAATTTGCTTTGGACTGAAATTATCAACTTCGCCTCTCTTAAAAAAACCGTTGTTCTTTGCACCCATTATTTAGATGAGGCTGATTCCCTTTCTAATCGAATAATTTTGATGAACAAAGGTGAGATTATGGCAGATGATACGCCACAAAACATCAAAGCCAAAGTTGGAAAAAAAACCATTCGTTTTAAAACACAATCGCCAATTTACACTTTTGAAGAAACTCCCGGAATTGAAAATGTATATGAAGAATTGGGGTATACCAACATAGAAACCAATTCACCGGAGTTCGTGTTACGTAGTCTCTTTAATTTGGACCTTACCATTACTGACCTTGAAGTAAATAGTGTGAATTTGGAAGATGCTTTTTTAACCCTTACAAAAAGTTAAACTATGGTCACAAACAACTACACCTTAAATAGAATAAAAACACAAACAAAATTTGAACTTATCAAACTTTTCCGGATGCCTGTTTACATTATTACATTAGTTGGCTTACCACTATTCTTTTATATGGCAACCGGAACAAACCAACGAATGCCCGAGCTAACCGAGGGTTTACCGACCGTAAAATATTTGATCTGCACATTAGGTACATTCGGAGTGTTTGGAATTGCGCTTTTTGGTTTTGGGGTCAATTATTCCATTGAGCGCTCGCAAGGTTGGTATCACACGCTGCAACCCGCACCAATTCCTTTGTCGGTGATTTTCTTTTCAAAAGTTATTGCCTGCATGGTATTGTCATCAATTGCCATTCTTTTACTTTTTGCAGAAGCTCATTTTGTCTTTAATGTGTCATTGGCCTGGCAGCAATGGCTCGGAATTTATTTTACACTATTGCTGGGTTCTTTGCCTTTTGCTTGTATTGGTCTTTTGATAGGCTCATTGTTTGGTTCAAATTCGGTTTCGTTGGTTACTATCATGATTTACTTAGCAATAGCCTCTATTTCTGGTTTACTGGCTACGCTTTCTATGATACGTAGCGGAAATCCGAAACTGGCTGAAATGGCTGTCATCTACCCTACTTATCATGTGTATCAATTGGCATTAGCCAACTTACAATCCTCCTCTTTTTCTGATGTGTTAAAGCATATTGGAGTCTTATTGGCCTACACTTTTGTGTTTAGTAGTTTGGTGTTAATGTTATTCAAAAAAAACATGTCCAAAACGCATGGATAATCGATTTAAAACTTGGTTACGAAGCATTGGAATCTTTGGTTTTTTGTTCTTTCTTTTGAAAGGGATTCTTTGGATCATTGTTCTATTGTTTTTTAGAGATTGTCAATAAAATCAAAGAACAAGAAGCTTAACGATTATTCCTGTGTAGCGAGCTGCGTAAAAAAATAGAATGAAAAGGACGCCTCTCATTTTTGTTTTGCCTCATCTGATTTTCTTTCTCTTTATGGTATATTTAAGTTTAAAACTTATTTCCGTTATTTCTTTGTCTTCTCCGTCGCGGTGGAGAGAATGACACTTCGGTTTGAAAACAAAGCAGGAAATGACAAAAAGCCTCCTGCATCTTCCTTATCTTTGAATAAAAACTGGTCTCTTATGCTTCGAATTCTGGTGCTTTTCATTTTCCTCCCATTCGCCTGTTTCGCACAAAAACAAGGAAACATCTGGTATTTCGGTGACCACGCCGGACTCGATTTCAACAGTGGGGTTCCTGTTCTGCTGGAAGACGGGCAAACAGCAGATACCGGTTGCCCATCCTGTCATTCGGAAGGAACGGCGGTGATGGCCGACAGCTCGGGCGCACTTTTGTTCTATTGCGACGGATCGACAATCTGGAACCGGCAGCACCAGGTAATGCCAAACGGCACCGGTTTGACAAGCAGTATTTCGGCTACGCAGAGTTCATTGATCATCCCGCTTCCCGGAAGCAGCCGGTACTTTTATGTTTTCACGGTTGATGATTTTTTCGATGATTTGCAGGATGGTTTCCGGTATTCGGTTGTCGACATGTGCCTCGACAACGGAATGGGTGATGTGATTTCCGAACAGAAAAACGTACTCCTTCTCGACACCGTAGCCGAAAAACTGACGGCTGTGCGACACGCCAATGGCACCGATTACTGGATCATCGTTCACAAATATTATTCGGATGCGTTTCATGCATACCACCTGTCGGCGGCAGGGATAGTGAATGCAGTGGTTTCCAATACCGGTAGCGTTCATCCTACGGTTATGGGGATCGGTGGTTCGATCGGGCAAATGAAAGCTTCTCCCAATGGTGAGAAGCTGGCTGTTGTAGGAGGTAACGGTAACGTGGTGGCCGAATATTTTGATTTTGACAAGACAACCGGTGTGGTCAGTAATCCCTATTATTTGCCTATTGGCGTGGCCGATAATTTTTACGGCGTTTCCTTTTCTCCGGACAATACGAAATTGTACGTAGCCTGTGTGGTCAATTGCCAGGGCGTGTGGCAGTATGACCTGGCAGCCGGGGATTCGTTGGCCATTGCCGCATCGAAGACATTGATTTCCGGGCAGAACGGCAACTTTTTGGGCCTGCAACTGGCTACCGACGGTAAAATTTACGTCGCACGCTCGCCGTTCCAGACACATGCCTACCTGGGAGTGATCAACCAGCCGAACAACGCCGGGATGAGCTGCAATTATATTGATTCCGCCATCAATCTCAACGGACACCACGCGAGCTACGGTTTTCCGAACTTCGTGGATTCGTATGATTATTCGAATACCGTTTCCCCATGCAAAGTCGCTGACATCGATGAGGCCTATGCCGGCCAATTGCTCATTTTCCCGAATCCTTTTACGCAGGAAACAACGATCCGATTCGGGCAACAGCCAACGAATGCCTCGTTGATTGTTTACAATGCTTTCGGGCAAAAAACGAAGGTGATTGAAAACATTTCTGAACAAACGATTGCACTGCAACGGGATGGATTGGCAAATGGTGTTTATTTTGTGAGCCTGGAGGAGAATGGGAAGGTTTTGCTAACGAAGAAGTTGGTGATTGTCGATTAACGGGCTTGATTTGACGTCAGAAATACCAATTTATACAACTCAAAATAAACGCTTTATCCCTACCTTTGTGCCGTGAAAAAAGCACTGGTTTACATATTAATCCCCTTTTTCCTCTTGAACGGCTCGTTGAACGAGTTGTGCAAACTCCCTGCGCTGTTCACCCATTACCTGGAACACCACAACGCCGACAACAGTATCGACCTGATCGATTTTCTGGCGATGCACTATGCAGGTGACGACCTCAATGACAGCGACCAGGACCGCGATATGCAATTGCCGTTCAAAAAAGTCGACTCCGATACGTCCTTCCAGATTGTGTTTGCTCCTCACGCCGGGTCCACTTTCGAAAAGAAACAGGAATTTCCCCCAAAAAAGATCGTGCTTGCTGATCCGCAGGATTTCAACCTCACCCACCCTACGCTCGACAACCTGTTCCGGCCTCCGATCGCTTAGTCTCCTTTTTCGAAACGAAGATCAGAAATAACGGGCTTTTTGCCCAGGGTCTCTCGTATGCATGATTTTCGGATCTGAAAGTCATCCGCATAGACACATCATTCATAACAATCAATACACGAAAAGATGAAGAAGATTTTTCTCGCTTTCATCCTGTTTTCAGGTACTGTGTCATTCGCGCAGAACTGGACAGGTGCAGTCAGTTCAGACTGGAACAATGCCGCCAACTGGTCACAAACTCCGGGCAACGGCGACAACATCACAATCGATCCTGCCAATTATACAGGAGCGATGGCAGAGCCTGTGATCACAGGAACTTCCAATTTCACACCGGCTGAAATGCTGGTACAAAACGGCGCTCAGCTCACCATTTCAGGAACACTGAACGCCTCCGACCGCTGCGAAATCCTGGGCGAAGGAACCACCGTTACCATTTCCGGCGGGACCTTTGCACTCACCGGTGGCGGCAACAACGCACGGTTGATTTTTGCGGAAAACGCCCACCTCGAGATGAACGGCGGAGCGTTGAACGTCGGTCAGCGACTACTCTTCGAACTGGGCGGCACCGGGACCGTAAACGCCGGAACCATCACCGTGGGAGAAACCATCGCCCTGGTCGACGGAAGCCTGCTTGGTTCAAGCCACCTGACGCAAAACGGCGGAACGATTACAACCAACGGGGAATTCGGTTTTGAGAACGAAGCCGGTGAATTTTACCCGGTTTTTGAGCAAACGGCGGGCACGCTGAATATCAACGGTGCATTGATCTGGCTGGGCGCTTCGCCAGGTTCAGGACGCGGATATTTCCGCTCAGCAGGTGGAACCGTGAATGTAACAGGGACAATCGGTAACGACCCCGCAAGCACAATGGGTATGCACCTAGAGCTTTCGGGAAGTAACGCCCTGCTGCAGAATTCAGGGAACGCGGTAACAACCTTGGCAGGTGATTCCATTGTATTGAAAAACAATGCGCAGTGGTTTGACCTCGCTGCGGCCTCCTGGCAAAACGCCGGTGTTTTTCATGCCGAAGATGCCTCTTTTTTCAGATCGGGCAACACTACGCTGAGCGGAACAGGTTCCTACCAGTTCGATCAGTTGGAAATTCCGTCATTGAAGCTGTTGAACCACGTTTCGCCGGCAACAATTGCCGTTAGCGGAGACATCAACGTGGCCGGAACATTCAACCACAACAACAATCAGCTGGTGCTGAACGGTGAAACGCAGCAAGCGATTACCACAACTGCTTTGGGATTGAACCTCTACGACCTGGAAGTTGCAAACAAAGCCAACGGCCCGGTTGATGGCGGTTATGGAGTTTCTCTTTACAACAACCTTCACATTGCCCATTCCCTGGCTTTGACGGATGGCATCGTAACCGTTATTCCGGCGGCAACAATCAAACTTTCCGACAACACCACGATCACGGGTGGTTCCGACACTACTTTTGTGGACGGTTATTTCGAAAAAACCGGGGATGACGCCATTGAATTTCCTATCGGGAGTTCCCCTGACCGTTATCGTCCTTTATCGGTTTCGGCACCGGCAACAGCTGCAACCGTGATTCGTGTTGCTTACAAATTTGAGCCATACGCAAGCTTAAATCCGGTGGAAGCGCCTTTGCAATCAGTTAGCGTAATTGAATACTGGGACCTTTCGCGTTCGGGATCGGCAGACCTCTTTTCCGCAACGATTGGCTGGAACGATGCTTCCCAAAGCGGGCTTTTAAACTGCAATGATATTTCCATGACTGCCTGGGACGGAACACAATGGGCGTTTGTACCTTCCACCACCACCGGTTTATGCGACGGGAACAATGCCGGAACATTGAACAGCTCGGTTGAGTTACCGGTAATCGGGCCGGTGACGATTGGTTTTACGCAAAACGTGACACAGAACCAGGTGGCAGTTTGTGCCGGGGAATCGATCACTGTTGATACGAATACGTACACGCAATCGGGTGTTTACATCGATGTGCTCGAAGACGTGAATGGGAACGACAGCACGGTGGTCACCATTCTTACTGTTCAGGAACCATTGACCACAACCATCACGAACAATGTGACTTATTTAATCGCCGATTCACCGAACGCTGCGACTTATCAATGGATCGACTGCAACAACCAGAATGCTGTGATTCCGGGAGAAACAGGTATACAGTTTCATCCTTCGGCAAACGGTTCCTATGCGGTCATTGTCTCCAATAACAACTGTACTGATACGAGTGATTGCGCGGTGATCAACCAGCTTGGCCTGGAATATGGATCGATGCAGCACATTGTCGTTTATCCGAACCCGGTAAAAGGACAGGAAACACTTACGATTTCCGCATCTATGACAATTGATTCGTTGGAGATTTACACCTTGGAAGGAAAAGTCATTGCCCTGGACTCTTTGGAAGAAAACGGTTCCGTGATTACAGTCGCTTTACCGGAACTGACACCCGGAACCTATTTGCTGAACATCCGTACTTCGACGAAAGGGGGCATCGTCAAGCGGTTCATAGTCGAATAATTGCCCCCGACTCATGCAGAAAGAAAAGAGCATCATGAAAATGGTGCTCTTTTTCGTTAATCGCACGGTTCTCATAGGAACATTAAGATTGGGGAGTTGTGTCCATTTCCCCCTTTGGAGGGGGATGAAGGGGGAGGGCATTTGTAAAGTGGGACAGGTTCACATCCCATGGAGAACTTTTCGAACAAAATTGTAATATCCTGTTGTGTTTTCAATCTTTTTTTGTACCTCCAGATCAGAAATGGATTTGTTCCGACTGGAAAAATCTTTTGCAAAACTACGATTCGATTCAGTAAAGTCTCTTACCCAATTTATTGTCCAAGCTTTTTGAATACAAGTTTTCATTGGCACATTATACTCAACAATTACCTTGTCATGTAGAAATTGATTCCATCTTTTCCCAAATAATTTTGGTGCATCTTTTTTGACTTGTTCTATTGCGTTTTGATCAATTATACAACCTGCAAATTGTAGTTTTGTTTCAATTAAATGAGCACTAACAAGTGCTTTTCCTACAATCAAAGGATGCATCATAATTGAATCATTTGGTTTAATTATCGTTCCGGTGTTATCATAATGGAAATCACCATAAGTGATACCGCCTCGTAGGAATATTTTTGCCTGATTATGACAAAATACCATGAATCGTTGTAAACAGTCTATTAGCTCAAAAAAATCTTCTGGATCATTATCATTAGTCCAAAAGATTAAGGTGTCTGATATAATGATTGAGTTGATTCTTGAATTAGAAACATCATATACTGATCGCCCCAATCTATCAACTGTACTCTTTTGTTTAGCCAAAGCCATTTGAAGATAAATACGAAAATTATCAAATAACTTAACCACTTCTTCATGGGTATTATTCTCAATTAAATCTTTAAATCCTAAAATGTCAAGTAGGGCAATGTATTTCTTTTTCAACGGCCTGTTTTTAAATTTAAATTTTGTCAAAGATTGTGCCTGTTGAAAATCAACGGTTTATAAACGACATTTTGGCAGACGTATGGCCAGACCAATGCTGATTTCGTGGGAATAACGAAAGATGTATATGTCCTCCCCCTTAGTCCCCCTCCAAAGGGGGAAACTGGATTTCCCTCCCGAAATCCGTACATGTACCCACTCAAACACGGCATATTATTTGTAAGTAAAAAGCCCTGATTAATCCGTAAATTGCAGATATGAAACAGCTTTTACTTTCATTTTTCGTGTTTTTCTCCCTGCAAACCGTTTACGGACAGCTTCCCGTAGGCGCACCCGGGCTTGGAACGGTAGTCAGCACTGTTTCCTCAATGGGGCGCGGTTTGCGACAGGCCAATGAAGCGCAAAAGCGTGAACGTGAGGAAGAAGAGCGTGATTACATGTATACGAATTTCATTACGCTGGCAGATACGTTTTACAATCGCCAGCAATATGAAAAGGCTATTTCCCAATACCAGCAGGCGCTTTCGTATAAGAACGAGCAATACCCGAAAGACCGCATCCGGCTCGCAACAGCTGCCCAGGCACGCCTGGATGGAGATCCGTATCAGCTTGCCGTTGACAAGGGTGACAGCTTACTGGCCCTTTCACAATTCCAACCCGCCCTGGACCGCTACAATGAAGCGCTTGCACTGAAGCCCGGCGAACCGTATCCAAAGGACATGATCGCAAAAACCAACCTGGAAATCGCGCGGTGGAAAACCGTCCATTTCAGTGGACTGCTCATTGGCGGAGAGCGCGTTGACGAACAAACATCACGGGCATTTTCGAACGATCCGTGGTCGGACTTCATCATCACAGGAGAATATCCGTGGATCGATCGCGTGCTGACGTTTTCCAATTTCAGTCAGCTGGATGGCATCGCCGTGCCTGCCAACACACGACTGATCATCTACAGCGAACGCAATTTCAGAGGAGCCACGCTCCTGGACGTTACCGGGCCGGCAATTATTTACAATTCAGCCAGCATGCCTTCCGACAGCCTTTTTACCGAAACGTACACGGCCCCGCTTTTACAGGAAAATTTCCCGCCGGAAGTCCGCACACGGAGTACGAGTGACATGCACCAATGGATCAATGGCTCGATGGAAATTCGTACCGTTAAATAACAGTTACACACCCACACCCGATATGAAAGCACTTTTTACTTTTTTCGCCATCGCCGCCGTGGTTACTTCGGCATCTGCACAGAACCCGCGTACAGGACTTCCGGTACCCGCAACGGGCAGAACAAACATTCCTTTTCCGGCGGTACGTTTTCCGACGGTTTTTAATCCCGGTCCCGAAGCCAAAGCACCTGATTTCAAACAATTGGTCGCCACCGGCGATTATTACTTCAACCAGAAACGCTACAACGACGCCATCGATCATTACAACCGGGCGCTGGAGTTGCAAGCCGATCAGCACGCCAAAGATCAGCTGCTGCGCGCACAGGCTTTGAAGGCTCACGAGGAAAAGGAAATGGCCATACTGCTGGAAGAGGAGCGCAAAGCCAATGCAGTGCGTATTCCGCAGTCGGAATTTGTTTCCAAAACGCTCACCAACAATGCCTGGAAAAAAGCAGTATTGGTGTGTGATGTGACCGGAAGCATGGACAAATACAACGATCAGACACTGGTCTGGCTGAAACCGCGTATTGAAGCCGGCGATTCTTCGATCCGGGGTATAGTGTTGTTCAACGACAACAAAGATCATGAAATCAATATGCTGCGCGGGACACATTCGTTTAAGCCGGCCACTTACGAAGAGGCAGCAGAGCGGTTCAAAAGCGCCCGAAAAGAAAGTAACGGCTACGATGTATATGAAAACAACATCCAGGGTTTGCTGAGGGCACAGGCCGATTATCCTTCGGCGGAAAACCTCATCATGATCCACGACAACAACGAACCGTGGGACTTTTCACTGGCATCGCAGGTAACGAAGCCCGTACACATGTTGGTTTGCGGCCCGTCAGCTGCTTTGGAAGTTTCCTTCCTGAACCTTGCCCGTATGACGAAAGGTTCGGTGCATTTCAACGGGCTATCGTATACGAATCTCGATGCTTATACCGAAGGCCAGACGCTGAAAGTGGATAACACGATGTATGTGGTTCGGGACGGGAAGTTTGAGCGGATGAATTAGGTATGTGCTTTTTAAAAAACCATTTCCTTCAAATAATTCCTCACCACCCGCGCATAATAAAAGAACCCCTTCCGTTTCAACCGAAAGCAACAGTTTTGGTGTATGAAACAGGTATTGATAACACTACTGGTATGCGGGCTATTTACCTTGACGAATTGCTGCGCAAAAACAACGGACAACCGTTTGACTGCAACCGCAGGAACTGCTTCAGGTGACAGTACAAAAACACCCAAACTCACCGAAATCATAGAACCCGAATACCGCGATACGGTTTTGCTGCAGGACATTAATAACGACGGCACGGGCGACACCGCTTTTGTTGTTACGCCGCCAACGTTGGCCTACATGGACGAGCAGGGTAGCATTCATTCTGAATTCGGCTGTGTGGACGGTGATTGCTACAACAGCATTACCTTTTCGTGCGAGGCGCCCGAGCTGGTATTTGAAAATTCGGTTTGGGGTACCATTGAAAATGCCGGCGACCTGAACGGTGATGGTATGAACGAGCTTATTTTTTGTCCGAACTGGTTTATCGGCAACTGCACGCGCCTGCACCTCTACACGTTAAAAAGCGGGAAATGGGAAGAAATTGCGAGCGTTGATTATCGCAGGAACGATGATGCATATTCCTTAAAATCGCACCTCGTGAAACAGCAGGACCGCTATTATATGAAGGGTATTGTAATTGGCGAGGACACGCCGTATAAGCAGGAAGTGAAGTTTTGACGGGATTTTTAAACAGGCGACTTCAGTCAAAGTGTTTCTATATCAAAAGCTCGGACATCCGATTGTAACCGATGTTTTCTTTCCTTTTTTGGATTTTTTCTTCTTCTTCGGTTTTTTAGTATCGTCTTTTTGCGAATCAGACGCTTCAAACATCGCTGTTTCCGCTTTCAACGGCTTTGGTGAGGCATAAACAGGTGTGACATTGAATCCTAAAAACGAGCAAAATGCCAACGCATAGAACACCATTTTCCTGGAAACACTCATTTTTTCCTGCCCGGGAAGCTGATCTGCCGTAAAAATGCCACAGGTATCGGGTGCAGCGAGTCGCTTGATTTCTTCAGTGGTTTTCCCCCTGAAATCAATAACCTGTGTTTTACAGGATTTACAGTTAAAACGGCCATCACCACATGCCATGCGTGAAAGCAGCATCGGACATGGATTATCGATTCTTAGCTGGTTGTTCATTTCTTTCAGGTTTTTCCAGGCGAACTTAACCAAATGGATGGAATCAGCTGCCCTTCTTTTTTAATGAAGCTGTTTCCGTTAACAATTCGACCGGGCAGATGAATGTTTCCTTTAATTTTTAATTGAAAATGGAAAAGGAAGCAGAGTAAAATTCCATTCGTTGATCTCCTCGTCTCTTCTTTTCCATTTTACATTTTACATTTTCAATTCATTGCCGGACACTAAACCAATATCACCATTCCGATAGCGTGAACAACTGTTCATTCTTTGTGCAAAAGATTTAACACAAAAATCACTGTAAAACAGGATAAAATGGTCAAATTTGCCGTAAAATTCGAAACATGCGTTTGATTTTACTATTCGTATTGCCTGTCGTTTTGATCAGCTGGATTAAACAACCTGAGTCTTCCGTAAGAAACCGTGGTTATGAAACAGCTGTTGCCAAAACTCCCGGAGGGCCTGATACACTGATCGTGGACGATTTGGTATTTTCCGATTTCTTTTCTCCTAACGGTGACGGCCACAATGATACGTATGTTATCCTGAATGTAGAAAACTACAACAACAATAGCCTGAAAGTATTTAATCGCTGGGGAGAAGTGGTTTACCTTTCTTCACCTTATATGAATGATTGGGACGGAACTTGTAACCAGGGTAGCCGTATCGGTGGAAAAAACCTGAGTGACGGGGTTTATTTCTTTGAATTCTACAACGGGAACGACAAAAAAGCCCACGGCAAAATTACCCTGAAACGATGAGAATACTAATTACCCTTAGCCTTCTTTTAGTAGCAGGAGCAGCCCAGTCGCAGTTGCGTTCAACCTATGCACAATACATGATCAACCAGGGTGTGATCAATCCGGGGTTTGCCGACATCGAAACGCGCTACGGCGGAATTGTTTCCATGCGCAAGCAATGGATGTCGATGGGTGATACCCCGCTTACCGGGTTTGCAAGCGGACACTATCGTTTTACGAAAAACCATGCTGTCGGCGGGATGATCTATTCCGACCAGGTGAGTAATGTCAACATCACCGATATCGCCGCCAGTTATGCCTACCAGCTTTGGATCACGCGTAAATTTGCCCTGGGACTCGGCGTAAAAGTGGGTTACCAGCAAATTTCGATGAAAAACCAGTTTGTTTATTTTGACCCGGAACTGGACCCGACATTGAACCGCACACGTAAAGCAGGACTAAACCTGGGAACAGGATTGTCTATGCAGTCGAAAAACTTCCTTTTCGGTTTTTCAATGCCATACCTGTTCAACAATGCCTACGCCAATGCCAAGCAGCAATACAGCACTTCCTTCAGCCATTTCTACTCGACCATCGGCTACAAAGTGCGCATGTTCGACGATAACTTCGTGATTTACCCGAGTGTCTTGGTGAAAGGCGTTTCCGGTGCACCGATTTCCATGTCGATCGACGGACACATCCTGGTCAGCCAGATGTTCTGGTTTGGTGGCGCTTACCGCAGTGACAATACCGTAGCCCTTTCAGCAGGCTTGTTCCTCGAAAAAGGATTGCGCATTGTTTACACCTACGAAACTTCGAATGGTACACCTCATACGCGACTGGATGCATCACATGAGATCAGTCTGAATTATGCACGCAGCATCTACGAAAGTCCTTTCTCCAAGCGACAATACCGCAAGCGTAACGGGAAAATGTATAAGAAGCCTTACCGAAGATAATGTTGAATGCTGAGTCACGCTCAGGCGGACAAGGTGTTGAATTGAAATTCAGTATACAGCCAGAAGTATCTTTTGAATAATTATGAATTGAAAATGTAAAATTGAAAAGGAAAACCAGTAGGCTCTTTTGAAGACCTTTTCAATTTTACATTTTCAATTTTCAATTAACCCTTACTAATACTACTTTTTCTCCTTCGTCTTTGAGAGCGAAACCAGCAGTCCGGCCGCCAGCGACACGCCGATCACCGTCAAAGAAATCCAGCTTTCGATTTCGATCCAGTCCATAATCAGCATTTTCACGCCGATAAACGCCAGTACAAAAACGAGCGAGTATTTGAGGTATTCGAAGCGATGCAGCATTCCCGAAAGGAAAAAATAGAGACTTCGAAGGCCGAGAATCGCGAAGATATTGGAGGTGAAAACGATGAACGGATCTTTGGTCACTGCAAAAATTGCAGGAATGGAATCTACGGCAAATACAATGTCGGTAAACTCGATCACCACCAAACACGCCAGGATAATTGTCGCCATACGTTTACCGTTCTTGCGAACGATGTATTTACCGGTTTGCGTATCCCAGTCGATCAGGATGACCTTACTGAGTAAACGTACACCGATGCTCTTTTTGAAATCGCTCTCTTCGTCGGATTCCTTCAGCATTTTAAACGCCGAATACAGCAGGATCACGCCGAACACATACATAGCCCAATGGAATTGCGCCACGAAAGCCGTTCCGAGTACGATCATCACCAGGCGAAAAACGACGGCTCCAAGGATTCCCCAAAAGAGAATGTTGTGCTGGTATTGCGGCTTGATGCGGAAAAAAGAAAAGATCAGCGCCATCACAAAGATGTTGTCAAGGCTGAGCGACTCTTCGATGAGGTAACCGGTGTAAAAATCGATCATGGCTTTTCCCGGCGCCGTAATGGAATGCGTTTTCGGGTTGACGGGATTGACATCCAGGAAATTGGTGTCGTACATCCAATACACGACTCCTCCGAACAATAAGGCCAACGAAACCCAAACTGCGGTCCACGCCAGCGATTCTTTCATGCTCACTTCCTTTTGCGACTTGTGGAAAACCCCCAGATCGAGCGCTAACAGGGAAAAAACGAAGAGCAAAAAGACGGCGTATATGAGCATAATTTCAAATAGAATGCAAATATAGCAAGGAAAGTCGGTAAACGAAAAACGGTTAGCCCGCTAAAGACTAACCGTAGAGTTTGTTGAGGTTGTTTGTGGGATAAGCAGTAAATTTCTTTTGGTCCCTGGTGGAACACGGCGCAAATCTACAACGTCGGAATGGATTGAAAAACCAAAAACAGGTCCCGATGTGTAAATGGCTGGTTCGGGTTTCTAATTGACCGTTTTTACAGGGTAAAGCATTATTTAACTAAATGTTTTCCGCTCCTGACCTAATCCTTTGCCGGAAATTCAGCTTTTTTGTACGGATCATGAAACATTCCAACCGCTTTATTTAGTACCTTTGACTACAACGTTTTCCCATGGATTTTCAACTAATTTCAGACTTTCAGCCTACCGGCGATCAACCCGTTGCGATCAAACAGCTCGTTGAGGGAATCAATGCCGGTGTGAAGCATCAAACCCTGCTTGGAGTAACCGGTAGTGGCAAGACCTTTACGATGGCCAATGTAATCCGCGAAACCGGCCGGCCAACACTGGTGCTTTCACACAATAAGACGCTTGCTGCCCAGCTGTACGGAGAATTCAAGCAGTTTTTCCCGGAAAATGCGGTGGAATACTTTGTGAGTTATTACGACTACTACCAACCGGAAGCTTATTTACCGGTCACCGATACATTTATTGAGAAAGACCTGGCCATTAACGACGAACTGGAAAAGCTGCGCTTGTCTGCCACTTCTGCCCTGCTTTCCGGGCGAAAAGACGTGATCGTGGTATCTTCCGTTTCATGCATTTACGGTATCGGGAACCCGAACGAGTTTGCCAACTCCATTATCTCGATCAAAACAGGACAACGGGTTTCACGTAACCAGTTTTTGCTGCGCTTGGTCGAAAACCTGTATTCGCGCACGGAACTGGATTTTAAGCGCGGGACATTTCGTGTAAAAGGCGACACCATTGATATTTACCTGGCTTATGCCGATTATGCTTTGCGCATCGAGTTTTGGGGCGATGAAATTGAAACGATCCGTGCCATTGATCCTGAAAACAATGCGGAAATCGACCGTTACGCGGAAATCAACATTTACCCGGCCAACATCTTTGTTTCGAGTCCGGAAACGACACGTCGTGCAATCGACCAGATTGGGGAAGACATGGTCATCCAGGTAGAAAATTTCAGGCAGGAACGCAAAATGATGGAAGCAAAACGCCTGGAAGAACGCGTTTCCTACGACCTGGAGATGATGCGCGAGTTGGGCTATTGCTCGGGAATCGAAAACTATTCGCGGTATTTTGATCAGCGCGCGCCGGGAACACGGCCTTTCTGTTTGTTGGATTATTTCCCGGACGATTTCCTGATGATCATCGACGAGAGTCACGTGACACTGCCTCAAATCCGGGCAATGTATGGCGGCGACCGCTCCCGCAAGATCAACCTGGTGGAATACGGCTTCCGCCTTCAGGCCGCTATGGACAACCGTCCGCTGAAGTTTGAAGAATTTGAGCAGATCGTGAACCAGGTCGTGTATGTTTCCGCAACTCCGGCAGACTACGAACTGGAACACTCGGAAGGCGTTGTGGTGGAACAGCTGATCCGTCCGACCGGCTTGCTGGACCCGATTATTGAAGTACGACCGAGCGAAAACCAGATCGATGATTTGATCGAAGAAATCCAGGTGCGCCGCGAACGTGATGAACGCACATTGGTAACGACATTAACCAAGCGCATGGCCGAAGAATTACAGAAATACCTGGACAAACTGGGAATTCCGTGTCGATACATTCACTCGGAGGTCGATACGATTGAACGTGTGGAGATCCTGCGCCAGCTGCGCCTGGGAGAATTCGACGTGCTGATTGGTGTAAACCTGCTGCGCGAAGGATTGGACCTGCCGGAAGTTAGCCTGGTAGCCATCATCGACGCTGACAAGGAAGGTTTCCTGCGCAACGAACGCTCACTGGTGCAAACCGTAGGCCGTGCGGCACGAAACGTAAACGGATTGGTGATCATGTACGCCGATAAAATAACCGATTCGATGGCGAAAACCATTTCGGAAACAGAACGCCGCCGTAAAATGCAGATCGCTTACAATGAAGAAAACGGGATCGTTCCTACGGCACTCAACAAGTCAAAAGAAAAGATCATTCGCTCGACCAAAGTGGCAGATGGCGATCCGACCATGCGTCAGCAAAAAGCCGACTATGCTGAAAGCGAGTTGATGGTGAACGAACCACCGATGGTTTACTACAAACCGGAAGAACTGGAAAAAGCCATTGCAGCGAAACGCAAGCAGATGGAAAAAGCAGCGAAAGATCTTGATTTCATTGAAGCTGCACGTTTGCGGGATGAATTGTTCGAATTGCAGGCCCGAAAGAGCTAGAATAATCAGTTAGAAGTTTATCCAAAAAAACAAAGTCGATGGTGGTAACATCGACTTTGCTTCTTTTTCAAAGATTACCTAATCGGGATAGGTAATTAGTTTTCAATCATATGAAACTCATGCTTGTCCCCATCTTCCAGGTAGTAATACCAAAATTCTTTTTCTTCCAGTTTCAAAATATGCAGCGTATGATTTCCCTGGTTATCCGTTCCTGTCAACTCGATTTCTTCGTCATGGTTGCGGAATCTCCAGGTACCGGTTCCGCTCTCTGAACCCCAATTGTAGGAATACCCGCCACTTTTGGTAAACGTTTCGGTATACCCGCTTACCAATGAAGTCACATCTGTTTCATTCACTTTGTAATTGTCAATTTTCCAGGTATTGGCAACACGTTCGGTACGAGAACGAAGACTGAGAGCAGGACCCTCCTCGTATTTATTACAGCTCATTACCAGGAACAAACAGCATCCGGTCATTACCATAAAGAGGTTCGCTTTGCTTTTTTTCAGACGCTTCATTCTTGTTTCATTTTACTGCAAAGTTCTTAGAACGGGTTGCAATAATTGTTGTCAAATGATTGGTAATAGTTGCAAGAATCACACTTTTGCAGCGTATCCAATATTTGGTTACTTTTGGTAAGCCTGATAATTCTGAATTGCATGAGCACTTCCACAAAACCGGTCCGGAAAAGGCGTTTCAAACGCACGCGCAAAGTGCTGCTATGGCTCTTTTCGGTGGTGATTGCCGGAATGATGTTGCTGATTTTCTTTAGTCCGTACGGTTCTCATGAAGGCTTTTCTTACAAACTGATCAGGGAATCCGTAGTCGTGGATGTACCGGTAGACTCCGCATTCCGGTTTTTAGGAAATTCGGACAATGCCCGGCGCTGGTCGGTATATGTGGACCATATCACGACGCTCAACAGCATTCGAACGCCTGACGGAACTCCCGGATCAATCAGGCGCTGTTTCTGCAATAAGGATGAAAAAGGCCAACGCTGGGACGAGCTCATTACATTGGTAGAGCCCAATAAACGCCGGCAGCTGACTACTTATAACCTGGTCGATTTCCCAATGCAGGCAAACGGACTGGCTTCGGAACAACGCTACCGGAAAATCGCGGAGAATCGTTGTGAAATTACATTTACGCTCTTTTTCGCGAATCACGATCCCGGGTTCTGGGATGAGCTTAAAACCTATTTCGGGGCCTACAAGGTGCAATCCATTTTCAGACAAAACCTGGACAATATCAAACGAATTTTGGAAACCGGAAAATGATTGGAGTTGGCGGGTTCTCAGGATTTATTCACTTTCAGTTTTTTCAATACTTGAATTAGAACGATGAACATCAGATTTTACATAAGGTATACCCTTTTCGCTTGTATGGCGGCTGTTTTGCTTTTTCCGCAGTCAGGTTGTAACAAGAAACTGTCGAAATACAATCCCGATTTCATTGGCACCTGGCGCACGGCCCCCATCCAGGATTCAACCATCAACCTGACGGTGCGCAGTGAGATCGTCATTGAAAAACGCGACGGCTTGTTCAACAATACCTGTACCGATGAATGCGGAGACCGTTTGTGCGAATGTATTTCCACGCAGGGCGGAAGAGCGGTGGTAAATACAGACCGGACGCGACTCAAAATCGGTTCGTCGTCTTCCACGAGCCTTTCCATCGACAAAGAACCCTACCAGGATTCAACAGGACAATGGGTCATGAAGATCCAGGGATTGACCTATTATAAACAATGATTGGTTGTTCGGGACCAGGGTGGCATGGGTAAGCTTTTGGTGTTGAACTATCATCGGATTACGGCTGATTCGGACGTCATAGATCCGGCATTCCTCCATTTCACCATTTCGGAAACACTTTTTGAGGAGCACCTGCAGCTTTTATCCGAACTCAATATTCCTGTTATGGAGCTTTCAGCAATGCAAAAACTGCCTGATTCAGCGCTAAGCGTAGCCATTACATTCGACGACGGACACCGGTCGGATTTCGAAATTGCCCTTCCTCTTTTAAAAAAACACCATTTCTCTGCAACCTTTTTCCCGGTCGTGCATCACATCAACAAAGAAGGCTACGTGAGTTGGGAGGAATTGCATTTATTGAATAAGGAAGGCCATACGATCGGATCGCACGGGTTGACGCACCGTCGGTTGAGCAGGCTAACCGCTGATGAAGTGCGAACCGAACTGCAATTATCGAAAGAGATGCTGGAAAAAGAACTGGGAAGTCCGGTTGAGTTATTCTCCTTTCCCTACGGTGATTTCACCAGCGAAATTGAAGGCATGGCGATTGAAACCGGTTATTCAAACTGCGTTTCTACCAGGTTCGGGTTCAACACGCAAAACAATTCCGTGGTATTGCAGCGATGGAATATCAAACGTACGACATCGGCCGGGGAGTTGAAACGTGTATTGCAGCAGCATTTACCAACCCTCGTTAAGTATCGGTTGAAATCTCAATTGAGCACCGGCTTTCTAAGAATTCGTCGTACTTAACATTTCAGGCTGTGATCACATTTTTAACCACCATCTTATTTTGCACTTCAGGCATACTTATCGTCTTGTTACTGGGTTATCCGTTGTTTAGTTATTTCCGTTCGTTACTGTTTCCCGACCCGGTAAAAAAAGACACAGCATTTCAACCGCCCGTGAGCATCATCATTGCCTGTTACAATGAAGAGCGTTACCTCCGGGAGAAGCTTGAAACATTGCTCGCCCCCGATGAATGGATTGAAGGCTCGGAGATTATTGTTGTTTCGACCGGATCCACTGACGGGAGCAATGCTATTTTGCAATTGTTCGCACACCGACCGGAAGTGACCGTTTTGCTTGAAAACCGCATTACCAAAATCGAAGCGCTGAACAAGGCCGTTCCGCTCGCCAAAAACGATTACCTGGTTTTTTCAGACTGCCGGCAGTACATGAAACCCGGCTCTGTAAAAGAGTTGGTCGCCAACTTAAACGATGAGCGCGTCGGAACGGTGACCTGTACCATTTTAGATACGCGTGAACGTCCGACCTTTTTCCGGCGGCTGTATTTATTCCTGGCAAAATGTGACAGTAAGGCCGGTTCAACCTTCAACCTCTACGGAGCATTGTATGCACAGCGAAAAGACGCTTTCCGTCCTATTCCCGAACATTTGCTGTTCGACGATTTTTTTGTGGCGGTTTCGACCCTTGGCCAGCGAAAACGACTGATCCAGGAGGAAAATGCCGTTTTGTACGATATTCCGTTTCCGCATTATTACCATCGGGAACGCATCGAACGTCTGGCGCGCGGACTATTGATTTTTCTCTTCAACAATTACGCGCTCATCGGGCAAATCCCTGTCAAAACACGCATCCGGTTGCTGATTTACAAATACCTTAAGTTGTTACTGCCGTTCCTGGCCTTTGTTTTTGCAGGTACCGGCCTGGTCTTGTTCCACGAAGCATTATTGTCGGTAACCACCCTGTTTGTGCTGACCACACTGACATTGCTTTTATTTACAAGCAGTAACCTGACGCAGCATGTATGGCTGATTCTGAAAATCAATGCCTTTTTTTTCAACGCCCTTTGGGGATATGCTTTTCTGAACAGGCGTTCCAAGCATTGGAAACCACTCACAATCAGGCGGAAATGGCACCGAATAGGCTTGCACGAAGCGAGTCCTGAAAAGTAACCCGTCAATTCCATCCGGATCCCGGTTCTGATACGTATTTTTGCACCGTAATACTGAACCGATGAATTTCTCCAGCACACTCAACGCATTGCGGTTGTTCGGCTTCCTTGAAGGCTGTTCGTTCCTACTTTTCGCACTCACGATGCCTTTGAAATACATATGGCACATCACCCTGCCGAACCAGATTGTTGGCGGAGCGCACGGTTTGTTGTTCATCGTATATGTGATTATGGTATTCATCGTTTCGCGTGAATACAAGCTCTCGCTCAAAGACCAGTTTTGGGCGTATCTTGCATCGCTGCTGCCTTTCGGGACATTTGTCGCCGATGCCAAGATTTTCCGTAAGATTACACCGATCGACTAGATACGCGGACCTGCCGGGCGAACAGAACGCATTCAACGATCTTTTTTGTACCTTCGCCCCCACTTATGGATACACGAAAACATGTAGAGGTGTGCTTCACACCGGGCGAATACGATTATTTCAAAGACGAATATGAGATCGTTGTCGTGATTGACGTTTTGCGCGCCACATCGGCTATTTGTGCCGCTTTTGACAACGGCATTCAATCCATTATTCCTGTCCCGACGGTTGAAGAAGCCTGGGAATACAAGCAAAAAGGCTACCTTGCAGGAGCCGAACGTAAAGGTCAGATCGTTGAAGGATTTGACTTCGGAAATTCGCCTTTCAGCTACATGCGCGAAGAATTCCGCGGAAAAGAAGTGGTCCTTACAACAACCAACGGCACCAAATCACTCGACGTTGCAAAAGATGCCGAAATTGTGGTGGTAGGCTCGTTTTTGAACCTCGATTCCCTTTCGGAATGGCTGTCGAAACAGAATAAAAACGTTTTATGCCTGTGTTCGGGCTGGCAGGATAAATTCAACCTCGAGGACACGATCTGCGCCGGAGCGATTTCAGAATACCTCATCAATACCGGGAATTTTGTTTCGGAAGAAGATTCCTCCATTGCCGCAAAATATTTGTATCTTTCTGCCAAGGACAATTACTTGGGTTACCTGAAATCGAGTTCACACAGACGCAGGCTGAAAAACCTGAACCTCAATGAAGATATCAAGTATTGTTTGACGCCCAATCAAACGAACGTGATTCCGATCCTGAAAAATGGCAAATTGGTTCAATATTCTGAAGATTAAACACAGCCTTCTCGTTGGCTCGCTGGTTGTTCCTTTCCTGTTGGGGGCAAAACCACTTCCGGTTACCAAACCTGTTCCTCCGGCCCTTTGGGGTTTTTTCGGACACAAACGCATCAATCGTGTGGCGGTGTTTACGCTTCCACCGGAAATGTTCGGTTTTTTCAAGGAACACATCGAATACATTACCGAGCACGCCGTTGATCCGGATAAACGCCGGTATGCCGTTGAAGGTGAAGCACAACGTCATTACATTGACATCGATCATTACGCAAAAGACAGCCTGGACCCATTTGAAGCCGTTCCTCGAAAATGGTACGACGCGGTCGAAAAATTCACCGAAGACACCCTTCAGGCTTATGGCATAGTTCCCTGGCATATCCAGGTCATGAAGCTGCGGCTTCAAAAGGCATTTGAGTCGAAAAACGTTGACCTGATCCTGAAAAATGCTTCCGACATCGGTCATTACATCGGCGATGCACACGTTCCGCTGCATACCACGGAAAACTACAATGGTCAGCTCACAGGCCAGCGGGGCATTCACGGATTATGGGAAAGCCGGATTGTGGAACTCAACTCGGAAGACTACGATTACTTCGTTGGTAAAGGCAAATATGTACCAAGTGTACTTGATTTTGCCTGGGACGCCGTTAAAGCATCGAACGCAGCAGTGGATTCGGTCTTATCGATGGAAAAACAACTCACCGCGGAATTTCCAAGTGATCAGAAATACAGCTATGAACAACGTGGTCAAACAGTAATCCAGGTATATTCCAAAGCGTTTTGCGACGAGTATTCCAAACGCATGGGCGGAATGGTTGAACGCCGGATGCGCGAGGCTATCATTGCAGTTGGAAGTATTTGGTACACCGCCTGGGTGGACGCCGGCCAACCCGATCTGTCAGCACTAACCAATACACCACCTTCTCCGGAATTGCTGAAAGAACTGGAAGAGCTCGAGAATCTGTACGAGCATTCGGAGCATAAAGGGACTATCTGCGACTGAAGCATCCCCTGTTTCGGGTCTGAGAACAACCGTTTTTAACCGTTAGAAACCGCTTTACCCTTGAAAACAGTGGCGTTTAGAACAAAACTACCCAAAAATCAGTTCTCATTCATAAAACGTGAGCAAAGATGTTTTACTGAAGTTTTACTAGCTTTGCTGTGATGAAAAAAGTCCTGATTCTGACGTATTACTGGCCACCGAGTGGCGGAGCCGGTGTGCAACGTTGGTTGAAATTTGTAAAGTACCTGCGTCAGTTCGGTTGGGAACCCATTGTGTATACGGTTGAAGACGGTGAAATGCCGGTAATCGACGACAGTTTGGCAAAAGATATCCCTGAAGGCACCTTGATCCTGAAACAACCTATTTGGGAGCCCTATAAGATGTACAAACGTTTCAGCGGAAAGAAAAAGGGTGAAAAAATCAATGCCGGATTCCTGAACGAAAACAAAAAACCGGGCTTTAAGGACAAAATGAGTATCTGGATCCGTGGCAACTTTTTCATCCCCGATGCCCGGAAATTCTGGATCAAACCAAGTATTCAATACCTCAACGAATACCTGGCCTCTCATCCGGTTGACGTAATCATCAGCAGCGGGCCGCCGCACACCATGCACATGATCGCCCTGGGCGTAAAAAAGAACAATCCTTCACTTCAGTGGATTGCCGATTTTCGTGATCCATGGACAAACATTGACTTTTATGATCAGCTCATGTTGTCAAAATGGGCCGACAAAAAGCACCATCGCATGGAAAAAAGCGTGCTTCGTCATGCCGATTCGGTGGTCAGTGTAGGTGAAGAAATGAACAAAGAATTTAAGGCCATGCTTCAGCAAATGCAGGGCGGAAATCCGGAAAAATGTTCTGTAATCACCAATGGTTACGATACCGACGATGTTTCCTTAGAGCCTGTTTTGAAAGACGAAAAATTCAGCATTGCCCATATCGGAACGCTGGTAAAAGACCGCAACCCGGAAGTTTTATGGAAAGTGCTTTCCGGTTTGGTTTCGAAAAACGAAGAATTTCGCAAAAAACTGGAAATCAAACTGGTTGGAAAGGTGGATTTTTATGTGAATGAGCGAATTGAGCACTTTGGACTCACTTCGTATGTGCGTAAAATCGAATACCTGCCCCACGACGAGGTTATTTTGGAACAACAACGCTCGCACGTGCTTTTACTGCTGGTAAACAACACCCGCAATGCGAAGGGAATCTTGACCGGCAAATTTTTCGAATACATGTCCTCCGGCTGCCCGATTGTGGCGATAGGTCCACCGGATGGCGATCTGGCAAAAATCATTCATGAAACCGGTTCAGGACTGATCAGTGGCTTTGACGATGAACAGCAACTGCAACAAAACCTGTTGGATTATTTCCGCGGGACCGTAGCCCAGCGCAACGAATCGGAAATTGCCCGCTACAGTCGTCGTGAGCTTACCCAACGCCTGGTGGAGACCATGAACGAACTGATTCATAAAAACCCGCAGGTCAAGCACAGTTTTTGATTACTTTAGCCACTCTCCAACTGCATGAAAAAACACCATTTTTTTATCGGATCGGGAATCGTATTGTGTGCGGTCATCGTTGTAGCATCCATCCTTTTATACAAACGCGATGTCTCGCTGGGGTATGATTTCAATGAACCGGATGAGACCTTTTTCCTGCCCGATATTTTAAGCGAGGTTTCCGGTATTACCCTGACGGAAGACCGGCAATTGGGCTGTGTTCAGGATGAAATCGGCGTTTTGTTTCTCTTCGACCCGAATAGTGAGGCAATCGTTTCTCAACGCACATTCGCTGAAAACGGCGATTACGAAGGTGTCTGCAAAGCCGGATCTTACTATTACGTTCTGAGAAGCGACGGCACCTTATTCGAGTTGAAAGACCAGGAGGTAGTTGCAGCGACGGAAATCATAGCGGAAGAAGATATTTTTGAAACTTCAGAAACACCGGTAAAGCGCTACAACCTTCATTTGCCGGTCATTGAAAACGAAGGGTTGTTTTTCGACCAAAAAAATAACCGTTTGCTGATTGTCTCACGGGAAAAATCTCCGCAGACCAGGAAAAACGAACGGTTGGTCTACGTATTCGACCTGGCTGAAAAACGGTTGTTAGAGCATACTGCTTTTACATTGGACCCATTTGCAGGGAAATGGAAAAAATACCGGGACCTTTCCTTCAACCCATCCGAACTGGCATTGCACCCGATTACCGGCCAGATATTTGTTTTGTCTTCAAAAGACCATGCATTGTTCGTCTTTTCTGCGGAAGGTAACATTCAGCATATCCAACGATTGAACCCGGTTATTTTCCCAAAACCTGAGGGAATTGCTTTCGCGGAAAACGGTGATGTCTATATTTCAAACGAAAATAAAGACGAAAAACCGACCGTGCTTTTCTTCAAATACAATCCCGGGAAGTTGTAACCGTTGATTGACGGCACATTATTATTGGAACCCAAATCCTGCAACATGAAAACACCTTTTTTAATTGCTGTCACTTTGGTTTTTCTGAGTCCGGGAATCGTTGCGCAAAGCCAGTCGGACTTTTCTTACCCGGAACCAGCCAGGCTCCCGGAAAAAAAACTCGTCATCTGGGCTACGCAGTATTACGTGCATGAATTCAAGAGCAACGGCACGATTCCGTTTGTCGACAAATACAATCAGCCGCTCGGGCTTTATGGCGACACCTGCGACTTTTGCATGGCGGCGCTGGAAGGAACAGCCTCCATCACGGATAGTTCGGGAAAAGTGTTTGTGGTCAACTTTGCCAATACCGGCGACTCTGCTTTTGTGGATTGTCGGAAATGCAGCAAATATGCCAAGAGTAAGCTTTCGGTTGAAAGTTGGGGCAAAACACGTTGGTCAATTTCATCGGGATTCGGTGACGGTGTCAAAAATTATCGCCTGGTTCCTTTCCGCACGATTGCCGTAGACCCAAAAACGATTCCCTACGGCAGTGTAATCTATGTTCCATCGGCGAAAGGAGTGGTTATAGAACTTCCAAACGGTGAAAAAGTCACGCACGACGGCTATTTTTTTGCCGGCGATACCGGAGGAGCGATCAAGCAAAATCACATCGATGTATTTACCGGAACGTACACCGGAAATCCTTTCAAAACATTGATAACTTCAAACTTAAAAAAGACGGTTGAAGCATATTTGGTAGAAGATGTGAATCTCACGAACGGATTGAAGAAAATTCATGTGAAGTAGCATCCATGAACCCGGTAAATTCACCGGAACAGCAGTATTCACTGGAGTAAAGCGGTTTCTAACGGTTAGAAACGGGTAATTCTACCATCAAGTTTTGAACCAATTAGTCTAAATCAGGCAGTTTCGATAGGTTAGCATGAATTTCTCCATTTGAACTTCGAATAATATTATGCCAGACCCAGTATTGACCATTCTATAAACGTTTCTAACGGTTAGCAACACTTATCAAATCAATCTTAAATCGCCCACTTTTTTTTATCAAAAAAACAATCTGCTATTTGGCAAAATTATCTTTTTCACTAACTTAAATAAGAAAACAACAAATCATGTGTCAAAAAATTGATCATTCACATCGACAGTGTGTCATCTGCAACAAACAACTCATCGGACGGTCCGATAAGCGTTTCTGCGATATCAAATGCAAAAATTACTACCACAGCGAAGTGCGTAAATCACTCAAAACGATAGCATCGGAAACAATAAAAGTGTTGGCAAAGAACGTTATCATTCTTGAAGGCATCATGGGTCAAGAAAAAAACAGTTGTCTAATTGACAAACTCGCCCTGGAACGCCTCGGATTCAGATTTAACTATGTCACTGACACTTGCCAAAAATATGGAATAACCTACTACAGTGTTTTCGGATTCACTTACCGGTTTGTGAAAAATAAACGCGTGGAAATAGTCATTGACAGGAAACGAAGTACGATTTCACCATTTATTTTTAAGCGATGGAGCCGCGAGATTGCAGAAACATCCGTATCATAAATTACTGTCCCTACATTCAACATACTCCCAGGCACTTTGATAAATGCCGTTTGCCTCAATGAAATCCAGCAGCTGTTTGTAAAACGGATCGTTGCCAAGAGTGGCACTGTCGCCTATAATGACACATTGCGTGCGGGCCCGTGATATCGAAACATTTGTTCGGCGATAATCTTTCAAAAAGCCGATGCTTTGGTCAAAATTGCTGCGTGTTAAGCTGATGATGATCGTATCTTCCTCTTGTCCCTGGACAGAATCGATTGTCGAAATCCTGAATCCGGGCAGTGCTATTTTCAACAACCCCAATTGTGCGTTATAGGGTGAAAGGATGATCGTATTGACCGGAGGTATCGAAAGCACTTCTGTGATGCGCTTGACGGTTGCGGCCTCGTCGGAGTTAAAAATACTTCCCGACGACTCATCCTCCTGTTCCCCGTCGCCAAAACCGGCCATATCCACAAAACGTAGTTCACCGCTACGGTCGGTATGGAACGTCTGCAGCTGATTATCATAGAAAAACGGGTTAATGCTGCTCACTATTTCGGGCGACATACGGTATTGCATATCGAGCAAAGTCGACGGAAAGAACTGCATTGCCCGTTCAAGCAAGGACTTCTCCAGGCCAAGTTGTTTGGCTTTTTGTGAAAAAACGGTCGGCGGTAATTGCTGCGGATCGCCGCAAAGCACCAAACGCTTGCCAAAACTCGCCGCCAGCCACGCAAGGGGTTCCAGGCACTGTCCGGCTTCGTCAACGATGACAAGGTCGGTGAGAAATGTTTTTGGTAACTCATTAAACAACCCAACTGGTGTTCCGGCAATCACGGGAATGCTTTCCAACAACTGCTTTTTGGCATCCTGCCCCACTTTCCTGATTTCCTTTCGAAGAAGACTGCATTCTTTTCGGGCCTCCCGCTTTTCATCTGCGGCCTCCCTGGTGTAATTCCGTATGTGTTTATTGGCCGTGTTTTCAGCTTTCCGCAGCGAGGTCCTTAAATGGTCGAGCAGTTTTTTGTCCGAACCGTTTTCCAAATAACCATCTAAGGTATACGGCATAACCCGGTCGCTCATTTTTTCCTCATTCCCCAGGCGCAGGATCGGAATGTTACGGTCCAGTAACAGGTGACAAAGATGATCGACGGCTGTATTGCTGGGAGCACTGATGACGATTTTCTTTCCGCGGTTGATCAGTTCCTGTACTGCAACCGAAAGCGTGCGTGTTTTCCCTGTTCCGGGCGGCCCCTGGATCAAAACCGCGGGATCAGTGCCGAGAATCCGGCCAACGGCCAATTGCTGCTTTTCATTTAGATCCGGATGATCGAACGGAGCTGCTAAAGACAGTTCTTCTCCCTCCAAAAACGCCAGGAACGATTCAACCTGCGGGTGATCTTTCATAAGCTTACAGCCAAGCTCCATACAACGTATGGTTTTATCGTCCGGAACAAATTGAATCATTACCGGTTCATCTCGGAGATTGGGAACATCATCTTCCAAAAGGGAAAAAATACCTGTCGTATAATCCAATTCCTGCAAACGTCCCTCGGCCGACCAATTACCCTGGACACAACGAACAGAACAACCTTTCCGGAAATAGGAATCGTTGATCGGATAAGAGGTCCGGAAGGCTATAACGGACCAGCTGCCTACAGTTTCCTGGGAAAGGATGGACACGGGATAAAGAAGTATTCCCAATTTTCGCTGTTCCGCTTCAGAGAGACGCTGCTGCTCTTCAAACGTTTCGTTCAGCTCTTTTTTCTCGGCAATAACCGCCTGCTGTAGTTGTTCCGCAAAATCCATTCGAAAGAATTAACCGTAAACCGTATTCGTCTTAGTTCACCACGTTTTTCTCGCTTCCGAATTTCCGGTGAGAGACCATTACCATCAGCGCGGCCAGGACACACATGGTGCCGAATGCAATCGCGATCAAATGCCATTCCAGCGTTCCGGCGATCAGCTCTTTTGTAGCCAGCACAATGTTTACCACAGGAATCAAAGCCGTAATATAGTTCAGTTCAACTCCGGGAAAAAAACCGATCATCGCCGGTAGTACGATTACAATATTCAACGGCGAGATGACACTTTGCGCTTCTTTGAAACTCTTCGCCCTCACAGCAATCGGAATCATGATCCCAGCAAAGAAAACCGTTAACGGGAAGAGCAGGCAATACATCAAAACGATAAATCCGGGCGTCAGAATGCTGTGAATGACATCCAGTAATTCCTTGTCCTTGATCAGGTCCATTACTTCAATGGAAAAGAACAATCCGAGTAGCGAGAAGGTGGAAGCCGTCAGCCCCGAAAGGACAACAACGCCCATTTTACCTACCAGGATTTTCCACCGGGCAACCGGGGTTGTCAGCAATGTCTCGATCGTACCACGCTCCTTTTCCCCGGTAAATAAATCGATGGCCGGGTACATGCATCCCAGGAATCCGAAAGCAATAAAAATGTACGGCAGAATCCCGCCTGCAAACTTCCCGATCATTTCCTTATCCGAAGCAATATTCCGGTAATCCAACGCCAATGGAACCAATGTTTTTTCATCAATTTTCAGTTCAATGAAACGTTCCTTCTTCAATTTTTCACTGATATAATTGAGATAGACCTCAGCCCTTTCCTGCATTCCCACATCGGTTGCATTAAAGAAGATCTTAACGGGTACTGCTTCTTTCCTGGCCAGGTACTCATCGGCATTTTGAGGAATGTACAACCCTATTTGCAGTGAATCTGTTCTTAATGCTTCTATCAATGCGTTGGTATCAGCGATCGGAATGATCTCTTTTTTGCCCAATGAAGCCGGTAGTTGAAGCAATTCTTTTTCCAATCGGGAAGTGTGCTGGGAGCACAAACCTATGGTCACTTTTTTTGCTGCAGCTTCTTCCTCAAAACTATTGGAGACACCCACAAATATGTTCATGATAATGGGAAAGATCAATGTTGGGATCACAATCATCATCATGACGGTCCTGCGGTCGCGCAGGGTATCTTTCAGTTCTTTTTTGAAAATTGTCCCGATCATACAGCAGCGGTTTTTGAAGCGTTTACAATACGGATAAATTCGGCTGTCAGATTAGGGGCCTGCATTTGCCGGCGAAAAGCGTCCATCGTGTCGCTAAACAGCAGTTTTCCGTTGTATATAATACGGATGTCATCGCAAAGCAGGTCCACTTCGCTCATAATGTGGCTCGAAAAAATAACGGTCTTCCCTTCGTTTTTACAATCGTTGATCAGTTGAATGATGTTTTCGGCGGTGATGACGTCCAGTCCGCTGGTTGGTTCATCGAAAATAACCACCTGCGGATCGTGAATCATGGTGCGGCAAATGGACACTTTTTGTTTCATCCCGGTGCTCAGCTTACCGATGCGCTTGTTCTGAAAATCATGCATATCCAGCAAGCTGAAGAGTTTTTCTTTCCGCCGTTGAATAACATCATTTTCAATGCCGTAGAGCTTGCCAAAGTAGGTAATCAGCTCATTGGGGGTCAGTCGGGCATACAACCCGGCCGATCCTGTCAGAAAACCAATGCGGCGGCGGGCCTCTTCCGGATTTTTAACCGCATCGATCCCATCGATTTCAATTTTGCCGGAAGTAGGTGTGAAAATAGTCGAAAGCATGCGAAGGGTTGTTGTCTTGCCGGCTCCGTTGGGACCCAACAAAGCGGTTACGCGCCCCGGCTGACAGTCGAAACTTAAATGATCTACCGCGGTAACGCTGGTGGCATTTGTATTCATTTCCTTGCGCTGCCTGGCATTCAGGGAAAATGTTTTCGAGAGATTTTCTACGTGGATCATAGAATCATGTTTAGCAGGCTAAAAGTAGTAAGATGTTGCGATTAACAAATCAAGGCTTTCCTTTTTTAGCGGTTTTTGGGAAAAGCTACTGTTTTCAAGGGGAAAGCGGTTTCTAACCGTTAAAAACGGTTCATAAAAAAAAGCCACGGACGTCCCCAACCAACATTACTCTCTCCGCTATGAAGTGAAATTCGAACTGTCAGGATTCAAAACTGTCAGGTAATCGCTTTTCACAAGGTTGGTTCGCTATCCGTGGCCCTTTACTCGCTATTCTTCGAATAACTGGACGTAAGTCTTATATTTCTTACCGCTCCAGTAAATATACAAACTCAACCGGTCCGATTTTTCCAATCGAATCGCCGGGTATTTCAACGATGCTTTCTTCTTACCTACTCCATCAAAAATTCCTTTATCCCGGTAAACAAACCATCGATTGCACCAATTGACGTTGTCGCCCATCCCGATATCCTTTCCACCACCCAAAACGAAGAGAACATTCTTGCCGCGATTGATAATCATCACGCCTTTCTTTCCATCCTGGTTGTTTCGCACGAAAAAGACGATGTCGTCCAGCTTGTCACCTGTAAGGTCTACTTCGAGGTAAAACGGATTGATCGAATCGATGATCGTATAGTTTTTGGCAACTTCCGATTTTTCAATGACCGGCTTTACCCACGCCGGGATGCGTTTGGATAACAAGGAATTGTTCGCGAGACTGTCCTGAGCCATTACCCGGTTCGCGACCAGCAGGATAAAGAGAAGAAAAATCGTTTTCATAGCATCGTTTTCAGACTCAAAGCTGTCGATTAATACGCTCAAAAAAGAAGCTTTTGAACACCTCTTTTAGCGAAATCATACAGCTCTGAAAACCGCTTGCCGGTTATGAAATAGGCCTGTTTTTAATTCAACGTACCAGCTTTGTGAGTGAACAGTCTGTAAACGGGTTTTCGGATGACAATTCAACGGAAAATTTATCCATAAAAAAACACGGATCCGATTAATACGAACCCGTGCTTTCCAAAATACTAATTTCGTTCTTAGTGATGATGACCATGAGCACCATGAGAGTGACCATGGTTGATCTCGTCTTCCGTAGCCGCACGTACTTCAAGAATTTCTCCTGAAAAATGCAAATCGGTTCCTGCCAGCGGGTGATTAAAGTCCATTACCACCACTTCCGGTGTAATATCCATTACTTTTCCGCGCAAGTGATTCCCCTCGCTATCCGTCATAGGAAGCAAAGCCCCGACGTACACTTCCTGCTCATTCATTTTCCCGTCTTCTACTTCAAAAACTGAAATAGGAATGTGTGCTATTTGCGTTTCGTTACGGTCTCCGTATGCATCCGATGATACAATGGCAAAATCAAATGACTCACCGGCTTTCAAACCGTGAATCTTTTCTTCAAACGTCGGGATAACACGCTCGATTCCGTATAAGAATTCCATCGGCCTGTCGGCAGCGGTTTCTTCGATCATTTCTCCTGTTTGCTGGTTGGTTAACTTGTATTTCAAGGAAACGACCATGTTAATGTCAACTGTCATGCGTCTTTAATAAAATTGTAAGGACGTAAAATTAATAAAGAATCCATGAAATTAGGCAATTACAGGAAATGCCCCCTTGAAATTTCAGAAGGGTTTTCAACTAAAATGGTGCATTTTAATTCTCTGAAAGTGCTTTAACCAAAGCGAGTGCTTTGGGGAATGTGTCGTTAAAATACCCGGAAAATTCCGGAACAGAATCGAGCACTACACGAAGCCCGGTACCGCCATTTTTTTCCTCCAGGAAATAACGTTCGTAACCATTTCCCCAATCCGAAGCAACACGCTCGCCTTTTTTGATCTCTCCCAAATGAAGAATGATCATTTCAGATGGCACTACCTTTTTCTCGATTTTTGAATACATTCCATCACCGGTATCACCGACAAACAATACTTCGCTGCCTTCGTTCCAATCTGTTACTGCACGCGAGCCCTCATTAAAAACCTTCGTCCATTGGTTGTACGTTTTTTCTCCCCACAGCACCTCCCAGACTTTCTCCGGTGATGCGTTCACGTCGATTGTGAATGTTAGTTGTTCTTTTTCCATCTTCTTATGCATTTTCAAGTGTTGCGATATCCATCTTTTTCATTTTCATGAAAGCCTGTGCCACCCGGCCGGCCCGTTCGGGATCGCTCATCAGCTGCTCTAAAACCGACGGTACGATCTGCCACGAAATACCATATTTATCTTTCAGCCAGCCGCATTGACTTTCAGCTCCTCCTTGTGTAAGCGCATCCCAGTAATGATCGATTTCTGCCTGCGTATCACAATTCACGACCAACGAAAGCCCTTCATTGAATGCAAAATCTCCGGGACCGTCCATCGCCGCAAAAAAAGCGCCGTTCAGGTTGAAATGAGCAAATTTCAGGTTTCCTTCCGGCTGAACTTCACCCGGCCCGTAAAGCTGCTGCTCGTATAGTTTCGAATTCGGGAAAATCGCCGCATAATGATCCAACGCTTCACGCGCTTTGCCGTATTGCTGATCTGAGAACAAAAAGACAGGATGAATTTTCTCACCGTGCGACGGAACTTCACTTAACATGAGCTGCCAAGTCAACCCGAACCGGTCTTTGACCCAGCCATATTTTCCGCTCCACGGGTAACTTCCCAGCGGCATGATGGCTTCTCCTTCAGCCGAAAGTTTCCCCCATAGCGCTTCAATTTCCCGATCGGTTTCACAGTGTACAAACAGCGAAATCGCCGGAGTGATCTTGAATATCGGACCGCCGTTCAGGTGCATGAGCTTCTTTCCATCAATTTCGACCATCACTACCATCGGGTTTTCAGCCGTGATCTTAGCTCCGTCGAACAACGAACAATAAAATGTCGCCGCTTCTTTCGCCTGGTTATCAAACCAGAGACAAGGATAAATTGGGTGTGCCATACTGTTAGTTATTTTCAGTGTAATTCTTAAAGTTGTCAAGGATGGCCTGCCAGCCGGCTTTTTGAAACTCGACCGGATTTTGGGTCTCAGCTTCGAAATGCTGCACAACCAATGTCTTGCCATTCATATCCGAAAAGGCAACACCTACTTTGCGGTCATCTTCGAACACATAGTCAAGTTTTTTAAGCGGTTCCACCGCCGTATATATTCCTTTGAGGTCAAATCCGAAGCTGCCGTCCCTGGCTTCCATGCGGCAAAACAATTCACCACCCACTTTCAGATCATTCGAGGCGCGCGGCGTATGCCAGTCAGGCGAAGCAGCGTTCCAGTTCACAATGTGTGCAGGATCGGTCCAATTGTTCCATACCTTTTCCAACGACGCATCTACGGTCGTTTCTATCGTTACAACTGTTTTTGATTCCATATTCATTCGGGTCTTTATTTGTTTGTGTAAGCAATAATACAAAGATGCAGCCTGAATTGAAAATTGCCGGACGGTAATAACGACAACTTCGCGGGTGGATTGCGACACCGGAAATTCCTTATTTTAGCCTAATGAAACATGTGTCCATTTTAGTACCGGAGTCGTCGGTGATGCAGGCTATCGCCGATCCGCAATACCTTTTTTCAGCAGTAAACCGGTTTTTGGAATCAGCCGGCAAAACGCCTTTGTTCCGGGTTCAGCTGGTGGGCGCTTCGCGCGAAGTACAACTCAGCGGCGGATCTTTTACCGTTCATGTAGACGCTTTGCTCGATGAAATCAGCGAAACCGACCTGGTAATCGTACCCGCACTTTTCGGTGATCTGCCACAAGCCATTCAACAAAACCGGACATTGATCCCATGGATTATTCAACGGCATGAAAACGGTGCAGAGGTCGCTTCGCTGTGCGTTGGGGCATTTTTACTGGCATCGACCGGTTTGCTCAACGAAAAAAAATGTTCGACTCATTGGGGATTTTCCGACCAGTTTCAGCAGCTGTTTCCACTGGTTGAATTGGTAGAAGGTTCAATCGTTACTGAAGAGAATGGCATTTATTCCAGTGGCGGCGCCAATTCTTACTGGAATTTATTGCTTCACCTGGTAGAAAAATACACCGACAGGGCCACTGCCATTTTAGCTGCCAAGTATTTCGCCATCGATATCGACCGCAGCAGCCAGGGTGCTTTTGCGCTGTTCAACGGGCAGAAAAATCACGGAGATGAAGCGATCAAACAAGTGCAGCTTCACATCGAAGCAAATGTCTGCGAACGATTTACACTTGATGCGCTGGCAGGAATGGCGGCGGTTGGAAAGCGCAGCCTGGAACGACGGTTTAAAAAAGCTACCGGCAACAGCGTGGTCGAATACATTCAACGGGTGAAAATCGAGGCCGCCAAACGCAGTTTCGAATCCAGTAAGAAAAATGTCTCGGAAGTCATGTTTGAAGTCGGGTACGTGGATACGAAAGCGTTTCGGGATGTGTTCCGAAAGGTAACCGGGATCACACCGATCGAATACCGAAATAAGTACAACAAGCAGGTGCTGGCAGAAGTTTAATCAATGATCGGTTCCCCGGGTGTTTCCATGCGATCAAGCGGTTCTTCCGGGGGAGTTGGGTCTTCAACCCCAACGAAGATCACGTCGCCCTCTATGGTATTGGGAACGTTGAACACTTCCTGCACATTTTTCTCGCACTTACTCACAGACGCTTTCAGGGTCAGCGAAATTTTCCTGCCATGTGAAGCGGTTAAAGCGGATTGATTGCGCAGGGTATCGGCATCGTGGTGTTTTCCGTCTACGAGCAGGTCAAAGGTTTCTTTCACCAAATCGCCTTTTTTGATCGTGAAATCGAAGTAACCATGCTCATCGGTATACACCTTGCGAATGGTCTTACCGTTTTGCTGCAGTTCGAGCCAGGCGTTGGCAATGGGTTCTTTGGTTTTTTCATCGCGCAGCGTTCCGGTCACGTGCATCGGGAATTTGAGCTTGTTGAAGGCATTCTTGCGAATCGGGGCTGTTTCTTTGGTTACGGTTTCGCAGCTGGTAACCACCGACCCTAAAAAGCCTAAAATTCCCAGCAATGACAAGCCAACGGATTGTGTCAAGCGCGGAAGCGTTACCTGTGAAACCTTAAAATCGTATTGATCGCTCGTGAAAATGCCGCAAACCCTTCCCGGAGTTGAACGGATGGTCGCAATGATTTCATCGTTTGATTTATCCCTGAAGTCCTTCAGCACTTTATCGCACTGTGCACAATGATAACCCTTTTCCCGTTGGGTGAAATCATCCAGGTGCATGTTGCACGGAAGGCTTAAGATAGGCTTCTTCATAGTCGGTCCAATTGATAAACAATACTACCAATATTTTGATTTGCCGGTATGGAAAAAGGATAATCCGTTGCAATAATTGAGTGATCTGCTGCAAACGGCATCCTTCTCATTAACAATACGCTACTTACTGTTTCACAATCCGGCTTATCGCAGAACCGCTTTGCGAAACGCATTCCACCATATAAACTCCGGAAGGCAACGCGCTTACGTCAATCGTTTCAGTAAACGGCACCGAAAACACCAATGCCGATTGCATGGTATAGACTCGAACAGTATGGACTTGTCCCGAAGCTTGAATGGCAAGCATATCGGTTACCGGGTTCGGGGAAACGGAAAAACCGGTTTCCTGTTCCGTTACCGACAAATCAAAACAATCAGGCTGCACGCCGGCCGTTTCGCTTAAAACGCCATTGTTCACCGACCAGTAATTCCACGTCCCGCCTGTTCCGGATTCCCAATCATTGAGATTGAATGTGTTGGTACCCGCAGTTGTTCCTTTTGCCTGGTAAACGACCAAAGCCTCGCCGTTTCTGTTCCAGGTAAGCGCCACTCCGTTTGCACACGTTTCGGGAGTTGCATCAGGTAACGCGCAATTTGTCTGAATGAAATAGGCATTGTCGTCGTTGTTCGGATAATCGCCATAAACGGAAGCGATTCCTTCAGGCGTTACACAAACTGCCGTGTATTCGTCGCAGGCAATTCCTTTGGCGTTCATTCCCATGTTCATCATGCGCGCCATAAAAGTCACATGACGTCCTTTGCGGTCGGGATCATCGTAATGCGTATCGGTAATGACATTTTCGAGATAAGCATTTTTGAGAAACGCGGCTGTGTCGACCGTTACCGCAAAATCATACGGATTTGCCAAAGCCGCAGCCGAACTAACCGTGCCGTTTTCCGCCGAAAAATAGGCTTTCCCCAATATGGCCATTCCGGCGCTGGTGCCTCCCACTACTATCCCGCGATTGAGTATGGCGTCATTCACCAGGCTGTCGATTGCCGTATTGCGCCAGTAAGAAACATAGTTCCACTGATCACCGCCTGCGAACCAAATGGCTTCGGCCTGTTGAATTTTTTGATGAATATACGTTTCATTCGCGCAGGTCGCATCGTTGCACACAATACTTTCAACCGAATTGACCGTGATTCCCAAATCGGTATAAAAATAATCGTTGTAGCCATCCGAGCCTGAAGCGCGCAAAACCAGGATGTCGCCGCCGTCTGCACGCTGCAAAAACCATTGCATAGCCTGATCGCTTTCGGTAGCTCCGCCCATGAGGCACATGCCGCCTGTTGGGTTGGTTACAACGTCAGTGGCATTTCCGGTAAAGTAGGAAGTATAGCTTTGCGCGAAAAAAGTTGTGGAAAATAACACACAAACAATAAGGAGTGTAACGCGTTGAAGATGAGTTTTTAGCAGCATTCTTTGAGGTATTGGAAGAACAAAATAATCATTAAATCCGAGAGCTGGCAAATATTTTCCCCGAAAACCAAAAACCAAATAAGTTCTTCCGACGTAGGTAAAACGCAGCTCCATCACACCGTTCTTCCTGAATTCGAAAACTAGCCGGTAACGCGAATAAAGAATAATTGTATTTTAGACCTGCAATGGTAGAAAGTTCCATACCCGAAAAAGAGGTAAAACAAGCGTTTTACGATTCTACGGAAAAAACCCACGTGATCGCCTGTTGGGTTGGTTTGCTATTGAATTTAATTTGGTTCACAAGTGATTACTTCATCATTCCGCAATATTTCGTTCCATTCCTTGTTTTCAGGCTAAGTGTTTCGTTCGTGAGCGTCCTCATACTTTTCTTTCGAAAGCAGCTGAATATCAACATTTACAACTGTATGTTTATACTGGTGCTGGGAATCTCCGTGCAGAATGCTTACATGTGGAGTGTCATGGATCTTGCTCACTTTGAACAACATACCTTTGCTTATATTGTCTTGTTCATCGGTGCCGGAATGCTGGTTTTGTGGGAAGTGAGGATGTCGATTTTACTGCTCATCGCAACGGTGATCAGCAACATCGTTTTTTACCAGCTGAACAGCAAGCTAACGGTAGAAGAATTTGTCATCAATGGTGGTTTGATGACTTTGACGGTTTTACTGTTTAGCTTGTTCCTGATCCGGTCGCGCTACAAACTCACTTACAATGAGATCAAAAGCCGTTTGGAATTGGAGCTATCGAAAAAACAGCTCGAAGTCCAGAATGAGCAGCTGGTAGACCAGAAAGTGGAAATCGAATCGCAGAATATCAGCCTGGAGCATAAAAACAAGGAAATTACCGATAGCATCAACTACGCCCGCAATATCCAGCTGGCTTCGATTCCTTCGCAGGAACGCTTTAACTCTTATTTCAATGACAGTTTTGTGCTTTACCAGCCGAAAGATATTGTAAGCGGTGATTTTTATTGGGTATACGAACGCGATCAGATCGTTTACTACGTAACCGGCGACTGCACCGGGCACGGCGTTCCGGGCGGCTTTATGACCATGCTGGGAGTCTCTTTCCTGGAAGAAATCATTGCGGGGAAAAACATCCAGGACCCGGCTGAAGTATTGAATATGCTGCGCGATAAAATCATCAATGCACTGAACCAATCAGGCGATTTCGGCGAAAGCAAAGACGGGATGGATATTACGATCTGCCGATTGGACAAAACCGCCAACCAGCTCACCTACGCTTCTGCCAACAACGATTTGTACCTGGTGCGGAAAAGTGAAACAAGCTCAGCCCCGGAGCTTTTCGAACACAAAGCCAACAGGCAGCCATGCGGTTTTTATCATAAGAACGACCCGTTTACCGCTCACACCATCGATCTTCTTCCGGGCGATTGCATCTACACCCTAACCGACGGGTACGCCGATCAGTTTGGTGGCCCGAAAGGCAAAAAATTCCGCGCAAAGCAGCTGCAGGAACTACTCCTGAACAACTGCCATCTTCCATTTGGTGAACAGCAGCAGGAGTTGCAGAAAGCCATGGACCTGTGGCGCGGGGACCTGGAACAGATCGACGATATGCTGATCATCGGGATTCGGATCTGATTTTCCTGTTCCAATCTTTTTAGTTCGATTTGAACAAAATTTAAAATCAAACTGAGGTTTTAGTAAATTTGCACTGTTTTTGTTTCAACCGGCTGATTAGCTAACTATTAAAACATGAAAAGGCAGATTTTATTCCTGGTATTCCTGATTTCGGCATTTGTATCCCTTGCCCAGCCAACCTGGTGGATGGGCCAGAAAAAGCCCTACAAATGGCAAGTTGGTGTCAGCTGGAATGCTGTTGACGACGACGGGCGTGATGTCTGCCAGCCGTTCGACGTCAAACAATCCTGGAATTACCCGCTTTTCCCTTCACGTGTAATGGTAGACCGCTACCTGAAAAAAGGGTTGAGCCTTGAATTCGCAGGTGCTTACAACAATTACACTACCAGCAAGCTTATCAATGACACAACCGGATTAAGCGGTTTGTTTATTTCAACCGACCTCAATACCAAATTCAGCTTCTACCAGCTGTTTTACCCGATGAAATGGTTTGATCCATATGTTTCGCTCGGATTCGGCCTTACGCACCGCGATACGTATTCCCAAACGGTCATTGCCAATGTTAACGTGAACGTCGGTTTCAATTTCTGGATCTATAAAAACTGGGGACTGCAGCTGCAAACCAGCGGCAAATTGGGCATCAACGGGCAGTTTTTCAATTCAAATGCCGATTACATGCAGCATTCGATCGGGATTGTCTACAAATTCCCGGAATACCGCAACCACGGCAGCAGTACCCGCAAAAAATACAAATGGACCAAATCCCGCCAGAAATACCGCGGCGGAGGCAAAGGCAATAAATAATTGTACTATCACACAACATGTAAACCAGCGATTAACCGCTGGTTTTTTTTATTTATTTCAGGCATGTTTGTGATAAATCGCTAAACCGCTACCATCAACGCGTCGCATTCTCAAAAGCCTTCAAAATCAACGTGTTTTGCGCAATTCAAAAAATATGTGTGAAATCCAGACTCATTTTCCGGACGTAGATCGGTCAGTGGAATTTACAAATTGGGCAACAGCAAACTGAAGTACTTACTAATTTATGGAAACAATGATGAAAACGAAGAACTTTATCTTGACCACAACAGGCGTTGTAGCTGCGGCTATTGCGCTGAGTGTTTGGGATTCTCAAAACTCGCCCGTGGAAGCATCAAGCCACAGAGAAGCGCCTCTGATCGCAAACGATCCGTTGGCCGACAACACAGACTTGTACGCTTTCAGAAGTCCTGATGACACGAATACTGTCACGATCATCGCTAATTACGTTCCGTTGCAGCTGCCGCAGGGTGGCCCCAACTATGCATCTTTCGGCGAAAACATCCGCTACGAGATCCATATTGAAAACGACGGGACGGCAGGTGATGATATTACCTACCGTTTTACTTTTTCTAAAGCGAACGAAGACCCTACAACCTTTTTCAACATCAGATTGGGCCAGCAAAACCTGAAAACAACCTATATTGCTGAAAAGAGCATCAATGGCGGTGCCTTTACCCAAATCGTTTCAAATGGCGTGGTGCCTCCGCCCAACATCGGGCCGCGTTCTATCAGCGATCCTACCGTTGGTTTAGGCGCAGCGAGCTACAATGCACTGATGACGGCAGCCGTTACCAACGCAACAGGCGGCGGTGGCGAAACCGTTTTCTGCGGTTCGGCCGACGATCCGTTCTTTGTAGACCTGGGTGGCATTTTCGACCTTGGACAGACACGTGCCGGGGCCGGTGCGGCGGATGGGGTCGGAAACAAGAACATCCATTCGATTGCGCTGAAAATTCCGATCAGCACGCTGCAAAAAGACGGATTGAGCGTGACAGCAGCAGACAACATCCTTGATTCTGACTTCATCGTAGGAATCTGGGCGTCCGCCAGCCGTCCTTCCACACGTACCCTGAGCAATTCCGGAGGTTCTCCTACCGACAACGGCTCGTATGTACAGGTTTCCCGCATTGGTATGCCACTGACCAATGAAGCGGTGATCCCGATCGGTTCCAAAGACAAATGGAATTCACTTACTCCGTATACCGAAGATCCGGCTATGGAAGATTTCTTCTGTAATCCTGAGCTGGCTTTGTATATGGACGACGCCCAATTCGGAGGTGCGGTGCCGGCTTTTTCTTCACTGCGCATTCAAAAAGCATCTCAAACGGTGCTTGGTAACGTAGATTTCTCAAACGGGAACGACGGTTTGTTTGTATTGGCAGGAAATGCCGCATTGAACGGAACAGCGCTGGATGCAGCTTTGTTCGGAAACTACCTGCTGCGCGATAATAAGCCGCGTTCGGTTGATTTATTGCCGATTTTCCACACCGGTGTTCCGAACCTTTCGCCTTACCAGTTGGCTACAGGCAAAACAGACGGAAACCCGCTTTCGGCCGGTAAACCTTTTATCAACAATTTCCTTCCGATTTTCGGCGATATGCTTCGCCTGAATATGGCCGTGCCGGTGACTCCGCGAAATCACCCTGATTTCAGCTCGCTGGGATTGGTACAGGCTGCTGTTTTGGGATTGACGAATCCAACCTACAACGCAGACGCATCGCTTCAATGGATCCCGAATATGGATGGTTTCCCGAACGGGCGCCGTTTGGAAGATGATGTAACCCGTATCGAATTGCAGGCTGTAGGCGGTGTTGTTTTGGCTGCGATTGGTTTGTGGTATGACGACCGCAATATCGGTTCGTCTCCGCTAACGCCGGACCTCCTGGGAGTACTCGGCTACACAACAGGTGTAGAGAACAACGATGTTGCCTTTACCAGTACATTCCCTTACGTAGCGCAGCCGTGGAGCGGTTATGCAAACCATAGCGGACAATAATCGATAGAAATTTGAAAATGAAATTTACGACTATGAAAAAAATAACAACAACCAAAATTCTTACACTTGCTGGTATTGCAGCCATTGCAACTACGCTGAGTGTGTGGGATTCGCAGAGCTCGACGGTCGAGGCATCCAGCCACAGAGAAGCACCGCTGATTGCCAACGATCCCCTGGCAGACAATACCGATTTGTATGCCTTCAGAAGTCCGGATGATACCAATACCGTTACCATCATCGCGAATTTCGTTCCGCTGCAATTACCGCAGGGAGGCCCTAATTATGCTTCTTTCGGTGAAAACGTACGCTACGAAATTCACATTGAAAACGATGGCACCGCCGGTGATGATATCACTTACCGCTTTACCTTCAACAAAACAAATGAGGACCCTACAACGTTCTTCAACATCCGTTTGGGACAGGAAAACCTGAAAACGACTTATGTTGCTGAAAAGAGTGTCAATGGCGGGGCCTTTACAACAATCGTAAGCAATGGTATTGTTCCTCCTCCGAATATCGGTCCGCGCTCTATCAGCGGAGCTGCCGGATTGGGAGCTGCCGATTATGAATCGTTGATGACAGGCGCTATTACCAACGCTACCGGCGGTGGTGGAGAAACCGTTTTTTGCGGTCCTACCGACGACCCTTTCTTCGTAGACTTAGGTGGTATTTTTGACCTGGGAGCAACACGTGCCGGTGGTTCTGGAGTGGATGCGCCGGAAGATGGTGTGGCTTGTAAGAACATCCACTCGATTGCATTGAAAATTCCGATTGCTACCCTGCAGAAAAACGGACAGCCGGTTACAGCTGCCACCAATATCCTTGATGCTGATTATGTAATCGGTGTATGGGCCTCTGCGAGCCGTCAGCAAATCCGAACATTGAACGGCGACGGAACTGAATCCTATTCAGGCTCATATGTACAGGTTTCCCGCATCGGAATGCCATTGACCAACGAAGCAGTGATTCCCATCGGCGACAAAGACAAATGGAATTCATTGACTCCATATACCGAAGATCCGGCTATGGAAGACTATTTCTGCAACCCCGAACTGGGCCTTTACATGGATAATTCGCTGTTTGGCACTGCCGTTCCTGGATTAGCCCCGCTGCGTATTCAACGCAACAGCTTGCAAACATTCGATTTTGGTAACACGCACGACGGTTTGTGGCCGATTCAGGCTACCAATGGCGGTGCCGGGACTGCATTGGACACCATGTTGTTCGGAAACTACCTGCTACGCCAGGGGAAACCACGTTCTGTGGATTTATTGCCGATCTTCTACACCGGTGTTCCAAATCTTGCCCCTTACCAATTGGCAACAGGTAAAAACGGAAACCCACTGGCCACCGGAAAACCATTCATTAACAACTTCCTGCCAACATTTGGCGATATGCTGCGTTTGAACATGGCCGTGCCGGTAACCCCGCGCAATCACCCGCAATTCAGCTCGCTGGGATTGGTTCAGGCGGCCGTTCTCGGTCTGACGGACCCGACTTACAACTCTAACGCGAACCTTCAGTGGATTCCAAACATGGACGGATTCCCGAACGGGCGCCGTTTGGAAGATGATGTAACACGCATCGAATTGCAGGCTGTAGGCGGTATTGTACTGGCTGCTATCGGGTTGTGGTATGACGATTACACAGCGGGTGGCCCGAATCCGGTAACAACAGATCTGTTGGACGTGTTGACTTACACAACCGGAGTTGAAGCGAACGATACAACATTCAGAAGCAGCTTCCCTTACGTGCAGCTGCCATGGAGCGGATTTGGCCCTTGCGGCGCAACAAGTCCTTCTACTTCAGGGTTGTTTGAATTCGGAATGAATTTGGGGGCGCCAGAATTAAGTATGGTCCAAAATTACCCGAATCCGTTCACCGAAAGCACTACGTTTAAATACCACGTAGCCCAAAACGTGAATGTAAACCTGACGGTGTACGACATGAACGGCAAGCGCATTGCCACCATTGTTGATGGTAAAAAGGCGGCCGGGACCTACGAAGTGACCTGGAAACCTGAAAACGTGAAGCCGGGCACCTACATTGCTTCGCTGTCGGCAAACGGCCGACGCCTGCAGGGATTACGAATCGTGATTAACTAAATTAACGGAATAGTTCACCTATGAAAGTTGAGTGTCTGCGTTGGCGGATACTCAACTTTTTTAAACACGGCTTATGCGAAAATACCTTTACCCTATATTAGTCGGCTGTACAGGAATCCTGCTGGTTTGCATTTTCCTGTTTTCCAAATCGCCTGAAAAACCAGCCGCAGGATTAAAGCCCAGGACAGGGTCCATTGCCCTCGGAGGCGAATGGGTGGAAACCCAAAAAGTGATCGAAAGCCTGCTCACGGAAATTGAGCTGAATCCGGAAAATTATACTGCCAAACTCAACTTATCGAAAGGTTATATCCAGGAAGCGAGAATTACCGGAGATCATGCTTACTATGATGCTGCAGCGCTTGAATTATTGGATGAAGTGATCGCAAACGACCCCCAAAACTTCGATGCACTTTGCTGCAAAGCAACCGTTTTATTGTCACAACACCATTTTTCGGAAGCCCTCCGGGTGGCAAAAACAGCGCTTCCAATCAATCCGAACAATGCGTTTATTTATGGGTTGATGTGTGACGCTTATGTAGAATTAGGACAGTATAAACAAGCGGTGAAAATGGCTGATAAAATGGTCAACATTCGCCCCGACCTTCGATCTTATCTCCGTGTTTCTTATTTGCGTGAAATTCACGGGGAAATTGATGGGGCCATCATTGCTGCGAAACTGGCGGTCGACGCCGGATTTCCCGGATTGGAGGAAACAGCCTGGTCGCGTATGATCCTGGCGCACCTCTATGAAATGAAAGGCCACATTGATTCGGCAGAATTTCAGTACCGAACAGCGCTGCAGGAACGTCCGGGTTACGCCTTTGCACTGGCAGGCCTGGGAAAAAAAGAAAAGGTAAACGGCAATTACAAAAAAGCCATTTCCTATTACAGGAAAGCAGAAAAAGCCATTGTCGAGTACTCATTTTCCGACGAGCTCACCGACTTATACCGCCTCAACGGCGACACTAAAAACGGCTATAAATCAGCCTATCGCGTCATTAAAATGCTCAGCCCGCTTTCAGGCGATGACGAAAGTGTAAGCGGCCACGGCCATTACGCCGACCGTGAGCTGGCTTATGCTTATTTGAAAATCAACAACGCAGATAAAGCCCTGCAACATGCTTTATTGGAATACAATAGACGTCCGAAGAATATTGATGTCTGTGAAACGGTTGCCTGGGTATATTACAAGCAAAAAAAATACCGTAAGGCCAACCAATACATTTCGAAAGCGCTACGCACGGGCTCTAAAAATCCAACGCTTCTTTGCAGGGCCGGATTGATTAAATTCAAAGCAGGGAAAAAACAGGAAAGCAAAAAATTGCTGGGACTCGCATTCAAAAACGATCCTGTCATTTCGGACATAAAGTTGAAAAATGAAGCCAATTATTACCGCTTTAAAAACTAATCGACCGATGCGCCTGTTTGCCATAACCTGTTGTCTGCTGTTCATTCCGCAGCTTGCTTCGGCGCATGCGATGGACCTGAGCAACCTTCCCACGAAAGATGTGGCCCTTTTGTACCTGAAATTGGGTTACACGCATATTCTTCCGTTGGGGCTCGACCATATTTTGTTTGTCCTGTGCCTGTTTTTCCTGAGCCCGAAACTCAAAACAGTGCTGTGGCAATCGCTGGCTTTCACTATTGCACATTCCATCACACTCGGCCTGTGCATCTTCGGTGTTATTTCTCCGCCCGCCCACATCATCGAGCCCATAATCGCTTTGTCTATCGTATTTGTAGCCGTAGAAAACATGATTGTGAGCGAACTGAAGCCCACGCGCATGTTCCTGGTTGCTGCTTTCGGACTGATTCATGGAATGGGTTTCGCAAGCGTGCTAAAAGACCTGGGAATGCCTGAAGATAAGTTTGTTACGTCGCTCATTACGTTTAACATTGGAGTGGAGCTCGGGCAAATTACCGTAATCCTCATTGCCTGGCTGCTGGTAGGCAAATGGTTCAGCAAAAAACCATGGTACAAAAAACGAATTGTGATTCCGGTTTCTGCCGTTATTGCAGCCATTGCGCTGTACTGGACCATTGAACGTACTTTTTTTGGAACCTAATTCACTCACTGCCAAATCCATAAACCGACAACGAACGTAAGTAAGAAAGATGAAAACACTTCAACACATACGATACTACGGAATACTGCTTTTAGTGGTTGTTTATTCCTGTATGCCGTTGAAGCCCGTTCTGCCGTTTGCCGGCGATTTTATTGCGCATACCTTTAATGAATTCGACCACGTTGCAACCGTGCATTTCGAGAATGGGAAATATCACGTGCATGACGAGGTCAAAAAAAATGCCGAATCCGGCAAAACGGATCCGGAAGCACCAATCAATGAAACAAATCTGAAAATCGATCTGCATTGTGTCCCCGGGATCGTTACCACTTTTTCGGAAGCATCCATTTTCGATTCAAAAACGTCGGTAAAGATCGTCATTCATAGTCAGGCTTTCTTTAACGGACGTTCCGTTTCGCCCGATTACCCGCCTCCCCAAGTCTTGTAACCGACTAAACAGCAGTCTGATTCCATTGGATTCCTGTTTCTTTTCAAAGCATGTTTTAGTGAATACTTCCTTGTCTGCCCTTCGCAGATGAGAGAATCTTCTTGCACAGAAAAATTGTTGATTCCACTCTCAATTTGCTTTGTCATTTTCATTTTATCAAGACGCTTATGAAACTCATACATATACTTACGTGTGCCTGTTTTTTACTTACCGTTAACCTGCTGTTTGCTCAAACAGGAGATCTCAACGGTTGTGTAATCCATACAAACGCAGAATACCAAACACCTCTGCAGGTACGCTGTTACAATACAACTACCAGCAAGCTTACATCTACCGATTCAAACGGCTGTTTTCGCTTTTCGGACCTTGCGGCAGGAAATTACACACTTCATCTTTCGGATGGTTTCGGTGATACAATGAAGCTCAATTATACCCTCGCGGCCGGAGAAGTAAAAACCGTTACCATTCAATTTGAAGCGGCTTCAGCGAGTGAAACGCTCTATGAGGTTACGATCCGGGCTGACAGGCCGGTTTCTGCCGCATCATCCAGCTACCTGAGCCAGCTGGATTTTGAAAACCGTCCCAAAAACTCTGCACAGGATATGCTGAGGCTGGTCCCGGGATTATTTATTGCACAGCATGCAGGTGGCGGTAAAGCCGAACAGATTTTTGTACGCGGCTTTGATTGCGACCATGGAACAGACGTGGCTTCGTTTGTTGACGGCATTCCGGTAAATATGCCCAGCCATGGACACGGGCAGGGTTACGAAGACCTACACTTCCTCATCCCGGAAACAGTAAAGGGAATCGATCTGGCGAAAGGCCCTTACCAGGCAAAAGACGGCAATTTTGCCACGGCTGCCTCGGTGCGCTTCAATACATTCGATTCACTGGCTAATAACCTATTCCTGGTTGAAACGGCTGTTGTTCCGACCCAGAAAAATCTCACGTCCAAACGCTTTGTGGGTATGTATGAATTGCCTGTTGAAAACAAGCGCGTTCATTCATATTTCGCGGTGGATGTAACAAACAACCGGAGTTACTTCGAGCAAAATCAGCATCTCAACCGCTACAACCTGTTTTCGAAAACCGTATTCATGATCAATCCAAACAATATGCTGAGCCTGAGCTTTTCAGGTTTTAGCTCTTCCTGGGATGCTTCCGGACAAATTCCTGACAGGGCTGTAAAATCGGGCCTGATTACGCGCTTCGGGAGTATCGATCCTACAGAAGGTGGCGCCACTTCTCGCATGAACGTCAACCTGGTGTATAAGGCAAAGCTCAAAAAAGGCGATTTTGAATCACAAGTGTATACTTCTTCCTATAAATTCCGGTTGTATTCCAACTTCACCTTTTTCCTGGAAGACTCCATCAATGGCGATCAGATCGAACAGGGCGACGTGCGCACTACTTCGGGGATTAATAGCAGTTATTCCGTAACCCACAAATGGGGATCACTCAACAATCGCCTGACAGTCGGCGCTTCGTTCAGAGCTGATGACATCAACAACGAATTATGGCGCACTGTAAAAAGACAACGCCTGACCAATACCGCTTTGGCCGATATCAACGAAGTAGCAACCGCTTTTTATTTCAATGAGGTTATCCGATTCAGTGACCAACTTCGGCTTGAGCTGGGTGGACGTTACGATTACCTGACGTTTAGTGTCGAGGATTATATTCCAAGCGATACGTCGCGTCAAAATTATTCCGGGTTCAACTATCAGACGGCATTCAGTCCCAAGGTCAATTTCATTTATTCACCTTCTTCACGGTACCAGTTTTTCATGAATTACGGACATGGTTTTCATTCCAATGATGCCCGGTCAACGGTTCAGCAACCGGGCATGAACCAATTGCCGTTATCGGTAGGAGGTGAAGTGGGAACATTGCTGCATCTGGGAAGAACAGTGGTTATTTCTGCCGCTCTTTGGACGCTGAACCTGGAAAATGAGCTGGTTTATGTCGGTGATGCCGGAACTACTGAAAACAAAGGTTCCAGCAGAAGAACCGGCATTGATGCAAGTGTGCGTTGGCAAATCTTCACGTCATTGATTGCTGATGCCGATTTTAATGTGTCAGAAAACTACCTAACAGAATCGTTATTTGGCCGGCGAAATGAAACGGATTACCACATTCCGCTTGCGCCAACGTTGACATCTACCGGCGGCTTGACTTATAAATTCAAAAAAATCAACGCATTGGTTCGTTACCGGTATATGGCCGATCGTGCTGCCAATGAAGCAAACACAGTCACAGCTTTGGGGTATCTTATCTTCGATGGAGGTGTTAATTATCAGCAGCAGCATTTCAAGATCGGTTTAAACGTAGAGAACATCCTGAATGTCGAATGGAACGAAGCTCAGTTTGATACAGAAAGCAGGCTCCCGGGTGAAACACAGTCAGTAAGTGAAATTCATTATACACCAGGCACCCCTTTTGCGGTAAAATTATCGATCGGGTATTTGTTTTAAATCGATTGATACATTCATTTCAAGATTAAAGTGGGCCTGGTTCAGGCTCACTTTTTGTTGATAATGACTCTAGTAAGATGGATGATATATTCATGTTCTACCACTACGGGGCAGATTTTAAGAGGGAGATTCATGTGTTACAATATTAAGTCCCTAAGGGACTAGTGAACAGCTATTAAGTTGAGGAAAATTACTTCGTTACTTGCAACTATAATTCTTAAGATAGGCTATTTTGCGGACCAAGCGCCATTCAGGAAGTGAAGCCATAAAAATGGCTGTTTCGTTGTGTTTTGTCAAAAGCGCTTGCGTTTCAGATCCTGATCTGCCACTTTTGACCTTAAAACACAGAATAAAGCCATTTTTGGCGAGCGGCTTAGAATGGCGCTAAAGCATTTTTGCTCCACTTTTTTTGCTTCGGAAAAAAGTGGAAAAGCTTATTACGCTGCAATACGCTGCAAGATCACCACACACGGTTCTGCGGAGGTCACAATAACCTTATGATCTTCGTAAAGCGGAATGGCAAAATAATCTCCGGCCACCAGCTTGTTCTCTTCCGTCCCCACCACAATAGTGCATGAACCTTCAAGGATCAGGAATTTCTCGTATTCGTTGGTATGCACTTCTTCGGGAGCCATGGTTTTGATCCACACCATAGCGCAGGTCATTTCGGGCGTTGCGGCAATGATCTTGGCATGTACCTCATCAAAATCTTCCGGTGCTACCATGTCTTCACGATCGATCCAAAGCTGAAAATCTTCACGGGTTGAATGTTCATTCAATACCGGAGGCACCATCAGTTCTTCTCCGCCTTCCAATCGGGCAATGTAATCGAACGTAGCTAAAATCAGCGGCTTTAAATTCGGATGTGGTTCGGTGCGAACAGCGTCGGCAACGCTTGACAGCGAATGCTGATGCAACTCAAATGCTTCAGCAACTTCAGGGTGAATTTTCATCAGCGATTCAAATTCATGACATTCTTCTTCGGTTGCATATCCCAGGATATACAATTGAACGATGCCCGAATTCAAATACGCCTTAATGTCCATTTCCCATGTGATAGAGCTATAACGATTTTGCAGTACAGGAAACCGTTATTTTACACACTTCGAAAGTACTAATTTTATCTTAATTTGTTAGAAAAACATACACATTTTTGCAACTTATTTTTAGCCTAAAGCCAAGTATTTCAGTTATGTTTAAAACGAATAAACCACTTTTCCGATAATATGGTCTTCAGGTACGAATCCCCAGAAACGTGAATCGACTGAATTAGGTCTGTTATCACCCAATACGAAATAATAATCCATTTCAAAGGTGTAGAATTGCTGAATTTTGCCATTGATGTATATGGTACCATCCTGCTCCAGCACTTCTTTTTGCTCGTAAGACTCTATGACCTCTTTGTACAGGATCAGTTGATCATGCGTTAACCGTATACGCATACCGGTTTTGGGTACAAGCAAAGGGCCAAAGCGATCTGAATTCCATTTTATACTTCCGGAATGAGGGTAATACGACGGGCTGTAAAACAAACTGTCAGTTGCTGTTCGTATGTGTTTTTTGGAATAGATGGGCAAGCTGCCGGGCGCTTCCCTGAATTTTTTCCCGTTTACAAATACAATCCCCTTTCGGATTGCAATGCTGTCTCCTGCCAAAGCAATGCAGCGTTTCACATATTCTCTCCTGTGATCTACCGGCAAGCCTTTTTCTGCAGGATAATTAAATACCAGGATATCATTACGCCGAATGGAAGAAAAGCCGGGAATGCGATGATAGGAAAAAGTGATCCAATCCAGGTAAGTGTGTCCGAAAGGCAGTGAAAGTGGCGTCATCGGTACACGGGCTCCATACACCAGTTTGTTGACCACAATATAATCGCCTTCTTTGAAGGTATTGTTCATTGAATCAGTGGGAACACGATAAATTTGTATGACACATGAACGAAGTACCAACCAGCCAAAAAAGCCCCAGAAAACAAGGCGCGCGATGCGATTAAACGGGGTTCTTTTTCTTTCACTCCGTCTTTTAAACCATTTCATACCAATGTGATTACCCAAAACAAGATGCAGGTTCATTTCATTTTTTCACGGAGCTGCGCTACAGCAGATCGCACGCGCGTTTTAACGGTACCCAAAGGCAAATCAAGCTCTTTTGCTGCTTCGTCGTGGGTGAGCCCCTGGAAATAGATATACTCGATCAGGATTTTATATTCTTCCTTGAGTGCATCTACCTGTTCTTTCAAACCAATGACATCCGTATTGAATGCCGTAAAATTAGTGCGGTCTACAACACCAGTGTTCGAATCAATTCCAGCGGTAACCGTCTCTTTTTTAGCCTGCTTTGATTTCGAATAGTCAATTGCGGCATTGATCGAAATGTTGATCATCCAGGTATACAATCGTCCTCTGGATGAGTCATAACTTTCTATACCGTTCCAGATCTTCACGAAAACTGCCTGCAACACATCTTCTGAAACAGATTGATTGCGCAATAAACGCATGATTACCCCCAACAAACCCGAAGCATAGTTATCATAGAGATAACTGAAAGCCTTCAGGTCTTTCTGCTTTAGCAACGTGACTAATTCCTGTTCAGAATAGTTGAGTTTTTTCACAAGCAATCAATTAATTTTTCAGCAGTTTATTTCGGTAAACATTCTAAAAATACAATTCTTTATTCAATTGAACACCCTGTTTTTTACGTTCAATTAACAAAAATTGTAGACGAATGAATTTTTAAAGTCGTTCTGATTTATTTGCGAAAAACAGGTGGTATTGTTTATTTTTACATCCCCCTGAATGCTATTCCCCTCACAGACAAATACCTATCCTTTGAGCCCCATCATGAGCAAATCCAAATCTTTGTATTTAAGGTCAAACACTTTTCCAAGCACTTCGCTGGTCAGAATTCCCCTGTAGATGTAAACCCCGCCCCTAAAGCCATTGTCGTTGCGAATCAGGTCCAGGCAGCCACCTGAATCCCCCATGGAAAGCAGGATCGGTGAGAAGATATTGGACAACGCAAATGAAGCCGTCCTGGGCACGCGTGAAGCAATATTCGGCACACAATAGTGCGTAACGCCATATTTGACGAAGGTCGGCTTGTTGTGATTGGTCACGCGTGATGTCTCAAAACAGCCCCCTTGGTCGATGCTCACATCCACCACTACCGCGCCTTCTTTCATATTCTCAACCATTTCCTCGGAAACCACACAAGGGGTCCTGCCCAATGGCGAACGAATGGCACCGATCACCACATCGGCCCGCATAACGGCCTTGGCAAGCACTTTCGGCTGAATGATAGACGTATAAATCCGCGAGCCGAGATCATTCTGCAGACGGCGTAAACGCGATAAACTATTGTCGAATACTTTCACGGAAGCTCCGAGTCCCATAGCAGCGCGCGTAGCAAATTCGCCCACGGTCCCGGCCCCCAAAACAACCACTTCCGTAGGCTGCACACCGGCGATTCCGCCCAGCATGATGCCTTTACCCGAATTGAACGACGATAACAACTCGCCCGCAATCAGGATGGAAGTTGTGCCGGCAATTTCGCCCATGGTACGCACCACCGGGAACACGCCTTCTTCGTCGCGAATGTAGTCCCAGGCAATGGCAGTAACCTTCTTCTGCATCAGCTTCTGAAGGATATTCTTAGGCTGCACGCTGAGCTGCAACGCCGAGATCAGGGTTTGTCCGCCCGGCATTAAATCAACTTCTTCTTCGGAAGGCGGCGCTACTTTCAGGATTATATCGCACTGGAAAATATCTTTTGCCGTCAGGCAGATTTCCGCACCGGCTTCGCTGTATTCATTATCAGGGAAATTACTGGAAGCACCGGCTCCCGTTTCCACACGTACGTTATGACCGTTGGCAATCAGCAGTGAAACAGCTTCAGGCACCAAAGCCACGCGGCGTTCCTGGAAACTGGTCTCTTTCGGGATCCCGATGATCAGGCTACCTTTTTTCTTTGAGATTTCGAGCATTTCTTCCATCGGAAGAATGTTGCCTTCTTTCAATAGTTGTTTCAGCAATTCCGGGTCTTTTACCATAATGTCGTGCTTTTACCGCTTTTTCAAGGTATACGAATATACGAGCAATTCACGAGAATTACCTTACACAATCATGGAATTATGAACACTTGGTTTAGGACAAACGTTATCGACAGTTTAGTTCGTTTTTTGAGTTCAATGAGTTGGTCAGTTTCTCCCAAAACTGAAAACTTAGAAACTAAAACCTTATGACTTTAAACGTATGATCCGCTCCCCGGCCTCATTCGCCTCAATCGTCACCCAAACCGTGTCATCCGGCAGAATTTCCCGCACCTTTTCGCCCCATTCAATGAAACACCAGGCATCGGTGTAAATGGTTTCTTCCATACCAATCCCCAGCGCTTCTTCCACCGAATTCAGCCGGTAAACGTCGTAATGGTAAACGGGTCCGTAATAATCAGAATGATAGGAATTAACAATTGAATAGGTCGGCGAACCATCCGGGTCGGTGACGCCCATCGCTTTCAAAACGGCTGTAATGAATGTGGTTTTACCCGCTCCCATTTGCCCGTCGAAAACAACAACCTTATTGTGGCCAAGCGATTCTAAAAAAGACTTGGCAACAAAAGGCAGATCATCCAACGAATGTGCTACCCACTCCATTATTTCGACTGCAAAATGACAAACGGGATCAGTAATTCCTCCATCGAAACACCGCCGTGCTGGAAGGTATCGTTGTAATAGTGCACGAAGTGATTGTAGTTGTTCGGGTACACGAAGTAGTCATTCTCCCGCACAAACACATATTCACTCGAAATATTCGATTTCGGCAAGCCCACTTTCTCGGGATGCTTGATCGTGAATACCTCTTTGTCTTTGTAACTGAGGTTTCGACCGGTTTTATAACGCAGGTTCGTATTCGTTGAACGGTCACCCACAATGCGCACCGGATTGGTCACCCGAACGGTTCCGTGATCAGTCGTTACAACCACTTTTCCGCCCTTGTCGGCAATTTTCTTGAAAATCTCCTGCAACGGTGAGTGTTCAAACCACGAAAGTGTCAGGGAACGATAGGCCGCTTCATCGGCTGCCAGTTCTTTGATCATGTCCATTTCAGTTCGCGCATGCGAAAGCATATCCACGAAGTTGTAAACGATCACATTCAACTGGTTGTCTTTCAGGTTATGAAATTGGTCCACCAGTTTTTTGCCGGCGTCGAGGTTGGTAATCTTGTTGTACGACCATTTTACGTTCTTGCCGTTGCGCTTGAGGTTGCCTTCCAGGAAAACGGCCTCATGCATGTTTTTTCCGCCTTCGTCTTCCTCGTTGAGCCAGTGATTCGGGAAACGCTTGGCAATTTCCGTAGGAACCAGGCCGGCAAACAGCGCATTTCGAGCATAGTGTGTAGCTGAAGGCAGGATCGAATAAACAATATCTTCTTTTTCGACCGTAAAATAATTGGACACTATTGGTTTCAATACCTGCCATTGGTCGTAGCGCAGGTTATCGATCACGATCAGGAAAATCGGTTCGTCCAGCAACGGGAAAACACGGTCTTTCAGCAAGTGGTGCACCATATCAGGGGCATCTTCATCACCGTCGAACCAGTCTTCGTAATTCTTTTCGATAAACCGGCAGAACAGGTCATTGGCTTCTTTTTTCTGTGCGTTCAGGATTTCGCGCATGCCCTGGTCTTCCAATCCTTCGAACTCCAGGTCCCAGTAAATGAGCTTTTTGTACACCTCTCCCCACTCGTTGGCATCCAATCGGCCGTTGAGCTGCATTCCGAGCTGTCGGAAATCCTGCTGGTAATTCGAATTGGTTTTCTGCGACACGAGCTTACGGTGGTCAAGGTTCTTTTTCAGGCACAGGATCAGCTGGTTCGGGTTGACCGGTTTAATGAGATAATCGGCGATTTTACTGCCGATTGCATCCTCCATAATCGATTCCTCCTCGCTTTTGGTAATCATCACCACCGGCAACTGTGGCTGAATTTCCTTGATCCGCGCCAATGCTTCCAAACCGGAGATTCCGGGCATGTTTTCATCCAGGAAGACGATATCGTAATTGTTCTCCTGGCACAATTCAACAGCTTCGGAGCCATTATTAATTAAATCGACCTGGTAACCCTTGGCTTCCAAAAAGAGCACGTGGGGTTTCAGGAACTCCATTTCGTCATCTGCCCAAAGAATCTTTGCTTGCATGTTAATAAGAATAATTAGCTTTGAATTGGTTCTATAAAGGTATTCAATTGCGAACAAACGCCCACAGAAATAACAAAAAGAAAATCATCAACGATCCCGTTTATGGTTTTATTACTATTCCCGATGAATTTATTTTCGATTTGATCGAGCACCCGTTTTTGCAGCGTTTGCGTCGAATCAAGCAATTGGGAATGACGCATTTGGTATACCCGGGTGCCCTGCACACGCGCTTTCACCATGTAATCGGAGCTATGCACCTGATGCAGCAGGCTATTCAGTCTATTCGCCGCAAAGGACACACGGTGCTCCCGGAAGAGGAACGCGCAGCATTGATTGCCATTTTATTGCACGACATCGGTCACGGGCCGTTTAGCCACGCATTGGAATACGATATCGTCAACGGCGTAAGCCATGAGCAGATTTCGGCCTATTTCCTGCAACGACTGGCAGAAGAGCACCAGGACGGAAGAGAAGACCTGGAGCGTGCGTTGATGATCTTCAGGGACAAATACCCGAAAAAATTCCTGCATCAACTGGTCTCCAGTCAGCTCGACATGGACCGCCTGGATTACCTGAACCGCGACAGTTTTTTTACCGGCGTGTCGGAAGGCATTATCGGAACCGAGCGGATTATTGAAATGTTGAACGTGGTCAATGACCAACTGGTGGTTGAGGAAAAAGGTATTTACTCCATTGAAAAATTCCTGGTAGCCCGCCGTGTCATGTACTGGCAGGTTTACCTTCACAAGACCGTTGTGAGCGCTGAATTTATGCTGATCAATGTGTTGCGGCGTGCCAAAGAACTGGTTCGGCGCGGTGAAGCGGTTTTCGCCAGCCCGGCACTGGATTTTTTCCTGAAAAATGACGTAACCAAAGCCGATTTTGACCAGGATCCCGCAGTTCTGGATACATTCGCCCAACTGGATGATTACGATATTATGGGCGCCGTAAAGGTCTGGCAAAAGCACCCGGACAAAGTATTATCCATTCTTTCCACCAACCTGATCAACCGCCGTTTGCACAAGGTCGAAATCTCCAAAGATCCGTTTGGCCCCGATCGCATCAAGATGGAACAGGAAATCGTTCGCCAGCAATTCGACCTCAACGACGAAGAAGTCAAGTATTTCGTTTACTCGGAATTGCTCACCAACAATGCCTACAACCAAACCAACCAGAACATCAACCTGGTAATGAAAAACGGTACGATCGTAGATGTTTCAAAAGCTTCGGACAACCTGAATATTTCGGCACTTTCGAGTCCGGTAGAAAAATACTGTTTGTGTTACATGACCGAGCGGAGGTGACTTACCGGAACCCCAGTAATAATAGGGCTTTAAGCGTTTCTAACGGTTAGTAACGACTAAAATCACCGAGGCAAAAACAAATTCCGACTTGTCGCCATCACAAACTTTTTCGTAGTTTCACCCATAAAACCCTCATATTATGATGATACTCTGGATTGTTTTAGGCGCGATTGTCGGATTGATTGCTCTGGTACTGATTGCCGCACTATTCGTAAAAAGAGATTACAGTGTGGAACGCACCATCGTTGTTGGCAAATCAAACGATGAAACGTTCAACTTCCTGAAACTGCTTCGCAACCAGGATCGTTTCAGCAAATGGGCCAACATCGACCCTAACATGAAAAAAGAATATGTCGGAACGGATGGAACAACCGGATTTATTTCCAAATGGGAAAGCGACCACAAACAAGTAGGCCATGGCGAGCAGGAAATCAAACGTATTGTGGAAGGTGAACGCATCGAATCGGAATTGCGTTTTTTAAAACCTTTTGCGGCCGTTGCCAATGGCTATATGACAACAACTCCTGTTTCAGAAAATGAAACCCGGGTAGCCTGGGGCTTTAACAGCCGGATGAACTACCCGATGAATATCCTCCTCGTGGCTATGAGTATGGAAAAAGTGCTTGCGAAAGATTTCGATGAGGGACTCAGCAACATGAAAAAGATCATCGAACAGGAGTAAACCAAATCATAGATTTCTGTAATAGTTCGTCTTCTTTAAGGCACTAAGCAGTATTTTTGTGCCCGTTACTAAACAAACGGTCATGAGTCCACATATTTCCCGGCTTCAATCTGGAATTGCCCCATTGTCGGCAGCAATAGTTCATCATCCTGCATACAATGCAATCAACGATTTACAGGACATCCGGATATTCATGGAACACCATATTTATGCGGTTTGGGACTTCATGTCCTTGCTAAAGGCATTGCAGCGCGAACTTACGTGTGTCAACATTCCATGGATGCCAGTTGGCGACGGAAATCTGCGTTACCTCATCAATGAGATTGTTACCGGTGAAGAATCCGATCGCGCGTTTGAAGACGGCAACAACCATACAAGCCACTTTGAGTTGTACATCGAAGCCATGGAACAATGCGGTGCTTCCACAGCCGGTATCAACGAGTTGTTTAAGCTCCTGGCAGAAGGTAAAATGATCGGTGAAGCGATCAATACGGCTGCGATTCCTGCAGCGGCAAAACAGTTCCTGGCGTTTACATTTGAAGTCATTGCAACCGGAAAACCCCATGTAATTGCTGCGGTGTTTACCTTCGGCCGCGAAGACCTGATTCCTAATATGTTTCACACCATCGTCAACGACATCAACAACCGATTCCCGAACCAGGTTGAATTGTTTAAGTATTACCTGGATCGACACATTGAAGTTGACGGTGACCACCACAGTCATTTGGCATTAAAAATGGTTGAAACACTTTGCGGAGACGATACTGCAAAATGGAATGAAGCCCTGGAATACGTTGAACGTGCGCTTCAAAGCCGCATTTTGCTGTGGGATGGCGTACAGGCACAGATTCAGTCACCCGCAACCCAGCTTTAAGGATAAGCTGTAATCGTTCGTTCTACGGAAACGTTAGTGACAACTTCCTCCTTTCCTCTGCGAATCAACGTAAATTGTGGTTTCTCCAATGAACCCGGCTGGATTTGCCCGGCAGAAATCCCATGGTAATAGGTGAGTCCGTCAATGTCAAAACCTCTCTCATCCGAACGGTAACCAAAGCTAACTGTAAACCCAACCGACAGATCTGCTCCGTTGGTCCGGGTAAGCTGCATATCCGAAAAGAGGAACTTTTGGCCGTCAAAATCCACTTGGAGCGAATCGAAGCAGGTAAAGGTCCCTTCGGGAAATCGAATAGCAAACGTATACTCCACCCCACTGGCGCAACAGATTCCTCCTGCCCAGCGATTCTCAAAAATTTGGGTTTCGGGCTGTGCCTGCAATGAGATGGATAACATCATTCCCGTTAAGAAAATAAACATCTTTTTCATGCAATAACTTACAACTGATCGCATGAAACGTTCAAGATGCATTACCGGCTATAAGAACTCGTTCAGTAATTCGGTTAAATGATTGATCTCTGAATCGGTATTGTAGTTGTGCAGGCAAATTCGCAATCGTTGCCCTTTTTCGGGAACGGTGGGTGGCAGAATCGCTTTCACAGCCAGCTTGTTTTCCTGCATCTTTTGAGCAAGAGCCAGGCAGCGTTCAAGTGATGAAACGGGAATTACCTGGATGGGCGATGTGGCATCACTGATCAATAATTCCGGTTTAACCTGCGTTCGAAACAGGGAAATAACAGCCTGCAAGCGAACACGCAGCCGGTCATCAAAAGCGCGTTCGACGGATTCACAAATGTGCTGGTACTGCTTCGGAGGAAGTGCCGTGGAGTAGATAAACGATCGCGCAAAATTGTACAGGTATTTTTTCAGTTGGGCACTTCCGCAAACAACTGCGCCGTGCGTCCCGAATGCTTTCCCGAAAGTATACAACCGGGCAAAGCATCGCTGCTGCAATCCCAATTCCTGTAACAAACCTCTGCCATCATTTCCGTAGACACCTCCGGCATGAGCCTCATCCACAATCAAATAAGCGCCGTTTTGCTCGCACCATTCCACCAGTTCGGTCAGCGGCGCCAAATCACCGTCCATCGAATACAGTGATTCCACAGCCACAAAAACGCTGCCTGTCGACTGCCTGAATTTCTTACCGAGGTCAGCCAGGTCATTGTGCCGGAACGAATAGGCCCTGGCGTGACTCAGCCGTATTCCATCACGAACCGAAGCATGGATCAGTTCGTCGTAAAGCACTGTATCGCCTTTCTGGGGGACGGAAGAAAACAATCCCACATTGGCATCATATCCCGAATTAAAAATCAGCCCTGCTTCCGAATCGAAAAAAGCAGCCAGGAAATCCTCTGCGGTTGTTGCTTCTTTTGAGTTTCCGGAAATGAGCCTTGAACCTGTACTCCCTGCATAAACAGCCGTTCCTTCGTCCGATTTTGCCAGTCCGAGGTAATCATTCGAACAGAAATCGGCCATCCCTTCAAACAACGAAAGGGAGCGCAAACTCCCTTTATCTTTTCGTTCCTCTAATTTTTGCAGAAACCGCGCTTTCATGTTGCAGGTTATTCCTGGACAACCACCTTACGCGGCGTAAAATTCGGATCTTTTTTAGCCGCTGCCAGTTCTGCAGCACGCTGAGCTTCTTTTTCCTTGCGGGCCTCAATGATCGGGTCCGCTTTGGTTACCGGCTTTTCTCCTTCGGCAAATGCCTCTTTCGGGATCAATCCAAGGATTTCGAACATTTCTTTGTCTTCGTTGAATTCCGGGTTCGGAGTCGTCAGCAATTTATCCCCGGCGAAAATGGAACCTGCCCCGGCAAGGAAACAAAGTGCCTGGCCTTCCATGGTCATCTTGGTTCTTCCGGCAGACAAACGCACAACAGATTCAGGAAAAGCAATGCGCGTAGTCGCAACCATACGAATCATTTCCCATTGTTCAATCGGCTTTTGATTTTCGAGCGGTGTCCCCTCAACGGCAACCAATGCATTGATCGGAATGGAATTGGGAGGTGTTTCCATTTCCATGTAACTCATCAGCAATCCCATGCGGTCTTCGATGGCTTCACCCATCCCGATAATTCCACCCGAGCAAACCGTAATTCCGGCTTTACGTGCATTCTCAATTGTATTCAATCGATCTTCGTACTCGCGCGTCGAGATTACATCATCATAAAATTCCTTAGAAGTATCCAGGTTATGATTGTAAGCAAACAACCCGGCATTTTTCAAACGAACTGCCTGCTCCTCATTCATCATTCCCAAAGTGGCACAAACTTCCATGTCAAGGTTGTTAACCGCTTGCACCATCTCGATCACCGTGTCAAAATCACGGTTATTGCGTACCTCGCGCCATGCCGCACCCATACACAAACGAGACGAACCATTTGCTTTTGCATTGGTAGCCTGCTCTATTACCGATTCAACCGACAATAACTTGTGGGCTTCAACATCCGTATGGTAACGCGCCGCCTGCGGACAATACCCGCAATCTTCAGGACAACCACCTGTTTTGATACTTAACAGGGAAGACATCTGTACTTCGCGTGGATTGTGAAACTGACGGTGAATGGTTGCTGCTTCAAATACCAATTCCAATAACGGTTTGTTGTAAAGCGCTAACAATGCTTCTTTCGATCTGTATGCCGGATTAACTTTCATGTTCTTGTTATGTGTCCACAAAAATAATCAATCCCGTAATAGGGCAATCCTACCGTTGAAAAGTCGTGATCTATTATGGACAATGTTTTAAGCTGGTTTTTCCTCAACACCAGTATTATCAAGGGCAAAGCCGTTTCTAACGGTTAAAAACGGCTAACAAAAAAACGGTTTGTCAGGGATTCATGAGCAGGCAAACGGCATAGGCTTTTACGGCCTTTCCTTCACCGAACGAATCAACTTTTTCATGTGTGGTTGCCTTAATGGAAATGCGGTCTGCGTCTACCTGCAACAAGCGGGCAATGATCGCCTGCATTTCAGGAATGTGTGGATTCACCTTCGGTTTTTCCAAAATGACCGTGCAATCGATATTAGAAACCCTGAATCCTTTTTCAGAAACAAGTTTCATCACATTTTCCAATAAGATCGTGGAATCAATTCCCTTGTATTGCGGATCGGTGTCCGAAAAATGATAGCCGATGTCGCGAAGGTTGAGCGCGCCCAACAGGCCGTCACAGATCGCGTGTAGCAGCACATCCGCATCAGAATGTCCAACAGCACCAAATGCAGAAGGCAAAACAACACCGCCAACTACAAACTGACGACCTTCTTCCAATCGGTGTACGTCAACGCCAAATCCGATTCGAAGATCCAATTATTCCGGAGTTTCAGATTCTTTGGCAACTTTCTGACCCAGCTTGAATCGAAGGGTGAAACGTAAGGTATTTGCCAATGGATTATCACGCTTCAAAGCAGCAAGGTAAGAAATATCCAAACCGAAGATGTTGTACTGGATAGCAATACCGGCTGTGAAGAATTTACGGTCTCCTTTGTTTTTGCTCTCATAGAAGAATCCTCCGCGCAATGCAAATACATTGTTGTACCAGTATTCCAAACCGGTAGCGATATTGATCTCGCTCAATTCTTCCTTGAATTTTGTTCCTTTCACTACCGCATAAGAACCATCGGAATTTTGCACGTAGTCGCCATTCTCATCTTCCTGCACACGGCCAGGAGCATCGTAAAACGATTGCACCAATCCCGCAATTACACCAACGTCGTTGTTTTTACCGGAAATCAATTCGTACTCATTCGTAGAAGTATTCAATTGCGTGATCGGCGGTGTAGGCACCAGCAATTTCTGGATTTCCAATGAATACGTCAGTTTGTTGTACTTGTCAAGTTCTGCTGTATAAGCGGAACCGATTTTCAGGTTCATCGGCAGGAAATCACGTACCGCCAATTCGGAGTAAGCGATCTTGTTACCGATATTGTTGATGGTTGTCCCGAATGCGATCACGCCATTATAGCCAAACCAGTTGATATCTTCGTTTCTGTAAGCATAAGAGATGTCAGCAATACCCGCTACACCTGCTTTTGTTTGTGCGCCTGCAACCACCAAACCACCTGTTAGGTTGGAATACGCAAATTTACCGTTGATCCCGATGCTGTTTCGTGCAGAAAGCTTGAACGCATATCCGAAAGCTATCTCAAACTCATTCGGCTTGTCCTCACGGATCACACTCGCATCGGCATTGGTAAATGTAATTTCACCCAGGCTGAAATAACGCAGCGAAGCAGCAATTGCCTGGCGATCGCCCAAACGCTTATAACCAGAAACGTAAGAAAGGTGAATATCATTGGTCAGTTTTCGCAACCAGGGAGTATAACTTACACTCACCTCAGCATCATCATCCGAAAAATTCAGCATCGCCGTATTCCAGAAAATAGAGGTGGAATTGGCACTTAATGCAGTACCGGCATCACCCATTGCACCACCACGCGACTCAGGCACGATCGACAGAAAGGGCATCGAAGTGGTAATTGTATTCAATTGGAGTTGTTCATCCGTAACGCCCGAACCTTGAGAAAAGGCCTGAAAACTAAACGAAATGGCAACGAGTAATAAAAATTTATGTAGCATTTTTTAAAGTTCTTTATTGCTAAACGGCAAAAATACGTTTTTCTTGTGCTAGTTGAATAAGGTTATTTCAAAAGCACCAATTTTTCTAATTTTTCAGCTTTCCCGCCATCAGGCAATTCAACCGAAAGCTTGTAAACGTAAACCCCTTTCGCCAATTGATCACCATAATCGTCTGTACCGTCCCATTCGATGCCTTCGGCGCGGAAACCGGTTGTGGCAACCAGCTTGTTGATCGTTTTCACCAAACGGCCTGAAACAGTGTAAATACGTACCTGCGCTTCCAGCGATGAGCACGATTGGTTGTGTTCAAAATAGAATGTCGTTTTGGTCGTAAACGGATTCGGATAATTCAAAACATGGTCGAGCTGCACATTTCCGTCAGCTACCACCGTAAATTCGATCGACGCTACCGAAGAGTTGTTGTTGACGTCCCAGATCTTCACTTCCAGTGTATGCGGACCAACCGACAATCCCTTCAGCGTGTACTGAATCTGCCCCGACTGGTACGAATCCAGTTTTCCGGCGTAATAATTATTCAGTACGATCGGATCGGCCGTATTTCCGTCAAGGATCGCAATCAAATCATGTCCTACGCCATTCCCGACCGTATTGATCCCGTTTTCATCGAAACAGTCAACCACAAGCAACGGATCCTGGCTGGAAATCCCACCGCTCACAAACTGGTCGTTGTTGAGGTACAGCTTGATGTCAGGTCCCTGAACATCGGTCACCGCATTGGTATCGATTCCACCCACAACAAAGTTCGTATCATAACCGTCGGCATCTGTTTCAGGAGAACCTTTTGCGTAATAACTGATTTTTCCGAAACCAAAATCGTAATCAATGTCTTTCGGAACAATACAGTCAAACGAGAAATAACCGTTCACCACCGAAGCTTTACCTTTATATAAGGCATTGGTTTGGGTGTAGAAATCAACCAGTGGTGAGGAAGGATCGTTCTGCAGTGTCTGGTTCAGTCTTTCCTTGTCGTAAATCGTCGGTGAAAGCACTCCGTTGAAGCTTGTCAGCACATTTCCGTTGAAATCCTCAATATGGCCTTTTACATTCATTTTACTCAACGCGCGGATCGTATCCACGGAAAGCGTCGGATCTTTGTGATTAATGCTATCCGTCACAATTCGCCATTTCGGCAAGGCAATTTTCAGCGCAGGATCACCAATCAATGTAAAGCTTCTGCGGTTGTCGCTGGATCCTGAAGTGTTTTTCGTCAAACGCATGATCTCACCGAATGTCAGCGGATCGTTGTTCGCATCGCGGTCGAAAGCATTTTCATACAGGCGTTTCACGGTCGTAGAATTCACTCCGAAGAAAACCGAACGTGTGGTTGTCATCAACGCAATCGCTCCGCCGGTCGGATTCAAAGAAACCCATTCGCCGGCAGAAACACGGCTCGGATCATCGTACTTCGTAAATTCACACGTTGCCGTAACAAACAACGGCATCTTGTCAATGTTCGACCACGACTGGATCTGCGGAATCGTAATGATTCGCTCTTCGGCAGCACCTACTTCACCGCCATGCCCGATGTAATTGATCAATAAGCTACCGCGCTCAACACGATCGGTAATGGCATCCAACACCTCCGGGTAACGCAATCCGCCTGCCGTACTCGTTTGCACGTAAGCATCGCTGTAAATCTTATCGTAATTCATCTCAGGGTAAAGCGCCTGCACATCATCGATCAATGGCTCGGCATCCGTATTCACAAAATAACCGCCCTCTTCATCATCGGCAATGATGGAATAATTCAGGCGCCAGTCACCGAAAGTGGAATTGTCACTTCCCGTACAGCATTCGTTGGCACCCTGGGTGTACAGATCAGAACCGTTGTGCATATAATGCTGGATTTTGTTCACCTGTTCCACCGCATGTTGTTGGGTAGTGATCAGCAAACGGCCCACCCCGATATCCATGCCATCCGAACCAAGGATCGATTCAGAATCATCCAGCAACCCGAAATAATCATCCGTTACCATCGAATTGATATGGTTTTCCGAATTCAGCACCTGGTAAGTCGGCACCATGTAGTTGTTATTCCCCACACGTCCTTTCGGATCGTATGTTCCGTCACCGAACAGGAGCAGGTGTTTTGGCTGCATGGCAGGATCGCCATTCGCACGGTCATAGAACATTTTCACAAACCGGCGAATCGCTGTTGCGTCTACAACGCCCGAAGAGTACTCATTATAAACCTGCGTCGTCGTTACCACATGTGTCGTTGTCCCCTCTTGTTCGTGGAGACTTGCCAAACGCTGCGCCTGGGCAACAAAATTCGGATGCGTGACAATCAGGTAATCCACCTGGTCGAGCGCATGCAAATCCTGGTTTATCACCGCTTCTACAAAAACAGGTGTCAGGTAGGTGGTATTTGAAAAGACAATGAATTCGCGTAACGTATCGGTATCCTGGCGGAAAACGAACTGGTTCCCGTTAAACGTGCCGCTCACAGCTACCGGATTTCGTTTGTTCGTTACATCCCAAACGCTGGCTGTGCTCAAAACGGATGAAATGGTGAATTCGCTTGTCTTCCCCGGGGCTGCACTCGCAATATCACGAAACTGGAATTGGTCGCCGGTCATCGACAGGTTACGACGCGTTGTCAGCTCCATGTAATCGAGATAGCCTTTTACCGAAGGATTGACCCGGTTGAGCGTCACTGAAAACGGAATGGATGCACCGGAAGCCGTAAATGAGAAAGTTCCTTCATTTCGTCCATAGTCACCGCCGCCGCTTGAAAGGTTCTGCGATTGCAGCAGGGTACCATTGAGTGAAAACCGGAAACTGTTACCGGCTCCGGTAGCATTTGAAGCCACCGCGTATTGGATGGAAACCGGCGACCCGACTGTAATATCCGGAATATTGAACAGGATTTCCTGGGTAAGTTCACCATCGAAAAGCTCCCCGTACCAGCGCTGACCGCCGCTAACCAGGTTGTTATTCTCCAATTCATGAATATCGCGGTAACTGTATGAAGTCACAAAATCGGTAACCGGGTTAACCGATTCATTGAGTGTTTGCACACGCAGCGGAAGTACCGTTGAGTTTACCTGGATAAAGTAACAATTGACGTCACTGTAAATATGCTGGTTGCGTTCGAAACCTGTAACAGATGAATAATCCCATCGGTTGGGCCCGGCACCGTAGAATAAAATATAATCATCCGCATCGAAAACGCCGTCTGCCTCCCCCACTACCAGGATCGAATTCTTGGTAAGGTCATCAAAAAAGGCGTCACTGTTCAATTCAGAAAGTCTGCCGGAGGCATTGCCGTAAATATTGATATGCTGCGGATTCAGGTTGTCCACATCAATGCCGCAGTTTTTCAGGAAATTCCGGTCAATCTTGTAAATCCCGTCTTCCCGCACACTGATCTTATACCATTCGCCGTTGTTGAGCACCGAGTTGGCCGCATAGTCTTTCTCCTGTGCATTGCTCTCCATCGAAATCAACGATGAAGACAGTTCAAATCCGGTAATTCGCTTTAACGAACCGTTCTCCATAATATAAGGAAAAACAGAAGCAACAATAAAGCGCTCATTGCGGGCTTTGGAAACTGTCAATTCGATCTTCGGCGAAGTTGGAGCGGTAACTCCTCTTCTCGCAAGCAATTGTATGTCGGCCGACTGGGCAGGTTCGGTTGTTAACTGCGAATAACTCAACTGGTAATTGCCCTTTTTCACTTCGTGCTGCCACGAAAAATAGGGTAATCCATTGGCATAGTCATTGTCTTTGATGGCCGGAACGGTCAATTGTTCCCCATTCTCGACAAAACTTCTGTTTGGCAACCACTGAATATCAACCGAATATGTTTGCGCATAGAGCGAATTCGCAGACAGTAAAAGGAATAACAGGATTTGAAAAGATTTGTTAAAATTGTAACTAACAGGCATTCTTTCGTTTTTCATGAGACAAATTTCGTAAAGTGATCGTCTTGTTCATCAAAACGTATGTAATGTTTTTTTATTTTTGCGTTTCAGCAATTTTGATGTAACCAATGATTTTTTTTTTCGTAACATTGGCGTATCAATGCTATAAACCCGCATTTAAAATATTCGAAAGCGAATGAAAAATGTAAGAATCTTAGCCGTTGTGGCGATGTTGTGTTCCATGAGTTCTACCTATGCTCAGGACCCTACATTCACACAATTTTATGCAAATCCACTCTACCTGAATCCAGCATTCGCGGGGTCTAACGGGTGCCCTCGGTTTGCGCTGAACTACCGTAACGAATGGCCGCGTTTGTCCGGAAATTACGTTACATACAGCGCATCCTACGATCAATATTTCAAGAATATTTCAGGGGGATTTGGCGTATTGGCAACTCACGACCAACAGGGACAAGGGACAATAAACACATCCATGTTGGGGCTAGTCTACTCTTACCACCTTAAAGTAAGCAGAAAATTTGCCATGTTGTTCGGTGCACGTGCTGCATGGTATCAAAAATTTCTTGACTGGGATAAACTGACGTTCGGTGACATGATCGATCCGCGACGCGGATTTATTTATCAAACCGGTGACGTTCCCCGTGGAGGCTCAAGAGGATTCTTCGATGCTTCTGCAGGTTTCGTAGGTTATTCCAAGCGCTTCTTCTTCGGTTTTGCCGCTCATCACCTTAACCGTCCGAACGAATCGGTAATTATCGGTAACAGCCCGATGCCAATTCGTCTGACAGGACACATGGGTGCTGAGATTCCTGTTGGTGCGCGCTCCAAGTACAACAACACCACTTCCATCATGCCGAACATCATTTACCAGTACCAGCAAGGGTTTATGGAATTGAATATCGGTACGTACGTGAAATACGGTGCGTTTAACGCAGGTGCATGGTTCCGTAACAGAGATGCATTTATCCTCGCAATCGGTATTAACACCGGTACGTTTAAGATCGGTTACAGCTATGATGTAACTGTTTCCCGACTAAACAATGGTGTTTCAGGTGGTTCGCATGAGATTTCACTCGGAATCAACGCTAACTGTAAGCCACCGAATAAGACTTTCAGAACGATTTCTTGTCCTTCTTTTTAGATTTTTTTGTAACCTTTTGTTCGTGATCCGTTTATAACATTAACTTTGGTCTCCCAAAAAAATGAAAAAACAAACCAAGCATATGAAACTCTTGAGTGTTTTTGCGCTTTCGGTTGCTGGATTAGCAATCGTTTCGTGTAGCAGAGAATCCTCTACCTCAACAGGATGGGATTACAACAATGTTAATCAGGGCGGTTTTCAAAAGGTTCCTTACGTGGACCAGGAAACAGGTCCGGGATTGGTATTGGTTGAAGGTGGTACCTTTACCATGGGAATGGTGGAGCAAGATGTGATGTTCGACTGGAACAACCGTCCTGCCCGCGTTACCGTTTCGTCGTTCTATATGGACCAGACGGAAGTAACCAATTTCCACTGGCTGGAATACCTTTACTGGATTCACAGAGCATACGATGCAACGTATCCGATGGTTTACAAAAACGCGCTTCCTGACACCTTGTCTTGGAGAAGTCCGTTGGCGTTCAATGAGAAATATGTCGATTACTACCTGCGTCACCCTGCTTACCGCGATTACCCGGTAGTTGGTGTTTCATGGTTGCAGGCAAGTGACTACTGTAAGTGGAGAACAGACCGTGTGAATGAGTACATTCTTATTCGTGAGGGCGTTCTTGGCTGGGATGTTGATCAGGCAGATGATCAGACATTCAACACAGATGCTTATATGGTAGGCCAGTACGAACAGGCTGAAGAATTGGGTGGTCGTAAGCTGATCGACACCGACCCTTCTAACAGAGAAGGTAAAAAATTAGGAAAACGTATCGTGCGCATGGAAGATGGTATTCTTATGCCACGCTACCGTCTCCCGACAGAAGCTGAGTGGGAATTCGCTTCTCTTGGTTTGATCGGTAACCTTACTTCCGGTACGGAAGTAATCACAGAACGTCGTCAATATCCATGGAATGGTCACTTTGTTCGTCAGGACAACGAAGAGTTCCAGGGAGCTATCCGCGCTAACTTCGTACGTGGCCGTGGTGACTACATGGGGGTTGCTGGTCAGTTGAACGACGGTGCCGATGTAACTGCTCCGGTTGAGTCTTTCTGGCCGAATGATTACGGTCTGTACCACATGGCAGGTAACGTTTCTGAATGGGTAATGGACGTTTACCGTCCGCTTTCTTCCGAAGATTTTGATGAATTCCGTCCGTTCCGCGGTAACGTATTCCAAACCAAATTGTTGAACAACGAAGGTTCTACCGAGTTGAAAAACGGCCAGGTTTTGTATGACGTTCACGGAATGAAAGAATACCTGAATGAGTTTGAGCGTATCCGCTACCAGCGTATCTCTGCTGACAAGCACGATCCGAACGATACAGTTATTCCAAACGGTTTGGCACGTAACATCGAATCACGTAACCGTGTAGCACGTGGTTATGCTCCGGATCCGTTCTATGTATCTCACGGAAACAAAAAAGATTCCATCGAATTGGCTTTGTTGCGCCGAATCAATGCTGTACTTGACCGTGCCATCGAAGACAAGAACAACAAATACGATATCGAAGCTTCTGCTTTGATCCAGGATGAAATCTTCGACGGAATCTTTGCAGATGAACTTCGTACAGGTCGTGACGGTGAAGAGTACGCATTCGAAATCATCACCATGTTGCGTGAAGGTTTTGCAGAATTCATTGTAAACACCCCTGGTAAGTTGAAATACCGCAATGTGACCGAAGAAGAAAACATCGGCCGTTTGAACTACCGTCGCGATGATTACATCGATTATTTGGATGGTGATATCGAAAGCTCGATTTACTACAATAACGACGATCGTAAAAACGCGATCAACCAGGCAACACGCGACCCGAACCTGATCATGTACCAAAACGAGTTCGAAACTTACGGTTTGGATGGTAACCAGGTAAAACCGGAAGACAGAACTTCTTGGCCTACAACGTTGATTTCAGATAAATCACGCGTTTACAAAGGTGGTTCATGGAGAGATCGCGCCTACTGGTTGAACGCAGGTTCACGCCGATTCCTGGATGAAGACAAATCTACTTGTACAATTGGTTTCCGATGTGCAATGGATCGTGTGGGAAGTCCGGTAGGAATGAACTACGGTAGAAAAAAACAAAAGAAAAAATAACCGAATTATAATTGATTGAACCCATCAATCCGCTCTGGCGAATTGATGGGTTTTTTTATGCTTGCAAAATGGACCAGATCTATTCTCTTTTTCTTCAAAGCTCCGGAGTACAAACAGATACGCGCACAATCTCGCAGGACTGCCTGTTTTTTTGCCTTAAAGGCGGAAATTTCGACGGGAATACTTTTGCTGAGGAAGCTATTCGGAAAGGAGCTCTTTGTGCCGTCATCGACAACGCGGACTACGCCATTGAAGGAAAAACAATCCTGGTGCCGGATACCCTTCTTGCCCTTCAGCAACTGGCGCAACATCACCGCCGTCAGTTTACCATACCCATCATCGGGATCACCGGGAGCAACGGGAAAACAACCTCCAAAGAATTGATTGCAACGGTTTTGCAAACGCAATACAACGTTCTTTATACCATCGGCAACCTCAACAATCACATCGGTGTCCCCCTTACCCTTCTCCGGTTAAACGCCGACCATGAAATTGCCGTAATTGAAATGGGCGCCAATAAACCGGGAGATATCCGGGAATTAGCAGAAATTGCCGAACCAACTCATGGAATCATTACCAATATCGGTCGTGCGCACCTGGAAGGTTTCAAAACGCTGGATGGCGTTATCCGCACAAAAAGTGAACTGTACCGTAACATACAGGACCGAAAAGACGGTGGTGTGTTGTTCGTCAATAAGGATGATGAAACGTTGATGAGCGTTATTCCTCAGGATGTTCAATTGGCTACCTATGGGGATTCCGGAGAAGTTTCAGGAAAACTGCTGCGACTGAGTCCGTACGTGGAAATGACCTGGAGCCACGGCGATTTTACCAGCCACGAGCTGAAAACACACCTGGTCGGTCAATATAACTTTATCAACTTCCTGGCAGCAATCCGCATTGGGATTTTCTTTGGAATCAGTCCTGAGAATTGCTCCAAAGCGATTGAGGGCTATGTTCCCTCCAATAATCGTTCACAGGTCACAGAAACGGCCAGAAACACCCTCATTGTCGATTGCTACAATGCCAATCCAACAAGCATGCGTTCAGCCATTGAAAGTTTTGCCCGGATCGGCAATCATGCAAAGATCTTCATCCTGGGCGATATGCGCGAAATGGGAGCCGACGCCGAAATGGTCCACGAGGAAATCGTTCAGTTGACTATTGAACACCGACTGAGCGGCTTTTTTGTCGGGGAAGAATTCCTGAAATGGAAACACCTGCACCCGAATGCCATTTTCCTGAAATCCACCGAGCCGCTGAGTGAGCATTTCACCCAAAACCCGCCGGAAGGATTGCTGATCCTGCTGAAAGGATCAAGGGGGATACAGCTGGAGAAGTTGTTGCCGTTGCTTTAACCAGTTCAATCAGCTGATTTTTAAGCAAATATGCATCTTTCCGTAATATTGCAGGATTACTGAATTCTATAAACTCTAAGAAAGCTCTGTTCTTTTTCCGGATTATTATTTTTTGAAACTGAAATACTGAAAAATCAGAACACAAAAAAGGGTCGCGATTCATCGCGACCCTACATAACTGTTGGAATTCTATTCCATATCTTAATCTGCCAGAACTCCCCTGGAAATCACAATTTTCTGCACTTCAGAAGTTCCTTCATAGATCTGTGTAATCTTTGCATCGCGCATCAAACGCTCAACATGGTATTCTTTCACATATCCGTATCCACCATGGATTTGAACTGCTTCCACCGTTTGTTCCATCGCTACTTTTGAAGCGTACAATTTAGCCATAGCAGAAGATTGATCGAAATTACGACCTGCATCCTTGTCTGCCGCAGCACGGTACACCAACAAACGGGCAGCTTCGATTTCAGTAGCCATATCTGCCAGTTTGAAAGCGATTGCCTGGTGCTTGTAAATCTCTTTACCAAATGCTTTACGTTCCTTCGCATAAGCAGTTGACAATTCCAGGGCGCCGCCTGCGATTCCCAATGCCTGGGACGCAATACCGATACGACCACCTGAAAGGGTTTTCATCGCGAATTTAAAACCGAAGCCTTCTTCACCGATACGGTTTGCTTTCGGCACTTTTACGTCGTTGAACAACAATGTATGCGTATCACTTCCGCGAATTCCAAGCTTATCTTCCTTCGCACCTACGATGAATCCTTCCATTCCACGCTCAACGATCAATGCATTGATACCACGGTGGCCCAATTCGGCATTGGTTTGTGCGATTACGATATACGTTGATGCCGTTGAACCGTTGGTAATCCAGTTTTTCGTACCATTCAACAGGTAATAATCGCCCATATCGACAGCGGTAGTTCGCTGTGAAGTGGCATCCGATCCTGCTTCCGGTTCCGATAAACAAAACGCTCCGATCTTTTCACCGGTAGCCAATGGAACAAGGAATTTCTGCTTTTGCTCTTCATTCCCGAATTTATCCAATCCCCAGCAAACAAGCGAGTTATTTACAGACATACAAACCGATGTTGACGCATCTACTTTGGAAATTTCTTCCATCGCCAAAACGTACGACATTGTGTCCATACCGCCTCCGCCGTATTTCGGATCAACCATCATTCCCATAAAACCAAGCTCGCCGAGCTGTTTGATCTCTTCCGTTGGGAAGCGCTGCTCGCGGTCGCGGTCGATCACTCCCGGTTTCAACACGTTTTGTGCAAAGTCGCGGGCAGCATCGCGGACAGCTTTTTGCTCTTCTGTCAATTCAAAATTCATCTGTATCGCAGTTTATTTTATTTTTGTATGAATGGGCAAATGTACCATTTTAATATCAAACCTACAGTTATGGATTCGTACAAAATAATCGGTTTAATGTCCGGAACTTCTTTGGACGGCGTTGATCTTGTTTATGCAACTTTCAACAGGGAACCGAATAATCAGTGGTCGTATTCCATCGAACAGAGCCAAACCACCCCGTTTTCAGACACATTGCTCGACCGGCTGCACGAAAGCGGCAACCTGTTGGGTTCACAACTTGCGCAGCTCGACCACGACCTGGGTGTGTTTTTTGCCACAATTATCAACGAATTTGTAAAGCAATTCAACCTGGATAAATCGGCTGTTGACGCCATTGCTTCACATGGTCAAACGGTTTATCACCAGCCGGCGAAAGGATTTACCACTCAAATCGGGAACCCGGCAGTGATTGCCTTTCATACGGGCATTCCAACAATTGGCGATTTCCGTACGAAAGATGTGCTCCATGGCGGCCAGGGCGCTCCGTTGGTGCCAATCGGCGACCGTTACCTGTTTAAAAACCAGGCTGCTTCTTTTCTGAACATCGGCGGATTTACCAATATTTCATTTGAAAAAAACGGCGTGATGCATGCTTTTGACATCTGCCCGGGAAACCTACCGCTGAACAAACTGGTGCGATCAAAAGACCTGGCTTATGATAAAGACGGAATGCTGGCAAGCAAAGGAGAATTGAACTATTTCCTGCTCGATTTGCTCAACAGCCTGCCCTACTACGAAAAAGAAGCCCCGAAATCATTAGGAACCGAATGGCTGGAACAGGATTTTTATCCTTTGCTGAAATTCGACAAAGACATTGAGAACAATCTGGCAACGGTAGTGGAACACATTGCAATCCAGATCGGGAAAACACTCAACGACCATGCATTGGAATCGGTCATGATCACTGGTGGCGGCGCCAAAAACAGTTACTTGATCGAGCGGTTGAAACGTTACTTCAAAGGCACCATCATCCTGCCTGACAATCAGTTAATTGACTTTAAGGAAGCGCTCATTTTCGCGCTGCTGGGCGTGTTATTCCTGGAGAAAGAGCCCAATTGCATCGCTTCGGTGACCGGTGCTTCGAAAGATGTTTGCGGTGGTGTTTTGCACCTTCCGTAAGCGCATTCAACGAAATACTTTATTACTTTTGCGGCTTTATCAATTGAAGCTCCAAACACATGAAACAACTTCTCGAACAATTTGAAAATAAGCGCCCGGAAATCGTCTTTGAATGGAAAGATGCCGAAACGGAAGCTGAAGGTTGGGTTGTCATTAATTCCCTGCGCGGTGGTGCTGCCGGTGGTGGTACGCGTATGCGCCAGGGATTGGACAAAAGAGAGGTTGAATCGCTGGCTAAAACAATGGAGGTGAAATTTACCGTTGCCGGGCCGCCGATCGGCGGTGCAAAATCAGGCATTAATTTCGATCCGAAAGATCCGCGCAAAGAAGGTGTTTTGCGTCGCTGGTACGCAGCTGTGGCGCCGTTGCTGAAACATTACTACGGTACGGGCGGCGATTTGAACGTCGACGAAATTCACGAAGTGATCCCGATTACCGAAGATTGCGGTGTTTGGCATCCGCAAGAAGGTGTTTTTAACGGGCATTTTCAGCCGCGTGAAGCACAGAAGATCAACCGCATCGGACAGTTGAGAAACGGTGTTTTGAAAGTGATTGAAGACACACAATTCTCTCCGGATGTGAACCGCAAATACGTGGTTGCCGACATGATCACCGGTTACGGTGTCGCACAATCGGTAGCGCATTTCTACGACATCTGGGGCGGTTCCATCAAAGGAAAACGCGTGATCGTACAGGGATGGGGAAATGTTGGCTCTGCAGGTGCATATTATTTGGCACAGCAGGGAGCCGTGATCGTTGGGATCATTGACCGTGTTGGCGGATTGATCAACGAAAACGGTTTTACGTTTGAAGAGATTCGTCACTTGTTCCTGACCAAAAACGGCAACGAGCTGGTACACCCTAATTTATTGTCATTCGAAGAAGTCAACGCGAAGATCTGGGATGTAAAAGCCGACGTATTCATTCCGTGCGCCGCATCACGACTCATCACACAGGAGCAGGTAGACCGCATGGTGAAAACCGGCGTGGAGGTGATTTCCGCAGGGGCAAATGTTCCGTTTGCCGACCAGGCTATTTTCTTCGGTCCGATTGCGGATTATGCCGACAACCACCTTTCTGTAATCCCGGATTTCATTTCCAACTGCGGAATGGCACGCGTATTTGCCTACCTGATGAGCAACGACCTGAAACAACTGACTGACCAGGGTATTTTCGAAGATACGAGCTCGATCATTCGCGAAGCATTGGTAAAAACGCACTCCATTAATGGCGGAAAGACCAATATTGCGAAAACTGCGTTTGAAATCGCACTGAAGCAGCTGGTATAGATTCCCACGAAATATTATAATTAACCTCCGACACAACGGAGGTTTTTTTGTTTTACAATCCGCCTGCGGCGTATATTTTGTTTTCCTACGAATACACAATTTTTAAGCACCTAACGGACGCGCTTGACGTGTATTTCCTTGCAATTAACACAATACAGACCGCGTAATTAGCGAGGTCGTTAGGCAAGCCACGATCTGTGCATTTATGGGAAAGCCTTTCGTTATTCATTTGCGGACATTTCTTGCCTGCAATTAAAAACCGATTGTTGATTAACGGGTCCCGGGCCGTGTTCCGTCCACTGATTTTTTTTGTTTTTTTGTCAGAATTCATTCAATTGGAGGTGTAATCTTTTCAGATTCAGCTGTTATGAATGTAGAGGAGAACAGTATTAATAGAGAGGAATAAAAAACTATGAGCGCATTGTTGAATCTTCAGATGGTTGTGGGCGAAGAAGCCGCAAAATCGAGTGTGAATGAAATCTCTATCATGGATATCATCATTGACTCCAATGCCGGAATAGGCTGGTTGGTCAACCTGGGATTGTTAGCCATGTTCGGATACGTGGTGTTCATTTTCTTCGAACGCTTTACGGCGTTGAAACGCGCTTCGCGTGAAGAGGATGATTTCCTGAAAAAGATCAAAGGTTACCTGGTAGAAGGCAATATCGACGCGGCGCGTAAATTCTGCGCCAATTCCGAAAGTCCTTCTGCGCGTATGCTGGAAAAAGGCATCAACCGTTTGGGAAAACCGATGGAAAACATTGCCGCAACGATTGAAAACAGCGGAAAACTGGAAATCATGACGCTGGAACAGCGCGTGAGCTTTTTGGCAACTGCTTCCGGGGCCGGCCCGATGCTCGGATTCCTTGGAACACTTGCCGGATTGGTGATGTTGTTTATGGATGTTGAAATGGCGAAAACAGTCGATTTGAAATCGATTTCCCCTGGAATCCTGACTGCTTTGATCACTTCGGTTGAAGGAATGATGGTTGGTGTGATTGCTTACCTGGGCTACAATTTCCTGGTAGCGCGCATCGGACGCATTGTCTACAACATGGAAAATACCGCTATTGAATTCATGGATTTGTTGAACGAACCGGGGAAATAGCTATGAATTTCAATCAACGAAACAAAGTAAAAGTAGGCAACGGCCTCACTGCCATTTCTTCGGTGGTATTGGTAATGCTTATTTTCTTCATGGTAATGGCGGCGGCTTCGAAAAAAGAAGACAAACCGGCACCTACGGAAGCTGCAGCAGAGTTTAATCCGAGCTTTACCGTAGTAATTACCAAAGACAATGAATACTACCTGCTTCCGGGCGAAACGGAAAAAGATAAGCGTCCGTTTGACGAGATCAAAAACCTGATCGCCGACAAAATGACGGAAAGCCCGGTAAAGCAACTGAAGATCGAAGGCGCTCAGCTGGCGAAATACGAAACGATCTACAATGTTGCCGCACTGGCCCAGAAAAACAACTGGCAATACCGTCTGGATTACACGAAAGCAGCCAATCCGCAGCAGTAAGTGCATTTAACGTAATTTAGGCTTAATCTTTGCCGTATTCGGTTTCAGATCATTCAGAAGTCGTAAATTTGATTCAATGGTAGTAATCTGGCTCATCGTGGTGATTGCACTGGGAATTTCCCTCTACAATTATTTTGATTCAAAAGACATGAATCAATTGACGTCTGCCGTGCACAACAATCTGGTGTTCGACCATCGCAACAAACGCTACGGCGCTTACTCGATGCGCAAAACCTACAACAGTGTGATGCTGACCATAATCGGAGCCGTGGTCGCTTTATTCGGCCTTACTTTCGGTACGCAGTATTCGTTTGGCAGTCGTGGTGAATTGCCGAGCATCATGAAAGCTTCCGAAATGGATGACACGACGTTGCTGAGCTTGTACGAACCTCCGAAAGACGAAGTGAAGCTTCCTCCATCCTACTCCGTAAAAAGTGATCGTGGTTCGGGTGGACAAAACGCTGCCGACCAGGAAGCACAGGAAACGTCTTCCAGCGAATCATCCAACCCGGATGAACGCAACAGCACCAACTCCGAGAAGCCCCCGAAACCGAAAGTACGCTCTTCCAACGAAGAGATCAACAGTGACGCCGATCATTTCGACAAAACGAGCGCTGATATCAAAAAGCGGTATGAAGAAGGCAAAGCGAAGCGGGAAAAGCAGCGCCAGGACGCCATGCGGAAATCCGGTAACGATGTAAAAGGTTCCCAGGGAAAACAAGGATCGGTTCCGGAAACAAAAGAAGCAGCCGATTTTGATCTGGACGGAAGAACGCCGTTCAATAACGATAACTGGTACCTGCAATACCCGACGTATACCTGTCAGAATGGCGGTACAATTACTCTTCGCATCAAAGTCGACGACGGCGGATACGTTCGGTTTGTAGAGCCGATCACAACGGGTGTAGATCCATGTGTATTGGAAAACGCAAAGAAATATGCGAAAAAAGCCCGTTTCAATGCTTCCACAAAACCGATGCAGGAAGGTACAATTACCTACAAATTCAAGGCCCAATAGGCTTTTTTGTAACCTTTTTCCATTTTCACCCTATAAGGGTATCAAGGATGTTCGTCTTTGATCCGTACAGAACAGCAATCTTAACAGCTAAGCGTTAATAATTCAGCGTATGCATCTATTTTACACATCCTGTTTATAACTAGGTTTGAAAGTTTAACATACTTCCTCCGCGCCTTGAACACTGTGGCATGCAGGTTGTACCGGACATTAAAAATAGAGAGCTATGTCACTAATGATTGTTATTGCCGTTATCGTGCTGGGAGTTTCCCTGTATGATTACTTCGACTCCAAAGATTGGCAACACATTACATGTGTGGACCGTATCAATGTCGTATTTGAAGAACGCAACAAGAAATACGGAGCTTACTCCATTCGCCGTGATTACAATGACCTGGTATTGTTTATCGTACTTGGGCTCGTAGGATTATTTGTCATTTTCACCATGGTGAGCTTCAGTTTGAGCACACCGGTGGAGGAATTGAAAGTTCCGGTAGTGAAAATGGATACCACCCTGATGACGCTTGAAGCTCCGCCGGAAGCACACGTTTCAACATTGCCGAATCCCTATAAAATTGTGGGTGGCGGTGGTTCGGGAACACCGGACAATTCCAAATTCGACGATACTCCCAACCCGATGATGCCAACCGAAGGTATTTTACCGAATATCAAGCCTTTCAAACCGGGAAAAGGCAACAGCGACGACGGGAAAAACCCGAACGAGGAAGCTTCAAGCCGCGTACCAAGTCCGTTTAACGGCAGCGGTGGAAAAGGCGGCGGCAAAGGGAAAGGAAAAGGCAACGGACTGGGCAATGACGACGGAGACGGAAAAGGCCCTGGTTTTGGCCCGGGAGAAGGCGGAACGGGCACCAAGCGCACATTGGAGCGCCGTCCGAATGCCGCCAATATCGACTCTGACGAAAACTGTAAAGTGGTCCTGAAAGTGAACGTAGATGCCGACGGCAACGTGATCGGTACACCGACAGTGATCCGTGACAAGACAACGACAGCCAATTCTGTTGTGATCAACGAGGTAATCCGCCTGGTGAAAGCCGAAGCCAAGTACAACAAGGTCAAGGAAGGAACACCTGTATTCAGTACAGCGATCACTGTCAATGTTTCGGCAAGTTAATGACCTACGAAGCAACCATTTCGTGGCTGTTTGAACAATTCCCGGCTTATCATTTACAAGGCGTAAGTGCCTACAAACCCAGTTTGGACAATATCCGGGCGCTGGCGGCGGCATTCGGCAATCCTGAACGCGATCTGCAATTTATCCATATTGCAGGGACCAACGGAAAAGGCTCCACATCCAACATGTTGGCGAGCATTCTTACGGAAAACGGCCGGAAAACAGGCTTGTTTACATCGCCGCACATCCATGATTTTACGGAACGGATCCGCGTGAACGGCAACTGCGTCGACGAAGACTTTGTGATTCGTTTTTGCGCCGATGTTCGCTCGAGGACCTGGGAAATCGAACCGTCTTTTTTTGAGATCACCTGGCTCATGGCCTTGTGTTATTTCAAAGAGCAGGGTTGCACGATTGTAGTGGCCGAAACCGGTTTGGGCGGAAGGCTGGATGCGACCAACATCATTCTGCCGATTGTAAGCGTGATCACGACCATCAGCCTTGACCATACAAACATCTTAGGGAATACGCGTGCTGCTATTGCTTTTGAGAAAGCCGGGATCATCAAACCGAAGGTTCCTCTCGTCATGGGTGCTTTGGATGCAGAAATAGAACCCGTGATCAGGGAGAGAGCACGATTAAACGAAAGCAAGGTGACGGTAGCTTCCGCACAATCAGGTTACCCGGATTCGCTGGTCGGTTACCAAAAAACAAACTTTGACACGGTGATGGCGACAATTGCCGAATTAAGACTGGCGGGTTGGACGATCACTCAACATGATATTGATAACGGCATCCGGAACCTGCGCAAAAACACCGGTTTTATAGGCCGGCTGGAAGTTGTAGGCAACGACCCCCTGATTATTCTCGATTGCGCCCACAATCCCGAGGGAATTACCAAAACCGTGGAAAGTGTCCGTGAACTTCAACACGGGAAATTGTTCATTCTCTACGGCACAAGTGCTGACAAAGATGTCGCTGCCATAGAAACCTTGTTGCCGGATGATGCGGAGTATTTCCTGACCGTTTTCCGCAATCCCCGAAGCGCCGGTTTGCCGCAACTGGAAGCTGCTTTTGCCGGAAGTGGTAAAAAAGTACATTTTTATGACGACCCTATCCGCGCGCTGGATGCGATGAAACAGTCTGCAAGCAAGGAAGATACCTTACTGGTCCTCGGATCGTTTTTTTTGATCAGTGATTTTTTTGAAGTTTTTTTCGCGTAAACACTTGCGGAAGCGAAAAAACGCTTTATATTTGCACTCGCGTTTGAGGAACAACGGTTCTTTTGAAAAGCAAAAATTCAGGGAGATTAGCTCAGTTGGTTCAGAGCGCCTGCCTTACAAGCAGGATGTCGGGGGTTCGAATCCCTCATCTCCCACACAAAAAGAAAAAAGCGAATTACGAAAGTGATTCGCTTTTTTCTTTTTGCCTCGAGACTCACTCTCAAACTCACACTATTTCCGAAGGCTTTTTTCTTTTCAGTGTGACATAAAGCAAATCTCCGTTTCACTGCGATTACTTTATGTTTTAGCGTGAGGATTGAGT
>DATGWM010000003.1:0-1492688 GCA_035299485.1 Fluviicola sp.
GTGTATCGACTTTCACCTTGGTTATGCTGCAACAAGCGGGCTTTAGGATTTTCAGAAAAACCTTTATAATAGCAGTCTTCAATTGAACTATATATGATGTAAACGTAAAACATTCAGTATAAAAGTGGAATTCCCTAAAAAAGCAAAAACCCTGAGAATTTTGATACTTCTCAGGGTTTTCTAGTCCCACAGCCATATGGGCTTTCCTTTAAACTTTTAACGTTCTGCGGTCTGGACGGGACTCGAACCCGCGACCCCATGCGTGACAGGCATGTATTCTAACCAACTGAACTACCAAACCAATTTTCTTTCTTTTTTCAAAAGACCCGGCAACAGCCGGATTCAGAAATTGTGTAATGCTTTTCGTTAAAAGCGTGTGCAAATGTACACGATTTATTTATTCTGGCAAGGGTTTCGCGAAAAAAAAGTGCGGATTTTGATGCAAATTGTCAACCGTTGCTGGATTTCAGGGTTTTAGAAAGTGATTTTATTAGCCACAGTTCCGAAAGCTTTCGGAACGAATGAACACGGATAAAATCTGTGCTATCTGTGGTAAAATAGGTGTCCAATCCTCGCGAATCGCCGGCAATCCCTGCGACTAAAGTCAAAGTTCAGGTATTAACAATTATTTACTTACCATGGTAACTAAATCCGATAAGAAGCCGTATCTTTGTTGTATAAATAACAGGTTGCCGCTCGCGTCAGCCTCTCAAACCAACGAACAATGCAAACAATTATGTACCGCTCTGAAGACAGAGGGACCGCCAATCACGGTTGGCTGCAGGCAAAACATTCATTCAGCTTCGGCAACTTTTATAATCCCAACCTGATGCACTTTGGCGTACTGCGGGTGCTCAACGACGACATTGTCGCTCCTTCCATGGGCTTCGGAACACACCCGCACGACAATATGGAAATCATCACCATCCCGCTGCACGGCGCCCTGGCACACAAAGATTCCATGGGACACAGCTCGGTGATCAAAGCAGGCGAGATCCAGGTGATGAGTGCCGGGACAGGTATCCAGCATTCCGAGTTCAATGCACTGGATGATCAGTCGATCAACCTCCTGCAAATCTGGCTGTTCCCGAATAAACGCAATGTGACGCCACGCTACGACCAGCAGCAGCTCAATACGGAAGAAATGCACAACAACTGGTCGCAGGTCTTGTCACCTTCAGCTGATGACCAGGGCGTATGGATTCACCAGGATGCCTGGTTCCACATGGGCGAGTTTGATGAAAATACCGAATCATCGTACCAGCTGAAAAATCCTGCCAATGGCCTTTATGTATTCGTGATTGAAGGTGGTGTGGCCATCGAAGGACTGGAACTGGGCAAACGCGATGCCGTCGGAATTACGGAGGCAGCAACCATCCCGTTCCGTTTTTCGGAAAAAAGCAAAGTGTTGTTGATGGAAGTTCCCATGAGCTAATTCAGATACGATCCATGAGTACCATCATTGAACAACTCCGTTGGCGCTATGCCACGCAGCAATACGATGCCATGAAAAAAATCAGCGAAGCTAACCTTTGGGTCCTGAAAGAATCCATTCGGTTGGCTCCGTCGTCTTACGGTCTGCAGCCTTATAAAGTGATCGTGGTAGAGTCTCCCGGCCTGCGCGAGCAATTGTTCCGGAAATCCTACGGACAGGCGCAGGTAAAGGATGCGTCGCACTATTTCGTGTTTGCCGTTCAGAATACGCTTGAAAGCCCGTATATCGATGCTTACATCGACCTCGTTGCGTCCACACGTGCCCAGGAACCGCAGCAACTGGAAGGTTTTGCCAGGTCGATGAAATCAACCACGGCCGGCATGACCGCCGAAGAACAGTTCGACTGGAATTCCAAACAGGCTTACATCGGTTTGGGTAACCTGCTTACAACTGCGGCGCTGCTGCACATTGATGCTACACCGATGGAAGGTTTCGACAGCAGGGCCTATAACGAAATTTTGCAGTTGAAGGATCATACCGCTGTTTTGGCAGTCGCGCTGGGGTATCGCTCTGATGAAGATGCTTACCAATTCAAGGCGAAAGTGCGAAAAGAGTCCGAACACTTTTTTGAAACAGTTTGATCACAATTCATTTAAAATCAGCACATCGCTTGCTTCCGTTATGTGAAATATTAAACACCTAAAAATTTAGCAATTCCATTATCCAACACCTTGCTGGTCAGGTATGTAAAAATATTCATTCAAAAGGTTAAAATATTCATCTATAGATCAATCTGACAGCATATAAGAAGTAGTTAAGCTATCTTTAAGCACACTAATAATTGCTTATAGATAATGCGCCAACTACTACTTTATCCGCTGCTTTTGCTGGCGGGCTACTCCTGGGCACAACCCTCGAATGATAATCCATGCTCCGCGATAGCACTTACCGTCGGGGCTTCCTGTACTTTTTCAACGTATACCAATGCTGCGGCTACCGCCAGTCCGGGCGTCCCGGCACCCGGTTGCGCCAGCTACTCCGGTGGGGATGTTTGGTTCTCTGTTGTTGTACCTGCCAACGGCCAGGTGACGATTGATATGAACACCGGGGTCATACTGGACTCGGGACTTGGTTTGTATACCGGTACCTGCGGTTCGTTGACGTTGCTTTCCTGCGATGATGATTCATCACCGAATGGAAACATGTCTTACCTGGCTGCTACCGGTCTTACACCGGGAAGCACCTTGTTTATTCGCGTTTGGGAATATGGTAACAATAACAACGGGACGTTTTCCATTTGCGCCTCTTCGCCAACACCTATTACAAACGACAATCCCTGCACGGCAACAAGTCTCACGGTAGGTGCTACCTGCTCTTATACAGCAGGAAGTACCGTGGGATCGACTAATACAGCTGGTGTTCCCGCTCCGGGATGCGCCAGTTACTCCGGTCCGGATGTATGGTTCAGTTTCGTTGTGCCTGCTTCGGGTTCCGTTCAGGTTGATAGCTCGCCCGGAACAACTACCGACAGCGGGATGGCGCTTTACACCGGTTCTTGCGGTTCGTTGTCCCTGCTTTCCTGCGATGATGACTCCTCGCCGAATGGTGCGATGTCGTTGATCAATGCCACGGGGCTGACACCCGGATCAACCGTTTACATCCGAATGTGGGATTACGGCGGGGGAACGGGAACCTTTTCTGTTTGCGTAGCGCAAGCACAGCCTTGCGGTGTATCAGGGCCTACGGCAGGAACCAATGACTTTTGCCCGACTCCGGCAACGTTAACGCAGGGTCCGGGATCATTCTCTGCGTCAACAGACGTAACGTTCTCGTCTGACCAGCCAGGGAATGTAAGCTCCGTTTTCTGCGGATCCATCGAGAACAACTCGTGGTACCAGTTTACAGCGACATCTACCACCGCTACTTTTCCGATTACCTACGTTGGAGGATGTGTAAGTGGTTGGGGAATCCAGGCGCATGTTTACGCCGTTACCTACACAGGTGGTTGCTGCTCCGGATTTACCTCCATGTCTAACTGCTATAATCCTGGTAATACAACCCTTGGAACGGTAACCGCTACGGGATTGACTGTCGGACAGCAATACATGCTGATGATCGACGGGAACTCGGGGGATGGCTGTGAGTTTACGATTTCCGGCTGGTCAGGAACAGGGATTCTGCCGGTAGAACTGATCGATTTCAAAGGGATTTCTACCGATGTAGGGAATCACCTCACCTGGAAAACACTCAGCGAGAAAGACAATGACCTGTTCGAGATCAAACACTCGCTCGACGGCATCAATTATACGGTTGTCGGAACAATTGACGGTGCCGGAACAACCACTGTCGACCAGCATTACGAGTTTGTCCATGAAACGGCTCCGAAAGGGATCAACTACTACCAGATAGAGCAGGTTGATGTGGATGGGCGAAGAAATCCGACAGAGGTGATTACGGTAAACCGTACCGAAGCCGTTGGACAAGTCGTGGTGGTTTATCCCAACCCGACCAAGCATTCTTCGGTGATCGAATATATTTCGGAGCATAAAGACCAGGTGTTTGTGACGGTACATGATCAATCAGGAAACCTGGTCTTCTCGAAACAATACCAGCTTAAAGAAGGTGCCAACCAGTTGGATTTACCTTCCGATGAATGGGAAATAGGCGTGTATGCGATTACAACCAGAACAGATTCGGTTGTGATTCGCAAGAAACTCATTAAAGTAATGTAAGATGAAGAGATTAATCCTTATAAGCAGTTTTATTTTGGCCGGAATGACTTGTTTCGGTCAGCAGCAAACCTTTTCTGAAAACCAGGAACGCGCACGTGCTGATGAATTCAGAACAGGGGTAAAAGGACGTCGCTTTGTCGGCGAACTGAAAGAAGGCACCGTTTCCGAATCACTGTTTACTTCCATTGCCCAGGCAATGGAGTTGAAAGACGGTTATGTTTCGGTGGAAGTAACAGACGGCAAGCTGGTCGTGGTTACGGCGAGTTTCATCACGCTTTCGGATGTGGAAGGTGTGTTGAACCAATTCGGTGAAACATTCATCGTGCAAAAGCCTTTTGAACATAGTTTGATGAAACGATAACAATAGCTATCGTAAACATATTCGATAAACCGTCTTAGCTGCCAGTTGAGACGGTTTTTTTATTCCTATTCATTGACGTTTTTTTTTGCTCCGGTGATTTTTTTTGACTGTTAGGATTTCAAGCTTCAACATCCTGTTTTTGGCTATCCCGGATACGGGTTATCTACGGGTTATCTACGGGTTATCTACGGGTTATCTATGGGGCATCTACGGAGTTTGCTCCGGAGAATCCCTGAATCCCTTTGTTTGCAAGGCTTTTGGAGCTTTTGCCTGATAAAAATGAAGGTTTCCTCCAAAAATGAAAGCAGGGTAGGATTTCAAGATTGGTAAATAGCTAAACAATTAAATAAGACAGACCGCCTATGAGGGCTGGTAAAGAGCACACGTTGGTCCTCCTCGTCATTAGATGATGGCATGAAAACAGTTATTTGCCAGATGGCTGAGAGGAGCAAAGATTTGAACTATGCGCCAGCATATAGTTCATGGCTGTGTAAGATACCTCTGGAAATCTCTGAGTCCGCCGCGGCTGGCGGAAAATACGCTGTACGTGAAATTCCACAAGTGTTGTGCCTTTTAATAATTAATCACTGCCTGAGGGGGGAGAGAGGTTTGTCACGTGTCCCACAATGCAGGTGTGAATATCCTGGATAGATTTTTTCTATTTCGTCCCTAACGGTACTCGCATGTTTAAAAAAGGAAAGGCTGCCAAATGAATGACAGCCTTTCTTTTTAATTATTCTGATTCGCTTATTGCTTCACAACACGTTCAAGTGTTGATCCGTTTACGGTGCGAATTCTCAGGAAGTAAATGCCGGTTTCGTAAGTAGAAAGGTTTACTTTCTCTCCGTTACCAACAGTCACCGCCTGTAGCAATTTACCTTGAGCGTCTGTTACTTCAACAGTAGCTTGTGTAGCTGTCATCGTGATTGTTACATCGCTGTTTGTCGGGTTAGGGAATACCTGGATGCTTGCATCCGTGATTTCCTTCAATCCGATGTAGTCGATTGTCACACAGTCAGACGTATCTGAACAGCCACCTGCTACGGTCACAACTACTGCGTAATCACCGTTGGCAGTTGCTGTGTACGTTTGTGACGTAGCACCTGCGATAGCCGTATTGGTCGCACAGTTGATCCACTGGTAAGCTGTACCTGTCGAAGCAGTGATGGTAGCATCGCCGTTATCCGTTGCAGTTGCAGTTGGGTTTCCGGTGATGGTCAATACCAATGTAATGGTTGAATCACAACCGTTCGCTGCTCCACCTGCAATTGTTACAGAGTAAGAACCGGAAGTAGTATATGTTGTTCCGTTCTCAGCCCATGTGTAGCTTTCGCAAGCAGACTCGGTAACTGTTGAAGAAGTCGGCTGGTTGATTGTCAGGTTCAACGTAACTGTTGAATCACAACCTACAGCGTTTGCACCTGCAAGTACTACAGAGTAAGAACCTGAAACGGTGTACGTCGTGTTGTTTTCAGCCCATGTGTAAGATCCGCAGGCAACTTCTGTTACCGTTGAAGAAGACGGCTGGTTGATTGTAAGGTTCAACGTAATTGTTGAATCACAACCGTTCGCGTTTGCACCTGGAAGTGTCACAGAGTAAGCACCTGAAGTGTTGTACGTCGTACCGTTTTCAGCCCATGTGTAAGATCCGCAGGCAACTTCTGTTACCGTTGAAGAAGTCGGCTGGTTGATTGTCAGGTTCAACGTAATTGTTGAATCACAACCATTGGCGTTTGCACCTGGAAGTGTTACAGAGTAAGCACCTGAAGTGTTGTACGTTGTACTGTTTTCAGCCCATGTGTAAGAAGAACAAGCAGCTACTGTCAACGATGATGTTGTCGGCTGGTTGATTGTAAGGTTCAACGTGATTGTTGAATCACAACCATTGGCGTTTGCACCTGGAAGTGTTACGGAGTAAGCACCTGAAGTGTTGTACGTTGTACTGTTCTCAGCCCATGTGTAAGAAGAACAAGCAGCTACCGTCAACGATGATGTTGTCGGCTGGTTGATTGTCAGGTTCAACGTGATTGTTGAATCACAACCATTTGCGTTAGCACCTGCCAATACTACAGAGTAAGAACCTGAAGTAGTGTAGGTTGTGCTGTTTTCAGCCCATGTGTAAGAAGAACAAGCAACTTCTGTTACCGTTGAAGAAGTCGGCTGGTTGATAGTCAGGTTCAATGTTGCAATTGAATCACAACCTGCCGCGTTGGTCAACGTTTGTGTATAGGTACCGGAAGTGTTGTACGTTGTACCGTTAGTCCAAAGATACGAACCACAAGCTGTAATTGTTGTTGTGGAAGCTGATGGAGCATTTACGGTAATGGTTACAGGTGTTCTTGTTAACCCGTTACATCCACCGAATTCACCTTGAGCGTATACAGTGTAGACACCCGGAGTGTTCGTGTTTGGAAGAACTGAAGTTCCAACTGTCTCGAACGGAGAACCTGAACCGATTTGCGTACCTGCACTTGCAGCATCCCACCAGGTGATAGAAGCCGGTGTAGGAACAGTATAATTGATAGTCAACGTACCTGCACTTGCACCGATAGGGAAGGTAACATCATCACCAGCCACATCGTTGAAGTTGTTCCAGTAAACCAGGTTGATTGTTCCACCTGTGATCGGGAAGCCAGCTCCCGGAATGGTACGCGTGTAGTTGTATGGCGTTTCTGCTACGGTTCCGAAACCAATTGTTCCTGTACCTGCAGCAGCAGCATCGGTAAAGATACCTGACAAACCTAAGCGAACATCACTTTGGTATTCACCTCCGTGAGGAACCAGGCCATTCATACCAATGGTTACGCTGGTAACAACTGCACCTGCCGGAAGGGCCGGTACTGTAGCTGAACTGATAGTGATACCAGGAGCAGCTTGTGTTTCTGTCGGTTGAGCAGCCAATGGGAATGAAAGTACCAATGGTGCCGGTGTAGTAGGTTGGTTTGTATTGGATGTTGCAGAAACCGGAGCGTTCAAATCACCCTGACAAACGGTAGCATTTGTTCCGGTAGGAGCAGCGATAGTTGTGCTCGGTTCCGTGATCACCACGTTTTGTGCAGGAGTCTGGTAACCGTTGGCATCCTCAACCACTACAGAGTAGGTGCCAGGTGCAAGGTTGGTAGGGATAGCTCCGAAGGTACCTCCGTCTACTGAGTAAGTGTAAGGCATTGTTCCGCAAGTAGAACCGGACAACGAGAATGAACCGTTGTTGTAACCGTTACATGTTACGTCAATCGGGGCCAGTGTAGCTGCAAACGGATCAACCGTTACATTAACTGTTGCTACGGCATTACATCCACCATCTACCGCAGTCAGGTTGTAGGTATATGTACCCGGTTGTGTTGGCGTGATCACAGCAGGTGAACCTGCTACCGGAGTAGCTGCACCACTGTTTGCCGTGCCTGACCATGAGTACGTATACGATTGGTTTGGAGTTGGGTTGGTATTGGCAGCTGTTAATGTAACAGAGTTACCGATACAAATAGTCGCAGAAGAAGCACTTGCGCTTACACCGTCGGCAGCAGCAACGGTTACCGTTACCGGAACGCGCGCTGACTCACATCCTGTTACTGTGTTCAACTCACTTACATAGAATGTAGTGGTTGTTGCAACATTGGAAGTATAGGTTGTTGAAGTACTTGTTTGCAAAGCTGTACCTGCAACTGCTGCGTCATACCAGATAAATGTAGGCGTTGGTAAACCTGACGTAGAAGCAACAGAAGCCGAAGGAACCTGTGTACCACACTGAGCTGAGTTTGTTGCAGTCGGCGCAGTTGGCAATGGATTAACAGTAACTGTTGCCGAAGGGGCAGGAGTAACTGTACACCCCGCAGCAGTAATTGTTGCTGTATAAGTTGTGGTTGCTGTAGGGTTTACAGTCAATGGATTGGTTGTTCCTACCGTACCTACACCGTCAGACCATGAAATGGCTGAGATAGCAGGTGCTGTATTCCCGGTAAAGATGAACCGTGGTCGAATAGAACCCGTGTTGTTAGTGTTTGTACCCATGCAACCTAAGCCTGAAGAAACAGCCGGATATAAACATGCAGCAGAAGTATTGTCTGCTCTAATGCTCAAAGACGAAGTGAACGCCACGGCCGGGTCAGTTGTTACTGTAGTACTTGTCCCACCGGTGTTATTGTTCGTCCAGCAAATTGAAATGACAACATTCGATGCGCCATCCCAGATAAATGGAGTCGAAAAGGTAAAAGTATTCGCTCCGGCAACCAATGTTCTGGTAGCGGTGCTGTATACTTGGGTCAGACCGGATACAATTGCTGTGTTGGTGACTGCCGCGTTTTGAGCAGTATGTCCCATATCAATTGTAAAGTTGTTCAATCCGGGTGTTCCTAAGCTGGTAACGTTTATTGAAAAAGCAGAGATTGCCCCCGGGGTTAATCCCATAGCGGTTAACTCGGAAGCTCTGAAAATGTATTGTGATTTCACTCCCCCGTAAAAATGATGAAACGGTGAATCAGGCGAAGCTGAAGAAGTATTGCCACCAGGGCCAGAGTTCAATGCTGCCGGGCGGGAAACCGCAGCTGTTAAAGTAGTAGGACTACCGCTGCAAACGGTTGTTGAAGAAGCGGATACACTTCCTGTTGTACCGAATAAAGGCTCATCAGTATAGGTTGTTCCAACAACGTTTCCATTGTAACCCAACGAGTTTGTAGCAACAACAGACCAGGTTACCGTAGCGTTTGCCGGTGTGGCAACAGGAATAGAAGCTTCCCAGGTTGTTCCGGCAGTGTTTGTCATAGCAACTGGAGCCTGCGGTGTGCCGTTAAATGCATAAACAAGGTTTACGCCGGTAATGGTTCCGGAAGGAGTTGTTACGTTAACGGAAACAAGACGAGCGGTTGTTGCGCATTGTGTAGTAGCTGCCGGTGTTACGGAATTTAATGTAACGATAGGCAGTGTAGGCACACCGTCGAACTCATCTGCCCCCATGTCAGGAGCAGTTGCTCCGCCATTCACTGATCCTGCAGGGCCCGGACGGGCATCACCGTCATAGTCAGTTGTCACTCCAACAGATGCACCTCCTGATTCAAGAGGGGTTGGCGTTACACCAAAATTCAGGTGAAGGTTTGTTGTGTTATCAACGAACGTTGGGTTTATACTTGCCGAGTTTGCATCTGTTCCCGGAATTGCTGTAATAGCAGCCGTCCAGTTTGCTAATGTAGCTTGCTCAGTTGCGTTTGCGCGGCCCACAAATCCGGTAACACCGGCATCGTTGGCTACGAATAAGTCATTTCTGTTTGAAATAGAACCTGACGCACCAAGATTGGTCGCAGACGTCGTAACATACGTATAGTGACGGGCTGCTCCTGCCTGTGCATTGGTGAAGTTGGCAAAGATGTTATTTTGCAACCTGTAAACAGCAGCTACGTTCTGAATTTCAAAGCATGTGTTTGAGTAAGTAGGTGTCAAACCTGATCCGATACTTACGCTGTTGTTATAGATATCGTAAGATTGAGTAGATCCTGCACTTGCAACACCTGCAAAAATACCCACCGCGTAACGGCTTGCCGTAGCAGCACCGGTAAACGAAGTGAAAATGTTTGAAATCATGTTGTTTGACACACGTACATTGTGTGTACCTGTGGTATTGTTCTGAACCTGGATACCATAAGCAACTGAAGTCGTTGAAGTTGAGCCCTGGTTCGAAATACCTGTAATGAAGTTTCCTGTAATAAATGAATTTCCAACGTTACCCGTTACAAAAATACCGTGGGCGGATGCCTGGTTCGAAGTAACGGCAGATATAGAGTTATTACCTACTGTAGCTCCGGATTGATTGGATAACTGAATACCTTTTGCAGAAACGCTCGTTGATGTCGTAGGTCCAACATTTGTGATGGAATTTCGGATGGCAACTGATGAGGTATTAACAACGTTTGCAATATCCGGGAATCCAGAGGTACCCAATAGAGATACACCATTGATGGCGCCGTTGATTGTAAAATCGCGGATGATGTTGTTACTGTTTGCACCCGCAGCCGAGGTTGCAGCAACACCACCTCCGGTAGTTGTTGTTGAAACCAAAATTGCCGCTGCCGAGGAAGTTGTAACGTTGCGGTTCATCTGAACGCTCATGTTGCGCAGGATGTTGTTCGTTGCACCGTTGGTTGCGCTGGCGTTGCGCAGCAGGTAACCGTATTCCATGGTGGTACCTACTGAGTTATTGATATCAATACCGTCAAACGTAAAGTAGTCACCTCCGCTTATAGTGATCGAGGCATCATTTGTTCCTGCGGTTCCAGTAGAAGAAATAACCGGGTTAACACCGGCACCCGAACGTTGGAACGTAATGGTGTTAACGGCAGTTCCCGTTGCTGTAATAACAGGAGGTAGTTCGTTGAATGTCTGCCCGGCAGTTACATTGAAGACTACAGGACCTGTAAAAGCGCCACAACCCGCAGCTGCGTTTAACGCGGTAATTGCCGCTGTAAAGCTTGGGAAGTTGGTTCCTGATAACGGAAGTGTATTGTCAATCGTAAATGTTCCACCTGCTGTTGTAAGTGGTGAACCTGACGATAATAAAGCAATGTTATCAATTGCCGCAGAAGGATTGGAACCACCACCGCCGTCATTTTTCCATGTAAAGATCAAGCGCATGGTTGAGCTGCCGGAACAGTTACCTGCAACACTGCCTGGGATTGGAATGTTCACGCTTTGAACAGTTGAGCTGTTCCAGAAACGGCCTAGTTCAACCGTTGGAGCCCCCAAGTTGGATGTTCCAAGGCTGGTTGTGCTGGCAGTAGGCGTATAAGTGGTCGGGGCCAGGGATACAATCACGGCATCCCAGAAACCAGCTTCACCCAATGCTTGCCAGTCAAAAGACAAATTAATAGCTGTTTCACCTGCGGGGAAAGTAACATCACGGTAGAAATGAACTACCGAAATGGAACCATTATTGTATCCTTGCGTAACACCATTATCTGCAGAGATAAAGGCGGAGTTGCTAGGGAAGGCCGCAGGAACAGTGCCAACGAACCATTTGTTCGGAACTGCGCCATTAACCTCCGTCCAGCCATTTGCTGCGAAGGATGGCCCTAGTGTAAAGCCACCTTCTACCAGAGGGTTTACGATAACTGTTTGGCTGTGCCCAATCATCGCAGAAGCGATAAAAGCCAGAAGGAGAAAGCTGTGCTTCATCCATTTGCTGGTTGAAAGAAGTTTGTTTTTTCTCCAATGACCATGTGATCTTGTTTTGATCGGTGATTGAGAGAAGCTACATAACTTTCCTAAGTCATTATGTCTCATAAGCTAATTAAATTAAGGCTACAAAATTCCACAAAAAACAAACACTAGTCAATTAAAATGTGTCTGTTTGTAACAAATTGAGGCCTAAAAGCTTTTAATCGGGCTTTATGAGTCTTGTCTGATATTGTATTATTGAAGTTTAAATAATTGATATTTAATTGTTTAATTAATGTTTAATAAACGTTCTTTTTAGTAAAATAAATTGTTCGTTTTTCAACAAAATAATTCCGATTTTTTGATTCTTCATAATTTGCTGGAAATCAGATGTTAAAATTTGATCAGAAGTGATAAATTTACCTTCAATAGAGTAGATTTCATAGTATATCGGTTTAGTTGTGGTTTGAACCTCAAAACGGTCATTGAATTCCCGGAAGGTAATGCCCATTTCAGCCAGCTGTTCCAGCTCATTTACCTGTACAATAAGTTCCTCCGAAACCGTGTCGGAAGCACATGCATTGCCGGCGATCAGCGTAACCGTGTACGTGCCGTTTCCGGGGTAGGTGTGATTCGGGTTTTCAAGCGTACCGGTATTGCCATCACCGAATTCCCAGTTCAGGTAATCTTCCCGCGTAGATGTGTTGGTAAATTGCGCATCGGCGTTGTTGATCGCCGCTGTAAAATGCGCCTGCACAGGCTCGTCGATCGGGTGGAGCTTGAAATGGTCGAGGCTATCGAGAATAACATGGTCGGCGGCGGCTTGCAGTTGTGCTGCTGTCTGGGCGTCGAGTCCTGCCAGGTAAGAAGCTCCCGTTACCGGAGTCTGGAACAGGGATGTATAAAACGTACATGCAACAAGGTAAGTTCCGGCAACACTCGGGTGCGAACCGTCGGCAACATAGAGCTGAATGCCCGGGTGGTTGTCGCGAACATATTTCCACGTTGCGCCCACCGCAGCTACCATGCTTTCGGTAGTGTCTGCCATGCGCATGTAGGCATTGTATAAACGTTCGTTCATGCCGGCAAAGGTCGAGATCGGTGCCCACTGCGGATCGCCGTTTTCTCGTCCCCAGGTCATGTAATACAGTACATTCGAACACGGATTGATTGCGGCAACGCTGTCGGCGAGTCGTTTGGCAAACGGAATCGTTCCTGAATCGACCTGGTCGTCCGGGAAACTCGGCTCCTGGCTTTGCGCCTGTAATACCACCACATCCCAATTCTGCTGATGCATGGCTGCCCAGGTAAGCGGATCATTGCAATGGTTCTGGAACGTATAGCCACCGTTGGTCTTGGATCCGACCGTCAGTTGTTTCCCTTTCGATTCGGCCAGCAGGCGCGCCGTGTTCGGCAAATCGTTGGCGTACGTGTAGCTGTTCCCGATAAAAAGGACCGAAATGGAATCCTGGCCATGCGACCAAACAGTCAGCACAAGCGTCATTAGAATAAGTGCACTTTTTTTCATTTGTAGATGTTTAGTCATTTAACTACATTCGTGAAGAAACGTTGCCGGTGGACTTCGACTATTCGTGCCGCCTTTTAGTTACACAATTGGATTCCTATGAAAGTTGTTTTCGTGTTTGCGCTCCTCCTGATCTCATCAACCGGTCTGCGTGCACAAACATACCTCGGTTTTGAATACGCACCGGATGTGGTGGTGAAAATAGGTTCCGATACGCTGGAACATGCATGGGCGGGCGGGTTGAATTTCGTCCAGTTTTCAGACATCGATATCGATTTTGACGGTGATATGGACTTGTTTGTGTTCGATCGCAGCGGTGACGAAATTTCCGTGTTTGTGACCGATGAAGTGAACGGCGTTTCAACATACCGCTACTTATACAACGGTGCTTCGCTCTTTCCACCCGGATTGCGCTATCGTGCCACGCTGGTTGATTACGACCAGGATGGCCGAAACGATTTGTTTTGTTACGGCACCGGCGGAATGACGGTTTACCGGAATGTCGGCGATGCCGCTTCGGGCCTGCAGTGGCAATTGTTCAAGCCGGCCCTCGAATCCAATTACATCGGCGATTACAACAACCTGTATATTACCGGGAGCGATATTCCCGCGCTGGTGGATGTGGAAGGCGACGGTGACCTGGATATCCTGACATTCCACATTGGTGGCGAGCGGGTAGAGTATCACCAGAACCAAAGTATGGAGTTATACGGCATTCCCGATTCCCTGGAGTTTGTGCTTCAGAATGAGTGCTGGGGACATTTCCGCGAAGATCTCAACAGCAGTACATTGATCCTCAATGATACTCAAAGTCCTTGCGGAGTAGGGAATGGTAACATTCCTGATCCTTTGCGATCATCGCCCGTCCCGGAAACCGATTCGGGGTTTGTGGCGCCGACACGTCATTCGGGATCAACCCTGCTGGCGATCGATATGAACAACAACGATGTGCTTGACCTGATTTTGGGCGATGTGGCTTCACCGAACCTGGTCCTGCTGATGAACGGAGGAAGCGCTCCGAACACGAATTCGGCCATGGTGTCGCAGGACATTAATTTCCCCAGCAATACCACGCCTGCAAATATCCAGCTGTTTCCAGCTCCGTTTTACGTGGATGTGAATCACGATAATGTGAAAGACCTGATCGTGGGGGCCAATGCGCGAACAATCTCGCAAAATGAAACGAGCGTGACCTATTATGAAAACCTGGGGCAAAACGATCAGCCGAATTTCATTTTCCGGACGAAAGGCTTTCTGCAGGAAGAAATGATCGAGCACGGTTTGGGCAGCATTCCGGTGATGTTCGACCAGAACGGCGACGGCAAGCGCGATTTACTGGTATCCAACTTTTTCCGCTACAAGCCTACATTAAACAAGGAATGTGCGTTTTTGGTTTACCGCAATACCGGCTCGGCTTCCGCACCGCAATTCTCCTACCTCGATGATGATTTCCTGAGCCTGACTACGCAGTCATTCGGGTTGCGTTCCATTCCGACGTTCGGCGACCTGGACAACGATGGCGACGACGATTTGATCATCGGGATGGAAAACGGACAGCTCAACCGCTTTACGAATACCGCCGGAGCCGGCAACAATGTGGCCTTCGGATCTGCAGCCGCTTTGAACGATAACAACGGTGTTCCGATCAGTGTGATGGCTTATGCCGCTCCGCAGTTGTTTGACCTGGATGACGATGGTTTACTGGATTTATTGATCGGTAACAAAACCGGTGAAATTGCCTATTACCGTAACACGGGAACGGCTTCAAATGCTGTTTTTACCCTGGTTGACGATACGCTGGGCCAGGTCGATATCGCTCCGAGCACACCTGACGGGTATGCCATTCCTCATTTTTTCCGGGTGAATGATACAACGCACCTGTTTGTGGGGGCCTACGATGGCAAGCTGCATTATTATAACGATATCGACGATCACCTGGCGCCCGGAAGCGCTTTTGAATTGGTAAGTCCTGCGTATCGCGGAATTGATGTCGGGCTTTACAGTGCGTTTTGGGCAGAAGACATTGACAACGACGGCTTGCTCAACTTGTTTGTGGGACAAGACCTTGGTGGTTTGCATCACATGGAAGCTGATCCGCTTAGTACCGCCGGAATCGATGAAAATCAGCCGGAGCCTCAACAATGGTTATTGGCCCCGAACCCGGCGAAAGAAGAGGTAATGTTGTATGCTTTTAATCATGCGAAGCAGGCAGAAGTATCGGTTTATTCCCTGTTGGGGGAACTGGTCCTGCAAACTACGGTCCAGGGAACAAGTTTACTTGATATTTCCGGCTTCCGAAAAGGCATGTACGTGGTAACACTTGTGACCGATAATCACCGTGAGACGCTGAGGCTTGTGAAGGAGTAGGCGAAGGAGTAGGCTTCTTCCGATCTTAATGCGCGTGCATCTTCCACATCGAATCGATGTTGCGGGATGCGGCATCGGCATTGGCCTGGTCGCGGAGGTCGTTCCAAATCTGGTTGACACCTGCTTTAAGCGCTGCGGTTTCGTCTTCATAAGCTTCCCACATCGTACGCGGATCTTCGAAATAATGCTTGATGAAATTCGTATCAAAATCACCGGAACGGAAAGCAGGGTGTTTCATCACGAATTTCCCGAAATCAAGTGTGGTTTTAACACCTGAAATTTCATACGCGTCGATGGCTTGTACCATTTTATCCATGGCGGCCTCGCGTGTTTCGGCCCACACCACCAGTTTGGCGATCATCGGGTCGTAGAAAATCGGAACGTCCATTCCTTCTTCGAACGCATCATCTACACGTGCCAAACCGGTATTCGGACGGCGGTAACGGTGGAGTGTTCCAATATCCGGCGTAAAGCCGTTCAGGGTATCTTCGGCATACACGCGCACTTCGATGGAATGCCCGTGGATGTTCAATTCGTCCTGTAATTTTGGCAAACGCTCACCACGCGCTACGCGTACCTGCCATTCAACGAGGTCAAGCCCGGTGATTTCTTCGGTTACCGGATGCTCTACCTGCAAGCGGGTATTCATTTCAAGGAAATAGAATTTCAATTCGGCATCAAGCAGGAATTCAACCGTACCCGCACCTTCGTAATTACAGGCTTTGCAAACCGCTACTGCAGCTTCGCCCATCTGCTTGCGCAGTTCGGGAGTCAAAACGGCGCTTGGCGCTTCTTCAATGACTTTCTGGTGACGGCGCTGAATGGAGCATTCGCGTTCGAATAAATAAACGGTATTGCCCAACTGGTCGGCAAAGACCTGGATTTCGATGTGACGCGGCTTGGTCACAAATTTCTCAATGAAAACGGCATCATCACCAAACGAAGAGCGCGCTTCACTTTGCGCCAGTTTCATCTGCTCTTCAAATTCTTCGACGTTGTTGACCAAACGCATTCCTTTTCCGCCGCCACCGGCAGAGGCTTTGATCAAAACCGGGAAACCGACTTCGGCGGCAATGACCTTCGCTGCATTGACATCGGTAATGGCCTCATCCACACCCGGTACCAGCGGCACGTTGTAACCTTTCACTGCTTGTTTGGCGCTGAGCTTATCGCCCATCAACTCCATAGCTTCCGGAGAAGGCCCGATGAACGTAATCCCGGCATTTTTCACCTTGCGGGCAAAACCGGCATTCTCCGATAAAAACCCGTAACCCGGGTGAATCCCGTCAACGCCCAGGTCCTTGCAATGCTGCAAAATGACATCCTGCTGCAGGTAACTTTCCGAAGAAGGAGATTTACCTACATACACCGCTTCATCGGCTTCGAGTACGTGTGGCGCAAACTGATCGGCATCCGAATAAACAGCTACGGTCGTAATGTTCATTTTCTTCAGGGAACGGATCACGCGTCGGGCGATTTCTCCTCTATTGGCAACCAGGACTTTTTTCATGGACGTTGTTGAATTTGGACAAAAATAGTAAAACATGAGGTTGTTTGACCAAATAGAACACATAGAAAAACAATAAGTGTTCATTCATTTTTTCACCACAAAGGCACAAAGAAAAATGGACAAATTTGACATGGTATAAGAACACAAAGGTGATTCCGGTAGATCACGATGTGATCTAAAACAAACCCAGGTGATGATTTTCATCGCAAAGGTTTTATTTGCAACGCAAAGACGCAAAGTACGCGAAGAGAAACAGATAAACAAGTTGAATCAGGCTTATTAGGCACAAAGTAATTTGCCCTGCAAATTTAACAAACGCCTATAATTTTTTTTGCGATCTCTGCGCCTTCGCTGAAGCTTTGGCGAAAGCATTGCGCCTTTGCGTTGAATGATTACACTGCGTTTTACCTGCTGAAATTCCTTGCGTTCTCAAGAGGCCCATTCTTCCAAAAAACTTTGTTACTTCGCTAAAGCTATTGGCGGCATACGATTGGCGAAAGTGCTGTGTTTTTGTGCTGAATTTTCTACTCCTCCTCCCGTTTGGAGTCCGGTGTTGGTTCCGGTTCGGGTGGATTTGCCGGAGGGGCTTCTTTTTTCTCTTCTTCCTTCTCAGGAACAGGCGGAATGTCTTTCGGGATCGCGGTTTTCTTGCGGCGCTTTTTCACCTTTTGTTTCTTCTGTTTGAAGTCTTTCAGGTTGTTGAATTCCTTTTGGTAGTGCAGACCGACACCTTGCGTAAACAAACCTTGTGTTTTATCCTGGATGACACTGTTGTCATTGGATTCGTTGAAGAGGTTCACACGGAACGAGCCATCGTCATTGATCAGGTATTCGAGGCTCATGTCACCGATAAGGTTACTTTGGGTCTGGCTCTGCGCATCGGTTGAATTGGCAACACCGAAGCTTCCTTTCAGTACTACACGGCCCAGGTTTTTCTCAAATCCGAGTGCAATATCCTGCCCGCTCTCCGTATCGTCATACGCCAGCTGGATCTTCACATTCTTAGACCATTCTTCCAATAGTCCGTTAATCTGCTGGGTTAACACGTCAGCAATACCACCACTTCCTACAGTGTTATGCCCGGCCAGCGGTGCAAATTTCTTAAAGAGCAGGAGCGAGAAAAACTGTCGCTGCATTTCGTCGGGTGAGGCTTTCACACTTGCCAGGATGGTACGTTCCGATTCGGTTGCTTTCGGGGCTTCAATATCAAGTGTAATCAACGGATCAAAGAGTGTCTGCGTGATTTTCATGACACATTGCACTTCCTGTGTTCCCGAAGAACTGGTATTGGTCACATCTGGTGTAATTTCGCTGATATCAGCCCGCACCGGGTTATAAGCTTCCAGGTTCAGACGCGCATCATACGGATCACCCGACCACGTAATCGTTCCACCCTCTTTGATCTTGAACGGCTGCTTGATTGGGCCTACCACAAAGTTGTAGTAATTATCTTTCCCGACAACTGTATAGGTACCGTCCATTTTCAAATCGTTGAGGTTGTTGATACTAATATCAAGACCTGCTTGTCCGTGCGAAACGATCTGGTCTCCTGTTTTCGGGTTAAAGATCAATTTCACCTCTGCTTCAGGCGTCACATCGAAGTGCAGGTTCAGATCGAGTCCTGTTAAGTCAATTTGCGGTTTCCCTTCGTCCACACCGGTTTGTCCGGGAGCGCCAATTTCAATAAACTTTCCTTCCTCCAATTCCGAATTACCATACATCGGCAGGTTTATTTTGGTACCGCGCTCGGTTTTCACATCCACAGTGATCTCTGTTTCTTCGTCGGTAATAAAAATACTGGCGGTTCCGGTTCCGTAAGCATGACCATAATAAACGTCTCCTTCTTTATACTGTGTATTCAGCAACAGGAATCGATCGATCGGTCTTGGTACGCCTCTGAAATCCACATTCGAATAATCGTCTTCGATATTGAAATCGATCTCACAGTTCCAGTTTTCAAACTTTGTGTGGTTGATGGTCGCCGTAACGAATGCTTTATTGTATTCCTCATCGGTCAGCGGCATGTTATCGATGTAGAACCCGCCCGATTCACCGTCAAACAGGATCGGCCCGCTAAGTTTGTAGCTGGTTCCCAGCAACCCGACCTTTACGTTCCCGTTTTCCAGGCGCAGCTTTCCGTCGATGACCGGAGCGTCCACATCGCCGGTAATGAAAATATCGCCCTTCACTTTTCCGCCGATATCCGTGAGCACCGACGGATCAATGAACGCATTGGCAAACTGCAGGTCCATGCCTTCAAATACCAGGTCGAAATCAATGTTGTCATGCTCTTTATACGGGAAATAATCGCCGGTGAAGTAGAATGTTTCCTGTTTCATGTACTTGAGGTCGCCACTCATGGCCACGCTCTTGTTCTCGTTGTTCCAAAGCCCGGTCAGGAATACATCGCCAATCTGTTCTTCCTTGATCACCAGGCTTTCTACATTCAGTTTTCCTTCTGCTTTTATGGATGTGAATGGTGTCGAGAGCTTGATGTCTCCGCTCACGTTTCCGGCAATGGCTACCTTGGAATTGATGAAAGTCGAGAATTCATCCAGGTGAATGTCATTGAGGTTCAAGGTGACTTCATCTTCTTTCAGGTCAGAGAGTACGCCGTTGATGGCGATGAACTGCACGTCGCGTTCCAGTACAAGGTGATCGATCTCCAGCCTGTGGTCGGCGTAAACCAGTCGCGAGGAGTTTTGGATTTCCCAAAGCTGGTTTTTGACCGAGAAGAAAGATGGCCGGAGCTTCACATCCACACGTCCGCTTTCTGCCAGCGTGGTTCTCCACACAAATTGCGCCGGATTGGCCTGGTTTTCATTCCATTTGATCGTGGAATTGTAAATGTTGTCGCTACCGTTTACCACCAGGTTTACGTTGTTCACGAACAGGGAATCATTGAGGGAGAAGTAACCTGCCGTCACATTGGTTTTTACGGCGCCTGCGAGCAACGATTGGTCGACATCCAGGTTGCGGACGATCACGCTGTCATACATGATCTCTCCGGAAGTCAGGTTAAGTGTTTCTTCCTGCAACGGGGCATTGTAATGGATATCCAGGTGCGTGCCGCTGGAAATGGACAGATCGGGCGCAAAAATCCGGAGAATTTCGGCTGCGTTGAACACATCGACCTCCAAATCGAAGAACGAATTGTCCCTGGTCTTTGCGGGGAAAGGCTTGTACTGGAAATAAGCCGACAACGGCTTGGACAGCATATTGTTGATGGATTCGTCGATGAATTTCGGGCTCACTTTTCCGGTCAGCGTCGCATTGGCTACCCCGCTCTTCAGCACCACCTTGTCTGATTGAGGTCCGCGGGTGAGTGTCAGGTCCATGTTCGGGATGACGATGGCATTGCTGTCTTCGTAGTATTGAAGCGGCCTTTGCAGGACGATTGTTCCGCTGTAGTTATCGAGGCTGGTACCTTTGAAATTGATCGCGAAATCGGCAATGAGGCTGGTGTTTTCGCTTTTCGTGAAATTCAGCGTGCCCAGGTCGGCTTTCGGTATTTGCACTGTAAAGTCGTACGATTCCCTGCCTTTGTTCAGATCGATGGAGCCATCGTAGGTCAGCTGGAGGTGCGGGTCGTTGACTTCAACACGTGCTTTGAACACTTTGTTGATGTACGAGCCTTCCGAGACTTTGATGTTGGAATAAGTATAGTTATTGAATCCGCAGGAACTGATCAGTCCGTCGAGCTTCGTCAGGCGAATCACATCTTTTTGTCCCACAACACCACTCAGGAATAATGTCCCCCTTACTTTTCCATAGAGCGGATCGTTGATGAACTTCGCCAGGTTAAAGCTGTCAATCGCCACATCGTAACTGCTGTTGGCCGACCGGTCGAATGCATAACCACCTTCATCCAGCTTGCTAAAGATCAATCCGTTGTCGAGGTGTACCGTTCCGAGCTGCGTGCGCAACTGCCGGCTCGACATGACAAATTCAGACCAATAGCCGATCAGGTCGAGCTTTTTGACCTCGAAGTAGCCCAAGCGTTCAATCATCGGGTCGAAGGAAATGAACTTCTCAACAGCCTGGTCGGGCAATCGCAACGCTTTTACATCATTGAGATCTATGTATGCGTACGATATTTTTTCCTTGAGGAAGGAGCCGTCGAGCGATTTAAAGTCGGGGAGCAGCAAATCGCCGCGAATGATTGTTTTGGTGCCTGTTCGCAGGTCGATATCGTTGATCTTTAGATTCTTGGTTTTCTGACGCAACCCGGCGTGCAGGTAGACTTTCTGGTACATTCCCTTCAGCGCCGGGGCAAAGTAGGAAACATCGATCATACTTACTGCACTGGAATCGATCATGGCATCGAAGCTCACGCTGTCTTCAAACGAGCGCATATCGCTCAGCCCTGACATACGCAGGTTGAATTTTCGGGCATAGATTCGTGATCGGGACGTATTGATCTTTACATTGCTGAGCAAAATTCCATGATCGCCAATGAGGCATTTGGCTTCGAGGCGACGCAGATGAATCCCGCATTTTTCACGTGCGCTCAGTTTTTCGAGGTTAAACGCAAACGTTTTTCCGTCCGATTCAAACTCGTTGGCGTGCAGGACCACATTCCTGAAATCCAGGTGATCGTAATCCATTCCATACTCGTTGTAGCTTTTCCGGTAATCATTGTAGGTAATGTTCACCTGGTCAATGTCGAGCGATTTTACATTAACATCCATCGGATCGGAGCCTGTTTTTTTGCGGCCGGAGCTAAAGTAATCGGCGATGAACGCGTAATTGTATTCACCATCCGTCGAATCACGGCTGATCCCGACGCGTCCATTATTGAGCGCGATGTTCCGCAGTGTCATTTTGTTGGCGCCCAGGTTCAGCGATTGCAAGGTCACGTCGATCGAGCCCAGCGATGCCAGTGTATCTCCGTGCTGGTCACGCACAAAGACGTCGTCGAGCGAAAGGCGGTCGAAAAAGTAAATATCCACCTTGCCGATGTGCAGCTCTGTGTCGAGTTCTTTGGAAAGGTAATCGGTAGCCAATTCGGCGAGATAGGTCTGAAAAGGGCTGGTACGAATAGCGAAAGCAAGGGCAATGATCAGGATCAATAACCACTCGAGTGTGTTCCCGATTATTTTCGCCAGTATTTTCAGTATTTTCGCCATGCGTAATTACACAAAATTAAAAAAAGTTGAGTCAAAAACCCCTCCTGATTTTAGGAATCGAATCATCTTGCGATGATACTTCCGCAGCGGTAATCAAAAATGACACCATTTTATCGAATGTTATTGCCGGGCAGGAGGTTCATCGGTTGTACGGTGGCGTGGTCCCGGAACTGGCTTCGCGGGCGCATCAGCAGCAGATCATCCCGGTGGTACATGCCGCGCTTTCCCAGGCTGGTGTTGATTTACAGGAGCTTGACGCGATTGCGTTTACACGCGGACCCGGATTATTGGGATCGCTGGTGGTGGGTACATCGTTTGCCAAAGCAACCGCGTTGGCCCTCGATATTCCATTGCTGGATGTCAATCACATGCACGGCCATATTTTAGCACATTTTATCAATCAGGGACAGGAAAAACCGTCATTTCCCTTCCTTTGCCTCACCGTTTCGGGCGGACATACGCAACTGGTGCTCGTTCGCGACTACCTTGACATGGAAATCATCGGCACTACAATCGACGATGCAGCCGGTGAAGCGTTTGATAAAGTGGCCAAATTACTTGGCTTCCCCTATCCTGGCGGACCATTGATCGATAAAGCAGCGAAAGAAGGCAACCCGTTGGCTTTTACTTTCTCCAAACCGCAGATCGACGGCTATAATTACAGCTTCAGCGGCCTGAAAACATCGGTGCTTTACTTTTTGCAGAAAATGGAAAAGGAAAATCCCGATTTCGTGGCCCAAAACACCAATGATATCTGTGCTTCGGTACAACAGGCCATTTTGGATATCCTCTTCAAAAAGCTGGTGCTTGCCGCCAAAGACCTGAACGTTCGCGACATCGCCATTGCCGGTGGTGTTTCGGCTAATTCCGGCCTGCGCAACCGGTTGAAAGAGGAAGGTGAAAAACGCGGCTGGCGGGTATTTATTCCGAAATTCGAATACTGCACCGACAATGCCGCCATGATAGCTATTACCGGTAAATACCTGTATGAAAAAGGGCAGTTTACCGATCAATCCGTGAGCGCACTGGCGCGCTTGCCTTTTACGACGGAACGATGAGTATTGTTCTTCCTCCTGACTTTGTAAAACGGGTGCAATCCGATCCTTTTTTGGGAAATGCACTCCTGGAAGCTTTGGCGACCGAACCGCCGACTGCTATTCGCCGAAATCCCTGGAAACAGGTTGCCGAACTGCCGGTTGATAAGGCCATTCCGTGGTCTGAAAACGGTTTTTTTCTTTCCGAGCGACCGTTGTTTACGCTTGATCCCTTGTTTCATGCCGGGAGTTATTATCCGCAGGAAGCAGGATCGCAGCTGTTGGATGCCGTGTTGAAAGCGCTGTCATTGCCTGCTGAACCGGTTATCCTGGATTTGTGTGCCGCACCGGGTGGAAAAAGCACCCTGATTGCCTCGTTTCTCAACAATAAAGGCCTGTTGGTAAGCAATGAAGTGATCCAGTCGCGTGCGAAGATCCTGAAGGAAAACCTGACGAAGTGGGGAGCAACCAACACGGTTGTTACCAACAATGACCCAGCCGATTTTGCCCGTGTTCCGGACCTGTTTGACTGCATCGTAGTCGATGCTCCATGCTCGGGCGAAGGCATGTTCCGGAAAGACCATGCGGCGCGCAGCGAGTGGTCGCAAAACAACGTGGACTTGTGTGCTGCCCGACAACGCAGGATTGTGATGGATGTTTGGGAAAGCCTGAAGCCGGGCGGGTTCATGGTTTATTCGACCTGTACCTTCAACAGCCTGGAAAATGAAGAAAATGTAGCCTGGTTCGCACGCGAAACGGATGCGGAGATCGTGCGTCTTTCATTGCCGTTTGCCAAATCCGACCGTCGTGGAACAGGCTGGTATGCCTTGCCGAATGAACTGGATACGGAAGGTTTTTACCTTTCGGTATTGCGCAAGCCGGAAGGAAATGTTTCGCGGAAGAAGCCGGTTAAAAACCCGAAGCTGCAATTGCTCAAAGACCGGTCAGCGGTGGGGCCGTTTATCTCCGGTAATGACCTTTCGATTATTCAATGGCAGGATTACCTGTTTGCTGTTCCGGCTGTATTGGAAGAAACGGTTTTTTACCTGCATCAGCAGCTGCGTGTCATTAAACTCGGAACAGAACTCGGCGAAAACGCCCGTAAAGGATTGATACCGCATGAAGCGCTGGCGTTGGACCCGTTTATCCGGACCTCCCAATTATCAGCGATTGAACTGTCACGTGAACAGGCGCTTGCTTACCTGCACGGAGACACCTTTTCACTGAACGGTGCCCACGGTTTTCAGTTGATGACCTACCAAAGCGAGCCCCTTGGCTGGATCAAGCATTTGGGCAACCGGTTCAATAACCTGTATCCCAAAGAGTGGCGAATCAGGATGGATGTGAACCAATTATGAATGACCTAGGTGTTTTTCTTTACCAAACTTCCTGATCATTCTCCAATTCATAATGGAACATACTTCAGCCTCTTAAAGCATCACATTGTTGTAGGGTTCCAGTTTTTGCGGCAGGTCGGTTTCACCAAGCATTTCCAGGATATCGATCTCAATATTGCGGCAGATGGTCGAGATCGGCGTGTCATTCAAACCATTGTCGAAAGGATTTTCACTGGCTTCGCCGATTTGTTCCATCGTCATGAATACCCACGAGATCAGAGTGGTAAACGGAATGGTGAGCCAAATCCCGTATTCACCGAATTTGCTCATCTCATTGATCAACCCGAATGGCAGCAAGAGGATGAACAGGTTTACGAAAATGCGGCTGAACAAGCTGTACTGGCGGAACAAAGGCGTTGTTTTGATGCGTTCACAGCCTCCCTGCAAGTCGTATAGTTCACCGAGCAAACGTGTTAAGTCGCTGTGTTCGTATTCATCGATGACACCGTCGCGTTTGAGTTTCAAAATGGTCACAAACTGCGATTTCAAAGCCAGGTTGGCAATGTTTCCTTTGTGTTTGATCTGCTCGTAAAGTTCCATTTTATCCATGTTTACAAACAGCGCTTCGATGGCCACGTCGAATTCCTTGATCTCATCGGCGGCCGAGATGACCTGGCGGTGGTAGTCCTCGCGGTTTGTCGCCCACGGAATGGTCTTCCGCAGCTGCAGGCGTACGATGTTGATGTAGGCGATGTGCTTTTGCATGATACTTTTTCGCACCTCCTTATCGTCGATCAGGGAAATAATCGAAGCGGTGAGTGTGCGACTCACATTGGTGAATCCGCCCCAGAGTTGTCGGGCTTCCCACAAACGATCATAGGCCTGGTTGTTTTTAAAACCGATGTAAAAGGCAACGGCCGTACCGATTGTTGCGACAGGTAAAAAGGGTATGGCAATGAATTTCCATTTGAGTAATTGATAAACGCAGGTAACCGCGGTGCTGAGAATAGCCGTTTTGATGAGGTTTTTGCGGGCAAAGACCCACATGGCGCCGATCCCCATTTTTTTTCCGATGTACATTTTCCGTTGAGTTAAAACCGATTAGGAACGGTAAATGTAAAAAAATACCACCTCTTTTATTAACCACATAGAACACAGAGAAACATAGAACACTCAAAATCGATGTTCTCTGTGTGTTTAAAATTCTGACCTGATTCGTTTTACGCTTTCTTCACCGGCCGGTAAAACGTCATTTTCCCCTTGGTCTTGTTGGCAAGATTAAAATCGGTGACGCCCATTTTGCGGCCGTATTGACCGGTATTCTGGTGAATGAACTGCAAATCGCCGGGGCCGTTGACTTTGTAAACAATCGCCGTGTGGTGGTAAAACGATTCGGAATAACCACCGTTTTCGGTTTTTACTTCCATTTCCACTTCTTCAAACTGTACGATGTCGCCGGGTTGAATACACTCTTTCGTGATATCGATTTCCCGCCCGAAGGCGTACAAACCGTCCCAGTCAGCACCAACTTTATTCAGCGCCAATTCAGCCGCATCCCAGCATTCGCCTCGGGCGATCTTCTTCCCGATGTAGGGCTTCAGCGCATCAACGATTGCCTGGTTCAGGGCAGGAACTTCCTTACACGGTGCCGCAAATTGCTGTGCACTTGCAAACGAACAGGTAAACAGGAAACAGATAAGTAATTTCATGATCTTAAAAATAGTAGTTGAGTGTCACAAAAACAATGCCCTTTTTAGAGAATTATGAATTGAAAAATGATCAATTATCAAGGAGAGGATCAAACCTAACATCACTTGATAATTGATCATTCCTGATTTTCATGCCTGAATCGGTTTCCCAATCGAGATCAATTCAATATTCCTTATAGGGCAACCTGGTACTGCAGCACCATCATTCCTTTGCGTGATGTCTGAACGTATTCACCGGCCGGATTGGCTTCAAAAACCGGGCGAGACTGGTAGTTCAGCGATATTTTCCCGGTATGGGTATTGTGAATCAGCCAGTTGACGCCACCTTCGAACATGATCATCGGATCGTTCAGCTTTTTCAGTTGTGAGTATTGAACGGAAGCATACGGTTGCAATGTTCCGTTTCCGCCCAGCAGACCGTCTTTGAATTTATACCCCGCCTGCGCAAAGATCGTTTGCCCGGTACCGATCATCGGGAAAGCAACGCCGGCTCCATTGTAGGTTCCGCCTGTTCCTGTTCCGGTTGCCGGGTTCATGACGCCGTTGTTGCGCACGTAATTCGGACCCAGGTCAAAATCGTTGTAAGCTACATAAGCCGTTACCGATCCGCCATTTTTGCTCACCGGCATGTCGAGGAATACATCGGCCCCGAGCAACAACATATCCGTACTCGTGGTGTCACCGGCCGAATTGAGGTACCACATGGCATCTTCCTGGTGAATAAAGCCGGCCCCGAGGTTCAATACCTTTTTCTTTCCAAGATAAGTTCCCGTCGTATAACACAAGGTGTTGTTCTCTTTGTCGAAAAACTGCCAGTACAAATAAGCCTGTGACTGTAATTTCGGCGCCGCCATTGAAAAATTGGCATCCGTGGAAATTGCAGGAATTGTAACCAATGAGTTTTGGGCCGACATCGGCGAGGTGATCGCCACCCGGTAATCGAGTTTCCCGACCTGCCCTTTGGCATATATGGAGAGTTTTCTCAGGAACTGATCGGTTACGCCATTGGTTACCTGCTGGTAAAGCGGTGCGTCCACTCCAAGAATAGAACCGATCCCTGGTGAGGCGTAGCGCGACATCCCGCTCCAGCCCGTCAAACCTCCACCCAAACTGAGCTGCGGAATCACTTTGTATTCCACCACCGCATCGTGGAAAAACGCCCCGGTGTTGCGTTTGGAAAGGAAATTGAAGTTGTTTTGACCGAATTGCGTGTAGAAAAAGATCCGGTCGGTGAGCTGTGTCCACACTGAGAAGCGCAAACGGCGAATCCCGATATCTCCGTAGGCATCAACCGGTGTATCGTAGATCTGTGTTCCCGGGTTCATTTCTGAATAGCGCGCCCACATTTGTGCTGCTACCGTAGCTTTGATATAATGTGAACCCGATTGATTGAATTTGTACTTTAATTCCGGAATGACCAGTTTTGAAGTGTCTTTCCAGTTCTTTTGGGCCGTTAATCCGTGTGATAAACAGACGGCCAGTGCACTTAATGCTACTTGAAATTTCATGATGTATTGATTTAAAAACTAAAAATGTTCGGACTGAGCTTTAGATCGCGTGTCCGTCGATTTTCAATTGCCGGTACATCATCCATTTTGGAAGTGATTTTCCTTTTTTGCCGCAAACCGGGGCCAAAACCAGGGTATTTCCTTCTCCGGCAAACGTGTTTTCGGTTGCATGATTTTCATACGCGAGGTAGCAGGTGCTGCCGCCAATGAGGTCATCGTCATCGGCATCTTCGTCGGCATCGCACTCGGCAACCTGCTCGGTTATGGCTTTTTTATTGGGCTGGAATTGTGGCCGGCGTTTTTCGAAAAAACCAATGAACACCAAAGCAACCGTTGCAAGAACGAGCATTCGCTTTATGGTCCAACCGGGTTTTAGCATCATACCTGCGAATGTACAGCAGTTAATCGGTTTAACAGGAATCAAGTTGTTAAAACTTTCGAAAAAATTATCAATTATGAATTGAAGAATTATCAAGTTGGTTCAATTACTGATTTTGTCAGCCCTTTCTTGATAATTCTTCAATTCATAATTGATAATTTACTGTTAATAGTCTATTTCTCAAACAACTCCAGCATCGGTTTCCCTGTCATGGCATTCGGTCGTTGAACCTGCAAAATATGAACGACTGTTGCCGCAATATCTACGATTTCGTAAGGTGTAAACACTTCCTGTACCGGAATTCCCGCTCCGTAAAACAACACCGGAACATGGGTGTCGTAGTTAAAAGCCGACCCGTGGCTGGTTCCTTTGCGCGCGCGCTCACTGTCGGTCGATTTGTCGAGATAGCCCGGCTGCAAGAGGTAAATGACCTCTCCGCTTCGTTCGGGATCGTAGCCTTTCCGCACCATTTCGATCCAGTTGTCGCCAGAGATAGCCGACTGCAATTGCGCTTGGGTATAGACTGCTTTTACGCCGTTCCACAAACGAATCTGTTCCTGTATAAAGCTCACGAACTGCGGTTTCAATTCACTGGCAACGTATTCCGGCTTCAGGTACACGTTGTTGTTCTCAATACGGTCGATGATATCGGTCTGGAACTCTGCAACGGATGCCCTGCGCAGATTGGCAAGTAAGGTATCCTCAAAAATGTAACCGCCCGGCAATTGGTGATCGGTCAGGTATTGCGGAACCGGCACCACGGCATGATCGGCTGTGAGGAAAAGCACATAATTTCCTTTGCCCACCTGTTTATCCAACGCGGCCAACAAACGGGCAATTTCCTGGTCCAGGCGCAGGTACATGTCTTCCATTTCCAATGAGTAAGGCCCGAAAGCGTGTCCGGCTATATCCGGTGTTGAGAAACTAATGGTGAGCATATCCACCACCTCGTCTTTTCCTAATTGCTCGCTTTGCAGGGCTTGCATGGCAAAATCGGCGAGATAGGTATTTGCAAACGGTGTGACCGTAAAGAGCGACAGTTGATCTTCAGCCGGTAGCTGCGTAAAATTGTACGGGAAGGTCGGGCTTGTTTTTCCCCCGATTAATTGCTCATACGGGGAATCATCGAAATTCGCGTAAGTATAGGAGTCTTGTGGTTTGAGCAGGTTCCATTCCTGGCCCAGGTACGTCTGGACCGGATGCGCTGCATGAAAATCATCAACCCATTTCGGCAGCTGCGTGGTGTAAAACGAGCTGGTGATGAATTTCCCGGTCAGGTAATCGTACCAATAAGCCCCGTCAGGCATGTGTCCGCCCGGTAAAACCGCGCTACGGTCTTTGATGGAAACGCTGACTACTTTACCGCCGGGGTAGGTGAGTTTGAGTTGGTCTGTAACAGTATTGGCGCGCAGGAATTGTGGTGAGCATTTCCCGTAATCACTGGTAGTTCCCACCGAAGTTTTTGTAGTATCCGAAACGCAATTGGTCATTTTACCAAAAGGCCGGTGAAACCAGTCGTTGGCTACGATTCCATGATTGGCCGGTGTTGTGCCGGTGTAAACCGAAGCGTGTCCGGGGCCGGTGTACGTAGGAACATAATTGTAGGTCACATTCCGGAAATGCGAGCCTTTCGTCATGAGTTTGTTGAACCCGTTTTTCCCGAATTGTTCATTGAAGCGGTACAGGTAATCATAACACATCTGGTCTACCACGATACCGACTACCAGCTTGGGTTGCTGTTGCTGGGCCATTGTGCTGAAAACTGAAAAAAGGCTGAAAAACAGCAGGGTTGCACGCAATTTCATGAGATGAATTTGAAGATGTGCAACAAAACTAACGGTTGATTGGGATAATTCGCGAAATTTGCAGTGAAATTTTCGAGAACATGCTTGGATTAAAACTGCCGACCGACCCGCGCTGGGTAAATATCGTTGAGAAAAACATCCAGGAAATCCTGGTTGATCATGCTTACTGCGAGCAAAAAGCTGCTACCAACGCCATTACGATCATCGTGAAGTTTCCGGAATACCCGGATGTGGTGCAGGCAATGACGGAATTGTGCCGAGAAGAAATGGAACATTTCGGAATGGTGCATACCAAGCTGATTGAGCGCGGTTATGAATTGGGTGTGGAGCGAAAAGATGCTTACGTAAACGACCTTTTGGAATACCTCAAGCAAACTTATCCGGGCGATTCGCGCGTGAGCTTCTTTGTAAACCGCATGTTGTTTTCGGCCATGATCGAAGCCCGCAGTTGTGAGCGTTTCCGTTTGTTATCCGAAGAGATCAACGATGCCGACCTGCGCGTTTTTTACCGCAGCCTTATGGAAAGCGAAGCGCGTCATTATACCAGTTTCCTGCAATTTGCGCGCAAGTACGGTGAAGGAATCGATGTGGATGCCCGCTGGCAGGATTTTCTAACCTTCGAAGCCGGACTGATGGATAAGTACGGCAAGGAGGAGACCATTCATGGTTAATTAATGCTTAATGTTGAATGATGCTCTGGTAAAGGAGTTTTGTTCCGGGTAAGCATTTTCAGATTGAAAAGAGAACTGAAAATTGAAAAGGTGATTCCGGCTAAAGAACCCGGCTCTCAATTCAACATTAAAAATGAAGCATTCTAAATTCTAAAGAAAGAAGTTATTCATTTCCCTTAATACTTCATCCTTTTTCTGGCGGGAAATCGGGATACTGTGGCCGGTAGTGAGCTTCAGCGCACCGCCATCTTCCTTGATGTATTCCTGCAGGTAATTCATGTTGATGATAAACGATTTGTGCGGACGCAAAAACACCCGGTCGCTTTCCAGCTTGTCGGAGAAGTACTTCAGCGGTCGCGAAACCAGTATTTGTTTTCCGTCATTGATATGAAGTGTGCAATACGAGCTGTCTGCTTCCAGGAAAACGATCATGTCGAGTTGAATGAAACGCAGGCCGTCGGAAGTGGGAATGGCCAGCTTACGATCAGAATGTCCATAATGCGCTATCCATTGCTGGATGTTGGTCGATTGGTCGGCAGAAGTAATGGATAAGGCATGTCCAACTGCTTCTGCAAAGGCATCCGGATCAATGGGTTTTAACAAATAGTCCAGCGCATGGTAACGGAATGCCTGCACGGCATAATTGTCGAAAGCAGTGGTGAAGATCACATTCGAATCAAGGTCCTTAAGGCTGTCCATCAAATCAAACCCCGAGCCATCGCCGAGGTTAATGTCGAGGAAAACGATATCGGGTTTTACGCTTCGCAGCAGCTTCATGCCCTCATCTTTGCTGGAGGCTTCACCCGTCACGGTGATTTGCGGGAAATAACGTTCGAGGTACTTGCTGATAATTCGCCGGGCATCAAACTCGTCATCAATGATCACAGCCGTGGCCGCATCCTGGTTAGTAGTAATATCCTGTTTCATCTGCGTCATAAGTCGGAGTTCGTTTAGCTTGCTTAATTAACCTTTTCTTAAGCTGAATATTGCCTAAAGTAATAAAGTAACCCGTGATTCGTTACAGCTTTCCTTCATCCGATCAGTGTGGAAAATGATGCGTGGCGGGTGCAATAACAATCGGTATTTTCAGTAAAACCATCGTACCCAGTGCTTTACCATCTTCTTCCAGGTCAATTGTTTCGATGCGGAAATGATCGCCGTATTTTTGCTGAAAGGCCGTTAAGCGCTCTTCTGTAATTTTTGTTCCGTAGGATTTATGCGTGCTCTGCTGCAGCTTCAGGCTCGCTTTTCTCCCAATGCCGTTATCCTTAACAATGCAATAAAGCTGCTGGTCTTTTATGGATTCGAATACAACAGTGATTTTACCACCCGAATCAAGCGATTTGAATCCGTGCAACACTGCATTTTCCACAAAAGGCTGGATGAGCATCGGCGGCACACCGTAGGTCATTTCCTGGGAATTCAGCAGGCAGGTCAGCTCCACTTCAAATTTCTCTTTAAAGCGCATTTGTTCCAGTTCCAGGTAGCTTTTGAGTGTTTCGATCTCACTTTCGATGGAAATGTAAGGTTCGCGGGAATTGTTGAGGGTCTGGCGAATCAGGTGTGCGAACTTCAGCAGGAACCGTTCTGCTTTTTCATTTTCTTCATAAATGAGGAAGCTCTGGATGGAATTGAGGGAATTGAAAATGAAATGCGGGTTCATTTGCGCTCTCAATGCTTTGTGTTCCAATTCATTGATTGTTTTCTGCAAAGCGTGTTTGCGTTTTACCTGCCTGATTCGCAGCCGGAATGCCACAAGGATGAGGAAAAGCCCCAGCATGACCATCGTAAGGATAAAATACCAGGTGGCGTAAAAGGGCTGGAGTACGCTAAACCGTGCAATGACTTCCGGGGGCGACCAAACGCCGTTTTCGTTGCGGTAGCTGACTTCCAGTGAGTAATCGCCGCCGTTGGGTTTCGATAAGAGCAATTCTCCGGTTGATGTGGTGAGCCATTTTCCGTCAGATTCGTAACGGTAACGGATCAGCCTGTTGGTTCCTGTCCGGAAATTGGTGGTGCGCAAAATAACTTTGATGTACTCGCGGTTTGCCCCTATAGTGAGGCGTTTTCTGAAACGACTGAACGATTCCCGGTCGGTTTCAATCAATTCCAGCTTCAACTGGCCGAGCACAATATTGTTGTTCAGGTAATCTGCGGGCGCTGTCACGATCCCTTTTTTGGTAGCGATCCAGATGGTATCACCGTAGGCATAAATGGCATTGACCTCATTCGACGGCAAGCCGTGGGCGATGGTCATTTGGGTCACTTCCAGTCGCCCGTTGGAATGTTTTTTGATCCTGTTGAGGCCTTTGTTGGAGCAGATCCACAGGTTTTGATACGGATCAATGTATACACGGTTGACGTTGTTGTCGAGCAGACCAATGGATTCGTTCGTCAGTTGCCGGGTAACTTTATAATCGTTCATAAAATAGACGCCACGGCCCCTGGTTGCCACAACGGTTCCCCAGTGAGGGTGGTAATCAAGGTCGGTTACCCGTGTTCGGAACAAATCGTCTTCCAGGTTTTTCAGTGTGAGCGAGCCGTTTTTCAGTTCAAACAAACCGTGGATGCTTCCTACCAGCAGGCGGCCTTTGTCATCTATAGCAATTGTTTCCAGGTAGCGCTGTACATATTTCCCCTTGTCTTTTGTGAAATCGTAGATGTATTCAATTTTTCCATTGTCATGGATGCGGCCTATTGATGTTTTGATGAATACGAATGAATGTGGTGAATCGACAAAAAAATCTTTGAACCAGCTGGCCTGGTAGCCTTTTTTGCCCTTTAAGGGGATCAGCGTGTCATAGCCATGCGAAATGAACAGTTGTTCGCCCATGAAAACGGAACGCCTGCAATAGGTGATCATATCTGTCACTGTCCAGTTGCTGTTCAGATCGATGTAAGCATTAGCGTATCCGAGAATCACATTCGATTTGTAGCCGTTTACATCCACACAGTTTAGCAAATGCGGACTTTGATTACCGTCGTGGTACATTCCGACTGCCAGTCCGGGAGCATAGAAAACGCCGTCTTCCAGGGTTGTGAACCAATAGCCGCCTTCGCTGTCACGGGCAACAGACGTAACGGAATAACCTTCCAGGTAGGTATCAGTGCCATAGCGTTGATTCCCGAAATACCGGATCGGTTTTCGTTTTACGCCGTTGGTAGTGCCAAACCAGATGTATTCGCCATCACCACCAAGGTAAATGAGGTTTTTGAAATCTTCGCGGGCCTTTGGATTAAAAACAGAAACCACCTGGGTATTCCACTGCACGAAAACAGCTTTCTTGTTGGCAGCATATAACGAAAACCGGTCTGCGGCCCCAAACTCGCCCAGGAAGGTCTTCCTCCGGCCTTCGATGAGGTAAGCACTCGGGTATTTCCCGTCTGACTTCGATGCCATATATCCCCATTGGTCATCGATGCGGATAATCTGATGCCCTTCTCTCGTTCTTTTGTTCCATTCCTTGGGATAAGAAACAACACCCCCGGCAGAAATGCAAATCATCTCGAGTTGCTGTGCACTGTAATAGAGGTTTCCTTTGCGGTCCACCACCAGTGATTTGTAGGTGGTCACCCTGTTTTTGAGATATTTGCTGATGTGGTGGTTGTATTGATAAGGCCGGATGCGCTTTCCGTCCCAATACGAAAGCAGTCCGTTATAAGTCACAAACCAAAGTTTTCCGCTTGGGTCCTGGTAAGTCTTGAACACGACATCGTCCATTAACCCGTCTTTTTTGGTGTAAATACGGAAGCGGTAACCATCGTAACGTACGACGCCGCGATCTGTACAAATCCAGATGTAACCTTCCCGGTCCTGCTGCACGAAATACGTTTCCGAGCTGGGAAAGCCTTCTTCGATGGAAAAATGACGGAAGTTGGGACTGGCTTTTCCGGCACGCATTGCCGATAGCGATAGCGGAAAAAGAATGGCTGCCGCGATTACCTGGAACAAAAAGCTGATTTTCCGATACATCGGCATAAAAGTACAAGGAATGTTGGGAATTTGCGAAACGGAATACGAACCATTTCAGGTATGCAAAAAGATTAATGCCTGTCGCTTAGACATTTGAAACAGTGCTTTGGGGATTATCAGTTGAAAAAAAATCAGTATTTTCGGGCCACCAATTACGGTAACACATGTATAAACCGGCTCTTTTCGTCTTTTTCACGGCGTTGTTCATAATCACCAGCTCGTTTGTTGTTTCGGATGATACGACCCAAAAACCGAATACCCTGAAACGGCAGGCGTACAAAACCAAACACGTGGTTGTGCTGATTATTGACGGGCCAAGATGGACGGAAACGTTCGGTGATACCAGTTGCAGCAACATTCCGCGAATGGGGAAAGAAATGATTCACCAGGGCGTTTTGTTTACCAATTTTCGCAACAACGGTACTACAGAAACCAATTCCGGACATACGGCGATTGTAACCGGTGTTTACGATAAAGTTTCCAATAACGGCAAAGAGATCCCGAAAAATCCTTCCATGTTCCAGTATTACCTCAAAGCTTCACAATCCGATCGAAATGAAGCCTGGATCGTGAGCAGCAAAGGAAAGCTGGAGATCCTGGGCAATTGCAGGGACAAAAAATGGTGGAATACCTACATGCCTTATACCTATTGCGGGCCCAACGGCAACAGCGCCGAATATGTAGGTGATAAATACACGTTTGCACGCGTGAAGCAGGTGATCGACCAGCATACACCGAACCTGATGCTGATCAATTTACTGGAAGCCGATGTTCGCGGCCACGAAAACAAGTGGGATGAATACCTGAAAGCGATAAAAAATTGTGATACCTATGCCTACGAGCTGTGGAACTACATCCAGGACAATCCGGAAATGAAAAACACAACGACACTCCTGATCACCAACGATCACGGAAGGCACCTGGACGGACGCAGAAGCGGGTTCGTGAATCACGGTGATGGTTGCGAAGGCTGCCGCCATATTTCCCTGCTGGCGATTGGACCTGATTTCAAAAAAGATGTCATTGTGAAGGAAGAAGGTGAGCTGATCGATTTGAGCAAGACTATTTCCCATATTCTTGGCTTCGATATGCCGACCACAAAAGGACGTCTGCTTACGGAACTCTTTTAATTTTTAATGCTGAATTTTTAATGTTGAATGAAGAATGGCGCGTTGGTCAAAAACGTTCCGTTGTTCAATATAAATTATGAATGATCAATTATCAAGAATTGACAAGAAATTCCCACCTTCATAATTTATAGTTTTTCAATTGATAATCCCCTCAAAAACAACCTGATAAAGGATGGTTTGATGGCGTTTTTACCAAAGGCCTCATTCAAAATTTTACTTCCGAATGAACCTTTTTTGGTTCACTGAGTAATACTGCCGAACTTTCAGAACAGTGGTGCACCGGTTCTTTTTAAAACACAATTTATCATGAAACCTGGAATTATTCTTTTTTGCCTGTTGCTGGCATTTGCCGGACTGGCCCAAAAACCCGAAACCGTCTACGGAATAGCGAAAGAACGCCGTGAAGAAAGCTGGTACCTGGCTCAATTGCAGGGCTGGAAAAAACTGGTCGATGCCGATAAGACAAACGGTGAAGCGTGGTACAACTATTACAAAGCCAGCCGTGCGCTGCGCAATATTTCCGAATCGGATGAAGCGCGCAAGAAATACAGCGATCTGTGTGCCCAGATCGTCAACGACGCTTATGCAGCCATTCCCAACTCGTTCGAGGCCAATCACCTGAAATGGTCGGAAGGAGGGAATAATGAAAACTTGTTCAGCTACCTGGAAAAGGCCTACAAGATTAATCCGAATGACACACGGGTATACGAAGACCTCGCAACGTACTACGAAACCCAAAACAACAGGACTGAACAACACAAATTTGCCGAATTGATGTACAAGCACAACCTCATGCATCCGTCGATGGTCAATTGGGCTTACAACATGCTTGCCGGCCTTGACCAGAATGCCATCCTGTTTACAGCAGGCGACAATGATACCTACGGCGCCTGGATTGTGCAGGAAGGCAAAAAATTTCGGAAAGATGTAAGGGTAATCAACCTGCACCTGATGATGATCGATGAATACCGCAATCAGTTATTGAAAGAAATTGGTTTTCCGCCACTTGATCTGAAAACCGAATTGGCCACAAAAGGGGATATGTACATGGAAAACCGCAATAAAATTCTTGCCCATTTCCTCAAAAATTCCGGTATTCGCCCGATCCATATAGCTGTTTCGGCCATGCATTCGATTACCGACGAAAGCTGGAAAGATAAGTTGTACCTCACCGGGCTTACCTACGAATATTCCGAAGAGCCGTTCGATAATATCTCATTGATTGTGCGCAATTACGAAAAACGTTACCTGATCGATCATCTGAAAGAGCATTTCTCGTTCACGGCCGAAGAGAGTGTTGCCGATCACCTCAATGGATGTTACCTGGTCTCACTCTGTTCGCTCCACCAGCATTACCTGGATATCGAACAGGCAAGTGATGCCGCTGAAATCGAAAAACTGCTGATCGCCATCAGTAAAAAATCAGGACAGGAAGCCGATATCAATGCCTATCTTGAAAGCGTGAAATCGAAAAAAATCTGACATTGGGCATTTTCCATAAGCATATTGCCCAATACACCGACGAGGAGTTGATGAAGGAAGTGATCCGGAATCATTCCTCGTTGGCCATTACCGAGCTTCACCGTCGTTACAGCAGGAAATTGCTGGGCTACTTTATCAAAATGCTGCAGCGTGATGAAGATACAGCCAATGATTTTGTACAGGAATTGTTTTTGCGCATCCTGGAGAAAAAACACCTGTACGACCCGGAGAAAAGATTTTATACATGGCTGTTTACAATCGCTTCCAACATGTGCAAAACCGCTTACCGGAGAAGTCCGATTGTTGCGCTCTCGCATGATGCGCATGAATTGCAGCGGCATACCGTTCATGGCGACGACCTGGCCGAAAAGAACCGGTTCAAGGCATTGCTGAAAGAAAGCCTCGACCAGCTTGAGCATCACCACAAAACGGTTTTTGTACTGCGCTACATGGAGCAATTCAGCCTCAACGAGATCGCAGATATTACCGAAACATCGCTTGGAACGGTCAAATCACGGTTGTTTTATGCTACGAAAAAAATGACCGAGCACCTGAAAGCATTCGACCCGACCTACGAATCAACATTTTTTAAATTGAATTGAGATGGATAAGCATTTGAACAACAATGAAGAACGTTTGTTTGATCTTTTGGACCAAAAAGATTTCGACCAGCTAACGGCCGCAGAAAAAGCGTTTGTGGAGACCCATTTCTCGCAGGCAGAATACCGCTTGCAACGGCAGATGATCAGTGAATCCGCTTCACTTTATGAAACGCCTTCTGAAGCTCAGCCACTGGTCATTCCGGCCAAAGGCAATTCGTTCATAGGGATAACCATTCCGTTGTACCAGGCGCTCATCGGCATTGCAGCTACGATTACCTTGTTCCTTTCCATCTGGCCCGACCAGGATGAAAAGACGGGAGCTCCCAACAACAAGCCTGCACTTAGCCGCACCGATACGATTATCCAAACGAAAATCATTCGCGATACGGTGATCCGCTACAAGAACTACCGGAACCACGAGCATACGGTACAACCGCGCTCGGCAAGCGACGAGCAGTTCCTGGCTGCACAAATGCGTTTCCTTGAAGCGAATGCACTCGAATTACCGGATATTGTGGAGGAGCTTAACAGGCCTGCAGGCAATTCGCTGAGCAATGATCCGACTTCCGAGCGCCTGCTGAAAAGCACGTATCAGTCGGATGCAAAATAGGACTTCCCGACAAAAACTGCCCGTAAACGCTGGTTTTTTGACTTTTTTTGGCTAACTTGTGCAACCAAAAGGCAAAGCAGTACTTATTTCCAAAACAGTTGCTTCATGCGCACAATCTTAATTTCACTTTTCACCCTTGCCGGTGGAATGCTTTATTCACAGCAAAATCCTCAATGGGAAAGCGAAATGATCGCTTTCGAGCAAAACGAACAGGAACAGGTGATCATGGGCGCGGGCCCGATCGTCTCCGGTGGGTGGAATGAATTGCCGCAACCGCAGTTCTGGCGCCAGATTATGCTGCTTTCCCCCGATTCGGTATTGGTAAACATTGCTTCCAACCGAAAAGTTGTGGCGAAGATGTCGAACCGTATGTGGCAGGCACAAAACGAAACGCAGAAGGCGTTGTTCAAGGACAGTGTTCGCCGCTCGCTCGGCCTGCCGGAAAGCGAGCGAATCATGGTAACGACCGGCAAGAACGATTTCTACCGTTTCGACCTCGTGTTTGAAAGTCTGCCGAAAGGCGTAGCCTGCTTCAATGAATACGGTGTCGATCCGTGGTATGCACAATCCATTTTGCTGATTGAAAGCCCGGGACAGTTGAAAAAATCGACAGCGGGTGCTTACGGGCCTTTCCAGCTGATGCCGGCTGTTGCCAGATCCATGGGACTCACCGTCAACAAAACGGTCGACGAGCGCAGGGATTTCAACCGATCGGCCTACGGCGCGTCACAATTGCTGAAACGCGTTTGTATTCCGTCTGCCAAAAACATTGCCACCAATGCCGGGTTGACCGTGGATGAGCAGGCCATTTGGTTCCGCCTGTTGGTGATGCATGTGTACCATGCCGGTTCATTGAACGTTAAAGCGGTAGTCGAAGCTATCGGCCCGGTAAAAGACGGCAACGAGTTGATTCAGAAAATGTGGGTGACCACAGCTGCCAGCTTTGGTAATTCCTCGCAAAACTATTCGCAACTGGCGCTGGCTGCGCATATTCAGCTCGACCAGTTACTGGCGGCCAAAAAATGTGACGTGTATCATTGCACGCAGTTTGAGTCGATGGAAGAATAATGCCTGTTGAATGAGGCAATAGGGGGAATTTCAGTTTCTTCAACCCATTATCAGATTGAATTTGAAAGAATTATCAATTGGTCATTCAATCCTTTATAATTCTGACTTTCAATTCAACATTAAGAATCAAGCATTCAAAATTATTCTGCTTTGAATTTAATCGACAGCGAATTCACACAATGCCGTGTATTCTTAGCGGTGAACCGTTCACCTTTGAATACATGCCCCAAATGTCCGCCGCAATTGCCGCAAAGAATTTCAATACGTCTGCCATCGGCGTCAGGCACTTGTGTTACAGCTCCGGGAAAGGTATCGTCAAACGAAGGCCAGCCACAACCCGAATCGAATTTATCGGATGACCGGTACAACGGATTTTCGCAACGCCGGCACACAAATACGCCGGTTTCTTTCCATTTGTTGTATTCGCCCGTAAACGGGTATTCCGTGCCTTTGTGAACGATGATACGTTCTTCTTCGGGGGTGAGTTTATTCCATTGGTCTTTTGACAGCATCGCAATTAGTCTTTATAAAAACTCCCCCAGCAACCGTGATTGAGGGGGAGGATTTGTTATGAAAGATTTCAGGGACACGCTAAATCGCCATGTCGCCCATTTTTTCTTCAAATAGCTTGGCGTAGAATTGCCCGATCTGCTTGAGGATATTCGCCGAGTTGGACTTGGTTGTCATCACCATATCTGTACCTTCGCGGTCAACCGTCACGTAGAACGTATCCATGATTTCCAATACCTTCATTTCGTCTTCCAGTTCGAGGCTTTTCACATCAATCTGGCCGAAATCGATGAACATCGAAAACGTTTTCTTACCGAAATCTTTGGCGAATGAAGGGATTTTCAACGACCCGCTTTTGTTTTCAGGAAGCGTGAACCCGTACAGGCCGTCTTTTCGCGGTGCAATCGCCATTCCTTCGGTGATGAATGCATCGCCTTGTTTTTGCAAGCCCATCAGCGTTGCATACATAGAAGCCTGCTCGTTGATAAATTCACCTTTTTTGCCAAGGCCCAGAAAGAAGTTAAATTGTGGGATCATTCCCATGCTGCTTCGCGGATTACCTGTAAACACCAATCCAAACTGGCCGGAGAACATTTGTGTAAACGGATTTTCGCCCATCATTGCCAGTGCAAATGCTGCTTCACCCGGTAATACAGCGTTCAGTTTTTTCTGTCCTTCCGGTGCAAAATCAGCCAGGAATGATTCCATTTTATTGACATCCACGTTAGCGCTCATTCCCATCCAGGCATTTCCTGAACCCAGTTTCTTCACCACCGATGCTTTCGGGTCTTCTTTGAAGAACAGTAAATCTTTCAATTTATCATTGAACATGTTGCTGGCTTTCATGGTCACTTTGCCTTTTTCAAAATTGGTTACTGTTTGAATGTACCCGTCGGCTACCAGGTCATTGAGCGTTTTCTGCTTATCGGCAGGTAGTTTATTCAACGATGTATTCGCAGTTGTAAACAACCGTTCAATATTCAGCCCCGTTACGATATCGCCGGCATTGGAAAGGATCTTCTGGGTTTTTCCTGTACTTTCATCACCTTCGGTTTGTTCGAACGCTGTTTTCAGCAGGGCTGTAAAATCAGGTGAACCGCCTTTGATCAATAAGATGGCCAATGTGTTGCGAATCCCGATACCGACATCACCATTGTTGAAACATTGAATATCACCCGACTCGGTTGACTCATAGCCCATTCCGTTGAATTTATCGATCAGGCTGTCGCGGTCTTTTACGTCGAACAGCATGTAGGTCAGTTCCGGAGAACCGTCCAATGCAAAAGGCGCCTGTACAGCGAAGTAGACCGGCTTTGAAAAGTCGACACTGCTCTCCCATGAGCTCAATTCACCGCTCAGGAGCGCGCCGGCTTTCGGAAGGTGTTTATAATCCAGTTTATCCAGTAATTGCTGAACGGAAATATGTCCGAACGCAACGATGTTTTTGTTTTCATTGATCAGGGCAGAGGTAGCCGTTTTCGCGTCGCGGTCTTCACCACCGGAACAACCGGTCAGGGCTATAATTCCCACGGTTGCGATAACAGCTAATTGGAAGATTTTTTTTACCGGATTCATAGTCTAAAATATAGTTATTGGTACAGGTATCAAATGTACAGTTTATATTTAATTTCGGGAAAGGTAATGCAAAAAAGTGTTGCCGGTTTAAAACACTCGGAGCGTGCATTTTATAGAACCATATTTCAACTGGCGGCATGTGTATATTGCATCCGAAGATCCGCATTCGCCGTTCTTCAACCGCGAGTATAGTGAATTTGAGTTCACCGACCGTGTGTACAATTACCTCATCCATCCGCAGTGGGACAATATCGGCTCGCGGACGCTTTTTGCCAAGATCCTCGTGGTCGATTATGAAGAGCAATACGCCATTCTCGAATTCATCGGTGAATGGAACGATGCGATCGAAAACGATATCATGACCCTTAAGCGCAATATCATCGAGCCCATCCTGGGACAGGGCATCAATAAATTTATCCTGATCGGCGAGAATGTGCTCAATTTTCATTACTCTGACGATTGCTACTACGAAGAATGGTTTGACGATGTGGAAGAGGGCTGGATCGCAATGGTCAATTTTCACGATCATGTGCTGACCGAATTTTCCAAAGCACGCATCGACCATTATTTTGTGATGGGGGGCGAGCTGGAAGAAATCGAATGGCGTACGTATCAGCCGCGCGATTTTTATGAACGGGTGAACACGCTGGTGACGAGGAGGATAGGGTAAATGATGCCGGGTGTTTCATTGCTGAATGCTTGATTCAGATTTCAGTCGCCTCCGGTTTGGATTAAAATACACTCAAAAAAAATCCCACTATCGCAAGACAGCAGGATTTTCTATGGAGAGGTATTTTAGTATTATTTCTGGATGTAAATTTTCTTCGAAACAAAGTTGTTGTTGACGTTCAGGTTGGCAATGTAAACACCAGCTTTCAGGTCATCCGGAAGGCGTACTTCTTTTGTGTTGTCGCCCACTTCTGTGTTGCCGATTGATTCGTTGAACACTGATTTTCCGTTCAGGTCAACCAGGTTGAGCGTTGATTCACCGGCAGACAAGGTACTGTAATTGATGGTCAATACGTTGTTGGCCGGCTGGTAGCCCAGGGAAAGATCAATCTTGTTCTGGTTTTCCGCTGTCCCGGCAACGGAACCGTAAACGTGCTGTGAAAGGAAGATCGCGTCACCGGCACTGTTGTCCATTGCGTTGGACCTGTTGGTAGCCAGGTAGAAGGTAACGTTACCTACGTTGGTAGCCGGAGCTGTCCATTGGAATGCCCAGGTCGACTGCGTGTTTCCTGCAAGCGTGTGTGTGACGTATTTTTTTCCGGCTGCCCCGTTTTTAAGCTGTGTTCCGGAAGAAGGAATGATGGTAATGGTACCTGCCTGCGCATTGGAGCTGTTCAATGCTACGATCTGGAAACCATTGACAGCGCTGGCGTTGGCAATACTTACAGCTACGTTGTAAGTTGTTCCGGGTGTATAATCTGTAACAACGTTTGCACCTTCTGTCATTACAACCGTGTTGACACCCGCACCACTTTGTGCAGTTCCGGTATGACATTGTGTACAGTTATTTTCACCGGGCGCACCGGTTTTTCCGGCAACGGCGCCGCTGTTATCGGCAATGTGCGAATTTTTGTAAGCGGACAATTCCATGGAGTAATCTGTACTGTTGCTGAAAGCCAGGAGTCCGGCAACACCTGCAAATGCCACCGGGAGAAAATGTAGTTTTTTCATTTGTTCTAATGTTTTGGGTGAAATTAGATTATTTTCAGGTATATACCATGGTATATTTATCATTTTAGCTTGTACAATTCGGTTCTGTAAGCTGCTTTTTCAGACGTCAAAAGTGCCTTTTCTGTCGCAGGATGCTGATAAATAGCTAAAATATTCCGATAAAAACCTTTCAGGTGTCGACGAGTACCATTTTCTTGAAGTAGTATGAGATTGGTTTTAATTTTTCAACGATTCGTGACACCGATGTACTGCATTTGTTTGATAAATCGATTTAGTAAAATCATTCTTTCACAAAAGGGCTTGTGGTTGAAGGAAAGAAGTGCATCTTTGTTGAAAAAACCAAACATTATGAAGATCAAACTGCTAGTACTTTCATTGTTCAGCTGTATGGCTGTAATGGCTGCCAAAACCGTAACCGTGACGGTGAAATGGACCTTTGAAGAAGTGATTGAAGGTTATAACCACGACAATAAAATGCTGGTTTTCGTTGACGGACAGTCGTTCGGAGAATCAAAAGTCTTTAAAGAAACAGACAAAGCGACCTATTCGTTCGAGGTAACAAAAGGAAAACACACCATTAAGATCGTCAATTATTCGCTTTATGAAGGAAAATGGGATATTCATACAAAGGAGAACAACTATTCGGTAGATGCATTTTATGAAGCTGAGCTCAATCTTACCGGAAATGCCACGATCAACATGGTGTTTAACGTTGACAAGGAATCTTCTGATTTCACGGTGACGGGTGTTAAACCTGTCAAAGGAAGCGGTGTTCCGCTTACGGTAACCTGGATCTACAAAAATGTGGAAGAAGGTTTCGACCATGAGAACCGTACAGTTGTATATATCGATGGCAAAGTAGCAGGAACGTCATCCACTTATCGCGAATCCGAAAAAGGAACAATGACGGTGATGGTGCCAAAGGGACAGCACGAGGTAGTGATCGAAAACTACGCATTCTATGAAGGTCAGTGGGAACTGCATTCTATTGAAAACAATTATTCGGTGGATGCTTTTTATTCGCTCAACATGAATTTTGCGAAGAAAAAACGTTCCGTTGACCTGGTATTCGACATTGACACATTGGAGACAACTCCAACAGTTAAATAACCAATAAACACCCCAATAACAAGAAAAGGCGTTGCGAAAGCAATGCCTTTTCTTTTATCCCTCACACTCACACTGAGCTGTGTTGCATTTTCTGTTTGAGTAGTGAGTGGGAGAACCGAGTGTGATCTTCCTCATTCTCGCTCTCATTCTCATTCTATTACTTTTTCAGAATGAGAAACAGAAACAGAATGAGTGTTTAACAAAAAAGCTGTCTCATTTCTGAAACAGCTTTTCCTTTTATATTCTTTGAAAGATTAATCAACCCAAACACCCATCGAATTGAATTTCTCAATACGGTCGTGGATGCGTTGTTTCGGATCGATAGAATCCAGTTCGTTCAAATAATCCTTGATCTTTCCTTTCACGCGCTCAAACATTTGTTCCTGTTTGCGGTGTGCACCCGAAAGCGGTTCTTCGATTACGTCATCTACCAGTTTCAGGCGTTTCATGTCCACACTGGTCAGCTTCAATGCTTCAGCGGCTTTTTCCTTATAGTCCCAGGAACGCCATAAGATAGACGAGCACGATTCCGGTGAGATAACCGAATACCAGGTGTTTTCGAGCATCACTACTTTATCGCCGACACCGATTCCCAATGCACCACCGGAAGCACCTTCGCCGATGATGATACAAATGACAGGAACTTTCAGCTGCATCATTTCGTAAATGTTGCGCGCAATAGCCTCACCTTGTCCGCGTTCTTCGGCTTCAAGACCAGGGAACGCTCCCGGTGTATCGATAAATGTTACGATCGGCTTGTTGAATTTTTCGGCCAGTTTCATCAGGCGCAGGGCTTTGCGGTATCCTTCCGGGTTTGGCATCCCGAAGTTACGATACTGACGCATCTTGGTATTGATTCCTTTTTGCTGACCGATGAACATCACCGACCTTCCGTCAAGAAGCCCGAAACCGCCAATCATCGCTTTGTCGTCTTTCACGCTGCGGTCGCCGTGCAATTCCTGGAATGTATTATCGGTAATGGCGTTGATGTATGCCAAAGTATACGGACGGTCGGGATGACGAGACAATTGCACTCGCTGCCATGGTGTAAGCCCGGTAAAAATTTCCTTGGTCTTATCGGCCAGTTTTGCCTCCAGGACCTGGATGGTCTCCTCCATGTCTACATCCGTAGTACGACCGATTTCACGCGTTTGTTCAATTTGCTCTTCAAGTGCCTTCAACGGCTCTTCAAAATCGAGATAAGTCGACATATAATGTAATTTTGAGTGGCGAAATTTACGAAAATAGTTCGCTCCTTGCTACTTTTACCCTATGATATATTTCCCGTCCTGTAAAATCAATCTGGGTTTGCACATCCTGCGAAAGCGCGATGACGGCTACCATGAGATCGAAACGGGCATGCTGGAAATTCCGTTTCGCGACATCCTCGAAATCGTACCTTCCGACTCCTTTCGGTTTACCACCTCGGGAATCGAAATCCCGGGAAATGGCAACAGCTGTGTAGACGCCTACAACCTCCTGCAACGTGACTTCGGCCTGGCACCGGTACACGTTCATTTGCACAAGCTCGTCCCGATGGGCGGAGGCTTAGGTGGCGGGTCATCCGACAGTACGGCAACGCTGAAAGGACTTAATGAATTGTTCCGACTCGGCTTATCGGTTGAACAGCTGAAAAATTATGCCTCGCAGCTCGGCAGTGACAATGCTTTTTTCGTGGAAGGTGGCCTGCAACTGGCGAAAGGTCGCGGCGAACAATTGGAACCGCTTACCATTTCATTGCCACACTTCCGGATCTGCATCGTCAACCTCGGCATTCATGTTCCGACCTCAACAGCTTATGCCCGTGTTACGCCAAATGAACACCGGACACCTCTTTCCGCAATTTTACAACGACCGGTTTCAACCTGGAAAGAGACGCTGGTGAATGATTTCGAACCGAGTGTCTTTGCGCAACATCCGCTGCTTGAATCGGCTAAATCGGACCTGTATCGTTCAGGAGCGGTTTATGCCGCCATGTCGGGATCAGGCTCAACGTTGTTCGGTCTGTTCGAAGAAAAGCCTGCGGAAATTGTATGGTCAAATGCTCCGTTTTACGAAGTGTGGGTGTAGCTGATTTAAGTTGAAATAAAAGAACTGCCCGGTTATCCGAACAGCTCTGCTAAAAGAAGGTTGAATTACTGTTTCATCATTTTTTTGGTTTCAATGGTTCTTCCGTCTACAACCAAAGCAGGGGTGAACCAGATCTGTAACGACCTCCGCGACATCGATTCGATGTGGAAAATGCACGCACATTAGGACTGAAAACCGGAGTTTTCTAAAGAATCAATCACGATGATTGTTTCATAAAAACTTGTTTTCTCTATCTTTTTTTAATTACTTTGTTTTTCAAAGTACTTTTATTTAATACAAACAGTTATGAAAAAAGAAATCAGTTCAACACTCAAACTCTCCAGAATCTTATCCCTCATCATCTTGTTTTTGGGAGCTTTATTAATAACCTTTATGATCACGGTTGAAGGTGAACTGGGCGCACTGCCATTGCTGCTGGTCCTTACGGGTACTGTATGGTTTGTGATAACTCAGATTAGAATTAGAAAGTATAAACCTGGAAACCCGGGCGTATAAAACGAATTGTGAGCAAGTTAGGTATATTACCAGCGTTTAGTAATATGCCTGGCTTGCAATCGGGTTCCCAATATTTCCAAACTGCACCCGATTTAAGTATGCCACACGGATTAACTCCGGGGTTTACTTATGCTTCTTCTCCTTCGACAAGGCTACCGAATAGTTATTGGCGTCGCCGGTGAGTTTTACGGTGATAAACCTCATTTTCTTCTCTTTGTCGCGGTACATCACGGCGTCTTCCTGGTCGGGGTCGACTTCTTCCTTTTTCCTGCCGAAGAGCTTTTTGAAACCCACCTGTGTCACCATCGCAAGCGGAACACTCACGTAATATTCCATGTTCATGTGAAGGTCCTGCGTACCGGAAAACTCCATGTATCCCAACGACGTATTGATACCCATTCGCGGAATGGTAAGAACACCGTTCTTCATATCGAGTTTGTTAACGAGGCTGTCGAAGAGAATTTTATTGAGGTTCTTATCCTGGAAATACTCTGCCAGACTGTGCATCGGGGCATAATTTTCCAAACGGCCTTTGAGTACTTCAATATCCAGGTGTAATTCCGAATCATCCAGCTTGGGAGTCATATCGGCATGCATGTGGATCTTGCCTTTTAAGGTACCCGAAAGTTGACCGTGCAGGTTTTCCGACACCAAATGGTCCTGTCCGAAATTATCGAATTTAAACATCAGTTGGTCCAGGTTCACATGCTTCATTGTGATCGTGGGGCGGAAATAAATATGCTGTTTGTCAATGCCCGAGAAATAACCGTTGATTCGGAACTCACCACCTGCAGCATGCATGTTCAGTTTATCGATGTACAGGTAATGATTGGTCTTACTATGCATTTTGGCGTCAATAGCCGACAAATGGTATTTGTGATAATTCAGGTGATCGATGTGCAATTCGTAGTGCATTTCAGGAAAAGGAAGATCGTAGATACTGAATCCTTTGTCGTGATCAATGGCAACTGCCGTTTCGCCGGCCGGTTTGGCATTACTGCCGGTGTTGTAATTCATTAATTCGTCAAAATCAAGGCGGGTAGCACTTATTTTCAGCAAATTGTCGCGTTTGCGGATGGCTTCGTTTTTGCCAAGGTAATAATTGAGGTCAACAAGCATTGAGCTTCGGCCTATTTTGGCATCCAGGTGCTGCACCACCAAATGTTCGTCTTCGAAGTGAATACGGCCTTTCATGTGCTCAATGCGTGAATGGTGCATTTTCATTTTTGCACCAAAACGGTCTAATTGCAAATCGGTTGATTTTAACCCGTGATTAAAATGAAGCCGGGCGTTTCCATGCAATTTCAGCTGGTCCAGCTCCTCGTGGCGGTAATCTTCAGGAACAAAGTTTTCCCCTTTGTAGACAAACAGGTCTTCCAGTTTGAGCTTTTCGGACGTCAGGTCAAAATCAATGCGTGTATCGCCATTCAGTTTTTCGTCGAACCACATATTGTAGTTGTGCAAGCCACCCGAAAAATGAAAATCACTGTTGTCGATCGCACCGGTAAAGTCAACTACGTTAAAATCGTTTTCCTGTATCAACACATCGGCATGAAAGTCGTGCAGCTTATGCGGGTAATGCTTCAGCTTGGCATACAAATCGTCGATGTAAAACTCGCCCACCGGCAGGTTAGGTGATTCGGTAAGATTGCGGGCGCTGGTAACAAAAGATAGTTTCAAACGCAGGTCTTCCAGCTGTTCGTCTACCGCCGCGGCTTGTTCCTTCTCCGTTTTTGTCAATTCATGCAAATCAACCAGGTGCGAGCGAATATTGAGGTGAGTGGTAACGGGAAGGTCGGTATGATGTACGATTGCGGGTAGGTCGCTCACGGATCCATCTATTTTCAGGTCCGTGTTTCCGACGCGGATGTTGCAATAGTTAAGTGTTGTTGCATGCCCTTTTACTTCGGCCAGGAGGTCGATATCTTTGATAACATACGGCAGTTTTTTACTGTTGAACTGCAGGTTTTTGACTTCCAGCTTGCTGTAATACGACTCATTGAGTTTCCGGATACTCCGCTCGGGATTATTCAAATCAATAATATCCCGGAAATTCATCGTTAATTTTACCCCGCCTTTTAAACCCTTGAGATCAGCCGAATTGACAAATTTAGCCAGGAAATCGAGGTTGAAATCCGACACCAACTGCATGTGAATATTGGGTGAAACAAAGTTGTTCACCTTAATAAACCCGGTGAATTTGCCTGTTTCGGGTTTGGCACTGAAATCGGCAATGGCAAATTCCATGGTTTCCGGACTGCGTTTGGCCCCGTTGGTAAAGTAGCCTTTAAACCGGATGCCGTCTACTTTTTTATGCGTTGCCTCGTTGTTGAAAAATGCGTCTTTACAACCGAAATCAGCACGAATAGCCGGTGTATGTCCGTTAATCGATTTTCCTTTTACACTGGCTTTGAAGTACAATTTTCCGCGGTTTTCATATTGTTCGAATACCTTAATAAGTTCGGGCGGAGCAAGGGCAATGAAGAGATTAAAATTGGGTTTGTCACCCTTAAAATTGAGGTTGAGATTCATGTCGTCCAATACATCAAACGAACCTTCGATTCCGAAAAAAGCATTTTCTAAATGCACCTCCGTTGGCGAAATACGGGCAGTATGCTTTTTTTCGTTGTAATCGATTTCCGTTTCAAAATCAATATGCTTTTCCCGGATAATGGTCGGCTTGCCATCTTTCACAATACTCATCACAAACTTGCTGTCGATCGTTGCATTAATGTGGCCGCCTGAAGTTTTAAACGAACTGCCAGCATTTTTCACGTTTACATCTACCAGCAAATTGTTGGCTTCGTTCAGTTTACGGATTTCAATGTCTTCCAGTTTAATGGATTGCAGATCAAGGTGAAATTCTTCTTTCGGGTTGTTGATCGGCTTTGGCGAGCTGAGTGCGTTGGCGATGTTGAAACTGCCGTCTTTGTGTTGGGTGAGAAATATTTTTCCCGTTTTCGCTTTGATGGTCTTGATATCTGTTTTACCGGAGAGAACGGTAAAAAGATCAAAACCTACATACACATCCGACACTTTCAGAATCGGGTGTTTGGTGTCATTTTTGGCTTCGTAAATTTCTACACCCTCCAAATCGATAGAGATGTAGGGGAAATTTTCGAACGGAGAAATGTGGCTGCCTTTGATCCTGATTTCGCCCTTAAAATCTTTGTTGAGTGTAGTCAGTAAATCCTGGACAATGGCATCCTGTTTCCAATAAAGGATTAGTACCAATACAAAGAATAAGAAAACCGGAAGCAGTACCAGGTAAATGAATAACCGTTTCCAGAATTTTTTTCGTTGAAGAAAGCGGAACCTTTTCATGTGTGAAAATTACAAAAACGAAACCTGCTTTTTCAAGAACCTTGCCATTTAACACCATTTAGCCTGAAAACTAAAAAAATCACACAAGCTTAATTCCTTGAAAAAGATTGCATACGGATCGTTGAATTATCGGATTGAACGATAAGGCATTCCCTGATTAGCAGGCAGGCAAAATGAGTCGTTCCTTCATTCAACATTAAGCACTCAAAATTCATCATTAATTAAAGAATACTTCCTACCTTTAGCGCTCAAAAAAAAAACGAAAGTTGTCATGAACTTACACGAATATCAGGGTAAATCCATTTTGCAGAAATACGGCGTAGCCATTCAGCGCGGTGTTGTAGTTGAAAAAGTTGAAGATGCAGTTGCTGCAGCGAAAAAACTGACCGAAGAAACAGGTACCGGCTGGTACGTTGTAAAAGCGCAGATTCACGCAGGTGGTCGTGGAAAAGGTATTGTTGCCGAAACCGGTTCAAACGGGGTGGTACTTGCCAAAGGAATTGACCAGGTGGAAGAAAAAGTAAAAGGTATTTTGGGTGGTCACCTCGAAACAGCTCAAACAAACGGAGTAGGGAAGAAAGTCAACAAGATTTTGCTGGCCGAAGACGTTTATTACCCGGGCGAATCGGAAACTTCCGAGTTCTACATGTCTGTATTGCTCGACCGTGAGTTGGGCCGCAACGTGATCGTTTATTCTACCGAAGGAGGTATGGATATCGAAACGGTAGCACACGATACACCGCATTTGATTCACCGTGAGGCAATTGATCCACGCGTTGGAATTCAAGGTTTCCAGGCGCGTAAAATTGCGTTTGACCTTGGTTTGTCGGGCGAGGCGTTCAAGCAAATGACGAAGTTCGTTGTTGCTTTGTATGCTGCTTACGAAGGTTGTGATGCATCGATGTTCGAGATCAACCCGGTGTTGAAAACATCTGATAATAAAATCATCGCTGTTGATGCGAAGGTAACATTAGACGGCAACTCGTTGTTCCGTCACCCGGATTACGCAGCTATGCGCGATACAACGGAAGAAGATCCGACAGAAGTAGAAGCGGATGCAGCAGGATTGAACTTCGTGAAGCTCGACGGGAACGTTGCCTGTATGGTAAACGGTGCCGGTTTGGCAATGGCGACCATGGATATCATTAAGTACTCGGGCGGAAACCCGGCTAACTTCCTGGATGTAGGTGGTACGGCAGACGCTGAGCGTGTAGAGAAAGCGTTCCACATCATTTTGAAAGATCCGAACGTAAAAGCAATCCTGATCAACATCTTCGGAGGGATCGTTCGCTGTGACCGTGTTGCACAGGGAGTTGTGGACGCATACAGAAACATCGGGAATATTCCTGTGCCGATCATTGTTCGTTTGCAAGGTACAAATGCCGTTGAAGCAAAGAAACTGATCGACGAGTCGGGATTGAACGTACATTCTGCGGTATTGCTCCAGGAGGCGGCAGATAAAGTGAAAGAAGTATTGGCATAAGTCAATCGTAATAGTTAGTTGAAACACCTGTCATTTTTTGGCAGGTGTTTTTTTGTTCGTATTTTCGCTCAAAAAAATCTGCTTATGAAATTATTACTACTTATTTCACTGCTTGTTACAGGCAGTTTATGGTCACAGACCCAGATTCTGGCGCCGATGCCCGGACAAACAGGTACCTTTTCCGGAAACGTACGCGGATACTGGTTTACAGCACCAACTTGCTTTACCATTACAGGGGCTGATGTGCCTACAGAAGCCAGCTCGGGAAATCAAAGCATTGCAATTGTACGCTTCCACGGCGATACGCCTCCACCGGCTTACTCAGCTACTACGGATGCTTTTACGACACTTTTCCTGGTGCAGGATGGATCGGCAACCGGCATTTTCCCAATGAATATCCAGGTCGAAGCAGGCGATGTGATCGGCGTATTGGGCTGCCGTGGTAATGTTGTTTCATATTCTTCTTCAGGAAATACAACTACGATCGAGGGGAATACCGTTACACTGACACGTATGGGAATGCAGTTTAACCTTCAAACTACAGTGCCTACGCAATTGTGGACAGAAGCTGCATCCAACATCGGACGTGTGAATTTGTACTACGATACATTGATTACCTACAACCTGGCTTCTACGGAAGTAACTCCGGGAACGTATGATTTTTCCAACGGGGCCGATACTTCTTTTGTCTCTTCATGGGATTACGGTGACGGAACTCCTCTTGATACGGTTGACAACCCGACGCATATCTATGCAGCCGATGGTACTTATAACGTTTGTACATACATTACCAACAGCTGCCAAACAGATACGCTGTGCACAACAGTGAGCGTGTGTATGAATACACCGGTAGCTTCATTCCTGACCAGTATTGCAGATGAAACCGTTACGTTTGCAGATAACTCAACCAACAATCCTGTTACCTGGCAGTGGGATTTTGGTGACGGGAATACCGACTTTGGCCATTCACCGACACATAGTTACACAGCAAGTGGTACCTACAATGTTTGCCTGATCGCAACCAACAGCTGTGGTTTGGCAGATACGATTTGCCAGACCGTTACTGTTTGTATTCCGACGGATGCCGATTACCAGGCAAATTACTCGTCATTCAACACTGTTGATTTCACCGATATGTCGACCCTGGCAACTTCATGGGCCTGGGATTTTGGTGATGGAAATACATCTACGGCTCAATCACCATCACATACCTATGCCGTTTCAGGAACGTATACCGTTTGCCTGATTGCTACGGGGGCTTGTACAGCTGATACCGTTTGTGGTACCTATACTATTTGTTACCCTGCTCTTGCAGATTTCTTCATTAATCCGATTTCAGGTGGTGATGCTTCCTTCATAAACATGTCTGTTTGGACGGATTCATGGGCGTGGGATTTTGGCGATGGCAATACGAGTACAGATACCAATGCTACGCATACCTATACAGCCAACGGAACCTATACCGTTTGTCTGATCGGAACAAGTGCTTGCTCTGCAGATACAACCTGCTCCGACATTACTGTTTGTCCTGAGGCGTTGACGGCAGCTTTCACGGCAACGGGAACAGATTTGGATTATGCAATGTCGAACACATCGTCAGGTGCAAGCGAGTACCTGTGGGATTTCGGTGACGGTAACACTTCAACCACCGCATCGCCATCGCATACGTTCCCTTCAAGCGGTGTTTACACGGTTTGTTTGCAGGCAATCAACGAATGTGGTGATACAACCGAAACTTGTAACACACTCACGGTTACCGTAACGGGAATCAACGAGCTGGCAGGTGTTTCTTCCATCGAAGTGTACCCGAACCCGTTCTCTGATCACACAACGATTATGGTTGAATCAACCAAACTTGAAGGTGAGTACACCGTTGAAATGATCGATGTAACAGGTAAAGTGGTGGCTACGCAAGCGGGTAAATTCAACCAGGAAACGGTGATCGAAAAGAATAACCTGACTCCCGACCTTTATTTCTACCGCATCAGTCAAAACGGCGTGAAACTCGGAACAGGGAAACTGATCGTTCAGTAAAATAGATGTTAAGAAACGGAAAATGCCCGTTCTACTTTAAGTGGAACGGGCATTGTTATTAAAGGCCCAATTGTTCTTTTAACGTTTTATAAAGTTTTGATTGTCCGCCGGAACCAGGAATAAATGTAGTTTTATTAAAGTCATCACTTTCTAGACTTGATTTCAGAAAATACTCTAGGTATTCTTCTTTGGTCACGACTTCGCCGATTCGATCAAATTTCACGTATAGGTCTTTAAACAAATTCATTAATGCTATAAAGCCAGTTGATTTATTCAGTACTCTTTCTGCTTGTGCTCTTGCATTCCAGGCTTCAGGCCATCTTGCTTCAACTGCGCTAAAGTATTCCCAAATTATTTTTGCGATTTTCCCATCTTCTTCGTTGACAAAAAGATTCCTTAAAGGTCTATTTTGTAATTCTTTATCTGAAAATGGTAATGGTTTCTTTCCTCTTCTGTATATATCTCTATCGGTCATTAAGTCCTTTGAATATAATTTCATTAGGGATTCCGAGAATGTAGATTGTGTAATGGTTTCTTTTTCCTTGTCATCTGCGGTACCTAAAATTTTGATTTTATCTTCAAATGGACTACCTTCTTTTAAGTTAAGAGCACGAACAATATTATGTGCGGTTTTTTGTGGACTTCGATAGGTTGCAAATTCAAACAAATCTTGAACAAGAGATTTATTAACTTTAGTTTGAGTCTTATTTATTGTTGCAAAAACAATAGCTTGGTCTTCTAATTCCATTTCAACGAATATTGTCACATTGACTTGGAATGAGTCATCACTCTTTTGATAATTTTCAAGGCCAGCTATTCTATGTTGACCATCTAAAACTTTAGCAACGTTATCCTTAAAGGGTAAAACGATCACTCCACTTTCTTCATCATAGCTAATAATATTTTCAGCATTGATATGTAAAATAACACCAGAAGGAAATGTAGCGTCTACCATGTTGACATATTTACCAATTTCTTTAACTCGGTTGCCAGACAGTTCTCGTTGAATACCTGTATAGATCTCAACCTCTCTTTTTTCAGAATCAGTTTCTAATCGTCTAACATCAGCATAAGTAATACTGATCAAGTCTTCATGATTCATAACTCCAATGTAGAACTCACCAATGGGTTGTTTACATTTCAAGCATTTAAAGCTGATTGTTTGCATGTCCATAATTAGTTCTTTAAAGTTGATCCATTATTCCTTCTACACCTGCTTCACTTTTCTTTTTCACATCCACTGATGTATATACCTTTTTAAACTCAATGAAAGTACTTCGATAAACAGCTAGCATTGAAACTATAAATAATACTATTGACGTACACCTTACAAATGCGTAATTTATTTTTGCTAAGTATTCTTCCCCAAATATCTCAACTGTATAGAGAATTGCATAAAAAGCTGAACACACAATTAATAACCATAATGATAGATTACTCAAAATTTTATCTACTGTTTTTTTGATAGAAGGTTTATTTTCTCCGAATAGAAAGAGAGCACTTGTAAATAAACCTGCTCCAAATAACAGAACCTCACCTTCGTCAAAAAACTTCCACAATTTTTCACTATTATTAAAAAGCAATACGGGAAGTGTTGCGAGCAACATTGGAAGTATTGTACCTAGTACGCTATAAGAAAAACTCTTTATGGTTTTTTCAGTGTGAATTCGTTTCTTTTCGTGATTAGCTTCCATAAGGTTGTATTAAACATTCGTAATAAGAATCTCCTCATAAGTATCTCGAGTAGCGTTCTTACCTCCAATAACGCTTGCTCGTTTTAAATAATAATGTTTACCTACATTTTTATAAAGATCATCAATTGATTTATGAGAAGCATTAGTAAGAATAAATTTGATATCTTTTTCAATCAAATGCAGAATAAGGCTCTTTAATTTTATCTGATCTTCCCAAAGGAAAATCTTCTGATTGTATTTAACAAATCCGTTATGCTGATGGGCAACAGTATATGGCGGGTCTAAAAAAACAAAATCTCCCTTTTTTACTTTGGTCTTAATTTTTATAAAGTCATGACTTTGAAAAGTTGTGTTTTTTAGAAGATTTGATACTCCTTTTAAGTTCTCAAAGTTGTATAGGTCTTTATAAATTTTGTTGCCATAAGGGACATTATATTCCCCTTTTAAATTTTCTCGATATATTCCATTAAAGGATGTACGATTCAAGAATATGAATTGGGCTGCACGACTTAGTTCCGATTCAAAAACAGTATTTCGGATTTTATAGTAAACTTCTTTATTATTTTCTAATTGATCAAGGCGCTCCATTAAGAGATTTGGTGTCTTTTTAAGAACGTTGTAAGCGTTTATCAATTGTTCATTTTGATCAGATAAGTACGCTTTATTTTTAATAAGACCATTTTGTTTCAAATGGATGAAAACCGAAGCTCCACCTAAAAAGGGTTCAAAATAATTATTTATCCTTTCTGGCAAGAAGTCATGGATGCTCTTTAAAAGCCAGGTTTTACCACCAGCCCACCTCAAAAATGGTTTTAACTTAATATTTGGTTCTATAATTTCCAAAATAGTCTTAATTACTTTAGTGCCTTTAAAATCTCAGTTATTGAAGTCAAGTTATTGATTTTAAGAATTAACCTCCCCTTAAATGAGTTTTGTCTTATTTCAATAGTTCCATCCAAGTGTTCATAACGCAAGGCAAATCTAGTACCATTTATTATAACCCATAAAATATTTCCCATTGAATTGTCATCAGTTCCCCTAACTTCAAGATGCGTGTTGTCATCTTTTAATAATATTACTATACCTAATAACGAGTAAACAATATTGTCAATATTAGGGGCATGGTCATCAGTCCTAGTTATTACACCTAAAAAATACTTTTTTAAGATATCAATAGATTCGATTTTGACTGCCATAAACTTAGTTTAGTGAAGTGTGATCTCAGTTACTTATTTTTTCAAGATAAATGTAGTTTTTTTATTCAGATTAGCGTCTAACCTCCATTTTCATTGCGGAAAACCGCAAAATACAATCTGATTACTTAGTCCATCAACATTAAAATAGTGTACCTTTGCCCCTCATGAATTTGCTGAATCGTCCTATGATTAAATACAAAACCGCAGAAGAAATTGAAATCATGCGTCAGGCTGCCCAGGTGGTAAGCCGAACGCTTGGACTCATTGCAGCTGAATTGCGCCCAGGAATTACACCGCTTGAACTGGACGCGATGGCGGAAAAATACATCCGTTCGCAGGACGCTATTCCCGGTTTTTTAGGATTGTACGGTTGTCCGAGCACGCTCCTGATCTCGATCAATGAGCAGGTGGTACACGGCTTGCCGACTTCACGCCCGATCCAGGAAGGTGATATCGTTTCGGTTGATTGCGGTGCGGTTTACAAAGGTTACTACGGCGACCATGCGTATACGTTTGCAGTCGGTAATATTTCACCTGAGCGTCAGAAATTACTGGACGTAACCAAAGAATGTCTTTACCTGGGAATTGAGCAGGCAGTTGTCGGCAATCGTATCGAAGACATCAGCTACGCGATCCAGGCGCATGCCGAAAAACATGGTTATGGCGTTGTACGCGAATTGGTCGGACATGGTTTGGGTAAAGCTCTCCACGAAGATCCGCAGGTTCCCAATTACGGTAAACGCGGCAGAGGCAAGAAGATCATGAACGGTCTTACGATTGCCATCGAACCGATGATCAACATGGGAACGGAAAAAGTAACGCAGCTCGAAGACAACTGGACTATCGTGACTGCCGACGGCCAGCCGAGTGCGCACTTTGAACACGATATTGCTGTTGTGAACGGAAAACCGGTGATTCTCTCCACGTTTGATTACATCGAAGAAGCATTGGCTAAGAAAAAATGACCAGGGAACACGTTGTTCGGCTCACCATCCTCACCGCATGTATTTTCGGTTTTTCGATTTACATACAAAAAGACACCTGGATTTTCCCGTTTCCGCTCTACGAGATCAGCATGCTGGTTTCCATCGTGCTGTTGTACATCGCTGATCGCAGGATGCCAGACATGATTGGGTTTACCGCCATCGGGTGGGCCCTTTTCCAGTTGATTGCCTCTGATTTTATCCTCGAATTTTTTATCACACTCGACAATGTTCAATGGTTTGAAGAAAGCCTCTTCATTGATTATTTGCTGCTTGGTTTCGCAATCGTCTTCCTGGTTTGGGGGTTGGTTGTGTCCTGGCAATGGAAAAGACGGTTGTTGCGTATTGTTGGAATGGGGCTGGTAACAGGTTTTGTGACCTGCTTTGTCTTCAATAGTTATTTATGGGCGATGATCCCGCTGGTTGCCTGGCTGGTTTGCTTTTACCTGGATAAGAAAGAGGCAACAATTCACCGGAACATCGTGTTTTTGTTCACATTTTTCTTTTTGAGCAAGTACCTGACATTGGCGTTGATGGTGGAATGATTAAAGGGTTGAACCTCTTTTCAAATGACTTTTTTGGCGAAAAAACCGATCGGATTTTGGGTTGGATGTTCGGGATATCCCGAACACTAAAATTCCCGAATTCGGGAATTTCAGCCTGCTTTTTGGACCAAAAAATGTAACAAATCAGCTTTTGGGGTGTTTAGTTTTAAAACGATCCTTATGAAAAAGTGGTACTTATTAGCGTTGATTGTGGGGAGTTTTTTGTCGGCAGTAGCCCAGCAAACCGCCGATGAGCTGATTGCCGATGTGATCGCTCTGACGCCGCGCCCCCTTGTGAAATACGATACCAAGCCGCGCAACAATGTGTTCTTATTGCGCACCGGTTTCAACGATGCCGTTTACCAGGATAAAGCGTCGCTTTCGGCGCTGAAAGGGAAGGTGATCATCAAGGTTGAACTGATCTATACCACGTACCGCAAATCGGAAACCTTCGACCAGCACGGCTTAAACCGCAAGCGCCTGCGCGCTTTATTTGCAGCAGCTCCGCAATTGTTGACCCAACCTTCGGTGGAGTGGGTCCTGATGGCACAAACCGGCTGCACGTCTTCCGAAGAAGGGAAAGATTATTTCCACGGGGTAGCGATCACCTATCGCGAACCGGCTTCGGCTGCCTTGCGTGATACCGAGCTGGAATTCCTGAAAGGGGTGGCCGATGGCACTGTTCCCACTTCGGCTTATGAAACGTACCTGAAAAACGAGCTGAAAGGTGATACGTCGGGAACAGCTGCCAGCGCGGAGCCACCGAAGATCACGATGCCTGGTTTCCCGGGCGGAGAACGTGCCAGGATCGATTTTTTTGCCAACAATATCAAGTTTCCTTCCACCTCCGAAAAAAGCGAGGCCGAGCAGGTCGTTGTGCAGTTTGTGATCGATAAGGCGGGCAATATCCAGCATATTTCCCTTCCGGGAGCCGGGAGCCCGACGCCGTACCACGAAGAAATGCTGCGTTTCATGCGGAGCATGCCGAAATGGTCGCCCGGATCGGTGAATGGCAAAAAGGTTGATTGCATGGTGATGTTTACCGTCGATTTTATGGAACGCGGAAGCATTGTCCCGAGTCCGCTGGAAGTGTATGCCATGGACAGCGAAACGGCGCCTTCCGTCCCGAAATTTGACTACTCGCGCATCAAGCCAACGCCGCAGGGAAAATTTGTATCAACTACTTTGGCCAATAACAACTGGAAACAATCCATCCTGGTATGTGACGTAACAGCCAGCATGGCCCCTTACAGTGCCCAGGTATTGGAATTCATCAAAGGGCAGTTTGCCAAAAAGGATACGTCGATGACGCATTTTGTGTTCTTCAACGACGGCAACGACCGAAAGGATAACGCCAAAAAAGTGGGAAGCGTGGGTGGAATATACATTGCAAGGGCAGTGACGCTCGACGAAGCATTGAACAATATGTCGGAAGCCATGAAAGCAGGTACCGGCGGCGATTTGGAAGAAAACAACATCGAAGCCCTGCTCAAAGCCGAAGCTGCCTGCCCAACGTGCCAGTCCACCGTTTTGATAGCCGATAATATGGCTTCTCCGCGCGATATGGTACTGGTTCCGCAGCTGACCAAGCCGGTGCACGTCATCGTTTGTGGCACGTCTCCGATCCTGAACGAAGATTACATGAACCTGGCGCGTGCTACCAAAGGAACCCTGCATTTCAACAACAAGGATTACTCCAACCTGCACATGTTTGAAGAAGGAGCCACATTCCAGGTGGGGAAAGAAACGTTTGTAGTGAAGAAAGGTCAGTTTGTAAGAAGGGAAAATTAAAAATACAGTTGTTAGTTTTAAGCAGTATTCTTTTTTGTAGGTTTGTACCAAACGGTTAAAACCATGTCACTATTCACTGGAAAAAGCAGTTCTTCTTCGGGAAAACCTGTCCGTTCGTCTTCGAACAAAGCCTCGTTTATTGGTGTTCAGGCAAAACTTATGGTGAATCAACCGAATGATTCGCACGAGCGGGAGGCAGACAGTGTTGCAGATACGGTAGTTTCTACGAAAAACGCAGCCCCTTCACCCATCCGGAAATACGTTCCTTCAACTGCGGCTGTACAGCTTTCGGAGGAAAGTGTCCAGCGAAAAGAAACGGCGGACGCTTCGGGCATTACACCGGCTTTTCAGCAAGGGTTAGGAGGTCAGAGCGGGAAAGGCGTACCGCTATCGAATGATGTGCGCGAAGAAATGGAATCGGGAATCGGGGCTGATTTCTCAGACGTCCGTATTCACAATAATGATCAGTCACATCAGTTAAGCGACGCGATCCAGGCAAAAGCATTTACCCATGGGAATGATATCTATTTCAACCAGGGGCAATATGATCCCGGTAATCAGGCAGGTAAACATTTGCTGGCTCATGAACTCACGCATACGGTGCAACAAGGTGCGTCCGGTCAAATGATTCAGCGCGATCCGGAAGATGACGGTGACCCCAAAGTAACATTCGTCATTGCCATACCACAGGGAATGCCGTCCAAACAAGCTTTCAGAAGATATGCCGAATTACAGATTTTTGGCAGGGTAATCAACCTTGCCTGGAATGCTGCGCCAGAGACGGAGGAAATCTACAAGGACATTACCAGGCATTATGGTGAATCGGTAACATTTGAGGTGAGCCAGTCAACTTTGGACTTGTACAAGACAGCAAAGAAAGATTCAAAAACAGCGGATGCCGCTTATGAAGGTCTGGAAGGTGAAAGCAAGAATGATATCACGAAAGAAATTGATGAGCGTTATTATGAAAGCACAGGGGTAGCTCCGGGGACTAAGATTGATCCGAGCGATAAAGGAAGTGTCGAGATCTGGAATGATTTTAAACGGCAGGTCATGGAACAAAAACAATTGCTCGATCAATTGCCTCCGGAGGTGAAAGAATTTCTTCATATCGAAAAAGGTGCAAGTCCTGATGATTATGAACAATTGGCAAAAATTGCAGAGTTGCTGCAACAATTTACAACGGCTGATTTCCTGGAATACAAAGCGATGGTGAACTTCGAAACGACCGACCTGGAAGAGCTTCGTCGTTCCATAGCCGATTACCTCGAAAGAAAGAAGCAGCGACAGGAAGATTTGGAACAGCGTGAGACGATTAAAACGAAGCTTTATGGGCTGGAAGAACTGTATAAGCGGTATCGTTTCTTCAAAATGTTTCTTGAAGGCCAGCCTGAAAAAATGGAGCCGGATGAAGGTTTTGAAACGGAGGAGTTCAAGAAATTCAAGCAGGGATGGATTGATTATGAACAAGCTGTCAAACAAGAATTGACGGATAGTTTGATTGCCAACGGGTTTTCAGGTCTTGACGAATTTGGTAAATACATTGCCGACTATGAGAAGGCATTCGAAAAAGAAACCGTTGCGATTGCTGAAGATCATTTGTTGCGTTATCGCCATCTATTGTTTGAGGAAGAGAAAAAGATTAATGATGATAAATACATCTCGTCTCTGTTTGAGGCGTTAACAAAATCAGGTGCGAAAGCACATTACGATGAAGCCGATTCAAAAGATAGCCAGGCTAATGGAATAATGCGTGATTTAGGCGGTTACGCAAAAGGCGATGTAGAGTTAAAAAGCAAGCTGCGTCAAGAAGCTTCATCCGAACGGGCCATGGGGGCTTCAGCCATTGGAAATCTTCCATCCGAACTCGTAAAGGAAGATGGATTTGATAAAGAAGAGTTTGCTTCCATAAGTTCAAAAGATGATCTGAAAGACTTTTTACAAAGTTACCTGGATGAGAAAAAAGAGTCTGTTGATGAAACCTGGGCTGATATCCACGCGCATCCGGACCATATCTACGAACTGGACAAATTGCTCGCAGCGTCTATGCAAGCACAACAAATTGAAAAGGACAGTATTTATGAGTTGATTATTAGAGACAAAGCAGACCGGATCAATGGGTTTAAGATTCTGAAAGCCATTTGTTTTGTAGTCATAGCTATTGCACTGACCGTTGTAACCTTTGGAGCTGCAGCACCGGTAGTTGCTACTGTTGCTGGTACTGCTTCCCTTGGATTAAGCTTATATGGTGTTTATGAGGCGGTTGAGGATTACAAAAGGCAGAATGCGGCCAACGATGTGGGCCTGCTTACCGATGATCCTTCGTTGGTTTGGGTAGTTTTGGCCATAGCTGGTGCTGCAATAGATACAGCTGCACTTGCTTCGGCCTTTAAGGCGGCCAAACCTCTGGCGGAGGCCACGAAAGCTTTCAACGAGACCGGCGACCTGGTAAAATTGGAAAAAGACCTCGCAGTTATAGCCGATCTGAATGCCCAGGTACGAAGCAGCGTGATGAAAGCGGCAAAAGCCCGCGCGGATGCGAAGGCAATGCTTAAAAGTGTCTTCAAACCAAGCGGTGGAGTGGCGCGTATGGTTATCCTGCCTGGTGGTGAAGAGTTTGCGAAATTGGTAGCTGCCGGGTATTACCTTGTAAAATCAAAAGTCTATGATTTTAATGCATTTATCCTGGAGATTAAAGCCCTCAGGGCGGCGACAGAAAGTGCTGAGTTCACTGCTGAAGAATTGACGATATTGAAAAGGGCATTTGAGAGAGGCAAACAAATTAAAGGATATGATAAGTATTTTGTAGATGAAATAGAAAAAGCAATTGCAGAAGGAAATTTCACCAGATTGAAAGAAGTATTGGATGAGGTGGATGAAGTACTGAAAGTTAATTGGAATTTAGGTAGTTCAAAGACGTTTGGCCATACATTTATCGTGCATGGAAAAAAACAGTATAAAGCGTTGATTGATAGAGCTAGGACTACTAAAAAACCACAAGGATGTTGGGCCAATGAAGAACTCGCTGCAGAAGCCATTCGAAAAAATTGGAGTAGACTTGTAGTCGGCGAAAATATTATTGATATACCACCGGGAGCTGGCAGGGTTATTCAGCCAGACGGAACGGTCATTGAAAATGTAACAAAAGCTGTTGTTGTTAAGAATCCGCCGGGCGAAATGAATCTTCTCAAGACAGGATATCCAAAAATTATTGATTAGTTTAAAGCATGAAATTTGATCTTGAATACACTGCATTATTGCCTTTAAAAGATTTTGTAATCGATATCTATGAAGATGACCTGGATTACCTGGGGGCGTATTTATTGGTAATAGAAGATGCTTTGACTCAAACAGGAAATGTGCAGTTTCATTTTGAGTGTTTGGGTGAAAAGTGGAATGTATATATCTGGGGCGATTTCTCTGTTTTTTGTGAGCATTTAGTAGGCTTGTACGATTTTTGTATGGCTAAAGATGAACCGGATTTTTTTATCCTCGATTTCTATGAACAGGGAATAGAACGTAAACTCGAATTCTCGAGATATGAAGGATACATTCTGGAAATTAAAAATAAAAGCGCCGGATGGGAATCGCCTCTTCAAAACGAATTGCTCAACAAAGACCGGCTTGCATCAGATATACGCATTTTTACAGAGAAAATAAGATCGGCAGTTGCTATAGTTTGTCCTGCGATTAATGAATTGGAAATGGTGGAAAGATGGTATAGTCATTTTATCGGGGAATAATTTGCCGTCGAAAGAATGAATTAAACGGCCATTTAATAAACTTTTTATGGGAGCTAGCATAGAAATTTTACCCACAAAGCCTCTTTCATCCGGATGGGAGCAACAATTGCGCGAATACCTTGCATTGCTCGATAATTCAATCCGTTTTGATCAAATAGCCGACATTCGTTTCGCGTGATTGTACGTCAATCGGCGCTCTTTGATGCCTGGCTGGCAGTGAAAGAACCGGATGTTTTCAAAGATGAAGATTACCTCGATGAACTGAAAGGACTTGAAAAAATGGACGTGCCGCTTTTCCTGGAACTGTTCCGAAAAATCAGTTACAGCATTCGCTTAGAAATGAAGACAGGGGCTGATGACCGTGAATTGCAGCTCATGATAACCGCTGCAAAAGAATTAGCACAACTTACCAACGGGATCATTTTATTTGATCGTACCATCGGAACGTTTGTACATGACCACGTTTACGTTCTTTCAGATTTTGAATGAAATTTGATTGTGAATACAAGGGGTAACTCTTTCAAAAGCTTGTCAAAAACAATATTGTTTCTTCCTATTGATGATTGTTTCCGCGGAGGACTTATTTTTACCCGTGAAACTTAATTGAATACAAATGAAACCTGGTTTTTTGTTCGGACTGGTGCTTCTGGTCTCAGTGACAGCACATGCCCAAACCGATTCTACGGAAATGCTGGAGGTTGAAAAAGCAATGATGCAGCTATTCGACGGTATGCGAAAAGGAGACAGTACCATGGTGCGTGGTGCGTTTGCAGAAAATGCCCATTTGTCAACCACGTATGTGGATGAAAACGGCAAACCACAGGTGGAAGAAGGTTCGCTCATCGGATTTTTAATAGGTGTTGGATCGCCGCACAAAGAGGTTTGGGATGAACGCCTGGGTTACATCCAGATCAGCATGGACGATGGAATAGCGCATATCTGGGCACCGTATACTTTTTACTTTGGTGAAAGGCGTCTGCATTGCGGCGTGAACTCGTTTCAAATGGTAAAGACGGATAAGGGCTGGAAAATCCTAAACCTGGTTGATACACGCCGGGAGAATAATTGTGGGGATTAAAACACCCCGTCTTCACAATTCGAATTTAAAAACAACTGTCTCAACAGGGCTGAATGAATGCTGTTGTGCCCGGTAAGCTAATGTGCAGGCATCGGGCAAAATAGCCTATGTTTGCAATATGGTACCAAAACGCAGTGAAATCAAACCGGGGCAGTTGGTGGAGTTTATCCAGAAACACCATCAGCGTTCAGGTGAATTGACGGAAGGAATCGTCATGCGCATTCTGACGAAGTCGCCCGAGCATCCTCATGGGATCAAGATTATGACCGAAGACCGGTTGGTGGGACGTGTCCAGGCAATTTTGGAAGACGAATAACGGCGAACCCGGTTTTCCCGAATCCGCCGTCTCCAGGGGTGTTGTGTTTTATCGAATGACAAGCCTGCCCGTTTCCAACAAATCGGCAGAAAGGATTCGATACTGGTAACAACCGGGTTCAACAGGTAAATCAATCGGCATGTTTTCAGAAATCAATCCTTCATGTACCAGCTTGCCGGCCAGGTCGTAGAGCTCAAAACGGCAATCGGAAGTGAGTTCTTTCGTGGTTTTCAGCATCACCGAACCATTCGACGGGTTGGGATATACTACCGAATTGCCGGTTTTTCCTTCCGCGATTCCAGCTGCCGAATTTCCACTGATCGCTACATTGTCGAAACGAACATCGAGCCAGTTACTCACCGTCTTGTAGCGAAAAGCCAGGTAGCTGTCTCCTGCAGGTTGAGCAGGCAGAGTAATCGGGCTGAGGATGCGCCACGTTTCATCGTTCTGGTAATTGCTTCCTGAAAATTCGTACAGGATTGTCCTGGTATTGGCTACGTCCGGGTCCTGGTCGCCAAAAAGCAGGTAAACAAAGACCGTATCGGCTGTCTGTGGCAAACCGAATCCTGAAAAGGAATAGCGCAATGAATCGAGTGTTCCGCCCGTTGGAATTAAAAACGCGGGAGAAACGAACCAATCATCGGTCGCCACGCTTCCGCCAACCGGGTAATAATGCATCAGTGCAGTTGAAGCACCGAATCCCTGGCTGGCAACATAATCCCATTCCTGGAAAGAACTTTGGGTCCCTTTTTTGTACTGGACCCAACCGTTTTGTTCCGAAGCGTCATCAAAGCCTGTTTGGTAAGGCAGGCTGACCTGGCCGCAAACCGGAAAAACTGCTAAAAAAAGCAGCAACGAGGTAATCATTAATTGTTTCATAAGCCTGTGTTTTTCTTGTATGACCGTTCTGCCGGCGAAACAGTTGCGTTTCCGCGAAAAATGGACAATACGTATTTGTCGAGCGGTGATTTTCAGGGATGGATTCGCCTGAAAAAATGATGCGGATTGCACTGGAAATCCGTATTTTCGAGGTCAGTTAAAACACCATGTCAATTCAAACTGTTGTTCGTTCCGTTTTGATTTTCCTGCTCATGAGCTTTGCAGGCAATTGCGCGTTGGCACAAAATGCGGCCAGTCTTTACAACGAAGCGGTGAGTCTGCGCAGCCAGGGGAAAGGATTGAAAGCCCAAAAGCAGTTTGAAGCTGCGTTGGAAGCCGCCCGGAACAACGGCGATGTTGCCCTGCAAATGAAATGTCATTTGGAGCTGGCCGAACTGAAAACCAATGTGGTAAATTACAAAACGGCGATCGGGCATTACCAGGCATTTACAGAATTGTACCGTCGTCAAAGTACCATTCGTACCCGCCAGCTGGCCGATTCGGTGAGTGAGCTTGAATCGGAAGTGGTATCCGGAAACAAGGAAATCAGCCGCACGAAAAAAGAAATTAAGGAAAAGTCCGAGGAAATCGATTCATTGACCACAGAGCAGTTACAATCCAAGCTGGAATTGGCCGAGCTGGCGATCAAAAACAAAGAGGCTGAAATCGAGCTGCACGATGCGATCAACGAACAGCGGTTATTATGGCTCGGAATCGCGATGGTCGTGTTGGTGCTGGTATTCCTGCTGTTTGAATACTTCCAGAAACGCAGAAGCAACGGTGTGCTGAAAATCAAGAACGACGAAATTTCTTACGAAAAGGCCAAATCGGAAAACCTGCTCTTGAATATTTTGCCCGATACGGTGGCCGCTGAGCTGAAAGAACACGGTAAAACCTCTTCGTCGAGGTACGAAACCGCAACGGTCTTGTTTACCGATTTCCAGGGATTTACGACGTTTGCCGAACAAAATACGCCTGAAACGGTGGTGGCATTGCTCGATTATTACTTCCGGGCGTTCGATGCCATCATCAGCAAGTATCACATCGAAAAGATCAAGACCATCGGTGACGCTTACCTGTGTGTGAGCGGCGTTCCCACCCGGAACAAGGACCACGCGGTCAATATGATCAAAGCAGCGCTCGAATTCCAGGCATTTATGAAAGCATCCGTGAAAGACGCGCCTGCAGGAGTTGATTCCCTGCACATGCGTATCGGTATTCACACAGGCCCGGTAGTAGCAGGCGTGGTGGGTTCCAAGAAATTTGCCTACGATATCTGGGGCGACACCGTCAACATTGCCGCACGTTTTGAACAAACCGGCGAGCCGGGGCGCATCAACGTTTCGGAAGCAGTGGTGGAAGCCGCCGACGGAGCGTTTGAATTCGAATACCGTGGCGAGCTTGAGGCGAAGAACAAGGGGAAGATGAAGATGTTCTTCGTTAAAATGTCGAATGCTTAATGTTGAATTGGATTAGGTTCATTATTTAAGAGTTCCACTCTTCTGTATCATACTTGACCATTGGTTCCCCAAGAGAACTTCATTATAAATTAAGCATTCAAAATTCAACATTTACTAAGTAATGTTAACACTGCCCCCGAGATATACTCAATCCCGATTGCGATCACAATAAACCCGATGATACGCGAAATAGCGTTGATTCCGGAAGCTCCGAGCACTTTAACGATAAAATGTGACGTGCGAAGGATCAGGAAAACCAATAGGCAAACAGCGAGCATGGCACAGACTGCAATCAGGATCTGGTAACTGCTGGTGTACGATTGATTGTAATTGATCAGCAGTGAGATGGAACCCGGACCGGCCAGCATCGGGATTGCCAGCGGCGTAAGCGAAACTTCCGAGCGGGTTTCCACATCTTCCCGAATGCTGGCTTTCTTCATCCCTTTGTGCTTGGTAAATGACCCGGTAAGGAGCGCAAAACCGGAAGTGGTGATAATTAGTCCGCCGGCAAGTCGAAGCGAATTGAGCGAAATCCCGAAAAAATCCAGTACATACTTCCCTGCAAAAAAGGAAATGATCAGAATGGCAAACACATTAACGGCGGTCCACATCGAAGTTGTGTCACGGTTGTGCTTGCTGTCATTTTTGGTCAATCCTACAAATACGGGAACGGTGCCCAAAGGATTGATCACAGAGAATAAGGCTGCGAAAATGGTGATGAAAAGATCCATTGTTTTTTGCCGCAAAATTCCGCAGAATACAAGGATTTGGTGTTAGGGGAAGGTCAAGGATACATTATGAATGTTGAGTTTTTAATTTTTAATGTTGAGTTGGATTTCCCGTTGAAAATGTTCAATTCGTAATTCTAAAAAGATACTTCCCAAACCATTATTATAGGTGGACTTAGCTCAACATAAAAAACTCGACATACAAAATTTCAGACGACCGAATGAACTGATTCAAACCACGTTTGTACATAAGGCCGCAACAATAAACAAATCTGTATGAAAACACTCATTGTATCCGTTTTTACTTTACTAACAGCACTTTCCTGGGGCCAGTACAATCTCTGCGCCGGCCAGAGCGAAGCCACAGAACGTGTAGCTATTGAATCCCGTGATGAAAACACCGGTGAAACAAAAATCACTTACGAGGAACGCAAAGTTCAGCAAACCGACAGCCATGGAAATGCCTCCGGCAGTCAATACGATTTGGCGGTTGATGGCGCTTTCGAAGGACAAACCATCGTGGTTTTACATTTATACACCGGTGAAGGATTCGACTTTGAAGCGCCGAAAAAGGCACTTGCTGAAAAAGGATTTTCGGTGTACCGCTACATCAATGTTCCTCCGAGCCCGAAAGAACTGGAAGAATCATTGGCGAAAGCCTGTCAGCTGTGGATCATTTCCACCAACACACAATTGCTCAACGATGAGCACGCTGAGGTCATCAAAAAATTCTTTTACAGCGGAAAAGGCGTGTACCTGTGGGGTGACAACGATCCGTACCATGCCGACGCGAATTTCATTGCCAATAAATTGGTAGGTGTAACGATGAGCGGCTATTATATGGGCGACAAGAATGTTACGTTTAAAAGTGATTCGACCAATTGTGGCATGCTGAAGGACCACCTGATCACTACCGGCCTGGAATACGTGTATGAGGGAATCACGATTTCCAAAATGAACGATCCCGAAGGAAAATTGAAGCCATTGATCTGGAGCACCGACGGTAACGTGGTATCGGCCATATATGAAGACCAGGGCCAGCGTTTGATCATAGATGGCGGTTCCACACGTTTGTTCTACAGCTGGGACAATGCCGGCACAGGACGTTATGTCAAAAATGCAGCCGCCTGGCTCGTCAATTATGAACGCTTCGGCGAGTTGGTATTGGGCGAGGAACTCAAGAAATAAAATCAATAACAATCATCTTATGAAAACACTCATTCTATCCGTTTTTGCCGTTTTGGCAACAATCCAGGTTTCCCGGGCACAATACAATTCCTGTGCGGGCCAAAGCATTGCCTTAGAAAAAGTAACTGTTCAAAGTCGCGACGAATTCACCGGTGAAACCAAAATCACGTATTCGGAACGCAAAGTACAAAACACCGACAGCCATGGAAATGCTTCCGGCAACCAGTACGATCTGGCAGTGGACGGAGCATTTGAAGGACAAACCATTGTTGTATTGCATTTTTACACGAGCGGATTCGATTTCGAAGCGCCGAAAGCCGCCCTGGCTGAAAAAGGATTTTCGGTCTATCGTTACATCAATACGCCGCCAAGTCCGAAAGAACTCGAAGAAGCACTCTCGAAAGCCTGCCAGTTGTGGGTCATTTCGACCAATACGCAATTGCTCAACGATGAGCACGCGGAAGTGATCAAAAAATTCTTTTACAGCGGAAAAGGCGTTTACCTGTGGGGCGACAACGATCCTTACCACGCTGACGCCAACTTCTTAGCGCGAAAACTGTTGGGTGTTTCCATGAGCGGTTATTACCAGGGCGCGCAAAATGTGAGTTTCAAAACCGATTCCACGAATTACGGCATGCAGAAAGATCACCTGATCACCACCGGTTTGGAATACGTTTACGAAGGCATTACGATCGCTAAGATGGACGACCCGAACAAGGTCCTGAAGCCGCTGATCTGGAGTACGGATGGTAATGTTGTAACAGCAATTTACGAAGACCAGGGCCAGCGACTGATCCTGGATGGCGGATTTACCCGCTTATTCTATGCCTGGGACAATGCCGGTACCGGACGTTATGTCAAAAATGCGGCCGCATGGCTCGTCAATTATGAACGCTTCGGGGAATTGGTACTTGGTGAAGAGCTTAAGAAATAGAAGCAGAATCTATTTCTTCCCTTGAGGGAGGATAAAGGAGGGTGACGGAAAATTCGTTAATTAAGTTCCCCAAAGCCACCTCCCTCAATCCCTCCTCAAGGGGGGAAGTCGACTCCCTTTTCCGGGTTTTAGATTCATTTCCAATAAAGGAACAAAAATTTCGCCAATCATTGAACCTAATTCTGCCTTATCTGTACAATGTCGCGAATCAATAACAATTACCCTATGAAAGCAATAATTGTATCCGTTTTTATGCTTTTCGCAGTTTCGCAGGTAACGGCGCAAGCCTACAATAAGTGCGCTGCCAAAAGTGTGGTGACCGAGCCTGTTGCCATTGAGCGACGAAACGACCAAACCGGTGAAAAAGAAGTTGTTTATGAATACAAGAAAGTAGCAACCACCGATAATTTCGGGAATGCTTCCGGTAATCAATACGACCTGGCAGTTGATGGCGCTTTTGAAGGTCAAACCATCGTGGTGCTGCAATTCTATACCGGAGAAAATTTCGATTTCGAAAAACCGAAAGCGGCGTTGAAGGAAAAAGGATTCTCGGTTTACCGGTTCAGCAATGCCGCACCAAGTCCGAAAGAGCTGGAAGAAGCCCTATCGAAAGCCTGCCAGCTGTGGGTTATTTCGTCGACGTCACAAATGCTCAACGACGAGCATGCCGAAATCATCAAAAAGTTCTTTTACAGCGGAAAAGGTGTTTACCTCTGGGGCGATAACGATCCGTACCACGCCGATGCCGATTTCCTGGCCCAAAAGCTGATCGGTGCGTCGATGAGCGGTGGTTATTATGCCGGGCAGAACGTCACGTTCAAAACGGATTCGACCAACATTGGGATGCAGGCAGACCACCTGATCACTACCGGTTTGGAATACGTGTTTGAAGGAATCACGATCGCACAGATTCATGACCCGAACAAGCAATTAAAGCCATTGATCTGGAGTACAGACGGCAACGTGGTAACAGCTATTTATGAAGACCAGGGCCAGCGATTGATCATCGACGGAGGTTTTACCCGCTTATATTGCAACTGGGAAACTGCCGGAACCGGACGTTATGTAAAAAACGCCGCCGCGTGGCTCGTCAATTACGAACGCTTCGGCGAGCTGGTGCTTGGCGAAGAGCTGAAGAAATAGAATTTTATAGCTATCCTCTCCCTAAGCCCCTCCAAATGGGGGTAGGCAGGATTCACCTCCTGATATAGATACCATCGATAGAAAAAACGAAAAACCAATCCCCTAAATAAATCAAAAAACGGAACGCCTGTTTGCATTGCGCAGACGGGCGCTTTTGTTGTTAACGCACCCGTTTCTCATCACTCGACGGTACCCAGTTGCCTTTATCACAAACAGGGCATCGGTGTTTTTTATTCGCCGCCAGCATTTTTGTGTATCCGCAGAAAATACATGAATAATGCGCCCTTCGGGGAATTTCCGCTACTTCTTTTTCCAGCGATCCGGGCATAATCGGCAGGCCGTGTTTCACTTCGCTGTCAGGAAAAAAGAACACGCTGATATTGCCTGAGACTTCCAGGATGGCTTGTTTTACCTGTCCCAGTTGAGATACGCCCGTTAACCGAAGCTCGGCGAAAAATTCTTCTTCGCCGAGCGCTTCTTTTTCAAAATTGGGCAGTGAAAAGGCGCCGTCTTTGATGAGGTAAATCGGTTCGCCTTCGGTTATTTTTTCGAATTGCTTGTTTTTCCCGACCAGGTAAGTGATAGACCGGTAAAGAATGACCACCAGCACAAAAACGATCAGTGCAGGAACAATTCCGACGCTTTTATAAATCATCGGGTCGCCTGCGGCAGAACCCAGCCCGATGATGAAGACAAGCTCGAAAATGGAAAGCTGTTTGATACCCCGCTTGCCCGATAACCATAATGTTACCAGGATCACGATGAACATGAGTACTGTTCGTAATACCGTTTCGGGTAAAAAAGACCATTCTTCCTCACCCATCAGGAGTTGTTCCCAGAATCCTGTGGCAACTTTCAAGTTCATGGCTGCTGTTTTGCTGATCTGTTTTCAGAAAAGTGAGGGTGATTCTTCAATCGTAAAATCACCGGATATCCTGCGCTTTCATTAGTTCCTTTTCACTGGCTTCGATATTTACCGATTCTACCGCAATCGATGTTAACCGGTCGTTGGCTGCTTTTTCTTCGTCAAGGGTTGCTTCCAGCAATGCCTCGGCTTCATCCAGTCCGAGCGTAACGGCATACTGGCGCAATGTGCCATAAGAAACCACTTCGTAATGTTCTATTTTCTGCACCGCGAGGATGATGCCGGCATCGAGCATCGTACCTTTCCTGTAATCTTTCAGGGTTGTTTCGATGTCTTCGAGCAAACCATCTATCGTGGCACATTTCACTCCGCTGATCGTTTTCCCGATCGATTCGAATACTTCTTCCAAACGGCCTATCTGCGCCGCAGTTTCCGTCAGGTGATACGTCAGCACATTGATCAGCTCCTGCGAAGAAGCATTTTTAATGATGTTGGGAAGCGCCTCCACCAAGGCATGTTCCGCCCAGTAAACGGCTTTCAGTTCATTCAGAAATAACTGCATGAGTTCCGAAGACTGCAAGGCGCCATCGTTCCCGGCTTCCTTTTCCGATCCCATTGTTGTGACTTTCGACGGTTCATTTCCGTTTTCGGAACAATTGTCTGCTCGTTTTGATTTCATACCGATATGTGTTAGCTGTTTTATAGGATTTAAAAATCGGGGCTTTCCATGGTGAAAATGCTACACAATTTTGCCGGATTTTTACAGGAATCACACATTTGTTTTTTTAAAATTTAAAAGACGTTTTGGTCAATTATATTCCCACTTTGATGAATCTGTGATTCCCTGGTTTTTAAATTAATTATCGGTTTTTTGATAATTGTAATATCTTTACTTTTTTAGTTTTAAAATGAAATTGCTTATCAGCCTTTTGGCAGTTACCTTAAGTTATTGCCACCTCTGCTCGCAAAACCTTGTTTCCAACCCCGGGTTTGAAAGCTATACCTCTCTTCCTAACGCATACGGACAGATTGCATTGGCAACGGGCTGGACGGCAGCAGGCTCCGGAATAGGTGATTATTATCATACTTCAGGGTCGGCTCCTACAGGTTTTGGTCCGATTGCACCGCACGGTGGTGGTGGACAAATGGGATTTCTAACCCGTCATAGTACTGCCGGGGTTTCGATGGAATACCTGCGCTGCAACCTTACAGGGCCTATGACAATCGGAACCATGTATGAAGTCTCATTTTATGTAACCCGTGGTACAGGTGGTGGGCTTTACCCGTCGGCGACCGGAAATCTTGGCGTTTATTTTTCAACGACGCTTCCTACACAAGCAGGCACAGCGCACATCAATGTAGTACCTCAAGTAGAACAAACGACGATTATCGACCCGGTGAATACATGGATGCATCTCACATTTTACTACACGGCGACGGCCGCCTTTACGGGAATGACCATCGGTAATTTCCACAGTTTTGCCTCAACACCTTATTCGGGAGGTGATGGCAGAGCTTATTATTTTGTGGATGATATTGTAGTTATGCCGGGAATTCCTCTGGGGCCTGATGAGTTCCGTTTTGAAGCTGTCAAACAGTCTGATAAAGTGGCATTGCTGAGCTGGGATGAAAGTGATGAATCCGTTATTTCGATTGACGTTCAGCGCAGCACCGATGGGATGGCCTATGAGAAACTTGCAACACTTGGACCCGAAACATCATCATGGTATGATGAAGCGCCTTTTCCTGGAAAAAACCATTACCGGATCAGGTTGACGAAAGCAAGCGGAACGATTCAATTGTCGGAGGAAAAAGCAGTAGTGTTTCAGGATGAATTGGAATTGGCTGCCGGCAATCCATATCCAAACCCGTTCCTGGATTGGTTTACAATTCCGGTGTTGAATACCGGCAGTGAAAAGTCAATGGAATTTGAAGTGATAGACTTGTTAGGGAATGTGGTTTATTCTTCCGAAAGAGAAGTTGCGAATGGCTTAAACGCTGTTACGCTTGATCTCACGGAAACTTCCCTAGTGAAAGGTACATACCTGGTAGTTATTACTTCCGAATCAGGCGAAAAGCAGCAAATCAAAGTAAGCAAAGAATAGCCGTTATATGTTCGTAAAGCAGACGATCTTTGTACGCTTTGCGATGAAGTTTTCCCGTTTGGGTTTTAACGGTTTCCTGTAACATTTACCCGTTTTTGGGTTAAGAATAAATCATTCTACGCTGCATGAAACGACGTTTATTACTGCTTTTTCTTTTATTGGCTCCATGGCTGAAAGCCCAGTACGATGTTACGTCGAATACGCTCAAACCGTTCAAGGATTATCGTTCGTGCCTTACGGGACTGAAAAACAATTACGGGGTTACGGTGGTGAAAGCGGAATACGATGCGGTGGAGCCAGTTTATGAGCTGATAGATCATCAAAACGTTATCACGGGCTGGATTGTTAGAAAAGCCAATGGCTGCGGAGTTCTTTCCGCGGAAGGAGATGTGCAGATTCCGGCGATTTACGAAACACTGGAGCGCTGGCATCGGGATACGCTGATCGCGGGAATGAACGGCAAAAAGGGTATTATCAACCGGAAAAACGAATGGCTGCTTCCGGCAAAATACGAGCAATTGTATGGTTATTCCAATACCTGCTTCTTCTATAAAATGGAAGGAAAAACAGGTGTAATCAGTAAAGACCTTCGAGAACTGACTCCGGCTGTTTATGATGAAGTTGCATCGGCTGCCGTAGGCCGCATGGGAGATAGTTATGTACAGCAACCCTATATTTTTAGCTGCAAAGTCGGCAGGAAAAGGGGAATCATCGACCTGCGGAAAGGGGAGTTAATTCCACCGGTTTACGATGCTGTGGGTGTTGTGTGGATACGGGAATACGACGAACATTCGGAAGCGAATTACATTGTGTATCAAGACTCGCTTCAGGGAGTCATCCGAACAAATGGAACATGGGGCGTTTCGCTTGTTGAGGGTGATATTTCGATTAATTCGTACATGATGACTTATGATGACAGGGAATCGGTCCAATTGGCTTTAATCAGGAAACGAAACGGCAGGCAGTACGTGTGTAACCTCCAGACCGGTAAGAAATCGGCTGACTACGATGCTGTTTATCCATTCCAGACCAGGGCGATTGCAGAAACAGGGGATCGGCTGATCATCCTGGATACCAATTTTGTAGAATTGTATTCATCGGCAAAATACTATATGAACTGTTATCATTACGGTGCTAAGGAACAGGACTATTTGACCTATGAACGCATGAATCGTTCGGGTTTTTGGAGTCACAATTTCAGGGCAATATCCCGCTACCAACTAAACTGGGATGATGATGTAATCTATGTGGCTAAAATTATAGAGGAACGGCCGGAACAACAGTTGCTGATCAATAGAAAAAGTGGTTTGTTGAATTATGTAACGGGCAAGATGATTCCGATGAAATATGATGCCATTCATTTGCGCGAAAGGAATGGTGTGACCTATTATTGGGCATACGAATTTTTGGAAGGATCAGATTATAAAAGTTACACGCTGACGGTGTATGATGCTTCCATGAAACGGTTAAAGAGCTATAAGATCGGCCGGGAATTGTATGGAGATAATAACCTCAGGATTAAGAAAACTGCCGGGATCGAGATTTTTTGTGATCAGAAAGGCAAGTGGGGAGCAATTTATATGAGTGGAGAAACGGCTATACCTTTCGTACATTCAAACTATTATGGCGTACGCAGGCAAAGGTGGAGCTATCGGGAACAAGATACATTTTTTGCTTTCGGCGATGAAGGGAAGATGGGCGTTTTTACCAAGGAAGGAAAGGCCATGACAGGCTATTCCTACGACAGTATTTCGTTATTGTCGGATGGTATTCTAGAGCTGCGAAAAGACAATACATTTGATTTGATAACGACTTCGGGAAATCCAATCGATGTAAAATGCGCCCATGCGTGCATCGCTCCTGTATTAAAAGTAAATGGTGAACCGAATTCTCCCGGAACTGCCTACATCATGTGCGATACTTCCCTGCAAGCAATCTATTTTGTAAAAGATAACTACCTGTACTATTATTCGGATGGAGTAACCAAAAAATGCAATGAGTCTTTCTTCCGGTTTGAGTCGGATACTTTGCTTGTAAGTTATACCTACGAAATTGAAAAGACCGGTTTGGTCCGGCAACTTCATGACCCTGTCCAATTGCGGCAGCAGCGGGCGGAGGCAACCAAACCCTCCAATTACATTGAAGTACACCTACGCGGTGATGCTGCTCCGAGTTTTTATTGGTATAGTTTGGTTGATAAAAAGGAAGGAAGTAGCTGGCATGTGCTGGATTCACTCAAAAAAACCTTGCTTCAAAACTATAATTTTGATTACCCGACTTTAAGTCACATGAATTATCACATCTTCCGGGTTAATGGAAAGTACGGCGCTCTTTCGGGCGATTACAAAGTCATCCTGACACCTGATTATGAGTATGTCTGCTACAATTGGGGAGATTATTTCGTGCGAAAAGAAGGTAAATGGCAGTTGTATAGTCCGAAAACGAAGCAGTTTTCCGAACCGTTTGATCAAATTTCAACGGAGCGTTATAGCAACGGGCGTTTTGTGTTCCGGGGAGAACAAATCGGATTCATCGACACTGCTTTTCGGTTGATTCTCCCGATGCAGTCAGCCGAAGAACTTGTTCAGAAAAACGATTTGACTGCACTTTGCGGAAAATGGATGAATAGTTATGAGCAGAGACAGTTGCTGAATGTACCCACCTGTAAAGAAGATGCGCGCATCCTCAACAACCGGTTCATCCTTGCTAAAAATCAGAAAGGATCTACCCATAGTCAAATGCTTCAAATCGATGAGCGGCCTTATTTCTGGGGTCGGGGTTCGGTTATGCCCCAGATGTATTTTACCTACAACCCACAGTCATTTTTGCAATCAAGGACTATTCAACGCAGTGATTTGAGATTGTTGTCATTTTATACGGATGAGCATGCTGTTTATACATACGATACTTACAAATCGGTCTTTCTGAAACGGGTTTGCAGTAATTACAGGATTGTCAACAAGAAGCTGGTGCCGGTAAAACTCAACGACCTGCTGAAGCAGGACGAGGCCAGTAAAGAGAAATTCAAAGAGTTGTTCCTGAAAGAACTTAATGCCATCCAGTTTGCGGGCTTGGATTGTCCGGATTATGAAGTGCTGTTAGGGCAAGCCCAGGATAATTTCACGGTTAATGACATCGGCCTGTATATTTACCTATACAGTTATGGGAAGCTCTCCAGCCTGTCATTTGATTACAGACAGCTGAAAGGAATTTTGCAGAAACCGGCTGAGTTCGGGTTGTGATTATAGCGTTTCAATTAGTCGGCATACCAGCCTAATCTTTACGGTGAATATTTTCAAACCAAAATTCCTGTTACCGGCGGAATGTTGGAAGCCGTCAGATAACTCGATTCGTAGGTATCATGGAATGTTTTCCCTTTTGATTTCACGGCCGAAGAACTTTTGCCTTTCTTCTTTTTCTTTTTGACCGTGGTATACATATCAAAAACAGGAACCGCGCGGGCAACATCGCCGGCATCGGCTTCACAGGTGATGTTGTCGTCCGCATCCTGAGCTACCACCTGCGCAATGTGGTATGGACATTCGCCAACTTCCTCTTCGCCGCGTACAATTGCGTAGGCTTCACCGATTCCCGGGTGGGCGTCGCTGCCTTGTGAGAAATCCGATTTTCGTTTTTTACCCGAAACCCTTGCTTCTTCCGCAATGTCCAGGTTTTGTTCGTCCGAATGACCGAACAAGCGGTCTTTACCTTTTGGACGGTCGCCTTTGGCACGGAAAGCCGGTTTCTTAGCATACTTACCGGTTTTCAAAAATTCGGCAAAACCAAGGCAATCGTTTTCAAAAGCCGGTGCCACATTCAATTCATAAATCGTGTACCCGCCGGCATTGCCCACTACATGAAACAAGTGTGCCGGATGAGGTCCCGCTGCAAGCGGTGCTACCTGCAATTGATGCGTGGCCGCCTGGTCGATCCGGTACATGTGATTGTCCGAAATCTTGATGTTATGCTGTATAAAATAGGCTTGTGCCACCGGTTGGTACGACTGCTGTACCTGCTTTGACGGCATTTTCCGGGCATCTGCTGAAATAGTTTCGTTCATCGCGCGTGCGCCCATTACATCTGCTTCGTGTTCCAAACCGGCATCGTCGTTGATTGCAACCTTGCCTTTCAGCTGTGTTGTTGGCTGCACACGTCCCTGTTTTTGCTGCACCACATGCCATGCTTCGTGCGGAAGGTGCTTTTCCTGTCCGCTTGCAATGTGGATTTCATTGCCCTGTGCGTAAGCATGTGCCTGCAATTGCGCCGGTTTGTCCGAATTGTAATGCACTTTCACATCATTCATGGCAATTCCCGAAAGCTGCTCGATTCCCGATTTCAATTGATTTGGCAAGCCGGTATTATTGGCCATTGCCTGTAATTGCGCCGTGCGTTCAACTTGAGGGCTGTGGTCGGCAAGTGCCTGTAGCTGCGCTACCGATTTGGTATGTGCATTGTTTTGTTGCCACGCACTGTTTCGTTGCCGGTTGTAATTGTTTTCGGCCTGGTGAGGAGTTGATGAAATCGGATGAGCGAATGCGTACATATCGAAAAGGCAGATTGATTAAGGCCAGGCTTTGGCAGTATTCGGGCCCTCATAAATATCCAAAGAGTCACCTGTATTATTGTCTAATTGATATTGACAATGCAATCCGTACAATGTGCTTTTATAGGTATTTATATCATTTCCGGTTAATCGGGGCAAGGCGCTTGTTCGATAAAATGCCCAAACTTCATAAGAATCAATGGTTCCTCCTCCCAATACGTGATTGTGGAGATATTTCTCCACTTTTTGAAAATGCGTATTATTCAAATCCGTACTTCCTGGTGCCAGGTTTTCCTCATCGCTGCCTGATCCGCCCAATTCACCATTCAGTAAATGCATTCGCTTGTAATGAGGAGCATTATTCGTCAACCCTAATGTTTGTAAATCCTGCCAACCGGTAATATCAATTGATGGTGTATGTGGGCCAGCCAAAGATTTTACATTTTGGTTTTTCAGGGTGATATTTTTCGCCTCCATTAGATAAGCACTGTTATTGCCGTTGTTATTTTGCATGGTGTATTTAACAGTGCCGGTGAGGTAACCATTACCTTTAATCGCCTTCAACTGCATCACACCTTCCGAACCATTCGCCAATTGCTGTAACTGTGCTACCTCCTGCTTTTCAGCATGTGCATTCGCCATTAATTGATACGTCTGTAAACGATCAACCTGTTTGCTTTCATTGGCCAGTGATTGCATTTTTCGCTGCATCAACGCTTCCGGACGCGGGCTTTCAACTGCACGTAGTGATGCGTGCGCCTGTTGCGGTGAACGATTTTCAGATATCTGATCAGCTTTAGTGTACATGCAGAGAATGGTGAATAGCTTTGTTCTGATCAAACATAATAACTATCCATCATAAAATCAAGCGCTCAAAGTAGTTGTTTTGAACAAAATTAAACGCACACGAAGGTAATCACAAACGTATGAGCACGTCATGAAGGACAGCTAATTCAACTTAGTGTTTCAGAAAAGAAAAAGGGAAATGCAACCGCTTAGTATGCCTCGCAATGAGGTTTTTTCTTCTTCTTGGAAGTTTTCTTCTTTTTCGGGCGGAATGTATCCGCGCTGTCAGCATCAACTGAACTGAAAGTGGCAACTGTTGAAGTTGCTGCTGCATTCGTTGTTGCCGATACTTCGAAAGGTGAAGCTAAGAGGGCTAACAAACCGAAAGAAAGAAGTAGTTTACGTGTTGTCATACTTAGAGTTGCTTAATTGTGACCTAAAATAGGTATTTGATTCGAAACAGCAAAATAACGCAGCCTTCTATTTTGGTTACACTTTTTGATTTGATTAAAAAAATTAGTTGGTTAGATTGTTTTATATCAATTAAATGGGTGTTTTCGGTTTCCTTGAGAATTATACGAAACCTGGAAATGGTGTTATTTTTTAGTTGAATGATGGATGGAATTGAAATTTCATTAGCTTTGCTTATAACGTTGAGTCGAGACTCAACAAACTAACTTTTGTCGCAACAATGTGTTGCAGGTAACTTAATACACTATTTATGAATAAGTATCTTTTTAAGGACAAACCTGTTTTTTCAGATCGTGATCCGGCGAACCTCCCGGCAGATAAGGCAGCGGTGAATGCGATGGTGCAGGCAGCAGTGAATGTTGAGTTGTTTACCATTCCGCTCTACATGACGTCATTGTATTCCGTACAGGGAATGCACCAGATCAACGGAGCCGGAAATAATTTTTACCAGGGCCGCTTATGGCCGGGCCAAACAACTACCCGCAAGACAGATAAACCGTTGACCACGAACCAGGATGTGTTCAATAAAGTATTCAGCGTGTTCATCGCAGAAATGCTTCACCTGCAGCTGGCCTCCAATATCTGTACCGCTGTCGGCTACACACCTTCGTTTACCAGTCCGTTGCTGCAAAATCCCGATCACAGCTGGAATTGCTACGGCGATGACAAAACGGTTATTCCGCACGTAATCGATCTGAAAGACGTGAAGAAAGACAGCGAATTCTACGGCCTGAAAGTGAAGCTCGATTCGATGAATTCCACACAGGTGAAGCTGTTCCTGGCCATCGAAGAAACGGAATACAATGCCGAACAAAACGTAGACCCGGAAGTTTGGAAGAAAAAATACTCGCCGACCGTTCCGTATGACGGGTGGACAGCCAGCAGCACCGAAGCCGATTTGCCCTTGTTCGGTACCATCGGCCAGATGTATATGTGCTTATGGGAATACCTGTCGCTTACGTATACCGACGGGCAATCGCTCTGGGACAAGATGTACGATCCGAAAGGCATCCAGCAGGATATCTTTAACGGCCCGCCAAGTTCGGCACCGCAATACCCGAAAATGAGCGTGAAGATCGATCCGACGTCGAACAAACATCCGTTGCTGCAGGTAATGGATATGATTAACGGAATTACCGACCAAGGCGAGGGCAGTGGTGTTGTGGGAATGATCCAGAAGCGACTGAACCTGCAATTGCTGCGCTCGGTTCAGGATCAGTACCAGCCAAGCGAAGAAAACATCGCAACCGATTACCCGAGCTATTCCGATACCGGAACACAATTGCCAACTTCAGCCGATGCCAATGCACGCGGTGGAACGAACGCCGGAATGGACCATTTCGAAATTTTCCAGGCGGTACAGCAGTTGATCCAAAAACCGGATTTCCTTACCTGGGATATGTGGCATAAAACACATAAAGGCTGGAAGGCGGCTGATTTGATCAAGGACCAGGCCGATTATGAGATCAATCTTAAAAATTACCCGCAATTGCCGACAGCCGAGCAAATTGCCACGGCAATGAACAACCTGACTCCGGTCGGAGAACCTGCCTGGGAAGCCAATTACAAGCTGTTCAGCCAAATCGCGACCGGTTCGATTACCGGTATGACAACCGTATTGAACGATTACTGGAAAAAAACAGGGACCAATTTCCCGATGCCGGCCATGAGCGGTACCGGCGACCGTATGTCGATTTGCTGGGCCTTGTTTGGCAAGGCGCCCGACCTGGCACTGGCTCCACCGGCTAAAAAAGCGAATACACTCTACCACGCATGCCAGGGAATGGCACTCGATCCGAATACGCCTGTACAGGAATGGGGCTGTGCTTCACCGACGATTTACCATACCTGCATCGGTTCGAATGAATGTCGTTCGGAAGGTGGTTGTGGTTTTGTACAGTCGACTGCCGGCGGCGGAAGCTGTGGTGGATCAGGCTGTGGAGGAAAATCTCTGCGCGGCGTGCAGGCCCAGGCTACCGTTTCCGGCGTTTTGTGCGGCGGACCGACTCCTCCGGCAAATACTTACGGAGCACCGGCCGATAATAAATGCGCCTCGTTCGGCGGTTGTGCCGTTCCGATTTCAGCATCACAAATGTATCCTGATCCGAAAGGGCCGATGGAATTTTATGATTTCGTGAAACAACCCGACGGAACCTGGAAAAGTGTACCGCTTTCACCAACCTACAATTACCAAAAAGGGCAATTGGTACACGATGTCGCCTGGGATGCGTATACGGCCGTCTTGAAAAACAGGAAACAAAACGTGCCTCCTAAGCCGGAGCCGAACGATATCCGATTGGCGTTCCCGCCTTCGACTTAGATGATTCCCGGAAGAACGAGAACAGAATCACGATAATAACAGACACAGGTGTGAAACTCATCTGTGTCTTTTTTATAAGAGACATTACATGAACGAACAGGAATTACTTCCGCGAATGGGGTTCCCGGACCTGGGATTGGGTGTTGGACTGAGAAGCCAGCACTACGATTACCTGCTGCAAAACGATCCTGAAGCCGATTGGTTTGAGATTATCAGTGAAAACTACATGGATAATTACGGTTTCGGCCGCCATGTGCTCGAACACATCCGTAACCAAAAACCGGTTGTAATGCACGGTGTTTCACTTTCCATCGGCAGTACAGACCCGATCAACCGCGACTACCTGCAGAAATTGCAGGAACTGGCCGATTTTGTTCAACCTTCGTGGATTTCCGATCATTTGTGCTGGACCGGGGTAGCACATACCAACTCACACGACCTGCTGCCTTTGCCGCTTACCGAAGAAAGCCTGGAACACGTGGCACAGCGCGTTTTGCAGGTGCAGGATTTTCTCAAGAGGCCGTTGATCCTGGAGAACCCGTCGACTTACCTGGAGTTTTCGCATTCGACTATCAGTGAATGGGAATTCCTGTCGGAACTGACGCGATTGACCGGTTGTGGTTTGCTGCTGGACGTGAACAATGTTTTCGTGTCGGCGACCAATCATGGTTTTGATCCCGAAATCTATATTCGAAACATTCCGCACGATCGGGTTGTACAAATGCACCTGGCAGGACCGACCGATTGCGGTGCTTACCTGATCGATACGCACGATAATCCGGTGCCGGAGCGAGTTTGGGAATTGTACAAGCTGGCGCAGGAACTCACGGGAGGAGTGTCCACCTTGCTCGAATGGGATGCCAATATCCCTGATTTTCCGGAGCTGATAAAGGAATTGCACCTGGCCAAGGCCGTCATGCGGGGCGAAATTCCGCCCACACCGCTGTTTCCATCGCGGCACCACGCGGTTTCCAATCCGGTTTCTCACCAACTGGCCCAAAAATATGAGTGATCCGAATCTTCCGAACGTGCAGCACTGGTTTAAAACGGTACTCGTTGGACATGGGCATTTACCGGAAAAAGTGGCCCGCGCCGAAGCGTTGTGGAACCTGCGTGCCGAAGAATTGATCAAAGGGGATGAACGCGTATCGAAAGAAACCCGTATGGGCATTTACACGACAGGTTACATGCTTCGTTTGCTGGAATGCATGCAGGCCGACTTGCCGTCGCTGTATGCTTTTTGGGGCGAATCGTTGTTTGATATGTTCGGAAGAGCGTACCTGCTGCAGTATCCGTCGCAGTCACCTTCCTTGTTTAACCTGACGGCCGGTTATGCTGATTTTTTGGACCAAACACGTCCACCCGACGAAGTAATAGAGCAGGAGAGTGCCATCGAATATGACATTCCTGCCGAATTGGTGCGCATGGAGCGTGCACGTTTGGCCGCGATTCTCAGCAAAGGTACCGAAGGTGAAACCGCTGTACCCGATCCGGGATTTTTCTCCTTCTTTTCCGGAGAAAGAACGCAGCTTGAACTACATCCTGCCGTGCAATTGCTGGTACAGAAAATGCCGTTGATTGAGTTGTACCGTCAGTTGATGGTGGGGGAGGATCCGACAATTCCCGGTTATCAAACAAGCTTTGTGGCGGCGACACGCATACACTTTAAAATCCGCTTTTTCGAACTGACAGATTGGCAATATGCGTTGCTCCACTATTTACAAACAACGAATGCTCCTGCCGATTTACACGAGGCGATTCACCATGTCGCCATTCACACTCAGCGTGATAAAGCCGATTTGCTGAGTGAAATATGTTTGTGGTTGCCGAATGCGGTGGAGATGGGATTGGTGAAGTAGTTTCCATCGATTGTTTTATTATCAAACATTCTCTTGTTTTATTATTAAACATTTTGTAATTTAGTTCCTGAAAAAGAACAAAATAAAAATCGGCTATGGCTGAACGATTATCACAAATTCAGGTTGGCAAACGAATCAGCGAATTGCGTAAAATGCGGGGTTTATCGCAGGAGGAATTAGCAAAGCGGATCAATATTTCAAGATCATCACTGGCTCAGATTGAGCTGGGAAACAGGGGGGTAGATGTGCTGGAGTTGCAGCAGTTTTCACTGGAAATGGGATTTTCATTGGATGATTTTATAGCTGCTGATTTTAATGCATCACAAGAGATCGGACTCCAAACGGAAGCATTACCCTTGAAAGAGGAAGAACGAATCTCCGTTCCGGTATTTGCTGTTGGTAAGTTTAAAAATGTGCTGCTTTATATCTTGGAACGTTGCGCCGGAAAACCCAATGTAGGTGAAACAGTCCTTTACAAGTTGCTCTATTTTTCCGATTTTAATTATTACGAATTGTACGAAGAGCATTTGACCGGGGCGACTTACCGTAAATTGCCTTATGGTCCGGTGCCACAAAAACTGGATCCGATTGTTCGTCAGATGATTGAAGCGGGTCAGTTAAAACGTGTCAAGACAGATTATCATGGGCTTTCGCAAACACGTTATCTTCCATTGGAGAAAGCGGATTTAACCCAATTAAGAGCAAGCGAAAAAGAAGTTATAGACCGTGTTATTGAACAAATGAGTGATTGGTCGGCTTCAGCACTCAGCAATTATTCACATAAGGATATGCCCTGGCTGGCGTCAAAAGAAGGGGGAGTCATTAATTATGAGCTGGCTTTTTACCGTGAAGCGCCTTTTTCAGTCAGAAATTACGACGAAGAGCAGGAGGAACTATGACTTTTAATGAGTTACCTGAATTTCAAAAGGATGTAAAAGTCCTTCTGAAAAAGTACCGGACCTTAACAGATGACCTTGCGGTAGTGAGACAGGTGCTCATTGTGACGCCAGATGAAAGGCCGCCTTTTAGTTTTCGTCTTGACAACCTTGGAATTGAAACCTGCATTATAAAAGTGAAGAAGATGGCCTGCAAAGCCTTGAAAGGTCGTGGTGTAAATTCAGGATTGCGATTAGTGTATGCTTATTTTCCGGAGGAAGGAAAAATCTGTTTCATCGAACTTTATCACAAAAATGACCAGGAGCAGGAAGACCGACAGCGTATTTTGGAGCATTTTGAATAGTTAACGAACCGGAAATTTTAAAAATATGAACACCCCAAAGTCTATCAAAAGAATAACAATCATTGCAAAGATACTGACCTTTGCACTCTTCCTGGCATTGATTCGCTGTATCGTTGAACCGATGCGTTTGAATACGGTTTCTGCACAAGGTATTTCTTTTGAACAGGCAGAACCCTTCCTGATTGCCTCATTGGTAGTGGCGTTTTCATTGCTGATCATTACCATCTTTTGGTTCAAGCAATTCGCTAAACTGATTATTGTATTCTCTGTGCTCACATTGGCGGCTTTGGTCGTTATCAAGGTTGTGTACAAAATTCCGTAGTGAGCTGATTGAATCTCAGTCATATAGTCTTTTGACAACCTTTTGGAATAAAACGCTCTTTCTTTTCTAAAAAGGACCGACAGCTATACAATCAATTGGATTTTTACCCATCTTTAGCCCTTAACTAAAACCAGTTACTATGGCTGCTATTTACTCAGCGTACGCGATTTATGCGGAATGTACCGGTGACGATCTGGGCACCGAAGAAATGAAAGTAGGAATGCCCAACCGCATTTTTAATAAGGTCGAAGCGCATTCGGGAAATGCGATTGATATCCCGGAAGCCTCCAAAGGCGAGCGAATAAGGCTACAGCGGGGAATTTACCGTGTCAACGGGATGTCGTTCCTGACCATGCTTTCTGCCGGCGTTCCGCCCGTGCCTCCTGTTCCGGTGAAATACCTCACGGACGTTTATCCGGGCTATTGTATTTTGTATGATGCCAATAATCCGCCGAAAGGCCTGGATGATATGAAAGGTGTGTTTTGTGTCGGGTCGATGGGAACCGCTTATGACGGCACGCCGAGCATTTTCGAATGTGTGATCGAAGTGAAGGACCAACCTTTGGAGATTTCGCTCGGGCACCAGTGTTCGTACCCTGACTATGCGTCAGATCCGGATTACGATCCTGAAACGGCCAACCCGAAAGCGTACCTGCGGATCGGTGGTTCCGACTATCATGTTTGCGCCAGGATTGCGATTTTCAAGATTGCTTAGCAAATACCCGGAATTCCATCTGCTATAGGTGGATGGAATTTTTTGAATATTCATTCTGTTTTTGCTTCTTATTCCGGAGAGGGAGGAATTCTTATTTTTGGTTTTACGGAAATTAAACGGTTCACCTCATGAAAAAAACAGTATTCATCATCGTTGGATTGACAGCAGCATTCGGGCTTGGTTTTTACATGAATCGGTTGATGACGACTGAATCACCCGAGCAAAAACCGGAAAAGTCGAATGACAAACCGGCAGTACATACCCATAAAGAAAAAGAAGGACACATGAAATTGGGAGCATTTTCAATCAGTTTGAGCGTCAAAGACCTCGGGGTTTCAAAAGCGTTTTACGAAAACCTGGGCTTTACGCATTTCGCAGGAAGCATGGAGCAGCATTACCTCATCATGAAAAACGGAAATGCACTTGTGGGGCTTTTCCAGGGCATGTTCCAGGGAAATATCCTGACATTCAACCCGGGTTGGGATGAAAATGCACAAAACATCGAGCAGTTCGACGATGTGCGCGAAATCCAGAAACATCTGAAAAGCAAGGGCGTTGCTATCAATGGCGAAGCGGATGAAACAACCTCAGGCCCGGCAAGTTTTATGATCACCGACCCGGATGGGAATGTGGTGTTGATTGATCAGCATCGTTAAATCGGTTCAGTTTTTTCCTTACAACAAATAGGTCGTCCGCTTATCCCAATTGCTTGCAAACTAATGCGGCGTTTCCTAAATTGCACCTACTTTTTTAGGAACTACTACCGGAAAACGAAAACTTATGAAAAAACTATACGCTGCTTTCGGTATCATTTCAGCAATGGTACTTACTACTAACGGTTTTGCACAATGGCAAAATAAGAGCATGGTCCACCAGGGCAACACACGTCAATACCGTGTGTACCAATCTCCGAATTACAATGCTTCCAACCCGGCGTCGATGGTAATTACGCTTCACGGATTGGGCGATAATATGACCAATTTCAGTGGAATCGGGATGAATAATATTGCCGATACGGCCAATATCATCGTGGTTGTTCCGCAGGCATTTACGGATCAGCTTGCCGGGACTGCCTGGAATTCCGGTGCAGGATTCATGGGCTATTACCCGAATGCTACTATCGACGACGTTGATTTCATCAATACGATCATCGACAGTGTTGAAGCCAATTACGCCATTAATCCCAATCGTGTGTATGCCTGCGGATTTTCGATGGGTGGTTTTATGACCAACCGTCTTGCCATTGAGTTGAACCAGCGAATCACTGCTTTTGCCTCCGTTGCGGGAACGTTCGGTTTCGGATTGACAGACTACACGCCTGATAACAATGTTTCGTACCTTCATTTCCACGGCACAGCAGACGGCACAGTTCCTTACGCAGGCAATGCTTCCGGGATCGGTGCCGATTCAATCGTGAATTTCTGGGTGGGCAACAACCAGTGCGATATGACACCACAACACACGGTGATTCCGGATAGCTATAACGATGGCTACACAGTCGACCATTATATCTACCCCAACGGACAGGAAAATTCGGAAGTCGAATTTTTCATGGTGACCGGTGCTGATCATACCTGGCTGGGCTGGAACAACGACATTTCCTACACCCGCGAAATCTGGAAATTCTTCAACAAACACCAGGTATTGCTTACCGCCGGTATCGAAGAAGCGGATGAAAGCCTGTTTACAGTTTACCCGAATCCGGCAAGCGATCAGTTGAATATTGTTTGTACTGATGCGAAACAAGATGCACAGGTTTCAATGACCGACCTGGCAGGAAAAACAGTTCTTTCAACAACAATTCAGTTCAACAACGGACACGCTTCTGTTTCGTTGAATGATTTGAACATGAAAGCGGGTGTTTACCTGTTGAAATTAAATACCGGGAAAAACGAATTGATCCGACGTGTGATCATTGAATAAACTAAATGCCTTTACAGGTACAAAAACCATCCGTCTCAGGCGGGTGGTTTTTTGTTTGGCACTATTTATGGATTCACAATGAAAGTGGATCTCCATATAAGATTGAACCAAAGAAGAATTTCAATTGTAGATTAGCGTAATCGATTAAAGAAACAGGCCATGAGAGCGATCCGATTCATTTTTGCAGCAGTGATATTATGCTCAGTTAGCTCGTTCGTAAGCACTACCGAAAAACATGATCCCCTGATCGGTACGTGGGTATATGCTGAATACGATGAGCAGGAAGAAGCAATGATTTATACGAAAGCTTCATCGTTTGAAGAGGACAAGCCGGGCATTGAGTTTAAAGCCAGTGGTAAGCTGGTCAAACGTCAAAACGTAGGTTGGTGCGGAACGCCTCCGATCGATTACGGCAACAACGACGGAACCTGGAAGCAAACATCCGATTCCATCATTACCATCAGCTATCATTACTGGGGCGGCACAGCGGAGGAAGACTGGCAGATTGTTCAGGTAAGTGATACAAAACTGATGGTGAAACAGTTAGATTATAGAACTGACAGAAAAACACATCTGGACTGATTTTTCCAAATTACCGTACAAAACTTAGTGTTATCTTTCGAATGGATAACACCTGTATGATGCTCAGCAAATGGATCGTCTTTCTTATTGTATTCACCTTATTGGGTGGAATATTGATGCTTTTCATAGGATTGATGGCAATGGATTCCCATCTGTCGTCGAGGCCGCTGTTGGCCGTTGTAGGTGCTATCCTGTTTGCATCGGGGTTGATTGCATTGAGTATTCACGCAAACCGTTCAAAATAAATCTGAAGTCACTATCTTTCACAACCATTAACACCCTGCTTATGATCGTTTACATTCCTGTTTTGCTGATTCTGATTCTTTGCATTATCGGCTTCTACAAATTGACGACGAATGTTTTGAAGATGCCCGTTTTCGGTAATGACAAAGACCTGGCTGTCATCAACAAAACCATTGCTGTATTGATTCTTTGCGCCCTGGCGTTCGGGGGCCTTCTGCTGATCATCGGGTTGATGAACCTGGCTGCCCGTAAAGAAGTCGGAGTGGTGCTCACTATTTCGGGAACCGTATTGTTTTCGGCTGCACTCGTTTCCATGATCCTGTTTTCGAATCGCTGGCGTCCGTAATTTAGTGCAGTTTCCGGGCAACAGTTCCGGCGGTGTTAAAATCATTTTTTTGACTGATTTACATCATGTTTTTTGCGGCGTCCTCCATCTATTTTTGATAACAAATCGAAAAAGATGGATTCACTCGTTCAAACAACTACCTTCCAGGAGAAGATTGACAATGATCTAAACATTGAGCCGAAAGACCAGATGCCGGAAGCCTATCGCTCGCATTTGATCCGCCAGATTTCCCAACATGCGCATTCGGAAGTAATCGGGATGCAGCCGGAGGGCAACTGGATCACACGTGCCCCCAGCTTGCGAGCCAAACAAATTCTGCTGGCCAAAATCCAGGACGAAGGCGGACATGGACTGTATTTGTACAGTGCCGCCGAAACACTGGGTATTTCACGCGACGAAATGATTGAGCAGCTGCACACAGGCAAGGCCAAGTATTCCAATATTTTTAATTACCCGACGCTTACCTGGGCAGATATCGGCGCGATCGGCTGGCTGGTTGATGGTGCGGCAATCGTTAACCAGGTGTCGTTGCAGCGAACCTCTTTCGGACCTTACGCCCGAGCGATGGTGCGCATTTGCAAGGAAGAAAGCTTTCACCAGCGACAAGGCTACGAAATCATGGCCAATATGATGAAAGGAACTCCCGAACAGCGCGAAATGGCCCAGGATGCCATGAACCGTTTCTGGTGGCCGGCTCTGATGATGTTTGGTCCGCATGACAGCGATTCACCGCATTCCGGAGATGCATTCCGCTGGAAAATCAAACGTAAAAGCAACGACGAGCTTCGCCAGAAATTTATCGATAAAACCATCGACCAGGCTACCTTGATCGGCCTCACTGTTCCCGACCCGGAACTGAAATGGAATGCAGAAAAAGAAGGTTACGACCACGGCGAAATCAATTGGGAGGAGTTTAGCTGTGTCATTCGCGGCAATGGTCCCTGCAACAAACAGCGTATGGCGCATCATATCCGGTACCATGAAGAGGGTGCATGGGTGCGCGAAGCTGCGGCAGCTTATAAACAACGAAAAAACGAATTTTAAAAACAGGAAATGATGGCAACCGATACACAATTGGATCTTTGGGAAGTGTTTATTCAAAGTAAAACAGGCGGACACCACAGTCATGTAGGCAGTGTTCACGCTTCCGACAAACAAATGGCTTTGCAAAATGCCCGGGATATTTACACCCGTCGAAAAGAAGGTACCAGCATCTGGGTGATTCCTTCACAATACATCACGGCTTCTACTACCGAAGATGCAGATATGCTGTTTGATCCGTCGGATGATAAACTTTACCGTCATCCCACATTTTATAGTATGCCTGAAGGGGCCAAACAAATCTAATTTCTCGGAACATGACACAACAGGAAGCTTTATTCAGGTATGCATTGCGTTTGGGCGACAATGCACTTATCCAGGGGCATCGTTTGTCGGAATGGTGCAGTAAAGGCCCTATTCTGGAAGAGGATTTGGCCCTCACGAACATTGCACTCGATAACATCGGGCTGGCCCAGGCTTTTTTGAAATACGCAGCTGCGATTGAAGGGAAGGGCAGGACCGAAGATGATTTGGCCTATAAAAGGGGCGAACGGCAGTTCTACAATCATCAGATCGCGGAATTACCCATCGGGGATTTTGCCTTTACGATTGGTAAACAGTTGCTGATCTCGGCTTTTGAGGTACAGCTTTTTTCTGCATTAAGCCAATCGATGGATGAAACCATCGCCGGAATAGCAGCCAAAGGGTTGAAAGAGTCGCGTTACCATTTTGTGCATAGCCGTGACTGGTGCTACCGTTTGGGAGAGGGCACCGAACTGAGTCACGCCAAACTGCAACAGGCTATTGACGATCTGTGGACGTACACAGGTGAGTTTTTTGAAATGGCACCGGAAGACACCATTCTTTTGGTTGCAGGTATAGCAGCAGACCTGGATGCCATGCGGCTGAACTGGAAAGAAACGGTTACCGGTGTGTTATCGGAAGCTACGATTCGTGTGCCGGAAGACGACTTTATGCAAACGGGCAGCAGGCAGGGTATTCATACCGAGCATTTGGGACATATCCTTTCTGAAATGCAGTACCTGCAACGCGCATATCCGGATGCAACATGGTAACGACACATTCAAAAGAGGAAATTTTTGGGTTGCTGTCTGCCATTCACGATCCTGAAATTCCCGTGGTGACTATTCGTGAAATGGGCATGCTCCGGGATGTGATTTTGCAGGGCGAGCAGTGTGAAGTGATTATCACGCCCACGTATACGGGTTGTCCGGCCATGGGAATCATCGAGCAGGATATCATTGATTTACTTCGGAAAAACGGGATAACGGAGGTGAAAGTGACCACCTCCTATTCTCCTTCCTGGACCACTGATTGGATGACCGCCGAAACAAAGGAAAAGCTCAGGAAATATGGCATTGCACCGCCAATCCATTCTTCGTGCGTCAACTGGCTGCAACCCAAAAACCTGCTGGTCAGTTGCCCAAGGTGCGGTTCTTCCGAAACTTCACTGATCTCCCAATTTGGCTCAACAGCCTGTAAAGCTTTGTATTCCTGCAAAAGCTGCAAGGAACCGTTTGAATATTTCAAATGTCACTGAGGCAACGGAGAATATAGCCTTGCTATTCACAGACGGAGGTTATCTGAATTGTCAAAACTGTATCTTTAGACAGTATTTTATCGGTTGATTTGACAAACAGAACTTACATACGGCAATTAACGTCACTTCTGTTCATACTGCCGTGCTTTGCTGTTTTTGCACGTTCGGATTCTGAACCGGAACGGTTGGCGGCACATCACCTGGCGCTTTCGGAAGAATGGCTGAATAAAGACCTTGATTCGGCGCTGACACATGCACTTGCATCCCAAAAACACTTTTCCCGGCTTACATCCGTTGAATTGAAGAGCACGATTCTGAACAATCTCGGCGATGTCTACAAATCGAAAGGCGAGCCGGCAATGGCGCTCAAATTTTACCTGCGTTCTAAATTACTGGTAGATGAAGCAACAGCCAAGCATCCCGGTGATGGTCAACTCAAATTGCTGAAGGTGGATGTACACCTGCGAATAGGAACGCTGTACCTGCAACTGAAAAACTTCCGGAGAGCCATTTTTTGTTACGAAAATGCCCTGACGATCCTCGAAAAAGCAGGGCCCAAAGTTTCCAAAGCCGATTTGTCGCTGAGAAAGCTGAAGGTCTACAACAACATGGCCGCCGTTTTTATCCAGCAGGAGGATTACGAAACGGCACTAATTTATTTCCGCAATGCCCTGGAACTCAACAAAACGGTGAAGGACCAGGCTTATGAAAGCAGCATTCTCAACAATATCGGGATCTGCCACATGGAAAAGAAGGAACTTGACCTTGCCAGTCATTATTTCCAGAAAACACTGAAGATCCGAAAAGCTGCCGGAGATAAACAAGGGTGTGCGCAGGTGCTCAATAATATCGCCAAGAATGAAGTGTACCAGGGAAATGTTGAGTCGGCTGCGGCTTATTTTGAACAGGCCCTGGCATTGAGTCGCGAAATCGGGAGCAAGCAATCGGCGCTTATCTCGCTTGAATCACTTTCGACGCTCAACGAGACGATGGGCAATTACCGCGAGTCGCTCCGGTATTACCGGCAGTATAAACTGCTGAACGACAGTATTTTTAATTCAGACAGTCAAACCGCCATCGCTTCGCTCGAAGAAAAGCACAAACGCGAGAACGAACGAAAAAAATACGAGCTGAAATTGCAGAAAAATGAGTCCGACCGCCTCAAATCGCAATTCACGACGTTGATGGTAGTCGCCACATTGGTATTATTGCTGCTGGGTGCGCTCCTCTTCATTATTAGTATGCGCAACAGGGTGAAAAACAGCCGGCTCGAACAGGAAAAACTGACACTAGAGCGTGAAAACCTCGACCTGGTGCGAAAGACCTTGCAGGAAAACCTTGAATTCAAAGAGCGGGAACTGGTGGCTAATGCGCTGTTCATTCACAAAAACAATGAACTGATTACTCGGGTCAAGGATACGCTTTTGAAGGCCAAATCTTCGTTTACCAAAGAAAACCAGCAATTGATCCAGGAGATCATTACCGATCTTCGCCTGAACCAGCACAACCAGGCCTGGGACGAATTCGAGCTGCATTTCACAAAGGTCCATTCACAGTTTTACCAGTCGCTGCAGGAGAAATTCCCGAACCTTACTTCCAATGAATTAAAACTATGCGCTTTCCTGCGCCTGAACATGTCTACCAAAGACATTTCGGCCATTACCAACCAAACGGTAAACAGTATCACGGTTGCCCGGTCGCGGCTTCGCAAGAAACTTAACATTGATGGAGAGGATGTGCATTTGATCAATTTTCTGCTTAGTTTGTGAGTTGGAAAGTTAAAAAGTTAAAAAGTTGAAAAGTTGAACAGTTGAACAGTTGAACAGTTGAACAGTTAAACAGTTTACAGTTTGTCGGTTACCGGTTAGACGGTTGACAGTTAGGCGGTTTTGCGAATACATGGTCTAACTAAAATGTATTTCTAAAAATCTAAAAATCAGTTGGTTAATTTAAATTGTAGTGTAAATGTAAGGGTGTTATTCAGTTGTGTATTGCCTTTGTAAGGAATGAAATTCGTTAGGTTTGCGGTTGAAGATTGATGTTTGCAATTCAAAATCATAAAACGCTAAAGATGAAAACAACATCAGTTATCGGTATGCTGCTTTTTACCGGTATTTCCCATCTGAGTTTCTCGCAATTCATTGTGAAGCCAGCCTATTTCGAGACGCATGGCGTTTCAAACCAGGGCCTTGTAGTCGGTTACGAATCATGGACCGGCCCTTACTCGATCTGGACACCCGAAACCAATGCTTTTGATACCATCGGCGGAATTGCTCCCGGAAACGGCGTTGGCGGACAAGCTACTTTTTCAACAGACGGCAACCTGCTTTCAGGTACCAGCAGCGGGCTGGAAGGACCGGAAATGTCGCGTTACAACCGGACAACCGATACCTGGACACCGCTCGGAAGCCTCGGCTTTCATATTGATACTGCTTTTAGTGGCGGTTATGGCATTTCAGGAGATGGAACCACTGTGGTTGGAAACGCCTGGGCGGATACGGCGAATGGTGCTTATACACATGCGGTTGCCTGGAACCAGGAAGAAGGAGTCATGGATTTGGGAACACTCTTTTTGGGACGAAGCACGCGGGCCAATGCCGTTTGCAACGATGCTTCTGTTGTAGTTGGATGGCAGGATTTTAACGGTCCCTGGAAATCTGCCGTTTGGCGCAAAAACCCGGCTGGCGGTTATTACCCGAATGAATACATTTTGCTGGATCCCCAAGGCGACCCTGCGGATGAATACAACCAGATGGGCGAATGCAGTGCAATCTCCGGAAACGGCGTTTGGGTGGGCGGTTACGGTGATTATGCCAATAACGGCAACCCGTGGATCTGGAGCGAAGCTACCGGGGTGATCGACCTTGGAACACTGATGCCGGGCGGAAGCGGCTATGTATCGGCAATCAACGAAAACGGGACCGTAGCAGTCGGGAGAATCCAGGGCGGTCCCTGGGATCCGGAGCTTCCGTTTATCTGGACGGCTGCAGGAGGTATTCAAAATCTCAATGATTACGTTAACAATGTACTTGGACTCACGACCGGAACCTACCAGATCTATTCGGCTACCTGTATGTCGCCAAGCGGTCAGTACATAGCCGGTTATGGTGTCAATACAGCTACGTTCGACTATTTTGCATACCGTGTAAGTTTGAGCGCATTGGATCTTGCTGAAAACACCCAATCGGCTGTCAGTATTTATCCGAACCCGGCGATTGACAAGCTTACAATCAAAAATACCGGTGATGCAGAGGTCACCGTTTCCAACCCGGAGGGAAAAACAGTATCAAAAACAACGATCAACGGCGACAGCCAGATGGATGTGTCGGATTATGCCCCGGGCGTTTATTTCCTTTCGGTTGAAGCGCAGGACACAAAAACAATCGAAACAATTCGATTCGTCAAGAAGTAACAGTTGCGTTTATATGAAAAACGTGTTGGTTAACAAGTAGTGGTAGCAACAGCACGTAAAGGCAAAAACGGGTGAGCAGGATTGTTCACCCGTTCTGTTATATTGTTTTCTCAGTTCGTTTATTTATTCGGTCTTCATCACCTTTTTGATCGATGTTGTATTCCCTGAAGTTGCCGTGACCAGGTAGATTCCGGGAGCGTAGTTGTGCCCGAAGTCAAACTCTGTTCCGTTGGTTATATTGCTGTATGTGTCCACTATTTTCCCTGAAACATCGGTCACCACAACAGATGAATGGTTATGCTTCGAAACAAACGTAAAATTGCTGTTGGAAGGATTCGGGAAGATCACATTCGACAACGCCTCCAAATCTTCAACGCTATTGGTGCTCCCGATGCAATTGGCTGTTCCGCCCATGAATGACGTCACCATATTCGGGAGTCCAAGTGCGGAGTTGAGCCCCATGAATGTGGGATCAAGGTCGAAGCCCATATCCACGTAATTACAACCCGTTCCGATGGTGTTTGGTGAATTGATCACGCCCAAATACTGGTTAAAGCTTTTGGCGACATAAATTTTACCGTCGGGGCCGCGCTGAAGCGGATAAGTGTCGATTGTTACGCTGATAATGGCAGCCGATGCAATCATCGCCCCCAGGTTCGTGATTGACAGGTCATACTGCATCAACGTTCCGTTGGCATCATAAGTACTCACGTATAGGGCGTTGCTGTTCTCTGAAAATTCGATCCCGTAAACATGATCAGTATAGGTAATCGTTCTCGGGTTGCTTATAACGCCGGTAATGATGTTAAAATCAAAGAATTCGACGATGTCCATGTAACCGATGGCCAGGGCAAGCATATCACCGCAAGGGTTGAATTTCATCTGGCCGTAGCTGTTCTGGATTACCCCCGAATCATGCACTGTCCCTACGTTACTCACCACCGCCGAATCGATTCCGGTAGGGGAGATCTTGAAGGAATAAAATGAATTGTTGCCCCATCCGTGTGCTACAAGCCAGTAATTGGAAGTGCCATGATCTTCAACAGCGGTTATTTTTTCGGCAACAGGTGTTTTCAGCAAGGCATTTTTCACGGTAACGTTACCGTTTCCGCCATCCAGTGTCATATCGACGATCGAATACCGGAGGCCTAGCGAACCACCGGTCTCGTCGGTGGTGAAAATATAGTACTGGGTTGAGTTTTCGGGTACCGGTACAATCAGTGCGGGCTGTGTGGAAGATGATCCTCCCATCAAACCGGTTCCGTTAGGCATGAGCGTGTTATTGTCGTTCCAGACATTGATGCCGTCTGTGTAAAACAGCAACGCTCCCGTAATCGGGTCTGCGATGGAAGCGGAGCCTTCAACGGTGTTCAATTCGCTGTTAGTGATGGCCACCGGCGTACCGCTCGTAAAATCAATTCCGGCTTTGCTTCCGAAATGCCATTTATCGGCGTAGTGCTGTGCAGAAAGATGTAGTGAAAGGCTCGCTAATACGGTTAATAGGACATAACGTTTTTTCATAGTAGTGTTATTTGTGTGTATGACAAGTTACTAAAAAAGAATTTTAAGTACTTGTTTGTCAACTCATTTGTCTGTTTAAAAACGGATTTTTCGTAAAACCGGCTTTTTAAAACAATACACTTGGCTGAATCAATCCAGTGAGCCGTGATCGGCCGGGGTGCCAGACGAGCGGTATTCCATCTGGAAACTGTTTGCATTCGGATGATCGCCTGAAGGAATGCGGATGCGCGCAAAGAAAGGTTGTGCTGCCCAAATCAGCAATCGTAATAAGTACCTTCGTTCCATGGCACTTGCTCCGGGTACAGGCGTATCCGAATAAGCCGTTGGGGAGCTGCTGGTGGTTGGTGAATAATTGAACCAGTCGGAAGGGCCCGGAACCCGGATACTGTCGGCTGTGTAAACATTCATATCTGCACTGCATCGGCCTGAAGAGTAGGGATAGCCGCTTCGAAGATGAAGAATAATTTCACGGGCGGGCGACCGGTTTCCAACAGCCACTTTAAACCCGGTGATGTTGACCGACATAGCCGCTTCCGGGTCATGCCGCATTGGGTAATGACGGAATCCGCTGCAGTAGACTTCCAGCACATTGTAACGATTTTCTTTCAGCACGGTGAAATAGCGCTTCATGGCCAGTGCCAGGTAAATGTCGATCGGATGGTCAATACCAGGGCCGCCCGGGTAACGTTTCAGTGGAATCAGCCGGTCCCAGTTCACTTTCACACCACGATTGTTATTTGCTTCGTTATGACGCCTGTATTCCCTTATTTGTTGAAATTCAGTTGCATTGTTGTAACGGCTTTCAAAGGCGGGCATTTCGGCGTTCAGACGATTCAATACCTGCTCAAAGCCGGTTATGGTTGCGCGATTTGCAACAACCGGTTCCGGCGGGCCGTTTCTGCTGGTATTCCTGATCACTTGACTGCTATTTCCATACATTGTTTCCAATGCAGAGTGGACGGCATTGATCCGGGCCAGTACCATAGGTAAAGATGTCAGTCCGGCCTGGTTGCGCGGACTCAGCTCGGAAACCAGCCGGTTTTCTGTAGCCTGACGGTAGTTGGAACCGTCGTTGCTAACAGTGGTATTGTTTAACTGGTTTACCATGGTCAGGATTCTCAATGCTTCCGTTAATCCTGCATTGGTAAACCAATGATTAGGGGCGTTCTGCGGGGTTGTGTTTTGCGCTGGAGGTGTTGTAGGTGGTATTGTAGGGCGTTGAGCAGGCTGTCTCGAACGCAGAAAATTCCGCTGATTGGTCAAACGTTGCCTGAGCGTGTTCAGATCCGTTCGCATCTGACGATAACCATTGATCAATGACTGTACTTCGGATGAATGCAACCGCATAAAACCTGCCATTTCAGGTTCCAGTTGACCATAAGTAATTGTATAAAAGTAGTTTCCTCTCCGGTCAGGAGTGAGAAACGGTCGGAGTTCATTAAAAACCGTATCAGGACTCATTTCCCTGTTCCTGCGTTGCTCACGGTTCCAGGCAATCGGTTGAAGGATTTGCGGGACCGGTTGCCGGTTGCGGACAACATACGGAAACGGATTTTGGTTGGTTGCCGGGCATTCATAAACGCCATTCACCAAAGTACCCAATGGGACGTAATTTTCCATGGCATCAACGTGAATGTGGTCCATGTGACGAACATCGCTGCCAGGGCCATGTACCCTGGAAAAAAAGCCCGTCATAATTACTGAAATGCGTCTTAACATCGCCTGCCTGGTGTCGGTTGAAACCACATCGATGGATTGGCTCAGGTTGTCGTTATAGGCATGGATGTTGGGGTCGTTCACCGAGGCCATGTTGAACCAGTCGGATGGACCTTTGGGCCGGTGAGCCCTATGGCGTCTTGCCGGCTGTGTTCCTGTTCCCGACGGCCGTGCAGGTTGTCTTCGCGCCGGAGGATTAGCTCCGGGTGCAGGCGCAGGATCCGGTAAATACTGCGCTTCATCGTAACCTTCCATATCTGCACTGGGACTCGGTTCGCCACTAACGGGGTGCAGTGGCCTTCCGCTTCTCAAGTGTAAATAAATACTGTGTTCAGGCGCCGTTCTCGAAGCCGGGATGCGCACCTTGAAACCGGATAGGTCGATGGCCCTGCCCGATGAATGCGGATCGTTGAGTCCCAATGGCGGGCGGTCTATCCCCACAGTGTACACCTCTTCAACCTGAAACATCGGCTTGATGTATTTGAAAAAGCGCACCATGGAAAGCGCCAGTGATATGTCAAGCGGATGATGAATAATGTCGCGAAGACCCGGATAACGTTTGAGGGGAATAAGGTCGGGATGGTTCCAATTGATATTGATCCTTAATGAGCTATTGATCAGGTTATGCTGCTGGCGATCGGTAATTGCGTCCCGAAAAACAACCCCACCGGTGCTTAATTGCTGCCGGTAATCTGCTGTAACATTTGCGTCAGCACTTAATTCTTCACGACCGGGAGGGTGGAAGTTGATTGTTCCGTTGGGGTTCATGTGCCTCAGGTCATCGTCAAACCGATGAAGGTTTGCGTAACGTCGAAGGAACCGGCCAAAAGGTGCCTGGTCTGTTTCACCAAACTTGTTAACTTCATTGGTGATCGTCCTTATTTCAACCGAGTGGTCATTTTCACGGGATGCTTCATTCGCGACAACGGCAATAGTGCCATCGGAGTAAAGTCCTGAAATGAAAGTGATGATCGCTTCCATTTCCGTTCTTACAAGGGCGAATTGCGCTGAAGTCGTTCTACGTTCATAGGTTCCGTAAGCGGAAACCATTTGATGTGCCTGCGAGTCGCGAGGTGTGAGGCCGTTTACGCCTATCACCACTCCAGACAAGCGGTCAAGTCTTGAAAAAAGTTCGTGCAGCTGCGTTATTGCAGCCGGAGAGAACCAATGTCCGAGTTGCCGGCGTTGCCTCCTCGCTGTTGTTCTGACGGGTGTACCGCGGTTAACCGTTCCCTGGTTATTGGTGCTTCTTTCTCTTTCCCGCAGGAAATGAAGCTGATCGGTGAGCTGATGCTGCAAATCTCTTAGCCGCCTGACTAAGTTATTGTAGCTTCCTATAAGGGGTGTAAGATCGTTTATATGCGCATTTAATGCATTCCTGATCCGGATATTGAATTCAGGATTTGCCGCAGCGGGCTGGTAAACACTGCCATCACTGTTCGCAATAATATAGGGCCTCAGCTCCACGAGAGCCCTTTCACGATCTTCCCGGCTAAACATAATTGTGTAACGTCCCGAAATTAATTATCTGATAAATCAACATCATTTGAACTGATCCCGGAGATGAGTGTTTGTTTGTCAAAATCAGGATCGGACAATTCACCATATAGTAAACGCGTGGCATAGCGCAGATTCTCGAGTTCGGCACGACGCACTTCGGCCTGTACTTTCTTCACATCCAATCCGCGGTGGGCGAGCTTGAAGTTTTCCAGCACCGGGTGAACGCCCGGCAATGCTTCGATGTAAACAGAATCGGTTGGAACGATGATGCGCTCTTTTTCACGTTGCGGCTGCGATAGTTTTTCATTGATCAATGTAAGTACCGTATCCTTTTCCTGTTCATAAGCCTGGGGATTGCTTTTGCGCAGGCATTTGAGGTAATCGATCAATTCCTGGGTACTGTGCTGCCCCAGGTTGTCAGGGTCTCGCAGCTTACCGGTGTAATTATCCACGTATTGGCGCATCATGTATTGGTGCAGCCGGTTGCGTTTTTTCGTGGCAAAAATCATGTAATTGCCTTTGTAGCCGAGAATATTATCGAGGTCGGCAATTTCAACCAGTTTCTTTTTCACGACACGGTTTCGCGTAGCGGATGGGATTTCAACCCGAAAACGGCCTCGGCCAGTCCTTCTGCGTGGTGTGAGCGTTACACTTCCTTCCGCTTCAAACCAATCCACTTCTTTGTCAAACAGGCGGAAAAAGCGCTGATCGGTCGGTTCATGATCCCAGATGGCCTGCATGTAGTACAGGATATTTTCCTTGATGTGGATGCGCAGCTGTGTGATCGCATGTTCCTTATCAAGCACACGCTTCAATTCATCAACATACTGTGTGGTGAGTGACTGCAATTGCGAAAATTCGTAGGATAATTTTTCCGTGAACTCCACCTTGCTTTTTTCGAGTCGCTCCATCGACATATTGGTGGTTTCTTTCAGGTTTTTGAGTCGCTCTTCATTGATCGCATTTTCGGTAAATGCCCCGATAATAGCACCAATTGGGTTTAGAATGGCCATGAGCGGACTCATTGCATCACGCCGTTGTGCATCATTCATTTGTGGCAAAACTTCCTTGCGGATGATGCGAAGCAGCAGTTCGAAACTGGAGTCGAGCTGGTTGTTTTTCAGGTTCAGTGTCGCCGTCAGGGATTGTACCAGTACAGCCTGCTGATCCAGGTTTCTTCGGAGCACATCCAATGAAACGGTTCCGCTGAGCCCGCTTTCTCCGAGGTAGTTCAAGGCATTCAGGTACATCGGGTCGAGGATCACTTTTTGCAGGATCCATGAGTTGGCTACCATCCAGTCAAAATCGATCTGGTCAGGAGTAGGCACTTCATTGGCAACAAAAATTACCGGTTCCAGCTTGTACAATTCTTCTGAGATGTCATATTGCCGCTGAAGCTCATAGAACAGATAAGTAACCGTAATTTCATCGTTCGGGTTGGAAATTTCACCCGAAGTGGAACTTTCAAATTCCGTTTTTTCCGTCATCTCCAGTTCCAGCTTGTTTTGTTTGCGGAAGTCATTGGCCGATTTGACCACTGCTTCACGGAAATTCTTTTTGGTTTCCGATGCCAGGTTTTCCGACTCTGTACCGAACTGCGTCCGCATTTCAGCGCTGATCACGCCAGCGCTGTAGCTGGCACCTGCATTGAGGTTAAAGCTGGTCTTGTTCTGCGCTTTATTGATGATCTCGCTTTCGGCACGGGAAGTAGACGAGGATTCGGAATGCGATTTGTATTCCTGGTCTTCCAGGCGTTTTTGATTGCGCGAAAGTACTTTTGTCAGTTTAGTACTGTATTTACGCGTTTCTTTTGGAGCGAGGGGCAAAGAAGAAACGAGCCTGCCTACCTGGTAGCTTTTTGGCTCCCATTTTTGGCGGAACGTATAAACGAGCCCGTAATTGACCGAATCGGGAGCAAATACCTTGAACTTATAGGCTTCCGACAAACGTTGGTCAAGCTTTTCTGCCAGGTTGCGAACGTATTCGGAAACCGGCGTCGATTGTGACGAAAACTGCCGGATAAATTTCCCAAGGTCGTTTACCGTATGAATTTCATCCGGGATGTTTATCGGGTTTGATGGCACGGGTGTTCCTACTACCACTACATTTCCGGAAGGCTGGGCATAAACTGTTGCTCCGGTCTGAACGGCAGGTTGAACATAGACGGGCTGTGCTGTGGGATGTGCAGGCTGTGCCACAACAACACCTTGTGGTGCCTGGTTTGGATTTCCAACGGGAACGCCCACGGTTACTGTAGTGGGAATGCGTACCGGTGAATATCCCTCGGCAATCTTGACTGTTTCTGCGTATAATTCACGGGCGTCTTCTTCCAACAGGTTGTCAAACGCTTCTGTCCAGATTTGTTCGAACGCGATCTGAACAGTCCGGAAATCGTGGTAGGAAGTTACGTCGGCCGGCCCTCCGCAAATAGACACACCGCTTAAGCGATCACACATTTTGCCGGTGTTATCTTCTTCACTTGTGAGCGAGCGGTAATCAAGCGCCACTTCCGGAGTAGTAGCCGAAGCGATTTGCTGCTGCACTTCGGCCAACAGGCTTTCGCGCGTTGGTACGGTTGCCGCAGTTGATTCGCCCCCGGTATTTCCGGCAGAAGTGTTTCCTCCGGACGCTGGCGGCGATTCTTCCAGGTCGTCTTCGGTGATTTCCCGGATGCATCTGAGTTTTGCAGCCGTAAGGTCAGGCGTGATCCCCAGGGCCTGTTCCACGGCATCGGCGCTCATAGTAACGGTTGTCGGCTCACCGTTTACGATCAAACCGATTCGTTCCAGTAAATGCTCATCGAGCTCCATTTCATAAGTTCCTTCCTGGTCAATGGCATTCAACCGTTCCGAAACCGATTTGATAATTTTACTTTGGGTGTCGGCCAGTTGTTCGTCAAGGTCTGAGAAAGGGATGAAATTAGGCTGGCTGCCAATCGTTTTTTTCTTGCCGAATTTTTTGAATGCGTCCGTTACTTTTTCGCCGACCTTCTGTGAAAAGGTCTGCACTTCGTCAAAATTGGCTTTATTGTTCTCGGCGGAAAGCTTGAAAGATTTCAGCAGGTATTCACCGCTCACGGAAGCATGCAGATCGTAGCGCTTCATCACTTCTTCGGGAATACGCACAAAAAAAGCTTCTTTCCGGCCCGATTTCAGCCGCATCGGGTTGGTGGTATGAATTGTATGGCTTTGAGCACTATCCGAACCCACATCTTCGGGTGAACCGATCACCAGGAAAATATCAGGGCGCAATTCCGGTCCTGAAAGCTTGAAATCTTCTTCTTCGAATTCAAACAGGAAATGCCCTTCTGCATCGGTAAGTACCGACCCCAATGAATCGTAAGGCATTTGCTCATCGATGCTCATATCGCTGTTACCACCCTGGCTGGCATATTTTTGCCCCGGGATATCCAAATCAAACGCGCGAACCAGCAAGTCAGGAATGCCGGCACCTGTTTCCTTAACTACAATTTTTCCGGAAAGTGTAAACATGGTTATTTAAATAATGGTTTTGTATAACAATGGTTTTTCCCGCTTCGGGAAAGACGAACGGTGTAGTGACTCACGGTCCGACCGTTGCTAATATACTAATCTTTTCTTTGCTTCAACCTTGTCTTTTTTTGAAAAAAAAAGAGCTCCCCAACTGCTTTCCGGCACGACACCACGTATTACCCGCCTTTTTCATAATCACGTATTTATCGCCTGTCGCAGAAGGGATTTCCCGGTTATGTTTGCTTCAACTATAACAGATACACTATGAACAACACAACAACGTACGATCAAATGATTTTCAAAGCGTCGCACAATTCGTACGACCGCAAGGAAACCCTCGACCAGCAACTGACTTTTTACCCCAACGACACGTCCCGTTGCGGCTGTTTAGGTGTTGAGCTGGATATCTGGCGACACACGACGCCTTATGTTCCCTATGAAAGTATGGATAAGGGATTCTTTACCGTAGCGCATACCACTCCAGGTTCCACAACGCTGGTGTCCTATTTTGACCAAATCCTGAAATGGCACAAGGCAAACCCGGGGCATTATCCGGTCTTGGTGACAATCGATATCAAGAGCAAAAACGGCGGGTTTGATAATTTTGATGTGGAAATCGATACTTACCTGAAATTGTATTTCGGCGAATCGCTGATCTTTAAGCCGAATCAATTGCTGTACGATCCGAATGTGTCGCTGTGCGAGAACGTGGTTGCCAAGGGCTGGCCCTCGATTGATTCTGCTGTAATGACAGATAAGTTTATCTTTTGCCTGAGCGGAAACAAAGAATGGAAAGCCCAATATGCGAATACCAATTTACCGGTGCGCTATTGTTTCAGCGACCAGGACAAATCGGATTCCGATCCGAAGGTGACACCTCCGACTACCGGGAATATCGTATTCTTCAATTTCGGGATCAGCAACAGCAACCGCAATGTGTGGATGAAAACGATTCCGCCGTTTGCGCCGAAGCACCTCATTACGCGTACCTACGTTTCCAACGACGAATCTATCTGGAACAATTGCATCGCTGCAAAAGTGAGCGCAATCGCTACGGATAAAATTTCGAACCATAGCTGGTGCAAGGTAAGCAACAGCGCTCCTTACGCCGTGAAATAATTGGCAACAACCTTGTTGGGTCCTGCTTCCGGCCTTTTTGTTAATATTGTATGCTTTCAACCGGGAAAGTGTAATCTTTAAAAACAACCATTATGAGCAACAATCCTATTGCAACAAAGATCATGGTGATCCGCCATGCCGAAAAACCCTACGGAGATTATGAGGGCGTAACGCCGAAAGGCAAAGACGACAAGGAAGCACTGATCGTTCAAGGCTGGCAGCGCGCCGGTGCATTGGCCGTGCTTTTCAGCCCGTTTAACAAGGCGCTTCAGAACCCCAACCTTGCAACTCCACAATTCCTGTATGCTTCGGGACCGGGGGCGGAAAGCAAAAGTAAACGTCCGGTAGAAACCATTACACCGCTGAGTGAGCTTATCAGGGTGAACATCAATGAGAGTTTCGGCGCTAAGGATTATGCCGATATGGTAGCGTCTGCCCAACAGCAAAAAGGGACCGTTTTAATTGCATGGCAGCACCAGGATATTCCTGAGATTGCGAACATCATCCTGGGAAATGAAAGTGCGCCGCAAAAATGGCCGGGCGATCGGTTCGACCTCGTTTGGGTATTTGACCTCAACGCTTCAACCGGGCAATATACCCTTACACAGGTGCCGCAAAACCTCCTTGCCGGCGATTTGAATACGCCGATTTCGTAAGGAAAAGAAATCACTTCGACAACGGGCCTTTTGTAAAGAGAGGTCCTTTTTTTTATGTAGGGGATTTTGAGGATGCTTTTTTGGGTATTGCGGTTCACCAATTGTTCATTCTTCAGGTACTTGGGGGAAACAAAAGAAGCCAGGTTCCTACGGGTTGTAATATGAGTCTGTAATTCTTACATTTGAAAACCAGGTTTTACCATTTGCAACTTTAAATATATGAGCACATCACCCGAACACGACGCACGCATTGCGAAAATGAGTTTTGCTTCCGTTTACCCGCTTTATATTAAAAAAGTGGAAAGCAAGGGCCGCACCAAAGCCGAATTGCACCAGGTCATCGAATGGCTGACCGGCTTTGATGAAAAAAAACTACAGGAGCTGGTCGATGAAAAAGTTACATTTGAGACCTTTTTTGAGCGGGCAAACCTCAACCCGAATGCCGAACTGATTACCGGAGTAATCTGTGGTTACCGCATCGAGGAAATCGAGAACCCGTTAACGAAAAAAGCGCGGTACCTGGACAAGGTCATTGATGAGCTGGCGAAAGGGAGGAAGATGGAGAAGATTTTGAGGGGATGAATCCTAAGCAGGTGTTTATCTTACGCCTCCAACCCGTATTTAATTGCCGCTTCCAATACATCTGTGTTGATGTTTTTTACTGTTTTGAACTTGATGCAGTAGCCTGTTACACTGGCTTTTCCCAGTTTTTCACCATACGTTTTGGCTAAAAACGTTTTGTCTTCCAGTCCCAGGATGTAAACAGAAATCCCGGTTGTATTTGCACTCAGCCCGATCCGGTAAAACTCCCTGGAACTGCCGTCGGCATAGTTGATGGTATAAGATCCGTACCCGATGTTCGGATTGGAAACAACCTTTCCTTCGCTGTTTTTTCCATCGGTAAACCACAATTTACTGCCGGGTGAAATGTAAAGTATGCGTTCGTGCAGCGCCTGCATTTCGTTTCGTTTTGGCTCCGGTTGGCTGGCAATGTATTCGTTGATTTGCGCTTGTATTTCCATACTTCAATAGTAAGCAATATTACGGAAAAACGAAAAAGCCGGTCGAGTCATTCTACCGGCTTTTAATAGTATGGCTGACCGGCAACTTAGTTTTTCATAGCTGCCAGCTTTTCATGTTCAAGGATTGTAATATTGCTGCCTGAAATATCGATGAGTCCGTCACTTCGGAAATCACTTAGGATCCGGATCACCGATTCGGTTGCCGTACCAACCAGCTGAGCAAGGTCTTCGCGTGCGACGCTCATGCTGAAGGGCTCATTGCCGGAATGGTATTTGTCGGAAAGACGCACCAATGATTCCGCAACGCGCTTCCGCACCGAATTGTAGGCCAGTTTGACCAATTGCTGCTCGTTTTCATAAAGATTTCCCGCCAGGATTCCGATAAATTTACGGGCGACTTCTGCATTTCGGTAAAGCAGCTGGAAGAATTCATCTTTCGGAATCATGCAAACTTCCGCATCTTCGAGTGCTGCGGCCGAATGCGTATAAGGCTCATCTTTCAAGAGTGACAGGAATCCGAAGAAATCGCCTTCGGAATGCAGTGATGTGATAAGTTCTTTCCCCTGGTCATTGGTCTGGTAGGTTTTTACTTTACCGCTGTTGACGAAATAAATGCCCCGCGGAAAAGAACCTTCGCGGAAAATTTCATCCTTTTTGCGATACTGGCGAATGTCGCGGTTGGCAGAAAGGTCGTGCAAAGCGGATACCTGGCGCGCTTCGTCGATGAATGCATTTAACCCGTTGAGATCGCGCGAATATTCCCGTTTCATAATTTCCGATTTCTTGAAGCGGGTTTCAATGGCGTTGAGCAACTCTACATCGTCGAAAGGCTTGGTGAGGTAATCGTCGGCTCCCATTTCCATTCCCTTCCGGATATCATTACGTTCCGCTTTGGCAGTCAGGAAAATAAACGGGATCACAGCTGTTTCTTCGTTTTTTGACAATAGGTGCAGTACGCCGTGGCCGTCAAGTACCGGCATCATAATGTCACAGATAATCAGGTCGGGCCGGTTCGCAACAGCCAGTTCATAGCCCTCTTTTCCGTTCTCAGCCGAAATCACCTCGTATTGAGCTAATTCTAGAATTTCCGTGATGTTCTCGCGAACATCATGATTATCTTCTATCAGGAGGATTTTTTTGGAGTCCATGTGAAAGTTTTAGGTTATTATTTTGCAGGGATGGTTAGCGTTACAGTGGTACCTTTTCCCTGCTCGCTTTCGATACTGATCGTTCCCTCCATTAATTCGGCATAGCGCGCCACAATATTGAGGCCCAGTCCTGTTCCCTGGATATGGGTGGCATTATTGCCCCTGAAGAACCGTTCGAACAAATGTTTCTTGTCTTCCTGCGGTATACCAATGCCTTTGTCGGAGACCGAAACGGAGATGCCGGTGGCGGTAGCCTCCGAATGTACTACGATTTCACTGTTATCATGGGAAAACTTGATCCCATTGGAAATCAGGTTTATCAGGATGTTTCTCATCAGCTTCGGATCAAACACGGCAGTTTCGTCACCCGAATGCGTGTAAGACAAATGATGCTCAGCAGACATGCCCTTCATTTCATGGACCACTTCCCCGATGAATTCTTCTACATTCACCGTTTCACTGCTGACCACTACTTTGCCTTCTTCGAGCTTGCTGACGGAAAGAAAATCATTCAGGATGTCGGTCAGGTTATTGATCGACTTCTTGATCTTCTGCACGTGGCGCGAATGATTGTCCATATCATTGCGCTCTGCATATTTGCTCACCAGTGACAAGGATGACATCATGGTAGTAAGCGGCGTGCGGAACTCGTGCGAGGCCATGGATACAAAACGCGATTTCATCTCGTTTACTTCGCGTTCCTTTTCAAGGGCGATGCGCAGCTCTTTCTTTGTTTTTTCGAGCTGGAACACTGCTTCTTCCAGTACAAGCGTTCGTCCTTTCACCTGCTTTTCAAGTTCTTCCGAATAATTTCTCAAACGTTCCTCGGCTTGTTTACGCAGCGTAATGTCCACGATGAAAGCGATCACAAAATCACCGTCATCATTTTTGTAGGGACTCAGGCTGATTTCTACCGGGAATTCGGAATCGTCTTTTCTGCGTGCGAACAAGTCAAGGCCAAGTCCCATTTTCCGGGCATGCGGGTGCTTGTTGTACATTTTGCGATTATGGACATGCGTTTCGGTATAGCGTTTCGGGATCATCAACTCGATGGACTGGCCAATGAGTTCTCCTGTTTCGTAGCCGAAAAGCCTCTCCGTACTCGGGTTGGCACGTATGATCACACCACGGTCATTGGTCACAATAATCCCCTCTGTAGCATGTTGAAAAAGCGTATCGAGTCCTTGCTGGCCTTCCATTTTATTCTTTCCGGAATTGTTCATAGCGAATGTACGATTTTTAATGTCACCAAAAATACTTTTCTGCACGCGCGCGCAAGTCAGCGAGAGATATGACATTTGTCAGTAACGCGGGTGACGTATCTCGTTTCATCCGGCCGTGGCCTTGTTTTTCTTTGTCGGGTAATTGTTGATTGCCTTCCAATGAGAACCGATCCATGGGCAACGGCCGGAACAACGACCGTCCCGAAATGTTACCACTGCGGTGAAGATTGTATGCAGGAGCTGGTCCGCTACGACGATCATGAATTTTGCTGCAACGGCTGTAAAGCGGTTTATGACCTGCTCAAGACGAGTGACCTGTGTACGTATTATGAAATGGGCGAAGCCCCGGGAAAATCACCTGTAAAGGAAGCCGACGCTGAAAAGTTTGCTTACCTGGACCACGAAAGTGTTTACCGTCGCATCGTCCGATTCGATGAAGGTTCGGAAGTACACGTAGTATTTTACCTGCCTGCCGTGCATTGCAGTTCCTGTATCTGGTTGCTGGAGCACTTGCAAACGCTGCACAAAGGCATCCTGCACGCATCAGTCAATTTCCTGCGTCGTGAGGTTACTATCGTTTTCAACAAAGAGTTGATTTCCCTGCCAGAAGTGGCTGCGCTGTTAACAGCCATAGGCTACGAGCCGCTGATCCACCTGGACAGCCTGGAGAAGCCGGAGAAAAAGAAATCATACCGGAAAATCCTGCAGATCGGTATTGCCGGCTTCTGCTTCGGGAACAGTATGATGTTAAGTTTCCCGGAATATTTTTCGGATGGGCAGGTTACCCGGGAATACCTCGGCTACCTTTTCGGTTACCTCAATCTTGGGCTCGCACTGCCGGTCTTTTTTTATTCTGCATCCGGGTTTTTTGTTTCAGCATGGAAAAGCATTCGTCACCGTCACCTGAACATTGATGCACCGATTGCGCTGGCCATCCTGGTAACCTTCCTGCGAAGTGTTTACGAGATCATCAGCCATACCGGCGCGGGCTATATCGATTCCATGACCGGTATCGTTTTTTTCATGCTGATCGGGCGCTATTTCCAGGATAAGACCTATGCCACACTTTCATTCGAACGCGATTATCGTTCTTATTTCCCGGTTGGTGTTACCGTCAGGAAAAAAAACGGCAAGACTGAAAGTGTACCTGTTTCCGCGCTACGCAAGGGTGACCGGATGATCGTTCGCAGTAATGAGATCATACCTGCCGATTCACAATTGGTGAGCACTGCCACACATGTCGATTACAGCTTCATCACCGGTGAATCGGTGCCTGTTCGCAAAGCAGAAGGTGATTTAATCTATGCCGGAGGCAGGCAACTGGAAGGTGCCGTGGAACTCGAAGTTGTTCAGCCGGTTTCCCAAAGCTACCTGACCCGACTTTGGAACAAGGGCCGGAAATCAGAGAACGGCGAATCTTACGTGGATGCGATCAACCTGTGGTTTACAGTGATTGTACTTAACATCGCCGTTGGTTCATCGGTTTACTGGCTGGTGAATGACGGGAGCAAGGCCTTGGACGCATTAACCGCAGTGCTGATTGTGGCTTGTCCGTGCGGACTTCTGCTCACCTCCACGTTTGCCAACGGGAATATCCTGCGGGTCCTCGGGCGCAACAGGTTTTACCTCCGTGATGCGCAGGCCATCGATAAGCTCGCAAAAACAGATACGCTGGTCTTCGACAAAACAGGTACCATTACCCGTGGTGCAAAGGTGGAATTTGTGGGCAACCCCATGACGCATCATGAACGACAGTTGATTGCTTCGTTGGCCGGACAATCGTCCCATCCGCTGAGCCGCATGATCCATGCACATTTATCCGACGGGAATGATCTTCCGCTGTCGGAATTCCGGGAATTTCCAGGGAAAGGAATCCGCGCTTTGGCCGGTGAAAGTCAGTTGCTGTTGGGTTCGGCAGAATTCATTACGGGTAAACCGGTTTCCGGAACAGATGTTTCCTCCAAGGTCTTTTTGATGATCGATAACCGGCCACTCGGGTATTTCCGCTTTGCCAACGCTTACCGCGAAGGATTGGGCGGCCTGGTAAAAGAACTCAAATCGACACATGTCCTGAAGGTGCTTTCCGGCGACAATGATGCCGAACGCAGTTCCCTGGAGCAATTGTTCGGTAGTGATACCCACCTCATGTTCAACCGCCTTCCGGAGGAGAAAAGGGAATATGTCGGGCAGCTCCAGGACAAGGGCCATAATGTAGCCATGATAGGCGATGGCCTTAACGATGCCGGAGCATTGCTGCAAAGCGACATGGGAATCAGCGTATCCGATGATACGAATACCTTTTCACCCGCCTGCGACGCTATCCTGGATGGTAAATCGTTTACGCTGCTGCCCAAATTCATCCGGATGGCAAAATCGGGGAAAAAGATCATCGTGGCCACTTTTATACTCTCGCTGATTTACAATCTTACCGGCTTGTTTTTCGCAGTACAGGGAACGCTTTCACCGGTGGTAGCAGCCATCCTGATGCCGGCAAGCTCTATTTCCATTGTTGTACTGACCACCGTTGCCACGCGTCTTACGGCGTTACGACTTAAACTTTAGTTAAGAACCCTGACAAATGTCAGTTGCGACAGTGACATGCTTCATAGCTTAAGGGGGGCTTGGAAAGTAGTTTTGTCAATATAAAAAAACCGTTATGAGCGCATTATACCTGCTTATCGGAGCCAGTCTGCTGGTGGCCCTCGGATTTCTCGGAGGCTTTTTATGGGCTGTCAGGAAAGGGCAATATGAGGATGATTATACACCATCCGTTCGCATGCTTTTCGATGACACGCCTGCACAGGAAAAAGAACCAAAAACAAACAAATAATCTATACTTATGGAAATCGAAAAATTCTCTTATGACAACAGAATTGTAAAGCAATTTGCATTCGCCACCATCATTTGGGGGTTGGTTGGTATGACGGTCGGGCTCCTGGCGGCGATACAGCTGGTATACCCGATCTTCAACTTCGAAACCAGTTATCTCACGTTCGGACGAATCCGGCCACTGCATACCAATGCCGTGATTTTCGCATTTGTAGGCAACGGGATTTTTATGGGAGTTTATTACTCTCTCCAGCGGCTTTGTAAAGCACGTATGTTCAGCGATCGGCTAAGCCAGATCCATTTCTGGGGATGGCAGCTGATTATTGTAGCGGCGGCCCTTACGCTTCCGCTCGGACTTACCACCGGTAAAGAATATGCCGAGCTGGAGTGGCCGATAGACATAGCGATCACGCTCATCTGGGTAGTGTTTGGCTGGAACATGTTCGGAACGATTCTGCGTCGTCGTGAGCGTCACTTATATGTAGCGATCTGGTTCTACATCGCTACATTCGTTACGGTAGCGGTATTGCATATTGTCAATTCGTTCGAACTGCCGGTAAGCTTCCTCAAAAGTTATTCCTGGTATGCAGGGGTGCAGGATGCACTTGTACAATGGTGGTACGGGCACAATGCGGTAGCATTCTTCCTGACAACGCCGTACCTGGGGCTGATGTACTACTTCATCCCGAAAGTTGCCAATCGTCCGGTCTATTCATACCGCCTTTCGATCATTCACTTCTGGGCGCTGATCTTCCTCTACATCTGGGCCGGTCCGCACCATTTGCTGTATACGTCGCTCCCCGACTGGGCGCAATCGCTGGGTGTAGTCTTCTCCGTTATGCTTATCGCACCTTCCTGGGGTGGTATGATCAACGGGTTATTGACATTGCGCGGTGCCTGGGATAAGGTGCGCGAAGATGTGGTTCTGAAATTCCTCGTAGTGGCTGTTACGGCTTATGGTATGGCGACTTTCGAAGGTCCGATGCTGTCATTGAAAAACGTTAACGCGATCGGTCACTTCACCGACTGGATCGTAGCACACGTACACGTAGGTGCACTTGGATGGAACGGCTTCCTGACATTCGGTATCCTTTACTGGCTGATCCCGAAGATCTTTGGCACGGAACTATGGTCTAAAAAACTGGCATCCTGGCATTTCTGGCTTGGAACATTGGGTATTTTGTTCTATGCTATCCCAATGTACTGGGCCGGTTTCATGCAAAGTCTGATGTGGAAAGAGTTCACGGAAGAAGGATTGTTGAAATACCCGAACTTCCTGGAAACAGTAGTGCAGATCCGTCCGATGTACATTGCCCGTTCACTGGGAGGTGCTCTTTACCTGATAGGTGCGGTGATTATGGGCTACAACCTTTATAAAACGGTACGTGCCGGTGTTTTCATCGCCAATGAGCCTGCTGAAGCGGCACCGCTTGTTAAGATACACAAAAAACACGGAAACGAACACTGGCACCGATGGATTGAGCGCAAGCCTGTTCAGATGATGATTGCAAGCCTCGTAGTGATCCTCATTGGTGGGATCATTGAAATGGTTCCGACCTTCCTGGTGAAATCCAATGTGCCAACCATCAGTCACGTAAAACCATATACGCCGCTTGAGCTACAGGGCAGGGATATCTATGTACGCGAAGGTTGTTATACCTGTCACTCGCAGATGGTAAGGCCTTTCCGTTCGGAAACAGCCCGGTATGGTGATTATTCGAAAGCCGGTGAATTTGTCTACGATCACCCGTTCCAATGGGGTTCGAAACGGACCGGTCCCGATCTGCATCGTCTTGGTGGCAAATACCCCGATTCCTGGCATTACAACCACATGCTTGATCCGGGAAGTATGTCACCGGGGTCCATCATGCCGTCCTATCCATGGCTGCTCGATGATGACCTGGACACGGCATCCACATCTTCAAAGATCAGTGCTATGATAACGCTGGGCGTACCGTATCCGAAAGGATTTGAAAAACAGGCAAACAAAGCGCTCATGCAGCAGGCAGACAGCATTGCTGCGCGACTGAAAAAGGATGGTATCGAAACGCCTTCCAACAAAGAAATTATTGCGCTGATAGCCTATCTGCAGCGCCTGGGAACAGACATCAAGGCCGGTTCGGCAGCTAAAAAATAAACGCCATGAAATTTATCAATTACCTCGAATCGATTATGGGTATCGGCATTTTTCCGCTGATTTCGCTCATCCTCTTCTTTACGTTCTTCACGGTACTGCTGATCTACGTGTTCCGTGCAGACAAACAGCACATCCGGGCATTGAAGAACATTCCGCTCGGGGAAAATGATCCGTCAAACACTCAGAAAAACAGCCATGAAAAGTAGAACGCACACATTTGAAAATGCAGTTGACCTTGTGAAACGGTTTGTAATTCCCTGCTCAGCCCTCCTGTTTTCCGTATCTGCTACAGCACAGGAAAAGGCTTCTCAGCTTCCGGTAGCGGAAGTTGAAAAACCAACGCTGTTTGACAGCCCTGTTTTCATCGGGTTGCTCACCATGGCGGTAATTTTGCTCATCGTAATCATCATTTTCGCCGAAGTGGCAAAAGGAGCCATTCGTTTCCGCATGGAAGAAGACCGCAAAAGACGTGAAGCGGGCGGCATACCGAAAGTATTGTTAGTGCTTTTTTCTGTAGGTATGCTCGCCGCTCCCGCCTTTGGGCAAGCTGACACTACTGCTGTTGCCACAGCTGTTTCCGGCACTGCTGCCACCTCTTCGGATTACTGGGGAATGGACGCAGTCACTTTCTGGCTTCTCGTTTGCTTTATCGCCTTTGAAGCGCTGATCGCCTGGAAACTCTACACCATTGCGATGGAACGACTCGGAACATTTGAGCGCCGTGAACGCCTGGCCGAAGAACGACGCAAAGTAAAAGCGACCGTGAAGCAGCCGACACTGATGGAAAAACTCAACCGTTCCGTGGCTGTGGAAAAAGAAGCCGATATCATGCTTGACCATAACTACGACGGCATCCGTGAGCTCGACAATAACCTGCCGCCCTGGTGGAAATACGGTTTTTATGTCAGCATTGTTTTTGCGGTGATTTACCTGTTCCATTACCACGTTTTCCACACAGGAAAACTCCAGATCGATGAATACGAAGAGCAATTGCTGCAGGCGAAATATGAAATGGCAGCCTACAGGAAAAAAGCAGCGAACCTCGTTGACGAGAACAACGCGACAGTACTTACCGACGGAGCAGCGCTGTCTTCAGGGAAAGATATTTTCAAGACCAATTGCGCTGCTTGCCACGGTGCTGCGGGTGAGGGTGGAGTAGGACCGAACCTGACAGATGATTACTGGCTGCACGGCGGCGATGTCAAAGACATATTCAAAACCATCAAATACGGTTACCCGGAAAAAGGGATGAAAGCCTGGCAGCAGGACATCGGTGCGCGACAGATTCATGAAGTAGCCAGCTACATCAAAAGCCTGCGCGGTACCAACCCTTCCAACCCGAAAGAGCCGGAAGGCGAATTGTACAAAGAAAAGAACGACTCAGTGAAGAGCAATTAAAGCGTCATGGATAAACAGGAACAATACCATCCGGATGACAGTTTTCGTGACACCACGGCTACCATCTCCAAAGAAGGACGCCGCAACTGGATCTATGCACAGCAACCGAAAGGGAAATTTTATACGGCCCGTTCGCTAGTAAGTATTCTTTACCTGGTGCTGTTCTTTTCCCTTCCGTTTGTAAGGGTGCACGGAGACCCGTTTTTTCTCTTCAATATCCTCGAACGCCGCTTTGTCTTTTTCGGGGTAACCTTCTGGCCGCAGGATTTTTTCCTCTTCGGAATCGGGATGCTGGTCTTCATCGTATTCGTTGTACTCTTTACGGTTGTTTTCGGCCGCATTTTCTGTGGCTGGATCTGTCCGCAGACCATCTTCATGGAAATGGTGTTCCGCAGGATCGAATACTGGATCGAAGGCGATGCCGCTTACCAGAAACAACTCGACCGAATGAGCTGGAATACCGAAAAGCTGCTGAAGCGCGGAGGCAAACACCTTGTTTTTTTCCTGTTCGCTTTCCTGATCTCGAACACGTTCCTGGCCTATATCATCGGTACGGAAGAGTTGTTCCGCATCATCCGCGAACCTATAGCGATGCACGTGGGGGGATTTATCTCACTGCTGGTTTTTACGGGAATCTTTTACGCCGTTTACGCCTGGTTCCGTGAGCAGGTATGTCTCATTGCGTGTCCGTATGGAAGATTGCAGGGAGTAATGACCGACAGGAATACGCTTCTCGTAGCTTACGATTACGTACGCGGAGAACCGCGGGGAAAGTACAGGAAAGATCAGGAACCCGGCCAGGCCGGAGATTGCATAGACTGCTTTCAGTGTGTGAAAGTTTGTCCGGTAGCGATTGATATCCGCAACGGTACGCAGCTTGAATGCACCAATTGCACAGCCTGCATTGATGCCTGCGATTTCATGATGGAAAAGACCGGACATCCGAAAGGATTGATTCGTTACGCTTCCGAAAATGGTATTGCCAAAGGAGAGCGCCTGAAAATCACTCCGCGTATTGTTGCTTATTCCATTGTTCTTACTGCTTTGATCGGCATACTGGCAGTGCTGCTGATTACTCGCAAGGATGTGGACACAACGATCTTGCGCACTCCGGGTATGCTTTACCAGGAACAGGACAATGGTATGCTCAGCAATCTTTACAATATCAAGCTGGTCAACAAGACACACAAGGATGTTCCCGTGACATTGCGGCTTGAATCGGCGAAAGGGCAAATCAAAATAGTAGGCAAGCCGATCACTGCGCGCAAAACGTCGGAGACGGCCGGTACGTTCTTCATTTTCCTGCCGAAAAGCAGTCTTCGGGAACGGAAAACAAAACTGAAAATAGGCATCTGGTCGCACGGCGAGCTGCTGCAAACCGTAAGTACGAACTTTTTGGGCCCGTCCCGATAAAAACTGAAACAATATGAGCTGGGGATTCAAAATTCTATTTCTGTACCTGGGGTTTATCGCCTTGATTGTGACAATGGTAGGACTTACAATGCGTGAAAACGTCGACCTGGTGTCGGAAGATTACTACCAAAAGGAGCTGGAATACCAGGAAAAGATCAACACCATCGAGCGTACCAATGCACTCGGCGAACCTTTGAACTGGAGCGTTGCAGGAGATTCGCTGACGCTGGACTTTCCGGGGTGCGTGAAGGGTAATTGCTCCGGTAGCATTTTCTTTTTCAGGCCTTCGGATTCCCGTCTTGACCAGACCATTACCATTCCGGCGGAAAGCGACACCCTCCGGCAAATTCCGCTTACAAAACTTAAAAAAGGATTGTACCACATGCAGATCAGCTGGAAGGCCGGTGGCAATAAGTACTACAATGAAAGTATCATTCAAATTCCTTAGTTATGTTACTTGCTGCACTTTCACTCGGCTTCCTTGGTAGTTTTCACTGTGTAGGCATGTGCGGGCCGATCGCTCTAGCCATTCCGGTAAGGCGTACCTCCCGTTTCAGCGTACTGTGGGGCACCCTGGTTTACAATGCAGGTCGTGTTATCGCTTACGGTTTGATGGGCGTATTGTTCGGTCTGCTGGGAAGAGGTTTTGTACTTGCCGGCTGGCAGAATGGTTTGTCGATCGCATTGGGGATTTTATTACTGCTGGCGCTTTTGCTGCCATTTGTAAAATCGCGCTACCTCCGTTTTCCATTCTTGTACCGCGCACTGGAGAAACTCAAATCAGCTATTCGCAAGCTCTTCGGAACTCATAGCCGGTATGCGTTATTTCTCATCGGTTTCCTGAATGGCTTTCTGCCGTGCGGATTTGTATACATTGCCATTACCGGGGCATTGGCAACCGGAAGCGTGCTCAACGGAATGTTCTTTATGGCTGCCTTCGGTGCCGGAACGCTGCCGACCATGATGCTGGTGACCCTTTTTCGTGAGCGCATCAGTCTTCGTTTTCGTATCGGCATCCGGAAAGCCGTACCTGTGTTTGTGGGAATTATGGCAGTAATGCTGATTTTGCGTGGTATGAACCTCGGGATTCCATACCTGAGTCCCGCAATGGAAACCACCGGTCAAACGTGCCACCATCATTGTTGTTCAAAATAGACGCTTATGCTGACCCTGAAAGAACTGGCTATACATGTTCCCGCTTCGATCCGGTTGTTCGAAAAATACGAACTGGACTATTACCGGAACGGCGGACAAACCCTGCGTGCAGCTTGTGCAGGAAAAGGACTTTCATTTGAAGCGGTCGACAATGAGCTGTCGCAGCTCAGGGAATCGGCTAAGATCGTTTATTCCTTTACACTTGAAGACATGAGCACGGAACGACTGGTGGATTTCATCAATGGACGTTACCATGCCAACGAACAGGCGTTGCTCAACGGCATGCAGGAAGATATGGAAAGGTTGCTCGCTGATCCTGCGTGCGGTCAGCACGAACGGCTCGAAAGTTTTGTGCCCCTGTTTGTGCAACTAAAGGCACAGCTGCTGCTGCATTCCGATGAAGAAGATGAGGTGCTTTTTCCATTGATGCGCCGGTTGTCTGAACAACGCCGGAACAGGATGTTGAAAGATACACCAGGTAAATCGGCAAAACTGAAACAGGCAATAGCAGCGCTTTCAAAAGAACATGAGGTCATTATCAACCTGCTCGAAGCAGTAAAAACGGCTGCCCGGCAATTTTCCGTTCCGGCCGATGCCTCACCAGGATACGGTGCGCTGATGCATAACCTTTTGCTGTTTGAGCAGGATATGCACATGCACCTTCACATCGAGAACAATATTCTTTTTCCGCGTCTGCTGGCGCTTTGTGAAACACATTAAATAAAAGACCTATGAAAATTCATCAGTTTTATACTGCTTGCCTGGCGCAGGCATCGTATTACATCGATTCAGACGGTGTGGCTGCCGTTGTAGACCCGTTGCGGGATGTTGACACTTACCTGGAAATGGCAAACCAGAACAATGCAACGATCAGGTACGTACTTGTCACACATTTCCATGCCGATTTCGTTTCAGGACACATTGAACTGGCCGACCGAACAGGGGCGGAGATTGTATTCGGTCCTGAAGCTACTCCGGGTTATCCGGCGCATATTGCAACGCAGAACGAAGAGTTGCCACTGGGTTCCTGTTCGATTCGTGTACTTCATACGCCCGGACACACAATCGAATCTGCCTGTTTCCTGTTATCCGATGAAAAAGGAAATCCAAATGCCGTATTTACAGGTGATACCCTCTTCGTAGGCGATGTAGGCCGGCCAGATCTGCTCAGTGGAAACCTTGATGCCAATGAGTTGGCTTCCAGGCTTTATGATTCCGTAAAAAATCAACTGGCGCCGTTACCGGACCATGTGATCGTTTACCCGGGCCACGGTGCAGGTTCAGCCTGTGGGAAAGACCTGGGAAGCGCCAACCAGACCACCATTGGTGAACAGCGTTCCTACAACCCGGCATTTGTACAGACAAAAGAAGCATTCGTTTCGGGAATAGTGGAAGGACAGCCGCTGGCACCCTCTTATTTCTTTAAGGATGCCATGATCAATAAACAAGGATATGAACACCTTGATACTGTATTGCAGCGAAGCCGGAAACCGCTCAGCGTTGATGCATTCGAGCAGGAAATTACCCTCGGCGCTACGATACTCGATACACGCAAAGTCACATACCCGTCTCATAAAATAATCTGCGGATCACTTTATATTGGCCTCGACGGTCAGTTTGCCATTTGGGCAGGTGCATTGGTTCCGTTCGATAAGCCACTGGTACTGGTGTGTGATCCCGGAACGGAAGAGGAAGTAATTACGCGGCTTTCCAGGATCGGTTATGACCGCTGTGTTGGTTATCTCGAAAACGGAATGGAGGCGTGGGAAGCCAAAGGCGGTGCTGTATCAATGATCTTTTCGATAAAGGAAGAAGTGGTTTCCGAACACATGATCGACGGGCAACCTGTTTATTTCCTGGATGTTAGAAAGCCGAGTGAATTTGAAACCGGCCATGTGAGCGGCGCCGTTCATGTTCCGCTTGATCAATTGACAAGCAAGATTCCATTGCTCGATAAAGAACGTTGTTATGCAGTTTACTGTGCCGGCGGCTACCGTTCGCTCATAGCGGTTTCCCTGTTGTTGAAAGAAAATTTCAAATGTGTTTACAACATCATCGGCGGGTTCGAGGCGATTCGGTCAGGTTTTTCACTTCCGGTTAACCATGAGGTGATACAATGATCAGGGTAACGAAGGAATTCCGGTTCGAAATGGCACATGCGCTGCAGGGATATGATGGTCCGTGCCGCAATATTCACGGCCATTCCTACAGGTTGTTGGTAACACTGAAAGGAATTCCGCTCAATGACCCCGGAGATCCGCGGACCGGGATGGTCATGGATTTTTCCGAGTTGAAACAGGTCGTCGTGCGGGAAATCATCACCAACTTCGATCATGCACTTGTGCTGCGTCGTGATACAGCTTCTTCGCTTGTAGGAGCGCTCGAACATCACAAGCTTGTTCTGACCGATTTTCAGCCCACCTGCGAGAACCTTGCGTTGTATTTTGTGGAGAAACTGCGTCCGCTGTTTCCGCCCGAAAAACGCCTGGATCGCCTCATCCTTTATGAAACAGAGACTTCCAGCGCCGAATGGCAGGCGGAAGACCATTAATACGTGAGTCATGAACAAACTGATCACTAAATATAACCAGGCGGTACCCCGCTATACAAGTTACCCTACCGTTCCTTACTGGGACGATGAAAAGCCGTCGGAGGAAGATTGGAAACGGTTGGTGAATGAAACGTTCGTGCGAACGAATGAGTCGGAAGGTATCAGTCTTTACATCCACCTTCCTTTCTGCGAAAGCCTGTGTACCTATTGCGGCTGCAATACGCGCATCACCATTAACCATGCTGTTGAAAGCCCTTACATTGATGCAGTACTGGCAGAGTGGAAGCTTTACACCGATCTGTTTGCTGCGCGTCCACGCATTCGGGAAATTCACCTGGGTGGGGGAACACCGACTTTTTTCAGTCCCGCAAACCTTGGTCGCCTTATCGACGGGATCCTGCAACGCGCGGAACTTTGCCCGGATGCGGCACTTAGTTTCGAGGGGCATCCCGACAATACGACTTATCGCCACCTGGTAGTGCTTAACGAGAAAGGTTTCCGCAGGATAAGCCTGGGAATCCAGGATTTTGACGAGCGCGTTCAGGAAGCCATTCACCGTTTCCAAACCTACGAACAGGTGGAAGATATTACGTCACTGGCGCGGGCATTGGGATACGATTCGGTCAACTACGACCTGATTTATGGCCTCCCGTTGCAAACAATCGACGGTATGATGGAAACCATCCGCAAAGTTATTCAACTGCGTCCTGACCGGATCGCTTTTTACAGCTATGCCCATGTGCCATGGATGAAGCCCGGCCAGCGCGCCTACTCCGAAGCCGATTTGCCCGATGCAGATACGAAGCGGCAGCTCTATGAACAAGGCCGGAATGCCCTCGAGGCAGCGGGTTATATCGAGATCGGGATGGACCACTTTGCCTTGCAGGACGATCCACTGACGAAAGCAGCAAAGCACAAAAAACTGCATCGCAACTTTATGGGTTACAGCACTTTGCATACGCAGCTGCTGATTGGCTTGGGCGTTTCTGCAATCAGCGACACCTGGCATGGATTTGCCCAGAATGAGAAGATCGTTCAGGCATACCAATCCCGTGTGGCGAAGGGTGAATTTCCGTTTTTCAAAGGCCATCGACTTACCCCGGAAGATCTCATCCTGCGCCGGCATATTTTGTCGCTGATGTGCCGCTTCGAAACAAGCTGGCTGAAGGAAGAAGAACAATGTGCTGCACTGTATGAAGGACTCGAGCGTCTTAAGGAAATGGTGGCTGATGGTTTGGTTTGCCTGGAGCCATTCAGTTTAACGGTAACGGAAAAAGGCAAACCCTTCCTGCGCAATGCCTGTATGGCGATTGATGCACGATTTTGGACAGGAAAAAAACAGCAAGCATTATTCAGTAAGGCAATTTAAAGACAGTCTTAACATAAAAACGGTGCAGGATTTCCTGCACCGTTTTTTGTAACTCAAAACAGCTTTTTTAAGAAGCGTATGAAGGGATTTTTACCTCGAGGAGGTTCTCAACACACGTTACGTGCGGAGCATTGCCTGCTGTTTTTTCCGCATCGCTTCGCAGAACGCATGGAAAAGGTTGAACTTCAATGTATTCGGTAACAGCTTTCACGTCTTTTTGCAGTTCCAGGTCCGTTTTCATGACGTTATAGCTTTATAGATTATTCGTAAACAAAATAGGCGAATCCCTCGTTCCTGTACCATGATGTTTCTCAACCTTCCCGCTGAAGTTTGTCAATCGTTCCGATAAATCGAAAAAAAACTGACGTATGTCATGTATTCCTCTGATATCCTTCATCGGTAAAGCGTAATTGCCCGAATACATTTGCAGTATTGATTATTAAAAAAACCGTTACGGATGGAACTTTTCGCTCAGTATCATTTCGTTGCCGCCGCAACTGTTGCGCGGGTGTTCCTCGGGTTCCTGTTCTTTTTCCAGGGGTATGACGCCGTTTTTCGCGTAGGGATGAGCAAGGCGATTGCTTCTTATGAAGAAGGTTTCAGGCCTATGGGTGTACCGCGCTTTTTCACTGTCAGCGCTGCCTGGTTTACTTCCCTGACCGAGTTAATCTGTGGTTTCCTGCTTGTTTTCGGATTGTTTGAATACGCAGCGCTTTACCTGCTCGGGCTTAATTTGCTCATTGCAGCCACCGGTTTCGGTATTGTGTCTCCACTCTGGGATATGAAACACGTATTCCCGCGACTTGTCCTGTTACTTTTTCTTTTGCTCCTGCCGGTTACGTGGAATACCTGGACCCTGGATCACCTGTTCTTTTACCCTTAATGATTCACTAAATAGTTTGTGTCATGAAAAAAATACTTGTTCCCCTCGATTTCTCCAAAGTCTCTATAAATGCCCTGAATTATGCTGTTCAGCTGGCTAAACATACAGGTGCAAAGATCCAGTTGCTCCATGTAAGCTTCGCGCCATCAACCATTACCACCAATACCGTGGTGCCAATTCCTTCGGCTGCACAGTTGTTGCGTGAAGGCATGGAAGACCTGGAAAAGGTTAAGAAGAAGATACTCAAACGTCACGAGGACATCCGTATCGACTGCAAATGCGTCAATGGCTTTCCGGTGGAAGAGATCAGCCTGTTTGCGGAAAAGAACAAGCCTGACCTGATCATAATGGGCAACCAGGGAACCGGTTATATTTCGGAACGCTTTTTCGGAAGTACGGCAACTACGGTGATTGGGAACAGTAAAGTTCCCGTGCTGGTGATTGATCGCAAAATGCGATTCAGAAAGGTAAAACGAATTGTCCTTGCCTGCGATTTCGTTGAAACACGCCTGCAGGCACTCAAGCCTCTGAAAGACCTGGCAAAGTTATTCGACGCTGAAATTTTCATCCTGAATATTGTTCAGCAGCAAATCGTTGCACCCACGGTGGAAGAAACAATTGCTGCTTATAAACTGGACCTTTCGCTGAGAAACCTGCACCATACCTTCTTTTACCTTCACCATGAGAATGTCGTGCAGGGCATCAACGATTTTGTTTCGAAGCACAAAATGGACATGGTTGTGATGATCCCGCGTCATCACTCGTTCTTCAGCCGCCTGCTGTTGGAACCATACACTAAACAAATGGCTTTTCATGCAAAAGTGCCGTTGCTGGCATTGGAGTCAACTAACGTTTAATCCCGGTACAAATGAAAATACGTATTCATGATCAGACGACAATTGCCGACGTACAACGGCAATTCAGTGAGATGTTTCCATACCTGAAACTGGAGTTTTTTTCCAAACGCCACAAACCGCAGGAAGGAACACAGATGAAATTCCTTTTGCCGGGCCATAAGTGTCTCAATGATATCCGCAAAACCTACCGGGGCGGAGAACTGGAAATTTACCCGGATATGCGTGTTTCGGACCTTGAACAGTTGTTCGGCATCCATTTCGACCTTGGCGTACAGGTCTTCCGAAAATCGGGGAAAAGCTGGCTTGAAACCATTCTCACGGACAGCTGGACACTCCGGGAGCAAAACACCGAGGGGGAGTTCCTGAGCACGCGTGTGAAGCCCGACCTACCCAACTACGATGATGATATTGACTGAAGTAAATTCGATAACCAATAATAACACACAAATATGGAAACAGTTAAAACAAGAGGGAGCAGCCTTTTCCCCTCGCTTTGGTCTGATTTCTTTGGAAATGAGCCTTTATTTCCGGCACAATGGCTGAGCACCGGAACAAAAGAGCTTCTCCCTGCAGCTAACATTCGCGAAACCAGGAAAGCGTTCATCGTTGAGCTGGTAATGCCCGGTTTCGAAAAAGAAGATTTTGTGATCGACACGGATCAAAACATACTCAGCGTTCGTGCCGAAAAAGAAGAAGAAACCACAGGGGAAGACGAACGGGTGACCCGGAAGGAATTTGCCTACAAGTCTTTTGCACGTTCTTTCACACTTCCTGAAAATGTGAATTGTGATGCGATCGAAGCTTCCTACAAAAAAGGAATACTCAAGTTGGATATTCCTAAAAAAGAAGTTTCGACATCATTGCCGAAGAAGGAAATAAAAGTTATCTGAAATCCGGCGGAACGGTCCCGGCAGAATAGCTGTCGGGGCCTTCTTACTTTTAAAACGGCGAGCTATGGGATATTTTAAACGCAAAACAAGCTGGACGGTACTCGAGTTCGGTTCGATCAAAATGTGCCTCGTTTCCGGTGGAATCGCCTTCGGGATTTGGCTTTGCCGCTGGCTGCACCCATACGCTGCCTGGTTTTTCTTCTCTTATCTTGTCACCGGACTGATCTTTTTGGTACTTTGGCTCACAAATTGCGCCCGGGCAAATAACGCCTGATAAAGTAACATATCATGGGGAGTCTTTCGCTATTCGCACTACTGGCGCTGCTCGCCGAAATACTTGGCACTGTTGGCGGTTTTGGGTCCTCGGTGCTGTTTGTCCCGCTGGCCGGTTTTTTCTTTGATTTTCGTTCCGTACTCGGAATTACAGCTATTTTCCACCTTTCCAGCAATGTTTCGAAAATTGCCCTCTTCCGCAAGGGCATCGACCGGAAGCTTGTCCTCCGGATCGGGATTCCGGCCGTGGTCTTCGTCATCATCGGTGCTTACCTGAGCCGATTTGCCGATAGCGGTCTACTGGAACTTCTGCTGGCCATCTTTCTGATCTCCCTGAGTCTGCTTTTCCTGCTTCGAAGGCAAATGACCATTCGTCCGAATACGCGGAATGCCATCATCGGTGGTGCGCTGTCCGGAATTACCGCCGGATTGCTTGGCACGGGAGGTGCTATTCGCGGACTAACCCTTTCCGCTTTCGACCTGGAAAAGGAAAAGTTCATTGCCATTTCGGCCGTCATCGATCTCGGGATCGACCTGAGTCGCAGTGTCGTTTATTATTCCAACGGGTATGTACACAAGCATGATTTATACCTGGTGCCGATCCTGCTGGTAGTGAGTATCGTGGGTACCTGGATCGGTAAAAAAATACTCATGAGGTTCACCCACACGCAATTCAAGTCGGTGGTGCTGGGGCTCATTCTGCTCACCGGTATCGTTGGCCTTGTTAAAAGCCTCCTGGGTCGCTGACAAATATCAGCCTGTTCCATGTCAGACCTCATATTTCCCCGCTAAGCTCTGTTCTAGCTTTGTTCATAGTTACTACTAAAAGCTGACGATGATGAGAGCAGATAAAACAATTGCTGTATTGACGTTGATTCTTTGTGTGCTGATTATCTGGGCTGGAATTACAGGACTCACCGTACCCGGGTTCTATGACTATGAAACCGATAACTGGCGGCTGCAGACACTTGCACAAGACAAAATCGATTTGTACTTCATTGTTCCGGTTTTGCTGAATACGGCCCTGATGATTTCCCGTGGCTCGCAGGATGCAAGGCTGCTATGGGCCGGTGCAATGATTTACGTTATTTACACCTATACTATCTTCTGTTTCAGCATTCATTTCAACAGCATGTTCCTGGTTTATTGTGCCATTCTCGGGTTGAGCATTTTTACCCTGATCTACTTTATTTACAGCTACCGTAAAACGTTTCGTTATAAATTATCAGGCCGCAATACAGGCGCTGCCACGGGTATTTATTTCATGCTCACAGCCGTGTTTTTTGCCATGCTTTGGATTTCCGAAATCGTCCTGGCCACCCTAACCGACGAGCTTCCGGCTTCGCTGGCTGAAAGCGGCCTGGTTACCAATCCGGTCCAGGTGATTGATCTGACGGTTTGTCTTCCCGGATTGTTCATTACAGGGTTGTTGCTCATCCGCAGGGAGAAAGCGGGACTTGTCATGGCCCCGGTCTTACTGACTTTTATGTTCCTGATGGACATAACGGTGGGGGTGCTTTCCCTGCAAACCATGCCGTTTGAAGATATTCCCGGAATCGCATTGCTGATGTTCAGCCTCGCTGCCGTCACCCTGCTGCTGCTGTTCCTGAATTTACGTAGTAAAACACACCTCGCATGAAAAAAGCAATCTGGATCTACATCCTGGTGACATTTGCGGTCACATGGGGCATCGTATTAGGAGCTTATGAAGCTTACCGGACGCGGATACTCACACTCGACGAACTGAATTTCATTTACAGCCTGGGGGCAATGGGTCCGTTGGTTGGCGCGCTGGTTAGCGCACGGATTTGTTACGGGCCTGGGGCGATCCGTAAAATAATGCGCACACTGCGTTTTCGATCGGTGCGCAGGGTAGCCTGGCTGATAGCCATTTCTCCGCTTGCCTTTTTCATCATCGGTTTGCTGGTATATCCGTTACTGACGGGACACAATTATTCTTTTGCCGCTACGGTACGCCAGTTCGGTCTTAGTGAAGTCCTCAGCTATGCAGGTTGGATTGTGCCGTTTCTGACCTATGCGGTGTTAGAGGAATTCGGATGGCGCGCTTACCTGTTGCCACACCTGCAACAGCGTTACCATGCATTGGGCGCTTCGTTTATGCTGGCATCAATCTGGGCATTGTGGCACCTGCCGTTCTTTTTGTGGCGATTCGATTTCTCGCTGTTCATAGGGATCGGTTTTTTCCTCACACTCTTTGTCGGATCGGTTTTACTGACCTCTCTTTTCAATCTTTCACGCGGAAGCATTGCGCCCGTCATCCTTTTTCACCTGGCTAACAATCTCGCTTCAGCACTTGAAAGAGAATACATTGTTGCCGTAGCCGGAGCGGGGTGCGTATTCCTGGCAATCTGGCTCCTGCGCACCTATGGTCCGCATAACTTATCCGATACGGCCCGCGTGGGCAATTTCTACCTTGTCGATGAAAAAGAAAGAAAACATTAGTGTAATAAAAGCCTCGGGCGACAGTGTGCCTTTTTCGGAAGACCGGCTCCGTAAATCGCTTCTGCGTTCAGGTGCGTCGCACGACCAGGTAGAGCGTATTCTCGACGAAATAAGGGGACAGCTTTTCGAGGGAATGCCGACCAAAAAGATTTATAAAATTGCTTTTGCGCTGTTAAAGGAAGGATCCCGGCATCTTGCCGCGCGTTATCACCTCAAACAGGCAATCATGGAACTGGGGCCTTCGGGATTTCCCTTCGAACAATACGTGGCCGGTATCATGCAGCGCCAGGGATATTCGGTGAAAACCGGACAGTTTATCCAGGGACAGTGTGTTGATCACGAAATAGACGTCATTGCCGAAAAAGAAAATAATTGCATCCTGACAGAATGTAAATACCACAATTACCAGGGAGTAATCTGCAATGTGCGCATTCCGCTCTATATCCATGCCCGTTTCCTGGATGTGCAAAAGCAATGGTGCGCACAACCGTCGCGCAGGGAAAAACATTTCAGCTGCAGGATAGTTACCAATACACGCTTTTCCGAAGATGCCATTCGTTATGCCGCTTGCGCCGGTCTGGAACTGCTTGGATGGGATTTTCCCGTGAAGAACAGCCTGAAAGAACAGGTGGATACGCTTGGACTTTACCCGATCACCTGCCTCACGTCGCTCACAAAAGCGGAGAAACAAAAACTGCTCGACCGCAAAATTGTGTTGTGTTCGGAACTCCTTGACAATGAGCGCCTGATAGCAGGTATTGGTGTGAGGGGAACACGGGGCGCTGTAGTGCTCAACGAAGTTGAACAATTGTGCCGTTACCTGTCAGATGGTCCCGGGAGAAAGCGCCAAAAGAAAAACACTTCAAACTACACGCCATGAAACAAAAAAAGTTTGTCTCGGTACAATTCCTGGGAGCTGCCGGTACAGTAACAGGTTCCAAACATCTCATAGAAATGCCCGGTATGCGGTTGCTGATCGATTGTGGGTTGTTCCAGGGATTGAAGGAACTTCGGATGCTGAATTGGGAACCTTTTCCCGTTGATGCCTCAACGATCAATGCAGTTATCCTCACGCACGGGCATCTCGACCACGTTGGATATTTGCCCTTATTGGTGAAGCAAGGTTTTTCAGGGCCTATTTATGTCACCCGGCCAACTGCCGAAATCGCACGCCTGATATTGCTTGATAGTGCCCGTATCCAGGAAGAAGATGCGGAACGGGCCAATCGCATGGGTTACAGCAGGCACAAACCGGCATTGCCGTTGTACACAGTGACGGAGGCCGAGGATGTGTTTCCGCTTTTTAGAGAAATTCAGCCCGATGAATGGACCGACATCGGAGACGATGCGGAATTCCGGTTCCAGTACAACGGACACATCATTGGTGCCACATTTATTGAGCTTAGAATTGCAGAAAAAATGCTGGTGTTCTCAGGTGATATCGGGCGGCCGAAAGACCCGTTGCTGTTCCAACCACAAAAACCGCAAAATGCCGATTTCCTGTTCATCGAATCCACTTACGGTGACCAGAAACACAAGAATGACCCGAAAGACCAGCTGGCAAAAGCTATCAATAAAGCCGTTCTGAAGCACGGTCCGGTCCTGATCCCGAGCTTTGCGGTTGAACGGACGCAACTGCTGATGTATTATCTCTGGGAACTGCGACAAGAGAAGGCAATTCCTGTGATTCCGATCTACATGGACAGCCCGATGGGAACCCATGTACTGGATGTCTTCGAAGATAACCTTTGGTGGCACCGGATTTCACCGACAGTTGCTGACAGGATTCGAGAGAGCATTCACATTGTCCGGAAACCGCAGGAAACCGAAGAACTGGCGAAAAACAAATCTCCGAAGATTATCATCGCCGCTTCAGGAATGGCTACTGGCGGACGCATCCTGACCTATTTCGAACACCTTCTTGGAAACCACAGCACATCCATCTTATTGGTTGGCCACCAGGGAGAAGGAACACGCGGAAGGGCTTTGCTCGATGGTGCTGAAGAAATAAAATTGCGTGGAAGATACTGGAAGGTGAGGGCTGAAGTTGCGTTGGTAGAAGGACTTTCCGCTCATGCCGACTGTGATGAACTGATCGGCTGGATGAGTGCCCTGCGCACCAAACCGGAACAGGTATTTATTATTCACGGTGAGCGGCAGGCATCCCAGGCATTACGTGAAAAAATGCGGGAAGTATATCATCTGGATGCCGTCGTTCCCGAAAGAGGCGAGAAAATCAATTTGTTTACCATTTAAATGTCAGTTACCATGAAATATATACTCCCGTTAAGCCTTGTTGCCTTTGCTTTTGGAACCTGGTTCCTCTGGCCGGGAACAGAAGAATTGGAAGCAAGAGACTTTTCCGACAAAATGGCCAAGTCTGAAAACGCTGTCCTGGTTGATTTGAGAACAAATGAAGAGTTTGCCGAAGGCCATATCCCCGGTGCGTTAAATATCACCTACGGAAGTCCAACCTTCAGATGGCGCATCGGGGAACTTGATTCCACGTCAGATGTATTTCTTTACTGCGGACAGGGTTCGCGCAGCATGAAGGCTGTCGATTTTGTCAGCGTGCAGGGATTTTCTTCCGTTACGTTGTTAAAAGGAGGTTTTACCGCATGGCAGAAAGAAAAATTCACTCAAACACCTCCGGAGCTTGTTCCTCCTGCAGAATTGACCGAGGAACGCTTCAACAGGTTTCTTGAACTGGAACACCTGGTTGTTGTGTATTTTGATGTCCCCTGGAGCAAAAGCTCGCGCAGAATGGGCAGCGTGCTTGACGAACTGGCAGTGGCCTATAAGGGAAAAGTGCAAATACTGCGTGTAAATGCAGACACCTACAAATACCTGGCAACTGAGCTTGGAATGGAAGAACTGCCGCTTTTGCAATTTTACGAAAACGGTAACCTTACGGGCACCATCGAAGGTGCAGCTACGTTTAAAACCATCGATGAGCGGTTTAAACTGCAGGAATATGTCGATTACCCTACAAACGGTGATAACGATGCGTATTCACTGTAAGTGCACAGACCCTGTAATTTTCTTTGAAAATGTAAGGCATGGCCCTGGCTGGATAACTGTATATTCATCAATGAAACAATTTAAAAAATGAAAACAATCGTTTACAGTCATCACGCGTTCGAGGAACCTTATTTTGAAAAAAGAAAGTACGACAACCTGCAGCTGTCTTTTACCCAGCAAGCGCTTTCAGCTGAAACAGCTTCTCTGAGTGAAGGTTTTGAAGCAGTCAGCCTTTTTGCAAACGACGATGCTTCCGCGCCGGTGCTTCAGTTGCTGCACAACAACGGAGTCCGTTTCATTACCTTGCGTTCCGCAGGCTACAACCATGTAGACCTGGTAAAGGCAAAACAGCTCGGTATGCGCGTAGCAAGGGTGCCTGCCTATTCTCCGTTCGCGGTGGCCGAGCATGCAGTAACGCTGATGCTTGCGCTGAACCGGAAAATTATCTGCTCGTACAACCGCATCATGGAACACAATTTTTCGCTGAACGGGTTAACAGGCTTTGATATGAACGGGAAAACGGTCGGGATCATCGGTACCGGGAAAATCGGTTCCGCAATGGCACGCATCCTGCACGGTTTCGGTTGCCGTATCCTGGCGTATGATCTATCGGAAAATGAAGCAATCAAACAGCAATATAAAGCAGAATACACGGATCTGGAAACGCTCTGCAGGCAGTCCGACATTATTACGCTGCACATACCGTTGAATGGACAGACAAAATACTTCATTAACCGCCGGGTGATCGAACAAATGAAGCCCGGTGTCATGCTGATTAACACGGCGCGTGGTGGCCTGGTAAACACAAGCGACGTGATCGCAGCACTCAAAAGCGGGCATATCGGGTATTTCGGAATGGATGTGTATGAACACGAACACGGTTTGTTCTTTGAAGATCGTTCCGGGGAGATCCTGCAGGACGATAAACTTGCCCGACTGATGGCCTTCAACAATGTATTGATTACCGGTCACCAGGGTTTCCTTACCGAAACAGCTTTGGGGAACATTTGCGAAACGACCCTCTATAACCTTGGTTGTTTTGAAAAAGGACTGCCGTTCGAAAATGAATTAACCGGAGTTTGAAAAACGGATCAGGTGTTGCACCGGAATATTGATTAACTTCGGTTGAATGGATACAAGCGTTTTTACAAACAAAGCCGACGTTCCCGGAGATGGTGATCTTTTCGTGGAATTGAAAGCAACATACGATCTCTGGAATACCATCCGTAATTATGTGCACACGGCATATTCCGGTGCAGTTGACGAATGGAACTATTCCGGTCAGAAATTCGGCTGGAGTTTCCGCATAAAAGACAAGAAACGGGTGATCGTCTACCTGCTTCCGAGAGAAGGTTATTTCAAGACAGCTTTTGTGTTCGGTCAAAAAGCAACCGATGCCATTCTCGACAGCACCATCGATAAACAGATCCGGGAAGAGCTGCAATCGGCCAAAGTATATGCCGAAGGACGCGGAATCAGGATTGATGTCCGCGATTCACAGGTGCTGGAAGATGTCAAACGTTTGATAGCGATCAAGCTTGCTCACTGATCGAGTGACTCATCCATGTTGACGTTCACTCCTGTTGCTTCAGGAAGTAACGGATCATATCCGTAGCAGTCACGATTCCGCAAACCAGGTTATCCTTCGTAATTACGACTGAGCTGAACTCACCCTTTGCCAGGAGAGCCGCAACTTCAGCAATGGAAGTATCCTCGCCCACGCTCACCGGATTAAACGACATGACATCTGCAACAATTTTCAGGGAATATACAGGTTCGCTGTCGTCGAGTGTTGCATCGCCGATCGCACGCATGTAATCAATCAGGCTCACCATTCCCGTCAGCTCACCTTGTTCGGTAACCGGAATATGCCGGTGAAAACGTTCCTGTTCATAAAGATGTTTGAGGGCCAGTATTTTTTGCTGCGGACTGACGCATTCGACCGGCGTGGTCATGATCGTCGATACGGGTAATTGAAGATTCATAGGCATCGTATTAATGGAAAAAATGAAACGGTAACGCTTAACCGGGTGTTTTACTGTAAAGATAAGGCTTTCATTTCGCCTTTGATGGAATAAAAATCAGTGGGAGCGCTGATGTTTATCAATGTTCTTTTGCGCTAAATGAAGGAAGTTAGCAGTATGAAAGCAAAGACATTTATTGAATTGGCAGCACTGTCTGCAAACCTGTATGCGATCTCGAAAGAAGCACATCTCCTTGAGAAGCTGAAAGACCTTTCGGAGCAGGGCCGTGATAAGATTAATGAGTTCATGTCGGAGAAGATCGTGGATGAGCATGGTAACGAGGTGCCTTTTACCGAAAAACTCCTGATGAAAGCAAAAGAAGCCCGCGAAGATTTGGAATTGAAGATCGGTGAAGCGGTTGCGGCATTCTACGAAAAGGTGAATATTGCGCATACGGACAAGTTGAAAGAACTGGAAAGTAAGTTGGAAGAAATCACCAAAAACATTGCCCTGGCGGAAGCCCGTCTCCATCAACTGGAAAGCAAAGGCACACCGGATGGGGCTGTTTGACTCGATACGCCGGCGTTACAGGTCTTTTGCGCGGTTCAACCGGATCCTGCGCATTTTTGTTCGTTACGGCTTTGAAGATGTTGTTTCTTACCTCATCGAGACCCGGCGTTTCCCTTTGATCCGCAAGCTCATTCCACGCGCTACCCGCCGAAATGCGAGAAAGTATACCAAGTACGAAAAAATGCGCCTCGCATGCGAAGAACTTGGCCCGACATTCATCAAATTCGGACAGATACTCAGTAACCGGTCCGACCTTCTGCCTCCTGAACTGATCGCTCAGCTGGAAAAATTGCAGGACAATGTACCACCGCAGGCAGGAGCTGTCTCGCGCCAGGTGATCGAAGCAGAACTGAAAAAACCAATTGAAGAGTTATTTGCCTGGTACGAAACGGAAGCTTTTGCTTCGGCTTCGATGGCGCAGGTACACCGGGCAACGCTCAAGACAGGTGAAAAGGTAGCGGTGAAAGTGCAGCGGCCTGAGATCCAGGGAATCATTGTCGAAGACATCCGGATTATGTACATGCTAGCCGGGATTCTCGAACGCAGAATTCCTTCCCTGAAAAGCTTCGATCCGATGGGACTTGTGAGGAACTTTGAGGAAAGCATCCTGAAAGAGCTCGACTTCATACACGAATCGATCAGTATTCAACGCTTTGGCCGAAATATTCACGACGATCCGCACGACAATACCACACACGTCCCGGAGGTCTACCGCGAATTCACCACCGGTAAAGTCCTCACTATGGAGTTTATCTCAGGTGTAAAAGTGACCGACAGCAAAGTGCTTGAATCGAAAGGCTACGACCGGAAAGAAGTGGCGCGCAAGCTGGCGCTGACCTATGTCAGGCAGGTGTTTGAATACGGTTTTTTCCACGCCGATCCGCACCCGGGAAACATCCTCGTACTTCCCAACGGCCACATTTGTTTTCTCGACTTCGGCATGATGGGGAGCATTCTCCCAAGGGATATCGAAATACTGGGCCACATTTTCCTGGCTGTGAAATCCAAAGATGTGAATAAGCTCATCCGGACATTAATGCGGATGTCAGATACCACTACTATCCGCGACATGCGCGCCCTGGAATACGAAATGAATGAATTCGTCTGCAACTACAGCGTTGTGGCGATCCACGAAAACGAAATGAGTACCGTTCTGCTGCAGTTAAAAGACATCATCGTTCGGTACGATCTGAAAGTGCCGCCGCATTTTTTCCTGCTTGCACGGTCCATGGTAACCATTGAAGGATTGATCCGCAACCTGGATCCCGGTATAGACATGCTTGAAATAGCACGTCCCTACCTGCGTGCGGCCATCGCCAGAAAGCTCAACCCGTTTAAACTGGGAATGAAAGTTCTGAACGGGCTATACGAGATGGCCAACTACATGGAAGAATTCCCCCACGACCTGAAAAATGCCGTCAGGAAGATCAATACGGGAAAGATCAACGTCAACCTCAATCACCAGGGCGTCGATCCGCTCATTCATACCCTCAACCGCGTGACCAAGCAAATAGCTACTTCCCTGGTAATTGCTGCGCTGCTTGTAGGATCGGCGTTGTTCATTATCCATAAAGTAGGCCCGTTCTGGTTCGGGTATTCCTGCTATGGCGTTATAGGGATCCTCCTTGCCGCAATACTGGGTTACGGGATGCTGAGGAACATCTTCCGCGGCGATCACGATGATTGGAGCGGATGGGAAGAGGGGAGGTGAGTAATCGACTGAAAGCTGCTGTTCGGATAAAAGCCCTATTCAGATTACCTGTTAATAGGTAAATGTGAATCCTGCACCGAAACCCATGTCGCTGTCATAGTGAGCTGAAAGCGAAAACGATGGATTCAGTACATACTTTAACCCGGTCATGTATTCGAAATCCGAATTATACATCAGGCCAAGGCGCAGTCGCTTCGAGATCGGAATATCCTCGCGCATCAACTGCAGTCGCAGCTTTCCTTCAGTATCCACCCTGAAATCCGCTATAACAAGCATCGGTAAAGTATACTGTAATCCTAAACAGCCAACTGTTCGCTGGTCTTTGGTATTGGTTTGCCCAAATAGATTGCGCTCTGTTTCTCCCATTTCCATTTTGCGGTAGCGCCAGTCGAACCCAACGTATGGAAACAACCATTGCATTTTCCCAAAATATCTCCCAAGATGTGTCTCGGCCTCGTAGCCATGCATGTCGGTATAACCGAGTCTCCACTCTGCCTGCAGGTTCCAGCGCGTATTCATGTACATCATTTCACCATCATTGCCATTGCTCGCAAAGTCGTTCTGGAACATGAAATGAAACATGCGATCATCAGCATAAAGCTTTTTCAGCGCCTTTTCCGGGTCGGGTAGCTGGGCATTTGGCGGCGAATCTTCATAAGTAAAAATGCGCCCCATACCGCTCATCATGTGATACAGAATGTGGCAATGGAAAAACCAGTCGCCGCTTTCAGTTGCCGCGAATTCAATCGTGTCCGTTTCCATGGGCATGATATCGAGTACGTTCTTTAGCGGGGAATACGCACCATGTCCGTTCACCACACGAAAAAAATGACCATGCAGGTGCATCGGGTGGCGCATCATGGAGTTGTTGTAAAGGATCATCCGCACATTTTCGCCTTTTCGGATCAGGATCTTGTCGGTTTCCGAAACGGTTTTGTTGTTGAGGCTCCAGACATAGCGGTTCATATTCCCCGTAAGCTCGAAGTTGTAAACCTGCGTCGGCGCGTCGGGCAAGGTTGTTTTCTCCGGCGAACGGAGCATGTTGTAGTTCAGGGTAACAATTTCCGACAGTGCATTGCTGTTGTATTGGTTTCCGCCGGTCATTTCCCTATGCTTATGGCCTTGTTTTTTTCTTTCCGGCAGGCCCGTGATTTCGGGATACATGACAACATTCATGTCCATTTGCTGCAGGCTCATATTCATCCCCATGTCATCCAGGTTGCCATCCATCCGGATCATGTCGTTCATCATTTGCATGCCTTCGAAATACGTTAAAGCGGGCAGGGGAGAAACAAGTTGCCTGATGCCTTCTCCCAGCCACAGTGAAGTGCTCCGGGTGCGGTCTTCCGAAGTAGCTTGTAATTCAAAAGCAGTGCTGTCGGCAGGAATGGTGAGCACAACATCATACGTTTCCGCCACGGCAATGATGAACCGGTCTACCGGCACGGGTACCACATCCATGCCGTCGCTGGCAACCACGTTCATTTTTCCGCCCGACCAGCGCATCCAGAAGTAAGTGGAAGAACTTCCGTTGATGATGCGCACCCGCACCTTGTCGCCGGCGTTGAATTGCAGAGCACTTATTTCCGGCTGTCCGTTCGTCAGGAACCGGTCGTAGTAAACATCGCTGACATCCATGGCAAGCATACGTTTCCATTCATTCATTACTTTGGTTTTAAAGCTTCCGGCAGCAATTGCATCGGCATAGCTCTGAACCGCACCTTTCTGAACGGAAGCTTTCCTGATCGCCGACCAATCGTTGGCCATGTGGAGCCTGCGTTGTACTTCAAACGGCTTCATATCGGTCCAGTCGCTCAGAACAATTGTGTATTCAGGAATTTCCGGCTCGTTTCGCTTGTGAATGATGAATGCTCCGTACATCCCATTTTGTTCTTGTAAACCGGTGTGAGAATGATACCAGTAAGTGCCGTTCTGGACCAGCGGAAACTTGTAAAGATGCGTTGTGCCTGCCTTGATCGGTGCGGTGGTCAGGTACGGAACGCCATCTTGTTCGTTGGGCAGAATCAGTCCATGCCAGTGAATCGAAGTCTCTGTTTTTAGCTCATTGTGAATCATTATTTCAGCAGTGTCTCCTTCCGTGAAATGCAACTCAGGCATCGGAATACTGCCGTTTACTGCGTAAGCATGCCGTTCTTTCCCGGTAAAATTCACGATGGTATCCCGGACGTAAAGATCGTACCGCACGGTTTTTTGGGCCGGTACGAAGGTGTACATCAATACCGCCACGATGATCAATAGTTGTTGTTTCATTCGATATATGTTTCGTCATTTATACTTTTGCGCAATTACGAAAAGAGACTTTTGTGATGCTATTCGTTGATTTGTTCAATCTGGAATCCGGCTTTTTGGACCGTCGATTCGATTTCCTGCGCAGTCACTTTGCCTGAATTAACCGTAAGGATTTTGGCAGGGTTAAAAATGTCGAGTTGCCATTCTGCAGGCGAGAGTTTTTCATTCAGGAAAGGGGTGACTTTTTCCACGCATCCTGTACATTTGATCGTTGTTTTGAATTTCAGTGTTTCCATTATCTGTTGATGTTATTAATTGAAAAAGAATGAGTCTGATGACTCGTTTAAGAGTTTGATAACTTCCTGAATTTTAACAGTAAGCTATTGCTGACGACACTCAGGGAGCTGAGCGTCATGGCAGCTCCGGCGATCATTGGGTTCAGTAAAAATCCGTTGACAGGATAGAGCGCACCGGCAGCCAACGGAATGCCGATAACATTGTAAATGAACGCCCAGAAGAGGTTTTGCCTGATCGCCCTGACAGTTTGCTTCGAAAGCTGAAATGCGACCGGAATTCTGGTCAAATCGGAGGAAATAATGACCATTCGGGCTACATCCATTGCAATATCGCTGCCTTTCCCCATTGCAATGCTTACATCGGCTTGTGTGAGCGCGCTGCTGTCATTGATTCCGTCACCCACCATCGCTACTACCTTTCCTTCTTGCTGCAATGATTTCACAAAAGCAGCTTTATCTCCCGGAAGCACACCCGCTTTGTAATGTTCTATTCCTGTTTTGGCGGCAATGGCTTTGGCAGTTTCGGCATTATCTCCCGTAAGCATATATACTTCGATACCCGATTGTTTTAGCTGGCTCACCGCTCTAGCCGATGTTTCCCTGATCTCATCGGAAATAGCAATTGTTGCTAACACCTGTTCCTGATCGGCAAAGAAAATAACGGTCCTGGCTTCTGTCAGCCACACATTGGCGGTGACCAGTAATTCCGGATCAATAACGATTTCGTTTTGAGCCATAAAAGCCTTGTTACCAACGAAATAGGCTTTGCCGTCTACCACGGCTTTCGCCCCGAGTCCGGTGATACTCTCGAATTGTTCTACAGGAAGAGATTTGTTTTGTACCAGGTATTTCACCACCGAATCGGCAAGCGGGTGTTCGGATTGTTTTTCGATGCTAAACAATACGGGTTCCAGCGAAGTATCGTTTCCAAGCCATTGAATACCGTTTACTTTTGGTTTCCCCTCGGTAATTGTTCCCGTTTTGTCAAGCACCACCGCATTTACGTTACGCCCCAGTTCAAGGCTTTCCGCATCCTTTATCAGGATACCATTGGTTGCCCCTTTGCCCACACCTACCATGATCGCCGTTGGCGTGGCCAATCCGAGCGCACACGGACAAGCGATCACAAGTACTGTTACCATTGAAAGAATACCTTGTGTCCAGCCATTGTCACCACCGAATACCGCCCATAGAAGCAAGGTCAGTACTGAAATTCCCATGACAACAGGAACAAAGATTCCCGCGATCTTATCTACAAGTTTTTGTACCGGTGCTTTGCTTCCCTGGGCATCTCTCACCAATTGAATGATCTGTCCGAGCAACGTGGCGTCGCCTACTTTTTCGGCCTTGAAGTGAAAGCTTCCTTTCTGATTGATGGTCCCGGCGAACACTTCGGAACCTTCGGTTTTTTCAACCGCTAGAGGTTCTCCGCTCAGCATACTTTCGTCCACGAACGATTTCCCCGAAATAACCCGGCCGTCTACCGCAATCTTCTCTCCCGGTTTCACCACAATGGTGTCGCCGGCAGTTACCTTTACGATTGGAATTTCCTCCGTTTCACCATTGGGATGCAGGATCATTACTGTTTTTGGCTGGAGTCCGATGAGTTTTTTAAGCGCTGAAGAGGTATTGCTTTTAGCTTTTTCCTCGAGCAGCTTGCCAAGCAGGATGAAAGCAATTACTACCGTTGCGGCCTCAAAATAAACATGGGCATGAATGCCTTGATTATGCCAGACCCCCATGAACAATGTATTGAAAACACTAAACAGGTAAGCGATTCCGGTACTCAGCGCAACAAGTGTATCCATATTGGCGGAGCGATGCCTTGCCTGTTTCCAGGCATTGATAAAGAAGCCTTTGCCAAACCAGGCGATTACGGGTGTCGAAAACGCCCACATAATGTAATTTGCATAGGGCATATCCATATAAAACATCCCGATTGTTACAACAGGCACAGACAGCAGGATTGCTCCGATGGTATGCATTTTCAGTCGACGGAATTTCCGGCTCTGCAGCTCTTCCAGCGTGTCATGTGCCGATTCGGTATCATCGGTTACCAGGTCATAACCGATCGATCGCAAAGCCGTTTGGAATGCCTTTGGATGTGTAATGGAGGGAATGTATTCCACTGTAGCCGTATTGTCGGCATAATTCACCGATACCTGGGTGACACCCCTGGTACTTTCCAGGATGGTTTGGGCGCTGATCGCACAGGAAGCACACGTCATGTTCAATACCGGGAAACGCTTTTTTACGGTCGTTACACCGTATCCCAGGTCACGGATGGCCTTCACCGCGCCCGGAAGAATATTGAACGCTTTTGATTCATTGATGATCGCGCGGTGGTTGTTCAGCTCCACTTTATGGGTACTCACTCCTTTGAGCGCTTTTAGTCCCTTGTCAACGATCAATGCGCAATGTTCGCTCTCCACGCCTTCGAGCGGGATGTAAAGCAAATCGTTGTTAGTTGTCTCCATAATTTCCGTTTTATACCACAAAGGTCAGGCGGAAATGCCGGATACATGTTATACTATTTTCGGATAGAATTATGACTTTTACAACCGATCCAGTGACTGGCGCTTGGATGCCTTTATACCTTTGAAATGACTGGGAGTCAGGCCAACCACTTTCTTGAATTGGGTGCTCAGGTATGCCACACTGCTGTACCCCATGCGGTCGGCAATTTCGCTTAGGGAAAGCTCGTCGTACACCAGCAGTTCTTTTACCCGTTCAATACGCTGGGCGATGTAGAATTTCTCGATCGTTGTACCTTCTACTTCCGAGAACAGGTTGCTGAGATAGTTGTATTCCATCGGTATATGCTGTACCAGGTAGTCTGAAACATTCATATTCAGCGGCACATCGGAATAATGCACAAGCTCCACCACAAGGTTTTTTACGCGTTCGATCACCCTGCTTTTTTTGTCGTCGATCAGCTCGAAGCCCAATTCCCGGAAACGTGCATTCACCCGTTCCTTGTCACCTTCGGCCAGGTCTTCTTTCAGTTCCACTTCGCCCAGTTCCACCGTAACAGGCGAAAGTCCAAGCTCTTCAAGCTCAGACTTCACGACCATCTTGCAACGGTCGCACACCATATTTTTGATATAGATCTTCATCGGCCTACCGGATCGTCTCGGTTGTTTTACCGCAAGTTAGCATAGAACTGCCATAATACGGATTTCTCACAACATTTTCTTTGCTCAGCCAATCGGCACCACCATTATACATAGGGCAATGCTGGTAATAAATCGGTTGATCGGCCTTGAATACTTTTACAACCGGGTACAGATCCGCTGACAACAATGCAAAGTGTGTACGCTGGTCGGCTACTTCTTTTGTTTTGCCGATGTTTTCGGCATGCATCAATAAATCTGATTCAGTTTTCGTCCAGGCGGTGCGCTCATCTGTCGTCATTGTGCCCGGATCGACAGCCTTGATCGCTTTTGCAAGCGCCTCTGCCTTCACCTTTGCTGTTGTACCGTCATCTTTGACGAGTGCATCCTTGATTGCAAAGTAAGCAGTATACACGTCTGTCAGCTGGTTTTTTCCCGTTTCCTGTTTCGGGCTTTCTCCCGCTATAGGCTCTTCTGCAGGTTGGATGGTTGCAGCGACCTCTTTTTTCATCCGGTCGTATTGACAACATGCGGGAAGTTTTGCATACGCTTCATCCGGCGCAAGGAATTTTTCATTGTCATACCCGGCATAGGCTATGCGTTTCAGGATTTCGTCAGAGCTTGTCTTTTGACTGTCATAGGTTAGTTTCAGTACCTTCGTGTCCACATTCCATTCGGCCTCAGCGATGCCTTTTTTGTTGGCGGAAGCCTCGATGGTACTTTTACACATGTCACAGTTTCCTGCAACCTTAAACGTTTCTGTTGTTGAATGGTCAATTGATCGTGCACAGCCCGAGAAAACAAAAAAGACCAACATAACCGGTATTAAATGCAATTGTTTCATAACCTTAAAAGTTGATGATACTCCGGATTTTTCCGTCCTATCTGTTGGTACAAATGTCAGGAGATCCCGCGAATGCCGTGTTATGAAATTTTCGGATAGAATTATAACTTTTACTAAAAGTACCGGGAAGGCCCTGGAACCGGGATCGGCACCCTTTTGTCAGGACTCGTTTATCAGGTCTTTGGCCGTCTGGTTTCCAAGCTGTTCGGCTAACCCGATCAGCAATCCTTCCACTCCGCGGATGTAACAAAGGCGGTAAACGCCGGCATAATTCACCACTTCACCGACAACTTCGGCGCCGTGTTTCGCAAGCCTGGTGAGCAATTCATCCAGGTTGTCGACCCGGAACATAATGCGCAGGTAACCAAGAGAATTGACAGGGGCAGTCCTGTGGTCTGAAACCGTTTGCGGGGCAAAGAATTGTGAAAGTTCCAGTCTGCTGTGTCCGTCCGGGGTCACCATCATAGCAATCTCTACCGATTGGTCGCCAAGTCCCGTCACGCGCCCGGCCCATTCACCTTCCACCATCGTCCTTCCTTCCATCGTCAACCCGATTTCCGTGAAAAAGGCAATGGCTTTGTCCAGCGATTCAACCACAATGCCCACGTTGTTCATTTCCATTAACCTGCTTTTTGCCATGTTCCTGTGTTTTAGACAACCGAAATTTAGGGGAAAGTTTCGAAAAAGCTGCGTGTGATATAGTTGTTTATTCCTTCACCAGCCGATAGTTCCCTGTTGATTGATCCTTTTCTGCACGATAGCCTTGGGTCAGTTCAAGTGTCCATCCATCTCCGGTTAATTGCCGGCCGTCTGAGGTTGTAGGATTGGTTAGTGAAACCTTATCCCAGTTCGGACTCATCAAAACACCGTTTTCCACTGTCAAAACGCCCCAGACATCGGTAACCCTCATATTCGGGTAAACGGTTCCCTGATCTTCAATCGGCATGATGTTTCGCGGATCGAACGAAATATTCATACGCACAAATTGAACCTCCAGGTGCGGTTGTTCAATGAACTTCAGTTTGTATGCTGCAATGAGCTGTTTGGTTTTTTCTTCCCTTGCAGTTTCTTCTGAGATGATCGTTTTTCCGTTATAATACTCAACTAAAGCCGAAATGTCTCCTTTCAAATCCTCGGGCAGCTTAAGATTGAATGCGGCTATGAAGTAGTTGGTCAGATCGGTTTTCAACGTAATTTCCTTATGCCAGTTTTTGTTGTTACGACTGAGTAAATAGCCGTAAACGGGCGTCGTGAAATAAGCAAACGAACGAACAAATGTCGGGTTGGTAAAAAACGAATCGATGCCGTTTACAAAATGCCCGGTTGCCTGTTTGGCCGTCCTTCCACTGACCATGGCTCCTGTAAACTCGGCTATTCCTTCATTCAGCTCCAGCAGGTTTTCGGTAGAATCGGAACCTGTATAAAGTGAGTGCCTGTATTTTCTAAAAATAAAGGCATTGGTCAAATGCACACGTGCCTGCTTTTTCGATGATGATTCAAGGGCCTTTTTCAGGGCTTCCAATTCCAGCCGAAGATAGATCCGGCCGTCCTTTTGGTCAAGGTGGTTGTTTTCGGTGTTGAAGAGCACAAATCCCAGCGATGGCTGCGCTTTATGAAATAGCTCATGGGCCAGCAGGTTGATACGATCCTGTTTGTTTTCGGGTAGCGGCAGCATGATCATCGCCCAGCTTTTCCCGCCCCAGCTGACGGAAGTATTGGCAATATTCACGCTGTCGGGCAAAACTCCAGAATATACTTTTCCACTGAGCGTTAAGCTGTTTCCGGCATCCGTCTCATTGGCAAAGACCTGCCGTGTTTGCGGATCTACCAGCAATATTGCTCCGTACAGGTTGCTGTTCCATAAATCGGATCTCTTTTTCGTGGCTGCTTTGATCTCGTCAAAAAACACGGAAGCACTTTCCTGGTAAGCCGGCTGCTTTTGACCAGCCACAGATTGTACAACCAGCAACAAAAGGAATCCAAAAATTGTCTGTTTCATTGATCAGCAATTATTTACACACGAAAATAGCCCTTTTAGAAGCAAGCTAAAACCAACTGTGTGCGATTAGGAAATAAATGACAAGTGGAGGGGGGGCAAAAATAAAAAAGCTTCACAGACATGTGGAGCTTTTGTTTGTGACCCTAAAAGGATTACAAAACCTTACAATTTGTAATAGACAAGCTTTTCAGCTTTCCGTTATCGAAAAATGAGAAGCCCAATTTTCCTTTGAAATGTATCGTTTCACCACTTTTAATTTTGCTTTTTGTTGCTTCTGCCGACCCGCCGTTATCCGTGAACATAAAGTCTGCGGATAGTGGTAAATAATTTGTTTCCGGGCCAAATTTCACCGCAATTTTATCGTCCCATGTAGCCGGAAATTTTGCTTCACCACTTAACTCAATTTCTGAATCCTGCGCATATTTCTTTTCAAAAGCTTCCGATCCGATTTTATTGGCTTCTTCGATCAGCATTTCAGTGGTCATCACTTCTTCTGTTGCTGCTTCGCCCTCTTCCCCGGTAGCGGCATTTGTTTGTTCACCTGAACAGGAATTGAGTGCAAAGACAAACAGGCCCATTGCCACCAACGATAGTAATTTGATTTTTTTCATACTTAATTGTTTTTTCTAAATATAAAAATTGTTGTGTCTGGTAGTTGATTTTGAATCGATTAATTTGGTTTTGTCGGGCAGCTCTATAACGCTCAATCGAATAATTCCAATAGGGTGTTGCACTGGAGGTTTTTCGTGATCCTGATGAGAGCAATTTCGAACTTTTTGATAAGAGATTTAAACGCACTGATACAGTTGTAAGTGAAATAATGTTGTTTATTATCAACAATAGATATATAATTGTATAGAATATACAACACCATGAATGCAAAGAAAAGTGTTATCCTGCCAAAATTCCAGCGTATCCTGGAACAAATGGGAGAAAACATCAAGCTTGCCCGGAAGCGTAGAAAACTGACTGTAACAGAAGTTTCGGAGCGTGCCGGGATCAATCGCTCGACACTGTATCATGTCGAAAAAGGAAGTCCCTCCGTTTCGATGGGTACTTATTTCAACGTGTTAAGGGTTCTTGGCCTTCAAGACGATTTCTTAAAGCTCGCCGGAAACGATGAGTTTGGCCGCCGATTGCAGGATTTGGAATTGATCAATAAACCATAGCCATGACTCCAAAAACAGATATAGGCGTTTATCTTGACTTGAGCGGTATGACCGAACCAGAGTATATCGGGACGCTTTCAGCACAGCAAGCCAAGGGAAGAAAGTCGTTTAGTTTTTCGTATGATCGGCAATGGATTGCATCCAATCAACAATTATTGCTCGATCCCGATATTCTTCCTTATGCGGGCGTTCAATACCCGAATGGGAAAGAAAATTTCGGCGCGTTTTCCGATTCAATGCCGGACACTTGGGGACGCACCCTGATGAAAAGAAGAGAAGCACAGCGGGCACTGGAAGAAAAACGCCCGGCGCGAACGCTATACGACATCGATTTCCTACTGGGTGTTCACGATGCGAGCCGCATGGGAGCATTGCGGTTTAAACTAGATCCGGAAGGTCCATTCCTGGACAATGATCCTTTACATCCAACACCACCGTGGGCATCAATTCGGGAATTGCAATATGGAGCTGCAATGGTTGAGTCACATGAAGATTCAAAGGATGCCATTAAATGGCTGGAGCTGTTAATGGCGCCTGGCTCTTCATTGGGTGGAGCAAGACCAAAAGCGAATATTTTGGATGAAGAAAACAATCTATGGATTGCCAAGTTTCCATCCAAGAACGATACAACCGACAAAGCTGCCTGGGAATACCTGGCTTATTGCCTGGCAATTGAAGCTGGCGTTACGATGTCAGCCTGTAAGTTAGAGCAGATTGCCGGACCCTACCGAACTTTTTTCACGAAACGATTTGACAGGATCAAATCCGACCGTATTCATTTTGCGTCGGCCATGGCAATGACAGGAAAAAGCGAGGAGCTTATCCGGGATGAATCCCCAAGTTATCTCGATATAGTCGAATTCATCCAGTTTTCCGGCTCGGCGATAGAAGAAGATTTACACCAGCTTTGGCGGAGGATCGTTTTCAATATCGCGATTTCGAACACGGATGATCATCTTCGCAATCACGGTTTCTTATTGACGCCGAAAGGTTGGCGCCTTTCACCGGCATTCGATATCAATCCGTCGATAGATAAAGACGGATTGAGTTTAACAATCGATATGGACAATAACGCACTCGATTTTGATCTTGCAAAGAGTGTCGGTGAATACTTTCGATTGAATGAAAAGGATATGAACAGGATTCTACTCGAGGTAAAAACTGCGGTTAATGACTGGAAAAAGGTTGCAACAAAGATCGGGATATCCAGAGGAGAACAGCAGCTGATGGCCGGAGCTTTCAGAATTTGAATCACCAACTGTGGAAAGTCTTCAGGAGAAAATAGCGCTATTTCGCTCTTTCTTTAGAGGGAGGGAAGAGGTTTTTGCCGTTCACTGGGAAAAAGCCGGGAAGAAAGGCTTCGTTGAAAAGAATTTCTTTGGAAAACGGTTTCCGCTAAAGCAATCAAACCCTGAGCTAGAATCTGAAAGTGAAGCAAACACGTTGTTATATGAATCGGGAGAGGAAATACATGAATCGGTATTAGACAAAGCAAAATACCTTCACCATCGGGAACTAGTCTATCTTTCTGGATTGCACCAAGGAGCGTTATTAAAGATTCGATTTATTTTGAGTCCTTTTGCATTCGTTTTTCTACTGAAAGGAACGGAACAATATCATGTGATTCTGGAAACACTGGATACGGAAGAAGCTACTTATATCTGGCATCTTTCTACAGATGTACCATTAAAAGATGCATTAAGTGTGGTGGATAAACAGCTCAACTTGATTCGAACGGAAGGAAGACATGCTTTCTTAAAAACTGAACCGACCAGCTTCAGTCGTGTTCAGCATAATTACTCTGGTTCTAAGAAAAGCTTCATTGTTTGGAAAGATGCTTTGATTGAACGACTAATTTGACAAAAGTTTGAAAAGTTCGAGCCAATAGAAAGATTAGCAAATAGGGCAATTTAGACAGGATTTCGATAAAATCTCCAATTAGGGTACTGAAAATGAAAAAGCCCTGTCTCAATAAAGACAAGGCTTTTACCTTTTTGTGACCCAATCAGGATTCGAACCTGAGACCTACTGCTTAGAAGGCAGTTGCTCTATCCAGCTGAGCTATTGGGCCAAAATATTTTTTCTCTAATTATTTAGACTGCTTAGAAGGCAGTTGCTTCCGCCGCGGCTGACTGAGCTATTGGGCCTGTTATCATGTTTTACCCGCAACTCAGGCTCTGAGCTTCGGTATAGTTGTCATTTCGAGTTTTGCGGAATGCAATGGAGCAAAGTATCGAGAAATGACAATAAAAAAGGGGATGATTGCTCATCCCCTTTTTGTGCGTCGGGGCGGCAGGATTCGAACCTGCGACCTCCTGGTCCCAAACCAGGCGCGATGACCGGACTACGCTACGCCCCGAACAAAATGCCCTATTTCAATTCAATTGCCGAACATTAACTGCAATCCCAAACAAACGTCGTTTGCTTTTTGGAGGTGCAAAGATAGCTATCTTTTCCACTTTTGCAACAGCAATTGAAAAAAAGCGGTGGGAGCGAGATTCGAACTCGCGGTACAGTTACCCGTACGACAGTTTAGCAAACTGTTGGTTTAAGCCTCTCACCCATCCCACCGTAGTGTTCAAAGAACGTGGGCGCAAAAATAACAAATGCAACGTTCCATCAAACAAAATCCGCGAAAAAAAGTTCGGTTTTTCTGAATTTAAACAAACTTTAATTGCGTGAAAACTAGTTAATATTTTGACTGCGAGGTTAAAACATAGCTGAAATGGGAAAATTGGAATTAGCTTAGAACTAAAATTGTGGTTTTCGAAGCCCGCTGCGATTGTGGAATTGAGGATACGAAAAAGAGCAAATGGCTAGCCGATACACGAAAGCGCTTGTCGTTAGGAAACCTTTAGGTTTCTGTCCTTTCGTTGTGTCGGCCCATACGCTCTTTTTCGCCGACGGCTTCAATCGTAGCTTGATTTTTTGGTTCTTTCCGCCTCAGGCGAAGACAAAAGAACGAAAGATTAATCCTTAAATATCAAATCATTCAACCCTTCGCGCTGTTGCTTCAACTGCTGGAATACCGCACGCCTGCGTTTTGCAAACCGGCTGAAATGCTGCTTCGTGGCCAAATGACGCATATACCGCAAAAAGAAATGCGCAAATAACCCCGTAAACGGCAATAAGCCCGCATACAAAAGCAAAACCAGCCACGATGTGTCAAAGAGCCAGTCAAACAGGAAACACCAACCCAGGTAGGTGAGCGGATAAAACGCCATTCCCAGCAATACCACGAGCGGTGCATGGTACTCCACTTCCTTCGTAAGGCGTGGCACAAGGATCCCGATGCCGTAATAGGGGAGGGCGTTGTGGATAAAACCCACCAAAAATACCGGGATGGTCAGGATCAGGAACAACCACGATTGAATCGTCTGCCGTAAGTACAAAGTTGTGCGGTAAGGACGATCAAGAAAATCAGGACGAATCCCGAAAAACTGCAAAGATTCGATTAGTGCCGTAGTTTGCTGCTGGATCTCCGTCAGTTTCCACGGGGCCAAAATGCTCAATTCTTCCAGCCGTTGCTGGATTTCCTTCAACAAACCGATCGACTGCTGAACGCCGCGTTCTTCTTCCTTCGAATAGCGCGAATCAAACAAATACGTCAGTTCGGAGACCAGCTTTTCCTTGTTTTCGTCCTCCATCGTCACAAACACCCGCGACAATTCGGTACGGAATTTCTCGGTCAGTTTTTTAGCCGCAACTCCCTGGCGCGTTTTATATTCCTCCAAAAAAGGAGTAACACTGATCGCCTTACCCACATGCACCATCACGCGTCCTCGGAAACGATCGGCGCTCATGTAGTTAAGCCCCACGGGAATCACCTGTACCCCCAGGTTTCCAAGGTTCCGGGCTTCTACTTCCAGTGCGATGCGCGCCGTTCCTGTTTTGATTTCGCGCAGTTTACGTTCCAGGTAACTTGTTCCTTCGGGGAAAACAACCAGCACGTAGCCGTCTTCCAGCAACCGGTAACAAGCTTCAAATGAATCGCTGTTCTTGACGCCTCTTGTGGCCCCGTCGCTTTTACGATTGATAGGGATCATGCCCATAGCCCCTAAAACCTTTCGCTTGAACGGCGAGCTGAAAAATGTCGCTTTTGCCATGTAATGCACGCGCCGGCGATTGATATAGCCCAGGATCCAGGCGTCCATCAGCGTGTTGGGGTGATTGGCGATAATGATTACCGGCCCTTCCTGGTCGAGCAACTCCTGGTTAATCACCCGGATCTCGCGGTAATAAATGCGGATCGAAAGGCCTACGATTAATTTCAGGAAACGGTACAGCATGCTGTTTTTTGGGAGCTAAATTACAAAGGATCACCACTTCTCCCAAACCGTTCGCTCAATTACCCTGTTCTCGATACTTCTTTTAGTAAAAAGCATATTCTTGTCTCCCATCCACCTGTAGCGGAAATAGAAATATGTGTTTGAATTTGAATCGAATAGGTGGAGATTTGTTTCCGTCCAAATTTGTGAAGGACAGCGAAGCTGGCGCATTCGTAATGAATAGTACGTAGTTCGTCATCCGTGCATTCGTGGCTGAAAAATAGGAAGCACGTCAAACTCCGGGAAACATTGCGAGGTCAAATACCAATCGCATGTGGCTATAGTATAAAGACATCTTCCGAAAATCGTACCTTTGAAACCGCATGAAAACACGTATTGCATTAAACGGAAACGACGGGAACTGGCGCATTGGCGTTGGTGAAACCGCTCGTTTTGAATGCACTGCCACCGTTGATTGGGATGCCTTGGAGACCTTTTTGGAAAACCACAATAAACGTACCCGTTTCGTGTTGATTTCTTATGAGTTGCGCGATGCAATCTACCCGAAAAAACGCGCGGGAAACCACCGCTTTCCCTTGATTTCCATTTGGGTTCCCGAATCGGTGTACCTGGTCGAAAAGAACAACCTGCGGTTTTCGGAAGGACTCAATGATTCTGCCAACGAAGCGCTGGCATTGGCTTGCCTCAACGAAAATCAGCCTGCCTTCGAACCGATCACCTGGCACCCGCGCCAGTCAAAAGACGATTACCTGCAACAGCTCCGTTTCCTGAAAGAACAGATTCAGCTGGGAAATCTTTACGAGATCAATTATTGCCAGGAATTTTACGCCGAAAACGTCCGGATCGATGCTGTTTTGCCCGTTTACCATGCCTTGAACAAGGTCACGAAAGCACCGTACTCCGTTTTATACGAATCTGAAAAGTGGATGATTGCCGGGGCGAGCCCGGAGCGGTTTATTGCCAAAACAGGGAACCGGCTCAGCTCACAGCCCATCAAAGGAACAGCGCCGCGTGGGAAAACGCTCCCTGAAGATCAACGCCTGAAAGACCAGCTTGCTTCGAGTCTTAAGGACCGTACCGAAAACGTGATGATCGTTGATTTGGTGCGCAACGACTTGGCACGCATCGCAGCAAAGAATTCCGTTCAGGTGGATGAATTGTTCGGTGTGTATTCTTTCCCAACGGTGCATCAGCTCATTTCAACCGTTTCATGCGAGCTGCGCGATGAGGTTACCTTTTCAGGTATTCTCAAAGCCACATTCCCGATGGGATCCATGACCGGGGCGCCTAAAGTAGCAGCCATGGACCTGGCCGAACAAACCGAGCGTTTTACCCGTGGCATTTATTCGGGATCGGCGGGTTACATGACACCCAATGGCGATTTCGATTTCAATGTAATGATCCGCACCCTGGTCGCCGACCGCGAGCAACAATCGGTTTCCTGTGGAGTCGGCGGAGCGATTACGATCTTTTCCGACCCCGAAGAAGAATACGAGGAATGCCGCGCCAAAGTCGGTAAAATCTTAGAGGCAACCGGAACATGTCAGTGGTAACCGACGCAATCCGGCAATTCAACTGGACGAACAAACACGTCCTGGTTGCGTGTAGTGGCGGCGTCGACAGCATGGTGCTCCTGCATGCAATCCTCGGAGCAGGCGTGAAGCCCGAAGTCATGCACGTCAACTATGGTTTACGGGGAGCAGACAGCGATGCTGATGAAGAATTGGTAACTCATTTCACCCAAAAACACGGGTTGAAGCTTCATTTGTACCATTGTCCGGTGGAATTGACACAGCAACCTGGAACCAACCTCCAGGCAGCAGCACGTGCCTTCAGAAGAAACCATTTTCAGGAGTGGGTTGCCCGGTCGTCCGATCAAGTTGTTGTACTTGCTCACCACGCAAATGACCAGGTCGAAACCTTTTTCCTGCAGCTCTTCCGTGGAAGCGGAACCTTTGGTCTGGGAGGCATGCATCCCGAACGCGGTCAGCTGGTTCGCCCGTTTTTGGAAATCGAAAAAACAGATTTGATCGCTTACGCCCGGGAAAACAATGTGCCTTGGCGGGAAGATCAGAGCAATGCTTCATCCAAATACCTGCGCAATCTGTTTAGAAACGAATTGTTGCCGTCGCTGGCTAAAAATCATCCCGATCTCAGCAAAAACATCCTGTTGCTCATGCGGTTATTCCGCCAACGGCAGGCTGAAATCAGGCAACACATCCTGGAAATGAGTTCGCGGTGGCAGGAAAAGAAAGAGCTTTCCTGCGAAGACTGGCTAAACCTCGACGAAGAACAACAGGTAGCTTTCCTGCATACGGCCGGTTTCCCGCTTTGGGCGCGTGGCCGTTTTACCGGACTGGCTCAGGGAAGAACGAGCGCCCGTTTTTTTGTTGGAGACAACGAAGTGATCAAACAGGATTCACAGACTATCGTCCAACAACGGCATTCCGGTGATTTTCCTTGGGATTTCAAGATTGAAAAAATTGAAATCTTACCGGAAGTCTTTGATAAATGGACAGTCTACCTCGATGCCGGACGGCTTTCGGGTGAACTCTTCCTGCGCACTCCGGAGCCGGGTGACAGGATCGCTTCTGTCGGACTAAAAGGCAGCCAGGCGGTCAATACGGTGCTGAAAGATTTTGGCATCCCGGCAAACAAGCGCGCTGATTTTCCGCTGTTGACGGACGGGAAAAGCGTTTTGTGGCTTCCGGGTATCAAAGTCGGACAATCCGCATTGGCCAACATGAACTCCCATGAGATCCTGAAAGTGAGCATGATTCCCTTTATATAAGGTGTTTCAGGACCTTGTTTGAAAACAAACCGTTTTTTTTAGGTGAAAAGTAACCGCGAATCATTTTTTTTTCTAAATTCCGATTAGAAAACTAAATCTCAATTGCTATGGAACCAGAAGTTATTGAGAAAGAGCTTGTAAAAGATCTTTCTTTTAGTCGGCCTGTCACTATTAAACAAGATCCCGAGCTGCGTCGCAGGTTGGATGAAGCGACTCGTTTAGGGAATGGTTACCATACCAAAGTAGGTATCATTTTTCACGATGACGAAGGTCTAAAACGCATAAACACAACTATTTGGGCTACCGGAACAAAGTTCATTTGCCTCAAAGGCGGTATGTGGATTCCCATCGACCACATCGTTGAATTGAAGTTTTAGCATTTCAAGAATTTATTTCATTGTTCCAAATTGAAACGCAATTCGTTTCGTAGCTTTGGGTAGATAATCGTTTACCGACAATGAAATACATCTTACTGGTTTTGATCACATCGCTTTCCTCATGGGTTTTCTCACAGGATAAAGTGTCATGGGAAGTTTCGTACAACGCTGCCGAGAATCAGGTTGAGTTTCGCGCGACCATTGCAGATGGATGGCATTTATACAGCCAGTTCATTCAAAATGATATTGGCCCTGTGCCCACAGCTTTTGTTTTTGATGAAAATGAAACCGTGAAATGGTCGGGCACCGTTCAGGAACCCAAAGCCATTCATGCTTACGATGAAAATTTTGAGGCTTCGCTTGATTTTTTCAAGGACGAGGCTGTATTTACCCGGAAAATTTCTACAGGTAGTAAAGGCACCATAACGGGGTACATTACCTACATGGTATGTAATGAAATTATGTGTCTTCCACCGGTAGATCAGTCGTTTAGCGTTACCATTCCTTAATTTTCAAACCCAATATGAAAGTTCTTTTCAGTTTCCTGCTGCTATTGACTTTTGCAAGTCAGCTCAGCTATGTAAATGCCCAGGTAGAATACCCTGAAGACAAAGCCAAATGGACCTTTAAAGTAGAACAAAAAGGTTGCGAGGCAACGATCATTGCCGAAGTGGCTATTGTTCCGGGATGGCACATCAACTCGGTGGTTTTGCCGAAAGGTACGTTTGGTTCACCAACCAAATATCAGCTTATACCATCAAAAGAATACAAACTGGTCGGGTCGGTAACGGAGCCAAAAGCGATCGTGAAATTTGATGAAGCATCCGGTGAAGATGTGAGCATTCACGAAGGAAAAATCGTGTTGAAGCAAAAAATCCTGGTTTTGACGGACAAGGATTTTACCCTGAAAGGAAAATACGGTTTCCAGCCATGCGACGAATCGCATTGCCTTTTCCCTTATGAAAGCCCGTTTTCGGTAAAAGTAAAAGGTTGTTCGGAAGATGATGCGGCCATTGCGCAAAACACAGATGTTGATTCTGCTAATACGGCAAATGCATCGCAAACACCGGCCTCCGGCGATGACAATAATGAAGATGCTGCGAATCCGAAGGATGATGAAGGCGAAAAAGCTGTAGCAGGAAAGGATGATATCAGTAAAAAATCACTTTGGGAGGTTTTCTTTCTTGCATTCTTTAGTGGTTTTCTGGCATTGATAATGCCTTGCGTATTCCCGATGATTCCGATGACAGTGAGTTTCTTTACCAAACGGAGCAAAACAAGGGCCCAAGGAATTCGCAACTCATTCCTTTACGGAGGTTCTATTATCTTGATTCACGTATTACTTGCTGTAATAGTAATCGTTACAGGATTATCAAGTCTTTTGAATGAGTTGTCTACAAATCTTTACTTCAACCTGTTTTTCTTCGCAATGTTGTTTGTTTTTGGTTTGTCTTTTCTGGGTGCGTTTGAAATTCAATTGCCTTCCAAATGGGTAAACAAAGCTGATGAAAAAGCTGATAAAGGTGGCGTTGTAGGAATTTTCTTTATGGCCTTGGTGCTCTCATTGGCTTCATTCTCTTGTACAGGACCTATCTTGGGAGATCTTTTGGTTCACATTTCTTCTTCTGGCGGTAATATGGCACTTCTGGTTGGAATGTTTGCTTTTGGTTTAGCGTTGGCTTTACCGTTTATGCTTTTTGCTCTGTTCCCTTCGTGGTTGAATTCCATGCCAAGCTCCGGTGGTTGGTTGAATGTTGTAAAAGTATTCCTGGGATTCCTGGAAATCGCTTTTGCCTTCAAATTCTTGTCAACCGCAGATACAACGATGCAATGGCACCTGTTGGAGCGCGAGGTATTCATCTCCATCTGGATCGCTGTATTCGGTACGCTGGCGCTGTATATGTTCGGGAAACTCCGTTTGCCGCACGATAGCCCGGTAGAAAAACTATCGGTTGGACGTACTATGATCGCGACTTTGACGCTTGCATTTACATTGTACCTGCTTCCGGGATTGTGGGGTGCGCCGTTGAAATTGGTCAACGCATTCCTTCCACCTGATTTTTACGCAGAATCGCCGAAAGGTTTTGGTGGAGGTGGCGGATCCGGTGCTACAGCGCACCTCGAAGAGGGAATGCATGAAGGACCCCAGGGAATTCCTGCCTTTACCGATTACGACAAAGCATTGGCGTACGCGCAGAAAGTAAACAAACCTCTTTTTGTTGACTTTACGGGTTGGGGTTGTGTTAACTGCCGTAAAATGGAACAATCTGTTTGGGGCGAGCCCGGTGTGATCGAGCATTTGAGAAATGATGTGGTCATTGTATCTCTTTATGTAGATGAAAGGACTGAGTTACCGAAAAGCGAACAGAAAACCATTAAACTCGGTGATCGTGATTTCTCGCTTGTAACGGTTGGTAATAAATGGACAGCCAAGCAAATCGGGGAGTACCAAACCTCTTCACAACCGTATTATGTATTGCAGACTCCGGATGGAAAAGATATTCCCGTCGGTTCGGCAAATTACCAGAACCATTCCAATCCGAAAGTGTTCCAGGCGTGGTTAGAGAAGGGTTTGAAAGCATCCAAAAAATAGCAGAAACGCAAGTTTCATCAATAAAAATCTGCTTTCGGGCAGATTTTTTTTATTCATTTTGAACGAAAAAAGCCGTTTTACTGATCGCTTGCGAATGATACAGTGTATCTGTATGTATGCATAGTATTGAACTAAATTTCCATCCGATAAACGCACGAAAGGCTAAAAGAAAATCGAAAAAAAATCAAGTGAAAGCTTGGATGTTAAATAGAAATAATTGTATCTTAGCTCTGATTTAGGTGGTTAGGTTAGGTTGATTAATGAATGGAGTAAGGACGCCCGTCCTTGCTCCATTTATCTTTTATACCCTTTCGGTTTCCATCTTTAACGTAAAAATCCCCGAAAAATTATCTGGTAGAACGATCGATGATGGAACAATCAAATCCCGGATTGCCACGCCTCTTAATCTTCCGCTTAGGCGGAGAGAAGCGGACTCAACTTCAGAACGAGATCATATATTCTTTGCTTACTTTTTTATCAAGAAAAAAGTAAGATGCTAAGATTCTTTATCTTTAACCTCGCATGAACGAGCTCCTCCAGACTCCCATTGAATTTCTCAAAGGCGTTGGCCCGCAGCGGGCGCAGCTCCTGCGTTCAGAATTGGGAATAGCTACGTTCGGTGACTTATTGTACCATTTCCCGTTTCGCTACGTCGACCGGTCATCGTACCAGCTCATCAAAGATGTACATTTGACGGATGGCTTCATGCAGCTAAAAGGAACGATCATCGGCGTACAGGAAACCGGTACCGGCAAAAACAAACGGCTTACGGCGCGTTTCCGGGATGAAAGCGGCATCATCGATCTTATGTGGTTCCAGGGATTCAAATGGATCCTGCCTTCACTGAAACCGGGAGTTTTGTTACAAGTGTTCGGCAAACCCAAGCAATACGGAAAAGGTTGGAACATCCCGCATCCGGAAATTACCGAATGGTCAAATGTGGACCAAAACGTCGGCTGGCAACCCGTTTATTCGTCTACGGAAAAGCTCACTTCAGCCGGGTTGCATTCCAAAGGTATTCACAAGCTGATCAATACCTTATTGCAGCAAATTGGCAACCAGTCGCTGCCGGATGCGCTCCCGCCGTCTTTGCGCGAAGAATTGCGCTTACCGGCTTTCGATCGTGCCATTGTTTCGATCCACAATCCGAACGATATTCCGTTGGCGCAATTGGCCCGCACACGTTTTAAGCTGGAAGAATTACTGCATTTGCAGATCGAATTGCTACTGCGAAAGACCATTACGATGCAACGCACGCGCGGTCATATACTAACCGAAGTAGGCGAGGCTTTCCACAATTTCTACGAAAACCACATGCCTTTTCCGCTCACAGGCGCGCAGAAACGCGTACTCAAGGAAATCCGCAAAGACATGGGGTCGGGGATCCAGATGAATCGCCTGCTTCAGGGGGATGTGGGAAGCGGTAAAACAGTGGTCGCTTTGTTGACAATGCTCATGGGAATCGGGAATGGCTTCCAGGGAGCGATCATGGCGCCGACCGAAATTCTTGCCACCCAGCATTTCCTTGGAATCCAGGAATTGCTCGAAAATACCGGTGTAAAAGTTGCCTTGCTGACCGGTTCCACGAAAAAAGCGGCCCGCCGTGTGTTGCACGAAGAATTGCTCAATGGCGACATCCACATCCTGGTGGGAACGCATGCCTTATTGGAAGATATTGTGCAATTCAATAACCTGGGTATCGTTGTGATCGACGAACAGCATCGCTTCGGTGTGGCCCAGCGCGCGCGTATGTGGAAGAAAAACACCATTCCGCCTCACGTGTTGATCATGACGGCAACGCCCATTCCGCGAACGCTGGCCATGACTTTTTACGGCGACCTGGATGTTTCGGTGATCGATGAATTGCCACCGGGCAGAAAACCGATTACCACGAAACATAAATACGACAAAGACCGCCTGGTGGTGTTTGGGTTTATCCGCGATGAAATTGCCAAAGGCCGGCAGGTTTATATCGTATATCCGCTCATCCAGGAATCAGAGAAGCTCGATTACGCCAACCTGATGGACGGTTTTGAGTCCATTACCCGTGCGTTTCCGCTACCGGAATACAAAGTAAGCATCGTGCACGGGCAAATGAAGCCCGAAGATAAGGATTATGAAATGCGCCGGTTCGTAGAGGGCGACACGCAAATCATGGTTGCGACAACGGTGATTGAAGTCGGTGTGAACGTGCCGAATGCCTCGGTGATGATTATTGAAAGCGCCGAGCGGTTCGGGTTATCACAATTGCACCAGTTGCGGGGAAGAGTAGGCCGGGGTGCCGAGCAATCGTTCTGCATCCTGATGTCGGGTGAGAAACTTTCCCGCGATTCCAAAAAGCGGTTGTCGACGATGGTGCGCACCAATGACGGTTTTGAGATCTCGGAAGTCGACCTGGAATTGCGTGGGCCGGGTGATTTAATGGGAACCCAGCAAAGCGGCGACCTGGATTTACGGATTGCTGACCTGGCAAAAGATGGTCCGCTGGTAGCATTGGCACGCGATAAAGCACGGGAGATCTTGCAGTTAGATCCAAGGCTCGAACGTTCTGAACATTACCTGTTGAAAAAAGAAGCGATCCGCCGTCTGAAAGACAAGCCGAATTGGGCGGAAATTTCGTAACCTTAACCTTTATAAATCAATTCGAAGTTTCATGCGCAACTGGTTGGCAATTGCCGTTTTTTCAGGTTTTTTCTCAGGAGTCCAGGCCCAGGTACAAAGCGGCACACTGGTTGATTCGGGTCGCAAACTGCTTTCCACCTCTACTTTTACGATTGAAAGCACTACTACGGGAACAGTGATTGTAGAGCTGGCTGTGAACCGAAAAGGCGAAGTAACAGGTGCTAAAGTGATTGCCGATGGAACTTCCGTTACCTCAACGCCTGCTGTCATGAAAGCGCAAAATGCAGCCAAAAAGCTGAAGTTTACTGCCGGAACGCATTATGCAGAATTTGAGCATGTGCGAGTGAAGTATACCTACAAAAAGAAAGACGCCTGATCTTATTCCTTCTTGTATAACATTCGTTAAAAAATACTGAAATACCCGGTCTTTTCCTGGTTGTTGGATTTGAACGAATAGAAATAAACGCCTTGAGAGAGTTTTTCACCGTTGAGGTCTACACCACTAAACGGAGCGGTAGCATCAGTTCCTTGAAAAATTAGGTTTCCCCAGCGGTTAAAAATGGTTATTTCATGGCTGTAACAGCTGGTGTAAACTTCATCAATAAGCAGTTCATCGTTAATGCCGTCGCCGTCGGGAGTAATGACATTCGGGATTTCAAGTTGTTGTAAATTGTTGTAAACTCCGCAAAGAGAAACAGGTTCCGGTTCAGGAATGGGTGGTGGAATGATACCGATACAAAGAGCAATCAAGGAACCCATAGACCCACCTGGCCCCTCTATTGAAAGAGAGTTGTAGTCGGAAGGTGCCGAAACACTGAAGATACCGCCGCCTCCGCTTGAGTCGGCACTGAAACCACTCGTGACAACATTGCCGTTTACGGATGAATAACAACTGGAGACATCAATCATAGTCGGGATACCTGCGTTGGTATTAAAAGTGAAAACCTCATCCGATAATTGTCCGGTGCCGCTGAGCACAAACATCACATTGTTGACCGGCTGATTAAAATTCACTGTATACGTAAAAGAATTATTCCATCCCAGCCAGGGCGCGCCAACCGGTGTGTAATAAGCACCGCAACTTGTATAAGGGTTCTCAAAAATTCCGTAAGAACCACTTAAGACATGTGTGATTTCAACTCCGTCAACGATCACAGGTGGCACTACCACTGTTTGGCAGGTTTGGGCCAATAGGTTTGTTACCGAAACCAATACTGCGAATACTGTAAAAAAGGATTTGAAGCGCATTTTTCGTTTGCAGTTTACTGCAATGAAAACGATTCAGGTGATCACTACAGGGCGTTGGTAAGAAAAACGCTCAATGATTAAAATTGTTGTAGGTATCGATTAAAAAATGCTGAAGTAACCACTCTTTTCCTGGTTGTTGGATTTGAACGAATAGAAATAAACGCCCTGTGAAAGTTTTTCGCCGTTAAGGTCAATACCGCTAAACGGAACGGTAGCTTCTGTTCCTTGAAAAACCAAATTTCCCCAGCGGTTAAAAATGGTTATTTCATGGCTGTAACAGCTGGTGTAAACTTCATCAATAAGCAGTTCATCGTTGATCCCGTCGCCGTCGGGAGTGATTACATTCGGAATGTCGAGGTGGTCTAAATCGCTGTAAAATTTGCATGGAGAAACCGGTCCTGAAGGTTGAACGTCTGCACAAATAGCCATCAGTGAGCCCGCTGAACCGCCCGGTCCGGTAATCGTAACCGATGTGTAATCGCTGCTGTTGGTAACAGTGAAAATACCGCCGCCACCCAACGAAGCAGGATCGGCATTCAGTCCGCTGGTTACCACATTTCCACTGACGGAAGAATAGCAGCTAGAAACATCTGTGATGTTCGGAATGCCGGTATTGGTAGTGAAAATGAAGATTTCGTCGATGAGTTGCCCTGCCGCATTGATTACAAATGAAACATTGTTGACCGGCTGACTGAAATAAACCGTGTAACTGAAATCGCCTGTTGATCCCAACCAAACCGAATTGGCCGGTGTGGAATAACTGCCGCAGCTTGTGTAAGCAGTTTCAAAGGTAAAAACCGATCCGTCAAATGTGGAAGTCAATTCAATTCCATTCACTGTTGCAGGTGGCACGACCGATCCCTGGCAAAATTGCGCCGATAACTGCGTTACCGAGGTGAGAACCGCTGTTGCTGTGAAAAAGAATTTAGCTGCCATTTTACGAATCATACTATTAGGATGACGATAAAAACGAACAAGTGGTTGAATTGTTTTAAGAATTTAAGTAAAAATTGAACGGGTAATGATTGAAATGTGGTGGTGGTTGAGTGACGGTATCAGTCTTCGATACATTTTGCTCCACTTCGTTTCGCAAAACACTCAGTCTGACTACCGTCATCAGACAAACTCCACTTCGTTTCGCAAAACACTCAGTCTGACTATCGTCATCAGACTAGCTCTACTTCTTTTCGCACAACACTCAGTCTGACTACCTTCGTTATTTATGAGGAACTAACTTCAGTGGCAGGTTTTCGGTTAAAGTTTTTCTTCTTGGACAACCCTTTTAATTCATCCAACTTACCGGCAATAAGTGCTTCTTTTTCTTTCGGGTCCATTTCTTGAGTTGTTTTTCGCGCATAATGGCCGGGAAAGGATTCCGGAATTGTTCCGCATATACAACCATAACCGGTAATCGACTCGAAGTATAACTTCCCGGATTTCTTGAAGTGGAATGTTCAATAAATCGTCTTCCTAGATTGTTGGTAACACCAACGTAATAAGACTGATCAGCGCAAAGAAGAATGTAAACGTAATAGGTTCGCATACTTTAAGTTCGAAACTATTTTTTGGAAAAACAAGCCGGCTTCGATACATTTTACTTCACTACGTTGCGTAAAACACTCAGCCGGACTTGTTTCAGGGGCCTACTTTAGAATGTTCGCCGTCAGGTCGGGTGTTTTCAGATGTCTAGTGCTTCTTTGCAAAGAATGTTTCTGCCTACAAGTTGCTTTATTCTATACTTCTGCGGGGAATTCTAATTTAGCATGTTCGCCGTCAGGTCGAGTGTTTTCAGATGTCTAGTGCTTCTTGCAAACAATGTTTCTGCCTACAAGTTGCTTTATTCTATAGTTCTGAGGGGAATTCTACTTTAGAATGTTCGCCGTCAGGTCGAGTGTTTTGCGCAACGCAGTGCAGCAAAATGTACCGAGACCTAGGCGAATTCAAACTCATCCTCATGCTCAGCAACATAAGAGAGTAAATCCCTGATTTCATTCAGGTCGAATGACGTGACAAGCTTGCCCCGGTATTCCTTGAAATGCGCAATTCCCTTGAAATAATTGGTGTAGTGGCGTTTCATTTCGGCGATACCGAGCTTCTCACCTTTCCAGCGCACGCTCATTTCCAAATGGTCTTTGGCGGCTTCCACACGTTGTGCGATTGTCGGAGCAGGCAAGTGTTCACCTGTAGCCATGAAATGTTTCACTTCGTTGAAAATCCAGGGGTAACCGATTGCAGCCCGACCGATCATGATCCCGTCGACACCGTAGCGGTTTTTGTATTCCAGTGCTTTTTCAGGCGTATCTATATCGCCGTTTCCGAAGATCGGGATGTGAATGCGCGGGTTGTTTTTTACCTCGGCGATGAACTTCCAGTCGGCTTCGCCCTTGTACATCTGCGAGCGTGTACGCCCGTGAATGCTCAGCGCTTCAATACCAATGTCCTGCAGGCGTTCGGCAACTTCCATAATGTTGATCGACGAATCGTCCCAGCCCAAACGGGTTTTTACTGTCACCGGGAGGTTTGTGCTTTTAATGCAGGCCTTCGTCAGCCGTACCATCAGGTCGATGTCTTTCAGAACACCAGCCCCGGCGCCTTTACACACCACTTTCTTTACCGGGCAACCAAAATTGATGTCCAGTAAATCCGGTTGTGTGGCGTCCACAATTTTGGCCGAAAGTGCCATAGCTTCTTCATCGCCACCGAAAATCTGGATGCCGATCGGCTTTTCGTAATCGAAAATATCAAGCTTCTGACGGCTTTTGATCGCATCGCGGATCAATCCTTCGGATGAAATAAATTCGGTATACATCAAATCGGCTCCATGTTTTTTGCACAAAGCCCTGAAAGGCGGATCGCTCACGTCTTCCATGGGTGCCAGCAACAGCGGAAATTCACCCAATTCGATATCACGGATTTTTACCATGGTGCAAAGATAATGTAGAATGATGAATGTAGAATGCAGAATTGGGGAATGATCAATTATCACAGCGTCCCAATTCAGCATTCATAATTCAACATTCAAACTTCGTAAAGTTGGATTCCTGCAACTTTTCACACAAATCATATAACACATTCTGCCGGCAATCTCATCAAATTTGTGAGGAGGCGGGTGCTAGACACGCGCTTCTTACGCATTACCCGATTTTTCATATTTAAAACTGTATATTATGTTTCATCACGTAAAAGAATTGCAATTCAATGCACGGGTTTCCAAGCCTGATCCCCGTTTTGCCCGATTGTTACTCGAACAATTCGGTGGGCCCAATGGCGAGTTGAAAGCCGCCATGCAATATTATGTACAGGCTTTTGGCTGCCGGAAGCCGATCCCGACAAGTACGATATGCTTATGGATATTGCTACCGAGGAGTTCAGTCATTTGGAGATTGTAGGAGCTACCATCCAGATGCTGCTAAGCGGTGTAAACGGCGAGCTGAAAAATGCAGCTGATGAATCAGACCTTAACAAAATGCTCGACGGAACGGCTGCAAAGGAAACCTACATCCACGATGCGCTGGTAGATCCGCATTTTTTCCTGGTGAGTGGTGGAACGCCTGCATTGACGGATAGTGATGGCAACCCCTGGTCGGCAACCTATATCATGGGAATGGGAGATCTTACCGTCGATATGCGCTGCAATATTGCTGCCGAAGCTACGGCTAAGCTTGTCTATGAAAACCTCATGAAATACACCGATGATGTATTGGTTAAGGAAACATTGCGCTTCCTGATGACGCGCGAGGTAGCACATTTACAAATGTTCCAGGCGGCTTTGGAAAGCGTGCAGCCAAACTTTCCCCCGGGAATTCTGCAAAGTGATCCGCGATTCAGCAACAAGTATTTTAATATGTCGAACGGAGAAAGCTTTTCCGGTCCGTGGAATGAAGGAAAAAGCCCCGAACTCGGCGAAGAATGGCAATTCATTGAAGATCCGTTACAACATGTGAAAGATACCAACGGATTGCTGGAAGAAGAAATTGCCGGGACCGATCGCACGGAAAAATCAGTGCAGCGAACAAACCGCGAACTGAGCGCGGAGCGCAAAAAGGAAGTGGAAGAGGCCAACGTTCCGGTCGACGGACAAATGAGCTGGTTGACGAATGACCATAAACCAGCCAGAAAAAAGGAGAATGATAAATCGTCGTAAGTATGGAATTGGAAAAGTCACTCTCCGGCCAGTTTTATTCGGGTACCAGCGGACTGCTGCTGCCCGTCCCCAAATACAGGTTTCCGGCGCCTTTTGAAAATGCCAGCCGGTTAACTTATTACGCTTCGCTTTACAACAGCCTGGAGGTTAATAGCTCGTTTTATAAAATTCCGCAGCCTTCAACGATCGCCAGGTGGGCGGCATCCGTTCCGCAGCATTTCAGGTTCACCTTCAAATTATGGCAGGGAATCACGCACAAAAGCGGGCTTGAATTCTTGGAGGAAGACGTGGTTCGTTTTGTCAGGACCATTGACCAGGTTGGTGAAAAAAGAGGCTGCCTGCTCATCCAGTTTCCACCCGGGATAGGAATAGAATACACGATGCAGCTGGAATACCTGTTGCAATGCATCCGGTTTGCGGAATGGAAGATCGCCGTAGAATTTCGTCATCATTCCTGGTACCAGCGCTCAACTTTCGGGTTGTTGAATTCATACAAAGCCGCGCTGGTGGTGCATGATATGCCGTTTTCCGCAACACCGGTGGTTGACCATGTGCCGGACTTTATCTATGTGCGTTTTCACGGCCCTACCGGCGATTACAAAGGCAGTTACTCGGACGATTTTTTGCACGAGTACGCCGGGTATGCCAGCAACTGGCTCTCCGAAGGAAAAGAAGTGTACATGTATTTCAACAACACAGCCGGCGACGCGCTGAAAAACCTCGACAGCATCACCCATTTTATTCAAACAAAACAGCAGAAAAATGCCTGAAGGCCCGTCTATTGTTATTCTGAAAGAAGAGGCCGCAAAATTTGCGGGAAGGAAGATCATTTCGGTTAGCGGTAACAGCAAGATCGATCAATCGCGGCTGGAAGGCCAGAAAATTATTGAGTTGAAAAGCTGGGGAAAACATTTCCTGGTCTGTTTCACCGGCTTTACATTACGGATCCATTTTTTGCTGTTTGGCAGCTACCGGATCGATGAAGAAAAACCCGAAACGGCTGCGCGCTTATCGCTGATATTCGACAACGGCGCGCTTCACTTGTATTCCTGCTCGGTGAAGCTGCTGGAAGACGATGTCAACGGCCATTACGATTGGAGCGTAGATGTGATGAACGACGCTTGGGATTCGGAAAAAGCTGCCACAAAACTCAGGCAGCATCCGGGTATGATGGTTTGCGACGCGCTGCTGGAACAGGATATTTTTGCCGGAGTAGGGAACATCATCAAAAACGAAGTGCTGTACCGGATTCGTGTGCATCCGGAATCACGCGTCGGGTACCTGCCGGCCGATAAGTTCAGCAAGCTGATTGAAGAAGCACGGATTTACAGCTTCCAGTTTTTGGAATGGAAGAAAAGACATGAGCTGAAAAAGCATTGGCTCGCGCATACAAAATCTTGGTGCCTGAGGTGTAATCTTTCGATCATCCGGAAACAGACCGGGGTAAAAAAACGGCGGAGTTTTATCTGTACGAATTGCCAGGAGTTGTATTAATTGAAAATGTGAAATTTAAGATTGAAAAGGGGGGTAAAGAATCTGATCCCGGAAACCTTAAATGAAATCCCTTTTCAATTTTACATTTTCAATTCATAATTATCTGTGTGATGCAATCTTAATTTCCTTCAGCAGTTTCGTTTGGGCATCAGCGATCTTATCAATGGCCACATAACGCCCTTTTCCATAAGCTGCCGCCTCTTCCATCTTACGCTCATCGTTGGAACGGCATTGGATTCCGACTACTGAAAATGTGATACCTTCCGGAGCGTATTTGCGCACGATTGCCTGGTAATCATTGGAATTATTGTTGAAAGCCCCATCTGTGATTACGATGACCATATTGGCTTCGTGAGGTGAACTGTCCTTTCGTACCGTTTTGTAGCCCAGTTTGATTCCCCGCGTGGTAGAAGCCATTCCGCTGGCCTCCAGGTCGGCAATTTTACCATAGATCTCCGGTTTGTTCATGCAATTCGTTGTCGGCATATATAGGTTCGCACCTTCCGAATACGTCACAAATGCGATGCGGTCGTCCGGGCGCATGTGTTTTACCAGCTGGTTGAGCGAATACTTCATCAGGGTCATTTTTTCACCCAGTTTCATTGAGCTGGAGAGGTCGAGTACGAATACCACGTTGACCGTTTTGTATTCATTGGTATCAAAGTTGGCGAACAGTTCAGCCATTTCAGCCAACGCAGCGCTGTCGGTTTCCAGCTGTTCCGAAAGCGTTTCGTCGAGGTCTTCTTCGGCTACGCGAACCGGGTTTTCTGCCAGCTCACGCTCACGGTCGGGTGGTGGAACAGGATCTTTCTCTTCGCGTTTCAGGGGTACGGAGATTGTTTCTACTTCAGGTGTTATAAACACGCCTGTTTCCGTGGTTTCATAGCCGTTGCGCGATACGATGAGATAGAGAAAATTAGGCTCCGACCTTCGTGTGATCGAACCAGCGCTTCCGGTTACCCAGGATTCTGTCAATGTTCCGTTGCGAATGATGGTCACGGTACTTCCGGGGATCGGGTCGCGCGTCACAGCGTCAACACTTACAATTTTGAATTCGGTTTCCTTCGTGAACCGTTCGCCCTCAAATTCAGGGCATTTCTGCTCGGCCACATTTTTATAATTGGGTATTTCCAGCACATTGCCAATGACCACCAACGAAACGGGTGGCTCGCTGGTGCTGAGTGCTACGCGCATGACGTATTTGAAATATCCCGTTGTGTCGGGGTTTACCTGCAGGCGAATGGTAAATGAACTGTCCGATTGAATGTATTCTTTGTCGAGCCGGTAAACGATCTGTGGACTGTGTTCCACTGATTTGATGTACATGCCCCATTCACTTGTATTGCGGACTGAAATATCGGCGTAGCGCCTTGTTCCGCGGTCAATATTTCCGAAATCAATCGTATCGGGCTGACTCCACGCGTTGGTGATCAAACAACAAAAAAGTGCAATTCGGATGAGGTACCTGATCATAAGCGCGTAGTTGAATCCGAATCCAATCCGCAAAAATTATACCTGAACCGGACTTCGGAGTTATTCTGCCGTTCAATATTACCCTTTTTCGTCACACATGTCTGTTAAATGCCCCTGAAAGAGGCAATCCGTATTTCCTGCAGTAGGTTATATTGAGCGTCTGACAATCGATTGATCGGAATGTAGCGGCCTTTACCGAATTCGGCTGCTTCTTCCATCGCTCGCTGGTCGTTGGGACGGTTTTGAATACCTACCACCGAGAAGATGATGCCTTTTTTGGCATACTTGCGAACGGTTTTCTGGTAATCGTCTGAACTTTTGTTGAATGCGCCGTCGGTGATGATGATCACAAGGTTGGCTTTGTCGGGTGAAAGCTGCTGCAGCGCCTGCTTGTAGCCCAGCTTGATTCCTTTCCCGCCGGCTGTCATTCCATGCGGTTTCAGTTCTGCCACTTTGGCTTTGATGGCTTCCTGCTGCGTACACGAAGTAGGAGCGAGGAGTACGCTGGCGCCGTCGGAATAGGTAACCAGTCCAATGTGGTCTTCCGGACGCAGCTGATCGACCAGTTGATTGAGTGAATACTTCATCAGGTCCATTTTCTCGCCCAGTTTCATCGAGCTGGAAACGTCGAGTACAAACACCACATTTACGGGCTTAAAATGTTCCGATTCAAAACTGTTGGGAGGCAATTGCGCCAGCTCGGGAATGGTCTGCCGGATCACCGAATCCGATTGCTGGCTGGCAAGCTGCTGGTCGATGATGATTTCAGCTGTTTCGGCAGGGATTTCCTGTGGCTCTTCGGGAATGGGCTCCGGATTGGGATTCGGAACGGGAATACACATCGACGGGTCCATCTTCAGCGGAATGGTGATTTCCCGGATTTTCGGGCCAACATAAACACCGGCCTCTTTGGGGAAATAGCCGTCGTGCGAAGCGAAAAAATAGAAATATCCCGGGACGCTTTCCTGCTGGAAGGATCCTTTTTTGCCGGTGATCCATGCCCCGGCCGGAATTCCGTTGCGAATAATGGTCACGGTACTTTTCGCCAGCGGTTGCCGTGTATTTTCATCGACCGTAATGATAGTAAGTTCGGTGGTTTGGACGCGTGAAGGTTCGGCCCCAAAATCAGGGCAGCTCATCATGCCGGCCATCGTGTTTTCGTCCAGTTCTTTTACCGTTCCCGAAATGCGGATGTTCACCGGTTCCATGTTGTCGCTGGTGTAGACCTTTACATTGTAGGAAAACGGCCCTTTTTTGCCGGGATTTACCTGCAGGCGAAACGAGAATGAGCTGTCGGGAAGCAACAGGTCAGAGCTGGCGAGGTACACCACGTCGGCTGGTTTTTCGACGCGTAAAATGTAGGATTTCTGTTTGCCTTTGTTGGTGACCAAAATATCACCGAAACGCTCCGAACCTGCATAGAGTTCACCCAGGTCGAGCGATTGGGTACTGAAAACGGTTTGTCCGTAAGAAACGGAACAGCTTATGAACACGAAGAAGGGAAGCAACCAACGCATGGGATGAAGATACAAATTATCACGATAACGCATTGTTTCAAAAGTGGTACGAAATGGGTGAAAAAAGTAAGAATGTTACGCGTCTTTTTGCAGGAAAAACGGTTGTAAACCGCATAATGGTTAAGAATTGAACGAAACCTGGTTTTGTTTGATCGGACAATGATTCATCCGGCAAGCCAAGGTGGGGAACACCTGCGACCATGTTCGCACAGGCTTTATAGTTGTCGGTTGTACGCAACCGATTCCTACCATGGTATTATTCCACGGATGTTTTATTAACCAAGGTATTTAAAAGCGTACCTTTGTCCGGCTGCTGAAAAGGTGAAAAAATGCTCTACATGTTAATTTATATTTTGAAAGAGTTATGAAGCGACTTGTGGATTATCGAAAACTGTTTAATGTTGACCAGGATGCCGACTTGGCGCAGCTGAAAACGATTTACCGTAAACTGGTCAAGCAATGGCACCCGGACAGGTTCCAGGATGAAGAACAGAAACTGGAAGCGGAGATCAAAAGCAAAACGATCATAGATGCGTATCACTTTTTGGTAAGTATTGCCCCTGAAACACGCGAAGCCCACAGCGAAGAATATGCCAAAACGGTATCTACCAGCATGATCACCGATTTTTACTACAAAGGTCAGTTGCTTAAAGTAACGTTCCAAAATGGCAGCGTTTATGAATATTTCGGGGTAAAACCGAATGTCTACACCAAATTTATGAATGCTCCTACGCCAGAGCGTTTCGGACGCCGACATGTGTTTTATTCGTACTTGTTTCGGAATGTGACGAAAGCTACGGAGGAATTGTGAATTTTTAATGCTTAATGTCGAATGAGCGTTTTATTGTAAAATTTACCGATTAACATCCTAAACCCAGATCTCTCTTTTGGAGTTTCATTAAAAATTAAGCATTCAAAATTCAACATTAAAAAGAAATCCCCATCACTCGGCGCGACAGGGATTCCATTTCAATCAACTTAAAAACTTATTTACTCCACTCCTCGATTGATTTGTTGAGCATACGTACGTAATCCTGGTTGTCTTCTTTCGTTGCCATTTCCAGGGCTTTTTTCGCTGTTTCGATTGCTGCTTTTTTGTCGCCTGATTCAGCTTGTAAAAGTGCTTTCAAACGAACAATCCAATAAGCTTCAGGGCGCATTTCAACCGCTTTTTCAACCCAGGCCAACGCTTGTTTTGTGTCGCGTTTGTTGTCGTAGTAATACTGTGCTGCACCGAAATAATCATTGGCAGTTGGCCCGCCCATCGTTTTCTTGATGTTGGCCATTACTTTGGCATCGGTAGGAACGGCAAACGGAACGGCAACCTGTGTTTTGTCCCAGGTAAGCGTGAGCGTTGCGCCATTGGTAGTAATCGCGTCAACTGCAATCGTGAAGGTTTCAACGCTTTCTTTCAGGGCAGTTGGTTTCGCCGTAACGCGCAGCGCGACTTTTGCTTCGCTCCATTCTTCCGGCGTTCCCCAGTTCGAGAAATCGGAGTAGAAAATCACGTCCCAGCTTTCTTTGGTCGGTTTGGTATACAACGCATACGTTCCGGCTTTCAGCGTGTCTTTACCAAACACAACGGCATCACTGAACGAGATCACTGTATTTTCATTGGCACCAGTTCTCCAGATTTCGTTGTAAGGAACTACGTCACCGAAGATCACACGGTCGCGTTTTCCGGGGCGGGAATATTTCACCGAAATATCGGTTAATCCTACTTTTTGCTCCACTTTCGCTTCAGGGCTTAAACGCGGCGCAAGTTGGGCGTTGGTTGTTCCCGCAAGAAGCAAAAACAGGGCTGCAATAAATGATACTTTTTTCATACTCTATTCGTTGTGCCTTTCAAAGGCTGTGTTACGTGAATGGGTTATTTCAAGAAGGCTTCCAACGCGCTTGCCAGGTTTTCGTCGGCATTACCGTATTTGGCAGTGTAATCGGCATGGGAGCGCTTGATCACTTCAAATGCTTCTTCACGACCGTAAACATGCGTGATTTCCACATTCTTGGCGCCGCCGTCCAAATCCTTGTAAGTCAGGAAGAAATGACGTACGCGGTCGATCACCATTTTCGGCATATCCTCGATGTTGTTGATGTTTCCGTATGCCTGGTCGCCTTTCAAAACCGCAATAATCTTATCATCAGCCTCTCCACCGTCCAGCATACGGAAACCGCCGATTACTTTGGCATCGCAAAGGATGTTTCCGTGGTTGAAAGAGCGCTCCGACAATACACAGATATCCAGCGGATCGCCGTCACCAACGATATCCGTGCGGCCTGTTTTCTCATTCGAAAAGGCAGCTACCTGCTTGTCGCAGTAGGTTTGCGGCACAAATCCGTACAAACAAGGCATGTGATTCGATAGTTTCTGCGGTCGGTCGACCATGATATAACCCGATGCTTTGTCGATTTCATACTTGATGGCATCGGAAGGAATGATTTCAATAAAGGCATTCACAATAGCCGGCTGTTTTTCACCGATCTCAATTCCATGCCACGGGTGCGATGTAAAGCGTTTGCTCATCGCGTCGATTAATTGTTTGATTTCTGCTTTCATAGGGGGCAAATATAATTGATTTTTGATTTTTGATGTTGGATTTTTGATTGGGCTTATCCTTCGATAAACAGGAATTTGGTTTCTGTACCTGAATTGAAATCAACCATCCAACATCAAAAATCCAACATTAAAAATCGTTATTTCATATTCGACCTTACCACACCGAGCCCTTCCCAAAATTCTTTCGGGTATTTCAAGTGTTTTGGTTTGCCAACCCAACCGTTGATCAAATCCAATGCATAGCCATTTTTCAGCTTCTCGTATTTTACCGACGACCAAATCATTTTGTCCCAATCGCCTACGTATTTCAAGCTATCCAATGTTGCCGGATATTCTCCGTAACGCGTTTTGTGCAATTCGATCAAAGCAATCGCTGTTTTGAAGTGCTGATCACCGAATTGTTGGTTGGCGTGTTCCTGCATCTTGCTGCCAACATTGCATCGTGCAAACAGGATTATAACAATGATCAGAATTGGAATAAGACGGATAGATTTCATAACAGATCAATTTTTGGTTTTTGATTGAACTCGTTCTTTGATTACCTGAGGTTTCACTTCAGTTTCTTATTCATGCTCCATCGTTAAATTTACCATGGATCTCATCCAACATCAAAAATCCAGCATCAAACATCCTTTTTTGTTCCCTGGAAAACATGAATATCTCTCTTCGGATACGGGAAATCAATTTTGTAATGACGGAACAAACGATCGATCTCGAACCGGATTTCTGATTTGTATTGGTTGATGTCCCAGCTTTGGTCGGCCCAAAAAATGAGCTCCATGCACAGGCCGTGGTCACCGAAATCAGTCATGCGCACCTGGATCGGTTCCGATTTTTTGACTTTCGGATGGCTCATAGCTGCTTGCACCAATAAATCGCTCACCATTTGCGTGTTGACGTTGTAAGGTACCACGAGGTTGATGCGAAACCGTGAAAGATTGGAACCGTGGCTCCAGTTTTCAACATATTCCTGGGTTAGTTTGGTATTGGGAACGATCAGGATATTTCCGTCGCGGGTTTCAATTTGTGTGGTACGCACATTGATTTTCAAAATCTTGGCTACAATGTTTTCACTCGATTTCCCGTCGTTGAATTCGATCACGTCACCTACCCGAATTGTTCCTTCAAACAGCAGGACAAAGCCCGAAAACATGTCCTTAAACACGTCCTGTAATCCCAGTCCAAGTCCCACCAACAACGCGGCGGAACCGCCCAGGAAGATGCTCGGCTGCACATTGAGTGCTCCCAGGCAGAAAATAAACGCAATGGTGTAAATAACGTATTTCGTAACCTGCATGTACACGTATTCTGTACCACGGTCAAAATGTTCGTCTTTTCGAAAACGACGCTGCAGGTAAAGATTGATCAGGTTAATCGTGACTTTTGCCCCGAAGAAAATGAGTACTACCGCAATGATGTTCTCGAAGTTGATGCTGAAGTTCTTGTAATGAATGAACTTGTAATCGAGGAATTTCTGAAAGGATACATTGTGGTTGTTGATCTTAAAACTCAGAATGGCAAAGTAGCCGGCCAGCACATAAACGGTTTGACTTAGTAACCGCAGCCAGGTGATGCGACGTCCTTCAATGCGGATATTGGCACCGGTAAGGTAGCGTTTCAGCAACCGGTGAATGACTTTCCGGGCAACGATGGCGAGGAAAATCACCAAAGCAATAATCAGGATATTCCAAAAGCAAACTTTATACGGGCCAAGCCAGAAAAGCGTTTTTGTCATCATTTCAATGCGTTATAATTCGACCGAGTTTCACAGCAATAGACTGTTTCACGCGCTCTAATATAATCTGTTCCGAAATCAAATCGTTGATCCGTTCCATATTTTCCGCCTGTACCGTTTCCAGCTCCTTGCGAATGGCCGTGATCCGGTTATGAATAGCCCGTGATTTAAACGCATAGACAGCTCCCATGACGGCTTCCTTCAGCTTGTCGATCTCACGGTTGGTATCTACCTGGTACTTACTAAGCCATAACGGGCTGATTTCGTGCTCGTCGGTTTCAATCCCGGTAACGAACTGCACAATTTCCTGGTCGCTGTTTTTGAGCCAGTAACTGCTTTTGAACAAGGTTTTTTCGCTCAGACCTTCGGTGATCAGCTGGTGAATTTTGTTGAAAAGCGGGTAGGAGAAAAAGAGCTGGTCCTTTTCCAGTTCGTGGCAAATGAGTTCGGCCACACTTACTTCAACCGGCTGGGGAATTCCGTGCTCGTTCAAATGCTCTGTTTCCATGGCAAATTGTCCGTATTTCACCAGGATGCGCAGCAAGTCGTACTCCTCGATGGAATACGGTTGCCTAATCTCTGTTACCTGTTGTTCCGGACTTTCGATGAAGGTATCTGTCAACGCCGGGTTTTCGGCGATCTGCGGTTCGTTGAGTTCTTTTGAAAGCTTGTTTTTGAGCAGTTTATTCAGCTCGTTGACAACAATCGATTCTTCCAGCTCAAATTGCTTGGCAACTTCCTTGATGTAAATGGAACGCGTAATCTGGTCGGGGATCAGCGAAATGGAAAGCACCACTTCACGGATCATCCCCGCGCGCTGGATCGGGTCATTTTTTCCTTCTTTCAGGAGCATCGATGTTTTGAAGCTCAGGAAATCCTGCGTGTTGTCTTTGATGAAATCCATGAATTCAGAGGAACTCACTTTTTTTGAATAGGAATCGGGGTCATCGCCATCGGGAAACAGCACAACTTTTACATTCATGCCTTCTTCCAGGATCAGATCGATCCCGCGGAACGAAGCCTTGATTCCCGCCGCATCGCCATCGTACAAAATGGTAATGTTCGACGTATAACGCCTGATCAGCTTGATTTGCTGACTCGTCAGGGAAGTTCCCGACGAAGAAACCGAGTTGGCCACTCCTGCCTGGTGCATACTGATGACATCGGTATACCCTTCGCAGAGATAGCAGTTGTCGTATTTAACGATGTCGCCCTTGGCAAAGTACAAGCCGTAGAGAATCTCACTTTTGTTGTAAATGATGCTTTCGGGCGAGTTGAAATACTTGGCGACTTTTTTATCTGTAAACAGCGTTCGCCCGCCGAAACCGAGCACACGACCGGAAATGGAATGGATAGGGAACATCACCCTTCCGCGGAAAAAATCGAAGTGGCGATCGTCTTTTGACTTTACCAGCCCGACCGATTCCAGGTATTCGAGCTTGTAGCCCTTGTCCAGTGCGTGTTTCGTGAAATCATTGCCCGAATTGAGGCAGTAGCCCAGCTGGAATTTTTTCACGATATCCGGCCGGAAACCACGCTCTTCGAAGTAGGAAAGTCCCACGGTCTGTCCTTCGTTGACCTCGTGCATGTTGTGCATGAAGTGTTCCTTGGCAAACTCGTTGATGATGTACAAGCTTTCGCGCTCGGTGGTCGCGGCGATTTCCTCGGCGGTCTGCGGTTCATCTTCCGGAACCTGGATTCCGTATTTATCGGCCAGCCAGCGTAAAGCTTCCGGGTAGGAAAAGTGCTCTTTTTCCATCAGGAAGGTCGCTACGGATCCGCCTTTTCCGGAAGAAAAGCATTTGAAGATCTGCTTGGCGGGTGATACGATAAATGACGGTGTTTTTTCGTCTACGAAAGGGCTGAGTCCTTTCAGGTTCGATCCTGCCCGTTTTAAATGCACGAATTCCCCGATCACCTCCTCGATACGGGCGGTTTGCATGATCTCATCAACAATATGTGCGGGAATTCTTGACATGGTTAATCAGGGTGCAGGGGCAGCTGGCGGAGGAGTCTGCGCGCCCGGACTTCCGAAATCTTTTTCCTGTGATACGTTGCCTTTTTCGTCGTAAGTGATCCAAACACCCGACTGCTGGTCGTTCTCGTAATGGCCATAGTAGCGCATCATTCCGTTCGGGTAGCGTACAAACGAATCACCGTGTTTTTTTCCGTGCGAATATTCGGTCATGGACAGCTCGACCCCGTTTTCGGAATAGAAGAACCATCGGCCGTGGCGCAATTCGTTTTCATCCTGCGGTCCACGGTATTTAATTGCTTTCCTGCCCGGGTAATATTCGGTATAAACTCCGTCTTTCACCTCGAACAGTGATTCGGGTTCTTTCACCTCTTTTTCAGCGCTTCCGCAAGCAGCAAGCAACATAATAACACCTGTCAGCAACAACAGCGACCAATTTTTCATGATTGTTTTGATTTGAAGTTCAAAAATAGCGAAAGTTCGGCTCATCTGGAACCAAATTCCTACCTGCTAAACGTGGATTCGGGAAAAATGGTTAGTTTCCGACCTCAGATGGTTTCATTTACCTGTTTGTTCTTCGTTGCATGGGGATTTTACCTGCTGGCCCGCAAACACAAGCGCATTCCGATCCTGTTTTCAATTGTCGGCAGTGCGTTCTTCCTCGGGGTTGATTTCGGGTTGAGCTACAGTTCGCGCATTTTGATCTCGGCGCAGAATTGGGAAGTGCCACCCGACCTGGAGCCGCTGATCGAGCTGTTACTCATTGTACTCGACATCATCCTTACCGGTGTGTTTTACCTTTTGCTGAAACGTTACTGGGAACGTCATGAGCTGGTTGAGCATGAAGATTTGCTGGATCGGTAATGTCTCCGCCATACCTTAACGGTTTAAGAGAAATTTTGTGATAGTTCGTCGTTGCACATGTGCAACTTCTTTGCGCCCTTTGCGCCTTTGCGGTGAAAAAAGGCAACGCAAAGACGCAAAGAACGCAAAGGATTAGTCTGCATGCAGACTAATCACACTGACATGAAAATGTTCATTACGTTGAATCACGAATCTTCACAGGAAAACCGATTACTTAATAATGATTTGTTAGTTTAGGGCAAAATATTCAACCGATGTTAGGACTTTTACTCATCTATTTTGTTGGCAGGGCTTTTTACCGCCTGGCCGAAACACATAAACGCTCAAAGTGGCTTTTTGCCATTCTCGGTGTCGTGACGTATTATGTTACCCAATTCCTTTTTGCGCTTGGACTTGTTTCTTACATGATTTCAAGGGGAAGAGATTTTACTTCCGGTGACGAAATGGTCATCACGTTGGTCGGGATACTTGTCGGAGCAATCGGAGTTGCTGTTTTCTATGCAATTCTCAAAAAAGTATGGGAAAACAACCCGAGAACAGATCAGAATAGCGAACTGCTTGACCAGCTGTAAAATAGAGGAAGCGACGGAGATAGATTGCACAATTGAAACCGATTCGTTAGTTTCGGAAAAAACTAACGTGTATGATAATCAGTTTAATCTTAACTGCTGCTTTCGGAAGAGCGTTTTTCACATTGGCTCATGACCATTATCGCCATGCCTGGGGATATGCTATTTTGGGCGGCGGAGTATTTTTAGGTTCTCAGTTTATTTTCGGGATTATTCTCGGCATCGTACTGGCGCTGACAGGTAACCTGGATGTTTTGACGAAAACAAGTAATTCGCTTTTGATCAATTTTGGCGGGCTTGCACTCAGCGCGATCCTGTGCTGGATTTTGTATGCTTTGCTAAAGAAATCATGGACCAGGAATCCGAAGAATCAAAAAGATGACAGTAATTTACTGGATCAATAAGGCACGGTTATGATGTTACCCAGCTTACTTGTCGCGTTTATCGCCGGAAGGATCTTTTTTGGCCTGGCACGCAGAAACGGCCGCTCCGAATGGGGAATCGGCGCATTGGGCACGGGAGTGTTCGTGGTTGCTCAATTGCTGGCCACGTTTGCTATCGGTGCTTATCTTGGTTTGAGCAACAAGCTGGGGCTGCTTCAATCCCCGCAATGGATCGCGCGCATTACCTTACTTAGCTTAGGTTTTGCGTTTTTGGTTTCCTGGCTGGTCTATTACCTGCTGAAGCGCTCCTGGAAAAAGAAAAGCGAGCAGAAAAAAAACGACAGCTTACTCGACCACTAAAACTACCAACTAAAAACCGGCAACTCAAAAACTCATTAACTGACTAACTCACATGCTACTTCCTCTTTTCATCCTCGCCATCGGAATGCTTTTTTACAGGCTGGCCAAAAAACACCGGAAACCTGCATGGGGTTATGCCTTTTTGGGAATTGGCGTTTTCCTCGTAACTCCGGTTGTAGTGGGAATAATCCTTTGGTTGATCCTCTCTGCAGTGGGTGGTGCGTCGATTGATGCGGAATTTACTGTGGTATTTTGGGCCGTACTCTCCGATGTAGTAGCAATCATCGTGTTTTATTACCTGCTGAAAAGTGCCTGGAGCCGGAAGACACAAAAGAAAACTGCTGCTGATTTACTGGATCAATGATCAGGTATGACCACAGGTTTATTTAAATAACTACATTCAACGAATAATTTTTAAACGATGCTTTTACTGCTGATCTTTTTCGCACCGATCTTTTTCCTGATCATGCCATTTCGTGATTTGGCTTATGAGTACGGGCGACACCGTGGAGGGTATGTTTTTTTGGCGATCGGGACTTATATTTTTGCGTACATTTTTTTCGCGCTGATAATAGGTTTCACAATGTCTTCAATGCTGGAACCGACGTCGGAGGATACCATTTCCACCTATAGTCAGCGTCTTGAAAGAAACTCATGGCTGATGGTGTTTATGTCCATTCTGGCAGCCTCGCTTACGGTAACGGGATTGTACTTCTTGTTGAAATCGAATTGGAAGAAAAAACCGAAAAAAGACCCGCGCCCGGATCTGCTGGACAGTAAATAATTGGTTACTTCTCTCGGTTCACGGTATATTCCACCAGCCCGATGAGTGAACGCTTGGCAGGTGAATCAGGAATATCGGTCAGTAAGTCCAGGGCCTGATTTGTCAATTCCATCATGCGGTCGTGACAGTATTGAATACCGCCTGCATTACGCACAATGTGGATGGCCCTGTTAACGTAGTGTTTTTCTTCGTTGTGCCGCTTCACAATGTTCATCAATTCCTTGCGCGTAGCTTTATCGCTGTTTTGCAGGGCGTAGATCAACGGCAGGGTGATTTTGCGTTCGCGGATGTCGTTCCCCGTTGGTTTACCCACATCACCGGTTCCGTAATCGAAAATGTCGTCTTTGATCTGGAAAGCCAACCCGACCAACTCACCAAACTGGCGCATGCGCGGGGCAATATCTTCACGGTCTACCGAAGCGGCAGCGGCTTCACAAACGGTTGCGATCAGCGATGCTGTTTTCTGACGGATCACTTCGAAATACACTTCTTCGGTAATGTCCAGTTTGCGGGCTTTTTCAATCTGGAGCAACTCACCTTCACTCATCTCGCGCACGGCGCGGGCAACGATCTGTAAAGCACGCACGTTGTCGTTTTCCAGTGAATGGAGCAACACGCGCGACAGCATGAAATCGCCCACCAAAACGGCAATTTTATTTTTCCACAAAGCGTTTACCGAGAAAAAGCCACGGCGTTCATTGGCATCATCTACCACGTCATCATGTACCAGTGAAGCTGTGTGGAGCAATTCTACGAGTGAGGCCGACTGGTAGGTTTTGTCATTGACCTCGCCCAGCATCTTAGCTGTCAGGAACAAAAACATCGGGCGCATTTGCTTGCCTTTCCGGCGAATGATGTAATGGGTAATTTTATCAAGTAACGGTACTTTCGATTGCATGCTCTCTTTGAAACGCACTTCGAAGAGCTGCATTTCGGCTTCAATGGGAGCTAAAATTTCTTTTACCGTCATGATAACACAAAATTAATCCAATTACCAAGGTAATGGGTTGAAAAATGGAATAAGTTTTGGCTCCTTTAAGAATCTATAAGAAAAATTGGACCGATTATTTCGAAGTGTGTACACAAAGAAAAGGCCGTTTGCAGTGGTAATACAAACGGCCTTTGATTTTAATCGGGCATGTGCTAGTTTGAGGTTGATTATTCCAATCTTAATACCCATGCATTAGCATAATCGGTTTTCCAACGATTGCGTTCGGTATTCGCGGTTGGATAATCCTGCGTATACAGCATATATACATTGTAAATACTGATGGATTTATTATATGTAATCAAAGCCGCTCTTCCTTCCGTAGCTGCTATTTGTTTTTGAAATGCCAGAGCATTGTCTTTAATGCTGAACGAACCGATCACCACGTAAAATCCTGCCGGCATTGGCATTCCGTTTTCATCCAGGAAGTCGGAAGTGCTATACGTGCGGTAATTACCTTTCGGAGCGTTGCCGGAAGGGGCTGCCGTTTCAGGGTTTCCGGCAGGTTGTTTTACCTGCTCGTTTATACGGTTGCGTAAAGAGGCAATGCTGTCGTTGAAGGCCGATTTTACAGCTGAAAGGCTATCGTTGAATGCCTGCTGCGATTGTTTGATCAACTCCATTTCTGACTCCATGCGGTCAATGTCCGTCTCATTTTGCGTGGTGCGTTCGCGCAGTTCTTCCAGCTCGCGGTCGTGCTGATCAAGACGTTTGCGTGTATCGCTGCCAAACTGGTAACTGAGCAGGAACTCATGTGTTGCTCCGGCATACGAACGCACTTTCGTTACCCCGAAATCGTGTGAATAACCCACGCTCAGGTTTTTGTAACGAACACCGGCGCTTACGCCAACCGCAAAATTACTGCGGTAGCTCAATGCCAGCCAGCCACGTCCTTTCCAATCGGCAACGGTAGTGACATCATATTGAACAGGAGCTCCGGCAACAGCACGTACAACCGCCATGGGGTAAAGGACAATGCCTTGTTTCGCGCTAACGTCGAACACATATTTGGCTGAACCAACGAAATGCTGCTGCATGTCAAAATAATTCGCCGTGCCGTCGTTGGATTTGAAACGCGCCTTGTTCCCAAGTAATTGCGGAACGGCAAAACCGACTTGCAGTCGCTTCCATTCATACAACGCACCCAGATCGGCGGTAAAGACCGTACGGTGCATTTTTTGCTCGAACAGCGAAGGATCGTCCACATCGCGGACAATAGCCTGGTTGTAGTTGATGGTGTGATCAACCACACCGGCCGCCAACCCGAAGGTGAGCGAATGGCCGCTTCCCAAATTCACGGAGTAGGAATAATTTCCCGAAACACCGTTTCTGCTCAGGATGCTGGTAACATCCGAATAAGCGTTCAATCCTAAGCCTACACCTTTGATGTTAATCGGGCCATCAATTGTAAGGTAAGTTGTTTGAGGGGAACCCGCAATCCCGGTAAACTGGGAGCGGTGTGTAAGAAATACGTTTACATCTTCACCCGAGCCGGTGTAAGCAGGGTTCAGTACAAACGGATTCATAAAATAGTGGCTTCCAAGTGGCAGCTGCTGTGCCGTGACACCCGTGGTAAAGAGTGTGAAGCCTAGTATGATGGAAAAGAATTTCATATTCATGATCGTGTCTTTAAGTTGGTTATTAGTGGTGCAAAACGGTTACGGCACCTTTGTAAACTTTGTCGGAACCGGCAAACTTCAATACGTAGTAATAAGTTGCGTCGGGAAGCTGTTTCCCTTCATAGGTCCCGCCCCACGAATTGTCATACGAATCCGATTCGTATACGACTGTTCCTTCGCGGTTGATGATCGTTACCTCCGTGTTCGGGTAAAACTCGATGTTGTCGACAATCCACGTATCGTTTTTGTTGTCATTGTTCGGCGTCACAGTATTGGCAATCATCACATTCATATCGGCTTCTACCGTTACGGTCAATGAATCAACAGCCATGCAGCCGTTCACATCGGTTCCTGTAAGGATGTAAGTTGTGGTAACCACCGGGTCAGCCGTCGGATCAGGAATGGTCGGATCCGAAAGCCCGGTTGCCGGGAACCAGCTCCAGTCGATGATCGCCGGGCCTGTAGCCGAAAGGTCAACGCTGTTTCCGATACCGATCGTTTCGTTGTTTCCTGCTTCCACAAAGGTGTTGCCGACAGGACTCACAATTAAACTGTACCATGCTGTATCTGTTTGCTGTGTCGGACAGGCGTAGAAACTGCTGACTACCAGTTGAAGCATCACCGTATCGCCTGCATCGGCCATATTTGTGGTATAAGTTGGAAACAGCGTGTTACTGTCGATCAGTACCCCGTTTCCATTGTGTGTCCAATTGATGTTACCATTGGCTGCCAACGCACTCATCACGGTTACCTCATCGCCGTTCGGACAAGCAGTTGAGCTTCCACCCGCGCTAGCCATTGGAGCCGGGTTAACGGTGATTTGCATTTGGGCATTTGTTGTGTATGGCGCACAGGTATTGTTGCTGGTCAACGTTACTGTCAAAGTCACGGTATTGCCTCCGTCGGCTAAAACAGAGTTGTACACAGGTGTTATACCTGCTGTCCCCGACAAAATTCCGTAGCCGTTGTGAGACCAGCTCTGGATGCCATTGGCATAACCGACTCCGGCTATCAGCAATGAATCGCCTGCACAAATAGTGGCCGAACCACCGATGCTTGCTACCGGTAATGAATCAATGGTAATGATGACTTCCGCTGAAGTATCCGTACAGCCGCCTGAAGACACGACTCTTCGGAAATACATGGCGTTTTGAGGGAAAGCTACCGGATCAACGTCAAAGTTGGCTGCGGAATTGATGCCATTGGCTGATGAGAATGAGCTGCCTGAAACAGTACTTGATTCCCATGAATAGGTGTAATTTCCATCTCCGCCTGATAATGCCCCTCCGACCAATGTTGTAGTGCTGTTTTCGCAGATTGTTGCACTGGTTCCTGCCGAATTGCCTGCAATGGACGGATTAATCTGCATGGTGCCGATCAGGCTGGCATCCGTACAAAACCCGGTTGAAGTAACGGTGTAGAAGAACGTTCCGGTTTCTGTCGGTGTTCCGCTGATAGTGAAAATACCGCCATTGAACGTTCCTGAAACGCCTGCAGGTAAACCGGAAACAATTGCACCCGTTGCCGAACCACCCACGGTGTACATGACCGGTTGAATGGAATCGTTTTCGCAGATAACCTGGTCATTGGTAAACGGGGCGGATGTCAAAGCAATGGTTTGAATGGTCGACTGAATTGATCCGCCGATGCTTACCGACGGACAGCTGCCGCCTGTTGTGGTAACCGTGTAGCTGTAAACACCAACTGAATCCGGGCTTCCCGAAATGGTCAGCACACCCCCGGAAAATGAACTCGTAACACCGGATGGCAAGCCGCTGACCGTTGCTCCTGATGCCGATCCTCCGATGGCATAAGTAATGTCATAAATCGGTGTTTGAACGCAAACAGACTGGCTGTCGGTCCCGGCTCCTGAAGTCAGCAATGCGCTGGATCCCACAGTTACTGTAATGCTTCCTGTTGCTGAAGTCTGGATACAGCTTCCGGTAGTGTTCACTGTGTAGGAGTAAACACCTGCAAGTGTCGGTGTTCCACTGATGGTTGCAACGCCACCACTGAATGAACCACTCACGCCAGCTGGTAATCCTGAGAAAGTGGCACCTGTTCCGCCACCGCCTACCTGGTAATCAATAGCGGTAATGGCGGTGTTTTCACACACGTTTTGTGCATCGGTTCCAACTGCTGAGATGAGAAGAATGGTCGCATCTGCGGTCACTGTAATTGTACCGTAAGCGGTATCCTGTAAACATGTTCCCGTTGTTGCCACCATGTAGTTAAAAGCACCTGCAACGGTTGGTGTTCCGCTGATGGTGACAGTTCCTGCCGAGTATACCCCTGAAACACCGGCGGGCAAGCCGCTGATCGTTGCGCCGGTTCCGCCACCGCTCACTGAATAGCTGATAGCAGTGATCGGAGTATTGACACAAACCGTTTGATTGGTAGTGGCAGGTGCTGAACTGAGGTTAAGCGCAGCATCCGGGTCAACGGTCAATGTTCCGCTAGCCGTAGTCTGCACGCAAGCACCTGTAGTCGTAACCGTAAAATTGTAAACACCCGAAAGGAAAGGCGAACCGCTGATGGTAAATGTTCCGGCCGAATAGGTTCCGGTAACACCCGAAGGCAGGCCGGAAACAGTTGCACCGGTAACGCCGCCGCCAACCGTGTAAACGATAGCTGAAACAGGAGTGTTTTCACACACTGTTTGATTTTGGTTTCCTGTGGTAAGCGTTAACGTAGCATCGGCTTGGACGGTGATTGTTCCCAAGGCACTTACCTGGTTGCAGGTTCCGGTAGTTGTAACCGTATAGTTGAAAGTACCTGAAACGGTTGGTGTTCCGCTGATGGTAAACGTTCCGGCCGAATAAACGCCGCTGATTCCTGCAGGCAGGCCCGATACGGTTGCACCGGTTCCCCCGCCGCCAACGGAATAAGTGATCGGCGTAATGGGGTTGTTCACGCAAATTGTCTGGTTGTCTGTTCCGGAAGCGGAGGTCAGTGCAATGGTCGCATCCGGGTTAACAATGATGGTTCCGCCCAAACTGCTTTGCAGACATGGGCCGGTGGTCGTTACTGTGTAATTGAATGTCCCGGCAACGGTAGGTGAACCGCTGATCGTAAAACTCCCGGCAGCGAAAGTTCCGGTAATACCCGCCGGTAAACCGGAAACAATCGCTCCGGTTCCTCCACCACTAATTGAGAGTAGTATGGATCCTATCGGAGTATTCTGACATATTGTTTGATTGAGAGCCCCGCCGGAAAGTGTAATAACGGCGTCAGGTGTAACCGTGATGGAGCCTGAAGCAACTTGTTGTGTACACAATCCTGTGGTAGTAACGGTATAATTAAAAGTGCCGGCAACGGTAGGTGTGCCACTGATGGTAAAGTTCCCCGCAAGATAAGTTCCGCTCAATCCTGCAGGAAGTCCACTGGCAGTGGCACCCGTTCCACCGCCGCCTATTGTATAGGTGATAGACGTAATGGGGTTGTTGATGCAAATTGTTTGGTTATCCGTTCCCGGAGCAGAGCTTAGGGCTATTGTTGCATCGGGGTTCACGGTGATTGATCCCGGCTGAACCGTCGGTGCGCATAAGCCACCTGTCGTGGTAACGGTATAGTTGTAAGTTCCCGGAACGGTTGGCGTGCCGCTGATCGTAAATGTGCCGGCTGAATAAGTGCCGCTTACGCCTGCAGGCAGGCCGCTGGCAAACGCACCGGTTGCACTTCCTCCGATGGTGTAAGTAACCGGTGTTAAGGCATTATTGACGCAAAGTGTCTGCGCGTTCGTACCCGGAGCTGAGGTCAGTACAATTGTCGGGGTGGACTCGCCGGTGATGACCACGTCATCGAACGAATCCGGGCACGGGGAATTCGAAATGGTCCAGCGGAAAACATTTGGCCCGGCGCCCAAACCTGTAATCGCCGAGGAAGGGGAGTTGGGATTTGTGGGCACACCTGATCCGGAAATCAGCGTCCAGGTCCCGACTCCGACCAAAGGTGTGTTTCCCGACAGGTTTCCGTTCGGCACGCAAAACGACTGGTCGCTTCCCGCATTTGCCGGCGTTGGCTGTGCAGTAACGATCACATCGGTAGGCGGCATCGCATTGTTGGATGCGTTGATGTCACTGAAATTGACGGTAGTTGCATTGAACGTGTGCGTACCGATGGCGCTGAGGTTGCAGCTTGGCGTTACGTTTACGATCATGGAAGCGCCCGAAGCCAGGGTTCCACTGGTAATTACGGGTGAATTGAATGTTTGAATACTGGCACCGGTGATACTGACATTCACGGTGACATTATTCAGTGCAAAATTGATGGTGGATGGGGAATAATTGAAAATGACCACATCAATGGGTTGGTTGGAGTTGCCGCAAACGGGCGTTGTTGGGTTGATGATTGAAATTGCCCCGACATCGACTTGGGCAAATAGTACGTTGCCGAGAAGCAATGCACATAAAAATGAACATAATCTTTTCATAGTGGTGAAATTTAAAGTGTGTTAGTTGGGGTCTTGTAAGACCATAGAAATCCCATTACATTTCGGTAGCGTACACCGAAGCGTTAGATTAAAACCGGATTTTCAAAGCATAGATTTCCACTTAGGCCTGGTAAGGGCACATATAAGTGACTTCTTTGATTAACCGGCAGAAGAGCCCGGATAGCGGTGGATTTTGTGCATAGTTATCCCTGTAACGGTTTAAATCTGGTTCATTTAAACGCGTAGGAATTCTTGCACGGATACTATCCGTCAAAGAATAATTGGGTTTCACATTCGTAAAAAACCAATCGTAAGACGATTAATTTAGCCTACGTGTACCCGCGAAAAGTTTGTAGAATTATTTTTTCAGTCATAGTGTATAGTGTTGTTAATGTTAAATTAAGTAAACTCCTGTAAATACACAAGAGCTTACCCAAAAAAAATGCTTATTGAAGAATGCAAATCCATATAACTGATTGATTAGCAATGGTTTGATTTTTAACTTTTTTTCATTGAATGCGGCTTTTTTTTGACTTTAGTGTCAGTTTTTGGGAATTTTGAAGTACTCAAAGCCTTGCCAGCCCTGGGTTTAAACGAATTTATTAATTGACGAATTAAACTGATTCGGGCAATCATTTTGTTTAAAAACGGAAATGATTTTGGATTTTAGAGTTGATTCATAGAAGATGTAAAAGTTCGTTTTCCGGGAATCAGCTTTTTATTTTTCCGAAAATTTATTTAAGGACTTTTAAAGCGTTGTCGAGCCAAAAATTAACCTTTCAGCACCCGTTTATCCATCATCTTATTCTTATTGGCCAATTGCCCGCAGGCAGCATCGATGTCTTTTCCCCTGCTGCGACGAACGTTCACGATAAGATTACATTTTTCTTCCAAGAAAGCGGCAAAAGCGTCCACTTTCTCGCGGTCTGCCTGTTGAAACTGCCCATCGTCTATCGGGTTGTACTCAATAATATTGATCTTGCAGGGCACTGCTTTCGCGAAATCAGCCAATTCACGTGCGTCTTCGAGCTGGTCGTTGAAATCCTTGAAAATGATGTATTCAAAGGTCACACGCGATCCCGTTTTTTCATGGAAATAAACCAAAGCCTCCGAAAGAACTTCGAGGTTATTGGATTCGTTGATGTCCATGATCTGGCTGCGTTTTCGGTCATTGGCGGCATGCAGCGATAAGGCCAGGTTGAATTTTACATCATCGTCGCCCAGTTTTTTGATCATTTTCGCAATCCCCGCAGTAGAAACGGTGATGCGTTTGGGCGACATGGCCAATCCATTGGGATCGGTCAGTATTTCGGCACTGCGCACTACGTTTTTGTAATTCAGCAGCGGTTCACCCATTCCCATATACACGATATTGGAAAGATTGGTGTTGTAGTTGTTTGTTGCCAGGTTTTTCAGGTAAACTACCTGGTCCACAATTTCACCGGCTGTAAGGTTCCGCATCATTTTCAGTCTTCCCGTGGCGCAGAACTGGCAGGCGAGACTACAACCCACCTGCGAAGAAATACAAGCCGTCATGCGCGAAGTAGTCGGGATGAGCACCCCTTCGATGACCTGTGTTTGTCCGTCAACACCGAAAGCACATTTAATCGTTTTATCGGTACTGACCTGCTGGTCTTCAACCGTCAGGCTGTCAAAAAAATACGATTCGGCCAGTTTTTCCTGTAAGCTCTTGCCGATATTGGCCATTTGCTCAAAATCATGTACCTGCTTTTTCCAGATCCATTCATACACTTGTTTGGCCCGGAAAGCGGGTTCACCCAAACCGGTAATGTGGGCTTTGAGCTCTTCTAAATTGAGCTGACGGATGTTGATGCGCTGCGCAGACATGAGTTATAGTTGTTTGTAATTTTCGTAAAGTGCCGACAGGAACCAGTTGCAATTTTTGAGCTCGCGTTTTGAATCTTCCGGTGTAAATGTATCTTCCGTTTTCGCTTTTTGGTCAAACGACCACGTTAAATTTCCTTTGGGTGTCACCCAGCCGTAACCCCTTATAATGGAATAAAAGGCAAATTGAGGCACTTTGGGATTCATCAAATCTTTGCTCCATGGATACCGCGAAGGATCACCTTTCATCTGATAGACAAGCGTAGCGGCAATATCTGCTTGTGAGCCTATCGTGTTCAGGCGTTTGCCGCGGTAACTTTCCTTGATTGGTTCACCGAAAAACAAGAGCGGAATATGATAAAATTTGGCGACTCCCGGATCAGTCAATGTTGGCGAAGCATGGCCGTGATCGGCTACAAAAACAAACAACGTGTTTTTATACCAATCGTATTTTTTGCATTTGCGGATAAATTCCCCCAAACATTCGTCGGCATAAACCAATGAATTCATAAAGTCGGCTTGTTCACCGCTAAAGCGTTTTCCTTTTGCTTTCGGCTGATCGTAAGGCGAGTGTGTGCTTCCGGTAAAAGCGCATTGCAGGAACGGCTTTTTATGCGAGTTGATTTCTTTGATCAGGAATTTGTACAAATCACGGTCGTAGAAATTCAGTTTTCCGCGGGGTAAATCGGCCGGGAAATCGCTCTCATCCTTTACCACATCAAAACCATGGTCCATCAAATAACCTTCGATATTGCCATATTTCAAATCACCGCTAAAAATGTAACTGGTATGATAACCCCATTTTTCCAGGTCTTCGTTGATCGAGTTCAGCTTGCGGTTTTTGTCGGGTTGCATAGAGATGGAAACTTCCGGGACGGCCGGGATGCCGCTAAAAATACTCGAGTTGCCAACTTCAGAAGTCGTAGATGCAGAGTAAATATCCGTAAACAACAATCCTTTTTTGGCGATGCGGTCAAAATTGGGAGTTGCGCCCTTTGTTGGTCCCAAGCTTCCAATTGCTTCTGCCGTCCAGCCTTCCAGCACGATGAACACCACATTCGGGCGCTTGTTTTTAAGAAAATACTGGTCGTGGTCTTTTGGATAATTGTACCACTCTTTTGTTTTCCGCTCTGCCAATTGTTGATCTACCTTTGGTAAGTGTTCATCCAGGTTACTTCTTTTGTATAAGAGGTAACTCTTCCCGAAAAAATAGAGCGGGTTGATGGAGAGATCGTTGGCAACAGGTTTGTCAGTGTAAACGGCTGCTCCAATGTTGATGGGAATTTGTTGCCAGCCGCCGCGCAATAATAAAAACAGTGCGGCCAATCCCACGGTCAATTGCAGCGGAAACGCGAGTAATCGTTTCCAGGTAAATTGGTTCGGAGAAACAACGATTCGTTTAAAGAGTTTTTTCGCAAGCCACCAGCCGAATACAAATTCGATAACGGCATAAAAGATAAACCAAAAGGTCATCCCGTAGCTCGCCGTTCTTACGACTTCATCCGGATTGGAAAGGTGCACGAAAACGCGCGATGAAAGCTTATGGTTCCATTCACCGTAGACAACAATTTCACCTGCCTGCACACAAACCACAATCGCTAACAGGGACATTAACAGGATTCTGAAAATGCGGTGCGTCCATTTCCAATTGCCATAATGTGCGAACAATCGTGCGATAAACGGAAGCGCTGTCAATGCACATGCGGTAGCCAGGTCCAGGCGAAATGAATAGACGAAAGAAAGCAACCATTCACCGAATCCTACTTTTGAAAATTTGCTCCAATGGGTTATCGAAAACAGAACCCGGTTTACGTCGAAGCAGATTATCCAGAACAAAATGAGTAACAGAACATCACGAAATGGTCGCAACATAACGAATTATTGAGGACACAAAGTTACGGCATATTTTGGAATCGATCAGTTGTTCCTGATTTCCGGGACTCTTTCGGGAATTCAGCCCTGGCTTAACGATCAACCGGTTACACCTCTGACGATGGATACGTTGGGCAGGCACACATTATAATCGTTTGTAGGCTTCATAAATGCTTGAAAGAAACATGTTGCCATTTTGGATTTCTTTTTTCGAATCTTGCGGAGCAAATGTGTCCTCAAATTTTATCTTCAAATCCATTGACCATGTAAAATTGCCTTTTGGTGTCACCCAGCCAAAGCCTCTGACAACCGTATGAAAAGCAAATTGCGGCACTTTCGGATTCATCAGGTCCTTACTCCAGGGATAGCGCGACGGGTCACCCTTCATCTGGTAAATAAGTGTGCCGGCGATATCAGCCTGGGAACCCACTACATTCATGCGTTTTCCGCGGTAACTTTCCTTGATCGGTTCACCGAAAAACAAAAGCGGGATGTGATAGAATTTGCTGGAAACCGGGTCCACGGATGTGGGTGACGCATGTCCGTGATCGGCTACAAATACAAACAGTGTATTCTTGTACCAGCTGTATTTTTTGCATTTACGAATAAACTCCCCCAAACATTCATCGGCGTAAACCAAAGAGTTCATGTATTCAGCTTCTTCACCGGTGAAGTGTTTTCCTTTGCCCTTTGGCTGATCATAAGGCGCATGTGTACTGCCGGTAAACGCACATTGAAGGAATGGTTTTTTGTGTGAGTTGATTTCCTGGATGAGAAATTTGTACAAATCACGGTCATAGAAATTCAGTTTTCCCCGCGGTAAATCGGAAGGGAAATCACTCTCGTCTTTCACCACATCAAAACCATGGTCCATAAAATAGCCACCAATGTTGCCATATTTCAGATCGCCACTAAAAATGTAACTCGTATGATAGCCCCACAATTCCAGATCCTCATTAATAGAATTCAACTGGCGATGTTTTTCCGGTTGCATGGAAATAGAAACTTCAGGAACGGCAGGATTACCACTGAAAATACTGGAATTACCAATTTCAGAGGTGGTAGAAGTGGCATAAATGTCGGTGAACAACAATCCTTCTTTGGCAATTTTATCAAAGTTAGGAGTGGCTCCTTTAGTGGGACCAAGCGTTCCAATTGCTTTTGCGGTCCAGCCTTCCAATACAATAACCACTACATTCGGCCGTGTATTTTTCAGGAAATACCGATCGTGTTTTTTGGGGTAACTGTACCATTCCTTTACTCTTTTAGCAGCAAGTTGTTTGTCAACTTTGGGCATCAGATCGTCAATGGTGCTTCTATTGTACAAGAGGTAACTTTTTCCAAAAAAATACAGGGAATTGATCGAAAGGTCATTTGCGACAGGTTTATCTGTGTATACCGCTGCCGCAATATTGATGGGAATTGGTTGCCAGCCGCCTCGAAGCAATAAAAACAGGAGTCCTAAACCAACTGCCAGTTGGGTCGGGAAAACGAGTACTTGTTTCCATTGGAATTGATAGGTTGGAACCTTGATACGTTTGAACATTTTTTTCGCCAGCCACCAGCCGAAAACCAATTCGATGATCGCAAACAGCAAAAACCAGAACACCATACCATAGCTGGCGGTTCGCGCTACTTCGTCGGGGTTGGAAAGGTGCATGAAAACGCGTGATGTCAGCTTGTGGTTCCATTCGCCATAAGCAACAATCTCGCCTGCTTGTACGCAAACCAGGATCACCAGGAGCGTCATGAGTACAATGCGGAAAATACGGTGTGTTCCTTTCCAGTTTCCGTAAAGGGCAAACAAACGCACGATAAACGGCAAAGCGGTCAACCCGGCTGCCGTAGCCAGGTCGAGGCGGAACGAATAGAAAAATGCCTGCAGCCACTCACCGAATCCCACTTTGGCGAATTTTCCCCAATGGTTGATCGAAAAAAGAATGCGATGAAAATCAAAGCAAATGATCCAGAACAAAATGAGTAAAAGAGCCTCACGGAAAGGTCGCAACATAACGAGTGATTGAAGTGACAAATTTACAGGATATTTTGGAATGGCAGATGATTTCAGGAACCAGGCTGCTGGTCAATCAACTCGTCAGAGTTTTTGGTTTTTGAAGAAGTTGTTTTGGGTTCATTAAAGGGGAGTTTTCTTCTAAGAAAGTGTTCCGCTTCCTTGGGTATCTCCTCACGGTTTAACACAAACTGCGGGCTGTTTTCTATCCAGATAACCAAATAGTTTTCCTCGTAGGAAAAACGTTTCAGACAATGCCATTTGAAATAAAAGTGTTTTTCATCGTCCCAATACTTAAACTCATCATCGGTAAAAGAATAGTAGCAGTTAAATTGCTGTTCTTCGTATTTTTCAGCAATCTCATGGACTTTTTTAATGGATTCCTTTTCGCTGATTCGGGTTTGGGCATACATCCAGTAACCTAGTATTGCCATGAAAATGGAAAGTGCGGCAAAGATGTCAAATAAAAAAGGTTGTCCGTAACTCAATAAAGCAAACAAGAAAAATACGGGAACACCGCTGAATAAAATCTGCCATTGTCGTTTAGCAGCCTTCCGGGCAATTTTTAATTGCAGTAAACATGAATTGATGAATCGTTCTCTTTGAAAGAGGAAGTGAAGGTGAACAGGTTCCATTGCAGTAATCAGGCTTCGTTAATACTAATATCTCCGCACTTAAAATGCCCCTCCGGACAAACTTTTCCTCCATGCAAGCCACATGGGCGACAGGAAAGCACTTCGTTTGTCTCCCGAATTTCGCTGTCGCCTGAAAGTGGCCCGAATCCGAAACGCGGGACCGTGGCGCAGAAAAAAGCTGTTGTTGGCGCATTCACCGCCGAAGCCATGTGCAATGGTCCGGAATCGTTGGCATAACAGCGCCTGGCTTTCGAAAACAACGCGCACGATTGCAGCAGCGATAATTGCCCGGCAAGATTAGCCGATTCGGGTAAACCGGCTTCTAGTCGGATCCGTTCGCACAGTTCTTTGTCATCCGGACCACCAACCAGGTACACAATCCCTTTTTTGGCAAGCTGCTGTGCCAGTTGGACCCATTTTGCTTCGGGTAGTTGTTTGGTAAACCATACCGAAGCAGGCGCCAGCGTATAGAACGGTTCTTTAATCAAATGAGCAACGGCAGTATGATCGGCAACCGAAGGATAAACCAGTGGCCTCACCAGTTTTTCGGCTCCGTGGTGTGCAATCAGTTCCAGGTTGCGCTCCACCTCGTGTTTCCCGTTACCAATCTCATGCTTTATTTTGATGGCGTAACAAAAGGAAAACGGGTTTTTGTCAAATCCAACTCTTCGCTTCCCGCCCGAAAGCCAGGTGATGAGGCCTGAACTGCCAAAACGGTGCAGGTTGATCACTTCATCGTAGCGTTCCTTGCGGAACAACCGCGCCAACCGCCTGATCTCGGAAAATTTGCCCTGCTTCTTGTTGAGTGTAAAGACCTGCCGGATATCCGGGTGATTTGCCAAAATGGATTCGTTTCCCTTGCGCACCAGCACATCGATGGCCGCATCCGGGTACAATCGTTTCAGTTCCGAGACAACCGGAGTTGCCAGGATCACATCGCCCAAAAAAGCTGTCTGAATGACTAGAAAACGTTGCACACGGTAAAATTACTACAAAAGAATAAGGAATCGGTTTTGTCAGCTTAGGGTTTATCGGTTTAGATGTTCTTCGTGCGTTAAAAATGAAGCTGCCGGCGTTTTAACCAATTGTAAATAAACTATTGCGCTTATGTTAACTCAATCACCTCCACACTTTACTCAACGATCAGTCGCTAAATGGCTCTAAACCGCGTGTTCTGTGGCACATTGCTTACATTGCACGGGCAACGTAACGTTTATTAGTTAATAATAGTGATGAACAACGTCGTTGTTTTGCACATGTAAAAACGCTCTAAGATGAAACAATTGCTCCTTTCAATCTCGCTGAGCCTGGTTGTGGTTTCCGTTGGGTTTTCCCAGGCAACTGCTGCAAACCAGGCGGATCCGGTAAAAGTGGTTCGCGCGGGAAATAAAACCACTTTTGGTACCGGTCAACAAGCGGTAGCCGACTACCTCGTATCTAAAAATATTTCGACGGGTGAAGGAATCACCTACAAGCGCGCAGCATTTAAATTGCTGATCGATTACCAGGGCAAGGTAGTGGAAGCGTCGCGTTTTTACGGAGGTATTTCCAGTCAGATCGATGCCGATATCATTGCGGCGTTCAGTACAATGCCCAAATGGAATACAAGCATTTCCGAGAATGAGCAAAGTATGGTATATGTGGTTGTTACACTGCAAAATCAAGTATTAACCACCGAACTGTACTAAGATGAAGAAAGGAATACTTGGCCTCATTGCAGGATTAACCGCAGGATTTTCAGTTGCACAAAATGGTACCGAATTATTCGATGAATCCTACGTGCACCGCATTGATGTGACCTTCCAGCAGGTTGGTTTCTGGGATTCGCTCACCACCTATTACGATGAGGCATTCAACAACGGAACGGATGTAAAATATATGATGGGAAGTGTCACCGTCGACGGTACGGTAATCGATTCCATTGGCGTGAAGCAAAAAGGATTTTTCTCCAACTGGGGAGCTGGCGGTTCGTTTAAGAAGCCGCTTAAGATCAGCATGAACGAATATGTTTCCGGGCAGAAATACGATGGTTTGCGCAAGATCAATCTTTCCAACGGTTTCCAGGATCCGTCGATGATGCGCGATGCACTGGCTTACAAATTCATGCGCGACGCCGGAATCGACGCACCGCGAACGGCTTACACCAAATTGTACTTAAACGGTACTTACTGGGGCTTGTACCTTATGGTAGAAGAAGTGGATAAGCGCGCTTTGAAAAACTGGTACGAAGCCGACAGCGGAAACCTGTTCAAATGCATCAACAACACCAGTTTGTCTTACCAGGGAAGCTCCATGGCTAATTATACCGACGAGTTTGAATTGCAAACCAACGAAGAAACCAATGACTGGTCGCGCCTGATCTACCTTACCCGAAAGATTGCAACGCCACAGGCTAATTTTGAAGACAGCATCCTGCAGGTGCTCAATATTGACCGCTACCTCTACGTACTGGCGTCGGATATTATCATGCTCAACTGGGATTCGTACTACGATCACGGACGCAATTTCTTCCTGTACCAGAACCCGGAAAGCAACCTCATGGATTGGATTCCGTGGGATTACAATCTTGCTTTTTCCACCACGAATACCGATTTGATTGTCGATTATTCACAAACTTCCGACGGACCAAAACAACTGGTGAAGAAAATCCAGGAAGATCCCGAGCTGCGGAGTTCGTTCTTCGATCACGTCTGTATCCTGATGGATAATTATTTCACGACTTCACACCTGGGGCCATACATCACGTCGACGGCAGCCCTTATCCGTCCTGCGTTGAACGACGATGTCAATAAGTTCTTTTCAATTGCGAATTTTGATGAATCCATCAACAACGATATCAATGCAATCGATCCGTTCGGACAGTGGTCTACTTACCGCGGCTTGATGCAGTTTATCAATGACCGTCAATTTGAAGTGTCACAGCAGCTCAGCAATCACCAACATGAATGCACGTCTTTGGGCGTAAATGAACTCGCAATGGAATCGGTATTGATTTACCCGAACCCGTTTGAGTCGACATTTACGTTAGAGGCGGGAAGTGTAATCGAGCAGCTTGAAGTTTACTCGGTTACGGGCCAATTGCTGTATGCGGTTGCTCCCAAAACCAAAAAGACAACTGTTTCATTCGACCATTTTGCAGCGGGTTCTTACCTCGTCCGGACGACCACAGCAGCAGGAATACAGACCGTTCCTTTAAATAAAAGATAAACGATTTTCGTTGTTGTCAGGATTCGCTTTGAAACCCTATTTTTGTAATGCTTCACTGGTGCGATGTCATCGGTGAAGCATTCAACTTTTATGCGATGAACAAATACCTTTTTTCTCTCCTATTACTAACGGTTGCCATATTCCATTCAACCGCTCAATCTTACTGGCAGCAAGAAGTAAACTATACCATTTCGGTGAAGCTCGACGACAAAAACCATGTTCTTCATGGACAGGAATCGTTTGTGTACATCAACAATTCACCGCAAACACTCGACTTTTTGTACATCCATTTGTGGCCGAATGCTTACCGCAGCGGAAAAACAGCCCTTGGAAAACAGCAATACGCCGATGGAGAACAGGAACTGACCTTTGGTGCCGATTCCATCAAGGGTTCCATCGACTCGCTAAGTTTCACGGTAGATGGCGTACCGACGTATTTCGAATACGATGCTGAAAATCCGGATATTGCAAAGCTGGTGTTGGTCAAACCATTGATTTCCGGTGCAAGGATTACCGTTTCAACGCCATTCAAAGTGAAAATTCCGTCGGGTGAAATTTCCCGTTTGGGACACATCGGGCAATCGTACCAAATCACGCAATGGTACCCGAAGCCGGCGGTATACGATAAAAACGGCTGGAACCAGATGCCGTACCTCAACCAGGGAGAGTTTTACTCTGAATACGGCTCATTTGATGTATCGATTACGCTTCCGAAGAATTATGTTGTCGGTGCTACCGGCGATCTGCAAACGCAGTCAGAGATTGACTTTTTGAACAAAAAAGCAGGTCAGTCAGATGAGGAAGTCAAAAATGCTTCGATCACAGCTGCTTTGCAAAAGCAGGGGAAAAAGGAAACTCCTTTCCCGCCTTCCGATGCCGAGTGGAAAACCATTCGTTACACGCAAAAAAACGTGCACGATTTTGCCTGGTTTGCCGATAAACGCTACATCGTACTGAAAGGCGAGGTAGAATTGCCGCAGTCGAAACGCAAAGTCACATCCTGGGCGATGTTTGTACCGCACAATGTACGCTACTGGCAAAATGCTATCGAATACATCAATGATGGAACCTATTATTATTCCAAATGGAACGGCGATTATCCGTACAACAATGTCACCGCGGTCGATGGAACCATTTCTGCCGGGGGTGGTATGGAATATCCGAATGTGACGGTGATCGGGAATGCCGGTTCGGCGATGGAACTCGAAATCGTGATCGTACACGAAGTAGGACACAACTGGTTTTACGGAATTCTTGGTTCCAACGAACGCGTTCACGGCTGGATGGACGAGGGAATGAACACCCTCAACGAATTGCGCTATGTGTACACCAAGTATCCCAACAATACCAACCTTTCCGATATGGTCTTGGGCGGACGTTTTCATTTTGATCACCTTGATCACTACGACATGGCCGATTTCACTTACCGGGGAGTTGCCGGGTTTGGCGAAGATCAGCCTATTGAAACACATTCCGCCGATTTTACCTCAATCAACTACGGAGCGGTCATGTATTCCAAAACCGGGTTGGTTTTTACTTACCTCAAGCAATACCTGGGCGACGAAGAGTTTGACCGCTGCATGCACGCTTATTATGAAAAGTGGAAATTCAAACACCCGCAGCCGGAAGATATGCGTGCCGTTTTGGAGAAGGAATCGGGTAAAGACCTGGGGTGGTTGTTCGATGATCTGATCCAAACGACCAACCATATCGATTACAAGCTCACGAAAGTAACGGCAGATGAGAACGGAACAACAGTCACCGTAAAGAACACTGGTCAGGTGAATGGCCCGATCGAAGTGGGTGCATATCAAAAAGGAAAACTGGTAGAAACCGTTTGGGCAGAGCCTGCTGAAGGAAAATCAACGGTTGTGTTTAAATCTGAAGCAGATGAAGTGCGTGTCAATCCTTCAGGCAGAATTCCGGAAGTTTTCCGGGACAATAACAACTGGCATCAAAAGGGACTTTTCGGAAAAGTAGAGCCGTTGAAGCTGGAAGGAATGATCGGCGATAACGAACAGGGCAAATCAAATGTGTTCTGGATGCCGATGATCGCTGCCAATCAAAATGACCGCTTTATGCTGGGGGCAGCAATACATAACTTTGGTGTTCCTTTCAACCGTGTTCAATACCTGGTGGTGCCGATGTATTCATTCGGCGGGAAGCGCATTTCCGGAATGGCCGATATCAGCTATTCCTTTTTACCAAAGAAAAACCTGAAACTAAGCAAGTTCGGCGTGGCTGTGCGGTCATTTAAAGAAACGGATAGTGAAGCTTTCAAAGGAAATGACGGTTACTATTTCACTGCCTCACCGTTTTGGTTTGCCAAGTTGGGAAATCGAAAGGAAGCTTCACCAATCAGCCAAACATTACTGGTGCAAAGTATGTACCGACTCGATGTGTTTGGTCGCACTCAGATAGAACAGGTAGGCGGCTTCGCGAAATATGATTTCAATTACAACAAGCCTGATCATGAAATCAATGTCGGCCTGCGTTCCGATTTCATCTCGAATGTGAACAACGGCGATCAGATGGGGCGCTCCAGTATCGAAGCGACCTATCGTTTCCGCTATATCCGCAATGAAAGCAGCCGTTGGGTCGAGTTGCGCGGTTATGCCGGTGGCAACTGGTTGTTTGATTTTGGGGTCGGTGCCAATACGGCGGCCTACAGTCTCAACTTAAGCGGCGCCAACGGTTCGCAGGATTTGTTCATCGAAGATTATTACTTCGGAAGGACTGCCACGCAGGGATTTCTGTCGCAGCAGCGTCTGGAAAACATGGGCGGATTTAAAAGCACCAGCGATTACGGAACCAACTCCAAGTGGGTGACTGCTGCCAATTTCTATGCGCAATTACCGTTTGTACCGGGTATTTTCGGGGTATTTGCTGATGCAGGCTTTTTCCCGAGCGCTTTAAATAACCAGGTACTTGCGGCCTACGATTTTGGTCTGGGAATTCGCTTGGGTAAAGTAGCAGGATTGTATTTCCCGCTCTACATCTCTAAAGACATGGACGATGCTTACGGAACGCTCAATTACACAACACGCATTCGCTTTACGCTGCGCATGAGCATTACCAACCGTGGAATCAATTTTACCAATCTGATGTAATTCTGTTCGCTTCCGGAATCATTAATAGTCGATTCCCAGGAAAGAATAGAAATTATCGCGATGTATGGTCTTGAATTCCGAGTTCGGATAAGCCGTTGAAAATGCTTTCGGCATCTTGGCCTTTGCTTTCGGGTTCCATTTGAATTCGAAAGCAGAAAGCAGGCCGTCTTTGTCTTCTACATAGTCAATTTCCTGCTGGGCATGTGTGCGCCAGAAATACCGGTTGCAGTAATGGAAATTGTAATGGGTATATTTCATACGCTCCGATACAAGGAAATTTTCCCATAATGCCCCAACGTCATCGCGCAGGTTGAGCGGGTTGTATTGTTTGATCACGGCATTTCGCACGCCATTGTCATAGAAATAGATCTTACGGCTCTTTTTTAGCTCGTTACGGATGTTTCGGCTCAATGATGGAATCCGGAAAATCACAAATGATTTTTCGAGCAAATCAATGTACTTCTCAACCGTTTGGTTATCCAGTCCACAGGTTTGGCCCAGCTCATTATACGAAACCTGGTGCCCGACCTGGAAAGCCAATGCCTGTACCAAACGCTCCAGTTTTTCAGGTTTGTGAATGTTTTCAAGCATCAGGATATCTTTATACAAATAGCTGTTGGTAATCAGCGATAAGATGGATTTTGCTTCAGCTGTTTGGGTTACTACCTCAGGGTAATAACCGTAAATCATTCGATGCTCCAACATGCGCATTTCTTCCAAAAGGCCGTGATGCTTTACCATTTCTGCAAATGAAAGCGGAAATAATTGATATTCCCATTTGCGACCGGTAAGCGGCTCATTGGTTTTATTCTTGATTTCAAACGCCGATGATCCGCTCAGCAGTACTTTCACACCAGGAATCGAATCATAGATGATCTTTGCAGCCAGGCCGATATTATCAATGCGCTGCGCCTCATCAATGACCAGGATCGTATGATTCCCGATCAGTGCTCTGAGCCTTGCTGAAGAGGTTTCCTCCAAAGCGGAACGTACATCCGATTCGTCACCGTTCCACCACAATACATTCGTATGCTCATCAAATAGTTGATGGAACAAGGTGGTTTTGCCTACTTGCCGAGGACCCAGGATCACCATTACTTTACGATCGGTAAGCCGTTTCCTGATATTTTCGACGATGCTTCTTGTGATCATAATCGCAAATTTTATACAAATTTACTGATTAAATTCGCAATTTGTATATAAATTACTGGAATCAACTCATAATATTTATACTTTTTTCAAGATTAAATTCGCAATTTTTATACAAATTCTCGGAATTCATTCGCAGTATTTATATTAAAAAGATGATTTCGGGTTTTATTCGACGATGCTTTCAACCACTTTTTTGCGGTAAGCATCCAGCAAACGTGTTTTGGAATAATACCCTAATACCTGGTCCTGGTATATAAGCGGCAGGTAGCTCAACCCTGATTGATCAAACAAATCCATAACCCGCTCCATCGGATCCTCGGGACCTGCATAAAAAACAATCGGTTCCATAAAACTTTCCAGCGGTGTATTCGGGTCGGAAGCATGAATGTGCAGCAAATCGGGAAGGTCGTTGAGGTAGATCATGCCCAGCAGGCTGCCGCGGTCATTGACAATCGGGAACAAAGCCTGCCGCGTGGTGCGGATGGTGTTAAACAAAGTATCAATTGTATCATCCGGGTGGAGCACCACGACCATTTCTTCCAGGACAGTTTGCTGATCGATCGTTGATAATACATGCCGGTCCTTATCGGCGCGCATTACATGCCCTTCTTCGGCCAGTTTCAGCGTATCCATGGAATGCGGTACAAACTGCTTGGAAATAGCAAAGCTGATGGATGAAACGATCATCAAAGGGATCATCAGGCTGTAGCCGCCGGTAATTTCCGCAATGAGGAACATTGCTGTCAACGGCGCGTGAAATAGTCCGCTGAGCATACCGGCCATGCCGACCATAGTGAAGTTGGTAACAGGGATCTTCTCGAACCAGCCGGTAAGGTTTAGCCCGTAAGCAAACGCAAAACCGGTATAGCTCCCCACAAACAATGAAGGAGCGAAATTTCCGCCGTTTCCACCACTTCCAAGCGTAATGCCGGTTGCTATGGATTTCAGGAAAATAATCACGCCTACAAAGATCACCAATAACATGTCCTGGCGCGGAATTCGGGAAAAGAACGTATCATCGAGTAAATTCTCGGGATGCTTGGTCGAAAGGACTTTGACACTTTCATAACCTTCGCCGAACAGGGATGGAAAGAGCAGGATCATTAAGGAAAGCAGCAGTGCCCCGACAATTGCTTTTTGGTACTTGCCCCACTTTAATTGTTCGAAGAAATTTTCGACGCGCACAAACATACGCGAATGGTAAACGGCTATAAATCCGGTGAGAACGCCCAGTAAAATGTACCAGGGAATGTTGGAATAATCGAAAGCGAGTTGTCCTTTAAGTGAAAGCAGGATCTTATCGCTGAGCAGCACATTGGAAACCAGTGCGCCGGTTGCAGCTGCCAGCATCAATGGAATGAAGGCAGAAATTCCTACATCGGCCAGAAGCACTTCCATGGTAAACAACACACCGGCGATGGGTGCGTTAAACGCAGCGGCAATTCCCGCAGCAACACCACAAGCCAGCAATAATGTGCGTTCTTTTGCAGAAAGCCGGTATTGACGTGCGTAGTTGGACCCGAAAGCTGCTCCTGTAATTGTTACCGGCGATTCCAAACCTGCCGAGCCACCAAAACCTACCGTAATGGAACTGGTGATGATCTGGGCGTACATTTGTACACGCGGTAAAATGCTCGAGCGCTTGGTAATCGCATAAATGATCCGCCAGGTGCCTTTTTCCAGGTTTCCCTTCAATACCCGTTTTACAATGAAAACCGTTAACACGATCCCGATCACCGGGAGAATGAAGTTCACGTACTGAAAATGGACACGCTTGTTGAGCTCGGAAGCAAACAAATAAACCTGGTGGGCAAATGTTTTCAGGAGAATCACTGCCAACGCGGCTGAAATCCCCACCACGACACTCGACAACAATAAAAATTGCCGGGGAGTAATGCGATTTCTGATCCAGAATATCCCGCCATGAAAAAAGTGCATGAGACCTGATAACATGGTCTAAAAATAGCCTGCTCAGATCATAATGCACCCGTTTTTAACAATTAAAGTTCTGTCAGCGATTAAATTTCCGAAAAGTCCGTTTGATTTCATCTGTAGTAACAGCTTTGAAATCAGGTGATATGGATTTTTCTTTCCCGGTTTTGATTTCATGAACAGACATGTAAGGCTGCTTGTTTTCGACCTTTAGAAAAACAACCCATACCTTCTTTCCTTTGGGAATACTATTAAAACTGATATTGCCTTCGCGATCCTGATTGGCTGACAATACGCTTTTAATATCGGAAAAGACCATTTTAGCATCGATGTTGGGAGTGTAAGGAGTCGTTGTTGATAAAGCAACGAGCGATTGTCCTCTTCCCGAAAAACGATCGCAGTTGATCATTCCGAGCTTTGTGACGGTAAGTGCATTGTAAGACAATTGGTTCACTTCAGCACGAATAGCATAGATCGAATCCTGCTGTTTGCGGATCACTTTCATCTCTTCGGCCCAAATGGCATTAAGGGAATCCTGCTGTTTGCGCATAAACTTCAACGTTTCGTCGACCGTTTTCAGGTTGTTTTTGAGCATGTAATTCTTGTTCAGCGCCAGGAAAGTTGCCGTATCAGGCGGTGTCATTTTATACCGTGTGGAATAAACCAGGCAGGATTCCGAACGCATGCGTCGTTGACCGCGGCGGGCCATTTTTTGCTCGTCCCGGAATCGTTGGTTGTTGATGCGTTGCGAACGGTTAAAACCACCTTTGATGACGTCGTCGATGCGACCAATGCGACAGAAAAAGAACCTGCATTTCTGAATTTCCGCGCCGGGTGTCCAGCAGTTTCCCCAGTAGCTCCAGGGAATCCCGACATATCCCCAACCCGGCATATCGTGCCCGAAATCATCCCGGTGCCAGTTGACTGTTTCCTGCGCAGATGGGTCCCGCGAACCGTAAAATGTTTCAAAATCATCTTTTATGGAATCAGTGGGCAGATAAAGGGTGAGGCTTTTATCGGTGAGAAGATCGAGCTTGTTTCCCGATTGATCGGCTGCGTCTATCTCAACCATTCCACCGGTTTCCAGCAGTTCATTACCAGCCATGGTGTTGAGGTTGCCGGAAAGGATATCCGACAATTCGATCGTTTCGCGAATGGTCAATGTAACCAAATAGTCCGACTGGTTAGGCTTCACGAAGCAATAAGCCGGAATGGCTAGCACTGTTCCCTTTTCGCAGGAAAGCAACGTGTCGAAGCGGTTATCGATTGTATAGATTCCCGGTGAATCGGCCAGCAAACGATACAATTCCTGGATGGAGTCGGTGATCGCGGCAACGGCAATTTCGGGTTTGGCGGTTTCTTCCGGGTAACGAATCTCAATGTCGACCCGCCTGTTTTTGGCCATTCCGGCGGCCGTTGTGTTATTGTCGACCGGGTTGTTTTCTCCCTCTGCTTTTCGTTCGACGATTGTTGGCAGAGCGTTGCGCGAATGTTGTGTCAGATAGTCCTGCACCGAAGCGATGCGCCGTTCCGAAAGCCGGTCGTTGTATTCCTCGTTGGCACGCGAATCGGTATGACCGGACAAGTACATCGTGGCCCCGTTCAGCGTATCAAGCTGTTGGATAAGGGCGTTTAGTTTTTCCTTCGAGCCGGGTGTAAGTACGTGTTGGTCGGTATCGAAGTAAACCGAAACAGTTGTCGATTTGGTTTGTGCGTAAGCGTATGTTACTGCAAAGCAGGCAATCATAAAGCCCAAACAGGCGATTGCATTATGAATCTTAAACATGACGATCGATTTGGGGGTTGTGTAAGGTTTCCGGACAGACTTACAAAACCGGTAGTTGTTTTTATCTGTTTGTTTTCATCGGCTTAAAAAGGCACCCATCAGTGGAAATAAAGGAGAAACTTTCTGACGGGCGCCAATTATAATAGAATGAATAACAATTACATACCTATATGTAAGGTATTGCTGAAAGGTAACCCGGGGCAAGTTGATTTTTTTGAAAGAAATGATGAAATCAATCATGAAAAGCCTGAAAACAGGGCGAAAATAAAGCAGAAAAAAAATGATTTTTTTTAAAAAAACCGACCGAAAATGAAAGGAATTTATCTCAACACTGAAACATGCCCGCGGTACATCAACTCCTGGTTATTTCCATCCAGGATTCGCACCACGTACCCATACGTTCCCACTTCAACCAGCTTATTGCTAACCGGGTGAATGCCATCCCAGCCCTGGTTAATGTCTTTTGTACTGAACACTTTTTGTCCCCAGCGGTCGAGGATCGTCATTTCAAACGCATTGTAATCCGTAAACGACAAAACAGGCTTGAAAATCGGGTTTTCACCTTCCGGTGTGAATGCATTCGGGATGTAGACCAGCGGTTCAATAACCGCACAAACTTCGTTGGAAGTACTGGTCTCGCTGAATCCGTATTGGTTGTTGATGCCTTCCTGGGCAATGATCTTATAACAGAAACGGCCGGTGTATTCTTCGTAGTCAGTTACATCGTCTTCGTAAAAACGGTGGTCATTTGTGATAATCGCCAGGGCATTCGGATCGTAATTACCATCCACTCCGCGGTAAATATAGTAGCGGAAAACACCGCCATCGAATTCACTGTAAGCGCTCCAGTTCAGGTAATTGATCAATCGCACCTGGTCGGTTGATATGGTCAATAAAACCGTGTTGGCTTCATTGGAAACACCACCTTCATTTCCGCAGCTGTCGATCACAACCGCCCGGTAACGGTAGCTAAAGCTGTTCACGTCCACATCCGGATCTACCAGGGTCAGCGTATTGCTCGTAGCATCAACCACAGCCAGTTCTTCAAACAGCCCGTTGCGAATATTGTACTTTTCAAATCTGACAGAGGCCACATTGCTACCGGTCGTGATTTCGTGACGTAGCACCACTTCGTTGGCTTCAACTGTTGCTACGCGTAAATAATGTGTCGCCGGTGGAGTAGGGCCGGTGATCGTAAAACAAACCACATTTGAAAATGCTTCGGTTCCGTTGGCCTTATTGGCCCGAATAGCGAAACAATAAGGTGTAAGCGGAAGCAATTGCAGGGACCTCGAAGTGGCGCTTACGGTTTGCACGCTCGCCCATGCACCGCCGTTTTCCTGCATGAAAATCGTGTAATCCTGCAAATCGGCATTCCAGCCAATGTAATCGGTCCAATCCAACGAAACAGTATTGTCGCACACATTTACATCGTAGGTCAAAAAGACCGAGCTGTGCAATTCGGCTTTGGCGGAAGTCTGGTAAGTAGGCGGCACCGCAATCGTAAAGCAGGAATCAAACGCTGCGACCGAATACGTCATCGGGCCGTCAACCGGATAGTTGTGGATGTAAGTCGTGTTGTTGATTCCCCAAACGGTATCGATTTCCACCACAAAACCATTAACGTCCTGCTGGTAAATCACATATCCATACGTGTCGGGCTGACCATTGACGTTCCATGTAATCACCGGATTCCCGGTAAGCGTGTCGATCGAAACACTGGTAATGATCGGTAGGTCTGGCGTGATCATGTCTTCAAAATCATCACCGTCGATGTTGGAATTGAACACACAGATAGGTGTTTCATACGTCACCATGTAATTCAAATAGGTCGAACAAATATCGATGGTGTCTTTGAAGAACGTTGTTCCGTAAGGGACAGTCGCCAGGATATTCCACGTTCCGGCAGGATATTCTCGCCAGATCGTAACATCCGGACTCATGCCGGGCAGCGGATCAACCGTAGGTGAGTTCCATTGCAGGATCGCTGTTCCGTCACTTGGATTGCTGACGTCCAGGAACACATTTCGAACCGTGTCACTGGTTGTGGTGGCATTTCCGTTACAACCCGAAACGACATTCACGAAAAAGTCGTGTGCCGCTCCCGGAAAAGGAACAACAGCACTGGTGGTACCTATCGGGAAGGTTCCGAGCAACCCGTTTTGCACCGAATGCAATTGATATTCCACGAATGTTCCGTCGGGATCAGCTACCGCGTCCCAATTCACGGTCACATCGCCATTAACGGCAGTTGTGATGCAATTGATGGTCGTAGCCGGAATAATTCCAGGGTTGCGAACATTAATCGTAACCGTTTTATACGTGATTTTAGGGATCTGGCAATAGTTGTCCTGTACTTTGAATACAAAATGGTAAGGGATTACATCTGCCACGTCACCGAAAGCGGTAACTACGTGGTCGCAATCTGTCTGCCAGGAGAATTGTGCCGTTGCTCCCTGAACACCGATGATAGCCGGCGTTTGATCGAGCGTTGCACACGGACCAACAGCGCAGCCGCCGGTGCTGGTGAAGTTTGTTCCGTACATCAGGCTGCTCGTAGTCAAAATATTGCTCTGAGGCGAACCGTCCTGCAGCAATTCCACATCGGTGGAAGTGAGGTTAAAGGTTACAAGCGTTCCTGCATCCACCGTGGTTTCAAACAAGCCCGCAAACGGAGGTGTAATGACCGGTGCGTTGTTGTTTCCCGAACAATTTAGGACGATGAGCTGCATTTCGCGCTCTGCTTCGGCGATCAAAACTCCTTCGCGGAAACTTTGCGTCACTATTTTCACCACAAAACTCCCGATGGTTTGACTGTTAAAGGTCAGCTCACCCGAAACAGGGTCAATTTGCGCTGGAATATTTCCTGCCTGGAACGTGGCATCGGGTGTTGGATTAGTGGGTGAAAATCCCGTTTCATAAGGAACAGGATCGGGGCTGACCGGCGGATTGTAAACCCCGGAAAAATTATTCAGCGGTGTTCCGAAAGCCACGCTAAGTGAATCCAGGTCAATGTCCACCGGATGCATATTGTAGGAATAATCTTCGCCCGAACAGCTTACCAGGTATGGATCCTGCAGAAACTGCGGTGAATTATCGAGGCAAACACCACCCACTGCTCCCGGAATCGGGAACATTTTGGCTGTGATCGTCAAACCGTAATTATCCGGGTTTTGAAGATTGGTGATGAGGTTGCTTCGTGAAAAGTTATCGTAGGTAAAGATCCATCCTGTTCCTGCGGGCGGTGTTCCCGGAAGCAAAATAACCGCGCTTCGGTAAGTGATTTTTTCAATGGCGCCAATGCCGTTTCCGCCGCTCGCTCCAACACCACAATCCAATGCCGGTGGTGAACCCGGAACCGGCGAACACGTCGGTGAAATGTCTTCACGACTGATAAACGAGACCAGGATATTGCTGATTGTCGGGTGATTCCAGACTTCGATGTTCTCCGAAATGGTGTTGACTTCCACGCCATTGCAGTCGCGGTAAAAGATCAGTTCGAATACATAACCGTTTCCATTACATTTCCAGGTGATTTCGCCTCCCATGACATGCGTTGCACGAGCGCTGTAGGCACAGCACAATACAAGCACAATAATCAGGAGTCGTAAACGCATAGTATGAAAACGAAAAATCGAACCTTTTAGTGTAAAACGGATTTAAAACGAAATCGTTGCTAACCCGCAGTGACTATCAGAAAATCGTGCCAATCCAGGTACGTTTTGGCTAATTGCTGTAAACGTTCGGGTTGCATGGCGCGAATTTCCGCAATGGCACGGTCGTAAAAGCCCAGATCGATTCCATACATGTCCACACTGTTGTACATATCCAGCATGGCGTAAGGCCCGTCGGCGCTTTTGAGCAATTGGCCGAGCATGTAATTGCGCACGAGCTCAAGCTCTTCAGCGGGAACAGGTTCTTCCTGGAGGCGTTTCAGCTCGCTTTTGATTTCGGTAAGCGTTGCTTCCGTTACATCTTTCCCGACTTCGGTAACGATCACCAGGTAACCGTCGTTGTGCAGTTCCATGATTACCGACCCGATGCCATAAGTATATCCTTTGTCCTCGCGGATGTTCGACATCAAACGACTGCCAAAATAATCGCCCAGGATCGTGTTCAAAAACTGGAAACCGATGTAATCCGGGTGATTTTTCGGAAACATCATTTTCCCCATGCGAATGGCAGTTTGTACGGCTCCGTCCACCGGGAAATGCGCTTTTTTCTGTGTAGTACCGAATGACTTTCCGTAAACCGGCTTGTGGTCCATTGCCCATTTTCCGAAAAGGTCGATGAGGGCATCTACCGAATCCTGTTCTACGTTCCCGACCAGCGTAATGCGCGTCAGGCCGTTCAGGTAATGGTCTTTGAAAAAGCGTTTCATGGCGGCATAATTGCCTGAATCAAAATCAGAAACAGCTGCTAAGGTCGAATAGTCCTCGTGCGATTCGAACAACAGGCGGCGAAACTGCTGTTGGCCAACATTGCGTACTTTTTGCTGGTTTTCGCGGAATTTTTGTCCCATGGAACGCAAAGTGTCTTCCACCTCACTTTCGCGAAACGCCAGGCCATTGATCGCCTCACCGACCAACAATGCAATGCGGTCGAGGTTTTCGCGCAGGCAATAAATGCTCACGACAGCGGTTTCAAACGAAAGGTCGGTATCCAGGAATCCGCCGAGGGCATCGATGCTTTCGTGGATTTCGACGGATGATTTTTCAGCTGTTCCCGAAAACAGGAGACTATGTACTATCGCCGGAATGCTTTTGTTTCCGCGGATGATCCCGGCGTCGAAAAACAGGTCGAGACGAACCGTGTCGTTGGGAACATCTTTCATCCAAAGCAGGCGTACATGCTCGGTAACGTCGAAAATATGCGGTTTCACAAAATCGATGTGTTCTACCGGAAGAACAGCTGGTTGTGTAGTGCGTTCTATCATGCTTGAATGGCTTTTACGCGTAAAACGGAACAATTTTCTTTGCGGAGCATGGTTCTACCCAGTTCCTGGATTTGCTGTGCAGTAACAGACTGGTACAAGGCATTTTCTTCATTTACGCCGTTCGCATCACCGAGCAATTCGAAAATGCAGAGGTTCATGGCGCGGTTCAGCAGGCCTTGTTCCTGGAATTCCTTGGCGGTACGGATCTTGATCAGTAAGCGCGCGGTTTCTTCTTCCGATAACGGATGGGCATTCAGCTCATCCAGCGTTTCCCATAATGCGGTTTCCAGCTGCTCAAACGTCACGCCGTTGCTCAGCTTTCCTTCGATGATCAGCAAACCTTCATCCATGGAACCGGTAATATAGGCATTGATCGACGTCACCAGCTTGAGTTCTTTTTTCAACTTGCCGTACAGGCGCGATGATTTCTCGCGGCCCAACGCATCGGAAATAATATCGGCGACATAGTATTCAAACGAGCGGCGTTCCGGCATTTTGAATGCGTAATAAAACGCATCGTTCGGTACGGCACGCTCAATCATTTTTTCGCGGTATTCGTTTTGTTGCGGTTCTCTTGGCAGGATGCGATCCGGCTTTAATGAGGCGGGAATGTCACCGAACCATTTGGTCACCAGCTCTTTTGTTCTTTCCAGCGAAATGTTTCCGGCGATGCACAAAATCGCATTTCCGGGATGATAATGCGCTTTGAAAAATGCTTTCACATCTTCCATTTGGGCTTCTTCGATGTGTTTGATTTCCTTACCGATCGTTGCCCATTTGTATGGATGTTCCTTATACGCCAACGGGCGTAATTCGAGCCACACATCACCGTACGGCTGATTGAGGTAACGCTGTTTGAATTCTTCGATCACGACATTGCGTTGCACCTCGAGGCTTTTTGGTGTAAACGCCAATGAAAGCATACGGTCGCTTTCGAGCCACAAAGCCGTTTCGATGTTTTGCACCGGCAGCGTATCGTAATAATTGGTAATGTCGTTGGAAGTAAACGCGTTGCTTTCGCCGCCGGCAAACTGAAGCGGGGCATCGAAATCGGGAATATTTACCGACCCGCCGAACATCAGGTGCTCAAACAGGTGGGCAAAACCGGTGCGTTCTTCCGATTCGTCGCGGGCGCCCACATCGTAAAGCACATTCACAACAGCCATTGGTGTCGTTGGGTCGGGATGATGTAATACGGTGAGTCCGTTGTCTAGTTTAAAGCGATTGAATGCAATCATTAAAACAGGTATTTTGCGGAGGTTTGTTCGGCCAGCGCTTGTTTAAATTCAGTGATGATTTCCTGCACGATTTCGGCGGCAGGCTTGATTTCACGGATCAACCCGGATACCTGCCCGATTTCCAGCTCGCCTTCGGTTAAATCGCCTTCGAACATGCCTTTTTTTGCACGTCCGCGCCCCAAAAGCGCGTTCAGTTCTTCTGCCGAAGCGCATTTTTCGTAGGCTTCCTGCACTTTGTTGAAAAAGGCATTTTTGACCAATCGTACCGGCGTCAGTTCCTTGAGTGTAAGCATGGTATCGCCTTCCTCTGAGTTGATGACGACTTCCTTGAAATTCCGGTGCGCGGATGATTCAGGTGAGGCCACAAAACGTGAGCCGATCTGCACGCCGTCGGCACCTAAGTTCATTGCGGCAAGCATTCCTCGTCCTGTTCCGATTCCACCGGCGGCGATCAATGGAATTTCCACTGCGGCTTTTACCATTGGAATGAGGCAAAAAGTGGTTGTTTCGTCACGCCCGTTGTGTCCGCCGGCTTCAAAACCTTCGGCAACAATGGCATCTACACCGGCATCCTGGGCCTTCTTAGCAAATTTGGCGCTTGAAACCACGTGTACTACCGTAATTCCCTGTTCTTTCAGGCGGGCCGTATAGGTTTTCGGATTCCCGGCCGAAGTAAAGACGATCGGAACGCCGTGTTTGATGATCAATGCAATGTGCTCTTCGATATTCGGGTAGAGCATCGGCAGGTTTACTGCGAATGGCTTGTTGGTAGCCGCTTTGCATTTGATGATATGTTCTTCGAGAATTTCCGGGTACATGGAACCCGAACCAATGATTCCGAGTCCGCCGGCATTGGAGACAGCTGAAGCCAGTTCCCAGCCCGAGCACCAGATCATCCCGGCCTGTACCAGCGGATATTGTATGTTAAAAAGCGAAGTGATCCTGTTTTGCATGTGTTTGAATTACTGCCTGCAACACAATTGTGCCGCACTTTTATTGAAGCACGAAAATACGAAGTATATCTCTCTTTTCAGGTGAATTCGGTTTTTTTAGGTGAAGCTTGAGGTTAAAGGATTTGAACCTTATAGAAGGGTTGCGTTAAACCGTTTTTTTCGAGTTCAAACAACTTTCATTGCTTTTTGGGCGTCTGTACTCACAACAAGATTAAAAAAAACAGCAATTATGTTAAGCTTTAGAGGAATCGGTAAATTTTTGGGTTGTTTGGTGTTTATCGGTGGCAGTTTCAGTGCTTTCGGACAAACAACAGTTACCAATAACCTGACGGTTGAGCAATATGTTCAGAATGTCTTGCTGGGAGCAGGGGTAACAGTTTCCAACATCCAGTTCAATGCAGGACCTGGGACGATTGTGAGTGAGAGTGTAGGGGAGTTTAATGCGCCGGTTGGCAATTTCGGCTTAACAAACGGTCTGATCCTTGCCAGCGGCGATGCACAGTTGGCAGCTCAGGCAAATCTTGGTGGCGGTTCGTCGCTCGGCGGCTCAGGGACGATGGGAAGCGATACCGACCTGCAATCCATTACACCAAACCAGATTTGGGACGAAGCCGTGCTCGAATTTGATTTCGTACCTGCGGGTAACCTGATTTCCTTTCGTTACGTTTTTGCTTCCGAAGAATATGACGAATACGTTTGCGGTTCGGTAAATGATGCATTCGGATTCTTTCTTACCGGTAACAATCCGGCGGGCGGAACCTACAATGCAACCAATATCGCGTTGATTCCTGATCCTGCAAACCCTGGATCGTTTACCTCAACAGCGGTATCGATTAATACAGTAAATCTTGGTGTTGAAGGATTCAACGGAGATCCGGTCAATTGTGATGCAATTGATCCTAACTGGGCTTCATACAACGTGTTTTATGCCGGTAGTAATATGACAACCAACTACGAATACGATGGAAATACAGTCGTATTGGTAGCGCAGGCGGCGGTTGAATGTGGCGAAACATACCACATCAAACTGGCGATCGGCGATGCGGGTGATAACGTTTGGGATTCGGGTGTATTCCTCGAAGCGGGAAGTTTCGCTTCGGAAGCCGTGGATATTTCGGTTGCGACTGTAAATGGCGATACCAACGTGATTGAAGGCTGTACGAATGCGCAGTTTATCTTTACCCGTCCGGCGAGCCAGTTGGTAGACACCCTGGTGGTTGATTACCAACTGACGGGAACGGCAGTAGAAGGAACTGATTTCAATAACATGACCAATCCGGTGGTTTTCCTGCCCGGAGAAGATATAATCACGTTGAACCTTAATCCAACCGACGATGGTTTGGACGACGGTCCTGAAACGGTAATCATCACGGCTTACACGGTGAACGATTGCGGTGATACGCTTGTTTCAACCGATACCTTGTATATCCTGGATGCGCCGGAAGCGATTTTCTCTGCTTCAACGGTAGATGGCTGTCAGCCGCTGGACGTGACGTTTACCAATACCAGTAAGCATTCCGACAATTACCAGTGGACGTTTGGCAACGGGCAATCTGCGACGGTGAACAACCTCAATCCGCAAAACCAGACTTACATTGTTCCGGGAACGGCGCAGCTGATCGTTTCGTTTGACGGTCAATGTCCGGATACGGCAAGCATTGCGATCAACACGTACGTCTGCGGTTGTACCGATCCGCTGGCAACGAATTACAATCCGACTGCAACGGTAGATGACGGATCGTGTTATTATCCGTATCCGACTGTAATTGCACCGAACGTGTTTACACCGGACGGTAACGAAGAAAACCCGTTCTTTGAGCTGATCACAACCAATGCTGTAAACATTGAATTTACGATCACCAACCGTTGGGGAATCACGATGTATACCGCTTCAGGAATCAATCCTGTCTGGGATGGAAAAGTGAACGGAAACCCGGCCAGTGAAGGTGTTTATTTTTACCAGTACAAAGTAACCGGTGTTACCGGGGATGTGTTGGAAGGACACGGGTTTGTGGAGTTGATTCGATGATTTTAAATAAGATTTCATTTAGGGCTGCGATTTATCGTGGCCCTTTTTTGTTCGAAATTTTGTGATTTTCCTTCCCACGTAATATTGCAAATTTACGGGTGAGTTTTTGGCACGTAAATTTGCAATATTACGTGGGCTTTTTTACCTCCTGAAAAGCGCTCCGTTTTCAATCACCAGCCGCGTTTCAAAATTCGTTTCATACAACCCGCCGGTTCCCAATCCCTGCGGAATTTCCGGATCAAACGTCGCTGTAAATTGCGCAATCGCATTCAACCCGATATTCGATTCCAATGCCGACGTCATCCACCACGGAATGTTGTTTTTTTTCGCCAGTTCGATCCATTCCAAGCAGCCGGAAAAACCACCGTGCAGGCTCGGTTTCAGGATAATGTACTGCGGCTTTACGAATTCCAGCAATTCAGCTCGTTGGGCCGATTCACAGACCGGAATCAGCTCTTCATCGAGCGCAATAGGCAAGGGCGTTCGTGCGCATAATTCGCAAAGTTCGGTATACTGACCAACAGCAATGGGTTGTTCGATGGAGTGAATCTCTAAATCCGCAAGGCGTTGGAGCTTTTCATCGACTTCCTGCAATGAAAATGCACCGTTGGCATCAACGCGCAATGTGATCTGATCGGCTGTATAGCGCTGGCGAATGCTTTCCAGCAACTTGATTTCCGTTTCAAAATCAATCGCCCCGACCTTCATTTTAATGCACGAAAACCCCTGCAGCAGTTTCTGTTCAATTTGCTCATGCATGAATTGTTCGCTTCCCATCCATACCAACCCATTGATCGGAATGGAACGTTCTCCGCGCGAAAACGGTGTGTCGAAGAATGCTCCTTTTCCGCCGTTTTCCCAGTCGAGAAAGGCTGTTTCAAGACCGAAAAGCAGGGATGGTTTGTTGTTCAGTAAGTGCGGATTTCGCAAAAAATGAGCCGGGTTTTCTGCCATTTTCCGAAGCTCGTTTTCGTATTGTTCAACGCTTGTGAAGTCCGGTGAAAGCCCCGGAATAACGCTGCATTCTCCCGTTCCGACGATTGATGGATCTGTTTCCGACCAAATGCGGATGAGCCACAATTTTTTCTCGGTCAGGATACCACGACTGGTACCGCTCGGTTGTTTGAATAACAAGGTGTGGGCTTCGAAAGAAGCGCTCAATCCGTCGGGAACTTCGCCTAGTATGCTACGGTATTCCATGTGACGATAACAACTGAAACGGTATACAACACCGCGATGAAAAAGGTCGACAGCGCCACTTTTTTCAGTTCCGGATCAAAGGCACGAGGCTCGTTGTTTTTCACTACGAAAAGGATGTGTTTCACCAGTAAAACAAATGGCAGGCAGGAGATAAAACCGATCCAATGCTGTTTGAACACAAGGAAACCGATCCAGCTCAGCATGGCGGTAACAATCAGTGTTATGTGGTATACTTTTGCGTTTTTGAAACCGAGTTTCACCACCAGGGTTCGTTTCCCTACAGCCGCATCGTTGACCTGGTCGCGCATGTTGTTGAGGTTGAGTACCGCCGTGCTGAGCAAACCGATCGTGATTGCCGGAAAAATCAGTTCCGGGATCAATATATCGGCAAAAAGCGGGTAAACGCCAATCACGCTCACGCAACCAAAGAAGATAAAAACGAACACATCACCCAGTCCGAAATACCCGTAAGCGCGCTTACCCATCGTGTACGTAATGGCAGCCAAAACACAGGCAATAGCCAAACCGATGTAGCCGTAAACGCTGTTTTGACTCAAATTCACCGTTCCCTTCCAGATCAGCAAACCGGCACTGGTGAACGATAAAATTGCCGTAAGCGCAACCGCCTGCTTCATGGCCGAAACCGAAATGGCTCCTGATTGCACGGCACGCTGCGGGCCTACGCGATCAGCGTTGTCGGCTCCTTTCAGTGTATCGCCCAGGTCGTTCGCCAGGTTGGAAAGGATTTGGAATAAAAGTGTCGTGGAAAGTGCAAACGCAAATACAACAGGATTCCAATGCCCGTTTTGCAGCGCCAGCAGCGACCCGACTAATATTCCAGAAACCGATAAAGGAAGCGTTCGCAGACGTGCGGCATGAATCCAATCTTTAACTTGAGCCATGACGCAAATTTCGGTATTTTATTCGTTCGGTAACGCGGCTTGTTTCTTCAAAATCAGAAATTCGATCCGCAAAGTCGGTAGGTAATATTCCGGGATTCCTGAATTTTCCGGGTGATTTTTGAACCCCGGATTTTCCATGAAAATTTTCGGTAATTTCGAGATATGGAAAATTCCCACTCAGATTTGGCGCTCTGCAAACTGCTGAACATTCAATACCCTATTATCATGGCGCCTATGTTTTTGGTTTCCAATGAGAAAATGCTGATTGCTGCTTCCAAAACGGGCATTGCCGGAGCGATTCCTGCGCTGAATTACCGAACGGTGGAAGAATTGAGGGCCGGAATTCGTGCAATAAAAGCCGAAGCAACCGGACCAATCGGGATTAACCTGATCGTAAATGCCTCCAATTTCCTGATGGAAGAACAATTGCAGGTTTGCTGCGAGGAAAAGGTCGATTTTTTCATTACATCGCTTGGCTCGCCTGCAAAAGTGATCGAAGAAGCACATAAAGTCGGGATCAAGGTTTTCTGCGATGTAACTGATGTGAAATACGCACAAAAAGTAGCTGATCTGGGCGCCGATGCCGTGATTGCGGTGAACAACCAGTCAGGCGGACATTTAGGTGAACTATCCCCGAAAGAATTAATCCAAAGCATCAAAGCTGCAGTTTCTATCCCGGTTATTTCGGCGGGTGGGGTAGGATGCAAAGCCGATTTGGACCGAATCGCTTCGTATGGTGCTGATGGTTTTTCGATCGGGAGTATTTTCATTGCTTCCGAAGAAGCCGATGTTTCGGACGACTACAAAAAGGCCTGTGTCGATTTTGGAGCGAAAGACATTGTGACGACCACGAAACTTTCCGGAACTCCCTGTACTGTGATCCGAACACCTTATGTAAAGGAAATCGGCACGTCGCAAAACTGGCTCGAACGTATTCTCAATAAAAACAAGCGCTTCAAAAAGTGGTTGAAAGCCATCGTCTTTTACCGCGGTATGCAGCGTCTGAAAAGGGCGGCTTTTGGCGCGACGTACAAAACCGTTTGGTGTGCCGGCCCAAGTATAGAGCACGTGCACGCGATTCGTCCGGTGGCGCAGATTGTAGATGAACTCCTGCACGATGGCAAAGCCTAAAACCCTTTCACAATGGCGCTGGATGCTAAGGATCATGGGATGGTGGTACATTCCGCTGATCGGGTATGTACGCCCGCGTTTGGAATCGATCGACGATGAAAAGGCTGTTCTGTCCATTCGGCTCAGAAGACGTACCCGCAATCATTTGAAAAGCATGTATTTCGGTTCGTTGGCTGTTGGAGCCGATGTTGCAGCAGGTTTACACGCGTTCTATTTTTCGGATGAATTGGGTGTGAAACCATCGTTTGTGTTTAAATCCATGCAGGCCGTGTTTCACAAGCGCGCTATGTCGACCGTGTTTTTTACCAGCAATGAAGGTCTGAAAGTAAAGGAACTGGTGCTGCTTGCACAACAAACCGGCGAACGGCAGAATTGTTTCGTAACCGTTGAAGCGACTTCCGAAGGTGAATCGGTGGCGACGTTTGTGATGGAGATCAGTGTTAAGGTCAAATAATTTTTTAAGGGAACCAGAGAATTGGGGAACTAGGGAGCTGGGGAGCCAGGTTTAGAAGTATCCTAGCTCCCTAGTTCCCTTCAATCCTAGTTCCCCATCTATTCAAAAAAAGTTATTTTCGCACTATGATCGAATTATTCAAACACATTCTCGACCTCGATTTTGAATGGATCGTGCGTGAGTATCAAAATGCCATCTACATTGTATTGTTTTTGGTAATTTTCATTGAAACAGGATTGGTGATTATGCCGTTTTTGCCGGGCGATTCCCTGTTGTTTACCGCAGGTTTATTCGCTGCTCCGGCGCTTGACGGCACTCCCGGTGATCTGAATATCTGGTTCCTGCTTCCGCTCTTGTTTGTGGCTGCCGTCTTAGGTGACAATATCAATTACTGGATAGGCCGGAAACTGGGGCTTGGTGTGTTTAACTGGAAGATCAAAGGCCGTCAGCTGGTGAAGCAGTCTTTGTTGGAAAAAACAGAGGCTTTCTTTGAGAAAAACGGGGTGAAGGCAATCATCATGGCGCGTTTTGTTCCGTTGGTAAGAACCTTTACGCCATTTGCAGCCGGAATCGGGAAAATGAAATACCGCAAGTTCTTCCTGTTTGATGTGGTAGGTGGTTTCCTCTGGATCTTTAGCCTTACGCTTGCAGGTTATTTCCTGGGGAATGTGGCCTGGATCAAAGACAACATCGAAAAAGTATGTTTGGGAATCATTTTTATCTCCGTATTGCCGATGATCATCAGTTTCTTACGCGCTAAATTCGGTAAGAAACATGCGTAAATTCGGGTTGGTCGGAAAACAGCTCGGGCATTCCTTTTCCAAAGCATTTTTCACCGAAAAGTTTGAACGGGAAGGTATTTCAGCGGTTTATGAAAATGTTGAAATTCCCGAAATCAATGTGATCAAAGACGTTCTTGCAACCGGTTCTTTCGACGGGCTGAATGTCACGATTCCCTACAAAGAAGCCGTTATTCCTTACCTGGATGAACTTTCCGCCGAAGCAAAAGCCATTGGAGCGGTAAACGTGATCGCGTTCCGGGATGGAAAAACGATTGGCCATAACACCGATGCTTTCGGATTTCATCAGTCCATCAAACCGTTTTTGACCAATCGCCACGAGCGTGCATTGATCCTGGGAACGGGCGGTGCTTCCAAAGCCGTTGCGTATGTGTTTGAATCCATCGGGCTGGATGTTATCTATGTGTCGCGAACGCCGCAGGGACCCAAGCAATTCTCTTATTCCGATATCAATGAACACATGCTGAATGCCTGCAAGGTGATTGTCCAATGCACACCTGTCGGCACGTTTCCGAATGTGCATGAGAGCGTTCCTTTTCCGTTCCGATACCTGACGGAAGAACATTTGGTCATCGACCTGATCTACAATCCCGAACAAACACAGTTCCTGGCCGATAGCGCAGCTGCCGGAGCAACAATTCTCAACGGACTTTCCATGCTGAAAGAACAGGCGAACAAAGCCTGGCAGATTTGGGTACAGAAGTAAACTTTCTATATAAATCTTAACTTTGCGGTATGGAAACGTTAAAATCCATTATCCAGCAGGGAGAACACCAGCAGCTTGATTTTAAATTCAGAATTGACGACGCCAAAAAGATCGCGCGCACGCTTTCTGCGTTTGCGAATACAGATGGCGGACGTCTGCTTATTGGTGTGAAAGACAACGGCAAAATTACGGGAGTCGATCCGTCGGAAGAAATTCACATGATCGACGCTGCAGTGGATATGTACTGTAAACCGAAGCTGCCATTTGAATCGCGGGTGTGGCAGGAAGACATGAAGCTGGTCTTGGAGATCACGATTCAGCCTTCAGCAGAAAAACCGGTTACTTCACCCGACGAAGACGGGAAATGGCGCGTTTATGTACGCCGTAAAGATCATACGCTGCTGGCCAACAAGATCTTACTGAATGTCTGGAAACAGGAAAAACGACAGAACGCCCGGCCCGAAAAATTCGGTGAAGAAGAAACGCGTTTGCTGGGAGTGATTGCCGAAAACGAACCGGTTACGCTAAGTAAAATTTACCGCTTGTCTGATTTGCCGAAAAACAGGGTCGATCATTTGATGGTGCTGTTTGTTTGCTGGAAACTCGTCCGCATGGAAATTTCGGAACAGGGAACATTCTATTCAATTATCGAGTAAAATTTCAAACAGAACAAGGGTATTTTTTTGCACTTTTTTCACAGCGGGACGTTTGATTCATTCACAAACAAAAGCTAAATCGTTAAAGTGTTATTTGCCAGTTAAACGAATTGATTATTTGCAGAAAATCAGGTTGTTAGTTGCTCTAAAAAATCTATATTCGCCGAAAATTATTACTATGAATAAAGCATTTTACATCGCATCTATCGTGCTCTCTGTCGCATTTTTGATTGTTGTCGGAGTTTACATCGACATGGTTGAATCAGAACGACTGAGCTATTTTTTGAACAGCTATGATTCGTACAGCCCTTACAGCAGTTACTCAAGCATGTATACCTACGATTACAGTTCAGAGTATACCTTTGAAGGAGCGTTGATTTCGTTGCTGTTCATCCTGTTTTTCCTGACAACCGATTTACTCGGGTTGATGAAGGTGAAAACAAAAACAACGAAGGTACTGAGCATCATCGGACTTTCGTTAGGTGGAATTTTCCTTTTTGTGGATGTAATCATGATCCTTTCACCTGATTCTTCGAGCTTTGATGAAGGTGGTGGTGGATTGCTGTTTTACGGGTTGATCGTTCTGGCGTTTTCAATCGTTGGACTTATCCAAAGTGTTCGATACGGAAATCAAAAAAAATCCGTTAAGAATCCAAGCAACGATTTGTTGGACTCATAAAAAAACATAATTTTTAACATTTCAGCCAGTCTTTTGCTATATTAGTCCAACGAAATTTACAGAATATCATGGGAAGACCTCCAACAAAGCCAGCACGTTTGCGCGATGGATTCTACATTGAAGTGCGCAATTCTGGGTCACAGGGCATACGCATTCGTCGCGACACACGTGAACAAATGTTACTTGCAGCAGAAGATTACTCACGCACAAAAGATGTGGTGATTCTCGGAGAAATGAAAGATGATAAGTGGATTGATTAATCTACGATCACATTGCAAAATAAGTATTATCCGAAAGGCTGTCTGATAAAGGCAGCCTTTTTTGCGTCCATAATTTTCGCCGTAAAATCATAACGAATCGAGATGAGATTGGTGCCAGGTATGCAGTCTCGTAGGAACGAAATATCATAGGAAATAATCATCCATTATCATTTCACCCCGTAGGGGTGAGACATATATTTTCCGAACGTTAATTGGATCCTTGGTCAAAGCCCTACGGGGTAAATGCATGTATACGAAAATCGTCTGCTATATTTCGTCACTACGGGACTTGGTGCCAAAACCCCATTTTAGGAATCACAGCTAAAGCCAACAAAAAAGCCGCTCTTGCGAACGGCCTTTTACTATCCGGAATATCATTTGTTTAGTGAACGATCACCAGTTTTGAAGGTGAAATAAACTGCGCTGTTTCTGAAACAACCACCGTGTACATTCCTTCGTTCCAGTTAGCGGTGTTCAACACAACTTTATTGGTCAGCTCATGGATTTTTTCACTGTGCACCAATTCCCCTGTCATACTGTAAACGCTTACCATACCTTCTGCAACCGGTTGATCAAACGCAATTTGCGCGTACGTATTCGCAGGATTTGGCATACTCTTAGCGCCCAATACGTTTTCTTCCACGCCTGTGTAGTCGATATTGTACATCAGCTCGAAATCATCGAAGTAAAAACCATCCATGCGCACACCGCCATCCGATTTCAAGACAAATCGCAAACGCACATCCGTTTCGCCGATGTAATCGCTGAGACTGATTTCTTCCAGTACCCACGCGCTTTGTGCACCGTCGTATACAGGCTCTCCAACCGGTTGAACACCGTCTCCGCTGGTTGCAATATTTGTATACAAACCACACTGGCCAATCCAGGTTGTGCCGCCATCAACCGAAACCTGGAACTGGCAGAAATCGTAATCGCTTTCGATTTCCCATTTCGCATAATAGTTCACCGCAGCTTCAGTCACGTGTGACAGGTCTACCGACTGGTTAAAGGTGTAGGTACGGGTAGTGTTGTTGTTGTAATCACCCGATGGAGAATCGGTGAATGATTTGGTCGGTGAAACATATTCGGTGCTGGAAGTGCTCCAGTTTCCTGTCCAGTTTACAATTGTAGAAGCATCATCGATAAACTGCGAAGTAATCGATCCGAACGTTTTGGTAATCGTATCGCGTTTCGTCCACAGATCGTATTCCGTATTCAAAACATAACGAATGATGTCACCGTACTGGATCGCCGGATCAAGCGTGTAGGAAATAGCTCCGCTGGCCTCTTCCATAATCGTCAAATCATGGGAAACACCGCTTCCGACACTCTGAATTCCGTCCAGTGCTTCGATGGAAACAGTAACCGGGCCGTCTTCCTGCCCCAAACGGTAAGCCGTGTGGTTGAAGTTCCCGGTCATGGTTTCAACCGTTGACGGATCGGTATCGGTTACAACGACGTACTTATGCGCCAAATGTGCCAAAACCAGGTTGGAGAACACCATTTCCTGGCAAATTCCGGTGATATCAACCGACGCAGGCCAGAAACCGTCGCCGTCGCTGCCGATTTCAGGCGTCATGGCAAAAATCTTTGGTTTTTGAACCGTGTCTACTTTGTACATGTAATCATCCGAATCACCCGAAGCAGGGTAGAGGTCGGAACTTTTCTTGTTTCCATAGCCGTTGTACTTCACCATGTGGCCTGTAAATGCCTGGAAATAGTCATGATCGACCGCAAATTCGGCCACCGTTGTCCCGATCGGGTGCAGAATGTCGTCGGCATAGGTATGCGCGTTGAACGCAAACACAAAATCGCGGTTTTCGCAGAACCATTTCATGGCTTGCGTTTCAGGCTCGGTAAAAGCAGCTGTTCCCGGGTAGGTATCAGCCGTAGGATTCATGCTGATGCCGGTTGTTCCCCATTGGTATGAGTAATTGCGGTTCAGGTCGACCCCGTAGCTTCCGCCATTGTTTCGACGGTTTTTACGCCACATTCCACCGCCATTCGGATCGGTTGTTTCATTGTAGATGTAACCGTCAGGATTCACCATCGGCACAAAATACAATTCCGTGTTGTCGAGCAAAAACTGGATTTCTTCGTTGTTGTCGTAGTTTTCCAATAGATACCACATGTAAAAAATCACTTCCGACAATGAATTCGGTTCGCGTGCGTGGTGTATGGAAGTATAAAGGATTTCCGGCTCGCTTTCATCCGTGTTTGGATTGTCAGACATTCGCAGGTAATAAATCGGGCGGTTTTCAATGCTCAAATGGTTACCAATAGTGTCTTTCACCGTAATCAGGTTCGGGTATTGCGCAGCCATTGCGTCGATCTCGTCAATGAATTCCTGGTATTTGTAAAAGCCGCCCATTGTGCCAAGGTTGAAATTGGCCGGAACTTCCGGGACAAAATCGTTGTTTCCCTGCTGTCCTGAACACGTCGCATTGCGCGAAGGCTCGGTTTGCGTCAAATTACGGTCAATGTAATACTGCTTTACGTCCGGGATCAGGATCTCGACTTCGTAGCCCGCATTCCGGATAAATGCGATTTCGTCGGCAGAAAAGTCACTGATGAAGAATGTTTCACGTTTTACGGTTCCGTGATCAACCGCGATTCCCAACTCTGCAAGGTTTTGGAGGCCCCTGCTGTCGGTGAGGATTTTTGCCCGCGAGTATTCCTGGGCTTGTGATAACATCGAAATGGAGAGGGATGCTACCAGGAGTAGTTTTTTCATAATTGTTCCAGCATATAGTTCGGCTAAATTTACGTAAAACTGAGAAGAGAAGCAATTTTTTGTAAAAGGCAACGGGGAGAGGGAACTAGGGAATTAGAGAACTGGGGAGCTAGGGAACTAGGACCTGAAACCAACCCCAGCTCCCTAGTTCCCTAATTCCTATATCCCTAAAAAAGCTATTTCTTCCACTCAAACGTCTCCACCAAATGCAGCAAATCCTGTTTCAGGTACTCCAAACTCGGACGCAGGGAATCGTAATTCGGGCGGGCATTGAAGTAAACAACAGCGCTCACAAAATGCGTGGTAGAATCGGTAAGGTAAAACTGGAACGGCGAAGCCACATTTCCCTTAAGCTCGAAAAAAGTACCGAAGACACGTTTCTCAGGATGCAGGAATTGTTTGTCTTCAATCGCGTCGGCCTTTACTTTGTGTTCTTCCACTTTATTGATAGAATAGTCGATGTAATCCTTGAGCGGATGCTCCATTTCGATGTAGGAAAAGTTGATCACGCCGTTAAGCTGTCCCAGGTTGATATCCAAATGACAGGTGCGAACGCCGTTTTCCATCACCGGGTTGTAATTGTACACTTCCGACAATTCAAAACTATAGGGACAATCCAGGTTCGTGCGCTTATAGGTGTGTTCCGGGAAATCCGTGCGCAGGTAGGTCGGTGGTTTCGGAATGGGCATTTCTTCGCCGCAGGCAGCCATTAAAAACAACAACAGAAGTACGGTAAACAAAGGGGAAATGCGGAAATTATTCATGTTCTATTACAGCTTTGATCATTTTAACACGACGTTTGTCAGACGACTCTACAATGAGTTTTAATCCATCGAAACGAATGTATTCATTATTTCTAAGAATGCGCCCGGCAAGTTCGGTTACAAAACCTCCCAATGTGTCGGCTTCACCTTTGCTGGTCTCGAATTCCTTTCCGTCGAGGTTCATAACCTTGTAGAAATCAACCAACGCGGTGCGGCCTTCAAACAAATAGGTGTTTTCATCGATTTTAGTGTAAACGATCTCGTCGTCGTCGAATTCGTCGGTGATATCGCCCACGATTTCTTCCAGTACATCTTCCAATGTCACCAAACCGTTCGATCCGCCGTATTCATCCACCACGATCGCCATGTGCATTTTCATTCCCTGGAATTCTTTCAGCAAATCGTCGATCTTTTTGTTTTCGGGAACGAAATAAGGCTTGCGGACCAGTTGCATCCAATCGTATTGCTCGTCGTTGAGGAAAGGAAGCAAATCCTTGATATACAGAATCCCGATCACGTTATCGAACGAGTCTTCGTAGACCGGGATGCGCGAATAACCTGCTTCGAGGATTACTTCCAGAACTTCAGGAAAGGTCAGCTCGTTGGAAATGGCCACCGCTTCCTGGCGATAGCACATGATCTGCTTCACATCCGTATTTCCGAATTTGATGATGCCTTCCAGGATGCGGTGTTCTTCTTCCGAAGTGCTTTCTTCCTTGGTCAGCGCCAGGGCCTGTTCCAGGTCGTCGGAAGAAAGGTTGATTCCGCGTTTTCCGGCGCGTCGTTTGATCAGGTTGGTACCGGAAACGAGGAACATTCGAAGCCACGAAATGGGAGGAAGGATGTTCAATATCGTAAGCGGAGGCGCCATGAAGCGAGCGGTAAACTTGGTGTTCCGAGACGCATAGATTTTTGGTGCCACTTCCCCCAGTAACAAAAGCAGCAGCGTAATGCCGATGATCTCAATCAGGAAGCGAATGATATGATTATCAGGGTGCACCGGATACAACAGGTCGATAAAACCGGTAGAAATGATGATGATGCAGACGTTGACCAGGTTGTTGGAAATCAGGATCGTTGCCAGCAGTTCTTTCGGTTTTTCAAGCAGCTTCAGGGTTTGTTTGCTGGTCCGGGTGCCGTCGACTTTCAGTTCGTCCTTGTCGGATGGACTCAACGCAAAAAACGCAACTTCGGCAGCAGAAAAAAGTGCGGAACAAGCAAAAAGAAGCAATAAAGTACCAAGGTAGAAAATCCAGTCGGAAACAACCATTTCAGACTGCTGGATGACGGGAACAGGGTCGCTGCTTAGTGGTTCTGCCATTTTGATCGGTTAGAATGGTAAATCGTCTTCAAAATTGGCATTCAGGTCGAGCGGACTCGGGTTGGAACTTGGTTCCGTAGGATATGGCGGTGTAGTTGGTTGCGCCGGACGATCGTTTTCGCTGCGTGGTGTCAGCAAGGTCATCGATTCACCCAGTACTTCGGTCGTGTAGCGTGTATTGCCGTCTTTATCCTGCCAGGATCGGTTTTTTAGCTTTCCTTCTACGTAAATTTTCTGTCCTTTGCGGGCATATTTTTCGGCAACCTCAGCCAGGCCGCGCCATAGCACGATGGTGTGCCAGTCGGTTGTTTCGCGGCGCTCGCCCGTTACTTTGTCGACATAGGTTTCGGAAGTAGCCAATGGAAAATTCGCTACAACAGCCCCGTTTTCCAATCGCCGGATTTCAGGATCTTTTCCAAGATTCCCGATTAAAATCACTTTGTTTACGCTACCTGCCATATCTACAAATATAAAGAAAAATCAACGGGCTAATCCATGTACTTTTCAACATATCTGTGCATCAAACGATGAATGGGCAAACGGTGGAAAGAATCCAGGTCGTTGACTTCGAAATGGGCCAGGTCGCCCGGATTGGTAACAGTAAGCCGGTGAAAGGTGGCATAAATGCGCTGGTGGCTCAACACATGCTTCGATGAAGAAACGGTCGCGAAATTCCTGTTCTGTAACGGCAATTGCTCTAAATCCGATTCCGTAAGTTCGGCGGAAAGTGTTTCGATCATCGGGAACTCATACAAATGTTGCCACACATCCTTGTCCACGCGTTTCTTAACGGCGATCTTTCCTTCGTGCTCGATGTGGAAATAATGGAAAAAGCGATCGCGTACCGCCGTTTTCTTCGATTTTACCGGTCGTTCTTTCCAAAGTCCGCTTTTTCCCGACGCACAGGTTTCCAGCAAAACGCAGGTTTCGCATTCGGGATTAGCAGGCGTGCACTGCATTGCCCCGAATTCCATCACAGCCTGGTTAAAGAGTGCCGGATCGCCTGCCGGGATCAAATCCGAAGCCAGTCGCTGGAACGCTTTTTTTCCTTCGGTGGAATCGATCGGTAAATCAATCCCGAAATAACGGCTCAGAATGCGGTACACGTTTCCGTCGACCACAGCGTGCGGTAAATCAAAGGCAAAAGAAGCAATCGCAGCAGCGGTATACGGACCCACACCTTTCAGTGAAAGCAATGCCTCGAATGAAGCCGGGAATTGCCCACCGAACTCTTCCGATACCTGTTTCGCAGTCTTGTGCAGGTTGCGTGCGCGGGAATAATAACCGAGCCCCTGCCAGAGCTTCAAAACCTGCTCTTCATTGGCATTTGCAAGTTCTTCCACCGTCGGAAAATTCGACACAAAAGAAAGGTAATAATTCATCCCCTGGTCGACCCTCGTTTGCTGCAAAATGACCTCCGACAACCAAATGAAATAGGCGTTTTTTGTCTCTCTCCAGGGTAGTGTTCGGGCATTTAGTCTGTACCATTCGGTAATTTGTAGAACAAAATCAGCCATTTAGGGAAAAAATTAATAAAAAATGATCGAAAGCAAAAATAAACGCTTTTAACGAACTACTTTTGCGCTTGAAAATCAAATTGTTGAAAATCTTTAATACAAGTAAAATGACAAAGGCAGATATTGTTGCTGAAATCGCAGAGGAGACAGGGTTGGAAAGAAACGAAGTGCAGAAGGCTGTTGAAGCATTTATGACTTCCATTAAAAGTTCTCTTGCTAAAAACGAGAATGTTTATTTGAGAGGTTTCGGAAGCTTCGTAGTGAAGGTGAGAGCGGAGAAAACAGGTCGTAATATTTCAAAAAATACAACGATCATTATTCCAGCACACAATATTCCTTCTTTCAAACCGGCAAAAACGTTTGTTGAGGAGGTGAAAAATAAGGTAGTAGTGAAATAATTTCCGTCTTTTTCGCTTCATACCGATGCGGAAAAACTTATTTTTATATCTTTGCACTCCTGTTTCACCGACGGGAGTGCTTCATTTTAGAAGCTATTGATTTGTAATAACAGTATTAATAACCATAAATAACATTGCTATGCCAAGCGGTAAAAAAAGAAAAAGACACAAGATGGCTACGCACAAGCGTAAGAAAAGACTAAGAAAAAACCGTCATAAGAAGAAGAAATAATTTTCTTTAAGAAGTTCAGAGAACTTAGTAGGTAAGCGCTTACTAAGTTTTTCTGTTTTAGTCACTTTCTAATTATACTTTCGTGAGTTTAGAACTTGTTGTAGATGCTCGTCCTACGGGTGTCTGGCTTGCGCTCCTTCGCGACGGTAAATTGGTTGAATTGCACGAGGAACAGGGTAACACTGACTTTGCGGTCGGTGATATTTACCTGGGGAAAGTACGAAAAGTAGTTCCCAGCCTCAACGCAGCCTTTGTAGACGTGGGTTACGAGAAAGATGCATTCCTGCATTACCTCGATCTGGGCCCGCAATTTCAATCGTTGGATAAATTCACACGAGATACCTTGCACGGGAAGCAAAACGTCGCTGATTTGCTGTATTTCAAGTCAGAGAAAGACATCCCAAAAGATGGAAAAATTGGCGATATTATCGCTACATCTTCCCCGATTTTGGTCCAGGTTGCCAAAGAGCCTATTTCCAGTAAAGGTCCGCGTTTATGCGCAGAGCTGACATTGGCCGGGCGTTATTTGGTACTTGTTCCGTTTTCGGACAAAATTTCGATATCCCAAAAGATCAAATCACCGGAAGAACGCGAGCGTTTGCGCGATTTGATGGAGGATATCAAACCAAAGAATTTCGGCGTAATCATCCGTACAGTAGCCGCCACCAAAAAGGTAGAAGCCATTGATCAGGATTTACGCAACCTGCTCGAGAAGTGGAAAAACATGCATGCTAACCTAAAGAATGCAAAACCACCTCGACGCGTGCTGGGAGAAATCGATAAAACATCGTCTATCCTGCGCGACTTACTGAACGCTGATTTTACCAATATCCACGTGAGCGACGAAAAGCTCATGGGCGAATTGAAGGAATACATCAGCGGAATCGCTCCGGGACGTGAAAAAATCCTGAAGCTGTACGATGGAAAACTCGATATCTTCGAGCGCTTCGGGATCAGCAAGCAGATCAAGACCATGTTCGGTAAAAAAGTGCCGCTGCAAAGTGGTGGTTACCTGATCATCGAACACACCGAAGCCATGCACGTGGTGGATGTGAACAGCGGAAACCGTAAAGGTGCAGACGGCCAGGAATCAAACGCATTGGCAACGAACATCGAAGCTGCCGAGGAAATTGCCCGGGTATTGCAATTGCGCGATATGGGTGGTATTGTGTGCATCGATTTCATTGATATGCACGACCGTGAGAACAACAAAATTCTCTTCGACAAGTTGAAGGAATTTATGAAGTCCGACCGTGCGAAACACAATATCCTGCCACCGTCTAAATTCGGTGTGGTGGAAATTACGCGTCAGCGTGTGCGCCCGGAAACGGATATCAATACGTCTGAAACATGTCCGACATGTAACGGAACCGGCGAGATCCAGGCTTCTATTTTGTTTGCCGAAGAAATTGAAAACAACCTCAACTATTTGTTGCAGGATCGAAAAGAAAAGAAATTGACCCTGCTCGTGCACCCGTATCTGGAGGCTTACTTCAAAAAAGGGATCATGTCGAAGCAGCGTAAATGGTTCTTTAAGTACAAAAAGTGGATCGACGTTCGTGGTGTGACAGCACACAACCTGCTTGAATACAGCTTTTTGGATGGAAATAATAACGAAATTGCTCTCTGATGTCAGAGGGCAATTTTTCGTTTCTGGAAGCAAAGGCAAAAATTGAGGCCTTTTGCGCCTACCAGGAAAGGTGTCACTCGGAAGTAGTGAACAAGCTGCGTTCCTGGGGCATGGACGAAGACCAGAAAGACCGGTTGGTGGCACATTTGATCAGCTACCGTTTCCTGGATGAAGAGCGTTTTGCGGAAGCGTTCGTTTCCGGTAAGCTGCGCATCAAACACTGGGGCAGGCTCAAGATCAAACAAGCGCTCAAGCAAAAGTTCGTCAGCGAGGTTTCAATCCAGCGCGGCTTAAAAACCATCGACGGCGACGAATATTATTCCATTCTATTGAAAGAAACGTCCAAAAAACTCCGTGACCTGGCCAAAGAAACCGACCCCTGGAAAAAACGCGCCAAGCTGCAACGGTATTTAATGAGTAAAGGGTTTGAGTTTGATTTGGTGCAGGAGGCGGTGAAAGATGTTGAAACTGAGTGAAATCAAGGTTTATTAATGTCCTCCCCCTTTGGAGGGGAATTGAGGGGGAGGATAAGTTTATAGCCAAAAAAAAACAAGCGTTTTAGCTCTTTTTACTCTTGGATTTTTACAAAACAACCACCTTCAACACCTCCTGCTTTTCATCATCCAAATAATCGCGGTACTTCAATCGCAAAAAGTAAATTCCGCTTGCAATCAACGGTTCTATTTGCAGGTAATTCTGGTTTTCCAAACTTCCTGCAAGCGCGATGTTTCCCGCTTCATCTGTTAAATCCCATTCAAAATCGGTAACCGGGTTGGGTAAACGAACGGTCAATTGCTCACCTTCCGATAATGGATTCGGGTATACCAGCGATACTTCTTCATTTGGAACGGCCATAAACGCCTGCTGGTCAAAATGGAGCAGGAACAACCCGTACTGGCGGTCCATCGCCAAAATGCGTTTGCTTGGAAGATTGCTGTAAACGCCCCAGTTGCCGTTCATTTTGAAAAAATATTCCACCGGGTACGTGTCGTAATGCGCAACCTGCAGCGGCGGCGTATAGCGCAGGTCAAACACCCGTAAGCCTTCGTTGTAATAGGCCACAAACGCAAAGGTATCGTTGGCCATGATGTTGTGCGGTACCGATCCGTTGAGGTAATTAAACCCGAACAAGCTTTTGATCGTTATCGTAGAGCCGTTGAACGTACATTTCTTGATCTGCTTGCCGTTGGTCTCGTCGGCGAAAATGTAGGTTTTCCCGTCGGGCGTGAGCCAACCCTGGTGATTGTAGCCCTGGTCCAGGTAAAACGTTTTGGAGTCCAGGTAAAGCGGGGCTGCGGTATTCGTAAAATCGTACACGCGTAAGCCGTCGAAACCACAGTTCAGGATCGCTTTGCCGTCGCGAACGTAACAATCATGCACTTCGATCACGTCGTCGGGACCGGCCCATAGTTCAGTTAATTGGAGCGGATCGCTCAATGAAAAAATCTTCATCGGGGCTTCGATGATCTGCGTGTTGGAAGTAGAACGGTGAATGCACGAGTAAAACTTCGCCTGTGCCGTATCGATGAAAATATTGTGAACGCGTCCGAACAGTGTTGTGTCTTCTTTCACCAGGTGAATAGAGTCGGGGAGGTACTGAAAATCGATGATTTGCAGGCTGCTCACGCCTTCGTCGCAAACGGCGTAGAGGTAATGCTGGTAAGTCGCATAATCGCGGTGTGAAACCGAAGTATTGGAAAACCGGCCGCGTATAAATCCTTTCGGGATAAAGGTGTTGTTCGCCGTAATTTCAAACACATGCGTTCCTTCGGTGGAGCCGGCAACTGCATATTCTCTTCCGTTCCACACAAAACCGTAACAATCGCTGTAACGCACCTCGCTGGTGTTGGCGATGAGCGAATCCTGGTACCACCTGTCAAGCAGTTCCATGTTCAGCGAAGTCTGGGCAAACGATGCATTTAGCATGACCATGCAAGTGCAGATGAAGACGATGTTACGAACAATCAGCATATCGCAAAAATACGAAAGCTGCGGTGTTCTTTCGGCCCATTTATTAAAGTATCTGAAAAATGGAGTCTGTGACTGGATTAATCATTAATTTTACGACTCAATTGAACCTGTGTGATTCGAACTGTCGTCATCATCCCAACTTACAACGAACGTGATAACGTTCAGCGAATGGCTGAAACCGTCATGGCTTTGGATGGCCCGTTTCACATTTTGTTTGTTGATGACAACTCCCCGGATGGCACCGCAGATCTTATTCGCGAGAAACAGGCCGAATATCCCGATCGTATTTTTTTAGAAGAACGTACCGGAAAGTTGGGCCTTGGTACCGCTTACATTCACGGGTTCAAATGGGCGCTGAAACAGCAATACGATTATATCTTTGAAATGGATTGCGATTTCTCACACAATCCCGCTGATTTACCTCGTTTGCTGGTCGCCTGTACAGAACAGGGTGCGCAGCTGAGCATCGGTTCACGCTACTGCCGCGGCGGAAAAGTTAAGAACTGGCCGGTTGGCCGGGTCCTGCTTTCGTATTTCGCTTCGGTGTATGTGCGTATGATCCTGTTTCTCGGTATTTCCGATACGACTGCCGGATTCATGTGTTATTCGTCGAAAGTATTGGAATCGATCGATTTGGACCAGATCCACTTCAAAGGTTATGCATTCCAGATCGAAATGAAATACGCCGCCAAACGCAAAGGATTTAAGATCATTGAAGTGCCGATTACCTTTATCGACAGGCAATACGGTGAATCCAAAATGTCGTCCAGCATTTTCAAGGAAGCCCTTTTCGGTGTCTGGAAAATGCGCAAACTAAAAGTCTGATGTCACGAATTTTATTAAAAGCAGCAACACTCATCAACGAAGGTACGGAGCGTGTTGCTGATGTACTGATCGAAGATGGTCGTATCGCCAAAATAGGAACCGGCCTTGCTGTTGAAGGAAAGGTTGATGAGCGCGATTGCTCCGGGTTATTGCTCCTGCCGGGCTGTATTGATGACCAGGTACATTTCCGTGAGCCTGGCCTGACGCACAAGGGAAACATTGCTTCCGAATCGCGGGCTGCCGTAGCCGGTGGAATCACTTCTTTCATGGAAATGCCCAACACCGTCCCAAATGCGTTGACGCAGGCCCTGCTTGAAGATAAATACCAGATTGCCAAACAGACGGCATTCGCCAATTACTCGTTTTTCATGGGTGCCTCCAACGACAACCTGGATGAAGTTCTGAAAACCGACGGAAAGAATGTTTGCGGCGTGAAGATCTTCATGGGCTCGTCTACCGGTAACATGCTGGTTGATAATACCGCTGTTCTTGACCGTTTGTTTGCCGAAGTACCACTCCTGATCGCAACGCATTGTGAAGACGAAACAACGGTGCGTGCTAACCTGGAATTGTACAAAGAGAAGTACGGCGAGAATATCCCGATGAACGCTCATCCGCTGATCCGCAGTGAAGAAGCGTGTTATCTATCGTCTTCCAAGGCAGTTGAGCTGGCAAAGAAACATAACACACGTTTGCACATCCTGCACATTTCTACCGGGAAAGAAACGCACCTGTTCAGGAACGACATTCCATTGGAACAAAAACGCATTACCGCCGAAGCCTGTATACATCACCTGTGGTTCACCGATGCCGATTACGCAACGAAAGGCTCGTTGATCAAATGGAATCCTGCCGTAAAAACGCAGGCGGATAAAGACGAGATCTGGCGCGCGTTGCTCGATGACCGTATCGATGTGATTGCTACGGATCATGCACCGCATACGCAGGAAGAGAAAGCGCAGTCATATCTTGGTGCTCCTTCGGGTGGTCCGCTTGTACAACACGCGCTTTTAGCCATGCTGGAAGCAAGCAGGGAAGGGAAAATTGCCCGGACCCGCGTTGTTGAAAAAATGGCACACGCAGTCGCGACCTGTTTTCAGCTGGAAGAAAGAGGCTTTATTCGCGAAGGTTATTTCGCTGACCTGGTGTTAGTGAATCCGAATGCATCTACTTCCGTGACAAAGGAATCCCTTTTTTATAAATGTATGTGGTCGCCGCTGGAAGGAACCACGTTCTCGCATCGTATCGAAACGACATTCATCAACGGCATCCCAATGTATGAACACGGAAAAGACTGTGTTTACCGCGAAGCCGGCATGCGATTAACCTTCAGCAGATGAAAATCGTCCTGTTCATCATAGCGGGCTTGTTGGCTGTGAGGTGCGCCGGGGATATTGAAGCGCCCGATGCTCCGCAAGACCTGATCGGTCGTGATACGATGGTGATGGTGATTCGCGAATTATCGGTGCTGGAATCCTATGCCCAGGTGCGTTACCAACTGGTCAACAATTACCACAAGGTGATGAAATCTTCGGGCAGGCTTTGTTTGCAGAAATACCACATCGATCCGCGCAGGTTTGAACGCTCGTACAATTATTATGTTTCGCGCCAGGAAGAACTGCAAAGCATCTATTCGGAAGTACTTGATTCCTTGACCAAGGAAGTCAATTCGCTTACAATTTCTTATGGAAAAGAAGACGATACGGTGCAGGTAGCGCCGCGGTGATATTTTGGCTTATAATAATCGTTCATCCCAGAAATAATCCTCCGTCTGCACCAGTTTGACGTTTTTTTTGAAATCAGGATGCTCGGTATTGATGATGTAATTGTATTCTTGTGGAATCACCGCCGAAGGAACTTTCAGGATCAATGTTTCCCTGCGTGTAATCCAGTCACTGCCGATTTCCTGGAGTTTCGAATAGGCTTCAAACTGCCGCCAGTTTAAGGGAAGATCGGTCGTCTTGAGTGTTTTGACGAGCCGGTCCGAATCGGGTACGGAGATGATCATGACCTTGTAGGGAATGTCGGGCCTGATGTAATTCCGGTGAACGACCGATTCGAGTGTCGACAATGACCTGGAACCGCCGGTATAGATGACGTATTCACCTTTTTTATTCCATCGGTTGGCTGCCCCGGAGGCTTTTAATTCGGTTGCGTATTCCCTTGAAGATATTCTGAACAGCTCCATGGATCATCAGACGTTGTCACCGTATTCCATGGCGGTAAGCCTGTCATCAATGAAGCGGATGCCCGTGATGGTTCGTAGATAATCAATCGGGGCTTTTTTGTTGAAATAAAAGTTTTCGGTGTTCAGCCATTCGCCGAATTTCTCCATGGTGAGGAAAATCTTTTTTCCGTGCTGAACAAGCGCCAGCAGCAAAAGCACATGCTCTTTGATGTTGATGTTGATTTCCTGCTCCGGTTTTTTGTAGGAACGGAATGTTTTTACGCTAACGTTTAACCAGCCCGAAAGCACTTCATCTTTGAATTGCGTGCTTTCTTTGAGGGTTTGGACATATTCCCAGTTAACTGCATCACCTTGCAGGTAATTGAGGATGTCGGTGTCATTCATGCTGTTGGGAATGCCCTTAAAAATCTTGTTGTGCCGTTGACTGATCATTGCCATTCATTTTCCTAAAAACAAATGTAGGTAATTTTACCTTTCACAACAAGTAATTTTACCTTTTTTATAAAACCTTCCCGTTTGAAGTTACTTTAAGAATTGCAACATGTCTTTCAGTATCTGTTGTTTCAACGCTTCACCTGCGCGGTCACATAAATCACCGTGCTTTGCATCCGGGCCCAAATCGATGAGCTGAATACCATACTTTTTCTGTGCTTCGGCGTTTGGCAGCACTCCGGTATCGGCTTTCGTATCACCGGCGCGGAACGACAGTACTTTTGGTTGAGAGCTAAGCGGAATAGGCATGCGGCGATGATCAAGCGTAATGACATGCGTTACCCAATCGGGGTGATTTTGCGCAAACAGCAGTGACATATCGCCTCCGTTGGAATGTCCGATCAATACAAGTTCATTGAAACGGCGCTGCGGATAGGTACTCATAAGCTGCTCGCATACAAAAAGAATGGTGCTGTCGCCGCGCTTCCAAACCGGCATTCGCAACTCGTAGATATTGCCTTCCTGCGCTATCGGGGCATCGCCTTCCAGGTCATGCTGAATACTGACAACCAGGTAACCTTCGTCGGCCAGTTTGTTGGCAATAAAGCTGTATTTGTCGTTGGTGGAAAGATAGCCGCCACTCAGGATCACCACTTTTTGGTTGTCGGCACTGGTCGATTCATAGATTTTGAGCGGAACGGCACGGTTGCGGCTTTCATCCGTCAGGTCTACCGTGCGCACCACCGGTTTCGCCGGACCGGCATAATGGTCCCAAACCATTCCGGCAATGTGTGCGATGAGGTACTCGTTCGTCTCAAACGATTCTTTTGAGTCCGTCACAAAAACGGCAATAGCGATGTGTTTCCCGTTGGGTAGAGTAATGATCCCGATATCATTGACTGCGGCCGTGATACCTTCTTCATTCGCGCCGGATGTTCCGGTTTTGTGCGCTACGGTTGCCGTCGGTGGAAGCAATCCTTTCAGTCGGTTCATGCCGGTAGGTGTATTGATCATCAGCTTGACCAGGAACGCGGTGTTTTCATCGGAAAGTACTTTTTTGGTATAGAACTTTTCGAGTAAACTGGCCATAGCCACCGATTTCGACCAGTTGTCGTAAACCTTTTCGCTTTCCCCCATTTCATATTCGGTGGCAGCGATCATCATGCCTTTGATGCCAAGACCGGAAATGTACTTGTGGACCTTTTCCGTTCCTCCAAGTAATTCGAAGAGGATATCGGTAGTATTGTTGTCACTTCTTGAAACGGTATATTCCAGCAATTCGGCGATAGTCGGGTCAACATTTCCTTCCGGGTGAGCGTCACGGTAAGGGCTCCACGTTCCCGGATGCAGCATTTCTTTAGTTACGTGAACGGTTTGATCGAGCTTCAGTTTTCCGTTATCCACCTTGTGCAGTACCGCAAGCGCCAGCGGAAATTTGTAAGTGCTCAGCGTTGGATGGTGAACGCTATCATTGATTGTAAACGATTCGCCGTCTTCCAGCACTTTTACTGAAACACCTACCGTTGCTTCATAAGAAGAAAGGAATTGTTCGATGTTTTTTTTGAGGTCGGCAACTGTTTCTACCTCACCTTTCGGAGGTTGCTGTGCATTTACGCCGCAATTGTATAAAACGGAAATGAGTGCAATGGAAAGAAGGAGTAATTTCATTTATTACGGAATTAATTGTTCGGAGCGCATCAATTCAAGGGCTTCATTGCTGATGGCCTCACCGTTGGTCAACGAGCCTGGAAGAAAGATGAAGCGTTTTTTGTTACGGCCCTTTTCATCGGTAAAATATACTTCGAAGCAGGCGCGGGTGAGAAACGGAATGGCTTTTTTGTAAACGATTTGCCGGATGCTGCTGCGTTCAATCACCGGTGTGACTGAATAACCGATGGCCCGAATGATGAAATAGAGCAGAAAAACAATGATGACAGCATAAAAACCGACGCCGAAAAAATAAGCCTTTTGGTAATCCTTGACCATCAGCCAGGAAAGCATGCCGATCAGGGCAACGTAAATGACAACGGATTGATAAATGTGATTGCCGTGTATGGTGCTTGCCAGGTTCCCGATTACGCCATCGCGGGTAAGCACAATTTTATCGGGAAGCAGGTGGCAATAGCCGGTCTTTGTTTTGAATACTTTTTCCGTTTCCATTTAATAGTGTTGCTGGTTGGGAATAAAGGTCGGTATTTTTCACCATAAAGGCACAAAGAGGAAGGATAAGTTTGGTGTATTGGTAGAACACAAAGGCAAGTCCCGGCCTAAACCTTAGAGTGATGATCTTCATCTCATGGTCTGGTTTTGCACAACAGTGTTTACTCTTAATATCCATAAAATGACTACCGCTAACCAAGTGAAGAAGACCGGAGTTAGAAATGATTGGATAATACGAATTGATTTAAGGTGTTTTTTCTTTTTTGACAGGAAAGATATAGCCGAGGCCGATGCCGGTTTCCAGGATGGGAATGAATACGTGGTTATCGATAGGGAAATTTGATGTCATATAATAATCATCCCATTCTTTAATGTGAGAAGGTATAAATCGCTGCGAAGCAGTTAAGCTGAAGTTTAGTTTTAACTCAAGAAAATAGGTTGATTTGAAAATAAAACGTTGGTTGAGTGAAACTCCAAAATCCAGAAAAGAGGGAGTTTTAATAAGGGCTTGAAATGTAGTGTCACTTGACGAGTTTTCCAAAACTACAGTTCCGGTATTCGGCCCTACGAAAGTGGTTTTAGATTCGTAATAGGTTGAAAGATGATCACTTTCTTTGTAGTTGAGTAAGAGTTCTGCCTTTAGTAAGAAACCGATTGTAGTGGTAGTTCTGAATGCTTTATTTGTTTTTTTACGCTTATAAAAAAGCCAGTTAAGACCAAGCCCAAGATTCATTGCTGAATAGTTGATTTTTGAGGAGTACTGTTTTTCTAAATGATGGGCACCGTTCCATGCACCTCCCCATGAGTATTTTTCGGTGCAATAATAATTTGATCTATTGAAGAGTGAAAAACCAACGTTACCCACCGCTTCCAAATGATTGGCTTGATAGGTAGTTTGCAAATGGATGAAATTGTACAGATTATCGGTTAAGGAAGGTTTTGTACCGAAATGACTTAGTAAACTTAACGTTCTGCCTTCCGTTCGCCTGATATACCCTCCCGAAACGGAAAATTGTGCCTTTGCCGAATAGAGCAAAATCGACAGGAGGAGAGTTAGAGTCAATTTCATAAGGGAATCTTAAGATGGCAGTTGTTTTGATGAACGAAAACGATTCAATGATATTGTTTAGGTTTGAGTATTCTTCTATCTGGCTTTCAAAAAATCCCCGTCTATGATCAACAGTTTAACACCCGTTTCCGAAGCAGAACGATGCGAGCTTAGTTCGTCGGACACAACGTATGTTTCACCTTTTGTCAGCGTGATTTCCTCGCCGGTTTGTAATTCACTGACGAATTCGCCTTCCAAACAATGCACGATGTGTCCTTTTTCGCACCAATGATCTGCCAGGTACCCGGCTGAATATTCAACCAACCGGATTCTGAGGCCGTCAAACTGCATGGTTTGCCACGTGGCAATTCCGCGTTCGCCTGTGTATTCGACTTTCTCAATCCCTGACCAGTCGATGGTTTGGAACGGTATATTACTCATTTAACAGCATTGTTTTTTTGCGGATTCCAAGATCTCTCTTTTAGTTAAGCCGGGGTTAATTCGAATCAGGAAATACCTGCCCGGTCCGTTTTTCCATTTCGGAAGCAATGACCTGTCCGTTTTCACCCTTTTCCCTCAGTTTCGCTATGATGTTCTGATAACTCTCAAAATCTCTGTCCTGGCTCAGTTTGAAAACGGTATCCATTTCGGTGACTTCAATTTCAAAAGCAGCAATCATCTTCATCAATCGCTGCGTATAGGAAGAGGGGAGATTGTCATAAATAGTTGCCGACTGTTCGTTGTAATCTTCAAAATGCAGTGAGATCATTCTGAGCGCATCAACCAATTCGGCGTCATCCAGGAATCGGATAATACCTTTTACATGCACACTCATATAATTCCAGGTAGAAGGCGTATGCGGATTACTGTACCATGTCCCGCTCACGTAGCTGTGATGTCCTGTGAAAACCACCAATACTTGTTCATTCTGCATGAACGCCTTATGATGATCGGTATTTTTCATGATATGTCCCCTCAGGAATTTTCTGCCATCCTTTTCTTCGATAAAAACCGGTAACTGGGTGGCAACTGGCCGGTTGGCCGCATCGCATCCGGATAAAAAAGCAAAGGGGTATTTCCCGATGAACGCGCGGATTAATTGCTCATCGTTTTCTTTGTGATAAGGGATATCGTACATGATGGTGACTTTTCTATGAACGAATATAGCGATTTACCAATTCCTTCTTTCTTTTTTCGCTCGAACGACAGCCGTGCAATAGTCACCGTTTTTGAATGCTCTTGAGTAAGCAGGTTCCAGGTATCTATTTTTTTGTCGGTTTTGGTTTCAGGCCACTCACATAAGAAAAGCTCATTGAAAAATAGTCTTTACACTTTTCTGTGGTTTCAAACAAGCTTCCAGGTACCAGTACATACTCTTTTAAAATAGTGCCGTGTGCCTCACATAAGCGGGTGTTAAATACTTGAATAAAGGTGTTTCTTTCAGTAGCAGGTAGTCTTAGTCCAAGATTCCCTTCGCTGTCTAAAAACGAAAACATGTGCCCATTGAATGATGTATAGGGCATCGTGGCGCCTTTTAATTCGATTCCGGGAATTGTTGAAACAAGCTTTTCATACAGGGCCATTTTCTCGTGCGGAATGGTGTTTTTCTTTGGTGTTGCCATTTGAGCTTATGTTTGTATGATGTATCAGTTAATAATTTCACCGTTATTATTCTCCAGCTTTTCGCGCCATTTTTGGAGTTCTTCGGGCGCGGGTTTCACCCAATCGGTCACTTCCCCGACAATTTTCAATGGTTCCAGGCTGCGATAGGATCGTGTGGGATTGCCCGGAAATTTTTTATCGGTAACATTCGGGTCATTTTCAAAACTCCCTGTCGGTTCAATGATGTAGACACGTTCACTTCCGTTTCCTTTCGCCAATGCAGCTGCAAGTCCGGCGCCGTTAACCATGGCTGTGAAATAAATATGGTTCATTTTGAGGTCGGCCTGGTAATTTGAACTGCCGCCGGGCGTAAGTAAATCGCCTACCCCTAAAGCCGCTTTGGTACCGTGATAAAAAGGGCCCTTGTCTGAAGGATTGTTCTGAAACGAAATGCCCAATGCAGCACTCTCTTTTGCTTTACCGGGCTCATCCAGTTCTTCATAGCACTTGGCGATGTTTGAATAAATAGCCGGGAAAGCACTCTTAGCCGCTATATTATCTGCTTTTGAGGCAAATTCCAGGCTCGTTTCAAGCCATTTCAACCTATCAGAAGCCGTTGTTTGATGACGGGCAATATAATGCGCGGCAAGAAATTTTTCAAAGTCATTTGTTGCTTCATTCCAGGCTTGCAGGAATAGTGTGTGTGCATCTTCGGGATTGCCATTTTCCTCCATAGCCATACCTTGGAGGCATAATTTAACAATAGGATTGAAGGGCGAGAATTCCATTTTATGAGTGTTTTACAGGTTTATTCGCTTTAAACCCGTTTGTTCAAAGCGAAGTTAGGGAAATCATCAGGATAACTAAGCACACGTAATATTGCGAATTTACGTTGAATGATTGGCCACGTAAATTCGCAAAATTACGTGCCTTCTTTTCAAGGCGGATGAAATGCTGATAAACAAAAAAGCTTCCTCCGCCGGGCGAAAGAAGCTTTCCTGAATTGTCGTATTCTTAATTCGAAGCCATCGCTACGAAATCCTCGTAGGAAACTTCTTTGTTGTTCAGTTTCACTGTGTTTTTGAAGTAAGTCGTCAACTTCGCTTCGGCCAGCATATCGTAAATACGGTTGGCTTCTTCACGGTTGGTCAGCGCCTTGCTTGCCTGGGCTGTCAATTCGGTTTCTTCCGGAGCCGGCAAACCGTATTGTGCATACTGGTTGGCGATCAATCCTTTGGTAAACTCGATCGCTTCCTTGTGGTCCAGTTGAATGTCATTGGCTTTGAAGATGTGCCCCTGGATCAACTGCCATTTCAGATCTTTGGCGTAGTTGTCGTACTCAGCATCCACCTGCTCCTGTGTGATCGGTTTTTCGTTCGACAAACGAATCCATCTTTTCAGGAAGTCATCCGGCAATGCAACCGGCGTTTTGTCAACCAATTCACGGTAAACATCCCGTGTCAGCAAACGGTCTGAATCGTTGGCAAACATCTGCTCCAAATCGCTTCCGATACGCTCGCGCAATGCTTTTTCAGAATCAACAGCTCCCGGACCGAACAATTTGTCAAACAACTCCTGGTTCAGCTCAGCCAACTCCATTTGTTTGATATCGTTGATCGTCAGTTGGTAGTTGTCAGAGTGGTTGGCCAGCTCTTCTTCCTTCACGCCCAACATCGCCGCTTTGTCTTTGTCGCCGCGTGTCAATGCCGTTGCAGAAACATTTACCTTATCGCCAATGGCTTTCCCAACCAATGAAGCTTTTACTTTCTTGTCTTCGATAAACTCCATCGAAGTGGTTGAAGAATGCATGATACCGCCTTCCTTGATGCTGTTGTCATCGTTCAGCTCTACGAACTGGCCAAGGATCATGTCTTTTTCCCCCACCTTATCTACAGAGATCAATTTTCCGTAACGACGGCGCAAATCATCGATTTGTTTGTCCAGCAATTCGTTGTCGATCTTCACTTTTACGTAATCGAATTTGGTTTTAGCACCCAAATCCAGGTTGATAGCCGGTTTGTAACCGATTTCATACGTAAATTCAAAATCACCCGGATTTTCGAAATCGCCTTTTACCTCGATATCTTCCTTTGGAATAGGGTTTCCAAGGATGTCCAGTTTGTTTTCCTCTACGTGCTTGTACAGCGCATCGGAAACCAGGCGGTTCATTTCTTCGGCCAAAACAGCTTTACCGTATTGCTTTTGAACCAGGGCCATCGGTACTTTCCCCGGACGGAAACCTGGTATTTTAGCTTGCTTGCGGTATTTTTCCAGTGAAGCAGTTACTTTTCCTTTATAATCTTCTGGCGAAACCTGCACTGTAAGTAATGCTGTTTGCGCGTTTACTTCTTGACGTGTTACGTTCATTCCGTTTTACTTTTGATACATTGTTAAAACAAAAAAGTCTCGCTTCGATGTCGAGACGAGACTTTTTTATGAAGTGCGGATGGAGGGACTCGAACCCGCACACCTCTCGGCACCAGATCCTAAGTCTGGCGTGTCTACCAATTTCACCACATCCGCAGTTTACCTCTTGTTGTTGATCCGACTGATCGCTGCTGAGGTTATTTCAATTACCACTCGTTAAAATGGTGGACAAAAGTAGTGATATTTTTATTCCATGCAAATGAATCACCCGATTTCTTTCAATGTTTGATGCGTTTTTAAGCTATTCGGTTTTTCAGTACACTACTTTTCAGCGCGGTTGGAAACAAAAAAACAGGCACGAAATGAATCATGCCTGTTTCGAAGAATGTGTTTTTAAACAGGATTAATCTTCGGTTTCCTCAATAACCGGCGGAATAAACTCAACTTCCGGGGCATCAAGTTCCTCCAGCTCTTCCAGCTCGCGCAAGCTGTTTTCAAGGTCCATCATGTTCTCCTGGTTCAGCTGCTCCATCATTTCTTTCATCATCTCTTCCTCGAAATTCTTATGAGCTCCTGATTTGATGTAATCGAGCAGCTTTTTCGATTTCACGATGATGTCCTCGATGCGCGCTTCACCATCCAGGACACGAATGTTCAGATGGATTTTATCGGGCGCCATCCTGGTAAAGTCGGCAATGATTTCTTCTGCTTCCCCGGCCTGGTCTTCATTGATGAAGTACTTGTTGAGGTTGTCAAAGTCCAGTTCGGCCTGCCCTTCATAGACCATGATTATTTTTGCCTCTACATAATCCGAATGCGACGGCCGCTCTTTTTGCACATACGAGAAGTGTGAAAATCCGGAAGTGTCTTTTTCCAGGAGCACAAATCCGAGGTCGCCCTCCTTCATGCCCGTTTCACAGCGAACACTGTTCTCGAAACGAATCCGGAGGAATTTTCCGCGGAACGGGTCCATCGGGTCGTAGCCCTGTAGCCGCAGCTTATGCTGGTGGCCGTTTTTGAGTACATCTTCCGACTTAAAAATCAAATACAGCGGAATCAATACAATAATCAATGCAAAGGTGGCGAAAATGATCTTTTTTGTTTTCATCGGTTAGTCTTTAAATTCTTCGTTTGACAGGAAATGAATAAGGAAGAAGGATAAGCCCACGATCATGAAGAAGATTCCTTTGAGCCAGAACGACACATCCATGTCGAAATAACGCGCCCACAGCAGGAAGCAAACCAGGAACAACCCATAGATCATGTAAAGCACGCTGCCGGACCTGTTCCCCATTACCATGGCATTGACGCCAAAAACAAGTGCGTAAATGTTGAAAATCAGGAATGACCACCAGGTCAGGTCTACATCGTAATAATCATTCACACAGAAAATACCGAACATGAATACATAGAGTACCGGGATGAAAATCACCGCCCTGTTCAACACTGCTTCTTTTCTTCTCCAAAGGATCGCTATCACGGTCAATGCTGCGGTCAGCAAAATACCGATGATGAAGAAAGTAACCTGTTCATTGGTCCATTCTTTGAATTGACGAAGTTTATCCAAACGGAACATAAAGTCAGAGAATTGCTCGTTTGAAAAATAAAGAAGGTAATGGAAAATATGGAGCAGCGCCATCGTTTGAAAAGGTCGGCCCAAAGACGAAATGTTGTGTCGGTAGTATTTCTTCCCCACCAGGTAAAAAGCCATGATCAATGCCAGCGCCCACCAGGTATAACCGGCTTTTACGGCAAACGGCATCGTCGCCACCAGGAAAATCGCGATCAGCCAGCCCAGGTAAATGGCGCGGAAACTTTGCCTTGTCGAATTGCGGTTGAGCGAAAGGAAAAAGTGCGGGAGGAAAGCAAATAAGAACAGCCAGAACAGATAATACTTTTCATTCAGCGTCATTCCCGAAGGCATGAACCAATCGTATTGAATATCCGGGAAAAGGAACTTGGTGGAAAGTAATAAATAGAAGACGGCAATGCCCGAAGCACGAGCTATGTAGAACATCGGGACCGTCAGGATGAGCCACACGGTAATGAACTTGTCAAAATCCCCGTCGAGCTGATAGGTCTGGCTGACCAGTGAAATGGAAGCGCCGATCATGAGCATCAGGAACAGCGATGAAGCCTCGATCCACGAAGTCGATTTCGGATGTTTGAAAACGGCTTTGTAATAGAAAAACAAGGCTACAAGTGAAGGAACAAAACTCAATGCGCCGCGCAGGTGACGTGGGAAATCGTTCCAGTTGTGCGAGATAATGGCAAAAACTCCGGCCGAAAGAAATAGCGCCCCGATAATCGCAGCAAGCGTAAGGAACAGCTTTCCGATCGAAGCGTTCTTGCCGGTAATGAAATGCTGAATTTGTCCGTTGATCTCAGAATTCAGTACTCCCTTTTGCTCCAATGAGTCCAGGAAGTTGAGCAATCCGTCTATATTCATAGTAGGTAAATTGTAATGAGTTAGTTGTTAATTGGGGGAAAAGATAAAAATAAATTGCGGTTTTGACAGGCTTGGGGAAAACCTTTAAAAATATCATCTTCCATTTTATATTTTACACAAGTCCGCATGAAGCGTGATTTTCAATTCACAGAAGTGTTATTTTCGTCCTAGATCTTATTTCATCATGAAAACAATTCTCGCCTTATTGCTGATTTGCTGTGCTGCCGGAGCTTCCCAAGCGCAATTCACCCATGCCGATTCACTACGGGGCGGTTATGGAGCTACCCGCAATTGGTGGGACCTGAAGCATTACGATTTGCACGTAACCTTCAACAGCGAAACGAAAGAAATTCATGGACACAATAAGATCACTTTTGATGCCGGTGAACGGATTTCGAACCGTCATACGCCGCCAAGAGTGATACAGCTTGATTTACAGGCTCCGATGAGCATTGATAGTATTCGCCTTGTGCCGGATATGCGGACTTACAGGGATTCGATCATTTATTACCAGGACCTGATTCCCAAAAACAGGATCAAACAAGAAGGAAATGCGTGGCTGGTAGAACTTCCGGAAGCATGGTTGAGCTCGCGTTCGGAAATGATCGTTTATTTCCATGGCAAACCGCGCGAAGCGGTCAAAGCTCCCTGGGATGGTGGCGTAATCTGGGCGAAAGATAAAAACGGAAATCCATGGATTACAGTGGCGTGCCAGGGCCTGGGGGCCAGCGTTTGGTTTCCGTGCAAGGATTCGCAGGTGGATGAGCCTGATAGCGGCGTCCGGATGCACTATACCTGCGACTCGAAACTGGTGTGCGTGAGCAACGGACATTTCCTCGGAAGCGAGGAACATACCAACGGAACGACCACTTTTTCATGGGAAGTCAAAAACCCGATCAACAACTACAACATGATCCCGTATATAGGCGATTATATCAACATCCACGACCACTACAAAGGCGAAAAAGGCATGTTGGAAATGGATTACTGGGTGCTTAGAGGTTTTGAAGAAGAAGCTGAAAGACAATTTCTGGATGCTCCCCGAACATTGGAAGCAATGGAATACTGGTTAGGGCCGTACGCGTTTTACGAAGACGGTTACAAGCTGGTCCATGCGCCGCACCTGGGGATGGAGCACCAAAGCGGGATTGCCTACGGGAACGGTTTTAAGAACGGCTACCTGGGCACAGACCTCAGTGGAACCGGCGAGGGGCTGAAGTGGGATTTCATCGTGGTACACGAAAGCGGCCACGAGTGGTTTGGCAATAACATTACCGCAAAAGATATTGCCGATATGTGGATTCATGAGTCGTTTACCAACTACAGCGAAACCTTGTTTATGGACTATTGGTATGGCGCCGAATACGCCAATAAATACTGTATTGGTCTCCGTAAGAACATCAAAAACGACATACCGATCATTGGCACGTATGGTGTAAACAGTGAAGGAAGCGGCGACATGTATTACAAAGGATCGAATATGCTCCATGCGATTCGTCAGATCACCGCCAACGACAGCCTGTTTCGGATGATGCTGCGCGAAATGAACGCGAAATTTTACCACCAAACGGTGACCACCAACGAGATCGAAGCGTTTATGTCGGGTTACCTGGAGCTGGAGCTTAAGCCCATTTTTGATCAGTACCTGCGGGCGAAGAATCCGCCGACCCTGGAAACAAAATACGGCCGCAAAAAGATGAAATACCGTTGGATCAATTGTGTTGACGGTTTTAACATGCCATTAAAAATGACCACCGGAGATTGGGTGAAACCGACCACCAAATGGCAGACGATCAGCTATTCCGGAAAGGGAATCCCGTTTGCGGATGAGAACTTTTACATCAAAATAAAACAATCAATGCCGAAGGGACAGAAGTTGCGGGTGGAGTAGGCTGCCGGAAATTCAAGGGGGAATCCGCCTCCTCCCTTGAGAAGAGCGAGCATTGCTCGTGATGAAAAGAGGAGGGTGGCTTTGTAGAATCTTTACAACTTACCAAACTTCCTCGTCGCCCGGATAAAATGGTAAAAAAGTTCGATTTTTAATTAGGCTAGATTTCCTTACCCATCTAAGAATTCATCAACAGTCATTCAGCGAACAGATTTTATTTCGAATAAATCGAATAAAATCAACAGAGTTATAACTAAAAATAAACCATCCCTTCGCCAAACTGTTTCCTGATTCGTTCCTGCTCCTCCAACGGAAAATTATTCCCTTCCAAATGCAGGATTTTCAAACTGCGCATGCCTGTGATTGTTGCCGGAAGTTTTGTCAATTGGTTGTTACTCAAGTCCAGCTCTTCGAGGTAGCGCATGTTGGTGAGTGCCAGCGGGAACTCGGAAACCTGGTTATCCGAAAGGTTCAGCACACGCAGGTATTTGATCGACTGGAACGAACGTGGAAGCGTTGCGAGCCGGTTGCCTGAAAGATCGAACTCCCGGAGTCGCTTGAGATTGGTGACTTTCCCGAGATCCGTAAGCTCGTTGTGAGACAAATCCAGTTTTTGCAGGAAAGGTTGGTTCAGGAAGTTTTTCGGGAGCGTTTTCAGTTGGTTATCAAACAGGTATAATTGCTGGAGGTATTTGATATTTTTGAAAGATGTCGGCAGTTCGGCCAATTGGTTGTGCGAAAGGTCCAGGTAGCTCAGGCTCGTCAGCTGGCTCAATTCAGGAGCAAGTTTTGCCAGTTTGTTGCTATTGAGATCAAGGTATTGCAACGAGGAAAGCTTGTAAAGTCGATTGGGCAATTCCGCTAATTCGTTCCTGCTCAAATCGAGCCGCGTGATCATCTTCTTTCGTTTGAAGCGCGTTTCCCTGATCGATTTGTATATTCCGCTTTCATCGGCTTTTTCCAATTTTTCCGAAGAGCAGTTTTTCTTTGAAATCCGGAAGCGTTTTTCTTCCTGCGAAATGAATTCACCCTGGTCGTTGAATGTTGCCTGCGGATTTTCCAGGTCATCTTCAATCGTGTAAATACCGCCGTTGGTGATTTTGGCCAGGTACACCAAATCGGGATTGATGCCATAGTCTTTTTGGTAGCCGCAGACGATGACACGCACAGGTATTCCGATGCGATTGGCCAACGAAATGTCGCGGACGCACGGATAATTGTCGGCAATCAGGATTACTTCCTTGATATCTTCGCGTTCTTCAATCGCTGCCAAAATTGCTTCAATGTCGTTTTCGGGGCCATCGCCGCCACCGCCTTTCATCATCACCAATTGGAACAAACCGATCAGTTTCTCCACATTGTCGGCCTTTTCGGTGTAAATACCACCCGTTTCGCCGATCTTTTTATCGAATGTCGATTTCATGTCACCGTCGTTGAACAACGTCACCTCCTTGATCCCGGAAATTTCGCGGTTGCGGATGTGCCATTCAACAACCTGCGACCCGTAGCCGTACATGCTTCCCGTCCAGTCGTTGACCACCACTACATCCTGCCATTCCGGGTGCCGGGAAAGGATTTTGTAAACCGTCGAATCGCTGCGGTAGAGATTCACGACCTTGTTGAGCTCATCCAGGTACAGCTTGCGTTGAATTTTGTCGATTTTCGATAAATCCTGGTCGGGTTTGGAGGCCAGTTCCTTTTCCAGCGTTTCCCGGATGATTTTCCGTTGTTCATCGATTGTTTTTCCTGCCAATTCTGCTTTGAGTGCGTCACTGAAAAAGGGGGAATCTGCAATATAGTCAAGGGTAGTTTCGAGTTCCGCCGTACTGGTTTGTGAAGCTCCGGCGGTTCGTTCCTCATCAACAACAATCGTTTCGATCATCTCTTCCTGCTCCACCCGCGGGCGGTACCACAGCACGATTCCATGCAGCAGTTGGTCGGCTTCCTGGTCGTTGTGACAGGCGGTCTGCAACACCTTGTTCCAGGTGATGGCGGTGCTGTTAAGTTCCTCGTCGAGCTCAAACAGGTTCACGAGACGGTTGCAGAGCAGCGGATAAATCTCCGTATAGACGCCTTTCCGCAGTGGATATTTCGAATACACGACGTCGATGCGGTAAACCTCAACGCTGTCTTTGATGTCGAGCCATGCGTCTTCGTTCACAAATGCCGACGAGCGAAATCCGTTTTTCAGGAACAGGGTGTTGGCAGTCGTATCCTTAAAAGCAGCGATTTCCTGCGTGCCCAGCAAAGCGGCAATTTGCGGTCCGTATTTTTTCGGCTGGCTTAATTCTTCGGGCGAAAATTGCTGTTGGGCAAGCAGCTGATTACTGAACAGGAAGAAAAGGAAGATGGATCGGAACAACATACTGGGTTATTTACGAATAAATGTAGAGAATGTTGTTTGGTAACCGGATTGAAGAATGAAACGACATACCTGTTTTCAGAATGATCTAACCGAAACTCACCGAATCCAGTGATGATACTCATCGTAAAATTCATGGATTTTTGATCGAAACAACTAAAAAACAGGTTGTTAGTTTAGTTCAAGAAAATGCTTTTACTTATTTTCGAGGTATTCACTGATAGAAAACGGAAAAATCGGAAAGATGAAACACTATTTGCTGATATGTTGGATGTTGTTTGGTAAAGTTGTTATTGCCCAAGACGACCTGACAGCACAAATCAATAAAGTTTCAGAACAATCAATTGATTTATTCAAATTATTGAATGCGCCGTCAAATATCCGCGGATTTACAATTAAGCAAAACAGGTTTTATTTAGCGACTGATTTTTTGACGGCCGGTTCATTAGAAAGTTATCTGTCTTTAGATTCCAAAGAGGAAATTGTGAAGATAAGGATGAAACTGTTCAAATCTGATGAATTAGTGGTGAAACATCTGTGTGTTCGCACTTCATCTGGAATCCTTCAACCGACACGGGAACTCTTTCCCAAAAAGCGTGTATTGGTAAGTAGTTCCAACAAAGGCTCAGGCAATTTCAAAGAAGTGATTAACAAGTCTTGGCGTGTCGACTGGAAACAATTCAGTGATGATAAAAGAAATCAGATTAAAAAACTAATCGGTACGCTTAGAATAGTAAAACGAGACATGCGATGGCATCCAAGGCTGACAATGAAAAAACTTTATGCGGAGAAAGATCCGGAGCATCATTCATTCGAATTAGATAAAAACAGCAATGTGAATAAAAGCCTCTTAAAGAAGTTCAAGCGAGAAGCTCGTATTGAACGTGATGTATTGAAAAAACGTACGCGTTCTATAAAACATTCACTACGAGTAATGAAGCGGAATTTCAACAAAAAATATCTGTTCGGGCGCCGATTCACGATTTATTACCAATCTAAAAACCAATGAATATGAAAACAACACTACTTATTTTAGGAATGCTTTTGTTTTGCGGCGGAACTTTGTTCTGTCAGGAAAAAGTTGTTCCTGCACAACCAGCTAACCCTGCTTTAGAGAAAGAGAAAGGAAACGTTGAGAAAACTCCGGTACTAGCTCCTGCTGAAGGAACAACTGAAGAAGAAAATCCCAATGAGTCACAGGAAGCTGAAAAACCTGATGAGACTGGGGAAACAGACAAGACAGACAAAATAAATGAGCGACTGAAAATACTTGAGGAGAAGTTAGATGACCATCTTGATAAACGTGAGGAGATTGGCTATATTGAACTTTACACAGATAAAGTTGAAACTTTCAAAGGAGTTAGTAAGGAAATCGAATCAGTGTTTATTGAAATCAATGAGGGGGCGATCGTAACGATTCAGGTAAAGATTAAAAAAGGAGGGGTGTTTTCAAATGCGAGTACCTTCATTGAACTATCGGAAATTAATAACAAGAGATGTGATAAGCTATTCGCCAAAAAAGAAGATGATTACATTCGAATATGTGATTTTTTAAATTACTTAGGATCAAGGGCTTTACCTGATAACGATACGATGACTCTTTTTCCGGATAAAAAACAACCAGTTTACAAAGAAACAGGCATCAACAACATATTCAGCGCGCGTGTTTATTCGGATTTATTAGGATTAGTAGGAGAAGAGAGTAACGGATTGGTGCAATCAGAGGTATGTTTTAAAAGTAATTTGCACAATAGGAATGTACAGAACTCTCCTTTTTATTTTGGTCATTACATCAGTGCAGATGCAGGTGTTTCCCGTTTTGACAATCAATTCAGGACTATCAACAAAGCGGATCATTTGTTACCACCGAAAGATACGAATGACGTTGATACTGTTGATCTTGATTTACTGGATTTCTACCAGCAAAGTTTCTTTTTTGCTAATTTGAAAATCAATACATTCGAATGGTTTATTAACCGCTCTTATTCCAGCATAGGTTTTAATTTGCTGGGAGGTTTAAATACTTCTCGTTTCAAAGACTCAACCAATGGTGATGTACGCCGAATCAACATTCCCAGTTTAGGATTTGAAACTGTAATGAATGCAAAACCCTATCATAATTTTGGGCTTATTGCTTCGCTTACATATCAGTATATGTTTTTGTATGGAGTAAGCAATACTGCCGAAATTGCAGACACTCGTTGGGCGTTTCGGGCGAGTATGGAAATGTATTGGAATCCACCCGGGAAATTGGACAACCGGATTTTTGCACGTTTTCGATACGTAGACACGTTTGGGATTTCAAAACCCTTTAGTCAATTCCAAATTGGTTATGCTGTTAATCTTTCTGATTGGATGAAATCTAAGGGCTGATCTTAGTCAGAAAAACACCTCCTAATAGTGCGAATTGCCCCATCAAATAAACGCCAGGGAATTCGCACTATTACGTGGATTTGGTTGTCGGGAAATCAAATGCCTAATCTCCAGATTACTCCACTATCATTATTGTTTTACTCCACGGAAACTTCTGCAATACACCCGATTTGTTGTACAAACTCAATGTACCGGCGTAAGTCACTTCTGACGCGTTCGGGATCTTATACGTCACAGTTGCATATCCGTTTTCTATTGAAATGCTTTCTGCACTTACTCCCGATGTAAGAATAGGTTTGTTATTACTGTTCAGCCCCGCCATAAACACTTTAAATTTTACCATTGTCCCTTTTTTTGCAGTGCCCGGACCGTCAACTACCGTTACGATTTCATTAAAATCATACTCACACGATAGGTTCACCGTACTCCGCATAAAACTGAAATAATCACGTCTGAATCGCAGGATTTCTGTTTCACAAATGCTAAGTAAATGAAACTGGGTAATCCATGAGGGAGTTGTTTTAAAATAGCTCAGATAGGTTGCTTTATCATCTGAAAGCATTGCATACAGATGTTTGCAGAAATCTATATCATCATAACGAATCTTCATCGGGTCAAAAGCCTGATCAATTTGCTGGCGCAGATCCTGTTCGTCTTTGAATGATTCGATAACAGGAATTGTTGCGTTTAATGGATTTCCGGAAAGATTAGCTGAATACTTTATAAAGACCTCCATGGCCTCTTTTCGGAATTGTTGCCGGAGTTTAAAAAGCACATCGCCATCTGCAATCCAGTTGTTCAATTTCTTCTTGGGATCAAGTTTCTCCAGGCTGTAAACCGATGGGGAGAGCAGATCGCTGTTTTCGTATGATTTGATGATATCGCGCGATGCATTTATTCCAACCTGTTTAAGTAAAGTGCTTTTGTACTTTTCTAATTGTTCGATTGTTTCACCACATAATTTATTGATTTCCTCGAGAGCTTTTAGTGATTCGTGCACGCGTTTTTGTCGATCCTGAGGTGCACTGCGATCAACCGCCATTTCCCTGAAAGCAAAATAATGTTGGTTTCCTAAATCAAATTGATCGGCTGTAGTTGACTGAGATGCTTCTGCGAGGTAAATGTCGGCCTTTGTTTCAAGGTTCTCTTCCGAAGAATCACCACATGCAGCAAGTAAAAAGGTGAGGGTGAAAATTCCGGAAAAGAATCGAAGCGTTGATTTCATGAGATTGATTTTTACAATAATACTAAAAGCCTACATTCAATCAACATTCATAATTCAGCATTCATCATTCATCAATTTGTTAATTAATTCTCAAATTTCCTCTCCCAACCGCCTGTTCATTTGTGTACTTTTGCTCAAAATTGATTGGTCATGGTGACGTACGATCCGAAAGAATTACCCATTCCGAAACTGCATCAGTATCTTCTTGGAGCTATTGGTCCACGCCCGATTGCGTTTGCTTCCACGATCGATGAAAACGGGAATCACAACCTTTCGCCGTTCAGTTTTTTTAATGTATTCAGTGCCGCACCGCCCGTTTTGATCTTTTCTCCGGCGCGTAACGGTCGCACGAATACTACCAAAGACACCTACAACAACGTGAAGCAGGTGCCAGAAGTGGTGATCAACATCGTGAACTACGACATCCTGCATCAAATGAGTCTCAGCAGTTCACCGTATGCGCCCGACGTGGATGAGTTCGTGAAAGCCGGTTTTACGCCAGTGCCTTCCGAGACCATTCGCCCCATGCGCGTAAAGGAATCGCCTGTGCAGTTTGAATGCAAGGTAAACCAGGTGATTGAGCTGGGCGACCAGGGCGGGGCGGGGAACCTCGTGATCTGCGAAGTGACGAAATTCCACATCAGCGAAGCAGTGCTCGATGAAAACGGTATGATCGATCAGAAAAAGATCAATCTCGTAGCCCGTATGGGTGGAAACTGGTACTGCCATGCCAACGAGGCATCGATGTTTGAGATCACAAAACCGATTACAACGATCGGTATCGGGTTTGATCAGCTGCCCGAAGATATTCGCAGCAGCAAGGTGCTTTCAGGCAACGACCTGGCGCAACTGGCGGGTGTGACCGAACTGCCGAATGAAACCGATGTGAACGAGTATAAGTTGTTGGAACTAAGCGATTTTTTCCTATCTTTAGAAGACGAACCGGCAAAATTGGAGTTGGAATTGCACAAACGTGCGCAACAACTGATTGCCGAAAATGATATACAAGGAGCCTGGATGACCCTGCTCTCATTTAACGATTAAAGAATAAAACCAGTAACATGTTTAAATTATCCGGAACATTAAAAGTAAAGAATGATACTGTTCAGGTATCGGAAAAATTCTCAAAGCGTGAGTTTGTTTTGACCGATGCGTCGAGCATGTATCCACAAGATATTTTATTTCAACTGACACAAGACAAATGCAACTTGCTGGATGCTTTTAATGTCAACGATCAGGTTGAAGTGTCGTTTAACCTGCGCGGCCGTGAGTGGACAAGTCCTCAGGGTGAAGTGCGTTACTTCAATACCCTTGATGCATGGCGTTTGGAGAAAGTTGGCGCTGCAGCTCAGGGTGGTATTCCTCAAGGCGGTCCAAGCGCTATGAACCTGGATCCGATCGCTACTCCGGCTTCTACAGCTGCAAGTGACGATGATGATCTTCCTTTCTGATTGAAACAAAATTCATTGGACTGTGGGGTCGTCAGCCTGAGGCTGACGACCCTTTTTTGTTTCTTCTTTTTTGTTTCTTTTATTTTCTATATTTAACTGTTATTCACTCAACTACACGACAACTATGCAAGATGAATCACAAAAAACAGACAGCTTTTCCACCTTGCTCACCGTCATTTTCGCCGGTTTGATGATGGGACAACTGGCCTTTGGTGCCGTTGCCTTTTTTGTACTGAAGCCACCTGTGGTTCCCAGCGAGGACCCAATGTTCCTTTACCTCTTAATCGGGTTGACTGCTGTAGGAATCTTGGCGGGTTTTGTTTTCCACAGTAAGATGAAATCGCAGATCCGGAACATGGAAAACCTGGACGAAAAACTGGCGAAATACCGTTCTTCGGCAATCATTCGAATGGCGCTGCTCGAAGGGTCGAACCTGTTTGGAATTGTGGCTTACCTGCAAACCGGGAATCCAATCATTATGGGGATTACAGCCGGCGGAATGGTGATTTTTGCCACGTATATTCCCTTGAAAACCATTGTAAAAAAAGACCTTGGGTATTCAAATAGCATTTGAAAAATGATCAATTATAAATGAATCAATTATCAAGAAGGTGTATCTTGATAATTGATAATTAACCCATTGATAATTCACTTAACGTCCTTTCCACTCCGGCTGTGCAAACAGCGACGAACCCAGCAGCGCGAACAAATAAAGCGGGTAAAACAGTTCGAAGAGGATCAATCCACTTATGGTTTCCAGGTTCCAGGGTTTTCCTGTCATTCGGATCAGTGCAAAATCGAAAGCGGTTTTCAGAACGATGATCAGCAATGTGAGCCATATAGCAGGGGCAAAAAAAGTGAGGATTAACAGCAGAAAATACCCCATGTGGAGCGCTACGGCCCAAAATCCTAAAAACGTATTCAGCGAATCGCCTACATGGCCGGTTTTGCTCAGCCAGCGCACGCGTTGGTCCATGGTTTGACCGATGGTAAGCGGAGTTGCCGTGTAAACCGTTAAGTCGTTGTTTTCTACCAGCTCGATGGTTTTATCCGCATCGCGGAAAGCGCGCAGTGTATACATATCGTCGCCGCTGGCAATGTGCTCGTGCTGTTCGTAATCGTCGGTTTGTTCGAATACATCGATCCGGAACAACAGGTTGGCGCCACTGGCATTTACCGGGCGCGACCATCCCGCAATTCCGCGATTGAGCAAGGTGGTAAACAGGTATTCGAGTGTGAAAAACGGGTGCCACCAGCGTTTGGAAGTCATTTCAACCGGAAGGATCACCAAATCTGCCGCCGGGACTGTGAGCAATTGTTTCATGTAATCACTCCCGAACGTGATATCAGCATCCATTGTAAGGCAATAATCGGTCGTTGCATGGTCCATTCCGAAGCGCAACGCTGATTTTTTACCTTCCTGTTCCTCCGGCAGATGCAGCAACCGAATCGGGAACACCTTCATTTCACTGAACAGCGGACTGAAATCGTCGGTAGAATGATCATTCACAAAAATCCATTGAACCGGTTGGTATTTCTGGCTTTTGATACTGTTAAAAAAGTGTTTCAGGTTGTGTGCTTCGTTGCGAAACGGCACGACGACCGTGATCTGGTCAATCGAGACACATTTTTTGACTTTTCGTTCGGCCCGCAATCGCTGAATCCCGAAAATCAACCCGATAATCGAACAGGAATACGCCAAAAACCATCCGCTAATCAACCACATGTGCCTGTTGTTTGTTTTTTGAAACCGGGATCCACACAAAGCTGCTTACCAGGGCGGGTAAAATGATGTTGAGCACCCAGATGAGCAAGCTCACCAATACCACATCCGGCAGGGCAACCATGGAACCTTTGAATGCAAAAATAGCTGCTGTTTCGCGGATGAGCAATTTCCCCGACCATAACGACGGAACAAACGAAGTGAGCAGGAAAATCAGCCAGACATGAATGGTCAGGAACCAGTAATCGCTATAACCGAATGCCATAAACAGCAATACGTACTGAGCAGAAAAGATGAGGAAGCGAAGATTGCTCCACAAAAACAATGGTAAACGCAATCCGCGCATGCGTTGTTTCATCCATTGCAGTTTTCGCAGCGTTCGATTCCTTGTTTTTCGCTGCGGCACGAGGTAATCACCAAAAAAGTACGCAAGCAGAATGACGGTGCCGATTGCCAGTACCGAACCACCGATGCTGATTTCCAGCCTGTTACTGTAAATGCAGGCTATGGCCCCGAAAAACACGGTTGGCAACACCTGGCTTACATTCGAAACAAACGACGAGAAGATAATGTACAGCCGGTCACGCTTGCGAAAATAGACCATGCGTCCCACAAAATTTCCCCATCCGTTGGGTGTCATGAAACCGGTGCCGATTCCGCTGAAAAAAGCATCCCGGACCACTTTCGGGTCGTTGGTAAGTGATCGTGCCACCCGTTTCCATTTGAACCACTCGCAGCCCTGGTTCGCGATGACCAACAGCAATGCCAAAACAAGGTAAACAGGGTTCCTGAGGTGAAAGGCATGCATCTTCGACCAGTCCTGCAACCACAGCTGCCAGGCAATGAAACCCAGCAACGTCAGCAGCAGCACTACTTTTAAAACAGTTCTGCTCACTCGCACATTTTTCCTAGCTTTAGAAGCTGATTGCATTAGTTTCACTCGAATAATGGTTGAAGATAAAATAATTCTTGGAATTGACCCCGGAACGACGGTGCTGGGCTATGGACTCATTCACGTGAAGGGGAAGAAACTGGAAATGCTTAATTTCGGGATCATTCAGTTGAACAAGCTGAGCAACCAGTCGGATAAACTAAAGCGTATTTTCGACCGCATCGATGGGTTGATGGAAGAATACAAGCCCGATGAAATGGCAATTGAAGCACCGTTTTTCGGGAAGAACGTGCAATCGATGCTGAAACTCGGTCGCGCCCAGGGAGTGGCCATTGCGGCGGCATTACGCCGGAACATTCCTTACGAAGAGTATTCACCGAGACGTATCAAACAGGCGATTACAGGCAGCGGAAATGCCTCCAAGGAACAGGTGGCCGCCATGCTGCAAACCCTGCTGCGCTTTGAAGAAATGCCGAAATACCTGGATGCTACCGACGGACTGGCAGCTGCCGTGTGTCACCATTTCTCAAAGGGAATCGGGGAGAACAACAAAGCCAAAACCAGTGGCTGGGCGGCTTTCCTGAGCCAGAATCCTGATCGGAAAGTACGTTGATCCTAATAAAAGAATAACCAGTAATAACTACGCCGAAAAACAATCTTTTAGTTGTTTAGACGTTCTGTTCATACGAAAATCAATCTTCAATTGTATGATTAAATATGCCTTACTGGGTTTTGCATTCTTCTCTTTTGCCACTTCTGCCCAGGAACGATGGGGAATTTCACTGGGCTTATCCAACCAGGGACAGGTAGACCAGGTGCTTAACGGGTTTTATTACCCGGCGCATGAGACAGGCTATCAGGACGACGCCACCGAAGGAAAGTTGTTGAATTTGAAATACAACCTGACTACAAGTTATGCGTTGAAACCGAACCTGCAATGCAGATTGCGTGTTGGTTTCGGGCAGCGCAACAACGAATCGGTCCAGGATTATGACCTGACTTATTGGGAAGTCAATGATGAACAGCAATTATTGGAAATCGCGCCATCGATCGGTTTGTCGGAGCAATTGGGAAAATTGACGCTGACCGGGGGAGTCGAATTACCGTTTTATTTCATAAGCGATTTGAAGCAAACGTTGTACTACGCTGAATTCAGTGATAATGTCATGACTCAATATTCGTTGTATGAACTGACAATGGATGGCGGATTGATATATGGTGTAAATGGTTACGCGAACATTCGATTCCAATTAAATAAGTACTTTTCATTTTTCACGGAATTCAACGCCGGTGCTATGCGTTCACAACTTGGCGATAAATACAGAAGCCACGGAACAGTTTATCCAACCGGGGGAACTCCAACCGATTCAGGACAGATAGAAACCGATAAAATTCAATCCAAAATTTACTTTTCGCCTATCCAGGCGCAATTGGGGCTTACGGTACATTTTTAACCGGAATTCGTTCTTCCGCACAAAACACAAAAACGGCTGGTCAACGCTATGCAAACCAGCCGCTTTCTTTATAAACCCAACCCTGACAAAGGATGTTAGCGCTTCACAAATTTTTGCGTACTAACCTGTGTTGCGGAACGAAGAGCCACGATATAAATTCCCGGTGTAAGGTCGGAAACACCAAAGCTGGCAGTTGCCTGGTTGTTCTCAAGCGCAAAAGAAGTCACCAAACGTCCGTTTAAATCGTGGATTTCCAATCCTGTAACTGCATTGAACGGGTTGTTTTCCCAGCTGATCGTTACGTTTTCTGTCGCAGGGTTCGGGAATACGCTCAAAGCAGATACATCCGATTCGTTGATTCCGGCGCTGCCACCACCCGGCGTGTAGCTCAGGTTATCACCCTGTGGTGTGATGTACAAACCATTATTGTTTTCGTCGGTTTCCGAATAATCGTCGCCATCGTCGATGATCACGCCTAAACGATAATCGCCGGCAGGAATGCCGTTCGTTGCGTTGATGTCTACATCGATTCCGGAATAGGTAACCACCGTATTGCCGCTTTGGCCGCTGCTGTTGATGGTGTGGATCAGGTATTGATCGCTTGCGTTGGAAGCATTGATGAGATAGATCCCGATTTCAAATGAACTAACCGAGCTGTTTTCGTTGTTCAAAGCGTCGAAATAGATGCCCGTAATAACACCGGTGCTTGAGTTGTAGGAATCAAAACCGGCACTGATGTTCCCGATGGCAAGGTCGTACTGTGCTGTTGCCTGGTTCGCTGTAAAAGCACTTGCAAAAGTGATTGCTAAAATGGTAATTGTTTTTTTCATAATTGAAATTTTAATTGTTTCAGCAAATGAACGGCAACAAGCAGGCTAAACACGAATTTTAGTGGGGTACAAAGGGGGGTACAATAGCTTAATTTGTTGGTTACAATGGTTTTTAATGAGGTGGTTGAGGCGATTAGAAGATGTGATTATACTTTTTGTCTCATCCCTACGGGGCGAAAAATCAAGGATTGGATTTCTTTTTTACCATATTTCATCCCTACGGGATTAGTTTCTGATGACAGATTTTTGGAAATTTTATATCTGTTTGTATCTGATTACAGTAGCTTTATTCAATTAGTCCCGTAGGGACGAAATATGGTAACATGTGAGCTTTCCGTTTACCCTTTCACCCCGTAGGGGTGAGACATTGAGTGAGCTTGTCCAGATCTACCTGAGGCGGACGGATGTTAAAACCCTGAGCGTTGTTACCATATTAAATTCTTACTGGAAATCATGAAATGAAATTCGGGAATTTTCCAATTTGGGAATTCGCAATATTACGAACGCTTTTTAGTCACACTAAAATTTCGGAGGAAACTACCTAACTGACCAACTCCATAACTGATAACTAGTTAGCAAACTCAACCAGGTACTTATCCAGATCCTGTTCCGGCAAAAGCTCCATCTTTTTACGTAAACGCTGGCGCGCTTTTTTGACACTTTCGGTTGAAATACCCAGCATCGAAGCGATGGAGCGGGAAGGTAATTGCAGTACGATGAGTGAAGCCAATCGCAGTTCGGCCGGAGTAATTCCGTGGAACCGTTCTTTCATGCGGATCATAAAAACAGGATACACCAAAACGAAGCGGCGCTTAAACTCTTCCCAATCGTCGTCGGTGATGATCCTTGCCGTGCTCAGCTCATTCAGCTGTTCAATGCGCGGATCGTGAAACGGTGAATGTTCGGTAGTTTCGTCCAATTGCAATTGCAGCGATTCGATCATGGTATTTTTCTCCAATAAATGCCGGGTATATTCCTGCAACGCCGATTGATTGATCATCAGCTCGTGTTCCAGGGTTTCCGTTTCTTTCCGGTGTTTTTTCCGCACCAGCAGCAAAGTCACGATTCCTGCAACAATTGCGAGTATTGTGCCGGCAAGCAGCCAGCCTTTTTGTTGTGTACTGATCTTCGACGACTGTTGTAAGGACGAAATTTTCTCCTGCTGTTCCTGTGTAGCAATCGCAACCTGAAGATCGGTGAGTTTTTCACTGGTCAGTTCGCGCATGAGCTGCGTATTGGCTTTGGCATAAATGCCATAGAATTGTGAAGACCTTCGGTGATCGCCCGTATTTTCGTAGAGCTGTGCCAGCAACAAGCTGGTTTCAACCTGGTACCGGAGCGAGCGGATTTGAAGCGCCAGATCATAACCGGCCAACAGGTAATCAATCGCCTGGTCGTTCTTTTCCTGTTCGGCCAGTAATTTCCCGAGTGAATTCAGCGCAATGATTTGCCCGAGCTTATTATCATCGGCACGGTTCATTTCCAACCCCGACAAGAAATGTTCGTTTGCTTTGGAGTAATCTTTCCGGACATGGTAAATACTCCCAATGTTCATCAGCGAATGTGAGATGCCCTTTTTATCGCCTGTCATCCGGTAGATTTTCAGCGCTTTTTCGTGGTAATGCAACGAACTGTCGGTTTGCTGCAGGTTGAAATAACAAACCCCGATATTGGTGAAAATCCTGGCCCGCGTAGCAAATTGATCGGCGTTTTGATCATACAGCATAGACTGCTTGTAATGGAACAGTGCTTTTTTCGTATTTCCCATGGCCGAATAGACAATACCGACATTCAAATTAGCGCTCGCCAAAATGTCCGTATAATTTATTCTCCGTGCTATTCTCAGTGAATAAAGGTAGTTTTCAATCGCCTGGTCGTATTTCGCCAGCTCATAATAAATGATGCCTTTGTTGCTGTAAATGATCGCTTTTCCCTCTTCATCATTCACGAGCCGAAACTCTTTCATGGCCGTATTATAACAGACCAGGGCACTGTCGTAATTTCCGCGTTCCCATTGGTTCAATCCCATCAGGTTGTGAATATTCCCGATTTCGATGCGGTTGTTGAGCTCGGTGAACTGGAAGAGTGCTTTGGAGAGGTGTTCGTCTGCTTTGCTGTAATCGGATTCACTGGAATACGCGTTTCCCTGGTTTTTATGGGCATAAGCCAGGCCGTTCCAGTATCGGATCTTGCGGGCCATCTTTAGGGCTTTTTCACCGTAATAATGCGCTTTTTGAATATTGATGTGCCGGTATTGCCAGCTGAGTTTGTTGAGCAGATTCACTTCTGCCGTGTCTGCGCGATGCGATAATTGCCGCTCCAGCAACCTCACCGGATCATCTCCGGCGAAGGAAGTGAAAGCAATTATCGGGCATAAGAGCAATGCAGCGTAGTGTTTCCAATGCATAAGCAACAGGGTTTGTAAAATGGACTGCGTGGCTTATACAACTAGGATGCCATGATTGGCAACCGGAATCGATTTGCATGGATTTACGGCTTGTTTCCGGTGAATTTCGGTTTCCCGCAACCGTTTTTTGATGACCTGTTTCCCGGTTTTCGGTTTTCCGTCACTCGTTTTGTCGGTATACCGAAACCCATCTTTAAACCAAATCTTCGGTAATTACGCTTTTTTGCGCTTCGCGGAAAAAAATCCAACTTTTACGATGTCAATTGTTTTATATTCAATAAATTAGACCATTCATTATCGCTTCACGTTAATGAGTCCATTTTTAGTTAGGGGATTAGAAGAGACCCAAAAAAGCGCAAAAAAGAGGCTGATTGTCGCGGTTAGCCTCTTTTTTATTTTAGCCTAACGAAACTCAAGCTGCTGCTAAACCGAGCTGTATTTTTTCACCACAAAGGCACAAAGGAAAAGGATGTATTTGATGTGTTAGAAAGAACACAAAGGCGATCCCCGGTAATGTCTTTGTGAGGCTCTTTGTGATCTTAACACGTGTATCCTTCCAAAAAAACTTTGTGCCTTTGTGGTGAAATTTTGTGTTCTAGTAATCCCACGTTCTTCGGAACGAATCATAGAAGTTAATTCCCACTTTCAGCTGCACATCGGCTTTGGTAAACGATGATGCAGCCGTAACGGCATACACCCCAAGTTTAAACCGTTGTTTGCGAATCCGGAATACGCGTTCCAGTCCCGCGTACAATTCTGCCTGCACGAAATGCGCGTCCGGGATGGCAAGAAAGCTTCCACCCACGGTTTCCTCCAGCTTCAGGCGGTTAAGCAGCCAGATCTTGTTCAGGAAAAATCCGTTGAAGTGATGGATGGCATTGAACTGTATGTAGCTGTTGGCCGTATTCAAAGCGGTGTCGAGCAATTGCTGTGAGTTGATCGGGTTCGAGAAGAAAAATTTGTCCGAGGTTCTGAAGTACTTGTGTTCGATCAGGCGCAAATCCTGTTTCCGCAGGAACGATCCGGCAACGAACTTGAACTCCGAGTTTCCGAGCGAATTGAGATTGATTTCATCCGTCAGGCGCACTTCCATGAAGTCGAAGTCGGATTGACCGCCGAATAATTTCGGGATACCTTTTTTGTATTGTACCGAAAGCACCGGCCATTGTGAGCCTACGATGATCTTCTGGTTGCCTTTCAGGATGTATTTCTGTCGGAAATGGTACGAAAATTCGAAATCGGTCATGAAAATTTTGTAGCATTCAAACGGTTCGGGTTTCGAGAAGAATCCGAACTGATCCACCCAGCTCGGGTACTCGATGTTGTCGATCGATGAACGATTTGAGTAAAAAATTCCGGTCTTAAAGTACAGCCCGTTGATGAGCTCCAGGCGGTGATAGATTTCCAGTTTCCGGTTGCGGACACGGTTGGCCGGAGCGAATGTTCCCTGGATGCTTTGATAACCGGTCACGAAATCGTAAATATCGCCGCCTTCGATGAAAAACTTTGAAAAGCGCCGCGGATTGTACATGTATCCGACACCGATCTGTCCTTTGAAGTCTTTGTTGTGAAATCCGTAATCGACCACCGGGTTGATAGAAAGCTCATGGTTGTTCTTAAAACCTTTGTCGTAAGAGAAGTCCAGCCGGTGACGGTAGCCGCCCACACCGAAAGGTATCACCTGCTCAATAAGGCTGTTGAAGTAAAATTCCTGTTTTTTAAAGGTATTCCGGAAACCAACGCCGTTGAACAGGAAGTCCCAGACATTTAGCGTGTTGTAGGTGCTGTCCTGCTTTTTCAGGTATTCTTCGCTGGCGTAATATTTCGCGATACTGTCCTGCTGATGAATGAAATTGATCTCTTCCTGCTTGAGGTGAAACGGACGAATGCTGCTCCAGTATGCCGAATCGCGGTTAAATGCTTCCGGTGTATAGACCGTTGATTCCAACCAGAACTTACCATTGTTGTCTTCCACTTCGAAACCGTAATCCGAATGCAGCAGGCGCACATTACCGTGGATTTTTTTCTTGCCTTCTTTGATCAGGTAAACATATTCACGGCGGGTTGGCACAATTCGCGGCCCCATTTTCTCAAAGTCGGCTACCAGGTGCATTTCCTTGAAATAGGTGAGGGCGCCTTTGTTGATGCTGAGGGTATACGAGACAAGTTCCCACGACGTATCGCGGATGTACAACGAACCTTCAAACAGTGCTTCTTCGCGGAATCGCGGCTCTACACGGATTTGGTAAACTTTCTGATCGTCCTGGTAAAAAGAACTTTCCACGTAAAAATTGTAATAAAGGAACGCATTGTAAGCCATCGGTGAAATGAGCGGACGCAACGAAAGTCCCGGCGCTTCGATCAGGTTATCGAAAATATTGATGTCGGCATCTTTGATCCCGTTTACAAACAGGTACGGGTTGACGTCCATGCCGGTTGTCGGCTCCAGGATTTCATCGTCCATGCCACCCGTGACCACCGTAACACTTGCGGTATTCTGCGCCGGTTCGGTGAGATCGATAAAAGCGGTAATCACATCTTTGTAGCGGTTGCTGGCTTTGTAATAGGAAGTTCCGTTCCATTCCACCAGGTTCATTTTTTTGCGGGAAATGATGCTGTCGGTTTTGATGCTGTCGGCCTGTTCTCTTTCGAGCGAAGTAAAACAGTAGGTATTACATTGGTATTCGGAAAGCTGGTCACGGAAATAAGAACGCTTGTCGATCACCTGTTTCATGATCTCCTTTCCGAGATTTTTCTGCGATTTTACAGTGATGACTGTTTCTTCCAGTTCGGTGGCTTCTTCTTTGAGCACAATGTTCACCAGTGTTACGTCCTGTTTGATTTCGATTTTCTCGCTGAATGTCTCATAATCCATGGCTGAATAGATCACGGTATACGTGTTGTAATCCAGTTCAAGCTGGAAATTTCCCTGTGCGTTGGCTACGGTCCCGTAGCTGGTGTTTTCGATCCCTACCCGTGCAAAAGGAATCGGCTGTCCAGTTGCATCGGTGATCTGGCCTTTCAGCAATTGCGAAAAAACCACGGAAGAAAAAGAAATAAAGCAGATGAGAAGTAGCAATCGAACCATGCAAGAACCGTTTTGTTTTGTGGTAAGACATACAACCATCCAAAAAGTTACAGGCAGGCACGGAATGCCATAAAACATTCCGATTTGTTGTTGCGGTAGGCTCGGAACGCTTCCAAGCCAGTTGAATGCGATGAAACGTTAACGCACAAACCGCCACCCAACAATCCCCAGCAGCGCCAGTGTCAACCCGTTCGGCAAGAAATCCAGCCAGGATATCACATAACACCCGCAGCTTTCCACCATCAGATAAACAACAACCAAAAATGCAATCGTCACCGTTCCATGGGCTGCGAGCAACCACCTGCGTTTAATGGAAGAATGTGACAAAAAGAACCATACGTGGAGCACCGTCAGTCCGAAATTCAACCCGAAAGCGAGTAATAACGGCAGCAGCATGGTTGCCGGCTCGAACAGCGAGATCCAGTAAAAAGATTGCAGCGCCATCCAAAGAATGAGCACCAGTTCGGCCAGTCGCTGTTCTTTTGTGTTTACGGTCATTGATCCAAAAATAGGAAAAGGACAATTATGAATGATAAACGATGAAATTACCAGGGAAGCCACTTTATAATTAATAATTCGTTCATTGATAATTATACGAATAGTACATTTGTCTTATGACTCCAACACTCGTAGCAATAATCCTGGTCGGGTATTTTCTGGCCCTGATCGTGATCGCTTACCTGACATCGAGGAAAGCGAATACAGATACTTTTTTTACCGGTAATCGTCAAAGTCCGTGGTACCTGGTCGCTTTCGGAATGATCGGTACCTCGCTCTCGGGCGTCACCTTTATTTCCGTGCCGGGGAAAGTCGCCTCCGAAGGAATGGGCTATTTCCAGATCGTTTTGGGTTACATTTTAGGCTACCTCGTGATCGCAAAAATCCTGATGCCGCTGTATTACAAGCTCAATGTAACATCGATCTATGAATACCTGAGCCAGCGTTTCGGAGTGGTGAGTCACAAGACCGGTGCCGCATTTTTTGTACTTTCACGTACCTTGGGATCGGCCGTTCGGATGTACCTGGCAACCGTTGTTTTACAATTGTTTTTATTTGATCAGCTGGGCGTTCCGTATTGGGTGGTTGCGGTCACTACGGTTCTCCTGATTTGGGTTTATACTTTCAAAGGCGGCGTGAAGACCATTGTTTATACCGATGCATTCCAAACCATCTTTTTGGTGAGCTCGGTGGTGATTTGTACCGTGATTATTGCAAACGTACTCGACGTTGATTTCGGCGGATTGTACGATAAAATCACTTCTACTAAAACCAGTAACGGTTACTCCATGTCGCGCATTTTCTTCTTTGATGACGCCAATTCACCGATGTTTTTCCCAAAACAATTCTTCGGTGGAATGTTCCTGGCGATAGCCATGACAGGTCTCGACCAGGATTTGATGCAAAAAAACCTGACCTGCAAATCCATCGGCGACGCGCAGAAAAACATGTATTCGTTTACAACCATCCTGGTGATCACCAACTTTTTGTTCCTTTTGCTCGGGGGCGCATTGTACGTATATGCCAACGCTACGGGAACCGCATTGCCAACCAATACCGATCATACCTTCCCAACGCTGGCGCTCAATAATTTCGGGACAATAGCCGGCGTGTTTTTCCTTTTGGGGATTACGGCATCTTCGTATGCCTCGGCGGATAGTGCGTTGACGGCTTTAACGACCGGTTTCTGCATCGACTTCCTGAATTTCAACAAACGCGAGGAAAAACAGAAAAAAACACTGAAACTGATCGTTCACATCGGGTTTTCACTGGCCTTCCTGCTCATTATTTTCGGTACGAAGTGGTATGTTGATGCCAACCCGAAAACCGATCTCATTACGCTCATCCTGAAAATCGCCGGTTATACTTACGGGCCTTTGCTGGGGTTGTTTGCCTTTGGAATTTTCCTCAAGCGCCGTTTGACCGAATACCTTGTTCCGGTAGTGTGTATCGTCATTCCGGTGATCTGCTTTTTCATCGCCAAGTATTCACAATCGATGACCGGCGGCGTATTGCAACCAGACGGAACCTGGAAAGGCGGTTATATTTTCGGCAACGAAATGCTGATCCTGAACGGTTTGCTGACGTTTTTGGGCTTGTACCTGATTTCCAAACCGGCTCTTCCGGCTAAGGTGGTGATGGTTGATAATGTGTAATGAAACTATCCCTATTTTTACGGTATGAACATCATCTTACACGATAACGGTTTACACCTGCGCTTTGCACCGCTGACGCTCACGCGTCCGGTGGGTGATTTACGCATGGGAATTTTAACCAACGCGGAACGCTGGTCAAAGTGGATTCCTGAAGCGACGATTTCGTTTCATACCGAAGCCTACCTGTCGAAGAAATTTCCAAAGGTCGATGCTCCGGATTCAGTGGAGGTCAACGCGGCCGTTATTCCCAACGAAGAATTGGCCGCTGCAGTCGTATGCCTGGACAAAAACCAGCAATTGATGATGGGGGAAAACTGGCTTGCCCGAACCGGGAATGCTTCGGAGAAGATACAGTTTACCGGACAGGAACCGATTGTGATCAACCAGCGCTGGGATTTGTACGCGTTGAATGATGAAGTATTGGTAGCAGACTTTTTCCTGCTTACGGGCGGACGTGAATCGCAGCCGCTTTCGGAAACAAATACCGTGATCGGCAACGAAGCGTTGGTTTTCCTGGAAGAAGGCGCGCAGGTGGAAGCAAGTATTCTCAACACAACCGGCGGACCAATTTACGTCGCTAACGATGCTGAAATCATGGAAGGCTGCCTCGTACGCGGGCCATTTTCACTGGGTGAACATGCCGTTTTGAAAATGGGTGCAAAGATCTACGGAGCTACGACTATCGGACCGTACTGCAAAGTGGGTGGAGAAGTCACCAATACTTTGTTCCAGGCATATTCCAACAAAGGCCACGATGGTTTCCTCGGAAATTCACTGGTAGGCGAGTGGTGCAACTTTGGCGCCGACTCCAATACTTCCAACCTCAAAAACAATTACAGCCCGGTTCGTACGTATTCCTACGAAGCAAAGACAGAAACGGCAACCGGTCAGCAGTTCATGGGCGTAACGATGGGCGATCACAGCAAATGCGGCATCAATACGATGTTCAACACCGCAACGGTCGTGGGCGTTTCCTGCAACATTTACGGCGGCGGATTCCCGGCCAAATTCCTTCCTTCTTTTTCGTGGGGTGGTGCTGATGAGCTCGTTCCGTTCAAACTGGACAAAGCCATCGAAGCTGCCAACCAGATGATGGGCCGCCGCGGTTTACAATTGACCGAAGGTGACCTGGCGATTTTTGAGGAGTTGGCGAAATAACTTTAATAATGATAACGGCACATGATAATCAGCAGTGTTTCGTTTTGGAAAGAATAAACCAATCGGTGTTCACCATCTATTCTTCGTGACCAGTAACCCTGCAGATCGTGTTTTAATGGCTCAGGATTGCCAATTCCCTGAAACGGATCTCGTAAGGTCGCCTTGATCAATTCGTTAATGCGTTTTACCTTTTTCTTGTCATTTTCCTGCCAGTATAAATAATCTTTCCAGGCAGTAGGTGTCCAGGTAATATTCATTCCTCACTTAGTTCGTGTGATTCTATATTCCCTTCTTTTGCTTCTTTCAACGATTGCATTAATACATCGCGGTTCTTGCCTGAAAGCAGGTATGCAGTTTCTTTTAATGAATTGTATTCTTCCAGCGAGATCAATACCAAATCCTTATTGTCTTTTCGTTTGATAATCAGCTCTTCCACATCATTAACGACCAGATCAAACCACTTTTTTAAGTTGAGTCTTAAATCGGTATAATTGACAACTTTCATTTCTTTTTTTGATAAAGGTACGAAATTAAGTTATTAAAATCGTACTTTATTTCACGATCACCAATTTCCCGGTTTTCATACGATTGTCCGAACTTACGGCTTTGTAAAAGTAAATGCCATCGGCCTGCTGTGACAGATCAATCGTATCGGTGTAACCATTTAGCTGTTGTTTTAAAATCAATTTCCCTTGGGAATCAACAATGCTGATATATAGTGTTTCCGGCGATTCCTGTTCCAATGTGAATATACCGGTCGAGGAATTCGGGTAAACTGAAAGGTTCAAGCTGTTTAGTTCTGTGAGATCATCCAGGTAAGAAACGCAGCCTTCGAAACTGTATAATGTATACGCATTGGATGTAGTTCCGATCGATCGTGGGATCAGTGTGTCCACAACAGTGAAGGAATAAAGCGTGTCGATTATTGTTGGTACGTTCAGCATGTTCAAAGGAAATGATTGCTCAATGCAAAGCGATTGCTGGAAGAGTGAATCAGTTTTGATTATACCGACCTGTGGCTGGTAAACATCGGCACGAATACCGATCATCGGCCCCACACCAACAATGTAAATACCTTGGTTGCTTCGTTCAAAAATATTCATGGCACCCAGCATTAAATACGTGCTTGCAAGGATATTTCCCGTAGTATCGACCTTGTACATACTGGATCCCATTCCGATATCATAAGCATCGTAGATCAGTAAATCATCAGCCAGGGGTGTTACTTGAAGCGTTTTTTCCATGCCGGAACCATTCCAGTTGTACAGGTTGTTCCACAAGGCATTCCCTGACAAATCGGTCTTGAACAGGAAAGTTTGTCCAGGTTGTTCAGACTCAGCAATAAAAAACAACGCGCTGTCGCGAATGATCGCATCATTGATCTTCAGGCTATGGATTTTTTTCGACCATACCAGGTTTCCGGTTTCACTCATTTCTGCCAATAAGCCCGTGCAGAGATTGGTGTTGGATGGATCGAACAATTGTCCGGCGATGAAATAGTTATTGCCGGGGCCGGTAAGAATGTTGATCGGCTTCACACTGTAGTTAAACGCTTCGTACACATTCGACCACACCAAATCACCATTAAAATCAATTTTTCCTGTAAACATACGCTGCCCCCAGTTAGAACCAAGATTTCCTGCTGTTCCCACAAACGCAAACGAAGAATCGGCGTCCTGCACAACCGAGTAAATGGTTGATTCATCGTAGGGCATGGCACCCATACTATTGGTTGTCAACGTTCGTGTCCAGACCGTATCGCCGGTTTGATTCAGTTTTACCAGGTAGCCTTCATATTGACTGTCGTTATGATTATAAGCAGTTCCTGCAAGTAAAAAACAGGAATCGATGGTCCGGATCGCTTCGTTGAAATAAAAATCGGGCATATTGTTCGTATAGCCGAGATTGACAGACCAAAGCGGGTTACCTACCGAATCGATCAATAAAACGTTGGCCCCATCGCTTACTTTGCTCACGATCAACAGGCCGTCTTCAAAGCTCAGACAACTGGTTTGGCCTTGTAAGCCCTGACCACCATCATAAAAGACCTTGGTGTATAAGGAATCCTGTCCGAGGGAAACGGATGAAAGAAGAGCGAATGCAAAAAGTAAAAGTGTTTTCATAAGTGTGATTTAGTAAAGGTTGATACATTTCAAGGAAAAAGTTGGAAAGAAGTCGATAAAAAATCATCCCATCGGCGTGCAAATCTCAACAAGGAAACCGTCCAAATCGCACATAAGCCACGATTTGTCCCCAGGGCTTTGTTTTTGGCTCTTCCAATAAGGTAGCTCCGGCCGCAATAGCTTGTTTCAGCGTTTCGTCTACATTTTCAGTAGTAATCCCGATTTCCATTCCAAACGGTTTCCCGGCCAAATCACTTTCGGCGAAACCATTGCGCAGGTTCGAATGTGCCAGTTCCAGGTTGGCAAACGAAAGCGTTGTGGAGCCGGTATTCAGCTCGCCGTATTGGTTGTCGGGCGAAATAAAGATACGTTCAAAACCGAAGGCTTTTTCATAAAAGGAAATCGTTGCCGGAACGTTTTTTACGTACAAAATGGTATATCGAAACTGGTTCATAGTCATTGAGTTTAAAGTTGTTCGTTTTCCTCGTTGGGTTTGTATTTTTTCTGCAATCCGTAGATGAAATTACGCAATACCTGGTCTTTGCATGGCCGGTATTTATCGTGGTCGGGTTTGCGGAACAACGCACTCAGTTCATGTTTGCTAAAGCGGAAATCGACGCCCTGGAGGATTTCCAGGATATCATCATCCTGCAGCGCCAATGCGATTTTGAGTTTGCGGAAAATGATGTTGTTATTGAGCTGTTTCTCGGCAACCGGAAGCGGGCCGTCTTGTTTTCCACGCTTTTTAATGATAAAGCCGTTGAGGAAATAAGCCAGCTTGTGGTCGTTGAGTTTTTTCTGCATCGGGTCGTCATCTTTCTTCAGCCAGTCGCTGATTTCTGCCCGCGTTACTTCCAGTCCGGCCGATGTAAAAATCCTGATCATGCTATCGTCGTTCAGATCGAATGTGTACCGGACGCGGCGAATGATGTCGTTGTTGTTCATGTGCGTTTATTAGTTGATGAGTTTGGAAGTTTACGGTGAATCATCCGTAGCAAAGTTACAGTATTCCTTCATTCGTGCATTAGCGAATCCGGCGGCGGGACAAAATCCGTGTTTGCCTCAGGTGGATGCACGAAATCACGAACCTGACACAAAACCCGACAAAATTTCCGTTTTCTTCCGTTGGCACGGCTCTTGACTAATTAATGCGCACCACGCTAAAACAACGATTGCAGCGTTTTCTTTCATCGGAAGCAGTCAGCAATCTGCCATTTTGGCGCGACAAGACAATAACGAAACATACATGAAAGATTCATTCGAACATAGCCTTATTTTGTCAGCCGACATCGACGAACATGCCGATTTTTTGCCTCTTATGTCACCGGACGAAGAGGAAAACATGAATAAAGAAGTTTTTCCTGATGACCTGCCTATTTTGCCCTTGCGCAACAATGTGCTTTTCCCGGGCGTGATGATTCCCATTACGGTTGGCCGCGATAAATCCATCCGGTTGATCCAGGAAGCACACAAAGGAAACCGAATTATCGGGGTTGTTTCACAGCTCGACCAGGAAGAGGAAGCACCGGAGTTTGCCGATTTGCATAAAGTAGGAACGGTGGCGCAGATCATCCGCATGCTGAAAATGCCCGACGGAAGCTCGACTGTGATCATCCAGGGGAAACGCCGTTTCGAAATCGCGGAACCTTACCAGACAGAACCGTATATGCGTGCAAAAGTGCGTTTCCTCACGGAGGAAATGCCACCGAAAAAGGATGAGGAAATGGAGTTGATCTTCCGTTCGATCAAAGACCTGGCGTTGCAGATTATCCGCGACAGTCCGAGTATTCCGTCGGAAGCTTCGTTTGCGATTGGCAACATCGAGAGCCCTACGTTTATGGTGAATTTCATTTCTTCCAATATGAATGCCGACGTGAACAAAAAACAAGGCATGCTCGAAGAACTGAATTTCCGCAAACGCGCAAAAATGGTCATGGAACACCTGATGCTGGAATCGCAATTGCTTGAAATGCGCAACGAGATCCAGACCAAAGTGCGTCAGGATATGGACCGCCAGCAGCGCGAGTACTTTTTGAATCAGCAAATCCGGACGATCCAGGACGAATTGGGCGACAACCCGCAGGAACAGGATCTGCGTGACATGGAAGCGCGTGCCTCGAAGAAAAAGTGGGACAAAAAAATGGCCAAGCTCTTCAAAAAGGAACTCGACAAATTGCAGCGGATGAATCCGCAGGGTGCAGAGTATACGGTGCAGTTGAACTATCTGGATACCTTACTCGACTTGCCATGGAACGAATATTCTGTTGATAACCTCGACCTGAAACGTGCCGCCAAAATCCTGGAGCGCGACCATTTCGGACTGGAAAAAGTGAAAGAACGCATCCTGGAATATTTGGCTGTTTTGAAGCTCAAAGGCGACATGAAATCACCGATTTTGTGTTTTTACGGCCCTCCGGGAGTCGGTAAAACCTCGTTGGGGAAATCGATCGCGGAAGCTCTTGGCAGAAATTACGTACGTATGTCATTGGGTGGCGTGCACGATGAAGCGGAGGTTCGCGGACATCGAAAAACGTATATCGGCGCAATGCCGGGACGTGTGATCCAGCACATCAAAAAAGCAGGTTCCGCCAACCCGGTGTTTGTACTGGATGAGGTGGATAAGCTGGGCAGAAGCAATCACGGCGACCCGTCATCGGCTTTGCTCGAAGTGCTCGACCCGGAACAAAACAATGCGTTCTACGACAATTATGTTGAAACCGAATTCGACCTTTCGAAAGTGATGTTCATTGCTACGGCCAATAGTTTGTCGACGATTCAAAGTCCCTTGCTCGATCGTATGGAGATCATTGAAGTGAACGGTTATACGGTCGAAGAAAAGATCGAGATCGGGAAAAATCACCTCCTGCCGAAGCAGCTGGAAGCTCATGGTATTTCCAAAAAACACCTGACGTTGGATAAAAAGGTGTTGGAACGCATCATCGAACAATACACCAATGAATCCGGTGTTCGCGGTTTGGACAAACAATTGGCGAAACTGGCGCGTCACCGAGCAAAACAGGTAGCCATTGAAGAGACATACGATGTAAAAGTGGAATTGGACCAGCTGCAAAGCATTTTGGGCCCGGGCCGCGAAAAAACACGATACGATAACAACGATGTTCCGGGAGTAGTAACCGGTTTGGCCTGGACAAGCGTCGGTGGTGACATTTTATTCATCGAATCGTCGCTCACTAAAGGAAAAGGCAAACTCACTTTGACCGGTAATTTGGGGGATGTGATGAAGGAATCGGCTGTCATTGCATTGGAATTCCTGAAAGCGCATTCCGACTGGCTGGGCCTGACGCAGGAATTGTTCGATGAAACAAACGTGCATATTCACGTTCCAGAGGGCGCCACTCCTAAAGACGGTCCGAGCGCCGGAATCACGATGTTAACCTCGCTGGCGTCATCCTTCAGTAAACGCAAAGTGAAGAAGCACCTGGCGATGACCGGCGAGATTACTTTGCGCGGTGAAGTATTGCCGGTTGGCGGGATCAAAGAGAAAATCCTGGCTGCCAAACGTGCCAACATCCGGGAAATCATCCTGTGTGAACGCAACCGTAAAGACGTGGAGGAAATCACAGCCGATTACGTCAAAGGACTGACGTTCCATTACGTTAAATCGATGCGGGAAGTGTTGGATATCGCGCTGGAGAAAGCGAAAAAATAATTGGAAAAGCCTCGATGCGAATCGGGGCTTTTTTGGTTTGGATTTTATCTGTGAAAATCGGTACCATCTGTGGCTAATTGGCATCGATGCGTCCGTGGCTAAACGAAATTTGAGAATTTTAGTGTTCGGAATATCCCGAACATCCGAATTCCCGAAATCTATCTTGAAATCTGACGTTCCAAATTCGCTTTTATTCCACCAAACCACTCATCTTTCAATGCACTGAAAATAATGCTGTCCCGCCTTGTCCCATCCGCCACCGGCAAATGATTCCGCAAGATTCCCTCCTGCGTAAACCCGATTTTCAGCATGGCGGCGATACTGCGTTTGTTGCGCAGGTCGGCACGTAATTCCACACGTTCCAGGTTCAATGTTTCAAACGCATATTCCAGCATCAGGTATTTGCAATCCGTGTTGATGCCGTTTCCCTGCTGGTGCTTCGAATACCAGGTATAACCGAGCAATGTGGACCCATTGTGGGGCTGAAAATCATAGAAGCGCGTCGAGCCGACAATCTTCCCGGAACTGCGGTCGATCACTACAAACGGGAGGGCCGTTCCTTTTTCGTAATCAGCAAAGGCTTCATCCAAATACTGCTGCATCGATGGGCGGTCATTACACGGGACCAAAGCGTATTTCCACAATTCGGGTTCAAGATCGATAAAAGATAACAATTCCGGTACGTCATTTGCAGTGAGTGAGCGCACTAAAAATCGTTCTGTGCTGAGTTGAATGGAGTTATCGGGCATGAATATCACGTCATTGGTTCGCTCCAAAACTACACAACCGAAAGTGAATTTGTCGAATATTTAACTTAAAAACCAACGTATGCGTTCCATCTTAACCATTCTCATTGCACTTTTTATACTATCCGGATGCAACAAAGACCAACGGACCAATCGCAAAATCGATGGCCGGTGGAAAGCAACCGTTTTCCTGGGAAGCAACCTGGATCCGGATGAAGAAATCATCTTCACCTTCAACAAAGACAATAATGGCGAAGGCACCGGGACAATGGTTTTTACGGACTGGGGCTCGAAAGAGGTTTATGGTGTCGAGTATTTTATCAAAAACGATTACCTGACCATGATCGTTGACCAGGATGCAATTGTCTTTACAATAGACGAACTCACGCGAAAGAAAATAATGCTTACCGACAACTACGGCGATGCCACGATCCTGGAAAAGGATTGATTGTGAATCGTATGCTTATTTCCGTTATTTTTGTTTCAAAGCCAATAACTATGAAACCTGTTATCGCCGTTTTAGCCATCGTATTGATCGCTTTTTCCTGTTCTAAAAATCAGCGTGTTAGTAAAAAATTAGAGGGTTCCTGGACCGCTAAGGTATTGGATGGCGTGGAAACAACTTCCGATTTCGGGGCCAGCTTTACATTTGCCAAAGAAAAGAATGGTGAAGGAACGGGAAGCGCCCGTTACGTTATCAGCGGAGAAGCTTTTGAAAGCGACATGACGTATTTCGTAAAAAACAGCCGCATCACGATTGTTTCAGGCAATGAAGCAGTATTTTTTGATATCCTTCAGCAGGAAGACAGTAAGCTGATCCTGAAAAATCCGGAGGGCGATACAACGATTCTCACAAAATAATCGCGTACAACACCCACGTTTCACCCTCTTCTTCGTATTCCTTCTCAAAGCTGAATCCCAGCTTTTCCATCACTTTATATGAAGCCGGATTTTCCTTCCGGGCCCTGGCGATCACGTGTTCCAGTCTAAACTGCCGTTTCCCGATTTCCAAACACGCCACTGACGCTTCGGTGGCAAATCCCTTGTCCCAGCTATCCCTGAAAAAGCGGTAACCAAGATCCACCTCCTGCGTTTCACGGTCCCGTTTCAACCCGCACCAGCCGATCAGTTTCCCGGTTTCTTTCAATACAACGCCCCAGCGTCCGAAACCATTGCGCTGGTAATCGGAGTAATTTTCCAGGAATTCGCGGGCTTCTTCCACCGAATCAAACGGTTCGTCGCCGGTGTATTTTAGTACTTCAGGGTCGCTGTTCAGGTCGAATGCAAATTGTGCGTCCTCCGGCGTTAGCTCGCGTAAGATCAGTCGTGGGGTTTCTGCAATCATAATTCGTCGATGGGAGCGTGTTCATCCAGGACAATATCCCGTTTTTGGCCCTGGCCATCCTCATGAAACAGGAAGGGAAGCAGAAATGCTCCCGCCAGTCCGAGGTAAAAAATACCGATCAGGAACAGGTAGATGACGATTGCTAAAATTGTCGGAATAAGCGGTTCCTGGAACGGAAGGGAAATCAGCCGGACAAGGTAAAGATTCACAATTCCTACCAATTCCGTTGCACATACGTAAAGTATAAATGACGTGATCACGATGGTCAGTAAGGTGCGCCCGACATCTTTCCGGTCAAGGTCTGTTCCGTTTCGGTTAAACGTCAGGTGAATCAACAGGAACCCAAGTACTACGGGTGAAAACTGTAGTAACAGGGCTAGCAGTGAATAAAAAATGTCCTTGGCCGAAGTACCGCCATAGGTCCGGGTAATGATTTCAATGGAACCACCGTTGGAATAATCGTTCGATGATAGGAAATCAGTAGCCAGGTTCGTGAAAAGAATGCCGCCCACGGCGAATAATATATAGGTAAGCCATGAGGAGGAAGGAATGGCCCTGAAAAATGTTTCGAACGAAATGCGGGTAGAGGTGGAGCGTTTGAATTGATTGAGCGCAAGCGCATACAGGCTCATATTGAGGATCATAATAAAAGCCGTAGCATAGCGAAACGTTTCTAATCCTTCCCCCGATTCAAAGATCATTTGGTTGGCAGAAAGCCTTGTTTCGCCCATCGTATAAGAAATCGTGAAGTAGATATAAACAATGATTCCGCCGATGATTGTACTCCAGAGACCCGAAAGGATCGCAAACAACAGGCTGAAAGAATAAAATCGCCTTCCTTGCGTAATGTACAATTCGAAAATGCCGCTAATGGAAAATTGAAGTTGGGTAAGCAGTTTCATAAGATATGATTTGTTGTGGAGCGAATATACCATTAATTCAGGCTGCAACCTGTAAGCGGGTAAAACTACGCAGCAAAAAAAATAGGTGTAACTACCTGCTCCAAATCATGCTGGCAAAAGTACTTTTGAAGTATATAAACCGTTAATCCTGAATAGTATGAAAACCGAATTGGCAACCAACAGTTACAACTACTATCCGAACACCATGATCCGGCTTTGCGAATACTCGTACGAGCGCATTCCAGACCTTGACAAAGCTGTTGAGGAAATTGGATTGGAATTGGTTTGGGGTCCTGTTTATCATGGCATTGACTGGCGTTTTTCCGACAGCCTGATGTACATCGCCCTGAATGCGGCAACACAGGAATACATGGTAGTGATCCGCGGTACCAACCCGTATAGCCTTGAATCATGGCTGCGGGAAGATTTTGAGATCGGGACTACCATGCCTTTTAGTGCAATTGTGGCAGATGCTCCCGAAACGGCATTGATTTCAGAAGCTACCTACAATGGCATTAGTAAACTGCTGGCTTTGCGATCAGACGGTCAAAGCGCGGCGGAGTATTTGAAATCCGTCAATCCGAAATTCCTGTATGTAACCGGCCATAGCCTGGGCGGAACACTTACGCCACCCATGTTCGCTTACTTGAATTATTACCTGTATGGCGGAGGTTTTGTACACAACATGGCTTGCTGGTCGTTTGCAGGCCTCACTTCGGGAGATGCCGGTTTTGCAAGTTATTTCAACACGCTGTTCAACCCGGAATTTGCCTGGAGAATTCACAATCCGCTGGATATTGCGCCACTGTGTTTTCCTTCCGACGGACTGGATGCAGTGAAAGAAATTTATGCGTCTTATGGTCTCGAATTGGGCCTTTTGGATCCGATACGCGAGGTGCTTGATCACTTGTTTGCCAAGGCAGATCCGCACGACTATACACAACCGGTGGGCGACCAGGTGCTCGAAGCTGTTTTTTATGTCAATGAACAGCATAACTGGCCGGGACAAGCTTCTTACCAGCATCATACAACGACCTATATCCCGTTAATTGCGAAACAATATCCGGTATAACCTGAGGGTTTGATCGGTCGGCGATTCCTTCTTTGTGTTTGGTGAAGAAGGAATTGCTGTTTTTGGGCATGGCGTTTCCGCAACCGTTGCTTAAATTTGCGGGAAAACAATCCGCATGAAACTCCGACAGGTCCCGCTTGAACAAATCAATGCCTTCCAAAAAAATACGTTGATGGAAGTCCTCGACATTCGCTGTGTCGAACTGGGCGATGATTACCTCGTGGCGACTATGCCGGTTGATCACCGGACGCATCAGCCAATGGGGCTTTTGCATGGAGGTGCCAGTGCCGCCCTGATCGAATCAATCGGTTCCATGGGATCGACGTTATTGATTGACCTCTCGAAGGAAGCACCGGTAGGAATAGAGATCAATGCCAATCACCTCGGATCGGTGAAATCGGGAAGTGTGAAGGCCGTCGGTAAGATCATTCATGCCGGAAAGCGCTCGCATGTGTGGCAGGTGGATATTTACGATCAAGTTACTGAAAAGCTGATTTGCACCGGCCGTTTGACCATCATGATTGTTCCCCGAAGCTGATGGACTGCATTTATTACCGATTACCAGGCGCGACTGATGTTATACGTCAGCAGGGCCGGTTCGAACCTGTCAGGGGAACAGTTCCGAATGGATTTGTGGTTTCTGATTTCCTGCACCAGCGCATTTTTCAGTTCGTTCCGTCTGAAGAAAAGTCAATACCGCTTTGGCACATTCATGCTGATCAGCCGGTGGTGATCTCGAAACGCGATTACCAGATCGAAGCACAGGCTATGTTGCACGCGTTCCCGGTGATGGGAGTAAAGAAAGCGGTTTTTTCACGGGTCAAAGCGGTAAGTTTTCCCATTGAAAAAGGAAAGGAACTGTTTCATGAATTGGCACAAGCCTATCCGAGAGCATTTGTGTATCTCATCTCATCAGCGGAATTTGGAACTTGGATAGGAGCCACTCCCGAAACGCTCGTAAATACATCAGGGGATGAGCTCAAAACCATCGCGCTGGCCGGGACACACCCATTGAACGATTCCTCCGATTGGACCAATAAAGAATACGAAGAACACGATTTTGTCGTACAGGCCATTGCAGAAACCTTGCAGCGAAACGAATGCAGCATCACATCGAACGTCGGTCCGAAAGTCGTTATAGCGGGTGCTGTGCAGCATTTGCAAACCGATTTTACGGCGAAAATGGGCGATACTTCTGCCTGGCAAATTGCGATGGACCTGCACCCGACACCTGCTGTTTGCGGTACGCCTCGCATGGCTTCGCTGGATTTGCTGACTTCCCGCGAAATGCACGACCGCTTCCTCTACACAGGTATTATCGGTGTGTATGGCAAAGAGCAAAGTCACCTGTTTGTAAACCTGCGTTGTGCGCAATTGCAGCAGGAAAAGGCTTACCTGTACCTCGGCGGCGGGTACACAATCGATTCAATCCCTGATTTGGAATGGGAAGAAACCGAAAATAAAAGCCGGACGCTGCTGAATTGCATGGAAAAAGTTTAGAACGTTTAGATTCAACGGGTAAGTCAGGCGTTCACACTAATTTTGGTTCATAGCAACCTGTTGCAGCGGGTGATTCACTGCTTATTTTGTTGAGCTTGTTATCCGTTTATTCATGGGAGAAAAAATGAATATCCAATGCTTCTTTGCCGGTTATTTTCCGTCAAAAGGCCTGTTCCACGAATGAAAAATAAGTACTTTTAGCAGCATGAAATCAAGTGCAAAATTAGAGGTGCAATTATTGGTTGATGCCTGTCTCAGAGGAGGAATTACACACATCGTTCTATCACCCGGATCGCGCAACGCACCTCTTTCGATTGCTTTTGATGAACATCCCGATTTCACCACGTTCGTGATTCCCGACGAGCGCGCCGCTGCATTTTATGCCTTGGGAATGGCGCAGCAGCTCAACCGCCCTGTGGCCATTGCCTGCACTTCCGGTTCTGCCCCGTTAAATTATTTCCCGGCTATTGCCGAAGCATATTACCAGGGAGTTCCGCTGGTTGTGCTTACCGCTGACCGCCCGTTAGAATGGGTTGACCAGGGCGACGGCCAAACGATTGTTCAGACAAATGTTTTCGGAACGCATGTGTTGGCACAGGCACAATTGAACGCCATTCACACGCCTCAGCAACGCTGGTTGTTTGAACGCCAGTGCAGTGAGACCATTCAGCGTGCCAACGGAAAACGAAAAGGTCCTGTTCACCTCAATGTCCCGTTTACCGAACCGCTTTACGAAACCACCGATTCACCCGAAAAAATGGACGAGTGGATCCATCTTGCGGAAGGTGAACTTCGTTTGACGGCATCCGAGGAAAAATGGTTAACAGATACCTGGAACGGGGCCACAAAGCGCATGGTGATTTGCGGCCAAATGACGAAAAATCCGAAGCTGGAAAAAGAGCTTGGCGAATTAGCCAAAGATGCTTCCGTAGCCGTTTTGGTGGAACATACATCCAATCAGCATGATGCGCAATTCGTTCACTGCATCGACCGGTCGCTGAACCAGGTTCCCCTTGAAAAAACGGCAGATTTTCAGCCTGAAGTCATTCTTGTTGTTGGCGGAGCGATTGTTTCCAAACGGATCAAAGCCTTTTTACGAAAAGCCAACGCGATGACGATTCGTGTCGGGAACGACTTTCCGTTTATGGATACTTACCAATCGCTGGCCTTTACCACGGCGGTAGATCCGGCTGAAGTGGTCCGAACGTTAAATAGGGGCAACCGGTCGGAATTGCCGGCGTCTCGTTTTGGTACGCAATGGAAACAACTCGACCTTCTTTCCGGGATAAAACACGTAGAGTTCCTGAAAACGGCTCCTTTTTCCGATTTGAAAGCCATGGAAGTCATGCTGGATACCGTTCCGGAAAACGCGCAATTGCATATCGGCAATAGTTCCATTATTCGTTACGCGCTGCTCTTCGACCCGATCAGAAGCATCCGTTATTGGTGCAATCGTGGTACGAGCGGCATCGACGGAAGCTCGTCAACGGCTTGCGGCGCCGCACTAATGGAACCGGAGAACTGGCACGTACTCATCAGCGGTGACATGTCGTTTTTCTATGATTCCAACGCTTTCTGGAGCAATCACAAACCCGCCAACCTGCGCATTTTTGTTCTGAACAACGGCGGTGGCGATATCTTCAATATTATTCCCGGCCCGAATACAACTGCACAGAAAGACACCTATTTTGTAGCGCAGCACGATTTTTCGGCCGAGCACATTTGTAAAGCTTATGGCGTCGAATATTATACAGCTGCTTCCGTTGAGACATTCGAACAGCAATTGCAATCTTTCTTCACTTACGAAGAAGGTGGGGCGCCGAAACTGATGGAAATCCACACAGCCGGATTGAACAACAGTGAAGTGTTGAGCCGGTACTGGGAGCAAACGAAAGCGTGACGTTCAGCCTGAAAAAGGAACGTAACCCTATACACTGTGCTGCGAAAAGCAACTTGTTATTGGTGCAAGAATTGTGAAATAGCACTAATGTAAAATTGCTTTATTGGATTGTTGCAAAGTTGCCGGTTCGTAGTATTCACGGGGGCTCTTCGTAATATTGCGAAATCGCAATTTCGCAATATTACCGTTAGGTCTAAAATCGCTCAATATTCCCGGAAATTCTTGTGAAAAACAAAGAGAGCCCTGTTATTAAAAACTACTACTAAAAAATAACAGGCGCTCTCCGATTGGTTTGAATGCTGTGTAGTAAAACACAGGCATAGGTTCAATGGTACCAATATACAACCACATTTTATCTAAAACAAATCTAAATTCATTTATTTCTGCCTTTCATCATTGAAATCATCAATTAATAACGGATTTATCGAAAACACTAAGTAAATTTGCACAAAACTGAATTGTGGATTTTTCAATATTACTGACTGGAGTCGGCATTTTCTACCTTACTGTATTAACGCTTCTTGAGATTGTCCTGGGAATAGACAACATCATCTTTATTTCCATCATTACCGATAAGCTGGTCAAAGAAGACCAGCGTAAGGCGCGGGTTTTGGGTTTGTCGCTGGCGTTGATAATCCGACTGGTGCTCTTGTCGATTGTGGCGTATATCATGAAAATGGTCGAGCCGTTCTTTCCCGATGCTCAATATGAATGGCTTCGTGGATTTTCCGGACAAAGTCTCGTTTTATTGCTCGGAGGATTGTTCCTGATCTATAAATCCACCCACGAAATGCACAGCAGCATCAAGGGAAACAACGAAGGAGATAAAAAAAAGAAGAAAACGCGACTGAGTGCGGTAATCCTGCAAATTATCCTGATAGACATCGTTTTCAGTTTTGATTCCATCATTACCGCCATTGGTATGACCAACGATATTCGCCATGAAGCGCATGCCGATCCGTTGATCATCATCTACGCTGCGGTAATTATTTCCATGATTGTCATGCTGATTTTCGCCAAGCCGATCAGCGATTTTATCAACAGTCGTCCTACCATCAAAATGATTGCCTTAGGTTTTTTGGTAACCATTGGTGTGATTTTGGTGGCCGAAGCATTTGGTGAACACATTCCGAAAGGCTACATTTATTTCGCGATGGTCTATGCGCTTGCGCTGGAATTCCTGAACATTCGCATGCGTAAAAACAAAGGCGAATCCGAATAGTGAAATGACGGTTGGCGAAGCGCTCGTTTATTTGTCGGTCGAAACAATCGAAGAGGCCGAAGAAGCTTATGAAACGCAACTGTTCGAGCTCAGGCAGCATTTTCTCACCAAGCCGGTTCTTTGGAAAACAGCCGAAGGAAAGCTGAAACGCCTTTCGCAATTGCAAACTGCTTACGAAACTGTTGGCGGCACTTCATCACCAAGCCCGTTGCCACAGGTTTCGTTGGAGTTCTCAGCGGATTTCCTCGAAGCTGTTTCTGAATACCATGCGCGAAAAAATCAGCTCAGACAGGCAATTGCAGTAACCTGGGATGCAAAAACGGTAATCAACGGTGCAAACGCCCTGCTAGACCTTGAACGTGCTTTCGTTTCCCAATTCGAACATTTCGAAGATTGGGGCGACGGTACGGTGGTAATCGGCTCCGAACCCGATGTTATGCTGATGCAACAGCAATTGAAACAGCAGGCCGATTTGGGCAGAACAACGTTGCAATTGCTGTATGTAGATAAAAACAACTTGCCGAATGAATTGCTCCTCGCATTAAAGCGGTTATCTTTGCTCAAAAATTATTTGTATCCGTGAGTGATCCCTTTGTGAAGTTAAGAGAACAGTTAGCATTACAAGAATGGCCGAATGTGTACCTCTTCAAGTTTATTGTACCCAATCAGTCGGATTTGCTGGCAAAAGTCATGTCGATTTTCGGTGATGAAGCTGATATCGCCCTGCATGAATCCAAAACGGGTAAATACATCAGCGTGAGCGCCAAGGAAATGATGCTGGACGTGGAATCCATTATTGAAATATACACCCGCGCAGCGGAAATTAAAGGGTTGATTGCCTTATGAAAAAGAAAACGAGTATAATCCTGGTAGTGGTCAGCCTGGTGGTCATGTCAGTGGCCTGGTACCTGTTCCGGTTCGTGGTACGCGATCGTTCATTCGAAGCAAGTGCGCTGGCCGTTTTGTTTACACTGATGGCATTCGTGGTGCTGTACATCGCCTACAAGGAATTGCTGAAACGGCTGGGGAAGGGCGCTCCTGTAAAAGAAGATTACGCCGTATTGTTCGGATTGGAAAAACCGCAAATCACCGGTGAAGTGGAATTTTATTTCACCATCAATCAGCCCAAACACATCCTGTTTACCATTCTTGACCAGCAGATGAATCCGTTGCAAACCGTTACAGACCAGGATTACCAGGCGGGCGGACATATTTTGCGCTTCAACACCCATTCATTAGACAATGGCGTTTATTTCTATTGCCTGGAAAGCGAAAATCAAAAAACAATGAAGCGAATGCTTATTCAGCATGACAAGATGACAGTATAAAATGAGTGGCAAAGTAGTTGCTAACTTATAAACGAAATAGTAATTTTAACCCGGCGATTGATCGCAATTAAACTATCATATTATGGCATTAGAAATCACAGATGCAAACTTCGAAGAAGTTGTATTAAAATCAGACAAACCGGTATTAGTAGACTTTTGGGCAGAATGGTGTGGTCCTTGCCGCCTCATCGGGCCAATTGTTGAAGAAATGACAAATGAGTACGAAGGACGCGCAGTTATCGGGAAAGTAAACGTAGACTTGAATCCTGAAGTATCCGCTAAATTCGGGATCCGCAATATTCCTACTATTTTATTCGTAAAAGGAGGTGAAATTGCTGATAAATCAGTTGGTGCAGTTCCAAAAAACCAGCTTACAGCGAAATTAGACGCTCTTCTGTAAGAAGCAGCATACGATGAATTAAAAAGGCTTGTTTTTTAACGAGCCTTTTTTTGTTGTTGAACGGATTTACGGTTTAACTTTGCAACTGTTAATCTGACAAATGAAAAACTTCTTAAGGCGGTTGAAATTCTACGGGTTCGGTTTTGGAATCGGGCTCATCTTTGTATTCTTCTTTTTCCAAAACCGCGGTTGTACCTGGCTGCCGTCGAATCGGGTGAAAAATACCATCCTGGGACGTGTGCTGGTTACCAGCGATAAAGACAAGCAGCTGTTTCAGTCAAAAGGACTTACCGAAGATGAGGTAGTGGAATTCCTCAACGATGGCGATGTTGATTTCGGTAAAAGCAACAAGTCTGGAAACCCGCAGGTATACAGCATCACGAAAGAAGTCAACGGAAAGGATATGGAACTGTGGTTTACCATTCCTGCCGACGCCTACATTGCCGAAGTGCGGTGGCCGAAGGGTTCCATCTTCAATGTCAAAAACACCACGGAAGGCATGGGGACCATGTTGCATTTTCCGAATGTGGAAAGCATTGTATACCTGGATTCCAACAAACGGTTGACCTGTCAGCAGGATAAACTCGGACTGATCGCTCCGAAAGAGGTTGTGAACCGAATGAAAAAGACAGGTAAGATCGACTTTTCGAAATCAAACCTGAAATCGAATCCGCATCCCAATCAATACATCCTTTTTACGACCAAAAAAGGAGTAGAGGTTGCGGCCGAAACATACTGGTACCAGGAACACATTCAGTTCACCGAATTTTTACTGAAAGACACCCTGGATTGTCGCGAATATTAAGCGCGAATTCGCAGATTGACGGCTCTTTGGGGCTGAAAAGTACTGTGGAGCCTGTTTATTTACGAATTAACCAATTTCGTGTTAATAATTCATGAAAATGCAGAATAGTGTCTTTTGTCTTTTTATTACATTTGTTCGATGGAATTCTCAGCACAGCAAATAGCAGCAATTCTTCATGGTGAGGTTGTTGGAAATCCTGACATTACGGTGTCGGGTTTGGCTAAAATTGAGGAAGGTACCACAGGAACACTTTCCTTTCTTTCGAATCCTAAATACGAAGAATATATCTACAGTACAGGTGCTTCCATCTGCATTGTGAATGCTACGTTTGAGCCGTTGAAGCCATTGCCTGAAACATTGACGCTGGTAAAAGTGGAAGATGCTTACGCATGCTTCGCGAAATTGCTGGAAGTATACAGCCAGATGCGTCAAAAGCAGGCAAAAATCGAACAACCGTCATTCATCAGCGAAAGCGCCCAGGTCGGTGAAGGAATTTACCTTGGGGCCTTTGCATACATTTCCGACGGTGCTAAAATCGGCAACAACGTAAAAATATACCCGAATGTGTATGTGGGTGATGGTGTTACCATCGGTGACGATACCATTCTGCATCCCGGAGTCCGCATTTACGCAGATTGTGTGATCGGTGCGCGCTGTATTTTGCACGCAGGCGTTGTGATCGGAAGCGATGGTTTTGGCTATGCACCCGACGAAAAAGGCGTTTTCTCACGCGTTCCGCAAATCGGGAATGTGATTTTGGAAGACGATGTGGAAATCGGGGCCAACTCAACGGTTGATTGTGCCACGCTCGGTTCGACCATTCTGCGCAAAGGCGTCAAAGTGGATAACCTCGTTCACCTGGCCCACAATGTTGAAGTCGGCGATCATTCTGCGCTGGCAGCCCAGGTTGGTGTGGCAGGTTCTGCCAAAATCGGTAAGCACGTCATGGTAGGCGGGCAGGCCGGCATCAGCGGGCACTTGTTCATTGCCGACGGCACCAAAATCGTGGCGCAATCAGGTATTCCCAGCTCGGTTAAAAAATCCGAAACCCTCATGGGGTCGCCGGGTATTCCAATTGAAGACTTTAAAAAATCATACTTCGGGTTCCGAAAACTACCGTTCTTACTACAAAAGATCAACGAGCTCGAGCAAAAAGTGAAAACATTATCAAAATCAGCTGAATAATATGTCAGAAAAGCAACGAACCTTAAAGGAAACTATTGTTTTTAAAGGAGTTGGACTCCACACCGGAGAACCTGTTACCATGGAAGTCTGTCCGGCACCGGATAATCACGGTTACAAATTCCAGCGAATGGATTTGGAAAATCAACCGATCATTAAAGCCGATGCGGACCTGGTAGTTGCTACTGACCGCGGAACCACACTTGAATACCAGGGCGCCCGTGTCTATACTACAGAACACGTACTGGCGGCTCTTTACGGGATGGAAGTTGATAACGCGCTGATCAAGATCGACGGTCCTGAGATTCCGATCATGGACGGCAGCTCGTTGCCATTCGTAAAAGAAATCGTTCGCGTAGGTTACCAGGAACAGGAAGCCGAAAGAGATTATTTCATTCTCGACGAGAACGTGAAATGGGAAGACACCGAAAAAGGAATCGAGTTTTTGGCTGTTCCCGATGATGGTTACCGCATTACCGTAATGGTGGATTACAACTCACCGGCTTTGGGTACGCAGCACGCCGCCATTTACAACATCGATGCATTTGAAAAGGAAATCGCGCCATGCCGTACATTTTGCTTCCTCCGCGAATTGGAATTCCTGGCGAAAAACAACCTGATTAAAGGCGGTGACCTCGACAATGCCATCGTATTGGTAGAGCGCAACGACGTGAGCCAGGAAGAACTGAACCGTTTGGCAAAATTGCTAGGAAAAGAAAATTTGACCGTTAATTATGACGGAATCGGCGTGTTGAACAGCCTCAAGCTGCAGTTTGAGAATGAGCCTGCGCGTCACAAACTATTGGATATCGTTGGTGACCTTGCTTTGGTAGGTAAGCCGATCAAAGCACATATTCTGGGCGCACGTCCGGGACACTCAGGAAACGTGCGTTTCGCGAAAGTGCTCAAAGAACAGATTAAGAAACAGGAAAAAGCAGGAAGAGTATTTGATGTAACGGCAGATCCGCTGTACAATATCAACGACATCGAGCGCATGCTTCCGCACCGTTACCCGTTCCTGTTGGTCGATAAGATCATGTATATCACAGACGACACGATTGTCGGCGTGAAAAACATCACCATGAACGAGCCGATCTTTACCGGACATTTCCCTGGAAACCCGGTATTCCCCGGCGTACTTCAGATCGAAGCGATGGCTCAGACGGGCGGTATTTTCTCGTTAAGCAAAGTAGAAGACCCGCATTTGTACTCCACATACTTCATGAAAATCGATAATGTGAAATTCAAGCAAAAAGTATTGCCCGGCGATACCTTGGTGTTTGAATTGAAATTATTGTCGCCTATGCGCCGCGGATTGGTGCACATGGGAGGTACGGCTTACGTAAACGGTAAACCGGTTATGGAAGCGGAAATGTTGGCACAAGTGATTAAAGACAAAGAATAAATGATAAGTAACCTGGCAAATATCTCACCGAAAGCTCAGTTGGGTGAGGGTGTTTCGGTAGAAGCGTTTACAACGATCTACGAAGATGTAATTATTGGCGCCCGTACGAAAATACATCCCAATGTTACCATTTATCCGGGCACGCGCATCGGTTCCGATTGCGAAATTTTCCCGGGAGCATGTCTGGGCGTTGTACCGCAGGATTTGAAATTCGTTGGCGAAGAAACCACGGTGGAAATCGGTAACAATACCGTGATCCGTGAAGGAGTGACGATTCACCGTGCTACGAAAGACCGCTGGGTGACAAAAGTGGGAAACAACTGCCTGTTGATGACCTACGTACACATCGCTCATGACTGTCACATCGGAAACAACGTCATCCTGGCAGGTTATACCGGACTTTCCGGCCATGTGACCATCGATGATTACGCGATCCTGGAAGGAATGGTTGCCGCTCAGCAGTTCATGCATATTGGTGCCCATGCTTTTGTTGCCGGTGCTACTTTGATTCGCAAGAGCGTTCCTCCTTACGTAAAAGCGGCCCGCGAACCGATCACGTTTGCCGGTGTGAATTCCGTTGGACTGAGAAGACGTGGCTTTACAGACGAACAGGTGCGTGAGATCGAGGATATTTACCGCATCATTTACGTGCAGAACAACGTCATCTCGAAAGGAATCGAAGGAGTATTGGATACCATGCCCGCATCACCGATTCGTGAGGAAATTATCGGGTTTATCCAGGCAGCTGACAAAGGTGTGATTCGCGGAATGATTTAAGGTTTCAATAATAGACCGTCAAATGAATTTTCGGATAACTTAACTGGTTGAATAAGACGTATATTTAGCCTACAGAACCGTTTGTATGCTTTCTAAGAAAACCAAATACGCTCTCCACGCACTGACTTACCTTGCTAAAAAGGGAAGTGAAAACCCTACGTTGATTGTCGAGATTTCCGAACAGGCCCACATTCCGCGTAAATTCCTCGAATCGATCCTGCTCGATTTAAAAAAACAAGGCATCCTGGCTTCAAAGATGGGAAAGGGTGGCGGTTATTTTCTGCGTCATGAACCCAGGCAGATCACCATTTCGACCATTATTCGCCTCTTCAACGGACCGATTGCCTTGCTTCCGTGTGTAAGCCTCAATTATTATCAGCCCTGTGACGAATGTACCAGCGAGACGCTTTGCGGACTCAATAAGGTTATGATTGATGTGCGAAACGAAACACTTCGGATTCTCGAAAACAAATCCATCCAGGATATTATCGACCAGGAAGTACCTGGATTGGTGAACTGATTGCATTTATCTTTCTACAATTGATTTTCGCATATTGCTGTCCCGTAGGGACAAAATATGGTAGAAGAAAATCGTTATAAAGATCATTACCCCGTAGGGGTAAGACGTTGTTTATGTTTTGTCCCGACCCTACGGGGCGGATGTTGGTAGACGGTTTTCGTGTTACGATATTTCGTCCCTACGGGACGATTGATCCAATTCCTTCATAATTTACGGCTTTCCACAACATTCCATTATCTTTGCACCCTCAAATCAACAATGTGGTAAACAGAGGTCAAATCATTGAAATTACGGTTGAAGACCTGGCTTTCGGCGGTCAGGGAATAGCGCGTTTGCGCAGCGATGAAGGCGAATTTGTGTTATTCATCGAAAACACCTTTCCGGGGCAGTTTGTGCGCGCCAAAGTTGAAAAGAAGCGCAAACGTCACGGTGAATGCAAGCTCCTCGAAGTATTGAAGCGCTCACCGCAGGAAATTGATTTGCCGTACCAGGAGATTTCCGGGGCACCTTATATTTTCGTTCCCACAGCGATCCAGCAAGAGTATAAGAAAAAAACCACATTGGAAGTTTATCGAAGAATTGGAAATGTGAAAAACGTGGAAACCCTGTTCGATAGCTTTATCGCTTCGCCCGAACAGTTTTTCTACCGCAATAAAATGGAATACAGCTTTTCCTGCATTGAACATGTCCCTGAAACAGGCGAGGAGATCGATGACGCTTTTGCGCTCGGTTTCAAGCGAAGAGGAACGTGGTGGAAAGTGGAAAACCTCAATAAACCCAGCGGCTTGTTTGATGAACAATGGGAAACGCTTTTGGTCGAGCTGCGCGATTTGCTGAAAGAAAGCGGACTTCCGGCCTGGCATCCGCCAAAAAAAGAAGGCTTTTTCCGCCACATTGTGGTGCGCAAATCTTTTGACCAGGACCAGCTCCTCATTCATTTTGTGACCAGTTCTACCGGTTTGAAAAAGTTCGATACAGCAAAAGTGGTGGCTTTCCTGCAGGAACGCCTGGGCAAGCGACTGGCAGGTGTATGGCATACGGTAAACGACAATGTAGCCGATCGTGCCAAGATTGAAAACGGTAGCAGCAGGCTATTGGTAGGTGATGCCGTTGTTGTTGAAAAAATGCTGGGATTGTCATTCGAGATCAGCATGGAAAGTTTCTTCCAGACCAACCCGAAAAGTGCCGAACGACTTTATACGAAAGCGATTGATTATGTTTGCGAAACCGCCAAAGAAGGGGGAGTGATCATGGATTTGTTTTGCGGAACGGGAACCATCGGCCAGCTCATCGCCCAACGTGTGAACGTGGGTGAGATTGTCGGTGTGGATATCGTGGAAGAAGCCATTGAAGACGCTAAACGCAATGCGCAGATCAACGGATTATCACACTTGCATTTCTTTGCGGCTGATGTAGGGAAATTCCTGTCGCTGCATCCCGAATACCAGGGCAGGATTGACACCATTGTCCTGGACCCACCGCGTGCCGGAATTGCCCCGAAAACCTTGTTGAAAGTAATGGCGTTGGGTGCCAACCGCATCGTTTATATCTCCTGTAACCCTGCTACGCAGGCCCGCGATGCCGACAGCATGGCGAAAGAAGGATATGTGATGAAAAAGCTGTCGTTGGTAGACCAGTTCCCGCATACCAGCCATATCGAAGCGATCGCGGTGTTCGAGAAAGCTGCCAGGTAAGCCGGAAATAGCACAGATTTTCTCAGATGTCAACTGTGTACATCGGTTTAAATCTATGTAATCCGGGGCAAAATCATTTGTCTGTGGTGATTACTGATCTTTTCTGTTCTGATCCGGGAGACCTTCCACCAATTCTTTGATTTGGTCCACTTCCAGTTTTTTGTACAGAATCTTTTTGTCTTTATCAAGCAGGAAAACAGTCGGGGTAGAATAAATATCGTACTGATCAATCAGGGTTTGCAATTCTTCCGAACTGGAAGAAGTGAGAGCTAACATGTTTTTGACAGCATATTTCTGGAGCTTTTCCTTCCATAATTTTGTATCGGTTCCGTTATCAACACTCACAATAGCAACGCCTTTTTTCTTACATAAATCGGTGATTTTTGCCAGTTCCTTCATGAACGCTTCGCACTTGTGGCAGTCGGATGCCCAAAAAACAAGAATAGTACGCTCACCGGCAATTTTTCGCAATTCATGTTTTGCCCCTTTGTCATCGGCCAGGTTAAAATTGTAGGCATAACTTCCGCAAAGCACCGGTTTCAAACGATTGGCATTGTCTTCCATTCGCTTCAGGGAGGCTTTATCTTCTTCATTCGCCGGATTCAGCCAGAAAGCCTGCCCTTTGACATAATAATTGTCTACCAAATGCACATAGATTTTATCAAAGCAAATGGTAGTGGAGCGGGCGTACTTATTGACCAATTCGATCAGCGTATATTTAAAAATATCATCATTTACTCTCGTTTTTTGAAGAATGAAATCACAGGCAGCAATAATCGAATCGGGTTGCTGTACCGTCAGTTCATCAATGTAATAGGTCAGTAAGCCTTCGTAGCTTGGACTTCTGAGTATGCCATCAAACGACCAGTCGATGTTATCGAAAATATGAGCCTTATAATAATAATACTTCTCTTCGTTGGTGCCTGTTTCGGGCACTTCAGGCCGTTCACTGTAGTGCAGCAACTTTACCAGGAATGTATTCGGATGTTTTGAAAACAGTTCTTTTTTGTAGCTTTTGTAAGCCACATCATTTTGTTGAATTGCTTCTTCCGCCAATTTCATGGAATCACCGGTAATATTGATTGAATGGCGCTCTTTCACTGCAAGCCATTTCTCTTCTTTTTTCCGAAAACCATCTACTTTTTTCAGGTAATCCATGAAAAATGCATTATCCTCCGATCCGGTAAACATGGCGGTTTTGGTGAAATCGAAAAATTTGGCCTTGACACTGAATTGCTGATCGTTGGTGACAAGAAACTCAGCGTACTTATTTCCCTGGTCAGGTAAAACGAACAAGTAGATGCCTTGTTCCAATAATTCGGGATAGGCAAATGAGAATTTACCCTTCTCATCCAACTGTACCGTGTCTTTTATGTACTGTTTACTTCCCAAATAGTAGGCCAATAGCAAAGGCTGCGATTTAACATCGGTAAATTGGCCATCGATTTTTACGAGCGACTGACTGGAAGCACCGGTTATGAAAAAGGAGCAGAAAACCGTAGCCAGGAAGGAAGAAAAGTAATTCATCATGAAAAAAGAAGCAAGTTACTAATTTTAATGGTTTCGTTGAAAGTGCTGGCTTGTATAACTGGCAAACTGATAACTGTTAACAGACAAACTGTTACAACGAAGTTGTTATTTGCCCTTGGCTTTGATTACGATCAGGATGGTATACATCATGATTTTCAGGTCGAGCGCGATTGATCGGTTGCGAAGATAGAGCAGGTCGTATTTCATGCGTTGGATCATCTGGTCCACATTTTCGGCATAACCGTATTTTACCTGTCCCCAGGAAGTGATGCCCGGACGTACACGTGTCAGGTCAAGGAACTGCGGCTCACGTTCCACGATCTGGTCGATGTAAAACTGGCGTTCGGGGCGCGGACCAACCAATGACATATCGCCAATCAATACATTAAAGAATTGCGGTAGCTCATCCAGCCTGGTTTTTCGCATGAAACGGCCCATTTGGGTTATGCGCGGATCGTGCGAACTGGAAAGCTGAGGCCCCGCTTTTTCAGCGCCAACGTACATGGTGCGGAACTTCACGATTTTAAATACTTTTCCGTGAATCCCGATCCGTTCCTGGAAAAACAGTACCGGCCCTTTCGAAGAAAGCTTTACAGCGATGGCCAGCCCGATGTAGATGGGAATGAGCAGGATAATGGCAATGAGCGAAAGAAACAGGTCCATGAACCGTTTCAGAAAACGTTGCCAGGAAGGCATGACTTCGGCGTTCACTTCCATCAGGAGCGCCCCGAAAATATTGTTGAGCTTCACCGATCCTGAAAGAATGTCGTACATATCCGGCAGGATCTTGATCACCACTTTTTCATTGTTGATACGGGAAATCACACTGCGCAGCCGTTCGTGCTCCGTACTCTCCAGGGCGATGATTACTTCTTCTACCTTGTGGTCGCGGATCACTTCCGATAGCTGGTCTGCATGCCCCAGGTAAGGCAATTTATCTTCCAGCAGCTTGTCGATTCCGTTCAGGTTGATAAACCCGATGAACTGGTTTCCACCGCCTTTTGGCAATTGCATGATTTCGTTGTAAATTCCTACCGCTTTTTCCGACCCGCCGATGAGTAAGGTGCGAAAACCGTCGGCTTTGGAATGAATGCGTTTTACCTGGATGCTTACGAGCACAAGACGCACAACGATCGTGAGCCCGAAATGCAGTAATGCCAACGATACGAGTGATTGGTAATAGGTTTTGTAGTTCGTTACTTCATCATCGATCAGCAGGAGGAAAAACAGGATTACCGATCCGAAAACAGTGGCAAAAGCAGTAAGTGAAAGTACTTTCAGACGATACAACCTCCGGATGTCGACATACGTTCCCTGGATGGCGTACAGTAGCAGCCAGAGCAGCGGTACCAATGCAATTCCGTATAAAAAGGTGTCATTGACACTGAACGGTTCCGATTCAATGCTGGTTTTCCGATAGTAGTAAAACAACGCCCACGATAAGCAAGCTGTTATCCAATCACCGAAAAGGAAAAGAAATCGCAGTAAAGGACGTTGCATCAAAAATTCTTAGAAATGAACGACTTTAATGTTGTCAATGTAAATATCCGATTGAGAATTACCCTCCTCGATCAGGGCACGGAAATACTGCTTGAAGTAATCCGCTGAGGTAGAGTTGGAGACAATCTCTTTCAAATCGATGTAGATTTTCTTCCAGGTCATCGAAGAAGCGTCCTGGGAATTGAGCAGGATATTCGGGTTTTGTTTGATGTCGCTGCTTGAAATACCGAGTACGCCGGTGAGCAGGCTGTTGGAATTGCAATAATCGATTTCGAGGTATACTTCGGCACCGCTTTGTGGCAATACCTGGTTCTCGGTAGTATATGCCAGCCAAAGCGAATCGGATGGGGTGAAATGCACCCAGCCATAACTTTCGCTACCCGGAAGGGCAATCGCCGGGTTATCGTCGATTGTCAAGGTGGTTGTTGAAGTTGGGTCCGTTTCCAGTTTTAACTGCCCGGGTGACTCAAAATCTTCTATCCAGAAATCCACGTTACTGTAATAGCGTGTTTTCATGTCAATGGTATAGGTTTCGCCTGCCACCAGGTCCATCTGCATTTCAATCGGTTCCACAAATGGGTAGATTTTTTTGGTGGCGGCAATTCCGTTATTGCGGATGGCAGGGTAGAGCTGAACTTTCACATTTCCGGAAACCAATACAGGGATTTTGCACGGAAGCTCAAACACGCCGATGATCTTGTTGTCTACATACACCCAAACTTCACTCAGATTTTGCGTCAGCTCACCAGCTTCGTCCACTTGTGCCGGATTGGCTTCCAGCGTCCATTTGTCAAGCTCCAGCCAAACAGGCTCCGGGTTATTCTTAACGCAGGAAGATAACAGCAATGCACCAAAAAAAAGTATGGAGAGATATTTCATAGAGTAACAGTCTTACTTTTCTAAACGCAAAGTTACATTAAATATTGTCGGGAATTCCAGACAATGTCGTTTCCTGTTGAGACAAACGATCCGCTGGATGGTTCTAATGAGGAAACGGAAATGCAGGGAGATTGACCGGGGACCGGAAGTAGTCTTTCAGCTTAAAAAGCGCTCCGCACAATGCGTGTTGGTATTCCGGGCGTATTTACCTTCAAACGCGCAGTGATCTCTTCGGCCAGTTCCATTGAGCGGCAGGCATCTTCGATACTCACAACCGGTGTAGTGTTACTGCGGATGGCTTTGGCAAATGAAAGCAATTCGTCGCGCATCGCGTTGGAAGAAGCGATGAACGGTTTTTCAATGTTGAACGGAATCGTCTTTTCCAATGCCTGCAAAGCGGTAGTCTGGTGAATGATCTCGACCTCTTTCTCAAGAAAATCAACCGAGATGCTGGCATTTCGCTGAAAAAACTGCGCTTTACGAACATTGGTTTTGGCGATGCGCGAAGCGGTAATGGTAGCAACGCAGCCATTGTCGAACTCAATACGGGCATTGGCAATATCCGGCGTAGCGCTCATCACAGCAACACCATGGGCAGCAACACGTTTTACGGTTGATTTGACAACGCTCAAAACGATGTCCAGGTCGTGTATCATCACGTCGAGGATCACCGAAACATCCGTTCCACGCTTGCTGAACGGCGCCAGGCGGTGAATCTCTATGTACATCGGGCGATCGATGTGCGGCAGTGCACCGATAAAAGCAGGGTTGAAACGTTCCACATAACCGACCTGGACCTGCACGCTTGCTTCTTCGGCTAGCTGTAACAGTTTTTTTGCCTGATCGGCCGTTTGTGTGATCGGTTTTTCAATGAAAACATGCTTGCTGCGACGAATAGCTAGTGATGCCAGTTCAAAATGCTGGGAAGTCGGCGTCACCACATCGATGCAATCACACAAATTGATCAGTTCATTGGCATCCGAAAAACGTTTGATCCCGAATTGTTTTTGAACGGAACGGGCTGCTGCATCCGAAGGATCAACAAAACCGACGATCTCGAAATCGGCCGAAAGCTCATGCAGCAACTGTACATGTACAGCTCCCATGTGCCCAACCCCAAAAATTCCGATCTTCAACATACACCCGGTTATTGCCAAAACAAATGTAGGCGAATGCGTTATTGCTAAACAGGGGCAGCTCAGCAGTTTTCAACAACGATTATTTAGTTGGCTTTAAATGGCAGGTAAAGCATGAAGCGAAGCGAAGGCCAATTTTGGTAAAGAATTCACCGTGATGTAACAAACTATTCATCAAGAAGATATTTTCTTTTTTGAATAAAAGTTGGCCAAAAAGCTTGCTTCCGCTTTTGAAATGCGATAAATCTCTTATATTTGCACCTGCTAAGCCGAAAGGTATGGCATTATGGAGGTTGTAGCTCAGCTGGTTAGAGCGCTGGATTGTGGTTCCAGAGGTCGCGGGTTCGAACCCCGTCTCCCTCCCGAAAGAAAAAGGAGAATGTGTGAACGTTCTCCTTTTTCTTTTGGACTCACTCTCGCGCTCAAACTCACACTTCTTCAAAAAGCCTTTGTGGTACATTCTCTTTTTCTTCAACATGAGTGTGAGTGTGAGGTTTGAGTGTGGAAGTTATGGGCCCCTATTAAGTTCTTAAGTATCATTTTCATTTATTCCAAACCCGATATAAAATTGAAAATCAGTATGTTTATTCTTTATATTATCACTAGTTGAATCAATTGTAGAAATGAATTGGAAAACGTATCAAGTGGCAGAATTGCAAGAAAAATATATCTATCGTTATTTGACCTTTGAAAAATTGATCGATTTTCTAGAAACAGGTAGTTTGCATCTCACTAGAATGGATTGTTTTGAAGACAATCTTGAGGGTATTGAACCTTATGAAATTACCGAGCTTGATCAAATCGATTTTTTGGAAAAGCTGAAAAACCCAACAGAATTGAATCCAAAATTATCTCAAAATAATATTGACCTAGCAATTCAAGAAATCACAACAAATCTTAGAAAGGTTCAGACTGATATCAATACCCGACAACAAGAAATATTTGTCAGTTGCTGGATACTAAGCAATGTTGAATCTTTTGCAATGTGGGATATATATGGTAAATCAGGTTTTGCTTTAAGATTTGAAAGGGAATATTTTGAAAAATTGATTCAAGATTCAATTCATCTACAAGCTGAGCCTACAAATAGACTGGAGCTACTTATTGGAGGAACTGTGCAATACCAAAACTTCGATGAAATGTCCTCTAATGAAAAGGAATCTAATTTACCATATTCATTTTTTAGAAAACATTTATCATTTAGACATGAAGTAGAATATAGAATTGTAGGATGTGGGGAAAATCTAGACGCTACCGGTCTGAAATTTAAATTATCTAAATTCGATGATTCAGAATTTGAAATTATAGCAAATCCAAGACTCGACAATCTTCAGCTCCGGGTCTACCAGAACATTGTCTCTCGTTATTCGAATACACACTCCTTGCAAGAATCCAAACTGAAAAAATGGCTCAATTTCAAAATCATTGACTTTTAGTAATGGGTTCGATCCTCGTCAACGTTCTTTCATTCTTTAAAACATGGGCAAACAGTATAAAAAAGTGTTCAATAACGGATATTCGAAAATGAATTTAATCGACCTGATTTATTGAACTTTATTCTTTGCAGGTTTGTGCGATCTTATCGGCTTTTGCCGGCGCTTTGATCGGAAATTTAGTATTAAAAAAACTGACCCTGGATACACTGTACAGGATTATTTCGATATTACTGCTTCTATTTTCTCTGGGCTTAATTACCGGTATTTTATAGCCCATTCTTGCATACTATTTTTCAAAAGCACGGTTCTTATTAGTGTATTATTACCTTTGTCAGGTAATTTAAATAACCTAATTCGTGATCACAAGAAATCACAATAAGCTTCTTACATTGCTTCTTTTGCTTATCGTAAATACACTCAGCGCTCAAGAGATTAGTGTTGTTGACAACACCACCTTGCAGCCGATCCCGGGTGCGGTAATCAGGAACCTATCGAATGATAGTGTATACTATACTGACCAAACGGGCAAAACCTCAATCCTTGGTTCTGCAACCTCAATCAGCTATCAAATCTCTTCTGTGGGCTATATGGATCGTATTCTGACGTTGGAAGAAATCACTACCAACAAAGGGGTTATTGCCATGAAAGAAAGTGGCTTCTCTATCGATGAAGTTGTTGTCTCAGCGAGCAAGTTCGAAGAGAAGAAAAAAGACGTGGCGCAAAACATTCGCGTTCTGAATAGAAACGAGCTCGAACGAATGAACCAGAGTTCCACTGCAGATGTGCTGAACAACCAGGGAAATATTTTTGTGCAAAAAAGCCAGTTAGGTGGCGGATCACCCATCATCAGAGGCTTTGAAACGAATAAAGTGCTTCTGGTAATTGATGGTGTGCGCATGAACAATGCGATCTATCGTACTGGTCACTTGCAGAATGTAATCACCCTTGACAACAGCATTCTTGATCGGGTTGAAGTCGTTTTCGGGCCAGGATCGGTTGTTTACGGCTCAGATGCACTCGGAGGAGTGATGCACTTCTATACCAGGAACCCGCTGCTCTCTTCGACAGATAAGGTGCTGGTCAAAGCAAATGCCTATTCGCGTTATTCCTCCGTTGCTAATAGCTTCGCTGAACATGCTGATATCTCCGTAGGACGGAGGAAATTCGGTTCACTTACGTCATTCACTTACACGAATTTTGACGATCTGAGACAAGGCAGCAATCGGAATCCTTTTTATGGAGATTTTGGCGCGCGTAATTTCTATGCTGAACGAATCAACGGAGTAGACAGCATGATCGTCAATCCGGATAAGAACCTCCAGGTCGGATCGGGATACTCCCAATATGACATTCTGCAAAAATTCACTTATCAACCAAACAAACACTTCCGGCATCTGTTGAATTTTCAATACTCGTCATCCACAGACGTTCCCCGTTACGACAGGCTGGTCGAAATGTCCGGAGGTAAACCGAAATTTGCCGAGTGGTACTACGGCCCGCAAAACAGGGCATTGGTATCCTACAACCTGACAGTATCGAAAGCATACGTATTATTCGATCATGCGAAGTTCATAACGGCCTGTCAGAAAATCCAGGAAAGCAGAATGGATCGCAGGTTCGGTAATGATAATAAGAACCATCGTATCGAAGATGTAGATGTGATTTCCGTAAACATGGACCTCGATAAAATGGTCGGAGACCATGAGATTCGCTATGGAGCGGACCTCAATTACAACATGATCGCTTCGTCTGCTTTTTCCGAAAACATTGTGACAGGTGTTATCTCCGATTTGAATACACGTTATCCCGATGGTGGAGCAACCACACTGTCGAGTGCAGTATATGTTACCCATGCATGGGAAATCAGTCCGAGGATCATTCTGAACGACGGTGTTCGCTTCAGCAACAACACACTTCAGGCAAAATTCTCCGACAAATCATTTTTCCCGTTCCCGTTCGATGAAGTGAAGCAAAACAGCGCTGCAATCAACGGAAATATCGGGTTCATTTTCGAACCGTTGAAGGAGTGGAGGTTAACAACGACTTTTGCTACAGCTTTTCGATCACCGAATGTCGATGACCTGGGGAAAGTCTTTGAATCCGTTCCCGGAAGCCTGGTTGTCCCCAATCCTGATCTTGTACCGGAATACAGCTACAACTTTGAGGTTGGTATCTCGAAAACCTTTAATAATAACCTCCATTTCGCCGTTACGAATTACTACACGATTGTCAGGAATCTGATCACAACCGACCGTGCTACGTTCAATGGCGCAGATTCCATTCTCTATGACGGCCAGATGAGCCGGATCCTGACGAGTACCAATAAAGGAAGAGCTTATATCTATGGTATAGAAGCTGTTATCAAAGGGAATATCACCAATGACCTCCAGGTGTTTTCTACTGTGAATTATACATACGGCAGAATCCTGACAGATTCGACGGATTACCCGCTGGACCACATTCCGCCTGTATTTGGCAGAACAGGGTTTAGCTATATAATCAAGCGTTTCCGCACTGAGTTCTTTGCTCAGTACAGCGGTTGGAAAAAACTCAAAGATTATAACCTGGTCGGGGAGGACAACATAGCATTCGCAACTGCTGAAGGAATGCCTGCATGGTACACGCTGAATGCCCGCTTGGGTTATCAGTTTTCGAAATACCTGAGCCTGCAGCTGGCTTGCGAGAATATCCTGGATGCTAATTACAGAGTGTTTGCTTCGAATATCAGCGCGCCGGGAAGAAACTTCATTGCGACACTTCGATTCAGTTTGTAGGATCTTTAGTGGATGACGAGGCGTTCAGTTTGAATGACCTCGTTATCTTGAAGGATTGAAATGAAATAGATGCCGTTGGAGAGATAATTCTGCGAAATAGAGTAAGCGGTATTGTCAAGTCACCCCTTGCCTCAAGAGTTAATACATAATTTGTCATGTCTCGCGGGGCGGAGGTTGATATAATGATTCATATTCTAAGATATTTTGTCCTTACGAGAGCGTTGGTAGATTCCGTTTCCGTAAACCCTACAACGCAATCCTCAGCTGCAGCGTAATATCCGACTTCCGGTTGCCCTTAATCTCCTCCGCGCCCGAACTCAAACTCGTGCGGTCGCTGTACAGGAACGTACCGTAACGCACCCACAAATCGCAGACTTTCAGGAAGCTGTAGCGCACCAGGATGTAAGCACGTGAACCTTGATAGTAGTACGAAGGCGAGGAGAACACATACAAGGCGTTATTCTCGTAGGTGTAAATACGCGAGTCGTAACTGTCGGTGTCGAACAAGGCATAGCGCAGCGAAATGTCGAACGGCATACTTTTCGGGCGAAGGATAAAGTCCTGGGAAATCAGCCAGCCTTCTTCTGGAGCGTTGCTGTTGCGGTTGATAGTCATGTACTCGACGCGGCTTTTCAGTGTAATCGCTTCGGTGACTTTGTAGCTGAGGTTTAAACGGTAATTGCGCTGGATCACATCTTCGATTGCCGTAATGGAACCGTCGTTGTCGCGGCTGTTTTTCTGACGTACCTGCTGACGGAATCGGCCGTAAATTTCCAGTTCCTTGTTGGGTTTGTAAACCGGTTGAAACAGGAATTCGTAGCCTTTCGACGGTGCATCCACCAAATATTTCATCCATGGGAACGTAAAAATATCTGCGTAGGCATTCACCGTCCAGGCGCTGGCCAGCTTGATTTTCCATCCGGCAAACAAGCCGTTTTCGTTTTGGGTGTTACTTCCTTCCGAAAAACCATTGTTGTAAAACGAATAATAGGCTTTGTTGTAATTGCGGTAGATCAACGAGAACGAAACTTTCGGGTCCAGGACCATCATTAATCCGTGCAATTGCGCAACTGCCTTTGAATGCGTGCTGTAGGAAACTTCACCGAAGAAATTGAGGTTTTTGATCACCCAGCTATAATCGCCACTGACGGCAGAGGTTTGCGTTCCGCGGAAAGCATATTGGTTGTAGGGCACCGAATCGCGTTGCAGGGGAGCACTGTACGACTGGTTCACATACGCAATACCGGCATTGAAACGTGGAACGGAGTATTGCAGGTAGCTTCCGAAAACACGTTCCGAAAGCTGGTTTTTCTTGGCGATTTCCCGGTTAGTGCGGTGCAGTCCTGAAAGATCGATTGTGGTGATGAATTCCAGGTCATCAGACAGTGAATCGGAAATTCCGGCACCGTCGATGCGTTTTTGAGAATAGAAATTGAGCAGTGAAAATTGCTTGTAACCCACCACAGCTGCCGCACCCCTGAAAAAACGGTTTTCATCGACCGAGGTATAAGGCCGCAGCATATTCGCGGTTTTTTTGGAAGCGAAAATATCCGCTGTTTTCCCGAACGCATAACCGGACCAGGTATTCAGGCCCTGTCCGATCTGAACGAGGTAATCGCCCAGGGCCACAGCGCGAATGTATTTTCCGCCCTTGAAGAAACCATGGCCGGAGTAAAAATCAAAGCCGTTTTTCTGGCTCCCCTTAAAAAACTCTTCTCCCGGATCTTTCTCTGCCGTAAAACCCAGGCTGAGGTTGGTGCGGTAGGTATAACGGAACCGCGCGTAGTAACGATCCGGGTTTCCGTAATAATAGCTGTTGGAAGCGGCAAGTACCGAGTCGGAAACCTCCGTGTATCCCGGTTTGTGTTCGGGCGTACGCTGGTAGCGTGTGTAGAGCTCAAATTTACCTTCCTGCATGGCTTCTTTAAACGTCAGGTGCAATTGGTCTAAACGGTCATCGACGCGAATAAAGGGAAGTACGAGCTGAATGGTCGCCAAGTCCCAGTAGACCAGGCTTTGCAATTCATAGATGCTGATGAATTTGCCGAATTGTTTGCGGTGCAGCAGCACATCAGTAATCTGCACTTCAGTCAGTAATCCCAATGAACGCAGGTCTTCGCCGTCGGTAGCGTTGAGGTTGATCGGGTGGTCGTAATAATAATTGAGCTGGTCAAAGAGGTTGGTGAGATCAATTTCCTCGCTTTCGTTTTGTTCGGAAATGAATTCCACGCGCTGCTGGATGATCTCATTGCGTTCCTGTGCCCGGCCAAAAAGTGAGCACAACAGAGCTGCTATGACCAGGATTCTATTCTGCATCCCACGGCTGATAAGTGAAACCTATATTGGGCGTCCAACCCAAAACAGGGTGGTATTTCGTTGCCAGGTCGAGCATAAAACCATTCTTGCGGTAACCAACACCCAAACCAAATTCCGTTGGGCCCGACTGAGCGCCCAGTCGGATTACCAGCATATCAACCGGCATGTATTCCATTCCACCGCGAAAGCTGATGGGATGAATCACCTGTTTTTCAACCTCAAACAGGATATTTACTTTTTTGGAGGGCTGGTACGTACCGCCGATTCGGATGACAGAGGTGAAGCGATCTTCGTCTAAAGGTGAAATGCGCTGCCGGCCAATGTTCAGTACACTGGCACCAAGTTTCCATTTTTCGGAGATTTTAGCCAGGATTCCGCCTTCAAATGTCGCGTTGATCGAAGAACCGTAGTTTCCCCCGAAACGCAGCTGCTGCATGTTGGCTTGTACCCCGGCCCCGATTTTTTCGCTCAGTTGTAAGCTAAACCCCACGCCGGCACGTGTATGCCGGTATTGTTCGTAGCCACTGAATTGCCCACCGACGGAAATCACACCCTTTTTCAACGGCATGGCCAGCACAACGCCCTGTGTTTGCAGTTCTTTGGCTAAAAATCGCGCCTCGTAATAAGCACCGCCCGAGAACTTTTTGATGCCGGCCAAAGCTCCGGGATTGTGGTGATACGCCCACACATCATCCAGGCAAACAGCCGAATTGGCTAATCCCGCAGCACGCGCTCCAACAGGTTTCCAGCCTTGGCCAAAAGCGGTGAAAGCGGTAATGAGAAAGAGGAGTAGTGTAGTGTTGCGTGTCATGTCAGGTTACTTGAAAAGTCGTTTGAATTGGATAGCTGAGTTGGCATACTCGTCTTCGCGCAGGAAAAACCAATTGTCACCACCGTCCCTGGACAAAGCATAGAGATTGTAGCGGTGATTGATCTCAGCCTTATTGGTATAATATTGTACCCAATATTTGCGCTGAACAAGTTTTCCTTCGGCTTTCATTTCGCGGTAAGTCGGGTCGACCATGTAGGTTTTTTCACCGTCTTTTAAGTCTTTAAAATGGCGCACGAAAAGCGAATCGCCCTGGTTTTTGTAAAAACGAACCACTTCGGGTTGTGTAAGGCCGATGAGCTGCAGCAGTTGGCCGTTGTTGTGTGCGTTCAGGTATTTCCCCATTTGATTGTTGAGCTGTTCTTCCTGTTCACCCGAAATGGTGCAGGAAGCCACCAAAATGACTAGGAAAACCGGGAAAAAGTACTTGATCCTGAACATATAAAACACTGCAATTAGAGCCTTCCGAAAATAGTGCAATTTTTAATAAAAACGCAGATAACGGTTGAAATGTTCTCAACAATTCAGGGCTCCTGATTCCCGAAATACTGTTCGATTTCTTCCGGTTCCATCAGGCGGAAATTCCATTCCTGTGCCAGCATATCTTTGATGCGGATCATTTCAGGATATTGTTTGGCCTCAACGGTCTGGCGGCTAACCGTATCGTTCATCACCGCAACCTCCACAAAGGTGCGTTCGTCCAGGATCTGGTAATAGCGTTTGAATCCGTCGAGCTTGCGGTATTGGGGGAATTCCATCATCGTCAAATAAACCATAAAGGTATGAAAAACGGGTTCCAACCGAATGAAACCCGTTTTCAAAAAGTATCGTGCGTTTATTTCACCAGTTTGTGAACCACCGTGTCAACACCGCTTTGGACATGGAGCAGGTATTCGCCCTGAGCCAGTTGCCCCAGCCCGTTTAAGGTTACCGAATTTTGCCTCGAAACACGATGCGTGAGGATCTTTCTTCCTGTAATGTCAACCAGGTCCAGTTCATAATCTCCAGGTTCAGCGAATTGAATGGTAATCGATTCCGAGAACGGGTTCGGGTAAATGAGCAGGTTGTTCAAAATGGATTCCGTGAGGCCCAATTCGTCGGAAATGTATAACTGATCGTAGACTTTCAGGTAACGCGCCACCGATTTCTGTGGACAGTAAACGCTTAGTGAAAGCGAATAAACACCGTTTCCACCGCCGAAGTAATAGGTTTCGGTGATGTAGTTCACACCAACGGAATCGTAGACTACCCAGGTAACGGTAACGGAATCAAAACCGACCAGACTGGCGTTGTAGATATAAGCCGCGCTGACAGTGTTGTAATCGATGTCGCAATTCGCAACGGCATCGTCGAACAATGAATCAATGATGGTTGAATCGGCATACGGCAGGTTGAAAATAATATTTCCCGGATCAGCGATCACGTAAGGAATCGTTACGCTGTTTCCTGCATTGTCGGTGATTACTACTTCGTAAATTCCTGCACACAAGCCCGTAACATTGGCGGTTTGCTCGCCACCCGAATGCTGATAGGTATAAGGTGCAATGCCGCCACCTACGTTCTCCACCAAAACGGAACCATCACATGCACCGGAAATTGTTTCATCAAAAGGAAATACATCGGCGACAATCATGACCGAAGCGCCGGGTACGGAGTCGTTAATAGTAAAGCTTGCAGTAGCTGCGCATCCGTTTATATCAACAACCGTTAACGTGTACGTTCCGTTGCAAAGATTCGTTTGGGAACTGGTCGTTGTGCCATTGCTCCAGGAGTAAACGTAAGGCCCATTTCCGCCATAAACAGCACTGGTAATGGTGCCGTTGCAGTTCACAGAATCTGTAGTTGCCGTTCCGGACAGGTAAACCATTAAGTTGGAACAAGGATTCGTGATAGCCACTGAAACCGAATCCTGGCATCCGTTGGCGTCGGTAACGAATAACTGATAGGTCCCGAGGCATAGATTGGCGATCGAAGGAGTAGTGACACCATTTGACCACAGGTAGCTGTAAGCGGGAGTTCCGCCCGAAACACTTGCAGAAATACTGCCGTCGCAGGCATTAGGAGCGGTTTCGTTTTGCATGGCAATGATATCAATCGCAAATCCGGCACAGGTATCCGGGATAACGGCATTGAAAAATCCGCTGCATCCATTGGCATCGGTGACGGTTACGGTGTAAAATCCGGGGCAAAGGCTTGTGATCGTAGCATTCGGAGAAGCGAGATTGACAATCATCGGATTCAACGGATCACTCGCCAGGGCGACCTCGCATATATACTGAGGGGAACCATTCACAACTTCGAACGCCAATTGGCCATTGCAGCCATTGGGTAAACCTGCAGTAGCAGCGATGAAATTCACCATAAACGAAGAGCACGGATTTTCGATAATGTCGAATGTATCGGCGCCTGAACCCATGAAATTGGTATAGTTGAGAACATAGGTGCCGATGCAAAGATTGTTCAGCGTGTCGAGGCCGTTTTGAATGGTATTACCCGAAATATCTGTCCAGTACCAAGAGCTAAACGACTGCGCGTCGTCGATATAAGCTTTTCCGTCGCAGCTTGCCGAAGTGGAAGCCGGAATTGTAACGACATTCTGAGCGGTTGCAGGTTGTGCGAAAAGTGTGCACAGAAGCAGGAAGAAAGGTGTTAGAAGTTTCATAAGTTTTCGATAGATTGTCAAAAAAAACGCTACTGCGTTCAGGGTCAAATGTACGATAGAAAGCAGCACTAAAAAAATAAGGATGCTCAAATTGAACATCCTTATCTGAAATAGTATTGTTTTTACACTTAGAACACCGCAAATACAACGCGTCTGTTCTTCGCCATTTTTAAGTCATCTTCGTCTGATTCCACGATTTCAGGATTCGGCTCGCCGCTTCCTTTCACGGAACTCTTAATACGCGATTCTTCAACGCCTTTTTCTTTCAGGTAAGCCGTTACCGCCGCTACACGTTTTTTATCCATGTCAGCGTAGTATGGTTTTTTCGCAGCCAGTTCATCTTCAGCAGGATCGCTGTGTCCGGTCATGGAAAGTACCAATGCAGGATTTGCTTTCAATTCCGCTGCAATCAGGTCCAAAGCAGCCATTCCCTGCTGGGTGATTTTGTCTTTACCAAATGCGAAGTAAACACCCTGCGCTTCAATTTTTTCTTTCGGCGTAGCGCGGTCTTTGATCACGATCGCTTTTTGGTAGATCGTTGCGGAAAGGTCATTTCCTTCTTCCTGGCCGGCACAGTCGCACGGAGCATCTTCCGTCACCAATGTCACCACTACGTCATCAATATAGTAGTAAGCGGCAATGATTTGGTTCTTAACCTCGCTTGACTTTTTGTTGGTCTCTTTTTTCGTGTCTTCGTTCGACGTAAAGTTCCCGATTGTGATGTATTTCTCACCACCGTCGGCTACAAACGTACCGCAAACTTTTTCCCAACCGTAAAATGCATTGAACACTTTGTTGTTTTCCTGCAAAATGTGCGTTTTGTCAATGATAGCAGACTTTGCATCGGTTCCGAACTCTTTTTTCGAAAGGTTGGCACCGATCTGGTTGCTGGCGTATTTTGAGTCTTCCGACAGCGAAACATAGAATGAAACGCAGTATTTCATGTCTTTTTTCAACGGTGTTTTCAATTTGGCCATCAGGTAGGTACGCGGTACTTTGTCCCCGAAAGAGAACCCAACAATCCCGGCGTAGTTTTCACCTTCTTTCGGTTCTTCTTTACCATGTGCATTGACCGGCGCGCCGATTTCAGGCATCTTGGAGTCGGTAAGGAACAAGTCGGCACGTGCTCCCGTAGGTGATTTCCACCCGGTAGCCATATCGATCTGCCCCAGTTTTTTTGCTTTACCCGTAGAGGCTTCAAAACCGCCGTTGTCTACCAGGTTTTCGTTGTTCTGAGCGGATAGTAGCGCAGGTAACCCCAACAATGCCGCAAACAGTACTCCTTGCTTTATTTTCATACTAGTTGATTTCATAGGATTTTACAGTTTTAATAAACGTTTTAACTTTTTCCGGATCAACATCCGGGTAAACGCCGTGCCCTAAGTTAACAATATGTCGTTTGTTTTTTCCGAACGAATGTAACATTTTTATTGTTTCGTCAGCAACATTTTCGTGAGATCCGTACAATGCGCAAGGGTCTAAATTACCTTGCAGCGTGCGTGAATCGCCGATTTCAGTTCTGATCGCCGTTACATCCATGTTCCAGTCCAAACCTACGGTATTGCAGTTCAGTCGGGCAATGGCCGGGATGGAAGTGATCGCTCCTTTCGAGAAAAGTGTCACCGGGACATCGTTGATCGCGTCGGCAATCTGCGCCAGGTAAGGAAGCGAGAAGGTGGCATATTGCTCCGTTCCCAAAATTCCCGCCCAGGAATCAAATACCTGTATCATTGCTGCTCCTGCTTTCACTTGTGCTTTCAAATAGCGAATTGTTACATCCGTGATGTCCTGAAGCAATTGGTGTGCCAAAGTAGGATTGGTGTACAGGAGCTTGCGCGCTTCGCTGAATGTTTTGGAGCCGTGTCCTTCCACCATATAGCACAGGATCGTCCACGGAGCGCCCGCAAAACCGATGACCGGAACTCGGCCGTTCAGTTCTTTTACCGTCAGTTTGATGGCTTCCATCACGTAGCCTAAACGGTCTTCCACATCAAAGTCTTTTTCAACGCGTTTGGCCTGTTCTTCGGAGCGAATGGTATGATTGAACCACGGGCCTTTCGCTTCGATCATTTCGTAAGGAACGTTCATCGCTTCGGGCACCACCAAAATGTCGGAGAAAATAATGGCGGCGTCCACATCCAGGATATCAACCGGCTGAATCGTTACTTCGGCGGCTAAAGCAGGCGTTTCCACCAGTTCCTTAAAACCGGAAAGACGGCTTCGAACAGCGCGGTATTCCGGTAAAATTCTCCCTGCCTGGCGCATCAGCCACACCGGGTATCGTTCAATATCTTCGCCTTTTGCAGCGCGAAGTATAAGGTCATTTTGTAAAATCATCGGCGCAAATGTACTGGTTTAAAGTCAATCAATGAATGTCGGTTTTCGGTAGAAAGTCACAAACACCAGTTGATCGGCTGTTTGCCTTTTTGTTCGAGGTATTGATTGGCTTTTGAAAAATGCCTGCTTCCGAAGAAAGCGCCGCGTGCCAGCGGAGAAGGATGTGCCGCTTGTAAGACAAGGTGTTTCTGCGAATCGATCAGCATGGATTTTTCGCGGGCGTAATTTCCCCACAAGAGGAAAACGAGGTTTTCACGTTTATCCGAAAGCATTTTGATGGCCGCGTCGGTGAATTGTTCCCAACCCTTTTTCTGGTGACTTCCGGCGGTGAATTGGCGCACGGTCAGGGTGGCATTGAGCAGGAAGACGCCTTGTTTGGCCCAGTTTTCAAGGTTTCCGGATGACGGAATTTCGCATCCGCAATCTTCTTTCAGCTCCTTAAAAATGTTGACAAGGCTCGGGGGTGAAGTCACACCATCGTTGACGGAAAAAGAGAGCCCGTTTGCCTGGTTCGGCCCATGATAAGGGTCTTGCCCGATGATCACCACCTTTACTTCGTTGAACGGTGTAAAATTGAAAGCGGAAAAAATGAGTTTTCCCGGAGGATAAATCACGTAGTGCTGTTTTTCAGCAACCAAAAAATGCTTAAGTTGCTGGAAATAATCCTGTTGAAATTCTTCGTGCAGGACTTCTTTCCAGCTTTCGTGTATCTGAACATTCATACCGCAAAAATAGCTATTTTAGGCACTTGAAAACCGAACTCAACTTAGAATGAAACACCTGGAAATTCTCTTTTTTACGGCACTTTGTTTCGTTACCGGAAACGCATTCAGTCAGCAGGAACCGGTGACCTCGCAATTCTGGAACAGTTACCTGCATACCAACCCCGCAACAGCTGGTCTGTTCTACAAGCACGCTGCCAATGCGCATTACCGGAATCAATGGGTAGGTGTGAACGGAGCCCCTGTTACATTGAACGTAAATTACGCCATGCGTTGGGAAAAAATCCGAAGCGGCCTGGGAATGACTTATCAATATGATGAAATTGGATTCAACCGAACCAACAAGGCTTTGGTGAATTACGCCTATCATTTGAAGCTGGGTGAAACGGCTTTGTCGTTTGGTGCTGCCGGAGGATTGGATTTTTTGACGATAAGCCATCCTGAGTTTATCGGTTCCACATCAGCCAATGACCCGTTGATCCCGAGCGGCGACACAAAATACAGCCCGCAGTTCACGTCCAACGTAGGAATTGCCTTTCACAGCAACTTCCTGAATGCGGGAATCAGCTGCACGCAATTAAATGAACCCACTTTCAAAAAGAATACAACCGAATATAATGCTGCGCGCCATTACTGGCTGTTTTTGGAATACAATCATGATTTTTCGGACAATTTCAGCATTCAGCCACGTATCCAGATTGTTACGGATGAGGTGAAAGCGACCTATATGGCTTCTATAATGACCACGTTGTACCAAAAGTTATGGTTTGGGGTTAATTACAGTGTCGACAATTATATCGGCGGTATGATCGGTTATGATTTCTTCGGGAAATACCGCGTTGGTTACGGATATGATTACACGACCAATAAATTGAACAATGTCAGCCAGGGCACGCATGAGATTGTGTTGTCGTATTTGATTAAATGACCTTCAATCGGACTGTTGCTTTTTTTTGCAACGGTTCTCCGCCGTTTTTAACTCACGTAATATTGCAAATTCACGGGCGTTTATTTGACACGCCAATTTGCAATATTACGTGGAACCCTTTTGGTTGAAGAATACCGTTCTTTACTGTTTGTCTGCATCCATCCAATTCCTTATCTTTGCGGCCCTGTTCGGTGTTCCGTGCAGCCACAATACCAAATTTCTATGAGTAACCAGGAAGCGATCGAAAAGCGCAGAACGTTCGGCATTATTTCTCACCCCGATGCAGGTAAAACAACCCTGACGGAAAAACTGTTGCTGTTTGGTGGTGCCATTCAGTCTGCCGGAGCGGTGAAAAACAACAAGATCAAGAAAACAGCGACCTCGGATTTCATGGAAATTGAGAAACAGCGTGGAATCTCGGTGGCGACTTCGGTGATGGCTTTCCAGTATTCCGGCAAGCAGATCAATATTCTCGATACGCCCGGCCACAAGGATTTCGCCGAAGATACATTCCGTACGCTGACCGCCGTTGACAGTGTGATCCTGGTAATCGACTGTGCCAACGGAGTCGAGGAGCAAACCGAGAAACTGATGGAAGTATGTCGCATGCGTAAAACGCCGGTGATTATTTTCATCAATAAAATGGACCGCGACGGAAAAGACCCGTTTGAATTGCTCGATGAACTGGAATCATCGCTGAGTATCAAGGTGCGTCCGCTCACATGGCCAATCGGGATGGGAGACCGTTTCCAGGGCGTGTACAATATTTATGACAAAAACATCAACCTGTTTTCAGCCAATAAGACCAAAATCGAAAAAGACATTGTGTCGATTTCCGATTTGAACAGTTCCGACCTGGATGAGTTGGTTGGTGAAAAACCGGCTGCCGAATTGCGCGATGAGCTGGAAACCATCGAAGGTGTGTACGATCCGTTTGACCGCGAAGATTACCTTGCAGGCGACGTAGCCCCGGTATTCTTTGGATCAGCCGTGAATAATTTCGGAGTTCAGGAATTACTAGATACGTTTGTGCGTATTTCGCCATCACCTCGCGGAAGAGACACCGATTCGGGACGTATGGAACCGAATGATAAAAAATTCTCGGGCTTCGTGTTTAAAATTCACGCCAACCTCGACCCGAAACACCGAGACCGCATTGCGTTTTTGCGCATCGTTTCCGGGAAATTTGAGCGCAATACGTTTTACAAGCACGTGCGCCTGGACAAGAAATTCAAGTTCCCGAACCCTACTTCATTCATGGCACAGGATAAAAGCGTCATCGATGAAGCCTTTCCGGGTGATGTGATTGGCCTGTACGACACCGGTAATTTCAAGATCGGGGATACCCTCAACGAAGGCGAAAACTTTATGTTCAAAGGTATTCCGAGTTTTTCACCGGAACTGTTCCAGGAACTGGAAAACCTTGACCCTCTGAAATCAAAGCAGCTGGAAAAGGGAATCAACCAGCTTATGGACGAAGGTGTTGCCCAGATGTTTATCCAACAACCTGGAAACCGCAAGATCATCGGGACCGTGGGACAACTTCAGTTTGAGGTAATCGCTTACCGTTTGGAGCATGAATATGGTGCGAAATGTCGTTTTGTGCCGAAAGGCTACCATAAAGCATGTTGGATCACCACCGACAATGATGCACAGCTGAGTGATTTCCTCCGCGCGAAAGCGAACTACATCGCCAAAGACAAAGACGGGAATTACGTGTTCCTTGCCGAGACATCTTTCTTATTGCAAATGGCCGAAAAAGATTACCCGGATATTACATTCCACAAGACGAGCGAGTTTAAGCTGGAAAGGGTTTAAGGATAATTCTGCGGGAAATCTACTTTGGTCATCGTCTGCGTCTGTCTGCGGGAACCCTTCCTCTAATCTTCTGCGAGTTCTGCGGACTCTGCGTGAGATTTTCTTTGTCCATCATCTGCGTCTATCTGCGAATTCTGCGGGAAACCATCTGTGTCAATCCAAACCTTCTGCGCTCATCTGCGGGTTCTGCGGGAGATTTTCTTTGTCCATCATCTGCGCCTGTCTGCGTGTTCTGCGGGAAACCATCTGTGTCAATCCAAACCCTCTGCGCTCATCTGCGGGTTCTGCGGGAGATTTTCTTTGTCCATCATCTGCGGGTTCTGCGGGAAACCATCTGTGTCAATCCAAGCCTTCTGCGCCTGTCTGCGGGTTCTGCGGGAGATTTTCTTTGTCCATCATCTGCGTCTATCTGCGAATTCTGCGGGAAACCATCTTTGTCCATCATCTGCGTCTATCTGCGAATTCTGCGGGAAACCATCTGTGTCAATCCAAACCCTCTGCGCCTGTCTGCGAGTTCTGCGGGAGATTTTCTTTGTCCATCATCTGCGGAAGAAAATCCACTAACCCTAATTAAAAAACAGCCGGCAATTCCTCCAGGTAAACGCCCGGGTTCCGGCAATCCATCATCACATGCTGTAAACCGTTGGTCATCCAGAAATACGGTGCCTGGAGCTGTTGTACATAATTGCTGGTTTGCAGGAAGGTTTTTTCATCAATCGGGATGGAAGTAGCCTTGCATTCCACGATCAGTGCGGGCTTTCCAAACTCGGAAAACACAACAATATCACACCTTCTTGCCTGCCCGTTGATCTGCACCAGGTGCTCCGAATTGATTCGCCCGATAGCGACTTTCCGCTCATTGATCAGGAAATGGATCGTATGCTGACGGACCCATTCTTCCGGCGTCAGCAACAAGTGCTTCTTCCGGATCACGCACCACACCACCACCTGCTCGCCCTTGCGCAGAAGCGTCAGTTTGGCGGGAGGTAAGTTCAAAGGTTCCATCATGCTGGCAGAAATAAATCGTCGAGTAAAACATGCTGCTGCATCAGGCCGATGCTGTGCTCATTCGGTACAACCCCAAAGCTAGTAATTAATGTTGGGAAAACAGCCTTTTTAGTCCCTGTTTCATTGATGAAAATTGCCATTTTTTCGCGCAATTGGGCTGCGTATGCTTTAGTGATAATAAACGGCTGATCGGTGAATTTCATTTCACACAAATTGATCACCTGGTCGTTCCGGTCGATCAGCAAATCGATTTGTGCGCCTTTTTCCGAGAGCTTTCCTTTACTGATGAAACTGCTGCATTCGGTATAAACGGCTGCTATCCCAAGCGCTTTTTTCAGCTGCGGCAGATGTTTCATACAAATCGACTCAAAGGTATAACCGCTCCAGCTTTTCCAAACCGGACTTGCAGCGAGCTGCTGCCAGTTGACATTTTTTTTCTGGTACATGAACGTCAGGTAAAACAGTGAAAACTCATCTGTAAGGCGGAATAATTTGTCTTTTTTGATCTTGCCATAGGGGGCGTAAGACTCGATGAAACCCGACCATTCGAGCTCTTCCAGTACTTTACTGAATGTGCCGCCATCTTTGAGTTTGCTTGTTGCGAGCAATTCTTTCCGTGAAAGCCCGATCCGTTTTTTTGCCAGTGCTTTAACCACTTCAATATGATTATCTGCCTGGATAAAAAGTGCCCGGTATAAGTTGTCGAACTCGTTTACCAGCAGTCCTTTTTTGCTGAAACACACGCGTTGTATTGTTTGCATGGCGCTTTCGCCCGAAACGATTTCGTTCAGGTAGTGCGGAACACCACCGAATACCATGTATAAACTGGCAACCTGGTATCGGTTGAGCCGGATATTGTGCTGCTGAAGATAATGCTCTGTTTCCCCCAATGTGAAGGGCTCCAGGTGAATACGTTTGGTGACGCGGTTGTGCAAGCCGCCTTTGTGATTGATTATTTTCCGTATCATCCACGAAGTAGCCGAACCGCAGATGATGACGAGGATGTTTTTGCGAACGGCCCACGTGTTCCAAAACCAGTCAAACGCGCTCAGGAAATTTGACTTATGCGTATCTAACCATGGAAATTCATCGATGAAAACGATCTTTTTTTCGGTTGTTTTCAAAGAATCAAGGTAAAGTGTGAGCTGGTGAAAAGCCTCCAGCCAGTTTGCGGGTTTGGTTCGGTTGGCGGATTGTTTTTCACGCATGCCCAACGCGTAATGAAAGCTCTGCAGCTGTTGGTCCCAATCTGCATTGATCACACCGCTAAAGTCAAAGTGAAGCTTTTCCTGAAAATAGGTCCTGACCAGGTAGGTTTTTCCAATGCGTCGTCTGCCCGTAACAGCAAGTAAATCACTGCCGTTACTGGTGCAAATAGAGGCGAGTAACTGCTGCTCATGCACGCGTCCGATAATTTTTTTTTCTGTAGGTTTCATTTTATTGCCAGCGGAATCTATGTAAAAATATACATTTTCCGCTAGTAATAAAATTATTCCCAGCGGAATCTATAAAAATCAGGTTGTTTTTCCGCTGAAGATAAAATTTATTTCCAGCGGAATCGTGTCTAAAAATGATAGATTCCGCTGCTAATAAATTTCGTGATTATAAAAATTAGCGTGACAAAAAGTGGCTTTCACACGTAACTTACATAAGCCTGTTGCACGGTTTGTTCTACAATTCTCTTATTTTTGGATCATGGATTACAAGTCGATCATCAAGGATATCAAGAACAAGCAGTTCAAGCCGGTTTATGCCCTGCATGGCGAAGAACCGTATTTCATTGATGCGATTTGTGATGCCATTATCGAGAACGCACTGGAAGAGCACGAACGCGATTTCAACCAAACGATCTTTTACGGACGTGATGCCGATCCGCTGACGGTGGCAAGCGAAGCCAAAGGTTTTCCGATGATGGCCGAAAGACGATTGGTGGTACTCCGCGAGGCGCAGGATATGAAAGATATCTACGCCCTTGAAAGTTACTGCGCTCAGCCCAATCCGTCGACTGTTTTTGTGATTTGCCATAAATACAAAAGCCTCGACGGCAAACGGAAAATGGTCAAGGAACTCGCTTCGACCGGGTTGGTGTTTAAGTCGGAGAAAGTAAAGGAATACCAGCTCAACGACTGGATCGCCAATTATGTAAAAGGAATTGGTTTCGATATTACCTCCAAAGCCGCGGCATTGCTGGGCGAATTCCTCGGAAATGATTTGGGACGAATTGTCAACGAGTTGGAAAAGCTGAGCATTGTGCTTGAAAAGGGAACCCGTATCAGCGATATTCACATCGAGGAAAACATCGGGATCAGCAAGGATTACAACAATTTCGAGCTGACGAATGCCATCGCCAAGCGCGATTCGCTGAAAGTATTCCAGATTGCGCATTATTTTGAGCGCAACCCGAAAGACCATTCCATCATTGCGATCATTTCCAACCTGTTTGGGTTTTACACCAACCTGATGCGGATTCACTTTTTGCCCAATAAATCACCGGATGCAGTAGCGGCAAGCCTGCGGGTACACCCGTTTGTGGCCAAAGAATTGATGCTGGCCGCCAACCAGTATCCGCCGAAGATTTTAGCTTCCAACGTGGCGATTCTGCACGAATACGACCTCAAGGCAAAAGGCGTCGGTAATTCGACCTTTAGCGAAGGCGAGCTGATGCGTGAAATGCTCTATAAATTGATGAACTGATGCGCCGGTTTTTCCTGTCAGCCATTCCGGAAACAACCCGGTTTCATCTTCCCGAAGAAGAATCGAAGCACATCGTACGTGTCTTGCGCATGACAGTGGGTGAGGAGCTGCTGTTGCTCGATGGTAAAGGAAAACTGCTCACGGCACGGATCATGGAAGATCACCCCAAGCGTTGCCTGGTGGAATCTGTCAGCGTCGAACAAAAACAAAAGCCGGACCGGGAATTTCACTTAGCCATTGCTCCAACCAAGAATCTCGACCGCATGGAATGGATGGTGGAAAAGATCGTGGAAATAGGAGCGACGCGTCTGTCGTTTTTGCAGGGCGATCATTCCGAACGGGTCAACCTGAAGCTCGAACGGCTGGAACGGGTAGCAATTTCGGCGATGAAACAGGCACAGCACGACTTTTTACTGCAGTTGGATCCGCTCGAAACCGTCGATGCATTTATTGCCAGGTTTCCCGTTGGCGGCATAGCACATTGCATGGAAGGCGAGAAAGATTCGCTGCTTTCCGTAACCATCGATGGTCCCGTACTTATAGGCCCGGAAGGAGATTTTAGCAAGCGGGAAGTAGAATTGGCATTGAAATCAGGATATAAAGCCTTACATTTAGGGGAATCAAGGCTGCGTACCGAAACAGCGGGTCTGGTAGCGACAACCCTGGCGATAGCAAGTAAAGAAAGATGAAAAAGATCATAATTGGAATGAGTTTAATGATGGTTTCACTGGCTGCAACGGCGCAGGGAACCTATCAATTGGCGGTGTTGAAATACAACGGTGGGGGAGATTATTATGCCAACCCGACGGCATTGCCCAACCTGATCCAGTTTTGCAACACCAACCTTGGAACCTCCATTTCGAAGGATGTGCCCTACGTGGAAGCAGGAAGCCCGGAGCTGTTTGCTTACCCGATGGTGCACATGACAGGTCACGGAAACGTAGTCTTTTCAATGGCTGAGGCGGAGAACTTACGTACATACCTGCTTGGAGGCGGCTTCCTGCACATTGATGACAATTACGGGATGGACCAGTTTATCCGTACCGAGCTCAAGAAGATCTTCCCAAGCAACGACCTCGTAGAATTGCCTTTCAATCACCCGATCTTTCACCAGAAATACGACTTCAACGGCCTACCGAAGATCCACGAGCATGACGGTAAACGTCCGCAGGCTTTCGGGATTATTGCAGAAGGGCGATTGGTGTGTTTATATACCTACGAAACCGACCTCAGCGATGGTTGGGAAGACAAGGAAGTGCACAATGATCCCGAAGAAAAGCGCAAGCAGGCCCTTCAGATGGGAGCCAATATCCTGATGTACGCGTTTTTTGGTGGTGATTAAAAAGACAATCCCAGCGAAAAGTTGACGAACTTAAACATGGCGCTGCCTTTTTGCTTCGTTACGAAATTGCCACCGGCATAATATGAATACTGGTCCTGCTGGGCTTTAAAGCCAATGTTGAAAATGAATGCTGTCTTATGCGAGACGTAGCTTTTGATACCAATTGACGGATTGAATACAAAACCGCCCCCTTCATTAAACCCTTTGCTATTGGGCGCATAACCTGCGTTTACATTGATCGTTGGGCTTGTTTTTCCTTTGATCAAGGTAGCTCTTATATCCAGTGTCATAGGAATCAACAGGGCTTCAAGGTACTTTTCAACGCCCAGTCCGAATCCGATCGCCATGGTTTCGCTAAATTGATAACCGTTCACCCAGCGAAGTCCGAATCCACGGTCTTCATTTTGTTGACCGATCCCGCTTACAGAACCAAAACCCAACAAAAAACTTCCTTCCAGGTGTGCAATGTAGCCACGCTTTTTATAACTATAAGTTCCGGAAGAATCCGGTTTTGCTGCTTTGGCCTGTTCTTCGGCTGCAGTGTTGGTCGTTCGCTGGATGTCATCGTACGACAGTTTCAGCACTTCGTTTTCGGCGGTGCGAATCGTAATGGTCTCTCCGGGAATCTTTTCTACCAATGTTCCTTTATAGGTCGTACCGTTTTTAAGGTAAATGGTGTAAATCTCGGTTTGCGCAAGAAGAGCGCCTGGAATACAGAGCATTAAGGCGATCAGGAGACTTTTGAAAGGCATATTGAAAAGATGTTTAGCTGTTGATGGCTGCAAAATTAAGGATAAATCCGGGAGTGTTAGCCGGCAGGAAGCTAGAAAATAGTTGTAGAACCGTTGGGTTCCGGTTGAAACAGACTGTGGATAACGAATCGTTCAGGCACTTGCGGGATCAGCTGCGAAAGGCTATTTTTGTGCCGCACAACAGCAGTTTATGGCTCAAACAATTGAAATCATTGTCAACACTTCAGAACTAACGGCAGGAACCCGTGGCGCATCTTTGGGCCCGGGAGCTATTATGGCAGCTGCCCGTACGCACAACAACCCGTTGTTCGGTACAGTTCCATGGCAGTCGTTGCCCGATTTCAACCATTACCTTGATGCGCCGGTTACAACACCGTATGCCAAACGCATCGACGGTTATGCTAAAGTGTTCGAATCTATTTCCGGTAAAACGGCCGAATTGCTGAAAGAAGGCAAATTTCCGCTGGTGCTGGCTGCCGATCACGGTTCTGCCGCAGGAACGATTGCCGGAATCAGACAGGCTTTCCCGGAAAAACGCTTGGGTGTTGTCTGGATTGATGCGCACGGAGATTTGCATTCACCTTATACAACGCCTTCAGGTAATGTACACGGCATGCCGCTTTCCATTTCACTGGCCGATGACAACAAGGAATGTGCGCACAATACACCGGATGCACATACCGTTTCGGTGTGGGATTCTCTCAAAAACCATGGGGGAATAAGCCCTAAAATCGAAGCAAAAGACCTGGTATTTGTTGCTGTTCGCGATACTGAAGCCGAAGAAGAAGCTTTGATCGGGCGCCGGCAGATTGTAAACCACACGGTGGAGCAACTGAGGCGGCGGGGTGTAGCTGCCATTGTTGCAGACATCAACGAACAATTAAGTGATTGTGATGCCATTTATATTTCGTTTGATGTGGATGCAATGGACCCGGAACTGACTTCGTTTGGAACCGGAACTCCGGTAGGCAATGGCATTACACCCGACGAAGCCCGCGAATTATTGGTCTCGCTGGCGGTTCATCCCAAAACGGTTTGCATCGAATTCGTAGAGGTAAATCCGTGCCTCGACAATAAAGTCAACACCATGGCCGAAACGGCGCTTTCGCTCGTAACTGCTGTGGCAGACACATTAACAAAGTAATAACATGGAACATATTATACAGGAAGCCATTCTCAGCAAGGCTTCTCACATCTTCGGAAAAGAAATCGAGCCATCGCTCATTCAATTCCAGAAAACCAAGAAAGAATTTGCCGGCGACACCACGCTGGTACTGTTTCCCTTTTTGAAGCTGGCTGGCAAATCGCCGCAGGAAATCGGGAATACGATCGGTACGCTGCTGCGCGACGAACTGAACATCATTACCGATTTCAGTATTGTCGGCGGGTTTTTGAACATGGTTTACCCCGAAAACTACTGGATTACACAGCTCAATAAGATCGACCAGGATGCACGTTTCGGGTTACAGGCACCCAATTCCAAGCCGGCACTCATGGTAGAGTATTCTTCGCCGAATACCAACAAACCGCTTCACCTGGGACATTTGCGCAACAACTTCCTGGGGTATTCCGTTGCCGAGATCCTGAAAGCTTACGGACACGAGGTGGTCAAAACGCAGATCATCAACGATCGTGGAATCCACATTTGCAAGAGCATGCTGGCATGGCAGCGTTTTTCTCCGCTCAATGAAAAGGGCGAACGCGAAACACCAGCCAATACCGGGATGAAAGGCGATAAGCTGGTCGGGAAGTACTACGTGGAATTCGACAAGCGTTTCAATGAAGAGGCCAAGGAGATCATGGAACAATGGAAGGCCGGTGATTTCAGTGGCTTTTCGACGACAACAGTTGATAAATACAAGGAGTTCGAAGCTGCTTTGGTCGGAAAAGACGAAAAAGCAACGGCGGCGATCCAGGATAAAATCAAGGAACTGGCCAAAAACGAAACGACCATTCTGCGCGAAGCCAAAGACATGCTGGTGCGATGGGAGGGACGTGACCCGGAGATTTACCTGCTCTGGACTACGATGAACAATTGGGTTTATGAAGGATTCAACGCGACTTACGAGAAAATGGGCGTTGATTTCGACCGTTTGTATTATGAATCCGAAACCTTCATTTTGGGGAAAGATCTCGTGGCCGAGGGTTTGGCAAAAGGTGTTTTTTACCAGAAAGAAGACACTTCGGTGTGGATTGATTTGACAGCCGAAGGGCTCGACCATAAATTATTGCTGCGTTCAGACGGAACTTCGGTCTACATGACCCAGGATGTGGGAACGGCTGTTGATCGTTTGAATGATTACCCGAACCTGAAGGGAATCATTTACACCGTCGGGAACGAACAGGAATACCATTTTACGGTATTGTTCCTCATTTTGAAGAAACTTGGCTACAGCTGGGCGGAATCATGCTACCATCTTTCTTATGGAATGGTGGAACTGCCGAAAGGAATGGGGCGAATGAAATCGCGTGAAGGAACGGTGGTTGACGCCGATGACCTGATGGACGAAATCATTTTTGCCGCGAAGGAAATGACCGCCGAGCGTGGTCACCTGGAAGGTATGTCGGAAGAAGCAAAGGAGGATTTGTATACGACCATCGGTTTGGGCGGATTGAAGTATTACCTGTTGAAAGTGGACCCGAAAAAGAAACTCGTGTTCAATCCCAACGAATCGATCGAGCTCAACGGCCATACAGGTCCGTTTATCCAATATGCACACGCGCGAATCAAATCATTGATCGCCAAAGCCGGAGAAATCGGGACATACGGAAACGTCGCGCTGGAAGAGGTCGAAAAAGAGATCATCAAACAGCTGGCCGATTACCCGAAAGCGATTGAAGATGCAGCACTTGGTTACGCGCCGTCGATCGTTGCAAATTATACTTACGAGTTGGTGAAGCTCTTCAACCAGTTTTACCAGAACGTCAATATCAACCAGGAAAGCGATGCTGAGAAAAAGGCGATGCGTCTGACCTTGAGTAAAAACGTTGCCAAGGTCATTCACAGTTCGATGCACTGTCTCGGAATCACGGTACCGGATAAAATGTAAGGAAAGGGCGAAAGCCCTTTTTTTATATTGCTACTTTGCGGAGGTATTGATGTCGGTATGGATGTTTACAAATCATGGGTTACTTGTCAACCCGGCAAAGATTGGGTTGAATTCCTAATTTCACCAGCAAATCGATGAGATACGATTTTTCCCAACACTAATGCTGGTTCCGTAATCCCGCAATATTACGGAACGTAGGATTGTTAAAAAGGAAAGGTTTACTAATTGATTAGTAAAACGTTATAGTGGGGTTTCAAGAATGTGAAGAAATTTATCACTAAATAATTACTAAACCGTTATACTAAAATTATAGCATTGTCGTAGCTTTGGGTCGCTATACTAAACTCAAACAGAATACACATGCTACTAACGATCAAAAAAGTCCTCACAGTGCTCGGTTTCCTGCTCAGCACCTGCTTTTTGGGCGTAGCTCAAACAACGATTATCAATCCCAACAACAACAGCGGCACTGCCGGTTGCGACGGAAGCTTTGAAAATGCTACCAATACACTGCCCGCCAATGGCTGGACAGTTGTCAACGGCGCCACCAATCGCTGGTTTGCCGGAACGCAATCGTCTTGCAACGGCTCAAAAGGCGCTTATGTAGGAACCGCTGCGGGTAACAACAACTACACCAACACAACAGCCGACATTTCGCATTTCTACGACGATGTTACTTTTCCGGCAGGACAAACCTGCATCACGTTGACATTCAACTGGAAATGTGTCGGTGAAAGCGGTTGGGACGGCCTGCGCATCTATCTCGGCTCAACGGCTGTGACACCGGTTGCGAATACGATGTTTACCACCAGTGATGCTTCTGCTGTTCAGCTCGGAAATACCTGGTACAACGCCCAGGCTGCCTGCGGATCAGCAACAATCACGATTCCGGCGGCAAATGCAGGCACCACCAAACGACTGGTATTCAGCTGGCAAAACGACGCGAGTCTCGGGTCAAACCCGGCTGCAACGATCGACGCAATTTCACTTGTGGCATCGAATCCAACAGTTCCAAGCTGTGCAACGGCATTGGTTCCCGCTAACCTGGCAACAGGCGTTTCTACCTGCAACGGCTTGTCGTGGACAGCACCGGCTTCCAGCGGATGCAACACAGCTACCAGTTATGATGTTTATTTCGGAACGACGCCGGTACCGCCATTCCTGGGGAATACAACGGCAACCACTTATGCCACACCGATGGCCTTCAATACAACTTATTATTGGCAGGTAGTACCGAAAAATGGGGCAGGATCAGCAGTTGGATGCGGAATTCAGAGTTTTACGACCGGAACTTCCACCAACCCGCAATACAACCTGGTGGATGATGCCACTTCGACCACACCGTTTACCTGTGTAACGCTTACACCCAATCTCGGAAGTCAGCGTGGATGTGCCTGGGATGCCAATTCGACGCTCAACTTCCTGGCCAACTTCAGCTACGACATCGATGTAAACCTGGGGTCGAGCGATGCCGGTGCCGACGGGATTGCCTTCGTGATGCAAAACGACCCGCTGGCGCGCTGCAAATGCGGTACCGTTGGTGGCGCACTGGGTGCCGGTGGTATCTCAAATTCGGTAACCGTTGAGATCGACACTTATCTTAATTACGAAGACCGCGATGATTTCACGGCTCCTTTTATTGGTTGTTTTGGTGCGGAAGATCCCGATCACCTCGACGTTTGGTTCAACGGCGTGATCAACCCGGATACCGATTTCAACTGCGATGCCGTTGGGGCGGGAGAACGTGTGGCTGTGCCGAATGCTGTTCGCCTGCAATCATCGCCGGGTGTGAATTACAACATCGAAAACGGCTTGAGCCATAAGTTCCGTATTTCCTGGAATGCCGGAACAAGCACGCTCACGGCAAGTGTCTGGAATTCGGCGCTGACCGTGATGTACGGAACCATTTCTTCGACCTTTAACCCGATCACGGTGTTCGGGACCAATGCACCTTATTTTGGATTTACCGGGTCAACCGGAGGTTTAAGTAATCAACAAACGTTCTGCTTGCCTGCAGTGTTGCTTCCGGTGGAAATGACCGAATTTGATGTGGTTTGCCAGGAAGGTTCGGCCCTGATTCAATGGAAAACAGAAACGGAGCGCGACAACGCCTACTTCACGCTGGAAAGAAGCTGTGACGGCGTCAATTTCCAAACAATCAAACAGGTTGCCGGATCAGGTACCACACAGGAAATCCACCATTATGAGGTAAACGACGAAGATCTGTGCAGTGGTTTCAGCTACTATCGACTGAGTCAAACGGACATCAACGGCGAACAGGAAGTATTGGGAGTGAGGAGTACAAAATCGTGCCTGCAACCAACCGACCTGGTGGTTTTCCCGAATCCTGCAACGGATGAGCTGACAGTTTCCTGGAACGGAAAAGCGGTAAAAGAACTGGCGCTTTACAATGCGGTCGGTCAGTTGGTCACCGTGAAAACCGACTGGAACGAGCAGGCCTCATCCGCCACGATGGATGTTTCCGCGTTGGCTGCCGGAGTTTATTATTTGACAGTTTATCAAACGTCCGGAACGGAAACGATTAAAGTAGCAGTGAATTAATCGTTTCATTCCGACGTACCTGTTAAAGCCCTGTAAGCAATTGGCAGACAGGGCTTTTTTTGTTTTTCAACGATTTAAAAAACAGAAAATAAAAGGTCATCGTTATAGTGGAGCGCTGAACCAGTAATTATTGTGAAATAGGAAGTACTAGGGACAGGTACAAAGGGTGCTTCTACTGGTGTGGATTGTGAATAGCTGACTAAGATCGAATCTTTCAATTTTGGAACGGTGAACTATTCCAGTAACTTAAGTTTTTTGTTCCCTAATATTTTCATCTCTTTTTTGAGTGAGTAGAGATAATCAGCTAGAAGATGTTTTTCATTCAAATGTTTCTCTTCTCTTAAGAGATAAGCTATTCTTTGGTTTAACATGAAATGAGTTATGGACATTAGTTCCATAAAACTGTAATTGTTTGAAATACCGTGCTCAAGAGCTTTCTTGATAACCGCATTTAATTCAGTTTTCATTGCTTTAACAATATCATTACTAACGTTCCTTAAACCATCTTGTTTGAATTCTCCCTCAGAGGTTGGAATATTTCCAAAACCATAAAAAGCTTTTGCACCTTTTTCCAAGGCATAATCGGCTATTTTATTGTTGGAATTGCAAGCCAAGCAGAATATTTTTTTTCCCCTGAAAACATCCGCATTGTCTTGGCCGATGAATATGTCCTTGTAATAATATTTCTCCGGGGTTTCAAGTATAGCTTCTGCACTTACAAGGTCTTTATTGTCGTATAGATCTCCTTTGCTTCCGGATAGGCTATCAATATGACCATGTCCCATAAAAATAATTAATCCCTCTTCTGAATGATCTTTAATCCTCTGGAGACAAACATTGTGAGAATCATCATTTGGATGTATATTGAATTGATGAACTTCATCCTCGAATCTTTGAATAATATGATTCTTAATCCTATCCAGAAATGCTGTTGTTTTATCCTTGGGATGGATTAACAATATTTTTCTATCTGTCATGATGGGAAGGTATTAGATGCTCTCTGTTAAATGAGCAATCACTTGTTGGATGATTTCTTTTTTAAATTCATTTCTTAAGTGATCGTGTTCTATCAGCATAGTAGATATCTCACCATAAGTTTTTCCCTTAAATTTCTCATGTGCAAACTTGCTTGAAAATACCAGATCTGGTAACTTAGAAAGTTCTTCTTCAATGATTAAATCTAAAGTTTCATCCGTGCCCTCCAAAATCCTGATAATATCAGAATCATACTTTTCTCTTGCAACAAAGTCCTTGATATCTGCGCTAATTAACATCTTAATGCGAGCCAATAAAACCTGTTTTGAAATTCTACCTTCTTGATAATCATCGATTTTTCCAGATAGTTTTTCTTCTAATAGACCCGAATACAAAAGCTTTGGAGTATTTTTAAAGATCTTATTATGATTTAATTGGCGCATTAATTCGATACCATCAATTGTTTCATCGCTAAGATCCCAATCAAAAGCTGCTAAATGAAAGGTTTGTCCTCTAAATCGGTTGCGATATTCAGCAACTACTTTTTCTATATCAATTTTGCCATCAGTTAATAGACTGTCTTCAAAAGTACTCCCTACATTGAATTGTTGACATTCTATTGTAATGCCCTTCTTTTTGGCATCTCGGATCATTTTTTCTATTTCATCAGATTGATCCTCATTGTCGATAATAATACATTTTTTAACCATGGTTAGCCAGTTATTCGTATTTCAAAACAAGCACCTTTTAGTGCTAAATTATTCCCCTTAAAAGTGATTGTACCCTTAATAGCTTTTAATGCGGTCCGAACCGAGTTTAATCCAATCCCTGAACCATCTGTTGTTGTGATTCCCAATTCAAAGACTTTTTCAGGATCGCTTAAAAATTTAGAGTCCAACCCTTTACCGTCATCAGAGAATAATATTCTCAATTCATTTTTGCTTGGGTTATCCATTTCTATCAAAACCTTATCAGCTCCTGCTTTTTCTGCATTTGAAATGAGGTCATCCAGTATAAGAGATATATCTAGAACACTTACTTTTTTATTGAGTTCGGGATTGTTATTGTATTTAAGCGAAAATTCCAATCCAGTATCTTCATAAATGTCTGAGTATATATCAATGTATTGACTTACATATTTTACAAGATCAATAAATTGCTCATTTTTGTCTGCGTTAAAATTGGATCGCGTAATTATTTTACTGACTTTAAGTGCTTTTTCTGCCTGAAATTTAATTATACTTAACGCCTTTAGAATCTCGCTTTTTTTCGGATCACCGTTCAATATCTTATCATAAAGGTTATCAACACTACTGTTTATTTTTTTTGAAGTAAGTTTGATATTATGGACCAACCCTTTTGCATCCTCACTAAGGTTCCTTGAAGAAGTTCTTAAATAAGTGTTTTTCTCTTTTTCTAACTCAAGTTCTTCCTGGAGTTTTCTTGCTGCTTCTTCAAGCCTTTTTGCTTCTTCCTCTAGCTGTTTTGTCTTTTCAAACCTATTTACAAGTTCTAACTTTAACTTCTCTTGTTCTGACTTTAACCGTTCAATTTCTACGTCTTGAATTGGGAATGTGCTAACATCTTGTTCAGAAGCAGCTAGTTTATTAATTAAAGAGTTAATTTGTTGAGAAGAAAGCTCTTTATCCTCTAGATCCTTTACAATTGAATCAATTTCTTTTTTTGATTTTTCTGCTTGTTCTTCAGCTAACTCTGAAACCAAGTCACGATTTATTGATAGAGAGACAATATCATCAGCCTTCGCATTGATTATTTTTTCGATAATTGAAATTACCCTTTTGTTTCTGGTCAACGAATCTTCACGGAATTCCTCACTTAATTCATTCCAATTTTTATCATTCAAGATTTTGTTTTCAATCTCAGATTCTTTGAAAGTGGTACTATCCCATTTGATTCCTTCAACAACAAATCTTTCTAAACGCCTGAATGTTTTGTAGTAAAAACCAAATGGAGCTTCGTTCTTTGTTAATTGCTCAAAATGTTTGTTATTATCAACTCCAGATCTATTCGAAATAATAAAAAAATCTTCTTCGTCCTCATCAAATTCAACTCCATTGATCTCGATTCTACCAATAACTTCCCTTGTTCCCAAAAATCTATTGTACCCCTGTCCTTTGCGGATTTCCATTCCTAACCAATCATTCCCCTCATCTCCATATGGAGGAATCCTGAAGCCATTAATGAATAAGAAGATCGAACCAAAATCTACCGGACGAATACCTGTTTGTTTTGTAAAATAAGCCTTTGAATAAGGGTTTAGATAATAGATATTTATGTGGACATCTTTAAGAAGATTAAAAGGATTGTTTTCAACTAATGTAAAAATCTCATTTCCTCTATCTTTTAGAGTAGTGGTTATAGTTTTACCATCATCAGAAATATGAGCATTAATATTTGTAGTTCTGAAATCTAGATTACTAAAGATTCGGTTCTTAACAGTACCGTTTATTTTTTGATCGTCGGGAAGATCTTTTTCATGTTCAATGAATTCATCTGCTTCTATTATTACGTCGAATGTTTCAGCTTCAAAATTTTGATTTGGATTTATAAACCTCTCCAATTGTCTTTTCAATGTTTGAAGTTTGCCGAAATCCCATTCTTCCCTGAGATTAGAGATAAACAGAGTGGTCCCGGTCTTAAATTTCTTTAACCCAGTTTCTGCCACATATTGTTCGTCATCAATTTCAATAAGTTCAAATTCAACATCTTGAATATTCTTGTTGATATCATCAATCCTTTCAAAATTAGTCCAATCAATAGACAGTTTTAATAAAGGTTCATTTCTCTTTCGAGTATAAATCACTAAGGATTTGCCGAGCCTATCACATGAAAATCGTCCGACTCCCTTATTTCCTGCCAACTGGCGATTGTGTTCCTCTTTTTTTGCTTTCTTTTCAGAGTATGCAATGTTCAACCATTTGTTGACCAAATCGAATTCAGACATTCCAGCACCTAAATCCCTGAGTATAATTTTGGAATCATTCTCTTTCTTATAATCCTTCGTCGATTGACTATGAAGCAAATCTCTAAAAATAACATCGGATGTTTTAGATCCGGCATCAAAGGAGTTTTTGACTAATTCCAATACAGCAATGCTATCATCAGTAATTAGATCTTTTCCAATAATACTTTTTAAGAGAATATTGGTTCTAAAGTTAACTTTAGCCATTTAGATTACTGATTTTAGGACAAGCCCTGCTTGCTCTCCAAATAGCGGAGGAATGGCGTTTCCAATTTGAGTATATCTCGGAACCTCTTTGGTTCTTCGTTCTCCACCGGTTGTATATTTTCCTTGAAATTCGTACCAATCCGGGAAGGATTGGATTCGCGCATATTCACGTACGGTTAGAATTCGTGGTTCTAGGTAATGGATATAATCATCAGGAAGAGTGGTAATTGTTGGGGTTGGTTGGTCTGCAGCTAAAGGAATGATCACATTTTTCTTTACCCCTAATTTCTCTTTAGCTTCTTTGCTCAGATTTTTACCCCTCGGTTCTAATAAATATTTTTTAAAGCGTTCGATAATTTCCGTTTTGTGTTTGGGGAAACTATGACCTGCAGGTTCTTCTGAAGATCCTTTTCGTAAATAAACTTGATAGTCTGATTTAGATTCCGAGTACAGGCCACTTAAGAATCCCCCTTTACGGTCTGTGGTTGGAACCGTGCCATTTGATTTTAATAGGTCTGAAATAGCATCCTCAACGCTTGGATTTTGAGGAATGGATTTATCTGCACAAAACTGGAATTTGTTTTCTACCAACTTCTCAAAAAAGACCTCCGCTGTGATGTTTTTCTCTTTTGCAATTTCTTTTTTGATACCAACCAAGATAAACCGTGTTCGTTTCTGCGGAACTCCGAACTTGGAGAAGTCCACCATCTGTCCTTTTACATCATAGCCCTGTAAACGAAGTGCTCTCACAACGAATTGGGAATATGCCATGCCCTTGGACTTGTTCTTCTCAAACTTTTGGGTGAAACCTTTTACATTTTCGAAAAGGATCATTTTGGGTTGAACCCGGGCTATAAAACGCAAGTAAGAATTGATCAGGTTATTACGTAGATCGTTTTCTTTTCTTCTGCCAGCAGTTGAAAATCCTTGACATGGCGGTCCTCCCACAACCAAATCTACTTTACCGCGAAGGGATACTAAATTTTCATGATGATCCTGGATCAATTGATCAATTTCCAAGTTGGATGGTTCTCCCAACCAAGATGGCCAATTGAAGTGATCTTTTTTATCGATTAAATTATGTTTGAGGGTTTGAAAAGCATCGGGACTTTTCTCCACGGCAAACAAGCCTTTCCAACCAGCGTTGTGTAAGCCTAATGAAAGCCCGCCACAGCCGGCAAATAGATCAATATATATAGGTTTTTCCTGTTGCATAACTCACAGTGGTTAAGCGAATTTACGCTTTTTTTCCTCACGCGCGTAGTATAGGCATTTGTTTTTTACACAACATATTGAACATAAAGGTTTTCGTGCTTTACAAATCAACGCTGCAAAGTCCAGGATTGCCCAACTCATTTCTTTTGAATTTGGTATGTTAACCACGCGATTTGATAATTCCTGCAAATACGGATCGTACCTAATATCTGCCATTTTGCGTTCGCCGAAGAAGCGTTCTAACACCCGCGACATGTTTACATCTATCAATGGGCTTGGCTTCTGGAAGATTTGCAGCTCGATGGCGTTCATAATGTATTGTCCAAGGAAAGGAATTTTCTCTAATTCTTCTCTTTCTGCCGGGAATTCTCCCTGTAGCTGGACCATTTGAACGGCTAAATCTTTGAGCCTTTTTGCACGCTGGCGATACAATCCAACCGGCTTTAATCGTTCTTCAATCTCTTCAATAGGGGCGTTGGCAATTCTTTCCCAGGAGGAGAAATTCATTAAAAAAACCTCGTAGAATTTTTCAATTGTTTCCGCTTTGGTTCGTTGTAGTAATACTTCTGCAATAACTATTTGGAAAGGACTTAGTCCTTCTTTTCTCCAAGGAAAACGGTGACGCCCATTGCTCTCAAACCAAGCCAGTATTTCTTGTTGAAAAAACTTGATTTTAGTATTCGAAATTCCTTTCATATGCTATCAACAAAAAGATATCGTTTGCTAAGAAGGTTAAAAATTTAAATCAGACGCTCAAGTATTTTACCCTTAGTTTAAGGCTTTTGCCATACAAACAACAAATGCCCACTTTAAGTGGGCATTTAATTTATTAATTACCTGTGGAGAATATCGGACTCGAACCGATCACCTCAACACTGCCAGCGTTGCGCTCTAGCCAGATGAGCTAATCCCCCGTGATGAGTGCAAAAATAACAGAAATGTTGAAATGGGAAATACTTTCGGATTAATTTTGCGTGCCGTACGATTCGTAATGGTTAAAGAAGAGCCAACCACCCAGAAAACCCTACTCATCATCTGCCTCACCCCTTGGCTGTTCCTTAGCCCAGGCGAGCAGATTTTTAAATAAACTGAATCGGTTTTTCAGGATTAGCCACCCATTTCCAATTCGCCAGCAGTTTTAGCGATGGTATGAGCTTCGGGCAGGTGTAACGGAGGTAACAAAACACCCGCTTCAGAAAAAAACGACTTCGTGATTTTTCGCCATATTTGCGAAAGGAAGAAGCCATGAAAGGCATAAATATGAATTATTTGACATGTCGATGAGGAATACGCCTTGCACAGGTTTACTGGTTTTTCTTTCATCTGTTTGCTTGGTGCTGCTGTTCTCGGCTTGTGGTCATCCGGGAAGAGGGCCTGTCAAAAACGGAAGGGTTACCCTACACGGTAAGCAGGTACGGGAAGAGTATTCACTGAGCGGTTCCTGGACGTTTTACAACAAACAGGTTCCGGGCAAACTGGAAAAAGGCCGGCCCATTCATGTACCGGGATTATGGATTGGCCCGCGCCCTGACAGAAAAGAAATAGATGGGGAAGGTTACGGGACGTACCAGGTTACCGTGCTTAATCCGGAAGAGATCGGGCAGTTATGCCTTAAGGTATCCGATGTATCCGGTTGCGGAGAGGTCTTCGTCAATAACAAACGAATGTTCCGGCTGGCAGGCTTTGATAAGAACGGCCATCTAAAAATCAGGAAATCTACAATTGTTATTCCGCTGGTGCAGGCACCGGTATACGATATCCGGATCTTTATCAGGAGTAACCGGGAAACGTTTAGCGGTGGATTATTGAAACCGCCGGTTATTGGACGGTATGATCTTATCCAGAGTGCGGTTGAGCGCGACATGATCCTGGATTCCGCAAGCCTGCTGCTGCTATTGTTTGTCGCCCTGACCTGTGTTTTTCAGTACATTTTTATCTCATCCCAGAAAGCGTACCTGTACCTCACGTTGTTTTGCCTGGTGGCATTGCTCAATCAGCTGATGGTTAGTCCCAACGCGATTTATCTTTATTTTGATGTGGTCGACAGCAGGACAATAGAGTTCATCCGCTTCGTGTCCAATATCATCCCGGTAATGGTCTCGGCCTACTTCTTTCACTCACTTTACCCGGAAGGATTCACCAAAAGAAGCATCAACGTTATCAGCCTGCTGGGTGCAGGAATCATCTGTATGCGACTCGTACTTGAGTTCCTGAATGACCTCCACAACCTGAACTTGTTCCTTGCTTGTCAGCTTTATGTAACAGGCAGTAGTTTGTTCCTCTTCTACCGCTTCGTTAAGTTCCGTCACAAGTCCGGAATGGGGCTGATTCAGAAAGTGTTGATCGTATTCAAATTACTACTGTTACTCGTCCTGATCCAGGGAGTGGTGAACCGTCATTTGGGCTTTCATGCGTACAATATTCAACGTTTCGGATTTGTGATTTTCTGCATCTTCCAGGTATTCAATATCATTGTGGAAGGCCGAAACAGGTTAAAATACATTTCGAACCTGGAGGAAGAAACCCATACCCTGAGCCGGGATGTTGTCCATAAAAACCAGGATATACGCAATCTGGCACAGGTAAACGAGATCAAAAGCGACATTGCGCAGTCGTTGATCAGTGAACTGACGGAAGTGCACAAACAACCACTGCCGGCCGACGAAAAACTGGACGTTTTGAAAAGTATCCTGAAAAAACACAGGTTTCATCATTCCTCTGAATTGACGGCTTCCGCTGAAAACACACAAGTGAAGTGGACAAGCACCTCGATAAAAAAACAAGTTGCAGAGAAGTATCCCCAGCTTTCAAATGCTGAAATTGAAATTTGCTTACTGGTTCAGTTGAATTACTCGTACAAGGAAATTGCGATGAAACGAAACACCAACGAACAGGCAATTAAGATGGGAGTGTATCGTATCCGCAAAAAGTTAGGTGTAAGTACGAACCGCGAACTCACTGATTTATTAAGCAATATCTAGAGGTGTTACCTTTTGTTACCCTTGTTACCACTGCTTTTCGGGTTCCATTCAGATATTTTTGAGCGTGAATGAATCGTTCTGTATGCATCGCTTGCATGCCGGGCGAAAGGTCTAATCAAGAATTATTTAAGCTATGGAAAAATGGAAAAGAAGAAACCCGGTTGATTTCGTCCTGAAATCAATAAAAAGAAACCTTGCCTGGATGTTAGAAGGTAAAGGAGTTAAAATAGCATTAGTTGTTTTGGCGTTCATGCCTAAAAGCACTTTTGCGAGTTGTATAGTCATTGAAGGTTCCGCTGTAACACATGTTTCGTGTTATGGTGCGAACGATGGCGGTATTACTGTTTGGGCGACGGGTGGAACGGATCGGACGTACCGGTGGTATAAACGCTCTCCCGGCGGGAATTGGTATTCTTTGGATTGTACAACACGATATCCGCGAAACCTGACGAAAGGTGAATACAAGCTCGTCTATGAGTCATACGAATGTGATGGGGGTACAAAGTACTTTACAATCACAGAACCGCAACCTTTGGAAGTGACAATGAACCCTCATATTGATTGTTCAAGCAAGGATGTTATCGACGGACAGTTGAGTGCTACAGCTATCGGTGGCACCACACCTTATTCTTATGCATTTATAGCCAATCCGAATGGTGGTACGGTGACTTTTTACGCTGACGCGAATTCAAACACGGCTGTTGACGTATTTCCATTTACGTATTATGCACGTGTAACGGATGCAAACGGATGTGTTGCAAACAGCACGGGTACGGCAACCGTAACCATGCCTTCGGTCGGTATCGCGTTGAACACCTTGACGAATGTTACCTCGTGTTCCGGGGTGAATGGTTCTGTAAGTGTGGCGCCATACGGTGGAACAGGGCCGTATCAATACGATTGGAGTCCGGGAAATCCGATAGGTGACGGCACCAATTCGGTTTCCGGGCTTGCAGCAGGAGACTATCTGTGTACCGTTGTTGACGCAAACGGTGTAGTGGCCTCCAAGAGATTTGTCGTGGGGACGGAAACACCTCTTTCGGCTAACGCATCGGTAACGAATGTATCCTGTAATGGTGCAAAAACAGGCGCTATTACGATCAACGCAAGTGGAGGAGGAGGAACGTATTCTTACAACTGGATACTTCCTGCTGCTGCTGTTAATAGTAATATTACCGGAATGGGGACAAATAGTCTGGGCAATTTGCCTGCGGGATTGTATTCCTGCGTCGTTACAGGTAGTTCCGGCTGTTCAAAATATCTTTCGGTAACAGTTACGCAACCCAATGCAATAGCTGTAACACCGAACATTACAAATCAAAGCTGTATTGAAGTAAATAACGGCGCTATTTCCTTTTCATGGACTGGCGGCGTGGCGCCTTTTTCATTGAATTGGACTCCGGGAAACCCCATCGGCGACGGAACAAATCACATCACCGGATTGTCTCATGGTACGTACGAGTGTACAATTACGGATGCCAACGGATGTGTCACAACGAATTCATTTACGGTTGGGATCAATCCCGGGATCACCACTGAAGCGGCTATGATTAATCCATGGTGTGAAGGATGGTCAAATGGTTCAATTGCCATTAGCAATACAATTAATGGAAGTTATCCGTACACGTATGATTGGTCGCCCGGTTCACCGAATGGAGAAGGAACCTCCGTTATTTCAGGTTTGCAGCCCGGAAACTATTCCTGTTTAATTACAGACGCGAATGGTTGTACCAATGAGGTATCCTATGAAATTATTCAGTCCGTACCTTCAATAATCGTTACACCGACAGTTACCAATTCCGCCGGATGTCCCGGTACACTTGCTACTGCTTCAGTGAGCGCAACAGGAGGTTATGCCAACGGACCTTACACCTATAGCTGGAGCCCGCCAACGGGATCAGGTTCGGCAACAAATACATTTACAACCCCGGTTTCAGGAACCTATACCTATACAGTAACAGATGCGATGGGATGCTCAAAAACCGGAACGGTAAATATAACAGGTGTGTTTTCTGCTACGGTTACACAAACCAATGTTTCCTGTTATGGCGGTAACAATGGTTCGGCTTCCGTTACGGTAACGGGTGGAACAGCTCCCTACACCTATTATTGGAATCAGATTGCTTCGGCATCACCCACAATTTCCGGATTGGCGGCAGGTTCACACTACTGCACGATTATAGATGCAACAGGTTGTTCGATCACCAAAATGATACAGATCTCTCAACCGTCTGCGCCACTTGCCGTGGACATATCTTCTCAGACCAATGTTACCTGTTACGGGGCCAATAACGGAACAGCAACGCTTTCTTCTACAGGCGGAACAGCCCCGTATTACTATAACTGGAGCGCTTCCAATCTGACGGGACAAGGTACCGCATCCGTATCAGGATTGGGTGCCGGTAATAATGCATGTTACATTACCGATGCAGCAGGATGCACATTTGCACGGATTGTGACCATTACTCAACCGGCTCAATTGGTGGTTACGGCTAATGGGCAAACCAATGTCGCCTGCCTGAACGGCAACACCGGAACGGCAAAAGTCAATGTAACAGGTGGTACAACGCCGTATTCCTATGACTGGACACCGGGAACACCAACGGGTGATGGCACCAATTTAATCACAGGATTAACGGCCGGAACATACACGTGTACCGTCACAGATTCCAAAGGTTGTTCATCCAGCCAGGTGTTCAATATTACCCAACCGACAACTGCGCTCAATGTCACCACCCTATCACAAACCAATGTGAGCTGTAATGGTATGACGAACGGTGCTGCAATTGTGGGTGTAAACGGGGCGGGACCCTTTACGTATAATTGGTATCCCGGAGATCCTTCGGGAGATGGAACACCTGTTGTGTCAGGACTTAGCCCCGGAAACATTGCATGTGCCGTAACGGATGCCTACGGTTGCGTGTTCACCCGTATTGTTACCATCACACAGCCTGCGCAACTTGTAGCGAACGCAGCAACCCAAACAAGTGTAGCATGTTACGGAGGAAACACCGGAGCGGCAACTGTCAATGTAACCGGTGGAACAGCTCCGTATACCTATGACTGGACACCCGGAAACCCAACAGGGGATGGAAGCAACTCCGTATCCGGCTTAACGGCTGGAACATACACCTGTTCAGTAACGGATACGAAGGGATGTAATGCAGTGGTGTCGTTTACAATCACGCAACCCGCAGCGCCATTACAGGTTACATTAGTATCTAAGACAAACTCAACCAGCATATTTTCCGGCAATGGCAAGGCAAAAATGGCAGTAACGGGAGGAACGAGCCCGTACAGTTACAACTGGACACCGGGAAATCCGAGCGGTGACGGAACGAACTATGTAACGGGCTTGATGCCGAATACCTATACCTGTACGGTTACGGATGCGAAAGGCTGTGTGGCTTCGAAAAATGTAACGATTAACTTCGGTGCGTCTGGACTTGCTCAAAACGACCAGGCAAACGAAGCGAATCAGGCGGAACAGGATTTCCAGGTCAGCGGGGAACCTGCAACAGCAGAAACAGCAGAAACAGGAGAGCAATCAGAAAACAACCGGCCGATGGTGTACCCGAATCCGTTCATCAGCACGTTTAATGTGCGGAGCGCGGTCAATGCAAGCATTTTGGTGTATGATCAATTCGGAAAAGTCATTGCTGAAACCCTGGCAGAAAGTACAGAAACAACCATAAACATGGTCGATTATCCGGCGGGTGTTTATTACTTGAAGGTTACAGACAATTTGGATGTTTCAACATTTAAAGTGGTGAAGCAATAATCACGAAACCGGAGCGTCTTATCAACTACAGAAAGGCATCGCTTACCCAGGTGAGCGATGCTTTTTGTTTCGTGCCGGGTTATGAAACTTCCGATGAATACAATAACTTTGTTTGCCTTGGTTTTTGAGTTTGACCGGCATTTTCACTATCATTAGCCCTCGTATCCAACCCCGTTGAATTAAACCCGTACACAATGACCGAAGATTTTTTCAACTTTATAACCGATACCACGAAAGAAAATTTTGTGGCTGCCCAGCAGTTGGTGTTTTCCGACAAAGACTACAATCCGTATTCCGACGATTTGGATGAGATCGTTGAACTGCTCGATAACGACGATTTTGAGAAGGTGGAAGCCTGGTTTTCTGTCAATATCCTGCTTTCGGCAAGAGCGCATTTTTACAAAAATTACGCATTGACGCAATTGGGTAAGGAAAGGGAAGCGCAAGCTGAATTGATCATCGGTCAGAAAATCCTCGAGGGGATCAGCCTGACAGGTGACGGAACGCAGGAAAATCCGTATGTAGTCACGCGCATTTCCGATGAACAGGATCTGCTGGAATACCTCGACGAGGAATTCGAAAGTCAATCACTGGTGACGAACAACGGCCGTTTTTACGATGTGATCACCACCGAATGGGGCGACGAGATTTACTTCGACATCACCGTTCCATACCAGAAAATGCAGCAACTGATGGACAGCGGCGAAATCGACTTTGGCTTTTAAAAAGCCGTTTTAAAACAATAGCTCTAGCAATGGTCAAAAAGAAAATCAAGCGCAGCCTGCGCATTTCGCGCTACGTGGTTTACCGTGAAACGCTGGTTGATTACAAGGAACATCTTTGGTCGTTCATCGGAGCGTTTATCGGCATCGGGCTCATTGCGTTTGTACAGGGTTATTCCCTGACGAAAGACGAGAATATTTTCCTCATCGGGTCATTCGGCGCGTCTAGTGTACTGATTTACGGCGCCATTCAAAGTCCGCTGGCGCAGCCCCGCAACCTGGTAGGCGGACACGTGATCTCGGCCCTGATCGGCGTGACGGTTTATCAATTATTGCCGGAGATCATCTGGCTCACAGCTCCGCTCGCTGTCGCGCTTTCCATTGTAGCGATGCAGGTGACGAAAACGCTTCATCCTCCGGGAGGCGCCACGGCATTGATCGCGGTGATCGGCTCCGAAAAGATCAAGGTATTGGGGTATTGGTATGTGCTGTCGCCCGTTTTGACAGGTGCCCTCATCCTCCTGGCCGTTGCGCTGATTTTTAACAACATGACTAATCACCGGAACTACCCGACGGATAAGCGCTTTATGCAGTCGATCAAACGGGTGCTTGTAAAGCGAAAATCGGTTTAACACTCAATTCTTCCGAGCTTTTTCAACAGCGAAATCTGTCCCAAATGGTAATGCATGTGCTCAATAATCCCTGCGATGTTCCGGTAATAATTCCCGTATTTTTCATCTGTAAACGGTTCGGATAAACGTTCTTCGGGAAGCTGTTCGATCAAAACCGCTGCTTTTTCGGCGGTTGTCAAAGCATTCGCAACGAGTTGTTTCCATTCCGCCTCCGATGCAATCGCCGGGAGCTGAAAACTGTATTCATCCTTCGCATCCAGCGGGCCGCCTTCCAGTACTTTCAGCAAAACACCCACATAATACGTGACATGATAGGTCAATATCGCAATCGAATTCAATCCCGAAAAGCTTTTTTGCGCTTCTGCCCATGTGACATCCGCCAGCGTGTCTTTGAGGTTGGTCGTTGTCCAGTTACCACCGGTGTGAATTTCACGGAAGTGTTTGGCGAGAAGGGAGGGGGTGTTCATTGCATTGTGTTTAGTGCTCTAAATTAGCACATCTGGTCAATGAAAGTTTAAAGGATTTAGGATATCTCTACCCTTGTTTGCCAGTTTTTTGTTTCCAAGACCTAAATCTTTTCGCATATCAAGCATGACCTGTGACAATGCATCATGAAATTCATTTGAAATTTTATGCATGTCCCGCGAATTTAAAAGTGCAATAAACTTTGAAAACGAATTCATGACATCAGGCGAAGCGTATAAAATGTACTTTGAATAAAAGTCGTTTAACTTTACTCTAAAACTTTCGGATATTTCAGCATTCTCGCTATTTAAGGAGACGATCAGTGCGACGAAGTTTTGATACAGTTCCCTTCTCTCAGCATAAACCTTTAAGTTTTTTTCATTTTTAAGATCAATAAGATATTTTATAAAATAACCGATTGCTCCCCCTGAAATGGTAAGCACAGAACTGATGAAATAATCATAAAAATCTGATTCCATAATCAACGCTTGGATTTTGCATGTGCTTTGTCAATATGTTCTTTAAGTTCCAAAAGTCGTGCTTCGGGTGATCGGATACTATCCAAGATAGAAAGGTCACTACCTTCAATCCCAACTACTGTATACTTTTCTTCTTTGTTTTGAAGTTCGATAGATTTGGTGATCGAGGCGCCAAATTTATGAGGTGTGACAATCATCAAAATATCACGTCCGCTAAATTCAGAATCTTCGCGGGCGTATGATTCGAATAGTTCAAATAGAGCTTGTACTCTCCATGTGTTAGGTGGATTATCGCAGACAAGGCAGATAACTACTTCAAATATTCCATGCAATGAAATGCGCTTTGCATAAATGTCAGCGATGAATTCATTGCCATCAATACAATCCAACTCTTCACCCAGTTCAACGACATAATCCCATTCTTCGAACCACTTTTTGAGTTTATTCTCAAGAATTATATGATGGATTAAAACTTCAGCCTCCAGTTGTTCAGGCTTTGTGTCTTTGAACTCATCTTCCTGAATTTCATACCATCTTGACAGGTTTTTTCTGTTCATTTCAAAGTCATAGCTGATATTTTCATTATTTGCTATGTCAAAGGATAATTGTTCAATTGACTTAACATCAACCTTAAATTCTTTGTTGTTCGTGTACTCAGGTAAATGGGATTTTATGGTCTTTGAAATTAATTCCGGATTTATATTATTCTTTGTTTTCGAAAGAGCAACAAGGATATTGTTCAGAAAATTCGATTGTTTATCCATAATAGACTTTAAAAAGGGTTTTATTAAGTAGTAGAAGTAAATAGTATATTCAAGACTTATATAGTTAGTTTTGAGACCCAAATCTATCATTCATTCTTCACAAAATCTACAGTATAAATACGGTGTTTTAATTGCGGTAAACCGCATTTTCACAACCTAAACTCCGCCCACAACGGGTAATGGTCCGACAGCATCCACGACAGTTCCGTTTTCTTGAGCTTCCGGTTTGCTAGCGCCACTTCCGTAAACGGGTAATAACCGCCATTGACAAACTCCATCGAGAGTTGCGGCAGGTTATTGGTGCCATTGAACCACGCGATCTGGTCGTAGAATTTTGATTCGTCGAAAATCGAGCGCAGCACCTTCGGATCAGACAATTGGGGCGGTACAAACAACCCTTCCGACATAAAGGTTTGGCTCAGCACATCACCGCGCTCATCGATGTTGAAATCGCCCAGCAGGATGAGGTTTTGGTGGTACGAATAAACATCTTTCGCCCACGAAGCCATCCACCGCGCAATGCCTTTCAGCTCGTTCATGCGATCGGTCGATTTGTTGCCGTAGATCAGGTGCATCGTCACCATCACAAATGTTTGTCCTTTCGTTTTAAAACTCACCGCATAAGGCGAACGCACAAACTGTTCGGTGGTAAAACCCTTCGGATCGGTACGCCATTGGTCGGGAACAACCAGTTCACACGCCAGTCCGGACAGCTGCACGCGACGGTTATCGAAAATATAGGCCATGCGCTCGTCATTTCCGGCATCACCCTGGTTTACATCTGTCAGCAAAAAGGAATAATGATCGCCCAGTAGTTTCATGCAGTCGCGCAAGCCTTTCAGGTTGGCCTTGACTTCCTGCACCGCGATCACGTCAAAATGGCTCAGGATCTCAGCTATGCAGGCAGCAGAATGGAAGTCGCGTTTTGGCGAATCTTTGGGGCCAGATTCCCATTTTGTGGTCAAATCACCGAATGCGCGAATGTTCCAGGTAGCGATCAATAAGTTCTTTTCCAGTTTTTTCGGGGGAATTACGAGATCCAGGTGAGCTCTTAACGCAGCGATGTTTTGTTGTACGGCTGTCGGTTGCTGTTCAGTGATAGTTGGCATAGTGATTTATTTTTTTTTCGAAGATACAAAAAGATGGTTTCCACTGTAAAAAATGACAAGTGAATGAATAAAATAGTTGAAATTGATGTCGACCTATTAGATAAGGTTAGAGGAATGTGGATTTTGATGTCGTGAGACCCAATCCCTTTAAAAATGGCACTCTAAACGTTTCTAACGGTTAGCAACGGTTAATTCAGGAACAACCCAATGTTGGTTGGGCAAACAAAATCACACTCTACAGAGCACATAGAAAACACTGTAACTTGAAAATAAATAAACAGCATAGTTAAACCAACTATGTGACCAATCTTACCTACCGTGTGCGCCTTGGGAGGATGTGGTTATTTTTTCTATCCTGATCCCAAAGCCCTTTAAAAATGGCACTCTAAACGTTTCTAACGGTTAGTAACGGTTATAATTCAACAAAAACTGACAGCTGGTAAAGCGGGTTTTTCACCATAATAAATACGCGTAAAGCGGCCTCAGTACTTCTATCTTTTCCAGGGTTCCATTATTCGCACCAGACTGCGTCTTAAGAATCTCCGCAAACGACAACGGGTTCATCAAAACCATTTTTTCAGTCGTTTCAAACGTACCGTAATGCACAGAAATCAGCTCGTGACTGTTGGTTTCATCATCGAACAAATAACCTTTCTCTTCGAAAAGTGTGGAAATCACTCCGTCTGAAAAAGTCGCGTAGTAATAATGGTAACCGCCCAGCTTTCCGAAAAACCGGAAGGTATACGAAATCAATGACCGGTCTTCCGTAGAAAAAACGATCGTTTTGACGCATTCGGGTGTAGTAAAGCTTAACTCCGTGGTGCCGTTGATCGTGTCCTGACGTTGGGTCGATTGCGTATGCCTGAAGCCGATCTTGTCGAAAAAAGAACCTTCCGTAAACACTGCTTCGAGGAACAGCGAAAAATCGAACTTCGAAAACGCCGGAATTTCATTTGTGCGAATCGAACTGTTCTTTTCCAGTTTAAAATCGCTGCAGTAGCGGTTGAGTGAAACTGCCGAAAACAGGGGCTTGCTTTTCTTTACAGATCCGTTATAACCGAAAAGCAGTTCATCACGGATCGCACAATAAGCCGAATCGACCGAATGGTCCGTTTTGTAACGGTATTTGAACCAGTTGGTAGTGGCGTAATCGAGCTCACCGGATACATTCACCGTTTTCAGATGCTTGCGGTAATTCGAGATGACAGCAACAAATACCGCCTCGTTGGAGGTAGGGGAGATCACCACTTCCTCCAGGTCGCCGATCAGCGGGGCCAGGTAGATCGTTGTGTCGGTTTTAATCGGAATCAAACTGCCGTAAAACGACGGATGCGTAAAACGTACCGTTCCGCCGGAAGCGAATTTCGCTGTCCCCATGGCATCAGTAAATGCCAATTGATAAGTAGTTTCGTTGGAACAGACCACACCGAATACTGCGCTTGAATCAAGCAAGCTCAGCACGCGCACCGACAATTGCGCGAAAGTAGCATTTGCAGCAAACAAAGCGATGAGTATAAGGTACAGCAGTTTCATGAAAGATAATAATGTGTGGGGAAAAGATGCCGGGTACTCAATTCCCCGACACCTTTCACCACTTTTAGTTAAGGTTTTGCGCTACCTTGTTGATAGATTAAGAATTTTCCAATCGCTTGAATTCCGAAGCCAGCTGGGCTGTACTCATACCGGTTTCAATTTGCTGCCACCAGGTTTGGTTCGTTTCCGAAGAATGATACCCATACCAGAATCCCTGCCAGTCAGCTTTCCAGACACCTTTGCCCAATCCCGGTGCACTTCCCGGGTGCGAATCCCAGTACTCGGCGCTGTTGGTAGCAATCGAAATACTGGCCAGCAGGAAAATCTTCTCGTCTTCGGAAAGAGTAGTACTCGAATAAACACTGCTTTTCAGACTGGCGATCTGCGTTTTTCGCGTCTGTTTATTCGTTATGTTGACGATGCTTGCCACGTTGTCCATTACCGCTTGTTCGGCAGCGCTAAGCTCTTCGTAAGCCTCGTCGTACAAATCAGCCACCGATGTATTTCTCAGATGCGGCAGGTAATACTCACCGTCGATCTCCGTAATACCTTCATCCGGCAGCGAACGGCTGGCGAACTCGGCACGTGTGAACGTTGTAAAGAAAGTGTACTTCTCAGAATCCGTCGAACGATTGTAATTGGCAGAAGCAATTGCCGCCGTCATCCCGGCATTGTGAATTTCACCCGCGAAATCAAGCGCATCCGCACTTGTAAGAATCGTGGTTTTTTCATTGGTGGCTGTGTTCCCGGTGCCGCTTACCGGTTTCTCTGTCTTGGAGCAGCTCTGTACCATCGTACCCGAAGCCGCCAGGAGAGAAACAATCATCAACTGTTTTAAACCTGTCTTTTTCATAAATATACTTTAGTATTAGTTGAATAAAGTTAGTTTAGATAAACTTATTAAAATCAACTGACACTTTGACAATTTAAACCAGGTTTAATTGAATTTAGTGGGTAAATAAATGGATGATCTGAATTAAAGTTTTGTATATCAATTGGTTAAATGCTGTTAAAACGAAAAGACGGAATGAGAATAGCTCATTTATAAAATTCAATTCCCACTAAAAAAATCGTTTTTAAGCAAAAATCATTGCGGTTTTCCGCAGTTAAAAAGAACGGGAAATGTAGAATAACGCAAAACCAACACGAATAAAATAAAAAGCGGGACTTGAGAAACGAAGTCCCGCATATTCGGATTTTGAGGAAAGCGTAGCAATGAACTAAGGCAATGAGTCTTCACTGCTGAAGTGGTTATTGGCGTAAGACACAAGTTCGGTCAGTTTTTTCATCCCCGTCTTTGCAAACATATTTTGCTTGTGATTCTCTACCGTGTTTTTCGAAATCTGCAAAACCTCGGCGATTTCTTTGCTGATAAGTCCCTTCGCCAGTAACTTCAAGACCTGTATTTCACGGGATGTCAGTGGTTTTGACGGACTGATTTTCTTCAGAACAATCGTTTCTTCATCGCAGGAATAGAGAGCGTGTTCACGCATATTCCGGTCGTGAATATACATGCAGCATTTCGGCTCCGGGTTCAGGTGGCTGTAATCTGAAATAAGGCACAGTATGTAACGCAGCTCGTTTTTTTCATAATGCATCAATGGGTATTGCATCATTCGCCAGGTGTATTGCTGCTTATTGTTCAGCATTCTGAAAGTCATACTCACCCTGATCTTACTGCGTTCCGCGGCCGTTCGTTTGGAAAGGTAAGAGGCGATGAAAACAATAAAAGCCTGCATTTTACGCATATCCAGCGGATGAAACAACTTTCCGAGTTCAGTGGGATGGAGGCCAACCCAGTCATTTTTGCCAAGCGGACTGCATGTTTCAGGATCTCCTCCTGCCGCAACAATGGATCCTGCCTTGAAATCGCCCAAATACCATAGGTAATCCGTGCAAACGAATTGATCAATATGCGCTATCGTCGGGCCGGCAATTGGTTCCCATTGTGCAATCGTAGCAGTATCTTTTGCCGTGTAAAGGCCTTCGAAATCAGATTCGTGTACCGCTTTCAATTTTTTGATAAAAGGCATTTTTAGTTGTAAGTGAGACCAAAAAATAGCCATTAATTATCACAACTGTTGGTTTCCATCAAAAAACGTTTTGACTCGTCGTCGTCAAATTTACCGGCGTGAGTTCCCTGGAGCTTGAAACATTCAAAGCGTTGTACAGCCCCCGTTTTTGATTTTTCAAAACAATCACAAACTTCCTTTACCATCGAATCATAAGACGATGCTGCTTCCGGATTTGCACCGGGTTTGCAATCATAAATGGCAGCTTTATAAAGCCCGATCTGTTCGGCATCATCGTTAAATGAAGCGGTGTGTGCATCTTTCAAATCCAAACAGCGCTCTTTATCACTTAATTTACCGGAAGCCGCGGCTTGTTGCTGACACTCGCACATGGCTTTTACTTTTTCGTCAAACGAATCGGAATTTTTGGTCGGTTCCGGTGTTGCCGGTGTTTCTTCGGAGGCCATTGCCTGCAAACGATCGGCATTTACCACCTCATTCCAGCTGGCATCAAAATCAGTATACGAAATCAGGTAACCGTCTTCCTTGACTTCCAGTATTTTACCCGGATACCATTTTCCTTCCCACTCGATGAGGACCTGCTGATCAGCAGAAAAAGTTTGTGAAAAGGCGTTAATTGTAAGTGAAAGCGCGAAAAAGAGTAGTAGTTTTTTCATGTTTTTTGTTTCAAAGATAGTCTTAGCGGCCAGTTGGCACAATAGTGATTTGTTACTACGAATCTCGTTCGGCAAGCAATTCAAAATCAGTTCTTTTTCTTTGGTCACCATTAACCGGTTGTTTGCGAATCTTTAACTAGATTTGAGCACAATATTGTGCTTTTCTTCAGCCGGGTAACTTTTCGCCCCGGAATACGTAAGCACATTACTAGTTAAAGAACTCGAAAGCAATGAAATACCTGTTTGCGGTTGCGCTACTTCTTCTTTTGGTCACAGTTGGCTGTTCTGATGAGCCACGCGTGGTCACCGAAGGCAAAATCATCTACGCTATTGATTATCCCAATCACAAAGACAATTTTTTCCTCTACAGCATTCTGCCCAAAGAAATGGAAGTGAATTTCAAGGACGGGAAAATGCAGAGTGTCATCAAAAAAGCAAACCTCATCAACGAATTGCTGGTAGACTGTAACGATAAAAGTTTTGCTGCTTATTTCAAATACGGTGAAGAAGCGGTCAATGTAACGCTTACCGAATCGGATGTGAAAAACATGCTGGCCGACCAGCGCGAATACACCATTAAGATGACCAGCGAAAAAGATACCATGGCCGGATTCAACGTCAAAAAAGCAATTGCCACTTCAGTGACCGATCCTGCCGATAAGATCGAGCTGTGGTATACCGACGAAATCCGGGTGAACAATTCCAACTGGTACAACCCGTTCAGGGAAATTAAGGGATTTCTTCTCGCGTATTCGATCGACCGTTACGGCATTCGCATGGACTTTAAAGCCAAGGGATTTGTAGAAGCCGAAATCAGTGATGAACAGCTGAGTCCGCGGAAAGACGGTGTTTCCATTCCGTACGGCGATTACAACAAAAAGCTTGACGGCCTGTTCCAATCGTTTGAATAAGAGCCTCTAAGGTTGTTAAACGAAATACCGCGCAAATGGCTCATAAGAATGAAATAATAATAGTAAACAGGTTCTAAATGAAACAACTGATCGTTCTTCTGGGAATCCTCTTCTTTGGTCTGCAGGCCTATGCTCAAAAAGGCGTAAGCGGCACATTTCAATACACGGCCAGTATTTCGCTTCCCGATACCAACCTGGTGCTCAAAAGCTGGAATGTGCGCGTCATGACCAATGATACCATTGTGCGGGTGGAAACCGAAACGCAGTTGGGAATCCAGGTCTACATCCGCCACATGGAGCTGAAAAAAGCCTACCTCTTATTGGATTACGACGGGAATAAATACGCCATTCAAACCGACCTGGAAGAAAACCACAAACGCGATACCATGGCGCCCGAATACAGCGTGAAACGCACCTGGAAATCGAAAACCATTGCCGGGGTCAAGTGCCGCAGGTACATCGTTCGCGATAAAAACCAGACCGAAGGCTATGAATGCTGGTTCGCGAAAAAGATCGACCACAAATACCTCGAAGTATACCCTGAAGTTCCCGGACTGGCGGTCGATTATTACCTGCCTTCACCCGACGGACTGATCCATTACGAGTTAACACGCCTCGACCTCACACCCGTTAACCGCGATCTCTTTGGCGTGCCATCCGATTACAAGCGCCTGACCTTCGAGGAATTCGTGAACATGATCTCGCAATAACAGCGTCATTTTCTGGTTGGAATATCATTTCTGTCATAATTGTCAGCATGTCCGTTAGGCTAGTCAGCTTCGGCTGATGAATTCGTGGGAAACAGAATAGGTGGATTGGTGGCAAAGCCGGGCAATATCCTCAGGAAGGCGAAGTTTTGTTAACTAACATTCGATTGTGCATACTTCCTGTTTTTCGGCGGGAAAACTCAGCGCTTCCTTTCTAATTTCGTAGGATAGTTATTCTTATGGCTGTACAAAACGAATTTCGGGAAAAGAACGAGGAAAAACCTGCTGAAAAACAAGCGAAGAAAAAGGTGGCGGAACCCAAAGAGGCCGCACCCAAAACTTCCTTGAAAAACCTGGGGCAGCGTTTGGATAAAAAGCGTACCAAGACCATCATCGGTGTGGTGCTCACGCTATTCTCGTTTTTTACATTCCTTTCCTGCTTCTCGTTTTTCTTTACCTGGACAGCAGACCAGGACCGCATTCTCGACAAAGGCCTGTTTGAATTCCTGATGGAAGACAACCCGGAACCGGTAGCCAACTGGCTCGGGAAATTCGGGGCCTGGATGTCGCATTTGTTCATGTACCGCTGGTTCGGGATTTCGTCCTTTGCCATTTCGTTCATGATTTTCCTCGTCGGGTTCAAATGGATGCTCAACATCCGCCTGTTCCCGCTCAAACGCTCATTTGCCGTGGCTTCGCTGTTCATGGTCTGGTCGTCGATTTTCCTCGGCCATTTCGTGCACCAGATCGATTACCTGGGCGGAACGTTCGGGTATACCGTCAACCAGTGGCTCACCCTTTCGGTTGGACGTTTCGGGGCATTTATCGTAGTGCTGGCGCTGTTGTACGTGGTGCTCGTGATCTTGTTCAATGCCGATATCCGTGCGTGGATGGATAAATTTAAGGCGCGCAGCCAGGATTTCCCGGAAGACGAAGAAGCGGTTCCAGTGGGGAACGAAATGACGGATATTCACGTGGTCAATACCATTCGCGAAAACCAGATCATGCAGGAAGAAGATCCGCAGGAGTTTTCGTTTGAAGAAGAGGAGGACGACGAAGAGGAAGACGATGCCGACAGTTTCATCGTGATCCAGAAAGGCGTGGAGCCCGTTGATGTTGAAACGGAAGACGATTTCGAGATCGAAGTTCCGGTAGAGCCTGTTATTCCGCCGGTGGCAGGCGACGATGATTTCGATGTAGCCATTGCCGAAACCGATGCCGAGCTGAGCGAAGATGAACTGAGTTCTCTGCAGAAGGAATACGGTGATTACGACCCGAAACTCGACCTGGCGGGTTACATCCTGCCTCCGATCGAATTGCTCAAGGAATACGGCAGCGGACAGGTTTCCATCAACAAGCAGGAACTCGAAGACAACAAGAACAAGATCGTTGAAACCCTTTCGCATTATAAGATCGACATTGCGAAGATCAAGGCGACTGTTGGTCCAACGGTAACGCTGTACGAGATCGTTCCCGCTCCGGGCGTTCGGATCTCCAAGATCAAAAACCTCGAAGACGACATCGCATTGAGCCTTTCGGCACTCGGAATCCGCATCATCGCACCGATTCCGGGTAAAGGTACCATTGGTATCGAAGTACCGAACAGCAAACCCGATATGGTTTCCATGCGCTCGCTCATCGCGTCGGAGAAATTCCAGAATTCCGACTTCGAGCTGCCGATTGTGATCGGGAAAACCATTACCAACGAAACATTCACCTTCGACCTCACGAAAATGCCGCACTTGCTCGTGGCAGGTTCTACAGGACAAGGTAAATCGGTTGGACTGAACGCCATTCTTCTGTCCATGCTCTATAAAAAGCACCCGGCACAGGTGAAATTTGTACTCGTGGACCCGAAAAAGGTCGAGCTGACCCTTTACAACCGCATCGAGCGTCACTTCCTGGCCAAATTGCCGGGCGAAGAAGATGCGATCATCACCGATACGTCGAAAGTGGTCAATACGCTCAATTCCCTGTGTATCGAAATGGACGCGCGCTACGAATTGCTCAAGGAAGCACAGGTGCGTACCATTAAGGAATACAACGCCAAATTCATCGCCCGTCGTTTGAACCCGGAAAAAGGCCATCGTTACCTTCCTTATATAGTAGTATTGATCGACGAGTTTGCCGACCTCATCATGACAGCCGGTAAAGAAGTGGAGCACCCGATTGCCCGTTTGGCACAGCTGGCCCGTGCGATTGGAATTCACCTCATTGTAGCCACGCAGCGACCTTCCGTGAACGTCATCACCGGTATGATCAAGGCCAATTTCCCGGCCCGAATTGCCTTCCGTGTATTGTCGAAAATCGATTCGCGTACTATTTTGGATGCTTCCGGTGCTGATCAGCTGATTGGTAGGGGAGATATGCTCATTGCTACCGGTTCCGACATCGTGCGTGTGCAGTGCGGTTTTGCCGATACGCCCGAAGTGGAAGACATTTGTAAGTTCATTGGCGAGCAGCGTGCCTATCCGGAAGCGCTTATTCTCCCGGAATATGTGGGCGCAGATGCAGATGGCGGCAACGATATCGACCTCGAAGACATCGACTCCATGTTCGCCGACGCAGCCCGTATTGTTGTCATTCACCAACAGGGGTCAGCTTCGTTGCTGCAGCGTAAACTAAAGCTGGGCTACAATCGTGCAGGGCGCATTGTCGACCAGTTGGAAGGGTACGGAATCATAGGGCCGTTCCAGGGCAGTAAGGCCCGCGAAGTACTGTTTTCAGACGAAGCAAGCCTCGAAGAGTACCTGGCATCAAAGGGCATCAGTTAAATCACAACAGTTTATAAAAAAAAGCTGATCGTGCCGGATGTTTGGCACAATTTCTGATATTTGCAGAGAAATTAAAATGCTATGAAATATTTAATGATACTCCTGAGTTTTGCACTGACTTCATCCATGATGTATGCACAGGATGCCAAAGCACAGGGAATTTTGGATAAACTATCGTCCAAAATCAAAAGTCAAAAATCGTTTTACGTAGAATTCAGTGCCAACATCACCAATTCTTCAAGCGGTAAAAACGAGACATTTACCGGTAAAGGCTGGGTAAAAGGCGATAAGTTCTATGCTTCTTACGGTGAGAACACCATCATTTCCAACGGTGTAAAAACCTGGAATGTTGTGAAAGAGGAAAAAACGGTTTACGAAACATCTGCCAGCGATGACGACAGCGAGTCGATGAACCCGAAAAAGTTGCTCACTATCTGGGAAACCGGCTTCAAGAACAAATACGAGAAAGAAGAAAAACTGGGCGATGAAATGGTGCACGTGATCTACCTGCACCCGAAAAACCAGAAAACGGCGGATTACCATACGATCATCCTGTACATCGGTAAAAGCGACAATGAATTGAAGAAAGCGATCATGAAGTCGAACGACGGTACAAAAATGACGTACTCCATGACGAAATTCACTTCCAACCCGACAATCGAAGATTCGAAGTTTACCTTCGATATCAAGAAATACCCGGGCTACGAAGTCGTAAAAGACTAAAATACCACTCCCAATTTACCGAAAACCGTTAGTGATTGCTGACGGTTTTTTTTGTGTTTCGAAATGTTACCGCAACAGATAAGCGACAAAAATGTTTGCCACGAATTCCTATTTTTTTACGCGCCTAACGGACGCGTTATGCGATTACAAGATAATTTAGATTCAATCATACACAATGCGAGTGCGTTAGCCGAGCTGTAATTCATGAAATTCGTGGGAAACAATAATATGTTCGCCGTGGCGGGCATGGTTGATGAATTGTGGGAGATATTATCCGTGGCATAGTTTCTGCAATGAGTAGGAAAACAAACTGTATGAATCGTTTAATACTTTTATTGGCCTTTGTAGTGTCTGCAACAACAACCTTTGCGCAAGACGCCAAAGCGCAGGGAATCCTGGATAAATTATCATCCAAGATCAAAAATCAGAAATCCTTTTACATCGAGTTTAAAGCCACCATTACCAATTCTTCGAGCGGCAAAAACGAGTCGTTTACCGGAAAAGGGTGGGTGAAAGGCGAGAAGTTCTTTGCCAACTACGGCGACAACACGATTATGTCCAACGGTACCAAAACCTGGAACATACTGAAAGAAGAAGGTACTGCCTACGAAACGTCTGCAACCGACGACGATAGCGAATCAATGAATCCCAAAAAGCTCATGACACTTTGGGAAAAAGGCTTTACCAGCAAGTACGAGAAAGAAGAAAAGCTCGGCGACGAAATGGTTCACGTGATTTACCTTCACCCAAAGAAAAAAGAAAAGGCAGATTATCACACCATTATTTTGTATATCGGTAAAGACGACAACGAATTGAAGAAAACCATTATGAAATCCAATGATGGAACGAAAAAGACCGTTTCGATCACGAAATTCACCTCCAATCCAACCGTTGAAGATTCAAAGTTCACCTTCGACAGCAAAAAATACCCGGGAATTGAAGTGGTAAAAGATTAATAAAGCTGAGTTATAGATTGGAAAACCGTTTCTGCTTAGGTGGGACGGTTTTTTTGTTGAATACGCTTTGCTTTTTTCGTGAAAGCCGCTATTGGTAAGGGTGTAAACGTTTCTAACGGTTAAAAACGGCTAATTTTTCACCACAAAAAACGCGATCCAAAGACCGCGCTTCTCTTATGACAATAATTGAAAATTCTAAAACTCATACAACTCCACCAGCGCCGCTTTGAAACGATCAACCGGAAGGAATTGTTTCTCCAGTGAAACCGCAAACGGCACCGGCGTATCAATCGAAGCAATGCGTTTAACCGGAGCATCCAGCTGGTGGAAGCAGTTTTCGTTGATCAGCGAAACAATTTCACCACCAATACCACCTGTCAGGCAATCTTCGTGCAACACGATCACTTTCCCGGTATTGCGCACCGATTCGTAGATCGTTTCCGTATCCAGCGGAAGCAGGGTTTTCAGATCTACCAGGTCGGCGCTGATTTCCGGGTGCTCGTCCAAAGCTTCCATCGCCCAGTGAACACCCAATCCGTAAGTGATGATCGTAATATCCTCGCCGCGACGCACATAACCTGCTTTTCCGATCTCAGTCGTGTAATAATCATCGTGAATATCCTCGCGGATGCTTCTGTACAGGAATTTGTGCTCGAAAAACAACACCGGGTTCGGGTCTTCGATGGCTGCGTTCAGCAAACCTTTCGCGTCGCCCGGGAATGCCGGGTATACCACTTTCAGGCCTGGCGTATGGAAAAACCACGCTTCGTTGCTCTGACTGTGGAACGGCCCCGCAGCTGTATTCGCTCCGGTAGGCATGCGCACCACCACATCGGCGTTTTGGCCCCAGCGCCAGTGGATTTTGGCAAGGTTGTTAATGATCTGGTTGAACCCGCAGGTCACGAAATCGGCAAACTGCATTTCCACCATTGCTTTCATACCGCTGATCGAAAGTCCGAGGCCCGTTCCTACGATAGCTGATTCACAAAGCGGGGTGTTGCGTACGCGATCTTTGCCAAACTGATCGGTAAAACCTTCGGTCACTTTAAATACACCGCCGTATTCGGCAACGTCCTGGCCCATGATGACCAATTCAGGATAGCGCTCCATTGATTGGCGCAAACCATCTGAAATGGCGTCAATCAGGCGTTTCTCCGATTTGGCCGGGCTGGACGGAGCAATCACTTTTTGCGTATAAGGTGCGTAGACATCGTCGAGCTCACGCTGCAAATCGGCTGTGATCGGCGCTTCGGCAAAAGCAATTTCCAAACCTTCCTGGATTTCCGCTTTAATGGCTTCCTGGATGCTCGCTTTCAGTTCGGGTGTCAGCAAATCGATTTCCTGCAGGAACAATTCGTAGTTCGCAACAGGGTCCTTTTTAGCCCATTCATCCTGTAAGCCCCCCGGGTAATACTTCGTTCCTGAAGCCTCTTCGTGTCCGCGCATACGGAACGTCATGCATTCCAGCAGGAACGGACGCGGCTTCTGGCGGATCGAATCGGCGATTTTACGGATCGTACGGATCACTTCCAGGATATTGTTTCCGTCTACCTGGAACGCATCCATTCCGTAACCGATGCCTTTATCAATAAACTGCTTGCAGCGAAACTGCTCGTTACTTGGTGTTGAAAGGCCCCAGCAGTTGTTTTCAATGGCAAAAATCACAGGCAGGTCCCATACGGCAGCTACGTTGAGCGATTCGTGGAAGTCACCTTCACTTGCACCGCCATCACCGGTAAACACGATGGTTGCCTGCTCATTTTTCTTGAGTTTGTTAGCCAGTGCAATCCCGTCTGCGATTCCCAATTGGGGGCCGAGGTGAGAAATCATCCCGACGATATTATAGTCTTTTGCCCCGAAGTGGAACGAACGATCGCGGCCTTTGGTAAATCCAGACATTTTTCCCTGGAACTGCGCAAAAAGACGGTTCAATGGAATACCACGCGTTGTAAAAACACCCAGGTTTCGGTGCATCGGCAAAATAAATTCTTCCTGTTTCATAGCCAGCGTGGCTCCCACCGAAATTCCTTCCTGGCCCCATCCGGAAAACCATTTCGTGATCTTTCCCTGGCGAAGGAGGATGAGCATTTTTTCCTCGATTAGGCGGGGTTTCATAATGGCCTTGTAAATATCTATAAGTTCTTGATCTTCAAAACCTTCTCGATTGAAGTCAATGGCACGCTTACTCAAAACTGTTTCCATGTACATTAGCTATGTTGCAAAATTAACGGATAATTCGAGGTAGACACGCGCTTAGGGTCAAATTAAGCGATTTTCACCAGGGGATTTTTAAGCGTTTCAGCCTGAAAATGAAGGACTAAAAATACTTTTTCAACGTAATTTTTCACTAAAATAAAATATCAGGTTTGTTCGGTGGTAATATTGAAATAGCAATTACTAAATCGATTAATATTCATTTAATAAACTTTCATTCGTCTAATAATCAACAAGTAACAATCCCGAACTAAAAAAATCACGTAAATTCGTTGTAACTTCTACATTTCTAGGTATGCGCTACTCAAAACTACTCTCTGCTTTCCTGTTGGTTTCTTCTTCCGCCGTATTTGCCCAGTCAAGACTAATTTTGAACAACAACGCTTTTGTTGTGATTGACAACAATGCCAAAGTGGTGATCGAAAACCCGGCCACCAATGCCGTTACAACTATGGGGACCGGCGGAAACATCGTTACCGAAAGTGAATTCGACCAGGTGTACTGGAATATCGGAACATCCACAGGAACGTATGTCATGCCGTTCACTTCGCAGACAACATTTACGAAAATTCCGTTTACGGCAAATATCACCGCCGCTGGTACCGGTGCCGGAGTCGTTCGGTTTTCAACTTACCCGGGCCCGACGTGGGACAATAACACCTATCGTCCGTCGGATGTGACCCACATGTGGGATTACTATTCCGCTTCGTTCAATAACTCCCTGCACGTGGTCGACCGTTTCTGGATCATCGATGCGGCAGGTTACGGTACAAAACCAACGGCCACCTTCCAGTTTACCTATCGTGATGTGGAACACACCGCCGTAGGAAATACCATTGTTGAGTCCGATCTCGGGGCGCAACGTTTCAATAGCTCTACCAATCACTGGGGTGATTACCTGCCCCAGGGAACAACCAATACAGTCGCTAATACAACGTCAAATGTTCCGGTTTCTCCCGCTAATTTTTTCCGTTCATGGACGTTGAGCGAGATCACTTTCCCGCTGGCTGCTGAAATTGCCTATTTTAAATCGTCATGTACCGGAGACGCACTGGTACTGCAATGGCAGACACTTTCAGAATCGGGATTGGATCACTTTGAAATCGAGCACCTGCAAAACGGCCAGTATGCGGTGATCGGTTTTGTACAACCAACCGGCAACGGTTCGGGCGTCGAAAATTATTCGTTTACGTCAACTGTAAACAGGGAAGGGATCTTCCAGTTGGTGGAAGTGGATACGGACGGTAACCGCTTAGTGAAATCGACTATTTCAGCTTCCTGCGTAGCTACAGACAACGTAATCGTGTCGTACTCCAATGGTGGAATAACCATGAGTTTCGACGGTGCTGCCGAATCTGTGGAAGACCTGCAGATCTTCGATGCAGCCGGTCGCCTGGTATACAACAGTGATCTTTCTATTTCAAACGGTGCTAATACGGTTGTGATTCCAGACCTGAATTTGAGTCACGGAATGTACATGGTGCGTTTGAAAAACGGTTTGAATTTCATCAGCGAAAAAGTGGTTGCTGCAGAGTAACTACTTCGTAATTCTCCAGGTACACTTTTGTACTTAAAGCTAATTCTCTACTATAATTCTATTCTTATGAAAAAAATACTTCTCTCCACAGTACTTTTCTCGTCAGTTGCGGCCATGGCTCAAAACGTCGGGATCAATTCAACAGGGGCAGCGCCAGTTACGAGCGCCGCACTGGATGTTGATATGGCCAATAAAGGAATCCTGATTCCCCGGGTGGCACTGACGACCACCTCCGCTTTTGCTCCGGTTGTGGGGGCTGCAACGGCCTCATTACTTGTGTATAATACAGCTACTGCCGGTGTTTCACCTACGAATGTAACGCCTGGTTATTACTACTGGGACGGTGCGCAATGGGTGCGACTCGCTACGGGAACCATTACCACCGACTGGATCGTTGGCGGAAACACGCTGGGGGGGACCGGAATTTTCGGCTCACTCAACAACAATCACGTAGATTTTTACACCAACAATGTGGTACGCGGTCGTTTATCCAACCTGGGTGAGTTCTTCATCGGGACAACAGCCACTGCATTGCCGGGTGACCTGATGAACGGTGTGGGTAATGCTACTTTCCCATGGGCGGTCAACGGTTATTCTGCTCAGAACGGGTCGGGAGTTTACGGTTCAGTTACCGGAGGTACCACCATTTATGCGGCCGTACAGGGAGAATACGTTAGTACAGGTGCGGGCGTAAATACTGCCGGCGTGCGTGGGATCAACTCCAGTACAATTGCCGGGACCGGGTTCCGTACCTTAGCTGCTACCGGCCCGCGCGTAGGTGTTTCGGGTAACGTAACAACTGCTTCGGGAAGTTATACCTTTGGTGTTCATGGCCAATTTGGCAGTCCGGCTGTTCGTTGCGGCGCCGTTTTCGGTGATGACTTTGGCTTTGCATTCGGAGCCCTTGGTTATTATTCGAGCGCCCCGGCCGATTATGCGGTGTATGGTTTCGGTCTCGCATACCAGGTCGGTGTCGGAGCAGGAATCATCCAGAATCCGAATGGCGGACAACAGTCGAATATGCAGCTGAAATCTGTTTCTGCAGTTGGGATGGATCAGCCGAATACGATGATCGGACTAGGGATCTACGGCGGAGTCATGGGAGGCTGGGTGCGAGGTATGGTCTACGGATCACACGTAAAAGGAGATCGCTACAGCTTGTATGTTGACGGAAAAACGTATGCCAACGAACCGATGACACAACTGGTTCAAACGGATGGTGACAACCGCCAGGCGGTGTATTCGACCTCTGCGATGAAAGTAGAAATCAGCGACCGTGGAAAATCGGCATTGCAGAACGGTGAGAAATACATTGCTTTCTCGGATGAGTTTAAAGCTACGATTTCTGCCAACCCGGATGAGCTGACGATTACCGTAAGCCCTACAGGAAACTCAAATGGTATCTACATACTTTCGTATGATGCAAATGGATTCACAGTGAAAGAAAACAATGCAGGAGCTTCAAATGTGACGTTCAACTGGATTGCTATCGGGACCCGCAAGAACTACGAGTCAATGGAGCACTCTCCGGAGATTATTTCAAGTGACTTCGATACCAAAATGAACGGGGTAATGTACAATGACAACAACCAAACCGGTACACCGCAGCCACTGTGGTGGGATGGATCGGAAATCCGCTGGGATGCTCCGCCTGCACGCGTTGCAGATCCGAATCTCGTAACCGGTGAACGTCCTAAGACTGCTAATGTGGTAGTCGGAGGGCACCAATAAAGAGTAGAGAATTTTGATTAAAACCGGTTATCCGTCTCGCACGGAAGCCGGTTTTTTTGTTGATGGAAGGCATCGTTAACGAGGGGTAAATCTGTTTCTTCGTTTATGGGTAGAGGGGAGGTGACGTTCTGATCGCGACCCGCTGAGAAACGACTTGGTAAAATGCAAAAAATCGCTGTGTTTATAAGGGTATAAACGTTTTTAACGGTTAGTAACGCTTACTGGGATAAACAAAAAAGCCGTCAGCCTAAGGCTGACGGCTTTTGGTTATAAAATGTGTCAGATGACAATTACACCAATCCCTGGTCGATCATCGAATCGGCAACTTTCACGAAACCTGCGATGTTGGCACCTTTTACGTAGTCAACAGTTCCGTCTGTACCTTTACCGTATTTCACACACGCTTCGTGGATAGAAACCATGATGCCATGCAAACGTTGGTCAACTTCTTCCGAAGACCAGCTCAGACGCAATGAGTTTTGTGACATCTCCAAGCCTGAAGTGGCAACACCACCTGCGTTGGATGCTTTACCCGGAGCGAACAAAATTTTCGCATCAAGGAATGCAGAAACAGCTTCAGGAGTAGAAGGCATGTTGGCACCCTCAGCTACACAGATTACACCGTTTGCCAGCAATGTTTTTGCTTCATCGCCGTTCAATTCGTTTTGAGTAGCACATGGAAGAGCGATGTCCACTTTCACTTCCCAAGGACGTTTTCCTGCAACAAATTTCGCAGAAGGGTATTTTTTCACGTACTCTTCGATACGGCCGCGTTGTACGTTTTTCAATTCCATTACAAAAGCCAGTTTCTCGGCAGAAATTCCTTCCGCATCGTAGATATAACCGGATGAATCGGAAAGGGTAACCACTTTAGCGCCCAATTGTGTCGCTTTTTCACAAGCATACTGAGCAACGTTCCCTGAACCTGAAATGGCAACTACTTTACCAAGGAAAGAATCGTCTTTCGTAGCAAGCATTTCTTTCGCGAAATAAACCGTTCCGTAACCTGTAGCTTCCGGACGGATCAATGAACCACCCCAGTTGCGTGCCTTACCGGTCAATACACCTGTAAACTCGTTGCGGATACGCTTGTACTGTCCGAACATGTAACCGATCTCACGGCCACCTACACCGATATCACCGGCAGGAACGTCTGTATCAGCACCGATGTGACGGCACAATTCCGTCATAAACGACTGGCAGAACTTCATAACTTCGTTGTCCGACTTCCCTTTCGGGTCAAAATCAGAACCACCTTTACCACCACCCATAGGAAGTGTAGTCAGTGAATTCTTGAAAATTTGCTCGAAACCTAAGAATTTCAAGATCGACAAGTTCACCGAAGGGTGGAAACGCAAACCGCCTTTGTAAGGTCCGATAGCCGAGTTAAACTCAACGCGGTATCCTCTGTTAACCTGGATTTCACCTTTGTCATCCAACCATGGAACGCGGAAAATAATGGTACGCTCAGGCTCAACGATACGATCCAGGATTTTCGCAGTCTTGTATTTTGGGTTTTCTTCGATAAACGGGATCACAGCTTCTGCAACTTCATGTACAGCTTGTAGGAATTCCGCTTCATGACCATTGGTTGCCTTCACTTTATCCATGAATGCATCGATCTGTGCTTGGTATTTACTTGACATTTCTTTACACTATTTTTAATGAGTACGGCAAATGTAGAAATTTTTTGATCCGAACACGCCCCAAAAAAGGAATGTTTATGAACACGTTAAATGAATTTGAACGAAGGGTAAGATTCCAAGAGTAAAGCAGCCTGAAACAGCTTTTTAAAACCCCCGGACCACTCGTTGAAAAGTACTTCACGGACTTCTGTTTGGGTTTTTGTTTGAATATGATCAATTTGTTAAATTACAGTGATGTCGAATGAAAATCAACAAAAGAGTACAATTTCAATAGTATTAGTCATATTGTGATAGTTCCGTAACAGTAAATTCCAAAAACCGGGCTTTATCTTCATTAACTTTGCCAAATAAATTAAAATGGAAGCAACTCTGACGTTACTTGAGCGTTTAGAGATTACAGATAACTACAATTATGAAAAATTTCAAACTGGTACTGGTCTCACTATTCTTATCATCACTGAGCTTCGCCCAGGTTCAGGTTTGTTTAGGGACTGATGTAACGGTATGTCAAGGACAAACTGTTCAAATTACGAATTGCGGTGGAGCAGGCGGAAGCCCTGCAGGTGGCATTTATTTAAATGCACCGACCAACGTTTCGCTAACCGATGACTCCTGGAGTCCTGTGATCAATATGGGCTTCAATTTCAACTTTTACGGTGCCAACTATAACCAGCTTCTGATTGGTTCGAACGGTATCGTAACATTCAACCTTGGTAGCGCCGGTGGTTATTGCCCATGGTCGTTGGGAGCCACTACACTTCCTTCAACCTCAGGATTGACACATTGCTTCAACAGCGCCATGGTAGCGCATCAGGATTTGAACCCGAGCAACGCAACAAGTGGTCCTATCCAATACCAGATGTTGGGTACGGCGCCTAACCGTATGTTCGTGGTACTTTATAATGGTGTAACCATGTTTAGCTGTACAAACTCCTGTTCGTATATCGGGTACATCTTCTACGAAACAACCAATATCGTGGAAATGTTCATCGGTGACAAAGGAAGCTGCCCTTCCTGGAACGGCGGTCAGGCTATCCAGGGAACAGAGAACAATGGCGGTACGGTGGCGCACATTACACCGGGACGTAACAACACGGTTTGGACAGCCAACCAGGACGGACGTCGCTGGACACCGACTGCACCAAACAACACCAACAACTATGCAATCACACAGATTCCTTACGTAAACATCAATGCTCCGGGCGGAAACCTGCAATGGCAGAACAACCTCGGACAAACATTCCCGTACAACAACGGTGTACTGACCATCAACCAGGTGCCTCCGGGCGTTACCGGTTACTGGCTCACAGGAACATCCTGCGGTGTAGGTGTAGGATCTGTTTCGGATACAACCTGGGTTACACGTACAAGTGTGAACGCCAGTGCAACATCTACAACCGACTACTGTTCAGGCGGAAGCGGAACAGCTACGGCAAACCCATTGCTGGGAACGCCACCTTTCTCCTACCTGTGGAGCGACGGTCAAACAACGCAAACTGCAACCAACCTTGTGGCAGGAAGCTACCAGGTAGTGGTCACAGATGCCAACGGATGTACAAAAACCGTAACAATCGTGGTTCCTGATTCCGGAGCTTCTTATTCGGGAAGTACAACTTTGGTAAGTTGTCCGGGCGGTGCCGATGGAACGGCTACTGCTACCATGACTCCTTCCCTTGGAACAGTTTCATACAACTGGTATGATGCAGGTGGACAAACAACACAAACAGCTGTAGGTTTATCAGCCGGTACGTACCACTGCGAAGTAAGCTCTTCGGTTGGTTGTATTGATACGGTAGAAGTAATCATTAGCGAAATTCCGCCGATGGTTGCCCAGGCTGTAGGACAGGATGTTTCCTGCAACAGTGGAAACGACGGTGTGGTTGCCGTAAATGTGGTAGGTGGTACAGGCCCTTACTCGTACGCATGGGATAACTCATCTTCAACAGCGCAGGCGGCAAACGACCTTTCGGCAGGAACGCATACGGTAACCATTACGGATGCCAACAACTGTGTGATCACCTCTACAACAACTATTGGTGAGCCTTCACCGCTTGTTATTACGTCATTGACTCCTGACCAGACAATCTGTCCGGAGAATTCAACGATGCTGACTGCAACAGGTTCGGGAGGTAGCTCGCCTTATACATTTACATGGACGGAAAATGGTGCCGTGATCGGTACAGGCGCAACCATTGAAGTTGACCCGGCTGCAACAAACACGGTTTACTGTGTCACCTTGTCAGAGGCTTGTGGTTCACCGACTACGAATCAGTGCATGAATATCGTGTTCCCTACGGCAATCGTTCCAAGTTTTGTTCCTGACAAAACATGGTCTTGTGAGCCGGGATTGTTCACCTTCACCAATACATCCAACAACCAGAATGAAATTCAATCGGTATTGTTTGAATTCGGTGACGGAAACGATGAGCTGCTTGTAGGTGCGGCAGGTGTTACACATGAATACACAACACCGAATCCTTACGATGTGGATGTTACTGTAACATCGGTTTACGGATGTGTCTACACAGGCCATTTCGAGGATATCGTTACCGTAATCGCCAACCCGGTAGCTGACTTCAACATGTCGGCAAACCCGACGACCATTTTCGAAACTACGGTAACCATGCAGGATAAATCTTCGGCAGGCGTTACTTCATGGCAGTGGAACTCTCCGGGATCAGTTCCTTCTTCAAGTACATACGACAGCCCGACGTTCAAATTCCCTGACGGAATTGTAGACAAATATGTGATCCAGCTCATCGTTCAGACTCCTGAAGGCTGTACGGACACTGTTGAACGTATCCTGTCGGTGAACAGCGATATCCTCTTCTTCGCTCCGAACTCCTTTACACCGGATGACGATGAATTCAACCAGACATGGGATTTCTCTGTCAGTGGAGTGGATGAATACAATTTCGAATTGCTGATCTTTGACCGTTGGGGTGAAATCCTTTGGGAAACACATGATATTAATTCCAAGTGGGATGGTACCTACAACGGGAAAATCCTTCCTGCTGGAACTTACACCTGGGTAGCACGTGTGAAAGATGTGTACTCGGATGACAAAAAGACCTTCAACGGATCAATCTATATGAACCGATAAGATCTGTAACGGATAATCGAAACGGCGCTCTGGTTTTAGAGCGCCGTTTTTTGTGAGATAGTGATTAGGTGGGGAAATCGTTAAAGGCCTGGTCATCGGCATACCGCACATCGGGGCGGTAGTTGATTTTCTTCATCGTGGCCACTTCCAGCGTTTGGAAATCAAATTCGGAAGTGATGGTTCCCGTAAGCTCGTAAATACCACCTCCCCGGAAAGGATAAGCGGCAGCTGCGTCAGGGAAATGAACGGTATCTATGTTGTCGCCCTCACTGTCCAGGAACGTCCCGAAAAGCATCGATTCACCGCCTTTCGTGGAAGTGCGTTTCGTGTTGACATGATAACCGTACATCGTGACTTCTTTCCCGCTATAGGCAGCTGTTTCTGACGCTTTCAGGTGTGGTTTGAGTTCCTGCCCCACCAGCTCGAAGGGATTGCAAAGCGGAAATCCGAGCAATTCCATCTGTTCAAAAGCGTTTTCAAGCGGATTTTCTTTCAATTCGGGCAACTCGAATGCTTTCCGTGGCCCTTCGAACAGGGAAGCTTGTACTTTAGGCTGTACGGGCTTTTTGTGTTGGTACAGGTGGGCTTCCCACAGTAAGGCTTTTTTTGCCGTGCCGAACGAACGCAGCGCATTGATCCGGATAATGAGGCTAAGCTGCTCAATCGGAACGGTTACGCGTCTGGTAAGGTCCTCTAAACTCAAGAACGGGCCGTTTTCAGCTCTTTCGGAAAGAATGGCTTGTATCACTTTCTGTTCGAGCCCTTCAATATGCTGGAATCCTAAATGGATCTCACTGCCGCGGATGGTGGTCTGGTAATCACTCTTGTTGATGCAGGGCGATTCAATGGTTGCCCCCAGCTTTTCAGCTTCACGTACGTAAATCTCGGTGCGGTAAAAGCCACCGAAATTATTGATCGTCGCTACCATGTATTCGAGCGGGTAATACGCTTTCAGGTAAAGGCTCTGGTAGCTTTCAACCGCATACGAAGCCGAATGGCCTTTCGAGAAGGCAAACCCACCGAAACTTTCTATCTGCAGCCAGATCGATTGAATGTAATCGGGTTTATAGCCTCTTTCAAGGCAATTGCGGAAGAATTGGTCGCGCACCATGGTAAACTCAACCCGCGAGCGGTATTTCCCCGACATCGCCCGGCGCAGGATGTCCGCTTCTTCCAGGCTGAGGCCGGCAAACTGGTTGGCTACTTTGATCACATCTTCCTGGTACACCATGACACCGTAAGTATCAGGCATCAGCTCCAGCAGTTTGGGCGCAGAATCCGCGCGTCGTTCGGGATGCCGGTGCCGCAGGATGTATTCGCGCATCATTCCGGATTGTGCCACTCCCGGGCGGATAATTGAGCTGGCCGCAACCAGTTCCAGGTAACCGTTGGTTTTCAGCTTTGTCATCAGCATCCGCATTCCGGGAGATTCAACGTAAAAACAACCCAGCGCCTGCGCTTTTCGAAGCAGTGAATTCACCTTGTCGTCGTGCTTGAAATGGTGAATGTCGCGGATGTCATGGGGCGGGTTTTCAGGTTGGTTCGCGTGAATAATGGCCAGGCAATCCTTGATTTTTCCCAGTCCCCGCTGCGAAAGAATGTCGAATTTATAGAATCCGACATCTTCCGCTTCGAGCATAGAGAATTGGGTGGTAGGAAAATTCTTCGAGGTCAGGAAAGTGGCTGTATAATAGTGGACAGGTTTCTCGCTGATGATGATCCCGCCGGCGTGTACGCTCAGGTACGACGGCAATCCGGCGATCAGCTTGCTGTATTTCAGGATCAGTTTTCCGAGTTTGTCCGAACGGTCGTAAGATGGTTTTTCAGCGCTCAGCTGATCAATGCTTGACTTGGGAAGTCCCATAATCTTGCCCAATTCCCGGATCGTGGCCCTGTACTGAAAAGTATTGTAAGTGCAGATCATCGCCGAATTCGGGAATCTTCTGAAAATGTATTCGGTCACATCGTCGCGGTCGCGCCACGAAAAATCAATATCGAAATCAGGCGGGTTTTTCCGGTAAAGGTTAATGAACCGCTCAAAATAAAGGTCCAGTTCGATCGGGTCCACATCCGTAATTCCAAGTAAGTACGCAACAATGCTGTTGGCGCCGCTTCCCCGGCCTACGTAGAAATAACCTTTTCCGTTGGCATACGAGACAATATCCCAGGCGATCAGGAAATAGGAAAGGTAATCCTTTTGCCGGATGACTTCAAGTTCCTTGTTGATCCGGTCATGGACGGTTTGATCGGCATTGGGGTAGCGCCTGGGAAGGTTCAGGTAGCAAAGTTCTGCTATTTTACGGAAGTCGCCTTCTTTATCCCCGGTGTAGGTAGCCAGGTTTTGCGGTAAAACCTCCTCATCAAACCCGAACGTAACCGAGCAATCATTCAGCAGCATTTCGGCATTGTACAGCAGGTCCGTATACTCGCCGAACAGCCCGTACAATTGTTGTTTGTTCAGCAATAGTTCATCGGGCCTTGTTTGTTCCTGCGGCGATAGGGTAGAAAGCAGGGTGTTGCAATCGATGGCGCGCAGCAGGCGATGGGTGTTGAATTGCTGTTTATCCAGGAACGTCATGGGCTGCAGCGCAACATACTGTTGCCGGTCGGCTGGTTGCTGCACCCGTAAGCGGTTGAGCTGGTGGACGGCAATCCCGATACGTTCATAAGGCCTCAGCTCAGCCGGCTGTTTCTCCCACGGATAAATGACGTAACAATGTTCGAACTGCGGCGCACGGGCAGGGAAGGGGTGTTCATGGTGCAGGTGTTCGCTCAGGAACCGGTTCAGTTCCAGCAGGCCTTCATTGTTTTTCGCAATCCCTACAAAGCAGCAGTCTACCCCGTTTCGGAAATCGACTCCCACAACCGCCTGCCGTTTTTTTTGACGCATCAGCCTCACATACCCCAGCAGGGCGCTGGTAGTATTGATATCGGTAAAGGCCACGCGGTCATATCCGGCGGTTTCAATCCAGCCGACAAGCTGCTCGGGGTGAACGGTACCGTACCGCAGGCTAAAGCAGGAGTGAAGGTTCAGCATGGTTAAAACGGGAGTAGGTTCGTAATGGAATGTGGCTGCTGTGCAGGTTCGCTCATACGGCTTTTGTACTTCCGGCCGTTGAGGATCTGCATACCGTCGGCGCGGATCAGGGCCTGCTCCCCGTAGCGCATACGGATCTGGTCCATCACCCGGTACAGGGAGGCGTAGCGGTCGTTCTCTTCAAACAGGCGCATCTGGTGATTGCCCGTCACCAGGTCACTCAGGCGGATCCCCACCAAACGCACCAGCAAACGGCGGGTGAAAAGCTTGTCAAACAGCTCCGAAACAGTTTGAATGATCTCATGATCGGCTGCAGTATAGGGAATGCGCTGCTGGATCGTCTTGGTCTGGAAGTCGGCATAACGGATCTTCACGGTGACGCACGCCGTTACTTTTTGTTTTTTCCGAAGCTGGAACGCCGTATTTTCAGCCATCGCCCGGATAATCGATTTCAGCTTCAGGGCATCCGTGGTATCGCTGTCGAAAGTGCGCTCGGTAGAGATCGATTTGTTCTCGTTGTAGGGCCTCACCGGCGACAGGTCAATCCCGTTGGCCTTTTTCCAGATCGCAATGCCGTGTTTCCCCATGAGGTTTTCCATCAGCTCAACAGGCATTTCCTGTATGGTCGCAATTTTTTTCGCCCCCAGCGAGCAAAGCATCTGGTAGGTTTTCAGTCCCACCATCGGTATTTTTTGTACGGATAACGGGCTCAGGAAAAGTTTCTCCGTTCCGGCATCCACGTATTTTTCGTTATTGGGTTTTGCTTCGCCCGTAGCGATTTTCGATACCGTTTTATTGGAAGACAGTCCGAACGAAATGGGCAGGCCGGTTTCGCGCATGATCTTTTGCCGCAGCTCGCTCGTATAGTGCAGGCAGCCGAAATGCTTGTCCATGCCCGACAGGTCGAGGTAAAACTCATCAATAGACGACTTCTCGTAAGTGGGCGACGCTTCTTTGATGATTTCGGTAACATTTCTTGAAAACCGTGTGTAGTTATCGGCATTTCCGCGGATGATAATCGCCTCCGGGCAACGTTCTTTTGCCATTTTAATGGGCATCGCCGAATGGACGCCGTACATCCGGGCCTCATAACTGCAAGAGGCCACCACACCGCGGTCGGTAGTCCCGCCGATAATAATCGGGCGATTGTTCAAACGGCTGTCGATCAACCGCTCACACGACACAAAAAAGGTATCGAGGTCCATGTGAACAATGGTACGCCGCTGATCCATTTCATTTGCCTGATCCAGAAAGTTCATGTTAAATCGTGTTCTGGACCAAAAGTATAAAATGATTAAATTATAATCAATTTTACGATTAAATATTAATCAAATTGTTAATAAAAAATTGATCTTTAGAATATTTATAGGATGTTAGTGTGGTGGTTGTTCCGCTATTTCTCGGCTCCATCGCTTGAAAATGAAAGGAGATATGGTTTTTCGTTTCCTGTCGATAGTAATCAGTACCCGTTTTTTCTTTACGACCCTATAGGTGAAATCAACGCTGTAATGAATGGTTCCGTATTTGGATTCAGCATCAGTCACATAGTTGAAGTGAAATCCGAGTCTTTCCAGGGCCAGTTTATCGATGAGGCAACTATCTTTTTCTTCTCCGAGGATACCGTATAGAATAATGACATTTTTACTCAGGATTTTTAGTGTTTCGGAAGTAATCGTCCTGGTCGATTTCCTGACTTCACTGTGGTAATAATTTTTGCACTTAATATCACAAAATCGTTTGTCTGATCTGCCTATAAGCTGTTTATTGCAGATAACACATTGTCTGTGGGAATTTGAAGTTTTACACATGGGGGTAAGTTGTTTTCTTATTTAAGTAAGGGAGAAAACAACTCTACAATAACCAATTTTACTGGGTTTTTTAGTAAAATTCTAAAATTGGATCAGAATAAGGTTCAGAATTGGAATCCTGTGAAAATAAAAGGTTCCAAAAACTTTCATTAAATTCCAATGAATTAGATAATCAATTTTTCAAATCAAAGGTATATAATGCGCTCCTAAAAAGGACAGCTGATTTAAATGTAAATTTAAAATTTGATAAATGGACAAACGACCTTTGGATTAATCATCCTCATTTAAATATTTAGAACTGATAAATAAATCTAAGTTATTTTCAATATCTGAACTTGTAAAAACATACCAAGAGAATTTTTCGTTTTTATTCAATCGGCTCATTAAGGAAATAATATCCATTAAGTCTTGTGTGGTTAAAGAAGCAAACCAATTATAAACCGTATAATCCATAAAGGCTTTAAAATCTACTTGTGATTTTCGTTTTAGAATCTCCTCAGCGGACCACCCTTTAACCTTGCCTACACGGTCAATCTTATTAGAGCAAAATTCAATAAAGTACTGATCGAATTTTGACACTTTGACCAACGAGTCAATTAATATTTTGTTCTCAGCAGTCGGTTCCAACTCCTCGGGGGGCGGATTTTGACTAAAGGAGTTAAAGCCAATAATGATTGTGAAAATAAAAAAGAGAATGATTTTCATAGTCGTAATTTATTTTTTATGATGTCTATATTTCTGCATATAGTATTTGTCAATTACCCTGGCTACAGAATGATCTTTTATAGAGTATTCAATCAGAACGGTATCGCCTATTTGAAAAGATGTATAATCGCCTGATTGTCTAAGTTCATACTGTTTAGTATCTACCGAGTACTTTAAATAGCAATGTTTTGGATTTCGCACGGAGCCGTGCGAGATTTTTTTAATTACTGCAAATGTTTTCTTGCTATACTCTAAAAGACGTTGTTCTCTTTTTTCATCACAATATTGTAGTGAAAAAAGTACAATAGCTACTAAAATGGTAACAATCAATCCGATTTCTTTCCCCTTTGATTTATGCAAACTCATTCAAAAGATGAATAACAATCGTTTCATAACTGTTGGTTTAAATTCATTTTAAGGACAATCAGGAATCTGTATAGAGAATTCTCTTATTGATTCTTTTAATACATGATCATAAAATTCTGAAGAGATTCCTACACGATTTTTTTTCATACTATCTATTTCAAGATGTAGGCTATCGACGTTAGTAATTAGTACTTTGTTGAAAAAATAATCAACTAACAAACTGGAATCATTAGGTGATGATTTTATTTTCTCTTTAATCAGGCTAAGATTTTTTTCAATGTAAAAAGTTGCTTTCTCGCCTTCAATACAACGAAACTTAAGATAAGTTATATAGTTATCATAAAAAGTTTTATGATATTCATTGAGATTTCTTGATTCATGAATTAGATCTAATAAATCATCGTATTTTTTCAATTCCATATAAATAGGTAAAACGAGATCTTTATTTGAATCGCTTAATCCATTCGTCTTGAAATCACTATTTTTTTTCAGAAGAGAATAGCTTTCCTTAAGTGCACTTTTATTATGAGTTAAAACATACTGAGTATGTTTTTTTCGAATTTCGGAATAATCCGGAACTTTATCAGAATGACTGATAACACTTTGGTTATCACTACTACATGAGTAAGTAATAATTAGTAAAAATACAAGTATTTTATTCATGGCTATTTGTTTGTGAACTTGATTAGTGTAGTAACCCCATGATTGATTTGACTTACATTCCAATTAATCAACTACTCTTAATACAACTGTGTCATTTTTCACCACAAAATAAAGATCATAACTATGTTTCTGATCTTTATTTAAGAAAGTGAAGGACTCCAATTTCTTCCCATTTGAAAAAACAATAAATGTGTTGTTTCCATAGACGTTCCCAAAGTCTATAAGTTGTTGGCCTTTTTCATATATAACATAACAGCCTTTATCACTTTTCCAAACTATCTTGACCTGATAATCATCCGATGTAACAATTAATCGATTCATGTTAAATGAAGCATTCACAAATTTGCCAATCAGACTCTCATCATTACGAAATGACCACCTAAAATAGTATAGACTACTATAGAAAATAATTAGTAAGGTAAATAAAATTACAATGAGCTTAATGAACCGTTTTTTTTTATTGTGTAGCCTTTCCATTTTTAGGGAAGTTTACAAAAAATATTTTTGAACTTAGTTGTTTAATGTGAAAATTTAAATTGAACGTTATCCTATCTTGCTTTAGCAAATTTTAACTGAATATTCTCTGAAATTGAATCGGATCGAATAATGGTAATTATTAAAGAATTTTCTTTCTTGATTACACTATCGCCTGGCAGGCATTTACTCATGATTTCCGCTTTGTTCAAAACAAATGACAAGTCAATGTTCTGTCCGTCTCGTAAGTACAACTTTGGTGAATTATGATCAGAATAATCGTAGCCCACACTATCGACAAGATCGGCGAATTGATGCTGAGAATAGTTTGTCAGAATGCTATTGTATCGTTCTTTCTTACCCCAATAAGTGTTGTAGAGTATAAACCAAACCAACAAACACAAGACACAAAAGCCAAAAATAATCCGATATAAAATTTGTTTCTTCATGTATCGATATTAACGTAAAAAATCACCAACTTGATGTTCTTGTTCCAGACCACCAAAGTTGAGCCTTGAGACCAAAACCACCACCCAAACTTGTAACCGTATATTTATCCGGACCTTCCCATATGGGTAATAATCCATGGAATTGAAAATCATACAGGAACCCTCGCCATCATATTAAGCCAAGAATCAATAAGATTGAGACACTACTCCGTTTTCCAAAGCTTTTGTTTTCTTATCAACGCAAAACACAATTTTAAGAGTATCATTTTTGTTTATAAAATACACTATTGAATCATTAGGAATCTTAAACAAAATAGTCTCATTTTTCTTTATGAAATTATTTATCCTAGCATCGGTTGCCTCATGTTTTTTCTCCAGACCAAAATAGCAGCTACTTTTGTAATCATCTAGAATATAGTGAACATAATCATGCTCATTCGTTACATCACAAATTTTACTCCTTATGGACATTTTAAATTTAACGAGCGAGCTGTTTGAAATAGCAGCATTTAAATTTTTATCTCTTGATTCAACGAAGAAAGTCTGAAAAAGCAAAGAAATAATTAAGCAGATAACAATAAGAATGGTTATTATTATCAATGTCCTTTTTTTAAATAGAAACTTCATAAACTCATTTTAATTATCTAACAATAGTATTACCCTGGGTGTAACCCCCACTTACAAAAGGAGTTCCAATTCCACCAGACAATTGAGTTCCAAAATATATTAGAATATCACCATTATCATTGTAAGGAGATGCTGACCAAGCAATTTTGTTACCCACATCAACAACAATAGCACTTGCGTTTAATTCTATTGATTTTGAGAACCCTTCAATTGCACTTAGAGGAACTTCTGATGCTGGACCTGTAGAAACAATAAAGCCATATCCGCCTCCAAGACTAAACAATTCTGATTTAACTTGAACCCCGGAATCATAGGTTCCATCTGTCGTATAGGAATGTTTCCCATGATATTTGGTATATACAACACCAACCGTTGACGCTCCGGTAAGTATGTTAGATTGGGTATATTCAAAATAATAGCCAACAAAAGGATCTTTGGTGTGAATCTTAGGAAAGCCAAAAAAAGTGGCGCTGTTAGAAACACTATTTGAGTTGTTTGCTACATTAGTAGTAGAAGTTTGTTCAGAGGTGTTACTAGCGGGTGTTTGTTCAGGTGCATTAGTCGAGGTCGTATTCAAACCATCTACTTTCAGACCTTCTACTTTTAAATAGTCGGTTACTCCTTTAGTTTTTTTATTCTTATCACTTGATGGTTTAGCAACTTGCTTCGACGCAGTTTTTCCTGCTTTACCGATGGCATTTGCGATTTTTTTTATTGGATCATCCGGCCCTTTCCCTGTTGGATCAATCAAAACAATCGGATTCCCCATCACATAATTATATGTACTCCAACTCGGATATTTATTCGCCCAAGGATCCACACTCATATAACGCCCCAATTCCTCGTTGTAATAACGAGCGCCGTGATACTGATATCCTGTTTCTCCATCCATTTCGTGACCAGTGAATTGATAGCGGTAACCTTCGTAATTAGATGTAAAGATATGCCTTCCCGGCAATTTTTTACCATACGGGTACACATCTAATGCATTTACCACTGTTCCGTTGGCGGCTACTACGGCTCTCGGTGTACCGAGCCAGTCTTTTACGTAGTAGAAATAATCCACACCGTTGCTGGTATTCGGAACCGCATACCCGTTTTGTGTCTGGTAGCTTTTTACTGTTCCGGTCTGGGTCAGGATCACTTCGTCAATGAAATATTCCCGGTCAGAGGCTGTGAGTATTTTCACGGAACGCTGCCCTCCGAAATAGCGGTATTCCTGAGTGGAGTTATTGTCCACAATGCGGGTTGGCATGTCGTCGTAAGCAGAATAGGTGACGCCCGTTACCTGATTGCGCGGATCGGTAAGGATGTTCCCGGTAGCGTCATAGGTGTAACTGTGGTTGAATGGCGTATTGTTGCCAATCGTCCATGAAACACTGCTCAACCGGTTGCTGAGCGCGTTACCATACGTATAAGCCTGAACGGTTTTAGTACCGTTTTGGTCATTCCGGTTCAACTGGCTGATATTTCCGTTGCCCGAATACCAGTATGCTGCATCGTATTTGGTTTGGTTGGTTGCAAACGTCGGGTTCACAAAATCAGGTAGGTAACCGTAAACAGTGGAGGCCGGGTTGGAGAAACAATCCTGGGGAGCGCTGAATGGTAAGCTTCCTAAAATACTGATGTGATATTTCTTAGAAACCGCTTTGATGCCGTATTTTCCAATACTGTCGGCATAGGAGTTGTCTCCTGCAACAAGAGCCTTGTAGGTTTCCAATGCAGCCGGATCGTAACCATTATCCAGCGCCTCATCAATGTAATAATCCAGGAAATCGGATTTTTGCCGCGTTGTCATCGTCTGGTACGGCTGATTGTTACTCACATAGGTGGCTTGCAGGAAACCCAATGCGCCACTGGCATCTTTTGCCCGCTCATATTCTATTCCGTTTACATCAATTTCATCATACAACGGTTGCAGGGTCTGAAAAACGTCACTTTCATTTACAAAACAGTTAAAATCCGTCGGAACATTGGCCGTAAGTGTGTTGTAATAGGTAAACGGATTGGATGCCATGGTTACCTGTTTGTAATCGGCTCCCGTGAGGCGGTGCATGTCATCGTAATAGTAATTATAACGGTTCATGTTGAGCGGTGTTCCCAACTGCTGTTCTATGCGCTCATTGCTCCATGTTTGGGAGGTGATGTTGCCGGCTGCATTGTAAGTGAGTCCCACACGGAAGAACTGACTCATACTGCTGACCACCTGATCGCGGATGTTCTTTTTGACGCTTTGGTAATCCATATAAGTTCCTGCGCCTCCGGCCCCGGTTCCTACTCCTGTCAGCAGCAATTGACCGGTGGCATCAAAATAATTAAAGGCATGTTGGGTGGTCGTGACTCCATAAATGGTGCTGAACTTTTTCGAACGCCCCAGGTTATCCAATTCGGTGTTCCACGTAAAGCTGTATTGCGAGCTTACGCTACTGACATACGTTTTACTGATTGGAATACGGTATGGATTGTAGGAAATTTTAATATCGTGTGAACCCGTCAATCCTGCATATTGGTAGCGGGTACGAATCGGCTGACCATCGGCAGCGGGAATGTATTGTTGCATGTCCGTAGCCCCGGCAGTGTAGAGAAAATCAGAGGTACTCAGTGAATGATTACTGTAGGTAATTTGGGTAAGCAGACTATTGCTTTGATACAACGCGCGCTGTCCGTCATAGACTGTAGATACGTGCACTTGTACAAAAGGTTGCTGATCGGTCGGGAAGTTTTGATTGTTGACATAGGTGTAATCATCAAAGAAATGTGTTGTCGGAAACGGCGGATTTTGTGTTGACTCATCCAATGTATTCGGAGCAACGGTCAATACTCCGGTTTCAATCACACGTCCCCATTTGTCATATTTCAGGTACTTGAACTGATCGGTTCCATAGATGTTGTTTTGCACCGCCTCTATATCGCGGGCATTTTTTACAAAACGCACCTGTCCGTATTTGTCGTAACGCATTTCGGAAGTGCCTTTATCCGGGCTAATGGTTTTTACTACCAAACCAAGACTGTTGTAGATGTATTCGGTTTTCTTTCCATCCGGGTCAAAGGTTGCCACGATACGTCCTGCTCCGTCATACTTGAACCAGGTACGAGCCACAGCGTAACCGGAATTGAGAACCGTTATGGAGCCGTCGGCATTTTGCTGATGGTTATTGCCGATCTCGTGTTCTTCCATAATCACCCGGCCAAGGTTGTCTATGTAAGTTTTCACCTTTTTACCCAATTGATTCACCTTTTCGTGTACAATCAGTGTTCCAAGCGGATACGTGAAAGAAGTTACATAACTTGGCACTACAAGCTGTGAGGTATTCACATAATCCGACTGCGAACTGGTAATAGCAGCTTCATTGGCCATACGGGGCTCAGATAGCGTGGAGATCTTTTCTTCGGGAATGTTTTCAAAAGTGACACTGGTATAAGCAAAACCGGATCCGTAAAGCGCACTGGTTTTATCTGTAAATGCTCCGTCATATTTAGCCGAAAGGGCGTGTCCGCTTAACGCATAAGGTTTCCAGCTTTGGGTTACTCTGCCACGATTGTCGTAGATATTTGTTTCAGAAACCATACGTGTTCCGCGAACAACATCCGAAAGAATCGCTTGTTTGGTTTTGCCGAATCCATCCAGGTAGTAACGTGTGTCGAAATAAGATCCGTTGGCAACCCAATTACGCTCTGTTATGTAATTGTGAGAGGTTAACCAATTCGGTTGATCAAAATAACTGACTTCGCTGAAGATTTTACCATAGGCATTCTGCCTACTTTTTACGCGGCCTTTGTGATCAAATACAGCTTGGGTAAACACGTCATTATTGTCAACCATGCAGGTTGCACTCCCGAATTTATCAACGACAGTATAACCGTATTTGGCATTGGCAGGACAAATAATTATATCATCTATAAACAATGATTTGAGGCTGGTGAATCCGGTATTTAACTGAGATGTTTCGTTGACTACATACACATCTACCCATTGCTGCTGACCTTTCAGAATAGGAATATCAACAGTGTATTGTTTCCAGGAAGCATTTACGCTTTTCGGGTAGAATACCTTTTGGTCAATCACTTGTGTACGTGTTGCATTCCAGATGTCACATACAATTTTAAAGCCCTGCGTCGTCGGATTCAATTGTCCGCGACGGTAGAGCTGATCGGCCTCTAAATCTTCGCTCGTCCCGGAATAAGATGGCAAGGTTTGGCTGGATGAAACAATGTCAAAATCGTAACGCAGCCAGATACTTGCCTGATAATCCCAGAAACACTGCTGTGCTGGAATTGTTGGGTCAGAACATCCGGGATCGGTAGGCATAGCCTCTATTTTAACCGGGCGAATCGGAGTTTTCTTTGCCGTTTCACCTTGTTGGCGAATAGTTGGCAGTTTGTAGCTGTAATTTCCGGTGCGGGAATAGGCGCTCGACAGGCGGTAGTTTTTAAGAACTTTTTTCAGGGTTACATTCGTAAAGGTTCCGCCAACAAACGGATTCCCGGCCGGTATAGGCACCACACTTGTAAAACAGGCTACTTTGGCAAGAGCTACGTTTTGCACCCCTGCGGGCAATTCGGTGTCGTCGTGAAGAGAGGCGATATAGCTTGTAAGATTGTAATTGGTATTTGAGTAAGTAAAGGAGAGTTCTATTTCATCTCCCACTGCCATTCCTTGAGTATTGTCAAAAGTTACGGCATGCATGGATTGATTACCAAATAAATCAAAGTAAGAATTATTATTGCAAATGACGTTTGATCCTGAAGTGGTTATCACCGCCGTTTCCGAAAAAACACTTTCCTCAGGTGTCAGCCATTCTTCTTCCATGTAAGAGGTACTTGTCCAATCGGAAGTATGCTTACTTACTGATAAGTCCTCAAATCCGGTGTACGTAGCATCAAACGGACGGTCAGGTGAGGAAAACTGCGCCTTCACTGTATTCATACCGTTACCGGTAACAGTTTTATTATACAATTGATTGGAACGGGTATGGATGGGGGAAGCAGCTTTATTGTACAGATAAACATCGGATTCGGAAATGCGCCAGTTGGAAGACGCCGGGTTGAAAACCGGAAGTGTATAAGTGCCTGTTGATGCGTCTACTGCTGTTTCATAGGTATAGGTGTCGAGGGGTTTGGGAACGTCGAGTGTCAGATCATAAGTCATGACTGTTGCGCTCAATGCATTGGCCGGAGCTACTGTTCCGAGATAGGTTGTGGTTCGACAAGGTAAACGTTTGAGATTCCTGTTTTCAAACTTTAGCGTTTGACCGTTGTAAAACTCATGTGCATATTGATACTGTGTCAGGTAGATATTCGGCTCATTTTGTGTGTAGGATTTTTCTTCTCTGAGTACAAAGCCAGCTGCCTGATCATAGGTCATTTCCTGGTGAGCAATCAACCCTTTATACGTTGTGGTTTTTTTGGTCATCAGGGTTTTAAATTGCCCCCAGCGCTGGTATGAATAGGCGTTGGTGCCCGGAAACGGTAATTTCAAAACATCCAATACATATAACCCCGAAAGACCGACATAAGTGACTACCGATTGTACATCGGGAATATAGATAGGAAACGATCCGTTCCAAAGCACTTCTTCGTTAGGAATTTGTTGCCCGCCTGTATAATCCATGTACATAGAATGGATCGTGCCGGCATTATACCTGGTATAGGTGAAGTCTGTTTTCTGATAAGGTAAAGTGGTCCCTGCTTTGTATAATGCCTCCGATTTGATCACAATCGGATTGATATTAATGTTGTTCCCGGCGAGTGTATAACGACCTTCCAAATCAGGGGTAGCTAAACGATAGGCGTAAAGGTGGTATTGGGGGTAATCAATCGAACCGTTTAGAGAACCATAGAATGTTTTGGAGTATGAATTATCCGGAAATACAGTTTTAATGGATGAATAGAAATAAGTCGCAGAATAGTTATCAAAAGCAATATTTGTATGGGAACATTGTCTCATGTACATATCGTAATCATGCGAGAAGTTCATCTCCGGAACCGCATTTGCCAAATAGTCACCGTATTCCAGGCCAAGGCGGTGATTTTCACGCGTAATGAACTGGTTGAAGCCACTGTACACATTTTGCATGTATTCGGATGGAAGTGCAGTTAGTTGCCCTTCGGTATATTCATAGGTAGTTACAACAACCGGGTTTAGACGATCATTGATTGATTTCTTTTTTAATCGAATACCGTATGCGGTTGAAAGCTCGACCTCGTAGGTAGCTGTAAGATTCTTGGGTGGAAATTGATAAGGCGTGTAAACAGTGGCAAATTCTCTGTTGTAGGCATCCTGAACAAAGCTACGTGCTTTAGCCAAAGCATTGTATTGAGAAATTACAGGCAATGTCGTGGATTGAATATTCCAGGAAGCAGATGTCGTAAAATTCCCAGATTCATACTCAAAAGATACTTCTCCTCCGGTTGGATAAGTGATTTTTGTTAGTGACCACGCTTTAGCAGCTTCTGTACTACCTCCTAAATAGCCAAATACGTCGATTGTTGGTTGAAGCGGGTGAGTTATTTCAGTATTTATTAACGGGTAATCAGGCCCTGTTAGTTGGTCACTCACATAATCATGAATCTCCTGGTTAGTAGCCTGAAACTTATACATTTTCTCTTTATAGGGAAAATCAATCAAAAATTCGTAAGGTGAAATTTTTGAATTACCTGTATGTGAAACGTTTGAGTATGTAATACCGTCCACACCCAATCGCTTTTCTATATAGTCAACAGGAACTTCCGCTTTGTTATTGGGTATTGGGGTGTTTTGTGAAGAGCTCCCCTGTCGAAGTGAAGGGAAGTAATAGGCTCGTGCAATTTCCCGCTTATGAATTTCATCATAACCGGGGTTATAAGCATATTCAAATGCGTATGAGTTCTTTTCATCAGCATGTACGCTCGCACCATAGAAATCAATTCCCAAGAGGGTTGTTTTACCACGTTTTTCGGTTTCGCTATAGTAGTTTTCCGCGTTAAAAACAGTGGATGAACTTGGCAAACCAATTGGTTGACCATTAAGTGTTTTCTCTTGCTTGTTATTGTTTCGGATCAAATAGGAAGAAACAGCTAATTCCTGCGGACTTCCTTTAGCGGCATAATTGAGGGCAATAGTAGCGATACTATTGCTTTCATTCGGATAAAGGTGCTTATTGATCAAACGGCTGGTAACCATAATCGAATCATACTTCATGGTTTCAACCGGATATTCAATATCAAAATCAGTGGATGAACCCTGGGATGTATACGTACGATTTTCGTAGTAGTAACTACTCCCCACTCGGTTGGCAGGTTTGGAATAATAGTCATGATCGACATCGTAACGCTCTGAAATTGTCAGATCAATTTCCTGAACAGGAGTTACGATTTTAGTCAGGTAGGCCAGTTCACGCATCAAAGAAGAAGCGCGGTCTGTTTGCGAAAAATTTGACCATTCACGGTGGGTTGGAACCATTTGTGACATTTTACCATGTGTCTGACCAATAAAGGTTGTTTCTTCCATTTTGGTTGGCGCCGTGTATTCAAAACGTATCCAGTCTCCTGCATCTCCATCATCAGCAATATCGTTACCATTCAAGTCAACGTAATCGGCAGATTGTATTTCAGTCAATAACCATTCAGCTATATAATCCACCTTCCAGAAACTTCCAGGATTGGGAGCATCCGGCGAGCCATTGTTGTGGTTCGACCAGTAAGGATCATCTGAGAACACATATTTCTGTCCGCGTAAGGCCCTTCCGAAAACATAGCGTGTACCATTATCATCAGTAATTACAAATGATTCGAAATCTTCGTAACGTACGAATCGTTCTTCTTCGGCAGGGATAAAAGACTCCGAACCGGCGGTTGCTATTTTTGCATAACCGTTTATCACGTAAGGGTAAACTCCAATTGCAGATGCATAACTGCTGTTTAGGCCCATTTGGTGTGTTGTAGGATGTTGATACAGATTACATTCATTAATGCGAGAAAACTCTTGCGAGATCTGATAGGTTTTTACTGAATGACTAATTTTCCAATTCTCAACATCTTCCAATTTCCAGTCATGCGCTGCGTTTACACCTCCACCATTGAAAAAAGTATTGGTCAATGCTCCCGGAACCTGAACATGGTATTTATCGCTCAACGGCACGGTTGCGGATGTCAGATGAACCCCTGAATATCCGAGTGACTGACCATAGTCTTCCGGGTGCATCGTGGTTCCGTTCATAGAAGATAAATCTCCATCCAGAGACTGGCTGATTGTACTTTTCATGGATGCCTCATGCGAAGTGGATGTGTAATCCGGCTCATAGGCTCCGTAATCACGTGTAATACTTCCCAATGGCAAAGCCCACCCTAAACCAACTGATCCACTTTGTTGTGAAGCTTTGATTCCGGCAGCATAACGCAGTTCCAATGGAAATTGCATCGTACGGGAAGACACTGTAACCAACGGAACACTCGTTGTCAATTGTCCGGTTTGCCCAATGGAGGATTTATCCGTTCCTGCATTTTTCACCAATTCTTTAGACGTTGTTTTAATACCATCAAGTTTTTCAGTGAATGATTTTTTAGGTGCTTGTGCCAATAAAGAGACCGAAATAAGGGTCGTGATTAAGGTGAAAAGTGATTTTTTCATGTGACAGTTTATGATGAACAGTATTAAGTTTTACCAACCAATTGATACACCTAATATGGAATGGTTGGAATGTTTTTTCAATTATAATGAAATATATTTACTTACAACTAATTAAATTTAATATTTAATATATCGGGAATGACAAAGATTGGAGAATAATAGTAAAACGTAGTAGCAATGATCGTAAACCAAAAAGAGGGCGTTTCCGCCCTCTCTCAATTCACCTAACCCATAAAATATCCGGAACTCCGCAAGTGCAGCGAACGCATGTTACTTCGCCATCAGCCTCAAAAAAGCGGGTATTACGAACCTGGAGTGCCACGAGCCTGCGATCATCCCTGTCTCCATTATGTTCAACTCCGTGAAGGGTGATAAAGTCACCGTCTCAATGCTTGCGCAAGTGCAGACGTCCTCACTCGGAAGTGCCGGAAAATGGAAGCTTATTTAGGAGCTGAAAGCGCTACTTTCACCTCAACCACTTCCTTGCCATCCGACTCTTCAATCGTCAGATGCACACTGCCTTCCAGATCAGCGCCGGGCTTAAACGGTTGGCGACGTTGTTTCTTGAGCGAGAAGCTGATCTCCAGGCCTTCTCCTCTTTTTTCTAATTGATCCATGATAAATTGTTTAAAAATGGATAACCAGCGCCCTATCAATCCGGGTAAGAGCGCCATCAGGCAATTACACAATTGCAACAATAGCCAGCGCATTGTGCACACCATTTTTCAATGAATACTGCACGCCGTTCACCTCTTGATAGAAAGCGACTGTAAGGAAACCGAAATCCAACCCACTGCCCCCGGGAAGCGCAGCTGGTGTCAGTACCACATCCGTTTGTGTTGCATCAATCGGAAGATTCACCTCGTTTGAATGCTCCAGTTCATAGGCACCGGTCGAAAAATCAATGTTCAACCACGCACCTTTAAGTGTTACATGAGTTGCAGCTGCCGGAAAGCTCAAATCTTCCACCGGTATCAAGTCATTAATAGTAATGACTCCCGTGGTTGTGTTTACCTGGTAATTGCGTTGAAGCACTTCTCCCAATTCGGAAGACCGGTTGAATTGAAAATCCTTCAACAACACATGCGCCTGCGGATCCTGGATACCTTCGCCGACATTACGTCTGCCGCGAACATTAATAGTGTCCAGGTTCTTAATCTCGAACATTGTACGCATCAATCGGCTGATCATACGTCCGTCGCTGGCCACTTTCAACAGTGGTTTAATAGCACGTCGAAACATTCTGGCTCCATCGGCCGCATTTCCAAACTCTGCATTGTTCTCACGAACACGTGCAAACTTTGGATCACTCTTGATTCGGGCTGCGTCCACACCTCCCTTTTTTCTGGCTAAATGCCCATCACCGGTGTGATAGAAGGAAATATCGTCGAGCTTTCCTTGCAGTTTAATGATTCCACTTTGCTTTGCCATGATTTCTAAGTTTTAATTTTGACAAATACTGAATTACGACCCTCGTAATCCAGGAAAGCAAACCCGTATCGCGAACTGAGGAATGCTTCCTGAAACCGAAACTAAAACCGATTCAACCCCCAAACAATAAACCCGGAAAACTTGAAATAACCTGACATTCATTGACCGTTATTGACACCAATTGACGTACGCGCGGAATGCTTCCGCGCCTGCCTCACTTGAGCAAGATGTGCTCACGCGCCGGCAATAAATCTCCTTTCCCTTGGATACTTTTGCAACCAAGATAAAATCAAGTACGCGCGGGACGCATCCCGTGCCACATCTCGCGTATCCTTGAAATCCCAAAAAAAATCAGATCGAATGAAAAACCCTCAAAATTACCGGTTTTCACTCAAAAAAATGACCTGAACACCAGTAAAATAAGGGGTTTCAGGATTGGCCCCGGATCAACCCCGTAGATAACCCATAGATAACCCGTAGATAACCCGTATATAACCCGTATAAGAGATCGTAAAAATCGGTCGAATAATCATTGAAATCCTAACATCCCGAAGCGACGGAGGAATGAACCCTGCTAGGGCTCAGTTCAGTCTCCCGCCTCTCGTTTCCAGTCTCCCTGCAATAACTTCAAAATATCCTCCTCACGGTAAAACAAAATACCCCCCACCTTAACACCTGGCAGAATTCCCTTCTTTCGCAGGCGATGCAGTGTACTCGTAGAAATACCCAATAACCGCTCCACTTGGTGTGACTTTAATAACTGGTCTTTACGCGGTAAAGAATCCAATTGAACGGTTAACGGCTCCGGAGTTGGTGCTATCGCAACAGGGTTGGTCTTCAGTTGATGTAATTTACTTTTTAAGTAGTCATCCAGACGTTCATAGGCAAATAATCGGGATAGTTTGATGTCGTAATAAGTTGTGTAATTAGGATCAATTTCTGCATAAATACTCTCGGAAATATCATGAAAAGTAGCTTTACCACGTAAGAAGTAAAAACGGTCCAGTCGGTTGTCCCCCGAACGAACATACCTGATAAATGCTGCGTTATTCATGAAAAAAGCAGTCACTTTATCTAATTCAAGATGATAGTATTTTTTCAATTGTTTTAACGAACCCTTTGGAAGATTCAACTCCAGGTGAAGTAACTTATGATGGTAAATAAACAATGAAACTAGTCGGGGTTTGATATATTTAAAATAGTGAATTTCATCCGTATCACTTGCAAAAGATCCGGTCAATACCTGCCTGCGGAAATCTTCATGTAATGGTGCTAAAATCTTTAGGACCTGTTCACTCTGGTGTTTACCCGGGGGGTATTTTCGATACAGACTGCGCAATGTTGCCTCCAGCACCTCCAACTCACGCTTCATGGCTTCAACTGACATGGCTCACCTTTTATTGAGACAGACACACGCTACCATATACCTGTCAGGTAAATAATAACTGCATTAAAGTTCACCAGGAAACTATTCTGAATAGAATTGGTCGATTTGGGTGGTCCATACATTCCGGTTCTGCAATCTAACCGATAGGTCAGGATAAATTCCTTACTCTAATAAATCCCTAACGCACCTTGTTAATTCATTATTATAAAAAAGTTTCGATCAATTAAAAAAAATTAACAATTGAAATGAATTCCGCCGCATAAGTAGGGCAGGGCAACTTCAACGAAACCAGGAAAAAAACTGAAACCGCTACGCCTGTAAAATCAAATACGTACTGCAATCCGGTATTCATGGCCTGCCCACGAAAGAAATGGTGGTTGTATACTGATTTAGCACATCCGCGAAGTGGATAAAATTTCCACTGCCCCCGAACGGATAAGCGGATAAACGAATCATGTACAGCCCGCCCCCAATTGTGAATTACTCGGTTAATTATTTTTCCCCGTTGCACTTGCTACTCGCCTGAATCCTGCTAACTTTGCCGAATTAAATCATCCGTTAATTGCAGGTTAGCTGTAGATTATCGGAAAATGAATCTATAATGGCAGATATTTTTGATAAAATTCAGCGCAATCGTGGCCCGATCGGGCAATACTCCAAAGGAGTTCACGGGTATTTTACATTTCCGAAACTGGAAGGCGAACTGGGGAACAAAATGGTGTTCCGCGGAAAAGAATGCCTCGTTTGGTCGTTGAACAACTACCTCGGGTTGGCAAACCATCCTGAAGTGCGTGAAGCAGACCGCAAAGCAGCCGAAACGTACGGACTCGCGTACCCGATGGGGGCCCGTATGATGACAGGTCAAACGAGTGAACACGAAAAACTCGAAAACGAGCTGTCTGAATTCATGGGCAAGGAAGATACGATCCTCTTAAACTTCGGTTACCAGGGAATGGTGTCGGCCATCGACTGTTTGGTCGACCGCAGCGATATCATCGTTTACGACAGTGAAGCACACGCATGTATCCTCGACGGAATGCGCCTGCACACCGGGAAACGCTTCGTATTCCAGCACAACGACATGGAAAGCTTCGACAAGCAGATGCGCAACGCAACACGTTTGGCCGAAACAACCGGTGGCGGGATCCTCGTAATCACCGAAGGCGTTTTCGGAATGGCGGGCGACCAGGGTAAACTGGCCGAAATCGTTGAGTTCCGTAAATCCGGGAAATACGATTTCCGCTTGTTCGTAGACGATGCACACGGATTCGGCACATTGGGTGAAACCGGACAGGGTGCCGGTGAAGCACAAGGTGTACAGGCCGAAATCGATGTGTTGTTCGGAACATTTGCCAAATCAATGGCTTCGATCGGCGGATTTATCTGCGGTGACGAATCCATCATCGAATTCCTGCGCTACAACATGCGTTCACAGATGTTTGCCAAGGCATTGCCGATCACCATTACCATCGGAGCCCGCAAACGCCTCGAATTGCTGCGCACACGCCCTGAACTGAAAGAAAAACTGTGGACGATCTCCAATGCCTTGCAGTCAGGACTGAAAAATGCCGGCTTCGACATCGGTGCAACCAATTCACCGGTAACGCCTGTATTCATGAAAGGAAATCTTGCGGAGGCAACAAACCTTACGTTTGACCTGCGCGAGAACTACAATATCTTCTGCTCCATCGTTATCTACCCGGTAGTACCGAAAGATGTGATCATGTTGCGTTTGATCCCAACGGCCGCTCACACGCTCGAGGATGTCAACTATACCATCGAAACCTTCAAGAAATTGAAAGACAAACTGGACAGCGGCGCTTACAAGGCAGATGAATTGGCTTCCGTGGAAGTTGATAAGAAAAAATAAGATTCACACGTTGAATGGGAAAGAGACTTCGAAAGGAGTCTCTTTTTTTGTTGCCGCGAATTTCAAATGCCCCGCAGGACAAAATATCTCCCGCAATACCATTATTTCCATACCTGTTCGCAGGATGATATGAAGGTCAATGTGTCTAATCGTCCGTCCCGTAGGGACAAAATAGCTTTTTGGAACACCATTATTTCCATACCTGATCGCAGGATGATATGATGTCAATGTGTCTAATCGTCCGTCCCCGTAGGGACAAAATATCTCCATGGAATGCCATTATTTCAATACCTGCTCGCAGGATGATATGAAGGTCAATGTGTCTAATCGTCCGTCCCGTAGGGACAAAACAGCTTTTTGGAACACCATTTTTCCATACCTGATCGCAGCATTATATGAAGGTCAATGTGTCTAATCGTCTGTCCCGTAGGGACAAAATATCGTAGCAAACCAATGTTTAGATTTTTTTCACCCCGTAGGGGTGAGACATCCGATAAACCATCATAATTCACCATGAAAACCATTTACGCCATTGAAATCGGATGAATCGTGGGATTCTTCCTTTCAGATACGGGGAACAAAAAAAAGGAGGACTTTCATCCCCCTTCCCTGAAAATCAATCAATGCTGATTAATCAAAAAGCTTGTAGCCCGTCCATGTTCTGGCGTCTGTATCAAACAGGAACACGCGTTCATTACAGTAAGAAACACGGAAAAAATCCGGTACGTTATCGATTTCTTCACAGGAACCCGATTTGAGCACCACTTTGCCGGTTTCCTTTCCGCTCGATGCGCTGAAGAGGTGTACCGTCATCGTTTCGGCTTCAAACAACGCAATCTCGTAGTTCTTCACCCCGGTATACATCGGTCCGTTGGTATTGAGCACCGTATTCATGTCGGTTGGAGAAAGCGTCAGCGTTTTGCTTTTGCTTTTTCCCGGTTTGAAGAAATACACCGTCATTCCTTCCACGAACATCACCATTTTCTTCTTTTCAGCGTACGTAGCCACCGTTTGTGATTCCATGCCGTAAGCAAATGCAGTAGCCTCCGATCCTTTGATCGTTCCGTCTTCATTCAGCTTGATCTCAAAACCACCTTGGTTGTCGTAGCTGATGCCCTGCAGGCTTTTGGTAGACGGGTTGTACCACATACCACGCACGTCAAAGCCAATTTCCTGCGTACTCATAGAGGTACCGCTGGTATTGTGTACTTCGATTGGGTACCTGGAGTTTCCGGCAAACACCGTATAATACAATTTGTTGGTAGGATTGTAGGTAACCGAGACGCCGTTGGTGCCCTCTTCGCCCTGCACGGTAAGTGTGACATCGCAATTGGAATTCATCATCGGAGACTGGGCCGAAGCAAACATGCTTGTTACAAGGCTCAGCAGGATAAGTGTCTTATTCATAAGTTGTTTTTATTTCTAAAGTAATAAAGTAATTTAAAAAAGGAACAGGCAGCCGGGAAAATACTACAAATGATGTAGTTGTTGGAACAATGCTGAACAACGGATTGGGTTAATTGTAAAAACCAGGATTTCCGGATAATTTCGCCTCGTAATTTTACAAAATCGCCATATCACAAATTTGCCACTTTGCAATTTCGTAAAATTACGAAGAGCCCCCGTAGTTACTGAGATAACGTTCGCTGATTGCCAAATTGAAAAGGCATCAAAGCGAAATGCCGGAAACGACTCCTCTACTAGTCATCACCGGCATTTTCGCAAAGCGTTTATTTGTTCCATTTAACTAACCTAATGCTTTATGCTTTCGCTAATGAAGAACGGGATCTTTAATTCGCTAAAACTAAACTCTAACACTCACACACTCTCTCTCAGTACGAAACACTTCATCAGAGTAATCCAGCGTTCTTCATTATTGATCAAGCAAAATGTTAACTATTGAAAGGGGTAGTAGTAAGTTAACTTTCTTTAGTAACAAGCTTAACAAATAACTTGAGGCTAAAGTACTATGGAACTACATGCTGCGCAGTAGTGCTGCCCCCTCAAAATGAAAAAAGTTGTGCTAAAATTTTAGCTGCTGGTCCTTGCGATCAACCACGCTCTTATTCTCCATTACCCACATTAACAGGCTGTTATTACGTGCGTCAAGGTTGAGTTTTTTACAAATCCGCGAACGGTAATTTTCAACGGACTTCACCGAAACGAACAACAGGTTTGAAATTTCCTTGCTGGAATATTTCTGGCTGACCAGTTTCAGCACTTTCAATTCTGTCTGGGTGAGGGTATTCAGCAACTCGGCAATATGCAGCTGATCGCTGTTTTCGGAAAGTTCCTGCCGGTTGGGGTCGCGGATATCCTTCGCAAGGTAGCTCTTGCCCTGCTGAATGGCCAGCACACACTCCACCAGCTCTTCGGAAGTGTTGTCCTTTACAAGGTACCCTTTCGCCCCGCTGAAAAAAGCAAGCTTCACCATTTCAACGTCTTTGTACATAGACAGGATCACCACGTTCATGTCGGGAAACAGTTTGGCGATCTCGGCGCAGGTATCCAGGCCGTTTTTCTGGGGCATATCGATATCGAGGAAGACCAGGTCGGGCCGGTGCGACTGCAGGTGCACCAACACGGATGCACCGTTATCAAAATCGGTTACATGCACTTTCTCAAACGAAGATTCCAGCAGAAACTTTAAACCGCTTCTGAAGATCGGGTGATCATCTGCTATGACAATTTCCATACTCATCGAAATTTGATTACCAGCTGCATACCTTTTTGCTGATCCGATATGACGTTTAATTTACCATTTATTTTATTAACACGCTCCCTGATCGTCATCATTCCGATTCCGTTGCTGAACGAAGAGCCCGAGAAACCGATGCCGTTATCGCGGTATTTGTAGATATAGGTACCGTCTTCCTCCTTCAGGGTGATTTTCAGTGATGCCGCATTGGCATGTTTGATCGTATTGTTGATGCATTCCTGGCTGATGCGGTACAACTGTGTCTGCACCTCGATGTTCAGCTGATCGCTCGGAATGGCGAAGTGCATGCTGCAAATGATGTCGGTATTGGCTTGGGTACGTTCCATGAGGCCGTTGATCGACCGCTCCAGTCCGAGTTTTTCCAAGGATGAAGGATGCAGCTGGTGACTGATGGTGCGGGTTTGATTGATCACTTCGCCCACTTCCTTGTCGAGGTCGGTGATCTCGCTGATCAAACCCGTATTGTACATGTTGATCTTGGATTTGACCACCGAGAGCAGCTGACCGATATTGTCGTGCAAATCACCGGAAATGCGCGAACGCTCTTCATCGATCTGCTGGATGAGGCGCTGCGAGAACAAGACCTGCTGCCGGCGTGATTTACGAACGTAGCGAATGTAAAGGAAACCGAGCACCAGCAATGAAACGGCCGAGAAAACAATCAGGATCAGCCGCCATTCAGCCGATTCCAGCTCGCGGTTCTTGTCAGACAGTTTGTTCTTTGTTTTTTCCTGGGCCAGCTGCGATTCGATGCGTTTCCGGCCATAGAGTACCTGCAGCTCGTTCATCTTGTCTTTGTTGGCAATGAGCTCGATACTGTCGCTCAGCTCGTGGAACCGGTCCTTAAATTCGAGCGCCTTTTTATAATTGCCCGTTTTTTCATAAATCTCCGAGCGCACTTCGAAGGTGTTGATGTAATTGGTGATCGAAGGCCGTTGTTTGTGCAGTTCCAATACTTTATCCACGTATGCCCAGGCATCCTTCAGTTTGTTTTGCCGGGTATACAGGCTGCTTTTCAGCAAATAGGCAATGCCCAGGTACTCCTGGTCATCAAACTGGCTGAAAATCGCGATAGCCGAATCGGTGTAGAGCATTCCGGTTGCATAATCACCGTCCAGGTTGTAACAATCGCCCAGGTTGATGAAGGCGGCGCCGATCCCGAACGGAAAGCCCTGCTTTTCGGTGATTTCAACCGTTTCATGAAAATGCCTGATCGATGCCTTGTAATCTTTCAGCTCGCGGTAGACCAGCCCTAGGTTGTTGTGCAGGTTCCCGATAAGGCGGTACTCTTTTTCACCGATGGCGAGGCGCAGTCCGCGCAGCAAATCCTTCCGGGCCTCTTCGTACTGCTTGTTTTCATACTTGAGCAGTCCCAGGTTGTTGAGCAGGAAACTGATGAAATATTTTTTATTGTGCTTTTCGGCAATTTTCAACCCTTCGAGGTAGTATTCAATAGCTTTGTCGGCCATCATCCGGTCTTCGTACAAAATACCCAGCCCGTTGTATATTTCGATTGAATTCTCGATGAACCCATGTTTTTTGGCCTGTTTAAGTAACCGGTTGAACTCGTCTTCGCCCTTGAAGATATCGGTTTCTGCCTGCATGAAGGCGAGGCGGATCTGCGTAGAATTTTTGAGCTTGAGGTCGCCGCACTGCTCGGCGGTCGCAATCGATTTCTGAAAGTATTTCCGCGCATTCTTGTAGTCGTTGGAATAATAGTAAAACGACCCGTAATACTGGTAGATGAGTCCTTCTTCGCCTTTGGCGTGGAGCTCGCGTGCTATCCGGATCGCTTTAGCGCCGTTGGAAAACACCTTGGCCGAATCAAACATCGTACTCTGGCGAATGGTCTTTTTGAGCTGTTCGAGCTGGTTGTAAAGGCGGTCGCCCTGTGCAAGAGCAGGAACCTGAATCAAGGCGAAGAAAAGCAGTATGTAGTATTTAGAGCGCACGTTGTATCGGTTAATCCTTTTCTAAAATACAGTTTTTAGTTTAAATAAACAGGGAACGTAAATTAGTTTCAGCCCATCTTCATTGATTTACGTACATTTGCGCTAAGTAAAACCCATGCAGCAGAAAACGATTGAACCATATTCCCGCGATGCTTCCGGGGTATTTTCCTGCGGAACATGTACCCGCACAGAGGTATTTTCCTGCCGTAGTTTTTCGTCTACAACAAAACGGTTCGCATAATGGCTTCACTTTCATCATTACTCGACCCGCCCGAGCTTCAGACAAGCGATTACGTCTATGAGGCCAAGTACCTGCTTGCTTACCGCATGAGCCTGTTCCTGGCGGTAACAATCGGTTTGCTGGACATTGCCCTGTTCGTTTACTTCAACCTGGCTACGGCCTTTGTGGCACTGGTGGCACTGCTCTTTGTTTTCTGGGCGATGTACCAGATCCGTAAAACAGGCAAATACCTGCTGCCGACGCTGATATTTAACATGGTAGGCGCCGGGGCCTGTTTGTTTACGCTTTTCGGGATCAGGGACCAGCCTCACATGGTAGACATGGTGTGGATGGTGATCAATATCCTGTTTACGTTTATCGTGGTGGGCCAGCGCTGGGGACTGATCATTTCGTTCATTCATGCCGTTTCAATCACGTTTTATTACCTCTTCCTTTCGCAGGAACAGCTGCAACTGATCCGCGACATTACCGACGAGCAGGTTTATACCACCGCCATCAATGTCTTTATCGGGTTTTCGATCATTTCGTACCTGAGCTGGCAGAATATCCGCACCAACGAGCTGGCGAAGAAGCACCTCAATGTTGCCCAGGATGTATTGCAGGACCAGTACAACATCATCCTGAAGCAAAACGAGGAAAAGACGGTGATGCTGAAAGAAATTCACCACCGGGTGAAAAACAACCTGCAGATCATTACGAGCCTGCTGCGCCTGCAGGCACGGGAACTGGAAAATCCCGAGGCGATCGCGAAGTTTAAGGACGCCACACACCGGGTAATCGCCATGTCGATGATCCATGAAAAAATGTACCAGAGCGACCACCTGTCAACGCTGCACATGAAGGAGTACCTGCACGACCTTTCAAGCGACCTCATCAACTCATACCAATCGGGCTACCCGGTAAACATCCGGATTGAATGCGATGTGGATTCGATCGGTTTGCGTTCGATTGTGCCGCTGGCGCTGATCCTGAACGAGCTGATCTCGAACTCGCTCAAGTATGCATTTGATGAATACGACAACTGCCTGATCAGCATTTCGTTCCTGCGCTACGGCAAAGACCAGTGCCAATTGTCGTACACCGACAGCGGTACCTGGAAAGCCCCTGCGCGCAAGGATTCGTTCGGACTGGACCTCATCGATTCACTGACCGACCAGCTGGAAGGCACGATGGAAATGGAGACGTTTCCGGCTACGAAGTTTACGTTTGTTTTCAAGCCGCAGGAGGATTGAAAACCGGGGGAAATGACGGAATAACGTTTGAAGATTAGAAATTCTGAAACGTTGTCTTTGTTAACTCCCGCCCGTCAACCGTCATCGTCCACACGCCGTTTTCTTCATGCGGCGGTTTGCTCACAACAAATTTGGTATCGAAGCCCAGCGCTCCCACCACAAAGCTGTTCCCTTCAAACTTCTGGATCGGGGCTTTGATGCTGGTGGTGCTTCCGCCTGCTGATTCCCGTTTGTAATCCACATTGCCGTTTTCACTGATATCAAGGTAGATTTCAGTTGAGGTCCAGGTGCCGATATAATCTTTTTTATCCTCAGGTATGCCTTGTCCGCCGCTGAAGCTGCACGAGAAAAGGATCAGTAACACAAACGGGATGGCAAAAATTGCAGAGAAGTTTTTATGCATGATTTCAGGTTTTATGATTAATAAAGTTCTTCGGTATCCACAAGGTAGCGCTCGGCAATGATGCGGCAATGGTGCGCGGCATGTCCAACGATGATCCAGCCGGCGCTGCGTGGCGTCAAAGGGTTGTTGCTGGCCGTACCCACAACATCGATCATGCCCGCCGTCAAGTGCTTGAACAGGTGAACGGAAGAAGCCCTGACAATTTCAAACTCGGCGGCCAGGTCTTCCAGCGTGCGGTTGTCTACTGGCGAATGTTGGGCATAGTTGTCTTCATCAAAACCCGGTAAAGGCGTAGTATCTTTACGTGAGATACAAAGGGCGCGAAACTGGAACACGCGTTCCGTATCTATCACGTGCGCAATCACGCTTTTGGTCGACCACTTGCCGTCGGCGTACTGGAAATCGGCTTTATCTTCCGGGATGGAGCGGATAAACGCAGCGGTTTTTTCACCGTTTTTCACCAGGGCTTCCATCAGGTCGGTCTGCCGGTCGGAAAGGCTGAAATAATAGGCCGCATAAGCGGGAGCGTGTTCGGGATTCGGTCTTCCTTCAAGTACCATAGCGTTTCGGTTTAGAGATTTTTGTCGAGTAAATAAAGGAAAGCCGCCATGCTGGCACAACCCAGTTCCAGCTCACGTTTGTTCACATTTTCAAACACATCGCTTTCGGCATGGTGAAAATCAAAGTAACGCTGGGAGTCGGGCACAAAACCATACAATGGAATACCTTCATAATGCAGTTTCAGTGGGCTGATGTCAACGCCGCCGTATCCTTTTTCAAAATGATGAAGTCCGTAGGGCAGAAGCGCCTGTCTGAATCCCTGGATAAGGGCCAGGTGTTCCGCTGAACCGTCGCATTCAAAACCGCGCGGACTAAAACCGCCACGATCGCTTTCCACTGCCGCAACCTGCTTTTCGCCGTTTTCCTTGACCCATTTGGCGTAGCCCTGGCCACCCTTGTTGCCGTTTTCCTCGTTCATGAAGAACACCACACGGATCGTGTGTTTCGGACGGATCTTGAGCACTTTCATCAGGCGAAGCGCCTCCAGGCAATGGATCACCCCGGCGCCGTCGTCGTGAGCACCCTCTCCTGCATCCCAGGAATCCAGGTGGCCGCCCATGGTAATGATTTGGTCCGGAAATTCGCTTCCGGTTATTTCAGCCATCACGTTGTACGAAGGAGCGTCCGGGTAATCACGGCAATCCATTTCAAAGGCAAAAGTCGTACGCCCATACTGCAAAGCCTCCGACAGTGCGTTGGCCGAGTTGGTCGACAATGCCGCCGCCGGTATTTTGGGTGTTCCTTCTTCGTAATACATTGATCCTGTATGCGGATGATCATCCTGCGGCATGGCAAGTGAACGGATTACCACCGCAATTGCTCCGAGTTTTGAGGCTTCGATGGCACCCTGCCCGCGAATCGCATAACAGCCGCCATAAGCACCGAATGTGCTGACCTGTTTCGGGTCCATTACCTGGTTAAGAAAAACGATCTTTCCTTCCACCGATTTCCGGTCGGCTTTTTTCAGGTCGTCCAAATGCTTGAATTCCACCACATCACCCTTCATCAGGCCGTTGGTCCCGATCGAACCGCCAAGCGCCAGGATATCCAGCGGCACTAAATCCCCCGATTTCGGCTGCATCCAGGCAGCTTCCGTGGTTCCTCTTTCCCAGTGCGGCACCATGATCGGTTGCAGCGTCACCTTGTCGAAACCGTAGGCTTCCATTTTGCGTTTTCCCCACTCAACGGCCATTTCAGCCTGCGCCGATCCCGAAATGCGGGCACCGATATCCTTGCAGAGCGAACGCAGGTCCTCGTAAGCTTTCCCGTTTTCCAATGCTTCGCTAAACAGTTGACGGATGATCATTGAATCATTATTCTTTTGTGCCGTAGCCGCAGTGAAACTGCAGATGGAGAGTAAAGCGGCAATAAAGTACTTCATAAGTAGCGTGTAACAATTTAAGAACGTTTCGAATGTAAGGAAAATATCAGTCGGATAGCGGTTGCTGCGCATCTTGTCATGATTTCATGACACCCTGTCGGTTTTACAGGAATGGCAGGTTTATTGTCATAAAGCGGGAAAAATACCAGGAATCATGGCAGAAGAGACCAAGCAAAATGAGCATCTAAACGAAGAATCAGCTGCAGCAGAGCCACAGGAAGCGAACGGGCAGGCCGCAACAGAAACAGAAAACACTGACAATTCGTCAGAAAATTCGGCTATTCCTTCGCCAGAAGAACAAATTGCTGCCCTCAACGATAAATACCTTCGTTTATATTCGGAGTTTGATAACTACCGTAAACGTACCAACAAGGAAAAACTGGAACTGATCGCCACCGCAAGTGCCGGGGTGTTGAAAGACCTCATCGTGGTACTGGATGATTTCGAAAGAGCAATCCTCAACAACGAACAGGCAGAAGACATCCAGGCAATTAAAGACGGTATTGCACTGATTCACTCCAAGTTTAAAACCACGTTGGAAGCAAAAGGGTTGAAGCAAATGCAGTCGAAAAACGAAGCCTTCGACCCTGAATTGCACGAAGCGATAGCCAATATTCCGGCGCCTTCGGAGGAGTTGAAAGGCAAAGTGATCGACGATGTGGAAAAAGGATATTACCTCAACGATAAAGTGATCCGCTACGCAAAAGTAGTAGTGGGACAATAAATTAGCAGGTTACTGATTGCAAATTGCAGATTGATGCTGTCAATCTGCAATCTGAAATACGATTGAAAAGATGCAAAAAAGGGATTATTACGAAGTATTGGGGATTTCCAAAAATGCAGACGAAGGCGAGATCAAAAAAGCCTATCGTAAAATGGCATTGAAGTACCACCCTGATAAAAATCCGGACGATAAAGAAGCGGAAGAAAAGTTCAAGGAGGCGGCTGAAGCCTATGAAGTACTTTCCGATCCGAATAAAAAAGCACGGTACGACCAATACGGCCATGCAGGCTTGGGCGGTGCCGGTGGTTTTGGCGGCGGTGGCATGAACATGGAAGATATTTTCTCCCAGTTCGGCGACGTTTTCGGAAGCGCATTCGGTGGCAGTTTCGGCGGTTCTCGTGGCGGACAGCGTTCTGCGCGAGGCACCAATCTTCGGGTGAAAATGAAACTGACACTGGAAGAAATTGCCGAAGGTGTCCGCAAAAAGATCAAAGTTAACAAGCTGGTAAATGCTGATGGCGTTACCTATAAAAACTGTACTACCTGCAATGGGACCGGGCGCATCACACGTGTGGCGCAAACGTTCCTGGGGGCAATGCAGACCCAGTCGGTATGTAATACCTGCCAGGGTGCCGGTAAAATGATCGACCAGAAACCACCGGAGGCCGACAGCCAGGGATTGAAACGCCAGGAAGAAGTCATCGAGATCGACATTCCTGCAGGTGTGGAAGAAGGCATGCAGCTCAGCGTTACCGGGAAAGGAAACGCAGGGCCGTTCAACGGAATTCCCGGAGATTTGATCGTTGTGATCGAAGAGCAGGCCCATGAAGAACTGCGTCGCGATGGTGAAAACCTGCATTACGAAGCATTTGTGAATTTCGTCGACGCCGTGTTGGGCGAGAGCATCGAGATCCCTACCATCAGCGGAAAAGCAAAAATTAAGGTAGAACCCGGAACGCAAAGCGGAAAGGTATTGCGCCTGAAAGGAAAAGGCTTGCCGGTACTCCAAGGCTACGGAAATGGTGATTTATTGGTCCACATCCACGTGTGGACACCGAAGAAAGTTTCCAAGGAAGAACGCGAATTGCTCGACAAATTAAAGGAAAGCGAAAACTTCAAGCCGAATCCCGACAAAAGCGAACGCGGATTCTTCCAGCGAATGAAAGATATGTTTCAATAAGAGCGATTGGTGTAACTTAAGAGAATGGAAGGGCGTTTGGAGGAACGTCCTTTTTTTATTGGATTGTTTCTACCAATATCAGTCCCGTAGGGACGCAATATTGTAGAAATGAGAATTAAAGATGGAATTATCACCCCGTAGGGGTGAGACGTTTATTGATAATGTGTGCCAAATCGTGAAAACAAATTCCCTGACGAGATTAAATGGAAGCGCTTTTCTAATACCTTTGGAACTATGAGCAACTACTTCATATCACCCCTTGCAACACCGCGCAACGAATGGTGGCGTTACCTGATAACACTGGGCCTGGTCATTTCCGGCATCATCGGTTTCGGGCGCATTCCATACATGATCGGCGCATCGCTGAAGGGAATTACGTTACAGGAGCTTGATGAACTTTCTCCGGATGAATTCACTGGGTTGTTTTCCAACAACGAAAACCTGACCTACCAGCTTTTTGTATTTGTGGTCGGATTTTTCATGTTGCTCGTCGCATTCCGGTTCAATCACCGCGTACCCTGGATCACCTTTTTCACCACCCGCAAAAGCATCGACCTCAAGCGCTTTTTTGTTGCGTTCGGCTTGTGGGCTGTGATTGAAGGAATCATCATCAGCATCGAATTAGCCACCAACGGATCAACCGTCAAATGGAATTACAACCCTGAAACGTTTTTCCTGCTGCTGGCGATCTGCGTGTTTTTAGTGCCGATCCAAACCGGGTTTGAGGAATTGTTTTGCCGCGGGTTTGTGGTCAAATGGACCGGGAAAGCGACCTCGCGCGGAATCTCTATCGCATTGATCAACGGCCTCATTTTCGGCGGCCTCCATTCGATGAATCCCGAAGTGAGTGCCTTGGGCTGGTTCGCGATGGTCTTCTACATCGTCTCCGGTTTTTTTGCAGCTTTCCTCACCGTGATGGACGATGGTATTGAGCTTTCCTGGGGCTACCATACCGCCAACAACTTTTTCGGATTATTGATCCTGAGCAGTGAATGGCAAAGCCTCCAAACCGATTCATTATTGCTTGACACATCGAAACCATCCGTGGGCTGGGGGTTGATCGTGATTCTTGGAATCGCCTATCCGCTGATGATTTTCCTGCTGGCGAAAATTTACCGCTGGACCGATTGGAGAAAACGGTTGCTGGGAGAATAGTTCCGTATTTATCCGTATAAATCAGAGTCATCTGGGACCAAATTTAAATCAGTGGTTCCATTATTGATGCCTGCGGTAACTTTCTTCGCATCTTTCATTATTTTTAGCAAAATTCTGACTCGATGCTCGAAATCCAACAAATTACCAAACGCTACCAACGCAAGGCGGCACTCGACGATGTGTCGTTGTCGCTCCGTGAAGGTGAAATTTTCGGGTTGCTTGGTCCCAACGGAGCCGGTAAAACAACATTGATCCGCGTGATCAACCGCATTGTGGAACCCGATCACGGTACCGTGCGTTTCAAAGGCGATTTGCTGAAACAGAAACACCTCATCCACATCGGTTATTTGCCCGAAGAGCGCGGCTTGTATAAAAACATGACCGTCGAAGCACATGCGTATTTCTTTGGAGCGCTGCGTGGAATGGCTAAATCAGACATCAAACAGGCGTTGAATTACTGGCTCGACCGTTTCGATATTCAATCGTGGCGCAAAAAACGCATCGACGAGCTTTCGAAAGGAATGGCACAGAAAGTACAGTTCATCTGTGCGGTTTTGCACGAACCAGAGCTGCTGATTCTCGATGAGCCGTTTTCAGGCTTCGACCCGGTGAATGTGGAGCTCATCAAGCAGGAACTCGTTGAAATGAAAGCCAAAGGAAAAACCATTCTCATTTCGACCCACAACATGCGAAGCGTGGAAGAAATCTGCGACCGCGTGGCGCTAATCCATCAATCCAAAAAGATCATGGAAGGCCGTGTTTCCGAATTGCAGGAATCGGCCAGGGCAGGAGAGTACGCCGTGAAATTCCGTGGAACAATGATCGGTTTTGTCAACGCACTCTGGACCGGTTTCGAACTGATCGATAAAGAAATTCTCGGCGATGACCGTTTTATAGCCCGGGTAAAAATGCGCGGCGACAACCAGTTTGAAGACTTGCTCAAAGTACTGATCGGACAGGTAAAGATCGAAGCGGCCTGGGAAGTGTTGCCTTCGATGCAGGAGTTGTTTATTAACGCAGTGACTGATAAGGAAACAGGGAACTAGAATTCAGGGAACTAGGACGTCTCAGCTCCCTAGCTCCCTAAAGACCAGTTCCCTCAAAAAATGATATATGAAAAACAGTTGGATTATAGCCATGCGCGAATTGCGTGAACGCATCGGAAGCCGGTCGTTTGTGGTAATGGCACTTGTTGGACCGCTTTTGGTATTGTCGCTCACGTACCTGTTATTTGCCATTGGCGAAAACAAGCCGCAAAAATGGAAAGTACTGATCGCTGATCCGCGTGGCATTATGGAAAACAAGATCATGCCCGGAGAAGATAAATCAATCAGCTATTCTTTTGCTTCGGATTACATTGAAATCGCTGATTTTGCTTCGGGGAAAAACTACCAGGATTTTGATGCGATGGTCGAGGTGAACGAAAAGATCATCACCAATAAGCTGAGCTTCGTGTTCTACCGCGAAAAACCAACGCTGAACATGACGATCAATATTCGCTACCAGGTTGAGCGGCGGTTGGAAGAAATCCTGGCAGCCCGGTTCACCAAGCTATCTGCCAATGATTTCCGCAAGATCAAGCAGCCGCTGCAAATGCCATTCAAGAATGCGTACGATCCCACAGAACAATCAAGCGACCTGGCCGGCTGGGTGGGCTTGTTTTTCGGAACGGTGATTTTTGTATTCATCTTCCTCTTCGGAATGACGATCCTGCGTTCGGTTTCACGTGAAAAAAGCAACCGTATCGTCGAGATCCTCGTATCAACCGTGCATCCGCGGGCACTGATGCTGGGCAAGATCGTGGGCGTCGGGTTGAGTGCCTTTATCCAGTTCCTGCTGTGGGCGGTTATTATTTCCGTGGGACTTTACCTGATGCGTGAAACGGTTTTTGTGAATGGTTACGATCCGGCCAATCTCGCACAAAATACCACTTCCGTAGCGTACAATGAGTTCGTGGAGCTTATATTCGAACGTATTCAGTTCTCCAGTATGGTTGGCTATTTCCTGCTCTTCTTTGCTGTCGGTTATTTGTTTTACGGTGCTTTTTTCGCGGCATTGGGCGCAGTTACGGGGTCAGAGTCAGACGGACAGCAGTTCTTATTGCCGCTCATTGCCTTGTTGTTGTTTGCCCTGTATTCGGGTTATTACGTGCTCAATAATCCTGAAACGCAATTGGCACAGTTGTATCATTATTTGCCATTCACTTCGCCGGTAGTGGTCATGGTGAAACTGGCGGTCGGTTATCCGGATGGTCAGGGTTACCAGCTGTTCCTTTCATTGCTGATCCTCCTGGTGAGCGCGTTTGCAGTGCTTTCGCTCGCAGGTAAATTGTACAAAAACGGGATTCTCCAATTCGGCCACTCGGTGCGGTTGAAGCAAATTTTTCAATGGCTAAAAAAGAACTAAATGCGGAAAGCTGTCATTGACCTGGGGACAAATACATTTAATTTATTGATTGCCGACGTTTCCGAAAACGGATTTAAGGTGATTCATAATTCCAAAGAAGGCGTTGCTCTTGGAATGGGGGGGATCAATGAACGCATCATTGCTCCGGAAGCCATGCAGCGTGCACTCAATGCGTTCGATCACTTTGTGGCCATTTGCAAAACCCACAATGCCGGCGAAATCAGCGCTTTTGGAACTTCAGCAATGCGGGATGCCGAAAATTCGGATGTGCTGCTCCGTGAGATCAGCAAACGCTTCAATATCACGATAGAGGTAATCGACGGCCTGCGCGAGGCTCAGCTGATCTACGACGGCGTGAGCTGGTCGTATGACTTCAACAAACCTTCGCTGATCATGGACATTGGTGGTGGCAGCACCGAGTTTATACGCGGTTACCGAAAAGACCCGCTGCAATTTTGCAGTCTTGATATCGGTGTTTCACGCGCAGTTCAGCTCTTCGAACTTTCCGACCCGATGACAACCGATGATCACCGGCGATTGCTTGAATGGTTTGAAGAAAGTGCCGGCGAGCTGAACCGGTTTGATCCGTGTTCAGTGCTGGTTGGTGCTTCCGGAAGCTTCGAGACCTTCTACGAAATGGTACATGAAGCTTCGTTTCCCGCAGGAAGCAACCCGATCCGACTGGAACGCAGCGAGTTGGATGAAACCCTCGACTGGATCATCCGCTCCACCTTCGAAGAGCGCGAAAAACATCCGTACATCATTCCGATCCGTCGCCGAATGGCACCGATAGCAGCCCTGAAAACCAAGTGGATCGTAGAGAAATTTGGCATCGAAGAAGTTGTCATTTCACCGTTTTCACTAAAGGAAGGCGCCCTGAGAGGATAGTGAGGCGATTATTTTATGGTATAGTTGACACCACGCCCGCTTCCGTGTTTTTCAATGAGTTCCCTGTAAGTCCTTTTGATACAGAAATGATACGCTATGATAAGCTATGATACGCGAATGATACGATTACGACCGCTTGAATTCATAACAATTCGTTAATTCAGCTACAAACCATCGTGGTAAAAGCACCAGATACACCTGTTTTTCTGTATCTTTCGGCTTCAAAAAACGGTTTATGGCAAAAATTCTGATTATTGATGACGAACGGGCAATCCGCAGAGCGCTGCGGGAGATTCTGGAATTTGAAAATTTTCAGGTAGATGAAGCAGAAAACGGGGCGGAAGGCTTGGAAAAAGCAAAAAATGCCTTGTACGATATTATTTTCTGTGACATCAAAATGCCGCAAATGGACGGAATGGAAGTACTTGATGGGCTGATCCAGGCGAAAGTGGAAACCCCGGTCATCATGATCTCAGGCCACGGAAATATTGAAACCGCTGTTGAAGCAATCAAAAAAGGCGCGTTTGATTTCATTGAAAAACCACTCGATCTGAACCGTATCCTGGTGACTATCCGCAATGCGAAAGAACGCGTTGTATTGGTAGAAGAAACACAAGCCTTGAAAACCACGGTGCGCCGTTTCAAAGGATCGTCGATCATTGGTGAAACGGATGGTATCATCAAGATCAAGGAAATGATCGAAAAGGTAGCGCCTTCCGATGCACGCGTATTGATCACCGGTGGAAACGGTACCGGAAAAGAGCTCGTAGCGCGCTCACTGCACGATTTCAGCAATCGTAAGAAAATGCCTTTTGTAGAAGTCAATTGCGCCGCCATCCCGGGTGAATTGATCGAAAGCGAATTGTTCGGACATGAAAAAGGGGCCTTTACATCAGCAGTAAAAGATAAAAAAGGGAAATTCGAGCTGGCTTCGGGCGGGACCTTGTTCCTGGACGAAATTGGTGACATGAGCCTTTCCGCGCAGGCGAAAGTGTTGCGTGCGTTGCAGGAGAATGTGATCCAACGCGTAGGAGCAGAGCGCGATATCAAAGTGGATGCCCGTGTGGTAGCAGCGACGAATAAAGACCTGCGGAAGGAAATCGAGGCGGGACGTTTCCGCGAAGACCTTTATCACCGTTTGGCGGTGATCCTGATCCATGTTCCGGCGCTGAACGACCGCAGGGATGATATTCCGTTGCTGGCCGAACATTTCCTCACGATGGTGTGTACCGAGCACGGTATTCCGCGCAAAGAATTTACGACGGATGCTTTGGAGGCGCTTAAACAAACCAACTGGACAGGAAATATCCGCGAATTGCGCAACATCGTTGAACGCCTGGTGATTCTTTGCAGCGACAAGATTACGGGCAATGATGTTTCTGTTTTCGGAAATCCGCAGGTGACAGCGTAAGAATGTTGAATTTTTAATGTTTAATGTTGAATTGAGACTGTGGTAAAGGAACAGGATTCCTGATTTTTTAAAAGGCCCCCAATTCAACATTCATAATTCAGCATTCAGAATTTGAACGCCGCCCCATTCCAGGACATCAAACCCTGAACGGTCAAATACGGGCAATTCCTGCGGAGTGATCATTCCATCCAGCGCCGAAGCGTTTGTGATACTCCAAATTATATATAAACGGTTTACGTTTTCCGGTTGCGGAACAATATCCAACGTTGCGTAAGCATCACAGGTTTCGTTGAACTGAAACAGAACATTGTTGAATTCGTTAGCCGCCAGCCGTGGCCCCCAGAACGTGATAAAATCAGTTCGTTCACGGTCGTTCAACCCAATTTGCGTGAGTTTTTCTTCAAGGAACGAAACGGCATTTTTTCCTTCCACCACAAAACCTTCAAAGCTTCCCGACTCAAATGGATTCGCTACCTGCTGATCGGCTTCCCAGAATAAATACGGGTAGGTTTTTCCGTCACAGGTCAGCATTCCATCAGGCTGCGCAGTGACTTTCCAGTTGTCGTTTAATTGCGGATAAGTAAACGTTAATACTCCGATGGCTTCCAAATGTACAGATGCATCGATTGTTGTTTCCGGATACAGGTAAATGACCGGTTTGGCCGCTTCTTCAATATACCCGTCAAAGTGGAAGTAAAGCTGAATATGCGTAACCATTCCTGGTTTTATTTCAACTGAATCGGTAGTGATTTCCTGGAAAAGTTCGCCGGCGTAAAACTGGAACCGATACTTTCCTGCCGGTTCATGGATGGTGAATTCCTTTGTGGCCGAGAGTGCGCCCAACAGATTGGAAGACCCGTTTATACTGAAAACGATTTGCTGAGGTGCGTAAATGGGATCTTCAGAAAAATGGCAGTGCACCACGGTTTTCGTTTCGTTTACGCTCATGGATGAATCAGCAGCATAGACGACCGACCACTCTGCGTATCCTTTTTCCTGTTCCACTCCGAATGCGGTAAAGCATGTTGTGGACAGCAGGAATGTTGCAATGATAGTTTTCATATATCCACAATTCATAATTCAGCATTCAGAATTTGAACGCCGCCCCATTCCATCACATCAAATCCTGAACGATCCAAGGTTGGAAGTTCCTGCGGGGTAATGTTTGCGTCCGATACAGAAGCGTCGGCTTTGCCCCAAATCATATACACGCGGTTCACATGTTCCGGTTTCGGAACGATATCCAATATTGCGTAGGTGTCGCAGGCTTCATTGAATTCAAATGTTACGTTGTTGAATTCGTTTGCTGCCAGTTGTGGCCCCCAGTAAGTGATGAAATCCGTTCGTTCATGGTCGTTGAACCCGATTTTGGTCAATTTTTCTTCCAGGAATCCCACGACATCTTTTCCCTCCACTACAAAACCTTCAAAGGTGTTTGTTTCAAATGGATTTTGGATGAGCTGATCAGCTTCCCAGAACAAATACGGGTAATTTTTACCGTTGCAGGTCAGTGTTCCGTCGGGTTGTGCGGTTACATTCCAACCATCATTCAGCGCCGGATAGGTGAATGCCAGTTCTCCGGTCGTTTTCAGTTTAACAGAAACATCTGTTGTGATTTCCGGGTACAGGTAAATGACCGGTTTTTCAAGCTGGTAAGAATTGCGTTCACTTCGGAAATAAAGGTAAACATGCGTTCCGATGCCTGGTTTCACTTCAACAGAGTCGGTCATAATTTCCGGGAATAAGCTGTTGGTATACACCCGGAAAACATACTTCCCTGTTTTTGCATCTACCATAAAGTCATTTGTTTTTGAAAGCGCGGAAGTCTTGTTTTCCAAGCCATTCAGGCTGTAAATTGCCGTGTTGGGTCTCTGCTCCAAGCCGCCTCCGGCAAAATAACAATGAACCGCGACTTTGGTGTCTGTTGCCGACATAGTCGAATCTTCTACATAAGAAACTGACCATTCGATCATTTTTTTCTGCCCTCCGAATGCGCTGAAACTCATTAATAAGAGCAATGCGCTGATGAGTGTTTTCATCCTGAATAAATTATGAATTGATAATTGTGGTATTTATAATTCCAAATTGTCTACTTCCATTCCGCCCCATTCCAGGACATCAAACCCCGAACGGTCAAGTGCCGGCAATTCCTGTGGTGTAATTCCTTCAGCTACCCGGCCATCGGCTTTTCCCCAGATCATGTACACGCGGTTCACGTGCTGCGGTTTCGGAGAAATGTCCAGCGTTCCGTAAACATCGCAGGCTTCGTTGAACACGAAGGTGATATTGTTGAAGTCATTTGCGGCAAGCTGAGGTCCCCAGAACGTAATGAAATCGGTGCGCTCGCGGTCGTTGAAACCGATTTGGGTGAGTTGTTCTTCCAAAAATGCCACAGCGTTTTTCCCTTCTACCACGAAGCCTTCGAACATATTTGTTTCAAACGGGTTTTGGATGTGCTGATCGGCTTCCCAGAACAAGTATGGGTAGTTTTTTCCACCGCAGCTCAGCGTTCCGTCGGGTTGTGCCACCACTTTCCAGCCATCATTCAGAAGCGGATAGGTAAATGCCAGCCCTTTGGTGTTCAGGTTCACCGACACCGAGGTCGCTGTTTCGGGATAGAGGTAAATCACCGGTTTTTTCAAGCGGATGTTATTGTCGTACACTTCTTGAAAATAAAGGTGAATGTGTGTTACAAGGCCTGTTTCCACCTTGATGGAATCGGTTTCGATTTCTCGAAAACGGGAACTGTAGTAAAACTGGAAAACGTATTTTCCGGCAGCTGGTGTAATGATCAGCTGATTGCCTTCGGTAAGCGGTGCCTCCAGGTCGGAACCGTTCAATCCATATCGCAGATTGGATACTTCTGATGGATCATCACTGGAAAAACCACAGCTGATGAGGACTTTTGTTTCGGTGGTCGATAAGCCGGGTTCTTCGTCATAGGTCACGTAATACGTGTACATTTTCTCGATGTGATCATTTGCCAGGCCGGTGAAGCTCAGGAAAAGGACGAATGTGATGATAAGTGTTTTCATGCTTGGTAATTAATTGAAAAATGTAAGATTGAAAAAGGAAGCTTCTCTTTTCAATTTCACATGCTCCATTTTGTATTACTACAACCGGATTTCAAAATGGTTCAGTTCTTTTACCGCAGGATCAATTCAGCACTCATAATTCAATATTCATCATTTGAATGCCGCCCCATTCCAGCACATCAAACCCCGAGCGATCGAGTGCCGGAATGTCTTGTGGTGAAGGTTCCGGTATCGTTTCACCGTCTTTCAATGATTTCCATTGTATATAAACGCGATTCACATGGTCCGGTTTCGGTGAAATGTTTAATTCCCCGAACCGGTTTGCGTCTTCGCCCCAGATAAACTGGATAAAGGCACGCTTTTCCGCTGTCAGTCTTGGTCCCCAATAGGTAATGAAATCGGTACGCTCCTGCGGTGTAAACCTGAATATGCTGAGCTGTTCTTCGAGGAAAGCGATCACGTTTTGACGTTCAATTACAAATCCCTGAGTAAGGTCAACAGAACTCTGGTCATACTGCATTTCCGCATCCCAGAACAGGTAAGGATAGTTTTTCCCGTTATGCGTAAGCGTCCCGTCAGGTTGGGCGGTAATTTTCCATCCTTTATCGTAAGCAGGGTAAGTGAATTTCAATTCGCGGGCAGGTTTGAGCGTTACATCCACGGCCTGCGTCACTTCGGGGTACAGGTAAATGACTGGCTTTTCAACGACGTCCGGTTCAAATGCCGGTTGAAAATAGAGACTGATATTGGTTTGGTAGCCACCTTTAAAACCAATGGAATCCGTATAGATTTCACGGAATTCTGCCGAATAATAAAACTGGAAAATGTGCTTTCCTTTGGTGGTGGTAAGAAAGAACGTGCTGTTTTTATCCAAATGGGTCGTATCTGTTCTTCCGTCGACCGAATACACGAGCTTTGAATTCGGGAGGTTGCTTCCGTATACATTGGCTATCGTGAATTTGATCTTTGAACGATCTGCCGTTACATGTTTTGATTTCACCGTTTTGGTGATTACGTAACCAGAAGTAGCTCCTACTTCAGCAAGAAGCGTACCCGAACAGAACAATGCAGCGATTAAAAACAGGGATTTCATGATAGGGAATATTAATGAGTAAGTGAAAGATCTTTGGTAAAAGACAACTCCGAACCGCCCCATTCCACAACCGAAAATCCGCCGCGGTGAACGGTTGAAAGTTGTTGGGGTACAGGATGAAGCGTCACGGATTCGGGAATCGGTGTCCAGAGCATGTACAAACGGAAAACATGATCCGGTTTCGGTGTTACTGACAAAGTGGCAATAGCGTCGTATGCCTCATTGAACAGGAATTGCACGTGATTCTTTTCGGAATGCATCATACGTGGCCCCCAGAATGTGATAAAATCAGTTTTTTCCTGGTCGTTGAATCCCATTTCGGTTAACTTTTCTTCCAAAAAGGCAGTGATGTTCTCTTTTTCGACCATGTAGCCTTCGCTGTAATCAACGAGCGCGTCGATAGCGTTTATTTCACCTTCCCAGAACAAATAAGGATAGCGTTTGTTTTGGATGGTCATACCGCCTCCGGCCTCTACCGTCCCTTTCCAGCCTTTTTCATAAGCGGGGTAAGTGTAGGTAAACGAGCCATTCGGTGTAAGCTGAATGTCGGCCCGTAAGTCTTTCGGTGAGTACAAATAAATGACCGGTTTCAGTGCCACTTTCTCTCCGGGACGACGAGGTTTTCTGAATTTTCCCTCATCAGGATGATAAGGTGCTTTTTCTTCTTCCCGGGTTTTTATAAAATAGATCCCGACGCGCATTTTGTGAGAAGGAGCGATGTAAACCGAATCGGTAATGATTTCATCAAAACCGCCACTCATGGTCATCATGAATTTGTAGTTGCCCGGTGAAACAGCGATGTTGTGTTGGAGTGTACTGTCCAGCTGGAAACGATGGATGACGCCGTTGCACGAAAGCTCAATCCGGGGCAAGGGCTTATTTCTGTTAATGATGTAATCACTGAAATAGAGCTGGAATTCGGCGTGTTGTTCATCCAACGTAGAATCAACTTCCGAGCTGAAAACCTGGAACGGATTTGCAATCACTCTTTTGGATTCCTGCTGTCGGGAAGTCAGCGATGTAGCCACAGTGAACAATCCTCCCAAAAGTACAATTGTGCAGAGAAAACAGGTTCGCTTAGTCATGACTCGCAAGTGTTTCGTTGTACTTCAATTCCGAACCGCCCCATTCCACAACCGAAAATCCGTCGTGTCTTACAGCAGGTAGCTCTTGTGGTGCCGGATTCAGATCAGCTGATTCGGGCACCGGTGTCCAAAGCATGTAAAGTCGGAGCTGGTGATCCGGTTTCGGCGTAATGTTCAGCGCAGCGATATCGTCGTATTCTTCGTTGAAGAGAAATTGAACATGGTTCTTTTCGGAATGCACCATACGCGGTCCCCAAAACGTAATGAAATCGGTACGTTCCTGGTCGTTTAGCCCCATTTGGGTCAGTTTTTCTTCCAGGAAAGCGGTGATGTTTTCTTTTTCTACCAGGTAACCTTCGCTGTAGTCAACCAGTGAGCCAACGCCGTTAGTAGTTCCTTCCCAGAACAAATAGGGGTAATGCTTGTTGTGAACATCAATCCCGCCTTTGGCTTTCACCGTTCCTTTCCAGCCGTTTTCGTAAGCCGGGTAAGTGTATGTGAACGTACCGTTTGGAGCCAGTTCCACATTCACGGCCAGTTCTTTTGGCGAATAAAAGTAGATGACAGGCTTATAAGATACAGCCCCACCACCTCCATCGGGGAAGATTATTGGTTCTATGGTTTGAATCGGGGTGAAGTTAACCTGCGCTTTCGTCAAATACCCGGGCAAAATAGCTACGGAATCCGTAATGGTTTCCTGGTAATCGCCGGTTCGCATAATCATGAACCGGTATTTTCCCGGGGAAACTTCAATGGTATGCGTTAAGGTACTGTCGAGCTGGAACGTTTCGATGACACCGTTACACGAAAGCTCGACCGTAGGGAACGGTTCGCCGGTATAGCGCAGGTATTCTTCAAAATGGAGTTCAAATTTCGAATGGTTCTGGTCCAGCGAAGCATCGGGCATTGAGCTGGTGACATAGAAATTTGTGGGTACAAAAAACCGCGTTTTATCAGCAGGTTTGCCCGGATTTAAAGTTGCCAACGCAAGCAATGAAGCGGTGGTAAACGTAATCAGGAGAAAGAACTTATTCATGACTGGCAAGTGTTTGATTGTAATTAATTTCTGATCCGCCCCATTCAATGAGGGTAAAGCCTTCGCGGTCGACGGATTTTATTTCCTGCGGAACAGGATTCAGCTCAACCGTGTTTTCCAGTGGCGTGAACAACATGTAAACCCTGAAAATACTTGTTGGCTGCGGTGAAACGCTGATGGTGGCAATTGCATCGTATGCTTCATTGAACAGGAATTGCACGAAACTTTTCCCCGATTGTACCATGCGCGGCCCCCAGAACGTAATGAAATCGGTGCGTTCCCGGTCATTCAGGCCCATTGCTGTCAGCTTCTCCTCAAGGAAAGTTGTAACCTCATCGCCATTGACCACAAAACCCGTGGAATAATCAACCGGCGTCATCGGTTGCGTGTTGGTCCCTTCCCAAAACAAATACGGGTAGTTTTTGCCATCTACCGCAAGTTGTCCGTTTGGTTGCGCGGTTACCGACCAGCCATTTTCCGGGTAAGCAGGGTAGGTAAAGCTGAATTTCCCATTGGGCTGAAGCTGAACGTTGACTTGCTGTTCTATTTCAGGATACAGGTAAATAACGGGTTTCAGGTACATCACTTCTGCCGGGTGAAACTGGAATGCAATCACCGTTCTGAATCCCGGGTCAATGTGAATGGATTTTGTCGTGATCTCATTAAAACCCTGGTCGGCGGCCAATTGGAGTACATAATCACCGGGCGAAACCGAAATGGTTTTTCGGGAATTCGCATCCGGCGCAAACCGCTGAATAACGCCGTTGCACGATAACTGGATGACAAAAACCGGGTTCTGGGAATCCATGTTGTTTGCTGAAAAATCGAGCTCAAAGGCGGCATGTTGCTGATCGATCGACGGATCTGCACTGCTGCTGATAACCTGGTATTCCCACGGCGATTTCAACCCTTCTTCGGCCAAAACAGCAGGGGAAAAAACGAACAGTAAACTTGTTGTAAAAAGCAGTTTTTGCATCAGTTGGTTGTTTTACAGTAAAACAATTCGAATTGCACTTCCGAGCCTCCCCATTCGATGGCGTAGAACTGTTCGCGCTTCACGGTTTTGAATTCCTGGGGTTCCGGGTGCATCACCACGCCTGCGGGAACGGGAGCCCAGATGATGTAAACACGAAAGATCTGCGCCGGAGCCGGAGAAATGTTCAAATCGGCAAATTGATTGCACGCATCGTTGAAAATGAACTGAACGAATTGCTGGTCGTTACCCGCCATTCGCGGCCCCCAGTACGTAATAAAGTCGGTCATTTCGCGTTCATTCAATCCCATTTGAGCAAGGTTTTTCTCCAGGAACGCGGTAATGGAATCACCTTTTACCATGTAGCCTTTTTTCAGGTCCATGTCGGCTGCGGTCATTTGATGAGAGCCTTCCCAAAACAGGTAAGGGTAGTTTTTCTCAGCGATGGTAATGCTTCCGTCGGGATGGGCCGTTCCTTTCCAGCCGTTTTCAGGGTAAACAGGGTAGGTGAATTTGAAGGTGCCGTTCGGTTTTACAGCTGTTGTGACTTCCATATCTTTCGGAGGATAGAGATAGATCACCGGTTTGTCGGACATGATCTCCATTTCGGCATAATCGAACCACAAGCGTACCTGGGTGCGATATCCCGGTTTGATCTCAACGGTATCCGAGTAAATTTCATAGTAATTCAGAGCATAAAACTGGAAAACGTATTTTCCCGGGGCAACCCTTAAGGTATAGGTTCCTTTTTTATCGGGCCTGAAACTAAAGGTGGTGTTATTGTAGGAACCCAGTATTTCAGACAGCAGTTCGGCATTCTCTCGCAAGTCATGGTTCATGACCTCGAACTCAAAAGCAGCTTCTTTCGGGGAAAGTGAGGCATCTTTTTCAGAAGCGTAGACGCTGAAATTCGGGATGCGTTTGAGGGTTTCTCCTGCCAGGGAATAGGTTGAGTTTAACAGGAATAAAATCGGTAGAATCAATAAACGCTGCATATTTGTTGTTTTAATCCGGTACACCAACGCGCCCGTTTGGTTCAATGGAGTTAAAGTTAATAGTATGTACTGAAATGCAGTTGGTCTTATACACCAGGATCAGGTTGAAGTAAGACAAAACGAAAAACGCTCATCCACCTGGGCGAATGAGCGTCTAAAATCAAAAGCGGGTTGCTTATTTCATTTGTGTTCCCAGCTTATACATAGCATAAGTGAACTTGCAGGATTTGTTTTTTTGCAGTGTTTCCACCAATTTTTTCTGAACTTCTTCTTCAGAGTCAGATGAGTATACGTTTTCGTATTTTTTCTCAAGGTCCTCACCGCACTTAGTCATGCCAGCCTCAAGGCCCATCATTTCTTCAGCATCTTTCATTGCCTGCGCAGGATCTTGCATAGCGAATTCCTGAACAGCTGTCTCAACATCTTTTCCGGAATCAATTGCATCAACGATGGCCGTTTTCATACCGTCTGAAATTCCTTCAGTGTTTTTGTTTACGCAGTCGCAAATGTCATTCGCCATTGCTTCGTAATCCGAATCATCCGCCATGTTGCAAGCACCTAAGCTCAAAACAACCGGAGCGAGTAGTAGATAAAATAATTTTTTCATAAAGTAGATTTTGATAATTTGATAAAAGTTTAGCATCTAAACATGGCTAAATCGGATAGGTTTCTGATGAAAACAAAACCGCCTTATACAATGAAAGACGTGTCTAAGTTAAAAACAGAATTTAAACCTGAACCAAAAAGCGGTGATTATTTTGTCAACAACCCATTCTGACAGGTTAAGTGCCGATTTGGTTTTTTGCATTATACCAGCTTGAGATAATCCCGCAAAATAAAAAGCGTTTCCTTCAGCCAATCTTTTACGATAGCGATGAAAAATTCCGGCCAAATATTCTAAATGCTGTTTTTTGTTGAAAACAGATCAATTAAGCGCTAACAGCGATTTGGCTTCGCTGATGGCTTTTTTCAGTCCGGATGCGTCTTTACCACCTGCCGTTGCAAAGAAAGGTTGTCCGCCACCGCCGCCCTGGATCAACGGAGCTACCGTTTTCACAATCGTTCCGGCATGCCAGTTGCGGCTTCCCGATAAGCTTTCATCGATGCAGATACTGATGGCACATTTGTCTTCGTCGGTCGATCCGATAATGGATACCAGGTTCGGAATTTCGCCTTTCAGTTGGAACAGGATGTCTTTTACCGAAGCTGCATCCAGGTTGATGACGGCTTCAAGCAAGGAAACGTCACCCAATGATTGGATGCTTGATTTCAGCTGTACTTTCACCTGTTTTGCCTGTTCTTTTTTGAAGAACTCGACCTGTTTCATCAGCTGGTTGTTGCGTGCGATCAGATCTTCCACCGCTTTCGGCAGGTCTTTCGGATTGCGCAGCAGCTCGTTAATCGTTTCCAGCTTCGCTTCCTGTTCGGCGTAATACTGCTCAACCGCTTCGTTGGTAATGGCTTCGATTCGACGAACTCCTGCAGCTACTGCCGATTCGGAACGCAGCTTGAACAAGCTGATCTGCCCGGTCGACTGCACGTGGGTTCCACCACACAATTCCACCGAATCACCGAACTGGATCACACGTACCGTGTCGCCGTATTTTTCACCGAACAACGCCATGGCGCCCATTTCCGTAGCGACTTCGATCGGAACATTGCGTTTTTCCACCAAGGGCTGGTTTTCGCGGATAGCCGCAATCACCATTGCTTCGATCTCTGCCAGTTGTTCGTCGGTTACTTTTGAAAAGTGTGAGAAGTCAAAACGCAGATGCGACGGATTTACCAACGATCCTTTTTGCTCCACATGTGTTCCCAGAACAGTCCTGAGCGCATGGTGAAGCAAGTGGGTAGCCGAGTGATTACTGGCGGAAAGCTGGCGTTTTTTGGCGTCTACTTTCGCACTGAAATGTGTATGCAGGTGCTGCGGCAATGTTTCGGATAAGTGAACGATGAGCCCGTTTTCCTTTTTGGTATCGAAAATGGTAATGGTCTCGAAATCGTTTGAAATCGTACCGGTATCGCCGACCTGTCCACCTCCTTCTGCGTAAAAAGGTGTGAGGTTGAACACCAATTGGTAGAAGGTGCGCTGCTTTTGTGAGACTTTTCGGTATTTCACGATTTCCACATTGGCTTTCAGCACATCGTAGCCAACAAATTCTTCGTTGTAATCGTCTTTCAGTTCCACCCAGTCGTCGGTTTCGATTGCCGTAGCGGCGCGGGAACGGTCTTTTTGCTGCTGGAGTTCGGCATTAAATGCTTCTTCGTCAACCGACAAATTATTCTCGCGGGCAATCAGCGAAGTAAGGTCGAACGGGAAACCGAAAGTATCGTATAACTCAAACACGGCTGCTCCGCCCAAAACTGTTTGATTGTTGGAGCGGGCTGTGTCCATGAGGTTTTCAATACGTTTCAAACCTTGCTCAAGTGTACGGAAAAAGCTCAATTCTTCTTCGCGGATCACCTGCTCGATCAAGGTTTTCTGAGTGTTCAATTCATTGAAGGCATCGCCCATCACCTCTGCCAGAACGCCCGACAAACCAGCCATGAACGGCTCTTTTAAGCCCAGGGTCTGGTAACCGTAACGCACAGCACGGCGCAGAATCCGGCGGATCACATAACCTGCTCCGGTATTCGAAGGCAATTGTCCGTCGGCGATGGAGAACGCAATCGCACGAATGTGGTCTGCAATCACACGCAGGGCGATGTCCGTTGGTTCATCGGTACCGTATTTTTTGCCGGAAACCTGTTCCATGTGTTTGATCAGCGTCTGGAACAAGTCAATATCGTAATTGGAGGTTTTTCCCTGCATGGTCATGGCCAAACGCTCGAGTCCCATTCCTGTATCTACGTGTGTTGCAGGAAGTGGCTCCAAACTGCCGTCGGCTTTGCGGTTAAACTGCATGAAAACGTTGTTCCAGATTTCCACTACCTGCGGATGGTCCTGGTTCACCAACTGTTTACCGTCACCTTTGGCGCGCTCCGATTCAATGCGGTTATCCACATGGATTTCGGTGCAAGGCCCGCACGGTCCCGTATCACCCATTTCCCAGAAGTTGTCTTTCTTGGAAGCCATGATGATGCGGTCTTCTGAAATGAACCGCTTCCAGATTTCGTAAGATTCCTGGTCTTTCGGAACGCCGTCTTTGTCGTCACCTTCAAATACGGTCACATACAAACGGTCCTTCGGAATTTTGTAAACCTCCGTCAGCAATTCCCACGCCCATGAAATAGCTTCTTCTTTAAAATAATCGCCAAATGACCAGTTGCCCAGCATTTCGAACATGGTATGGTGGTAGGTATCCACACCAACTTCTTCCAGGTCGTTGTGCTTGCCCGAAACACGCAAGCATTTCTGTGAGTTGGCCACACGCGGATTTTTCGGAACGGCGTTTCCCAGGAAAAAATCCTTGAACTGGTTCATGCCGGCATTCGTAAACATCAGGGTTGGATCGTTCTTTACCACCATCGGGGCAGAAGGAACAATCTGGTGTTGTTTCGAAGCGAAAAATTCAAAAAAATGCGTGCGTATTTCCTGTACAGTCATGCTAAACGGTTTTGTTTTCACAATTTGAAGTGGCAAAGTTAGTGTATTTGCGCTATTAATAGCAGTTTGAAGTAACCTTTTCGGCATTGATTCGTTTAAGGCTGGCATGTCTTTGTATATGAAATCATCTACCCGAAATGCACTCATGATGTGCGGTATTGTTGTGCCGATTGCAGCAACAGTTCTCTATTTCAAACAATCATGGTTTACAGAAGTTGGCGAAGGCCGGGCACGTTACATACCGCCGGTTGAGCAAGCCGAAGATTCGCTGATTAGCCTCATCGCTGTTGGTGACATGATGCTGGGAACGAATTACCCGAGCGCGGATTATTTGCCGCCGAACGGACAAAATATTCTCGATTCACTCAAACATGTGCTCCGTGACGCCGATCTGACATTCGGGAACCTGGAAGGAACAGTACTAAACAGCGGCGGTGATGTGAAAGCATGCAGCGACCCAAGCAAATGCTATGCCTTCCGTCAGCCGGAATACGTGGTGGATCACCTCAAAGATGCCGGGTTTGATATGGTTTCGGTAGCTAACAACCACATGGGTGATTTCGGTGAGCCGGGCAGGACCAATACCCAAAAAGTGCTGAAAGCAAAAGGCATCAAATATGCCGGACTGGAAACCTGTCCGTGGGACACGATCCATGTAAAGGGACTGGTGATCGGGCTGACGGCTTTTGCACCGAATTCAGGCTGTCTGAAACTGAATGAATACGAACGTGCCAAAAAGATCATTACCGACCTGGATGCAATTTCCGATATCGTGTTGGTTTCATTCCATGGTGGTGCGGAAGGTCGTTCACGTACCAATGTTACCCGGAAAACAGAAGAATTTGTGGGTGAGAACCGTGGGAATGTTTACGAATTTGCACACATGGCTGTTGATGCCGGAGCCGATATGGTATTGGGGCACGGGCCGCACGTAACACGCGCCATCGATTGTTATAAAGGAAAGTTCATTACCTATTCGATGGGGAACTTTGCTACCTATGCGCGTTTCAGCCTTTCGGGTGTCAGTGGAATTGCGCCGGTTTACAAATTGTATTTCAAACGCAACGGTGATTTTGTACGCGGTGAAATCGTTTCCATTCAGCAATTGGGCGAGGGCGGACCTACCATCGACCCGAAAAAGCAGGTACTGGCCGAGATTCGTCGTTTATGTGCAATGGATTTCCCTGAGATTCCATGGGATATCAGCGACGACGGGAAGTTTGCGCTTAAGAAATAAGTTTCTTCTTCTCTTTCCATGCGGAGAATAAACAAATTTTATCCGCATTATTTGCGGAGAATAATTTGAATTTGCGGAGAATAAATGTATATTTGGTGTATAATTTGCGGAGAATATGGCATTTGTACACCAATTACGTGGATGGCCGGAGTTTGAAATCGACTTTGAACAAGTCGGTGAAGCACTGGAACGCGTAACGCGCCGGCAAGGTGCGTTGGTGGGAAAGCTGCATGCCGCCGGTTTTCCGTTGCAGGAAGAAACACTATTACGTGTTTTGACAAGCGATCTGATCAAATCATCAGAAATAGAGGGTGAATTACTGGCTACCGATGAGGTGCGTTCGTCTATTGCCCGAAAGCTTGGTATGGAAATAGCCGGGTTGATTCCTTCTGACCGCCATGTTGATGGTTTGGTGGAAATGCTTTTGGATGCCACCCAAAAATGCGGCGAACCATTGACCAAAGAGCGCTTATTCGGCTGGCACAGTACACTTTTTCCAACCGGTTATTCGGGGATGATCCCGATCAAAGTAGGCGAGTGGCGCGATGACCGTGACGGGCCGATGCAGGTTGTTTCAGGTGCGCTTGGCCGCGAGCGTGTGCATTTCAAAGCGCCTGATGCAGAATATGTGCCTGACGAAATGGAACATTTCCTGAAGTGGTTCAATGCTCCATCACGCATGGCGCCGGTGATCAAAGCTGCCATTGCTCATTTCTGGTTTGTAACCATCCACCCGTTTGATGATGGGAACGGCCGTATAGCGCGCGCGATAGCTGATATGCTGCTGACAAGATCGGAAGGGATGAATCAGCGCTATTATAGTATGTCGGCGCAGATCCGTAAGGAACGTAATGCTTATTATGCTATCCTGGAAAAAAGCCAGCGCGGGGATTTGGATATCACGTCGTGGATTGAGTGGTTTTTGAATTGCCTGAATGCGGCATTGGAAGACAGCGAGGCAGGATTGGAGACAACGTTCCAGAAATCAAACTTTTGGGAAGTGAATCGTCATGTTTCGATGAATGAGCGTCAAACTGCGATGGTCAACCGCTTGCTGGATGGCTTCAAAGGGAAGCTTACTTCTACCAAATGGGCGAAGATATGTAAGTGCTCACCTGACACGGCTTTGCGTGATATTAACGACCTGATTGCCAAAGAAGTTTTGGTGAAAGATCAATCCGGCGGGCGAAGCACAGCTTACTTGTTGAAATAATCTGTACCATCTGTGGCAGAAACCATCAATGATTTGTGGTTCAAATCAAGTCGTTCGGATCGCCATTCGGATCAATACGATGATGGAAAGCGTGATTGTGGAATAGAAAAAGAAATTCGTAAACCCGCTCGGATTTTGCTCCTTGAGCATCAGCATGGTTGAACAGACAAGCATGAAACCGATCAGCAAAATGGTTCCCAAACGGTAAACATGGCCCCTGATGTCCCGGTTATTGGTTCCTTTATCACCAAGTGTGATTTTGTGCTGCAAACCGTTTGTTTTAAAATCGGTGACGATCTGCCGAATGTCTTTCGGAAGCGTGGAAACCAGGTAGAGGTAATCTTCCGCCGAATTCAGGATCGTTGATTTGATGTTATCCCAGCTGAAGCGCTCCTGGATTTTTTCTTTTGCAAACGGCCGGATCATGTCTACCAATGAAATCTTGGATTCCAGCAACTCGGCCAGGTTTTGAATCGTCACCAGCGTTTTCAGCAACATATAAACGCTGGTTGGAATTTTGATCTCGTAACGGATCATCACCCGGAATGTATCATTGAATAGCCCGGAAATGTCGACTTGCCCGTATTCGAGGTAACTGTATTTGTGGATCAGCTCGTCTATCTCGAATTCGAGGTTTTCCATTTCGCGGAAATTCTGTACTTCCATCAGTGCCAGCAATGCTTTGGCAATTTTGTGCGAATTGTGATCGGCAAAACCGATGAGGAAATCGATCAACCCATTGATTTGTTTGGGCTTCATGGAAGCGCACATGCCGTGGTCGATCAGCACGATCTGGTTATCGCCCCGAATGAAAATGTTCCCCGGGTGCGGGTCTGCATGAAAGAACCCGTAGCGCAGGATCATCGTAAGGACCACGTTTACGCCGTTTTCGGCAATAGCCTGGGGCGAATAGCCTTTTTCCCTGAGTGATGTTACATTATCAGGATGATCACCATCAATGTATTCCATGATCAGCAAACGGGGTGTGCAATAACGGTTGTAGACCGTCGGAATATGGCAACGGTGATCGTTTTTGAACATGTTTTTCAAACGAAGCATGTTCGAAACCTCATTGGTGAAATCCAGTTCCTTGAGAATGATTTCGCCGAAATCCTGGATGAAATTCACCAGGTTAAACGTGTTCAATTCCGGGTAGCTGCTCTGCAGTTTTTTCGCGAATAGTTGAATGAGGATCAAATCTAGCTTGATCTTTTCCTTGATTGCCGGTCGCTGTACCTTTATGATTACTTCTTCCCCGGTGATCAGCGTGCCCCGGTAAACCTGTCCGATCGAAGCAGAAGCAATATGTTCACGATTGATGCTCGCAAATATGTCATCGAGATTATCGCCCAATTCGTGCTCAATGATGTTCATTGCCATGTCGTCATCAAACGGTCGTGCGGCAGTTTGCAGCTTTTTGAGTTCAACCCGCAAGCTCTCTGAAGCCAGGTCGGGTCTGTCGGCCAGGATTTGTCCGAACTTGATGAACGTTGGGCCCAAATCTTCGATGATAAGTCGCAATCGTTCGGGCCGGGACATCCTGTGTTTACCTTTCGGATCGAATATTTTTCGTAACGGTCCTGTTGTAAGCCAATTGCGGATGTAATGCCCCACGATAATGAAGATAATCGTCAGTAAGCGCAGAACATTTCTTATATATTGATTGAATCGGAAAATCCACATAGTGTGTCAAATGTATACGGGTAAAGATAAACATTAATCGCCGCCGGCTTCTATTATCCGTAACGTGGACAGAATAAACAATCGAATGATTAACAAAATTTATATATTTAACCCCTCAACTCAAAAAATAACAGAATGGCAGGAAGTCCGTGGCGTAAAAAGCCGATTAGTTTGTTTGAAGCCGACATGAAAAAAAGCGAGTTAAAGCGCGTTTTGACTCGTTGGGGATTAACTTCATTAGGTATTGGTGCAATTATCGGAGGTGGTATTTTCACCCTTACCGGAATTGCGGCGCATGATCATGCCGGCCCGGCGCTGGCCCTGGCCTTCGTAATTGCCGGTGTAGGCTGTTTGTTTGCATCGCTTTGTTATGCTGAATTTTCGGCAGTACTGCCAGTAGAAGGTTCGGCGTATGCTTATTCTTATGGAACAGTTGGTGAATTATTTGCCTGGATCATCGGTTGGAACCTTATCCTGGAATACATGATGGGAGCTACCACCGTTGCTGTTGCCTGGAGCGGTTATTTTGAAAAACTACTCCATCAATGCGGAATACATCCCCCCATTTGGTTAATGAACGATCCTGTTACTGCTGCCGAGAAAACCGAAGCTGCTATTAAAGCTGCGGAAAAAGCAGGGAATTCTCAGCTGGTGGCAGACCTTATGGCGCAGCCTTCTTTTGCGTTTAACTTACCCGCATTCATCATTACATGGGTGATAACTGCAATTTTGGTACGCGGAATTAAAGAAGCAGCCAAAACCAATAACCTCATTGTAATCCTTAAAGTAGCTGTTGTACTGTTCGTGATTTTTGTAGGTTTCTTCTTCATCGATACAGGAAACTGGTCTCCGTTTGTTCCTGAGCAGGTAGTAGATGCCAAAGGTGTCTCTCATTTTGGATGGAGTGGTGTCGTCACCGCCGCGACCATTGTTTTCTTCGCTTACATTGGTTTTGATGCTGTTTCTACCCAAGCCGGTGAAGCGATCAATCCCAAAAAAGATGTTCCGTTTGCAATTATCATGTCTCTTGTTATCTGTACCATACTTTATATTGTGGTTTCCCTGGTGCTTACGGGGATGGTGCCTTACAACGAGCTGGATATGAAGGCCCCTGTGGCATCAGCGTTTGAAGGCGTTGGAATGCCGTGGGCCACGATACTGATAACGATAGCCGCTGTCGCCGGTTTGATGTCGGTAATGCTGGTAATGATGTTGGGACAAACGCGTATTTTCCTGGGAATGGCGAAAGACGGCTTATTGCCGCACAAACTGTTCGGGAAAGTGCACCCTAAATTTAAAACACCGTTCAGAAGCACGATCCTTGTAGGATTTATCATCTCCATTGTAGCATCTGTTACGCCGATCGATAAAGTTTCTGAAATGTGTAGTATGGGTACATTGCTCGCATTTGCGATGATTTGTGTAGCCGTATTGATGCTGCGTATCAAACAACCTGACTTGGATCGTCCTTTCAAAGTGCCGCTTCTTCCTGTTGTATCTGTGCTCGGTGCAGGATTCAACATTTTCTTGATGTGCTTTGTACGCCCTGATACATGGGTAGCATTCTTGTGTTGGTCAACGCTTGGAATTATTGTCTATTTCCTTTACAGCCGTAAAAACAGTAAGCTCAACGAATGGGAATTCGAGCAATCATTGAAAGGCCATGATGCCATCAACAATGCTGCCACCGAACTGGAAGAAGAATAATCACATCTTAATAGCATGAAGTCCCGCTTTCAACGGCGGGACTTTTTTTATACTACTATGGAACAGCACGATACGCAAACCGGCTCGCCGTTGGATCACCCGATCAGTAACGACTCCGCCACAACCGAAGACACGTCCAAAAAACCGCTTGGGTTGATGGATGCCACGTTCCTGGTGGCAGGAAGTATGATCGGTTCGGGGATCTTTTTGGTAACCTCCGACATGGCGCGCGACCTGGGGAGTTCCGGCTGGTTGCTGGTAACCTGGTTACTGACCGGCGTCATTACACTGTTCGGGGCTTTGAGTTATGGTGAATTGGCGGCGATGTTCCCGAAAGCCGGCGGACAGTTTGTGTACATCAAGGAAGCGTGGGGTAAACTGCCTTCGTTCCTGTACGGATGGACGGTTTTTACGGTCATCCAAACCGGTGTAATTGCCGCGGTCGGAGTGGCATTCGGGAAGTTTCTCGGCGTGTTTTTCCCGATCCTGGTCGAAAAGACCTTGTTTTCGTATGCGTCCGTTAAAATCAACGGGGCAAATGTGGTGGGCGCCTTCATTATCTTATTATTGACCTTGCTCAACACGCGCGGGATCCAATACGGAAAGATTGTTCAGGCCATTTTTACCAGTTCCAAGCTCATTGCCTTGCTGGTGTTGATTGTAGCGGGAATTGCCGTAGGAATCAGCAGCGGGTATTTCGGGGAGAATTTCACGGATATGTGGGATGCGACGAAAACAACCATTAAAGAAAATCCAACTACCGGAGTGATCACGGTAACCGGGATCATGGACCTGCTGCCAATCGGTTTGGCAATTGCCATTTCCACAACGATTATCAACTCGCTTTTTTCAAGCGATGCCTGGAACAACGTAACGTTCATTGCCGGTGATATCCGCCACCCGGAACGCAACCTGCCACGTTCGTTATTTTTGGGAACGTTCATCGTTACGGTATTGTATATCCTCGCCAACGTTGCTTACCTGGGATTGCTTCCGTTGGAAGGCGTTCCGCAGGCACCGGATGTCGGGTACACACGAGATGCGGTTGAAGCTGCCGGAATCCAGTTTGCCAGCTCGGGCCGTGTAGGGACTTCGGCGGCGTTTATGCTGTTTGGCAACATTGCCAATATCCTGATGGCGATCCTGATTATGATTTCCACATTTGGATGCAATAACGGCTTGATCATGGCCGGCTCGCGCTTGTTCTATGCGATGTCGAAAGAAGGATTGTTTTTCAGAAAAGCAACTGCCGTTAACCGTTTCGGGGTGCCGGCCTGGGCCATGTGGGCACAGGGAATCTGGGCAATCCTGCTGTGTTTCTCCGGTTCGTACAATATCCTGATCAAGTTCGCTACGTTCGGTTCCATGGTGTTTTACATCGTGACGATTGCCGGGTTGTTCAAATTGCGCAGAACGATGCCGAACGCCAGCAGGCCATACAAAGCATTCGGCTACCCGGTTGTTCCTTTCCTGTACCTCGTTTTTGCTTTCCTGATTTGTGTGAGCCTGACGGTGTTTACGTTTGAAGATACGGCTGGCAGTATTTTGCTGGTGATTTTGGGAATCCCGGTTTATTACCTGTTCTTCCACAAAAAACAGCAGCAGCGACAGACTGAAGCAGGGTAGACACTTTGTCATGTCAGGAATTGACCGCACGAGTGTCAGTTGAAATCGTGTTTTCCTGTCATTTCGACAGCTAATGGGTGTTTTTTAGGCACAGGTTTGGCGATTCTGTCAGCCGGATACCTGGTTTCCTCCAATGGCATAATGATTGACGAAAGAAAGGAAATTTTGAAAACGAAAAAATCACTAACATGGGAAAAATAATAGGAATTGACTTAGGGACCACAAACTCGTGTGTTTCGGTTATGGAAGGTAACGAGCCTGTAGTAATCACCAATTCTGAAGGTAAACGAACAACTCCTTCTGTCGTAGCCTTCGTTGAAGGTGGCGAGCGTAAAGTTGGAGATCCTGCAAAACGCCAGGCGATTACCAATCCGACAAAGACAATCTACTCCATCAAGCGCTTCATGGGGTCATCGTATGACGAAGTGAAGAAAGAAGCGGACCGCGTACCGTATTCGGTTGTAAAAGGAGATAACAATACACCGCGTGTAGACATCGACGGTCGTTTGTACACACCGCAGGAAATTTCGGCAATGATACTTCAGAAAATGAAGAAAACAGCTGAGGATTACCTGGGCCACGAAGTGTCTGAAGCCGTAGTAACGGTTCCGGCTTACTTTAACGATGCACAGCGCCAGGCTACAAAAGAAGCGGGTGAGATCGCAGGTTTGACGGTGAAACGTATCATCAACGAGCCTACGGCAGCAGCCTTGGCTTACGGATTGGACAAAAAAGGGGTTGACCAGAAAATCGTGGTATTCGACTTCGGTGGTGGTACACACGACGTTTCGATCCTTGAATTGGGTGACGGTGTATTTGAAGTATTGGCTACCGACGGTGATACACACCTGGGTGGTGACGATGTGGATGATGCGATCATCAACTGGCTGGCAGATGAGTTTAAGGCGGAAGAAGGTTTGGACCTTCGCCAGGACCCAATGGCTTTGCAGCGTTTGAAAGAAGCAGCTGAAAAAGCGAAAATCGAGTTGTCTTCAACGACTTCAACAGAGATTAACTTACCGTACATCATGCCGGTGAACGGAATTCCAAAGCACTTGGTGAGAACATTGCAGCGTTCGAAATTCGAGCAGTTGATCTCGGCTATCGTTGAGCGCACAATCGCTCCTTGCCGCTCGGCTTTGAAAAATGCAGGATTGTCGACAAGCGACATCAATGAAGTGATCCTGGTAGGTGGTTCAACACGTATTCCGATCATCCAGGATGCAGTGCAGCGTTTCTTCGGAAAAGCGCCTTCAAAAGGAGTAAACCCGGATGAGGTAGTAGCAGTTGGTGCAGCGATCCAGGGTGGTGTATTGACAGGCGAAGTAAAAGATGTGCTTTTGCTGGATGTAATTCCACTTTCTTTGGGAATTGAAACAATGGGTGGTGTGTTCACGAAACTGATCGAAGCAAACACAACGATTCCGACCAAAAAATCGGAAACATTCTCCACAGCGGCAGACAACCAGCCGGCGGTAGACATTCATGTACTACAAGGCGAGCGTCCGATGGCGAATGACAACCGTACACTTGGTCGTTTCCAGTTGACGGACATTCCGCCTGCACGTCGTGGTGAACCGCAAATCGAAGTAACGTTCGACGTGGATGCCAACGGTATCATGCACATTTCTGCGAAAGACAAAGGAACCGGGAAAGAACAATCAATCAAGATCGAAGCTTCTTCAGGTCTGAGCGACGAAGAAATCAAGCGTATGAAAGCGGAAGCGGAAGCCAACGCCGATGCGGATAAAAAGCGCCGTGACGAAGTAGAAATGCTCAACAAGGCAGATTCATTGATCTTCCAGACCGAGCGTCAGTTGAAAGAGTATGGTGATAAAATCCCGGCTGATAAAAAACAACCGATCGAAGACGCTTTGGCTGCATTGAAAACAGAATTCGAAGCGAAAAACACGGCAAACCTTGAGGCGGCAATGGAGCGTTTGAACAACGTATTCCAGGCAGCTTCACAGGAAATGTACAACGCTGCCAACGCAGGCGGTAATGCAGGTGCCGGTGAACAACCGCAAGGAAGTGCACAGGACGAAGTGACCGATGTTGATTTCGAAGAAGTGGACGAGAAAAAATAAGTAGTTTAGATAAAAAGAGAATCCCCTTTTCCTTCGTGGAGCAGGGGATTTTTTTTGTTACTTTCGGTACAATCAACGTTAGTTACAAAAACCGTCTATGAAACTCAGCGGCTTACTTTTCATTTCCGTGCTGTTGATCAGCTGCCAGGCGCAGTCGACTGAAATTGTGCTGAAAGAAACCTACCCGGAACTCATCGCGCAGGTAAAGAAAAAGCAGACGGAGTTCAAAACTTCCTACCAGAAAGCCGATAGCACGAAACGCGATTCGATCATCGAAGCAGCGCAGGATTACCTGCTGACCACGATTACGACCAGTTTTTTTGATCACTGGTACGGAACCGAATGGGATTTTAACGGTACCACACGCACCCCGAAAGAAGGGAAAATTGCCTGCGGTTATTTCATAACGACCGTTTTAACCGACGCAGGATTCAAGATTCCACGCGTGTATTGGGCGCAGCAGGCTTCGGAATACTACATCAAGCGCATGACTACCGATATTAAGCGTTACAGTGGAGCTTCGATCGAAAAAGTAAAAACATGGTTTCTGGAACGTGAAGACGGCTTGTATGTAGTCGGTTTGGATAATCACGTTGGGTTCGTTTACAAACGTGGTAAAAAGCTGCAGTTTGTCCATGCGAGTTACTACAATCCGAAGGAAGGTGTGAAGTCGGAAGACCTGGACAGCAAGAACCCGCTTTCGGAGTCACAGTATCGTGTTATCGGGCGCATCCTGGACAAAGAAATGGTGCGGAAATGGATTTTGGAGGAGGAATATGCTAAGTAATTTGGTGCTTCCGGGGCAATGAAAAAGAAGGGTAAAAATCACTTTTAACCACTATTTTCTCTACCTTCAACCAAAACATTTCTATGCGTATTCAGTACCCGATTTTAATAGCTGTTGGTTTGCTCATTGCCTCATGCGGTGAATCACCGGAGAAAACAGCGCCCGAAACGGCAGCTCCACAGGAACAGGAAACGACGGAAGATACTCCTCCGGGACAAGATCAGCCTGAGCAAAAACCGGAAAAAGCAATGACTCCGGCTGAGCGAAAAGAATCTTCCGAAGACAAGATCATGGATCAGGTATGGGCATTGCCGGAAGTCATCGAACTCAATAATAAAATACGCAAGAAAACAAATGATAAGCGTGGTCTAAGTACACGTATTTCCTCCGAACCGTCAGACGACCAGGAATATTACGGTGTTACAGTTGCCGAAGACAACGGCGAATCCTACGCGACGTATTTCGAGTTCCACATTTATCCGGATTACAGCATTCGCTACTACGATGTGATTGAAGACCGCGAGCTGACACTGGAGGAATGGCGGAAGTCAAACAAAAAATAATCCAACGCAGAGATTCAGGTAATTTGACATATATCGGCTAGCCGATATACTTGTATTATCCTTTGCAATCTTTGCGCCTTTGCGGTGAAAAAAGCTCAACGCAAAGGCGCAAAGGACGCAAAGAAACTGCACATGTGCCGTTGATAATACCTAATCAATTTCTTTCTTGAAATTACTTACGCAGCAGCTGCAGGAACCCGTGGCCTTCCAGTTTGTCGCCGTTGATTCCGGTTACGACATAAGTATAGAAGTAAGTACCTTCATCAGCATTTACACCGTTGATTTTTCCATCCCATACCGGGTTCGGGCTTGTTTCATCAAACACAGGATTTCCCCAGCGGTTCAAAATCGTCAACTGAACTTTTTCAGCGTTGGTTGTTTTGATGAAATAAGTCGCATTGTCTTCGTCGCCGTCAGGAGTAAAGACGTTGTAAACCTCAACAGTCGGAGTAGGAGGGATCGGGTACACGCATGAACCGTCGCTCGCGTTTGCAGATGGATTGTAATTCAACGCTGTCGGGTCCATACAACCGCAAATGCTAACTGAAATGGTGACAGTGGCCGTATCCGCACAATCGCCTTGTGAAGCGATCATTTGCACAACAGCAGTTCCTCCGCCGATGTTTCCGTCTGTAAATGTTTGCGTTTGGTTTGACAGATCCGTTACGGTAACGATTTGCCCGTTGTCGAAATCCCATTCGTAGGAAGTGGCATTCTGGCTGGTATTGGTAAAGGTAACCACCAACGGTTCACATCCGGAAAGAACGTCTGCCGAAATAGCCGCAACCGGGGGATTCAACGGAGTCACCAAAGCTGAATCGTACAGATAACAGCCATCTGATTCAATCGAAAGGTAGTACCATCCCAGGCCCAAATCGGTCCATACGGACGCGTTGATCTGGTTCGGATTGGCTGCTCCCGGCCCGTTCCAGGTATACATCGGAGGATCGTTGAACGTTCCGTTGGTCAATACTGAAACATAACCATTGTCGGTTCCGCAGGTGGCAGGGCCAACAATAACGGTATCAATAGCCCAGGGCATCGGTGTAATGGTTGCAACCGCAGAATCGGCTACAAGGCACCCATTGGCTGAAGTAGCGTAAACTGTATATGTTCCGCTCACTGTTGGCGTATAACTTCCGCCAATGTCACCGGTTTCCCATATCAGTGTAGTTCCGGGAACAGTAGCCGAAGCCTGGAATGTTTCACTTTCGTTTTCGCAGAACAGCAGGTCAGAAGCGATCGATACGGCAAGCGGATCGTAAGTAACGGTGATGGTATCATTTTGAACACAGACTTCGCGGAATGTAATATCATCGATCGCAAAGTCGTTTCCACCAATCGATGTATTCTGGTTACGGATGCACAAATCTGCCGTAGTTGCAGCGCCTGAGTTCCATACTTCATTGAATTCAGCCCACGCGCAGGCCACGGGAGTTGTCGAGAAGATCGGACCGACCTGTACATTGTTCACGAAAAACTGCAGATCAGATACTGTCGGATCATTCAGCGCATTGGTAAACCAGGCCGAAAACAGGTAATTGGTATTCGGAGTCACATTGATCGTCTGGCACCAAACAGAAGTATTCGGAACGCCGGAACCGTTGGCGACAAGCATATTTCCCGGCCCCGAAGGCGTGTGGTCGTTGCAGAATGAAAAGTTGTTGTGTGTCAGTGAAGGTGACGTTGCAATGGCGTACTGGCCTTCACTGCTCAGCAATCCCCACATACCGCCTGAACCGTAAGCATAGGCACTCGTAAAACCGACATCTCCCTGTTCGAAATCACCGTTTGTCACCAGGTTGCCGCTCACATTGGCCACTTCAACCCAGTAAGTTCCGGGTGAAGAAACGGTAATATTGTTGTTGACAGCACCGGTTGACCACGCATAACTGTCATAACCCGAAGGCTGCAGCAAAAGTGTGGTACCGTCACACAAGATGGTATCATTCCCCAATTCGAGGACAGGGTAAGAACTGCATTGGCCATATCCGATAGACAATGAAGCAATTACAAATCCGGCTAAAAGTAAAATGCGATTTTTCATAGTGACAAAGTTACAATATACTAACGTTTAGTAAATCGTATAGTTGCGTGAAATGATCAAATTTAAATGGTCAATCTTTGAAAGCTAACTTAGTTAGTTTCATCACGTTAGTTGAGATCTGTGTGAAAAACTTTAAAACAGGGCTTTCTGAAGGGTGATTACTACAAAACCCGCAATGACGGACTTCACTCAATCATTCAGGAAACACGTTTCCTTTATTCGCTTTAAATTCAAATACGGTTTTTATTTCCGACCCAGGTGGCCGGGAAACCAGATGTGCTTTTACATAACGAAGCACTTTCTGAAGATCAGCCGGATAAAAATGAGTATCTCTGGTAAAATGCCTACCTTTGTCACCCTATGAAATTCAACGAATTAGATTTAAACGATAATGTACTCGAAGCCATCTATCACATGGGCTTTGAAAACGCAACCCCGATCCAGGAACAAGCCATTCCGCATATCCTGAAAAACACGGACTTGCTGGCCTGTGCTCAAACAGGAACGGGTAAAACAGCAGCATTCATTCTGCCTATTTTGCACAAGCTAACGGGCAAAGAAGATACTTCCATCAATACATTGATTTTGGTGCCGACGCGCGAGCTGGCGGTGCAGATCGAACAGGAAATCCAGGGGCTTTCGTATTTTGTTTCCGTCGGGTCGATGGCGATTTACGGTGGCGGCGATGGGCAGAAATGGGAGGAGCAAAAATCGGCGCTTGTTGAAGGAACGGATATTATTGTGGCCACTCCGGGCAAATTACTTTCGCACATGATGCAGGGTTATGTGGATTTCTCGCAGCTGGAGCACCTGGTGCTGGATGAAGCGGATAAAATGCTCGACATGGGTTTTGCCGATGATATTGAGCGCATCATTTCCTACACGCCGAAAAAGCGTCAGACCCTGCTGTTCAGTGCCACAATGCCGAACAAGATCAAAAACCTGGCGAATAAAATTCTGCGCAACCCGGTTGAAATTGCTTTGTCGATCTCGAAACCGGCAGCGGGTGTTTCCCAGAATATTTACCTCACGGTCGACAGCAACAAGAACAACTTGTTGAAGCATATCCTGGATCAGAAGCCGGATTATTCCAGCATTATCATCTTCACTTCGCAGAAAAGCAAGGTCCATGAGATCGTTTATTTCCTCCGAAAATCGGGTTTTAAAGCCACCGAAGGCGTTTCGTCGAACCTGGAGCAGGATCAGCGTGAAGAAGTGCTGAGAGGCTTCCGTTCGAAGCGAACGCGTATTCTTGTAGCGACTGACGTTATGAGCCGCGGAATTGACATCAAGGAAATCAACATGGTGATCAATTATGATGCACCGCGCGATGCGGAAGATTACGTGCACCGGATCGGACGAACAGCCCGCGCAAATACGCAGGGAGAAGCCTATACGCTGATCAATGAGAAAGATCTGCCTAAACTTGCGCGTATCGAGCGACTGATCGAAGCGGAGATTCCGCGTTTGCCGTATCCGGAATCGATGGGAACGGCACCGGACTGGACAGTTTCAATGAAACCTTCAGGTAATGGTTCAGGTTCAGGAGGCTCGAATTCCGGTAAGCGAAAAAAGAAGAAACCGTTTTACCGCAAGAAAAAGCCGTCTCCTCAGGCGTAATTTTCCCGGATTAAAGTTAGTTGAGTCATCGGCCAGTCGATGGCTTTTTTATTTCCCGACTGCCAAGGCGTTTGGGAAAGCAGCAGACACAAAAAATCCCCCGAGTAAGCGCTACTACGGGGGATTTCTTTATTGTGGATGTATTATTTTTTCACTACCGGAATCATGCCGCTTACCGCTTCGTCGCTATCGACTTTCACGAAGTAAGTACCAGCTTCCATACCGGCCATATTGATTTCAATAGCGTTCGCGCCGCTTACCAAATCGTAAAGCGTTGTTGAAATGTGTGCACCTGAAACACTGTAGATGCTCACCGTAGCCTGCTCGGCTGTTTCAGCGTTGAAACGGATGGTTGTTGCACCTGTTGTCGGGTTCGGAGCAATGCTTGCTTCCAACAAGCTGTTTTCGTTCACGTCTGCCGACATCGCGCAATCATCGATCACTTCCTGCACTTTCGTACGCATATTCTGCAACGAAGCTGCTACTGTGCCAGCCTGAGAATCCCACAAATCCCACTTGATCTTTTTGTCGGAAGGACAGATCACGTTGATAGTAGGAAATCCAAGCGGAGCGTAGATGTTCAAGCTGATCTGAAGCGGAGATTCGTTGATGATCGGGTATGGAGTCCCCGTGATCCAGTCTCCCTGGGAAGCAGCGTCGGTACCGTCAAGGTCCTGTGCATTTGTAGCAGCGTCACCTTCGTAAAACAATACCACAACTTCGTTGGTTCCGGAAGGACCGAATTCGGCGTACAGATCTTCCAGGTAATGATTGGTGTGGAAACCCCAGCAAGGTCCGCACCATGTAGCAGAAACATCGAGCAATACTACTTTGCCTGCGTTCAGGTACGTGTAAAGGTTGTGTGAATTACCGTTGATGTCGGTTGCGGTGAAATCGGGAGCTACAGCTCCGACTTGCGCCATAGACGCACTTGCGGTTAAACAAAGTGCCATTGAAGTAAGGATTCTTTTCATACTCTCTCGTTTTATAGTTCTACGCAATGATAAGATTTTTCAGTTTTGTTGATAAATCAATAAACGGTTAATTATTGGAGAGCTAAAACGGCAGAAAACGTTGGTCTATAAGGATGGTAGGATTAGGGTGGGAGGTTACAATTTAACGGCGCGAATGTAATGTAAACGGATTTTTGATATGTTATGTATGGCGTCCCGCAGGCACGAAATAGGGTAGCAGGTATATCGGTAAATCCATATCAACCCTTAGAGGTTGGACGGTGCAAGATGTGTTATGTTCAACCCCTACGGGGTTGTTTTTAAAGAGTAAGTGATTTTTGTTACCGTATTTCGTCCCTACTGGGACGGACGCTAACAGTATACGTGTGCCATGAAATGTCCCGTAGGGACGAAATGGAGTAGCACGTATATCGATAAATCAAGATCAACCCCTACGGGTTGTTTTTAAAAGAGGAGGAGGGTTTGTTACCGTATTTCGTCCCTACGGGACAAACGCTAACAGTAGACGTGTGCCATTAAATGTCCTGTAAGGACGAAATGGGGTAGCACGTATATCGATAAATCAAGATCAACCCCACGGTTGTTTTTAAAGAGGAGGAGGATTTGTTACCCTATTTCGCCCCTACGGGACGGAGGTTAACAGTAGACGTGTGCCATGAAATGTCCCGTAGGGACATAATATGGTAGCACGTATATCAAAGAATCAACATTACCCCGTAGGGGTAAAACAAATGGGATATGATAAGACACGTGATGTCCAAGCCCGAGGCGGATGATTGGAAACGTCGGGCACATTTGGCAACAAAAAAACGCCTTCCGGTTTGGAAGGCGTTTCGCTGATAGGATGTATTAATCTTTTTTATTTTTTCACGGAGTCAACTACTGCTTTGAACGCCTCAGGGTGGTTCATTGCAAGATCTGCCAACACTTTACGGTTCAATTCGATACCGCTTTTGTTAACAAGGCCCATGAATTGAGAATAGCTCATTCCGTGCTGACGAGCTCCGGCGTTGATACGCTGAATCCACAGTGAACGGAAGTTTCTTTTCTTTTGCTTACGTCCTTCGTAAGCGTAATTTAAACCTTTTTCAATAGCGTTTTTTGCTACTGTCCAAACGTTTTTTCTGCGACCAAAGTATCCTTTGGCAAGCTTCATAAAGTTCTTTCTGCGAGCTCTAGAAGCAACGTGATTTACCGATCTTGGCATAATTTTGAGTTTTTTAATAGTAAGTGCTTCGCTGTTTCAGAAGGCTTTGTTACTCAATATTGGGTTAAACATTACCACAGAATATAATCCCTCAAAGGAATTATTTCATGCACAATTGCAATTTGATGTTTGACAAATCAGACTCGTGTACCAAACCTGCGTGAGTCAAATTACGTTTTTGTTTCTTGGTCTTCTTCGTAAGAATGTGGCTCTTAAAAGCGTGTTTTCTCTTGATCTTACCAGAACCAGTGATCGTGAAGCGTTTCTTCGCACTGGATTTTGTTTTCATTTTTGGCATCTTCTCTTTACGTTAAAAAGTGAACACTCTATCAGCATCTTTATTTGAATTATCAATGTTTTAAATTATGAATTATCAAGCCCTTGATAATTGCTCAATTCATAATTGATAATTCTTCATTATTTTTTCTTCGGGTTGATCATCACAATCATTCGTTTCCCTTCTAGTTTCGGCATTTGTTCCAACGCACCGATATCCGAAAGCTCCTGAACGAATTTCAATAGCAGGATCTCACCTCTGTCTTTAAACACAATTGTTCTACCACGGAAGAAAACATAGGCTTTCACCTTACTTCCTTCTTCCAGGAATTTGCGGGCATGCGCCAGCTTAAACTGGAAATCGTGGTCGTCAGTATTGGGGCCAAAACGAATCTCTTTCAAAACAACTTTACTTTGTTTCGCTTTCAATTCTTTTTGCTTCCGCTTTTGGTTGTACAGGAACTTACGGTAATCCATGATCTTACATACCGGCGGAACGGCATTCGGCGAAATCTCCACCAAATCCATTTCCTGCTCTTCCGCCAGTTTAATGGCGTCGTACGTAGACATTACCTGAGGCTCTGCACCTTCAACGACCAAACGGATCTCACGGGCGGTAATTTTCCCGTTGATCTTGTGTTGCTCGTTGTCTTCCTTTCTTACAAAAGGTCTTCTGTTGTCTTTTCTCATTCAGTATTTAAACATTTGTCGACAATTCATTTTCAATCGCCTGTCTTACGATTTGACCGAAATCGCTCACCGACATTGCGCCTTTATCTCCCTCTCCACGCTGCCTCACAGAGACTTGATTGTTTTCGGCTTCCTGTTCACCTACAATCAGCATGAATGGAATTTTCTTCAATTCGGATTCACGGATTTTCTTGCCAATCTTTTCATTACGATCGTCAACGAAGGCGCGAATATCGGAATTATTTAGCAATTCTGAAACATTTTGCGCATAGTCGTTGTATTTGTCGCTGATCGGAAGGATAGCTACCTGGTCGGTCGTTAACCATAATGGAAAATCTCCGGCGCAATGCTCAAGCAATACCGCCACGAAACGTTCCATGGAACCGAACGGTGCGCGGTGGATCATTACCGGGCGGTGTTTCTGGTTGTCGCTGCCGGTATATTCAAGTTCAAAACGCTCCGGGAGGTTGTAATCCACCTGGATGGTCCCAAGCTGCCACTCACGTCCAAGCGCATCCTGCACCATGAAATCCAGCTTTGGCCCGTAGAAAGCGGCTTCGCCCAATTCCACGAAAGTAGGCAGGTTTTTCTCGGCTGCTGCTTCGATGATCGCCTGTTCCGCTTTGGCCCAGTTTTCATCCGTTCCGATGTACTTGGAAGGATTCTCCGGGTCGCGCAACGAGATCTGTGCTTTAAAATTCTTGAAATCCAACGCTTTGAAGATGTAGATCACCAAATCGATCACTTTCTTGAATTCTTCCTTTACCTGGTCTTCGGTACAGAAAATGTGGGCGTCATCCTGCGTAAATCCGCGAACGCGCGTCAAACCGTGTAGCTCTCCACTTTGTTCGTAGCGATACACTGTTCCGAATTCCGCAAAACGGGCAGGAAGGTCTTTGTACGAACGCGGTTTTGATTTGAAAATCTCGCAGTGATGCGGACAGTTCATCGGTTTGAGCAAAAACTCTTCGTTCGGGTCCGGCGTTTTGATCGGCTGGAACGAATCGGCACCATATTTTTCGTAGTGACCGGAAGTTACGTACAAATCCTTGTTCCCGATGTGCGGCGTAATCACCTGGTCGTAACCATCGCGACGCTGGCGTTTCTTGAGGAAGTTTTCCAAACGCTCACGCAGCGCAGCACCTTTCGGCAGCCACATCGGCAAGCCTTGACCCACTTTTTGCGAGAAGGTAAACAATTCCAGCTCTTTCCCCAGCTTGCGGTGATCGCGGCGTTTCGCTTCTTCTACTTTCTCCAGGTATTCGGCCAGCTCGGCCGCTTTCGGGAACGTGATTCCGTAGATGCGTGTCAGCTGCTTGTTCTTTTCATCGCCACGCCAGTAAGCACCCGCAATGGCGGTAAGCTTGATCGCTTTGATGAAACCGGTATCCGGGATGTGTGGCCCGCGGCACAAATCGGTGAAATTTCCCTGGGTATAGAATGTAATGGAGCCATCCGGCAAATCGGCGATCAACTCCAGTTTGTACGGGTCCTGTTTTTCGGTGAAATAAGCCAATGCGTCTGCTTTCGAAACTTCTTTTCGCACAAACGGGTTTTTCTGCTTGGCCAGCTCTTTCATTTTCTCTTCCACTTTCGCCAGGTCTTCCTCGCGAATGGTGTAATCCATGAAATCTACATCATAGTAGTAACCGTTGGCTACCGGCGGACCGATGGCCAGTTTAATTCCGGGATACAATGCCTCCAATGCTTCAGCCATGAGGTGAGCAGATGAGTGCCACATCGTCGATTTTCCTTCGTCGTCGTTCCAGGTCAATAATTGAAGGGTACAATCTTCCGTCAGCGGGCGCGTTGCATCCACTACTTCGTTGTTCACTTTGGCCGCCAATACATTACGTGCCAATCCTTCAGAAATGCTAAGAGCAACATCCAATGCTGTTGCTCCTGCGCTGTATTGTCTAACTGATCCGTCGGGAAGAGTTACTTGTATCATGATATGGTATAAATTTCAGTGCAAAAGTAGCCAATTTAAAGGACTTCTGCGTACTATTTGTATTAAGAATTAAGCTTTGTGGCCCATTACCAAAACAATGGCTTCTTTGGCTGTTTTTCCTGAACCGATAACGTACTCAATGTGAAGGTTTTTCAAACGCTCCACTTCCGGTACTTTTTTGCGGTAGATCTTGTTTAATTCCGTGGTATTGAACACAAAGTTCTTACCCTGAACGTTTTTGTATTCTTTGATCAATGTTCGTTCTTCTACGTCGGAAGCAGCATCGTACAAACGAACGGTAACCGACACACCGCATTTTTTCGTGCTCACGGCAAACTGGTATTCGTTCGGAAGGAACATGAATAGTTCAACGGATTTGGTTTGTTTCGAACCGGCGTTGTAGTAGGTCACTTTCGAGCCTTCGTAACGCGTTCCCTTGATCAGGTCTTTGCACTCCTGCTTGATGGTATTGATTTGTGCATCAAAAGCGCCGTCCTGCGTTCCTGCGCTGGTCAGTAAAAGGATCCCGGCTAATAAAAAGAATAATTTTTTCATAACAGTTTATTTTTGAGCAGGGGAAACAATTCCGTTGCGAAGTGAAACAATTTTCGCGGACAAGGTGTCGAATTCCTCAACCGTTAATTCAGGTGCTTTGAAGTTGGCATTTTTGTTGGCTTTTTTCACTGTTTCAAATCCTTCGTAGGTATCCAGCACATCCTGGAACATGCCGATCACCGCTTTGAGGCGCTCGTCTTTCGAAGGATGACTTTCCAGGCCTTTGATCGTATTGCGCAAAAGCGTCATTTGGTCAACGATGGCAATGCTCACGTTTTTCACGTTTTTGCGTGTATCGTCGATGCCAAGGTACATTCCTTCGGCCCACGCACCGGCAAATTCAACTGCTGCCAGGTAACGCAGGTCATTGTCCTGCAGATAAGCGTCAGACTTGTCCTGGATATCGTAAATCAATTCTTCCAAAGCCGACTGGTTGCCCAGGTTTTTGTCGAATTTCTCGATGATCGTTTTGTCGGAGAACACGCTCTCCAAACCTACTTTGGAACCCAGGCTCTGAACGGCAGAAAGGTATTCACGTGCTTCCTGAGTTTTATTATTGATGGCGCAGTAAGCCAAATCGGTTGAATACACACCGAGGTTCAGCAACTGGTCAATTTTTTTCGAGTATTTGTCTTTGTTGGAAACAGGGTTTGTTTTGCCCGAAACGTACGTTAATCCCGCATTTTTGAATGCATGGGCCAGTGAAATGGGTTGTGGCAAAATAAAGTCTTCGTCAACAGAAGCCGTTTCGTCATCGACCGTTACATCAACAGTTGGCTGATCGTTGTTTGCAGCTTCTTCGCCACCGCAAGCTGATAAAAACAGCACCCCGGCAACAATAGGAATAGATAATTGTATCTTCATCGACATTGTATTTCAGTATAGATTCGCGGTAAAGAAACAAAGAAAATTTGTTTTGGAAACACAAGAAATGAACAAATTAGTAAATTGCGGCTTTCATTGAGAGCCTGTTTTAAACTGCTGTGATCGTTGGTTAACGAAAACGTAAAATCAGGGCAGAACGAACGGTGCCGCTATTGAACGAACCACTTTGTAATACGATTCAGAACATGCTGGATGTCAGAAAGTTTCCACTGCTTCACGCCGTTTTCCCTTTTTTAATCGGGTTGATGGCTGCTTATACCTTTCAATGGCCGGTTGCGATCGTACTTTCCGTTTCCCTTCCGTTGTTGGCCATAACGCTTTTAACGGGGCTGCAGCCGACGCGCTTATCGGACAACCCTGCTGGACGATTTGTACTGATGTACACGGCTTGTTTCCTGCTGGGAATATTGATTTTCAACGTGAAAGATTTTCGGTTTCAGCAGGATAGCATTCAGCGCTTCGGTCTTAAGGAAATCATTGTTTCGGGTGAAGTGCTGGAAGTGAAGCCGGGAATAGGAGGTAAACAACAGGTATTGCTGCGTGCAGAGCAGGTGGTGGAAGAGGATTCAGTGGTGGCGTGTTCGGGAAAGATCGGTATTGTGGTGATGGATGACCGGCAGTTAGTCCACTGCGGTGATGAAATTCTGGTGGGCGGTACGCTGACGAAAATAGAGAATGCCGGCAACCCGGGCGAATTTGATGCGGTAGCTTTCTACGAGTCGCGAAAAGTAAGCGCTATGATGTTTACGCCGTCGGAAGGAATTGCAAAGACCGGGAGCCGAAACTCGCTAAATGCGATCCTGATGAACTGGCGCGAGCATCTGGCAAAATTAATGGAACAGGAACTCGACGGGACGTTTTTGGGGATTGCGAAAGCACTGATGCTGGGTGATAAATCGGACCTGGATTCGGAAACGATGAATGCTTTTTCAACCACCGGTTCCATGCATGTACTCGCGGTTTCCGGTTTGCACATAGGTTTGATATTGATGCTTTTGCAGCGAATTCTGCAATTATTCTCGCGCTGGATCACGAAACGGCAAGCCATCATCATTGCGATTGTGCTGATCTGGATTTATGGCGGTATTACCGGCGCTTCTCCGGCCGTTATGCGGGCTGTGGTGATGTTTTCGATTTTGTCGGGTGCTCAGCTGCTCTACCGGCAGACACATCCGTTGAATGTGCTGGGGTTTTCGGCGATCGTGCTGTTGTGCTTTGATCCCTGGATGCTGTTCGATCTCGGTTTTCAACTGTCGTACCTGGCGATGCTGGGCATTTTCCTGTTGTACCGTCCGATTGTGGACAGCTGGGTGCCGACGCAAAAATGGGTTCGCCTGACCTGGGAAGGAACGGCGATAGGTTTGGCGGCTACGGTTCTGACAACGCCTTTGATCCTGTTGTGGTTTTACCAGTTCCCGAATTATTTTGCGCTGGCAAATCTCGGTGTGATGCTCTTTGGTTTCCTGGTACTGATGCTGGGAATGGTGTTCCTGTTCACCGTTTGGATTCCTTACCTCGTGAAACTCGTAGCGGTGTTGTTTGCCTTTTCGATTTTCGGGTTGGTGTTGTGGGTAAAATGGGTCGATTCGCTGCCGGGAGCTGTTTCAGGTGGATTTCATTTAACCGGTTGGGAAGTAGCGGTTGCTTATGCCATTATAATAGGCTGGATTTTGCATTTGCAGCTCAAAAAAGGAAAACGGATTTGGCTGATCGTACCAAGCCTGGCCTTGATCGGCTGGTGGATGGGACAACGTTACCTTGTTCTTCAATCCGAAGAATGGGTCGTATTTAACAGCAACCAGTTTATCGCTGCGGTGAAAAGCAACAATACGCTGGTAGGCGTCTACGACTGTAAATGGAATGGCAGCTGGAAAACCCCGCGTGAGCTGGAAGCCTATGCGCGATTTACAGGTTGTGAAATGAAAATTTACCCGCTCAGCCACGACAAAACAGCATTCAACCTGAAAGGCACCAACTGGCAATTCACTAAAGAAAAAGAAGGTGTGGCGATCAGTGCCAACAACAAGGAGTGGTTTTACCGGACCGATGGTATTCCGGATGTGAAAGAAGACCGGCGCTTGATGACCACGAGGTTGCAACAGTTTAGTGATCCTGATTTGCCGACGAGGCCTTTTATACGGAAATTATAAATGATCAATTGTGAAATTATCAAGGGATGTATAAACGATCGATCTTTTTTCAATTTTACATTTTCAATGAATTACTTCCCTTGATAATTGATAATTTTTCAATTGATAATTCGGTGATTTAACATTTTTTCAGAAAACCCGCCTCAAACCTTTCCCAATTCTCGGGAAATGCTCAACTTTAAACCGTGAAACTGAACCTAAATGTATTGGCATTGGTGATTTTCCTCTGTGGAGGGATCATTTCCCATGCTCAGCGGTCAGTTTCCGCAAAACGAATCACGGAATCGGTTACTCTCGACGGAGAGTTAAAAGAAGCATTTTGGAAGACCGTTCCCGTTGCCGATTCGTTTGTGATTAACTATCCGACCCCCGGGCTTCCCGCCAATTGTAAGACAAGTGTTCAGATGGCCTACGATGACCAGGCAATTTACTTTGGTGTAGTGCTCCGTGATGTAACTCCCGACAGTGTTTTGGCGATTCTTTCACAGCGTGATGACTTCGGAAATGCGGATTGGTTCGGAGTGCTCATCGATCCGTATGGCGCCGGTCAGAACGGTTTTGCCTTTGCGGTAACAGCAGCAGGAGTGGAGCTGGATGCGATCATTAACAAAGATGACCAGGATTTTACCTGGAACGCCGTTTGGAAAAGCCGGGTAGTGCTTACGGCCGAAGGCTGGTCACTGGAAATGCGGATTCCGCTGTCACAATTGCGTTTCCCGAAGCAAAGCATTCAAACATGGCGCATCAACTTTCAACGGCAAGTGCGAAGAAGACGTGAAATGTCGTATTGGTCGCCGGTAGACCCAACGGTTTATGGTGAAATCACACAATCGGGGTATGTGACCGGGTTGACCGATTTGCTGTCGCCGCTGCGCTTGTCGTTTTCGCCTTACACGACAGCTTATGTCGAGAATTACTACAACGACCAGTCAGGTGACCAGGAATGGCGTTTTCGTCAGCGGTTCGGAATGGACATGAAATACGGCTTGAGCGAGGCATTCACCCTGGATGCGACGCTGGTGCCTGATTTCGGGCAAACGGCCTCCGACCGGCTTGTGCTCAATCTTTCGCCGTTTGAAATCCGCTACAACGAAAACCGGCCTTTCTTTTTGGAAGGAATGGATTTGTTCGGTATCGGTGATCTGTTCTACACGCGCCGCATTGGCGGGAATACGCTGTTTGGAAGCTACCTCGTTGATTCGCTGCAAACCCAGGGATATTCCGTGACATCGGCATCGGCGCAGGCGCAGCTGATCAATGCATCCAAAATTTCGGGGCGTACCAAGAAAGGCCTGGGAATCGGGGTGTTCAACGCTATTGAAAAGCGTTCTTACATTACTTATAAAGATTCTCTTGGGAATGAACGCGAAGTATTGGCGCATCCGCTGACGAATTACAACATTTTCGTACTGTCGCAAAATCTGCGCAACAACGGTAATATCTCTTACCTGAACACGAATGTGTACCGTCCGGAACTGAAACAATTTTCCAACGCCAATGATTTCCAGACAACCGTTTTGACCAAAAGCCGGAAGTATTCCCTGCTGCTGGAAGGGCGCTCTTCGGTGATCCAGGACCCGGATGAAACGCTTTTCGGCCACAATATCTACACGAGTTTCAAAAAGATCTCCGGCCGCCTGAACTTCAACATCGAGTACTACGAAATGAGCAAAACCTTCGATTGCAACGACCTGGGTTTTGTGGCGCGCAACAATACCCGGGGTACTTCGTGGTACGCCAAATGGACGGAGTTTCAGCCAAAAGGGCGATTCCTGCGACGCTTTATGAACCTTGGAACCGACCTCATTTACCTGCACAATCCGTCGAAATTCAATTATTGGGTCATCAACGGAAACGCCATCGGTACGTTCCGCAATTTCCTGTCTGCCGGAATCGAGTGGGATGTGTTCCCGTTGGGCGAAGTCGATCATTTTGAATCGCGCAGTTTTGGAAACCCGGTCAACTTCCCGGCTTCGGTGTCAATCGGTGGTTTTTACTCGAGCGATTATTCCAAGCCGTTTGCGCTTGATTTCAACCTTTACAACCGCGTTTATGCGTCAAAAGGATTGAACAACCTCGATGCGTCGGTTAGTCCGCGGATCCGTTTTTCGAACAAGCTGTTTGTGGTCTTGACAACGAGTGTGAGCCGCTATACGAACAACTACGGTTACGTGATCGGCGTTACCGACCCGGCTTACGACAACGAGATCATTCTCGGCACCCGCGACCGTTGGATCGTGAACAATACCGTTTCAGCCGATTATACGTTTACGAATCGCATGGGCCTGGTACTCGCGCTGAACCATTACTGGCAGGAAGTGGCTTACAAGGAATTCCTGACGCTGCAGCCCGATGGCTGGACAACAACTTCCACCTACACCGGCCTCGACGCCGATGGCAACAACATCCACAACACCAGCTACAATGCGTTTACGATCGACCTCAATTTCAGGTGGGTGGTGTACCCGGGCAGCGAAATTCGTTTTGTGTGGAAGTACAACATTTACGCTTCCGAAAACGAGCTCGATATGAGCTATTTCAATACGTTCAAGGACTTGTTCGATCAACCGCAGCTGAATAGTTTTTCAGTGAAAGCGCTGTTCTTTTTGGATGCCGGGAAGTTGAAGAGGAGGAGGAAGTAGTCCTGTTCTTAAAAGGTTTTACAAGGTCCTCCCCCTTAATCCCCCTCCAAAGGGGGAAAAAGATTTTCCCTTTTGAAAAGAACGTGAAAACAAATCAAATTTGACCATGAAAAATGAATCTAAAGTATACCTGGGTTCATCTCCCCCTTTGGAGGGGGAATAAGGGGGAGGATAGCGTTGTCTTGTTCATCACAGCTTTCACAAATCCAACAAATGATTACCTTTGCCCCACAAATTTTCTCATCATGGCCTTGAAATGTGGTATTGTAGGTTTGCCGAACGTTGGTAAATCAACCTTGTTTAACTGTTTGTCGAATGCAAAAGCGCAGTCGGCCAACTTTCCGTTCTGTACGATCGAACCGAACGTGGGGACCATTTCAGTGCCTGATCCACGATTGGAAAAGCTGGAAAGCATGGTGAACCCGGAGCGTGTGGTGCCAACAACAATGGAGATTGTAGACATCGCCGGTTTGGTGAAAGGCGCTTCTAAAGGTGAAGGTTTGGGCAACCAGTTTTTGGCGAATATCCGCGAAACGGATGCGATCCTGCACGTGGTGCGCTGCTTTGAAGACGGTAATATCGTACACGTCGACGGTAGCGTGAACCCGGTGCGTGACAAAGAAGTGATCGACATCGAATTGCAGCTCAAAGACCTGGAATCGATTGAAAAACGCATTCAGTCACTGGCGCGTGTGATCAAGTCGGGCGATAAAGATGCGGTAAAGGAAAACGACCTGGCTTTGCGTATCAAGGCAGTGTTGGAGCAGGGGAAATCGGTGCGTTCCATGGATTTGGACGATAAAGAAACCGAGATCGTTAAGAAATTCCAACTGATCACATCCAAGCCGGTAATGTATATCTGCAATGTGGACGAATCGTCTGTATTGACAGGGAACGAGCATGTGGAAGCATTGCGTGCATCGGTGAAAGACGAAAAAGCGGAAGTGCTGGTCATCGGCGCGAAAATCGAAGCAGATATTACCGAATTGGAAACCTACGAAGAACGCCAGATGTTCCTGGATGAGCTTGGTTTGGATGAACCTGGTGTGAACCGTTTGATCCGTTCGGCTTATGCGTTATTGAACCTGCAAACGTATTTCACTGCCGGTGTAAAAGAAGTTCGCGCCTGGACGATTCCTGTCGGAGCAACAGCACCACAGGCTGCGGGCGTGATCCACACCGATTTTGAAAAAGGATTCATCCGCGCGGAAGTGATGAAATACAACGATTACACAACCCTGGGCTCGGAAGCTGCGGTAAAGGAAGCCGGTAAGTTCAAAGTAGAAGGCCGCGAATACGTGGTGGAAGACGGGGATATCATGCATTTCCGATTCAACGTGTAGTTTTACTGCAAATTTTCTAAGATAGATGTCCCGTAGGGACATAATATCGCAACAATGTGAACTACTTAAAAACGATCACCCCGTAGGGGTGAGACCTTTAGTATAATATTTGGCGATGGTCTTACCCCTACGGGGTAAATGATAATTTGATGATCTTTTATTTACAATATTATGTCCCTACGGGACAAATCGGATTATCTGTGTCCATCTGAGTCCACCGCTGCTCGGATTTCCTCAGATAATGCTCGGTAAGGGGAATGACTCCCTTCATCCGAAGTCGCGAATGACAGAGCAAAATATTCCCACGAATACACAAATTATGGCGCGCCTAACGGACGCGCTTTTTTGCATGTGCTTTTCTGTTATAATTGTCAGCGAGTGCGTTAGCCGAGCAAAAAATTCGTGGGAGACAATAAATGTGTCGGCTAGCCGGCACGGGCAATGAAATATCTTCGTGGGAAAAACAACGTTAACAGGTTTTTAACCCCGGATAACATTTTTTAGTGAATTACGTTAGGAATAAAATGTAATTTCGACTCATGCTTAAGGAAGTAAGAAAGAAGGGCTTTATGATGGTGGCGCTGATTGCCGTCGTGACAGCTATGTTCAAACTGAGCGTAGTTGAAACAGCCACGCTTGCTTCTCCTTCCAAATCACATCATTCTTCCAAAACGGCTATCAATTACATGCAGAACGCCACCTCGGTGCTGCTGTATGAATCCGATTCGGAAGAATTTGACAATGAAGAAGCCGACGATGAGGTGAAAAGTCTCTGGATCACCGGCTCTTATTTCACCCAATTCCAGGCCCCGGCGCTTTGTTTTGAGTTACACAAGCAGCACGAAGAGTGGGCTGAAACCGCCGTTAAAGGCTCTTATCCTCCGATTTACCTCGTGAATCGGAATTTCCGACTGTAGAATGAAATGAAAGGGCGTGACCCGCTGCTGACCGAAATTTCGGATCGGACTTTCCGTGTTTTGTCCGTTTTCGCAGCCCGGCGCACCGATTGAAACAAGCTCTGCATTGTCCCGCAATGCAGCATTCATTTCATTTAATCTTATTATCATGGAGAATCAAAAGGCTTCTTTTCAGGAGGACCTTGTTCTTGAACATATCAGTCATTATTTGCCCGAGCAAGCACCACTGAAAGATTTCATCCATCACAATACCCTGCATGCGTTCCAGCAGCACACGTTCCACCAAGGACTGGCCGAAGCGTCGACCATTTTCGGTTACAAAGTGTACATGGAAATGGACGAGTACCGCGCTGCCTACCACGCAGGTAAAATAGACAAAGCAAATCTCGAAAGAGTTCTGAAAGAGCGCATTCCAGAAGATGACCGCGCTTTTTATAAAACCTTATTACTCAATGCGCCGATTGAGACCAATGAGTCAAAACGGATTGGTGAAGTACGCGAATACTGGAAGTCGGCCTTTAAAATGGACCTCGATTCTCGCGTACATCCAATGCTGTTCCGCATTATCGGGAGTTATATCGACCAGGGAATTGCCACCTGGAATTTCCCGGTACACGAAGCAGGCTTCCTGGCTTCCTTCCGCTTATTGGAAAAGAACAGCTATGCCAGTTTTTTCCAGTCGAAACGTGTAAAAGCGATGCTCCTCGACGAAACGCTGACACTGACTTCATTACTGAAAATCCTGGTTGGCGACGAGCGTTTGTACGAGCAGTATTTATTCGACCAGCAATTTGCGCATCCAGGGTGGTCGGGAATGGTTTCTGTGATTGAGCACAATCCGGAAAAGTTGCTCAACCCGGTTGACCTGTCGCTGAAAGACATGATCATCCTGGAATGCCTGCTTGAAATCGACGCAATCGACGATGTTTACGGCGAAAAATGGGAACCTTTGGCGCGTTTCATTGACCGCGAGCCGCAGCCCTTGTTTGCTCCCGTTGTTGCAGGAATGCAAAACAGGCTGTTGCAATTGTGGCACGAAGCGTTCGAGTGGACGTATTACGACCAGGTATTGCGTGCCGTGAAGGAACACCGGACAGCTGAGCGCGTCGAAAATCCTTCGTTCCAGGCATTGTTATGCATCGACGACCGGGAATGTTCTTTGCGCCGGTACATGGAACAGGAAGACGAGCGTTGCGAAACCTTTGCGACGCCCGGGCACTTTAATTTAGAATTTTATTTTCAGCCCGAAGACGGCCGGTTTGTGACGAAGGTTTGTCCGGCACCGGCCACTGCAAAAGTGTTGATCAAGGAATTCCAATCGTCGGCACGGCCCAAAAAAGACCTGCATTTCTCGAAACGCAATCATGGCTTTTTAGGTGGATTTGTCATGACAGCTGCTGCCGGCTGGGTTTCGGCGGTTCGCCTTGCGACCAATATCGTAAGTCCGCGTTTAAGTCCGTTGACTTCCGCTTCGGCGAAGCACATGGACCCGACATCCATCCTGGCGATCGAAGGCGACGGAGCAGCGTTTGAAAACGGCTTGCAGCTTGGTTTTACATTGGACCAAATGGCCGACCGTTTACAGGCTTTGCTGACAAGTATCGGCTTGGTAGAAAATTTCGCGCCGCTGGTTTATGCGATCGGGCACGGTTCTACCAGTGTCAACAATACGCATTTTGCGGGGTATGATTGTGGGGCCTGTTCCGGACGCCCGGGATCGGTGAATGCACGCGTGATCAGCTTTATCGGGAATCATGCGAAAGTGCGTGAAATGCTGCGCAAGCGCGGGATCGACATCCCTGATGGAACGCGTTTCATTGGCGGATTGCACGATACGTCGCGCGATGAGTTTACCTTCTTTGATGTAGATCAGCTGCCTGTATTGCACCAGGAAATACATGGAAAAAACAATGTAATGTTTGAAAAAGTGCTCGACCTGAATGCGCAGGAACGTTCGCGCCGTTTTGAGTCGATAGAAACGAAAGCCCCGGTTGACCGTGTTCACCGAAAGGTAAAGCGCCGTACGGTTTCATTGTTTGAGCCACGCCCGGAATTGAATCACGCCACGAATGCTTTGTGCGTGGTTGGAAGGCGCGTGTTTACGAAAGGATTGTTCCTCGACCGCCGTGCGTTTATGAACTCGTTTGATTACCGGGTTGATCCAACAGGCAAATTCCTTGAAGGAATCCTGAATGCCGTGGCCCCGGTTGCAGGCGGGATCAATCTTGAATACTATTTCTCACGCGTCGACAACCAACAGCTGGGTGCCGGATCGAAGCTGCCGCATAACGTGGTGGGACTGATCGGCGTAGCCAACGGGATCGACGGCGATCTGCGTACGGGACTTCCTTACCAGATGATCGAAGTGCACGATCCGGTGCGGTTGCTGGTGATTGTGGAGCATTTCCCGGAAGTGGTACTCGATACGATCAAACGCAACCCGGCTACGTTTAACTGGTTTAGCAACGAATGGATCCGTTTGGTGGCAGCGCATCCTGAAACAGGCGAGCTGCACTTGTTTAAAACGGATCGTTTCGAAGTGTACGAACCGTTGCCCGCACCTGTTCCGGAGATCGAGGATTATTTGCTGCAGCTGCATTCGACCATTGACAATGTAGCTCCTGCGTTGCTTAAAAAAGCGAGTAAATGGAGTATGTAATCTTATCCCTCATCGGACTGCCGCTGCTGGGATTCCTGGTAACGGTATTCCTACCGAAGTCCAATGAAAATGCGATCGCGCAAGTGGTTCGTTTGATTACCGGGCTGCATTTGATCGTGTCGCTGGTGTTTGTCACTTTGTGGCTCGTACAAGGCGGGGCGAATGTGCATTTGCGGGAAACATCGATCATGAAATCGGCGGAGTATGATTTTTTCATCGATCTCTATGCCGACCGTTTGACGGTGGTTTTCCTGTTGTTCGGTTCGGTACTGACCTTCCTGATCGGGATTTTCAGCCGCCGATATTTGCACCGCGAGTCGGGCTATAAACGCTTTTTCGCCGTACTGATGTTCTTCTTTTTCGGTTATTCCACCGTTGTTTTTTCGGGGAATTTCGAGACCATGTTCATCGGCTGGGAGGTATTGGGCATCTCTTCATTTCTCTTAATTGCCTTTTATCGAACGCGTTATCTGCCGGTGAAAAATGCTGTGAAGGTGTTCTCCATCTACCGGATCGGCGATGTCGGGTTGATCCTTGCAATGTGGCTCAGCCATCATTTGTGGGGACACAACCTGGCGTTTTACGAACTCAACGATGTGAAGGAAGTACACCATCACCTGGTGAACCATTCAGCGGAAGCGATTGGCATTTCGATGCTGATCTTCCTTACTGCGACGGCTAAATCGGCCTTGTTCCCGTTCTCTTCATGGCTACCGCGGGCGATGGAAGGTCCGACACCTTCGAGTGCGATCTTCTACGGATCATTGTCGGTACATATCGGTGCTTTCCTCATGATGCGGACGTTCCATTACTGGGAAGACCAGACAGCGGTACGTTTTGTGATCGGTGGAGTAGGTTTGCTGACTGCCGTGATGGCCAACTTCTCGGCCCGCGTACAATCGTCGGTAAAAAGTCAGATTGGTTACGCTTCGATCACGCAGATCGGGTTGATTTTCGTGGAAATCGCCGCCGGTTGGGAATGTATCGCGCTGATCCATATTTCGGCCAACGCGTTCTATCGTACGTACCAGTTGCTGATCTCGCCGTCTGTGGTGACCTATAAGATCCGCGAGCAGTTTTACCATTTTGTGCCACGTGCCAAAACGCTGGAAGATTCACTTCCGAAACGTATGGAGTACACACTGTATTTGTGGAGTCTGCGCGAGTGGAACCTCGACAATGCGATGTACCGCTATTTGTGGAACCCGCTGAAACGTTTCGGTAACCAGCTGAAATTCCTTTCGATCCGCCGCGTGGCCTGGTTTTTTGTGCCTGTTTTTGGCGGCGGACTGGCGATGTATTACCTGAAAGCCGATTTACCGGTTTCGCTGCAAAACTCGCTCCCGATCCTGTTTGGGGCCATTGGATTGTTGATGGTACTGAAAGCGTTCACGGAACGACGTAATGTGCTTACCAGCTGGATTTTGGTGGTGATGAACCACGTATGGATCGTTTTGGCGGTGGCGTTCAGCGAAAAGCTTTCGACAACGGAACTGGTCTATTATTTCAGCGGGATCATCGTTGCGGCCGTGACCGGGGTTCTTTGCCTGCGCCGATTGATGCGTTTGGAAGAGGAAGTGACGCTTGACAGGTTCCACGGCCATGTATACGAGCATCCGAAAATCACAGCGGTGTTCCTGTTGGCCTGCCTGGGATTGGCCGGTTTCCCGATTACGCCCACTTTCATCGGAGAAGATTTGCTGTTCTCGCACATCGAAGAACACCAGTTTGCCCTGGCGGCACTGGCTTCGCTGAGCTTTATCATCGACGGGATTGCATTGATCCGCATTTATTCACGTGTGTTTTTAGGTCCACATCACAAAACCTATCACGAAGTAGCCAAGCGCTCTTCCTAGTTATACTTCTAAACTATATTCGATATGAAAAATGAAAAATTAGCGATCCCCGCAAAAGGGCTCAAAGGTTTAAAAGAGAATTGGAAAGTGGATATACTTTCCGGGTTTTTTGTGTTCCTGCTGGCGCTTCCGTTAAGTCTCGGTATTGCCAAAGCGAGTGGTTTTCCACCGGCGATGGGAGTGCTCACGGCGATGATCGGCGGTTTGTTTACCAGCTTGCTGAAAGTTTCCGAACTCACCATTAAAGGTCCGGCTGCCGGTTTGATTACGATTTGTGCGGCTGCTGTATTGGAAATGGGGAATGGCGATCCGATTTTGGGATGGCAGGTCACTTGTGGAATCATCGTTGTCGCGGCGGCGTTCCAAATGCTGTTCGGTGTGCTGAAATTCGGCTCATTGAGTGATTTCTTCCCGCATTCGGCCATTCATGGAATGCTGGCTGCGATCGGACTGATCATCATTGCCAAACAAATCCCGGTGTTGCTGGGCGACGATCCGACGATCATTCACAAAGGAGAAGGGCCATTTGAATTGTATGCCGATATTCCGCGTTTTGTGATGGCCTCGCATTGGCACATTGCCGTGGTCGGGTTGATCGGACTGGCGATTTTGTTTTTGCTTCCGTTGCTGAAAATCAAGATCATCAAAAAATTGCCGTTGCCCTTGTTTGTCCTGGTTTTGACTGTTCCGTTGGCCATCATCTGGAATTTCAAATCAACCGAAGGCGCCTATTCACTGGTTTCAATCGGTGATTTCTGGGGATCTGTGAAACTCAATTCCAACTTTGATTTCATTACCACCTTTGCATTCTGGAAATACGTATTCATGTTCCTGTTCGTGAGTAGTTTGGAATCGTTGCTGACTGTAAAAGCGGTAGATAACCTGGATCCGTATAAACGTGCTTCCGATTACAACGGCGATTTGATCGGGCAGGGAGCAGGTAATGCACTTTCGGGTTTATTGGGTGGTTTGCCGATGATCTCGGAAGTGGTTCGTAGTTCAGCCAACGTTGGCTTCGGAGCCAAAACCAAATGGTCGAATTTCTTTCACGGAAGCTTCCTGCTCTTGGCCATGTTGTTTATGATCCCGTTGATTGAAATGATTCCGAATGCGGCCCTGGCATCGATGCTGATCTTTGCCGGTTACCGCCTGGCTGCGCCGAAAGAATTCATTCACACGGCAAAAATCGGTTGGGAGCAGCTGGCCATTTTCCTTACGACCATCTTCTTTACCTTGTATGAAGATCTGTTGGTGGGAGTTGCGAGCGGTATCGTGGTGAAATTCATTTTCCATATTGCCAACGGTGCTTCGCTGAAGAGCCTTTTCAAGGCGTTTTACCGCATCGAAGAGAAAGACGGAAAAACGATCGCCCACGTGTATCATTCGGCCATTTTCTCGAACCTGTTGGGCTTCAAACGCATGCTCACGAAGATCGAAGAAGGCAAAACGGTGGAAATTGAACTATCGCAGGCAAAACTGATTGACCACTCGTTCATGTCGTTCATTACGCATTTCCAGAACGAATACAACTTCCGCGGCGGGGATTTCTCGATTACCGGTTTGGACGCGCACAAATCGTTCTCTAAGCACCCGTTGTCGACAAAGAAACTGAAAATCGCTAAGTAGAGCCGATAAGTACAGTTTATTGGTTTAGTGTTCCGGTTTTACCGTAACAAAGACAGAGAGCCCTCATTCGCTTCGGTGGATGAGGGTTTTTGGTTTTATCATTTCTGCTTGGCGACAGCACTTTTTTTATTTACAAGAAACACGTTGTTTGCGGGCAGATTCAGCGCTTTTGGCGGGTATTAAGGTTGAAAAGGGGAATAATATCACGCACAAATGAGTCTAAGTGGCGGGGAATTAAGCATTGTTGTTATTTTTCTGTAAATCAAATAGTTAACAGTTGTTTGCGACCGGTATTTCGCCTGTTGATTCTGTAAACGGGTTGTTTAAAATATTATTTTTAGGCACGTTTTTGAAGTAAGTCCTTGGTAATCATGATTGTTCTCAACTAATAATTATTTATGTGCTTTTCAAAAGGAAATTTTAACAGTTTCGATAGTAGGAACCTGGGAAAAACTTTCTTATATTAGCTTCACGTTAGATACTTAATCACGGTTCAACAGCCGACAATTTCAGATCACCTTTATCTCAGCACATTTTTCGTTCGTTGACGCTTTTGTCGCGTGGATTTTTGTCTGCACCCGTATGGGGATTGATTTGTCGTGTTGTGGCTTAAAATTGAGATCTAACTTAAAGACATTATCCGCTTACGTTGTTCTTAATTTAATTATATGTTCTTTTTTACTGACCTAGCTGACCTGGGCTCCGAGCCTTACAATGGAAATTATGGCATGAAATCATTGTCTGAATTTCAAGTTTCCTCTCAATTTCAAAGTGCAAGCACTACTATAAATCCAAGGGCATATGCCGTATGTAATGGAAGAATTGCATTTGTAAGAGCTGTGGATAATGATGATGATGAATTTAGTAATTTATTATTGACCATTGTTTTGAAACCAGATGATCAACCTGGTGGAAACATACCTCATGTTAAGTATTATTTATACAAGGGGATAATAGCCTCTTCCATTTTAAGTCCAACAAAAGTTGATTTGCCTAATGGAAATCATAGGCGTTTCCTAAATATGACCAATACAGCCAGTATTCCATTTTTGCAGCGAGTTCAAAATGATTATGCAGCGTACATGGCTTTGCATCCAGAGCTAGTAGTAGGAACGCCAGACCAGGATTGGATTGGATTGGGGCGCACTAATGGTTTTGGATCAGATCCTACTAATATTCATAAATCATTAGACAATATCTTCAATAATAATTGGGGTACGGATGTCCCACCATTACCAAGAGTTAATGAAGGCGAGCTAATTGGAAATTTTATACCTAAAGGATTCGATGTTACGTACGGTAGGGAAGGGCAGTTTTGTTTTGAGATTCTTCTGGATAGGATTGGGGTAAATGCGCTTTTACCCGAAGCAATTGGTAATCAAACAGGGAATTTTGGCCCCAATTTTAGGGTGATAAATACAGGGTCGGATACAGTGGATGGTGAACCAGCTTTTAACACAACTGTAAAAAGTGAAATTTTAAGATTCATGGATCCTTGTGCTTTTTATGGTGCGTTTGCTAATCTAGGGATGCCACAGCTTACCATAGTTACTAATGGAGCTCGGACAATATTAAATCCCCCAGGACCCAACCCGGCTAATAGTGTTTATAATAATCTACTAAATGCACCAGGAAATGGAAGTGACTTACTACCGATTAGCGGCAGCAATATTTTCAGTAACAGGAATACAGTCTATATCGATATAAGGGATAAATTCAACAATCCTTATGATTTCACTCGCGATAAAACAATAGAATATTCTGATCCTCCCACAAACCTGAGAATAGGTTTCAATGGTATCACTACATTGGAAAAATCAATAGATTATCTTGGAGAAGAGGTAGGACCTTTTTCCCAATCCAAACATTGGCCAATTTTAACAATTAAATTAGATACAAGCTTTGATGCGAGTTTAAACCCACTGCCGCCACTTGAAGACATGCGCGGATTCCCTTTAAATATCAATAATGCGCTAAATTATAATACGATTGATATTGCATTTCCGTGTCCATCCAAGAATATAGCATCATCTTGTTTATATATCAATAATATTGGAATTGTATCACCACAGGATGCAATTAATACAGATAGGGAAGGAATTCTACACCTGGATGACACTCAATCGGTTTGGTCGGCTACCTTTCATTTGCGTAGTCCCAATGCAACCAACACTGCTAATGCGATTCCTATAGCAAACTACATTAGCATGATACATCTGCATTGTTACAAGGATTTTTACGAAGATGATATTGCTAATGTAAATGCCTTTCCTTTTGAGGAGGACCCCTATCATCCAAATGGGGACATGGATTATCCGCAACCTATGGAAATACATCCGCAGAATTACTGTGATTTTTTATGGCCAATTGATTTAACGCTTAACTGGCCAGGATGGAATGAAGATAGAATTCGTAGTACGATATATTCGGAGAATATTCCGGTGGATAACATGGCAGTAACCGGCTCAACCTTTATTGGAAACCTTGGAATAGCAAGAGATGCTGATCCGATTAGTACAAGTCCTGCGGGGTTTGTTCCTAAAGTGACACTTTTTGCCTATAATACAATACCTCGTAATAATAGCATAGGTTTGATTGACAGGGAATTTGATGAGTCAACAAATGCAATTTTTCAATTCACCGGAGATTCTTCTTACTTAAGCAATATCGGAAGTAATATCAAAGAGTTTACGTATGATTTGAAAAATCCGTCCATAGCAGGTGAAACCGGGATATTTGTTGATCACTTGGTTAAACGGACCCCCGCACAAATTGCGTTACTTGGAATACCTTCTCCGTTCCTGACGGTAGATGACTTTGTATACTTCACGATTGCCAAGAGTGATTATGATGCTATTTTAGTCAGCTGGAAAGCGTTCCTTCTTGCAAATTCAAATGTTGAACGACCAATTAAAGCCTGGTGGAGCTTTGATCCGATTAAATCCGAATGGGATCCTCGGGCTGAACGGGAATTTGTTCGTTTTCAAATAAATATTAAGTACCTCAATAGAGCAGGATCATCATCGGGTAGTAATACTCCTGCAAGAATGAAGGTTTATACACCGATGAATACAGGAACAAGCACTCCTTATTTTTCGGAGAAGTTCATGGACAAAATTGATCTGACAACTTTGACTCCAAGGCTTATAGGTAGCGGTTTCTCAATACTCCCTTATCAAGGTGTTGATCGGATACAATGTAAAATTAATTTCATCAAGGGTGCTAACATAACGTACGATGAATTTTTGACCTATAAAAACTATGCGCTTCACAATATACGCCAGGTTTGGTCAAATCCGGAAGGACAACCCACTGATCCTACCGGTCAAGGACTTCCTCCATCCGATTATACCAATTTGGGGTTAACAGCTCTGGTGAGGTCAAGGCAATCACCGGGAGCAACACGTGCTTATCCGATTACTGCCTGGGATGTTACTGCTCAACAAGGGTGTTCTTGCTCTTTCGACCAAATTGATGCCGGAGAAGTTGTTGTTATAGTTGAAAGATCAAAGTTTACTGATGGTAATGATTGGGATAAAATGAAAAGGGATCGTCCTTTTGTCGTTGGATCGCCAACAAACATATTAGATGGAGCTGGTAATGTTGTTGGTCAAACATATACTGCCAGGATAGCAAGATTTGTTTATAATGCCGTTCTTGGAACTTATAATAGTACCACTGCCCCTTATCAGGATGATAATCATGCGGCACACGAATTTGGGCATTTCCTGGGGCTTACAGATAGGTATACTTATGTTGCGAACGTAGATGCTTCCAATCAAATTATTGATGGAACAGGGAGAGGGATAAATTATTATATACCACTATGGCTTGATCCTGATTACGGAGAAGATTACAGATGGTTGATGAACCTTATGTCTATAGGAGCCAGAAAAGTACCGGCTCTTCCGCTTCCTACTGCTTATGCCAGTATGCATGCTGAGTTCCAAAATGCAATTAGCGGTTTTGAATCACCCAATAATAATCAATTAAGTACAGGCTCCAGGGGAAATACGTTCATAACCCCCTTTCAATGGGATATAATTAAAAGCTTTGCAACAGATAATCAGGAATTTGAAAATAACCGGTTTAAAAGAACAGAATTTACTCTTCAAGACTTCGTTTATTTTGCTCCGGCCGGTACAGACTGGAATTTTAATATAGGTACTTTTGCAGGTCCTTCAGGATTAGGAATTCCTATTAGTGATCATAGTTTTAATGATACAAATGGAGCTCACAAAATGTTGGATAGGGTAAATGATACGAACCCGAATACAAATGGTATACCTTCAGCGATACTTGGTTATTTCAGTCCCTTTCTCCCTAATAGCGGAGATCCCTTGTTGGGCATATCAGCGGCGAATGCACCTTCCGAAATGTTCCATATAAGATTGGGGGATGATGCGAATGTATTTTTCGCGGGTGCAATTAACGGCGCGATGAGTAACACCAATATGCCTGATCTTATTAACGTAGGTAGTGTGTCTGGTAACCTAAGGTTCAATGCAGTTGGCACAACCGATTCACTTAATGTTGGGGCAACTATTTGGAATACAGTTCTTGACAGGGTTGTGTCTAGCGGTAACCCCACTCCCGCACCACCTGCGGCAAATGAAACGATAGCGTATCCAAATAGTACAGGAAGAATGTATAGCCATACGTTTATTGTAAAAGCGGAATATCGAAACAGGTTAAAAATCATTCAAATATTGGTAAATGGAAATGCTTAATCACACAAATTGGAATAAATCATTCATGTTGTTTGGATTTTTATTTCAAATTGTCCTTCCATCATCGGGACAAGAAGTACTTAATTATCCTGAATTTGATTTTGTAGGAGCTGATTACCAACAGGAACATTTTAGAATTGTTCCTGTTGGTGATGGACAGTTTATGTCCACCGTTATGAATGGGTTAATTGAAAACGATGGATCAGCTAAAGCTAGTAACTACGCGGAAAAAACAATAGCCCTTCATTTTGGTAAAGGTGTTTCACTTGATGCTAAAATATTGGATACAGCATATTTAGGACGTTTTCAGAACCTGGAAGTAATAAGTGTTTTTCCCACCAGTTATGAGCTTAACGACCGACGTAAACAAATGTACGATGAGAACCTTAAACGTTTGGCGAGATTATTACCAAAGCTAACAAAATTACACTCTGTGAAAGTGCTTCATGGAAATGCAACACTTTATGATACGCTATCTAAACTTGAAAACTTAACCAATCTCTACATTCAATTTCCACATGCCCCCATTCCGAATGAAAAAGGTAATTGGTTGAGTTTGTCAAAGTTCTATTACTCAGGCCCTGTCGAGTACTTCTCATCTGTAGAAATGAAATCACTTAAAGTACTTTCAGTCTATCTTTCCGGAACTTCAGAGACAATATCAGCATCATTACCGGTTGAAAATAAAATAGAGCATTTTGATTTTGGCGGGTGCCTTTCCGATATTGATTTCCAGATTTTTCATTCAGGACACTTGACATATTTGCACTTGTTCCAGACCTTTTTGAGAACCACGGATTTAGGAAAACCATCTTTTGATTTAGGGAATATTCCATCTCTCAAAACTCTTCGCTTAAATGTGACTGATAAAATTGTATGGCCAGATATGGATGGGGTTAAAAACGTAGAAACCTTAGTCATTGAATATCCAACAAGTTCGTTAATCGATTCGAGCATGCAATTAGAGTTTCCTTATTTCATTAAGGGTTTTAAAAAGATGGCAAAATTCCATTTGGATTACCCAGGTCGTTGGCCAACAAAAAAAATATTGCCTAAATCAGTTCAAAAACTTTCGCTTAATTATAATTCCAGGTATGCATTAGATTTGAATTGTTTGAGGAATCAAAAGCAATTACATTATTTAAGCCTGACTACTTTTTGGACAAGTTTAAACGACTCAGTTAAAGTTGTTAAGGGCGACCGCTGGATGAAACACCTACCGGATAGCTCAGTAATTGACCTGCAACATTTTTACGATTTGAAACATTTAGATCAGGTTATTACATCTAAAACATCCAATCTCCTCATGTTAAATATTTACCAAGCTGAAAATCATAGTGAGGCATTTTATCAAAACACGACAAAAAAGAGACTTTACATAGGATTACCCCAGGTCAAAGGTTCTCCATATGTCAAAGGCGAAACAGAAAATCGCGCATTAGCACAATTTGGCCGCAGAGATGCAATTACCAAGAAATTTGAAACAGAGTTAAACCACTTTGAGATGATTTCACAGCAAAGGTCCAATGAGGAAACCTCAGCGCTAAAATCATTTTTTTAATTCAATGAATACTTACCATTTAGATCAATAATAATATGTCAAACAACTATAGCTATCCACAACTAAAGGAAATATTATCGTTAGATGCTATTCCCGATTCGCTGCAAACCATCGAAGATGTTATTGAATTACTAGCGAACAATTTATTTTACAAAGATTTTTATGCCGATTCAAGTTCAAGCAGGCATACAGGATTTTATAAACTAACTATAATCACTCCTACTACCATTAAATTAGGTATTGGCGGAGGAGAAGGAATGGCCTTGGTTGTCAATCCTATGCTTACGTCTTCCGGATCGGAGATACCTATAACGCTTCGATATAAATGGAGTATTTTAAAGTATATAGAAGAGTTTAAAATTGCTTCTTTTGATGGGAGTCCAAAAGCTTATTTTGATATTATCATGAAGATTTTGGGACTCAGAAAAGAAAAGTTAATTGAAGAGCTCTGCAAAACTCTAATTGGAAGCACTGATCCTATACAACAGTTTGTTGATGATTATAATCTGTCCGTTCCAACTGGAGGAACGTTATTAGACTTGGATAATAATTTCAATGAAGATTCTTTTAAAGATATTGCGATTCAGTTTTTAAATTTAGATGTAGACATATTTAACTATGTGTATGAAACATATCTGATCGATAGTGATCTTGATCAGGTTTTGAATAACATTCGAGTAATGTTATACAATATTGTTAAAGAAATTGATCTGGATGGAATCTTTAATGAATTACTAAGACCTAGGGTTTTTGCATCCATTGATTCTCTGGAATTAGGAATAAGTTTCCCGGAGAACATTTTCAAACCAGTTGATCCATTAATTCTTCATTCTATTTTATTGTTTGATGCGGGTAATTTAACGTATACTACAAAAAATGGATTTGAGTTTGGATATATAGGAGATTTTTCCTTCCCGAAATCATATATTTTGAACTCAAATTTTACAATTGAATTCGAAGGACTTAAACTCGACCTCTCCCGCACCAAAAACATCCCCGAAGCCATTGCCGATGGCCGCCCTGAAGATTTCATCGGCGTCTACATCACCGAAGGCACCATCGGCTTCCCAACCAACTGGGGCCACAACACCGGCGAAGAAGAATCCTCTGCCGAACTCTTTGTCAACAATCTTCTCGTCGGCACCGGCGGTATTTCGGGAACCATTGGCATGCGATCCACAACTCCCGAAATTGCGGAAGATCCGGAAGCGGACCAGGGATTATTGAGATTGAAATTCGGCTCCAACTTCGAAGTCGGCCTTTCAGATTTTTCACTCGTCTTCCAGCAAAACGCCATTATCAGCTCCGATATTCACGGCTGGCTGAAAATCCCTGGGTTCAAAGACGAAACCGGCGGTCAGGCCACAATCGATATTGATATCCACATTGGCCAGGACGGCGAGTTTAACGTAGTAGCGACATCTGATCCAGCGTTCAAGAAAATCGGGATTGATAACGTGTTCGATTTTTACATCGAGAGCGTGTTCTTCGGGCGCGAGCAGGGTGATGATGGCCGTTTCTACCTCGGTATCAGCGGCGAGCTCGATTTCCAGATCGAAGGTTTTGCAGAGCAGTTCCTGCCGGATAAGCTGGACATCAAAAAAATGCTGATTTACGACGATGGAACGTTTGAGTTTGAAGGCGGAAAGCTGACCTTACCGAAAGCGGTGACGGTGAAATTCGGGCCGGCGACTTTGTCCATTACCGGAATTCACATGGGATCGCATGAGCAGGACGGCCGCAAGTATAAATTCTTCGGGTTCGATGGTGGTGTGAAAACCACGCCGGGTGGAGTAGAAGCCCACGGTAAAGGACTCAAATACTATTACACCTGCGATGATGAGGATCCGTTTGAATGGTTCATTCGCCTCGAAAGTCTCAAGGTGGACATCATTTTACCAAGTGGTACGGATCCGGAAAAAGCAGCGGTAGTGATCCGCGGATTTCTCTCGATTGCAGAGCCGAAGATACCGGACGGCACAACAGATCCGTTGCTCACCATTTTACAAAACAGCCAGGAATACATTGGGGGTGTTAGCGTTAGCATCCCAAAATTCCGTGGACTGAAAGGAAGTGCGGCGATGCGCCTCAACCCGAAAGTGCCATCGTTTATCGTGGACCTGGAAATTGAGATGTCGAAAGCCATTCCGCTTGGGACAACCGGTTTGGGAATCTATGGTTTCCGCGCCCTGCTCGGTAAAAAATACGTGGCAACCAAGCCTTCGGCCGGAGTACCGGAAGACGGCGAATGGTGGCAATATTATAAGGCCAAGATCGATCCGGATTACAAAGAAGGAATCCAGGTGTCGAAATTCGATACCAAAAACGGGTTCAGCTTCGGGGCCGGCGTTTCATTGGCCACCAGTTCCGACTCAGGAAAGATCTTCTCATCGAAGCTGTTCTTCCTGCTCTCGCTGCCGGATGTATTCCTCTTCCAGGGTCAGGCGCAATTCCTCAAGGAACGGATCAGCCTCGATACCAATCCCGATCCACCGTTCTTTGCCATTATTGCCATCACCAAACATTCCATCGAAGCCGGTTTCGGGGTCAACTACAAGCTGCGTGACAACGGAAAACTGGTAACGGTTGACGGTGTGATCGAACTGGGCTTCTTCTGGGGCGATTCGTCGGCATGGTATGTGAATGTGGGGCGTGAAACACCGGACGACCGACGTATCCAGGCGCGCTTGTTCGATATCCTGAACATGTATTTCTACCTGATGATGTCGAACAACGGCATTCGTTTGGGAGCCGGCGTGAAATTCGAATGGGCAAAATCATTCGGCCCGTTGAGCGCCGAGCTGAAAGCTTACATCGATACGTTCGGTAAGATCAGCAAGCGTCCGAAACAGATCGGTGGCGCTATCAAAATGGGTGGAAAAGTCGGTATCAAAGTTTGTGGTTTCGGATTCAGCGTATCGGGCAGCGCGACATTGGCCGCCGAAGCACCGCAGCCGCACATTGTGACCGGAGAATTCGAAGTCTGTGTAACCGTTCTGAAAAAAGAACGCTGCGCACGTTTTGAATTTACCTGGAGTTTCGACGAAACCCTCGATACAACACGTATCCCGCTTCTGGTAGGAGCCGTTGGCGACGGAAGCGACCTGGATACGGCTGATATTGCAAAAGTAGCCAGCATGACCCACATGGTTACGGGAGAACGATTCCCGCTGGCAGCTACACTCGAAGCAACCATTCCTGCGGCCGATTCATGGATCACGGGAAGCAGCGATGATTACCGGGTTCCGGTCGATTCGTTCCTCGATATCGAGTTCAAGAAAGGAATGAACGTGAGTCCGGGCGGTTCCAACAACCTCGGTCGAATCGGCGGACAATCGACGCCGGCCAAATTTGTGGAATACTCACCACCAATTCGTGGAAAATCAGACCGTGTGCGCCATGAGTTTTACCTTGATAACGTCGAAATTTTCTACTGGGATGAAACCGGAACTCCGCAATGGCGCCCTTATGATTTCTATGGAGCTTTGCGCCCGATTTACGAAAGCGCAACGGGTTCGGTCGGAGAAATTTTGGGAGATGCCCTGGTAGACGATCCTGAAAACGGGATTCTTTTATCCGATATCAAATGGGGTTACTGGCAGCAGGAACAGCCGGGTGTCAATAACAAGCTTCGTTTGTTGGCAACAACACCATTGTCCTATACATCTGGTACGGGGAATGCCTATACCATCGAGAATTTCGGAATCAATGACGGAACCATTTTCTGTCCGGGAGATCCGATCCCGAATACCTGCGTTACGTTCGGAAGCGATGCGTTGTACGATGTATACGCTGAAAACACGCTCCGCAGTTACGAAAATGTGTTGTTCCGCGTATTGAATTCAGACGGGACGATCATCAATACTTCGTACGAAGGTATCGCCAACGGTTTATTCATGGAACCGGGAGCCAAACTGGAGATTTTCTTCAACGAACCGATGAAATATACCAGCCTTTTGCTGCGTTCACTGGCACCTGAAACGGTTGTGAAGTATTACCGCCGCAAGGCTATTGAGCCGGCAGTTTACGGTCTGAACAATTTCGAGTATGAATTGGTTGAAACAATCAATTATACGGATGATTACGAAGACGGCATTCCGTTTACCCCAAGTGATGAAGGCGGTGTGGATTACATTCAGATCGAACCGATCAACTGTACGGCAACCGGTTTGGTGACAAATGCCGTTGTGAATCAATCGACGATATTGAATGACATCAAGGATTTCCTCGATACCCTGATTCATTACGATCATTTTACGGCTTCTTCGGTAGAGTTATTCGACGACTTCAAGGAGGAATACGATGCGTTTTTCACTTCATCCCTGTACACCGGTACGCCGAAAGACGGCGAGCAGGTGATGCTCACACAGACCACTTATACACCGGTCGGACTGAGCTTTACCATCTCGGATACATCGGGTTATTCCTGTCAGTACTCCTTTAACCTGTTCGACGGTGTCCTTGACCTGGATTACAGCACCATTACCGGAGTGAAGAGCATCACGATGTACACGGCAGATGATGCAGTTGGCGAAAACAATAACTTCCTCATCATTTTTGATGTGGTGGGTGGTGGAACCGTTCGCTTCATCGGCTCGACCTGCCATGCATTGTCGTATTCATACAGTGCCTGCGCAACAGGTCTTTATAAATTGTGTTACCTGTGCCTGGAAAACTACCTGTTGAATCAAACCATTCCGGATACTGAAGAGCAGGAAGCGGCTAATAATACGATGATCGAATCGATCAATAAGACACTGCAGCCAATCTGGCGTCCGAATACGGCATTTGCTGTGCGGATTACCACCAAAGACCGCTTGTACCGCGAGGGCGGCAGTTCAAGCCTTGGATCGTATACCGAAAAAGTAACCTACGGTTTCCGAACAGCCGGACCGATCGGGCATTTCCATCGTTATCCGAAAGAAGTATCCAGCGAAATTTCTTCGGTGCCTCGTGCAGACTACCATGCACTGGACCTGGTTGGGAAAGCAGACGAGTTCCGTTTAACGAACCTGGCAACGTACATCGATTACAGCAAATCGTACCCGAATGCGGATAGCCAGCTGATCAATGCCAAACCATTGTTCTACAACAATGCAACACTGCGTTTGTTCTACCTGTACAACCATGTATACCAGTTCTATTCAGACTGGGTGGATTACGAGCATGTGTCGGGAACACCAATTCCGAAAATTGCTGAATCATCACTGGATATTCGCATTTTGAATCCTGCTCCGTCGGAAACGGCACCGGATGATCCGGGAACACATGGCTTTATCGCTAACAGCATTTCACACTTGTCAGGGTTGGGTGAACCACCTGCGATGATCAATGAGGTCAATAGCGAGATAGGGATTCTAAACAACTTGTTAGTGAACGGAAGTACCTGTGGAGGTGATGAACCAATGACACCGATTGACATTTCTTCGGAAAAAGTGGTCGACCTGAAACCGTTGAAACTTTACAACGCCCAGTTTGTGGCGAAATACAATCCTCGGATTGGCGGAGAGTTTGCGACAGAGCCATTCGAATCGGTGGTGCATAGCTACGTATTCCAGACATCGCGTTACGGCAGCTTTGCAGAACAGGTGACCAGTTACATTCTGAAAACCGTCCAGGAAGGTATCGAAACCATTATTTTACGTGAAGCGGTTTACCCGTTGAACATTGATGGTACGATCGATTATGCGCTGGCTGAAAAAGTGATGACGGCTGATTCACCGGCTGATTTCACGGAAGCGGAAGCGCCATTGGTACAACAGTATGCCGAGCGTTTCGATCAGTTAATGAACGGAGTCTTTGCGATCGATGCGAACCGCCTTCAGGCAGCCGTGACCACCGAGTTTAACCTCGTGCGAAACAACGGAAACCTGATCGGAATCCTGATTCGTAACCCTGAGCCGTTCAACGATCCGAAAATTCCGGTGGAAATCCTGGAGGATGCAGTGACAGTTCAAGTATTTAACGGAACCATTTATGTGGACGCTCCCGAATTGTATACTGCTGTGCATTCAAAAGACCGTTCGCAGGTATTCATTACGCTGAGTGATCATTCGTTTAACATGAACCAGACAGATAAGCTGAGGTTTATTTTCAATTACAAAATCTATAACGGTGTTGCTTATGAAAATGATCCTGCAAGTATCACAGCAGCAAAAATCGACCTTAATAATTACCCAATCTAACATTAAACACAATGGCAATAGTAAACGCAGAACCGGAAGATTCACCTCTATTTCAATCCGGTTACACATATCTACAAGCAGTCGGTTCCGATGGAACTGACCAAACGGTCACAGGACGACACCTCAAATGGGATTTCCTGAAGCTTCTGGGTGATCAACATTTACCGAAAGGTGATTATACGTTGGTCGAACCATACGAAACAACTGACGGGTTCAATAAATCAAACGATTTCGTGCGAATAGTACGCCGGAAGTTTGAAGGAAAACCTTATCATGTGGAACTCATCACAACTAATGCTCCCGATAGTGTGGCACAAGTTGGCGGCAAATGGAACTGGGCTTATGATCTGGCAGTAACAGGCGATCCGGCTTTAAATGAAACCACCGTCCGACTGATTTTTACCGATACATTGCACTACAATGCATTGCTGGCTGATTTCGGCGGATCGCTTACAGGAAACTGGAAAGCATTCCTGAGTGCGTATGCAGCTGTGGTAGAACTTCATGCAGACAACAAGCTGGCATTCTATTATGAATTTTCGGCTGTAAAGGCCAAATCGGAACCACCTTATTCGCTTCGCGTTGAAGCGGTAGGAACACCCGATTCGATGGACCCGGACACGAAACAGCTCAATGTACGCAAGCATTTTACCAGTACCTCAAACAATAAGTTTTTCAGCGAAAACACGAAGTACATCCGGTTTGATTCGTCGAATGTAGAGATTACATCCATTTACCTGATTACGTATGAAGATTTCATTCTTGCCAGCAACCTGGAAGATGAGCGGGCAGGGGCCTGGACGGAAATCAGTGATGAGTTTGCTTTGACAATCGACGACACGAGGATGAGGGATCGTTTCCTGGAAGACTTCATCGATGGTACGGAAGGGCATTGGCCGAAGTTTAACAACACAACACCTTCCGGCGAGTTTACGGTCAACAAAGACAACTATTACCAGCGTTGGCGTGCCGATGGCTATACTTTTAGCTCAACTGCCGAAGATGGTAACGATCCGTTGGGCCTGCAGCACTTTATTCATACGTATATGAAAAGAAGTGTCAGCGATCCGAAAGCAATATTGGCCCTGCCTTCTGATCAACCGGAAGATGTGGCGGTTCAGCAGGTAAGCTACCTGGAACTTATCAAGTTGCTTTCGCTGGATTATCACCTGAGCCGCATATTCGGACTGGGTCATATTGACAAAACAAGCAGTACCGATTTGTATGTGTATTGCATGGAGTATGTCACCACAGCTCCTCTGGAAGCTCCGCTCAACTCTGCCGCAACGCGCACGCACCTCTACATGACATTACCAACCGGCAAAACCGATTACCGCCTGCCGAAAGCACCGGTATTGGATGAATTGACATACGGCGTGGAAATTGACAACGGGACCGGTACACCTTCCCTGCTGACAGATGCCAACGGTTATGCGCCACATGAAAACCTCCGTTTTATAAATATCAACCGCGGGTTATACAACCATGAGCTGGTATTCGGACCGTTTTTCTACACGACTACCGAGTTTGATCTTTCGCAGGAAACACAGCCGATCGCTTATGGGCTGGAATACAAGGAGACAGGTGAATCGGCTTATCGCAAGCCGGAAATCAACCATGATTCGGAGTACAGCGATGTAACCGGTATTCCGGAAACCGTTCCGATTTTGGAAAATGGAACACCACGCCTGTTCACGCACCAGGAAGAAGAGGAGGGAACGCATGTGTACGCAGCTTATGCCATCAACTGGTTCTCCCGAATCTCACCGTTGAGCAATACCAAATCGGTTACAACCACATTCCCGAAAATAGCGCGCCTGCTGCCACCGTTCAATTATGCAACGCAATTGATCCAGGATGAAGATCCGGCCGAAACGGAAATCGCAGACAAAACCCTGATTCTTACTACGCAGCAGGAGCAGGAGTTGCTGGCTGATTTACCGGACACGAACGTTGACAAAACACTTGTGCGTACCACTTTTGATTGGAACCACGTACACAATCACGCGCACCCTACGGTCGATTACGCAGAGTTCTTCTTCCGTGAGGATGAACCGTTGGTCGTAAAAGGAAAAGTAACCGCGGTGACGATGCTGAATGCGGATACTGCTGAAATAGAAACCGGTTCTTACCAGATTACAAGTGTTTTTCCGGCAGAAACGGTCCAACCGGCAGTTTCCGGTTCGGATGCGGCTAAATTCGTCGGCTCTTTTTTCAGCACCGGAAGTTCACATTTCGTGATTGAGAGTTTTAGCACCACAGGAACGAACCCGAAATTCAGGGTGAAGGCTTTGAAGCAGAACCAGGCAGCAGCTCCCGATCCGTCGAACCAGAATCAATTCCTTTCACAGGAAACGGTTGAATTGCCACAGGTAGGTGATTTGTTTTTCTGCATTGAAAACATGTCTGAACCGTCGAACTGGGACCTGCAGCACAATACCAAAGTTTACATTGAAAAGAACTACACGAATGCCAGTATTGGATTGCGGTATTCACCTACCAACGTGGTGAAATACAACATCAGAAGCCTGGCGCTGGTATTGGGAAATACGGAAATCAGGCTGCATGAAGAGTTAAAAAGCGCTCAGATTTCCTCCGTTACGGCAGAATATACCGTTCGCCGGGAAATCATCGAGCAAAGTGCCTCTCAGCTGAAGATCAAAGGTGACTGGACGAGTATCCTGTTAACAGGAACATCTGTCCGTATCTTTGGAAATGAATTCAACGACGGCGCTTATACACTCACCGGAACACCAACCTACAATAGCACACTCGATCTCACAACTTTAACCATTACCGGTACGCTTCCTGATGCAACGCTGGTGGATGGTGTATTGGATTTCACGGTTAACAGACCATTGATCGCAGCCAGTATGTCGAGCGATAGAGTTACGATTGCCGGTGACCGCCTGGCTGAGATCGATCTGGCACATATTGAATATGTGACGGAAAACGACGGTTCAAGTTCTCGTTTTGTGGTCGGCGGAATTAAAACGGACTTTACTTTAGAGCCACTATTGGACGATAACGGAAACGGAACAGGTTTCATCCAGTTGTTTAGCGATCACACCTTGCTTCCGCACACCGATTCGCGCGTTAAATGGAACAAGGGAACAGTTCGTCTGACAGATGTTTCGGGTAAAGTACAGGTGTACCCGGTTTCGTACCTGGGCAACCTGAGCTCAACCAGCTGGAGTGATCTGGCGCTGGTAATCCAGGATCCGGGCTTTGTACCGCTTGATCCGGAAGATGTGAGTCCGGCGGACGTCTATACCCTTGATTTGAATTCGTCTCAGGGAGGAACCTATCACCCGTCCTATAAAATCTACCTGGAACATGCCGTAGGGTTACACCCGGTAACAGGAGCGGCTATTGGCAGCGGTGGAGTGCATTTCGATGATGCGGCTATTTTGCCGGTCAGCAACGCACCGGCTTCCGGCAACAAGCAGACCTTGATGTCGGTTCGTTCAGTGGATGTGAAAAACAACCTGAAATCGTTCCTGGCTACGCCAACGGTGCTCCTTGCACAGAAAATTATGGTACCAATGCCACCGGCCCAGCCTCAGGGACCGCTGTATGCAACGCGCCCCGATTTCTACGGAAAAAGTACCTATACCTTCGATACGAAAATCAATACCGAAGGCGGGCGTGCACCTTACGCGCTGGCATTTTTCCGTGCAAGTAACGATGCGATCCTGGATATGCTCTACACGTCGGATACGATCAATGGAAATGCAGAAGAGGAAATTGTGGGAATCAAACAAATGTGGGCTGCACTGCCGGATAACTTCGCCAATGATCCGCAATTGTGGGATATCCTGTTGAATACAATAGCTGATCCTTCTAATCCCAATATTTTCAAGGAGCTGGTGACATCGCAAGGAAGTTTCCGATGGCCAATCCCGGATAATCCTGCGTTCTTCATTCCGTATGAAAGTACGCTTCCGCTTACAGGAGCTTATATTCCTTCAGGTGGATTATGCGTTCCTTTTACACAGACCGGTTTTGATCTCAACTTCCTGGTAGACGTGTATGGAAAAACGATTTCAGGAGCGAAAGCCATTCAGATTGCGATCCAGCAGGCGTTTATCGCGCTCAATGAGCAGCCGCCCGTATTTGCACATTTGAAAGCCGACTTGCCGACATCGTCGAAGCCTTCGGTGCTGCGCGATACAAACGGCTACATCCTGGATCCTGTTACGAATGACATTTACCCGATGGCTCGTACTTACGAAAAAGAAGGCGAAACCTATGTGCGTTTCACCGATTACAGCCTCGATGGTGCTTCGATCAACACCTATTTCTATTGTGCAAGAGAAATGGACGATAAGTTCAAGCTGAGTGAACCGAGCGGAACATTAGGGCCGGTGAAAATGGTTAACTCCTTTGCACCGGATAAACCACAGGTACGAAAAGCAATTACGCAATTGCCGAATGCCGGTTTAGAGCAACCAAGCGCCGTTTTGTTCGAACTGAACGCGTATGGCAAGAATGAAAAGATCTCGAAACTGGAAATCTATCGCTGCATAGACGAACTGGATTCATTGAGTGTCCGTACGATGAAAAAGGTGAAAACCATTGCGTGGGGCGATCCTGTCATTGACGATTTCAGCGATGTAGACTTCCCGCTCTATGGTGAATCATTGTATTACCGTTTGGTGGCCATTCGCGAAGTACGCGATGTACAGAACATCCTGAACGGAAATGCCACAATTATTGTTGATGCTCCTTCCAAACCTTCGGATGTTGTGCGCACTACGTTGGTTGATCCGATCAACCCGGAAGCTCCGGACCTCGGATTCATCTTCGGCGATGTGACCGAAACGGAGTTTGAAGAAGTACAGGTAGTATGGAGTCCGACCTGCTACAATGGAACCTATTCCCTGCAAAAAATGAACAGCAGTGGTAACTGGAACGAAATCTACAAAGTGAAACAAGCCGTTGGCGGAATGTCTTATCCTCCGCTGGATGGTTCGGGTAATCCGGATTTTGTGACTTACACGGCGACCGTGCTTCTTCCGCGCGAAGATGAAGACGAGAATCCGGTCTATCACCGTTTCAGGGTAGAAGTGGAAAATGCTTCGGGCTTATTCAATTTAACACACAAGGAGTTTATCTGCGACCAGCATATCCTTTCCGTTGACGGAGAAGACAATCTGGGGTTGGAAGACAATTCAGGTGCAATCATAATCTAATCAAACAATTAATCACATTAAAATTTAAATCATCATGGCTAATAAACGTATTTCGGAACTAACTGCTGCAAGTTCATTAACGCTGACTGACTTGCTGGCACTGGTCAACGACGCTCAAACCAAAAAAGTAACGCTTTCAACCCTGTTGTCCTTCATTGAAGCCCAGGACCAGTTTGCAACGCTTGATTCAGGGGGGAAGATTCCGCTTTCCCAGATTCCCGATTCGATTACAGGTTCGTTGCATTACCAGACCACCTGGGATGCAGACCTCAATTCCCCGGCAATTCCGACCGCTTCTGCCACCAACAAAGGTTGGTATTATGTGGTAAGTGTAGCAGGTGATACTTCGGTGGACAGTATTTCCGATTGGGAAGTAGGCGACTGGATCATCAGCAACGGCGAAGCCTGGCAGAAAATCGACAACACCGATGCCGTTCTTTCCTGGAATGGCCGTAAAGGTGCCGTTGTGCCTGAATCGGGCGATTACGATACAGACGATGTTACCGAAGCCGGAAACCAATACTTTACCGAAGCACGTGTGTTGGCAGCACTGCTGGCCGGACTTAGCACGAGTACCACGAGTGCCGTTACGTCTTCCGATTCAGTATTAAGTGCGCTCGGAAAATTACAGGGACAAGTCGGTTTGCGCGAGGTTGCTGCCAACAAAGGAGTGGCCGGTGGTTATGCCGGGTTGGATGGATCCGGAAAAGTGCCGACTTCCCAGCTTCCGGCTTCTGTACTTGGTGCAGCCAGTTATCAGGGAGCCTGGAATGGAACAGGTGCTATTCCAAGTACCGGAACTGCCGAAGCAGGTAATAAAGGTTGGTACTATGTAGTGAGTACCAATAACACTACAAACGTCGACGGAATCAATGACTGGAAAATTGGCGATTGGATCATCAGTAACGGAACTGCCTGGCAGAAAGTGGACAACACGGATGCCATCAGTTCATGGAACGGGCGTACGGGCGCAGTAATACCGATGACAAACGATTATACTACGTCGCAGGTGTCGGAAGAAGCTAACCTGTATTTCACTACAGCCCGCGTTTTGGCTACCTTGTTGGCAGGGATCAATACATCCCAAACAACGGCCATCACCTCTTCCGATTCCATTTTGACGGCGCTGGGCAAGGCTCAGGGGCAAATTGCCGCGCGGGAATTAGCTGCCAATAAAGGAGTTGCCAGCGGATATGCTTCGCTTGACAGCGGGGGTAAAGTGCCGGTGTCGCAGATGCCCTCTTCCGTAGTTGGTGCCGTAATGTACCAGGGAACATGGAATGGTTCCGGAACCCCGGGAACTGCTTCTACAAGTAAAGGTCATTATTACGTATTGAGCGCCAACAGTTCTACGGTGGTTGATGGTACAGGGGACTGGAAAATAGGTGATTGGATCATCAGCAACGGAACCATCTGGCAAAAAGTAGACAACTCCGATGCGGTAAGTTCCTTTGCCGGACGTTTTGGGGCCGTGACACCTCAATCGGGTGATTATACAACTACGTTGGTGGCAGAAGGTACGAATAAGTACTACACAGCTGCGCGTGTCCTTGCAGAAGTGTTGTCAGGAATCAATACCAGCCAGACAACCGCCATTACATCAAGTGATTCAGTGTTAACCGCATTTGGAAAAGCCCAGGGACAAATCAACGCCCGGGAATTCGCCTCCAATAAAGGTGTTTCTTTTGGCTACGCAGGACTGGATGCTGCCGGACTCGTTCCAAGAACCCAGCTACCCAAAGGCTTTGCAACGCTTAGCCTTGATTTTACAGGGTATACGGTGTCGGGTACCACAAATGATAAACTTTACGGCTTTTCCATTCCTTCCGGAACGTTTGCAGCCGGAGATCAATTGAATGTAAAGGTTTGGTTTGGAGGGACCAGTAATGCGAATGCAAAAACACTTCGTGTTTATTTCAATACATCCAATTCACTTACCGGAGCAACTCTTGTAGGGACTTTTGCAATAAACGCTTCGGAAGCTTCGGCGAAGTTTGAACGTGAGTTCGCATTTATAACGAATACGACAACGAAAGCCGGTGTAGCAGCTGCCACTTCTTCCCGAAACGGAGAGTACGGGGCTACGGCTGACGCGGCAATTACCATACCTTCTGTTTCCGCAGGGTTTTGGGTAATTATTGCCGGACAAAAAGCACAAAACACGGACACCATGAAAGTTGAGCGCATTGAGCTTTCAGCTTTATACGGATAAGAAAAGCTCCAATTAGAAAGCCCCGGATTTAGTAATAAGTCCGGGGCTTTTGTTTAATGGGGAAACAAAAATCAGAGGTTAATTCCTTCCCAGCTTCTCCTTCATACGTTTGATACCATTGTCATAAGCCGTGTTGGCATTAAAGCTCTTGGCAAGCGTGAAATGATTCAGTGCGTCCTGCCATTGGCCTTTCTTTTCATAGATTTTGGCAATGTTGTAATGCGAACTGGCTTTTACCACCTTTTCGTCGGCACCATGAGCCAAAGCAATAGCCTTTCGGTTGGCCCAGATAGCTTCTGCTTCGCGATTCAGTTTCTGGAATGAAAGTCCCAGGTTACTGTAAGCCTGGTCGTTATTCGGATCAAGCTCAATGGCACGCTGATAAAACGTCACCGAAGATTCCAGGTCGCCATTGTGGTAAGCTTCTTCGCCCTGGCTGTTTACGTTGATCGATTCTTGTATGTTCACCATTGAAGCAGTCGTCTGAGCAAACATTTCATTCGATTCCAGGTAGGCTTCCAGCTGCAAGCCTGTATTGAGCGACGAAGAAGAATTGTTGAAGGTATTGATGTCTACAAAATTTCCGTTCTCATCGATCATAAACACGGTCCACAGGTTTCCTTTTTTACCTCCGGAAGGAACCTGGTAGGTTTTAATCAGGGTATTCCCGATATAGACGTACACTTTGGCACCGCTCATCTCCGAAAGGTTCGTGTTGTTAATCGACTTCATATCCGTGTAATCATGTACGGCATAAATGTACTTTTTACCGGCTTCTTTCTTTTCTACGGTGATGGTCTCAGGCCCAAAGCCATCTGTGTCATCCACATCCAGGTTCGCTTTCGTGCCGGCCTTTTTTTCGAAATAAATGTGATTCCCCGGAAAGGATAAGTGTGAGTCCAAATCCAATGGTTCATTATTCCAGCTCAGTACGACGCGCAGACCATCGAGCGTTTGCATTGTAGGACTAATGGCATATACGAGCTTATTGCAAGGGCCTTTGGTGACCAGCGTGGAATAACCTTCTTTTTTAATGATCATGGTAACGGAAGCGTCATCAACACCACCAAACGGCGAAGCAATGCTGATTTTGCCGTTGCTGTCGGTAGTTGCTGAAACGGATGCCTCACCGTTTTTCTGGAAAATAACCTGTGCCCCGGGAATGACGGCATCTTTTACAACAGCGCTCAATACCTGGATTTCGGTTTTTTGTGCAAAAAAGGATGGCGCAATGAATAAACAAGCAATAACGGCAATTGTTTTTCGGGTTGATTGAGTGGGTTTCATCGTTTGCATTTTAAGGCCAATATGGATTAACAAGGCAAAATTGCGGAATCTAAGAACAGCTATTTTGCTGATCTTAAAATGATTTGAACAGTTGGAATTTGATAATGCGGGTTATTTTCTTTTGACTTCGATGTTGTACACCCAATCGTTTCCGAACACAAAAGCATTGTCGGTGAAACGGATAATGTAAGGATCATCGTCTATTTCCACCTGGAAAACCGATTGTCCTATTGGTTTCATGTGATAACGAATTAACCGGAAAAGCACAAATACCAGCTCCTGTTTCCGGCGGTTGTATTTTACCCGGACAGTCCGGTGCATTTCTTTTGAATAGTATTTTCCTTCGAAAGCCGGGGTGAGTTCCGTAAACGGTGCAACAGCTGTGTAAACGCGTTTTGTTTGAAAGTAAGTACCAGCGTTCCAGATAAACTGCTTGGTATTGTCTTTCAGCACATGAAACACCAGTTTGTTGCCGGCGGAATCTGCAAAGAACAGTCCGGTTGTCTGATCGGCCAGTGATTCCACATTCTGGAGCGTATACGTACTGTAAACGGTTTTTCCTGAGTTGTAAACCCGCAGGTTGTGGGTGGAATCATTCCCGATTACATGACGAATGATGTTGTCTTTCGACAGGTATGTTCCGTTCATTTCTCCAAGCGACAACCCTTCGAACTGCAATGGTTCAGGATGGTCCTGGTCGTTGAACCTTATCAGCAGGTTTGAGATCTTGTCGCAAATTTCAAACGGAGAGTCTAGCAGGCTGTTGGTGACGATCATAATCGTGATTCCCTGTCCGGGGAAACGCCGGTACTGCGTCAGGTATTCTCCCCAGCCACCCGAATGCTCGATCACGCGTTCACCCCGGTAGTTTTTAAGAATCAATCCGCCGCCGTAGTGACAATTAGAGCCGTCAGACAAGCCAAAGCTTGTTTCCATTTTCGCAATGATAGTTGAGCGGCTGATGCCTGTTTCATGATTCACAAACAGCTGATTCCAGCGCGTGAGGTCTTCCAGCGAACAAAAAACGCCCGTAGCGCCGATTACATCACGATGAGAACGGCTTTTGAATGCCTTTGTTTTGGCTTCGTTGATGAGGTAATTCGTTGTGCCATCGGATTGCATACTCATGATATGTTCATTCACAAAAGCAGTTTTCATTTCCAGCGGACCGAAAATTTCCTGTTCCAGGAATTGGGCATACGACATCCCGGAAACGCGTTCAATGACCGTGGCCAGCATCATATAACCGGTATTGGAATAGCAGAATTGCTCGCCGGGAGCGAAATTAAGCTCCTTGTGCGTTCGCAGGAACTTTACCATTTCCGAATACTGGAGGTTGTGATTATTGGAAAGGTTCAGCAGCGAGATCATATCCGGGTAATCACGCAGCCCGCTGGTATGCGCCAGTAAATGTTTCAGCGTGATCGGGTGCCCGAAATCGGGAAGTTCGGGCAGGTACGTATGAATTTCATTGCCTGTAAGCAGTAATCCGCGTTCTTCGAGCAGGTAAATCGAATAAGCGGTAAATTGTTTGGTTACCGAGCCAATGTTCATGATCGAAGCCTGACCCATCGGGATTTTTCTACGGATGTTCGCCATTCCGTATTGGGCGGTGTAGATAACTTCGTTGTTTTTAAGAATGCGGACGGCATACCCCGGCATGCGTTTCCTCTCGGGCTGTTTCAGCAGGGAATCGAGCGCTTCTTTCCGAAATTCCTGTGCTGTGGCGGGTGAGCAAACGCCAATGATTGTACTACAGAAAAGAAGAAACGCTACCCATTGCGACATGGTATAAAAACGTCCTTTCGGTTGTGATATTGTTGCTGAAATGCTGCTCAAGACATTTGATTCTTAACACAAATCCAAAAGTACATTTTTTACTGAAATAGAGGTGATTGCTAGCCGGAACAATAGAAGCCCCAATAATAACCTGGTTTGGAAATTTTTCGTTGAACGCCATCCGATCCGATAAATTCGAGAATGATAACGTATGTGGAATTGGCCTTTAATTCGATCTTCTTTTCTTCCAGCAAGTCATCGATTATAAAGTGCGGATTTTCCTTTGCGGAAACAATGATTTCACCCCAACGATCACACAGCACGAAATCAAACGATTGCGGTTCATCGTTCCAGGTAAAGAACGGCTGGTGCGTTTCGGTGTAAAACTGCCCGGGAATCACTACCAGAATGCTATCCCGTAAAGTGTCCTGGGCTTGTAGAGGCGAAGTAAGCCCAAGACAAAATACAAGATTGATAAGCAGGAGTAGTTTCATATAAAGAAAACGGGAATTCTGCTGGTGGGTTGCCACGGGCAAGATGTTGCGTTGTCATTCATTTGTTTTTGGTGGATGTTTCTTTTGCCTCCTGCGAATGCAGGTTCACCTAAAGGCGATTGCGAGCCTAATTCGAGGGTTTGTTTTTGATTTCTAAAACAGAAGGTTATTGTAATGAAATAATGGGCTATCTCAGTAACCACGGGGGCTCTTCGTAATTTTACGAAATTGCAAAATTATAACCCGGTTTCTGATATCCCAATTTTGTAAAATCACGAGGAGAAAAAGGCCTTAACACAATTCGGAAGGGGCAGATCGGTAAACTTTTTCTGTAAAGAGTAATTCAGTTTATGGCTAATCCCGGGATTGTTTTGATTTCTAAAACAGAAGGTTATTGTAATAAAACAACGGGCTATCTCAGTAACCACGGGGGCTCTTCGTAATTTTACGAAATTGCAAAATTATAACCCGGTTTCTGATATGGCTTAGTGGAGTGCTTGGAAACAAAAAAACCGCCTAATGAGCGGTTTTTACGTAAGGAGATTGAATTTGTTAATATTCATCTTCGTTAAATAAGAAGTCGTCTTTTGACGGATAGTCAGGCCAAATCTCTTCGATACTTTCATAAATATCGCCTTCGTCTTCCAAATCCTGTAAATTCTCTACCACTTCCAACGGTGCCCCCGCACGAATCGCGTAATCGATCAATTCGTCTTTTGATGCAGGCCATGGAGCGTCCTCCAAATATGATGCTAATTCTAGTGTCCAGTACATCTTCTAAAGAGTATTAGTGTTTGTTGCGCAAAAATAACCTTATTTTCAAAAAATCCAAGTCCTGCGACAAGGAAAGAAAAAAATGTTTTGAAATTTTTTGTAAGCACCTATAAATCAGTTATTTCTTGGCTTCCAAGGCATCTCTTCTGCACCTAAATCGCTGGTCAGTTTCCTGGAAAGCATGAACAGGTAATCACTCAGGCGATTCATGTAAGCGCCAATCAGGGCTTCAACCGGTTCGTTTTCGGCCAGATGGGTGATCAGGCGCTCAGCGCGGCGGCAGACACAACGCGCGATATGACAGTGTGAAACCGTAGGATGTCCGCCCGGAAGCACGAAGAATTTCATCGGCTCCAGTTCGCTGTCCATCCCGTCGATTTGCGTTTCAAGATAAATGATGTCTTCTTCAAAGAGCTTCGGCAATTCCATTTTTGATTTTACCGGATCGGCGGCCAGGTGCGAACCTATGGTAAACAAGCGGTCCTGGATTTCCAACAAAACGGGAATCAGCGACGGATCAGTGATCAAATCGCGGAGCAACCCGATGTAGCTGTTCAGTTCATCAACCGTTCCGTACGATTCGATGCGAATATGGTGCTTGGGCAATCGCGTTCCGCCAATCAAACCGGTCGTGCCGCCGTCGCCTTTTTTGGTGTAAATTTTCATGTTTTAAAGATAACTTTTTTTGAGGGAATTGGGTAACCAGGATACAGGGAGCTGGGGGTCAAAAAAGGCGGTTCTTCCAGATCTTCGGCCGGATCATGAAATGCTCTTTCGTTTGCTGCGGGCGTCGCCAGGCAAGTCCCATTCTACCCAAATCGACAGTGACATGAAAGCGTTCGTCAGCCACGATGGTTTGCCAGGCTTCCCACATATCATCGCTCCAGCGAATGTCGTCGAAAATGAACAGCGTTCCCGGGTGTGAATGCTGCTGCAGTAATTCGAGGTATCCGAGGGTGGCCTGCCCGTTGTGATGACCGTCGATGAAAATGAGATCGTATTGCACAAAAACAGGTTGTGCCAGGAATTCTTTGAAAGAAGCGTTGATGGTCGTGATACCATCCAGTTTCCAATAATCAAACGACTGACAGGCTTTAGAGAGAGTAGTGGGACAGCCTTCAACCGTTATGATATGTGATTGCGGAAAGCCCATTTTCAACTGAACAGTCCCGATGCCGAGTGAAGTACCCAGTTCCAGGATGTGCGCCGGGTGATAAAAATGTGCCAGCTGGTAAAGAATATCGCCGTAGATACCGCTGCTCGAGCTGTTCATCAGCAGTTGTCGTTTGGTGCGCGTTTGTGACAGTTGTTTCGATCCGGCGCCTAAATCGATGACCTGGAAAGGTTCACGGTCGCGCTTCAATTCGGCGTACCATTTTTTTCGGAGGATGTTAAAATTTTTGTCAACCTTTGTCGTTAGACAGGTATCCACGAGTTGAAAAACAAACGGAGAATGAACGCCATGTCGACCTTTCGCCTGACGGAGGAACGACCAATAAGAACGACTGTGTTGCATGGTGCAAAGTAACAAAAACGCTACAAATAGTTGCATTCAATGCCAAATACTACACTTGAGGAACAACAAACCCGCATAGCGCAGGCTCAGCCGGAATTATTATTGCATTCGCCTTGTAAGCTGGGTGAAGGAATTGTGGCCATCGCCGATGAAGATGCCAAACGCCTGCGTGAGTTATTCCATCAATCCAACGAATCGAAAGCGTATTTTATCCCGGCCTCAGGCTCAGGCTCACGCATGTTTGAATTCCTGTTTGACTTCCTGTCGTCGCCTACCGAAGAAAACCGCGGACATGTAGAGCGCTTTTTGAATCACATCGAAGATTTTGCGTTTTTCTACCAGTTTCCACCGGAAGTACAGCGTCAGTTGAGCGAACGTACAATGGAAATCGATGCATTTGTAGCCTATATCCTGAATGACAATGGAATGGGACTTGCACATTTGCCAAAAGGATTGATCCCGTTCCACAAGCATGGCCCGTTCATCCTGAATCCGTTTCACGAGCATATTTTACAGGGATTGGCGGTTGCCAACCAAACCTGTAATTTTCATTTCACCATTCGTTCCGCTTTCCAGCAGCTGATCAACAAGCGCTTGCAGGACCTGGAAGGAATGACCGGTAAAAAACCGATGATTTCGTTCAGTGAGCAGGATCCGGAGACCGATGCATTTGCCTTTACAAAAGACGGTGAGCCGGCATTCTGCGAAAATGGTGAGCCGTTGCGTCGCCCGGCAGGTCATGGAGCTTTGCTTAGCAATCTCAACAGCCTCGAGTCGGATGTGATCTTTATCAAGAACATCGACAATGTGCAGCACTGGAACCATTCTGAAGAAGCGATCAATACGCAGCAATTGCTGGGAGGTTTGCTCTTGTCCGTTCAGGCAGAGATCAATGCGATTATTGCCAATCCAACATTTGAAGCGATCCGGAAATTCAACGATACATGGGAATTGTACCATGAAGACGATCTGCAATTGCCGCTGGACCAAATCGTGGAACTGCTGAAACGCCCGCTGCGAGTTTGTGGAATGGTTCGCAATGAAGGTTTGCCTGGCGGCGGTCCGTTTTGGGTACACGAAAAAGGACGTATTTCGAAACAAATCGTTGAAAAAGCGCAGATCAATACGCGCGCCGATCAATACCGATTAATGATCCAGTCAACACACTTCAACCCGGTAATGATGGTTTGCTCAGGTAAACTGCACGACGGTTCAAAAGTCGATTTCATGCGTTACAGCGATCCGGATAATTACTTTATCGTCAACAAGAAATACCGCGGAAATGAAATCTGCTTTACCGAACTTCCGGGATTGTGGAATGGCAGTATGGCGCATTGGAACAGCCTTTTCGTGGAAATTCCAAGCACGACATTTAGCCCGGTGAAAACCATTCTGGATTTATTGGAAGCAGCACACCAGCGATAATTATGAATTGAAAAATTATCAATTATCAACAAGTAGGGCTTGATAATTCCTCAATTCATAATTGATAATTACTCGCGTCTTTCCCCGATCTGCTGTCTCCACATGGCGTAATACAACCCTTTTTCGGCGAGCAATTCTTCGTGTTTCCCGGTTTCAATGATCACGCCTTTTTCAAGAACGAAAATATGGTCGGCATGCATAATGGTCGACAAGCGGTGTGCGATAAGAACCGTAATGTGCTCTTTCTGGTTGGTAATCGCTTTGATGGTATTGGAGATCGCTTCTTCCGTCAATGAATCGAGGGCCGAAGTCGCTTCATCAAATACCATGAGTCGCGGACTGCGTAAAAGTGCACGTGCGATGGATAAACGTTGCTTTTCACCACCGCTTAGTTTCATACCACCTTCACCGATCACGGTATCAATGCCTTTTTCACTGCGTGCGATCAGGCTGTTACAGGCTGCTTTTTCCAAAGCCTGGTTCAGTTCTTCGTCGGTGGCATTCGGTTTCACGAACAAGAGGTTTTCGCGGATCGTTCCTGCAAACAATTGGGTGTCCTGGGTTACAAAACCAAGTTGCTGCTGCAATTCGTCTTTATCGAGGTTTGTAACGCTGATGTTGTTGTAATGGATATCGCCGTTGAGCGGAGAATACAGTCCTACGAGCAGCTTTACCAATGTACTTTTCCCCGAACCGCTTGGCCCAACGAAAGCTATCGTTTCACCCTTTTCGACCTCGAAGTAAATATTGGTCAACGCATCGTACTGAGCGGTTTTATGGCGGAACGAAACATTGTCAAAACGCAAACGCTCGATGAAGCCCATCGCTGCCGGATTTGCCGGTTTTACTTCAAGCGGCGTGTTTACGATTTGTTCGAAATTCTCCATGGAAGCCTGCATTTCGCGGTAGCTGATCAACACGGAACCAACTTCCTGTAACGGCCCGAAAATGAAGAACGAGAAAAACTGAAGCGTAATGATTTGTCCCGGTGTTAAGATGCTTCCGAAAACGAGGTAACACAAAATGAACAAAATGATCTGGCGCGTCAGGTTGACCAATGTTCCCTGGATAAAGGAAATACTGCGGATGTCGCGTACTTTTTTGAGCTCCAGCTGTAAAATTTTACGCGTGGTATCGTTCAGGCGATTGGTTTCCTGGTTGGTCAAACCGAGACTTTTAATGAGTTCGATATTGCGCAGGCTTTCAGTAGTACTTCCTGCCAGAGATTTGGTTTCACGAACAATCGTGGTTTGCACTTTTTTGATCCGGCGCGACAGGTAACTGGTGATCACCCCAAGCGCTAAGGCGGCAATGAGGTAAACCGGAATTAATCCGCCAAAAACGGTGGCTGTGTAAACCATTACGAATACCAACCCGACCAGTGAAGCAAAAACGATGTTGATAAAACTCAGGATGAATTTCTCACTATCGGTACGAACTTTTTGCAAAACGTTCAATGTTTCACCGCTTCGCTGATCTTCAAATTCCTGGAAAGGCACCTGAAGCGTGTGTTTCAGTCCATCGGTATAAATATCGGCCCCGATTCGCTGGATAACGAGGTTCGTGAAATAATCCTGGAACGCTTTCGCAATGCGGCTCACCATGGCAACGCCAATCGACATTCCGAGGAACGTTGCAATAGCCCAAAGGAATTCGCTTTTTGGGATTGTTTTTCCACCGTTGACGTACCCGTTGAGGTAATCAATGATCCTCCCGAAAATGGTGGGATCCAATAGTGAGAAAACCTGGTTGATACTGGCCAGGATGAGTGCGAGGAAAACAAGTGCTTTATAACGTTTGAGGTATGATAATAATAATTTCATGTGTTGTTTTTTTGGTGTAAATGAGTAAAAACGAAATGTAAAATGTGTGTGGCTTCGTATCCGAAAATATGGCACAAAATTAATAAAAGAATGGAATAGTTACCGTGGAAGGTTTTCTATGGCAGAGAATACCTTTTGAATCACTCAAGTTTAAAAGCGACCGGCAAGTAGAAGATGGATTTAGTTGGCTCACCTTTATAAGTCGCCGGATTCCATTTTGGCATATTCTGTATAACTCTGTAAGCTTCGGCATCCATAGGTTGATTAACACTATTAATGATGCCGATTCTTGCCATAGAACCATCTTCTTCAACAACAAATCGTATTAGAACTTTGCCTTCAATATCTAGGTCAATGGCAATTTCCGGATAGTTTATATTGGTTCTCAGGTAATCGTAAAGTTCTTTCTTTCCACCGGGAAATGTGGCTAAAGAATCTATTTGAAACAGGCTGCTATCGGGAAAATCGCGCCGAATTTCATCCAGCGTATATTCCTGATAATAGGGCAGCTTCTTTTTGTATTCTTCAAGTTTTAATTTTGTTGGTTCCAGCATTATTGTCTCAACTGATTTTCGATTGTTGGTGAGATAATAATACGAGCTGTAGTAATCCGTGTTTTCTATTGTGACTTTATCTCCCTTTTTTCCATTTTCAATCGTAAATATTCCGCCGGAAAGTTCTTTGATAAGTACTTTCTTATTATCAACATGAATCTCCAACGAGTCAACTATTTCCAACGTGTAGTTATCGTAAACCTGGAAGATATTCTGACAAAAAGTAACTATTGGTGCTGCTAAAAACAGAAGCGTAAAAAGTGCATATTTCACGTTAGTCAAGTTTCAGTTGTTTCCGAAGTTATGTTTTTTGTTTAAAACTACCTGAATCACTGCAATCTAAAATTGATCGGAAGCGCAAAATAGGAATTTACCGGCTTTCCGTTTACGTAAGCGGGTGTCCAGTCGGGCATGTTCTTTACAACGCGGTATGCTTCGGCATCGATTGGTAAATTCACGCTTTGCTTGATTTTCACATTGGAAATCTTTCCGGTTGTGGAAACGACAAACATAAGGTAGACTTTACCGCTGATATTGAGGTCGCGGGCTTCTTCCGGGTATCGGATGTTCTTCATGAGGTATTTCATCAATTCATCTCGTCCGCCCGGAAATTCTGCCTGCTGCTCCACAATTGTAAGAATGCTGTCGTTTTGCTCCGTTTCCGCCGAACTTTTGTCAACACCCGTGTCCGAGGCTTTTTCAGTGTTATTTTCATCTGTACCTGAAAAGAGCGATGCGTAAAAAGGATGCTTTGCTTTGTGTTCATTTAACAGCTCTTCCGTGGGTACCAAAAGGATGGTATGCGTCTCCGGCTTATTATTTTCGCAATCGAAAAGCTGGGTTTCATAACCGCGCTTTCCAAAGCTCAGCTGCGTTCCCTTTTTTATGTCGTTCACTGAATAAAATCCCGGTCGGGGTGATGTCACTTCAATAGCACTGTTTTCACCGGCTGCGATATCAACAGCACCAATCAGCTCAAGCGTATAGCTGTCATAAACATCGAAGGTTTTTTGGCAGAAAACAGTTCCGGAAACCGTTAAAAGGACAAATAATAAAAGAGATTTCATGTTGATTTAGGGCAATTTGATTCGGTAAAGTTAATACAACCGCTGGCGCTTCAGCATATATTTCGTCAGCACATCCTGCAAGCCGTTTTTGATGTCGACCGGCATAAAATCAACGGCGTATTGCGCGCACTTCAACTCCACTTCGGCGAAATACGCTTGAATAGCATCGGTGTAGGCTTTTTTGACTTCCATTGGGTGCAGCTTCATTTTCTCGCCGGTTTCCATGTCAACAAGGTTCACCGGGCGGTTTTCGAGTGCAAAATCCACCTCGGTTTGTTTGTCTACCACATGGAAAATCACGATTTCATGCTTGTTGTGACGCAAGTGCTGCACTGCCTGCATAAATGTATCCAATTGCGAAGGATCGTCCAGCAGGTCGGTGAACAGAACAACCAGGCTGCGCTTGTGGCACAATTCGGCAATATCGTGCAAAGCCTGGATGGCGTTGGTGCCTTTTTTCGATTGGTCGGAATATTCGCGCAGCTGCTTTTCCATCTCATGCACCAAAAAGCGGTGATGGGCAGCAGAAGATTTTGCCGGCGTGTGCAATCCCAGCTTGGTGTCAAATAATGAAAGTCCGACGGCGTCGCGCTGGCGTTTCAGCAACTCGGCAACGGAAGCGGCGCACAGCATTGAAAATTCGAGCTTCGAGAGGTTGTTCTTCCCGCGATAAAGCATACTGGATGAGATGTCGACCACCAACTGACAACGCAGGTTGGTTTCTTCCTCGTACTTCTTGGTGAAGAGCTTCTCGCTGCGGGCAAACAGTTTCCAGTCGATATGGCGCGTAGATTCTCCTTTATTGTAAAGCCGGTGTTCGGCAAATTCGACCGAAAAACCATGGAACGGACTTTTGTGCAAGCCGGTGATGAAACCTTCAACAACTTGTTTTGCGAGTAATTCCAGGTTGCCGAATTGGGCCAGGTCTTCTTTACGAATGGATGAAATCATAGGTCTAAGTTAAGGAATTTTGCAAAGCGCATGAATCGGTAACGGTTAAAAAGTTAAAATAGTCTCAGGCCAGTGTTTCCGGCGGCAAAGTCGTTTCTAACGGTTAAAAACGGTTCTTGAAGCAGCCGGGATTCCAGGTTTTTTTTCACGAAGTTTACTAACCGGATTGGTGGAATTTTAAACCCGATGGTTTAGCCGTTGCTAACCGTTAGAAACGTTTACATCCTTGCTGTCAGCGGGATTCGGCGGTTTGCGGATCAATGCGTTGACAATCACGCCGCCTATGATCAGCACAATTCCCAACAGCGAAATCCACTCCAAACGCTCGTTAAAAATGAACCAGCCTGAAAGCAGTGCATAAATAGCTCCCAGATACTGAAACGGAACGATGGTAGTTGTTTTCCCGAACATCAGTGCCCGTGTGAGCAATACCTGTGCGATTTGAGTGAAAATCCCGATCAGCAATAAAAGCAGCCACTCGATTCCACGCGGAACTGTAAAGTCAAACAAGCACCAGGCTCCGGTGATCGGGAGCGCGAGCATCGGGAAGTAAATCACGATGTTGATCGGTTCTTCCGTGGTGCGCAGTTTTACGATTGCGTTGTAAGCAACTCCCGACAGGAACGAAGAAACAATTCCCAAACCGATCCAGATGAGGTCGGATTTTGAAAGATCCAACCCGCCGGAAAGTCCATTGAAGCCAATGAGCACAACACCTGAAAATGCCAGCACACTGCAATAGTATTGCCAGCGAGAAATGGATTCCCGGAATAAATATCCTGCGATCAGTACCGTGAAAATGGGTGAGAGGTATTGCAATGTCGAAGCGATGGCCAGTGGTAAATGATGCAGCGTGAAGAAAAACAGCGTCAGGGCGATCATCCCGCTTGTCCCTCTAAGAAAAAGCCATTTTCGATTGTTGCCCAGGAGCGGCAATTTCCTGTATTTGATGATGGTAAAGCTGATAGAAAAGGAAATGAGCGACCGGAAGAAAACCAATTCATGGGTAGGGTAGTGTTGCAGTCCTTCGATCAGCGGATGGTCTGTTTCGCCAAACATTTTCACGATAAAATTCACGCAGAAAAAGGAAATTCCTGAGAGAATGATATAGAAAATGCCGCGAATCATCGGTCAAAAGTACAATCTGAAAAACGATTCCACGTTATAGATGATAAATTAGTAGCTTTGAAGTGATGATGCAACGCTCCCGATATACCAGAAGAATGCTCTTCGCATTGCTTGCGTTGGGTTTCGCCAACAACGGATTGGCGCAGATCGGCGATGACAAGTTCAATGTGACCATGGAGCTGGCGTTACCATCCGGGAGGGCAAACGGAGCATACCGCGCTTACCTGAATGGTTTGGTGAATGTGCAGCCAAAGGTTCAGTACAAATTTGCCCGCGACTGGTATGTTGCCGCCGGACCGAAATACAGCTATTACATTATCAGCGAATTCAAAGTTCCCGTGAAAATGAACGGTGGTGCTCATACGTACGGTGCGTTCATTGAAGCCGGCTGGCACAAATGGCAAACCGAGCGCCTGGCGTTGGAAATTGGCTGCAAAGGCGGATTGGCGCAAACAGCATTCGTTACCGACCTCACACGTGAAGCGGGAATTCAGCGTGTCACCGCAGCTTTCGTGGAACCAACACTTTCATTGGTGCTCGCTTCCGACGAAGCCGTCGCCTATCGCTGGATCATCGGTTACAATATCAGTGGCTACGATTTCAAACCGTATCATGTCGGGCTGCAAACAATGGGCGGCTTCACCGAAGAAGATCTCAACAAACCGGCTCAATCGCTGATTGTCGGATTCGGGATGTCTTACTATTTCGGGAATGACCGCTCGGATACGTTTATTGATACCCCGGAATAGAATTATCAATTATGAATGATGAAATTATCAAGTGAACCTACTTGTTACGATCCTTGATAATTTATAATTGTACAATTCATAATTTAAAATTCCGTTCTACGGAATTTTTTCACTTCTCCCCGTCGTTTTTTTGCGATCAACCGTTTTTCGATCACGGCTTTCGGTACTTTCGTTGGTTTTCGTTTTTTCTCAACCACCAGGTTCTTTTCCAGTAATTCGTAGAGTTTGGCTGTTGCGACGCGTTTGTTTCCCAACTGCGTGCGCTCGGATTGCGAAACGATCAGCAGGACTCCTTCTTTTGTCAGTTTACCGCTTAAACGCTCCAATAACAGTGCTTTTTGATCTTCCGGGAATAAATAGGTATTCGCCAGGTCGAACGCCAGTTCCACTTTCGTTGAAACCTTGTTCACGTGCTGGCCGCCTTTTCCGCCGCTTCGACTTGTTTTAACCGTAATTTCCGATGAAAGATCGGGAAGAATTGTTTTCATGCTTTAAAAATACGACATTCCCAGGAAACCTTGTTAATAAAGAGGTCCGGTAGCTTTTAACTCTACATTCAGAAATAAAATTGGCATATTTTAACAAATTTACACACCTGTTTTAAACACTTGTTTAAAATGAGTGCTTAATTTTACGCCCAATTCAATTAAAATGAGTCAGGATCTTTCAACGGAATTAAAAATCAAAGAGGCCGCAAAACGCGTGTTTATGGCCAAGGGCTTTGATGGTTGCTCCACACGGGAGATTGCCAAAGAAGCCGGAATGAATGTCGCCCTGGTGAACTACTATTTCCGATCTAAAGGACAGTTGTTTAAACTGATCTTTCAAGCCGCACTTGAAGATTTTATGCTTGCCATGATCGATGTGTTCAGCACCGATCTTTCCCTGGAAAGCAAAATGCGCATTTTCATCGAACGTGAATACGATTTTTTGACCAAACATCCCGAAATGCCCGGTTTTATTATTAATGAACTCAGCCGTGCGGAAGGTTGCGGCGGCGGTGATATGGATTGGTTGCCGGCAAAAATCGTGGAAACAGGCATTTTTGAAGATGTTTTGAAAGCTCAGGAAGCAGGAGAAATGCGAAAAATCGACCTGATTAGCATTGCGCTGATCCTCATGTCGAACTGTCATTTTCCTTTCCTCGGGAAGTCACTGGTGAAAAGTACCATGATGGTTTCGGATGAATATTATGAACAACATCTGGTCCTCCATAAACAATATGTTACAGAGATGATGATCGATTACCTTTTTATCAAAAAATAGCACCCTTTTACGAGTTAAACAGCAATTTAAAAACGTCGAACAATATGAAAAAGCAATTACTGGGATTCGCACTCGTGCTAAGTGGACTTTCGGCCACGGCGCAGGAGCTCGATCTGGAAACTTGCCTCAAAATGGCAGACACGGCAAACCTGACGATCAGGAACGCCCGGCTGGACATCGCGTCCAATGAAAAACAGATCGATGCCTATATGTCGGCCCGACTGCCAAAAGTGACCTTTACCGGAGATTACAAGTACAACGCCATCATCCCCGGACAAGTGGTTCCTGCCGCTTTTTTCGGAGGTCCTGCCGGAACGTATTCCACCGTGCAATTCGGAGTACCGATCAACCTGAGTAACACGGTTCAGCTCACGCAGGTGTTGTACAACCCGCAGGTAAACTATGGCTTGCGCGCTTTGGAAATCAACAGCCGGATCATCGCAACGCAGCACGAGCTTGCCGTTCAGGAAATCAGACAACAGGTTGCAGGAACATATTTCAACCTACAGGCACTGTCGAAACAGCACAGTTTTGTAGTTGGAAATATCGCCAGCATGGACAAACTGATTGCCAACATGGAAGCGATGGAACGCGAAGGACTGATTGTTGGTACCGAAGTGGACAAGTTGCGCATCAACCGCCTGAGCCTGGTAAATACCCGTGAAACGCTGCAGGCATCTAAAGAACAATTGGAAAACCTGCTGAAAATCCTGATCGGAATGGATCCGAAGCAAGAGATTACACTGACTTCAGATGCATTGGTCGAAAAAACCATCCTGGTGGACGAATCGGAAATTGCTTACCCGGAGCTGGAATTGATCGAAGCGCAAAAGCAACTCAACATCGAGGAGCGTAAAGGAACGAAGATGGCTTATCTGCCAAGCCTGGCCTTTTATGCGGCGTACAATTACAATTATAACATGAAGCCCGAAGATGATTTCAGAACGGGAATTGAGTCGGCTTTCCTGGGCTTACAGCTCAACTGGACCTTATTCGATGGTTTGGAAAAGCACAATAAACAAAAGGTGAATGCCTTTAATGCCGAGAAAATTGCCAACCAGCAGGAGCTAACCAAACAACAGCTGGAAATGGTGACCGACAATGCCAAAAAGCAAATCGAGATCCAGGCAGGGGCGCTGGCTATTTCAAAAGAACAGCTGGTACTGGCCGAGCGTGTTTACAAACAAACAGAAGCGCAGTTCAATGAAGGAACGGTAAGTTCCAATGACCTGATCACAGCCGACAACGGACTGCAGCAGGCCCAAACAAATGTGGTTGCCGCTTACGTGCAATTGCGCCAGGCAGAATTGGCCTACTTAAAATCAATCGGAAACATTAAATAATAAGCCGGAAAACGATCCGGCTGGTTTAAATAGCATTAAATATCATTCAAGATGAAAAGAGTAATAATCATTGGAGTTGTAGTTGTCGCGGTGATCGGTCTGACGGTCATGAAACTGATGTCGAACAAAGAAAAAGCAGCAGCAAAGATCTATATTCACGATGTAAACGCCGAGGTATTGGTCGAAACAACTACCATGGAGAAACACACGTTTGAAAGCGGGTTTTCGTACCTGGGGACATTCGAGCCTTACCGCCAGAATGTTATCGGGTCCGACGCCTCAGGTAAGATTATTCGTTTGTCGGTAGAGGAAGGTGACCGCGTTTCCCAGGGAACGGTGATCGCCAAGGTAGATGACGAAATGCTGCAATTGCAGATCGAAAACGCCGACGTAAACATCGAAGGTCAGCGCAACGACGATAACCGCTACACCAATCTTTCAAAAGAAAATGCGGTAGCCGGAGTACAGGTCGAGAAAACAAAGCTCGGTTTGCGTTCTGCCGAAATTCAAAAGAAACAACTGCAGAAACAATTGCGCAGTACCACGATTAAAGCGCCTTTTTCAGGTGTGATTACCAAAAAACTGGTCGATTTGGGTTCCGTGATCGGGCCTGGAACGCCCCTGGTAGAGATTACCGATATTTCTTCCCTGAAACTTACGGTAAACGTGCCTGAGCGCGACATCCTTAAGTTCAGGCTGAACCAGCAGGTTTCGGTGAATGCTGACATTTACGGTAACCGCACATTTGATGGGAAAGTGACCAACATCAGCGTTGTGGCCGATAAATCACACAATTTCAAAGTGCAGATCACGCTTAAGAACAGCAAGCAGGAATTGATGGCCGGTATGTACGGATCGGTACGCCTTGCCAACAGCAACAGCGTCACACGCATGGCAATTCCACGAAAAGCATTGATCGGTTCGTCTAAAAAACCACAGGTATACGTGGTGAAAAACGGTGTGGCCAGGTTGGTGAGCATCAACGCGGGAACATCCGACGGCGATTACATCGAAGTGATCAGCGGTATTTCCAAAGGCGACCGCATCGTGGTGAAAGGCCAGGTGAACTTAGAAGACAATACAAGAGTCAAAACAACTAAATAATACCGTTAGTCATGACATTGACCGAATTATCGATTAAACGCCCGTCGTTTATCATCGTCATCTTCACGATACTTATTGGTGGAGGATTATTGTGCTACAATCAGCTGAGTTATGAACTTTTGCCTGATTTCTCTCCGCCCATCCTGACGGTACAAACCGTTTATCCGGGCGCGGCTCCGGCAACCGTTGAAAGCCAGATTTCCAAACCGATGGAAGATCAGCTCAGCGGGTTGGAAGACATTTCGGAAGTCACTTCTTTCTCGCTCGACAACGCATCGCTGGTAATGCTGGAGTTCAAAAACTCGGCAGATATCGACGAAGCGATGGAAAACGCACAGCGAAAAGTAAACCAGCTTGCAGGTAAATTGCCGGACGGTGCGCAAACTCCTGCCATTTCCAAGATCGAACCGAATGCCGCACCGGTATTGCAGGTAAGTGCGATTGCAACCAAAATGGATGACCGTGCGTTCATGGAGCTCATGGATCAGCAATTGCTTCCGTTGATCAAACAGGTAAAAGGGGTAGGAGCAATCACTGTACTTGGTGGTGAAAAACGCGAGATCCGCGTAAACGTTGACCAGGAAAAATTGAAAATTTACGGCATGTCGCTGGCCCAGGTGAACCAGGCGATTGCGGCAGCAAACGTAGAATTTCCAACAGGAAAAGTAAAAAACCAGGACGAGCAGCTGACAGTTCGTTTGGCCGGGAAATTAAAGACCGTAGAAGCTTTGCGCGATCTGCCTTTGGCCGTAAACGGCAACTCGACCGTTCGTTTGTCGGATGTGGCAGACGTAGTGGATGAAGCCGAAGATCAATTGACAATCAGCCGTTACAACGGGCAAAACGGGATAGGTTTGCGGATCGTGAAACAATCGGATGCCAACGCGGTAGACATGTCGAAAGCTACCAAAGAAAAATTCAAGGAACTCGAAGAGAAATACAAGAAAGAAGGCCTGAAATTTACGGTAGCTACCGATACGTCAAAACCAACAGTTGAATCGGTGGACGCCGTATTCCATGACCTTGAACTGGCCGTTTTCCTTGTAGGATTGGTGATGTTGCTCTTCCTGCACAGTATGCGGAACGCGGTGATCGTATTGGTGGCCATTCCGGCTTCGTTGATTTCGACGTTCATTGCCATGTACCTGCTCGGATATACGCTCAACCTCATGACTTTGCTGGCGATGTCGCTGGTAATCGGGATCCTGGTGGATGATTCCATTGTGGTACTCGAAAACATTTACCGACACCTCGAAATGGGCAAGGGCAGGCGCAAGGCCGCGCTCGACGGACGAAATGAAATTGGGTTTACGGCACTTGCGATTACACTGGTCGACGTCGTGGTATTCTCGCCGGTCGTTTTCGTGGAAGGTGTTATCTCCGACATCCTGCAGCAATTCTCGATCGTTGTGGTGATTTCCACCCTGATGTCGCTTTTCGTATGTTTTACATTGACACCTTGGCTGGCTTCGCGCTTAGCGAAAGAAACCAAGCTGACCGGCAGCAGGAATCCGTTTAAGATGTTCCTGGCGTGGTTTGAACGACGCATCGAAAACTTTACCGAAGGTTATGTAAAACTGGTGGGCTGGTCGCTGCGTCACAAGATCATTGCCGGAATCGGGATTATCGTTTTGTTCTTCAGCGGTATGGCTTCCATGGGCTTGGGAATTGTAGGTGAAGAATTTGTGGCCCAGGGAGACCAGGGGAAATTCATGCTCAAGCTCAAGTACGAAAAGAGCGCCACGTTTGAAGAAAACAACGCGACCACACTACAGATCGAAGAATTCCTGTTGGCTCAGGATTCGGTTGTGGGAATGGTATTCTCGAATGTCGGTGGGCCAAGTGCCGGTCTCGGAGCTGCTTCATTCGGAAGTGAGAACAAATCCGAGATCACCGTACAGATGAAGCCGGACATGCAGAAAAAGTACCCGACCGAGAAATACATGGAGGAAATTCGCAAGAAAATCCAGGACACACATCCGGGCATTGAGGTGAAAGCCATCAACATCGGTATGGTGGAATCGGAAGAAGCGCCGATCGAAATGTTCCTTTCTTCAGAAAACAAAGAGGTTTTGATGAAGGAAGCACAGCGCATCAAAGCGAAAATTCTTACCATCAAAGGAGCGAAAGACCCGGCAATTTCGACCGATGACGTGACGCCGGAAGTACGCGTAGACCTTGATCGTGAGAAAATGGGGCAGTTAGGCCTGCAAACCGCTGTAGTAGGAATGCAATTGCAAAATGCATTGACCGGTAACGATGATTCCAAATACGACGAAGGCGGAAACGAATACAAGATCAAAGTCATGCTGGATAAGTTTGACCGTAAAAACCTTGAAGACATCCAGGCGATGAGCTTTCAGGCCAACGACGGGAAGCAGGTCCGCCTGAGTGAGTTTGCCGACGTGTATATTGAAAACGGAAACGGTTCACTGGAACGAAAAAACCGTATCAGCAACACGACTGTTCGTGCTTATGTCAACGGAACAGCAGCCGGAAATGTAGCGAAAGAAATTGAGGAATACCTCAAAAAAGAACCGCTCGACGAAAGCGTACGCCTGTTCTGGGGTGGTGAAATCAAGCGCCAGAAAGAATCAATGGGAGCACTGGGAACCGCGATGCTCATCGGGGTAATCCTCGTGTACCTGATCCTCGTTGCGTTGTATGACAACTTCATTTACCCGCTCGTGGTGATCTTCTCCATTTTCGTGGCGCTACCGGGAGCTTTCCTGGCGCTGAACCTTGCGTCGATGAACATCGGGATCTTTACCATGCTTGGGGTGATTATGTTGCTGGGACTTGTGGCGAAGAACGCGATCCTGATCGTTGACTTTGCCAATCACCTGAAAGCCGAAGGAAAATCGACCTACAATGCCTTGCTGGAAGCCGTAAGAGAACGTATGCGTCCGATCCTGATGACCACGATTGCGATGGTGGTTGGAATGGTGCCGATTGCAACAGCCGTAGGTTCCGGTGCCGAGTGGAAAAACGGTCTGGCATGGGTGCTGATCGGTGGTTTGACCAGTTCGATGTTCCTGACGATCATCCTGGTACCGATGCTCTACTATATTGTCGACCGCATCCAGGCGAAGTTCGGCCGTAAAAAAGGAAAAACAACCGATATCGACGATATGAAGGAAATGCCTTCACATCCGGCGATATAACCCTCCGGGTGTCCGAAAGGACGCTTAGAATAAATTACAACCAAAGAGAACAGGTGTACGATTTCTTACCGTACACCTGTTTTTTATAGTGGACTTTTGAAATGAGGAACAGTGGCTCGTCATTCCAAAAGAGGATGCCTTAAATAATCCGCAGTAGCCACAGGATCAGCAGGATCAATGCGATCACTACCAGGACGTGAATGAATCCTCCCAGTCCCCAGCCTCCCGTGAGGATAGCGATCAGCCATACAACCAGGATGATGAGGATGACGATCCCGAAAAGGCTCAGGCTGCCTGTGTCAGCTGCTCCCGAAGCTCCCGAGGCTGATTCGCCATACTGTTCATCGGCAAAGGCCATTTTCCGTTTTTCGGCCAGTCGCGTGGTCGACGACCATTCGTACAAAGAAGGTTTAACCTCTTGCATTTTATTGGCATCCGCCCGCGTTTGTCGTGTATTGCCCAACCCGGTTTCTGGTGTGCTGGCGGTAATTCCGGACTGTTCGTTCGCAGCTGATGTCGTTTCCGGTTCTTTCGGCACGCTTACCGAAGCAGTATGTTTTTCGGATGAAAGCTTTGTTTCCTTTGCCAGGTTTTCGGCCTGGCCGGAATCAGACTTCGTAAGTCTGTGTGTAACCCTATCCGAATCCGTCTTTTGCAGCCCCGGGTTTTTGTTGATGTAATACCCATGGTTGTGATGACGCTTGATAATCGTTGCCCCGCATGAAGGCAAACCGCAGGCAATAATGAGCGCTGCAATCAGAATTGTGATCGTGTTTTTCATAAGTTGTAGTTTAAAATCATGCGCTTTCGCACAAAACAAAGATGATTTGCTTTTACAACTCAGATGTTACACGAATTTTTAAAAAGCTTACATAAAAGATAGATTTTAAAAAAGTATTTTTAGTTATAAAAGCTGTGGGGTCTCGATTTATCGCGACCTGACACAGTTTTTATAAGTATAAAGAATTGTACTTGTACAAAGAAAAATTGCTTGCCAGCAGGCAATTTAAGTTAGTTTAAAGATTGGATTTGGATTAACAGCTTTAGTTAGATACTGGTTATCGGTCGATATTCATCGCGACCCCACAAAACAACTGAAAGTTGTTTTTATCTCTTCATAGCTTTCCAGTGAAAACCCGTATCGGTTTGTCCTTCATCTTGCCAGCCCTGGTACACAACTACTTTGTTGTCTTCCCAAATAGCATAGAAATAATCGCCGCCGCCGGCCCACCAGCCTCCACAAGCGCTTAAAGCTCCTTTTGGAATGTCGTATTGCGAATAGGTTGCCGCAGAAATCTTATCACAAGCCATCACCGTATCAATAATCTCTTTTTTACCATCAACGGTAAGGATTACCTGGTGATGCGGCCCTCCGTATTCATCTTCGTTGAGGAATTTACCGGATAGTTTCACCGATTTAGGAGGAGTAATCGCCTCCTCTTCAGTTACTGTTTCCTCCGTATCCGTTTCAGCGGATGAGGTCATCTCTTCGGTTGTTGCATCTCCGGGTCCTTTCGTTGTTTTTGTTTCGGAAGAGCAGGCAATGGTAAAGAATAGAAGCGAAATCGCGATCAATCCTTTTGTAGCAGAGGAAGTAGTCATAATAATTGCAGTTTATCGGAGTAAATAAAGATAGCGTTGAATGGTGTTTTCCAACCCGAGGTAAAGCGCGTCCGAGATCAATGCGTGTCCGATGGAAACTTCCGCCAGTTCGGGAATGGATTGTTTAAAAAAGCGCAGGTTATCCTGGTTCAAATCGTGACCGGCGTTTAGCTCCAGTCCCAATTCCAATGCGCGTTTGGCTGCTATGATGTAAGGCTCAACGGCTTTTTCTTTTCCACCGGCAAATTGTTCCGCATACGGGCCGGTGTAAAATTCCACGCGATTGACACCCGTTTTGGCCGCATAATCGATGTTTTGCAGGTTGGTGTCTACGAAAATGGACGTACGCACTCCCCATGAATGCAATTGAGCAATCAATTCTTTCAATTGTTGTTCGTTGGCTTTTGTGTCCCAGCCTGCATTACTTGTCAATACATGCGGCGGATCGGGAACCAGTGTTGCCTGCGCCGGACGGATGCGTTCGATCATGTCCATGTAGCGTTGGTCGGGGTAGCCTTCGATGTTGAATTCCGTGGTAACCACCTTGGCCAGATCGATGACATCCCGGCCGGTAATGTGCCGTTCATCCGGTCGTGGATGTACTGTGATTCCCTGTGCTCCGAAACGTTCACAATCCATTGCCACCTGTACCACATTCGGGGTGTTTCCTCCGCGTGCGTTGCGGATCGTTGCAATTTTATTGATGTTTACGCTGAGTTTCGTCATGACAAGAGTTCGGGTTTTTAGACGGATTTGTTTTCCGGTACCACTTTCAAAGCGGAAAATTAAGGAAAAACGGCACGATTTTGATGACTTGTCAGGTGTATTTTTTTTGAGCTTCGGATGAACCTTATTTCAGCAGGCAATTTCAGAATGGTGAATAGGCCGGACGCATTAAAATTGATGAAAAAAACCTGCGAAAAACCCTTGCAGACTTCAAATATTTCCCTACTTTGGCGCATATCATGATAGCAAGAGACGTAATTACAGACGAGATACCACCGTTGATTCATACAGACTCAGGTGAAAAGGCTTTGCGTTGGATGGAAGAGTTCAAAGTGTCGCATTTGCCCGTATTAAAAAATGGAAACTTTGTCGGATTGATTTCCGAAACAGAGATCCTTGACAGAAAAGATTTAGACCAGTCGTTAGACATTTTGTTTGACCATCTTCCACGGCCGTATGTGGCTGATACCGTGCATGTATTTGAAGTTTTGTCTAAAATGGCCGAGCACCGCATTTCGGTATTGCCCATTTTGGACCAGCAGGAACAATACGTAGGCTGTACAAGTGTTCATCAGCTGATGTGCATGATCGCCAATACCGGAAGTATCAAGGAAATCGGTGGCATCATTGTTCTGGAAATGAACCGGATTGATTATTCCATGGCGCAGATCGCCCAGATCGTAGAAGGGAATAGCGCGAAGATTCTGAGTTCCTACATCATGTCAACGCCGGATTCCACCAAAATTGAAGTCACATTGAAGATCAATCAAATGGAATTGGGCCGCATCATCCGTTCATTTGAACGCTATGACATCGTCGTGAAAGCAACCTACCAGCGCACTTCAGACGAAGACGATATGCAGTTCCGATACGACGCATTGATGAACTACCTCAATATGTAGCCCATGCGTGTAGCTGTTTACGGAAAAAAACTAACGAAGCAGAATACAACTGTTTTCAGGCAATTCCTCGAGCTGATAGAACAATACGGGTGGAAACCGGTTGTGGAAACCGAACTGCAGGAACAACTGGAAAAAAAAGCCGGATTGGCGGTGAAAGCCGAAACATTCTCGTCGAGCAACGATTTTAAGTCGGGCATAGACGTGGCTTTCAGTATCGGTGGTGACGGAACTTTCCTGAAAACCGTTTCCTTCATTCGCGACAGTGGTGTTCCTATTTTGGGAATCAATACCGGAAGGTTGGGCTTTTTGGCCAATGTGGGGAGCGAATTTCTCGAAGAAGCGCTCGACCTGGTGCGAAAAAAAGAATTCGAATACCAGCAGCGCTCATTGCTGCGTGTTGAAACCGAACGCCAATTGTTTGGTGACCAAAACGTGGCTTTAAATGAGCTGACGGTGCATAAAAAAGATACCTCTTCGATGATTACCGTTCATGCGTATCTCGACAACAAATACCTGAATTCCTACTGGGCCGATGGCTTGATCGTTTCCACACCGACCGGTTCCACGGCATACAGCCTGAGCTGTGGCGGACCGATCATCACGCCGGGTTGCCAGGTGCACATTCTAACGCCCATTGCGCCGCACAATCTCAACGTTCGCCCAATGGTGGTTCCCGACAAAATGCCGGTGCGTTTAACCGTTGAAGGGCGTGAACGAAACTACCTGATCAGCCTCGACGGGCAGTCCAAAAGTTTGAAGCAGGGAGAAGAAGTTGTCATTCATAAAGCTGATTACATGATAAATGTGATTAAATTTGAGGACAACAATTTCTTAGATACCATTCGCAACAAGATGCTTTGGGGAATCGATAGAAGAAATTAAATAAACCTATGAAGTCAAAACGTGTTTCGTTGGCCGATATCGCCGAGAGTTTGAGTATTTCCAAATCAACGGTTTCTTTTGTTCTCAACGGGAAGGGAAAACAGTTCAATATCAGTCCCACAACCCAGCAATTAATATTGGATAAAGCCAAGGAACTCAACTATGTTCCCAACTTTTTCGCCAAAGGATTACGTGAGGGAAAGACCCAAACCATCGGACTCGTGCTGGCCGATATTTCGAACCCGTTTTATTCGGAACTCAGCAAATCGATCCAGGAAAGCTTATACAAACAGGGTTACAGTTTGTTTATCGTAAGCACAAACGATGATGATACGATGGAACTGAAACTGATGCGCGATTTGATCCTGCGTTCGGTTGATGCCCTCATTATTGCGCCTTGCAACGACATTCCCGAATTGAAACCCGTACTCGACGAAACACCGATCCCGGTAGTTTGGGTAGACCGTATCGGTGATGAGTTTGCCGATTTCGTGGGAATTGACAATGCAAAAGAAGCAGGAAAACTGGTGAGTTTGTTTACAGTGAAACCGAAGAAAGTAGGAATTATCCACCCGCTGGCTTCTGGTGTAATGACGGTTCGCCTGCGCATCGACGGTGCGATAGAGGCATGCAATGCGCAAGGAATTCCTTATGAGAAATTGTGCATTTCTGATGATCCCGAAGAAGCGGATAAGCAAATCAAGCAGTTACTCGACCAGGGAGTCGATTCATTCGTTTCGCTCAACAACAAAGTGGCACTTTCTACCATCACTTCGCTGAAACGCCTGCAGGTTTCCATTCCGGACCAGGCGCGTTTGATCTCATTTGACGACCGTGAATCATTCTCATATTTCACACCGGCAATCACGGCACTGCGTCAGCCGATCGCTCAAATCGGAGAAGAAACCGTAGCGCGATTGATGGACCGCTTGAAGGAGTCGACCGAGCAGCGCAAGCATTTGATGATGGAATGTAGTTTTATTGCAAGAGGTTCGCATTAAAATATTTAGACATAGAAAGAAAATCCCCGTTCGGAATGGAGCGGGGATTTTTTTATGGAGGAAAAAGGCGAATTTTCATTATTTCAACGTTCCAAATTTGCCATATGGCAAATTTGGAAATTGGCAAAAATGCCGGAGAAAATTCTAAAACGACTCCCGGTTTTACTGGCCTGCAGAGCTGACTTTAGTTCAAACAGCCCTAAAAACTAGGACAAGAAATCGTTCGGAACGTCTTCATCTGCACTTTCGCATTTTTCGGGTATTTCACCGAATAGCCGATTTGCAGGTTCACTGTTTCACCCGGCGGAATGGTGACTTCCCATTTCACTTCACCAGTGGCGTCGTCTTTTTTGCCATTACCGATCTCATCCACCGAAACCGTGATTTCACTGTTGCGTGAAACCGGGATCTGATCATAAACATCCACCTTTACAGCGACATTGCGGTTGTTGCGAAGCACGACGTCATACACATACGTATCTTTTCGGGTATTGCCCGATACGCGTTGGGTCGACATCTCCGACTTCAGTTTGCGGGCTACCTGGATCTTCGTATCACGTCCGAAAGACAGTGCCAGCGTATCACTCACGTTCCGCGTATTGATTTCACTGACACCAACATAATTTCCAGCGAAATAAACGTTTGTAGGTCCAGGAATCAGATCCAAATCCTGCCATCCTACAATGTTTGCAATCAGGAATGCTCCCTGGTCGAGTTTGGGAACACTCACATGGGTAAACGTGGCAGGAATACTCATTTCCTTGATTTCAACGGTGTATGGACGTGAATCGGAAGGACAGGAGAACGGGTTTGGAATCAGGAATTCAGCTGTCAGCTCCGAAACTTCGATCTGCTTGATTTGCACAGGATTGCTCATTGGATTCTTACCCGAAGAAATAGCTGACCACTCCATGGAATTTCGGGCATATCGCTGGTTTACCTCTTCGTCTTTGTCGAGCATATAATTGTCGTAAGCACGCTGATTGGCAAGATTGATCTCATTTTCAGCCTGTACCCGGTAATCATATTGTGCTTTTTTCGGTTCGTAATACGTTTGTTGCTGCGAAACCTGGCTGGTATAATCGAGGTACCAGGTAGACATCGTCGGGTGAGCAGCCGAAAGTCGCGGGTCACCCGTAGACAGCGTCAATTGTACATCTTTCCATTCGTTCCCGGTGTTGTTGTACACTTGCGCTTTGTACTTAAGGCTGATCGGTTGATTAAGATCGGTAGCCGACAGATCGTAAGAAGCGGCCCAGCCACAATCGGAAACCTGGTATTTGAGAATTCCATCGGCCACATACTGCTCATTGCAATCAACCAAAATGATGACCTGGTTACTGCGCTGGTTTTCATTGTAATTCAATTCTGTAAGCTGGTAGCGGGTATCAGCAATCTGTTCGTTGATCAGTTGTTGTTCTTTGTTGATCTTCGAAAGCTGGCGATTGATTTCGAGCGTTCGTGTGCGGTAATACTCCGCTGTTTCTTTCAGTTGAGCGAGTGTGAAATTTCGTTCCTTACCGCCGAGTTCCCGGTTGTTATTCATCACAGCTTGCTCGGCATTGTAAGCTCCGATCAGGTCCTGGTTTGCCTGGTAACGATCTTTCAGGTGTTCCAAAGAGTCTTTTAATACCTTGATTCGCGGGTTGAATTGCTCGGCTGCTAGGAAATCGATTTCGGTTGTGATAGATACAATACGGTAAACACCGGAAGCCGAAAACTGAATGGAAGCAGGATCGGCATAAGCAGAGATTCCGGAGAAAATCAGCTTATTGCGGCCCTTCGACATTTTAATTGGTGTTTCATGGGTCATTTCGCCGGCCGTTAAAAAAAGCTTTACCTTTTTTATGTCGGACTTGATGGTTTGCTCAGTCATTTTTTGAGCGGAAAGCGCAAAGGGAATTAACAATGCGCCCAGGATCCAGTGTTTCATACTTGTTTGTTTTTAGGTGCTACAAGTTACAGATAATTGGATGATTGGTTCAATGTAGGGCAAAATAAAACGTTTGGTAATGAGCGCTTTTAAGGCAGGATTTCCTTGTATCCCTTTATTTGTAAGGTTATAAGTGTTTCTAACGGTTAGTAACAGCTAATTAGAGTTAATTTCTTATATAACAATTTGTTTTAAATAAAACAATGAGTTAAAAATTAATCACTATCTTCGCGCCAAAAATTACCCATGAATACATCCTTTCTCTGTGAAGTTGCCGAAACTTACGGCACTCCGGTCTATGTTTACGACGAAGCAAAAATTGTTGAAAATTACCAGCGATTGAAACATGCTTTTGGTAAACAGGATGTAAAATTGCACTACGCGTTAAAAGCGCTGAACAACACAGCAATTCTGAAAACTTTGCGTAACCAGGGAGCCGGACTGGATGCTGTTTCCATCGAAGAAGTTTACCTGGGATTACGCGCCGGATTTGAAGCGCATGAGATCATGTACACACCCAACTGCGTTGCATTCGAAGAAATTTGCGAGGCGGTGGAATTGGGTGTAATGGTCAATATTGATAACCTCTCGATTCTTGAAAAATTCGGTGCGCGTTACGGAGCCGAAGTACCTGTTTGTGTGCGTATCAATCCGCATATTATGGCAGGCGGACATGCGCACATTTCAGTCGGACATATTGATTCCAAGTTTGGGATTTCCATCCATCAGCTGCGTCATATCATGCGCTTGGCAGCACATTACAACCTCAATATTGTCGGACTTCACATGCACACCGGAAGTGATATCATCGACGCGGATGTCTTTATCCAGGGAGCGGAATTGTTGTACCAGGCTGCGGCTTCATTTCCAAATCTTCGGTTCATGGATTTCGGAAGCGGGTTTAAAGTAGCGTACAAAGAAGGCGATATCGTAACTCCGATCGAGCAGATAGGGAAGAAGATCGGTGCATCGTTCCAGGCATTTTGTAAAGAATACGGACGTGATTTGGAGCTGTGGTTTGAACCGGGCAAGTTCCTGGTGAGCGAAAGCGGTACGTTACTGGTTTCAGTGAATGTGGTAAAGCAAACAACCTCAACTGTTTTCATTGGGGTCAACAGCGGACAAAATCACCTGATTCGTCCCATGTTTTACAATGCCTACCATCATATTGAAAACTGTTCCAACGTAAGTGGCGAACAAAAGCTTTATTCTGTGGTTGGGTATATCTGTGAAACGGATACCTTCGGTTACGATCGTTTGATCAGTGAGGTGCGCGAAGGCGATGTGTTGGCCATTCGAAACGCGGGAGCTTATGGTTTCAGTATGAGCAACCAGTACAACGCTCGCTTGCGTCCGGCAGAAGTGCTGGTACGCGATGGAAAAGCACATTTGATTCGTCGTCGTGAAACGCTGGAAGATGTTTACCGAACCGAGGTCGAAATTGTGGAGGTGGAGAAGCTTGTTGAATGAATCAGATTTCCTGAAATCTTTCCGTAATATTTCGATGCTAATTAATTGCCTGAAAATAAACAGGTTAAAGTTGTTTTTGTAGCCTTTTTTGGGGAAAATCAACTAATTTTTTCTAAAAGTTCGGGATATCCCGAACACCCGAATTCCCGAATTCCCGAATACTGGAATTCCCGAATTTCATCTTGTAAAACCTGGATTTTCAACTCACATCAATCCCATCGGCGTACGCGTACCTTTTCGTCCGTCACATTTGCGGGTAGAATGTTTGGCGGTACCACAGGCAGAAAGCATAACAGCTACAATGAGAGCGATAAGGGAAACGGAGAAAATTTTTCTGGACATAACGGAGAATTTTAACTTCTAACGCCAATAAGCTTGAATTATTTCACAAGTATTATCATTTGTAGCAATAAACGTCCCTGCTGAATGTCATTCCTAAACCCTTACGGCTTTATGGCTTTTCGGGTGTCGGGTCATAAATAACTGACCGAATGTTATATTTGTTTCCACTAAAAACAACAAAAAATGGGAAAAGCAATTGGCATTGGCGGAATTTTCATCAAATACAAGGATGAAGCGGCTATGAAAACATGGTTTGAAGAAGCTTTGGGATTGACGCCCAACGATTACGGTGTTTTGTTCGCTTTTAACGGAACGCCCGATGCAAAGCGCGCCTTTTTGCAGTTGGGAACCTTTGCCGCCAACACCAAATATTTCGGCGATCCGGCGCAACAATACATGCTCAATTTCCGTGTAACCGATTTGGTTGGTTTGGAAGCGCACCTGCGCGGGTTGGGTACGGTCATTTGCAACAGCATCGAAACGTATGATTTCGGTAGTTTCCTGCACATCGAAGATCCCGAAGGCAATCGAATTGAATTGTGGGAACCTGTGGATAAAGATCTTGACGGAACCGAAGTATTCGTCGACATGCGCTAATCCGCTTTCAGCGGAAGGTTTTCCTTTTTTACGACTTTGTTTCCCGCGTAATGGGAGACAACCTGCTGTTTGTTATACGCTTCATAGCGAATGGTCCTGGTGCAAATACCACTGTTGAAGTAATAGCTTGTCGTGACTTTTCCGTTAACCTGGCATTCATCCAGTTGCGTTAATTCCCCGTTGGTATAGTAACACACTTGTCCGGGACTCACCTGTGTTGATGCTGTCGCCTTTTCAATACTGTTAATTGTAAGCGGTATGCTTACCGTGTCCAGGCTGTTATATACAAAGTCGAGCGTGTGATTGATGGTTTTTTCTCCGCCGTAGATATTTTTCAATAGAATAGTAGCACGGATGTAATCATTTGGCGCACAGCTGGTCGTATAGTCGACATCCCGGCAGTTATCCGCAGAGTCGGTTATTTCCAGTCTTACGAACAAGACTTCCTTATTGATCGAATAGTAGTTCGGATAGTACATGTGTAAAGGCTTATTGCCTGTATTTTTGAAAGAGAACCGAATCGTATCCACTTCATTGAAATGCAGTGGTTTCGTAACGAGTTGATCGGATGTGGCTTCAACCGAAGTAGGCGGCAGAATGATCTGGTACTTGATCGGCAGTGAGACATATAGTTCATGATCACCATCTCCGTATGTCACACTGAGGGTTCTGCTTCTCGGCCCCAGGCTCTCTGTGGAATAGACAAATGTGATAATCCCTTTATTTCCGGGGGAAATAGGCTCTTTCTGGTACTCGGCAAAAGTTCCGCCATCTCCTGTGGAAGTACGCGTTATGATAACCGGTGTTGTCCCTGTATTGGTCACTTCAAGCTTAAGTTTACCGGTTCCTGAATGTTGAATAATGTTTCCAAGGTCCATTTTTTCCTGTTCGAAAACCAAATTTCCCTGTGCATTTGCGCAAGTAGCATAACCGAGGATAAAAGTAAGTAGCAGGCTTTTCATTCGTTTTTTGGAGCAAGGTAAAGCTGCTTTGCCTTTCGAAGTGAATTGTTAACAGAATTTTATCACAAAGCAACTTTCCGTACCATGAAATACATGAAATCGGTTTTATTCGGAATGGGTATTTTGCCGTAGGTCTCAAAACCGAAACGTTCAAACATCACTTGCGTCTGCCGGCTGGAAGTCTGAGTGTAAATCGGCAACTGCATGATTTCACTCATCTTGAACAACTCGTCGCGGAGCTGAATTACCTGCGATTGCCCGTTGCGCTGCTCGTCGGTCAGCAAGAGCATGAAAAACAAATGAGGTTCTGTGGGCAGGAGCTGCTGTGTTTTATTCCGGAATCTTCGCATTGCCCCTATGCGTTTCAATGAAAACACAAACAGCGAGGGCCACCAGTTCGTACGCTGACGTTGGTCATTTTCGTTGGAAATAGGAACAATGACTGCCAAACCATGACCTTCTTCGCTGATAAGCACACCATTTTTACGGCGCAGGTAGTTGGCACATTGTTTTACAAACAGGTTGAATCGCCAGCCATTGAGGCGTTTCCCGAAAAAAGTATGGATACGTTGGTTGTTGCGAATCGCCTCACCAATCATACTGCAAACGCCTGCGCGTTCGACTAACTGGGGTTGTTTCATGTTCCTGGGTTTTAGTAACACGAAAAATACCAACTTCAAACGCTAATCATGTTGCTGAAAAACGGACCTGAGTTTTGGGAGTAGCGTTATTCCGTACAAAGGTTTTTCGCTGAAAAGAAAAGACCCTGTCAGCTTGCGCGGCAGGGTCTTTCTCAAAGTATGAAAAGGTGTGTTATTGTTTCACAACACGCTTTACAATAATCTGGTCATCGGTCTTCACCCGGATGAGGTAAACACCAACCGGATAAGCCGTAAGGTTCAATGTTGTTTCGTTGGTGAAAACACTTGTTTGAAGTGTTTTTCCGTTGGCATCCATTAATTCAAGTTGAACATCAGCAGCATCAAGTTGAACAGTAACAAAAGCATCTGTCGGGTTCGGGTAAAGCGTCAGTAACCTGATTCCCGCTTCTTCCAAACCAACCGTTGAATTCATACAGCTCGAAGTATCGGAACATCCGTTCTGTGTGATGATTACCGCAAAATCACTACCGTAAGTTGGGGTGAAGTTGTGGTTGGTTGCTCCGGCAATCGGCTGGCCGGTAGCACAGTCGATCCATTGGTACGTTTGACCAAGGTTGTTTACAACAAACGTGATTCCATCGTTGGCCATGTGAGTCGTTACGTCAATTGGAGTAAGGGTTACATCCTGAGTTTGCGTTGTTGTATTTCCGCAGTCATCAACATAGGTCCAGGTAATGGTTGTAGTTCCGAACGCTGTAATAGGGAAAGCCACATCAGGGGTTCCGTTGATCGTTCCGGCACAGTTATCAGAAGCTGTTGCCGTTGATGGAGTAAGACTACAATTTCCAGTCAGCTCCGGCAATGAAGCTACGTCTGCTGTCGGAGCCTGTGTGTCCATTACAATAATCGTTTGCATTACATTGATGGAGTTGTTGCAGACATCGGTAACACTGAACGTTCGTGTAATCGTTTCCGGACAGGAAAGTCCGTTGGATTGATCGCTAACCCAAGCCACTACGGTTGGTGAGCAGTTGTCTACCTCACCTGAAACCCAACTTGGAAGTGGCGCAGGAACAAGGTTTGTACACTGAGCATTCAATGTAGCAGGAGTAGGCGCTGTAGGTGGTGTCACATCGTTAACAATGATTGTTTGCGTTACACTCACACTGTTTCCGCTGGCATCTTCTACGTTATATGTTCGTGTAATCGTTTCCGGACAGGTTTGACCGTCAGATACATCACTAACAAAAGTTACCGTTGGTGTTCCACAGTTGTCGTTTTCGTCTGTAATATCGGTTACATCAACAATTGCATCGTCAGCACATTCAACCTGCAAAGTAGCCGGGTTGGATGCAGTAGGAGCAATGGTATCCAGAATAGTAACGATTGCGTTACAGGTTGAAGAACCACCAGGGCTTGTTGCCGTAAGGATAACAGTATTCGCTCCAAGATCTGCACATGTAAATGTGGTTTGAGAAGCACTCAATGTAAGCGATCCGCAAGCTACAGTTGAGCCACCGTCAATATCAGCAGCAACAATCGAAGCGTTTCCTGTTGCATCCAGGTAGATGGTTACGTTCTGACAAACAGCGGTTGGAGGCGTTGCCGCGGGCTCCGTAATTGTAAATGTTTGGCTTGCCGTACAGCCGTTGACATCAGTAACAGTACAGGTATAGGTATTGGGAGCAAGTCCGGTTACGGAAGTTGTTCCGTCTCCAGTAGGGTTGCCCGGAGTCCAATCGTAGGTATAACCGCCGGCACCACCCGATGCAGGGTCTACCGAGGCAGTACCGTCTGATGCTCCAAAGCAGGTAACGTCGGTATGTGAAACAGCTGAAGCATTCAACACCAGTTGGGAAGGCTCCGTAATCGTAAATGTTACCACATTAATACAGCCGTTAGCATCGGTAATAGTACAAGACCACACTCCGGCGGTGAGTCCGCTTACAGTGTTTGTTCCGTCACCTGTTGGTGTTCCCGGTGCCCAATCATATGTGTAAAAACCAGTTCCGCCAATGACATTAACAGAAGCACTACCGTTGCTTCCACCAAAACAAGAAACATTTGTTTGAGGCATAAATGCTACCGTTAATGGTAATGGCGCTGATAACGTCACTGTGTTTGAAGTGACATTGCAACCATTGGCATCCGTAACGATAACTGAGTAAGTCCCGTCTCCAAGACCTGTTATGGTGGCGGTTCCGTCGCCTGCAGGAGTACCCGGAGACCAATCATAAGTATAACCACCCGCACCACCGGAAGGAACTACCGTAATAACTCCGTCAGATGAACCGAAACAGCTAATTTGAGCGCCATTGTAGTTGGAAGTGACAGCAGCATTTGCAGCTAAAGCCGGAGGCTGAGTAATGGTGAATGATGTGTTCGCTGTACAACCGTTCAAGTCGGTAACTGTACAAGTATAAGTCGTTGCGTTAAGTCCGGATACAGAAAGTGTTCCGTCACCTGCAGGAGTTCCCGGAGTCCAGTCATAAGTATAACCACCGGCTCCTCCTGTGGCTGCATTGACTGAGGCAGCTCCGTTTGATCCGCCAAAGCAGGCAACATTCGTTTGTGCGGCAGCGGTTAACGAAGGTCCGGCGATGGTTGTTACCGCTACGCTTGGTGCAATCGAACAACCATTGACATCTGTAATAGAGCAGGTATAAGTACCGGTGCCAATTCCAGATATGGAAGTTGTTCCGTCACCAGTTGGTGTTCCCGGCGACCAATCATAAGTATAACCACCTGCACCACCACTCACAGCTGACACAGTTGCTGTACCATTATTAACAGTACAACCCGTTTGAGTGGATGAAATGGAGGCCGTAATAGCCGTTGGCGATGTAATCGTAAAGTTCTGTGTTGCAGTACAGCCGTTGAGATCCGTTACGGTACAGGTGTAAGTTTGATCTGTAAGTCCTGTAATGGAAATTGTCCCGTCACCTGTTGGCGTTCCCGGCGTCCAATCATAAGTGTAGCCACCTGCGCCACCTGTAGGTACATTGATACTCGCTGCACCTGTAGATCCACCGAAACAAGCTACGTTGGTTTGTGAAGCCGGAGTTACTGACAGGGCTGGCGGAGCAGTTATCGTAAAGTTTTGCGCAGCGGTACAACCGTTGGCATCGGTTACCGTACAAGTGTAGGTTTGAGCTGTAAGTCCTGTTACTGAAACCGTACCGTCACCTGTTGGGGTTCCCGGCGTCCAATCATAAGTATAGCCACCTGCGCCACCTGTAGGTACATTAATGCTGGCAGCACCTGTAGATCCACCGAAACAAGCTACGTTGGTTTGTGAAGCCGGAGTTACTAACAGGGCTGGTGGAGCAGTTATCGTAAAGTTTTGCGTAGCGGTACAACCGTTGGCATCGGTTACCGTACAAGTGTAGGTCTGATCTGTAAGTCCTGTTATGGAAGTTGTTCCGTCACCAGTCGGTGTTCCAGGCGTCCAGTCGTAAGTATAACCACCTGCTCCTCCTGATGCTGCATTGACTGAAGCTGCGCCGTTGGATCCGCTGAAGCACGAAACATTGGTCTGTGAAGCTGCCGTCAACGCAAGAGCAGTTGGCGCTGTAATAGTAAAGTTAACAGAGGCTGTACAACCGTTGGCATCGGTTACGGTACAAGTGTAAGTTGTAGCTGATAGCCCGGTAATAGAAGTTGTTCCGTCACCAGTTGGTGTTCCCGGAGTCCAGTCATAGGTATAACCACCTGCACCACCGGTCGCAGCATTTACAGAAGCAGCGCCGTTTGATCCTCCAAAACACGAAACATTGGTTTGAGAAGCGGCAGTTAATGTAGGGCTTGCGATAGTTGACACGACAACACTCGGAGCAATAGAACAGCCGTTTACATCTGTGATTGTACAAGTGTAAGTGCCAGCACCAAGGTTTGTGGCTGTAGCAGCCGTTCCTCCTGATGGAGACCAGGAGTAAGTATACCCTCCGGCTCCGCCACTCACTCCCGAAACGGAGGCAGTACCATTGCTGGCTACACAACCAGTTGGAGTAGAGGAGATAGAAGCCGTAATAACCGTTGGAGATGTAATTGTAAAGTTCTGAGCTGCAGTACAGCTGTTGGCATCCGTTACGGTACAAGTATAAGTCTGTGCTGTAAGTCCTGTTACTGAAACGGTACCGTCACCGGTTGGATTAAGCGGCGTCCAGTTATACGTGTAACCACCTGCACCACCTGTTGGTGTATTGATGCTGGCAGCACCGGTATTTCCACCGAAGCAGGCCACGTTTGTTTGTGAGTTTGGTGTTACGACAATAGCCGGTGGAGCTGTAATGGTGAAGTTTCTTGTTTGAGTACAACTGTTGGCATCCGTAACGGTGCAAGTATAAGTCTGTGCAGTAAGTCCTGTTACTGAAACGGTACCGTCACCGGTTGGATTAAGCGGCGTCCAGTTGTACGTGTAACCACCAGCACCACCAGATGCCGGTTGCACAGAAGCAGCCCCATTGTTACCACCAAAGCAGGAAACATTGGTTTGAGCGTTGGCATTCAGCACAATTGCCGGTGGCGCTGTCACGTTAAAGTTGACAGACGCTGTACAACCAATGTTGTCGGTAACCGTACAAGTCCATGTCTGGGCAGTGAGTCCTGTTATGGAAGTCGTGCCGTCACCGGTTGGAGTACCGGTCCAGTTATAGGTATAAGGCGAAATACCGCCACCGGCAGCATTCACGGCAGCAGCTCCGTTATTTCCGCCAAAGCAGGAAACGTTTGTTTGGGAATTGGCTGTAAGAGTAGGGTTTGAAACGGTAAGTGTTGCCTGGCTGGAAGTCGTGCTGCAAGCCCCATCAGATGCAATACAACGATAAAGATAGCCGCTCATACCCGCGGTAGCTCCTGTAATGTTAAGTGTTGCTGTGGTTGCATTCGAATAAACGCCACCATTGGTTATATTCCCAAAACCGGAACCTGTATTCACCTGCCACTGAAAACCGGTAGCTCCGGTTGCAGCAATGGTGAAGGAGGTATTTCCTGTATTACATACAGTAGTACTTGAAGGAGGGGTGTTAATGGTAGGGTTGGTGCATGTTGCATAATAATTACAACCAGGAGGAACATTAAAAGTAGTGATTCCCGTGGCACCACCAAATGTCCAGTTTGCTTTATTCAAAATGGCGGTTTTTAATGCCGCAACACTGCTGTAAGGTGTACCGGTACAATTAAATTTAGCATGGTCATGGTTGGTACTTCCTTCGGCTGGTCCGGCTAAGAAAGCATCTGTACCACCGGTAAGTCCCGGGGGCATTGCAGAAGTTTGAGGGCCATAAGAACAAGTAACATCTGCCCATCCGGCATCGGTGGTATTACCGCAGCTTAAAGACCAATTAATGCCGGCCTTAAAAGAAGCCGCACCACTGGTTGGGTCACCTCCCCCACCTTGGAAAGCCAAGATTTGATCTCCCGCATTTGACAATGATAAACCACTGGTTGGATTACCACCAGCAACAACAGTCACAGTCCCATTTGCTATACCATTAACAAATGCTGCTAATCCTCTGATTTCAACCTCCTGACCAACACTTATCGCTGTAGCCGAGGTCCAACTAACCGTTCCTTCAGTACCTGCGATAGTTTGCCAAGTAACACCACCAAAATACCCCCGATCGGTAAAGTAAATAACCGTCGAAGAGGATATTGGCACTAATGCTACGAATGAAAAAGTATCTGCAGTCCCAGACCCAGGAATCGCATTATAGCTCGTGAAGAGAATGTCTCCGGGAGCTAGGGTTGTTTGTGAATGGCTTGTAAAACTGAATGTTGTCAACACCAATAATGAAAGTAGTCTTTTTAGCATAAAAAAAATGATTGATTGCAAAAATAGTTTAAATAAATGGTTTTAACTAGTTCGAGAATAATCGATGAATAATAGTAGTTGATTGATCGGCGGAACTGATTTTCAGGAAATAAACGGTCGGACAGTCACTTGAAACAGGAATAGTAATTTCGAGGTTATCATTTAACCGGATTGATCCTGTAAGTGCTTGCCCCATTGTATTAAAAAGTTCGACGGAAGTATTTGATTCATTTAATTTAATGTTAAATTGTTGATTTTGAAAAGAATAGGAATGCAACAGGGCATCCTCATATTTGTTGCATTGCTTTGAAGATATTGGATCAGATAATTCAATAGCCCCATCTATGTCAACCATTTTAAGTCTGAAATAAGATAAATCCTCAGAAAGTTCGGGGGCAACACTATATTCGTAATGGGTCAGAGAAGCCGTTGTGTTTTTACCTGGTATGGATACAATTGAATAGAATGTCTCCAGGTCAGGTGAATATTGTAACTCATAGTGATCAAAACGTGTCTCGGATTCTGATGACCATTTTATGACTTCAGCATCGTTATCACAAGAAGATGAATACGATAAAATTGAAACCGGTAATGAAGCATTGTAGTAATTACAACCAGGAGGAATATTAAAAGTGGTTATTCCCGTAGCACCACCAAATGTCCAATTCGCTTTATTCAAAATAGCGGCTTTTAATGCCGCAACAGTGCTGTAAGGTGTGCCGGTACAATTAAATCTGGCATGGTCATTATTGGGACTTCCTCCGGCTGGTCCGGCCAAGAAAGCATTTGTGCCTCCGGTAAGCCCCGGGGGTATTGCAGAAGACTGAGCGCCATAAACACATCCGGCACCATTCCATCCGGCATCGGTAGTAGTGCCACAGTTTAGCGCCCAACTGATTCCGGATTTAAAAGAAGCCGCACCACTGGTCGGATCACCACCGCCACCTTGGAAAGCAATAATCTGATCACCCGCATTCGATAAGGAAAGGCCCGTGGTGGCATTTCCACCTGCAATTAATGCAACAGTCCCATTAGCAACACCACCTACGCGAGCTGTGAATCCAAAAATCTCAACCTCTTGCCCAATTGCGAGCGCTGAACCGCATGTCCATGAAATGGTACCTTCGGTTCCGCCGCTTCCTTGCCAGGTGACACCACCTTGGTACCCTCTTTCGGTGAAATAAATAACGGTAGTAGCTGTAATAGGAGTGAGTATAACAAACGAGAATGTATCCGGAGCAGTTCCGGCTGCAGGTATTCCGTTATAGCTTGTAAACAGGATATCTCCGGCAGCTAAGGTTGTTTGAGCATTCAAAGCAGGTGTAAGCGCGAACAGTGATAAAGTGAAAAGTAGTTTTTTAAACATAACAATTGGTTTAAAAATTATAGTGCAATGAATTACTTTAAAAGATCATTCATTCTTACACCAAAGTTAAACAATTTAATTCCTTCAAAAAAACCTTCTTCGATATATATAATGTTTATTTTTAATAGCTTACGATCAAGACAGTGAACAAGGAAAGAACCATCTTCACCTTTTACAATGGTTCCGGGAATAGACTCTTCTTGTGAATCGCCATAATCGGATACGGATAAGACCCTAAAATTCCAGTTTTTATAGCTTACATAGGCTCCTTTATTCCAGGGATTACATGCACGTACAAGGGCACTCACCGAAAGACTATCCATTGTGTCCCAGTTTATGAGTACGTCGGTTAGTCCGGGACGACCATAATAGTGTACATTTTCTTCTGATTGTGGTGTTGTTGGCGGGGAAGGTTGTTTCTCAAATAAAGGAAGTAAGCGTGCGCAGATATGTGCGGCATTGGCAGCCATTTCAGAACAAAGTGACCCATGCGTAGTTTCCATATTTAATGGAATTTTTTGCACCATTAAAACCGGGCCTTCATCTATTTTTGGAGTTACAAGGTGCACCGTAATACCCGTTTCGATTTCTTTTCTCCGAATACATTCAAAGATTGGATCAACTCCTCGCATTTGGGGCAATAACCCGAAGTGAAAGTTATAAAAAGGAACTTCTTTTAAGTTCAGAAGTTCCTGCGGTATTTTCCACGGGAATGTCATTAGCCAAACCAAATTGGCCTTGATTTCACCTAACCAGTTTTGGGTGTCAGGTAAGAGTGTTTTATGTTTTAACGAATGAACAGAAATACCGCTGTTGCGAAACAGCATTTGACAATCCTGTGCTACTTCGAGGTTTGTTTCGGGTATTCCTATTCCTGCCAATACCCTTTGCTGCGCCAGAAATTGTAAAGAAGGAAGAGCCATTCTGTTATTGCAAATGACTGCTATACGCAACATGTTCATGATTCTAAACAGGGGTAGGCATTGTGCCAACTGTTGGTCACCTGATCACCAAACGCCAACACGTCTTTATGAAGCAAACTGATTTCCTGGTCAAGATTGGTGACTTCGCTGAGAACCGTTAATTTGCTTTTGCCACTATCATTGATTACCTGACAAATGTAAACAGGTGCCTCCAAAAAGTTAGTTTCAGAATTCATGCTTACCTTTCCTCGTGGAGAATCCAGAACAATGGTTGACCAGGCAGTAGAGATAGAATCACTATCCGTTGAAAGTGCCGCAGCTAAAAATAAACCTGCTTCCCATGCAATTACAGAGAATACATTGGCTTTTCCGGGTTTATTAAGTGCTTGCATGAACGCTTGATTTTCAGGGAGATCAAGACTTCTGGCCCATGTTGAGCAAGCAGTAGTTTTTCCTCCGGGATAAGGAATTTTATCCAACCACACCTCTTCAATCATATAGGGGGATCCGAAAATAGCATTGTTTTGAAATAATCCGGTTTCTTCTCCATGTTTGTAAAAATCCTCGGCCATATCGCCTGCGAATGCAGCCAGCACACCGTTTGTTGTATTTTCAGCAAGAAAATCAACAAGTGGTTGCACGGTAAACTCAGAACGTTTCAATGGGGTAATGTGATTGAAGCTAATGCTTCCGCCGTGTGTGCCGACTGAACTGGCAAAAGCCACAGGGGCACGGTAGCCTGCATCATAGAAGGAACAGGTAAAGGCATTTTTATCAAATCCGGAATCCACGGCAAGTTTAGCAGTTAAGCGACAACACAAAATTCCCTGCAGCGAGATGAAGAATGCGTGTGACAATTTTTTTGCCGGTGGAAAATGCATACCACTATCTAATACCAAAAGCAGCTTATCATTGGCTTCAAATAATGCATGTGCATATTCGGCAGATGAAGGATTGATATAAGCCACAACAATATCAGCACCATTCATCAACGCTTGTTCACAATGAGTAAACACATCTTGATCTTTTGCGGCGACACCGATATTCCGAATGTCAAAATGGGGAGCCGAAGCTCCCCCATGTTGAAGGCCTGCACGGATGCCATCTACGATGTCAAAACCCATAGATGGATATAGTACAGATCTGGGTATCAATAAGCTAATATTCATAATTCGTTAAAAAGCTTTTGCTTTAGATAATTAATGATTAGTTTCTTGAAGGATATATACCGTACATGCAAATGATGAAATTCATTGCCAGGTATGGTTGTTCGATATTCAACGGCTGACTGCCTCCTGTAATTGAAACACTAACCGCACTTCCAATTGGAGCAAGGAATGAATCGGCAGGAGTTCCGGTTTTATATAAACCGTTTTTCGAAGCGAGATGAGATCCGTTCGGGTCACCACTTGTTCCTGATTCCGAATATGCCGGAACAGTAATTGTGCAGCTTCCCGGGTGATTGTGTGCCGGTAAGTTAATCATCGTAAGTGTTTGATTAGGCGTGCCACTCATTTCTCCCAAAAAATATTGCTGTAATCCGGGACCTACACCGGTTCCAACAGCAGTGCGGCTTCTGAAATCAGGTAGTGCAAAGGTGGTTGTTCCGTTTCCACCGTAAGTTGTTCCCAACAAGCTAAAAAGAGCAGTGTTTGTTGAGATTGGCAGGATTCTTCCATCACAATAAGCCCAATATTTGGGTTGGAAATTTCCAGCAAAAAATCGTATTTCTGACATTGTACCTTCCATGGTAATACAGTTTTAAGTTAAATAAATTAATTACGGGAAGGAAAAATACCCTCCATACAAATCACATAGTTTAATGCTAAATATGGTTGCATTGATGAGAAAGGCATACCTGAACCAACCGGTTGAAGCGTAACAGGAGCATTAAACGCCTGAAGCGTGCTGTCAGTTGCCTGATTGGTATATGCATTGGTCACACTTGCAAGTATGGCGCCATTTGGATCCCCACCCCCTGCTTCTGAAAAGGCAGGTAAACGAAGAGCAATCGAAGTAGCGTGAGTATGCGCAGGCATAGTCTGAGAAGTAAGAGTTAAGGTTTCAGAACCAGACTCTTGACCTAAGTCATAATTTGGTAAACCTGGCCCCTGGCCTGTTCCCACAGGAATCCGTCCACGAAAATCGGGCAAGGCAAACGTCGTTTGTCCATCACCCCCATACGTTGTACCGATTACAGAAAAAAGAGCGGTATAAACAGCAATGCTTTGCAAAGAGCCATCGCAGAAGTTCCAGCTGCCGGGAGCAAAATTTCCCCCAAACATTCGGATTTCACCTATAGTACCTTCCATAAAATATATTTTTTAAAAGTTTATTTTTCAGTTAATAAGTCGTATTAGTTGCGGTAAGGAAAAACACCGTACATGCAAATAATATAATTCATACCTAATGCCGCTTTCATTAATGAGAGGGGCTGTCCCATACCTGATACTCCATCCGTAACGCTAGCCGCAAAAGGAGCTAAGTTTGAATCCGTTCCGAGACTTGATGGAGCAAACATACCTGTAAGAGACGCCAGCTGCATACCATTCGGATCAGAAGAATTACCCGCCTCGCTGTAAACAGGAATAGAAATGCTTGCTGATCCGCTGTGGGTGTGAGCCGGTAAGTTATTTGCCGACAATGTAGTGGTGTTGGTTCCAGCCTTCTGACCCAGAGCATAAGTTGTGCCGGTTGTAGAATTCCCGGCTCCAAGAGCAATGCGGCCCCTTAAATCAGGGAGTGCAAAGGTTGTTGTACCGTTTCCGCCGTAGGTTGTTCCCAAAATTGAGAAAAGTGCTGTGTTGGATGCAATGCTGATGATTGATCCATCACAGTAACTCCAGCTTTTTGGGCTAAACGTTGCGGCAAACATTCGAATTTCGCCAATTGTTCCTTCCATACTAGTTGATGTTTTTGGTTTATATTGAGATTAAAAAATACTGAGCTTTAAATTACGCTTGAAGTAAACATTACGGAATGATCAACTTCAGACATAATTGTTAATAGTTTAAATAGTGATAAAAATGAATAGCTCTTTGTCTACGGCTCAGTAAATCAGTTCCCCGGAAAGTACTTGTGAAGGTATTTTCAGTAGAATAGTTTTCATGATTAGCATCAAAGTGAATAGCTCCAATTTTATTTGTTGTTTCCAAATATAGAATTTTTTTCGTTTATCAAACTTATTTGATTTATGAATTAATGCGGCAGGTGTTTCTACGCGATTTTTGTTCATGCGTATTTATACGTAAGGTAATGTGAACTTAATCACTGCCTGTTTTTTTTATTGACTGTACTGTCCATTGAAATAAAAAAGCCTCTCCCGAAACGGGAAAGGCCTTCAGTATAAACGGACAGATGAAATTAGTGAGCCGACAGGTATTGGGCTACACCTTCAAATGTATCTTTCATTCCTTCTTGTCCTTTTGACCAGTTTGCCGGGCAAACCTCGCCGTTTTCTTCGTGGAACTGCAAAGCATCAACCATACGGATGGCTTCATCTACGTTTCTGCCCAACGGGAAGTGGTTCACCACCTGGTGCATAACCGTACCTTCCTTGTCGATCAGGAACAAACCGCGGTAAGCAATCATCGGTCCGCTGGCAACCAGGTTGCCTTCCATATCGTATTCATATTCACCGGCCAATACACCGAATGCTTCTGAAATGGTTTTTGTTGTGTCGGCAACGATCGGGTAGGTGATTCCTTCGATCCCGCCTTTGTTTTTAGGAACCTGCAACCATCCCCAGTGTGACTCAGGTGTGTCGGTTGAACAAGCAACCACTTTTGCTCCGCGTGCTTCAAATTCACCCAAAGCGGCCTGGAAAGCGTGCAATTCAGACGGACATACGAATGTGAAATCTTTCGGGTAAAAGAAGAACACTACCGGGTTCTTACCGATGTATTGGTCCAATGAGAAATCTGAAACCAGGTCTTTACCGTTTATTACTGCATCCGCAGTGAATGAAGGGGCTTTTTTTCCTACTAATACTGACATGTTTGTTGTTTTTATGTTTGAATAATTGGTACTACTTATTTGCTGCAAATGTAGACATTCATCGGAATTAGTTGTTTAACCAGGCGTTAAACATCCAATTCGTTTTTTCTTTTTCGCGCAACAGATCGCTCATCAGCGAGTTAGTTCCTTCGTCACCCAGTTTTTCTGAAAGTGAGAGTAATTCGCGTTCCTGTTGCAATAAAGTTTGCTGTGCGCCGAGCAGGTAGCGCATTCCTTCTTTGCCATCTGAAATGGTTGGGTTTTCGGCAATGCTGCTCTCGTTCAGGTAATCGGCGAAGCGGTGAAGCGGGGCCGATCCAAGCGTGAGAATTCGTTCTGCCAGGTCATCGATGATGACCAGTGTGCGTGTATACAGTTCTTCGTATTTCAAATGCAGCTCAAAAAAATGAGGTCCTTTGATATTCCAGTGAAGCGCCCGGATATTCTGATAATGGATCTGGTACGTCGCCAGGAGCTTGTTGAGCTGCGCAATGTATGCTGTTTGTGTTCCCATAATGGTGCGTTTTTGTTGATCCAAAGTTATGAGGAATGGATATATAAATATTATTGATTAATTTTATAATTCAATAAATAATATCAATATGGTTTCCACTCAACAGTTGACTTACATCCTGGCTTTGGTAGAAACAGGTAGCTTCAGCAAAGCCGCAGCCAATTGTTTCGTCACCCAGCCGACGCTTTCCATGCAGATCAAAAAAGCCGAAGAACAGTTGGGCTTTACCATTTTTCAGCGCGATTCTTCACCTCTGGAACTGACAGATTTCGGGCGTGAGCTGGTGCCGATTCTCCGTCAAATTCAAAGCGATCTGGAAGCTGTTTCAACCCTGACCGCCCAGTTTTCGGGAACGTACCAGGATCGGTTGCGTATCGGGATTATCCCGACAATAGCCTGCTACATGCTGCAGGATTCTTTCGCCGAGTGGCAACAATTATTGCCTGCCACAAGATTGCACATCGAAGAATACCGCACCGGGGAATTGCTCGAAGCACTCGAAACCCGGAAAGTGGACCTGGCTATTCTCGCCGGACCAGTGGAATCAACAAAATGGCGGAACATCCCGCTTTTCAGTGAAGAAATTGTGGCGTATATCAACAACTGGGGAAGCGAACAGATTACCGTGAACGAGCTGCAGGACCTGCATCCGTGGCTGCTTACCAAAGGGAACTGTCTCCGCACACAAATGATGCACTTTTGCTCGCTCGCCGATCAGCAAACCGATGACTGGAACTACGCCGGCGGAAACCTCGATATGCTTATGCGAATGGTGGATGCGAACGCAGGCTATACGCTTATTCCTGAAAATTATAAACCGACGTTTCCCGGGAAAACAGGTTCTTTCAAGCGAATCGTCAACGAAGCCGGTCACTCTCCCGGAAGGTCGATCATCGCACTGAGTGCTTACCGTCATTCAAACTGGGATGCCATGGAAAAAATCATTCGTTCACTGCAATTGCGTTATGCGTCCAATGTTTCGGCTGAGATGGAATTGCTGAGTTGGAAGTGAGTTGGAATTATCAATTATCAATTGGAAAATTATCAAGAGGTTAGCTGTCCTTGATAATTCATAATTCTCCTTTAATTAATTTTAAGTCCTAAAACAAGAAAAATGGCGCTTATTAAATCGTGCAGGGGAATTGAACCTCAATTTGGTGCCGACGTCTGGTTGGCCGAGAACGCAACAGTGGTGGGAGATGTGATTATGGGCGACCGTTGCTCGGTCTGGTTCAACGCTGTCATTCGCGGCGATGTAAACTCAATTCGCATGGGAAACCAGGTCAATATCCAGGACGGCGCGGTGATTCACTGCACTTATGAAAAAACAAAAACCGTTTTGGGGAACAATGTTTCAGTCGGACATAACGCACTGGTACACGGCTGTACAATCGAAGACAATGTTCTCATTGGAATGGGAGCGATCGTCATGGACAACTGCTACATCGAAGAAAACTGCATCATTGCGGCCGGTGCAGTATTACTGGAAAATACCCGTGTGGAATCGTGGAGCATTTATGCAGGCATTCCCGCCAAAAAAGTGAAAACGCTTTCTCCTGAATTATTCGCCGGTGAAGTACAGCGTATCGCGAACAATTATGTCATGTATTCCGGTTGGTTTAAAGAAAAACAATGAAAACAATAACATCCAAAGCCGATATCGAGTTACTGGTCGATACGTTTTATACCGCAGTTCTGAAAGACGAACAGCTGGCCCCGTTTTTTGCACATCTGAATTTTGTGGAACATTTACCGAAAATGGTTCACTTCTGGAGTTTTGTGTTGTTGGATGAGCCCGGTTACACGACCAATGTAACGGAGAAACACCAGCACATGAAGCTGAATAAGGCCTTGTTTGATCGCTGGGTAGAGTTATTTCATGCTACCGTTGATCAATTATTCGAAGGCGAAAAAGCGCAGCTTGCCAAAGAGCGTGTAACGGTTTTGGGATGGACGATGGGGAGCAAGTTTGATGTTGGTTAGATAGTTGCCCGGTTTGATGGTTTTCAGTTAGCTAAAAACGAATAACTGGTAAACGACTCAATTGGTGTAACCGAAAAGCTGTTTGAACATTTAACCATACGTTAATTTCTATTTTGATATGCTTCGAAATTGTCTTTTGTTCGTTCTGATGATAACCTGTCGGCAGGTTACAGCACAATATTTTTTAGATAGCAAACTTGTTAAAACGTCAACTATTGAATGGGCCGTTCAGCAACAGCTGCTATTGAACGAACAACCGGGGAAAACACTGGAATTAGCCCTTGGAAACATCTTGGGGGATTATGTGATTTACAACTACCACAAACTAAATGACTCCGTTTACCGCGAAGAAGTGAAGAAATCAAGCGTAGAAATGTCGGGCGATCAACTTTATATCAAAAGAGGTAATAGATTGGTCCGCTGCTTTTTGTGGAATGGTAAATACCTGGACAGTGATCGGTCAGTTTATACAGACTCTTCCGGTTACCTGGTGAGAGAAAGGTTGCGTATAAAAGGAACCGATTCGACTTGGCAAAGAGAGGTACATAAAGTAGGAATAAACGACAGGGTGACAGAATCATGGATTTACAATACTAAAAATGATACAATAGAATATACCCGCTATACAGATTCAACTAATTGTCATAACAGAATTGTTTATTCGGTTTCGGGGAAAGACACGTTGCAATTGCTATACAGCCATGATTGCGATGGAAACGGTGCCGAACTATTAAAAGACAAAAAAGTGTTTGTCTGGTCATGGGTTTTTAACAGCAGGTTAGATATATTGGTAAATGAGTGGATTGTACCGTCCGGTAAAAAAGGCTGGTATGATCTCATTGATTTTGCCAGGGAGCCTGCAATGGAAGGAGGAAAACTGGTCGATTTTTCAGAAAAAACAAGAATTCACACAAACAGAAACGGAGTCATTGAAAAAGTGATTGTTGACAGCTATTCCGATGAGCAATCAATTAAGGCTATTTTCGTTTGGAAGTAAGGGGATTTCCTTTATCGGTTTACATTTTATCAGTTGACTCCAACTAAAAAACTACCGCAGCACATTCACGTGCCCTGTCAGCTTTTGCTCACCTTCCCACACAGAACAAGGCATGTATTTCACCACATACGTATACACTCCAGAAGGAACCAGCTCGCCTTTGTATTTCCCGTCCCATTCTTCGTACTGGTCGTAAGAAGTAAACAGTAATTCACCCCAGCGATTGAAAATGCGCATTTCCCACTCCGAAGCATCGAGGTACGATTTCGCGAAGAAGGTATTGTTGTAATCATTGCCATCCGGCGTAAATGCGTTCGGAATGTAAACCGTAAACGGCTCAATGATCACTTTCTGACGACTCGTATCCTTACAACCAAACTCATTCGTGGCAACCTGCACCGGGTAATGCGTTCCTGAAGTCAGGTACATATACACCGGATCATCGAAATCGGAAGTCGGTGAGTCTTCTATCAGCTCATTGGTATCGTCGAAGTTATACCAAACCGAAATGGCACCCTGCGACTGGTCGTTGAACGAAATTTCCGAATGACAAATATCGGTTGTCGGCGGGTTGAGCGTAAATGCTGAAACCGGTTTCGGGTGCACATTGATGAGGTCATCGCGTGAAAGTACAAGCGTTGTCACGCAACCCGTAGTCGTATGTACCTGGAGCGTCACCACATATTGCCCCGGTTCGGTATACACGTGCATCGGGTTCGGCAGGGTGGAAGTTCCGCCATCGCCAAAATCCCAGGAATAAAACAGCGGCGTGTCGGAAGTACACGAATCGATAAATTGTGCAGGGAACGGAACACATTGCAGTCCGTCTTCCAAACCAAAATGAATGGTTGGTTCGCGGAATACAAATACGGTTGAGCTGGCCGTCTCCTGGCATTGCAGGAAGCTTGCGGTAAGCGTTACATTAAATTGTCCGGCCTGGTTGTAAACCACGTTCGAAACGTCGAGCGTAGTTGCTGTGGAAGGATTTGCATTCGGTCCGAAATTCCAGGAATACGTCGTAATTGAAGGACCGCTCACATCACCCACAAAATTGAAGCTGTTGTTGGTTATACACAGCGAATCATTGTGCGTAAACGCCACACTGAGCGGTTCGTAGACCGTAAACGATTGTTGAATGGTATCCGAGCAACCAGCCGAAACGGAAGAAATCAATGTCACAATATAGGTTCCCGAAGCAGGGAACGTGAACGTCGGTTCGAATTCCGTGCTCACGTCGGTTGTAATGCCGGGAACGCCGAAATCCCATTGATAGCTGGTCGATCCCTGTGAAACATTATCAAAGGTATGTGTTAGCCCGTTGCATTCATAGTTCACAGGCAGGTTGAAATCTGCTACCGGTTCAGGCAAAATAAATACCGGATGCGTAATGGAATCGGAGCAAATACCAAACGTGCCGACCAATTTTACATCATGTGTCCCGGCTGTGTTGAAATGAACATCAGTTACATTGGCACCGGTCGCAGAAGGAATCGAAGCATTCGGGCCAAAATCCCACGTAAGCGTTGCGTTCGGGCTTCCAGCCAGAATCTGGCCCACAAAATCAACCGAGTTATCGATAAAACAAAGTGAATCGTCGTGGGTAAAATCAACTTCCAGCGGGTTATTAAACGTAAACGGCATCACGGTTGTATCGCTGCACGGCCATCCCGGATTCACAATCAACGTAACGTTATAAGTTCCCGGAGCAGGGAACGTATAGGTAGGTTCAAACGCCGTGCTGACATCCGTTGTAATTCCCGGAACACCAAAGTCCCAGGCATAGCTTTGTCCGCCCCAGCTTTGGTTGTCAAACGTAAAGGTCAATCCCTGGCAATACGAAACAAATCCAGGAGAGTTTTCCTGGTCGGTAACGATTGCCTGTAATTCCACGATACAGTTTACTACGCGGAACAGGAAATCGCGTGTTGTGGAAGCGATCATCACGCCGTTGCGGTATTCTTTCACCCGGATACCGACCACATACAAACCAAGATTGTTGGCATCCACGAACAACTGCCCGGTTTCAGGATCAATGGTGGTGGTGGAGCCTGGCCCCAGCGGTACGGCTGCGCTAAAGCTTCCAGCCCAGCTGACGAAAGGATAGTTGGGTGCAGGTGGTGGCGCAGGTGCAGGATTCAAACCGCTTGCCCCGGCAAAAGGAGTTACGAGTTCGTAAGCAAGGCTATCGCCATCGGGGTCGGTTGCACTATGATCGAAATTCAGATTTTCGTTGTTGCACAATACCAACGGCGGGTAATTGGTAAACCGCGGCGAACTGTTGATCAGTGCATTGGAATTCGTTCCGGTAATAAATGTGGAAAGCGTCAGCCCGGTATCGTCTGGATTGTTGAGGTTCGTTACATTCGGACCGCGGCAGCAGCGTTGATAAGAAGCGGTATAACCTCCGGGTGTGGGAGGAAGCGTCACCACGGTTGTGTAAATAGCACGCTCGGCGCAAATTCCGGATGGCGGTGTTACGCACGGGTTATTGAAAACAACCTGCAAATGCGTACTTCCCGGGAAAGGAACACTGATTTCATAAACCAGCTGGTTGTTCGAATTGAAAATTCCAAGACTTAACGGGTTGTCATATTCCGCCCCTGTTGAAGCACAGTCGCGGTACAAGGCAATATGAATCCGGTATTGGTTTCCACCCAGGTAGTCATACCACATTTCACCCCCAATGATGTGCGAAGCACGAACGCCCATTGGAACGAGCAGGAAGAAGATGATATACAGGAGTAGACGTTTCACGATCAGTTAGACGAATTTTTCATACAAAAGTTGTGATCTTTCTGCGATAATCGTACCAAAAATGTGGATTATTGAGTGAACGGTTTGTTTCTCTAATTGAAAATTGAGAATGTAAAATTGAAAAGGATGCGATTTCGTTAGGAAACAGAGTCTTTGGAAATGAATTTCAAGTAGGTAGGGTGCAGCGATTAATAACTGAACTTTTATGCAGGACCTTCTTTTCAATTTTACATTTTCAATTCAAGAGCCCAACTCACTCAAACCTGCCAACCAAGCAGTCAAACAATTCAACCGAAAAGAGAGATTCAGGGAATGGAAAAAAAAGCGCAATTTTAAACGCATAATGATGAAACAGCTACTCGCATTCCTGGTTTTGACGATCACCGTTTCCGCCACAGCTCAGCGCGGAGTAGCTAATTATACGCGCGAAAGCGGGTTGATCTCCAACGAAATCAGTGATGTAACTTACGATAACAAAGGGTTTCTGTGGATCGCTACGGACAAAGGAATCGACCGTTTCGATGGCCAGCGTTTCATTCATTTTCAGCACGATCCGGACGATAAAAAAACGATTTGCGCCAACCGGATCATGCGGATTTCCTACGACCCGAAAGGTTATGTGTGGGCCGCTACCATGAATGGCGGACTCATCCGCATTTCGACCAAAACACTGCACGTTCGCAATTACCGCTACCAGAAAGGAAAAAAGAACGGGATCGCCGACAACCGGTCGACCGCCATTTTTATAGACACCGATAATGAAACCTGGATCTGTCCGCATTACCGTGGGTTGGACTATTACGATGTCGCGCACGACCGCTTTATCAACTACCGGCCTACCGACCAGTTTCCGAAGCTCAATCCACGTTATGCCAACCTGTTTTCTTCGGTTATCGAAGACAGAAACGAAAAAGGGTTGTTCTGGTGCGCTTCCCTCGACGGCTTGTTTTCCTTTAATAAACGCACCAAAAAATGGAAGCACTTCCCGGTAAGCAAACGCACTTTCCTGGAGGCGATTACCCCCATTGGTTTTGAAGGGGCCATGCGTTGCATCGAACAGGATGGTAAGGGAAATCTGTACATCGGAACGTGGGGCGGAGGCCTGCTGTATTTCGATAAGAACCAGGGGCTGTACCGACGCTTCATTTACCAGGAAGCCGAGCCCCCAAGCGGTTTTCGTAACAATATTTCCGACCTCAAATGGCGGGATACACGTTACCTGTATGTTTGCGCGAGCAATGAGTTTTTGCTGTTTGATACCAAAACCAAGGAGTTCATTCATTACGATGATTCCGAAAAATCGATCTTCAAGCCTTACCGAATGGCGCGTTTCGGGAAACAGATTGCAATTGCGGGAATCGAGAATGGCATTTTCGTTCACAATGAATCGCTGATTTTCGGGCGACATGAGCGTTATCCGTTCGACCTGCAGCAAATTGTTTTTCACCCTAAAAACAACGAATGGCTGGCAACGAACACCAGCAACAACGGCGAAGCCTATTTCTACCGGAACGGCAAAGGAAAAACCTACCAGCTGTTTGCCGGAAAGCGCGATGATGAATTTTTCTTTTCCACGCCGCATTACATGGGCAAAAACGGTTACGTCATCGTTGCTTCCGACAGGGTTGTGCGTTTCGACCCGAAAAGCGGTTTGCGTGAAATGGTGCGTTTTGACCAGTTCCTCGACAAAGTACGCATGCACGCCACGACACCACTTTCGTCGTTCAATGATGGTGATTCGGTATTGTGGATCGGCTCAAAATATGGCGGAATCCTGCATTATTCATTCAATACGAACAAACTGACCCTGGTTCAGCGCAACAAGCAGCATCCGTCGAACGGGCCGCTTCACGATTCATGGTTTTTCTGTTTTGCGGCTTACAAATCCACATTGTACTACGGTTACGAAGAAGGAATCGGGGCGATCGACCTGAAAACAAAAACCTTCTTTAAACCCGATTTTGCAGAAATGCTGCCACGCGATCAAATCCGGAGCATGGCAATTGATCAAAACGGGGTGCTGTGGGCAGGAACGATGGCCAACGGGATCCTGGTAGTCGATATTCCCTACAAAAAGGTCATTCGCCGCATCACTGCCCGAATGGGCCTTCAAACCGAGCGCGTGGATCAGCTGCTGTTTGACAGGCATAACCATGTCTGGGCGCTCAACCCGAATTGTGTGGCGATCATCAACCGGTCAAACTACAGCATTCAGTCGCTCGAAAACCAAAACGGAATGACCGGGATTTATGGCATTCACCTGCATCATGATAAGCTCTATTTCCTGCAAAACAATGGTTATGTGGTAAGTAAATCGGGCAGGAGGCTGCCGCATATCAACGTTCCCAAACCCTATATACAACGGGTGCGCGAATTGAACGATCAACCGTTCACCGGGAATAAAACCCTGTTTGATTTCGACCAGAACAACCTTGGATTTGAATTCGGGGTGCTCGATTACTCCAACAGCATGAACAACTTCGTGAGTTACCGCCTGAAAGGCTTGGAAAAAAACTGGCACAGCGGGAACGGTAAAGACGAAGCGACGTATTACAACCTTCCCGGCGGGAAATATGTGTTCCAGGTAAAAGTTGTCGAAGACGGGCGTTCACACATTGCCGCGTATGCGTTTGAGATCATTCCGCCGTTCTGGAAGCAGTGGTGGTTTATCCTGCTTACGATCGCGCTGTGCGTTGCCGGGATCTGGTGGTACATCCGACTGAGAATCAGGCGTGTGGAAAGCACCGAGCGCATGCGCACCGAATTTAACCGCCAGATCAATGAAATGGAATCGAAAGCACTGCGCGCGCAGATGAACCCGCATTTCCTGTTCAACAGTTTGAATTCCATTCGTTTGTTTATTCTCAAAAATGAGGTGGAAAGTGCGTCGGACTACATTGCCAAATTCTCCAAGCTGCTGCGCATGATCCTGAACCATTCGCGCCAGGACATGATCACGGTGTACGATGAAATCCAAACGCTGAAACTGTACCTGGAATTTGAACGCCTGCGTTTCGATAAAGGGTTTGAGTTTGATTTGCAGATCGACGGACAAGCTGTACTGGATTGCCATCTGCCGCCGATGATCATTCAGCCGTTTGTGGAAAATGCGATCTGGCACGGTTTGATGCCGCGGCCCGACGATAAAGGATACATTCATGTTTCGTTCCGGAAGGAAGACGGGCATTTGCTGGTAAGTGTGCGCGATAACGGCATCGGCCGCGAAAAAGCACGCGAGAATAACCGAAAGGCATCGCTGAAAGAAGGATCGGTCGGATTGCAGATTACCAAGGAACGTTTGCGCACCCTGACACGCCGCACCGGCCGACTGAACGACTTCGCCATCATGGATTTATACGATGATGAACAGCGACCTATCGGAACTTTGATTAAATTGAGCTTTGAAATAGAAGAAAAATGAAACTACGAGCAATACTTGTCGACGATGAAAAGCACAGTTTGGAAACGACTTCCATCCTGATCCGTAAATTTTGTGCAGATGTGGAGATCATTGCCGAGCTCAATCAGCCGATCGAGGCAGTGGAAGTGATCAACCGCGAAGAACCCGACCTGCTGTTCCTGGATATTTCTATGCCGCAGATGAACGGGTTCGAGCTGCTGAATGTGCTCTCGTACAAAGATGCCGATGTGATCTTTACAACCGCGTACGACGAATATGCTCTGGACGGATTCAAGCACGGGGCCACGCATTACCTCGTGAAGCCGATTGAAGCCTCCGACCTGGTGGAAAGCGTACAGCGCGTTAAAAAGAAACGGATGGAAAAGAGACAGCAAACTGCCGCCAGCGTTGGATTAAAACCCAAAATTCCGATTTCTTCATTGAATGGTATCGAGCTGATTGAAGTAGAACAGATCATTCGCTGCGAATCGGATGGCAATTATACCACGATCGTATTACCGTCGCGGAAGGTGACGGTTTCCAAAACGCTGAAGGAAATTGAAAAACAACTGGTCGATTTCCCGTATTTCTTCCGTTTGCACAACTCGCATTTGGTAAACCTGAATCACGTTGCCAAGTACATTCGCGGCGAAGGCGGTTCGGTGATTTTGACCAACAACGAAGAGATCGGCGTTTCACGCAGCAAGAAATTCGAGTTGCTGGAGGTGTTGGGGATTAATTAGTTTCTCCGGAATTCCATTGCCCTCGTCCCGTAGGGACGAAATACAGTAGAAATAATATCCAAAAATGCATTTTCACCCCATAGGGGTGAGACATCATCCTATACGTTTTATGTCCCATACCTACGGCATGGACGTTCATTGTGTGACGTTTATGTTACGATATTTCGTCCCTACGGTAATATGCTAAGACCAATACGTTTTCATCTGCGAAAATCTGTTCCGAAAGCTTTCGGAACTGTGGCCACATTTTATATAATTGATCCTGCGAACAAGACATCCACTCATCCAAACACGGATTTTACATATTCCATTCGAGGCATACGATCAGAAACCGTATTTTTACAAAAAATACCTGTATGAAAATTTTGTTACTCCTCATCGCGATAAGTATTTCATCTGTAGCGCTTCACGCTCAGAAAGGACTATTGAAAACAATTGGCGGCGCTGCCAGGAACAAGGTTGAACAGCAGGATTTTAATTCCACACGTACCAACAAGGAAAAGCTCGACGACAACGACCGTCCGCGAAGCGCACCGGCACCATCTCCGGCTTCGGAAGCTGAACCTGCGGTTGATTCCACAGCTCAAACGCCAATAGCACCGCAAAGCGGTTATGATCAAAGCTATACTTTCTCGCAAAAGATCACTTATGAGATGGAAGATCTTAAAAAAGCGAAGGGTGAAAAAGTGAGCATGACGCATTTATACAGTGACAATGCGATTATGTCCGTAACCGGAGAAGCACAAATGAACATCATTTTTGATTTCACGCACGAATCAATGATCATGTTGAATGAGAAAGAAATGACAGCGATTGTGATGTCAACCACAAGTCCGATGGCTGCTGCTATGAATAAGCAAACAGAAGAAGCAGGAACACCTACAATTGTCAAAACAGGTAAAACCAAAAAGATTTTAGGTTATAACTGCGTTGAATACCTGATTACAGACGAAAAGCATACATCGAACTGTTGGATCACCAACGAAATCGGAATTGACGGTGCCAAGGCAGCTAAAGCAATGGGAATACCTCAAACGGCAGCTGAAGGCGGAACAGGAATCATGATGGAATTTACCAGCTTCGACAAAAAGGGAACTCCGGAAATGCACATGATTATGACCGAGTACAAGGAAGAGTCCACCACGAAGTCATTGTCAGGCTACGCGGTTACGGCCATGTAAATCCCATTCCGATTCAGAGCGGAAAATCAAACGGATCAGGGAATTGATACACATATCCCAGCTTAATTGATTTTTCAGCGTTTACCAGTTTTGATTCACCATCAGCTTCTTCAAACAACGGTGGTTTTAATTCCAATTGTTTCGCCATCCAGGTATAATAGGCTCCGCGGTTTGGGTGTTCAGGCGCACAGCCATTAATGGTTTCTCCCCACAATTCGTGTTCAATCACGTGTTCAATTAGTCCTACTGCGTCCAGCTGGTGAATCACATTGATCGGTTGGTTTGCCGCATACGTAATCCCGCTTTTGATCATATTCTTCACAGGGTGCCTGTTCGGCCCGATCAATCCGGCAAAGCGAATAATTGTCAGGCGATTACCCAGTAATTTTCTCAATGCGCGTTCAGCCTTGTGAATGCGGTGTGTGCTCTCAGCATCATAAACCAGGTCCTCTTCCGCGCACGTTCCGTTTTTAACTTCGTAGATACTGGTCGAGCTGGTCAGTATAACCTTGCAATCGGCCGCAATCAATTCACAAACGGCCAGGCAATCTGTTGTGTAATCTTCCACGGAACTGCGGCCGGGCGGAAATGCTATGATGATAACATCGGCTTTTTTCAGTACGTCTTTTACCGGGTTGGTAGCGGGAGGATAAGGAATGAGACGATAAGCCCGTTTAGTCATGAGGTTTACTGATCGGCGCGTTCCCGTTACGGAATGTCCTTTTTGGGCCAGCGAGCCTGCCAGCGGGCTTCCCAGCCATCCGGTTCCTATAACCACACAATTCATGCAACGAAAGTAGCGGTTTTAGGACTTTCTTCCTATTGGATGAAATCACTTTCACACAAAAGGTCGCCTCAGTGAGACGACCCTTTCATTTCTTCATACCTGGCCTCGATTAAAGTACCGTTACTTTTTCGAGTGCCTGTCCGGTTGCCGTTTCCAGCATCAGTAAGTACATTCCTTTAGGTTGGTTCGATAAATCAATGACCAGTTGACGGAAGTCGGATTCTTCCCTGCGGAACACTTCTTTTCCATCCATGCTTGTCACTACGATTACAGCAGAAGAGTGCGCTTCTTCCGCAGAAAGAACAAAGGTTCCGTTATTCGGGTTGGGAGCGATGTTGATTCCGGGAGATTCTGTTTTTACAGAGAATGGTGTAGTGGCCTCATCCTGTGCAGCAGATCCGTTGTTGGTAATCATGCCTGATGGAGGAGGAAGTACCGGTCGGACTGCTTGATTAACGCGGATGATTTTTTGGTACGTGATCGTATTGCCGCTGCAGCCAATGCCGTACATACGGATGCGGTAATACTTGTTTAGAATCATCCCGGTTGGATTTACAAGGTTGGGAAACCAGGCTCGCAAATTCATATAATTCTCCGAGCTTCCCGGTGAAGGATAAAGTGGATTCCAGTTGGTTACCGTTCCTCCGATAGGTGTTCCTGATGAATTAACCGGTGTACAATCAACGATATATTCAAAGACATTTTGTGAAGGAGTGGCATCGAGCGTGATGGGATCATTAGCGTAAAAAACGGTGGTGACGAATGAACTTGTTAGTACACCGTTCGTTAACGGAAGTGCATGTGTGTTGAAAGACGGAACAGCGTTTGCGTTGCCCTGATTGATGGTGAATGGCTGCGAGTTACAGGTCATCGGCACACCATTCAAATCAAGCTGAAACGAAATGTAATAGTAGGTGGGATTTGTCGCAATACTCCAATTGCGGAACATAAAACCGGTTGAATACTGCTCCAGGCTAGGGTAGTTTCCGGGGCTGCCTCCTGCGACAGCGATCTGGTTCCCGTTAGCGTAGTGCAATGTTGCACCGTTGTAATTATAATTGCCCGGTATGGTAAAACTCAACATACTGGATTCACAACCGCAGATACTGCTGTAGTTGGGGCAAACATCCGACGCTGTAACCGTGATGGTGGGACATTGGGCTTTTGCCTGTTGAAGGCCTGTGAGTGAGAAAAGTGCAATGAGCACCAACGAAAGATAATTTTTAAGCATAGTGATTATTATTAAAGCGTTTATGAAGCCTGACTATCAGACTTTCGACAAATGTAATGGCGGGATGGAATGATGTTTGGCGTAATTCAGGAACGGCATGAATTTTCCAAGGAATGGCCCGGATGAGCAGATTTCAGTCTCAATAATCCGTATTTTTGCACCCAAAAAAAGGCATGTTCACAAAAGGATTTATTCGCTTGAATTGGGTCGCGCTGGTACTCATTTATTTGGTAGTTATCGCCGGAAGTTTTGTGCGCATTACCGGAAGCGGAATGGGCTGTCCCGACTGGCCGAAGTGTTTCGGAAGCTGGGTGCCGCCGACATCCGAGAAACAATTACCTGAAAATTACCGCGAGATCTACGGCGAAAAGCGCGTGAAAAAAGTAGAGAAGTTTGCACGGTTCCTTTCGGTTATCGGAATGAAGGAAACGGCAGAGAAGATCAAAAAAGATCCTGCGACCTATGAAGAACTGCCATTTAATGCCGGAAAGACCTGGACGGAATACGTGAACCGCTTGCTTGGTTTCCTTGCCGGAAATGCTGTTTTGGCCATTTTCATCTGGACCGTTTTCCGCCACCGGAAAAAGCGAAAATTATTGGTATTGACAGCCCTGAACCTTATTATTTTGACCGTTCAGGCATGGTTCGGTTCGATCGTCGTTGCCACGAACCTGGTGCCATGGACGATTACCGTTCACATGTTCCTTGCTCTCGTGATCATTGCATTGCAGCTGCTCATCATAAGGCAAATTAGTCCTGTGCAGCAACGGCAGCTCGTGCTTTCGAAAACCATGCGCTGGCTGATCCTGCTGGTTTTCCTGATCACCGCTTACCAGATGTTCCTCGGGACGCAGGTGCGCGAATACATTGATGAGCTCACGAAACAAGGTTTGGGGCGCGAGTCGTGGTCGGACCGCCTGGGAATGGCATTCTTCATTCACCGCAGTTTTTCCTGGGCCGTTCTGGCGATCATGACCTTTATGCTGTGGCTGAACTGGAAAACTTCCGGGCACAAAAGTGTATACTGGAGTTATGCGGTTCTGGCAATAGAATTGATCTCGGGCGTTTGCCTCGCTTATGCCGATATGCCCGGGTTGGTACAGGTGTCACACTTGCTGTTTGCATCGGTGCTGTTTGGCATTTTGTTCCTGCAATTGGTGCGCCTGCGCAAGCCGCCGGTTTTCGCCTGAACCCGAACTTTTGATGCGAACCTCCTTGGAAATAAGCAGAAATGCTATATTTGCACTCCAACAGAAATAAGCCTTTTATTTCAGGTCCTATAGCTCAGTTGGTTAGAGCAACAGACTCATAATCTGTGGGTCCACGGTTCGAGCCCGTGTGGGACCACAAAAAGAAAAAGCGGATTACGTCAGTAATTCGCTTTTTCTTTTTCCCTCAATACTCGCGCTCACACTCACATTGTCTCGCAGGCGCTTTTTCTTTAGTGTGAGTGTGAGTTTTGAGTGTGGAGATCTGTGTTCGAAGCTGGGATTCTGTCTCCTCCCTCGAGAAGAGCATGCGTAGCATGTGAAGGCGTAACAAGGACAAACGTTAGTGCGAAAGTTGTAAGGAGGATCAAGGAGGGTGGCAAAGCAGAACCTCCCGAGAACCATTGATTTTAGTATGTTTTCCAAGTACTCAACGCGGTTCGAATCCTGTTGGGTTCACCAAGCAGGACATGTAAATTACGTGTCCTGCTTTTGTTTTATACCTGTATCACTTGATTTTATTGGTTTTTCTGATGTGAATACAACGTTTTTTTCTGTGTTCGATTTTTGACTTAATGGGTTAGTATCAAATAGACGGTTGATTGAAACACTTGTAATTACTACATCTGCCATTCTTTTTAGGTTCGAATCCTGTTGGCTTTGTCACTTGGTAAGTAATTCTAAATGGCTAAATAAACCTTTGATCATATTTTAATTCGTTTTGTCTTTTATTAAGCAAATAACATAAACGATCAACTCAATCCTAGATTTTAATATATCTTTAAAGTAACACTATTGCAGTATAAATAGAAAAGCATTATTCACGTATTGGATAATTTATGGAAGACATTTTGCGAAATGAAATCATCAAAAATTGTTTAGAAAGAAAGAGCTTAATTGTAGACCCCAACAAAATAGATTCTTCTAAACTACAAGGCGATGAAAATTTCAAAGAAACAAATTCATCAGAATTCGAAATAAACTTAGAATCAGAAAGCAACAAATTATCTATTTTATCTATTGCTATCGAAAAGCTAGGATACCCTGTTCCAACCGACATTTCCGAAGCTGTGAAATTCATTCATGATTTTGAAGAGGAATTAAAAAAACCGGAAACAAATGTCAGTTGGGCAGGTCTTATTGAATTGAAACACGCAATGACAGGTTTTGTACTTGCTGAAATTCATAATGAGGGCAAGGGAAACTTAGTGGATTTTGTATTAAATCGGTTAAAAAACAAACATAAAGACGAGGTGCATTTACGGAATATTGAAGCTTATTTCTTTGAAGCACTCATAACTATTGAAATGACTGCAAAAGAATTCTTTGAAACGATCCGTAGCTACAATTCTACTGTTTCTAAAACTAATATTTCTTATAGAGCACTAACCTTTGCTCAAAAAATAGGACAGCAAAAGACAGAGGTTACAAAACAACTTTATGAAGAAATAATATCTTGCGATAATTGGGAAAATGAGTTTGGAGTATTACCCGCTCATTTGCTACTTGGAATTCATAAAACTGATCCCAATTACTCATTTAAAAAAGCTAATGAGGAACTTGCTAGCCATCCAGTGCATTCGCTTTTCGTTTTCGGAAGAATCGATTTTTCAAATGAAACTGAGTTTCAAGACATTCTTAAAATCATAGAAGAGTTAAATCCTAAAGATGAGCAAACGGTTAATCAACTCATCTACTTATTGACATCAATATTGAAATCCAAATTTGTTACTGATGTAATAACAAAATTTTGTTTTCAGCAATTTCAAGATTTGTTTAATTCAGAAACGTTGAATAACAAAGTAATTGTTGTAGATGCAATGATAAATTGGATAGAAAACTACGAAAAAGAAAGGTATGGTTTCTTGCTGAAAAATCACGGTGAGTTTGGAGACTTTAAGTTAATTGAAAGTTACTTTTCTCGCTTTAAAGATTCCATTTTCTTCTTTGATTTTTTCCAAAAAGTTTACCATGCCTTTGAGGGAAAAATGAAGCCCGGGTTGTTCGGTTCAGTTGTAAATCATTTTTCAAGAGAAGACACTGATAAAACTGAACGATCAATACTCGATTTTTTATCCCATAAAGAAATCTTTTGGAGAAAGGCAGGAATGCATCTTATAGAAACGAAAGATATTGGGGTTCATCAACCGAATCTGTTAAGACTTGAGACAGAAATAGCGCAATTAAGAGCTTTAGAAATACTGACTGAATACAATTGGAATTTGGAGGAATATCTACCTATGGTTTTAGTGTTGAGAAACTCCCATTTTCCCTCGGTAAAAAAAGAATTGCAAAAAGTACTTGCCAAGTTGACTTATGAATCTTACTATGAAGTTTTGGTTGAAAAAGTTTCAAACTTGTTAACCAATTCTGCTGAAGATAAAAGGTTCATACGACCACTAAAAGAAGCCTTAAAGAAGTACCATAAATTAGTTGAATTTAAGTCTTCAATAAAAGATTTAAACCCTTTTGAAAATGAACGAAATTATATGGATTTGTATTACCGTTTGGAGCATGAAAACCAAGCCAAAATGATGAAAGAGATAAAGAGTGGAAAAGGTAATTTTTTGACATCGTTTTTTAAAAGTTCAATTATCGTTCGCGGGCATTCTTGGAAATTGGAAGAAAAAAATGAAGTTGTGCCACTTGCTAAAATAGAACACTCCTTTAGTATAGATGCTCGGGCATTTAAGAATAGTGAATTATTTGAACACCAATACAACCATTATAAAAGTAAATACTGATGGATATTAAACCTATCGTCGTTCGGAAGTACCTTGAATCTCTAACTGAAAGAGATCAGTTGGATATGATCTTTCCAATATTGTTAGAATCGAAAGGATTCCGAATACTTACCAAGCCGAAAGAATTCAAAGGATTCCCACAATACGGTAAAGACGTAGTAGCAGTTGGTAAAGATTTCGAAGATGGGTTATTGAAGCGCTTCTATTTTGAGCTAAAAGGCGGTGAAGATAGGCATATCACTACTCAAACCTATAAAAAAGATGACGGAATAAGGGAATCTCTTCTCGAAGCCAAAGACAAAAAATTTGTGTCTTCCTACAAGAATTTTGATTCACTCCCTTTAAAAATAGTTTTGGTTCATAATGGAGAAACAAAGGCAAATGTTAGAGAGGTATTCGAAGATTTTATCCAAAAAGAATTTCCGAAAACCGGCGACATTGAGTTTGGTCAATGGGACATTTCCGTACTTACTAAGTTGTTTGCGGAAAATCTCTTTGGAGCGTATTTGTTGACTGATCAGAAAACAACAGCTTTGTTTAATCGCGTCCTCGTCAATCTGAATGTGAGTGACGGTGTTCAAAGAGATTTTATTGATTTAATAGATGTGTTGTTATTTGAAAAGGAGAATTGGCAATCATCTTACGAAAAAACTCTACCGAGGAAATGGAAGCTTATCTTCGAATCGTTAAAGTTGATCTCGTTCATTCTATATACGGAATCGAAAGAGTATAATAATCTGGAAATCGTAAAAAGGCATTTGACACATTTGATTTTACGATTTTGGTATTGGATTCTTAAAAACAAGCTAGAGAACAACAAGGCAGTAGTGGAATTTTATGCACAATTGTTTTTCTTTTACAGAAATGTCCTTATTGAGTTTTTTGAACGAACGATTCCAATTGCAATAATTAAAGACGGTTTGCACGCTGAAAAATCTGGTCGTTATGAACAAATTGGATATACAATACGAACCTTTGATTATCTGAAATACCTTTGCTTTATTATCAACGTTGACAAGGAACTTCTCAAGGAAAAATTTCAAGTGACGAACTCGATTAATATATTATCTAAAGTACTTAATAATAATTCGGTGTCTGCCAAGCCATTAATTGACATTCATTCTTTACCAATTATGGATACATTGAATTTACTGATTATATCAAATGAACTAGAGCCTGCAAAAGCATACTTAAATGAAGTTTTCTCATATATTAAGATCAGAAAAGATAAATCTGACATTTTACCTGATACGTCCAATAGCGTTGAAAACGTTATAAAACTAACTGTTACAGGAACAAAACCTATTTATTATTCAGATTCAACCTCTCCAATACTTGCTGCACTTTTGGAATATTTGGCAATTCTCGATATGAAAGAAAGCTATGAATTCATTCGGGATTTCATTATCGAAAAGGAGATTGACCTTGGAATTTTTGTACCTCACCATGGAATCAATTCCGTTTCAAGACATTTGATTGAGGATACAGAAAATGATTTGGAAGAACAACTATTCTCACAATCTGTAAATGACGGTTATCAATCGGATTTAACATTAAAAGATCGATTAAGTAGTAAACCAATTTCGTTTGAAGATTTCAAGGCAAAAATTCGAGTTAGGAAAAACGAATTCGAATATGATTATCGTACTGACAAAGCTGGATTCCCTTTTCTTAAGGATTTGGCACACATTTATTTTAACACACCATATTTTCCTGACAAATGGAGGGTATTACTGGAATAATTTTTTCATCGAACTTATAAAGTGATTATTGAAAAACCTATTCCAAAGTGTTCGACTTTTGTTGTAACGGGATCACCAAAAGAAAAAGCGAATTACGGTAGTAGTTCGCTTTTTCTTTTTCCCTCAATACTCACTCTCACACTCGCTCTTTTTTCAGCGTGAGTGTGAGGACTGAGAGTGAGATCCTGGTAAAAGCATCGTTGAATCTTCGAGGTCGAACTAATTTGTGTCGAATATAATTTTCAATTTTCTAAAAATACCGTATTTATACGGTTGATATTGAGTTGTATATGGGATACGTTTGTAAAAATGTATTAGTATGAAACCACAATTTCGATTCGGACTAGCGTTCCTTTTTTTGATTTCCATTTTTTTTTTAGTCAGGAATAATTTAGACTTCAAAGACAGTAAAAAGAAACCTGATAAATCAAATACAATCTTTGTTCATGAAAATAAGGACTATTTAGATTATTCAGTTTCAATAGTTTCCATTTTGGTGAGCGCTGTAGGCATTTATTATTCTATAAAAATGTTTAAAGTGAGTAAAACGACACTTGAGGGTAGTCAAGAGATTTTAACCTTGAGCAAAATGGCCTTAAAGGAAGATGTATATAGTAGAAATTTGCAGTTTTGGAGCGAGATTGATCGAATGATAATTGAACAACCTGATCTTTGGAAATTTTATGATAATAATAGTAATTTGTCGAATGATGAGGGTAGAATCTTAGCTTTTGTGTATTACAAACTGAATCATTATGAAATTATTTATAAAGACGCTGATGAGGTCACAAAAAATGCATGGGAAAGATACATTGAATATTGTCTCAAGAAATCAAGCGTGTTTAAGCACGTTGTAGAAAAAATCATTAATGACAATGAAGAATTGAAAGGCCTGTACTCGGAAGGCTTTATTGACAATCTTGATGTACTCTACATGAGAGTATATACAAAATAAAATCCCCTTCACCTTAGCGAAGAGGATTCCTTGAAAACCAATTTGAACGATTACTTAATCACAATGACTTCATTCTGATTCTCTTTCTCATTCTGCCTGTTCAGTCTTTTCCACCCTGGAATGAGCAACAGTCAGCCGCGGCTGAGAGAAGGAAGCAGAAAATCTATTGTCCGATCACGATCATTTCATCCGCATACAGCTTGCTCATGCTTCTGATTTGCGCGTGGTAAGTGCCTGCAGAAAATGTACTTAGGTCAATGGTGTGCTGCGTTTTTGGCTCGGTCTTTTCCGAATAAACAATTCTTCCGGCTGCATCAATCAACACAAGCGAAAACTGATCGGCAACCGTTGTTTCAAACGAATAATTCAACTGTCCGCTTGCCGGGTTCGGGAAGAAGCTGGTAGTCATTTGGACCAATTCATTCACCGCGGCAACATTTTCCTGTACCCGCAACTGGTCCACATAAAGCGTTCCGTAACTCAGTATATTGCTTTCAGAATCCCAGGAATAACCCATTCCCGAAGAAAAAGCAATCACAACAGAATCCGGCATCACGCCCGGCTGCAAATCTTCGACCGGGATGTTGAAGAGCGTATAGTCATTCGTCGGGGTGAATTCCAGTTCACCTCGTCCGATTTCTTCCGAGATACCAAGGGCCGGGTTGAATTTTTTGAGGATTACAAAACCCCTGGCCACATCGTTTGTATCGGGCGTAACCAGTTTAAAGTAGCCGCTCACGGCGGAAGGTTTGAAATTGATCGGGGCGCCTGATCCTGTGAAATCGGGATTTTCGGCCCAGAAATTAAAATAGTTGTAGTTAAACGAACCGTAGATCATAAAACCGGTCATGATTCCGCATGACATCATCGGCTCAACTTTGGCGGCGTACGTTCCGCTGTAGCTGTCGTTGGTCTGCATGGCACCCTGCCAGTGGTCGGCACCAAAAGTTTCTGTTCCGTCCCAAAGCAATCCGTTGACGCTCCAGTTCTCGAACCCCGGATTCTGCAGCTGCTGCGCCTGCGCCGACAACCCGATTCCGAATGCGATTACAATAAGTGGATATAATTTTTTCATGGCGTATGTTTTATGAAACAAAGCTAGGTGAACCGATTGCGCCACACCATGTACAAAACTGCCAATGAGATGTATAATTCTGCAACACCCTTATTCGCAAAGAAGCGATAATTCCACTGAACTCCTTGTCATTATTGAAAATTCCGTAATATTGCGGGATTACTGAATTTTGAACTGAAGGCCTACGATCAATGGAGATTAAAAATAGCCAAAAGCCTAACCTTTGGGTTCTTTGCGCCTCTGCGTTGAACCTTTGATTTTTTCTTTGAACCATCTATTCAATCCATTTTCACCCCGTTTCATTACAGAAAACAATGCTTTCCCTTCTTAAAGCATTTATTCTCACTACTTTTGCGCCGCGATTAACTGAACGAAACAATGAAAATCCGCCTGATTCTTACCATATTGCTTGTCTGCGCAGCTGTTTTTACCAACCATGCACAGGAAATTAAGCTCAAAAGAGATGAAAAACCCAAATTTTCCGTATACGATGGCGTCATGGTGGCTGGTTATGTGGATAAAGGTGCATTCCTGAACTTCATGGGGCCTAACATCAACTTTTCATTCCGAAATTCAAAAATCTGCCTGGGAATGCTCCCCTCGCTGCGATTTAAAGAAGATCACAGTACTCCGAAAAATCAGTTTGTGACACCAAACCTGGGCGCTGGTCTCACATACAATTACAAGCGAATTGCTTTCCAGGTACCGTTTTATTACAATTCAAAAACAGTTTCCAAAAACGGGCGCTGGAATATCGGCGTCGGCGTCGGGATCCGTTTGAACAGGTTTAGAAAACAACCGGCTTAATCGCTTTTTGCGTATATGGTAGCTTTTAATTAAAATGGCAAAACATTTCTGGTAAACACCTAAATTTGTGGATTACTAAACAATACCGGATGCACCTTTTTCGCTTGTCATTTTTAGTGTTGGTCCTTTCACAACTGACCGTTTTCGGACAAACACCCGGATCGTTGGACGTGAGCTTTGGTACAGGCGGAATTGCAGAAAGCTCGTTGCAGCAAAGCGTGAAGCTGTACCCGAATCCAACCACCGGAACAATTTTTCTTGAACTTCCCAATGCCATTGCTTCGGTGAGTATAACGGATGTTCACGGAGCGATGCTGCTGCAATTGAATAACCCAACATCAACAGTGGAATTGTCGGTTCCGGGATCAGCGGGTGTTTACTTTTGCCGGGTTGAAGCGGTGAATGGGGAAACGACTGTGGTGAAAGTGATCAAAGATTAACCAATTCCAATTCTTTAACTACAACTAAAAATGTGGTTTTCCGCAATGAAATACCGTGTTTATACGGTTGACTTTGATATGACTATTTGCTAGTTTTGATTGATTAATAATCTGTATTTCAAATATTTAATCAATAGATTTTATCATTGTTCACTATGGGAAGAATAAAGCAGTTACATACTGGAATAATGATGCTTCATCTAGGGCTTATATTTGCAGGATTCGCTTTTGGAGATCATCCGATCACATTCAATGTTATTTCTTATGGAGTGGTATTATTTCTGCTAAGGATAAAGTTTTGGTGGGATGATGAGCAATATTTCCTGGATGTTGAAAATGGCAAGCTTGAAGGGGGGATAGCATTTAAAATCGGAGTTGCTTTGGCTGTTATTTCCTGGATTATTTGGTGTTTTGTTTTTCTCTTTATTAGGAATCTGGAACTTTCTTTTTTCTTAATGTTTGTGTTTTTTATTCCATCAACCTTTTGGATTGTTGCTGCTATGGCGAAGAAGGGCGCTTATTCCGAACAAATTCCATGGCTGTTTTTTAATATCATTTACATGGCAATATTTCTGTTGCTTTATTTTCGAAATGAAGTAAATATGTTCGATAATATTGAGCATTTTACTACCGGCCTGTTGGCAATTTTATTTCTTACATTTCTTTTTGATCTTGGCATAACACGAATTTTAGAAGCCAAAAGAAATGAAACATAAAAAGATTGGTCCAGGTCAGTTCTTTTTTGACTAGTTTCGACTTCTTTTTTTAATCTCGTGAGCCCATTCCTCCGTCCATACACCCCAACCGACAAACAACCCTGCCTCGAAGCCTTCAAAAGCAACGTACCTCTCTTCTTTACCGAAGCTGAAATCACTGACTTTTCCAATTTCCTGGATTCGCTGCCACGCAGACAGGCAGAAGAATCGACCCGGTATTATGTACTGAAACTCAACAACCAAATTATCGGCGCGGGTGGTTTTGGTGACAAAGACAACACGGGCAAGCTTTCACTGGCGTGGGGATTGGTCCACCGTGATTTTCACAAAAAAGGCTACGGCGAAGCACTGCTGAAACACCGCTTGGAAGAAATTAAACGACTTTATCCTTCCAAAAACTTGGTTCTCGATACCACGCAGCATTCCTACGGCTTCTTCGAAAAATATGGTTTTGTCGTCACCCAATTCACGCCTGATTTCTATGAAAAGGGGATGCATCGGTACGATATGGTTTTCACCGCAGATAGTATTTGAATTTTAACCACATAGATTCTGTGTGGTTAAATATTCGTGTAATTGTCAGTGCATCAGTGGTCAATCTCCAATTCCTCATTTGTTCCTATCTTTAACCACCATGATAGAACGCGCGCTGAACAACGGAATCGTTCCTGGAAACAGTGAATCCCTTAACCGGAAAATTCGATTGAGCAACCTTGTTGCGTGGATTTCGCTCATCGTTATCGGTTGCTATACGCCGTTTTACTTTTACTTCAATCAACCGGGTGGAGTGGTCATGAACAGCTCTTTCCTGGTGGCTTCGGCCATAAACCTGGTACTGATCAGGAAGCGGCATTACATCCCGGCTTTTTTTATGCATTCCTCGGCAGGCTTTCTCTATTTCATCGGCGGAACATTACTGTATGGCATCGAGACCAACCTGCATTTCTACATGCTCATCATGTGTATGATTGTTTCCACGTTGTTTGATAACCGCGTGGTTATTCAGTCTTACATCCTCTTCGCGATCGGGACGTTTTTCGCGCTTTTGTGGTGGAGCGACCATTATCAACCTTTTATTACCATCGAAAAGGAGATGAAGCAAGCCGAACTGCTGATCGGTAACGTCAACCTGTTTTTCCTGTTCGTGATCGCATCTTTGTTCATCCTCTTCTTCAAGAACGACATGCTGCGCTCACAGTACCGCGTTACGGAGCAAAAAGCCATCATTGAAGCCAAGAACCGCGACCTTACCGAAAGTATTCAATACGCCCAGCGCATTCAGCTGGCCTTGCTTCCCGGGATCAATCCATTGAAACAGCAGTTTCCCGGCTCGTTCCTGTATTACAGCCCGAAAGATCTGGTCAGCGGCGATTTCTACTGGACGTATTTCACAGGGAAGTATACATTCGTGGCCGTTGGCGATTGCACCGGACATGGCGTTCCCGGTGCGTTGATGAGTGTAATGGGCATCAGCCTGCTCACCGAAATTGTCGAAAACAAACGTATCCTGGAACCGGCCGAGATTCTCGGTGAATTGCGAAACGGGATCATTCACGCCTTCGATAAAGAAGGGAAAAGCAGCGAATACAAAGACGGTATGGACCTTTCCTTGGTGAGAATCTGCGAGGTGGAAAAAAGTTTCACCTACGCGGCTGCCAACAACCCGGTTTACCATTTCACGCAAGCCGGACTCAACGAACTGAAAGCAGATCGTCAGCCGGTTGGCTACGCCCACGAATTGAAACCGTTTACCCAATACATGGTTCCGTTCCAAAAAAACGATTCGCTGGTCTTGTTCACCGATGGTTATGCCGATCAGTTCGGCGGCCCGAAAAACAAGAAATTCATGTACAAATCCTTTAAACTAACTGTGGAGGAATGTTTGGATGTTGACCGTCCGGAACTGCAATTGGATCATATTCTGACTAACTGGCGCGGCGAACACGAACAAATCGATGATATTTGTATTATAGGGATCAGGCTTTAGCCCTGGTTTTCCGTAACAGGTAATACAAGTTGATACCAACAATCGCGGCATTGGTCACAATCACCGGAACGGATGGTAACAGGCTTCCGTAAACAATAAACAACACGCACCCGACGGTATTCACAATACGCAGGGCCCGCATATTTTTCATCAGGAAAGCAATTAAAACCGCCAGCGAGGCCGCATATCCGATGTATTCCGTGAGTTGTTCCATAACCTGTTTTCGACAAAAGTAAGTCGCTGAAACACCGTTTCCTACGAAAAAAATCAGTAAATCGATTTACCAGATTGCTCATGAACAGTGAGGCGATAACACAAGCGTGAGCGCGGTGAACGTGTACAACTGTTTCTAAATAGTGAAGCATTTACTTTTATCTCGTAGATAATGTACCAATCAGGCTTAAATAAAGTATAGTTAAAGTCACTAGCATTGTGTTAAGGATTTGCTTTACACGTCTGTTTGCCCATTCTGCTTGGTCTGCGGGAGTCATCTCATCCAATCAATCTTCTGCGCCCTTCCACGAGCTCTGCGGGACCCCCTTCCACGTCTGCGTCCCTCTGCGAGTTCTGCGGGAACCTTTTCCCCGTCTGCGTCCTTCCGCGAGTTCTGCGGGAACTCCTTCCACGTCTGCGTCCTTCTGCGAGTTCTGCGGGAACCCCATCCACGTCTGCGTCCCTCTGCGGGCTCTGCGGGAAACCCTTCCCCGTCTGCGTCCCTCTGCGAGTTCTGCGGGACCCCCTTCCACGTCTACGTCCCTCTGCGAGTTCTGCGGGACCCCCTTCCACTTCTGCGCCCCTCTGCGTGTTCTGCGGGAACTCCTTCCACGTCTGCGCCCCTCTGCGAGTTCTGCGGGACACTTTCCTGTCTGCATCCATCTACAGGAGACATTCTATTTCTCTTTTCGGCACAAAATATGTAATTGAACCATTGAAACCGGCATAATTCGCTGTGATTCTTATTTTTGCCAAAAAACACGTTGTCATGAAATACCTGCTTCTCATTCCTGTACTTGCTTTGCTGATCCAATCCTGCGGAAATACCCGCAACATGAAGGTCGAAGACATCGACTATCTGGTGTTGGATTACAACCCCGATGCGCCGAATAACTACGGAACGATCATCCAGGGCGGCGTCTGTGCACAAATGAATTCGGGCGAATTAAAATGCCTGAAAAACAATGCGCATTTCGAGATCAGCGACAACATCCGGGCCGATATCAAAGACCAGGAACTGACCGTGATCACACAGCCACGTTCGTATTCCGATGATAAAGTCGTGGTGATGATGACCATGAAAGGCAAAAAAGACTATACCATCACCAGTTACGACACCCTTCGGTTGAACTTCAATGCCGGGATCAAACTGGGGAACAACCGTATGTACTCGGGAAATAACGGAAGCAACGGTAAAAACGGCGGACAAAGTACCTTGTTCCGCGACGGGAAAGACGGCGACAACGGTATGAACGGCGACAACGGACGAAGCGGCGATTCGTATGATATCCATATCTGGAAAGATTCGAATAACACCTATTTTCTTCACGTTGTGAACCTGGTGACCGGCTCAACCGGGAAATACAAGATCAATGGCTTAAAACCATTCGAAATCAATGCTTCCGGGGCAAATGGCGGCAACGGTGGAAAAGGTGGCGACGGCGGTGACGGAAAACCCGGTGAAATTGTCAACAACAAAACCAAATTCCCGGGCAACGGCGGCAATGGCGGTTGGGGTGGAAACGGTGGCAATGGCGGTAGCGGTGGAAACATTCGCTGCGTGTTGCATCCGAGTGCATCCGATTTCAGAGACCAGTTGAAGTTTACCGTACAGCCAGGAAGAGGCGGAGATGGCGGAAACCAGGGAATCGGTGGAAAAGCAGGTAAATCGCTTGCTGGGCAATCATTGGCGCGCGCAGGCTATAACGGTCGCAGGGGACAAGATGGTTCATGGGGCCAAACCGGCCAGATCACGATTGTAGAAGAAGCGTTTGATATTCCCACATACCAGTAGAATTATCAACTATGAATGGTAAAATTATCCAAGATTATGACCATCCTTGATAATTGATAATTTTCCAATTCATAATTATTTTTAGGATACAATTGATTCATTTTCAGTTGTTTTACTTTTTAAATTAATTTTCTCTTAACATTCACGTAAGGTTTTTTTCATTTCTGGCATCTAACCAGAAAACTGCGCAAATGAAAAAACTGCTTTTTTCCTTCTCCCTGTGCACGATGGCGAGTTCCATCAGTCACGCACAAGACTTTTATGATCGTTCAACGATCCAAACAATCGAAATCTTCTTTGCCGCTTCCAATTGGGATGCACAGCTGGATGCCCTCGCTTCCACAACAGAAGATTACCTCCTGGCCGATTCGGTGCGAATCAATGGCGTGACCTTCGACAGCGTTGGGGTGAAGTACAAAGGAAACAGTTCCTATAACGCCAATAACAACAAAAATCCGCTGCACATCGAATTGGATTATACCCACGGAAGCTATGATTACCAGGGTTATACCGACATCAAGCTGCAAAACGGCTACCAGGATCCGTCGATGATCCGCGAAGTATTGAGCTATGCCATTTTGGAACAGTACATGGATTGTCCGAAAGCGAATTTCGCCAACGTGTACATCAACGGTTCCCTGCGTGGTTTGTATTCCAATGCCGAAAGTATCAACGATAAATTCAACGGCGATCATTATTATACCAGCGACGGCAGCTTTTTCAAGTGCAACCCGATTGGCGGTGCAGGGCCGGGTGGTGGCGGAAGCCCCGATCTGACTTACATCGATAACGACAGCACTTCCTATGCGAGTGGTTACGAGCTGAAATCGGATTACGGCTGGAACGATCTTGTTGCGTTCATCGACACGCTCAACAACCATTTCACGGAAATCGATGCAAACCTCGACATCGACCGCGCTTTGTGGATGCTGGCGTTCAACAATGTATTGGTGAACCTCGACAGCTATTCAGGTGCTTTCCGTCAGAACTATTACCTCTACAAAGACCTGAACGACCGTTTTGTGCCGACTGTCTGGGATTTGAACATGAGTTTTGCCGGTTTTCCCGGCGGACCGGGCGGTGGCGCTTACACCCCAACTTCACTCGACCCGATGTCGAATTCCACTTCGGCAGATCACCCGCTTATCGTGAAATTGCTTGGTGATCCGATGTACAAACGCATGTACATGGCGCACATCCGTACCATCGTGCAGGAAAATTTCGATGCATCCGAGTTTGTGACAACTGCGAATGCTTTGCGTACAACCATCGACGCTTCGGTGCAGGCCGATCCGTATAAATTCTACACCTATACGCAATTCCAAAACGGCCTCACCACCTCTGTAAGTGGCGGCGGTGGCCCGGGCGGAGGAAGTTCCATCCCGGGAATCCAGGCACTGATGGACGCTCGTGCAGCCTTCTTCGCAACAAATACAAATTACGCATACGCTGCTCCGGTAATCTCGGCCGTTACCCCAAGCAATGCCTCTCCGGCTTACGGCGAAACCATCACCATTACGGCAACCTGTTCCAATGAAACAACCGTTTACCTGGGCTCGAGAGGGGAGCACCCGCTGCGCTTTAACCGCGTACAGATGTTCGATGACGGTGCCCACAACGACGGAGCTGCCGGCGATCACGTTTACGGCGTTTCCGTAACTGTCGACAATGTGGTGTTTGAATACTACGTTTATGCCGAAAATGCCCAGGCCGGTGTTTTCAGCCCGAAACGCGCCGAGCACGAATACCATTCGCTGAACGTAACGTTGCAGCTTCCGGCGATGGGTGATATTGTGATCAACGAGATAATGGCCGACAACGGCACTACGGCTTACGATTCGAACGGGGAAAACGACGACTGGATCGAGCTGTACAACACGACTTCCAGTGCTTTGAACCTTTCTGGTTTGTACCTGTCGGATGATGTGAACAATCTTACAAAATGGCTCATCCCGACCGGAACCTCGATCAACGCGCACGATGTATTGGTGATCTGGACCGATGAAGATTCGGAGCAGAGTGGCCTGCATACCAATTTCAAACTGAGTTCAGCCGGTGAAGAATTGTTCCTGAGCGATGGTACGGTGAGCCTCATTTACGACGATGTAGTCTTCGGTTTACAAACAGAAGATATTTCCTATGCCCGTTGTCCGGACGGAGGAACATTTACGTTCGAGGATCCGACATTCGATGCGCTGAACAACTGTATCCTTTCTGTTGATGAAGCGGTGCTTCCGCTGGCGATTCGCGTTTATCCGGTTCCTACTTCCGGGAATGTCTTCATTCAATCGGACGAGGAAGGTGCGTTGGCTATCCAGGTAGTGGATTTGCAGGGACGAATTGTATACGAAGCTACGGAAACAGCTGAAGTGATCGAGGTCCCTTCAACTGACTGGCAAGCCGGGTGGTACCAGGTCAGAGCGATCGCTGCCAGCGGCAAACAAACGTCGGTTCCGTTTGTGAAACAATAAGTAATAGTTCGGAAGAATCGATTCTTCTACTCTCCGAAAAGTTCTCGTTGCGCCTTCTTCATGGGGTTCAGCGGGGACTTTTTGTTTATAACTTCATTCCCGCTCTCATTCTCATTCTGCTGCGGCCGTGATTAAGGAAATGATTTGCTTTCAGTCTTTTTCGCCGATTCATTTACCGGTTCCGACTCATTAAAAATTAAAAATTCAGCATTCAACATTAAAAAACGTATTTTTGAACTTTCGTAAAACAATTCATGGAATATAATACAACCCGTCCGAAGTTGCTGTTGCCGGAATATGGCCGTAACGTACAGGAAATGATTGCCCACGCAATGGAAATCCCTGAAAAGGACGAACGCAATAAAGCAGCACGCGCTATCATCGAGGTAATGGGACAATTGAACCCACACCTGCGTGATGTAGACGATTTTCGCCATAAGCTCTGGACACACCTTTTCGTGATGTCCGATTTTAAACTCGATGTGGATTCCCCGTACGAGATCCCGAAGCTGGAAGTACTCAACAGCAAACCCGAGCGCATGATTTACCCGAAAGGAAAAATCAAGTACGGACATTACGGTAAATACACCGAAAGCATCCTGGCAAGCGCGCATAACGTGACCGAGCCGGATGAAAAGGAATACCTCAAAACCACGATGGCCAACTTCATGAAAAAGCAATACCTGGCCTACAACAACGATGCGGTAGAAAACCACGTGATTGCCAATCAGCTGAAAGACCTGTCGAAAGGTGAGCTGATCCTTGAAAACCCGGATGAGTTGATGAATACCAACCTGATCCTGAAATCATTTGGCATTCAGCCGAATAAACGTCCGAAAAAGAACCAGAAAAACAACAAGAATAAAAACCGCAAAAAGAACTAAGCCAGATGTCATCGTTTGAAATTCACGGAGGAAAGAAGCTAAAAGGAGAATTGACACCGCAGGGTGCGAAAAACGAAGCCTTGCAGATTTTATGCGCGGTGTTGCTTACTCCTGAAAAAGTAACCATTTCCAATATTCCCGACATTGTTGACGTAAACAAACTCATCCAGCTCCTGCAGGTGATGGGTGTGAAGGTCGAAAAAGTGGAACGGGGAACGTATATTTTCCAGGCGAAAGACATCGATTTGGCTTACCTTGAAACCGAGGATTTCAAAAAACGTGCGGCCGCTTTGCGCGGTTCGATTATGATTGTTGGCCCGTTATTGGCCCGTTTCGGAAAAGGATTTATTCCAAAGCCGGGTGGTGACAAGATCGGTCGCCGTCGTTTGGATACACACTTTGAAGGTTTTGCCTTGCTCGGAGCACAATTCAACTACGACGCAGGCGAACATTTTTATTCCATCGAAGCGAAGAAACTGGTCGGGACTTACATTCACCTGGATGAAGCATCTGTAACCGGAACGGCCAACATCGTGATGGCAGCTGTGATGGCGGAAGGGAAGACCGTTTTCTACAACGCGGCCTGTGAACCGTATTTGCAGCAGCTGTGCAAGATGCTCAATTCCATGGGCGCTAAAATCTCCGGAATCGGTTCCAACCTGCTTACTATTGAAGGCGTGAAAGAGCTTGGAGGCTGTTTCCACCGCATTTTGCCGGATATGATCGAAATCGGCAGTTTCATCGGACTTGCAGCCATGACACAGTCGGAAATCACCATCAAAGACGTAAGCTACGAGAACCTCGGGATTATCCCGAATGTTTTCCGCCGCCTGGGAATCCAGCTCGAGCGCCGTGGCGACGATATCTATATTCCTGCCCAGGAAAGCTACGAGATCGATACCTTCATCGACGGTTCCATCCTGACGATTTACGATGCACCGTGGCCTGGCTTCACACCCGATTTGCTGTCGATCATCCTCGTAGTGGCTACACAAGCCAAAGGAAGCGTACTCATTCACCAGAAAATGTTCGAATCGCGCCTGTTCTTTACCGATAAACTGATCGATATGGGGGCACAGATTATTTTGTGCGATCCGCACCGTGCTACGGTGATCGGTTTGGCGCGCCAGCATCAGCTAAGAGGCATCCAGATGACATCGCCGGATATTCGTGCCGGAGTTTCATTGCTCATCGCGGCTATGTCGGCCAAAGGGAAAAGCGTGATCCACAACATCGAGCAAATCGACCGCGGGTACCAGGATATCGACATTCGACTCAACAATTTGGGCGCCGATATTCGCCGGATTTCGTAACTTGTGCTGGTAAAGCACACAATTCATGATGAAGCATAATAAAACCGGGGCAATTGTAGCCTTGGTATTCCTTGCAGGACTTGCCGTTTTATGGTGTACGGCGTTTACTGATTCAGCCAAACTGGCCCCCGTAATCGGGAACACGGCCCCCGAAATCGAATTGAAAGGCACCAACGGGAAAATGATCAAGCTTTCTTCACTCCGCGGAAAAGTGGTACTGATCGACTTCTGGGCTTCGTGGTGCGGACCGTGCCGGCAGGAAACCCCAAAAGTGGTAGAAGTCTACAACAAATACAAAAAGACCAAATTCAAGAACGCCAAAGGATTTGAAGTGTTCAGCGTATCGCTCGACAGGAACGAAGCCGATTGGAAAGCAGCCATTAAAAAAGACAAGCTGGTTTGGAAAAACCACGTGTGGGACAAGGAAAATGTAGCCGGGAAAGCCTACGGCGTTCAGTTCATTCCGAACGCATTTCTCATTGATGGAGAAGGCAAGGTGGTTGCCCTTGGGGAAGATTGCAAAGGACTGAAGCTTCACGTGGCATTGGATAATCTCAAATAACCGACTTCCGCGTTATGGCCAGTAAGCATACGATTTCCGGGAGAATCATTGCAATCTTAGGATTGGTAGTTGCCATTCTTTCACTGCTGGTTTCCATGATTCCGTGTATCGGTTACTATGCTTTGGTGCCAGGCGTTGTTGCGCTGATCTGCTGTATCATGGGGATCATTTATCTCAAAAAGGCAGGTAAGGCGGCTTCGATAGCCATTGTAGGTGTTTTGCTGAGCGCGTTGGCAGTGGCGAGTTCCGTTTACCAATACATTGAATTCAGAGCTGTGTTTGATGCCAAGGAGCGGCTGGAAAATTCGGTAGACGACATGGAGCGGGAGGTCAAGAAAAAAGTGAAAGAAGAGGTGATTGATTACACCACCGAAAAAATCAAAGATTACCTCGAAGACGACGACACCCTGAAGAAAAAGCCGGCTAAAAAATCAAAATAACCGCCCCTGTCAGCTCCCCGACATAACTATTTCTGGATCAACCTGCTGTTGTTTGCAGCATTTCTTGGTCTGATCACCTGGCTTTATTTCACTCCCGAAGATATTTCCTGCGTGTACGTACAAAAAGGCTTATCCTGCCCAACCTGTGGCCTGACCCGCGCTTTCCGGGCCATCATTACGCTTGATTCATCGGTAGAAATCAATCCGCTACACGGCAGAATCGTTTACTTCTGCCTTATCCAGTTCTTCCTGCGATTGACAGCAACATTATGGAGCTATTACAAAACCACTTCCCGCAAGTGGATCATTACTGATATTATCTTGAGCGTTCTGTTGTTTGTGTGGGCGTTTTATGTATTGTTACCGTTCGTTGGTTGATGTACAGGCGAATTTCACCATTTTACAGAGAGTAAAATTCAGTAATCCCGCAATATTACGGAAATTCAATGTTTACAGGGGTTTTCGGATAAATCAGGTATATAAATTCCATCACAAATACACCCCCTTTTCGTCGAAGCTTTGGCGAAGGAGTAAAGAAAAATTTGATTTGTTACAAAGAAGGCTAGGCGAAGCCAGTTAAATCCCTTTGTGTTCTCTTTTTCGTCTATCCTTCAAAAAAACTTTGTGCCTTTGTGGTGAAAAACCAGGTATTCTGTTTCAGGTTTCCGTACCTTCACTCCGTGAAAACCCTCGCCGATCTTCAGCTGCACTGGCAGCAATCCTTGTCATCAATCTATCCCGAACGGGAAATCAATAACCTGTTCCGTTTTGCGCTGGAAGATCTTTTTAACTTGAGCTATCCGGACCAAATGATGCAACGAACAGTCGGGCAATCCGAAGAGTTCTGTTCAAAACTCGAAACCGTTCTCCAACGCCTGGAAACAGGCGAGCCGCTACAATACATTACCGGTTTTACGTATTTCGATGATTTGAAACTCCGGGTTTCTCCAGCGGTGCTGATTCCACGGCCGGAAACGGAAGAACTCGTAGCCTGGGTGGCAGAAACCCTGGATTCTGATTTCAATGAAACGATCATCGATTGGTGTACCGGGTCGGGTTGCATAGCGCTGGCCTTGAAAAAGCGTTTTCCAGAGGCGAAAGTAATCGGTTATGACTGGTCGGAAGAAGCGCTGGAAGTTACGAAAGAAAATGCGGAAGCATTAAAACTGCCTGTTTCTTTTGAACTTCGGGATGCCCTTTCGACCGATGAGCAACCGGAAAAAATAGCGGTGATTGTTTCCAATCCGCCCTACATTCCGCAAAACGAGCAAGAGCTGATTCGTAACAACGTGCGTAACTTTGAGCCGCACATGGCGTTATTTGTTCCCGACGAAAGTGCCTTGCTGTTTTACGAAGCCATCACCCAAAAAGCGCTGCAACAATTGAAACCCGGAGGGTGGTTGTTTTTCGAGCTGCACGAAGATTTTGCAGAACAAACCAAAGCGATGGTGGAAAACACAGGCGGTTTTTCATCGGTTGAAATCCGGAATGATCTGCAGGGAAAGGCGCGTATGCTGCGGGCAAAACGTTTGAATGCATGAAAGCATTATTAATCAGCATAAGCTTAATGATTGCTGGACAGTTTTCCTGGTCGCAGCAAACATTTGACTGGAAACAATTGTTAAGCGGTACAACAGCCAATCTGGACCAGTTTATCAATTCGATTGATTCCGATTCGATTAACTTCGGGAACAGGTTAAGTGTATTTGATTACTACAACCGAACGCTTACGCCATCGTTTAACGAGCGGGTTATTTTCCTGGAAGACTCTTACGGAATTGATTCCACGCGTTCGTCCTGGCGCAGCAACAGCTACCTGATTTCAGTTATTCAGCGCCATGACTCTATCGTCTTTGCGCAAGTTGATACATTGATCTCCATGTTTTATGTGGAGAAAGAAGCGGGGAGTGTCCCTGTTTTTCAGTTCGAATCAACCGGTTTGATGAAGAAAGTCGATGAAGAATTCGGGAAGATTTATCAAACGAAATTGAATCGTGATGAATTGTTCAACCTGACTATTCACTTTGGGGAAAGATGTGGAAGGATGGCTATGACAACCATGGAATATGCAGATATTAGGGACTGCGTTGAAAAAAAGCAGGTCGCTAAACTGCACCAATATCTGACTTCAACCTGCCTTGAAACGCAGCTATTCGGAGTCCAGGGATTTTATGAGCTGAAAACGGACAAAAACTACCCGATTAAACCCGAAGATCAGGCGTTGATTGATTACATATTATCGAAAAGTGGTGTGGTGATCAATTGCCGCGGATGTGGTGTTCTGAGAACGGAAGTGGCCGTGTTCAAAAAGAAATTTGTGTTTTGAAAATTCTCAGATGAATTTCCCGAATTCGGAAATTTCAGAATTTGGGTGTTCGGGATATCCCGAACACCATTCTCGAATCCCAATGTGCTTTTTTAATAGTATTAGGATGATTACGTAGCGACTGACGAAGGAAATCTGCTACTATAAGCAAATCCCATTATATTTGTTTTGAATCAAATTTCAACGCATGAATCCGCAGGAAGCTCAACAACGTATCACCTTTTTAACCGATGAACTCAACCGCCACAATCACCTGTATTATGTAGAAAGCAACCCGGTCATCTCCGATTACGAGTTCGATCAGCTGCTCCGCGAATTGCAGGACCTGGAAACACAATTCCCGGACCTGGCGTCGCCGTTGAGTCCTACGAAACGGGTGGGTGGGGATATCACCAAGAAATTTGAGACCGTTGTGCACCGTTTCCCGATGCTTTCGCTTTCCAATACCTATTCGGAGGAAGAAATCGTTGATTGGGAGCAGCGTTTGAAAAAAGCAATTGACGGCCCGATCGAATACGTCTGTGAACTGAAATATGACGGTGTTGCCATCGGAATTCGTTACCGCAACGGGAAATTCGAGCGAGCTGTCACACGAGGCGACGGTACACAGGGCGAAGACATTTCGGCCAACGTCAAAACCATCCGGAGCATTCCGCTGACACTGAAAGGCGATTATCCCGATGATTTTGAGATCCGGGGCGAAATTTTCTTCCCGCGGGCCAATTTCGAGGCCATGAACCGCAAGCGTGAAGAATTGGGCGAACCGGTGTTTGCCAATCCGCGAAATTCTGCTTCGGGAACACTCAAGTCACAGGATTCAAAAGTGGTAGCCGAACGCGGGCTGGATTGTTTCCTCTACGGAGTTTACAGCGATGACCTGCCGTTCGAATCGCATTTGGAAAGTGTGAATGCGGCCCGCGAATGGGGATTCAAATCACCATTGGAAAAAGACAAATACATCGCCAAGACCGATAGTATCAATGGCATCATGGACTTTATTCACTACTGGGATAAAGCGCGTTACGACCTGCCGTTCGAGATTGATGGCATCGTGATCAAGGTCAATAACTATTTGCAGCAGCAGGATTTGGGATTTACCGCCAAATCGCCGCGCTGGGCAATTGCCTATAAATTCAAGGCAGAGCGTGTGGAAACAGTTTTGGAAACCGTTACGTACCAGGTGGGGCGCACGGGAGCAATTACGCCGGTTGCGAACTTAACGCCTGTATTGCTGGGCGGAACGATCGTAAAACGCGCATCCGTACACAACGCCGACCAGATCGAAAAACTTGGCCTGCATGAAGGTGATACCGTTTACGTGGAAAAAGGCGGAGAAATCATCCCGAAAATCATCGGCGTTAACCTCGAAAAGCGCTCAGCTTCGGCGAAAGAAGTGGTCTTTATTGAGGATTGCCCTGAATGCAATACGGCACTCGTTCGCCGCGAAGGCGAGGCGCAGCATTATTGCCCGAACGACCAGGCTTGTCCGCCACAGGTGAAAGGCCGCATGGAGCATTTCATCAGCCGGAAAGCCATGAACATCGATGGTCTGGGCGCAGAAACAATTGATTTGCTTTACCAGCAGAACCTGGCGCGAACCGTTGCGGATTTGTACGATCTTACTTTTGACCAGATCGTGAACCTCGATCGTATGGCGGATAAATCGGCCAACAACCTGTTACAAAGCATCGAAGCTTCGAAAAGCATTCCGTTTGAACGCGTTTTGTTCGCCCTGGGAATTCGTTTTGTAGGCGAAACCGTTGCCAAAAAACTGGCTTCGGCATTGAAGAACATCGACGCGATTGCTTCGGCAACATTTGAAGAACTGGTGGCTGTTGAGGAGATCGGAGACAAAATCGCGGTTGCCGTGCAACAGTACTTTGCCGACGAGCGCGCGCAGGAAACGATTGCCCGTTTGAAAGCAGCGGGCCTACAGTTTGAAGTCGAAGAAGCGGTACTTGATTCTACTTCGCTGGAAGGCAAGACTTTCGTGGTTTCGGGCGTTTTCAGCCAGTTTAGCCGCGACGAGATCAAAATGCTCATCGAGAAAAACGGCGGGAAGAACGTCGGTTCAATTTCCGCAAAAACGTCTTACGTACTTGCCGGCGAGAACATGGGGCCGGCTAAATTGGAAAAAGCCAGCTCATTGGGCATCCCGATTATTTCGGAAGATGATTTCATGAAAATGCTGCTTCCTTGATTGCGGAACTTATTTATTTGCGACAGATCGCACAGATAAATCAGTGTAATTAAAAATATGGCAGCTATTCGCTGGCGAATAGTTCAATATCTTTGAAAATCTGTGCCATCTGTGGCTAAATTTATTTCTATTTATGCCTTTTGCCTGAGGCAAAAGAATTTTAAGTGCATTGACAGCAGATTATTTCATAAAAGGATTAATTATCGGTTTTTCGGTCGCCGCACCTGTCGGCCCGATTGGTGTGCTAACGATCAAACGCACGCTAACCGAGGGAAGAACTTCCGGATTTGTTACCGGGATGGGAGCTGCTTTGGCCGATACTGTTTATGGAATTGTTGCCGGCTGCGGACTCACGGCAATCTCGTCGTTTCTGCTCACGCAGGCTTTCTGGATGAAACTGATCGGCGGCTTGTTCCTGCTGTTCCTGGGTGTAAAATCGTTTCTCAGCAAACCTCCTGAAAAAGATGCTCCGGTAGCAGGGAAAGGGCTGTTCTACAATTTCATCTCGACCTTTTTCCTCACGGTAACCAATCCGTCGACGATTTTGTCGTTCCTCGCTATTTTCGCCGGACTTGGCCTTGGGTCATCGGAAGCAGATTATTTTGCTTCCATGGTACTGGTTTTCGGCGTATTTTTAGGCTCGGCCCTGTGGTGGTTTATCCTCAGTTTTGCCGTGAGCTTTTTCCGTTCCAAAATCAACAACGAGCGATTGGTGTGGATCAACCGGATTTCGGGAATGCTGATCACGGCGTTTGGCTTATTTGCCTTGTATTCATGTTTTACTACAGATTGAGATGTCAGAAAACAACCATTTTCCGGTAACATTACAACTTCGGATCGACTGGAGCGAACTCGATTATTTCGGCCATGTCAACAACGTTTCCTTCTTCAAATACATACAGGCGGCACGCGTCAATTACTGGGAACAGGCCGGGATCAATACCATGCACCGTGAAACAAACATCGGTCCGATGCTGGCTTCTTCCAAATGTGATTTCAAACAACCCTTGTTTTTCCCCGGACAGGTGATCATCCATTCACGCATGGAGTTTATCAGGAACACGAGTTTCGGCATTCACCACCAGCTCAAAAACGATAAAGGAGAAACCGTTGCAGAAGCACATGATGTAATGGTGATGTTTGATTTCACCACCAACAAAAAAGTGGCCTTCCCGGAATCAATTCGGGAGTGGGTTGAAAAGTTAGAGGAGAAGGAGTTTTAGTACATATTGAATTTTCCAAACGGGAGCTGCTTGAAGAACTAAATTGGTCGGAACGTTTCCAGGTTCTATAAACGGTTAACTCAATCATTCCATCAGTTGAGTACTCGGTTCTTTCCGGTATCTTTAAAAGACACATTTTAGTGTTTTAGAAATGGTAATATTCGTCATATGCGTCAGATAAATCCCAAAATTCGGTATTATCCTGTTGGGCTGATTAGTCTGTTGTTGATTCCGCTCAGTTACTTTTTGGCGTTATATAAAGCAAATCCCAAAAGAGAACGTTTGTTTTATTGCTCTTTGTACTATGAAATGGGCTGTACACGTATGTCAAGCGGTGTTTTAGAATTCAACTATGTGGATGTGTATTTACCTGATGATAAAATTGAGAACAAATCGAAAATCAATATGGGTAAAGAGTTAATCAGAGAACTTACTGCATCCAAAAAACCGGTTCATGGGATTCATTTTCATTTGTCGGATAAAGTAAAGTTTGAAACAGTGATGAGTCTGTTGAATACCTGTGCAAAAGAAAATAAAAGTTATGCTTTATTAGGAGATAATATTTGGGTGTTCCATCCGAAGCAACATTATAACACTTTTCAAATTATTGAATAAGTCAAATATGATCGATAATAAGGGAGGACCAATTACTTTTCTAGAGAAGCTATTTAACTCAAAAACTCCCAAACTCACTTTTTCTTCTTCTTCCGCTTCTTCTGGTCTTTCTCCATCTTCTTCAACGCTTCACGACTGATCACCACCAGCGAATTCTTTTCGAAATCCCAGATACTCACCGATTTTTCGCCGATTACCATGTGACTTTCCCAGTCGGCATACTTCCCGTACAGCATCAGGGTGCAAATATCGGTTACCGTAATCAGGTCGCCGGTTTCGTGTGAATGATTGTGCATGGCGCCTACTTGTTTCGAATCGGCATTCGGATCGTTGTAATTCAGCACGATGATATTTTGATGCAGGTTCTTTTTCCCGGTCAGTTTGTTGTTTTGGTCAAAAGTCAGCAGGTAATCGTTCCCGAAAATCACCACACCATTCACTTGTGGTCCTGTCAGCACATACACTTTCTTTTCGCCGTTCCAGATCAGCGGGATGAGGTTCAGGTTCGTGTTTTTATACGTCTTGAAAAGTGTATCGCTGTTGAGCTCAGCCAGTGCCAGTTGGCGAATGGCATACAACGATGATTCGGTTTCAGACAGGACGGTTCTTGTGGTATCAACGAGGGCAGAAGCGATTCTAAACGTGCTGTCAAACGAAATCGTGGCCAGTACCTGTGGTGTTTCACTGCGGTCGAAAAAGATGCAATGCGTGCGTTCGGCATCCGAATAGGAAAGATAGCCGCCGATCTTCTCGCGTTTGGCCGGAAATCGTTCCAAAAACAGGTCGGTGCCGTACCACGAAGCCATTTCGGTTTTGTAAAGCGCTTTACCCTCGGCAACAATGGCTTGTTCCTGCTCATTGTTTTGCGCAAACGAACCGAATGCAGGCAGTAAAAGGATTCCGGTCAAAAAGATCAATTTCATACGCCGTATTTGTGTTTAAAAATACAGTTTTCCGGAACCGAAGTTCACCCAAAAGTGATTTTACCGATCGTTTTCACGCAATCCTGATAAATAACCGCTTCCTTCCGGCAATTTCGCAGGTAAATTCGGCGAATTCATTAATTTTACGGCTCAATAGTGTAATACATTTTTCATGAAACAGTTTACAGGCACAGGTGTAGCATTGGTAACACCTTTTTTGGCAGACATGTCCATCGATTTTCCGGCTTTGCGACGTTTGGTACGCGAGCAGATCGACGGCGGAACTGATTTCCTGGTAGTGCAGGGTACTACCGGCGAATCGCCAACCCTTACTGCTTCTGAAAAACAGCAGGTATTGGAAGCCGTAATGGTTGAAAACAACGGGAAATTACCGATTGTTTATGGTGTCGGCGGAAATGATACGCGTTCGGTGTGCGAGGCGTTTGCCAACATCCCGAAAGGTGTAGACGGCATTTTGTCGGTAGCACCGTATTACAACAAACCGATCCAGCGCGGTTTTGTGGCACATTACAAAGAAATTGCCAACGCAACCAACCTCCCGATCATCATGTACAACGTGCCGGGAAGAACAGGCTCGAACATGACGGCAGAAACCACGCTTGAACTGGCTGAAATTCCGAACCTTGTTGCCATGAAAGAAGCATCGGGCAATATGGAACAGATCATGGAGATCATTCGCTGCAAACCGGCTGACTTCCTTTTGCTTTCAGGCGATGATGCCATTACGCTGCCATTGATTGCGGCCGGGGCAGATGGCGTAATCTCGGTGGTTGCCAATGCTTTCCCGAAACAATTTTCGACCATGGTACGTTCGGCACTGAAAGGCGATTTTGTCACTTCCCGCAAAGAGCACTACGATTTATTGCCCATTACCAAACTCTTCTTCACGGAAGGAAACCCTGGCGGCGTAAAAATCGCCCTGGAAGAACTCGGCTGGATGAAGCCGCACATGCGCTTACCGCTCGTACAAGTCTCCGATGCATTGCGCCAGGCCATCATTTCCGAAACAAAGCAGTTGTCAAAGGTTTTTGTGAAGTAACCATAGAACGTTCTGTAGTTCGTTAGTCGAATTGTTGTTTTTTTCTGCGGCTTTTATTGCGGACGAAGCGCCATTCGAGGAAACGAAGTCAAAAAAATGGCCGTTTCGTTGTGTTTTGTCAAAAGCGCTAAAACGTACAGCGTTTGCTAAATCTGCTGTACGTTGCGTTTCAGATCCTGATCTGACACTTTTGACCTGAAAACACAGAATAAGGCCATTTTTGACGAGTGGCTCCGAATGGCGCAGAAGCATTTTTGCTCCACTTTTTTTGCTTCGGAAAAAAGTGGAATAACGAATAAAGAAAGATTCAACCCCGTTTTAAACTTTCGCAAAAACATCCTCAGATAAAAGAAAAACACTAGTTTAGCATTCAAATTAAATACACTTCAATGAGAAAGTCGTTGGTTCTATTCGCTGGTTTAGCCCTTATCCTGTCCGCTTGCGGAGGAGGCGAAGAAAAGAAAACAATTGATGCCGAAGCTACAACCGAAGCTGGCCAGGAAACTACTTCATTTATTGATTTCAACATTCCATCACCATCAGAGCAATTCGCCCTGATCTCTAAAATGGATGTGGTAAAAAACACCAAAGGATTGCACAATCCGGATGCCGCCGACAGCTACAATACCTCGGCGCAGAAAGCACTGAACTTTGGCGTATACACAGCCGATGTGGCTTACCTGACTAGCTTCAACGAAACCAATAAGTACCTGACTTATTTCGGGAAACTCGAGAAATTGGGGAACGATATCGGTGTGGCCAAGGTATTCGGAACGGAATTGGGTGAATTGGCGAAAAAGTGGGATGGCAATGCCGACTCATTGTTCCGCCTGAGTGATGAAACCTACAACAAGACTTTTCAGCGTTTGATCGAGATCGACAAAGGAAACGAATTGTCATTGATGCTTGTGGGCGGTTGGATCGAATCGATGCACCTCATGCTTGGAAGCTCCAAAGGTTACGGTAAAAGTCCGAAGCTTGAAAAAGCAGTGGTAGACCAGAAACTGGTGGCTGAAAACCTCTTTGAATTTTTGGTAAGCTACCAGGATAACGAAGACGTAGCTGCTTACGCCAAAGAAATCGAAAGCGTTCTGAAAGTGTACGAGGAAATGGATTGCTCTTCCAGCGAGACCAAAGTAGAAAATGCCAATGGTAAGCTTAATTTCTCGGGCGGTGAAGAATGCCGTTTGACAGAAAAATGCTTCAACGACCTGAAAACACGTGTCGAAGCGATCCGCACTAAAATCATTTCCAATAAATAAGATTGACTATGAAAGCATTATTATTGACCTTTCTTGTTGTATGTGTTTCAGCCGGTTACGCACAATGTCCGACCGCTGAGAGCATTGTTAAATCGAAATCAAAAACCAAAGATAGCTACGGTGTGAACTCACAGTCGCGCTCAGGTTCTGTAAAATCAGGTGAAACATACGAAATGTCGTTCATCGCGCAAGACGGAATGGATTACCGCCTTTCTACAAAACTGGCCAATCCTGCTGCCGGGACCATCAGCTTTGAGGTCTACGAAATGATCGTGGAAAAGAAAATGGTCGACGGTAAGGAAACCTACAAGCGTACGAAGCACGTGCTGGCCAATTCAAACGATTCCGGCACTGGTTCCCTTGAGTTTACAACCGACAAATCACGTAAGATTTTCGTAGCCGTTTCCCTTTCGGGAGGTGATCCGAAAAAACCGGTTTGCGTTGGCGTATTGGTAGAAGACAAAAAATCGACGAAACTCGGGTTCTAAGAACTGAAACTTTTACTGGAAGGCCTCGTATTCGTTGCGAGGCTTTCTTCGTTATAAAAAGGCACCAAAAACTATGTCAGAAGCGCAATCCATTTTATCGGCCCTGCAAACGGCCGGCCGCATTGTTATCGTTTCCCACAAATCGCCCGACGGTGATTCGGTCGGAAGTTCCCTTGCGTTGTACCAACTGCTTAAAAAGTGGGGCAAAAACGCACATGTGGTGCATCCCGACGCAGCGCCTGACTTTTTACATTGGGTCCCCGGACAACCGGCTATCGTTGCTTTTGACGAACGTACGGAAGAAGCTAAACAGCTGCTCGCGGGTGCCGAAGTGATCTGCTGTCTTGATTTTAATGAGCCTGGCCGTGTCGGAAAAGAAATGCAGCCGTTTTTGGAGCAGGCTCCTGCGCTGAAGATCATGATCGATCATCACCTGAATCCGTCCGATTTCTGCCGGTTCCGCATTTCGGAGACCAGTGCTTGTTCAACTGCGCAATTGCTGTATGAATGGATGGAAGAAGCAGGTATTTTGGCTGATTTGGATGCGGCAATCGGGACCTGCATCTACCTCGGTATTATGACAGATACAGGATCGTTCCGTTTCCCATCGGTGAACCCGAAAACGCATCTTATTTTGGCGCATTTGATGGAAGCAGGCGTGATTCATTACGAAATTCACGAACAGATTTACGACACCAATACGATCGACCGCATTCGTTTACGGGGCTATGCCTTGTCGGAAAAGCTTGTTTGTTTGGATAAATTGCCAATTGCCTATATTTCACTTTCTGCCGAAGAACTGGAGCGTTTTCATTACCGAAAAGGCGATACGGAAGGCCTGGTGAACCAGGTATTGGGAATCAGTGGAATTCAGATGGCGGCCTTGTTTGTGGAAAAAGACGGTGCCATCAAAATTTCGTTCCGTTCCAAAGGTGATTACAAAGTCAACGAGCTGGCGGCGGCCCACTTTGAAGGTGGGGGACATGGCTACGCTTCCGGTGGAATTTCGTTCACTTCGATGGAAGAAACCATTTCTAAATTTGTAACGAATGTTCATCAATTCATTCCAGTAGCATGAAAACAGCTTGTTTCCTTCTTGGACTAACCATCCTTTTTGCTTGTGAAGAGGCGCCTGAAACACCGGCTCCTAAAAAAGATCCGCATTGGACCAAAGAACAGTCTTCGGAAATGAACAAGGAACTGACCGTTGAAGAAGACATCGATATTCGCTTGTATGTGCAGCAGCATAAAGAATACAAAGCCCGGATCACGGGATCGGGACTGCGCTACATTCCGTTGGTGACTACCGAAGGCCGACAGGCAAGGCCGGGCGATGATGCACACGTGTCGTATATTGTAAGCCTGCTCGACGGAACACAATGCTACCGGACAGCCGCTGATGAGGTGGATATCTTCCGCGTAGACAAAAGCAATATCGAAACAGGCATCCAGGAAGGCATTAAAAAAATGCGGATAGGTGAGAAGTCGGTACTCATCATTCCAAGTCACCTCGCGCACGGACTCATCGGAGATATGGACAAAATACCGCCACTCACACCCATTGTTGTTGAAATTGAATTACTCGACCTGAAATGAAAAAGATATTCGTACTCGCATTGGTCATCGGTTGTGCGGCCTGCAGCACCGAAGGCGTAAAAAAAGATCCGCAGCCGAAAAAAAAACAACCGGAGAAGGTCCAAAACGGCCCGAAGACCGCTGAGCAGCTGCTGGAGCCTTACAAGACTATCCAGGCGAAAAAAGAATTTCCTAGCGGCCTGAAAATCCAATGGTTTGAAAAAGGAAGCGGTGAAGCGGTAAAAGACGGCGAAGTGTACGAGATCAATTACAAGGTCAAGCTCGTTAACGGCGAAGTGATTGATGGCAATCACCTGTTAAAGCGCGATTGGTTGCCGTTTTTGGTCGGTTTCAACATGCAGTCGAAAGGTTGGGACATGGCCATGACCGAAATGCACGAAGGTGATTTTGCGGAGGTGTATTTGCCGGCAAACCTTGCCCGCGGGCGCCAAAAAATAGACGGAGTGGTGCCTCCCAATTCGCCGAACATCATTTTCCTCCGCATCGGGAAACGCATCAAACCTACCCGTACTGTAGACGGAACACGCGTTTGGTGCCTCGAAGAGCGAAAAGATAACGATGCGATCGTGAAGGAAAATTCCAGCGTTGGCGTTCACTATTTCGTGGGGTCAAAATCCAACCCTCGGTACGATAATTCGTACCAGCGAAATTTACCTTTCCGCTTCCATATGGACGATTTCGGGCTCGTTCCGGGCTTCCGTAAAGCGTTAATTAATGCTAAATTGTACGATAAACTGTGGATCATCGTTCCGGCGGACCAGGCCTATGGAAAAAAAGGCTATCTCGACCTCGTAGACCCCAACGAAAGTATGTTTTACGATTTGTTCATCGCCGAAGTTGACGGTAAGGAATAGTGTTAAAATTTAGCTTATTAACGTTGTATTCTGCAAAACATCAGCCGTTTTGTGCGGAAATAACCGTTTTTTTTGTAGTATATTTGCAACCGAACCCACAAACCAGTGATTAAAACATCCTGAAATGAAAGCTATTTTCCTCTTTTCCATCAGCTTATTTTCGCTCAATAGTTTTGCGCAGTCTGTGATAGACACCATCCGTACGCCGGAAGGCACCATGATCGTTTATTCGAATCGTACATGGAAATACCTGGAAGACGAAAACTTCGACGGTATCATGAACGACAAGCTCTATGATCTGATTAGCAGCGACTCCACCCTGAATTTTGTACAAACCTGGGACAATAACGTTTGTTATACTTCAGACCGCGGCAATGATCTGACGAAACTGAAAGATACGCTTTGGATGTGCCTGGCCGATGAACTGCACAGTGATTTCGTGATCCCGGTGCCGGGTATCGTGACTTCGCGTTACGGTTACAGAAACGGACGTTACCACAACGGAATCGACCTGGACCTGGAAATCGGTGATACGGTTGTTGCGGCATGGTCCGGAAAAGTGCGCTATGCCAAGTACAATGACGGCGGGTTCGGAAACCTGGTGATCATCCGTCACCACAACGGATTGGAAACGTTTTATGCTCACCTCAGCAAGCATCTTGTAGCTCCTGATCAGGAAGTTCAGGCAGGCGAGCCAATCGGTTTAGGTGGAAATACAGGGCATTCATTCGGTGCTCACCTGCATTTTGAAGTACGCTTCTACGACGCGGCGATGAATCCCGAGCAGGTGATCGATTTCAACAAGAAAGAGATGAAAGACGAAAACCTGTTGGTGCACAGTAGTTTATTCCGTCCGGGAGCAAAACCGACAGACCAGTATGCCATTCCTGACGAGCATGGTGAATCCATTGCTTCGGTACAGCGTAAAACGGAATCTACAGCAGGCCGCAGATACTACAAGGTTCGTTCCGGCGATACCCTTTCTGAAATCGCGGTGCGCCACAATACGACTGTTTCCCGCTTGTGCAGCCTGAATGGAATCCGTCCTACAAAGACATTGCAGGTAGGCCAGTCATTGCGCGTGAAATAAGTTCACGGCGAGTTCGTTAATTTTCATTAAGAACGCAGGTTTACACATCTTTTTTTGATTTCAGCTCAAAAAAGTCGTAAATTACTGCATGTCGTGCAAGTATCGGGTAGTAGTGTCCATTGATGGCGGAGGTAAAAAAGGAATCATTCCACTTCGCATCTTATCGTTCCTCGAGGAACAACTGCACGCCTATGTTCCTGAAGCACATTTATCTTCCTGGGTCGACGTTTACGGCGGTACAAGTACCAGTGCGATCATTGCCGGAGCATTAGCCGTTTCGGGAGTAGGCGGAAGGAAACACAGTCCGACGGAAATCACTGACTTATACTTACACCGTGGCGAGCATTTTTTCGATTCCCCGAAAAGCTCGCACTCCGTTCACCCGCTTAATTTTTTGCTCGAACATTTCTACGGTGATTTGACCCTGGGCCAGATTCGCAAGCATTTCCTGTTTGTAAGTTATGATCTTGATAAAGACGAGCCCTTCCTGTTTTCCGATTCGCAGCACCATATCCAGCAGATCAGCGTTGCCAAAATGATGCAGGCCTGCTGCGCCATGCCCGGTTTCCTGGAAGCGGTCATGATCGGCAACAAACGGCTGGCAGACGGAGCGCTCACCACCAAAAACCCGGCGAAGCTGGCCTTTCATTATGCCCGCGTCTTTTACCCGGACGATCCGATCGTGCTCATCAGCATAGGAACAGGCAAATCACCCATCGCCACGTTTGAAGAAATACAGGCCGAAGAGCAGCACGAAACCCTTGCGGAGCTCGCCCAAAAAGATTCCAAGCTGGTTTATTTCCGGTTCAACCCCGAATTGGAGGCAGGTGATTATACGACCGAACAATTATTGGGCTTAACTGACGTTTATATCCAGGAAAATCTGCGTTCTATCGAACGGCTCCTGCACCTGATGGAAATCAAGGCCGGGCGTTTGTTGTGAAAAATTAAAGATTTTGTGTCAGCAATTATGCTATTTTTGTGGCCTATGAAGTTATTGATCGCCTTTACTTTTTTACTGATTTTAGGTGCCTGCAGCAGTTACAACCGCGTGCTGAAGTCAGATGATTACGACGAAAAATTTGTCATGGCCAACACGCTTTACGACAAAGGACAGTTTGACCGGTCAATTGCCTTATACGAGCAGGTCTACCAGCGTATGCCAAAATCATCCGAAGGTGAAGTGGCTTATTACCGCCTGGGCAAAGCGTTTTACGCCGAAGAAGACTGGTACATGGCCAGCTATTACCTGAGCGCGTTCAGCACACGTTTCCCGTTTTCACCGAAATGCGAAGAAACCCTTTTCCTTTCGGCGCTATGTGCCGTGCAAAACAGCCCGGAGCCATCGCTTGACCAGAGCGAAACAGAGGCTGCTCTGAATGAATTGCAGAATTTTGTAACCCGTTACCCGGAGTCAGTTTGGATGGATACCTGCAATAAAGTCATGGACCAATTGCGCTTCAAGCTGGAAACCAAAGACGTGCTCAATATTCGTCTTTACGCCAAAACAGAGAATTACCGTGCGGCTACCGTTGCTGCCGAATCGTTTTTGGAAAGCTACCCGATCTCAGGTTACCGCGAAGAGGTGTCTGCTATTTTGCTGCGCAATTCCTACCTGTTGACCATCAACAGCGTTGACAAAAAACTCGAAGACCGGATCAAACAAACAAGAGAACGATACAATATTTTTCTTGCAGAGTTCCCCGAATCTGTGTACCTTCGCGAATTCGATAATTATTTGGGGAAATTGGACGAGATTGTAATACCGAAAACGACCCCATAAAACGAGTTAAATCAGAAGAAATGAGTTTCAAAAACACGAATGCTGAACGTTCTACCGTAACACGCGACACTATTGATTTGGAAAAAACTACCGGCAACATTTACGAGTCGATCGTAGTGTTGGCAAAGCGTTCCAATCAAATCAGCACTTCTATGAAAGAAGAACTGACCACGAAATTGCAGGAGTTTGCTTCTTCTACGGACAACCTGGAAGAGATCTTCGAAAACCGTGAGCAGATTGAAATTTCACGTTACTACGAGAAATTGCCGAAATCGGTGGCCATCGCGATCGAAGAAATGAAAGAAGACAGCATTTACGTGCGTAAAATCGAAGAATAAATTCAGATGTCGATGCGTGGAAAGCACGTGTTGCTTGGTATTACCGGTGGCATTGCAGCATATAAAATAGCATCGCTGATACGCTTATTAAAAAAACAAGGGGCAGAGGTCAGATGCATGATGACTCCTGCCTCTTCTGATTTTATCACCCCGCTAACCGTTGCCACCCTTTCCGAAAATCCTGTTGGAATAGAATTTTACGATACCAAAACCGGCGCGTGGACCAATCACGTGGAATGGGCCCTATGGGCGGATGTGATGCTTTTTGCACCTGTTACGGCCAACTCGCTTGCGAAAATGGCGCACGGTTTTTCCGATAACTTCCTGCTGGCCACTTTCCTGAGTGCCAAATGCCCGGTTTACATTGCCCCGGCGATGGATTTGGACATGTATGCACATCCTACAACGGTAAAGAACCTGGAGCTTTTGCAGGAAAACGGCGCACAGATCATTCCGGCCGAATCGGGAGAATTAGCTTCAGGACTCGTGGGCTACGGAAGAATGGCTGAGCCTGAAACACTTTTGCAGGTTATTGAAAATCATTTCAGCACCGATCAATCGTATGCCGGGAAAAAGGTCCTGATTACAGCCGGGCCGACCTACGAAGCGATCGATCCGGTTCGTTTCATCGGGAATCATTCCTCCGGTAAAATGGGATTTGCGCTGGCAGAACAGGCTCTGAAAAAAGGGGCGGCAGTTACGCTGATCACCGGTCCGACGAAATGCAAACTGGAGCATCCGAACCTGGAGCTGATCCGCATTCAATCAGCAGAAGAGTTGCTGGCAACTGTGCAGGAGAAATGGAGCAAACAGGATGTTGGTATTTTTTCGGCAGCGGTGGCTGATTACCGTCCGGCTGAAAAAGCGGAGCAGAAAATCAAGAAAAAAGAAGATGAACTGGTGATTCGCCTGGTCAAGAACCCGGATATCCTGGCCTGGGCGGGTGCTCATAAGACCGATGTGCAACGCGTGGTAGGATTTGCCCTCGAAACCAACAACGGATTGGAAAATGCACAGGATAAATTGCAGCGCAAACAACTGGATGCCATTGTATTGAACGAACTGGGCGAAGCCGGTGTAGGTTTCGGTGGTGATACGAATCGTGTGCAATTGATCACCAAAAACAATAAAATCACTAGATTTGAGTTACAATCAAAAACTGAAACAGCAGATCAGTTATTGAATGCTTTGAGAGAGATTATATTATGAAACAACTATTAGTCGCAATACTGGTACTTTTATCAACCACCGGCTACAGCCAGGAGCTTAACTGCCAGGTGACGATCATCACTGATTCACGAATGGAGATCACCACGGTTGAAAAAGAGATTTTCGAACAATTGAAGCAAACCATTTACGAATTGATGAACAATACCAAATGGACCAAAGACAAGTTCAAGGTAGAAGAGCGCATCAATTGCCAGCTTCAGCTGCAGATCAATTCGATCCCAACGCCGGGAACGTATGAAGGCTCGCTGCAAATCCAGTCTTCACGGCCGGTATTCAACGGTTCTTACAATACCACATTGTTCAATTTCCAGGACGACGACATTACGTTTAATTACGCCCGGAACGCGGTGTTGATCTATGCGCCGAACCAGTTCCGTGACAACCTGACTTCCGTACTGGCATTCTATGCGTATTACATCATCGGGATGGATTATGATTCGTTCTCATTGAAAGGCGGAACACCTTATTTTACCGAAGCGCAGCAAATCGTTTCGAATGCGCAGGCTGCCGGCGGAAAAGGATGGAAGTCGAACGAGCAGGGGAAACGCAACCGTTACTGGCTGGTCGATAATATCCAGCAGCAATTGTTTGAGCCGCTGCGTGAGTGCATGTACGAATACCACCGCAAAGGAATGGATTTGTTGTATGAAAACAAGGAAACAGGCCGTAAGAACATTTATGCTGCGCTGAACAAGCTGAGCAAGGTTTCGGCTACGCGGCCCAATTCGGTGAACGTGCTCAATTTTGCCCAATCAAAACTGCGGGAGATCAAAGAGCTGTACCAGGACGCCACGCCGGCTGAAAAGACGGAAGTGGTGACGGTACTGAAACGTATCGACCCAGCCAACTCTTCCAAATACGAGGAAATTCTGAACTGATGCTAACCCAACTATCCATTCGGAACTTTGCGCTGATTGCCAGTGCAGACATTGCTTTTTCGTCTGGGTTCACTTCCATTACCGGCGAAACCGGTTCGGGGAAATCGATCTTGCTTGGAGCGTTGAACCTCATTCTCGGTGAACGTGCCGATTATTCGGTCATTCGCGACCAGGAGAAAAAAACGGTTGTGGAAGCTGTTTTTCGCATTTCAGACACGTACAAGGATTGGTTTCTTGCGGAAGATATTGACTGGGAGCCGGAAACGGTGATCCGCAGGGAAATTACCGCGCAGGGAAAATCGCGTGCCTTTATCAACGATACGCCGGTGCAGCTGACCCAACTGAAGGAGCTGACCGAACAATTGATCTACATTCATAGTCAGCACCAAACACTGGAACTAAAGAAGCCGGGCTTCCAATTGGCTTTGTTGGACGGGTTTGCCGGAATCGCTGATCGCGTTGCCCGATTCCAGTCTGATTACAAGCGTTTTCGCAAAGAACAGCAGCAGCTGGAACAATTGCAACGCCAGCTGATCGAACAGCAGCAGGAATCGGATTACATTCGCTTTCAGCTTGAAGAGTTGGAAGAGCTGGAACTCCCGAAGCACAACTATGCCGCTTATGAACTGGAATTGTCGCGCCTGGGCCAGCTGGACGACCTGAAACTGGCCTTTGATGCTTTGGCCAACGGCTTGACGGCTGAAAACGGTCCTGTTGAAAGTATCCGCTCCATTCGTTTGTTGGTGGATAAATGGAAACATGCTGATCCTGCGCTGGAGAAACTAGCCCAACGCCTGGCAAGTGCGATGATCGAGCTGGATGACGTTGCGGGTGAAGCCGCGTCGCAGCTGGAATCACTGGAAATGGACCCTGAACGCCAGGCGGCACTGACACAGCTCGTAGACCGGTACAATCAATCGCTGCGCAAGCACCATGTTCAGACGCAGGAAGAATTGGCTGCACTCATGGAATCGTACCAGCAACGGTTTGAAAGCAACGAAGAGCTGGAGCAGCAGATCGAAGAGCTTTCGCAGAAAACGGCACGCGACCTCGAAGAACTGACCAAAACGGCAGAAGCGTTCCACCGGGAACGCGTGGCATCTTCCAAAAAACTCGAAGCGCATTTGCTTGGTTTGATGGATGAGCTGAAGCTGCCGGAAGCGCAATTGCAATTTGAAGTGAATGCACTGCAGCAGCTCGACGCCAACGGCCTGACCGAAGTCCAGTTGTTGTTCAGCGCCAATGCGGGGATGTCGCCCAAACCGATTGATAAAACAGCAAGTGGGGGCGAATTATCGCGCCTGATGCTGGCTGTCCAGGCTACGATGAGCGATTTGAAATCGTTGCCTACCTTAATTTTGGATGAGATCGATACGGGCGTTTCGGGTGAAGTGGCCTTACGCATTGGTAAATTATTGCAGAAAATGGGCGAGCGCCTGCAATTGTTCGCGATTACCCATTTACCGCAGGTTGCAGCCAAAGGCCAGCAGCAGTATGAAGTTTCCAAATCGTCTGAAGGCAATGAGACCATGACGCGCATTTATCCGCTCAATCAAGAAGAGCGCCTGGATGCGATTGCGCGCCTGATGAGCGGCGATTCGCTGTCGGAAGCTGCCAAGGCGAATGCACAGCTGTTGCTCAACTGATTCGTTAAATCCTTGTTAAATACTGGCTATTTCCGTAATTTCACGGCATTCGAAACGCATTTCGGGTTGGTTTGGCACGAACTTAGTAATGCGTTCCGCAAAAAAAATACGTTATGAAAATATTCGCTACGCTTTCAATGCTACTAATTGCCATGGCTTCGTTTGCTCAAAACGTTTCAATGACAATCTTCAACAACAACGGCCAGCAGTTCTTTGTTGTAATGAACGGAATTCGCCAGAATTCTTTACCGCTCACCAATATTAAGATCGGTGGAATGTCGCCTGGATCGTACGAGGTGAAATTGATTTTTGCCGACGGGAAGACCGGTGATATCAACAAAAAGATTTACATCGACCAGTCGGGTGATTACCTGGCGCGCGTGGTTTTTAAAGGAAAAAAACGCAAGCTGCAGTACTTCGGTATGTCGAATGAAGTCACTCCGGGCGGAACAGATATTCAATACCGTCCGAACGACCAGTCGGTTTATTCCGACCAGGCTTCCACGATGAGCGGATCACAGGGAACACAGACTTCCGGTTTGGGAACGGTTACTTCCGGACAAACAGGAAATGTGACGCAATCGGGCCAGGGAACAGTTGTTTCGGGCCAGTCGGGAAATGGTACGCAATCCGGCCAGGGAACTGTGGTTTCAGGGCAGGGAACGCAAACGTCAGGTACAGGCCAGGGTGGCGGATCGATGTCTACATCCGGAACCATCACGGACCCAACGCAGGGCGGACAGTTTGGAGTGGGTTCCAATGTTGTGATTACCGACCCGATGATGGGTGGAACGGGAGGTGTGCAAACGAGCACTTCCGGCACGCAATCGGGAACAGTGACTTCAGGAACGACGATTACGGACCCGAATAATCCAAATGGTCAGTTCGGCATGAACATCAACATCAATATCAGCGACCCGATGATGGGCGGAAACGGAACGGGAATTTCGACCGGCACAACAATTACTGATCCGAATAACCCTGGTGGATTCGGAATGAATATGAACGTTTCGGGAATGGATCCCGGAATGGGAGGAACATCTACTTCATCTTCCACCTCTACAACCACGACCAGTTCTTCTACAACCATTATCCAAAACGGACAGGTGATAGAAGATTCACACGACTACAATCAAACGACTACGGTTACTGAAAACGGTCAGACAACAACAACGACGACATCTTCTCAATCAGGAAATCCGGGATCAGGAAACGGTTCTGCACAGGTTAACTGGGGCAATGGAAGCGGATTCGGAAATGACAATCAAGTTGTTTCAGGAAGCGGGAATGTTCAGGGAAACACGAACACCAACAATAATGGGAATAATTATTCTTGTACCAGTGTTTTAACCGATACGGAAGGATTTATGAAACGTCTGAAAGCGGAGGCATTTGATTCCGACCAGCGAGAAATGATCGAAAATGAATTGAAAAACCAGTGCGTTTCAGCCGACCAGGCTTACCGTATGATCAAGGAACTGGATTTTGATACGGATCGTTATGACATGTGTATTTACCTGTATGACCGCATGACAGACCGTGTAAATGGCAGCCGTTTGCTGGAATTGCTGAACTACGATTTGGATAAGGAAGCATTTCAGGAATACATGCAGGCGCATAAATAAGATTGTTCTTTTGGAACCGGAAAGTCATCCTGAAAAGGGTGGCTTTTTTGTTTTTTAGGATGTTTGATGTTGAATGCTTGATGTTTGATTAGTTTGTTGGTAAAAATGAAGATACTGGAAGCAGTAATGGATGTGATTTAGAAAGCGGATCACTAACTGAGAAGATAAATCCAATCAAACATCCAACATCAAGCATCAAAAATTCTTTGGAAAATGGTCAAAATCAACCGAATCTGTAAAGATTTAAAAACTCTTGCTTTTTCCGTTCATTTTCCATAAATTTCTAAATGGGTTTAGCGATATTCGCAGCTACTAATTAAACATACGACTATGAAAGCACTACTAACGTTGGCGTTATTGCTGTTGGGAACAGCGGTATATGCAGGTTCACCGGATACCAATCCGAATTTTTCAGGCTCGGAAGTGATTAAAATGCGTATTCAGTCTTCACAGGTAGACTGTGATGGTGTGAGCGGTGGGCCGATGTGCTACAGCGTTCAGAAAGAATCGAAAATCGGGAAAGATAACTGGGAAATCCTGGAACAATCCATTGAAGGTTTTGAATACGAGCCGGGCTACGTTTATGATGTTACGGTAAAAATCGAGCGTGTTGAAAACGCCTCCACTAACCAGGTAGAATTCCGTTATACACTGATCGACGTTATTGCCAAGCAGGCCGACTAATGACTATTGAGCTGTCTGTTGACTTCCCGGTGATGACATCGGTGCTTTACAAGGCATGGCTTGACAGCGAACAGCATACTGCCATGACCGGTGGCGAAGCAGTTGTCTCCGATAAGGTTGGTGATTCGTTTACCGCCTGGGATGAATACATCAGCGGAAGAAATCTTGAACTGGTGCCGGATACAAAGATCCGCCAGTCGTGGCGAACAGCTGATTTCCCGGAAGACCAACCGGATTCGGAATTGGAGCTTGCGTTCATTCCTACCGAAACCGGTACGCGGATCGTATTGCGGCACAGCAACTTAACAGATGCCGACGAACATTACAAAGCAGGCTGGGAGCAGCATTACTTCGAGCCGATGGCAGTGTATTTTGCGTCGCTAAGCTGATCCCCCATTTAATGACACAACCGGCGTGTGGCATGCTGTTAAGAAAGCTTTCGGAATCCGCCACGAATGCACTGATGACGTACTATATAATTCTTACGAATAATCAGCCATCGCTGATCTTCACTTATCCGGATACAAGCCAAAATGTGTTCTTTATTCGAAAACCTACTCTTCGGGTGAACGCTTTTCTTTCCTACTTTTGAGATATGGAACGAAAATGGATTATTACAGGACTCCTGTTGCTCATTACAGGCATTATCTTAGGCGCATTCGGTGCGCATGCATTGAAAGATCTTATTGACGACAAGGAACGCCTGGTTTCCTTCGAAACAGGTGTACGCTATCAGCTTATTCACGGTGTCGCGTTTTTGTCGCTGCCTTTCATTGCACGTCATTTCAACCTGGACACCAAATGGGTTTATCGCCTGCTCCTGACCGGAATCCTGTTCTTTTCGGTTTCCATTTACTTGCTGACCATGCGCGATCTTTGGTCGCTGGGTGCTGCTGCAAAAGCATTCGGACCGATCACACCTGTCGGCGGATTACTGATGATTGCCGGTTGGTCGATCTTACTGGTACAGGTCATCCGCAAACGCTAAAATTGTATCTTCGTTAAAACGCAGTTGTGAAAATAACCATACTCGGTTCGGGCACTTCCCAAGGCATTCCGGTGATTGCCTGCGATTGTCATGTCTGTACGTCGGCCGATGCGCGTGATAATCGTTTGCGCTGTTCGGTATTGATCGAGCACGAAGGTGAAAATTATGTGATCGATGCGGGGCCGGATTTTCGGCAGCAGCTGCTGCGTGCGAAGGTGAAATCTTTGCGGGCGGTGCTGTTTACCCACGAGCACAAAGACCACATGGCCGGTTTGGATGATGTGCGGGCGTTTAATTTCCGCGAAAACCGCGACATGGAAATTTACTGCACGCTGCAGGTCGAAGAAGCGTTGCGCCGCGAGTACCATTATGCGTTTGGCAATAACAGTTATCCGGGTGTTCCCGAACTGAATATCAATCTCATCAATCTTGAACCGTTTGCCTTGCCCGACGGCCTGGCAGTGACACCTGTTGAAGTGATGCACCATAAAATGCCGGTGCTCGGTTTCCGCTTTGGCAGGTTTGCTTACGTAACAGATGCCAAAACGGTGGAAGATAGTGAGATAGACAAATTGAAGGGGGTAGAAGTGCTGATCGTGAATGCCTTACGCAAAGAACCGCATATTTCGCATTTTAACCTGGAAGAAGCGCTGGCATTTATTGAAAAGGTAAACCCGAAGGAAGCGTACCTGACGCACATTTCGCACATCTTTGGCACGCATCTTGAAATCGAACGCGAGCTCCCGCCTCATGTGCATGTTGCTTACGACGGGCTGCAATTTGATTTTTAGCGTATGAAAGCATTCCAACTACTACTGATCTTTTTTGCCATTCAATTTTCCGCTTCCGCGCAGGAAGTGGTCCAGGTTTCCGGGAACGGTAAGCTCATTGCCGATTTCACTTCTGTTGGCGACAAACCCAATTCAAAAGGCGTGTACCTCGACAAATACCAGACGCTGGTTTCCCTCATCGAAGGCACGCAGTCTGTGAAATGCATGGTGCGGATCGAAAGCACGGTGAATGTGGTTGGCGTTTGGGAGCTCAACGACCTGAACGAGGTGCAGGTGAAAGTCTACGAAGTGGAAATGGAAAAGGGAATTACCGACCTGTTGCTGATCGGTGTGACCGACGGAAAGGCGATTACCCTGAACCTGTTCCGCAAAACGGGGGAAGACCTCAATGACCTGGGGTACAACTATATCGAACAGAAAGAACCGAATCAGCCCATGACGATCAGCATCTGGGAAAACCGCATCCAGGTGGTTTATGACCAGGGTTCCGAAAAACCCTATTACGGGTTGGTTGATGGACAATTCAGGGAGATTATCTCAAATTAAATCCTAAATTTGCCTCAAATCCAATTGAGATGTCAAAATTATTAGAAGGAAAACGTGGAATCATTACCGGGGCTTTGGACCAGAATTCCATTGCCTGGAAAGTGGCTGAAAAAGCGCATGAACATGGTGCTACATTTGTGTTGACGAACGCTCCGATCGCGATGCGTATGGGGGAGATCAATGCTTTGGCAGAAAAAACCAATTCGCAGATCATTCCTGCAGATGCTACGAGAGTGGAGGAACTGACGAACCTTTTTACACAATCGCAGGAGGTACTGGGTGGTAAAATTGACTTTGTGCTGCATTCAATCGGGATGAGCGTGAATATCCGCAAGAACATTCCGTACACCGAATCCAACTACGATTATTTCGCAAAAGGAATTGACGTATCGGCGATGTCGCTGCACAAAATGCTTGCTGTGGCTAAGAAATTAGACGCAATCAACGAGTGGGGAAGCGTGGTTGCCCTGACCTACATGGCAGCTCAGCGTACGTACCCGTTCTATACGGATATGGCAGACATCAAGGCGATGCTGGAATCGATTGCACGCAGCTTCGGTTACCATTACGGTTTGGAGAAAAAAGTACGGATCAATACCGTTTCCCAATCACCTACCAAAACTACGGCAGGTACGGGAATCAAAGGATTCGGTGATTTTTACGACTACGCAGACGCGATCGCTCCGTTGGGGAATGCTTCGGCTGAAGATTGCGCCAACTACTGTATTACCCTGTTCTCTGATTTAACGAGAATGGTCACGATGCAGAACCTGTTCCACGATGGTGGTTATTCATCGACCGGCGTAAGCAACGTGGTGATGGAAAAAATGGGAATTGAATAAAATACCGGCATATACAAGGAAAGGAATCTTCGGATTCCTTTTTTTTTGAATTGAAATAGGGGTAAACTCAAACATGGTTGTCCATAGCAACAACTATAAAACAGAAGTAATGAAACATCTCCTTTTATTGTGCTTTTTGGGTATTGCGGGAGCAGTGCCGGCACAACCGATGAACTACAGGGGCACCCAGGGCGGAACGGTTTCTTTGGGACAGCGCACCACGTTGAGTGCGTTCAATCACGGAAACGAAGCATCGGCGTTGGGGCTCGGCGGACAGTTCCGCATTCGTTTGAGCGACCGGATCAACACCGAGTGGTTTTTCGATTACCTGCCTGCAACGAATGAATTTTCGAGAAGAACGGATTACCACATTGGCTGGAGCGTGATGTATTACCCGTTTAATCACAACAACGAGCGTTTTATGCCGTATGTCCTTGCCGGACATTGCTTCGATTATACAAAGCAGGTTGAAATTGCGAATACGAGTAATTCGGTTGACCGCTGGAGCAGTGCTGTGCAGGGTGGAATAGGCACGCACGTGAACCTGACGGAGCGTTTGGACCTGAGCTTAAGTTCGCAATACATGATCCACCTCGGAACGGATGTGAACAGTCACACACACGACGGCGAAGTGGAATTCCACAAGGAAAAAGGCGGGTCGTTTGAAGGGCATTTGCTGTTTACATTGAGCTTTAATTACAAAATCTTTGACTTATGGGCGCGCGAGTAACTGGATTGCTGGTAGGCATGCTGATGATTTTCCATGCACCGGCGCAGCAGGTTGAATCGGGTGAACGCCAGGGCTTATTGCAGGCCACAGGCTCGCTTTACCCGGGATGGATGCTCAATCACAACGTACGGAACAATTACGCGGGCGGACATTTCGCGTATTACTTCGATGACCATTACAGCTTTCGCGGTGAGTTTTTGGGGTATGTGGATGCCCAAACCGATGAGAAGTATATCAAGAAACATTTGCTGGTACAAGCCGGTTTCGGGCGACATTTCCCGCTGAAACGTTGGGACCCGTTTATCTATGCACAGATGGGATTGTCTGGTATTGAATTGCAGGGAAGTACAAATGCGTTTTTACGCCCGAATGTTGGGCTTGTTGCCGGGGCTCATTACAACGTTTCGCGTTTCTTTTATTTCTACGCGGAATGCGAGTTCATGCACATGAAAGATCCCGAGCGGGTAAACAACCTCGACCAGCTGTTGGTGACGGCGGGATTGGGATTTCAATTACCGACAAGGAAATAATGTTGAATGCTGAATTTTGAATGTTGAATTTTTGATGGAGATTTCATCAAAAATTCAACTTCTCATTTGAATCGATTGATCATTCTGCCCGCTCTTCCAAAACTACCACCCCTGAAACTCCCCATATCTGTTGGTGTATTTCTCCCTCCGGGTTTGAGCAATTTCATCAGTTCATCCAATGTGAGCTGCGCTCTGAAAACAGAACCTTTTCGAGGAAATATTGCTGTTAAAACACTTAATATCATCGAGATTAACCCAAGCTGCATCAAGGCGAATAACAAATGGATAACGAACAAAAGAACATTCGTTCCAACTAGAATAAGTAGTAGGACATTAAGCGAATAATTTGCCAAATGCCCATATATATACACCAGGTAATTGAGATAGAAAAGGTTTATTAACAAGGTGACGAGATAGATTACTTTTAAGAAGAAATCGGCTTTTTTGAATGGAGTCCAGCGTTTTTCGAAACCAAGAAAGAAGGAATTCAGAAGTTGGGTTTCAAGCCGAATATCTTCTTGATTGGTAATTCGGCGATCGCTAAAATAGAGTAGAACTTCCTTTCGAAAATCAGGGTAACTTGCCTGGTTGATTTCCTCCAGTTCGGCTACAATTTTGAGCATTTCTACTTCGTTAGCATGTCTTTTGATCTGGAATATGCGGTCGTATCTGTTATCTGGCTTTACCAAAAGATAAAGCAGGAATAAGACAACCGTTCCGGCGTGAAGTAAGACAACATAAACCATTGCAAGTCGAAATTACAGAATTAAATGTGAATGCTGAATTTTGGTGAAAAACTCATTCAAAATTCAGCATTCAACATTCAACATTCCCTACTGTTTTATGATTTTGGAGATACTCGTTCCTCTTTCAGTTGTTATTTCAATGAAGTAAGTTCCCGGAGTTTCCGGAAGCGTAACCGACAACTGCTGGCCCGATGTTTCCAGTTCTCTGACTGTCTGACCAAGTGTATTTTTCACTTTGATGGTTACCGACTGGTGGAACGCGCCCAAATCGGTTTCCACGATTCCCGTTGAAGGATTCGGGTAGAATTGAAGGGAAAGAGCATCGGTTTCTGTCAGTGAAGCCAGGCACGATTCATAAACGCGCACCAAGCCAACGTTGGAAACATTGCCGTCGAATTGTTTGGCGCCGCCCGCAATCGTGTTGCCATCGCCGCTGATTGCCACAAATTCACCGAAAAGGTCCTGGTCCATGGAGCCTTCCACATCGTCGCCGATTTGTTCCCATTGATCGCCGCCCTGCCAGTAATAGGCCGCCATATATCCTTTGTCGGTCCATTGCACGCTGTTGGCGCTTCTTCGTCCGCCGGCCACCACAATGTCTCCGTCATCACTGATCGCAACGGATTCTCCCAGGAAGCAATTGGATGTTTCCCCGGAAATGGAACCACGCGGCTCCCATTGATTGGTATTGTTATAATGGTAGACGTATGCTTTTCCGGCAAGAAGGTAATCGTCGTTATTCGAGTTTGCACCAATGACCAGCGTATTGCCATCTGGTGTGAGGTCAACGTCGCTGCCAAGTCCTTCTTCATTGCTTCCTTCAAAGGTGTGTTCCAGCAGCCAGTCGCCGTTATCCAGCGCAAACACGCGTGCATACCCGGCATACCCGCCGAAGGCAGAGCTGTAATTGGCGCCGACTGCAAGCCTGCTTCCATCTGCGCTGAGCGAGACGGACCTGCCGAACCAATCACCGTCCTGGATGCCTGTGAGGTCAGATCCCAGCTGTTCCCAATCGTTCAGGGTGTCGTTCCAGTGATAAACCCTGACCAACCCGATGGTTTCCCAGGCATTTAAACCGAGGCTTCTGAACGGCGCACCGATGGCTACCGTTGAGCCGTCGTCGGAAATGTCGATGTACTGGCCCAATCCCTGGCCGCTCAGGTCGCCGTAAATCGTACCTCCTTTTTGCTGCCAGTCATTGTTGTTCCATTCATACATGCGCACGGCCCCGCTGGTGGCTGCGCTGACACTGTTGGTGCGGGCGCCTATTGCGAGCAGGTTCCCGTCGGCGGTGATATCAACGGAGGTCCCGAACCGCTCGGAGCTGATGAGTCCGACCAGGTCTGTGCCTTTCTGCACCCAGGCGTTCCCATTCCAGGAATGCACTATTACGCGTCCGAACAGGTTGCCGTATTGTGGTGCTCCGGAAGCTACGGTGTGGCCATCATTGCTCATGCAGGTCGACGTTCCGATGTTTTCATACTCTTCGTTCCCTGGAAGATCCGCTCCTTTTTGCTGCCAGCATTGGGCATGGATGGTGTTTGGTACCAACAGGAAAAGCATTCCCATTGATACGATCATTGTGTGTACAGGTTTTTTCATGTGTGTGTTATTTGAGGTTTGTGAATAGCCGTTTTCGGCTTGCTCCGGAACAAGTAAAAAGGGCGTGTTTATCTGATAAGGCTAAATTATGGATTGCGGTTTGAGGACGGTTTACGGTAGAATCAACCTCTTGTACCGGTTAAAAGACCATTCAGGGGACTCAGATTGAACGGTAGCATCTGTTGATTTTAATTATTAATTATGAATGATCAATTATCAAGAAATCCAGCTTACAGGTTTTTAGCAGTTGTATCGCCTTGATAATTCATAATTGATCCATTCATAATTCTTTTAACATTAGTTATCCAATGATTTCAAAAGAGCGCGTTTATGTATTCGTTTTTTCGCCAAGTTTGTATCATGAACGAACGAAAGGCGCTTCCGGTTTCCAAGCAAATTGCCTACGCATCCGGAATGATGGGGTGGAGTATGATGATCAACCTCATCAGCGTCATCCTGATTTACCTCTATGCGCCTACGAAAGACAGCGGCATCCCGGTGTTCATTACGCAGGTGGCAATTTTCGGGATTTTTAATGCAATTGCGCTCATCACTGCCGGCGGACGATTGATCGACGCGATTTACGACCCGTTCATTGCCCAGGCAAGTGATCAGAGCAAACATCCGAAAGGACGGCGCATCCCGATTATGAAATGGGCCATTTTCCCGTCGCTGATTTTTTGCTTCCTGGTATTTTTCCCGCTGTTTGATGAAGAAAGCAACTGGAATGTGGCCTGGCTGGCGTTTACATTGGTGGGGTTTTATGTCGCATCCACTTCGTACATCATTCCATACAATGCGTTGCTGCCCGAGCTGGCACCTTCTTCGAATGACAAGGTTAAGTTGTCGACCTGGCAATCGGTGGGGTATGTTTTCGGGATCGGAATTGCGTCCAATGCGTTTAACATCACCGATTTTTACATGCACCAATTCGGTTTGGACCGGGTAGGGGCTTTACAGCTGACCGTACTGAGTTTTGCGCTGCTGGGTGCTTTCTTTATGTTCATACCGGTTTGGGCGATCGATGAAAAGAAGTTGTGCGTGGGCAAACCCAGCGCCATTCCGATGAAGGCGGCTTTGCGGCAAACACTGACCAACCGCAATTTTTTGCTGTTCATTGTAGCCGATTTTGCGTATTTCATCGCGATCACGATCATTACTTCGGGATTGATCTACTTTGTGACCGTATTGCTGCAATTGCCCGAAAGTATCGGGAATAAACTGATGATCACGATGGTACTGGTGTCGTTCCTGTTTTACCCGATTGTGAATTACCTGGCACGAAGAGTCGGTAAAAAAGTCATCCTGGTGGTTTCGCTGGGATTGTTATCGCTGGTGTTCCTGGGAATTTATTCATTGGGAAACTGGGACCTTGATCCGGAGGTGCAAATTTATGGATTGATTGCGTGCGCAGCCGTTCCGCTGGCGTCGCTGAACATCCTTCCCAATGCGATCTTAGCCGAGATCATTGAAAAAGACAGCCGCGATACCGGCGACAGCAAAGAGGCCATCTATTTTGCGGTGCGTTATTTCTTCGTGAAAATTGCCCAGACAATCGGGATTGCTTTGTTTGCGATGTTCCTGTTGTACGGAAAAGATGTGGGCAATGATTTCGGGATTCGCCTGAGCGGCTTGCTCGGTTTCGGGCTTTGCCTGCTGGCAACGCTGATCTTTTCGCGGTTCAGGGAGGAAAAAAGAAATTAATACAAAACAGTTATGGAAGAGCAGAATTACAGCAATCACAAACGGTATTACATTCCCCACCACTTTGTTTTTTATGCAAGCGTACTTGTCCTGACCGGTTTGGGCGTTTACCAGTCCATTGCAGATGAACGGCTTCGCTGGGTGTGGCTTTTCCTGAGTGCGCTCACGATGATGGTGGCATGGCTTTCGTTCATGCTACGCCAGCATTATGCAATGACGGTACAGGACAGGGTGATCCTGCAGGAAATGCGCTACCGCTACTTCGTGCTCACCGGCGAGCGTTTTGAGCCGATTGAAGAGCAGTTGTCGAAAGGACAGATCTTCGCACTGCGCTTTGCTCCGGATGAGGAATTACTGCCGCTGATCCAGCGTGCTTTGGATGAAAAACTGGGCAGCGATGCGATTAAGCGATCGATCACCAACTGGAAGGCTGATCGGATGCGGGTGTAGCGGAGTTGATCAGGGAATTATGGCTTGGGCATTTTGTAGAGAAAATGGTTAAAAATCGAAGCCGTAACGTACCAAAGCTAACTGAAGGAGACTATTTCGGAGACCATTTTTCTTTTTATGGAATGAAAGGCACTGATTCAACTCATTGCAATCAACTATTTCACTTGAGATCTTCCTGAAGATTTTGCAGATACTGTGTCCATGCACTAGAGCAACCGCCGTAACATTCAATTTGCGGAATTAAGCCATCGTGAGTAAATGTTACTTGTGTCTTGTTGTCCAGTTGTTCAATGTCGAAAGAGATTTTTGTCCCGGCCCATTCGTTGGTGTTTTTTAAGAATGACAGGTTACTTTCGGTGACCAACCAAACTATTTTTTTGTTGGCTGCAAGCTCCATTAATCGTTGATGGGAATAGTGCATACCGTCGCCCGCTCTAAAAGAAAATTCATCGTTAATCCGTTCGCTTTTTCCTTCTATTGTTTCGCCAAATAAACCTACCCACCAATTTTTCGGATTAATTAAACGGGCAAATACTTCGCCCGCGTTTTTGGGAGTAGTAAAACTGTATTCAAAATTCTGATTTGTCATTGTTGGTTCTTTTCGTTGATTAATACGATTTGTCCTGTGTGATATTGTAAATGAGACGTTCTTGTAATGATGATATTCAATTTGTTACGATGCGGTTCTTGAGCAAAATCTTCTTCAGAAACGGCGGTATGTTTTTCAAACCATTCTTCAGGTTTCATTTTCTCGAATTTTTCTTGGAGAAGTGCATTTTGCGTTTCCCACATTTGTCTCAATTCAGCAGTTGCTGGTGTTTGAGTAACCGCTTTATCTGCCTGTTTAATAAAAGGCTCGAATAACTCAGGAAACAATTTTTCGCCCAGATCCAACAATTTGAGCATATCATCGTGTACTGCAATAAGATGTCCTAACAAATAGGTTCCGCTGTTTTTACCCGGTGCAATTTCTTTTTGTAACTGCTCGTCTGTCAAGTTATTTAAGTGTTTGTTTAAATTACCAATGGAACCATTCCATCTGTCAATGACCATTTTTACAAATAATTCTGTTGTTATCATTTTTTTTTTTCGTTTTATGCTACAAATGTATTGTCTGAAACACTTTTTTACATTGTGCCATTTAGACATAACAACGGGTGGATTTAGACATTTAATTTACCTAACTTCGTTAAAAAAAAATGAAACATTTGAGTATCCTGGTACCAGACGAGCAAATCAATATGAGCACGATTGCCTGTATTGCAGGGGCCTACCAAATATTTAGTGAAGCGAACAATTATTTAGTAAGAAAAAACGAAAAGGCCATTTTTAAAATTGAATTGGTTGGTGCGGCAAAAAATGATTTTTTGAATAATGACTTGTTTTCGATAAAGCATCAACTTGCGATTAATGAAATCGATCAAACCGATCTGATTATCGTTCCGGCATCTTTAATTCGCAGTTATGAGACGGCTTCTGAAAATAATAAGCTGTTAATAGATTGGCTAGCCAGGCAATACAGCCAAGGTGCTGAAATAGCAAGTATGTGTGCAGGAAGTTTTATGTTGGCTTCTTCAGGAATCCTTTCCGGGAAAACGTGTTCTACGCATTGGGCTTTGTCCGAAAAATTTAAAGATTTATATCCGGATGTGAACTTACAAACGGATCAATTAATTACGGATGAAAACGGAATTTACACTAATGGTGGCGCCTATTCATTTTTAAACTTGCTACTGTATTTGATAGGTAAATTTTATGACAGACAAACCGCTATTTATTGTACGAAATATTTTCAGATAGATTCAGACAGAAACATGCAGGCCGAATTTTCAATTTTTAGCGGACATAAAAAGCACCATGACGAAGCTATTTTGGCGGCTCAAAAATTTCTTGAAGAAAACTTTCGGGATAAAATTTCCATTGAAAAATTAGCAACCGAATTAAATATTGGCAGAAGAAATTTTGACAGAAGATTTATTAAGGCGACTGGTTTTACACCGCTGGATTATTTCCAAAGAGTAAAAATGGAAGCAGCCAAAAAGATGTTTGAAACTACACGTAAAACAGTAAATGAGATTATGTATGAAGTTGGTTACAATGACGCTAAAGCATTTCGAGATGTATTTAGCCGGGTAACCGGTTTGTCCCCCATGGATTATAAATCGAAGTACAATAAGGAAAGCAGGTTGTTTTTGATGCAGTGAGGTTATGATGGGTGTCGACGGTTTTTTTGGGGAAGCAGGGCGGGTTTCTGCAGGTGCAGGGAATTATGAGCCGGGCGAGTTGGGGGGAAGGCTGGGGCTGAACAGGAAAGACAGTTTATTATTTAATCTTCAATAATGTTTTTTCCGAATATCATATCCAACCATTGTCCTGCTTCCGTTCCTATATAATTTGTCTGATCATTGAATAACTGTTTTATTGTAAAACATCGGGATTCAGAACAACCTGAACACGTATAAATGGTATCCGTTTTATTTCGATTTTTTTCTATTTGCCCCAATTCGTTGTTGTTCAGTTTGATTATTTTTTCTTCGGCCAATTTTTCACAGGAAATGGTTGCCATATAAACTGTCCCGATTTATATTTCTAGATGTTGTACATTTTCACTTAGTTCGTTTTCTTTCTCCCAGGCCTGCTCTATATCATTTCTTTCATTTACAGTTGGTTGTTTTATCCAGTGTACAGTTAAGCTTCCTTTGTGATCATGTAATTCATCAAAATTCACAATCTCATTTTTATCCGAATATGATTTTAATACTCTTTTCAATCGTTCAACTCTCCAAGGTTCTTCATCACCTCTATTCGCTGAGAGTTCGACATCAAATGATTTTTGTATCCTTGTTATTTGAAGGTCTTTTATTACACTGTTTTGAATCCATGTATTAACTTCCAAAAGTGTATTTTTTTCTACCTTATTTTTGTTCTTTTCTAAAAACTGAGAAGAAGAATACATCCAAAAGCTTAAGTTGTTATTCTCTTTAAACTCTTCAATGAGTTCAACTCTTGGAAGTATCGGATTGTTTTTTTTATCTAAATGCCACCAATCCTCTTTTAAATCATCCATGATATAAACAATAGGTTTATTTGAAGCAATAGATTTATCAATTATCTGTTTCCAGATGATTAGGTCTCCATATTTTGCAAATCCCTTTTTTTCAAGTTCATCTTTGTAACCAGGTGGAATTGTGTTACGATATCGAAATTCTCCTTCTTTAATAATTTCAATAGTTTTTGAAAAAGGATATTCATCACCGATTTTAAAATTCTCGTTAACAAATTCAAGAATAATATCGTTTGTGCTAAAAGTGTTTAACTCTTCCTTTTTGACATTAATTATTTCATTTAAAGCCGTTTTAAAATCTTTGATGTTTTTTTCAAAGGTCGAAACAAGATTTGAATCAATAAATGGGTGTTTGTCTTCCGATTTGGTTTTATTTTTAATTTGATCAAAGTGAGATTCAATGTTTTTTAAACTATTTGACAAATCATCATATTTTGAAATTGTAGTTCCAATAGGTTTTGATTTGTTTTTTAGATATTCAAAATGAACATTGAATGGGATCCATTTTTCATTTTTAAAAGATTTGATCAAATTAAAAATGTCTTGTCTTGACTTTTCTGAATATTCGTAAAGATTTAATATGGATGAAGCATCAAATACTATTATGGCTTCTTTCCATAATTTTTCCTCATCCTTATTATTTATTCCAAATCTATTATTCATAGTACGTCATGTTATATTGGTGGTAACGGTTCGGGGGTTTGCGATGGCGGGGGGGGGGACACTAAACTTTGTTCGGAGAACTGAACTTCCACCTTGCACAAATGTGCCTGCGAAGCACGGAACCCCCGCTATCGTAAACCCCATGTTAGCGGTAGTTTTTTTCTCCATGTCATAAGTATCTCGTTTCTAAAAGTTCTAAAACAATAATGATTTCAGGAGTAACTTTTTTGATGTCTGCATAATTGTCCTCAATAAATGCCTCGTCAAGATACTCATGTGAAGTTGTATTTCGTTTGTCGAGCAAGTCTTGCCAAATAGGTTCATTATGTAGCCAACCTATTGCGAAACCTTCCTTCATGGTTTCTCTTGGTGTGTCAGGGTTTATTCTAACACCTTCAAATTTCAATCCTCGCCTTAATGTTTTCCATAGAAGTTCTACAACAACTTCAAATCTTTGAATTGTTCCTTCTACGACAAGTTCTCTGTCATTAGGAATTGCTAAAGCTGAGTTTAGTTTGTCAACAGCTTTTCTCAAGTTGGTTAAGCTGTCTAAGAGTTTACGATTGTCTGGCATAAATTATTGTTCCTGTTTGGTTAATTCTTTCTTTTAAATTGTCGGGGTTGGTGGAGTAATGAACTAATGAAATTTTGATAAACGAATTAAGGTCATAAATAGCAAACTCTTTAAGTTTTAGCCACTCGAATTTAGTCATTGTAGGTGCATCCACAGCAAGGTCAAGGTCTGAATACTTTTCAAAGTCACCCAAGGCTCTTGACCCAAAAACGATTATTTTACTTACACTTTCCTGCTTTGCAATATTCGCAAGAAATGCAACAACTGTCTCTGATAACGGACTAATGATTTCTAAATTTCTAAGCATTGTGTGTCGTCATAAAATTATTGCCCCCCTTGTCAGCAATAGTTTTTACTTCCATCGCACTAAAGGTTTTTCGTTTTGTTGATTGTAATCAATTATAATTTTGTCATATAGTCCATTGTCTCTTTTGTAACCCCTCTTTTCCCAATATTCGGCTATACCGTCAGCGTGAGTTTCGATTTGAAATTGTGGAGTTCCTGCCCTGTTAATTGTGTTAATGTTTTCGCATATCAAGAGTTCTGTGTCGTCCCTTAAGAACATCATTTCTTGAAATAGCTTATTTGTATTGTCTTTGAGAATTATGCTTATCATAAGTTTAGTTTTCGTTTAATATTCTTTTGGTTTGTCTAACCAAGTTAACCAACGTGTCTTCCTTTTCTGTATAGTCCATTTTTGTCAATGGTTTTGAAGGCGGATTTATTGCTTGATATTGATTTAGTTCAGAAAATTCTTCAAACAAACATGGTTTAAGAATTACTATTAAAATGACAGCACCATTTTCTTCTGCTGCTTTTAACAATGGTGGAAGTTCGTCAGAGGCAATAAAGTCTGAACCTAAAAAGTCGGTGCTTACCAAAAGTATGGCGACTTTTGTTTCATTGATCGCTTTACGAATTTCATCTTTCCACTTTTGTCCAGGTTGAATTTTAGTGTCGTCCCAAAAGTCAATTTGACTTAGGAATGGTTTGAAGTGTCGCTGAATATCTGTTAAGAATTCTTTGTCTAAATGGCTGTAGCTTACGAAAACTTTGTTTCTAACTTGCTCTGGGTTTGTTTGAAATAGTTGGTGAGCAACAATAGGCAAAGTGCTTAGTTCTTGTCGAATGTAAAACAATAACTTTTCAGAACCTATTTCATATTGGCAGTCTGGCTTTGGTTGTCCACCATGAGCTTTCTTTCTATGGTCTAATAATTGGTCTGTGATACAAATTTGTATTTCGTCCAAGAAAACAGCTTTGAATTCGTCTGAATAAAAGTCGTATAGCCTGCTTTTAATTTCATGAAACTGTTTTATTGGTTCATGATGTCCACCGCCACCAATGTGCCATTCAAAAAACTGTTTAGCCTCTTGTCGTATTATTTTTTCATCTTGCATTGTCGTGTGTGTTGTCCGTTCAATAAATGCTCAAAAGTTCATGTTTGAACTGTCGTCCTAAAATTACCGCTAACTTGATAATACACGCAACAATCAACTACTTACAACCGGTTAAAACCGATTTTTACACTGAAATTCAACTTAATCAAGAAATGGAGTCTCAGTGAATAGGATCCGTTACGTTAATACTTCAATACTACCAAAAAAAACTGAGAATGAATAGAAGGGGGAAATACCAAACAAAAAAAACGGATCAGCTTAACCGATCCGTTTCGTTGCTATTCTGTAGAGGCTTATTTCTTAAGAAAAACGCTATCTACGATATAGACAACTCCGTTCGTTGCAGTCATATCACTTGCGTTTAAGGCTGCATCATGTCCTTGTGCGTCGGTCACGACCACTGTATTGTCAACAAGCCGAAATGTAAGTTTTCCACCCGAAACGGTTTTAAGTTTCGCTTCGCCGTTTCCTTTTCGGATCGCGTCGCGCAGGTCCTGCTCACTGTACCGGCCTTCCACCACATGGTAGTTGATGAAATCCGCAAGGTCGCGTTTCTTTTCCGAATGCTTCAATTCTTCCCAGTCGCCGGCGGGTAAATGGGTGAACGCGTCGTTGGTCGGCGCAAACAGCGTGTAGGGCCCCTTACCGGTTAACATTGTTTCAAGTTCCGCAGATTTAATGGCTTCATACAAGGTCGAATGATTATACGATTCTTGTACGAGCTGAAGCATATTTCCGTTTGTTTGGGCGCTTGTTTGGGCCGCCAGTAATCCCGCAATTCCCAGGAGGGCCATTTTCCGTACGATTTTCATGGTGTTTGTTTTTCGTTTGTGACCGGGGTGATCAACCGGTTGCTCAACAGGGAATGTAAGGACGTGTTCAACTCACTTCTCCAAAAATCCAACGCGCCCTTACAAAGCCTGTTGATATTTTAAGCTGCGCCGCTACTTTACGGCGTCACGCATCGATTTTACGGTATTGTGATCCGCTTTGAGCAATGCCAGCTGTGCTTTGATCATTGTTTGCTGGTCCTGGCTCAGGTTCACGGAGCATTCTTCCAACACGGTTTCATAGGTATCAATGGCGGCGTCTTCCCCGTATTCGCACGAATCAAGAATGAATTTCCTGTTTTTGCCGGTCAGTGCGGCTTTTACATCCATCCAGACGCGGAAAAAAGTACCGGTGATCTTGCCCCTGTCTGTCGGTGCGCCACCGATTCTCCGGATCTCGGCTGAAAGCTCGGCAACGTTTTTCTCGCTCGTTTTTGCGAACAGGTCGAACATTTTCCGCAAATCGCTTTCGTCGGTTTCGCCCATTGCGGTTTCGTAACCTTCTATGCGTTCGTTATTGATTTGTACCAACTTGTTGAGTGCATCTACCGTTTGCTCGTGTCCCATGTTCCTCCAGTTAAAAATTGAGGTGTTTTGAGCGTTACGGATAAGTCCGTGGGCTAAAAACACGAAGCAAAGATGCATGCTAAAGACACGAAAAGTGTTGCCGGATTTTTTTCAATTTTTACAAGAATCACACTTTTTATCGTCATTCTGTTTCTGCTTCTCATTCTCATTCTCATTCTGTATCATTTACAAACAGAAGCAGTTTTTTAGAATGAGAATGAAGATTTACAAACGAATCCTGACCGGTTTTTTCTGATCGATCGTGAAAAACGCCCATTTTCCGTCGGGGGAAACGTGGTGCGACAATTCTTCCTGTGGCTTTTCGATCACAATTCCTTCGGTTGACAGGTCAATTTCTTTGATCACGGATGCTGTTTTCAAATCAAACCACGTAAGGAACCATGGTGATTGCCGGTCGACGCTTTTCTGGTAGCGGAATACAAAGCGATTGTTGGAAACGCCCAGGCCGACGGCATTGATAAACGTTTTTTCGGTCAGGCGTTTTTCTACTTTAACAGCCGGGGCCTGGTTGACTGTGGTAATGACTGTTCCGTTTTGAACAGCTATTTGCGTGGAGTCGGTTGCAGTAATACTGATTTTATCAGGACCATTGTGGGGTGAACTAAAAAATGATCGTTTGATCGGATTGTTTTCATCTGCAGGTTTCAGCACGTAATCCATATTGCCAACCGTAGCTTCGCAATAGTAATTTTCCGAATAATCACTTCCGGTAAGGAAAACCGGCAGCTGAGGAGTAATTGACCACGCTTTGTGATAGACCTCGTAATAAGGCTTCGGCGCTGTTTTGGTGGTGGCAAATGTTTCAACGTTTACAAAAAACTGATCACCGTTTTGGTTGGTGGCTTTCAGGTATTCTTCCACGATTGCCAGTTCGATCACATCTTTGAAATCCGAAGAATTTTTGCTGCAAATGCGTTTTTTCAACGCTTCGAAGTCAAGAATTTCATGGTTGGGTGAAAGCATGTCGACGGCTGTAAACTCAGGAGTCGTGAGCCAGATGTACCGTTCGCTGTAACCTTTGTATTCTGCCTGGTGGGCCATGTCTTTCTGAATCGGGACTTTCACCGCTTCCTGGTACACATTGGTATTGAAATCGTAAATATGAATGAGGAAAAAGTCTTCCTGTGTGGTTTTTGCCCGCTTGAACGTCTTGTCGACCGAAGTGAGGTAACGGCCGTTCTCGAAGCTTTGCACATACTTCCACGAAGGCTCTTTGATCGAAGTCCAGTAAACAAAACCTATGGCAACAGCCGCAGCCATTAATGCGGTAACGCCAAGCAGCCATTTGTTCCTGGCGGTAAGCGGTTTTTTTACGAATGGTTTCATAGCTTAGAATTTCCAGATGATTTTCCCGGTTTTGGCATTGACCAAACTTACCGGTGTGTAGCCGTTTTCCTGCGAATAAATGAAAAAGGAGTTCCCGTCTGTGTTCCAGAAAAGTGTATGATAAACAGCTGTTTCGGAATGGTCATACAGTGACATCACGGGTTTCGACCAGTTAAAGCGTTTCTTTTTTAAATCGTAGGCACCTATTTTCTTCACACCACTGCTGCCAAGCGCCGATGAATATTCAACCAAAGCAACGGAATCATTAAGCCCCATGATATTGCCGTCAAGGAAAAGTGTGCTGTCTGATTTGGTATGCGTCATTCCTTTGATCATTTCGTAGAAATTCTCGCGTGACGGATGATGGAGCGTATAGAGATAGTATTTGTGCGTGTTTTCAGGGTCGAGGGCTTCCATGGCTATGGTCGTTGTATCGTCTACAATATATCCGGGAATTCGGCCATTGATGAGAACGGAATTGCCATAGTCGGGCAGTGTGTTTTTCAGTAAGTATTCCGATTGTGTTTTCAGTTCATCGGAGATCGGTTTCCCTTTCAGCGTGGTTGGATTGAGCAGGTAAAGATCACCTTGTGTGGTCACGGCCCGCAGGTTTCCTTCCTTCGTTTCGAGGTACGCGATCTTGCCTTTCAATGCAGGAGTCGTATTTCCGATTCGCTGTTTCAACGCTTCGGGCTCGATGATTTGGTGGTCGCTGTGCAGATCGATTGCCGAGACGCCGTTTAACCGTAAAAAGAACGCATACTTGTTGGAAACGCCCATAAGCTCACCGGAGTTCTCATCCACGTAAAATTCGGTCTGGTGAACCATCTTCCCGGTTTTGGTATCCACGGTATACGTCAGCCAATAATAAAACGTACCCGACGATTGCTCGGACGATTCAATGGTTTCGGCGCGATTGTAAACAAATACCGTGTATTCTTTTCCGTTTTTCTCCACGTTACCTACAAAGAACAGGTTCCCACGTTTGGTACCGTCATCGGCGACGTCATCGCTGCAGGAGGAAATGGCTACGAATGCGAAAAGAAGAATGCTGAACCAGCGGAGTTGTTTCATAAGTTGCGTCTGTAGAAACGAATATAGCAGAACTGGCAGAATAGCAAGAGATTGTGGAAAACTATTGCGGAGGAAATCAGGTTAGCTTTTGTAAAATTCAGTAATCCCGCAATATTACGGAATCTCTTTCTTTATAAGGTTTACAGCGGGAATAGAAGGTGAAAAGGTCTGTTGATTACTGAATTTACCCACATGCGATCCAAGTCTCGATAACATCAATGATTACCCAGATACCATTGATCTTTTTTGTGAAAACCAACCTTCCTCTTCCCGAACCAAAACCATACTCTTCAAAATGAAAACAAGCCTTTGTATGTGAAGGATTGTAAACAATGGTAGAGTAGGAGAAATAAGGCCGCCTGTTTTTTCGAGCATCTTTTTCAGTGATTGGAACTAATTTCAGGACGCTCGTGTTTGTTAAGTGACTTACATCCAGTGGCTTATCAAGATGATTTAGATTGTTTAACCTGTTTAAGAGTACCGCAAAATCGCTTTTAGTGATATAATACCAATCATGTGGGATATCAAATGAAGTCAATCGATCATGAACCCCCTTCAAATGGTCCAAAAAGAACGCATTCGACATTTTAGGAATACATTCATAATTATGGTACCCAAAATCCCCGATTGCATATTCTTCCTTTTCAGGGATTTCACCAGGTAAGTATATCCGGGGAAAAACAAGATGCTTGAAAGTTGAATTAATGATCAAATAATCATCCTGGCAAGCGATCGCTGTTTGTTGTTGCGTGCTTTTCTTTGGAGAAGATTTTTTATACCCGCACCCTGCCAAACTGCTTATAAAAAGAAGTATCGTTAGGGTGTTGATATTTATGAACCGAAGCATCCAGCCGTTTATCTATTGGTGTTATTCGGTCTCGCATAAACCAACTGCATCACATTGATATTGCGCATCTCAAATGCTGCTTCGCAATAGCAGAGGTAATAATTCCATTTGCGGATAAATGTATCGCTGAAACCAAGCTGTTTTACTTCTTCGAGCCGCGCGTTGAAATTATCGAACCAGGTTTTGAGCGTGCGGGCGTAGTGCAGGCCGATGTCTTTCAAATCGACGAGGGTCAGGTCACCGGTGCGGTTGATCGCTTCGTTCATCGCGCCAACCGAGGGCAGGAGGGAGCCCGGGAAAATGTGCTTCTGGATCCAGTCAACGCCGTCGCGCAGGGCCTCGAAACGGGAATCCGGACAGGTAATGACCTGCAACGCCAAAATTCCGTCCGGTTTCAGCAGCTTGTGGCATTGCTCAAAATAATCTTCGAAATAGCGCGCACCCACAGCTTCCAGCATTTCCACCGAAACGATTTTATCGTATTGTCCTTTCATCTTGCGGTAATCCTGGATTTCGACCGAGATTTTATCGTCCAGCCCGGCAGCTTTCACGCGTTCGATGGCCAGTTTTTGCTGTTCCTGCGAAATCGTGATCGTGGTGACTTTACACCCGAAATTCGACGCCATATAGATCGCATTTCCGCCCCAGCCGCTCCCGATTTCCAGTACGTGATCGGTTGGCTTCAGGTGCAGCTGTTCACACAAGCGCTGGTACTTGGCCTTTTGCGCCTGCTCCAGCGTATAGGATTCTTCTTTGAAATACGCCGAAGAATAGGTCATTGTCGGGTCGAGCCAAAGCGCGAAAAAATCATTACTCAGGTCGTAGTGCTCCGAAATGTTTTTGCGGGAGCCGTTCAGGCTGTTTTCCCGCCGTGAATGGAACAAGCGGTTGTAAAACTTCATGAGGTTGAGCGCCACTGCTTTTACATTGCTTCCCGAAACGGTCGGCGCGTGTTCGACGTTCAGGATGAACCATTTGATGACATTGGTAATGCTGTCTGTATCCCAATCGCCGTCAACATACGCTTCGCCAAAACCGATATCGCCGTACAGTACGCAACGCTTGAAAAAGGATTGGTTATGGATCGTTACTTTCGCCGAGACACCTTTTCCATTGCCGATGTGGATTTGCTCACCATCCGGTAAGGTCAGCTGCATACTGCCCAGGGGCATATTGGTCAACAGATTCAGGATGAGTTTTTCGTAGAGCGGGCGTTTTTTCATGGATTAAAAGGATGTTGAATGTTTGATTTTGGATGTTTGATGGGGAATTCTGGTAAAAATGAAGTTTCCCCGGAACAATCAAAGTTTATTTGAGTACATGGTATTCGTTTAGTCATCTTCATCAAAAATCAAGCATCCAACATCAAAAATTACTCAGATTTACGAAAAACACCGCGTTGCAGATCTTGGTGAGCGTTCTTTTTATGGTAAGGAATTTTTTTCATCCAGAGGATCAGCGCTTTCCAGTGAATCAACGTAATGATTCGAAGCGTGATCAGCGGAAACCGGAACATATAGGCAAACAAACGGGCGTTCGTCAGTTCTTTTTTGGTACCGGTAAGCGTGCTGATGAAGAAACGTTTCCCGTCTTTGTAATCATCGATGCCGATGCCCAGGTTTTCATCGGGAACGGGAAGGTTAAAATCAAACTGCGTATCGTGGTCGATGAACGGCGAAACGTAGAAATACTTCGTTGTGTTGAGGTGAAATTTGGTTCCGGTCAACTGTTCTTTCCCCAAAAAGTAAGGTTTCATTTCACGAAAAGTATTCTGCACTTCGGCGATGCTGCAAACGGGTTGCTGTTGTTGGTCGAACACAAAATAAAACGAAACAGGGTTGAAATTATAGCCCAAAACGCTGAAGTTGGTCAGGAGCATGATCGGCCCGCCATCGTAAACAACACCGTTTTCGGCCAGGTAACCGATGATCTGTTCCTTTGTTTTTTTGGAAGTATCAGGGTTTTCGATCGGCAGTTGCAAATGGTCTTTATCGCGAAAGGTAAACACATTGAACCGGTTGCGGCTGATGAGGGTGTACTTTTTCGGCAGCTCGTCCAAATCATCAAGATTCACATAAAACATAAACACGTTGTAGCTGAACCGAAGTTTTTTTGGTTCCAGGCGATCGTGCATGACCCGCGCGCGGTATAAGGACGAAGTAGTATTCAATTTTACGAATATAGATTCTTTTTTACCACATAGCCACAGAGTTAACATAGCCATATAGAAAGATAATAAAGCTATGTTTCTATATGCATGCTATGTGACTATGTGTTTAATTGACTTAGTATTTTTCGTGACAACTCAACCGCGCTGGCATACGCATCCTCATGAAATCCATACCTGAAATAACTGCCACAGAAATAGATCGGGCCGGTTTCATTGAGCGTTTGCAATTCCGCCTGGGCACTGATTGCCGGTAAATCAAACAAGGGATGCTCGTAATCAATCTCGCGGATGATCTTCTTCGGGTCAACCGAGCCTTCCTGCGCGTTGATGCTCACAAAATAGTTTTGCTTTTCCGAAACACCCTGCAGCGAGTTCATCCAGTAAATCGTCGACGGCACCAGCTTTCCATCCATTTCACTGATGCGGTAATTCCAGCTGCTCCAGGTCAGTTTGGTACGCGGCATGATGCTTTCGTCGGTGTGGACCGTGGCTTTGTTGTATTGGTATTTGAAGGGCGATAACAAGCGTTGCTGTTCGGCTGTCGGTTCCTCGAGTATGCGAAGCGTTTGATCGGCGTGTGATGCAAAGATCACTTTATCAAACAGGTGAACGGTTCCGTCCAGGCAGGTTACCTGTACTTTTCCGTCGGCTTGTTTGACGCCTTTGACGCCTTTGTTCGTTAGGATGCGGTCTTTAAACGGCGCGATCAGCAATTGTTTATAGGCTTCGCTTCCGCCTTCGAGCGTATACCACTGATGCTGCGTGTTCAAGCCCAGGAAACCGTGATTCTTGAAAAAACGGATCAGCGTTACCGCCGGGAAATCGAGCATCAGTTCCATCGGGGTCGACCAAACGGCGGAGCTCATCGGGATGAGGTATTTCCACAGCATATCCTGCCCGAAACCAAATTCTTCGATGTATTGCCCGAGCGAATAACCGGCATAGGCAGGATCGTCCAGGATCTCGACGCTTTTTTTATTGAACCGGCTGATTTGCAGCAGCATTTTGATATAACGCGGACTGAAAATATTCTTTCGCTGCGCAAACAGACCATTGAGTCCCGAGCCGCAGTATTCCAATCCGGAAGGCAGGTGCTGCACGCTGAACGACATGTCCGTTTTTTTGATCGGAGCGCCGATTTCGTTGAACAATTCGCACAAATGCGGGTAGGTCTGAAAGTTGAAGACCATGAAGCCGGTGTCCATGAACACATCCGTTCCGTTTTCATCCACGGCAATGGTGTTTGTGTGCCCGCCGATGTAATCGTTTTGCTCGAACAGCGTCATGTCGTAGTGTTTGTACAGCCAGTGTCCGCAGCCCATTCCCGCGATTCCCGTTCCGATGATTGCCAGTTTTTCCATCTCGGTCAGCGTGTTTTGGCGAACTGGTAATGACTCACGATCCATTCTTCACCGTTGTTAAATCCCCACAATTCGGCACACGACATAAAGAAAATGCGCCAGAAAACCCACCATTTCAGTGCCTGGTCTTTTCCGTAGGTTTCTTCGAACAAGGGCATGATGGCAGCTTTGTTCGCATCCATTCGCTGCAGCCAGGCTTCGGAGGTTTTGTGGTAATGCATGCCGCTCACGTGCCAGTGGTCAATGACTTTCAGGTCGTCGTTGAAGTAGAACAGCAAATCGTCGCTGGGCATAATGCCGCCGGTGAAAAAGTACTTGCTCATCCAGTCGGTTTCGTCTTTCACTTCAAACTTGTATGCGAAATCCTTGTGCGTAAAAATGTGTACGAAGAGCTTTCCGTCAGGTTTGAGCTTCGAAGCCACTTTTCGCATCAACAATTCGTAATTCCGCATGTGTTCGAACATTTCCACCGAAACCACTCGGTCAAACGTATCGTCCACATCAAAGACATTCATGTCCATCGTGATCACCGTGAGGTTCGTGATGCCGCGTTCTTGCGCCGTTTGGTCGATGTATTCTTTCTGCGTGCGCGAATTGGAAACCACGGTAAAGGTACTCGACGGGAATTTCGCCGACATAAACAACGACAGCGATCCCCAGCCACAGCCCAGTTCCAGTACGTTCTGGCCCGGTTGCAAATCGGCACGCTGGCAGGTAATCTCCAGCATATCGCGTTCGGAGGTTTCAATGTCCGCAACGCCGTCGTTCCAGTAACCCGAACTGTATTTCAAATGCGGCCCCAAGCAATACTGGTAAAATGCCGTCGGCACTTCGTAATGCTGTTCGTTGGCATCTGCGGTATTGACGGCAATTGGCGAAGCTTTGAGTTCCTTGATCAGTTCCATTAAATGCGCCTGTTGGAGGTCGGGCGTTGCCTTTTTCTCTTCGCTGAGGCGCTGTTTCAATAAGCCGCGAATGCCTTTCCGGATCAGGAAATCGGGAATCCGGTTGTTTTCAAGCAGTGATGTATACCACATAAATTAAGACTGAGTTGTTTTTTTGAACCAGGGAATGAACATGCTGGTAGTTTGCTGGTAGTTGCGGTAAGCTTCGCCTTTGCTGCGAAGTGATTGTTCTTCGGTCATTGGGATGCCGGTTACTTTGAAGATCAGGTAAGCGATTACCAACGGACAAACAATCGCGATATAACCGTATGGGCTTGACAACGCAAATACGAATACCGAAACCCAGATCATGCATTGGAAAAAGTAGTTCGGGTGGCGGGAATAATTCCACAAGCCGTCGGTGCAAACCTTTCCTTTGTTGGCGGGATTTTTCTTGAAACGCGCCAACTGGTAGTCGGCCATTCCTTCACCGATAATGCTCAGCAGCCACATTCCCGCGCCGATGTATTCCAGGATACTAAGCCTCGGTTCGGGGTTCAGCGCAATGAGAAAGTAAGGAATCGCCAGGAACACATTCGACAGACCCTGCATCTGGAAAAACACGAAGAACTTGAAATGCAGGTTCGACGCCCATTCTTCGCGCAGTTGTTTGTAACGGCCTTCTTCGACCTTTATGTGTGAGCCAACGCGAATCGTGAGGTAGGTTCCCAGGCGCAAACTCCAGGTCAGGGCCAGCAAACAAACCAGTACTTTCCGGTCATAAAAACCATCGGCTACCGTATAAATGATCGCTGCAATGATGGCGAAATTGAATGCCCAGAATACGTCGACAATGCTGTTGTTCTTGATCGTACGGGCAATACTCCAGATCACGGTCATGAAAGCCGCCAGGACGACAACGCATAAAAGAGGAAGGTAAAAATAGAGGCTCATAACTGTCGTTTTAATGTTGTTTGATGAGTAAATCTTTTACGGTTTCGCCTTTTTTCAGGCGGAACAGTGCGATCAAAACGTACAGGCAGGTTGCGATGCTTCCGAGCGTGCAGAAAAGAATGAGCCATGTGATTTTCCAGATCCAATTCGTTTCCTTGTAAAACACCCAGCAAAGCAGGACCAGCACATTCGTATAGAAGTCCCATAGTGTGGCGTTCATCCAGGGAATGGCCGCCAGGAAGTCCCATTCCTCGAACAGGTTGCTTTTCAGCGATGTGTCAATAACGATGATGTTCATGAAAATGAACAAACAGGTAAAGAGTATTTTGAGGAATGTAATCATACGGAATCATTTACGCGACTTTACGCAGGCGAATAATGTGCATCCAGTGCATGATCCGGATGACAGGGTAAGTGGGATCGAACTCCCACCACTTGCGTGCAAAGTTACTGCTGTTGGGACTTTTATGATGGTTGTTCTGCATCAGTTCACCCATGAGCAATAAATCGATCGGGAGGGAATTTTTGCTGTGATCTTCGTTGTTGAAATTGCTGTAGCCGTATTTGTGTCCGCACCAGTTCACAATGGCACCATGCACCGGCCCCATGAAAAAATGGATCGGCAATAACAGCATCAGCCAGTAAGTAGGGGCGAAGTAGAGGTAAAACAGGAAATACAGCACGCCGAACGAAATGCGTACGACCCAGTTATCGCTGATCGCATCCAGCGTTTTCCATTCGGGATAATTGCCCTGGAATGCCTTTTCGGGTTGTTTGTTGAATTTGACGTAATCGAGGTAAATATCTTTTGTATGGATGGTCATCTGCCAGACATCCTTAAAAAAATGCGGTGAATGCGGATCTTTCTCCGTATCGCTGTAGGCGTGGTGCATCCGGTGCATAATGGCGTAAGCGCGGGGGTTGAGAAAAGAAGATCCTTGAGTAATAAACGTGAACAGGTAAAAAAAGCGGTCCCAAAAACGGTTCATGGTGAACATCTTGTGAGATGCATAGCGGTGCAGGAAGAATGTTTGACAAAAGAGCGACAGAAACCAATGACCCAGGAAAAAAATCAAAATATACATAGCAAGTAGTTGTCCTTTGTGAATCTACGTATAAAAACGGCTTTTGTATTTCGGGGAATGTGATTTTCTATTCTTTTTTAGTGTAACGTTCCGTAAATGAGCGTTTTTCGGAAGTGATTGTAGAGTGAAAATTACCATTGATGTTAGTCGGAAGAAAAAATGAGGCAATGGAACGATACCCGGAAGAAAACCGTATTTTAGATGTAAATAAACAACCGATGTCACCTTGTTTTTTGTCTCTGCATCTTCGTTTTGTCTTGATCTTACTGGTTTTAGTAAGTGCGAACAAGTTTGCGGCGCAGGTGAAGGTTCCCGAACCGGTTCCGTATGAAATGCCTGTCACCGACGAAGAAGGCTATCACTATAATGGCCGTGAATGGCCGTTGCGGCCGAGTGTCAGTGGGCGTTACTGGACACACAAGCACGAAAAGTATTTCGACAGTTTTGAAGAAATCAAGGCCGACTCCCAGAATGTTGTCCGGTTGTACATCAGCAGTTCGGACGGAGGCGAAATTCCTGCCGACATAGGCAAGTTTGTCAACCTGAAGGGATTGGAAATTTACTGCAGCATGCCCATTGTAATCCCGGAAGAGGTTTTTCGGCTGACAAAGCTTGAGAACCTGGTCATTCAGTGTTATGACAGTACCATGGTGATTCCTGAAGTAATCGGAGAGCTGACTTCCTTACAACGCCTGGAAATCCGTGGGCCGATTACCCGGATTCCACCTTCAATCGGCAACTTAAAGAACCTGGAAGAATTGTACCTCTATTCGGGGAAATTTCCTTCCGTTCCTTCTGAAATTGGCAAGCTAACGAACCTGCAGACACTCGTGATCCGATCAATGGCAGTGACGGAACTTCCTGCTTCGATTGGAAACCTTGTAAATCTCAGAAAACTCCAGGTTGAATCGCGAATAAACACGCTTCCGGCAGAAATCGGTAAACTGGCAATGCTTGGAGAGTTGAATTTATGGAATACAAACCTGGAAACACTGCCGGCTGAGATCGGGCAATTAAAACTGCTTCGATTCATTGACATCAGTTCCCAACGTTTGACATCACTGCCAAAGGAATTCGGAGACCTGTCCATGTTGTTAAAAGTAGATTTAGACGGCAATAAACTGACTTCCCTTCCCGATGAAATCTGCAAACTGACAGCTGTTACAGAACTGAATTTACGCTCTAATCAGCTGACCGCTTTGCCACGCGACATAGGGAAGATGCTTGCTCTGAAAAACCTGGATGTGCAGGAAAATAGCCTGGTCACCTTACCGGCGAGTATCGGTTATTTAAGTAACCTGACGGAATTGAATGTACTCTGGAATCCGCTGACTTCTTTGCCGCCGGAGATCATGAAATTGAACCCGCAAGCTTCGTTGGATCTTGAACGCAGCAGTTTGCTCAACATTCCTGATTCTATCTGGCGGTTTATCAGTCAAAACGGCTGTTACATTTCAAAAGTGCCCGCTACGATTGCCGGAAACAAACTTTCATATTACCTCAACCAGCCTTCAATCGATAAAGCTGCTAAGTTGTTTGTCAGCGGAAAACTGTCTTTGATGTACGATCAACTGAGTTATAACCTGTTGAAGAAGCTGGATACGATTCCCGACAACCACAAAGCGTTTTACGTATTTGTAATCAACGCCATCCTCGAAAGTCAGGTCATTGATCGCGGAACAAACGTTTACGATTATTATCCATACAGTGAAATCGCGGACATTTGCAATGCATTGGTCGTTCAGCGGCCGTGTACATTTTTCAAGGATATCAAATACGGAGCTTACAAAGCGTCTTATGAAAAATGGTTGTACACCATCGGTGGTTTGTACAACAATTACGATTACCAGGAAGACTGGCCGAAGATCCAGGCAAAGCTCAAGACCTGCGGAAGCGCATACTTAAAGGAAGCTGAAGAAATCATCGAGCCGCTGTTCTACAGCGAGAAATAATAATTGACAAATGGTTTGTTTTTTTTCGCTACATCATGAAAATGACGAATCACGTGTATTTTAATGATGCCACAGATGGCACAGATTTTCACAGATTTTGAGCTATACGCTAGCTTATAGGATCGAATTGACAACACAGATTTATCTATGAAAATCTGTGCCATCTGTGGCAAAATAGTTATGCATAATTTTAAATCAATGAAACATTTTGTTATTGATTATCAAGTAGTTTCGCAATTACAATGTATCCCTCCTGCGTAATCAAACTTTTCTGAATGCCTCCCATAAAGCGTTTTCCGTCGGGAGCAAACGTTGCCAGGCCGGTCCAAACCGCTTTCCCGATGTAATCGGCATGTTTCGGGTCGTTGAAAAAGCTGATGCGGTGCTTGTTGGTACCGTCGGCATTCATCATCCACCAATCGGTACCTTTGTTGGCGTTGTCTTTGTTCGACATCCAGACGATCGTTTTTCCGTCGGGTGAATAGCAGCCGTGCTCGTTGTATTCTTTTCCTTCGGTCAGTTGCACGATGTCGGAACCATCCACATTCATCGTAAACAACTGTGCCTTCCATGCCGAATTGGTGGTCATACTGCTGCACAAAATGATCTTTTTCCTGTCGGGCGAAAAACCGTAGCTCTCATTGAAACAGCGTTTTCCCGGAAGCAGGTCTTTTGGATTGGTCATGTGCGGAATGCTGTCGTTCCCGAAGCTGAAGTCGGCTGTTTTGATGGTCCAGAAACCAAAATGCCGCTGGGCATTCCAAAGAGCAGGGCGCTTAAAACGGTCGGTCCACACGATCTTTGTACCATCCGGTGAAAAACGCGGCGCAATGATCCCGTGGTCGAAATCGTTCACATTTTCGTAAAGCAAATAGCACTTTTTTCCGTCGGAAGAAATGAGGTACAGATCACAAAATGCTCCGAATCCGGGAAGTGCGTTGGCCGAGCCGCGCGGGTGTACTTTTTTCTCGACCACCAGCACCAGCCATTTCCCCGAAGGATGCCAGGCCGGGTTGGCGATGTGCCTGTTGGGAAGGTCGGGATGGTTGCACGTAATGCAGGTATCCCGCGTACGGTCGGGCGAAGCGATGTGCACGTCGTAATAGGTATCTGCTCCTTTCACGGAGTAACAAACCTCGTTGTTATTCACCGGGTTCCAGTGACAATCCAATGCGCCGTCAAGGAAAACCGTTGTTTTGATTTCCTGTGCGAAAACACTATTGATGAACAAAATACAGTAGCAGTAGAGCAGTTGTTTCATGGGACTAAAATAGAAGGAAAAATTATGAATTAGAGAATTATCAATTATAAAGTGGCTGCCTTGATAATTGATAATTTGGCCACTGATAATTCAAATTTTCCCCGTAACCCCATACGTCACATATCCTACCATTTCCTTCAGGAGTCCGTGCCAGTCATACATCGTGGAAACATCCGGAACGATGAACTCATCAAATGTATAGCTCCGTTTCGGGCCGGTGTAGAGATCGGTGGAATAAGGCGTACAGTGCAAACCGGCAGCTTCGTAGCAAGCCAGCGCGCGGCGCATGTGTCGGCCGGAAGTGATAAGGATAAACGATTTGTATTCCGGGTAATACTTGTCGAGCACTTTCTTTGTTTCCACCGCATTTTGGTGCGTATTGCGCGAGCGCGTCTCCGTGATGATGTCTTCTTTCGGAATGCCGAAGCGAACAAGCACTGTTTTCATCTGTTTGGCTTCATGAAGGCCTTTGTTGGTGAGGTCGCCATTGTCGCCGCTGATGAGGATTTTGTCGATCTTCCCTGATTTGTAGAGGTCGATGGTTTGCCAGATGCGGTCGCCACCTCGTCGCAGGCTCAGTGTCTGCAGATCGTTGTTGTATTCGGCCATTCCGCCCAAAACGATTCCCACATCATGGTGTTTCACCTTTCCGATCGGCGTTCCGAACACTTCCCACTGACGACAAAATTCCTTGTAGATAAACGTATTACTGAAAAACAGCAGGCAGAAAAGTGCCGTAATTTTTCCGCGTTTCTTCCATTTGGCACTACGTGAAAAAAAGAAAAACCCAAGCCCGATCAGCACCCATGTAAGCGGCGATAGGAGGAAGAGTAATAGTTTAGAAAGGACAAAAAACATAATAATTCTAAATGCTTTAATGTTGGATGTTGAATGAAGCTGACTCTGATTTAATTATCAATCATGAATTGAAAAATTATCAAGGAAGTTCGTGTAGAAGAGCGGTCTTGATAATTCAACATTAAGCATTCAAAATTCAACATTAAATAAAAAAGACCGCCAATTTTTGGTTGACAGTCTTTATATCGAAAAAGGTTGAGCTTCTTAGTTGTGAGTGAATCTTCTCTTTTCCTTGATACGTGCAGATTTTCCTGTACGCTCGCGGAAGTAGAAAATACGTGCACGACGCACCGCACCATGCTTGGTAACAACGATTGAGTCGATAAACGGAGAAGAAATAGGGAAGATACGCTCTACACCTACGTTTCCTGACATTTTACGAACCGTAAATGTTTCAGTTGTGCCTGAACCACGACGCTGCAAAACAACACCCTGGAACTGCTGAATACGCTCTTTGTTACCCTCCTTAATTTTGTAAGACACAGTAACTGTATCACCAGCACCGAATGCCGGAAACTCTTTTACTTCTACTAATTCTTTTTGAAGCTCTCTTATAAAATCCATGACTCTTAATTTCTATCGCTATCCCATAATTGGGGGTGCAATATTAGCAAATATTTTTCTAATTCAAAGTGCAAAGATACAACTTTTTTCAGCTTAAAGCGGCATTCCCCGCTCACTTTCGCTTTTTTGACTATTTTCGATAGATAAAACACCAACTCACATGAAGAAAATCGGCTTATTGCTCGCCTTGCTTCCGTTTGCGGCAGCTGCCCAGGAATCAACAGAAAGCACCATGAGCATGTCCAACTGGCTCGGCATTTGGGACAATTCCAACAACGTTCCTTCCTTCAACCTCAAAACGATCGGTTACAACGACATCCCGCGCGATGTGTTTTACCGCGGAATCCTGGTGGAATGCCTGGAGTTTGATGATGTCAACGGACACAACCTGCTGATCCTGACCCAAACCGGGATGTTTCCCGTGAGCGAGAAAAACGAGGCCGGAGCATACGTGAAAATGCATGACCGTGCAGAAGTGAATGCCTACCTGTTCGCGCGCTCCGATGAAAAAAGTCCGTACAAATCTGTCTGGAAAATTGCCGATTTCCAGGAATGCAATGATTTTGATCTGTATGCCGGATTCACTAAAAAATCACTTTCGGTAACCGACGTTGATGCGGATGGTATGGCTGAAGTCTCTTTCCAGTACACATTGTCCTGCCGGAGTGATGTGTCACCCGCCGACCGCAAATTATACTGCTTTAATTCGAATGAGAAGTTCATCTTTTTAGGGATTACAACACTTGAAGGTATGTCCACCGATGAACCGACAATTGAAGCAAAAACAGAAATGCCGGCTTCCATAAAAGAACTCATGCAGAAAAAATGGGTGGCATTGGAAGAAGATCCGTTTGGTCAGTTTTATTATCCCGAAAAATAATGGCAAAGCGGGTTATCGGGCGGAAAGACATTGTTTCTTTTCCCGGGTTCGGGCTGGAAAACGTGCCGGTGAAAATTGATTCGGGCGCTTATTCGAGCTCTATGCATTGCCATAGCATCAACCTGGTGGATGTGGACGGAAAACAGGTGCTGGAAGTGGTATTCCTTGATCCTTCCATTGAAGGGTATACGGGAAAGAAATTCCGGTTCGACAGTTACATTCGCAAAAAGGTAAAAAGCTCCAACGGAATGTCGGAAGAACGTTTTTTTGTGCTTGGTACCGTACGCCTGTTCAACGAAACGGTGGAAACACTATTTTCGCTCACTGAACGCACCGGTTTGCGCAATCCTGTTTTGTTGGGCAGGAGGTTGCTCAACAAACGTTTTTTGATCGATTCGTCCAAAACGAACTGTTCGTTCAAGGCCGAATCGTTAAGTTGATTTATTTAAGAGTAATAAGAGTATATGAAAATCGCCATTCTTTCACGCAACAGTGATCTCTATTCGACCCGAAGACTGGTTGAAGCAGCCGAAAAATACGGTCATGAGGCACATGTGGTAGACCACCTTCGCTGCAATATCGAGATCGAACAAAAAGGCCCGTCGCTGTATTACGGATCGGATTACCTGGTTGGGTTCGATGCCGTCATTCCGCGGATCGGGGCTTCGGTAACTTTTTACGGGACGGCAGTGGTACGCCAGTTCGAAATGATGAACGTGTTTTCGGTGGTAAGTTCGCGCGGGATTGTGCATTCACGTGATAAGTTGCGTTGTTTGCAGGTACTTTCGAAAGAAGGGATCGGTTTGCCGAAAACAGTATTTACGAACTATTCGCGCAATGTGGAACACGTGGTGGAATCGGCCGGCGGTGCGCCGGTAGTCTTGAAATTGCTGGAAGGAACACAGGGATTGGGGGTTGTTTTGGCGGAGAACCAGAACGCTGCGCAATCGGTATTGGAAGCCTTCAACGGCTTACGTGCCCGCGTAATCGTGCAGGAATTCATTCACGAAGCCAAAGGAGCGGATATCCGGGCGTTTGTGGTGGATGGCGAAGTAGTAGGAGCAATGAAACGCCAGGGGAAAGAAGGCGAGTTCCGCTCGAACCTGCACCGTGGCGGGTCGGCCATGCAAATTGAACTGAGCGACGAAGAAAAATCGACGGCGATTCGTGCCGCACAGGCTGTTGGCCTTGGCGTTGCCGGAGTTGATATGCTGCAATCGGAACGCGGGCCGCTGGTGCTGGAAGTGAATTCTTCTCCCGGCCTGGAAGGAATCGAACGCGCAACGGGCGTCGACATTGCCGGAAAGATCATTCAATACATAGAAAAAAACGTAAAAAAGTAACGATAAGCGTATGAAGCGATTTTCCATTTTAGGCCGAGAAATTGCTCCCGGAAAAGGGGCGGAACTAAGCATGAATGTTGCAAAATTGCATACGCACACACCGGTACAGGTGCCGGTAATCGTACAACGCGCTGAAAAAGACGGTCCTGTATTATTGCTGATGGCCGGCATGCACGGCGATGAGATCAACGGGATGGAAATTATCCGCCGCGTTATCCGCAAGGGTTGGAACAAACCGAGTAGCGGAACGATCATTTGCATTCCGGTGTTTAACGTATTTGGTTACCTCAACGTGAAACGCGAATTGCCCGACGGGCGCGATCTCAACCGGAGCTTTCCCGGTACGAGAAACGGTTCGCTGGCCAGCCAGTTTGCTTACCAGTTTATGAAAGAAATCGCCCCGAATATCGACATGGTGATTGACTTTCACACCGGAGCGGCCCAGCGCAGCAACATTGCACAAATCCGTTGCCTGAAAACCGATGAGGTCAGCATGGAACTCGCCAACGTCTTCAATCCGCCGTTTATCGTGCATTCGGCGTATATCAGCAAATCCATCCGTGAAGCATTGAACAAGCGCGGCAAAAAGATCCTGCTGTTCGAAGGCGGGAAAGCCAATTCCATCGACGAGAAAATTGTGGAAGAAGGCCTGGCCGGAATTCAGCGTGTGCTCGTCCATTTAGGCATGCGCCAGTTTAAAACAATGGAAACGCCAACCCGTGAACCAATCCTGATCACTTCTTCCAAATGGTTGCGGGCTCCCAATTCAGGCGTGTTCCAGGCAATCGTTAAAAACGGCGATGAAGTAGAAGTGGGGACCGTTTTGGGAATCGTTTGCGATCCGTACGGCGAAATTGAACGCAAAGTCAAATCAACCATGAAAGGATTTATCATTTGCGTGAACGAATCACCGTTGGTTAACAAAGGCGATGCGGTTTTTCACATAGGAGTGAATGCTTAATTTTGAATTTTAGATTGAATTATCAATTATGAATTGATAAATTATCAAGAAAGCTCAGAATGAAGAGGCCTTGATAATTTATAATTAACCAATTCATAATTAAACATTAAGCATTCAAAATTACTTATGGTTTGCAGGCAGTTCTTTCGGATTCTTCGCTACCCTGTCGTGCAGAACGATACTTCCCGTCACCGCTACATTCAACGATGAATTTCCGGGCAGTTTAACGGTGAAATGGCACTTTTCCAGGATGCTTTCCGGTAATCCCTGGTCTTCGGAACCAAGCAGGTAAATAGCCCGCTGCGGATGGCGGAATTCGTGCAGGAACGTTGCTTCGTCTGTCAGCTCGATGCCAACCAGGCGACAATCATAAGGAATATTCTCACACAAATCTTCGATCGTATCGTAATGAAAGTAGGGGATACGCGCCCAGGTTTTCAGTACGTCGGACGTTTGTTTTTTGTAGCGTTTTCCAACGGTGAAAATATAACTGGCGCCCAAAATATAAGCCGATCGCCAAAGTGTGCCGATGTTGTGCTCGGTTTTGGCATTGAACACGCCGATGGCGCAATATCCCTGAACGTTGTTGGTATGCATGGCGCAAAATTAATGATCAATTATGAATTGGAAAATGATCAGGGAAGTTCATTATAAAAGAACGACCTTGATCATTCATAATTTAACCATTGATAATTTTGATGTCTACATGCCACGGATCAGGAAGTCCGTGCGACGATTCTTCGCTTTGTTCTCAGCAGTATCGTTCGGAACTTTCGGCTGCGTTTCGCCCAAACCTTTGGCTTCCAGACGGCTTTCGTCGATACCCAATGAAACGAGGTAGTCTTTCACGCCTTTCGCACGACGGTCAGAAAGGTCGAGGTTTTTCGCATCGTCGCCGTCGCTGTCGGTGTGACCCTGGATCGTGATCTCGATCATTTCGTTGCTTTTCAGGTAGCGGGCAAACTCGCGCAGGATGAATTTCGATTTGTCTTTCAGCACATCCGAGTTGTAGTCGTACAAAATATCGTTGATCGTGTACGCTTCGCCTACCTTCAATTCTTTCACCGCGAGGTTGTTGTTCACGCGCTCTTCTTTTTTGGCGACTTCTTCCTTCGTGATCAGTTTCGAATCGAATGCAGCGCCTTCTTTTTTCACACTAACCATGATGTCCTGCGGAACCTCGGTTTTCACGACAACGGCATATTTTCCATCGTCGCCGTTTACTTTTACCTGCTCCACCTTGTCGGAGTTTTCGTAAGCTACTTCGATGGTAGCGTCGGTGATCGGCGATCCGTCCGGAGCTTTCAGTTCACCTTTCAAGATGGCAACTGCTTTCGGACGCGCTTCTTCGTACAGTTCAAAGCCGTAGATGTCCCATTTCCCGGCTACCTGCGACGAATAATAGGCCAATTGCCCATCGGTTGAAACGAAAATCCCCAATTCATCTTCCGGCGTATTGATCGGGTTCCCGATGTTTTTCGGCTTCGACCACACACCGTTTTCTTCGCGCATGTAGAAAATGTCCAGGCCGCCCATTCCTTTTCGCTCGCTGGATGAAGTGGAAACAAAATACAGGGTTTCGCTGTCCTGGTGCAGGAACGGGCTTTTGTCTTTTCCGTCGGTATTGATTTCGTCGAATGGCGCTGCTGCTCCCCACGAACCGTCAGGATTGCGTTTCACCATAAAAATGTCGTTGTCTTTCGTAGTGGCGCGGTTGGCCGTATAAAACAGCGTGTTTCCGTCGGCTGAAAGCGAAGGCTGTCCTTCCCAGCCATCAGGCGTATTGATCTTTGGCCCCAGGTTTACCAGCGGCGTCCATTCATAACCGGTTTTGGAAGATTCGTTGCGCATGAAGGTGGTTGAATACAAATCGCAATTCGTATAATCCTGGTTTTTTACCACCTCTTTTTTGCAGGCGCAGATGATCATTTCCTTGTTATCGACCGACATTGAAGCCGCGCCGTAGCTGGAGAACGTTCCGTCGTTGAACGGTTTCGGGAACGGTTGGCCATTGTCGAACGGCTGGGTATCGCCGTTGCGTTTGGCAATTGTAAATTCTTCTTTCCAGTTGGAAACCATATCTCCGAGGTTCTTGCGGTCTACCTTTCGGGTAAAGAACATCATTTCGTTATCCGGCGAGATCATCGGGAAATACTCGTCCCATTCGCGGGAAGACACATTCGGTACCATTTTGGGGTTGAACGGAACCGTGGTTGACAGCATTTCCTGCTCGTCTTTCAGTTCGCCCAATACTTCTTTCACATCGGCCAGCTGCTTGGCGTAATTTTCACCGTAGCGCGAATTGTCGGAATGCTTGTACGCCACAAATTTTTCGAACCATCGGGTGGCGTCTTCCATTTCCGACTGCGAATAGTTGATCACGCCCAGCAAATACAGCATTTCCGAATTGTAATCGTCGCAGTATTCCACGGCATTTTTCAACATTACTTCGGCTTTCGCAAAGCTGCGCTCGCCCAAATCAGGATTCGGCTGCGTCTTGAAATATTCCATTCCCATGTCGTAGGCATACTTTCCGAATGCAAAATAGCAGGCTGCATTATCCGGAGCGGCGTCGATCGCTTTCTGGTAATTTTCAGAAGCTTCCTGCGGTGTTTTAGCGGCATCACCGGCATCGATGTATTTCTGCGCCTTTTTCGGTGGCGGCATGCACGATGGATCTTCTTCCTGTGCAAAAGCAGCGGAAGTGAATAATAGTGAACCGGAAACAACAGAAAAAAGGAAGTAGTTTTTCAACATAAGCTTTGTATTCTATAAAATTCAACCCTGTCAGGCAATATTCGTGCCCGAAAGACTATATCGTAAAAAACCGTAAAAAGTTACCGGTTGAATGCAATATTTTTTACGTTTATCTTTCAGCTATTTATGCGGCACATTATTTGTGCGGTTTGGCGAGCATCACTTAAATGCAGAAATTGTGAAAACTACGTTACTACTTCTCCTTTGTTTGGTTACCCGGAGTTTCTGTGCCCAGGAAATGGATGAATCGCCTATAATGACAGCCACAAAAGCGAATAACCTGGCACAGTTAAAAAAGCTGGTCGCTGCCGGTGAATCCGTCAAATACGATTGGACTTACGGGGAAGACGCGCTTTCGTATGCCATAGAGCATGATTACCGTGAAATTGCCAAATACCTGTTGGTAAACGGTGCTAATTCACGTTATGGATTGTATTATGCCGTTGAAACAAACGATTTGGCCTGGGTAAAATTCCTGGTCGGTTATGGATTTACGGATGATGAGGCAATGATTCCCGCAGTTGAGAAAAATAACCTCGAAATGGTCAATTACCTCATTTCGGAGAATTTTCCAGTCGATTTTGACCAAAAAAGAAAAACCGGGTTGTTCAACAAATACTACGTGACACCGCTGGAAATTGCGCTCGGAAAAAACGACGCCATTGTGATTGCCTTGGTAAAGGCGGGTGCGGATATGGAACGGGCCTTTAGTTATTGCACCAATACCAACCTGAAATTGGGACAACAGCTGATCGATCTGGGAAGCGCCGTCAATGAGCAGTATTTATGGAGCCTGCGCGACGGTGACCGGGCGTTGATGAACTATGCCCTGAAAAAGGGCGCCGACCCGAATTATACCGATGAAAAAGGAATGAACGCTTACCTGCACGCGGTTGAAAGTGAAAATCTGGCGGCCATGCGTTACTGCGTGGATACGTTGAAGTTGCCCACCAACCTTACAGATTCTGAAGGGCATACCGACCTGATGCTGGCGGCTTACGATGGAAACCGCGATGTATTGGACTTCGTCCTGTCGCGCAACCCCAACCTGAACGCAGTAGATAAATACGGTCAAAATGCCTTGTGCCACGCCATGTATTTCAACAACGTGGAGACGATCGAGTTACTGCTTTCGAAGGGTGTTAATCTCAATAACCAGGATGAAAAAGGCTATACCGTAGTGGTTCGGGCGGCTGAGATGGGGCAGGAAAAAGTAATCGAATGTTTATTAAAACATCATCCTGATTTGTCCCTGAAAACCAAAACCGGTAAAAACATCCTCAGCTTTATTTACGACGATACGCCCCTGGATTTTGCGCTGATCCAAAAATTGATAGCGATGGGAGCAGATCCGAAAGCAACCACTTCGACTGGTGCCGACTTTGCGTATATTGCTATTGATCACTGTGACCTGGAATTGCTCAAAAAAGTAAAGGAAATGGGGCTTTCTGTAGATGGCACTGATGACCGGGGCCGCAGGGCAGGCTGCGATGACCCGGAAGTAATCCGCTATGTGATCGAAAACGGCGGCGATATTAACCGCATGGATACCTGGCGTAAGACCTGGCTGGATGAAGCATTGAACCACAACAACCTCGAACTGGCTGCATACCTGATTGGTAAAGGAGCAAATGTAAACGGGAATTACGATGGAGATGAACCTATTTTACTGAAGGCAGTAGAAAAGAAAAACCTCGCATTTGTGCAACTATTGGTGGAGAGCGGCGCTGATTTAGCTATTCAGAACCGTTGGAATGAAAATCTGATGGAACTGGCAAACAAAGCAGCCGCTTCAGGAAGCGCTGAAGCAATTGCAGTAGCCGATTATTTAAAATCGAAAGGTGCTTTGACGAGGGAAGAATTCAACAACAGAGAAAAAGAGCGTTCGAAAGAAATGCAGTTGTTTGATACCTGGATCGCCGGCAAAAATACCGGTGCGCTGCTGGCATTTATCAATAAATACAAGAAGCCGCTGATGACCGTAAATCAGTTGAATCAAATGGGGCAGCTGGCTGTGCAAACAAGCTCGCTCGATTTGCTGCAAATCTGTTTGGAACGCTACAAAATGGATATCAACGCGGCTGTTAATTTTGAAGGACAAACGCTGCTGCATGTGGCAGCGAAAAACAATCAGAAGGAAATGGCTGTTCTCCTTGTAAACAAAGGTGCAGACGTGCATAAAACAGATGCATTGGGCAAATTGCCATTGGAGTATGCGAAGAAAAAAGAACTGAAGAATTATTTGAAGGAAACCATGAAATCCGGCAACTAACGATTGGCAGATTTTTATACATTTATCTGGAATTTCAATTAGAATGAAACAACAACTGATCACACTACTGGTAGCCATCACTGCCTTTTGCCTGCCACTGACCGCCCAGGAAGAGGAAACACCTGTATTTAAAGCCGTGCAGGCGAATAACTTCAAGGAAGTAAAACGTTTGGTAGACTCCGGCGCGGATTTCCAGACCGGCAATATGTGGAATGTAGAGCCGGTTGAACTGGCGGTATCCAACAACTACAAAGACATTGCCCTTTACTTATTGCAAAAAGGCGCTACCGGCCGCGGCGGATTTTACGATGCCTGTGAAAAAGGCGACCTGGCTTGGATCGAAACGCTGCGCGGTTATGGCTTCAACGACTCCGAGGCAGTTTTGGCAGCGGCTGAGCATGGACACCTGAATGTGGTGAAATACCTCGTACAAGAAGGGTTTCCGGTGAGTTTTTCCCAAAAGCGAAAGCCGGGATTGTTCCGCAAATATTACATTTCACCCATTGAAGCAGCCATCCAGGGCAACTACAGCGAAATCGCTGTATACCTGGTGAAAAGCGGGGTAAATGTGAATGAAGCGGTTAATTATGCCTTTACCTGGGAACGCCATGAGCTGATCAAGCAATTGATTCCGCTGGGCGCCGATGCAAATGCAGTATTCCTAAGAGCAATCCAGCAATCCAATAAACCTATTGCCCTGATTGCCTTATCGAACGGGGCCAGTAAAACTGCTGTTGACGAATACGGCAAGAACGCCTTGTTATTGGCGATTGAAAAAGGCGACCAGCTGATGATTGATTTTGCGTTGAATGAACTAAAACTGGATATAAACGCGGTTTCGGCGGCGAATGAAAATGCGCTGATGCTGGCCTGTAAATCACAAAACCTGACGTTGGTCACTCAACTGCTCGATCAAACATCAAACCTCGAGTATGAAAACAATCTGGGAGAAACGGCGTTGTTTTATGCCAACCGAAACGAAAACCCGGCAATATTTGACTTGTTTTTGCAGCGAAATATCAATATCAATCATGCGGATAAGGAAGGGAATACCATTCTCCTGAAAGCCGCATCACTCAATAAAGGCGACCGGGTAAAACTCCTCATTGAACGTGGGGCGAATTGTACACAAACGAACCATGAAGGACTCAATGCCTTATCTTATTTGGTAGAAGTAAACGGGGCGATGGTAGACCGGCCGTTGACGGAACTGTTCCTTGCAAAAGGGCTGAGCATCAATTCGTGTGGAAAAAGCAAGCAAACGCTGGTATACAAAGCGGCGCAGGCAGGCGACCTGGAGCTGTTGGAATGGCTGCGGTCGAAAGGAGCGAATTTTGATCCGAAAAACAGCAGCGGACAGCGTCCGTCGTGTAAAAATCCGCAGGTCATTCGTTACCTGTTGGAAAATGGGGCAGATGTGAATGCCGTTGATGACTGGCATGCGACCTACATGTGCATAGCGCTCGAATTACAGGACTATACGTTGGCGCAATACCTCATTTCGAAAAAAATTAACCTGGAACAAGCTTGTTATTTCGATGAGCCGGTCCTTATCAAGGCTATTGAAAAAAAGGATTTGGCTTTCGTGAAGTTTTTAGTGGAAAACAAGGCCGATGTCAACGTGATTGGTTATTTCAAGCGGAACGCAGCCGAATATGCAGCTAAAACCGGCGACCAATCCATCATTGATTACCTGAAATCCAAAGGTGCGATGACACCCGAAGAGCGGAATGTAATGGTGATGAAGCGCCTTGAGGAAACCAAAAAGCTCAATGAATACCTGGACGCGAACAATACCACTTTGGTATTGCAGCTTTTACGCAAATACCCTGATCTGCCGCTGTCGCCCGATGAACAGAAAAAACTGGCTACGCTGGCGGTGAGCGCTTCGTCGCTGGATTTGCTGCAAATCGCATTGGAAACCTATCGTTTCGATTTGAACCAGCCGGTCAATTTCCAGAAACAATCGTTGCTTTTCCTGGCAGTTCAGCAATCAAACAAAGACTTTACAACACTGCTGGTAAACAAAGGTGCCAACGTAAACCTTCAGGATGATTTTGGGAAAACTGCGGAGGAATATGCTACGGATAAGGAGATCAGGAAATTCCTGAAGGAAAAGATGAAGTAGAATTTTAACCACATAGGGAACATAGATTTTATACACCTATTTCTGGATGCCCTATCTGTTCTCTTATGTGGTTAGATAGTTGAGTGTTTTATGGAAAGTGTATTTTTTTGTATCTCAACAGAAAACGCGCTCATGAAAAGGTACCTTATCTTCCTGCTAATCCTGTTTACCTATAAATCATTTGGTCAGCAATTGCAGACAATTAACCCGGTAATCGGTGACGAAAGCTACCTGGTCAAATACGGAACAAAGCCAACACCTGAATGCGATGAGACCGACCGGATCCGGACACATTTATCTTATGTAGAAGAACAACTCCGCGCTTCGGATGTTTCCGGTCTTACGGCAGAACAAGTGGGAAAGCGCACTAAAATCCTTGATCATTTGCACGATTACTGGCAACGCGGAAAGTTTCCGGTCAATTCGAAATACGAAAACCAACGCTGCCCCTGTTTCATTGATGAAAACGGGACAATTTGCGCTGTAGGATACCTTGTGGAACAAACTGCGGGTCTTGCCGCTGCTGAAGCGATCAATGAGCAATACCAATACGCAACGATCGCTGAAATGACGGACAAACTTCCGGAAATCGAACGATGGGCGACTGAAAACGGGTTGACAATCAATGAATGCGCAATGATCCAGCCTACGTATGTGGTTATTCGTGTTGCCAGAAACCAGATCGGGGCTTATGCCGGTTACGCCGGAGCTTTTGCCACAGTGAAATCTGCCGTTAACGGAAGCTCGATTCAGCCGGGAGCAGGATTTGAATTCGCAATGACGGATAGTTACGGCTTCCCAAGGCTTCGGCTAGCCCTTCATACATCCGTCGGTATCAATTCACGCAATTATACCGTGAAAGCATTTGATGAGTCGTTTCATATCCGGAATGACCGCTGGTTTCTTTCTTCCCTTGTCTCAGCTTCGCCTTTGACAAAAGGTCCTGCCTGGCTCAGGAGGTTCGCCGTGAAATTAGGTGCACAGGTTAACTTTTATGATTTGACTTCGCCGCAAACGGTCTACCGGCCAGCAAGCAGTGTGACAAATACGGTAATAAAAACAAGAAAACCGGAAGTGTTGGTGGTTGGAGAAATTGCTTATACGCTCAAACCATGGTTGAACCACATGCATGCGATATCCGTGAGCTACTCCCATGGTTTAAAACCGACAATGGAAGGAATAATCACCAAAGGAAATACGGATTCCGAAGCATTTCGTTACACGGATGCCGGTTCTTACTGGGGGATTAAATATACGTTTTGGGTCACGAAAGCTTTTCACAGATCTATGTGAAAACGTGTAACTATAATTTCCTGGCAATCATAATTCCGTCGCGGATTGGCAGCAGCACATTTTCCACGCGCTCGTCTTCCTGGATCAGTTGATTGAAATCCATCAGTAATCGGGTGTCTTTATCGAGCTTTTCGTAGTCGCCGGTCACTTTTCCCGACCAAAGCACGTTATCGGCGAGGATGTAGCCGCCTTTTTTAACCTTGTCAAAAACAAGGTGGTAATAATTGATGTAATTCTGCTTGTCGGCATCAATGAAGACAATGTCGAATTGTTCGTCGAGCTGCGGAATCAGTTCCATCGCATTGGCAACCCGGAAATCTATTTTTGCATTCAGCGCGCTTTTTTCAAACTGGCTGCGTACAAATGCTTCCAGCTGCGCATTGATATCGATGGTGATGAGCTTTCCGTTTTCGGTCAAACCTTCCGCCAGGCAAAGCGCCGAATAACCGGTATAGGTCCCGATTTCCAGGATGCGTTCCGGGCGGATCATGTGCGAAAGCATGCTCAATACGCGCCCCTGGAAATGACCGCTCAGCATTCGCGGCTGCATGACTTTGAGATGTGTTTCGCGGTTCAGTTTTGCCAAAAGTTCGTTTTCGGGCGAAGTGTGCCTGCAAACGTAATCGTCTAATTCCTGTGCAATGAATTCCATATCAAACGCCGAATTGTTCTAAATGGTGAGCGGTGTGTTTATACATTCCCATAGCCCATTGTTCCTCGGTAAGCTTCCCGAAAAAAGCATGAGGCTGTTTGGTACACTTTGCAGCTCCACCTTCCTGGAACGCACGCAAATGCCGGATCAATCGTTCTTTTTCCGCTTCCAGCTCATGGGTGTCGGTGTGAACGAAGGATGGGTGTGTAGGGCCGTTTTTCTTTACCGGTGCCTCGTTGTAAAAATGCTTTTTCATAAGTCCGCCCAACAGGTAGCCGATAAAGATCCGCTTGATCTGCTTTTGGTCACGCACTACTTCCATGGTTGCCGAACAGTGAGCGAGCATTTGGCCCACATTCATTTTTCCCCAAAGAGCCTGGTGTTCAGGTGTCAATTGTTGGATGCGGCCAACCAACTCTTCGGTATGTTCTTTTGAAAACAAGCTGTTCATAGCAGAAATTTTGGGGAAAGATAGTACTATTTTTGCCACAGATGGCACAGATTTTTACAGATAAACTGATCAGAAAACCAATCTTTGGTATGCTAGTCGATCTTCATTGAAGTTGATCAATGGGTCCTACACTTAAGCAAAAAAGAGCGCCTGCTGCGGTATAAATGATGTCTCAACGTATTCGGTAGTTAAAACTGTGAATTCAGCCAGCTTCCCAATCGCCTGTACATCTCCACTTTCACTTCATGGGGTGACAATACCACATCGTGCAAAAGCCCGTCCATTTGGATGGTGTTCATCGATTTGCAGTTGAGCTGACTGCTGATTTCCCGGATATGTTCCACGTTCAGGATCGCGTCGCCTTCGTATAGTTCATCGCTCCATTTTTTGGGGTAAACCGATTTCATCGAGAAGATCACGAGCACTGGCACTGTAATTTCATTACCGCCCCGAACGGCTGTTTGGGCCAGGTGAATCGCTCTTATCCATCCGTAATTGACCGAAGGAGCAACGTGTGGTTTCCACACCAGGTTATAGTCCCACAGGCCATGTTCAGAGACATGCAAGCTGTGTCCGTACCATTTGGTGAAACCGCCTTTTTTCAATTTGTCGGGTTTTTTGAGGCCGCGTTTGGCGATGAACGGCACACCGAATTTACGTTTGAATTTCGGTTCGTTGAACTCGAAAAACGGGCTGTTAAGAAACAATGCGTGGAAGAGCGTACTGTTTGGATGCTCCTGCGCGTAGTAGGTGCAGATCAGCCCGCCGGTAGAATGGCCGTTGAGCAGGACATGCGTATTTCCTTCTGCGCGGATGAGGTTTAAGGCTGTATCGAGATCGGCGAAATATTCCTTCAGATCGCGGGCATTGTTCATTTTCTGGTGCGGAAGAATAGACCGGCCGTATTTGCGCAAATCCACCGCGTAGAAGTGGTAGCCGTTGGCGTTGTACCAATTGGCGAGCTCGGCCTGGAAAAAATAATCGTTGAACCCGTGAACGTACAACACCGCTTTGTTTGTCGGGTTACCGGCTTTTTTGCGGATTACCGTACAGGTAACTTTGCCTTCGTAATCATCGGGCTGATTGATGGTCAGCTGTTCGAACCCGTTGCCCAAAACATCCGGCTGATAGCTTTGTGACCAGTTGCTGAATGCAAACCAGCAGAAAACGATACAGAGCAGCTGTTTCATGGTTATCCTTCCAAATAGTCCCAATCCTTGATCGCGTCGAATGACTTAAATCCGGCGATGGTTTGCGGATGCCACAAGGTCGAAGCCGGATCGATTGCCGGGATTTCATCCATTGCCAGGTCATTGCGCAGGAAAACCTGGTTGATTCCCAGGTCGCTCGCAGCTACCAGGCGATAACCTTTTTTCTGCGCCAGTTTGTTCATCGCGATCACCGAAGCGCCGTGGTAAACCGGGTGTTTGCCCGGGTACATGTAGTTGGGATCGTAAGGGACCACGATGTTGTTGGTACCGAATTCGGTATGCGTTTCGATCACGACCACTTTCGGTGAAACAGCTTCAATGGCGTCCCATACCCAGTAATCGTTTCCGTCGATGTCGATCGATAACAATTCGATGTCGCCCGAAAGCCCGTTTTTGGAAATAAGCTCGTTGATATTCTCGCGTTTGATAATCGCCTGTACGTAGGTTGGTTTCGGATGATAAGGCGTCGGGATTTTAGAATAGAACTTTCGTCCGCGTTTGATCAGTCGTGCATCGCCTTCAAAAAATAAACCGCTCCACCCGAAATGAACGGCCAGGTTGCTGCAATTGCTATTGATGCCGTCGTTGGCGCCGATCTCGATAAACGTTTTGCTTCCTTCACCGATCACCGAAAAAAGGTAGAGCAGGATACCGTCTTCCTCAAACTGTGAAAACACTTTGAAACCGGTGGTTTTTATATCGGGCAGTTGCTTGTTCTGCTTGCAAACCAGGTAATGCTGCGTCAGTTGACGCTGTTGAATACCAACCGACGGGTGCAGTTTATCCCGGTGAATGCGTTTAACGAAATGGTATTTGATGAAGTTTTTGAGCCAACTCATGGTACGAATATAAGGAGGAAAATCTAAAATGGGAAGTTAGGGAGTTAGGGAGTTAGGGAACTAGGGAGCTGGGGAGCTGGGACGTACTAGTTCCCTCTAATCCCAGTTCCCTCTTAATTGTTTACCTTTCCGACAATTCAACATTTGGTACAAAACAGTGTAATGGAAAAGATCCTAAACAAAACCAACCTACAGGAAACGCAGTTGAAGGCGCTCTATAAGAAGTGGCCCGAGATCAAACGTTTCCTGGTCAGTCTGGGCTGTACCAAAAATGATGCTGAAGATGTATTTCAGGAAGCATTGGTTATTTATATCCGCAAATGCGAACAGCCCGATTTTGTATTGACCGTAGAACCGTTTTTCTATGTACGCAATACCTGCAAACTTTTATGGTACAATCAATCGCGCAAACAAGGACGGCAGCAAACGTTTTCACTGGAAACGGATGTGGCGCAGCTCGACGATGACTGGTTCCGAAAAGAAACGCAGATCAGGACCATTGAACAGGCGCTGACGCAGCTTGGCAAGCAATGCCAGGAGTTGCTGCAACTGTTTTACGGCCTGGGCTGGAGCATGACGGACATTGCAGCGAAGATCGGGTTGCGCAATGACAAAGTGGCCAAGGCGCAAAAGTACCGATGCCTGCAAAAAGCCAAAGAGCTGGTGCAGGACCCATCGGCCGAAATCAATGTTGAACCTGAAATACTAAAATCATGAATCCCGAAATCACCCAACTCATAGAGCGATACCTGCTCAACGAACTGTCGGCAGAAGACCGGCAGGCATTCGAACTGCAACTGGCCGAGAATCATCAGTTGTTGCAGGAACTTATTTTACAACAGCAACTGCATGAAGCTGCCAAACGTGCTGTTCAGCGCAACCTGGTGCAGCAAACGGCCAAACGTTACCATTTCCGCAAAAATGTGATCACCTCTTCGATTGTAGTACTGGTTGTCGGAACGATCGCTGCCATTACGCTTTGGGCAGCCAACCGAAAAGACGATCAACAAAACGTAAGCGCCGAACAGGAACTGGTTGCCCAACTGGAAGCGGACAAGCACACGCCGTTGGAACACATCATAGCTGAGTATTTTCATTTGGGGCAGCAAGACACGGTTGTGCTTTCCAGATCAGGTGTTCTGCTTTCTATTCCCGATGGCGCTTTTTTACTGGATGGCAAACCCTATTCCGGGCCCAAAATGGTGCAATGGCAGGAAGCGATCAACGCGGCTGATATTATAAAAGCCGGTTTGTCGACCTTTGCGGGTGAACACCTGCTCGAAACCCAGGGAATGTTTGCCATGCAGGCTTTTGCACCCGATGGAACCAAACTGGGCGTAAATCCCGAAGTCGGCGTGTACGTTCAGGTGCCGGTAGATGAGCTGAAAGAAGGCATGATGCTGTTTGAAGGTAAGAAAATGAGCAACGGCATCGTCGATTGGCAAAACCCGCAGCCGCTGGCCAAACTACCACAACTGGCCGACATGAATGACCTGGATTTTTATCCGCCGGGTTATGAAGACAGGTTAAATGAACTGAAATGGAAAAACGGGAAAAAGGAGCGCGACAGTTTGTATCTGAGCTTTGAGGATGAGCCGGAGGCAGTTGAAGTAATGACTACAGTCAATGATCGCACCGCCGTTTCTTCGCAACCTGAGTTAATACAATCTCAATCCCGAGAGCCTGTTCTCACAACATTTGATCGACTAAAATTTATAGAATATGCTGCTGTTTCAGGATCGGAATCGTCTGAAGACCAGGTGAAGTGGAGTTTTTCAATCGAGCAGAACGGCGCTGATGCCACGATCATTGCAACGGTTACTATCAAACCTGGGTGGCACATTAATGCTGTTTATCCACCCGTTGAATCATTTGGTTTCCCTTCGACATTCACGTTGAATGATTCGAAAAATTACAGCGGATCCGGCCAGGTGGAAGAACCGGCCCCAATCAATACGTATGATGCACAGGCTAATGAAAACCTGGCTATTCACAGGGAAACGGTTGTTTTCAAACAGAAAATTCGCGTCCGAACAGAAAAAGATTTTGTATTGGAAGGCACTTATTCCTTCCAGGCGTGTGATAGCTCACATTGTTTAGTACCCTGTTATGGAAATTTTGAGGTAAATGTAAAAGGCTGCGATCAGAAAGAACATATTCCGCCGTCTGCTGTGATGGCGTTCTGGCAACCGAAATTTAACCATACCATCCTTGCAACCCATGATTTTGAAAAACGGATGAAAGCCATTCACACTACTTGTGATAAGAATGTGCTGGAAGCTTATACCGACAACCTGAACAAGCCTTTGTATCAAATTGATGAACAGGTAGTTGAAATGGGTTATCCCGAATTCAGGGAATTTGCCGCCGAACGGGTAGGAGGAGTAGAACTGGACAATCCGCACATGAACAACCTGCGCCAGTTTTATGCCGGTGCCATTGCGAAACTGCAGAAAGAATTGAAAAAAGACCGGAATTTTATCCGCAGGCAGGAAATCGCCTGGAACAATGAGCTAAACCGCCTTCGAACCGAAGAAACGCGCCGTAATGCACGCCGCCGATCACTGAACAGTACCGAAGAGCAACGGTTTAATTATGCCGGGATTGCGCGCCAGATGAGTAACCGGCCGGTGATTGGGTTTACGATTCGCCGGGTAGCGCCGGTTTACAATTGCGACAGGTATGTTGCATCAGGCAGGCTATTAGAGGCAATGGCTTCCAATTTTCAAGCGGATACGGCTGCACGTACGATCACAGTACCGGTTTTTGCTCCGGTCAAAATGCCCGAATATGCGTCCTTTTCGGTTTCCGTGAAAAACAATGCTGATTACGGGAAAACCATGGTGTACCTGTTTCCGAAGCAGGTCAAGAGTTTCCAGCGTCTTGAAGGATCAGCAGGAACGTTCAGCGGCCGTCTGAACAAAGACATGCAATACGATTTGCTGGTAGTTGGCATTGCTGAAAACGGATTTTATCTCTACGGAGAAACGGGAGTTAAAGGCGGCGAAAAAACCATCAGCCGGTTGGAACAGGTTTCCGAATTGGAATTCAACCGCAGGGTAGAAGCCATGAATGCCAATCGTTTGGATAAACCGATGGCCATTTTCGACGAATTGGAATGGCTGGTCAAAGAACAACAGCATTACAAGGTGCAGCGTTTGCGCATGGAACGCGAAGCATTCCGAAATGAGCTGCGTCCGGTGGTGTTTCCGTGTTTGAAACACGTGCGTGATGAACAAAATGGCGCGCAAGCCCAAGCGGTCACCGACGAAATTGCTATTTGAAGATTGAAGGCGCGGAAACATTCCGCGCCTTTAGACTTACCTGCCCAAAACTTTCCAATGCTGCATTTTCGGCAACATTTTTGAAAGGGGGCATGACGTATGAAAAAAACGATTACCCTATTTTACACGTATTCATTGCTGGCAGTTGGTGTTTTATTGCCAAACAGGCTGTTTTCACAGGGATTGCAGCAGCAAAAGATCAACAAAGTCTACAAGGCCATCGACAGTGCCGAAAAGGCATTGAAAACGAGCTATGAACCCGATAAAACCATTCGTTTTTTGGCCGAAGTGCAGGATGATATTCGCACGTACGGACTGCACCATGCGCAGACAAAAGCTTATTTATTACTGGGAGGGGCCTATGATTTAAAGGGTGATTTCAAGTTGTCGGAAGTTTACTACAAACAAACCCTCCGTTATTCCAAACAGCGAAGAGACAGCATACACCTGCTGAAAGCCTACATCGGTTTGGGAAACGTCTATTATGAAACGTTCCAATGGGAAAAGCTGGATAAAATCAATACAGCGGTCACTAAAATCCCGGTTTCCGAAAAAACAATTGCACAGAAGCTGCAGTTTGAGTCGCTGATTGCTTCCGGTGAAATGGCCCGGAAAAAATACATCGCTTCGCTTACCCGTTACAACCGGGTACGTGAACAGTTGGAAAAACGGGAAATGACCGCCGATTTGATTCCCCTGTATTTCAATTTGAGTTCCGTGTATGCGGAAATCGGTAAAAATGACCATGCGATCTATTTCCTCAACAAGGCGAGTGCGCTCAATCGCGGGAAAGATAAACGGATTGAGGCCTATGTATTATCGACAATCGGAGGGATACAAGCCAATACCGGGAAACCGAAATCGGCGATTAAAAATTACGAATCGGCTATCCGGTATTTCAGGCAATCCAATGATCAAAAGGGAATGATGTATTGTTACATGTCGCTGGCCATCATCTACGAAGAACAGAATCACATCGAACAGGCGATGAATTATTCGATCAAAGCGTTGAAATACAGCAATGAATCCGGTAATGGAGTGATCAAATCGCTGAATTTTATCCTGCTGGCGAAAATTGAACAGAAAAACAAGCGTTACCGGTCGGCGCTCGGGTATGCCGATAGTGCGCTGGTATACACCGAACAGTCGGGTGATTTGTTGCGCAAAGCCGAATCCCTGGAATTGAAATCGAAATTGCTTGGCCAATTAGGCGATTACAAACAGGCGCTGTTGTATGCAGATCAGTTTCATCAGCTCAATGATTCCATCATCAACAAGGCCAACCTGGATAAGCTGGAAAATGCGGAACTGATCAAAAGCCTGACACTTACCGAAAAGCAAAAATTGCTGGTGAAACAACAGTTGCAACTGAAGGAAAAAGATGCTGAAAATGCCAGTATCCGGTTCATCGCCATTATGATAATCGGCTCACTGGCGTTGGTGTTTTTCACCATCTATTACTTCAACCGCGTTAAACGATTGAAGATAAAAAACGAATTGATGCAGGAAAAATATTCGTTACAGCTGCTCAACGAACAAAACCTCAAACTGGAACTGGAAAACGAGCAAATCAACAAACAATTGCTCGAAAAAGACCTGTTGCTGAAAAATGCAAAAATGCTCGACCTGGCTTACCGCATCACCAAAGGAAACGATTTGCTGAAGGGAATTGCCCAGGAAGAGGTCATTCAACGCAATCGCGCGATATACAAACAACTCAGCGGTTTGATCGAGGGCGAAAAGGAACTGGAATATTTCAACAACGAAATTCAGTTACTCGAATCAAGCTACCAGCGCCGGCTCAAAACACAATTTCCTGCCTTGTCTGACTATGAATTACGCCTTTCTACCATGATCAAAACCGGACTGGCGTCAAAAGAAATCTCCGATTTGCTCAGCATCGAGGCGGCCAGTGTTGATGTAGCGCGTTACCGCCTGCGCAAAAAACTCAACCTTGGCAAACACGATGATTTGTTTGAGTTTCTCAACGCAATCTGACAGGTAAACTTACCGGCCATATCCATAATCCTGCAACGAAAAGCTGGTTCACGACCGCTTTTTGCGCAATCCTACCCGGTATCAGCGCCCGGACCAATCTTCATTATACGTTACACGGTCCCCCGCATTTCGCCACCCGGATTCCTGATTATTCCGGTTACAGGATCGCTTTGGCAAGGAAACGGGAAGTGTGGTGTTTTTAACGCTTAAATTTATCTGAAAGACTAGCTTTAAGTATTTGGTTATCAGTGGTTAGTTTGAATTGTATAGATCGTGTATAGGTGTTTTTCTGGGTTTCCGCGATAGCCTTGTTTTCCTTTGTGAGGTAGTTCGGATTGTCCGGCTTCAAACAATTTATCTAATTATTCATTAAAAACAAAAACATGAAAAAAGTGTTATTTATCCTTTTAGGTTTAGGAATGAATGCTGCAGTGAACGCACAGTGCAACATTGATTTTTCAACGCAGGCAGCCAACCTTGGTTCGTATGGAGTGAATATTACCATTTCGGGTGTATCGAATGTGTATTCAATTGCCGTTGATTGGGGTGATGGAAGTAATCCGTCATTGGGTTTTACCAATCAGTATTCGCATTCGTATGCCAATTTCGGAACGTACCAGATTTGTGTCGATTATCTGGATGCCAATGGCTGTTACCAGCAGGTTTGCCATTCATACACCCTGTCAAATGTTCCGAACCTGTGTCCGATGACGGTCAATCCTTCACTCAACGGTAATACCCTAACCGTTGCGGCCAGCGGATCGGGCGCCGGAATTCCGTACCTGGCATTTGTGTATGATTTGTGGGCTTACATCGCCGATCCGTTTAACTTTTCGCTGATCGACGCACAACCCGGAAATTCACACACGTTTACCCATACCTATGCTCCGTCGGGTAATGAATCATTTACTTATTGCGTAGAATACGGCGATCAAAACGATCCGGGATCCTGCGAAGCCAATTCCTATTGTGCTACCATCAGTTTCGGTACGGGATTGGGTATTGCCGATAAGGAACAAATCACTGAGGTGCAGCTGTATCCGGTGCCAGCCGACGATTATTTGAATGTATATGTCAATGAACCGACAGCCGACAATCCTATCAGTTACACAATCGTGAATAGTGAGGGAAAAACGGTTGATACAGGATTCATTACCAACAATACAAGCACCATTTTGTTGCCTGAATCCATGGAAAGCGGCAATTACTTTTTTATCGTTTCCGGTGGAAATTCAAGCCGCACCTTGCAATTCAATAAATTATAATTGGTGCGGGCCACAGCCCATTCTGCATAAAACAAAAAAGGTTCGGGATATGTGTCCCGAACCTTTTTCAATGAGTATTTTAACGATTAACGGTTCACTACAAATCGCATCAGCGATGTTTTCCCGTTCGATGTCAAACGCACTGTGTAAACACCGGTCTCCAACTGTGAAACGTCGAACGGTTGTGTGTGTGATCCGTTAACGGCACCAATGGATTGTGTTTGGATCGTACGTCCTGTCTGGTCAACAATTTCCATCGTCAGGTCATTGGTTACCAGGTTTTCGATCTGTACGTTGAACACACCGTTGTTCGGGTTAGGGAACAATGTCATCGAAGTTCCGTTTCCGAGGTCAACAATGCTGTTGGTAAATTCAACCTGGATCGTGTCCGAATCGCTGCAGCCGAAGCTGTTGGTCACCGTTACCCAGTATTCACCCGGAATTGCCACCGAAATCGTTTGGGTAGTCTCGGTGGTGCTCCAGTCATACGAGCTGAATCCTGCGCCTGCATCCAATATAGCAGGTGGAGTTGGCTGTGAAATGTCGGCACCGAGATTTACAGTTGGAGCAGGACTTACAGTAATATCGGCTGTTGCGGTATTCGTACAAGAGTTTGCATCTGTTCCTGTGACGGTGTATGAGCCTGAAACCACAGGCTGGAATGCCACACCGTCTGTGATGCCACCACTCCAGCTGTAACTTACAGCACCCGTTCCTGATAAGGTAACCGTTTCACCCGGACAGATCGTGTCGTTCGGTGAAGCGGTAAAACCAACAGCAGGTGCCGGAAGTAAAACAACCGTTAATCCTGTCGCAGCCGAATCGGCGCAGCCATTGGTATTGGTCTTCACCATATTATAAACTCCCGGTGCAATCGCATTGTAGGTGTTGGAAGTTGCGCCTGCAATTGGCGCTCCGTCCAGGTACCACTGACTGCTGCCTCCTGAAGTTCCTGTCAACAGGGTAGAAGAAGAAGGACAAAGATTGGTGTTCCCGCTTAGCGACACGTTCGGAAGGTTCTGGACAACGATTTCTACGTTAACGTCAGTCGAACAGCCACCGCTAAGTGTTCCTGTAAGCGTATATGTTGCTGTTGATACAGGCGTAAATGCAACACCATCCGTAACACCACCCGTCCATGAATAGCTATCTGCTCCCGAACCTGAAAGTGTGACAGGGGTTCCCTCGCAAATTGTATCGTTGGGAGTTGCTGTAAAACTCACTACCGGGTTGAAAATCACCTCGATATCTGCCGCCAGGGAATTGCTGCAGCCTTGAGCATCCGTAGCTGTAAGTGTATAAGTTCCGGAAGCTAAAGGTGTAAATGCGACACCATCGGTAATACCGTTATCCCATGAGTAGCTAACAGCTCCGGAACCGGAAAGTGTTACTGCGCTTCCGTCGCAAATCGTATCGTTCGGAGAAGCGGTGTAGCTGATCGCCGGTAAGCTGAGCAATTCGATATCTGCAACTGTTGTTCCCACACAACCGTTGGCATCGGTCCCTGTTACCGTATAGCTTCCTGATGCCGGTGGAGTAAATGCTACGCCGTCTGACACACCATTATCCCATGAATAGCTGACGGCTCCGCTTCCTGAAAGTGTTACTGATGTTCCTTCGCAGATCGTATCGTTCGGAGCAGCAGTGAATCCAATGGTCGGAGGTGCTGAAACCGTTACCTGGATCTCGTTGGAAAGATCACTCGACGGGCCGTAAGCACAAGCCGCCTGTAAGATGAAGTAATACGTTCCTGCAACCATTTCGCTGGTATTGTAGCTGTTGGTAGTTGCGCCCGTACCGGTACTTACATCTGAGTAAGGACCACCCGGAGTTGCTGAAACCTGCCACTGAAGTGACAATCCTGCTGTTCCGGTGGTTTCGCCTGAAGTCGTAAGCAAAACGCTGTCGACGTCACAAATCGTCACATCGCTTGCCGAAATAGTTCCTGCATCGATTGCTACGCAAGGAGCCGGAATTTGGTTGAATTCATCCGCACCGATGTCAGGGCGAATACCTGTACTGGTATAACCTCCGTTTCCAAAGCGGATATCGCCATCGATATCATCGGTAATACCGGCAATGTTCACACCACCGCTTTCGATCATGGAAACCACGTTCGGATCGATGTGCAGGAAGTTGGAAGAAGCGCCTGAAGTACTCAGGAATGAAGGTACGGCCGTGATACTGGCATCGTCGATCGGAGCGATGGCAGCCTGGTAGCTTGTTAGTGTCTGATACGGAGTGGTACCATCGTACATGATTAAATGGCTCGCATCGGGCGTACCCGCATAGAACAGGTTGTTGTCGGAAGATGCTGCGTAACTGCCGATTGTAGCATTTGATCGTCTGTAAGCAACTGTAAGCCCCACACCGTTTGGTGTTGAAGTGTTGGTGACGAGGTTGTTGTTGAGTGTAAGTGCTGTTGTAGTCGTAGCGTTGATACCTGAGCTTCCGAAATCAGTTCCTGTGGAAGAGGCATTTATCTGGATCGTATTGTAGTAGACATTTGTGGTTGTTCCCCCGGAAATGTTCAACCCGACAATCACGTTGGTCCCGCTGCTCACCGGTGCCCTCAAATCTCCGATAAGGTTGTTGGAAACATTGGTGGTAGTGCCGCCGGTGATGTTGATCCCGTTAATGGTTCCTGCAGGGTTGTTAACTGAGAGGTCATAAATCTTGTTCTTGTAAACATCCTGTGTTACTCCTCCGGTGATTGCAATAGCCCTCACCAGTGATCCACCTGTGGAAGACAGGCCGCTAACCGTGTTATTGAAGAAGTTTTGATTCCCCTGGGCTGAGACGATCCCGGTAACAGGACCTCCACCACTGATGTTGGAAATTACGTTTCCTGAAACATTATGAGTGGTTACGGAACTGTTGGAGTAATCTACCTCCAGGATCTGGATATTGCTGGTTCCACCCGTAATATTGCTGAAGGTATTGTTGGTAACCGTTTTGTTCGGCCCGTAAGGTGCTGTAGTGGAGCCGTCACCACATCTCCAGCCAGAAATTGTCGTTGCTCCCGTAAAGGTCATGTTCGAGAAGTTATTCCCGTTATTGATTTCGGTGACACCTGTAAGTGAGGTAGAGAATGAATTGTAGAAGAAGACGGTTCCTCCTGCTCCTGTTTTATTGAAAGCGGTCACAATGCTGTTGTTGTTCACATTATGTACCGTTGAAGGAACGTGTGTTACGTTGTTGGTAATGAAGTTGAGGCTACCGGTTGAGTTTATCGTAAGATTTGTAAACGTGTTGCTGTTGATGTTGGTGTTCGGATTGGTAGCTGTATTTGAAATATAGGTATGCGTAGATGATCCTGCCACACTGTGTACGATCCCCTGGATATTATTTCCGGTGATGTTAACGGTAGATCCCGCAGCTCCGCCACTGTTTATAATTGCACTAACTGTTCCGCTCTGAGCTGCGCTGAATGTGATAGCTCCGCCCATAGAGTTTCCGATCTGGTTATTATTGATATTGACCGTATTCACAACGGCTCCTGAATTATTGATTCCCGTAAATCCGCCTGATGTGGCTGTGGATGTTCCGCCTTGCAGGGTGTTGCCGGTAATGTGTAAAGCACTGTGAGCACCGGAATTGAAAATCCCCCCGAAAGTCGAGGTGGAACCGACCCCGGTAATCGATGAGTTGAGGATCGTATTGTTGGTAATGAAAAGTGTTGAGGTAGTGCTTCCGTTGATCGCTTCAATTCCCCGGAAGGTACCCGAGGTCTGACCACTTGTCATGGTGATCGTGTTATTGTTGATTGTATCGCTTGTTGTTAAAGTAGGAGCTGTAACGGTGAAATCCTTCACAATTCCCCGGAAAGTAACAGTTGGCGTAACAGTTGCACTTGTGAGTGTGTTGTAACCGACGTTTGAATTCAACTGGTGGTTCATGAAAATCCCGTAGCTTGTTCCAGTATTGGAAATGTAGCCACTGAAAGCGCCTGCTCCTCCCCAGTTGGTAATGGTATTTCCTTCGGAAACAGCACTTCCTCCGATATCGTTCCCTGTATCCATATTGGCCGCGGTGCCCGAACCGATAAAGGCAATTCCCATGTTCACGTTGCTGATGTTGCAGCCATAAATCCTGTTGCCGCTGTTCGAGCCTGTAGGACTGGTAATATCATTGGTTGATGTAACGGCTGTAGCGGTGTGGCGAACGTTACTGTAAATTCCCCAGGTATTGAGGTAAGTTTTGTTCAGGGAGATGTTACATCCCTGGATTACGTTGTTTTGTGCACCGTTGGTCGTAGTAGCGTACAGGAACGCAACGCCCCATTCGGTCATATTGTTGGTGGCCGCCGTGCTGTTTGTATTTGCAGGGTTTTCCTGCATTGTAAAACCGGTAATACCGATAAAGTCACCACCGATAATTTTGAAGATGGCATCATTCAGCGCGCCTGCCGTCAAAGCATTGGAAGCGGTGATCGTATTATTATTTCCCATAAAAACAATCGGAGCGGCCATCGATCCCTGGGCAGTGATGGCATATCCGCCGGCAGGAGCTGTTTGCGGGGCCAAAACCTGGAACAAAACTCCACCGGGTCCTACTCCCTGGGCATTTAAGTCTGTAACTGCCAGGTCCAATGTGGCATAATTACCCGGAATCGTTTTTAACCCTGTCAACTGCCCGAATGATACAAATGTACCGATCGTGCAAATGAACGTTAAGAACGCCAGGCGTGTAGTAATTTTATTCATAAGCAAGTCATTTAGTTTTGTGAAGCGAAGTTATTGAAAACAAACTATCTACACAAAAAAACGAAGCGCTATCTGCCGATGAATGATAAATTAAAACGGCTCAATGATTATTTATCGACGATCAATGAATAACAATCCTCTTTATGACCGATCACCTGAAACCAGTGATGTGAACACCCCTTTCAGGTAAAGTACCACGAAAACCAATGCGATGTCAGCTGCCAGCAACAGATAGAGGTCGAACTTTTCAATAAGCAGCCAGGGAGTTTTTTCAGTGGTGTCCGGCGCGAGATATGAAAGTGCGTAGCCCTGGTTGCTGTGCGGGATCAGGACAAAGAAAATGGCAGCTAGCAGGATGCCCGGGTTGGTTGTAAGGGGTTGCTGTTTGTTCCGTTTTTGTTCAAAGAAATCGGAGCGAATGAAATGAATGATGGTATTGGTCATGATAATGATGACAATGATGAGAAAGACCATGAGTCCGAAAAGCCAGTAGAAGAGAATGAGATTGTTTTCATAATCGGCACTCCCTCCTGATGCCAGGGAACCGTTTTCGACCGGAGTTTCGGGGATGGGTGCCACATAGTTGTCTACATAGTCCAAAATCGCATCGATTTCTTCATTCGTAACCATTTGCGGCGGCATATCACTGGCATTAAAACCTTTGATAGCACTAGCCATTTTACTTTGTCTGCTCGCGATGAGTGCAGGTGGATTGGCAACCCATTTGTATAAAAGTTCCGCTTCTCCGGCATCTGCCCATTTTTGTTTGACGCCCTTGAGCCATGGTCCTGTAGCGCTTCTGTCAACCAGGTGACACGTGTTGCACTTTTGCTTGAACAAATCTTCTCCCTGTGAGAAGGTGGTACTTGAAATCAGAATGAAGATGCCGAAGTGAAAAAGAATAATTGATTTCATAGTCCTTGATATTGATTATCAGGACTAAGGGTGCTCTGTTCCACAAAGGAATGGATGAATGCCGGTAATAAACATGACATTTGTCATATTTCAAATTGAGGAGTTATAGTTTTATTTACAACATTTATCACGACCTTCGCTTGCTTTTTGCACAAAAAGTCTCAAAAAAACAGAAGAAATCCGTATTTTTCGTTTATGGAACATTGGACCAACTGCTATAACGAAGGCATATCGTTGAAGGAAGCTAAACGATTCGAGGAATCTTTGGCCCTGCACCTAAAAGTGTTAGCGATAGAACCGGAGTTGAAAATGCCCGAAGCCTGGCATAATGTCGGGGCGGCTTACCTGCGTTTGGGCCGTTCCGGAGAAGCCGTTCCTTACCTCAGAAAAGCCATCGAGCTTTATGACCGCCTGATTTACCAAATGCATTATTCTCAGCCGGATGAATGGGGAAAATCGGAAGAAAACGACTCTCATAAACAATCGGAAAGTGCCTGGCTGGATGACGATCCGGTAATCGATAACGAAGAATTCTACGGCGATGAACCGGTTGCGTATTACCTGTTCTGGAAATCGTGCTGTTTTGCTTTGCTCAATGAAAAAGAGCCGTTCCTTGAAAGCCTCACTCAAAGTATTGCAAAAGACGATTGGTATGCCCTTGAAGCTGCTACGGAGGAAGACCTTGTAGCATTCCGTGAAGATCCTGATCTCCGGAAACTGATTGACCCGATCATTGCCCGGATCAATGCCCCTGATCATCCGCACCTGTATGATATTTTCGACCGAATTGAAAAACGGATCCTGATCGGTTTTGAAGACCCGGAAGAGTTCATTCCCGATGTGGTCCATGAAGTTACCGAAAAACAATGGAAAGCGCCTGTTCCCACGTCCTGGATCCGGAAAACAGCCCTGCAGCTCCACGCGAATCACCTGGCAAAAAGCAAGGAATGGCCTGCTGAAACAGATGTGAAACGCCTGGCAGAAGTATTCAACACGCTTTGCAAAGACGGGATCCTGGCCCTTCATCGTCCGGGTTATACACGCGAGGACGCTATCGAAGAAGTTTTTTCGGTGATGGAAGATATGGTCCTTTCACCGGATCTTATCAAAGGTTTCTGCTTTTATTGCGGCGAAAATGTGGACAAACTTATTTATTCGGATGGTACGCTGCATATCGGGTTCAACAGCATCCTGATCGATGATGCACCTTACGCTGTAGCCATCGGCAACACGATAGTGCAGCGGTTGCGCGAAAAAGGCTTCGTTGTGGAATGGGATGGTAAGATGGAATCCTGCATCCGCGTGCTCAACTTTCAATGGAAGAAGGTGTTCATCAGTGACGAAGACCAGCAGCTATGGGACCATTGGCGCGTGTTCGACCTGTTTTAATGCTTAATTTTGAATTGGGCTTCCCTTTCAATTGAAAAACATTGTTTCCCGAGCTGTTGTTGTTGTCCGCAACCTGTGATGATTACCGGTAGTTTCAACTCAACATTAAGCATTCAACATTCAAAATTCCTTAAGTTTGCCCCATGAAAACGTCACACGCCATTTTACCGGCTCTCTTGAAACGTTTGGATGAGCTGAATTATACGCAGCCAACCCCCATCCAGGAACATGCGTGGAAACATCTTATTGCGAAGCACCAGGATTACGTTGGCCAGGCACATACCGGTTCGGGAAAAACAATCGCTTACGGGGTACCGCTTTTGCAGCGTATTGATGCCAAAGACCGTGATGTACAGGCCGTGGTGCTGGTTCCGACCCGTGAATTGGTGAATCAAACGGCGAAAACATTGTTTAAGCTGAGTAAACACCTGGATAAGGTATTTGTGGAAGGGATTGTCGGGGGAGAGCAGATCGAGGTACAGCAGGCCCGTTTACGCAGGCCGACGCACATTATCGTGGCAACTCCAGGCCGTTTGTGGGAACTCATACAGTTAAAATCGGTGAAACTGGACCGTGTAAAAACCATTGTGCTCGATGAAGCGGATGAATTGTACGCCAAGGGTTTTATGAAAGAGGTCGACAAGATCCTGGGACATACCAATGATTTTCATAAAAAGTGGCTGTTTTCCGCAACGATCCACGGTGAACTGAATACCTGGATCCGCAAGCAACTGCACGCCGATGCCCCGAAAGCAAGCATTCAAACCAAGAAGGTGATGAACCCGAAAATCGAGCATCAATACCTGGAATGTCTCAAGGAAGAGAAACCGGGCATGCTGATCGAATTCCTTTCATCGCAGGGCAAGGCACGCGGAATCATTTTCTGCCGCACCAAAGGTGATGTCCAGTTTGTTTCAAAGCTCCTGCAATCCAATGACTACAAAACGGCCGAGATTTTTGGCGAGCTGAACCTGAAAGAACGCGAAAAAGCCATTCGGATGTTCCACAACCAGGCATTTCAATACATTGTGGCGACGGATATTGCCGCCCGCGGTATCGATTTTGACAGCCTGGCTTTCGTTGTACACTACCAGTTGCCGGACGATCCTGATTACTACACACACCGCAGCGGACGAACAGCCAGGGCAGGTAAACGGGGTATTTCTCTCAGTTTTGTAGAACCGGTGGAGCGAAAAAAACTGCGGTACATCCAGGAGTTACTGGACGTCGATTTCATCCAGTTGTAGGTCGAAAACACGAAGGAGGCAAATTTGTTGATTGAACGGACTTGATCGCTGTGTGAACGGTTTTGAAACGGGGAACATCCGTCCTACCTTTGTTACAAGAGAAATTAAACACACCATTGGATCGTTGAAACACCTGAAAGCATGAAAAAAGTCACCCTGTTATTCGCACTGTTATTTGTTTCGCTGCTCTCTAACGCCCAGGAACATCGTTCTGCACCGGCAAGTTCGCCAGAAGGCGATGTGCTGATTTACCCGAATTCTTCCAGCTCATTTGTCACAATTAACCCGGGTTCAACCGACACGGGAATCCGGCACCTGCGCATTTATAACCTTCAGGGTGTTTTGGTTGAAGACCGCATTGTTACTCCGGGCGAAGGTCCTATCGTGATTGATCTTGGAGATTACAACGACGGTATTTCGGTGATTGCGCTCACAGATGACAATGATTATAATCGTCGTTCCGGCGGAAGAATCGTCAAGCGTCGTTAAGACTTTCGCGCTGCCGTCTTTGTTCTCAAAAACGATCCTGTCCATCTTTTCCGCATTGGTCAAAATACTATCTTTGGAGGATCGAACTATGCATAAATGATGTTGGACAAATCTCATAAGCACGTTGCATGTGAACACTGTGGGGTGCGCAGAGAAGGCTTGTTTAGTAACCTGCTTCCCGATGAGGTAGATGAGTTGAACAGTCACAAGATTTGCAACCTGTTCAGGAAAAACCAATCCATTTTTTTAGAAGGAAGCTTTCCGCGCGGTGTGTATTGCCTGAATCGTGGAAAAGTGAAAGTTTATACCATTGGCGACGAGGGAAAAGAGCAGATCATCCACATCGCCAAAGAAGGAGAAATTCTTGGTTTCAGGGCAATGTTCAGCGGTGATCCTTACAAAGTGTCTGCCGCCACGCTCGAAGACTCCAGCATTTGTTTCATCGGTAAAGACGATTTTTTGAATATGATCGATAAAAATGCGGCGCTGCGGAATACGATCATGAAAGAGCTGTCAAAAGAATTGGGCGACCGGGCGCAGTTCATTACCAACCTGGCACAGAAATCAGTGCGCGAGCGTTTGGCATTTACCCTGATCCTGCTGGAAAAAGTGTACGGTGAAGAGCCGATCAACTTATCACGCGAGGACCTGGCCAATTTTGTGGGAACCGCCACCGAAACACTCATTCGCTTGCTGAAAGACCTCAAAGAAGAAGGATATATCGAAATTCATACACGCAAACTCACAATCCTGAACCGCGAGGCATTGATCCGGCTGGGTGGAGCGATTAAATGATTTTATTGAATTATCAATGAGGAAATTATCAAGGGAGCCACTTTATAATTGATAATTTCTTCATTAATAATTGACTAATCCGTTCCCGTGCAAAACACCCAGTAAGATTCGAAGGTACTGGAAGGATTTTGCACAAACCCGATCCCGACTTTCGTGGCCGAGCTGTTGAACATATTGTCATAGTGCCCCGGGCTGTTATACCACTGATCGTACGTCTCTTCGGCGGTTGAATTTCCGGCGGCGATGTTTTCCGTATTGGCAAACGCGCTGTAAAACAAAGCAATCCGTTCAAACGCATCCATGGAAGTATTGAGCTTGCCGTTGACTTTATTTTTCGAATCGTGGTCGAAATAATTTTCGTTGGCCATATCGGCGGCATGATAACGCGCGGCAAATACCAGGTTGGAATCGATCACCAGCGGCTTCAGTTTCTTCCGGATGCGCTCTTTGTTGATCATTTCAAGGATTTTAGCTTCCTCGGCCTGGTTTGCCGATGGAATACGTTCTCTCCCGGTCGGTTTTTTCGAAAAGTCAATTTTGGCCATCGATGTAAGCACTGTTGATTGGTTGGCAGAAGTTACAACAGTATTCGTCTTTACCGGTTCGGCTTTTTCCTCTGCAACGACTTCTTTTTCAGCCAGCGGTTCTATTTCCTCTGAAAGGTCGCCGAACAAGTTCATCGATTTATCATTCAAGCGTTTGAATCTGCTGGAATTGTGCTCTTCGCTCAGTTTTTCGAGACATGTCACTATTTTGTCGCGGAGCGCCTCTTTTTTTGTTGCCCACTGCGTTTTCAGCAGTAATTTCTCACTCGCCTTTTTTTCAAACAAAGCGCCGTTAGTTGCCGCATTTCCCAACGCCAGGGCCTCATCAGCTGTTTTTTTTACCAATCCTGCTTTCCGTTCATAATACTGCGATTCAAAGAAATAAGGTGCGGCAAGACTGTTGTCTTTTTTGCGGTATTGTTTAGCCAGCACATAACCCTTTTCGGGATCTTTTGCGTAACTCTTTTCCAGTTTTTGGTACACTTTGTCTTCTTTGCCAACGGCAAGCGAGAACGAAACAACGAGCAGGAGAATGTTCATAACGGAAAAATTGGATTGTGTTTTATATAACAATAACCATTCGTTTTGTTACATTTTTATCGTCGTCTGTCAAAAACAAAAAACCGAAAGGGTAGATTTCTACGCCTTCCGGTACTGTAACTCAAACGAGCTTGTTATTGGTTGTTGCTTTACCTGTTCTGATTGTGATGTTTTGCCTGGTGATGATTGTGATGAGCCTGGTGGTCTTGCTCGTAACTGCAATGTTTAGCGTGGCTATTGCAATGACGGCCAAAGTGGCGCGGACCAATTGTTGCCATCAGGCTCCCGAAAGTGATCGCTGCTGCTGCAACTCCCGTGATAAATGCTGTTCTTCTTTTCATAGTTTCCAAATAATAAAGGGTGAATTACAAGGGATTGTTAGCAGCAATGATCGCGATGGTTGTGTACCTTGCTTTTGAATTGCTCGTATTCTTCATCGCTCATCGAACGTACTTTGTCGGCAAAGGCCAGGCGGTATTCTTTGTATCTTCCGCCGCGCATCCTGCCGCCGATCATCAGTCTGAAGATCAGCATGGTGATGGCTAACCCGATAATGAAACCGGGAGCGAAAAAGATCATTGTTCCCATTAATATTCCGATAAGGATCGATTTGAAAATTGTTGTTGCCATTTTTTTGAAATGTTTCGTTTGTAAAATGTTACTGTTTGTTAGGTAGACGAATGGGGGGTGGTTTTACTTTAAATAGGGGATTTTTTTTGGGTGGTGGTGTAAGCGCGGGATGCTCCGCGCTTACATAACACTATATAAAAACAAAAAACCACCAATGGCCATTGGTGGTTTTGAAATGGCGCGGAAGCATTCCGCGCCTACCGGCAACGGTGTTACCGGCATTTTTCTTTCCATTTTTGTTTGAATTCGGCGCGTTCTTCTTCCGACATATCCATGAATTTCCGGCGGAATTCTCTTTTGGCATCATGCGATTTACCGCGGCCGGGGTTTCCTTTTCCGAATCCTCCGAACAGGATCTTGCTTAACACCAGCAATCCCATGGCCTGCCAGTAGGTGATCGGTGAAACACCAGAGATGACGTCGGGCAGAATAGCGTTCCAAAGCCACATCACAACCGCCCCAAGACCAAAAATCATTGCGACAAACAGCGGTCCGAAGAAGAACCATTTTTTATTTCCGTTAAAACACTTGTTCATTTTCTTAATCGTTTAATTCGTTGTATAAATCGTTTAACCGCGTGCGCAGGTACTTGGTCGCGTAGCCTTTCCGGCTGATTACCGTTTTGAGGTTTTCGCCCGTTTGATCGGCAATTTCCTGCAGCGTAAAATCTTCCAGTTCATTCAGCACAAACACTTCGCGCTGCTTTTCGGGTAACTCATCCAGTGCGATCATCAACTGGTTCCAGAAATGATCTTTAAACAGCGCCAGTTCCGGGTTGTTGGAATCGTCGAGCAACAGGATGTCCTTAAAACCGATCGATTCGTCTTCGGTTTCGTAAGAATAATCTTCGAGTGCGTCGGTTGTTTTTTTGCGATACCTGTCGGTGACTTTGTTGCGTGCTACGCGGTAGAGCCAGGCGCTGACATTCTCCAGTTCATCGATTGCGGATAAATTGCTGAATTGATACCAGACATCCTGTAAAATGTCTTCGGCGTCTTCATTCGACTGCACGCGCCCGCGGATAAAACCGAACAGCTTTTTTCCAAATTGCTGTACTGTATCAGTAATGGAAAATCGCTTCTGGTCTGTCATTGATAAGTAAATTACTTCTTCCATACCAGGGAAGACGAATCACATTCGGTTTTACTTTATTTCGAAATGAAAATTACTGTTTTTTCAGGTAAGATCGTTCAAACAGCTTTCTAAATCAGGGAATTGGAATACAAAACCTTCTTCCAAAAGTCGTCCGGGAAGCACATACCGGCTTTTCAACACCAGCTCGGTTTCGGTTTTTATGAGCCTTGCCCCGAATTCCAATAACCACTTTGGCTGTGGGATTCCAAACGGAACACCTAGCTTTTTTCGGAGCGTGGCGGCAAATACCGAATTCCTGACCGGGTTCGGCGCGGCAATGTTGTATACGCCGGAAGATTGCTCGTTGACCAGCAAATGTTCAACAGCCCGGCAAACGTCATGCTCATGTATCCAACTGAATTGTTGATTTCCAGGGCCCATTTTTCCACCCATTCCGAAATATGCCAATCGTTTGAACGGAGCCATAACGCCACCTTTTTTACCCAGAACAATGGCCGTCCGAAGCAAAATTTGCCGAACTCCAAGATCATTATACGCGTTAAAAGCCGCTTCCCATTGCTGGCAAACATCTACCGAAAATCCGGAACCGATTACATGATTGGTTTCCGTATTCGGTTTTTCCAACGAATGCGCATAAATGGTCGCACTGGCGGCATTGAGCCATAATTTCGGCCTTACGGTACATTTTTCAATGGCTTTCCCGATCACATGCGTGCTTTCAAGTCGGGAAGAATAAATAACAGCTTTGTTCGCTTCGTTGTAACGACAATTCACCGATTTCCCGGCAAGATTGATCACGGCGAAAGCTCCTTCCAACTCATGCGTCCAGGCACCTGCTTTTCTTCCATCCCAAACGTAATACGTTACGTCAGGGGTGGAAGGCAGTGAAGTTCGGACCAGCGCGACAATACGATAATTGTCCTTGAGATGCTGCACAAGTGATTGTCCTATGAATCCGTTGGCAGCGGTGATGATGATGGTTGGTCTCATAACGCTATAAGGTTGAAAGCGAATGGAGCTATGCCGATCCGAAATAAAATCCAGGTAATACTCAATACCTGTGAAAGATGTAATAACCTAACTCTTCGTTTATGTTCAAAAAACATAAAGGTCACCACAACTCCGAAACAAAATGGTTGCAGCAGGTCAATATTCATCCCGAGTTGATGCAGCCAGTGAAGCCCGATGTGGAAAAAGAGCAGCAGAAGAGCTCCCAGGCAGGAAACGAAAGAAACCTGTCCCAGGTAATCATATAAATTCTTTTGTTTCAATAAGATAAAAACAGTTCCTTGAATAACTAATTGCAATGAAAAGAAAATCAGGTCGCTGTTTTCGATCCCGGTGTAATACTTATTTAAGTGTTGATTGAAATAAAGGGCTGTAACACTATTGACAACCAAAGCACAAAATGCAATGAATATCCATCGCCAGAAATAAGAGGTCGTAGGCGCGCAATTACAGCTTCCGTTACAATCGGATGGAGCAATGACCTTTCGGTTGAAACTGATGAAGCAGTATAATTGGTTGATCATCCAGTGGATAGGAGGGAACATTCCAACTTTTAGTATCGCTGAACATTTGGTGCTCAAAACGGTCAGCAAACTATCCACTCCATACTTAACCGTACCCGTTGCCGTGTCGATCAGTGCAATTTTGTTGCGTGCTTCGGTGTGATTGAAGTGCAGATCAGGATTTTCGACAGCCTCATTATATGGGATTCGCCCGTTGGGACTTAAAAATCCGGTTCGGATAAAAAGGCCGCTGTACCAGGTACAGAAAGGACAATCCTTGTCGTAAATCAGCCGGTTGTAGTTGGTTTCCATGGCTTCTGTTTTTAGTTTATAAAACTTTCAATAAAAACTGAAAGTTTGACTGCGATAAAAAGCGACTCCGCTGAATCGCTTGTGGTTCTATTTCAACAGGTTGAGAATCTTTCCGAAGAAAATATGCTCGTCTGCTTTCATCAAGGTATTGGAGAGTCCGTCCAGGCGATTCACCAAACGCTCGATGTTCTCGATTGTGGCCACAAAAGCAATGGAATCGTAGGATTGCTCTACTTTTTTCAGTTCTGTCAAATGTTGTTGCAACGGTTCGATTTCACGGCGCTTGCGCTCTTTGGTGATTCGTTTGGCGACTTCCCACATGTCTTTTTCAGCACGAAAATACTCTTTGCGATCGCCCGGGACCGTTTCCTTGTAAATCAGGTTCCAGTTCATCAATTCGCGCAGGTTCATATTGGCATTTCCTCGTGAAATGGAAAGTTCGGTCATGATGTCTTCCGTGCATTTGGATTCGTCACTGACCAGCAAAAGCGCGTGTACCTGGGCCATGGAGCGGTTGATTCCCCATTGGGTTCCGAAGTTTCCCCAGGTTTGAATAAATTGCTGCTTTGCCTGTTCCAGTGTCATGATTCAAATATATACAATATTTTCAATAATAATTGAAAGTTATGAAAAAAAATCCACAAGTAATATTGCAATATTACTATGTATTTGAATATCAATGGTTAATGGTTGTTTTCCTGCAGCTGGTTGAGTAGTAAAGGGATGATCGTAATGTATTGTCTTAAATAGGTGATCTTCGTATAAGTAAATTATGGAAAAAGAAGTCCGGTAATACTGAAATTAATATTGCAATATTACTATGTATTTGAATATCAGTATTTAACGTTTGTTTTTTTGCAGAGATTCTATATATGAGAAGGGTAATAATGACACCCTTTATTAGATGAATTTTATGTATTTCACTTAAAATCAGTTAGTTATATTTTTTATTAACCTGGAGGAGAGAAAATTAATATTGCAATATTACTATCTGGTTGATTATCAGAAGGTAGCATTCTGTTTTGTTGCAGATATTCTATACCTAAGAAGAGTAATAATCATTTCCCTCTAATGGATGACTTTATGTTAATTATTTTAAAACCAGAAAGTTACAGTTTTTAAGTTGCGCAAAAGGGATGAAGAATAATATTGCAATATTACTATGTTTTTGATAATCAATAACTTGTCGTTAATCAAAAACCAACACCTTCGAAGGATTCAATCCCACATTATACGTCCGTTCAAAAACACCTGCCTGGCTAAAGACATGTATAAATCCGGTATTGCTGAACGTATTCGCATCGGTGCAGTAAATCTTTCCCGTAACCGGGGAATAGGTAACACCATACAACGTGGTGATGCCCGACATCGAAATGTAATTCGGAACAGTCAGCTGTTCGGTCAATGCATCAAACAAACCGATATGGCTTGTGCTGTTGCTGTAATCGTAATAACTGACCAGCAACTGGTCGTTCATGCGCGTCATTCCGCCTGCGTCAAATGAATAGGTGAATTCCTTGGTGTCCGTTATTGGGTTGATGCGGTGCATACGGGAAGGAATACTGCTGTAATTTCCGCGACTGATTACATAAACATCGCCCTCGCTGTCCACACAAACACCACCGGGATTGTTCCCAACGGTAATTCGCTGGATTTCCTGGTTGGTACTTAAATCGATCACCGAAACGGTGCTATCGACATCCGGGTAATTCAAGCCTCCCGAGTTGGCAACGTACAATTTCCCGTTACTTACGGCCAATCCTTCGGGATTGTTGCCAACGGCAATGCGCTGTGTCACCGACATCGAAAGGGTATCAATGACATCCACAAATCCGTCATAACAGGTCACATAGGCTTTCGGGCCGTAAAATGTGATTGAACGGGGTTGTTTCGGCGTTCCGTTATGGATCATGTTGATCTGCTGCAATGATTCTCCGGTCACGGCATCCAAAATTTCAACCGTACTGGAAACATTCACCACAACATAGATTTTTCCGCCGTAACGCTTCAGGTCATTGCCGGTATCGCCCAGCCCCCGACCGGTTTTCCCCTCGAAAAACGAGTTGCTGATGCTGTGGTCATTCTGATTAATCCAGCTAAGCGAAGAATTGTTGTGGTTAAACAGACCTTCGTTCAATACGAGTAATCCATGCGAAAGTGTTGTCGGGGCTGGTGTTTCAGGATCCGGGTTTTTCTTTTTGCAACCTAAAATGGTTACTGCCAAAATACCGATGAGGGCGTATCTCAATTTCATTTCTCAAGATTATAACTTAAACGAAAAGCAACATTGGTGCCCGGCATCACGAAGTACCGGATGTAACTGTAATAATTGTTGGTGAGGTTGTTGATCGCCATACGCGCGGTGAACTCGTGTTCGCGCCATGTACCGCGGTAGAAAAAGGACAGGTCCAGCAGCACAAAATCTTCCAGCAGGTTGGCAGGAATGTTCTGGTTCAAAGCATAACGTTCGCCCTGGTAAGTGACAAGCAGGCTGGTTCCCCAATGTTTGATCTCGAAATCAAGCTCGGCTGTTCCGGCATGAAGCGGTGAATAACTCAGCACATCGCGGTAAGTAGCACTGGCAGGATCACTCAAGTCAATCGTATACTGAAAAGTGTATTGCAATCTTACCGAAGCTTTCAGGTGATTTTTATGATATTCGATAAACTGGCGGACCTCCGTTCCGTAAGCGTCTGATTTCCCAATGTTTTGAATCGACCAAATGAACAGGTTTTTGGTTGGAATGGCCAGTATCTTGTCGGTCGCATGCACATAAAAAGGCTGAACAGCGCCTTGGTACCTCCATTCCCCGAACTCGTGGGAATAACCAAACGTTGTATAAGCCAAATGGGCTTTTTCAGGCAACAGCTTGTCGTTTCCTACCTGGTTGTAGTACAATTCATTGAACGATGGCTGCCGCACTGTGTAGCGGTATCCGGCAATAAACGAAAAGTTCTTGTGACGGATTTTCCATTCACCGGAAGGAAGCAAAACAGTGGTGTGTTTGGTTTGCGCAGGGCGAATATCCTGTATATCCTGCAAACCCAGTTGAGCTGAAAAAGTGCCTTTCCAAATCCATTCGAAAGCAGAAATAATATCGGTCGAAAAGCGTGTAGGAGGTGTGTCGAATGTTTCCGAGAACAATTGTTCGTAGCGAACGCCCGCTCCCAAAAGGAATGACAGCGAATCATTGGGTGAAAGATAACGCCACTGCGTATTTCCGGTAGATTCTTGCGAAATAAAACGGCTGTGCAGGTAGCCTGCCGCGTTCAGGTAATTCGAATCGAGGTAATTAAGTTCCGATTGCTGAAACGAAGCGCCCGAGCTGTAAATGAGCTGTTTGTGGCTCCCAGAATGCCGCAGTGTAAAAAGATGGTTGTTACCGAATAAACGCTGATTGGCAGTCTCGTTGTAAAATACCACTGCTCCGGGTAAACCTTTGTCGTAATATGCACCGCTGTAAGCAGCATACAATTTCTGCATCGGCTTAAAAAAGTAAGAAACCGACGCGGTTCCGAATGCGTCTGTCAAATCACCGTTGGTACGCGTAGTCCTGCTAGTTGTCTGGCCATTGAGATAGGCAAACGGATAGTCGCCATCGAATCGCCTTCCTTTCATCGAAAGAGCTACCTGTAGTTTTGAAAATCGCCGGGACACAAATGCATGGCCGTCAAATTGACCGAAGGAACCGAATTGCGTTCCGAAGTTGATGCCGAACGTGTCAATTTTAGTAACGTGCCTGGTTTCCATTGCAATGATCTGTCCCGCCAGCTTCGAATGAATCGGGTAATTCACCGAAAGCGGGTTGTAGCCTACCAGTTCCAGCTTATTGATGAAATCAACCGGAATCTGTCCCAAATCAGCCTGCCCGCTTTGTGTTTGCGAAAGCGCAAAATGATCGGAAACCACACTGATGTGTCCTGCTCCCAGGCTGCGGAACGTAATAGTTTTCATGCCACCCAAACCGCCGTAGCTTTTGGTTTGAACACCGGTAAACAGGCTCATCAGCTGTCCCACATCGTTCACCAGGCGACGTTGAATACGGGCAACTCTTATCGTCTGGGCCAATTGCAGGTTGGCCCCTTGTGAGAAGGAGATCTCTACCGAATCCAGTTCTTTGGGTTCACCCTGTCCGAAGCAAGGCGAACCCAAAAGAATGGTCAAAAGGCAATATGTAAGCCGTAATTTCAAACTAGTTTTTCATGAACGCGTTCCTGTAAATGCCGTTTTCATTGGTGAATTCAACCAGGTAAGCGCCGGCTGCCCATGAAGAGCAGTCGATTGTTGTGAAACCGTCGGTAGTGCTTGTGTGAATAGTGGTTCCGTTAGCCTGACGTATGGTAATTGTTCCGGCTGTTCCTTTTAGGGTAAACTGCTCCGTAGCCGGATTCGGGTAGATGCTGAATGCAAGTGCCGGGTTTTCTTCTATGCCTGCTACTTCGTAAATAAGGTTGTCTAATGCGAAATAGCCCGGAGTCAGAATTCCCAGCGCGTTTGTATCCGAGGATTCCAATACAAAATCAAGGTAACGAATGGCTCCCAGAGAACTAAGGTCAACTGTTTCCCACGTGTTCACAATGTAATCCTGCGTGCTGTCTGCAAAACGGTAATCGGCCAGGTAGAATGTCACTGTTCCGGTCGGATCGTTGTTTTCATCGTAACCGTTGATCAGCAGACGGAAGAAATCTTCACCGTTGGTGCCGTCGGGATTGCCATCCGCACCGTTTGGTGACCCGAATTGTTTCCCGAACGCATCGCCGTTCAGCATGGAAAGTGCGGCATACGTTGTATTGGTAATTGCTACACTCGTCAGCGCGTGCAGGTAACCGAAGTCAAGACTTCCGCCGTAATTCACCGCATAGTTGGCACTTCCGCCTGCCCCGATTCCCGTATAAGCGCTGAAATCGTTGGTGTAACCGGCAGTTGTGTCGTCGGTTGAGTTGGAGTAGATGAATCCGCCCGACCAATAGCTCCATTGCATATCGTACTGGTTGGGGAAGGTAATGCCATTGGACACGAATGAGCCCGAACCATCGGAACCGCTCCAGTAAGAATTCGGAGCCAAATTAAGATCGTCGAAAGTGACAGTTGTTTGTGCAAAAGCACCGGATGCGGCCAGGATGACCAGAGACAGTAATGTTTTTTTCATTGCTTACGCATTTTAAAAGTTAAAAAAGCAAATGAAAAATCAGAATTGAGAAACAGAACCGGAGCGCGCGCTGCCCCAATTATGAACCCGACTTTAATCTGAAGTCTTCATTCAAAAAAGTTTTGGCAGGTATTCTGACTCCCCTCAGTTCTGTTTCGTCTTCCCATCGGTTCTACCAACAGTGACTTTGTGAAACAGCTTTGGCAAGGGTTACAGCTGCAGATACAGTTTCGGATTCACACCGAATTCCCTTTTAATTCCTCCCGTTCAGCCCGGAAACATCCCGTTCGGAAACCTAAAACCGCGACGAAGATACACAATTAATTATGAATTCAGGAATGATCAATTATAAGTGACATCTTTATAATTGATCATTTAGCCATTTATAAATCCTTTATGCCAGCCTGTGGTGGATAATGAAATTCGCAATCTGTATACAAACCCGTGTTAATAAAATAGAATTGCCGATTGGAAAAAAAGATTATTTTTGCATCGCTTAAACGTACAACAGATGGCAAAAAATAACAGCACTAATAACCTGAAACAACAATTTAAAGACAACAAGCAATTGCGTTTGATTACCTACGGTGTAGGAGTGATCGTTGTAGCGCTTGTGGGGTATTTGGTGTACAAGCAATTTATTTTCGGACCTGAAAATGAGAAGTCAAAAGGCGCTTATGTTAAAGGTTTGAACCTTGCTTCTCAGGATTCTACCGATCAGGCAATTGCTGAGCTGGAAAGTGTTGTGAAAAAATACGACGGAACTGTTGGAGGTGAAAATGCGCAGTTGATCCTGGGCCGCCAGTACATGACAAAAGGTAACTTCAAAAAAGCCCTTTCTACGTTGGAAGGAGTGAAAGTTTACGATACCTATGCTGCTGTCGGTGTGATCGGTTTGCAGGGAGATTGTTACAGCGAAATGGGTAAATACCAGGACGCGCTTGACAAGTACACCGAAGCTGCTGAAACCAACGAAAACGAAAAAACAACTCCGGAATACCTCTTCAAAGCAGCCCTTGTTGCAGAACATTTGAAGAATTTCGAAAAAGCAACGGAATTGTACGAACGTATCCGCGATAACTACTCGCAGTTCTCTCAGCAAAAAGCAATCGAGAAATTCATTGCCCGCGCTAAAAACACAAAACTGAAATAAAGTGGCAACAAGTCTTAAAAACTTATCTGCTTACGATAAACATACTATTCCAAACGGTGCCGATTTTAAGATCGGCATTGTTGTTTCTGAGTGGAACGATCACATTACCGGCAAATTATTGCAGGGAGCTGTGGATACGCTGCTCGAGAATGGTGTAAGCGAAAACAACATCCTCATTCATCATGTTCCCGGGGCATTCGAATTACCGCTCGGAGCGCAATGGCTGCTCGAAACGGTCAATCCGGACGGCGTGATCGCAATCGGCGTCGTGATCCAGGGCGAAACACGTCACTTCGATTTTGTATGCGGCGGTGCAACCCAGGGAATCATGGACGTCATGGTAAAACACAGCAAACCGGTTTCTTTTTGCCTGCTTACCGATAATACCGAGCAACAATCCATTGATCGTGCAGGTGGAAAGCATGGAAACAAAGGTGTGGAATGCGCCGTGACATTGATGAAAATGATCGGGCTGAAACAGTCGATTACTACCAATAAACAAGGCTGATTATGACTTTGATTAAATCCATTTCGGGAATCCGCGGAACAATTGGCGGTAACCCGGGCGATGCACTTACACCGATCGACACCGTGCAATTTGCCGCCGCTTATGGTTCCTGGCTGAAATTGCGTTTTCCCAATCAACGGTTAAAAGTGGTTGTGGGAAGAGATGCCCGCATTTCCGGTGAAATGATCTCACAGCTCGTTACCAATACGCTGATCGGTTTGGGAATCGACGTAATCCAATTGGGGTTGTCGACCACACCAACCGTGGAAATGGCCGTTCCGTATCACAAAGCCAATGGTGGAATCATCCTTACGGCCAGTCACAACCCGAAGCAATGGAACGCGTTGAAATTGCTGAATGAAAAGGGCGAATTTATCTCAGGCGCCGAAGGTGAGCATTTGCTGTCAATTGCCGCAAAAGGAGAGTTCAGCTTCGCGGAAGTAGATGATTTAGGCCAGTTGACGAACGATACGAATGCAATTGAGCGGCATATTGAAACGATCCTGGCGTTGGAGGATGTGAATGTGCCGGCAATCACCGCAGCAGGGTTTTCCGTTGTGGTAGATGCCGTTAATTCAACCGGTGGAATTGCCGTGCCGGCCTTGTTGCGCAAACTTGGGGTCACACATATCACCGAATTGTACTGCGAACCAACCGGGCACTTTCCGCACAACCCCGAACCGCTTCCCGAGCATTTGACCAAACTTTCCGAAAAAATCCGCGAAGTGGGTGCCGATTTGGGAATTACCGTTGATCCGGATGTAGACCGCCTCGCGCTTGTCAATGAAGACGGATCTATGTTCGGCGAAGAATATACCCTGGTTGCCGTTTCGGAATACATCCTGTCGCGCCGCAAAGGGGCCACGGTTTCCAATCTTTCCTCTACGCGTGCGTTGCGCGACATCACCGAAGAAGTGGGTTGTCAGTACCATGCCTCGGCGGTTGGTGAAGTGAATGTGGTCGAAAAAATGAAAGCGGTAAATGCCGTGATCGGAGGTGAAGGAAATGGTGGTATCATCTATCCGGATCTGCATTACGGCCGCGATTCTTTGGTAGGAATTGCCTTGTTTCTGACACACCTGGCGCAGAAGCAACTGTCCATGACCGCTTTGCGTGCTTCATACCCCAACTATGAAATGGCGAAGAAAAAGATTGAATTAACACCTGGAATCGATGTCGACGGGATCCTTCAAACAATGGCAAAGCGCTACGAAAATGAAGAAGTCGACACTACCGACGGTGTAAAAATCTACATCGGCAAAGAATGGGTGCATCTGCGTAAAAGCAATACCGAACCGATCATCCGCGTATACACAGAAAGCAAAGATGCACTGGCGGCATCTGACCTGGCAGATAAAATCATATCCGAAATAAAATCATTGATCTGATCCTGCTATGGTGTAAGCGCGGAATGCTTCCGCACCGGTTTACCGAATGACATGAGGTAAACTCCTCAACCACACAATCATTAATCAGCACATTTAGTGCTGTAAATCCCTGCGTTGCCTCAAAAATGCAGCGCTTTTTCAGGAACGATTTTAACAGTTGCTGAACCAATTCCGGGTTCACAGGTACTGTGTTAAAATTTTGATCCTATGAAAAAAGTAATTGGTTTAGCAGTTTGTTTGTGCGCAGCGCTTAGCACATTCGCTGTTGAAAAAGAAACCATCAAATCGAGTATTTCAGAAGTTACGGTATATACGCAGGGCGCACAGGTATACCGGAAAGCAAGTTACACTGTTAAGCCCGGAGTTACACAACTGGTGATCGAAGGCATCAGCCCCAACATCGACCCGAAAAGCCTTCAGGTAAAAGCCACTGGAAATGTTGTATTGATCGATTCCAAGTATTCCATGTTTTATCCGCAGCCTGTTGAGGTAAAGCTGGAAGGATTGCCGCTCAAAATTCGAAAAGACATCCAGATTCTCCAGGATTCCATTGCGGATTTGGATTATGAGATCCGCGAAATCCAGGATGAGATTGATGTCCTGACGGCGACCAAGAGCATCCTGGCCAATAACGGAGCTATTCGCGGACAGGGAAAAGTGAACGATTCGATCCAATTGTTGAAACAAGCCGTTGATTATTACCAGGTAAAAATGAACGAGCTCAACAAAAAGATGCTGGCGTTGAATCGCCGTAAGTCGGAAAAAGACTTTAAGCGTTCGGGGATGCATGCACGTTTGCAGGATTTGAAAAATTTCCAGTCTTCCAGCGCGCCTGAGCAGCCAAAAGGTCCTGTTCACCAGATCATGATCACCGTTTCTGCCAAAGAAGCTGCAACGGGCAAATTAACGGTTTCTTACCTGGTTTCAGGGGCAAGTTGGGTGCCGATGTATGATCTGAGAAGCGATATTGCCACAGGAAAAATCAATCTCACCTATAAGGCTCACGTGAGCCAAAACACGAGTGAGGATTGGGACGATGTGCGTTTGACGGTTTCTACCAATAATCCTTATCAAAACAAAACGCGTCCCGTTCTTCATCCGTGGTATATCGATTATTATGTAGCGGCCATTTATTACGATCAGCCTAACTATGCTTACTCCAACGCACCGACGCCACAGGTTTTATCAAGTGAAGCAAAATCAAATGCAGGTGCTATGGAAGACATGGAAATCGATGCCCAGACCGCCAGTGACTTCACCACCATGATTGATCGGGTGCTTTCAGCCGAATTCAAGATCGATTTACCGTATTCCATTAAGAGTGATGGCGAAGAGCACATGGTATTGGTGAAAAACATTGATTTGAGTGCTAATTACAAATATATCTGTGTCCCGAAACTGGACCCAAGCGCTTACCTGGTAGCTCAAATCGTGAAGCTGGATGAGTTGCAATTGGTGCCGGCAACAGCCAATATCTTCTTCGATGGCACGTATATCGGTGAGACTTACCTTGATCCTACAACGATGGATGATACACTGTCGTTAAGCCTTGGTAAAGATCCGAACATCATCGTGAAACGCACGTTGCTGAAAAAAGAAATGAAAGAGAAAATCGTCGGCAATACCAAAGAGCGCACGATGTCTTACGAGCTGGAGATCAAGAATCTCAAGTCAAACAATATCCAGCTGATCGTAAAAGACCAGTTGCCGGTAACACAAAACGCCGAGATCATCATCGAGCCGATCGATCTTGACAAAGCAAATTACAACACCGTCACCGGTATCCTGAATTGGGAGTTTGAACTGAAGGCGAAAGAAAATCGCAAGATCCATTTCAGCTACCGTGTGAAACACGACAAAGACAAAGAGGTCATCCTGCAATAGTAGCCACAGGAAACCCAAACGTAAACCCGTTCGCCGCTAGGCGGACGGGTTTTTTATATTGTTGACGTAGGCGCGGAATGCTTCCGCGCCACTAACCACCACCGGTGGTTAGGCGTTGTCAAACACGTTCGGGGTGATCATCCCGAATCCGGTTTGAATAAAATGAAACCGGATAACCCGTCCGATTGAATGCAATGAAACCAAATCATCCATCCGTTTTCAAATCCACCCAAACAAAAAGGGCTTCCCAAATGGAAAGCCCTTCATATTGTAAGAATGTTTATTCTTAGTTCTTCACGAAGTTACCGCGAGCAACTTTACCGGAAACGGTAATCGCTTCATACAGGTACATTCCTGAACGAAGATCAGCAACATTAACGTTAGAAGTAGCAGAAATGAAAGCTACTTTACCGTCAGCAGTCATGATACGTACTTCAGCCAATTCCTCAGTTGTAACGATATTCAATACTTCGTTAGCAGGGTTAGGGAATACAGAAGCCTCAACGATTGCCTCGTTGATACCCAAACCACCGTTTGTTACGTTGATATCATCCAACATGATGAAGTTCTCATCTGTACAGTTGTGGTGACGGAAAACAAGCATTACTGTATCTTCACCAGCAGCCATTGAAGTAATGTCGTAGTTGAAAGTATACATTTGCTCACCACCAGCCAAAGCAGCAGAGTGAATAGGAGTAGCAGTAGCAAGATCATTTACACTGTTCAATACATAAACAGAAATGTACTCCTGGTAGAAGTTAGAAGCAGTTGGCTCAGGAGAACCTACTTTGAAAGACAAAGATACACTACCTGTAACAGCTGACATGTCGATGTTTGGAGAGATAAGGAAGTTATCAGGAGTCAAAGCAACACCGGAAGCACTACCATCATCAACCCAAGAGTTAGAGATAGCCATGTTTCCTTGAGCAGAGAAACTTGATACTGTACCAACACCCCAGTTCAATGTATCCATGTCTGTTGGTCCCTGAGCGATGCCCCATGTTTGTGGTGTAGTCCAGTTCTCAGTGAACAACTGAGCATCTACGTTTGTCAAAGCCAAAACAGCTCCAATAGCAAGTAAAGTTTTTTTCATAGTTCTTTATTAAAAAGTTAATTTGAATCCAAATGTAAAGACATGGAATGAATGTTCCAAATAAAACTCCAAGAATGTTATGAAGGGCGAACGGTTAATTTCTCAATGATGGGTTAAAATAACCACATTTATGCACTGTTCCCATTTATAATAAGTTATGCTTGGCTTTCCAATTATTTGGGCAATTGTGAAATGACAGCTGCGTCACCCGTGCTTAATGATGCAGCCTGAAGTTGCGGATCGCATCTTTATCGTACCCGAAAAAAAGATTGGCCCAGATGATTTTGGAAAGCGCATAAAAATAAGGCCCGGCAGCCAATGAAATCACAGAGATTGTTGTGATTTGCAAAGCAGTTGAAGCATCCGGGAAAAACAGGTTAAAAATCACCCAGCAGGTAACGAAAAGTGCTACTCCCAGCGCGTACGAAACATACATGGCTCCATAATAAAAGCCAATTTCCTTTTCGTACTTTAAGCCGCATTCCGGGCAATGCTCATACAAATCACCAACCCTTTTCAGGTTGTAGGGATGTGCAACAAAAAATGCTCCTTCGTGACAGCGCGGACAGACCATTTTGCTTATGCTGTAAACCTTTGTTCCCTTGCCAAACATGCTTTTTTGCGCAAAATTAGCGTAAAAACCGGCCGGTGAAAATGACAGATGTCAGGTAACTTTACTATTTTTAGAAAACCCTTTTCAGGAATAAGAAAACCAATAAAAACAAGAAATCATGAGTGATTGGACAAAAATCGAAAACAAAGTAATTGTGGATGTACGCACGCCGGCGGAATTTAACGGAGGACATGTGGAAGGATCCGTGAACATTCCGTTGCAGGAAATTTCAGGTCACCTGGAAGACTTGCTCCAGGTAGAAACCCTGGTGTTTTGCTGTGCCAGTGGCGGAAGAAGCGGAACGGCAACGCAATTGTTAGTGGAAAAAGGCCATGGCAATGTGTACAACGGAGGAAGCTGGCTTGCCGTGAATGATAGCCTGAATGCCTGAGCATAGCGTACTGTTTCAATTAACCGGAACGAAAAAATAACCCTTCTTTTATTTTTTTTGAAACCTTTTTAAAACATCCCCGTTAGAGTCAATAACGGATCAATTATTAACATCTACAGGTTAAGGGAGAAAGGCTTCTGTCAGTTGACAGAGGCCTTTTTCTTTGAGTGTAAGGTCTGTTCGGCAGTGTTTCCGGTAGTACGGCGAATTCTTTTTTTTCGTAGCTTAGTGCATTCAAACCATATGCTAGATGAAAAAAACTGTACTTCTCTCCGGAATGTTGCTGACGGGCATCCTCTCCTTCGCCCAGCAATTCCAATTAATTTCCAATGATGACAGTGGCATTGCCATTAGTCATAAGCTCAGGGAAATGCCTTACCAGTATGTTGCGATCAATGGTCAGCAGCACATCGACTTCAGTAAAACCCACCAGGTGATTTCGATGGAAACCGGGATGCCGGCTTTGCCCTTGTACCACACATCTGTTCAGCTCCCGGCGAAAGGAAGCACGATGTTGGTGGTTGAGTACGATGGCGTTACTGAAATTCAGAACGTCGAAGTAGCCCCATCAAAAGGAAACCTGAAACGCAATATCGATCCTGCTTCCGTAGATTATACCTTCGGTGTGGCATACCAGCAAAATGCATTTTATCCGTCAAACATCGCTTCGTTAAACGACCCGTTTGTGTGGCGTGAATCCCGCGGGCAAACCATTACGATTTCCCCGTACCAGTACAATCCTGTAACGAAAGTGCTGCGCGTTCACGAAAATATCCGTGTTCGCCTCGTGGTTCAGCCGGATGTTGCGGGAATCAACGAAACAAAAGTTTCCAAAACAGATAAGGTGCTCGGAAATGCACAGCAGCGTTTCTTTATCAATACCGCAAACGGCGCGCAAAAATACACGCCGATTGATGAGGAAGGTGAAATGCTGATCATTACCGATGATGCGTTTTCTGCGGATATTTTACCCCTGGCGAACTGGAAAAACCAGAAAGGAATCAAAACAACAGTTGTAACCACTACGGTGGCCGGTTCCACGGATACGGATATCAAAGCATATATCCAGAATTTCTACGCATCCAATCCTGATTTGGTTTACATCTTATTGGTGGGTGATCACGCGGACGTTCCTTCTCATACGTATGGCCAAAGCGGCGACGGGGAAGACTTATGGTCTGATTCTTACTACGGTCAATTAGCCGGAGGTGCCAACGATTTTTACCCGGAAGCTTTCGTGGGACGTTTCTCCGGGAATTCTGCACAGATCAAAATTATGGTCGACAGAACATTGGAGTATGAGAAAAATCCTGCCGCAGGTGATTGGATGGAAAAAGCAATCGGACTTGGTTCCGGTGAAGGATCCGGTTTCGGAAACGACGGGGAAGCCGACTGGCAGCATTTGCGCAATATCCGTACGCGCCTGATGAGCTACGGTTATTCGACCGTTCACGAGTTTTACGACGGTAGCCGCGGTGGTGAAGATGCCAGCGGGAACCCGAATTCAGGAATCATTCTTCCGGCTGTAAACGAAGGAGTGGGCTTGTTCAACTATACCGGACACGGTGCGCAAAATACGTGTGTTACAGGTAACTTTACATCGACAAACATCAATGCAGCTACCAATAACGGTAAATACCCGCTGGTAGTTTCGGTTGCCTGCAACAACGGAACTTTTACGGCTGGGACCTGTATTTCGGAAGCTTGGTTGCGTGCGGATAATGCATCCACACCGGCCGGAGCAATTGCAGCTGCCGGTTCATCTATCCTGATGGCGTGGGCACAGCCGATGCAAACACAGGACGAATTGGCTGAATTGATTGCAGAAGCATATCCTTCCAATAAGAAAACGACGGTTGGCGGACTGTTCTACAACAGCCAGGCGAGTATGCTCGAGCAATACCCGGGCGGTTCCGACGGAAAAGAGGTGATGCAGACATGGCTGTTGTTCGGAGATCCTTCTACTCAATTTCGCAACAAACAAACGATCGGTATGAATGTGTCTCATGTGGCGCAGGTTCCGATGGCTACAACTTCATTGACGGTAAACTGCGATGTTGAAGGAGCTTTGGTGGCTGTTTCTCAGGACAACGTTTTGATCGGTCGCGGCATTGTAAGCGGTGGAACGGTAAATATCACGTTCCCGGCGCTTGTTTCAAACCTTCCTTTGGCGGTTACGGCTACTAAGCAAAATCATGCAACGTACCAGGGGCCTGTTCAGGTTGGCAACGGTCCTGCTGGAATCGAAGAATTGAGCAACACGGTAACAATGTACCCGAACCCTGCAACAACTACCGTAAGTATTGTTAGCAGTGAATCAATGATCGAATCGGTTGAATTGATCAGCGTTACCGGACAGGTAATTGGTACTTTCACGGCAACCAACGGAATCGTAACGGTAGATTTGACCGGTGTAGCAGCAGGAAGCTACCTGGCACGTGTTGCAACTGCAAAAGGAATCGCGATCAAGCGATTGGAAGTAGTGAACTAACAAAAATTATACGCTATAGGGAAGACCCATCCGCTTCGGCAGGTGGGTCTTTTTCATGGATATCTTCAAAGAAGGACTATTTTTGCGGCATGAACGAAACAGCGGATGTGGTAGTGATTGGTGGCGGAGCAGCAGGTTGTTTTGCGGCCATTCAGGCTGGCATGCATTTTCCGGGTGCGAAAGTCGTCATTCTGGAACGCGGTGTAAAACCCCTGGCTAAAGTGAAGATTTCAGGTGGTGGCCGCTGCAATGTCACCAATGTTGTTTCTGATCCGGTTGAGCTTTCTGCAAATTACCCGCGCGGTGAACGATTCCTTCGAAAAGCATTTTACTCCTTTTCTTCCAATGATATGATCGGCTGGCTCGGTGATCGTGGTGTTAAACTGAAGGAATATCCCGATGGGTGCTTGTTTCCGGTGACCAACGATTCGCAAACCATTATCGATTGTTTCCTGGATGAGCTGAAAAAGCTGCATATTCCGCTTCGGTTGGAATCACGGGTGGATGAAATCCGGAAAACCGAAGCGGGTTGGGAAGTCGTAACTCCTGCAGGAACGATTGCTTGCAAATCTGTTGTTCTGACTACCGGCGGACAGCCAAAGATCAGTGGTTTTCAGCTACTCAATCCACTTGATTTGAAAATAGTGCCACCCATTCCCTCTCTGTTTACCTTTAATATGCCGCAAGAACCGATTCGTGAATTGATGGGCGTGGTCATAGAAAATGCATCGGTGCGTATTTCTGGCGAGAAATGGTCCACTTCCGGTCCCTTGTTAATCACGCATTGGGGAATGAGTGGTCCGGCTATTCTCAAGTGTTCCGCTTTCGGGGCGCGGATCCTGGAAGGGAAAAACTACCGGACACAAATTTCGGTGAACTGGACGGGTTTTTTGAAGCAAGATGAGGTGCGTGTTGAATTGCTAGAGTGGAAATCATCGGGCAAAAAAATACTCAATACACCCCTGTTCAGGATCAAAAGTCGATTGTGGGCTTACTTGCTTGCCAAATGTGATATTCACGAAGACCTACGTTGGTCGGAGCTTGGCGGACGACAGGAGAATAAATTGATTGAAGTACTAATCAATGATCTCTACCAAATGGAAGGGAAAACCACTTTTAAAGAAGAGTTTGTAACCGCTGGAGGGATTGATTTAGCTGAAATCGATGTAAAAACCATGCAGTCGAAACGCTATCGTGGCTTGTTTTTTGCCGGTGAAGTGATGGATATTGATGGTGTAACGGGGGGATTTAACTTCCAGGCTGCCTGGACTACTGCAGCAATCGCCGGAAAATCCGTATTATTGGACCAAACAGGAGAAAATGAAAACACTAAATAGATCGCTGTTCGTCGTTTTGGCGGCTGCATTACTGGGAATGATCAACGCTTGCGGCCTGCACAAGGAAAAACCGGAGGTCGACCACGGATCGGCTCCATCCGAATCAAACCGGGTTGTTGGAACCGTTCGTTCGACAGACGATTGCGGATTTTATATCGAATATATCCAGGGTGATGTGGCTCACAGCCTTTACCCGACAAACCTGGATGCCAAATTCCAGGTAGACGGCATGCGTTTAAAATTTGCCTACGAAGCCACGAAAGCCAAAGTGCCGGAGAATTGTCCGAATTTCGAGCCGGTAACGGTTTCCGACCTGACGCCGCTTCGTTAAAGCTGCGCCATTAAATATCGATACATTTCCAGCATCGACACGATATCCGATTTGAACACCTTTTCATCGGGTGTATGCACATTGTCTTCCGGCGCACCGATGAAGCACCAGTCGATCGGTAAATCTGATTTCTGAAGCACCGAACCGTCGCTTCCACCGGCCGATTCTACTTCCAATTGGAACGGAATGCCTGATTCGCGCGCTAAATCAATAATACGATTGAGATAACTTCTGCGCGGAAGCATACTGTCGCGCATCGAGATCGCAACGCCGCCTCCGTGAACAACACCGTGTGTTACCCAGGTAATGTCGCTGATCAGGGCTTGTTTCAGATCGTAGGTTTCGAGTAAATACTTTGCACAGTTTCCCACCGAATTTCCGCCGTGTTCTTCATACGTTGAAAAGACAATCGCTCCGTTTTCCAGGGTTTCACACAAACGCAGCGCTACCCAGACTCCCAGTCGGTTGTCCATGTACGGCGATTGAATGTACTCTTCGGTTTCGCGGAAATTGGGTTTGAAAGAAAGCAGTGTTCCACGGTCAATTTCACGATCAGAAACAAAAGTCACCTGGTTTTCACCCGATTCTTCTTCAATGAGCATCAATTCGACCTCGCAATCGCCTTTCGAATCACGGCCTACGAGCAATGTTCCGTCAATATTTCTTGGTCCGCCCACCCGAATCAGGTTATTGGAATAACCAACACTGTAGCCTATCGTATCCATGTGTGCATATACGGCGGTTCGCGGTTTCTTTCCGAAAACAAGAATGACCGTATCCTGGAAGCCATCACCGTACACCACAGCGGGTTGCACTTTCCACGTGGCGCAGTTCCGATGAACGTAATCGATGATAAAATCACGCATGGTGCCTTCATCGCTTGCGCAGCCTTGTACGGCAACCAATTCCTCGAGTAATGCTTTATGTTCTAATTCCATGTTCAATGAGTTCTACGTTTTTTAGTTCCTGCAACTGTGCCCGGGCCTGCTCGTTCGAAACAGGGTAGGAGCCCTTTAATCGGCAGCTCAGCTCGAATTGTTGTTCCATCACCTGTAGCGGGATGGCTTTTACAACGGCCATTACAGCGGGCATATGATCGTATTCAAACAATAATTCAACAACGCAGTGATCTTCTTCCTCTACAATTGTTGCCTGTTCCAACGCTTCTTTGGCCGCCGTTCGGTAGGCATTGATCAATCCGCCAACGCCAAGATTGGTCCCGCCGTAATAACGCACCACGCCGATCAGCAGGTTGGTGAGGTCAAATGACTGTATCTGACCTAGTATCGGTGGTCCGGCAGAATTGGAAGGTTCACCGTCATCACTGGCCCGAAAGACTTTTTTGTCACTTCCCAATCGAAAGGCGTAGCAAACATGGACCGCCTGAAAATGTTCCTTTCGCCACGCAGCCAGGTGTTTTTTGACCTCATCTTCGGTCTTGCACGGAACGGCATAGGCCAGGAACTTTGATCCTTTTTCTTTGTAGAATCCTTCGCCGGGTGCGAGAATGGTGCGGTATGTTCCTTTTTTTTCCAATCGGTTTTTTCTACTTTAGCAAAACTAAAGATTGATTATGCACTGGAATCGTTTTGCGGCAATAGTTATCACGGGTCTGCTGTTGACAGCAGCCTGCAACAAAGAAGAAGATCCGGAGATCAATCCGTGCATGAACGGTCAGCTCGACCCGGGAGAAACGGCCATCGATTGCGGTGGAAACTGCGGTGATTGTCCTGATCCCGAATTCCCGTACGCCGGCTTTTCATTCAATGGTACGGCAACAATTGCTTCTGATAAGGATCTCATCTATAATAACGGCTGGAAGCTGGCGGTTTCAAACGATAGTGTATCGGTTCAGGTGAACCTGGGGAATGATGGAAGCGTTGGTACTTATACGATGAGCGCTTCGGGTTCGTTTGCTTCTTACGATGGCCTGAATTACCCGACGTTGGTAGACGGTGTGTATTCCATCAGCGGGCATAACCCGGCTACGCAAAAGTTAAGTGGTTTCTTCCAGGGGAAATTTGTGCGAATTCCGGGGGATACGTTGTTTATCACAAACGGCTTTTTTGAATATTTGCCGTATTAGATTCGTTTACATATAATGTCCCGTAGGGACTAATATGGTAGTAGTACGAAATCGTTATTAAAGCTATCATTACCCCGTAGTGGTAAAATGTTTTATCATGTATTTGTATGTCTTACCCCTACGGGGTAAAAACAAAAAAAAACGCGCTATCGCGCTACCATATTACGTCCCTACGGGACGTAACTAAAACAAAAATCCCCGCTCATCGAACGGGGATTTGATATTATTGGATTGTTAACTTCTTTTCCAAATCTTCGAGGTAGACTCTGAATTGTTTGTCGGTTTCGGATAAGTTCATCACCGTTCTGCAGGCGTGGAGCACCGTTGCGTGGTCTTTTCCGCCACAGTGTGCCCCGATGCTTGCCAAAGATGACTTGGTCATTTTCTTTGAGAAATACATGGAGATCTGGCGTGCCTGAACCACCTCGCGCTTACGCGTCTTCGATTTCAGCATTTCAATCGGCAGGTCGAAGTAATCGCATACCACTTTCTGGATGTAATCGATGGATACTTCGCGGGCGGTGTTTTTCACGAACTTGTCGATCATTTGCTTGGCAAGGTCAAGCGTAATCGCTTTTTTGTTCAACGAAGCCTGCGCCAGCAAGGACGTCAAAGCACCTTCCATTTCACGAATGTTGGTATTGATGCTGTAAGCAAGGTACTCCACCACTTCGCGTGGAAGCTCAATGCCGTTTCCGTACATTTTCTTTTCCATGATCGCGATGCGCGTTTCCAGGTCAGGCGTACTCAAATCAGCCGATAATCCCCATTTGAAGCGGGAAAGCAAACGCTGCTCCATTCCCTGCATTTCTACCGGCGGTTTGTCAGACGTCAGGATGATCTGTTTACCGTTTTGGTGCAGGTGATTGAAGATGTGGAAGAATACGTCCTGCGTTTTCTCTTTACCGGAGAAAAACTGCACATCATCTATGATCAGCACGTCTATCATTTGATAGAAGTGAATGAAATCATTGGTTGTCTGGTTTTTCAACGCATCGATGAACTGGTGCGCGAATTTCTCAGAACCTACGTACAAGACCGTCTTGTTCGGTGACTGGTTTTTGATCCCAATCCCGATAGAGTGTGCCAGGTGGGTTTTGCCCAAACCAACACCACCGTAGATTAACAATGGGTTAAATGCGGTTCCGCCCGGCTTGTTGGCAACGGCATATCCGGCAGAACGTGCCAAACGGTTGCAATCGCCTTCTACGAAATTCTCGAACGAATACGCAGGGTTCAGGTTCGAATCAACATTCACTTTTTTCAGGCCCGGGATAATGAACGGGTTCTTAATCGGGTTATCGCTGATGTTGATCGGCATGTTTACCGGTGCGTTCTTTAATGCTTTCTTATTGGAAGCAGGAAGTTTTACGGTATAAGGATTTGAGTTGTTGGCGCTGTTTTCCATCACAATGCTGTACTCCAGGTGGCCTTCGGTTCCCAATTCCTTCTTAATAACCTTTTTTAATAAAGTGATATAGTGTTCTTCTAACCATTCGTAAAAAAAGTGTGAAGGAACCTGGATCGTCAAGACATCATTTTCAATTCTTACCGGAACAATCGGTTCAAACCATGTTTTGTAGGCTTGCAACGGGATATTGTCTTTGATGACTTTGAGACAGGAACTCCATACAGCGTCATGATTGGCACTCATTAGCAAACTTATATATTATTGTTAATAACTATTTAATCAGTATAATAGGCTAAAAATTCGAACGTTGAAACTGTCGAACTTAGACAGGAGCAAATATTTACATAAAAAAGTGAAAAAAAAAGTCGATTAGGGGTTGATTATTTGAAAAGTTTTGCTTTGTCTTTAACCAAAGCTTTAATTGAAATTTAATGAAATGTTCATTATTGAAGTTTCTTCGACTAAAATACGAAAAAAAAAGACAAATTAAGGAAAAAGCTAGGTAAACATAACAAATTGCTTGTCGATTTTTGCCTGATTTATCGGAAAATTGTTCCGAAATTTGCCTACCGCGAATGAAGTTAAAATTTACATGAAGAGTTCATTTAATCACACCATCCAATTGAGGGTCAGATATGGCGAAACCGATCAGATGGGATATTGTTATTACGGCAATTATGCGTCTTATTTCGAAGTGGGAAGGGTGGAAGCTCTTCGGTCACTCGGAATGAGCTACCGGTCGCTGGAAGAAGACGGTGTGATGCTTCCCGTAAGTCATTTCGAAGTGGATTATCACAGCCCGGCTTTATACGACGATGAGCTTACGGTAAACACAGCAATTGTTCTGTTAAAAGGAGCGCGTTTATTTTTCGAGTACACGATTCACAATGCAGCAGGGAAGCTCGTGGCAACTGCAAAAACAACACTTGTATTTGTTTCCAAAACCAATATGCGGCCAATCACTCCACCAAAAGAATTCGTTGACCTAATAAGTAAGTATCATGATGGAAAATGATTTTTTTGCGCTGCGTGTACCGTCGTTTGAAGAACGCGAACAATGGGTGACACGCCGCGAAGGCGAGTTCAGGATCGGGCAGCAAACGCTTTTCCGAACCGAAGACCCCGAATCGTGGAAACAGCGCAAGTATCACATCCTTGGGATCAAGGAAGATGTCGGGCCGCGTGCCAATGGCGGATTCGGTGGATCGGATAAGGCATTTGACGTGTTCATCAGCCGTTTCCTGGCGGTGCAAAGCAACCGTTTTTTGACAGGAGAAGAGTTGGTGGTGCATGGAGTGATCGAACCGATGCCGGCAGGAGGTGAACTTTCATTGAAAGAACTGGTTGCCGAGCTGGATGAACTGGTGATTTCCTGGTCAAGGGAAGTGACGCAGGTGGGTGGGATTCCCATTGTGATCGGTGGCGGACACAACAATGCATTCGGGTTGATTAAGGGTGTGCACGCTGCAAGCAATCAGCAGCTTTCGGTGGTTAACCTTGATCCGCACGCCGATACACGTGATCTTGAGGGAAGGCATTCCGGGAACCCGTTCAGCTATGCCTGGGGTGAAGGATTGCTGGCCAGTTATTCCGTGATGGGCCTGCATCAATCGTACAACAATGAAAGTGTGCTTAAACGATTGGAGCTGATGAAATCCATCGTGAGCTTTTTTGAAGACTGGATCGACGAACCGGGGCGTTTTCATGCGGATATTTCGGCCTTGTATGAACAACACAAAGACCGTTTTACCGGTATCGAACTGGATATGGACAGCATTGCCGGAATGCCTTCGAGTGCGTTTACGCCCAGCGGCGTGTCGGTAGAGCAGGCGCGTTTTTATGTACGTTCCATGGCACGCGTAAATAAAGTAGCTTACGTTCATTTTCCTGAAGCGGCACCGGTTTCCGGGCGCGATGAACAGGTAGTGGGCAAATCATTGAGCTACCTGGTGGCAGACTTTATTAAATGTCATAACTCGGTTCGCGAAAAATAACTATCTTACTGACGATGTTGTCACGGTCTTCAGTAAAACCAATCCTTTACGGCATACGGTATTTCTTTCCGTTGGTGCTGTTGTTTCGTCACCTGAAGCATAACCTGATCGGTTTGCTGTACTGGGTTTTCTTTTTTTCGATCGTTACCGATAACCTGGGCCGCGCCTTTGGAATTCCGTTTTTGTTTCTTTCACCCGAATACCAGTCGAATGTCAATTTCTGGTCGTTCGTTTTGTTGGGGTTCTCTTTCGGTGGTTTTACGATGGCCTTTAATTCCTACAGTTACATTCGCATCGGGCCGCATTTCCCGTTCCTGGCTACAGTACACAAACCGTTTTTGAAATTCTGTCTCAATAATGCCGTCATCCCGGTCGTGTTCAATGTGACTTACATTTTGCAGATGATCGAATTTCAACGGGTGGAGGAATTTGCCGATACCGGGACGATTACCGGGTATGTCATTGCCTATTTATTAGGCTTCATGTTCTTCGTGGGAATTGCGCTCGCTTACTTTTTTCCGGCGAATAAGAACTTTTTTGATCTCCTGGGCCGAAACCGCACTACTGCCGTCAAACCTACGCGCTGGTCGCGACTGAGCCAGGGAAAAACGCTGCGTTATGCTGCCGAAGGAAAACACCCGCTTTATTGGTACATTGGAAAAGGTTTCCGCATCCAGCAGTGCCGTTCGACGCGCCATTACAGCCCGGTGTTGCTCCAGCAGGTATTTGCTCAAAACCGCATTTCGACCACGATTTTTGAGGTCACAACCGTTTTGACGTTTGTTATGCTGGGGTTGTTTGGCGGCTCATCCATCTTTGATGTGCCGGCTGCTATGAGCATCGTTATGTTGCTAACAATCATTCTCATGCTGTTCAGTGCCCTGGTTTCATGGCTGCGGAACTGGACGTATGTGCTTCTCATCGGGTTGCTGCTTTCCATGAATTATTTTTCGCACCACTGGGGCGTTTTCCAATTCGAGAACCAGGCGTACGGACTGAATTACAAGGAAGAAGGACGTACTCATTACAATACGGCAACGATCCGGCATTTCTGCGAAGATAAGGTTGCGGCAAAGCAAGATTCGTTGAGCTACATTCGTTTACTCAACAACTGGAAAGCGCAGACCGGCGAAGAAAAGCCCGTGTTGTTTATTTTGAATACTTCCGGTGGCGGATCGCGCAGCGCGTCGTGGATGTTCGAAGTAATGCGCTATTGTGATTCGCTTTCCGGTGGAAGTTTTTCGCGGCATACAGCTCTGATTACAGGAGCTTCCGGCGGAATGGTCGGGGCAGCCTATTACCGTTCGCTGATGTTGAAATCAAAAACCGGCGACAAGGTAAACATGAACAGCCCGTTGTATTTCAATGCAATTACGGAAGATCTGCTCAATAAGCTTTCGTTTGCGGCTTCTACCAACGACATCTTTTTTCGGTACCAATCGCGTTTGAAAACAGGGAATGCCTATAACTATGACCGTGGAATGGCCTTTGAAGAAGATCTGAATGAAAATACCGGTTCGGTGATGGATGAATCACTGGGTTATTTCAGCAAGCCGGAACAAAAAGGAATTATTCCGGTGATGATCTTTTCTCCGACGATTGTTAACGATGGCCGCAGGTTGCTGGTTTCATCGCAAAAACTGAGCTTCATGACCACCGGGAACAGCGATCCGCAGGGAACGATCCGTTCGTACGAAAACATCGATATTCACCAGCTGCTTGCGCATAACAGTGTAGACCAGATGCGTTTCACGAGTGTACTGCGCATGAACGCGACATTCCCGTTTGTGTTGCCGATGGTGACGCTTCCAACTACGCCGACTATCCAGATCATGGATGCCGGAACACGCGATAATTTCGGTGTAAAAACCATGATGCAGTGGATCGACGCGATGGAGGATTGGATCCGGCAAAATACTTCCGGAGTAGTAGTGGTGCAGATTCGCGATACACGAAAATTACTCGCCGGCGATGAGGTTCGCCAGATTACTTTCCTGGATAAATTCTCGCTTCCGTTTTCGAATGTGTATGGTAATTTCCCGCGAACGCAGGACTTTGACCAGGAAGAATTGTTGAAAATGGCAGCGTTTGACCGGTCTTTCCCGATGCGAATGGTTTCGCTCAACCTGCGGGAAGGCTTCAAGGACCGTATTTCGCTCTCGTGGCATTTGACGAGCAAAGAAAAATTCAAGATCAAAAAAGCGGTGTTGAGCAAGGAAAATCAGCTCAGTATTGCAGTTATTCACCGGAAGCTGAGAGAAAGCAGGGAAAGGAATAGTCGCAGGAATTTTAAAGAGGCTGTCTACTACATGGGCCTTAATCGTGATCCCATTTCCGTGTTGCCCGGCCTTCAGTGATGGTCACTTTCCAGCCCCGTTTCTTTGCTGTTTTGATTAACCGCTTGCGCAGTTTTCGCGGGTAGAAAAACTTTCGGACCATTTTTCGTTTGCTGATTTTCGGATAGACTTCGGTGAATGACAGCAAATGGTAGCACGCCGCTGCGCAACGCATCCCGAAAAACGCGTATGGGTAAGGCGGGTGTCCCACAAAATGATTGGCAATGCTGTCCAGGACCTTGAACCCGGCTTCAGAAATAGGGATTTTTACCGCCATTTGTTTCACGGAATCCGTTCCGAAGGTGCTGTAAAAACCTTCAATGGTTGAAATGACATAACTTCCGGTATCGGAATTTTTCTGCCAGGCCCCGACCGCTCCGCCAGGATTAAAATGCACGACTTTACCCGGTGAAACTTCCAGTCCGACATGTCCGCCCAGTTTCCCGCCGAACCATTTACCTTCCGTTTTGGCTTTTGGTTTTGATCCGTAGATCACATGAACGGTCGCAAACAACGAATCCTGTGCAGCCAGCCAATAACCGTTAAAGACAAGGAAGAGGGAAAGAATCAGGTGCTTCATTCGGTAAGGATGTTTAAATTAGCATTGAATTTAGAAAATTCTGAGCGAAATGCAGCAAAAACCCGTCCAACATTACCGTTACAATGCCGACGTACTGACTATTACAAAGGAAGATATCGGGTATTTCCTGACGCATTTTCAGCCGGAAAAAGAACCTGAATTTGTGCATTGGATCAACTTTCATTCGATGGAGGATGTCAAATTGATCGGGCAGTTTTGTGAAACACTTTCGGTAGACAGGCTGATCCAGGAAGATCTGTTCAAAGGCACCAAGCGTCCGAGGTTGGAGGAATACGAAGGTTATATCTTCTTTTCCATCATTTCCGCTCTGCCTTCCAAGGAGAATGATTTTGAACTCAGGAAAGAACGGATCAGTTTCATCGTAGGTAAAAATTACCTGGTTTCATTCCAGGAGCGTGTTTCCGATCATTTCCCGGAAGTGCGTGATCGTTTGGAAATGAAAAAAGGGAAAATCCGCATGCAGGGGCCTGATTTTCTGCTGTTCCGTATGCTGGAAGCGATTATTGATAATTATGTGGAGGTTGTGGAAGAAATCGCGTCGACGATCGTTACGTTGGAATCATTGGTGGTGCGCTTTCCGAAAAGTGAAGTGTTGCGCCGCATTGAATGGCAAAAGCGAAAGCTGGGCGAATTGCGCAAGATTATTCAGCCAATCCGCGAGCTGGTGGGGCAAATCGACCGGGCTGAGAACCATTTTTTCGCTGAAGAAAACGATCATTATTTCCTCGATCTGAAAGACAGCTGCATTGTGCTGATCGACGAGATTGAAGAACAGAAGCAAATCCTCGACGGGTTGACCAACCTGTATTACGCCGCGCAGGGACAGAAAATGAACGAGATCATGAAGGTCCTGACGGTGATCAGCGCCGTGTTCATTCCGCTTACGTTTATTGTGGGGGTTTACGGAATGAATTTCAAATACATGCCCGAGCTGAATTGGCGCTACGGTTATTTTTATGCCCTGGGATTCATGTTCCTGCTTGCTGTTTCGCTCATTTTTGTGTTCTACAAACGCGGCTGGTTGCGCCGGAATAAGTAAATGAGAATACTGAAAATGCTTCGTTCTCCGCTGGTTTGGTTCGTGGTTTTATTGACTGCTTATTCCGCGTACAAACTGGTGAAAGACGATAAGGTCATGGAAGTGATCCGCTCCGACGGCCGCGGGTATTATGCTTATCTTCCCGCTTTGCTCATTTACAACGATCCAACGTTCACCGAAACCAGGAACGCCGAGCAGAAATACCATGCCGGCGATATTGATCAGTTATACCTCTTCAAAGACCGCAACGGAAGTGTTTACGACAAATACTTCCCCGGAACAGCTCTGCTGCAATTGCCGTTCTTCTTACTGGCGTGCTTGCTTTCTTGGCTCAGCGGCGCTCCGATCGATGGTTATTCAGAAATCTTTCACTGGTGTTATTTCCTGGGAAGTTTGGTTTATACCTGGCTGGGAATTTACCTGTTCCGAAGGTGTGTTTTGTACTTTTTCCCGGACCAAACCCGTCGTGCCGATTGGTTGATTGTGCTGTTGTATGTGGCAACGCCGTTGATGTATTATTCATTTTCAACGCCTTCATTTACACATTATTATTCGTTTTTCCTGGTCGGGTTGTTTGCCTGGCTGATGATTCGCCTGAAAGAGGCAATGACCTTGAAACGCATGATTTTCCTTGGCCTTGTTGTGGGGTTGATCCTGTTGGTTCGGCCAACGAATATCACGGTTGTTTTGCTCATTCCATTTTTGCTGGGAACGAAAAACGAATTGCTGTCATGGACCAGGCAGCTTTTTACGAAAAGTCGTGTACTGCTCGCTGGGGCGCTTGTTTCGTGCCTGGCGGTAGTCTCGCTGCTGTTTGTGCTGTGGAAATGGCAAACCGGCAACTGGATCGTTTGGTCGTACAGCGGCGAAGGGTTCAACTTTTTTCATCCGCCGATCCTGACCTGCCTGCTCAGTTTTCGCAACGGTTTGTTTGTGCACATGCCGGTCTTGTTGCTTTCGGTCGTCGGAATTGCACTGTGGTTTCGCAGGAATCAGTTCCAGGCCATTTGGCTCGGTATTTATTGGATCGTTAATTGCTGGATCATCTTCTCGTGGTGGTGCTGGGATTATGAATCACCATTTGGGAACCGGCCTTTTGTGGAGCATTTATTCTTTTTGCTGCTCCCGGTTTTTCTTGCTGTGGAGCGAAAAAAGCTGCTGGCATTCGGTTTTGTGGGAGTTTGTGCGCTGGTGGGTGGCATTCGTTTTTGGGAAATATCGACCGGTTTTATGGTCAACCAGCGGTTTACGAAAGAAAGTTACTTCACGAGCCTGCAATTTTGGAAAGCTGAAAACGAGGGGCGCTGGAATTTCACCAAATCGTGTGTTCCGTTTGGGAACAAAAGTGCAGAAACAGTGTTGCTCGACCAGCCTTTCGAACAAAGTATATTATCAACCAGTGAATTCTTGTTCACGGTAGATCATATGCTTCCGCTAAAACGAACCAACGAACGTTATTACCTACGGGTTCAATTGGAAAAACAAATCGGCAAGAAACGCTTCGAAAATGTTTTCCTGGTAATTGATGCCAGTTCTTCCAAAACGAAAAAACGGTATTACAAAAGTGTTGATTTGTTCAATGACCGTGAAGAAGGACGAGATGGTTGGGTGAAGCTGGAATTCGAGGTTCAAATCCATGATTATTTGCAGGAATACGAGACTGTTCGGTTGTATATCTGGAACCAGGGGAGGCAAGAATTCCGGTTGCGAAATGTGAAAATGATATTGGAAGAATACAAGTAATTATCAATGAGGTAATTATCAATTATCAAGCGGTAGTTTCTTGATAATTCATCAGTGATAATTGATCATTTTCAATTAACCTCACATCGTTCATAACTCGTTCTGCACCTTCTACTTTCAGGGCTTAATCCATGTTATATTTGTTACTTGCACTATCAGTGGAATTATGGCGGAAAATCAATATACGGAAGAGAACATCCGGTCGCTTGACTGGAAGGAACATATTCGCTTGCGTCCGGGAATGTATATCGGTAAACTGGGCGATGGTTCAGCGGCCGATGACGGTATTTACATCCTGGTAAAAGAGGTGATGGACAACTGCATCGACGAATTTGTCATGGGGAACGGCCGCAAGATCGACGTGAAAGTGAAAGACGGGAAAGTCATGGTACGTGATTACGGCCGTGGAATTCCGCTCGGGAAAGTCGTGGAAGTGGTGTCGAAAATGAATACCGGCGGAAAGTACGACTCCAAAGCATTTAAGAAATCGGTCGGACTGAACGGCGTGGGGACCAAGGCTGTGAATGCACTCAGCGATTACTTCATGGTCTATTCCGTGCGCGATGGCGAAAAGAAACAGGCCGCTTTTTCAAAAGGCGAGCTGGTGGAAGAACTGCCGGTTCAAAAAACCGATGAGGGTAACGGAACTTACGTTGAGTTTACACCTGACGAATCGATCTTTAAGAAATACAGCTTCCGAACGCCGTATTTGGTGAAAATGTTCTGGAATTACTGCTACCTCAACCGCGGTTTAAGCATTTATTTCAACGGTGAGCGATACCAGTCGAAAGACGGTTTGAAAGATTTGCTCGAAGATAACATGGACGGTGATCCGCTGTACCCGATCATTCACCTCGAAGGCGAGGACATCGAAGTGGCATTCACACACGGAAAAACGTATGGCGAGGATTATTATTCCTTCGTCAACGGACAACATACCACGCAAGGCGGTACACACCAAAGTGCTTTCCGTGAAGCAGTTGCCAAGGTGATCCGTGATTTCTACAACAAAAATTATGATGCGGCCGATATTCGGCAGTCGATTGTGGCTGCGGTTTCGGTGAAGGTCATGGAGCCGGTTTTCGAATCGCAGACCAAAACAAAATTGGGGTCGCAGGAAATTGAACCGGGCGGTAAGTCAATGCGTTCTTTCGTGAATGATTTCCTGAAAGAAAAACTTGATAATTACCTGCACCGCAACCCGGATGTGGCCGAAACGCTCGAGAAAAAGATCCGTCAGTCGGAACGTGAACGGAAAGAACTTTCCGGAATCCGCAAGCTGGCGCGTGATCGTTCGAAGAAAGCGAGCCTCCACAACAAGAAATTACGCGATTGTCGCATCCATTTGACCGATTTGAAGGATGAAAAACGTGAAATGACCACGTTGTTTATTACCGAGGGAGATTCTGCAAGTGGTTCGATCACAAAGTCGCGGGACGTCAATACGCAGGCGGTATTCTCCCTTCGCGGTAAGCCGCTCAACTGTTACGGGTTGACCAAAAAGGTAGTCTACGAAAACGAGGAGTTTAACCTCATCCAGGCCGCGCTCGACATTGAAGAAGACATGGACAACCTGCGTTACAACAACATTGTGATCGCTACCGATGCCGATGTCGATGGAATGCACATTCGCCTGCTGCTGCTGACTTTTTTCCTGCAATTTTTCCCTGACCTGGTGAAACGCAATCACGTTTATGTATTGCAAACCCCATTGTTCAGGGTGCGAAATAAAAAGAAAACGATCTATTGCTATTCGGAACAAGAGCGCCGGGATGCAATTGCTGAATTGGGTAAAAATCCTGAGATCACACGGTTCAAGGGATTGGGAGAGATTTCCCCGGACGAGTTCAAGCATTTCATCGGTGAAGACATTCGCCTGGAGCCGGTAATGCTCACTAAAAATGCTTCAATTGAAACTATTTTGTCGTATTTCATGGGGAAAAACACACCCGAGCGACAGGATTTTATCATTGATAATTTACGTGTGGAAAAAGATCCGGATGACATGCATACTCCGGAAGAAGAACCGATTGAAAAAGCTTCTTAAACTATGGCAGAAGACGAAAACATTCCGCTGGATAACGATAGCGAAGAACAAGGAGAGCAAAACGACGATAACGGGAATTACGAAAACGAACACGATCACCCGTTTGAGAAGAAAAGCGTCGACGATAACATCATTCCGCTCAGCGGACTCTACGAAAACTGGTTCCTTGATTACGCTTCGTATGTAATCCTGGAGCGTGCGGTGCCTTCGTTGTACGATGGTTTCAAACCGGTACAGCGACGCATCCTGCATTCGATGAAGGAATTGGATGACGGACGCTACAACAAAGTGGCCAACGTCATTGGTAATACGATGAAGTACCACCCGCACGGTGATGCATCGATCGGTGATGCGTTGGTGGCGCTGGGCCAGAAAGATTTATTGATCGACTGCCAGGGAAACTGGGGAAATACGCTCACCGGTGACGGTGCTGCGGCTCCGCGTTACATCGAGGCGCGCTTATCGAAGTTTGCCAATCACGTGGTCTTTAACCCGAAAACCACCAACTGGCTGTTGAGCTATGACGGCCGGAACAAAGAGCCGGATAACCTGCCCGTAAAATTCCCGATCCTTTTGGCGCAGGGCGCCGAAGGGATTGCCGTAGGAATGGCGTGTAAGATACTGCCGCATAACTTCATCGAGCTGATCGACCAATCGATCAATCACCTGCGTGGAAAAAAGGTAGAGATCTATCCCGATTTCCTGAACGGTGGAATGGCCGATTTTTCCAATTACAACGATGGTTTGCGCGGTGGGAAAGTTCGGGTGCGCGCCAAGATCAAAAAAATGGATAACAAGACCCTTGTTATCAATGAAATCCCATTTGGCTGCACCACAACCTCGTTGATCGAATCGGTATTGAAAGCCAATGAAAAAGGCAAGATCAAGATCCGTAAAATCGAAGATAACACAGCTGCTGAAGCGGAAATCGTGATTCACCTGGCGCCCGGAGTTTCACCGGATAAAACCATTGATGCGCTCTATGCTTTTACTGATTGCGAGGTTTCGATCTCGCCCAACGCTTCGGTCATCGATGGCGATACGCCTCGGTTTATGGGGGTCAGTGAAATTCTAAAGACCAACACCGACAACACGCTCGAGCTGCTTAAACGCGAGTTGGAGATCCGATTGGCTGAATTGCAGCAGCAATGGCACTTTGCGACGTTGGAAAAGATCTTCATCCGCGAAGAAATGTACATCGACTTTAAGCATTATTCCGACAGGGAAACGCTTTACCAATACTTGTACAAACGTTTTGAGCCGTTCAAAAAGAACTTTATTCGTGAGATTGTAGATGAAGATTTACAGAAACTGACGCAAATCCCGATGATCCGTATCACGCGTTTCGACTCCGACAAAGCAGATGAGCTCATTGCAAAGCTCGAAGCCGAAATGGAAGAAGTGCGCAACAACCTCGCAAACCTGGTGGAATACGCGATTGAGTACTTCAAAGACCTGAAAAAACGTTTTGGTGCCGGAAAAGAGCGCAAAACAGAGATCAAGATCTTTGATACGATCGCTGCCAGCAAGGTGATTATTGCAAATCGTAAGCTGTACGTGGATACCGAAGAAGGATTTATCGGCTGGGGCTTGAAAAAGACCGAAGCGGTGAATGATTGCTCCGAGATTGATGACATCATCGTGTTCTTCAACACCGGTAAATTCATGATTACCAAGGTTTCGGAGAAGAAATTTGTCGGCAAAGGCATCGTACATGCAGATGTCTGGAAAAAAGGCGATAAGCGCACGATCTATCACGTGATGTACCAGGATGGAATCGGTGGTGCTACGATGATGAAGCGTTTCTTCGTGAATTCGGTAACCCGTGACACGGAATATGACCTGACGCGTGGGGTGAAAGGCTCCAAGCTGTTGTATTTCTCCGTGCATCCGAATGGTGAGCGGGAAGTGGTGACTGTTCACCTGCGTCCGCGTCCGCACCTGAAACGTTTGCGTTTTGACATCGACCTGGGCGATTTGCTCATTAAAGGACGTCAGTCAGCAGGAAACCGCGTTACGAAAGAAATCGTGCAAAAAATCACCCAGAAAGAAGTGGGCGGCTCTACATTGGCTGCACGCAAGATCTGGTTCGATACGGTTGTCGGCCGTTTGAACGACGATGGGCGTGGTAAATTCCTCGGATCGTTCAAAGGCGAAGATCGCTTGCTGACGCTTTACAAAAACGGTGAATACCGCTTGTCGACCTTTGACTTGTCGAATCACTTTGACGAAGATATGGTCCACATTGAAAAATGGGTTCCGGACAGGCCTATTTCGGCAGTGTATTATGATGCCGATCGTGAACTCCATTTTGTGAAGCGTTTCTGCTGTGAAGTCACCTCCGATAAACGCGTGAGCTACATTTCCGAAGCGGAAGGTTCTTACCTGGATATTGTTTCCACGGCTTTCCGCCCGAAGATCAAAATCGTGTATAATAAGTTGCTGAAAGAGACCAAAAACCTGCCGGATAACGAAGTTGAAATTGCAGATTTCATCGAAGTAAAAGGTATGAAAGCACAGGGAAATCAGCTCACCAAATTGAAGATCAAAGAAGTGGTGCTGATGCATCCGATTGAAGGTGATGTTCCTTGGCCGGAAGACGAAGCGATTGATTTAGAGTTGGATACCGATTCGGAAGAGGGGGATGCGGTTGATGGTGAAGCGCCTACAATTGAGTGGGATTTATCAAAACCAACTGACGACGACGAAGACGTACAACCGACACTTTTCTAGTTTATACCTTTTGGTATAATACTGTTTGGTATAATACTGTTTGGTATAACGGAAAAGAATCCATACATTTGTGGAAATGTGAGGGTTATGGGGCAGGAAGTTTTTTCGCCATTTATATTCGGTAATACGGTTAGCACCAAGTCATTTACCAACAGGGAAGAAGAAGCTTTAAAGCTGAGCAGAAACCTGTTGGGTGGCACCAATACCATCATTATTTCTCCACGCCGTTGGGGCAAATCTTCGCTGGTTGAAAAGGTGGTTTTAGACATTCAAAAAACCGAAAAGCTGCATAAAACGGTCGTGATTGATTTGTTTACCATCAGCAACGAAACAGAGTTTTTTGAAGTATTCACCCGTGAAATTATCAAGGCCACATCTACCCGGTGGGAAGACTGGATGGACGACGTCAAACAATTCTTACAACACCTGGTGACATCGGTGCAGATAGGCGTGAAACCCAACATTGACCTTACGATCAAATACGATTGGGAAAAAATCGTGCAGCACACCGATGAACTATTGGATTTACCCGAGCGCATTGCCAAAGCCAAAGGTATTCACCTGATCATTTGCCTCGATGAATTTCAAAATCTGACTTCCTTTCCTGAATTCGAACGGTTTGAAAAGAAGATGCGTGCTATCTGGCAGCGCCAAAAGGCGGTTACCTATTGCCTGTACGGCAGCAAGCGGCACATGCTTTCGGACATTTTCAACAATAAATCCAAGCCGTTTTACCGGTTCGGCGATTTGTTCCTGCTTCCGAAAATCAAAGAAGAAAAATGGGTTTCGTTTATACAGCAAAGCTTCCGGGAAACCGGAAAGCGAATAGAGCCCGTTATTGCACGTGTGATTCCTATGGTGATGCGCAATCATTCCTGGTACGTGCAGCAATTGTCGCACTATGTCTGGAATACAACCGACAAAGTAGCGCGTTTCGACCAGTTTGCCAATGCGCTTGATGAACTTATTTATGCCAACCAGCCGCTGTATCAACGCGAGATCGAAGGGCTTAGCACTACGCAGGTTAATTTATTGAAAGCGGTCACGATGCAGGAAAAGCAACTCACTTCAACCCGCGTGATGCAGCGCTACAACCTGGGAACTCCGCGCAACGTTTCCAAAAACAAGGAAATTCTTGCCGGGAACGACATGATCAATAAAAGAGAAGACGGTCTTTACGAGTTTTTAGACCCGGCTTTTGAGTTATGGTTCCGAAAACAATACTTCAAAATTCCCTGGATCATCAACGAAGAAACACTCAAGGATTACGATCACAGCATCATTGAAGAACTCACAAAGCCGTAGTATTTCAGGAAATCGCCGGTGCAGGGTGATCCGCTTGTCCCAGGTGTTTCATGTGGCGGAAATGTGACGCCAAAGCTGCATTCATGGTTGGGTAATAGCGGTATTCAACACCATAATCGGCGCAGATTTTTGCAACGATTTGCTGAATAGCGGGATAATGCACATGCGAAATGCGCGGGAACAGGTGGTGTTCAACCTGGAAATTCAATCCACCCAAAAACCAGCTGACTACTTTGTTTCGCGGAGCAAAATCGCTCGTTGTGGCGATCTGGTGTACCGCCCATTCCGAATTGATCTCTGTAGATTCTCCATGATGGTGCTCAAATTCCACATTTTCTACCACGTGGGCCAACTGGAACACAAACGACATGACCGATCCCAGCATGGCGTGCATCAGGATAAATCCTACAATGGCCGGCCAGACGCCCCAGACCATGATCGGAAGCACAATGTAAAGCCCCATGTAAATGATCTTTGTAGTCCAGAACATCAGGTGGTCCATAAATTTCATTTTCCCGACTTCAACCGCATAACCGTGTCCCATGAAATAATGCTGGAAATCTTTCACCACCACCCAGAAAATGGTACTGATGGCATACAGGAAAGTCAGGTAAATGTGCTGAAAACGATGTGCTTTAAACCGCGGTTGTGATTCGCTCATGCGTAAAAGCGGTGATTTGGCAATGTCATCGTCCACACCATCAATATTTGTATAGGTATGGTGTACCACGTTGTGTTTCTGGCGCCACATGAAAGCATCACTTCCGAGGGCGTTCATCGAAAGCCCGAAAAAATAATTGACGCGTTTGTCTTTACTGAAAGCTTCGTGGCAGGCGTCGTGCATGATATTAAAACCTACCAGCGCCTGGATGAAGCCGAGGAATAACGCCAGAACGGCTCCCAGCCACATCGGGATGGGCAGCAGCATGATGGTCAGGTAGCAGGCAATGTACGTGGTGATAATAATCGTTGCTTTCCAATACAGGTGCGGATTACCCGACGAATCCAATTTGTTTTCAGTGAAATACTGCTCGACAGACTTACGAAGAGTCGCGAAAAAATCGCTGTTTGGACGGGAAAATTTTACAGTTGCCACAAGCCTTAATTTGTTTGGCAAAGTTACGGAATAGAAACGAAAATAGGCTGATAGAAGTTCTTTCAGGTTTAAATTTCTTTCTTTATCTTTGCTCCATCTACCGGATGATTTCTCTCCGACAACCGTGAACGAGGAAAGGATGGTTGCTCTCCGCGACGAGCAAAAAGATTCAAAAAACGTTTTTAATTATGGAAACAATGGAAAAATTGTCGTCGCAGGAATTGATACAATTGGAAGATCGTTTTGGTGCGCACAACTATCACCCGCTACCGGTAGTACTGGCTCGCGGAAAAGGCGTTCATGTTTGGGATGTGGAAGGAAAAAAATACTTCGACTTTCTCTCGGCTTACTCTGCCGTTAATCAGGGTCACTGTCACCCCAAAATCGTCAATGCATTGATTGACCAGGCGCAAACGCTTACCTTAACTTCGCGGGCTTTCTACAATGATTCGCTTGGGGTTTATGAGCAGTTCATTACCAGCTACTTCGGTTTCGATAAAGTACTTCCGATGAATACGGGAGCAGAAGCCGTTGAAACCGCCATCAAACTGGCGCGTAAATGGGGGTATGAAAAGCGCGGAATCGATGAAAACCAGGCGCAGATCGTTGTGTGTGAAGGGAATTTTCACGGGCGAACGACTACGATCATTTCATTTTCAAACGATCCGGATGCAAACAAAAACTTCGGGCCGTTTACACCGGGATTCATTCGCATTCCTTACAATGATATCCATGCATTGGAAACAGCATTGAAACAACCGAACGTTGTCGGGTTTCTTGTAGAGCCAATCCAGGGCGAGGCAGGTGTTTTTGTGCCGGAAGACGGTTATTTGTCGGCTTCCAAAACTCTGTGCGAAGCGGCAAATGTCTTGTTCATTGCCGATGAAGTCCAGACCGGAATTGCCCGTACCGGAAAATTGCTGGCCGTAGACCACGAAAACGTGAAGCCGGATATCCTGATCCTTGGTAAAGCTGTTTCAGGTGGTGTTTACCCGGTTTCAGCCGTGTTGGCAAACGATGATATTATGATGGTGATCAAGCCCGGACAGCATGGTTCTACATTTGGCGGAAACCCTCTTGCTGCAAAAGTGGCTGTTGCGGCCCTGGAAGTAGTGCGTGATGAGGAACTGGCTGAAAATGCCGAGCGCCTGGGTGTGATCTTCCGCACAGAAATGAACCGCATCATTGCCGGTACCGAACTTGTTAAAAGTGTGCGTGGAAAAGGATTATTGAATGCCATTATCATCAACGATACACCTGAAAGTAAAACTGCCTGGAATCTTTGTGTACAAATGAAGGATAACGGCTTGCTGGCAAAACCGACGCACGGCAATATCATTCGCTTTGCGCCGCCTTTGGTGATGACCGAAGAGCAGTTGATGGAATGCATCGCTATTATCGAAAAAACGATCCACGAATACAGGGCGTAATTCAGACAAGATACAGATCCCGTTGTCTGCCGCGGTAGATAACGGGATTTTTAATTTGTATCACTATTAAATGTTCACAAAAGCACATTTGTTAAAAAAATAAGCTACCTTACTTGCTTCAAACCGAAATGGTTGCGGGAGTTAGTCATTAAATACTGCTATTTGGAAAATCAGGACGCGAAACAGATTCAGCTGCTTCAGGAAGAAATCCACCGTCTACAGCTGGAAAACGAACGTTTACGGGAAAGATTAAATATTGGAAAGGTACGCAAGACAGTGCACGTTCCGGAGGCATTTGATGCCATTTTCGAAACGGCGGAACAAAACGTAAGCACTTATTTTGAATCCATTTCCATTGAACCCGAACAGGGCGAGATCATCATCAACAATGAACGCTATGTCTTGTTCAAGAGTTCGTCGCTGTCGTATGAGTTTCTCGATATCATCAAAGAGTTGTACAGCAATCGTCCGGAAGATGAGGCGATCCGGATTGGAAATAACTTCCTGTTTGATATCGCCCATGTTCTCGGAAAGAAAGATGCCTTGTCGTTCCACCAGCGCATGAACCTGGTTGACCCGGTTGAAAAACTGGCGGCCGGTCCCGTTCATTTTGCGTATACCGGCTGGGCAAATGTCGAGATCCTGCCTGAAAGCAATCCTTCGCCGGATGAAAATTATTTTCTGAAGTTTTACCATCACAATTCCTTCGAGGCTCAGTCCTGGAAACAAGTCGGGCGGAAATCCGACATCCCGGTTTGTACCATGAGCTGCGGTTATTCTTCGGGTTGGTGCGAGGAAAGCTTCGGATTTCCGTTAACGACTGTTGAATTGGAATGCGAAGCCGCCGGAGCCGAACGCTGCCTGTTTGTCATGGCGCCTCCCGAAAAAATAGAGGAATACCTTGCTGCCAGCCAGGACAAAGCAACCGAGCAGTTTGATGTGCCTGTCTTTTTCGAGAAAAAGTTTGCCGAAGACCGTTTGCGGGCGACTCTTGAACAAAAAGAAACGCTCTTGCAGGAAGTGCATCACCGCGTGAAAAACAACCTGCAGATTGTGTCCAGCTTACTGAATTTGCAGATGGACAGTCTAACCGACAGGGACGCCAAAAAGGAAATGCGGTCGGGCATCATGCGCATCAATACCATGGCGCGCATCCAGGAAATGATCTACAGTGATACCAACCTGTCGACATTGCAGGTCGATTACTTTTTCCGGCATCTTTTCCTTTCGTTGGTGCAGGCCCACAATATTGAATTCCTGCCGATTGAAATGGCGTTCGATATTCGTGTGGAAGAAGCGCATTTATCACCTGATTCAGCCATCTCCATTGGGTTGATCCTGAACGAGATCATTGGAAATTCATTCCAGCGGCTCGAAAAAGATGGAGGCATGTTTCGTTTGTCACTGACCGAAGACGAACATTCCTACCGCCTGTCGGTAGTCGGTTTGGTGAAGAATGCCGTTTGGGATTCACCTGAAAATGCGTTTGCGCTGTCACTGATCGACCTCTTGTGTCAACAAGCTGATTCGGAGCTTAAGATCGGCAGCAATGATGGATATTCCTCGTATTTGATCACCACCAAAAAAACACCCGATAAAAAATCTGAAACGGCAGAATAAACGCCTGTTTTTATATCTTTGACACTCTTAAAAAAACGAGTATTGGCAACAAAAATCAAATTTGGCACGGATGGCTGGAGAGCTATCATTGCGGAGGAGTTTACGGTGGAAAATGTAGCGCGTGTAGCGTATGCAACGGCAAAATGGCTTAAAGAATCGGGATTGGACCAGCGCATCGCCGTTGGACATGACTGCAGGTTTGCCGGCGAGCTGTTTGCCGATACTGTAACAAAAGTGTTGCTGCACGAAGGAATTGAAGTGAAATTATCGCGCGGTTTTGTTTCCACACCAATGATCTCACTTGCCGCCAACCAGCTTTCATGCGGTTTGGGAATTATCCTTACGGCAAGCCACAATCCACCGTCGTACAACGGGTTTAAGTTAAAGGCGCATTACGGTGGGCCATTGACTCCTGACAAAGTGCAGGAAATCGAAGATATTATCCCGGAAGCTGTTCCGTTTGATTACGCAGCGGTGGAACTGGACCCTTATATGGCAAGCGGACAATTGGAAATCGTGGATTTTGAAACACGTTATGTGAAACATATTGAACAGCATTTCGACCTGGAAGCGATTCGCAAATCTGACCTGAACCTTGTTTACGATGCGATGTACGGGGCGGGCCAGAATGTGATCCGTCGTATTTTGCCGAATGTTCAGTTGCTGCATTGCGAACACAATCCGTCGTTTTACGGGCAAGCTCCCGAACCGATTCAAAAGAACTTACAGCCGCTTGAAAATTACATCAAGCAAAAGGGAAATATTCATTGCGCTCTTGCTACCGATGGTGATGCCGATCGTATCGGTTTGTACAACGGAAAAGGCGAGTTCATCGATTCGCACCACATTATTTTGCTGCTGATGCATTACCTGGTGAAGTATAAAAACCAAACAGGCAAGGTAGTTACTGCGTTCAGTACAACGCCTCGCGTAGGCCAGATGGCTAAGCATTACGGCCTGGATTCCGAAGTCGTGAAAATTGGTTTTAAGTACATTGCAGGGATCATGGTGGAAGAAGACGTGCTGATCGGCGGAGAGGAATCAGGCGGAATTGCGGTGAAAGGACACATTCCTGAACGCGATGGTATCTGGATGGGATTGATCATCTGGGAATTCATGGCGAAATCGGGCCGTACGCTGGATGAGCTGATCGAAGAAGTGTATGCAATTATCGGGGCGTTTAAGTTTGAGCGCAACGACTTACATTTGACCGATGCTTTGAAAAACGAGGTGGTGGCCAATTGTATGAACAATAAATACACTTCGTTCGGGAAATATGCTGTACGTGAGGTGGGGACAATTGACGGCTGGAAGTTCATTTTCGATGACAACCGCTGGCTGATGATCCGTGCTTCCGGAACAGAACCGGTGCTCAGAACCTATGCAGAAGCTCCGACTTTGGAGGAAGTACGCGAGATTTTGAAGATTACCGAAGATATGATTCGTAACTAGACTACTATGGCGCACGTTCAGACAGGAGGCAAAAAGAGCAGGTTGACGCTCTATATTTTCATCGGCTTGTTCCTTGGAATAGGAGTTGGCGTTTTGTTGAATAAAAACTACGTTAACTACGAAAACAAGGAGCTGCATAAGATCGATGACAAAGTTCAGTTGAACACTGTTCTGATCGGAAAAGCCCGGAAAGCGGGTACTGACACGATAACGATTCATGCCGGAGAGCAGGCAACCGATACGAGTTCACTGGTTGCTGAAAACACGAAGCTTGCTGAGAAAAAAGTGAAGCTCAACGAATCGCGGGATACCAAATTGCAGTATTTCACAGCACTGAGCGAAAATATCTTCCTGCGATTGATCAAAATGATCGTAGCCCTGCTCGTGTTCTCGACCCTTGTTGTCGGTGTGGCGCGGTTGGGCGATATCAAAGCCGTCGGTCGGATAGGAGGAAAGACTTTGTTGTGGTTTATCAGTGCATCGTTTATCAGTTTGTTGCTCGGTATGGTATTGGTGAACCTGTTCAAGCCGGGGTTGATGATGGATTTGCCGCTTCCCGATGCAGGAACCTCGACCGGTGTGGAAAAAGTAGCACTTTCGTTCAAGGAATTTTTGAATCATGTGTTCCCGAAAAGCCCGATCGAAGCAATGGCGCACAACGAGATCCTGCAAATCGTAGTATTCTCGTTATTCTTTGGAGTAGCTTGTGCCGCTATTGGAAAGAAAGTGGAGCCATTGGTGAATGCTCTTGAAATGCTGGCAGACATCATTTTGAAAATCACCGGTTACGTGATGAATTTCGCTCCGTTTGCCGTATTCGGCGCTATGGCAGCGATCATCGCCAAACAGGGAATCGAAGTCCTGAATACTTATGTGATTTTCATCGTCGAGTTTTACGGCGGTTTGCTGCTGCTGTGGGGAATTTTGTTCCTGGCAGGTTTCCTGGCGATCAAAAAACGTATTTTCAATTTATTCAAGCGCATTAAAGACCCGGTATTGATTGCTTTCAGTACGTCGAGCTCCGAAGCAGCCTTTCCGCGAACGATGCAGGAACTCGAAGATTTCGGCTGTGACAAGAAGATTGTCAGCTTCGTGCTGCCGTTGGGCTATTCATTTAACCTCGATGGGAGCATGATGTATATGACCTTTGCTTCGCTGTTCATTGCGCAGAGTTACGGCATCGACCTGAGCTTCGGCACGCAGATGACGATGTTGCTGGTGCTGATGCTGACAAGTAAAGGAATCGCCGGGGTACCACGCGCATCGCTGGTGGTGATTGCCGGAACGCTGGCGTCGTTCAATATCCCGGAAGCAGGCCTGGCTTTGTTATTGGGCATAGATCCGCTGTTAGATATGGGGCGCAGTGCTACGAACGTAATCGGGAACAGTGTGGCAACTGCTGTTGTATCGAAATGGGAAAACCAGCTTAAAACCGATTAAATGGGTTCAGTTTACGGCCACATATTTCGTTTGTCTTCGTTCGGTGAATCGCACGGAGCGGGAATAGGCGGCGTAATTGACGGTGTTCCTGCCGGATTTGATCTTGATCTTGAAGCCATTCAGCAAGAACTTGACCGACGCAAGCCGGGGCAATCTGCCATTGTGACCCAACGCAAGGAAGCCGATGAAGTCGAATTTTTCTCCGGCATTTTTGAAGGAAAAACCACCGGAACACCGATTGGTTTCCTGGTACGCAATACCAATCAAAAATCGCAGGACTACGACGAGCTGAAGAAGGCTTTTCGTCCATCGCATGCCGATTTTACCTATCAGCAAAAATACGGGATCCGTGATCCGCGGGGTGGTGGACGTTCCAGTGCTCGTGAAACCATTGCGCGTGTTGTTGCCGGTGCAATTGCCAAACAGCTGTTGTCAACCATCGGTGTCCGCATCGATGCATTTGTAGACCAGGTTGGCCCGATTCGCTGGAAAGGAACTTGGTCGCCGGAATTGGCGCAGGTCCGCGAAAGCAATGCAGTACGTGTTCCTGACATGGAAACTGCCGAACAGATGGAGAACCTGATTCGTGAAGTGCGCAAAGACGGTGATACGATCGGCGGATGTGTACGCTGCATTGCAACAGGAGTGCCTGCAGGTTTGGGCGAACCGGTTTTTGATAAACTGCATGCCGAACTGGGAAAAGCAATGCTGTCGATCAACGCTGTAAAAGGTTTTACGATCGGTTCCGGGTTTGACGGTGTGGAAATGCGCGGTTCGCAGCACAACGATGCGTTTAGAGCCGGCGGCGTCACTTCAACCAATCATTCCGGCGGAATACAGGGTGGTATTTCAAACGGAATGCCGATTGATTTCCGTGTTGCCTTTAAACCGGTTGCCACGATTATGACCGAACAACAAACCATTGATACGAATCTCGAAGAAACAACTTTGACCGGCACCGGAAGACATGATCCGTGCGTGGTACCGAGAGCAGTTCCCATTGTAGAAGCGATGGCGGCCATGGTGATACTGGATTTTTATTTACGACAAAAAGCTACTTTGTAAATGCGCCTAATCGAAATCATCCGAAAACAAATCAATACAAAATGGTTTTTCGTTGTTTTTATGATCGTGCTGGCTGTTACCTTCGGCACCAAGTCAGACCGTTATTTCGGGTGGACCAACGTTGAAGCCAAGAAAGGTGAACCTATACTTTCCGACGGCTCAGGCTATTATGCCTACCTGCCTCAGTGGTTTATTTACAAGACTTCCAATTTTGAGTTTCTGACCGACATCAAGGCAGATACCGTTCATTACAAGAACACCCGTTTTGGCGACAATATTTATTTTGACCAAAAAGGAAAGGCGACCAACAAGTATTACACAGGCACGGCGTTTTCAATGATCCCGTTTTTTACGGTAGCGCATCTTTACGCCAAAAACACCGATTATCTTGATGATGGTTACAGCAAGCCTTACCAGTTTATGGCCAATTTTGCAACGGTGTTTTACCTGTTGTTCGGCTGCCTGGGAATTTACTTTTTGCTGAGGCGTTTTCACATTGAGCGAAGTGTGATTGCCGTTGTGCTGTGTATGTTGGCTTTCGGGACCGATCTGAGCTATTTCACTTACGTACTCACGCCATTCTCGCACGTATTTTCTTTTGCCATTGTCGCCTGGATGTTGCTTTATGCCAAGAAATGGGCTGACGAGCACACGGCGAAGAACTTCATTTTGTTCTGTTTGTTTTTAGGCTGGGCAGTGATGATCCGTCCAACCAATATTCTACCATTGGTATTCGTACCCTTTTTATTTACGGGTACGAAGGTGTTTTTCGAGCGGTTAAAACTGCTGTTTACAAAGCATTGGATCCATTTAGTTTCGGGAGTTGCAGTCTTTATGCTTTTCCTGGGCTTTCAACTCTGGAATACACATGATCAAACCGGGGAATATGCCTTGAATACCTACACTACAGAAACCTTTGAGTTTTGGGGTAATCCGAAGATCTGGGACGTATTGTTCAGCTGGCGGAAAGGCCTGTTTATCTTTGCTCCGGTGCTGCTGTTATTGCTTCCCGGATGGTATGTGTTGTATCGTCATCAACGCAACCTGTTTTGGGGGAGCATGGTCTTTTTTGCTCTTTTCACTTACGTGACGGCTTCCTGGTGGTGTTGGTGGTATGGTGGTGGCCTCGGCATGCGCCCGTACATCGACATATTTTCGCTGTTTGCGATACCGCTGGCATTTTTGCTGTATCATTCCAAAGTCTACGCACGGGCGCTTACGGTAGCATTTGTTCTCCTGACCACATGGATGTACCAGGTGTATGAGTACCAAATGAAAAACAACATCCTGCATTATGACAATATGACGTATGAGCAGTTTGCGCGGGTGTTCATGAAAGAAGATATGCGTTATGGCTGGTGTTTGCATCTGCCTTACGAAAAACTGCCTGCTGATGGATTCATCACATTAAAGCCGCAGACATTTTTGATTCACAACGAACCGATGCCGCAAGACCGCTACTTTAAATTGCTTGGTTTTGATTACAATGACAATCCGCAACTGATGATTTACAGTGATACGGCTTATAAATCGAATCATTTCGGAGCACGTGTTACCGGAGAAGTGTTTTTGTATTCGGGAGAAACCAATCCCACGATTGAAGCTGAATACTTCAAAGATGGAGTAATGTTCCGCAAAGGGCAGTTTTTTATCGGGCAATTCATTCCGGAGGTAGAAAAGCTGTCGCCAATAGAGATTGATATTTACCCGGGAATCACGTATGCCGAGTTTGATTCGGTTCGCATCCAGTTTTTTGAGGGGAATACGTTTACGGGAGTTAAATCGCTTAAGATTAAGGAATTGATTTTTCGCTAATTTCACCACAAAGACACAAAGATTTTTTTGAAGGATGGGCGTGTTAAGTCCACAAAGGGATTCTGCCATCTAAGTAAGTGACCCCTTGTGTTCCTTTTAACAGGTCAAACTTGTCTATTTTTCTTTGTGTCTTTGTGGTGAAAAAACGAGTGTTTTTTGCAAATGCGAATAATCGTTAAAATCGCTCATTTTCCTTTCAGAATGTAACCCTTTCCTCGTACCTGGTACCTAACTTTAAGGCATGGAACGCAAGAAAATAGTCATCATAGGTGGCGGATTTGCGGGATTAAATGTCGCCCGTAAACTGGCAAAAACGAATTGTGATGTTTTGTTGGTAGACAAGCAGAATCACCACATGTTTCAACCGCTGTTTTACCAGGTAGCCAGCGCGCGGTTAGAACCCTCCAGCATTTCCTTTCCCTTTAGAGCTTTGTTCAGAAGGTCGAAGAACATTGGTTTTCGTTATGCAACGGTAACAGCCATAAAGCCGGAACTGAACGAAATTGATACCTCGATGGGAACCATTCCCTATGATGAGCTGATCATCGCGACCGGTTGCCGGACCAACTTTTTTGGGAACAAAAACGTGGAACAGCATACGATGGCCATGAAATCGACGCAGCAAACGATTCACATCCGTAATACGATCCTTTCCAAGTTCGAGAAAATCATCTTTGTAGACGACGAAGAGAAGGAAGAGCTGATGAACCTGGTGATCGTAGGTGCGGGTCCGACGGGGGTAGAGTTGTCAGGTGCTTTTGCCGAAATGCAGCGAAACGTGCTGCCACGGGATTACCCGCAGTTTGATTTCTCGAAACTGAAAATCATTTTGCTGGAAGGAAGTCCGAATACGCTCAACTCCATGGGCGACGCCTCCCGGAAATGGTCGCGGATTTACCTGGAACGCATGGGGGTTGATGTCCGCACTTCAACGATGGTGGAAGATTATGACGGGCATGACCTGAAGCTGGTGACCGGTGAGGTCATTCCGACGCAAACCGTGATCTGGGCCGCCGGTGTCACCGGGAACATCATTCCCGGAATCGATGAAAAAGTGATCCTGCGCTCACGTTACCGGGTGAACCGTTTTTCGCAGATCGAAGGTCATCCGAACATTTATGCGATCGGTGATATTTCGTACATGGAAACGCCGAAATACCCGAACGGACATCCGCAATTGGCCAATGTTGCCATCAACCAGGGGAAAACGCTGGCGCGCAACCTGAAACGGAAATGGGCAAATAAACAGCAGGTACCGTTTGAATACAAAGACAAAGGCTCGATGGCGACTATCGGGAAACACAAGGCTGTGGTTGAGTTACGACGTTTCCGTTTCCAGGGTTATTTTGCCTGGATGATCTGGATGGCGCTGCACCTGATGCTTATCCTGAGCGTGAGGAATAAACTGGTGGTGTTTTACAACTGGGCCTGGAGCTACATTACGGGAGACAGTTCCCTTCGACTGATTCTGCGGGATGAACGCGATCGTGAGGTGACGAGGCGAAATGACTGATCCCAACTCACGGACTTGTTATTCGTTAAGGGCTTTTTCAGCGCGGTTGTCCCACTTTTGCTGAAGACGCTTTGCTTTTTTTTCTTTGCCTGATTTTTCCAGGCATTCGATCATTTGTTGTCTCAGGAGTTTTTCCCGGGCTTCTCTTCCCACACCACAGAATTCCATCACGTATTTTCGGAACATCAGGGAAAGGTTTTTATAGGCTTTTCGGTATTCGCCTTGCTGATGATAATATTGGTAACGACGATAACAAACGGCCCTGCTTTGAATGTTGCGTTTATTTAACGTTCGTGAAACTCCAACCAACGTGATCATCGGAATCGCTTTTCGCGCATTTTTGAGGGCCTTTTTCGAATCACCAACTTCAAAATAGGCAAACGTAAGGTGATAATAAATAGTTGATTTTCGGGCTTTTCTCCGATCGGTCTCACGGATTTTCTCGCAGGTCAATATCAGTGAATCAATCCGGGTTGTGTCGTAAAGGTATGTATTTACCTGGTCGAGCAAACTGTCCAACTGACGCTGTTGAGCGCAGATCCCAAAAGGAAGGAGTAAGAGAACCAGTGTAAGTCGTTTCATCAGATTGATTTCAAAGGGGGGCCTGTTTTCGTACACAAAATAGCGATTTTTTCAGCTCGGGATGGTCACTTGTAAACGTATATGGGCTTTCTGTTTTCAAAACCGCCGTCCGGGCAAAAATCGGCAGCCTCATCGTTTGTTTAGTTATTTCTCCTGTAACGCCGGAAAGTTGTTGAGGGTAATGTTTCTCAGTTTTCCGTTGCAGTTTTTGACAATCTTGCACACCAGTGTATTGCCTCCACTGGGATCCTCGCCGATTCGTATTTTCAGCAAACAATCGTCTTTGCCATGATCCATGAATTCATCCACCATGTACAGTTCACCGTTTTCCTCGTCGGATTCCGAACCCAAAAAGAACCCGGATGCCAAATCTGCTGTTCCTTTCTGATTGTGACTCGCTTTACCGAATTCGACCATTTCGAGTGAGTAGCTGACCGTTGTATAATTGATCCGCTTTACTGTTAGCGCAATTGCCAGCTCGTCTTTTCGTCCTGTGAATTTGATTGCATCGCCGATCTTTATACTTGTTGGGAAAAGCACTGTGTCCTGGTCATTGATGATGAACAATGAATCGCGGAGATCGAATTTGCGAAAACCGGTACTTTCATGCAAACCGGCCAAAAATGCTTCGGAATAGTCAGCCGGGTTTTTGACGATTACAACTGCTTCCTTTTTGTTTTTTTTAGTTGTCGCAGCCGGAGCTGTTTCGTGAATTTCGGCCTGAGGTTTTTCCGGCTTCATAACCGTTTCCCCGGTGTGCCTGATTTCTTCGCCACCACAGCTGCCCACAATTATTGCGGTAATAAAGACCAGTAAAAAGTGCTGCGGTATCATAAATGTGTTGTTTTGTTTGAACTGGAAACAAAGCTACGCTTTTACCACGCAAGTCGGTTGATGATGTACGGTGAAATTCAGCGAATTGGCAATAAAACACAGCTTATTGGCTTTGCGATGCAGTTCGTTTGCCTTGTCGACCATCGAAGATTCGGTGACGGTTACTACAGGGCAGAGGGTTACGGAGGAAAACCGGCCGCCGCCATCAGCTGTTTCAATCATTGTTCCGGTTGCATGATCCGAATAATCCACTACAACAACCCCGGCTTCCGAGCACAGGTGCAGGTACCAAAGCATGTGGCACGAAGCAATGGATGCCAGGAGCAGGTCTTCAGGGTTGTGTTTGGTACGATCACCGCGAAAAGCCGGATCAGAAGAACCATGAATCGTTGATTTTCCGTCGAAGGAAATGGTGTAATCGCGTTCATAGTTGCGGTAGCCGGTTGTTCCTTGCCCTTTGTTGCCGGTCCATTGAACGGTTGTCTGGTACGTGTGGTGTTTTTCCATTGTTAGTGTGTATGAATCGTTTGTTTCAGCTTCTAAAAGCCACTGTTTTCGCGACTTGTTTTACAGTTCTAAAATTCTAAATGGCGCAATTTTAAACAGCTACAATTTTAGAATATTTTCCCGGAAAATACTTCGGACAAATTTCCTTCCCACGGCAAACCATGCCCGGGATATAGGGTTATTCCTCCGATCATCCCGAGTTTTGTCAACGAATCTTTCGCCAGCTGTGGATATTCATTGATATTGTCGTGCAGTAATTGCGGGCCGCCTTCAACGCCGCTGATTACGTTTTTGGTAACAAGCGCATCGCCGCTGAACAACAGGCCTGCTTCCCGGAAATAAAAGCAGCTTTCGCCCAACGTATGGCCCGGTGTATGGATTACGAGCGGTTTCCCCGGTACCGGCAATTCGTCGTCGTCGGTAAACGTGATGACTTCTTTAAGCGGTTTTGTAGCGAAAGTTTTGCCCGTAAAAATTGCATGAGCGATCATTCGGATTACCGGCCAGCGCCAGCTGTTTTTGATGGCCCACCATGGCGGAGAATGACTGATCTTTTGCGCAGCAGGTGCATCCGCTTCGTGCAGGTAAACCGGAATCTGAAACCTGCTTCTGATGGCTTCAGCGCAACCGATATGATCGTTGTGAACGTGTGTCAGCAAGACCGCTTTCAGTTCTTCCGGGCCGATTTGATGATTTTCCAGCGCTTGTTCCAATTGCGGAAAATACCCCGCGAATCCTGTGTCAATGATCACAGCACCATTGGAACTGCGCAGGAGGTACCAGTTTACATAAGGCGAGCCGAGCGGGATTACTTCCATGGTTGAGCTGTTGTGGTGTTGGTAAAGTTAGTGCAATCGGCGGGGTTTAAAAATAGAGTTCGGGAATTCGGGTGTTCGGGATATTACGAACACCCGAATTCCCGAATTCCATTATTGGAAAAACCCCGTTTTAAATATACCAATCGGTATATTTTGTATATTTGATCCAAATTCCAACTCATCATGCTCTCAAAAGCCGAGCGAACAAAACAGTACATCATCGAAAAAGCCGCAGCCGTTTTCAACGAAAAAGGGTATGCCGGTACTTCCATGAGTGATCTGACAATTGCTACCGGTCTTACGAAAGGCAGTATTTATGGCAATTTTGAGAACAAAGATGACATCGCACTGGCAGCATTTGATCACAATTTTCAACTGGTTACAGCGTACGTCAAACAGCAAATGGAAACGCGGAATTCCATCATCGGAAAATTGCTGGTATACCCGGAAACGTACCGGCGGTTTTGGGAATTGCCATTCCTGCAGGGCGGTTGTCCGGTGGCAAATACGGCGATTGAGGCCGATGATACGCACCCTGCTTTAAAGACAAAAGCTGCTTTCGCTTTGCAATTCTGGCGGAATGCCGTTGAGTACCGCATAAAAACAGGAATGGAAAACGGCGAAATCAAACCCGATACGAACGTTACCGAATTTGTGGCAGTCCTCACTGCACTCATCCAGGGAAGTGTTTTGCAGGCCAAAGTTTCGGGAAACACAAGCTATCTGAATGCATCGATGAATTTCCTCGAGCGTATGATCAGGGAGTTGAGCATTTAAAAAATTTTGAACCAGAATATACCAAGTGGTATATTATAAAATCAATCGAATATGGAAATAACATCAATTGAAACATTCCTCCCTTATTTGGAACGCAACCGCGACATTACAAAGCGACTCATCGAGGTCATTCCGCACGACAAACTCGATTGGTCGTACCTGCCGGGCAAGTTTACGCTGGCAGATTTGATTCGACACATTGCCGGGATTGAGCGTCATGTTTTTGCGCAAACAGCTGCGGGAAAGCCAATCAATTACACCGGTTGCGGTAAAGACCTGGCAGATGGTTTTGAGAATATCATGGCGTATTTCAACCGCCTGCACGAAGAAACGCTGGAAATTCTAAGATCATTGAACGATGAGGACTTAAAAAAGACCATTCGCGCGGTGGACGGAAGGGAAATTCAGCTCGGGCAATTCCTTCGGGCGCTGATCATCCATGAAGTACATCATCGCGGTGCCATGTATATTTACCTTAACCTGCTGGGAGTGAAAACGCCTCCTGTGTTGGGATTAACGGAAGAACAGGTACGGGCTTTTTCCGAAGCGACCATAAAATAGTCAATCATAAAGTCATGAAAGAAGTATATATCGTGGCTGCCAAACGCACGGCTATCGGCGGCTTTTTGGGTAGTTTATCGGGATTCAGTGCTACCGAATCAGGGGCGTTTGCTATCAAAGATGTGATCCAATCTACCGGGATTGATCCGAATGCCATTGATTCGGTATACATGGGAAATGTGCTTTCGGCCAACCTGGGACAATCACCGGCACGACAAGCGGCCCGTTTTGCGGGAATCGGAGATCATACCGACTGTACGACGGTCAACAAGGTCTGTGCATCAGGAATGAAAGCAACAGCCCTGGGAGCACAGCAAATTCAGCTTGGACTGGAAGAGTTGGTGATCACCGGTGGAATGGAAAACATGAGCAACGCACCTCATTATTTACCGATGCGTAAAACACTGAAACTGGGCGATGAAACAGTAATCGATGGTTTGTTGAAAGACGGTTTGACGGACGCTTATAACCACGAGCACATGGGGAATGCGGCTGAATTGTGCGCCGCGAAATTCCATTTCACACGCGAACAACAGGATGCATTTGCATTGGAGTCGTATGCGAAAGCAGGAAAAGCTTCCAACGCCGGGAAGTTTAACCGGGAAATAGTACCGATAAACATACCAACCAAAACCGGTTCACTCGTTTTTGCAGAAGACGAGGATGTGGCGAAAGTGATTCCCGAAAAGGTAGCTGGCCTGAAACCGGTTTTTGTGAAAGACGGAACGATCACGGCTGCGAACGCAAGCAACCTGAATGACGGTGCTGCCGCTCTTTTGCTGGCTTCCGGAGAAGCGGTGGAAAAATATGGGTTGAAGCCATTGGCAAAAATCGTCGGTTATGCAGATGCTGCGCAGGCACCGGAATGGTTTACAACCGCGCCTTCGCTGGCAATTCCGAAAGCGCTGAAGCAGGCAAACCTGGGGCTTGACGAGGTCGACTATTTTGAGATCAATGAAGCTTACGCAGCTGTTGCTTTGGCGAACCAGCAGTTGCTTGAGCTGGACCCTCAAAAAGTAAATGTTTACGGTGGTGCTGTTGCCATGGGACATCCGCTTGGAGCATCCGGCGCGCGCATTTTGTGTACCCTGATCTCGGTGTTGCACCAGGAAGGCGGAAAGTATGGCGTAGCTGCTATATGTAACGGCGGCGGCGGCGCTTCGGCAATGGTGCTGGAACGGGTTTAATACGGTAAGTTTTTGATTCAGGAAATCAGCACTTTAGTGTTTTCTTTTTCTTTCCGAGCTTGCCTTTGCTTTCCACTTTGCCGATGTATTCCACAACGTTGGGAACTTTACAGGCAGTGCCGTTCATATCAACGGTTACAACACCGATCTTTTCGCCGGCGGCTTTGGCTTGTTCGGTAAGCGCAGGAACGTAGGAACCAACTGCAATCAGGAAACTGTTCATACTGTAACGTTCGAGATTTCGGGCAGTGTAAATGGTTTCCTCCACGCGTTTGATCAGCTTTCGGTATGCGTCGATGTCCAGTTCATGATCCGGTTTCAGGGCGGTTAAACCTCCGAGCGTACTCCAACCGGCTTTTACAATGTGTTCCTTGTCCGAATCGATCCATTCCATTCCCAGCTCGAAACCGAAATTACTAGCCGCGCAAACCCACGGAAGTGTGTATTCGTTGATGTTGTTGGAAACGGCCATTTCCGCCCAGGCTTGCAGGTCTTTTTTGGTCATTTGCTTGTCATCAGCGATCAATCCTGCCAGGTACATGGCATCGGCATTCCCGGTTTTAAACAACCCAAGCGCCAGTTCGTGGTCTTTTTTAACCCGCTTTTCGATGATCTTCAGGTCCTGGATTTTCACTCCGAAAAACGGTTCTTTCACACCGTGTTTCAGCAAAATATTCTTGATATTTTCCCGTCCATAGCCGGCCAGCTCGGCCATTACTTCTTCGACTGTCATGGTAAATTATTTTTGGGCTTTTTTGATCGCAGCGAGGTAAATCTTGCGAATGCTGTTTTTTTCTTCGCGCAGGCAAATTGTCTCTGCAGCAGGGATCAGCTCATTGTTGTGCGGGGTTTTGAGCAGAATAATTTCCCCCAGGGCATAAGCGGCGCTCCATCGTACAACGGTTCCTTCGTGCTCTGAGTTCTGCAGCAGTTTTACAATTGCATCATTCAACTGGCCGGGGAACAACGAAGCGACGTTTCCGATCACTTTGGCGCTTTCCCATTTCACGCGCGGTGCTTTGGCTGTAAGCGTAGTTATGACAAAATCGAACGCTTTTCGGGTGATGACGGAAGGCTGTTGTTTCGTGGCATATTCCAGTGCTTCAATGCACGTTGCTTTGTCCGGATCTTTCAGATCGCCGGCAAAACCGACCAGCTCATCTGCATTCAGGGTTTTGTCTAACAAGGATTTGCTGATCATTTCGACCTTTTCCTTGGTCTTGGTTAATTTGTCTTTCAGTAATGTTTCCAGGTTCATGATTTTCAATGAATTGTGCGGGCTATCCGAAACCCAAGATCATCAATTTTAAAAGAAACGGGATGACTGCGCCGGCGATTCGTAGCCATACAGCCACGTTCTTCGTCAAACCAGCCGCCACCGCGAAAAATGCGGTACGAACCATAAACGGTTTCGTCGTAGATATCCGAACACCATTCCCACACATTGCCCAGCATATCGTACAATCCCCAGGCATTGGGCGCTTTTGTCCCAACGGGGTGCGTCGTTTTGTCAGAATTGTCTTTGTACCAGGCAATGTCATTCAGCTCGCCGTAGCGAACGCCGGTTGTTCCTGCCTTGCAGGCATATTCCCACTCGGCTTCGGTTGGAAGCCGGTAACCGTTGGCTTTCGGATCAAAGCTGATTTCCTCCCTGTTGAATGCATAACACCTTTCCAAACCTTCCCTTGCCGAAAGCTCATTACAAAACGTCACGGCATCTTTCCAGCTCACGGTCTCAACGGGAAGGTTTTCCCCGGTAAACGTGCCCGGGACCTGATTGGTGATTTCAAAATAAAATGCTTGTGTTACGGGAAATTTGGCCAGCAGGAAAGAGTTCAGTTCTACCTTCCATTGCTGTTTGGTACGGTCATCTCTCAGAACAATTTCTCCCGCCGGAAGCCGGACCATTAATTCGGAAAGATCAGTGTGCGTGTTCATTTTGTGTTATTGGAGGTTAAAGATAATGCTTCCGCAGTTAACGAAGAGCCGCATTTCAGGCATACTGCCGAAGAAAAATATTCCGGCTGCGGTTTTACAAATCTATTTTCTACCCGGTGCAGGATAGTTTATTCGGAAAACAAGGAATCTTTCAGCAAATCGCTCACCACTTCCAGCTCATGTTCCGTTTTGATTTCCGCACAACAGGCCCGCATGGTTGCCCGCAGTTCACCGGCGCTTTCAGGTAAGTTATTGCCCGATTCTTCCCAACGCCGGCGATTTGGCCATTGTGCGTAGCCGATGAACAAGGTGTCGGAAGCTTTGTGAAGCCGCGATCCGTAGCTGCCCTCGTATTGGTAAATGAGTTTGGTTATTTCCGACCATGCATGAATAAACGTTTCGGCTTTTCCTTCGTGGATGGTGAATGCATAAATAACAGTGAATGTTGATGTTGCCATTGTCATTGTGATTGGTCTATTTCCGATGAAACACTTTGCCATCCATTTTTGCAGGTCCAAATGCCAACGGAAATGGAAGACGGCATTAAAAATAAGGAAAATCGGGCAATGGCTACTTTGTTCGGTTTGTAGTTGAACTTTAAACAGTTCATACTATATCTATACTTTATTTATGCTTTATCTATACTTTAGCTATACTTTATTCAAGTTTTATTTAATACGGGTTGTTGATTGAAACAGGGCTTGCACCGGGAGCGGCGATTTTGGCTGTGGAGATTAAAATGCTATTTTAGTCAGCACTATTAACCTGTTGCATGAAAAAGCTTTCTGACTTCCTCTCTAAATTAAAAGACGAAAAAGACCAGTTTGAAATCCGGAGAACGCCCGGCCGATTCGGGTTAGCGCTGTTCGACTCCATCCATTACGTGGATGAAAACCAATGGAATTCGATTGTTCCCGAAAGTAAAGGCCTGATGCGTTTTCCTTACCTGACTGCGATGGAAGATTCGTCGAATGAGGATGAACGGTTCAAATATGCGTTGATCTACGATGGAAAGAAAGCGGTGGCCGCAGCTGTGTTTACGATTGTGATTGCTTCGGGCAAGGATTACGGAAGCAGGGAAGAAACCGATTCTAAACTGGGTAAACTGAAAGGAACCCTGAAGGAAAAAACAAAGCTGAAAATGCTGATTTGCGGGCATACACACATTAGCGGCGATCACGGTTTTGTGTATTCGCCGGAGATTTCCTCAGATGAAGCTTACCACGCACTTGCCGATGTAATGTACCAAATTCGCAACGCTGAAAAATTGAGAGGCCCGGTGCATTTGCAGCTGATCAAGGATTTTTACGAGGACCAATCGATTCCATCGCAGTACCTGAAGATTTTCAATTACCGAAAATTCAAGCTCGATCCGAATATGTTCCTGGCGATCCGCCCGGAATGGAACACGTTTGAGGATTACGAAAATGCATTGAAGTCGAAGTACCGAACCCGCATGCGGAATATGTACAAGCAGGGGAGTGCGCTGGAACGCAGAAGCCTGTCTACAGAGGAAATTGAAGCCAGTTTCGATGAAATTCAGCGTTTGTATTTTAATGTGGCCAACAAGGCCAAAATGAAGCTGAATCATTACGATACCCGTTATTTTGTGGAACTGAAACGCAATATGAAGGACCATTTTATCCTGGCAGGTTATTTCCTGGATGGCAAAATGGTCGGGTTTCGGACCAACCTGATCTGGGGCGAAAATTGCGAAGCGCACGCCGTTGGGGTCGATTATGATTACAATACGGAATACAACGTGTACCAGCAATTACTGGCAGATACGGTGAAGCTGGGAATTGAGCTGAAAAAGAAAAACGTGATCTTCGGACGAACGGCGATGGAAATGAAAAGTAACCTCGGAGCCGTTCCGGTGGATATGTATTGCTACATGCGCCATTCGGAAGTGGTAACCAACAAGCTGATCAAGCCCGCGTTTTATTACATCAAAACATCTGAATGGACGCAAAGAAATCCGTTTAAGTGATTAGCTCACGCGTTCCAATCCGTTCAGCAACCCGTTGTGAATCAATTTTCCGTAACCGTCATCGGGTAGGGAAGTGGTAAACGAAAGCCCGCGATTGTAATTCTCTCTCGCTTTTTCAGCATTTCCAAGGTCTTCGTAGCATTTGCCGACATTGAGGAAAAGGGAAGGTAACACGCTTTGTACAGAATCATCTTCCAGTCTTAAAGCAATGTCGAGGGCAACCTGGTCCCATTTCAATTTGTCAGTGACGCTTTCCTGGTGACGGGCAATATAATGTGCCGAAGTGAATTTTTCCCAATCGGTTGAGGCTTCATTCCAGGCCTGTTGAAACAATTTCCGTGCTTCCCGCGGATTCTCTCCCTCGAGTTCCATTCCCCGGGCACACAATTGTACGATGGGATTTTCCGGATCAAACTGCATGTTCACTGACTTCAAAAATACCGAATATAGTGTGGTCCCGGTCTTTGAAATACCCTTGCCAGCATCGTCCCGGAATGGCAAATTTCGGCAATGCAACGGTTCCGCCGTTTTCCAGGATGATTTTGCTCGTTTCATCGAAGTTTTCGACCTGGACAGAGTTCACGAATCCGTTGACAGGACTGCCATTTTCAGGCGACGGCCCTTGTCGTTTCATCAGTCCGCCATGCAGGCCATTGGTTTCGATGCGGTAATATTCGATGGGAACAAACTCTTCCCGGATGAATTTCCAGCCGAAAACGGCGCTATAGAACGCGATTTCCCGCTGAGGATCGGCAGAATGGATTTCAAAATAACCTACAGTGTTCATGCGTATATTGTTGATCTTCCAAAAATAAGGAATTCTAAAATGCCTCGTCGATGATCTCTTTGCTCGCAGCCACACCGGCCATGGTTCCCATTGCGACAGAGTTGGCTACCGACCGCATCGGCGTCGTATTATCTCCGCAGGCAAACACTCCCGGCACCGTTGTTTTTTGCATCGGATCAATGGAAATATAGCCTTGTTCAGTCAGCTTGCAACCCAGTTGCTGTGGAATGATGGAGTGTTGTTCAAATGCCGGACGGGAATAGATGGCCGAAACCGGTGTCTTGTTTCCATCTTTAAAGACGATGTTTTCGAGGTAACCGCCGGTATGTTCCAAACGCTCGATGACCATTTCATTGATCCGGATTCCATGTTTTGTCAGCTTTTCGGTTTGTTCAGCGGTCAGGACTGATTTTCCGTTGGTAAACACGGTCAGGTCTTTTGTCCAGTTGCTAATCAGCTTGCCAAGCTCGAACGCCATATCGCCGTTTGCAAGAATTCCGGTGGACATGTGGCTGTATTCATAGCCATGACAGTACGGACAATGAATCGCAGAAATGCCCCAGCATTCCGAAAAACCTTCGATTGCGGGCATGATGTCTTTGATCCCGGTTGCGAAGATCAGTTTCTTTGCCGTGAACGAATCGCCAGACTGCGTGGTGATCTCAAAACCGTCCGCTGTTTTCGAACCAGCGACGACGAAGTCTTCCCGGAAACTTATTGTCGGGTAATTTTCGACCTGCTCCCTTGCCAGGGCCGCGATAGCAGCAGGTGTTTGTCCATCTTGCGTGAGGAAATTGTGGGAATGCGGTGTTTGACGGTTGCAGGGCTTTCCACCATCTATGATGCATACTTTTCTGTTTGCCCGTCCAAGGGCCATTCCTGCGGCGAGTCCGGAGTAGCTGCCGCCGATGATGATTACGTCGAAACGATTTTCGGTTGTCATAAAACGCGATTTTGAATAAGAGATTAATGGTATCGGCAGGGCCAGGGCAAGCAGGCTCACACCGGTTTGTTTTACGAATGTTCGCCTGGAATTCATGATTGTTGGTCCTTGTTAACGGAAAACTGCGCGATGACGAAATTCACGAAAGGAACTCCGGCAAAAATGATCCAGGGCACGAGGCAAAGCGTAAGAATAAGTGTGCGGACAGCCAGGGGCAGCGTGGACAATGGTTCCCCGAACAGGTAAAGGAACAGCGTGATGGAAGGATAGATGACGATCCAGATCTTAAGTGCGGCGATTAATTTCATTTTTGTTTTCATGTGAATGACTATTTAGTTTGAATTTTTACAAGACAAAAGTACCTCCCAACCGTTTGAAGGTGATAGGACAAAACTGCAATTGAGCAGGACTTATCTGAAATTATTGCGGAATGCCTCGGGTGAGTACCCCGTGTGTTTTTTAAAGAAGCGGATAAAGTAGGAAACGTCTTCGTAGCCAAGCAGGTACGCGACCTGGTTGACCTGGTTGGTGGTTGCCAGCAGGTTGCGTTTTGCTTCAAGCACGATGCGGTCATTGATGAGTTCGGAACAGGTTTTCCCGAGTGCCGCTTTCGTAATCGCGTTGAGCTGGTAGGGGGAAAGGTGCATCATTCCGGCGTAATGTGAGACTTGTTTGTGAACGGTAATGTGATTGTCGAGGAGCTCGAGCAACTCTTCCAGGCGTTCTTCCGCATACGCATTTACAGGTGTGATGGCATTGCTGCGCTCCTGGCGGTGTCGAACCAGCTCGATAAAGAAAATGCCCAGGTTGGCTTTGATCACGTCCTGGTAGCCTTCCTGTTGGTCGGTATATTCCCGGAAAATCGTACTTAAGGTTGAAAGGAGCTTTTTGAACCGTTCCTGGTCGAGCTGGCAAAGGCTTTTGTTGCTGGCTTTGCGCAGGAGTTCCCTGGAAGATACGTCGCCGGGATAATAAAAATCAGGCTTGAATTGCAGCAGGTAGCCATTGCTCCCGGCTTTCAGGGTAAGCTGATGTACGTGTCCGGGCCGCATGAAAAATACCGAGTTGTCGCAAATCTCGTAAGTCGTAAAATCGATTTCGTGATGGCCCGTTCCTTTTGTGAGGGCCAGTATGTAAAAGAAATCGTGCCGGTGAAGTTCCTGCACCATGTTTTTTCCGGCGAGCAATTCCTCCACATTTCGAATGCTGAAATTCCCAAACAGATCGGGTTCTTTCAGCGATGAACGGATGTGTCTTACCGGGATGGTTTTCATAGGATTCTGTAAGTGCGGCAATCGTTGTGATCACGAATGTACGATTCATCTGTAATTGAACCGCAAAACAGTCGGTTTTTTGTCCTGTGCTTCGTTGGTTACCAGCATATCGCCGTTTTCGAAAAAAGTAATGCCTTCGGCTTTATTGAATGTATCAGGATCGAGGATTTCCATGTGCTCGATGTTTCCTTTCATATCGAATACAAACAACATGTGGTCGGCTGCCGAGAGCAGGAATAGTTTTTTCGTGACCGGGTGAATGCAAATGGCTGAGGTAGCGAATTTGAGAACAGGTTCGGTTATCTCGCCCTGCTTTTTCACCCGCACCGGGAGAACGATTTGATGTTCTTTTGCAAATTCCTTGATAGTAGCCACGCTGAATTCAAAAACCGGTTCTTTGACGGGCGTTTTGGTGTTTAGATCGAAACCATAGATTACGCGTTTGTCTTTGTATTCGGGACCTTTTCCGATTTTTCCTTTCGCAGCGATCAGCAGTCGATGGTTGTCTTTATCATAGCAAAGTCCTTCGTTGTTGAGCGCGGGAATCTCCGTGGCATAAGTCGTTAGTTGGAACGCCGGCGATCGGTAATCGGAAATTTCGTAGAGCATTCCGTCGCTGCGCAGCACGTACAAAGATTGCCCGACAACGGTAATACCTTCGTAATCGCCGTCGATGTCGAATGTGTATTGCTGTCTCACCTGGTTTTTGAGCAGGTCGTAAATAAAAACAATGCCGTTTTCATCCTGCACACAGGCAAAGGTTGCCGAATCGATGCAGGCCGCACCCGAGATTTCGCGCAGGGTATCGGGAAGGACCAATGCCAAATCGGGTGAAGCGAGGTCGTAACCGACAGGTTTCCGGTCACTGTTCAGGATTGCGCTAGCGAGTAAAACCAAAACGCACGACAGGGAAATCGCTGGTAAAAAATGCCGTTTCATGTTCCTGAGATGTGAATTGTCGTCTTAGGTTTAATTCCGGATCGATTATTTCATTGAAAGCGCGTAATTGTGCGGTTTTCGCGGTTTGAAGATGGCTTTTTCGTCATTATGAGCATCTGAACGGGATATTTTCCTAAAACGGATAACATGAGCTGAGTCATTTACCGCATGAACGGTGTTGAAATTCCCGTGTCCGAAAACTCCTGCTTCCTTCCAGTCCCCGAATGGCGTACGGTAAAAAAGGGTGTCATTGTTCCATCTGGATTTGAGCTTATAAAAACCGTCTTTGGAGATCCATTTGGGCGTCCAGCTATTCCAAACACATAAAAAGTTGGTGGTCACATACGTTCCGTCGTACCTGAAAATGGCGGGTTCGATGAACAAGGTAGGGCCGACACCGATCATGTTATCGTACGATTCCCGGGTCATTTTCCAGATTCCCAACACCGAATCGCCATGCGGATGCCAGGCAGTTTTTTCGGGAGCCTCGGTTACCACGGTTGGTGGAGAATAAATCGTTACAGGGCCTTGTTCTTTTGGTTTGTTAACGGCCAATGATTGCTGTTTGTTCCGTTTTAAAACCTTGACCTTCGGTACTTTTTGTTCACACGACCAGACTAACAGTACCAGTAATGATATGTTGAACAAAGTCTTCATAAAGGCCAGGTATCAGGCGTTTTCCTGCGGCTCTTTAACTTCCTGGGCAGCCTGCTTTTTCGCTTCTTCTTCCTTGAAACGGTCCTTGACAAGTTTTACCAGGTCATCGAAGTTGTAATTCAGCATTTTGGAAGTTACGGCAACCATTGTTCCCTGTACTTTCATGTTGTTACGGACGTAGCGCGCTCCCTTTTTGCCTTTTACACGGTCGAGGACTGCTCTTGGGTCTCTGACATATACAAGCAGCACTTTACTGTTAATCGCAAATGATTCCACTTTCACGGTTGTCATTTCGTCCCATCGGATCAATCCGAGCTCGGTAGAAGCCGTGTTGTCGATGATTCCTTTGTCCGTGATGATAAATCCAACCGGGATCATCATTCTTTTGACATTGAAAATGACCGAGAAAACAAAGATTGACATCACTGCGGCTGTAATTCCGATCATGAGCAACGGATGCATTACCTGCTGGCTGTAAGCCACAAATGCGATGAGGTAAATACCATACAGGCTAAGAATAGCGCTGGAGATAATGGCAATTTTCATTCGGGTTTTGTTGAGCTGGATTTCAATTGGTGTCATCATTTTTTGAGTTTAAAGTTTGGGTAATTATTGATTGGCTGTGGGTTTCGCTTTTATTTTTGAAATGGTCTTCCCGGTTGTTTTGGTGGGTTTATCCATGTCTTTGATCGCAAAATCAATGGCTGACCGGACCAGGGCTGTGACTTCCGGGTTCCGGTAATCGGCTGGCGTTTTGATATCGATATGGCGGATGAGGTTGCCGGTACCGGTGAGTAACCGGTGCGGATCGCTGATCAAAGTCCCTTTGTTAAAGCCCAGGTTGACATGATTGCTGTAAATGGGCAACATACAAAAGGCGTCGGAAAGCTTGTCGGAAACGGAAAAAACCGCTGTCAGGGCATGTGTGTGGTACACCAGCTCATTGCAATCGGGATACAGTTCCAGCAGGTAATTTCGGGCATCGCAAAACAGATCGGCCACTTCCCCGGATTTAAGGTCGAGGTAGTATTGAAAGTCTGGATGTATCGGCCTTGTCATGTGTTTTTTGTTGATTAGCAGGATCTTATTAGTCATTCAGCGCACTAAATGTAACAAAAATCACGGTTTGTCCCGACCGATAAAACGATCTTTTCCCAATAGGAAACCGATTGCCCTGGTAATATTGCGGTCGAGGCTTTCTTCGGTTTTCAGGAACGACAGGTAACGTACAATCTCCAGTCGGCGTGATGGCGGGAGTTGTTCAAACACTTCGCGGGCTTCCGGGTTTTCATCCAATGCCTTGCTGAACTTCGGATGCATCGGGATGGTGCGGTCCTCCGGATCAAAACGAACGCCGAATACGGCAGTATCTCCCACATCCTTTCCGGCTGCTTTCCGCATGGGCATATTCAGGTATAGGCGCCAATGCCCGCTGTATTTCACGAGCGTTTGCGGAAATTCATGTCCGTCGATGGTCATTTTTACCGGAATTGTTCCCTTGGCTTTCCCCGCCTGCTGAAAAACGGTTTTTAACACCTCTTCCGGCAGAAAGACAAAGGGATTGACCCCGATGATGTCGATGGTTGCGGTGAATACCAATGTGGCGTAATTTTCCATACTGATTTAATTGTCTTTGGAAACTGGTATCGTTTTATTAATCGAAATAAACAGTTGAATTGAAAGCCATCGTTTCATTTTTATCAGGTCAGAGGTGTCTTTTGCCCAAATATATCTAAATCTGCCTTTTCGGGATGAATAATCACCTGTGAATCCTGCAAGTTTTGCCATAAATCCTGCAACACATTCCGGCCACTCATTCCGTATGTTTACCACTAGTGAAACACCTGTTAATGCTACAAGTATGGATACAATAGCCAAAGGAAGCAACCTGGTTGCAGAGATCGACGGCTTCCAATTAGCCTACGATGATTTCGGTGAAGGCGAAGTGATTATTTTCCTGCATGGTTTCCCTTTTTGTAAAGCGATGTGGAAGGATCAGCTTGATTTTTTCAAATCGAGACATCGTGTAATTGCCCTGGACATCAGGGGATTCGGACGGTCGAAAGATGAAGAATCAACGCTCAGCATTGATTTGTTCGGCGATGATTTGATTGCGTTTATGGACAAGCTGTCTATTCAAAAAGCGATCATTTGCGGCTTGTCGATGGGTGGTTACATTGCATTGAACGTGCTGAAGAAATTTCCTCACCGTTTCGAGGCCCTGGTTTTATGCGATACCCAATGCAACGCTGATCCGCAGGACGTAAAGGAAAAACGCTACCGGGCGATTGAGGACATTAATGCCAACGGCTCACGTGAATTCAACGAAGAATTTGTCACAAGCGTGTTCCATGAAAATACGCTGAGAACCAATCCTGAACTGGTCGAAACACTGCGAAACTGGGTGTTTTCGAATACCGATCAAATCATCACAATGGGTTTGACCGCGCTCGCCGGCCGGATGGATACCTGTTCCGCACTCAATGGAATCACCATTCCGACCTTGATCATTTGCGGCCTGGAGGATAAAGTAACGCCGTTGGCCCAATCCGAGATCATGCATGCAGCAGTGAAAGGATCTGTACTGAAGGTGATCGATGGGGCAGGACACGTGTCGAACCTGGAGCAACCTGAAGCATTCAACAAGATCCTGGCCGATTTTATAACGGTACTGGAAGATGCGAAGGTGACGGAATGATATCAGTGTTATTTTAAATCGGTAGTTCCGACGACCCGGTAATCGGGTATTGTGCCAATGATGCGTGAATCGTATGCTTTGTATTCAACACCGGTTATCGTATCCGCGAAGGTCATCTTTCGCTTGTCGACCATTACAAAATAATGGCCTTCGGCAATTTTCAGTTTTTCAAATTGGTCATCCGACCGGATGGAATCGGGTAAAAAAGGTTCTTTCAGCAGCTTTCCATTGATGTAAACGAAGCCGTTTTTGAGCTCGATTTCTTCATTCGGAAGGCCTATTACCCGGCTTACATGTTGGTTGCTCGACCAGAAATCATTTGGATCGAAATACTCGTCTTCGAATGTAAACGCAATCACATCAAACCGTTTTGGCACTTTGTTCCGGTAATCGATTTCGAACTTTTTCTTGTACGGGTTAAGCGGTTCCATGGTATGTGAATCCAGTTTTTCGGTTGTTAGATCTTCCTTTATTTCAGACATACCGTTGATGAAATCGCAACCCGAAAAAAGGGTTAAAAACAGTGTTAAATAAAACAATTTCATACGCCGGTGACTGGTTTACAGGCTCTCATTGTACACGCTGCCCGAAGGTCAGTAAGTTATTGTCGGGATCGAGCAGTGAAAACTCTTTTTGTCCCCAGGGCTTCAACTGCAACGGTCCGTTGGGGTGAATGCTGACGTTCCGGTCGATAAACCATTGGTACAACGCATCAATGGCTTCGGTGCGGATGTAAACCTGTCCGTAGTTTTCTTTCGGGTCGAGTTCCCTGAACGCAAAAAAGTGAAGCTGGATTCCGTCTCTTTCCACCATCAGGTAATCCTCGAAACGTGTGTCGCCAAATTCCTCGAATCCCAATTGATACAGGTAATAATCGCGCGTGATCGCTTTGTTGCGCATCGGAAGCTTTGGGTGAACGGAGGTGAGCATGGTGTGTTAAACTTTAATGATCACAAATGTAGGAATAGTTGAGTATTTCATGTTCAAACAGAAAAACCTGCCGGGTAACTCAGCTACCGGCAGGTTTTGGTAATATAAACGTGAAAAATAGTCTCAGCTTCCCGCAAATGGCGTCCCGAAGATGCCTACGGCCAACTCCGCCCAAACCAACAAGAACACTCCCACAACTGCCATACACAGGAGAATCCGGTGATTTGTTTTCGTGACTTTTCGCAAGACTAGTTCACATAAAAGGCCGCTTCCGATTAGCAGAACACCCATTACCAGGAAATCAAATCCCGACCAGGCGACTTCGTCGGTAAACTGCATGGCAGTAAACGGGATGAGCAATAAGATGCCTGTAACTGCCAGGATGATGATCAATCGTTTGTTTTTCATGATGCGTATTTTTAGTTATTAAAAGAACTTTGAAATACAAAGTAAATGATAAAATCCTGAAAAATACAAATTTTTTGATTAAAAAGAGGAGAAGTGCAAAAGAAGACAAGTTAAGCTCACTTTTGTGCTATCGGTACTTTTTTCGTTCGGCCCCAGGCTATAAAGCCCGCAAGACCGGCAACAAAGACGTTTACCCCGATTTGGGAAGCCTCGCCCCGGACAATGTGAAAAACAGCTGCTGCAATCATCAGTGCAATGGTCCCGAAAGCGGCATAAACCGTTAGTTTCGGATAAATACGAAGCAATGCAGGCACGATTAACCCGATACCTGCAAGCAGATCAAGGATGCCTGTCAGTTTTACAAGTCCGGGATTGTCGGCTGTCCAGGGCCACATCTCCGCTAGTGTTACTGCCGGTTGAAAGAGTTTCATCACACTTGCCCATATAAGGGTAATTGCTAATAATGATTGTGCCGTCCAAAACAAGATATTCAGTACGCGCGTGTTCGTTTGTTTATTGGTCATAACTGCTGCTTTTGAGTATTTCAGCGAAGTTAGCTACCTTTACTTTCCGAATGATAGTACTATCCAATTGGAAAGCACTATCCAAATAGGTAGTAACGCAAAACCGAAACGATATGTTGTCAAAAGGAGGTTGTCCGAAAACCATGCTTTCCATTAAAGATGCGCTGGAAGCAGTGGAAGGAAGATGGAAATTACTGATCTTATTTGCGCTCTCTGAAAAACCAAAGCGATTCGGCCAGCTTTCCCGTGAAGTAAGCGGAATCACGGATAAAACACTTTCCCGGGAATTGAAAAACCTGGAGTCGAACAGGCTCATTCTACGGCAGGTGTATGATACCTTTCCGCCTACGGTTGAATATTCGATCACACCGCATGGGCTGTCGCTCGAAAAAGTACTGGATGAATTGCATTTCTGGGGCCTTGCACACCGGCAAAAGGTCATTGAGGAACTGACTTCAGAGTAATTAGGGGGTGTTTTCTTCAGGGCCGGAATGGTTATTCGGCTCCTTGTTTTTGATGAGGTTCATGCCATAGGTATAGTTGGTGGAGAGAATGACGTCGTTGCAATCGAAGTGCTTGATGCTTCCGTCTCTGACATTGGCGACCACCCAACAAGTATTCTGGTGCATTCCATAGTCGATGATAAAAAGTGCCTGTCCGCGACCAAGCGGGGTTTCGACAAGGATAGCTGGATTTAACTGGAGAATCATTTTGATGAAGTTGCTGTTTGAAAAAACAAACAAATCCCCTGGAGTACAGAGGATTTGTTTGCGGCGCTCTACAAACGTCCCGTTGAACCAGGATCTTGTCTGTTTGATGTTTTGTCGTCGTCACGTGTGCTTTTTCTGTCGTCGTCTGTATCGGATTCAGTTCCTGTTTGTTGGCGACGCTGTCCGGTACGGTCTAAGTTTGAATTGTAGGGCCCTTCGTTTTCATTTTCAGTGTCGGTATCAGACCAGTTTCCTGTCGGATCGTTAGCAGTGATTTCACGATTCTTGTTTTTTTTATCCTCATCTTCACCTACCTGGTGACCTCGTTCAGGAGTGTTCGGCATATGGCTGCCCGGGTTGTTGCGATTCTGTCCGCCCTGGTCCTGGTTTTTGTAATCAGGATCGTTTGCTTTAGGGTTGTTTGGGTCCTGGCTTCTGCTTCCCGGATTAGAAGGATTGGCAGAACCCTGGTGTTGGCCCTGACCCTGACCTTGTTGTGATGTGGAACCCTGGTTAGTCGAACCTTGATTTGTGGAACCTTGATTTGTGGAACCCTGATTTGCTGAACCCGGATTGTTTGTTTCTTTTGACATGCTATCAGTTTGCTGATTGCGGGTGTCTTTCTGATTTTTGTCCATTGTTCTTACGATTTGATTCGCAACGGAATTGTTGCTCCTGTAAAAATCCTGCTCTTTTGCGGGGAGAGTGTTACACGATTTTCAATAATGGTTGCAAAATTCTTATACAAAAAACGTTATCAGGGCAAGGCCCCAGAAAAGGTAAGCCTGCCTGGTAAACAACAATGGTTTGTCTATCAGTGATTTAATGTGATAAAAGGGAGGCCCGATAAGCGGATGAAATAAACGAACTATGGGCCATGCTGATCCATTCCTACGTTTGGATAGTCCCGATTTCCTTTTCGAGACGGTCGAAATTTTCCTCGTTTTTCGGCTCTGCGAATCGCCTGATCTTGTCGCATTCTTCTGCACTCGCGAACATCATCCGGAACGAAATTTCCGTTGTTGAATCGTTTAACCTGTTAAAACCGATTTCCATATCAAACAAAGGCTGGGAAACACGTTTCCAGACTACCCGTTTCATTGGTTCCACGATTTGAAAGACGGAGGAGTTTTCATAATTACCCGCTTCAGGGCCATGCATGGTCAAAATCCATTTTCCGCCCGGCTGCAGGTCAAATTCATGAATGGTATTGGTAAAACCTTCCGGTCCCCACCATTCTTTTAAGTGCAAAGGGTTGGCAAATGCTTCATAAACGGTTTCCACAGGTGCATTTAAAACACGGGAACTGAAAATTTCGAGGTCTGAGTTTGATTTCATAGATACTTCTTTTCATTGATTGAACAGGTTCCGGGTTACCCGAAGAGTCTTGGTGTTTGCAGGAGTCGTATCGTTCAATTTCAGCTTAAGACAGGCTAGATCACCATCGATCACCATGTAATTCCACTTGGCGGCATGGTCGTTTAAATAAGTCAGCGAGAACGTATCGGACCCATCAATTTGATGGTATTGGCCGTTGTATTGTTCCCAGCCAAATGCAGTCTGGGTTTGAAGAACGAAAATACGGTCTTTTCTGAAAGAAACCTGCGAGCCAGTTTGGGTCCCTGCATACTTCGCTATGAATATGGTTTCACTTTCAGGCAGGCACTTTAACTGTTTTTTGTTGGCTTTATCCTGCGGATGGAAAGGTTGGGAAACGAAACATCCTGACAGCAATATGATTGCCAAAGTCAGACAAAACAATTTTAGCAGATTGGTGTAACCCATTTTCAAAGCGTTCTCGTCAACGAATATAGCGAATTATCCACCAACCACTCTCTGCGGGAACCACCTCCTATAATAATCCTCTGCATTTCTGCGGGCACCATTCATTCTACATCTCTGCGCCCATCTGCAAGTTCTGCGGGAACCATCCATTCCATCTCTGCGTCCATCTGCGCAATCTGCGGGAACCATTTATTCTATTGTCTCTGCGCTAGTCAGCGTTTTTTGCGGGAACCATTCATTCTACATCTCTGCGTTCATCTGCGCAATCTGCGGGAACCAATTATTCTATTGTCTCTGCGCTAGTCAGCGTTTTCTGCGGGCACCATTCATTCTACATCTCTGCGCCCATCCGCGAATTCTGCGGGAACCATTTTATTATTCCCCGGCACCCGGTTTCACCGCAATCCCATAACTAATATACTTCCAGCTTTCAGGACAAATGTGATTAAACACGAACCGATCAATGGTACCGAGAAACTTCCGCTGTCCTTCGCTTCTCCCGAAGGTCCCGAACACGCCCGTGGTTTTGATCTCTACCGAAGAAAAGTCTTTCAGGAAATCTCTCATTTCGCTGATCGGGATGTATTTCCAGTTGGCATTCCAGTTAATGAAACGTTTTCGCATGAACCGGTGAAAGGAAGAGGCTGCGAGGTTTTCGGCAAACAACAATTTTCCGCCCGGCTTGAGCGCCTTGTAAATTTCCTTGAACACCTGTCGTTTCATTTCATCGTCTTCTTTGGTGCCTACTCCGCCAACAATGGATTTAAACACAATGACATCAAACTGGTTCTCGTAAGGAATAGAGGATGCGTCAATGTCCTGGTATTCGACAAGCGAAATTACGCCGTATTTCTGGTGCAGCGGTTCCGCTAATTTTTTGGTGTCCATCAGGTCGGAACAAACGGTTTTGATTCCTTTCAATGCAAGCCAGAGCGACAGGCCGCCTTTTCGTCCACCCAGCTCAAGGCCACTCTGAACCGTGTTCCAGTCAACCTTGCTTTCCCAGTAATCAAGTGATTTTGACCACGCATGAATGTCCCACTGTATGATGTCTTTTTTTAAATCCTCTGTCATTATTATTCCCGTAAAAGTTTTGATTTATGCGGCTCAGCGGTATTCTTGGCCCGACTTTGATTTCAAAAACCAGGCTCAATATAGGAAAAAGTATTAAACCGGGCTTGTTTCGTTTTCTAGCGCTTGTCCTGCTGGAGCAACATTCATCCAATTCTCTGCATCCGTCTGCGTTTTCTGCGGGAACCAACTCATCCAATCTTCTGCGCCCATCTGCGAGTTCTGCGGGAGCCATCTATCCAATCCTCCGCGCCCGTCTGCGTTTTCTGCGGGAACCACCTCCTTTAATCCTCCGCGCCCATCTGCGAATTCTGCGGGAGCCATCTATCCAATCCTCTGCGCCCATCTGCGGGTTCTGCGGGAGCCATCTCTCCAATCCTCTGCGTCCATCTGCGTTTTCTGCGGGAGCCATCTATCCAATCCTCTGCGCCCATCTGCGAATTCTGCGGGAACCAACTTATCCAATCCTCTGCGCCCATCTGCGAGTTCTGCGGGAGCCATCTATCCAATCCTCCGCGTCCGTCTGCGGGTTCTGCGGGAACCACCTCCTTTAATCCTCTGCGTCCATCTGCGAGTTCAGCGGGAACCATTTCAAATTCTCCATCAAATCCTTCCCACTTCACCACCAATCCACTATTTTCGGTACTTTTGGAGAAAATTCGAAACATGATCCAACGTATTCAAACCATATTTTACCTCGTAGCACTATTAATCATCGCGCTTCCGCTGATTGGGATGGAAATCTTTACCTATTCCAACGAAGATGTGACCTACCATTTTACATTATTCGGGAATACCCGCGAACTGTTTGCCGGAAAACCATTGGTGCTCGACATGATGCAACTGCCGCTTTTCTGGGGAAATGTGATCCTCATTGTGTTATTGCTGATCACGGTCATTCTCTATAAAAACCTGCGCCTGCAGCTGCGTTTGGGACGTTTTATCCTCACGTTTTACGTCTTGTACATCATCGGGTTGTTCATTACGCTTTATTTCTACCACACGTTGCTGGCAGTTACGAACGTCAACCTGTCGATCGCACCGGCACTTTACCTGCTGATCGCCGGAATTCCGTTCGTTTGGCTCGGAAACCGCGGCGTGAACAAAGACCGGAAGTTATTGGATTCGGTTGACCGCCTGCGTTAACAGACTTTTTCCTTATAAAGACATTGAACATTGCGGGTGCTTTTCGGGCGAACCGCGTTTAAACAGCTTATGAATTACCTTTCAGTTGAAAATCTTACCAAATCGTTTGGTGACCGTATTTTGTTCCAGGACCTTAATTTCGGGATCGACCTCGGGCAAAAAGTAGCCATCGTTGCCAAAAACGGAAGCGGGAAAACCACCTTGCTGCGTTGTCTCATGGACCTGGAACATTACGATACAGGACGTATTGTGTACCGCAACGATATCCGCATTGCGTTCATGGAACAGAGCGAAAACCTGGATGACAATCATACGATTTTGGAAGCCGTTTTTGCGCACGATTTGCCGGAAATTCAAATTGTCAAGCAATACAACCTGGCACTGAAAAGCGGCAATGAAGAAGCGGTGAATGAGTGTTTTCAGCAGTTGACCGATCTCAACGCCTGGGATGTGGAAGTGCGCGTGAACCAAATCCTGAGCGTACTGAAGCTTGATAATACCGACCTGAAGATCGGAAGCCTTTCCGGTGGACAGAAAAAACGCGTGGCGCTGGCCAAAGTACTGGTAGCCGAAGCCGACTTTCTCCTGCTCGATGAGCCAACCAACCACCTTGACCTCGACATGATAGAATGGCTGGAAGAGTACCTTTCGAAGTCAAAATCGACTATTTTGATGGTGACACACGACCGTTATTTCCTCGAAGTGGTTTGTGATACGATTTTGGAACTCGACGATAAAACGATTTACCGCTACAAAGGAAATTTCTCGTATTACCTGGAGAAAAAGGCCGAGCGACAGGAACAGCTGGAATCCACGATTGAAAAGGCGCGCAATACCTTCCGCAAAGAACTGGATTGGGTGCGCCGCCAGCCGAAAGCACGCGGTACCAAACAAAAAGCCCGTTTGGACGCTTTCCAGGATGTAAAGAAAGTAGCCAGTCAACGTATTGACGACAGCGAGCTGGAAATTCCGGTAAAAATGGAGCGTTTGGGAACGAAAATCCTGGAGCTTCATAAAATCGGGAAGTCTTACGGTAACAAAAAAATCCTCGATAACTTCTCCTACAACTTCAACCGTCGCGAACGTTTGGGAATTGTAGGTAACAACGGTACGGGAAAATCGACATTCCTTAACCTGATCCAGGAGCGTGAGCCGCTTGATTCCGGGAAAGTGGTAGTAGGAGAGACGGTTGTTTTCGGGTATTACAGCCAGGAACTGATCCAGGTTGATGAAAACAAAAAAGTCATCGATGTAATCCGCGACATTGCCGAATTCATTCCGCTGGAAAAAGGAAGACAGCTTTCCGCTGCGCAGTTTTTGGAGCGTTTTCTCTTTAGCCGTGACATGCACTACAATTATGTGTACAAGCTCAGCGGGGGCGAAAAACGACGGTTAAAACTCATGACGGTGCTCATGTCGAACCCGAATTTCCTGATCCTCGATGAGCCTACCAACGACCTCGACATCTTCGTGATGAGCGTATTGGAAGACTACCTGCGCACGTTTGAAGGTTGCCTGATCGTGGTGTCGCACGACCGTTATTTCATGGACAAAATGGTCGACCATGTGTTTGTTTTCGAAGGCAACGGCGCCATCAAAGATATCATCGGCAACTACACCGAATACCGTAAACAGCTGGTGCAGGAAAAGCGCGACAAAAAACCGGAAGAGAAAACAGAACCGGTGAAAGTGACGCAGATCGCGCAAAGCGCCGCCCCTGCTGTGGAAAAGAAAAAGCTTTCGTTCAAGGAAAAGCAGGAATTCGAACAGCTGGAAAAAGAACTGGAAACCCTCGAAACCCAGAAGGAAACCTATACAAACGTGCTTTCAAATCCCGAATCGAGCAACAGCGACATCATGGAAGCCGGAACCAAACTCAGTGAGATTGTTGCGCGAATTGATGCGGCAACGGAAAGATGGCTGGAACTGGCAGAGTATGTATAATTGAAAATGTAAAATTGAAAAGAGGGCTCTGCTTAATTGAAAATTGAAATGGAGGGTTTCCCCTAAAATAGTTAAGCGTTCTTTCAGCGAACTTCCATTTCAATTTTACATTTTCAATTCATTCAACCTTCAAAATTTAATCGTTGTAAATTCTCACCTGCTTAATGTAGAGTTCCCGGGTTTTAGCACTGAACTTAAACTCAAGATCCAACCCGAACGTGTCGTATTCCTCGTTGAGTTTTGGCGTATAAGCGTGTTTCCAGTAATACCGTTTGATGCGCTCCAGCTCGGTTTGCAGTAGCTCCAGTTCACTATCCGAAAGTACCAGTTTACCCTCGTTGAGATTGGATGTCGTGATGACTTCGGTAGTGCGTTTAAACGCCGACAATTCGTTGGGCGGATACAATACCAGCTGATCGCAGATAACTCCTGCCGGCGGCGTTACCACGCTTACATCACCCTTCTGCACGTTGACGATAAAACCAGCATAACTCTCCCGGTAAATATTTTTCGTGATGGCTACGCCGTTTGCTTCTTCATCCGGGAACGAGCGGTGCACCAAAACGCCCATGGCGACGTCTTCGTTGGCGATCCCGAAGTAGTTCCGTTCGATATAGGCTTCGTACGACCACAAACTGGCCCACACATCCTGCAAAGCTTCGGAAATGGTACGGTTGCAATCATCCAGGTCCACCGTTTTGGAAGCGTACAAACCAGCTCCTGAAAAACCGGCAGCGTCTTCGGCGTTGGTGGAAGAGCGGAAGCGGAATGTCCGGAATCCGGAGGCGTCGAGACGGTTTTCCAGCTGATGAAGAAGCGCCGTATCGATCTTCGCCTTAGCAAAACACTTGCGGATAGCCTTTAGCTGAACCTGCAGTGAATCGGGGTCGGAGGGGGGACGTGCGATCAGTTTCCGGATCAGTTCGTCGGCACCGGATCGTTTTGCGTGTTCTTCGTACCAGTAAAACGGGATCGCAAAACCGGCTTCCGGAACTTTGTAATTACCCGTTTGACTTACATGATACAGCAGTCCGAAATTGGCGGCCTTGTTTCCAACGGTATGCGCGAGCTTCGGGTTCAGGTCAGTGGCCGTTATCAGCGATGTTGTTTCCGTGTCTTTTTTCAGATGTACCGTTTTTACCGGTTGCGTAGCCAGCGAAACGTCTGCTTTTTTCACGTAGAAAGTATCCGGTAAAATCGTCAGCTCGATCCATTGATTTTCGAAGGAGCGTAAAGTTGAGTCGTTATACAAGCGCGTGTAAACCCCAATCGGGATGTGGCGGTTTTTGGCCAGGATCACCAGGTGGCTCAAAGGCGTTTGAAAAGCGGTCAGCATCAATCCGCGCACGGTGGGCAAATATTCCGGCGTAACGGTGGTAAACACGATGTCGGTTGCCAGCAAAGGTGTTTTCAGTGAATCCAGGTGTGGCTCAAAACGCAGTCGTCCCTTTACCTTTCCTTCGCTGATGGCCTGGTAATTGATCGCCGCGTAAATATCACTTGGCTTGGCCGTTTTAATGCGTTTATCCAGTTCCGGTTGCAAGGCAATTAACCGTTCGGTATTCAGCAAAAACACCAGTTTATCGCCAAAATAAGACCCGGCTTTCACGGCATCAAACAGCTCAATGATACGGTTGGCCGGCATCAGGTCGAATACCGAGAGATCGAGGTAATACATGCCGCTGGCTTCGTTGCAGTTGATATTGGCCAGCAGGTAATCGCGTTTCGGGGAAGCGCTGTAGTTTTCCTCGTTAAACACGTACAGGTCATGCGGATAGAACAGTTGCCGCGTCACAAAATCATAGTGATACCTGAAATTGACCGAATTGATGTAATAGAGCTTTTTGGTCTTTGTATCCACAATTACTTTTATCGAAGCGATGTTGCCGTACTTCGAGGAAAGCGGTTGCCCGGCCAGTTGCAGGAACTGCTTCTTATCGGAAATCGAATGCACCGAACGCTGCGACCAGCCTGCAGCAAACGAGCAGCAAACAAAAAGCAACAGGAATAAGCGTAATTTCATAATCACAGGTACACTTAAATGCAGATTCGGTTTAATCCAAAAATCGAATTAAAGTTAAAAAATAGTCAAAGCCCCGTACCGAATTCTGCAATCGTTTATTTTAGATAAAAAATAACACCATGAAACAACCGACTCACATTCCTTTATGGAGGACCTTTCTCAACTGGATCATTGCCGTCGTAATCGGGAGCATCACCTGGCCGCTGCTGGCTGCGATGTTCGAAGACGGTCCGAACGACCTGGAAGAAGTTACCGGTTTTATGGTCATTTCGGCGATCATGAGCGCCATGACTTCTGTCCCGACCATTCTATTGATGACACTTGCCAACTGGCTGCTCAACAGGCGTCAGCTCGAGCGCGGAGCGTACCAATTGCTGCATATTGCCATTCATTTATTCCTCGCAATACTGACGTTCCTGGTACTGTTCGTATTCGCAGGACATTTGTCGAAAACAGAAACGTTTCAGTTTGTACTGATCGCCTTTTCATACACGCTGGCCGGTGTTTGCGCCTGGTCGGTAACGTTTGCGATTTACCGCCGGAAAGCAAAAGCTCCGTCACCGTATGCGGAGGAAATCCTGGATGAAATTGTTTAAACGCTTTTGAATGGGGCACCAGCTCTTCATACCGGTCCGGGTTACGCTCCTTAACTGGATCATCACCATCCTGGCCGGCAGCCTGATCTACGCCTTTTTGGATGCGTATTTCACCAAGAGCGATGGTTTTCTCCAGATTGTGCAATTCGTAGGGTTTGCAACCGTTTACAGTGGTTTGTATTCATTGCCGGCACTCATCATATTGTTACTGGTAAACTGGTGGCTCAACAAACGGAGCCGTTCACCACGTAGCTACCAGGTCATTCACACCATTGTGCAACTGCTGATAGCGGGCGGTTCTTTTTTATGGCTGGTGTGGGGTTGGGGAAGCGATTGGTTTACGTATGTCGATCTTATTTATTTATTGCCGTTTTTGGCGACCTACGCCGGTGTTACCTTAATTGTCTGGGCGATAACGTTTTCCATTTACCGGTCCAAAGATGACATGGATTAGCTCCACATTCCCGCTGAAATAATTTGTTACTTTTAGCGGAAACGGCGTTGTGTGTACGATGAAACCAACAACAATTGCACTACTTTTTACCGGGATTTTTATGCTGATGAGTTATTCGGTGGCGAAAAAAAAGCCGGGAAAATTGCAGAAAATCCCTGCGCAAGCAGTTGACCTGTTTCAGTTGCTGGGGGATTCCGCTTCCGGTGAAAAAAACAATGTGCCGGCATTTGAAATCAGTAAACAAGTGACTTTCCGCGAATACAAGGAATACCTCAAAGCCGTCAAAAAAGACTCTTCTGAAAGTTTTTACCGCTCGCAATTGCCCGATACAACCATTGCCAAACGCGTCGATTGGGAGAAATACATTTCTGATGAAATTTACAATGATTACCCGGTGTTGGGCATTTCGTGGGAAAATGCAATGAACTACTGTAAATGGAGAACGCTGAAAGAAAACAAAAACGGTAACTACTTGCAGTTCATCTACCGTTTGCCAAGCTGTTCGGAATGGCTGGCCGCCAAATATTACCTGGAAACCAATCAGCTCGAAAGCGATTTCAGTAAGAACTATTCCGACTGGCTGTTAAGTACAAAAGACGAATCATTGTTCGATTTCAGGGGGAGTGGCTCAGCCCGGAAATGGCCGTACGATTATACGTATTTCCATAAAGCAAAAGATCCGATCGTAATGAAACGCAAGCTCGTAATCGGCGATTCGTACCGTTACCAATTGGAAAATCAAGCCGGTTCTTTTTTCAGTTATTATGCCACCGAAGGTTACCGGCAAGTCGCTTTCAGGATGGTAAAAGACTACGTTTCGCGCGACGAAGATGATGAGATTAAACTAAATACCAACGCATCTAAAATCATAGACTATTGGAAACTCGAAACCGAATGAAAAGTACGGTATTGTTGATCTTGTCCTGGCTGTTGCCGGCTGTTGTTTTTTCTCAGAAAGAAACGCAGGTGTACGAAGACGGAAGCATTCGCTGCGAATACGAAATGAGCGATAAACGACTCGAAGGAAAGTACACATCGTATTACCGGAACGGCCAAAAGAAAGCCTCGGGAGCATTTGAGAACAATTGCAGAGCAGGAATCTGGACAGTTTGGGATTCTACAGGCCGAATGCGGGTAACACGCGTTTATGAAAACCTGTTTGAGTTTAATCAAACCTTTCCTGTTGCTTCAGCTGATGCACCTGTGGAATTGTTGAATAAACCATCCTATGAGCTGAAATACAACGAAAACGATTACATCTATTATTTTGATGTAAAGGAGCGAATGGTGTTGTGGACAAAACGCGTTTGGCGCATGATTGGGCCGGAAGAAAATCCGTTGTTGTTTGAAAATGATGCCTTTTACCGCATTCTGACCGAGAATATTCAAGAGGGAAAGTTGAAATGTTATTCAGCCGAAACAGAGCAGTTTCGAACAGAATTAACAGGTTTAAATAATCCGGACAACTACAAAGTGATTTCCTACAAACTGAAAGAAGATAACTTTTTCGACAATGAGCGCCTGCTTTCCGAATCGCGCATCTTGGGTATTTGCCCCGTGGCCATTGATCTGAAAACAAAAGACACCGTTGATTTGTACTGGATTTATTTCCCACATTTGAGGCCAGTGATAGCAACTGAAATAGCTCAGTATACCTCCAATTCTACTTCTCACGTTATCAAAACATTCGATGATCTGTTCTTTTTCCGTGATTTCTACGGCGAGATTTACAAGGAAAGTAACGTAAATGACAAACCGATTGCGGATTACATTTCAACTGCAGAAGAAAAAGCTAAGGAAATTCAGCGTATTGAAATTTCGATGATTGAGATCGAGCATGATTACTGGATGCACTTCGCGAGGTACGTCCAACGCTGAGATTAATTCAACGCAAAGGCGCAAAGTTCGCAAAGGCGAAATTAATTAGGGCTAATGTTAGCAATACAGAACATTTACACTCAAAATCTATGTTTCACAAATGTCCACCGCAGGTGGATAGGATTATTTCTCTGCGAACTTTGCGCCTTTGCGTTGAAAATAATTGCTTTTTTGAATAAGTTAAAAACAGGTTCCCGCGCCATCCCGTGAAATTAAATACAAGTTGCGGCTAAAATCAAAGTTCCGGGGCGACACGAGAATCTGTTATGCTGGTTATCTCTTAAAGTTTGAGAATACGTTCGGTATACACATCGTTGCCTGCTTTCACATGGATCAGGTAAATGCCGTTGGTAGAAGTCACACCGGCCAAATTCACCGGCAAATCACTGAAGCCTGCCTGCACAATACGCTCTTCCATGGTCATGATCACTCTACCCGACAAATCGGTTACCGAAACCGTTACGGGAACATTCTTTTGCAGTGAAAAATGAACGTTCACCACCTCTTTGAACGGGTTAGGGGAAATGCCAACGGTTCCTGCTTCCAGCACACCGGTTTCCAGGCCGGCGATTCCCGAATAGTTGTAGATATTGTCGAGGTACGTGCGCACGCTGTCTTTGTTGTCCTCTGTCAGCGCACCTTCATAAACGATCATTGATGCCACATCGCCGTACATGCCTAAATCGCCCTGGGTCTTGAAATTGGAAAACAAATACCCGAGGCGGAAGTTGGTGCCGTTTACGTGAATGACGTTCGTTACGTCCACGCCGTTGATCACGCAAGTTACCGTATCATCGGCCGAACGATGGATTTCGATCAGCTGCCATTCGTTGAGGTGTACCGAGTTGTCGGGTGAAATCTGGACAACCGGTGACGGGCCGTTCATGTGGAATTGCAGGGAATTGTTCGACACCTTGTGCTGCAGGTTGGAATGCGCCTGTCCGAAATAATACCAGTTCCCTGTAGCTGTCTGGTCGATCGGTTTGCAAAGCAGGAAAATTGAAAACGCGTTGTCGAGCGTCATGATGTCTGAAACCTGGTTTTCAATCGTTTTGTCCTGGTAAAAAACACCGTAGGGAGCGCCACCGCGCACGCAGGGCTGACCGTTGAGGCAATCGGGAATGTAGCACGGTTTTTCATGATCGTCCTGTCCGAAATTACGTCCGTGCGTGTATTCGGGCGGATTAAAACCATTGGCAGGAACGTAGTCGGAACGATCGATCCAGCGGCGAACGCAGCCATCCGGACAGGCAGTAAGGTCGCAATATTGTTCGTCGATCGGTGCCTGCTCGGTATTCGGGTGATTGAAACAAAAGCTGTCGGCGCAGTGCGCTACATGAAGGTTGGTATCGATGTCGATGCTTTGAACGAAGAATACCAACGTATCGAGGTCTTCCGGCATGAATTGCGCGCGCAGCGAGGTAGTCGCCAGGGAGCAAAAAGCGATCAGAAGTGAAGAGAAAAAACGCATAGAAATACTAATTGAGGGTTAACGAACATAAAATACCTGTGAAATGTGTTGGGTTTGTTCATTGCCGACGCGCAGGAAATACTGGCCCTTGGCATATTTTTCAAGCGGAAGCTCAAAATTGTTGCTGCCTTCTTCCAATACAAGATTACGGCGTTCCACAATTCTGCCGGTAGCATCGGTAATGTTTAGTTCAAATGCCGTTGCATTGGTTGAATAAATGATAAAATTGATTTCCTCTGTCCCTGGATTCGGAAAAGCGCTCAGGATCGAAATACCGTCGAAATTGACGCTTTTCAGTTCCGAATAGGTGGCAGTACCATCCAGGTCGACCTCTTTCAAGCGGTAATAAGAAGTTCCCGTCAGGGCGTTTTCATCGATCAGTTCGTAATGGATGGGTTCGAGACTTGTTCCCGCGGCATCTACCGTTCCGATTGCTTCAAACTGCACGCCGTCGGTGGTTCGTTCCACCACAAAGTAATCCGAATTGATCTCGCTCGCCGTGATCCAGTCGGCCAGTACATTCCGTTCTTCAAGCGCCGTAGCGTTAAAGGCTACCAATTCCACCGGCAACGGAGTGCAGTTGATGTACGCATCGGTTTCCGGTCCGAATGCAGCGTAACCCATCGGCGTAGTCTGGTTGTCGAATTCTGTCATAATCCAGTCGGCCGATCGCGGTTCGTTGGAAATGCGCACTTCGTCCAGGAACCCTTTCAGGAAGCGGGTGGCGTTCAGATCGGCGCGAGCGCCCAGGAAAATACTTCCCGGAGGCGTAAACGGGTCGCTTCCCTGGAATGACAAGGTCGAAATTTCCTCACCGTCAACATATACCCAGTCACCGCCCGGAGCGTTGCCCACTACAAACGTGTAGTAATGCCAGGCGCCGTTCGCGAATCCCGGATTGCTGTCAAGGCCTTCGGTGCTGATGGCATCGTTCTGGTCCATGAAAATGGTTTTCAGGACATCGATATCGCCGACCACGGGAACAGACGATTCTGCAAAATAAACGTTGAGCGAGTGTTGTAAGCCATAGTTGTTATGGCTGAACATATATTGGTAAGAAGTCCCGGAATTGTCGTTGATGCGAAACCAGAACGAAATGGTGAAACCCAGCGGAGCACTTGAGTAATCGAACCCGGGCACGACGATGTAATCATTTGTACCGTCGAACGAAACTGCTTCGTCAATCATTCCGGCAACTGAATTGGCGGCCGACATTCCACCGTTAGCTGTCCCATTGTTGTTATTGCTGGTGGCGTCTCGCATTTGCGGCGCTGCGGTACCGGGATTGTTTTGCAGGTGCTGTACCATCCTGTAGGCCGCCGACCAGGTATCAACCGATTCGGTGGGAGAAGCCACCGTACTGTTTCCGTAGTACATGTGAAAGATCGTATTGCTGGTAGCATACAGCACCGGGAAACGTACCCAAACCAATAGTTCACCGGTAGTAGGAACATAGCGCTCAATCTGGTGATAAAGCGGCTGACTGCAATCGTCGAGCGTAAACAGGATGTCGTTCCCGATGGCACTGTAAACGTGTCCGCCGTTTGCTGTTGTTCGCAGGTCAGGATCGATCAGATGCAGCAGCACCGGGAAATCGATGTGGTCTGTTGTGCCGGAAACATTTGCTTCGTCGATTGTCCCGACTTTCGACCACGCATAGCCAAACGGCTGCGCTTGTGCAGTGGAGGGATGGAGAATGAGAAACAGAATGAGAAGGAGGATAAGGAACGTGGGATGAAATAGGTTGTTGCGTAATTTGGTAGTGTTTTTCATAGATTCAGCATAAGATCGGGAGTAGCATTCCGATTGTTTTGTCCAATATTGAGAAGTATTTGTGCAAAAGTCAATGGTCCATGCTGCTATAAGGGACATCTACCATCAAACAACCGTTAAATGCGATCAAAATACGGTTTCGCCCCAACAAATGCATTTTGGAATGCGCAGAATGCTGTTGGAACGGAGCGGTGAAATTTGATGTAAGGTCAACTCAAAGAAATTATTTCTTTCCTAATAGCAGGCAACTATTTGTTTTTAGCTTTGGTCATTAATCTATACCCAATTTTGACCGATGAGCCGATTAATTACCGCAATTAGTATTTTCCTGACATCCTATTCGTTTGGCCAACAGTTGCTTCCCTACGAATCCTTAAGTCATTTTGACGTTGAAAAATATGTCAAGCAGTACGAACGTGACTTCGATGCAGTAGGGATCATTACTCAGAAAAAACAATACCACGCACTGACGATCAGTTTTTATGGTATTATGAATTATGATCTTTTTAAAGCGACCGGGGATTCACTTTATTACAAACGGACCATCAACCAGTATAAGTATTTCCAGGATACATCGAAGCTGATGTTTTTCGATGATCAAAGCATTGGTTTACCCTATCATTTTGCGTTCAAAGGTTTAAAGGCTCCGTGGTATTCCGGTATGACACAGGGAGTAGCGGCCTCGTTTTTGTTCCGCTATTATGACCTTACAAAAGACAAAGAGGCGCTGGAACTAAGTAAACAGCTCATTCGTTTTCAACTGAAAACCGAAAGCGAGGGAGGTACGATTGGTCGCACGAAAGAAGGTGGAATGTGGATCGAAGAATATCCGAACCTGGCATCTTCCAAGTCGGTACTGAATGGTTTCATCAACGGGCTTGTCGGACTGAAAGAATATTGCATGTTTTTCCCGGAAGATGTAAAAGCCGCTGCGATTCACGACAGTTGTTATGCTGCCATGTTCCAAAGCCTTGATAAATATAATACGGCCAACTGGACTAGCTACAACCGGAACGGAGGAGGAATTTCCAACTCCTATATGCGCTATGAAATCGAAGAATTTGATCATTTGTACATGATTTACGGCGATGAGCGCTTTCGCGATCAAATGCGCATCTGGTCTAAGTTTGCGATTGGGAAATACGATGCCGAGCTAAAATTCCTGCATCGCCCCAAATATGACTTCGCGATTGAGCTGCAGCACAACAAGGCGATCGACGGTTTCAGTTATACCGGCGGCGAAGTGTTCCGCAAATCGTTGACCAGGTGTACGGCGGATAATTCCAACCGTAAAAAGCGCCATTACACGCTTAGAACACCGGCTTATTACTGCGAAATTACCTTTGCAGATACAGCGGCTAAATATACGGAGCCGAAAGTGGAAGCTTTTTACAAGGGAAAGAAAGTGGAACTAGGAACCGAGGTAAAAAAAGACTGCTTTGCCGTTTCATCGTCTGTTCCTTTTGATGAGCTGAAGGTCAATTTTAAGCGAAAGCAACCGGATGATTCCACAGCTGCAGTGGTAGCTGCATACGACTACAAAAACTCGGATGTTCCCCAGTTTGCCTGTCACACAATGCTGAAAAAAGAATACCTGACGCAAGGTGAAAAGGTCTATTTCACGGGTGACCTTACCAATGTAACCAAGCCTAAAGTGTATTACCGCTGTGCAAAAACCGCAGAAATGCTGAAGGACAAAAAGTTCTCCGTTGATCAATCGTTTGATTTTGAAACCGGTTCGTTTGTGGTTCCCGAAACCATGTTTTACGAGTTCTTTGTGAGTTACGACATCACGCATCCGTTTTCACAGATCAGCCATTTGAAAATCAATCACCAGTGATCTTAATCCCTGACAAGCAGATTTTAAAGCTATTTTTGGTGAAAATCAGCAATATTAATGCGATCAGGAATGAAAAAAGTGAGTGACGATTATTTGGCAAAAAACAGGGAGGCGTGGAACCAGAAAACGGCGGTCCACATCGATTCCGATTTTTATGATATGCCGTCGTTTTTGAGGGGCGAAACAACGCTCAAGTCATTAGAATTGGGTTTGCTGGGCGATGTTTCCGGCAAGCGTATTCTCCACCTTCAATGTCATTTCGGGCAGGATACCCTTTCGCTGTCGCGGATGGGAGCTGCCACCGTTGGAGTTGATTTGTCGAATGCCGCCGTTGAAAAAGCAACGGAACTGGCGAAAGAATTAAACCTCGACGCACAATTTATCTGCTGCGACTTGTATAGTTTGAAAGATCATCTTTCGGAGCAATTTGACCTGGTGTTTACCAGCTACGGGACCATCGGCTGGTTGCCCGACCTCGACAAATGGGCCGATATCGTGCAGCATTTCCTGAAACCCGGCGGAAAATTCGTAATGGTTGATTTTCATCCTGTTGTCTGGATGTTTGACGATTATTTCAAGGAAGTGGCTTATTCGTACTTCAACACCGAAACAATCGTGGAGCAGGTAGAAGGCAGTTATGCCGACCGTGAGGCAGCGATTGCTTATGAAACCGTTTCGTGGAACCACCCAACCTCTGAAATTTTGCAAAGTCTCATAGATTCTGGATTGCAACTCACGAATTACCATGAATGGGATTATTCGCCATATACGTGCTTCCGGGAATTGCAGGAAGATGCGCCGGGTGTTTACAGGATTAAGCATTTGGGGAACAAGATCCCGATGGTGTATGGAATTGTTTGCAGGAAATGAACCGGATTTTCGCTATAAAATTGGATACTTTCCAAATTTACCATATGGCAAATTTGGAAAGTATCCAATTTGAAAAAATCTACCGGATTTTGGCCGTTTTTTCAGACTTTTTTAACTAAATTTCCTCCATGAAATCACTGCTGCTAACTTGTTTCATCTGCTTCATCATCAGCTATTCCCGTGCGCAGGAAGTATACAGCAATCTTCCTGATTTATTCCAATCGCGTACTTCTGTGGGCTGGGATGTAGGGATCGATTATTCGTCACAGCCTTCCTACCGGATCGGTTATGCGCTTTCGCATGAAGAACGCAGTTGTGTGGTGGGGTCCGCGCGCAATGGGCTTGCATTCGGTTTTTCCATGAACCCCGACCTGAGCACCACCGGGATTTACCTGAATGACTGGATGGCGATGGGGCCGCTCAACCTGGGATTGAAACTTGGCTATGAAAAAAACAGCCGCTTTCAGTGGATGACGCTCCAGCCTCAAATCGGCCTGGGAATCCAGCGTCTTCGATTATTTTACGGCTACAATGCGAATATCTTTTTCACGGGTTCAATAAAAACGCCAAAACATATCCTGGGAGTAGGGTATACGTTTAGTTTTACAGAAATTTAAGGGAGAATGTTTAATGTTGCGTTTTGAATGTTGAATGAAGGTGGGTAAAAAAGCGACTCTATTCTTTAAAGTTACCATTGCCATTCAACATTATGCATTAAAAATTCAGCATTCGTTATGAGACAATTACTGTTATTCGTTTCAATTGTTTTCGGATTTTCAGCATTCGCGCAGTTAAAACCCGGCTATGAGTTTGCTGAAAGCATGGAGCTTATCAAGGTCAATTTTCGTTTTGCAGACAGCATTAGCTATCCTGATTTTCCTGCTCCAACACGATTTAAATTACAATACCGCTCACCGGTTGTCGGGTTGGATAATTGCTGGGACTTTTGGGAAGATGCCGATGGAACCGGCCTGATCAGTATACGTGGTACCACCGGTTCAACCGTCAGCTGGGCGTCGAATTTTTATTCCATGCTCGTTCCGGCAACAGGATGGATGAAAATTGCCGAAAAAGACACATTCTGTTATGCCCTGGCAGATAACCCGAAAGCGGCTGTGCATGTAGGTTGGCTGTTTTCAACCGGGGCATTGATGAAAGACATGATCCCGAAGATCGATGCATTTATCGCAGGAGGTGGTCGTGATTTGCTTGTTACAGGACATAGCCAGGGCGGTGCGATTGCTTACCTGGTAACAGCTCATTTGTGGAGCCTGAGAAAGCAGGGATTGCTGCCGGAAGACCTGCGGATCAAGACCTACTGTAGTGCTGCTCCAAAACCCGGAAACCTGCAATTTGCCTACGCTTATGAATCGATGACGCATCCCGGTTGGGCGTTTAATACCGTCAACGCTGCCGATTGGGTGCCAGAAACGCCGTTTTCCATTCAAACCGTCAACGATTTTAACGCAACCAACCCTTTTTCGGACGCGAAGAAACTGATAAAGGGAATTCCCATTCCGGTGCGCTGGTTTTTGAAACATGCCTATAACAAAATGGACCGTCCAACGCGCAAATCCCAGCGACGTTTTGAAAAATACCTGGGCCGTAAACTGGGCAAAATCATCCTGAAATCAGCCCCTGGATTCGAACCGCCGGAATACCTGCACGAAAACGCATTCGTCCGCTGCGGTACGTTTGTTCCGATGATTCCGGATGAAGGTTACTACGCACAATATCCCGATTACAACGCGGAAAATCCGTTTGTTCATCATTCCATTTTGCCTTACCTCTACCTGATGGAGCGGATGCAGCAGGAAAGTAAGTAATGTTACATCCCGGGGCGGATGGGAGACAAAAAATCATCTGCCGCAGACGGATGGCCGGTTCAAACAAAATGACGCAGACCTTCATCTCTGAAAATCTGCGTCATCTATGCTAAAATAAATTGTCTAAACTCTGTGGAGGGGCCTTACAGGACAATCTCCTCTTCGATTGAGATCGGTTTGCGGAACACGATCTTTCCATCGAAGATATCCATCACGATCGTATGCTCCGTATCAACGCTTCCTGAAAGAAGGGCTTTTGACAGCTCATTGAGTACTTGCTTCTGGATCACGCGTTTCACCGGACGAGCACCGAAATTCGGGTCAAAACCTACCTCTACGATATGTGCTTTGGCATCCTCGGTCATGTACATGCGAATATCACGTTCCTTCAGCATGGCTGTCAACTGATCGAGCTGCAGCTGCACAATCGCCTTGATGTAGCGTTTGTTGAGCGGTGTAAACACAATCGTTTCGTCGATGCGGTTCAGAAACTCCGGTCGAATCGTGGCTTTCAGCAATTCCATCACTCTGAATTTTGCTTTTTCCATCGCGTCTTCCATTTCGTCTTCTTTCACCCCTTCAAACGATTCCTGGATGAGGTGAGAGCCCAGGTTGGAAGTCATGATGATGATCGTATTCTTGAAGTTCACCGTACGTCCTTTATTATCGGTCAGACGGCCGTCATCAAGTACCTGGAGCAGGATGTTGAACACATCAGGATGCGCCTTTTCGATTTCATCGAGCAAAATGATGGAGTAGGGCTTTCTGCGCACCGCTTCGGTCAGCTGACCGCCTTCTTCGTAGCCGATGTATCCCGGAGGCGCTCCCACCAAACGGCTGACGCTGTGCTTTTCCTGGTATTCCGACATATCGATTCGGGTCATCGCCTGCTCATCGTTGAACAGGTAATCTGCGAGTGCTTTGGCCAACTCGGTTTTCCCGACACCTGTAGGCCCAAGGAAAATAAACGATCCGATCGGCTTGCGCATATCCTGTAAACCGGCACGGCTTCGTCGAACGGCATCCGAAAGGGCAACAATGGCCTCTTCCTGTCCCACAACACGTTTACCGAGCTCATCTTCCAGTCTCAGCAACTTGGCTTTCTCGCTTTCGATCATTTTAGAAACCGGGATACCCGTCCATTTCGAAACGACGTCTGCAATTTCAGCTGCATCTACTTCTTCCTTGATCATTTTGCTGTTCACCTGCATAGCGGTCAACTCGCTCTTTAACTCTTCGAGTTTTGCTTCGGCTTCCTTGATGCGACCGTAGCGGATTTCGGCTACTTTACCGTAATCACCCATACGTTCGGCCTGGTCGGCTTCAAGCTTGAATTGCTCGATAGCCTCCTTGGTTTTCTGCAAGGCATCGATCACATCTTTTTCGGCCTGCCAGCGGGCTTTAAACGCATTTCGCTGTTCTTCGAGCGTTGAAAGTTCTTTGCCCAAATGCTCCAGCTTCACCTTGTCGTTTTCACGCTTGATGGCCTCGCGCTCAATTTCCAGCTGCATGATTTTGCGCTCGAGTTCGTCGAGTTCTTCCGGTTTCGAATTAATTTCCATACGCAGCTTCGAAGCAGCTTCATCGATGAGGTCAATCGCTTTATCGGGCAAATGACGCTCGGTAATGTAACGCTGCGACAATTCCACCGCTGCAATAATGGCGGCGTCCTTGATCAGCACTTTGTGGTGATTCTCGTATTTCTCCTTGATTCCGCGCAGGATCGAAATCGCATCTTCCGTATCCGGTTCGTCGACCATTACAGGCTGAAAACGGCGCACCAGCGCTTTGTCTTTCTCGAAGTATTTTTGGTATTCGTTCAAAGTTGTCGCACCCACGGCACGTAATTCACCACGCGCAAGCGCAGGCTTCAGGATGTTCGCTGCATCCATGGCACCTTCACCGCCACCACCGGCACCTACCAGTGTATGGATCTCGTCGATGAACAAAATGATCTCGCCTTCGGCGCCGGTTACTTCTTTCACCACGGCCTTGAGTCGTTCCTCAAATTCACCTTTGTATTTCGCACCGGCAATCAGTGCACCCATATCAAGGGAGTACACGATTTTCGATTTCAGGTTTTCGGGAACGTCGCCATCAATGATCCGGTGAGCAATTCCTTCAGCGATTGCGGTTTTACCAACGCCCGGTTCACCGATCAGGATCGGGTTGTTTTTTGTTCGTCGGGTAAGGATTTGCAGTACACGGCGGATTTCATCGTCGCGTCCGATTACAGGGTCGAGTTTCCCTGATTTTGCCAATTCATTCAGGTTTTTGGCGTACTTTTCCAGTGAGTTATAAGTACCTTCCTGGTTGTCGGAAGTCACTTTTGCTCCGTTTCTCAAATTCATGATTGTTGAGATTACTTGTTTTTTTGTGAGTTTGGTATCTTTCAGCAATTGCCCGATCTGGTCGTTGCTTTCCAGCAAAGCCAGGAACAGCATTTCCACCGAAACGTATTCGTCGCCCTGCTGTTTTGCCAGTACGATTGATTGCTGCAAAGTTTGCTGTGCTTTGGGCGAAAGGTAAATATCACCTCCCGATACTTTCGAAAACGTGGAGAGAATCCGGTCGAGCGCCTGTTCCAGCACTTCCTGGTTGACGCCGTTTTGTTTCAGTATAAAAGGAACAACATCCGAATCTTTCAGGAAGATACCTTTTAACAGATGCGGGTTTTCCACTGCCTGGTTGCCTGCAAGAAGTGCTGTTTCGTGCGCAGCCTGTATGACTTCCTGCGTTTTTATTGTAAACTGATTGTTGTCCATTACGTGTGTTATTATGGTTTGTAATCGTTGCTGTTGACCGTCAAATCCCAAACCAAAGCATAAAGTGGGGTGTCGGGGTGACAAAAAGTCAGTTTTGTTATAATTAATGTGAAAAAAAGTCATTATAAGTGTTAAACGCTCCTGTTAACGATAAAGAATGCTTACCTTTAGTAACTGACATAACCGCTTAAGTCGACGTATTACCGAATATAACCTGAGTGTGGTGAAGAAAGCGCCCCGTTCAGATGAATGAGAAAAAAAACCGTTCATTAATCCGGGAAAAACCGTTTAAATCCTTAAAAATAAAGATTATGAAGCTGTACATTAAGTATATGGCCAGCATGCGGTGCAAACTGGCGGTAAAAGAAGTACTCAACAAGCTGGGCTTGCATTCTGTTGTGGTAGAATTGGGTACTGTTGAAATTATGGAAGAATTGACCCGAGAGGAGTTGGATGAGCTCAAAAAAGAGCTGGCCGCTATCGGGTTGGAGTTGCTCGATGACAGGCGAATGATCCTTATCGAGCGCATCAAAGGAGTAATTATTGAGCTTGTCCATTACACGGACGAATTGCCACACATCAATTACTCCGATTACATCAGTGAAAAGCTGAATTATGATTATACCTACCTGGCCAATGTTTTTTCGGAGGTGAAGGGGACCACCATCCAGCAATACATCATCAGTCTCAAGATTGAGCGTGTGAAAGAATTGCTGATGTATGATGAATTGAACCTGACGCAGATAGCAGACCTGCTTAATTACAGCAGCGTGGCCCATCTGTCGAACCAGTTCAAGAAAATCACCGGACTTTCCCCGTCCTTTTACAAACAATTGAAGGAAAGAAGATACGTGAATCTCGAAGACGTGTGATTTATGTAACGTTTTTAGATCGGAATACAACGCTTTTGGGAGCCGATTATCAGAACTTTACAACATAGTATTGGTTTAGTATTATACATACGAGGAATGAAGCCCGAACAAATGAGCCGGTTCGGTTTCAAAAAGAAATGGCAGTAGCAGTGGGTTACAGTCGATAGGTAAAGGTTGTTTTGATAAACAAAGTAGTTAAAACTTCGCTTATAAAAACAAATCTTGGAAAGCATCCGTCAAGTCAAATTGATGGATGCTTTTTTTTGCGTCAAAGATTCATAATTAATTCTAAATGTGTGATTTATACAAGGTCATCTGATTAATATATAACGGTGCTTTTGGGTGCATATATAACCTTTGTTACAGGTTTTATACAAGGACGTTTTCTTCCCTGTAAAACCACAACAATTCTCACATAAAACAAAACGACATGAAAAAGACAATCACTGTAATGACGTTTGGCGCATTGTTAGCGATGGCCTTCATTACATCTTGCACCAGTCCTGCCGAAGAAGTGGAAAAAGCGAAACAAGGAGTTAACGAAGCCAATGAAAACCTCGACGAAGCCCAAGAAGCGTACCTGAGAGAGATCGAAGAATACAAACGGGAAACAGCGGCAAAAATAGAAGCCAATGAGCAGGAAATTGCCGATTTGTTGGTATTGTCAGAGAAAGAGAAGAAAGAAGCACGTGCTGCCTATAAAAGAGAAGTAGAGGAGATGCGCGCGGAAAACCAGGCCCTGAAAGAAAAAATGGAAAATTACGGTGCACAGGGTGAGTACGAATGGCAGGAATTCAAACAGGAATTCGAAGAAGAAATGATCCAGTTGGGTAAAGATCTGAATGACTTCCGGATTAAACGAAGAGTTGAGTAAGAAATTAGGAACTGGATTTTAGGGAACTAGGAACTAGGGAATTAGGGAGCTAGGGAGTTAATATACCAGTTCTATGAAATCCAGTTTCCTCAAACATAAACACACACACCATGAAAGCGATTTGTAATAGTATCCTGCTGACTTTGTTGATGAGTCCGTTAACGGCCCTTGCACAAGCCGAAATTATCTCACCGGATGTACGCGGCACGATCACTTTTGGTATAAAAGGCGGTACCAATTATTCCAACGTCTACGATTCTGAAGGCGAGCAATTCGACGCTGATGCCAAATTTGGTTTTGCAGGCGGTGGATTCGTCTCACTTCCGATTGGGAAGCTGATCGGTATTCAACCCGAAGTGCTTTATTCTCAGAAAGGATTCCAGGGAAGCGGCATTCTGTTGGGCGAACAATACGTAATCGACCGGACGACCAATTACCTGGATGTTCCGGTGTTTTTCCTGGTGAAGCCGGTTCCGATACTGACCCTCATGGCCGGCCCGCAGTTTTCTTACCTGCTGAGCCAGAAAGATGTGCTCAGTGATGGCACCAACAGTGTAGAGCAGGAACAGGAATTTGAGAACGATGACATACGCAAGAATACTTTGTGTTTTGTCAGTGGACTCGATATCAACGTACGACACTTTGTAATCGGAGGGCGCGCCGGTTGGGATTTGTTCAACAACAATGGGGATGGAACATCCACCACACCACGATATAAAAATGTTTGGGTCCAGGCAACACTTGCTTACCGCTTTTATTGATAGCATTTAAGTTGCAAGCAAGATACCGGCCCGAGTAGAGCAGTGGGACAGTCGCCTTTGGTTGTCTCATTGTTTTTTTGTTTTAAAATACACCGTTAGCCTGACTTTAAATTCCCATCGTTACCTTACTTCCACCATCTTTCTACAACCAACTCAAAGAAAAACGGTTTGTTGATGCCAGATACATGTGATTTATGTAACCATGTACTATTTGATTGCAACGATGTATTTAGGTTTTAAGGTCACCTTTACGCCGTGTATTGAAGCAATCGATTGGTTTCCTTTATTTCAATCAACAAACAAAATAATCATTTAAAAACAAACAGATGAAAAAAACAGTAGCAGTATGGACACTTAGCGCATTGTTTTCAATGGCTTTTTTGACGGCTTGCAGCAGTTCTTCCGAAAAATTAGACGAAGCGAAAGAAGAGGTAACCGAAGCCAACGAAAAACTGGAGGAAGCGCAAGAAACCTACTTGAGTGATATTGAAGAATACAAGAAAGAGACAGCAGCTAAAATTGCAGCCAATGAGCAAATGATTGACGACTTAGAGAAAGCAAACTCTGTCCAATACAAGGGAAAAGTCGCTGAACTAAAAGCTGAAAATGAACTCATGAAAATCAAAATGGACAATTACAAGGCTCAAGGTGATGATCAATGGGAGGAGTTTAAGACAGAATTCAACAATGATATGATCGAACTCGGTCAGGAATTGAATGAAATGGCGACTAACCATAAAGGTGAATAACACATTAGATGGGAAAGCGACAATGAAGTTCTTTCCTTTAACAATCAAAAAACATTATGAAAACGATACGGAAAATAGTATTGATTGCCTTATTGACCAGTCCGTTTGCGGCTAAAGCACAAGATGAAACCGATATCCGTGAAAGACTCACTTTCGGATTGAAAGTCGGAACTAATTATTCCAATGTATACGATTCCGAAGGTGAAGAGTTCGATGCCGACGCCAAATTTGGTTTTGTCGGTGGAGCTTTTGTAGCTATTCCGATTGGGAAACTAATCGGTATCCAACCCGAAATTCTCTACTCGCAAAAGGGATTTCAAGGTAGCGGAAGAATCCTTGGCGGGTATTACGAGATAGAGCGAACCACTAATTATATTGATGTTCCTGTGTTTTTTGTAGTAAAACCAATGGAGTTTGTTACTATTATGGCCGGACCACAATTTTCTTACCTGATAAGCCAGAAGGATGTGTTCAGTAATGGCGTTAGCAGTATTGAACAAGAGCAGGAATTTGAAAACGATGACATCCGCAAAAACACCTTGTGTTTTGTTGGCGGATTAGACGTCAATGTGAGACATTTTGTAATCGGAGGGCGCGCCGGTTGGGATTTGTTCAACAACAATGGCGACGGTACTTCTACCACGCCGCGTTATAAAAATGTTTGGCTTCAGGCAACAGTCGCTTACCGCTTTTATTGATAGAGTTTAGGCAGTAAAAGGACCGTTCCTCAAACATCAACAATGAGATGATCGCCTATTGATCGTCTCATTGTTTTTTAGTTAACGGGAGTTCACTCACAAAAAATCAACAACGATTATGGAAAACAAATACAAAGAAGGTGAAATTGTCTATGCATTGGTAAAACCTGCCGAACGATTACTGATACGCCGGTACATTCCCCGGATCTACTATTGCACTTCTGTAGACAACCCCGATCAACCCGAAACCGTTTATTTTGAACGCGAATTGATGCGAAGTCCGGAATCAGAATTGTAAAATCCGTATCTTCGCGCTATGAGTAAGTTTAAGGAAACCTATAAAAAGTATTTCCCTTATTTCGTAGATGTTTGGCAATACATCGCAATCGTGGTGATTTTTATCATCGCAGCGCTGTTTATTTTATAACCCCATTCTCATTTTAACCGTCAAAAACCTCGCCATCTGCGAGCTCTGCGGGAATCCATTTGTGTCAATCCAAACCTTCTGCGCCCATCTGCGAGTTCTGCGGGAGATACTCCCTGTCAATCCAATCCTTCTGCGCCCATCTGCGTGTTCTGCGGGAGCCCCTCTTCCTGTATCTAGTTCTTCTCTGCGTGTTCTGCGGGAACCTTTTGCAAAAAACCGTTTTCTTCGTAACTTGTCACCATGATTAAACGCGCGCTCTTCCTTTCACTCGGTCTGCTTGTCGGATCAAATGCATTTTCCCAGCTCAATATGTCCTTGGTCGGCCATGTCGATTATATGGCGCTTCACTCCGTTGAACTCAACGATTGCTGGGGTTATGTCGATGAAACCGGGATCGAATACGCACTCGTAGGAACGACTAAAGGAACGTCCATCGTTAGCCTGGCCGATCCTGCCAATCCGGTGGAAGTATTCTGGGAACCCGGCACTGAATCCATTTGGCGCGATCTGCAGGTCTATGGTGATTATGCGTACATCACTACCGAAGCTGATGATGGTCTGTTGATCATTGATATGAGTCCTTTGCCGGCATCAAATGTATTGCCAACCACCTACTATTTCGGCCCGAATAACAACGGATGGAGCAGTGCACACGATGTATTCATCGATACTGCCGGTGGCTGGGCTTACATCTGCGGTGCCAATCGCGGAAACGGCGGCATGATCATCCTCGATATTCACACCGATCCGATGAACCCGATCGAAGTGGGAACCTTTGATACCTGGTATTGCCACGATGCTTTCGCCCAGGGAAACATGCTTTACGGCGCGCATATCGGTGAAGGATTTTTGTCGACGATTGAAATTACCGACCATTCCAACCCGGTGCTCATCGGAACACAGATCACGCCCAATAGTTTTACGCACAATGTCTGGGTGACTTCAGACGATCATTACGCCGTCACAACCGATGAAATTGCGGGTTCTTACCTGACCTTGTATGATGTTTCCAGCCCGGATGATATGAAGGAAGTTGACCGCATTCGCAGCAGTCCGGGGCTCAACATCATTCCGCACAATGCGTTTATCTTGCACGATTCGCTTATCGTTTCGTCATATTATACCGATGGTATTACGATTCACGATATGAGCCGTCCGCATAACCTGGTCGAAATCGCCAATTACGATACCCATCCGCTAGAAACCGGGACATTCAATGGTAGCTGGGGAACTTATCCGTTCTTACCTTCGGGCCTGCAGCTGGCATCAGACATCAGCGAAGGCTTGTTTATTTTACAGCCCACAATCATAAAGCCGGGTTATTACGAAGGTTTGGTGCGCGATGCCTCCAATCTTGACCCGTTGACGGATGTTTCTGTGACAATTGAAAACAACCCGCAAACCGATCTTTCAAATTCGGATGGTGAGTTCGCCGTCGGTACGATGACCAACGGAACGCAGAACGTCACCTTCTATAAAGTGGCTTATTACCCTCAGACTAAAGTTGTCAATTTCAATACGGGCGTTTTGTTGATGGATACAATCGATTTGGTACCGATTCCACCATTTCCGTTGATGGTTATTGTACAGGACGAAAACGGGGATCCTATCATAGATGCCAACGTTCGTATCGAAGTACCGCAAATGGAGCAGGAGGAATTGACCAATGGTTTTGGGGAAGCCGATTTCCAATTGTATTATCCGGGTAACTCAACCGTTACTGCCGGCCGATGGGGCTACAAAACAAGTTGTGGTGACTACCAGTTGGATGCATCTGTCGGAACGCTGACGATCACCCTGGAAGCCGGGTATTATGATGATTTCTCGTTCGATTTCGGTTGGACGTCTGCTGCTAACGGAGCTACAACCGGTTTGTGGGAACGCGGTATTCCCAATACAGCTGCCGATACCGCAGCGCCACCATTTGATTCTTACTACGATTGCGGCAAATACGCCTATGTCACCGGAAATAAACCAAGCCTCAGTTCCGATTTCGATGATGTGGACGGTGGCCGTGTAACCTTGTATTCCCCGGTTTTTGATTTATCGGCGCATCCCGATCCATATCTCTATTACGAAGCCTGGTTCTTCTGTCAGTACGGACCCAATCAAATCGACGATACACTCGAAATCTTCCTCTCAAACGGAATCACACAGGTGAAATTAGATGAATACCCGCCAACAGGATTCGAAATTACATGGTTGCCCGCAAGTTTCCACATTGCTGATTTCATCCAGCCGACAGCCAATATGCAATTAATCGTCACCGTAGCCGATGATGCACCCGATATCAATGTCACCGAAGGCGGGATCGACGTGTTTACGATTACCAATCACCCGATCCTGGCAACAACTTCCATCGAAAAACAACCATTAAACCTGTATCCGAATCCTGCCAGCGATAAAATTTCCGTCAGCGGTCCCTTGAATGGGGCATACACGATTGTAACACCCGCGGGAACGATTGTCGGAAGGGGCAAATGCGACGGCACTTCAAGCGATATCCCAGTAGCAGGCCTGGATGCCGGAATTTATTTCCTGCAGTTATCCGGCCAAACGATCCGGTTTGTGAAATTATAACGCTGCTTGCGTTATCAAATCCCGGCTGTTAATCACTGTTTTGCCTGTCGTGTTACGATCCCGTTAGAATCGTTATTTTTGTTACAAAATTGAAATCCATTGGAGCAGCAACCGGAAATTTCCATCGTAGTGCCCTTGTTCAACGAAGCCGAATCGCTTCCTGAATTGCATGATTGGATCGTTCGCGTTTTAAACGAACATAAATTGTCGTACGAGGTCGTGTTTGTCGACGATGGAAGCAAGGATGAATCCTGGGATGTCATCGAATCCCTTCAGGCAAAAGATCCGAACGTTCGCGGGATTAAATTCCAGCGCAATTACGGAAAATCCGCGGCACTGCAAAAAGGATTCGAAGCCGTCGTAGGCCGTGTCGTCGTGACGATGGATGCCGATTTACAGGATTCTCCAGATGAGTTGCCGGAATTGTACCGCATGATCATCGAAGACGATTTTGACGTGGTTTCCGGCTGGAAGAAAAAACGCTACGACCCGATTACGAAGACTGTTCCGACCAAATTGTACAACTGGGCAGCACGCCGTTTGACAGGGATTTATCTCCACGATTTTAACTGCGGACTCAAGGCCTACAAGCGGGTAGTGGTGAAAAGTATCGAGCTTTACGGCGATATGCACCGTTACATTCCGGCACTGGCCAAATATGCAGGATTCTCGAAAATCGGTGAGAAAGTGGTGATCCACCAATCACGCAAATACGGAACGACCAAATTCGGGTTGAACCGGTTCCTTAACGGTCCGCTCGACCTGATGTCGGTAGTCTTTATGGGAAAATTCGGTAAAAAGCCGATGCATTTTTTCGGAGCGATAGGTACCATGTTGTTTATCATTGGTTTTGCATTCGCAATCTATTTGGGAATCAGCAAACTATTCCTGGATACACACGGACGTCTGATCGCTTCGCGAACCGAATTTTACATCGCACTGGTAGCCATGATCATGGGCGTTCAGTTCTTTTTAGCCGGCTTTTTGGCCGAACTGATCGGGCGGAACTCTTCGACCAGGAATGTCTACCTGGTAGAAAAAGAAATCTGAAGCATGAACTGGAATATCGATCAATCGTGGACACTTTTTCTCGATCGCGATGGCGTTATCAACAAACGCCTCATGGGCGACTACGTGAAATCGGTCGGTGAGTTCGAATTGCTGGACGGTGTTGCCGAGGCCTTAGGTGCTGCAGCTCAGGTTTTTGGGCGAATTGTAGTTGTCACCAACCAGCAGGGAATAGGAAAAGGCATCATGACGGAACGTAACCTTTCCGACATTCACGCTTATTGTAGTGAATTGATAACCCGGGCAGGCGGCCGTATCGACCGGTACTATTTCGCCCCGGAACTTGCCGGAACAGGTGTGGGTTTACGCAAACCCGAAACCGGGATGGCCATGCAGGCGAAGCAGGATTTTCCGGAGATTGCGTTTGAGCGTTCGGTGATGGTGGGGGATTCCGATTCGGATATTCAATTCGGTAAAAATCTTGGCATGAAAACTGTTTTTGTGTCACATAACAAGGAAAAACATGAGTCGGCGGACTTAACCGTTTCGTCGCTTTATGAAGGAATAAAACAACTGGTATGATGAAGTTTTTCGGTTTGATAGCGATACTTTTTTTAACGACGGCTGTTGTGGCCCAGGGAGTAAATAAAACAGACGCGCAAGGCAGAAAACAAGGGCCGTGGGAAAAAAAATACCCGAAATCAACTGCTTTTGAATACAAAGGGCAGTTCAAGGACGACAAGCCTGTAGGGACATTCACCTACTATTATCCGTCTACCAAAGTAAAAGCGGTCATCAAGCACGACGAAAAAACAGGACGATCATCCGCCCTGATGTACCACGAATCGGGTGTTTTGTTTGCTCGGGGAATTTATAAAAACCAGCTTAAAGACAGTGTTTGGGACTATTTCGGGCCTTCCGGAAGGTTGTCTAAAAAAGAAACCTACCTAAAAGACCAGCTGCATGGCAAAACAACGATTTATTATATATCCGAGAACCCGGAAGACAAGCGCGAGCTGCCGGCTAAGGTGACCAATTATGTAAACGGCGTTTTGGACGGAGAAGTGATCGAATACTTTGAAAGTGGCACTATCAAAAGCAAAGGAACCTATGTCAAAGGCGCAAAAGAAGGCATCTTTACCATCAATCATCCCGACGGCAAAAAAATGATCCTCGAGCGTTACAAAAAAGGCGAACGTCATGGCTGGTGCTCAACCTATGACAATACGGGAAAGGAAACCGGCAAGAAGTACTTCTATTATGGCCGCGAGCTCCAGGGAAAAGAACTGGAAGAAAAGCTTCGCCAGATGAAAGCGTTGGGAATTAGCCCGAACGGCTAGTTTTTTCAACCAATACCTCTCTTTGTTCATTTGCCGGGATACGAATGATCTAAAATTGTACTTTTAGCAAAAACTACATAAATGGATCTGCGTTTAAAGCATTTTTTTGTGTTGACCATCATTCTTTCTGCGGCTTTAACAAGCTGTAAAAAAGATAGTGAGCCGGCGAATCTCCACTACGAATTATATCCCATAGAAGAAGGGCGTTACATCACATATTCAGTTCGCGAAATCAATATCGATGACGCGCTTGGTCTAAACGAAACACTTTATTATTACATGAAAGCCAAAATCGGTGATACCATCATGGATAATGAAGGCCGCGTAGCCCGTCGCTATGAACGTTATTTCAGGGATAGCTTAAACCATCCGTGGGACCTGGAAGATATCTGGACAACCATTATCGCTAACGGCCGCGCGGAACTCGTGGAAGAAAACCAACGCACAATCAAACTGGTCTTTGCTCCTGACAAGTACAAGGAATGGAATTGTAACGCTTATAATTCGTCTGACGCGCTCGATTGTTATTACCGGGAATTGTATGAACCGGCCTCAATCAATGGGTTTTCATTCGGATCGACTGTGACCGTTGAACAGGAAGATTTCCATAGCCTGGTTGATTACCGTCGCAAATATGAGCAGTACGCCGAAGGAGTAGGAATGTACTACAAACATTATAAGCACTTCCGCATCCTCAACGCCGACACCCTGAACGTGGTGAAAGGAAAAGAGCTCATCATGAAGCTGATTGATTACGGAGTGGAATGATAATTATCAATTATAAATTGAAAAATTATCAAGGAGGTTTTCTTAAGGAACTCAATCTTGATAATTCATAATTTACGAATTGATAATTCAGATTATTTTTGCTCCAAACAAATCCCGGATAGGCGGCCGCAAACTATGAAAATCGCATTTTTATCAACGTTTTATCCATACAGGGGCGGCATCGCTCAGTTCAATGCAAATCTTTACCGCGAGCTCGAAAAGCAGCAGCATGAATTGGAAGTGATCACATTTTCACGTCAATACCCTGATTTTCTTTTTCCAGGCGAAACCCAGCTTGTGACCGAAAAAGATACGGTAGACCCGATTCCAGCCAAACGATGGCTCGATTCCATCAACCCGTTTACGTGGTGGTCGACAGCGAGAAAAATCAAGCGACTTCAACCGGATTTGCTGATCATGCGGTACTGGATGACATTCTTTGGTCCGGCTTTGGGAACGGTAGCAAAAAAAATGCGTCCTTCCACCACGCGGATCAGTATTCTTGACAATGTGATTCCACATGAGCACCGCTTTTTCGATAAACCGTTCAACCGTTTTTTCTTAAAACACAACGACGGCTTCGTGGTAATGTCGGACAGTGTGCTTGCGGACTTGCTTTCGTTAAAGCCCGATGCGAAATACCTGCGAATCGATCATCCGCTCTACGATCATTTCGGTGAGAAGCTGGAACGGTCGTCGGCTTGTGAACAACTCGGAATAGACCCGGCGAAAAAGATCATCCTGTTCTTTGGCTTCATCCGCGATTACAAAGGACTGGATATCCTGCTCGATGCCACAGCTTCCTTACCGGACGATTATTGTGTCGTTGTAGCGGGCGAAGTCTACGGTTCGTTTGATAAATATGAGCAGCAGATCAAAAAACTGGGAATTCGTGACAAACTCAGGTTGTTTAATCAATACATCAGCGACCAGGAAGTACCCGTTTATTTTTCCGGGGCCGACGTGTGCGTGCTTCCCTACAAATCGGCGACGCAAAGCGGGATCACGGCCATTGCGATGCATTTTAACCTGCCGGTCATTGCCACCGATACAGGTGGTTTGAAAGAATTGATCCACCATGAAAAAACCGGTTTGATCGTTGATTTTCCGGAGGCAGGCTTGCTGTTGGAAGCGATGCGCCGCTATTTTGATGAAGGCTTCAAACAGCTATTCGCTCAAAACATTGAAGCGGAAAAGACAAAGCACTCCTGGGCGAATTTTGCCGCCAAACTGGTCGAATTTTCGAAAGAAATCAGCCGGAAGTGAACCCGTAACCGATTGGTTTTAGGTTTCTTTGAAGAGTTATCAACTATTTATTTTCAAAAGCTTTTCCTGCTAAGTTGACATTGCCAACTGTAAATTCTATATTTGCGGGCTTAATTAATAAGAAATGCGTAATAAAGGATTTTTCTGGTTTCTGACGATTGTGTTAACTGCCGTGTGCATTTACCAATTATCGTTTACCCTGGTTGCAAGTAATGTTGAGAAAGACGCTGCTAAAGAAGCGGCTGCTCTTGCTGAAGATTTAAGAAAGGAAACATTTGCCATGGATTCTACATGGGCAACACTTCCGAACAACACACGTGTAGATTTCTCTAAACCGGAATCGTTTGAATTGGCGAAAGCAGCATTCCTGAACCAGGTGTTGGCTGAGCGTGCAGAAGAAGAAGTGTATCCTATTTTGGGTTCCAACTTCCAATCGGTAAAGAAACGTAGTTTGGCTTTCGGTCTCGACCTTGTAGGAGGTATGAGCGTAACGCTGGAAGTTTCCATTCCCGAGTTGGTGAAAAGCTATGCACGTAACCAGTACGACTTAGGGTTCAAAAAGCCTTACGACAGAGCTTACATGATCCATACAACAAAAGGAGGCGACTTCATTTCGTTGTTTATTTCTGAATACGAGCGCATGTACCCGAACCGTAAATTGGTACGTGAATTGAATATTTCGGAGATCGAAGAGTTGAAAACCACTTCTTCCAATGCCGAAGTAGAAGAGTTCTTCCGTGATAAAGTAGCCAGCTCCATGGACGGTGTTGAGCAGATCATGACCAAGCGTATCAACCAGTTTGGTGTTGCGCAGCCGAACATTCAGCGTGATGCCCGTATGAACCGTTTGTTCATCGAATTGCCGGGTGTTCAGGATGAGAAAACAGTAGCTGAGAAACTGCAGTCAACGGCAAACCTTCAATTCTTTGAAACGTATAACCTGGAAGAAATCCAAGGTCCATTGACGCAGGCGAACGTGATGTCACGCCAGGCTGAAATTAAAATCCCGGAAGAAGATACGACAGCTACTGCCGGTAAAGACTCTACCGAACTGGCTCGTTTGGATTCGATCAAAAAAGCAGAAGCTGCAAGCAAACCGATGGCTGCTGCCAACCCGAACCAAAAAGCGCTGTTTGACCTGTTGACGCCTGCGATGTTCGCAAGCATCGGAACAGCAACGGCTGAAAACCGCAATGATGTTGACCGTATTTTGAACCGTGCTGATATCAAAGCATTGTTCCCGCCAGATTTGAAATTCATGTGGTCTTCCGAAATGGAAGAGTCAGGAAAGAACAAGAAAATGGCCTACACGCTTTACGCTTGCCGCATCCCGGAAGACGGAAAAGCAATGGTAGGTGGAACGGATATCGCTGAGGCATTTGTTTCACGTAACCAGGAAAAACAGGAAACAACTGTAAACCTGCGCATGACAACGGAAGGTGCCGGCAAATGGTCTGAAATGACTGCGAAAAACGCACCGCAAAACCGCAGTATCGCCATTACAATGGATAACATCGTGTTCAGTGCACCTCGTGTAATCAACGCGATCAACGACGGTAACACGGAAATTACAGGTGGTTTCACCATTGAAAAAGCACAGGACCTTGTTGGATTATTGAACGGTGGAGCACTTCCTGCACCATGTATCATTAAAGATCAGACTAAAGTAGGTCCTACGATCGGTGCTGAAAACTCAAAAGCAGGTTTGATCTCGTTTGCACTTGCTTTCCTTGCGGTATTCATCTATATGTATTTCTACTACGGAAAAGCAGGTTTGGTAGCAAACGTTGCCTTGTTTGTAAACGTAATCCTGATTTTCGGTGCGCTTGCATCCTTCGGAGCGGTACTGACATTAGCTGGTATTGCGGGTATCGTATTGACGATTGGTACTGCCGTCGACGCCAACATCCTGATCTTTGAAAGGATCAGGGAAGAACAGGCAAGAGGTCTCGATCTGGCAAGTTCATCTTCCGTTGGTTTCTCGAAAGCTTTACCTTCGATTATCGATGCCAACGTAACACACTTATTGGTTGCGATCATTTTGAAAGTATTCGGAACAGGTGAGATCGAATCGTTCGCTACAACGTTGATCATAGGTATCTTTACTTCATTGTTCTCTGCGATTGTTATTTCGAAACTGATCATTACTTCTTCCATCGAAAAAGGAAAAGACGTAACCTTCAATACGAAATTCTCGAAAGGATTATTCCAGAACTTCAAATTTGACTGGGTTGGAAAACGTAAATACTTCTACATATTCTCTATCGCGATCACGATTCTTGGTGTGGTAGCTTTGATGACACGTGGGTTGAAGCAAAGTGTCGAATTTACCGGTGGACGTTCGTATGCCGTTAAATTTGAGAACAAAGCCGACATCGAATACATCCGCGCTAAGTTGTCTACTGTATTTGTAGAGAACAAAGAAGTTTCTTCCATCGACCTGAAAACCAAGTCAAACGATTACAACGTAGAAATCACCACCAACTACCTGTTGGCAATTGATACAGCTACGGCCCAGGTTACCAGCAAGCTGGAAGAAGGTCTGGATAAGTGTAAAGATAAAATGGGTGGTTACGAGATCACCGAATCACGCAGTATCTCGGCATCGGTTTCCAATGAATTGTGGAAATCTTCCGCTATCGCCATTACATTGGCGTTGATTGCGATCTTTGCTTACATCCTCATCCGATTCGGCCAATGGCAGTACTCTTTGGGTGCGATTGTCAGCTTGGCGCACGATGCCATGGTGGTATTATCCGTGTTTGCATTGTTGCACGGCTTCCTGCCGTTCAGTCTGGATGTGAACCAGGCATTCATTGCGGCAATCCTCACGGTCATCGGATACTCGATGAATGATACCGTGATCGTGTATGACCGTATCCGTGAGAACCTGAATAACAATAAGGATACAGACGACCACGGTGCGATCATCAACAAATCATTGAACACAACACTGAGCCGTACATTCAATACCTCGATGATCCTCTTTGTAGTATTGTTGGTGATGTTTATTTTCGGTGGTCCTGCAATCAAAGGATTCCTGTTTGCCTTGTTGGTTGGGGTTGTGATCGGTACTTACTCTTCATTGTGCGTTGCGACTCCTATCCTGATTGACTTCAACAAACGATTCAAAGTGAAGAAAAAATAATCGTTTCGATTAACTATATTAAACGTCTCATTGGCCTCGGTTGGTGAGACGTTTTTTATTAAGCAGGTTTTATGGTTACACCGACACTTCTTTTCTTTTGCGGCGCGTTGACCGTTGTTTTCCTCGTTACCCGAAAATTCAAGGCGGGTAAAAAGAGCGAGGATACTTCGGAATATGAACGTGTCCGGGAAGAAGTGAAACGGAAATCCTACTATTATCATCTGCTCACCGAAGAGGAGCAAACGCTTTTTTTAGAGCGGACGTGGTTGCTGTTCAGTGAAAAGGAATTCCTGGCAAGAGGTTTTGATGAGGTGACCTTTCACATGAGAGTGGTAATTGCTTCCTATGCAGCGCAAATCACCTTCGGGTTTGATGAGCTCCGTTTGCAGCACTTTAGGCTGATAGTCGTGTATCCGGGTCCTTATCGCTCAACCGTGACAGATCAATGGCATAAGGGGGAAACACACAGAGACGGCGCGATTGTATTTTCATGGAAGGATTTAAGGGAAGGCCATGAAGAACTGCAGGATGGAATAAACCTCGCGTTACACGAGTTTGCACATGCTTTGCGACTGGAAAACGGAACCCGGGATGCCGAATACCAATTTCTCAGCGAACCGCACCTGGATCGTTTTGATCAACTGGCGACACAGGTACGCACACGAATGAACAGCGGTTCACAAACGATCTTTCGCGATTATGCGGCTGTGAATAACCAGGAATTTTTTGCGGTATGCGTAGAGAACTTTTTCGAACGGCCTTTCCTGTTCAAAGAAGAAGTACCGGAGTTGTATGATTTGTTGGTGCAGATATTACAGCAGGATTTGTTGAAGAGTCCGGTTAGGGTTTAAATTACCTGATAATCAACTATATAGTAATATTGCAATATGAATTTCGGTTTTTTAAAAACTAACGAAATGATAATATATTGATTATCAGTTAATTGCGTTTATACCCAAATTTAAAACCTGAGCTTTTCATCTTCTTTTAGTTAGCGAAACCGCACTTATTACATTGATAATCAATATTATAGTAATATTGCAATATTATTCGATTTTTGTGACACATTTTACAAGGGATTATCCTCCTTTTAATCTTCCCCAACCACCGTTCACTAACCCATCGCACATCCTTTTCCAACTTCTCCGATTGAATTGCATCATGCTACTAAAGACGCAGTTAAAGAATTGATCGGATGATTGTTGTAGTTGGAATAGTAGTTGTGGCTTTAATCGGAAACATCGTTTGGGGCAAGCATGGATAATCTACCTTGATTTTTTCCGTGTTTTCTTTTCCCGCTTTTTCTGCGCCTTTTTCTTTTCTTCGTTCACGATTTCCATTTTACCCGAAGCAAAGATCACCACAGGTATCCGTTTCATGTTGCCGGCATCGAGGAAACCGCTCAGTTTTAACCGGAAAGGTACCCTGTCATTATCGGCCCAGACTTTCAAAATGGTTTCTACCGGGTTGTTCATCGTAAAGTCCAGCGGGAACATCAACGTAAGCGATGAATGCGGCCTGATCGACAGGTCCTCCGGGTATTTTCCGCTGGTTGCCAGATCGTTTCCAAGAGTGAGTTCATATTGCAGGTCGTGAATATCCAGCGAAAGGTTTTTTCCCTCATTGGTAATCTCGACAAACAAATCAACCTTAACGGCTTTTTTCAACAGTTTCAGCTCTTTGCGTTCCGTTTTCAGAATACGCAATTTGGGCGGAACAGGAACTTCGATCTTCTTGCCTTTGGCGAGTTTGAGCCGGAAACCGGAATAAACGATTGTGGCATGGATCGCGACCCCGGTGGAATCCTGGTCTTGCAGGTTCTGAATGGTATTGCGGGTATGACTGATCGGGATATTGACCGAAAAGCTTACCGTATCTACGTCGCCGCTTTCCTGCTGAACGCCTACATATTGGTTGGTAGACACAAGCCTGGTGCCTCCCAGCGTCAAATCACACACGATGCTGTCGATATGCATTGGGTAGGGAGCCCGGTTGACGACTACGGCACTTACTTCCACAAAGGCCGTATCGTCATGTATATCGGCCTTTATAAGTGTGATTTCGGTCATTTCCGGCAACAGCAGGTTCAGCATTTTTTGTTTGCGGATGAAAAGGTAGATTCCCAAGCCGACTATTCCAAAAAACAGGAGCAATAAAACAAACCTTAAGCGGATTCTGAGTACCATCATTTTTTCTTCCTTTCACTTTTACGTTTTGCCCGCTTTTGCTTCCGGGCTTCTTTTTTATCGGGATCACCCCCGAATACTCTTTCGAGGAAGGTCTTTTTATCGCTGTCTTTCAATTTGTTAATGCTAATCGAATTGTCCAGCGAAGGACGAAGCGCTTTGAGGAACGCATTCCGCAAGACATAGCTGATGGCATGCCACTTGTTCAGGTGGGCATTATCGAATGTACCGTTGATGGGAATTTTGGTTGCCAGGTGTTCTTTTCGCTGGTTTTGAAGTACTTCAGCAGTACTTCCTACCACAGTTTCCCAAAGGATCTGTTTGAAATCACCTTCTGCTTTATTCCATTGTACCACATCCAGATCCTTGAGAAAAGGCTTCACGTAACCACCAAATGTTCCTTCTTTCGCCGCAAATTCGCCATACATACTAAACGTACCTTTCTTCACGTCAAAATTGCCGTATTCGCGCAGCATATCGTTGAGAAGAACGAGGTTCAGGTTTTTCATTTCGGTATTCATATCGAAGGTGGGAACTTTTGCCAATCCGTCGAATTTCATGTTAAGGGTGAATTTTCCCTGGTAAGCCTCGCCCGTAGCTTTCAGCGTTGCGGGAAGCAGTTCCTTACTATCTGTCACGTTCGTGAGGTTGGTGGCCGTTACGTTGATGTTTTTCATGGCAATATCCAGTTTCGGACTTGCTTCCAGGTCGCGGTAGTGGATTTCACCGTTATGGATGTCGAACCGGTTGATGGTTACCGGCATCAAATCATCGACCAATTGCGCGAAATCTGCCGTATCTGCCCGCACATCTTCGCCCTTGTGCTTTTCCTTCACGAAATTCACCACCGGACTTTCAACGGCAATTTCACCTACAATCGCCCCGTCGAAAATAGCGCTCCATTCAATGGATAAGTCGATGGATGGTGATTTGAAAAACGGGATAGTGTCTAGTTTGTTACCTTTTTCCACCTTTTTTACGATGCGAATGTCTTTGATCTCATAGGCCCCGCGATAGAGGTGCAGATCAATATCTTCGACATGCCCGTAATATTCTTCGAGATTTGCGAGCTTGTTGTTCACGTACTTCAGTACGATGTATGGTAAAATAAGCCTGAAAATGATCAATCCACCGATAATGGATAACCAGATGATACGGCGGCGTCTTTTTCGCTTGAGCTTCTGTTCCGGAGTGCGTGCTTTTTTGCGTTCTTTTCGGCTGAGTGTAGTTTGTTGCTTTTCCATTTTAGTCCACGAATTACAGGTTACGACCGGCGTAATCAGTGGGCAAAGGGATATTCGTACGTAAGTTATTTAAGCGAAAAGTACTGAACTTTACCAAAAATGATTCCCCTGAAAAGTTAAAGTTTCTGAATAATACCCTCCTCAAAGACTTAGGGGGCCGATATTTGCGTTTGTCGCCGTAAATGTAACCCAATGCCACCTGTATCGTAGAAAAGTGCTGCACACTTGATGATTACGACATGAAAAAAGGACACCAACTTCTGACGTTCATCCTCGTCCCCACCTTATTTATCCAATCATGCGTGGTTTCCGGACCGAAATACACGCATGTGGAGAATGTAATGGAACTCAGTCCGGGTATGAGTTTGCAAGCAGTCAATGCCAAACTGGGCATTCAGCCGTATGATATTTACATTTATGATTCCACCGGCAATCGCTCCTATATTTACAAGTACCGCACTACCGACCGCAAAACGGTTCCTTTCCTGCTGAAGGAAACCAATGGCCGGAAATCGATTGGGAAATACATGGATCTTGTTGCCTATTACGATTCGGTGGATGTTGCTTATCGTTTCGAGTCGAAACCAACCGATTCCAAGCTGGATGAAAAGCGGCTGAATGTGAACACGATCGTGACCATCATTACCGTGATTGTGCCAACGGTGCTGGTTTACCTGGGAATCAAGAAAGACAGCGGAGAGTAACTTCTCCGGCGATTATTGGATCACTTTGCGCTGTACATCACCGTTCTTGCGCAGGTAATAACGCAGTATTGTGCGGGCATCGCGGTCTTCGGGACGAAGGTCGATGAATTTTGACCACGCTTTCGGATGATTTTTCAGCATGTAAAATGGAACGAATCCGAATCCTTTATACGAACCGTTTTCAATCCAGACAATCGACTTTTCACGTTTATCCCTTCCGGGTTCCACGAGGTAAAAATGCTCCTGGTCAAACGTCAGCGATTGCTCAATATTGGTGACCCGTTCGTTGTAATCTGCGGTTATTTCTACTTTGGCACAGGCGCCATGACATTTCTTCACCTTGTACCCGAAGCAGCTACCGGCTGTTTTTTCCAGTCCGCACAATTTCAGGCACAGCTGGTGCTGATCGGCCAGGTGATAAATGTAGTCGTTGGCTTCTTTTTTCGTGGTGAAGGTAGTAAGCGGCAAGCCCGAGTTTTTGTTCAAACGGTCTACGTAAAGTTGTTTGTAACCGCCTTCGTCTTCGAACACAAACAAACCGTAAGCGAAATTATGCCGGCGCAGCGAGCGGTTGTAAAGCGGTTTGTGCACCTTGATCAGCTCCGATTCGTACAGCAGGGCGATTAGTTCCGAGCCGGTCAACTCAAATTCAATCCGCGCGATTTCCTGCATCATTGTAGCGCCTTTGAGCGTTTTGTTGTTGCGTAAATGCTGGTCGATGCGTTTGCGGATGTGCTTGCTTTTCCCGATGTAAATCAATTGGTTCACATCGTTGTAAAACTTGTAAACGCCTGGTTTGTTGGGAATTTCTTCCAGGATTTCCAAATCCAGGTTCGGGTGAAGAATCTTTGGGTTGACATCTTCCTGGATGAAGGTTTGCAGTCCTTTTTTGTCTTTGCTGATGAGCATCGTAAACAGCTCGGCCGTAGCCAGCGCATCGCCACCTGCCCGGTGCCGTCCGTTGACTTCAATTCCCAGCGCACGGGCCAGTTTTCCCAGGCTGTAGGAATCATGCCCCGGAATCACGTAACGCGAAGCGCGTACGGTACACAAATGCGGCTTGCGGTAATCGTAGCCCAGCATCTTGAATTCGTGCCGGATAATGCCGTAATCAAAGCCAACATTGTGTGCCACAAAAACGCAGTCCTCGGTAAACTCAATGATGTGTTTGGCAATTTCGAAGAAGCGCGGCTGGTTTTCCACCATTTTGTCGTTGATTCCCGTCAGGCGGGCAATGAACTCAGGAATGGGTATTTCAGGGTTCACCAATTGTACAAACGAATCAGTGATTTGAACGCCATCGTGTTTGTAGATAGCGATCTCTGTGATCTTGGAAGATTTGGTACTTCCTCCTGTTGTTTCGATATCGACAATGGCAAATTGCATGAGTACCAAATTAACCAAAATTCTTTGGGGATCTAACGGAATTTTATCTTATCACTAAAAATAAAAAAGGGACAAAAAGAGTTCGTTTGACAAGAATAGTTTTGATGTTTGAAAACGAGAAAGATAGCACTTAAACTGAACTAATGAATGCAGACTTTTTCCGTTGTTTGAATTCCTACAGGTGTTTCTAAAACGATAAAATAGATCCCTTTTGCCAGTCCTTCCTTATCAATTATGGTTGATTCTGAAAAATAGATTGTTTGAATCAGTAATCCAGATGATTCAAATAAGCGAAGAGAGCATTTATCCGGAAGGATGCTGGAAACAGTTAATAGCTGATCTGATTGAAAAACAGAAAACAATTGACTTTCAGTTTGAGTTTCGAGACCCAGGTTGCAATTGGCAGCTTCTTTGTAGAGAAAATGTGCAGGAATGTTGGTGAAGCCATTTGAACCGGTTAAGCCACCGAAAAGCGATAAATCGGTTGGATCATAACCGCAGGAAACCCCAGGATTATTTGGACAGACAATTTGTGCATCGATGTACGTTTTTTCAGAACCGGCTATGTAGATACGGGAGTTGTCTGCTAAAAACAATTGGTTATTGGTTGAATTGATTGAGCTTGAGATAATTATTTTTGAGGCAATTAAATCACTCGCAAGGCAATCGTATTGTGCTAATATTCCATCTTTTAGCGTATATAACTTGGTGCCATCCGATGAAAAGGCATACTTATGAGATGATATAAACTCCGTTATAAAAGTCAAATCGCCAGTTTGCGCATCAAAAGAATAATATTTATTACCGAAAAGAGCATTGGTTTTAGAAGGTGAGAACAAGATTCTCCCACCTGATGGAAAGAGTAAGGTGGGAGATCCTATTCCTGTAGTTGTAACAGGTAATCTGTAAAGTGAATCTTTTGTGTATGAAAAGAGCCAATAATCGACTCCATTAGCGTGTCCAATGATAGAGAGAGGTTCATAGGCTGTAGAATGACTGGAAACGACTTGATAAGGAACAATGGTTTGGTATTTACTTACTACCGTTCCAAGTCCGTTATTGGCGTTCATATCAATCACAGCTAAACTCAATCCGCTGTTGGAGTTTATGTTAGAAGCAGAACTTTCAATACAATCTTTGGTGAACAGGTAATATTCTGAACTTTCAACTCTGTTCAATGATGGCTTCGGAATGATACAAGCGCCTTGAAAGGTGCTAACACAACCAGCAGAATCCATGATTTCTCCATTTTCCATAAAGCTGCCGTCAGCGCTCCAAACACCATTGATAGCTGGCGATGTTGGACTTGGCCCTCCGTTGGAGTAAAACAGTAACTGGCCGTCTTCTCCACAAATAGATGCCGGACTTTCGCGACATTCTGCAGCATTGGTAGCAATCATTAAAAATGGAATCGCCTCAAAATTAATCAGGCAGGTACCATAATAACATTGGGAAGCACGTGTTTGAGAGAACCCATGAAGGTAGAGTGATGCAAAAGCAAAAAACAGGAAGTGTTTCATTTGAATCTCAGATTTCATGCAATTTATGAAAACGAATTTGAAAGTGATCCATTTAGACATTTGAATGAAAATTAGAGTGAGTTATCGAATCATTGAATTGAGTGATTAGAATTGCCTACCTTTGCCTAAATTAAAGCAGATTATGGCAAGTAAACGCACTATCAAAAAGCAATTAAACGGTATGATCTTCGACGTGGTTGACGAGTGTTTTTCTGTACAATTGTACAAAACTTCGCAAACGGAAGTGACCAATAAATTAATTGACGAAGCGTTGGATTACCGCGACCAGGTATTGGCCCAAATTCACCAGGCGAAAAGCAAAAAAGACTTCCCAGCTATCCACGAGCAATTGGAAGATAAAGCGATTTATTTCGTAGAGAAACTGAACGGCTTACAATAGAATTATCAATTATGAATTCAAGAATTATCAAGGGGGCAATCTGAAAGAACTAAAGCCTCCTTGATAATTTATAATTGTTCAATTCATAATTCCTTCACCATCCACAAATCACACGCAAAATGCCCCGATTCACCGTAGGGTTTTTGCAGATACTCAAATCCCAAACGTTCGTACAAGCCAACGGCAATGTGCAATTCGGGAAGCGTTTCGAGGTAAATTTCGGTGTAGCCTTTTTCTTTGGCGATTTCAAAACAACGTTCCATCAATGCTTTTCCAACGCCTTTTCCGCGGGTGGAAGGAGCAAGGTACAGTTTCACCAGTTCGGTGCAGCCTTTTGGTAAACCTTTGGTTGGGTAAATACCGCAGCCACCCACAATTTCTCCCGCCAGCAACGCTGTAAAATAAGCCGATTGCGGATTTTGAAACAATTCGAATAATTGATCGGTCGTGGGGTCCGTGTAAACCGTTCCCGGTTTTGCAGCACCGAATTCTTCAAGAACCGAGCGAATCACCTGCGCAAGAGCCATGTTGTCTTCCGGCTGAATTGGTCTGATTTTGAGTTCGTTGTTCATCTGACCGGAATTATGCTCGAAAAAACCGTTTCAAACTCAAAAGCCGCTGTTCGAAATACCGGAAGCTCAACCAAGCCGTAGCGTAAGTGGAAACGAAGACAAGGCCCACGTAAAGCACGTAGTAACCGATGTTGCTCGTGAGATGATGCTGCTCGAAAAAATGCGCCCAATACCAGATGTAAATGCAGTGAAAGAGGTAAAAGCCGTAGGTGAGCTTTCCTGCTTCGAAAAATCCGGGAATGCGGTCGATCTTGTAAAAGGAGCGTGTGGCGTAAACCTGTTCCAGGATGATGAATGCAAACACGATTTCCGGAATCAAACGCGCAAAGGCCGCCGATTTTCCGGGAAGCAGCTTTCCTTCGGTTAACAGCAGCGCTACGCCAATTAAATACGCTGTTAGAATGCTCCAGCGAGGCAGTTTTTCAAAGAAATTGCTAATCTTTTTGTAGTAAACCAGCCAGGCAACCAGTCCGCCGAATGCGAGGTCGGAAACCACTGAAAACGTATGGAAATACAACGTTCGTTCGTCATGGAGATGGAATAGCCGGAAAACAATCGTTCCTGTAATCACCGTCAAAAAGAATCCCAAAAACAGGTATCTATTCCGGAAGCGAAACAGCGCGATCAGTATTCCCCACGACAGGTAAAACTGTTCTTCCACACTGATCGTCCAGGTGGCAGTAAGGAAATTGATGTTGTCTTTCAGCCCCAGGATGATCTCGTCGATATTGGAAGCAAACACCAGGTAACGCCACAATTCATGCACGGTTTCAACTCCGTATGGTGTGTGCGGGAAAATGAAAAATCCGAAGAGCACGACCACAAAATAAAGCGGCCAAACGCGCAGGATACGCCGCATGAAATAATGTCCGAGGTTGATGAGTCCGTTGCGGGTGTTTTCGCTCAGGAGCAAATAAGTGATCAGGAAACCGCTCAATACAAAAAACAACGCGACACCCAAATGACCTTTGTTGAGCACCAAACCAATGGCTTTGAACCATTTTGCATCGTAAAAATCGCCCCAGATATCGCGGTGCAGCGTAAAACAATGGAACAGCATTACGGCCAGCGCACCCGCAAACCGCAATCCGTTGAGATTGGGGAAGAATAAAGGCTTAAACTCCGTTTGTTGTTCCATATTCCCGTTATCCTATGTGTGTGCCAAAGAAAAACAAAGTCAGGATGATGACAACAATAAACAGCAAAAACATGTTTCGCGCATGACTCCGTGTAGCAGCGTTGTAGCGGGGAACACGATGGCCGTCATGCGTTGTTTTTTTACTGTTTAAAATAACAAGGGCAAGCATCAATCCCAAAATTCCGCCCAAAAGGCAGAAGATGTAACCGCATACAACAATCAATGTGTCTTCTTTCTCAGGCGCATCCAGTTTATCGGTAATCTCCTGCCGCTCTTCAACTATTTTTTCGTCTGAAAAAGGCACGCCTCTTTCCGTCAAAATCTTCCTGGCGAGTGACACGTCCAGTGAATTCCATTCAAATGAACGAACCAATACATCGCGCAACTCTTCGTCGGAAAACCGGAACAGGTAATAATCTGAAGGCAGGTCCGCCATAATCCGTTCATCCATTCGTTCACAGAGTGCCAAGGCGTTTTTCAGATCAACCGGGGCCACATTGATGCGATAATAACGGCGTGATTCATCGTTTGAAAAAGTGGCGTCGAAACGCGGTTTTGAATCTTCCAATGAAAAAGGGATTCCGGCTTTCTCAAAAAGCTCAACGTATTCTTCCAGGAGTTCACGGTCCTGGAATTCTTTGACGGTAATCAATTCGGCTTCCGGCATACAGTAGAATCAGGTTACAATACTAGTGGAATTTCACCACAAAGGCACAAAGAAATTAGGTCAAGTTTGAATTATAAATGGCCAAATGATCAATTACCAAGGAAGCCACTTTATAATTCATAATTCTCCCGCGTACTTAAAGTTGAATATATGGTCAAATCGCGTTCATTGATTAAATTTGCACCCAAACAGACAAACATGGCTTTCGATATAGCGATCATTGGTGGAGGAATAGTAGGAGCGGCAACGTTTTACAAGTTGCAAACGCGTTATCCGGATAAATCGATTGTGCTGATCGAGAAAGAAGGGAAGCTCGCCGATCACCAGACAGGAAACAATTCGGGAGTGATCCACTCGGGATTGTACTATAAGCCGGGATCGCTGAAAGCCAAAAACTGTGTGGCCGGTCGTCATGAACTGGTAGCGTTTGCCAAAGAGCACAAGATCGACCACGATGTATGCGGTAAAGTGGTGGTAGCGGTCGACAAATCCGAGCTGCCGAATATGGACAAGATCTTCCAGAACGGCCTTGCCAACAATACCGAAGGCATTGAGATGATCGATTCCAAACGACTGAAAGAAATTGAGCCGTATGTAGAAGGTATCGGCGGAATTTATGTGCCGTGCACGGGAATCATCGATTTCCGGGGAGCGACTGAAAAAATGGCAGAAATAGCGCTTTCCATGCAGCCGAACAGCGCGATGATGCTGAATCATGAAGTGATCGGGATCGAGCGTTCGGAAGAAAAAACAATCGTGGCCACCAACAAGGGAAACATTGAAGCGAAATTCCTCATCTTCTGCGGTGGTTTGCAGGCAGACCGCCTGGCGCGCAAAGATGGTGTGAAACTGAAAGAACAGGTCGTTGGTTTCCGCGGCGATTATTACGAGCTGACCGAACAGGCAAAGCACAAAGTGAAAAACCTGATCTACCCGGTACCGAATCCTGATTTTCCGTTCCTGGGCGTACACTTTACGCGTATGACCAACGGCGAGATCGAATGCGGTCCGAACGCGGTATTTACCTTTAAACGCGAAGGCTATGGGAAGACCGATTTCTCGATGCGCGATACCTGGGATGCGCTCACGTATGGCGGTACCTGGAAACTGTTTTTCAACAACATGAAATTCGGTTTGGACGAATACCGACGTGCTTTCTCGAAGAAATTGTTCCTGAAGACGTTACAGCGTATGATCCCGTCACTGACGATGGAAGATATTCACCCTGGAAGGGCAGGAGTTCGTGCGTTGTTGCTGGCTGCTGACGGCGATACCCGCGACGATTTCCGTTTCGAGTTTCATGCCAATTCCATTCACGTATTAAACGCACCGTCACCGGCGGCTACGGCTTCACTGGCTATTGGCGGGCAAATTGCGGATGAGGCGGAGAAGCATTTCGGGTTTAAATAACATTCATTTCACCACAAAGACACAAAGTTTTTTTTGGAAGGATAGGCGTGTTAAGTTCACAAAGGTAATCCGCTAGGTTGGTAATTATTTGCAACGCAAAGGTGCAAAGTACACGAAGAGGAACCGTAATTAATTGTATGAAAAAGCACGTCAATTACTTTACGGAATCACTTTTGTGTTCTTTGTAACACGCCAAAGTAGTACTTTTTCTTTGTGCCTTTGTGGTGAAAGTTTATTTTTGAAGGAACAATTCCGCAAGCATGAAAATTCTGATTTCCCCGGCAAAATCCATCAACGAACAATGTGACTTTCCGCAAGCAGCATTTACGACTCCGCAATTTGCCAAAGAAGCCACGTCATTGTCGAAAAAACTCAGGAAACTCAAGCCAAAACAGATTATCGACCTCATGCATGTTTCGGCAGATATTGCCAACCTGAACGTAAACCGTTTCAAGAACTGGTATTTATCCGAAACACCTACCGAAGATGTTCGTCCGGCTGGATTTTTATTCACAGGCGAAGTTTACCGCGGATTGGATATTGCGTCGCTTTCCGAAGCGGAACTGGCGGTTGCCCAAGATCGGTTGCGTATGCTTTCAGGAATGTACGGCTTGTTGCGTCCGCTCGATTTGATGTACCCGTACCGCTTGGAAATGGGAACCAATTTCCAGGTGGATGCCAAAACAAAAAACCTGTACGCGTTTTGGGGACAGAAACTGACCAAACATTTGGAAAAGGAAACTGAAAAAGGGGAATGGATTGTGAACCTGGCATCGAATGAATATGCCAAGGCCGTAAACTGGAAAGAGCTGAAACGCCCGTTTGTATCGCCGAATTTCAAGGAATTCAAGAATGGTGAATACAAAATGGTGATGGTGTATGCGAAACAAGCACGCGGAGCCATGGCGCGTTACCTGATCCAAAACGATTTAAAAGACATCGAAGACCTGAAAGGATACGACGTAGACGGCTATCGTTTCGATCCGAACCAATCAACAGAAACAGACTGGATTTTCGTTCGGTAATTGCTTTTTTTTACCACAAAGTTTTTTGGAAGGATAGGCCTGTTAAGTTCACAAAGGGATACGGGTAGACCACCAAGGTGGTCTTGGATAAATCTTTTTCTTTGCCGTAAATCCCCTTTGTGATCTCCTAACAAGTCAAATTTGTCTTTTTTCTTTGTGCCTTTGTGGTGAAAAATCAGAAGCGTTTAGTAACCCCGATAGCCCCGCTAAACCACGCTTTCCGGAACGTATTCGGCGTTGTTTCATCGGTTTTTCCGTACACATAGAACTGCATCGTCGGTTTTGCAACCAGTTTCCAGTTACGTCGCAGGGAGAAAGCAATTTCGGCCCCGGCAAAGCCTGAAACAAAATGAAGATGTGCCTTTCCGGTTGTTTTGGTGTAAACCGGAGCGCTGTCCGCCGAAGAGATGGACGAAAAGTCCGATTGAAATGTATACTCCTCTGTTTTGCGGAACGCATAATCGTATCGGAAACCGACCATGGGTGTGATGTTGAATCGCCCTCCGATCCAAAGCTCACGGCCAATAGAGATCGGAACGCCAAGCGCCACGTAACTCACTTTTCCACTTTTGTAGGTGCTCGTTTCCGTTATTTTACCGCTTTCCAGCCATCCGAAATGCGCTCCGCTTCCCAGCCACCAGTTGCGTCTCAAACGCCGGCTGACGGTCAAGTCGGCGTCCCACGAATATCGGGTTTCAACCGCCGGATTGATTGCCATCGATGGAGGGGGGCTGCTGCCAGTGCCTTTGATAAGCGGATACGATTGTGTGATCGCTTGTGAACGGCCTGCAAACAATCCAATCTGCCAGTTTTTAGGAACGTATTTCAACAAAAGCTGTGTTTCCATCGGACGAATGATCGTATCATCAATGCTCGCTGTCATTGTAGAGTCGGGGAGAGTTGTAAGAGTTGAATCGGCATTGGTCAGCAGGTCAGCAACCTTTACCGAATCAGGAAGAACAATAGCAGCAACGTATGGTAATTCTACAGGGAAATAAAAGTTCGGAAAAGGGTTGTAATCCGACATGTTAAAGTGATAATAGGGTAACGATAATTCTATCGACTCCCAATTGAAAATGAATGATTCCTTATTGAAACGCGAAGGCAGGTCCGTTTGGATCGAATCGGCTGCTGTGGCCAGTGTCCCGCCTTTGGAGAAGCTGTTTTCTCCGGGAACATTTTCATAGTGAACGGCATAAGAACGTCCACCGACAGGTTGTTTTGTTTCCGCATCCTGTTTCCAGTTCCAGAACATAAAACCCACCACCAACACGGCTGCCAGGCCGGTGCTCCACCACCAGACAGCAAAGCGGCGTTTTTTCTTCTCGTCGAGCTTACCGGCAATCGCATCCCACAACCCGTCGGTCGGAGCGGCGCCAAATTCGCTGAACGTGTCTTTTAAACTTCCTTTCTGATCGTTATTTTGCATAACTCCATCGTATTTGTTCCATCGACGATTCCTCGTCTATCAATGTTCTCAACATCAATCTTGCCCTGCTGTACTGCGACTTCGACGTTCCTTCGGAAATACCGAGCAACTCGCCGATCTCGGGATGTGAATAACCTTCAACGGCATAAAGGTTAAACACGGCCCTGTAACCGGGCGGCAATTGCTGGATCTTCTTCACTAATTCTTCGGCGTGCAATTGCTCGATAATCCCGTCGTCGGTGGCAGGATGCAGATCTTTTAAATCAAGCGCCGTTACCAGCTGCTGTTTTACAGACTTGCGCTTTCGGTAGCTTTCCAGGGCGGTATTCACGGTAATTCTTCGGATCCAGGCACCCAGCGGACCGGTTTCGTTGTACTGGTCCAACCGCCCGAAGATGCGGATAAATGCGTCCTGCAAAATATCCTCGGCTTCGGTTTCATCCTGTGCGTAACGCAGGCAAATTCCTTTCATCATGTAAACAAACCGGGCAAACAACTCCTGCTGTGCCAGCCGGATGTTATCCTTGCAGGCAACAACTAATTCAGTATCAGAATAGTCCTTATATTCCAATCGTTTGTTGTTTTACCAATTCGTTAAACGTATCTACCGCAAATGAACGCCTTTTTCGCGGCAGTTCAAACCGGTTCGTGCTTCCTTATTAACGTATAACGATCCCGAAACGTGCTTCGATGCGATGAATATTCGCGTCTTCTACCTGTGGCGGCATAATGTACATGTGTAATTGTGTATAATAAATGTTGTTGGATCGCGCCAGTATGTAACGGTAGCCCAGGGAAGTAGTAATCCCAAAATGTTTGGTGAAATAATGCGTGATCCCGGCCTGGAAACCCGCTGTAAGGCCATGTGCCCGGTCGTATTGGTTCAATCCGGCCATGTAACCCGTCATCAGTCCCACAAACGGTTTGGTCTCTCGTTTCCCGAAATGATAGCGCGTTTCCACAAACAGCGGCGCATAGCGCGAGTAATTGTAGTTTTCATAGCCCAAACCAAGTCCTACATCCAGTCCGTTCCTGAACGAAAAACCGTTGCTGATCTGCGCCGACCCGGAAGACAAGTCACCGATCAGGAGACCAACGGACCCGCGTCCGTAATAATTTCCTCTGGCTTTCGGAGCAATTTCTTCCGCCTGGCCCCATGCATGGATACCTGTTGCCAGTAGTATTATTACCATAAATAATCGTTTCATCTTGATCTTGTTTTTCCATCTGATGAAAGCGGAGGAGGAACAGTTGCATTTGGAAGAATTATCAATTGGAAAATTATGAATTATCAAGGAGGCTGGCAGAATTGAAAATGTAAAATTGAAAAGGGGGCGGAGGAAAAGTACGCGATACAAAAACCTTGACGAGATTGACTTTTGAAAGGATTTTACCTTTGACAATCAATGTGGAGTTTTTAACAAATGGTAGAGTATCTATAGGTTCTGTATGGGATATCTATAGGAAATATATGGAGTTGATACGGGGTATGTGTTGTTTGGGTATTTCCTGGTTGAGGATTTTGGAATTAATCTTTTGGATTATCCATTTTACGGAGTTCTCTTTCTATTCTAAATCGCTCATTTTCCATAATAAATCGATGTAATAGTTCGGGTGAATCAAGTTCTAAGCTCAAATCTTCTATGAGGTGATTTAACTCGTCGATAAAGTATATATTCTCTTTATCTCCAGATTTTAGCATTCTGAACTGTATATCCTGAATAACGTCAAGTAGTCTGTGTATTGTTTTCCGAGAAACTTCACGGCTTCTAGGAAACCTTTTAGAATTCATTCTTGTTAGCTCTAAAACTTCTTCTAGAATTTCCCTTTCCGATCTCAAATTACTTTCATTTTCTTCTACATGGGTTTTTAAGATATCATTTATTTTTGATTCCAATTTTGGCCACCACATCTCAAATACATCATTTAATACCGAAGATTCTAATTTCAACTCAGCCCCAGTATTATTGATTGTTGTGAGTAATTTTTTAAAATCTGTTTTATCAAACTTAGTTGCTTGAAAACTTGTAAGTGGGCCGGTCAAATCAGCATTGTCTAGGTTAAAAAGAATGGTACAAACATTTGCTTTACCAAAGTTTTTAGACAAAGCGCCAGCTTCAAATAAAATCCAAGGTTTATTGATATTATCTTTTGTTAAACAAATTATACCTGCATTTGAACTTTCTAATTCAGATGAAATATCAGTCGACCATCTCGTTCCCTTTTCAATATCATTAGGAGTAAAATAAGGTTTAACAAATTGCAATACACCTGGGAGCCAAAGCCTCACTTCTTCAGCAAGTTTTTTACTTAAATCACCACTCCAACTAATAAAAACTTTTGATGCCATGCTTTGGATTTTAATATTTGTACTCTCTCTTAATCAATGAATTTGCTCTTGCTTAGGCCTTCAATATTACCAAAAATCCTCCACATAAAACGCCACTCCAACCCTTGATAATTCATAATTCTTCAATTCATAATTCCCTTTTCAATTTTACATTTTCAATCAAAAACTTGCAAAAGCCAAATTCTTTCCGCAATCTTTGCAGCGTCATTCTAATGCGTAGAAGACATTGTTTATACAGAAGAGGTGAGAGACGGACTCTGAGACCCTCTGGCAACCAACTAAAAGTCCGAACGGGAAAATCCCGTTTTGATTGGAAAACCGGTGCCAATTTCCGATTCCTGCACGTTGCAGGAAGAATATAATAAATGTGCTATGAAACAGGTAATTTATTTCAGTTCATCGGTAAGGTCCAGCCAGGACCAGGGTATTGTTCGTGTTGCTTTGCATCGAATGTGTTGTTGTTGATCCGACACCCCAACAATTCGCACAGTATTTTCATTGAACAAATTTCCGTATGTCACTTTTATTTTTCGCTTCCAACCGAAGCAACCTTCCTGTAGAACGTCAGCTCCAGCTGGATTTTGATTTGGAGCTTGAATCGGGCCAACGCCTGCACAATCCCATTATCGCGTTCCAGACGTGGGGGAAACTCAACGAAAACCGTTCCAACGTGATTTGGGTATGCCACGCACTTACCGGTAATCACCGCATTCACGAATGGTGGGAAGGCTTGTTCGGCACCGGCAAGTGCTTCGACCCGAATGCGTATTTCATTGTCAGCGTAAACGTGATCGGTTCATGCTACGGTAGTACAGGTCCGCTTTCATTTAAAAACCAAACGGAACGTTATTACCGCGATTTTCCGCTGGTAACGGTGCGCGATATGGTGAAAGCACTCGATTTGGTGCGCATCTTTTTGGAAATTGACCAAATCCGGGTATTGATCGGCGCGTCGCTGGGCGGACAACAGGTGCTGGAATGGGCCGTACAGCAGCCACACTTGTTTGAAGCAATCATTCCAATTGCCACCAACGTACAGCATTCACCTTTCGGAATTGCATTCAACGAGGCACAGCGCCTGGCCATCCAGGCCGATCCGACTTTCCTGCGAAATGAATATTCGGGAGGAAGAAACGGATTGATCGCCGCCCGAAGTATCGGTATGCTGAGTTACCGCTCGTATGAAGGTTACGGTATCACGCAAGCCGAAGCGAACAATGATAAAAGCGACGATTTTAAAGCGGCTTCGTACCAGCGTTACCAGGGCGAAAAACTGGCCAATCGTTTCAATGCTTACAGTTACTGGATACTTAGCAAAGCCATGGACTCGCACAACATTGCCCGCAACCGGAAATCGGCGGAAGAATTGCTTTCCGAACTGGACATTCCGGCATTGGTTATAGGCATCGATTCCGATTTATTGTTCCCGATCTCCGAACAGCAGTACATCGCGCGATGTTTACCCGGGGCACAGCTGGCGACGCTTTCGTCACGTTTCGGGCACGACGGTTTCCTGGTAGAATACGACCAGCTGACTGCCGCAATCGAACCGTTTTTGGCAAACACTTTTTCAACCCGATCTATTCAACACGAATTAATTAACAATTAAACAAGATGAGAAAACAACTAACAATAGGATTATTCGGTTTCGGATGTGTAGGAACCGGTTTATACGAAGTATTGAACCAGACGTCGCTTTTGCAGGCGCGTATCAAACACATTGTGGTGAAAGACGCCGCGAAAAAACGCCAGATTGATGCGTCGTATTTCAGCTACGATGCCGAAGTGATTCTGGGCGATGATGAAGTAAATGTGGTGGTGGAATTGATCAACGACAGCGACGCGGCTTACGTGATTGTGAAACGTGCACTCGAATCGGGTAAGCACGTGGTTTCGGCCAATAAAAAACTGATCGCGCTGCACCTGGAAGAACTGATTGCCCTGGCAAAAGCAAACAACGTTTCTTTCCTCTATGAAGCGGCTGTGGGCGGTTCGATTCCGATCATCCGTAACCTCGAAGAGTATTACAACAACGATTCGCTTTCGTCGATCAATGGCATTGTGAACGGAACCACGAATTACATCCTCACCAAAACCGGCGAAGGACAATCGTTTGACGATGCATTGAAAACTGCGCAGGAACTTGGTTTCGCAGAGCTCGACCCTACGTCGGATGTGGATGGTTACGATGCCAAATACAAGCTGGTTTTGTTGCTGAAACATGCTTTCGGTTACACGGCCAAAACCGAGCAGGTATGGAATTACGGCATTCGTCAGCTCAAAACCTGGGATGCGACCTATGCGCGTGAAAAGGGCTACAAGATCAAATTGCTGGCGTTCGGAACACGTGTGGATGATCAGGTGGTCGGATTTGTAGCTCCGCATTTGATCCCGGCCAATCACTTTGCCTACAACGTGGAAAATGAGTTCAACGCTGTGGTGGTGGAAGCTTTGTTTTCGGATCGTCAGTTGTTCTTAGGAAAAGGTGCCGGAAGCTACCCGACAGCGAGTGCTGTTTTGTCAGATATTTCGGCTTTGCAGTTTGATTACGCTTACGAATACCGCAAAACAAATACGCAGGAAAAACTGGAACTGATTACTGATTTCCGTTTACGCATTTATGTTTCGGCAAAAACCAAAGAACAATTGAACCGCGTGAAGTTTGAAGAGGTCCAGGAAATCTATCACGGTTCCACACATCATTTCCACATCGGTTGGGTAAATTTCAATGACCTGCTGCAACTCGACTGGAACAACGAACCGGATCTGTTCCTGGCAGTTTTGCCGGAAGGATTGGAGCTGGATTCGACGACGTATGCGGAAGAGGGGCAGTTGGAGGAGTTGAAGAGTTTTTGAAAATTAGAAAGGCCATCCCCCTCTATCCCCCTTCAAAGGGGGAGGTGAGTCTCGCTTCCTCCCTTGAGGGAGGATTGAGGTGGGTGGCAATTTGTAACAAGAGTCACGCTAACTTAGCATTATGAAACTAAACTTACACCTCGAAGAACAACCCTTCGTTTTAAACCTCACCAACTCGGAAGGATTGGTGACAACCATTGACGCGTCGCCGGAAATAGGCGGTAAAAACAGGGGTATGCGCCCGATGCAATTGCTGGCCGGTTCGCTGGCAAGCTGTATGTCGATCGATATTCTGCTAATCCTGAAAAAACAGCGGATTGTGGTCGAAAAGTACGAAGTGGAAATCAACGCAAAGCGGGCAGAAGGCGTTCCTTCTCCGTTTGAGAGCATTGAACTGACTTTTGGTGTTGATGCCGGAGTTCCGCTCGAAAAGCTCGGAAATGCCGTGAAGCTGAGCCATGAAAAATACTGTTCGGTTTCGGCGAGTATCAACCCGTCGATCCGGGTAACAACCCATATAAAACACCTTTAAATGAGCACTTACAGAAACGAAACCCTGGCGATTCGCAGCCAGTCGGAACGCACGCAGCAGCGCGAACACAGCGTGCCGTTGTACCTGACCAGCAGCTTCACGTTTGAGAACGCCGAGCACATGCGCGCCGCATTCTCCGATGAGGTCGACGCTAATATTTATTCGCGTTATTCCAATCCGAACGTGGATGAATTGCTGGAGAAAGTCGCATTGCTTGAGGGCGGAGAGGCAGCCTGGGCCACAGCTACCGGGATGGCGGCGGTTTTTACAACATTTGCGGCTTTGCTGGGTTCGGGCGATCACATTGTCTCTTCGCGTTCGGTGTTCGGTTCCACGCACAACCTGTTTGTGAATATTTTCCCGAAATGGGGGATTACCACAACCTACGTAGATGCGGATGATTACGAGGCATACGCCAACGCGATCACTCCTTCGACGAAGATTTTGTACCTCGAAACGCCTTCCAACCCGGGGCTTGATATCATTGACCTGGAACGCATCGGGGCAATTTGCAAAGCAAAAAATGTGCTGTTCGTGGTCGATAACTGTTTCGCAACACCGGTTTTGCAGCAGCCGATCCGCTTCGGGGCCGATATCGTCATCCATTCCGCGACCAAATACATCGACGGACAAGGCCGCGTGCTGGGCGGATTGATCGTTTCCACGCAGGAAATCGTTGACAAAATCCAGGCGTTTGCACGGCATTCCGGTCCGGCAATGAGTCCGTTCAATGCATGGGTACTCTCAAAATCGCTGGAAACGCTGCATCTTCGGATGGAAAAACACTGTAGTCAGGCCCTGGAAATTGCGAAGCGTTTGGAGAGTCATCCGGCAGTCGAATGGGTGAAGTATCCTTTCCTGGAGAGTCATCCACAGGTCGAAATTGCCAAAAAACAAATGTCGGCCGGTGGTGGGATTGTTTCTTTTCAGGTCAAAGGTGGTCTGGAAGCAGGTCGGGCTTTCCTGGATAAGCTGACCTTATTTTCCTTAACGCCAAACCTGGGCGACAGCCGAAGCATTGCTACGCATCCGGCCTCTACAACGCATTCGAAGCTAAAGCCCGAAGAACGTGCCGAAGTAGGTATTTCAGATGGTTTGGTGCGACTGAGTATCGGCCTGGAACACATCGAAGACATTTGGGAAGATTTGCAGCAAGCTTTTCAGTGATTGGTTTTTAGTGGTTAGTTATTAGTGCTGAGTTATTTAGTAGTTGGCTATATCGTTGGAAGAGATTGTTACGGTAAGATTTTTCAATCGCGAAGCAACAGATGTCACCAACTACTAAGCACTAATAACTGACCACTAAGCATTGAAAAAAGATTACCTTTGCGTCAAATTTTACAAAACATGTCACAAGATATTAACGCAGTAAGCTATTGCATCGGGTTGAGCGTAGCTGATAGTTTGGCACAGCAGGAGCTGGATGCTATCAATCCGCAAGTAATGGCTGAGGCGATTGCCGATGTTTTCCAGGGAAAAGAGCTGAAATTTTCGGCTGAACAGGCAAACCAGATCATTCAAAGCTATATCCAGGAAATTACCGCTTCCAAGTTCGACGTATACAAAGCAGAAGGCGAAGCATTTTTGGCTGAGAACGCGAAGAAAGCAGGAGTTACCACCACAGCTTCGGGCTTGCAGTATGAAGTGGTGCAGGAAGGTACAGGTGCAAAACCGAAATCTTCCGATACCGTAAAAGTACACTATCATGGTACATTGACCGATGGTACCGTTTTCGATAGTTCGATTTCACGCGGTTTGCCGGCTACATTCGGTGTTCACAAGGTGATCAAAGGCTGGACGGAGGCTTTGCAGCTGATGCCGGTGGGTTCAAAATACCGTTTATATATTCCGCAGGATTTGGCATACGGAGCACATCCGCACCCGGGTGGAGCCATCAAGCCTTACATGGCGTTGATCTTTGACGTGGAATTGATTGCAATTGAAAACTAAGATGAGATTACTGATCACATTGTCGCTGGTTGGATTACTGGCAGCCTGCGGAGATGAGGCGGCAACAGCAGATGCGGTGGAACTGAAAACCAATAAAGACAAAATGTCTTACGTTGTAGGGGCAGACCACGCTCAGCAATTGCTGCAGGACAAGAATTTCGCCAACTATGATAAGGAAAAGATCATGGAAGGTTTTGAAATCGGTTTAAAAGACGAGAACGCGTTCGGCCCGGAGTGCAACCAAACCCTCCAAAGCATGTTCGGTTACCAGGGAATGGAATTCGATCCGGCGTTTAAGACCGAAGGCTCGCTGTGCATCGGAAAGGCGCTTGGTTCATACTTTTTGAGCGGCTGGAAACAAGAAAATTTCATTAAGAAATTTGACCTCGAAATGGTGAAATACGGTTTCGAAAGCGCTTTGAACAGCAACGACACGTTGGTGGATAAAATGGAACGTGACCAGATGATCGAAAAGCTGATCGGCGACCTGAACCAAAAAATCATGGCGAATGCCCAGAAAAACGAACTGGCATTCTTCAACAAAGTGAAACAAATCAAAAACACCAAAGAGATCGGGAACGGCATTTACCTCGAAACGATCAAGGAAGGAACGGGTGGAAGTCCGGCCATCGGAGACGATGTGCAGGCGCGCTACATCCTGATCTCTCCGAAAGGCGACACGCTGGAATCTTCCCTGGCAGGCGAAAAAATGGGCCAGCCGATTCCGGCATTCAGTCTCAATGGCGTGATCCAGGGCTGGTCGATTGCTTTCCCGAAACTGAAAAAAGGAGGGAAGTACCGTTTGTACGTTCCACAGGGATTGGCTTACGGTGCAAATCCGCCGCAAGGCTCACCGATCGAGCGTTTTTCTCCGTTGATCTTTTATGTTGAATTGGTCAATTACGGAAAACCGGGAACATTGGTGAAACCGCAGCCGCAGATGCAAATGGGGATGTGATTTTAAGAACTTCTATAAAACAGGGAAGGACCGCGATTGTGGTCCTTTTTTATTTAACCACATAGGACACATAGATAACATAGGAACAGAATAACTTAAGAACTCAACAACTATGTGCTCCTATCTGTTCTTCTATGTGGTTAATATCCAGTATAAATAATGTTGCTTACTCCTGCGGTCCTTCCGGCTCAACCGGTTTTACCACTCCACGGTTGTGTTCTTCGAGTACAGTTCCGAAATCTATATAAATGTCGGCGACCCATTTCTCCTGTTTAAATATAAAAGACATATATGAGTAGCCATCACCGCTTAAGTTAATGGTGAGGTTATCACCTTCCTCAGGAAGGTAGTCAAAATCGAAACAGTTTTCGAGATTTAAATGCATCAATACCCATTCTTCCGTCAAACCATCTCCCAAATTTTCCCGTGGCATAATCATGCTTCCGATCATGCCGTTGTCAACAGTTGTTATATAACGGTCAAGCCGCCATACGTATTCCTTGGGTAAAGAACCCGCAGCATCTTTATTTCGACGCGACTTTTTGTTGTGAACGATTTCACCTTTTGCCGGATCACAGGTGCAGAATTTAAGTCCTTTGGTGAAATCACACATGACAGAACAGTTAGATAGGGAAGAAAAACGCGATGCGGTACATCACCGGAATGTAGGTCCCGTTGGCGCGTTTCATGAAATATCCTTGGCGAAACGGGCTGTTGACACTGTTGATCACATCGTACATTACACCTGCGTTCAGCCTGAAATTGGGAGAAAATGCCCGTGAAAATCCACCGCCGACCAATGCCGTTGGCACCCAGATGCGCTGAGCTGAAAGATAACCGTTTTGAAAAGGAGTGGACAGCAATTCGAGCTCGGCGCCCACAAAAAAGTAATTGAGTAAACGGGCGTGAACGAAACCACCGGCACCATACACCGCAAAAGAGCTTTTCACTCCCTGTGCACCGTTGATATTGATTCCATTGTTCCATGTCTGCTGAAAACGGATGCTGGGCCCGGCAATGAATTGTTCCTGGAAAACAAACCCGAGTTTCAACCCTAAACCGCCGGTACCGCCAAAATTAGATGCGCTGAAGTTGAGATCGGCGCCAATTTCGCGCTGGGAAACCGGGATTTCTTCTTCCGTTTCTTCCTCTTCGGTATAAACTTCTTCTTCCTCCTGCGAAAAAACAGGAAAGCTCAGCAATACAATAAACAAGGTGTAAAACAAGGTTTTCATACGTGCAGTATTAGTTGTTCAACAAGTGTTTCATTCAAATCGTGCTGTCCGTCGAAACGTATTACCTCAAATTGTTTTGCGCGGTATTCGTTACAAGCGGCTTCTGCACTGTTAACGTCGAAATAGGGGTCTTCGGTGCCCAGGACGAACCATTTTTTCATGGAAGCATCCATTTTTTCGTCGGCAATCGAACTGATATCGGGAGGAAAAACACTGGCCCAGGAAACAAAACCGTCCGGTTGAACAGCGCCGTTTGCCACCCATCGTGTAGCTGTAGCACCACCTTGCGAAAAACCGATTACCAGGACTTTTTCGGGTTGAAATTCAGCCATGAGCTTCCGGTGCAGGCGATCCAGCGCAGCCGTATTCTCAATAATATCCGTCTCACGCGCTTCTTTGGTCATCCATGAAGCTCCCACACGCCCGGAATTTCCCTGCAAGTAAAAACGATGCATGCCTTCCGGAGCCACGAACGTAACGGTTCCGGGCAAAACGGTTTCAATTTTTCGCAGGAAATAGCGCGACAGCTGGCCGTAACCGTGCAGGACGTACACCAGTATTTCGGTTTTTTCTGCCGCCACACGAAGCGAATACAGCAGGGAACGTTCAACCGTTATGTTTTCCGTTGTGATCATTGAGTTGTTGATTGCAAAGATCGTTTTTTTCACCACACGGCAGTTTATTCAGTTTACAGTTTGCAGGTTTTCGAGTTGGAACTTACCAACTGAAAACGGAATAACTTTTCAACACGAAGCATCTTTTTAGGAGATCAAAACGTTATCTTTAAAACAATACTACTCAGATTATGCGCCGTATTCTTTTACTCCCAACAATTTGCTTTTTTTTCACAACGCAATTGATCGGCCAGGTCGTTGGTCCATACGTTGGAACCACGCACCTTACAAACATGACCGGGCCTTGCTCGGCGGCGACTTTGGCTATTTTGGGTGATACGGATTTTACCGACGGTTCCTATGAAATTCCTATGGGAAGTGTTTTTGAAGGAACCTGGGCCAGTGGTTTGGGATATGTCGACGGTCCCGGAGATGAAATTTTGTGCGTGAGCCTGCACACCGAAGAAGGCTGGACGGTCCGCTTGCGTTTATCCGACGGATCGTATACCAATTCGCTGTTGGCAGACATGACTACTACGATCGACAATAATGCGTTGAATCTGTATGATTGCGGTGCAGCAGGATTGAACCCAGGCTGGAATTATGATCGCCGGATTGCGTTGCTTGACTTTGCCAATTTTACAATTGGAGCAGGTTTAACCGTTGTGGGAGCTGAATTTACGCTGGTGTCAGACAATGCCGTTAACCCCGATCCTGTGGGAATGATCCTGATGTCCAACACACCGAGTCCAACGATTTCCAATAACGGTCCGCTTTGCGCCGGAGATACACTGATCCTGGACGTTCAGAATCCCCCGGTTAATGCCACATTCAGCTGGTCGGGGCCAAACAGTTTTAGTTCAACCCAGCAAACGGTAACGATTACCAATTTCTCGGCGGCAATGGCCGGAGTATATACCTGTGTTGTAACCGATACGGCCGGTATGGACAATACGCTTACGACCACAGTAGTGTTCAATCCGCCACCGGTTATTTTCTCCGATACCACTGCGTGCAATCAAACATTAACCGTTCAGGGAACAGTAGCTGCCGGAGGGGGCGTCTGGTCTGCAACAGATTCGGATATTCAATTCAGTTCGACTTCAGCGCTAAATCCGGTCATTTCATCGACTTCTCCGGGCATCTATACAGTCAGTTTTACCGATAATACCTGTGGCATCACAGTTAGCGCCGACATTACATTTCCTGCACCGGTTTATACCGAAGTGAGCGATACGACAATTTGCAGCAACACCGAATATACGATCAATGCGCTCCAGCAGGCAGGCAATTCATATATATGGAATACCGGAGCAACGGGGCCTTCCATTACGGTTACAGAGCCTGGAATTTACATTGTTACAGCATCCAATGTTTGTTATTCCTGGTCGGATACGGCGTTCATTTTTGAAATCGCCTGTGACATTGAAGTGCCAAACGTGATCGTACTCAGTTCCGAAGAAGGAAACAATGTTTTCTATGTTAATTATAGCGGAATTGAGTCGTTCGAATGCACCATTATCAACCGTTGGGGGAACGAAGTATACTTTTACAATGATCCGGCAGCTGCATGGGATGGAAAAACCCAGAATGGCGAACCGGTAGACGAGGGCACGTATTTCTATACCATTAAGGCGGTCCTGAGCAACGGGGAAGAGCTTCAGAAACAAGGTTTTGTGCAGGTTTATCATTAATTCAGCCTGTGCTTCGGACTGTACATTTTGTTTAAGGTCTTAACAAAACGTCGACGTAAAAAGTTATTTATTCACGATTTTTTATTCCAAATGTGGCTATAACAGGCATCCATTTGGCTACTTTCGCGTCTTAAAAGAAATGAATAACTAACACATCTTCTTCCATATGCGCAGCACATATATTTTGATTCTCGTAGCACTTCTTTTCTCCGGCAGAATGGTTGCACAAATTGTAGTAGGTCCTTATACTTCAACGACACATCTTACAAACATTACCGGAGCTTGTTCACCGGCCATGAATACCATTTTGGGGGATACAGATTTCACTGGCGGTACATTTGAAGTTCCGTTCGGATCTGTCTTTGAGGGAACCTGGGCAAGTGGAATTGGCTATCCTGATGGTGCGGGCGATGAGATTTTGTGTGTGAGCCTGCATACCGAAGAAAGCTGGATGGTCCGTTTACGTTTATCAGATGGATCGTATTCCAATAGTTTATTGGCAGATATGACTACTACTGTAGACAATGATGCACTTACGCTGTATGAGTGTGGAAATGGTGCGGTATGGCCCGGTGTATGGAATTATGACCGGCGGGTTGTGCCAATGGATTTTGCCAATTTTACCTATGGCGCAGGTTTATTGGTTGTCGGAGCAGAATTTACATTAATGACGGATAACGCCGGTGTAGCCGATCCTATTGGAATGTTATATATATCCACTGCGCCGGTCGTAACACCCCCTACAATAAGCAATAACGGGCCGTTGTGTCTGGGCGAAACACTGGAACTGGAGATTGACAATCCGACCACAGATGCTACTTACAGCTGGTCGGGTCCAAACGGATTCAATTCGACAAGTCAGAACGTGACGATTCCGAACATCACCTCTGCAGAAGCGGGGACTTACACGTGTGTAGTAACCGATACGCTTGGAGTAGACCAGGTATTTAACCTCAATACAACAGTGGTGTTGAATCCGCAACCATCAGGAAATATCACCTTCGCGGCGGCGTGTGAAGACAATGCAATTGTACTGGGCTTTTCACCAGCTCCTGGACAAACCATTTCAAGCTATAACTGGAACCTGGGTTCAGGAAGTCCTGCTACTTCTTCTGCCGCAAATCCTTCGGTAACATTTGCCAATGGCGGTAACTACCCGGTATCAGTGACGCTGACAACCAGCTTGGGCTGTACAGGTGTGATCGATACGGTGATCCCGGTTTATTCAAGCCCGGTTCCGTCATTCTCGACAGCACCTTTGATTCAATGTGCGCCGGCTGTATTTACGATGACCAACACGACCAATCCGGCTGATGTGGCTTCTTATACCTGGACATTTGACAATGGATTGAACTCCTATAACAGTAACAATTTATTGTCACCGATTTTACCGGGTGGTGTTTATGATGTAACCTTAAGCGTTACTTCTCCGAACGGATGTGTCGGAACAACTACCGTAACGGATTACCTTACAGTTGTTGATCAGCCGATCGCCGATTTCTACTGGAATCCGGGGCAGGTGCTGGCAACCAATACCGATGTTTTATTGACCAATGCATCTTCCAACGCGACAACATTTGACTGGACGATTGAACAGGGAATACCTGCTACATCCACTTCCGAGGATGTGCAAACAAGCTTTCCGAGCGGGGTTCCGGGGAATTATGCAGTAACACTCGTGGTTTCCTCAGCAGCCGGTTGTGTAGACAGTATTACAAAAGTCATTGAGGTAGCCCCTGTCATTACACTTTACATTCCGAATACGTTCACACCGGATGGTGATGAGTTTAACCAGACCTGGGAAATCTTCATTGACGGAGTGGACATGTACAGCCTGGACCTCCGCGTTTACAACCGATGGGGTGAAACAATGTGGGAAAGCCACGATCCGGAAGCAGAGTGGGATGGGACTTATAACGGCGAAATCGTGCCTTCGGGATTGTATACCTGGACATTGAGCGCCAAAGACAAGTTCACCGACGAGAAATACGAATATGTCGGTCATGTGTTTGTGAACAGATAAGCTTATTTTTGGGTTTTCAATAAAATGACTTTGAATCCCCGGGATAAATCACCTTCGATTGTTTGGTTCAATTTTTTTTCGAACAGTGCCCCGAGCGTACGTTACCGGGGCACTTATTTTTTAGACAACCTGCGAGCGGGATATGGTCTTGATTCTTCACATTACATTCCACAACGATCGTTAGCTTCCTTCGTTAGGCTCCTGTCAATCTTCTTCAACCTGTTGTTTACCCGGAAATCCGCCATTGTAGTGATTCAACGGGTAAGTTCATTTGGTGTTTACGCCGGATTACTGAAGCTGTTGATTCGCCTGCGTAAAAGCAAGCATTGTTTTCTCTATGATCTGGATGATGCGATTTATGAGGAAATCGAAAGCGATGCTCAAATTCGTCGGTTCATGGAGCGCGTTGACCTTGTAATTGTTGGCAGCGAAGAGTTAGTCAACTATGCACGACAATGGAATCATAATGTGGCGTTGATCACAACTCCGGTGGTTTCAACCGATTTAACAGCAGAACCAGCTGCTACTGATCAGCTGACCCTTGGATTTATTGGTTGTTATTGGGGAACACATTACCAGAATATGCTTGAGCTGGTTTTTCCGGCGTTGTCTGACCTTGATTTCCCGGTGACGCTGGAAATCATTGGCGCCGAAAAACAAGAAGAGCGACAACTTACAGAAGCTTTTTTTGCCGGAACCAATGTGACACTTCGTTTTAAGGAAATTTCAGACTGGCTGGATGAAAAGGAAATCAATACGGCCATGCTGCAGTGGGATTTGGGGTTAGCTCCTTTGAAGGATACAATTGTATGCAGGGCAAAATCGGCATTTAAAGTAAAGCAGTACCTCAACCTTGGAATTCCTCCTGTTTCAACGATTATCGGTGAAAACCCGAAATTTATCCAGGATCATCACACCGGATTTTTATATACAACGATTGATGAGTTGAAAACAATTCTCAAAGAATTTCAACAGATGCCGGTTGCAGAACGGGCACAACTGCGTGCCAATGCCAGGTCCTCGGCAAGTGAATTTCAACTGGATAAAATCACCCGGGAATGGCTCAACGTTTTAGAGGACCAACTGCCGTCAATCCCATCTCGCTAAGCATTTGCGGGCTGTAAATGCGGTATTTGGAAACGGCAGGATCGTAAAAGAAACGATACATCAATGCACCTTTTTTGGTGATTTTCGGCACATAAGCATATACGTCTTCGATTTCCGGGTTGTAGCCATCAATGGTACTTTGGTAGATCGAGATATCCTGTGTACGTCCTTCCGGACTCAATTCCAGCACATGGTTCAGTGCTTCGGGCACAGATTCACCGATGTGGTCAAACCATTTCCACTGGAACATCAATGACAAGTGACCTTCGGTAGTGGAAGTAAAATAGCTTCTCCACCCCGAATTACGAATGCGGTAATCGATGATGATGTCCTGCTTGTCTGGGGAAGTAATGGAAGCAAACGAAACATCCAGTTCACGTCCCGGGCTGGAAGGCACGGTAATCGGCTCCGAGATTTCATCGATTGCACCGTCGTAATAGAAGAAGTAATTGTAGGTTCCTACATAGCCCATTTCGACCGCCTTGGCTACTTTCCCCGATTTGATCGCCTCGTCTTCGGCAAACTGCATACGGTTCACCGTAATAATCGCGTCTTCGATGCTGTCGGCGTTGATGAATGCTTTGTAAACACGATAGCTGTATTTTTCCTTGTCGCCGATTTTCAGCTTGGATTCAATCTCACTTTTATAACGTTTGTCGAACGCTTCTTTTTTTTCAGGCTTTCCAGCTTTTTCCTGGGTCGGTTCAGCTTGATTTTCACTGCCGCATTGTACAAAAAGAACACTCAGCAGTGCTGAAAAAAAGAGTATGGAAAAGTACTTCATCATGGTTTAATAATCGATATCTAAACTAAAACGGTTCTTAAAGTCAAAAAGGTTGGAATTTTTCTTCGCCATTTTTTCGAAACGGTCGTTACCGGTCAGAAATTTGGTCTCTTCCTGTATTTCTGTTGTGACCTCCAGGCTGATCTCCAGATCGTAGTTCTGCAATTCCTGTCTCAAATGTGCGAGGATCGCATCCATGGCATTTTCCATACGCGTCACCTGCATGGCGCTGTCTACTTCCAATTGGTAACGAACAGCATCAATGGCCTGCAGGTCGCGCTTCACCATAATGTGGTAAACCTGGTCGTTTCCTTTCAGTTTTTCGGAATGGGCGAGGGTTTTCCACAAGCGGACCAAATCATCGCGCTCAAAAGGGTTTCGAGGTAAATCAGCAGCGGCAGCACCTGCTTTTTCTTTCTGCTGTTCAATCAGGTGATTGATGGAAAGGTGCGTGGTTTGCAGTTTACCTGTGGGAGCGGAAAGCGTTTTGGCTTCCTGTTTGATATTGAAAACGGGGCGTTCGGTTGGAACGGAAGGTTTGTTGACAGGTTTGCTCGGTTCGTTGCGCAGCGACTGTCCGCCATAAGGAATGATAAGGACCGGATCAGTCAGGGATTTTTTTTTTCGAGCTCACTTTTAATCGAACACAGTTGCATGAGGGCCATCTCCACGAGCAATCGCTGGTTTTTGCTGGCCTTGTAATCGACATCGGTTTTGCTCAGAACACCCAATGCACGAACGGCAAAATTGGCGTCTATTTTTTTCGACTGTTCCAAAAATCCTTTTTCGGTCACTTCGCCTACTTCAAGCAGGTTTACCGTACGCGGATCCTTGCACACCAGCAGATTACGGAAATGATCTGCCAATCCGACAATAAAATGGTGTCCATCGAATCCTTTTTCCATCACGTCGTTGAACAACAACAGGTTGGCAGGAATATCTTCGTTCAACGCATTTTCAACTACTTTGAAATAATAATCGTGATCGAGGATGTTGAGGTTGTCGATCACCGACTTATGGGTAACCGTTGAACCTGCGAAGCTGACGATCTGGTCGAAGATAGAAAGGGCATCACGCAAGGCTCCGTCAGCTTTCTGGGCAATCAGGTGCAAAGCATCCGGATCGGCGCTGATGGCTTCTTTTGTCGCGACATTTGCCAGGTGATCGGCAATATCCTTGACTTTGATGCGCTGGAAATCGAAGATCTGGCAGCGTGACAAAATCGTTGGAATGATCTTGTGCTTTTCCGTTGTCGCCAGAATGAAAATTGCATGTGCAGGCGGTTCTTCCAGGGTTTTCAGGAAGGCGTTGAACGCAGCGGTCGACAGCATGTGCACCTCATCGATGATGTACACTTTATGACTTCCCAACTGCGGCGCAATACGCACCTGGTCGATCAGCCCACGGATATCGTCAACCGAGTTGTTGGAGGCTGCATCCAGCTCATAAACGTTCAGCGAAGCTCCGGAATTGAAAGACGTACAGCTGTCACACTGATCGCAGGCTTCCACCTGGTCGGTCTTGTTGAAGCAATTGATCGTTTTGGCAAGGATACGCGCCGTTGTTGTTTTCCCCACTCCACGCGAACCGCAGAACAAAAATGCCTGAGCGAGATGATCGTTCTTAATGGCGCTTTTGAGCGTAGTTGTAATGGATTTTTGCCCCACAACCGTATCAAAGGTTTGTGGCCTGTATTTTCGGGCAGAAACAACAAATTCAGACATGATGCAAAAATAGCCAATCTTTCGGGAAAAGGCGAGGTTGTTGAAAACTTGATTTTGGGATGTTTGATGATTGATTGTTGGTGTTAGATGAGGCTCTGACGAGAATTACGATTCACGAGTAGGAATTATGAATTGGAAAATGATCAATTATCAAGAATTGGAGTCTCCTTGATAATTTTCTAATCCATAATTGATAATTTCAGTTTCCGAAAACCGGCCTTATACCTAAAACCTCATCCAACATCAAAAATCAAACATCCAAAATTATTCTCCGGTTTGCACCTTCAACGCTGCCTGTTCACGGATTCGTTCTTCCAGGATATCCGAATAGCGAAGCGCCACATCCTTTCCGTCTTCGATGTAGGCTTTTTGTACCCATTCTTTGGCTTTGGCAAGATCTCCCTGCACTTCATAACCAAGGGCCGTGTTGAATGCCGCTTTCGCGCGGACCTTGCTTTTGGTGGAAGATTCATAGACTTCCGTCCAGGTCTTGATGGCACCTTCCCAATCTCTTGACAACGCCTGGCGTTCACCGCGTTCCATCGCGCCTTTTTTGCCTTTGTACATATCACGGTATTCCCAGTAATAAAGCGGGACAATGTTCATCGAAAACTCGCTGCCGGTTTCGTAACTCACTTCGATCAGGGCATCATTTTTCTTGATCAGCTTTGCTACCGCATCAACCGGGTTGGTGGATTGCTGTCGCCAGATCTTTTCGTAATCGAAACGGTCTTCATAAATAATGCTCTTCGTTTTCGGGTAATAAATACGGTATCCCGCATGTGCCGTAGCTGTTCCCCGCGCCTCGACCTGGCCATTTCCGCCGTTCAGGACGCTTCCTACTGCCGCTGCGGCGGTGGCTCCCGGATTCAGTACCGAGAAATCTGTATCGAAATATTCCAGAACGATCAGTGCCTCCACTGAATTCGCAGCGCAAATACTGTCGACTACTGCCCAGGCAAGCGGCGCTCCGAAGGCAATACTTCGTTCATCCGGGGCGTTCATGGTTCCTTCCACACGTGTTGTTTTGAAGCGTGCGCTGGTGTTTAGTGTTTCCAGCATTCCTCGGAGGCATTCTTCCGAAAGTTCTTTGTCCTGTGCCGGTTTTTCTATAGTAAGCGTGCTTTCCAGCGTAGGTTTTGATGTCGGGATCGACCGGTTAACGATGGCGATATTTTTGATTTCGGGATCAACTGTGATTTCTGCTGCGCGCATCACCTCCACGTTCATACCGCGAATGCCGCTGCACGAAGCAAGGATCAATAAAAAGACGAAAGGTGCTGTTGTAAGAAGTAGTTTCATCGTAGTGTTTTTTAGTCTAAAAATTTGCTTTACAATAAGTTTGCCATTTTGTTACGACCAAATATAACGGATTTTCTCCATGGACAAATCGGAAGTATGACAGACAATTTCTTCAAAGTGATCAAAACACCAAAGCGCGTCCGTTAGGCGTACAATAAATTCGTGAATTCGTAGGAAACCAATGAAGTGGATTTATTCGTGGGATGAGAAACAGTATATTTGCAAAAAATCAATTGATGAAAATCTACAACAATATATTGGAAACCATCGGAAATACGCCGTTGGTGAAGTTGAATGCGCTGACCAAAGATGTCAAAGCGATGGTATTGGCGAAAGTGGAAACAACGAACCCGGGCAACTCGGTGAAAGACCGTATGGCGGTGAAAATGATCGAAGATGCCGAAGCTGCGGGATTGCTGAAACCCGGCGGAACCATCATTGAAGGAACTTCCGGGAATACCGGAATGGGACTGGCTTTGACCGCTATCATCAAAGGATACAAACTGATTTGTGTGCTCAACGATAAGCAATCGAAAGAGAAAATGGATATCCTGCGTGCCGTTGGCGCTGAAGTGGTTGTTTGTCCGACTGCAGTGGAGCCTTCCGATCCGCGTTCGTATTACTCGGTTTCTAAGCGGTTGGCAAAAGAAATTCCGAATTCCTGGTACGTGAACCAGTACGATAACTTATCGAACCGTACGGCCCATTACGAGCAAACCGGTCCTGAAATCTGGGAACAAACCGATGGAAAAGTCACGCACTTTGTGGTAGGTGTTGGCACCGGCGGAACGATTTCCGGCGTTGGAAAATACCTGAAAGAGAAAAATCCGAACATCAAAGTCTGGGGAATCGACACCTACGGATCGGTGTTTAAAAAATACAAGGAAACAGGCATTTTCGATGAAAACGAGATCTATCCGTACATCACGGAAGGTATCGGCGAAGATATTTTGCCGGCAAACGTTGATTTCGACGTGATCGACCTGTTTGAAAAAGTAACCGATAAGGATGCGGCAGTTTATACGCGCAGACTGGCACGTGAAGAAGGAATTTTTGTAGGAAACTCGGCCGGTGCAGCGATCGGTGGTTTGCTGCAGCTGAAAGATCAGCTCACTGCCGACGATGTAGTGGTGGTCTTGTTCCACGATCACGGAAGCCGTTACGTCGGGAAAATCTTTAACGACGACTGGATGCGTGAGCGCGGGTTCCTGGACGAAAACCTGAGAACGGCGGAAGATTTGATTGCACGTCATGCCGACCAGCCTTTGGTAACGTTATACTCCGAGGAATTGGTATCGCACGCCATTATGAAAATGCGCAAGTTCAATATTTCGCAGATTCCGGTGCTGAAAGACGGCCAGTTTGTAGGCTCGCTCAACGATAGCCAGGTTTACCAGTTGCTGATCGACAATCCGTCTTTGCGCGATACACCGATTTCGAAAGTAATGCAGGCGCCGTTCCCGGTAGTGCAGTCGACAACCAAAATTGAAGACGTTGCCAAGCTGATCAACAACGATACACCGGCTGTTTTGGTGGAACGCGCCAATGGCAACAAGCACATTCTGACCCGCCAGGATATCATTTCATCGCTGTCCTGATCAGCTTTTTATGAAAACCATTAAAACGACCGACCAAATGGGGCGGACGGTTTCGATTCCGTTTCCCGCTCGTCGGATCGTTTCGCTGGTGCCGTCACAAACCGAATTGCTGGTCGATTTGGGTGTTGAAGACCGCCTTGTGGGGGTGACCAAATTCTGCATTCATCCTGCCGGAATGAAAGAACGCGTCGGACAGATCGGCGGGACCAAAGCTGTGAAGATCGACAAGGTCCTTGCCTTGAAACCCGACCTGGTGATCGGCAACAAGGAAGAAAACCTGCAGTCGGACATCGAAACGCTGGAACAGGACGTACCCGTTTGGATGAGCGACATTCACGACCTGGAAACGGCGCTCGACATGATCCGCGAGGTTGGTAAGTTGGTAGAGAAGGATGAAAAATCACTTGAGGTAATCGATTCCATTCAGCAGAATTTCAAACGATTAGAACAGGTTGAGAAAAGCAATAAATTAATCTCGGTGCTTTACCTCATTTGGCGAAAACCATACATGGCCGCCGGGAAAGGAACGTTCATCGACGATTGTTTGACCCGCTGCGGTTGGACGAATTGTGTTTCCGAAACACGTTATCCTGAAATTGATCCGACAATCCTCGATCCTGATCTGATCCTGCTGAGTTCCGAACCATATCCGTTCAAGCAACAGCATATCAAAGAATTGAAAGCTGTTTTTCCAAAGGCGAAAATCCAACTGGTCGACGGGGAATATTTTTCCTGGTACGGAACCCGGATGCTGGGCGCGCCGGATTATTTCAGGAGTTTATTGGAGTGCACCTAGCGCCACCAGCAGCTTTACCACTTCGTGCAGGGCGTAGGCATCGTCACGGAAATTAACGGTTCCTTTAAGTGAGATTTTGTTTCCTTTCTGAGTAGCTGTAATCTGAAGATCTTTCGCGGTATTTGTAAATTTTTTAGCCGCTCCGACTCCCGGCACCACATCTACGAAAGCTGTGACAAGGGGACTGCCTTCAATAACAAGCAATGGTTTAAACGATCCTTTGACCACGAAAAGGTCGGTTTGTTTTTTGCGCACCACGCTTGACGGATCGATACCAATAAAAATGGAATGATCGTCGAGCTGAACAATTTCGTATTTCATGCTCCCCAGTCGAAGTGTATGATCACCGGATTTCAGGTCTTCGGGAATGGAAGCAAGCAGCTCTTTTGCCGAAACAGGCATTTCTGTTTCAATGATCAGGTTCATTTTCGGTAAAACAAGCATCCCGCCTTGTGCCTGTTCAATCACCACTCCACGGTAATCGGCAGTGATGGCGCGCAATTCAGGAAAACGGTAATCCCCAACCGGCAAAAGTTTATTGAGCGAATCTGAAATACCTTTCGGAATGATCGAAGTAGCGATCATCAACGCGCTGGATTTCAGTGAATAATTAGCTGGTTGAAGCTTTTTATCGGCAGTATAATTCCCGGTAAACGAGAGCCTGTGAGGTTCGTGCCAAAGCTCGATGTGAGCGGGTTTTTTACCAGACCGGGAAGGTGTGTCAATGGACAAAAACGCCTTGTTTGCTTTGGTTTTGGTCGATTCGGTGTTGCTGTTGGCAAGCAGATTTTCGGCAAGCGGTTTCAGGTCCTTGTGAGCCGCCGGAGTTGTTTTGATGTGCGAAAGGATCAGGGCCGTATTGTTTTTTACGGCAAACGACTGGCTTGAATTCAGGTATTTCGGGATGTTTTTTCGGAACATTCCTTCATCCAGTACTTTCACCAAAAATCCGACATAATTGGCATCGCCGTCTTTTGTACCAAAGATCAGCACGGGCTGGCGAAAATCGATGGCCAGCACACCATATTCGCGTCGTTTTTCCAGGCGCGTATCGGTGATGTCTTTCAACTGCTCAAAAAACGGATCGTCCTTTGTTTCAAACAACAGCGTATAGGCCTCATCTTTTGCCAGCTGGCTCGCGTCGATACGCATAACCCAATCTGCTGCTTTTGGAACCAGGATATCTTCGGGTGGCGTTTCCGTTCCGAATGCTTCAAACAGGGTAAGCCCGATGATTCCCAGTACGCCGAAGAGCAGTACGAGGAAAATATGAAGTATTCGAAATTTCAGTTGCATTTGATAAAAGTAATTCTTTCCTGAAATTGTACCTTTGTTTTTATGGGAAAAATCTGTTTCTGGATATTGAAACTCTTCGGCTGGAAAATTGATACCTCGGCCCCGCGAAATGTGAAACAGGCCGTGATCGTGATGGGGCCGCACACTTCCAACTGGGATTTTGTGATCGGGAAGATGGCTTTTGCGCGGTACAAGGTCAACGCGAAGTTTCTCATTAAAAAAGAATTATTCAAACCCCCGATGGGCTGGCTCCTCAAAGCAATGGGCGGCATTCCGGTGGACCGAAAGAAAAACAACAACATTACGGATCAGGCTGTCAGATACTTTAGAGAGCACGAAACCTGCTACCTGGTCTTTACACCCGAAGGTACCCGGAGCTATAGTCCGAACTGGAAAAAAGGATTTTATTACATCGCCCAAAACGCAGGCGTCCCGATTTACATTGCGTACATCGATTACAAACGCAAGATCGGCGGTTTCCATTCGTTGTTTGTTCCTACCGGCGACGTTGATGCCGATATCCGGTACATCAAATCCATCCTGGTTGAATTCCAGGGCAAGATTCCTGAAAACGGGATTCGACGGGAAGAAATAGAGTCCATTCCTCAAAAACAAGCCAAAGCATGAAGCTGGAAACACTCCGAACGGTGGCCGTAACACGCTACATTGCTCCGCTCCGTGAAGGCGGATCGCTGCCGGCATTGGTGGAAGCGGATGATGATTTTAAGTATGTGCTGAAATTCAAAGGCGCCGGTCATGGAACCAAAGCTTTGATCTCTGAATTCCTGGGCGGACAGCTGGCCCGGGTAGTGGGATTGAAACTTCCGGAGCTGGTTTTTGTAACGCTCGATGAAGACTTCGGTCGCTCGGAAGCCGATGAAGAAATCCAGGATTTGCTGCGTGGAAGCCACGGTTTGAACCTGGGCCTGCACTTTTTGTCTGGAGCGATTACGTTTGACCCTGTTGTGACAACTGTTGATCCGCTGCTAGCGTCGAAAATTGTATGGCTGGATGCGTTCCTGACCAACATCGACCGCACGTTCCGCAATACCAATATGCTGATCTGGAACAAGGAATTGTGGCTGATCGACCACGGCGCGTCGTTTTATTTTCATCATACCTGGGACAATTGGGAACAGAATGCCAAAAGTCCGTTCAGTTATGTGAAAGACCATGTTTTGCTGGACCGTGCCACGCAACTTGAAGAAGTAAACGCCGAATTCACGACAATTTTAACCGAAGAATTGTTCCGTGAACTCGTTGACCAGATTCCGTCGGAATGGCTGCAGTGGGAGGGAAGCGAACTGTCGGAAACGGAAATCCGCAATGTGTATTTCCGGTTTTTAACCATTCGGTTGGCCAACGCGGCTAACTTTCTAAACGAAGCGCAGGATGTCCGAAAAGCACGTGTATGAATACGCGGTGATTCGCGTGGTGCCGAAAGTTGAGCGGGAGGAGTTCATCAACGTCGGGATTATCCTGTTTTCGAAGAAAGCGAATTTCATTAAAGTATTGTTCCACATCGACGAAGAGCGCCTGAGGTTCTTTTCCAACGAAATCGATTGTAACCAGCTGCACGAAAACCTCGATGCGTTTGAGCGCATCAGCAGGGGAGACCGCAATGCCGGTCCGATTGCGCAGGAAGATCTGCCGTCGCGTTTTCGTTGGTTGACCGCCATTCGCAGCTCGATGATCCAGACTTCGCGCCCGCACCCAGGAAAAGCGGATGATTTGGAGAAAGCGACAGAGCAGTTGTTGAAGGAATATGTGGGTTGAACTTCCTACTTTTTCTTGCCAAAAAGTAGGCAAAAGGCAGTCGCTGCAAACCATGCGTTCCATTAGCAGGTCATTCGCTAATTTTTCAAAACTCCTCGTTCCTCGTCAAACAGTTGAAAAATTGACGCTCATTTCTGCATGGAACCTCGCATTCTTTTGCAAAGCGACAAGGAATCCACTTCGAAAGTTAAAATGCAGATAATTATTAGAGTGACCATCCAACTTAACAAACCGTAGTTTTCGAGATCGGTGCTTACAGCCTTGATTTTCTTCGAAAGCGTTGCTTTCTCTCTATTAGATCAAGAAAAAAGTAAAGAATTTACTTTCGAAACGAATCCGTCTTCTTATCATACCCATACGGGCAGTGCTTGCACCCGCTTTTGCAGCAATAGCCGCGCTTTAAGTGATACTTTTCGGTAAAGACCAGGTAGCCCGTTTCGTTGTAATAGAAATCTTCCGGATCTAAACCGTTATTTTTGGGAAGTGGACGATCATCGTTCATGCGGCAAAATTAAGGAAACAAATCATGTCTTTGTCCCGGTTCCAGACCAAACGATCGATTTTACAGGAGTTGCGGTTCCCCGAATGGGAAAAACGTTCTATTCGTGTGCTGGTAAAGCGCGATGACCTGATCGACCCGCATGTTTCCGGCAATAAATGGCGAAAGCTGAAATACATCATCGAGCTGGTACAGCACCAGCAGCGGGCAGGAATCCTGACGTTGGGCGGCGCTTATTCCAATCATTTACTGGCCACGGCTTATGCCTGTGAAGCATTCGGGTTGAAATCAAAAGCACTGGTGCGCGGCGAAGAGCTGACTATCGACAGCAACGAAAACCTCCAGCGTTGCGCTGAAAGGGGCATGGAACTGCAGTTTGTTTCCCGCGACGAATACAGCGAGCGCTACGAAAAGGAACGGCAGGAAATCTGGAAACAGCAGCATCCCGACTACCTGTTTGTACCCGAAGGAGGAGCAACCTACCACGGTTTGATCGGCTGCCAGGAAATCTGGACCGAGATCGGCGAACCAGTGGATCATGTTTTTGTAGCCCAGGGAACCACCACCACCAGCTGCGGATTGTTATTGGGAAGCAATGAACAAACGACCGTTCATGTAGTCCCTGTCCTCAAAGGGTTTGACTCATTGGCTGAAATGCGGCCGTTGCTCTACCAATTTTTGATCGACAACGAGTTGGTAAACGAATACCTGGAGCGGGTAGTGGTTCATTCGGATGCGCATTTCGGTGGCTACGCTAAAATAACAGATGAGCTGCTGGAATTCATACAATTCTGTAAGGAGAACTTCGATTTACCACTCGATCGTGTTTACACCGGAAAGGCTTTTTATGCGTTGATGAAGGCCCTGGAATCAGAAGAATTTAACGGAAAGACGGCGCTGTTTGTGCATTCGGGTGGATTAATGAACGCTTGATTTTTTATGAATTATCAATTATCAAGTGGCTTCCTTGATAATTGATAATTTTCCCCATTCATAATTTCTTTGTGTCATTGTGAAATTTCAGTAAGCACTTTCACACCACTTACTTTTGTCCTTCCGAGTGATAACCCCCGCTTTTGTAAACCGAAACTTTCATCAAAATCCCGTCGCTATCGTATTCATACACTTTTCCGTCGCAGAGTTTGCCTTCTTTGAAAATACCGTCCTGCCAGATCTCATTGTCTTCGTTGTAAACCTTATTGTAGCCATCCGGTTTCCATTGAATATTCCGCGTTCTCGGATGATCGCCAACAGCTGGTGGGTATTTTTTCTCAGCAACCATTTCGGAGGCGAGAGGATGAACAGCGTCAAACTGTTTTGTATTGATCACCGATCCGTCTTCTGCATAATCTATCAGCTCTTTGAGGTCACCGTTGTTGTAATAGCGTTTGGCTTGTCCGGTCGGGACACCGTTTTTGGCGGTAAACGTAAATTCCAGCTGTCCATTGGGGTAATAATAATTGACCCGGCCTTCCTCTTTGCCATTTTCGTTGTAAAATGCTTCGTACTCGCGGTGGTTGGACTGGCCACGAATAAGCGAATCGCGGTAGATGTTCTTTTCAAACGTCCCGATTTCCCAACCACCATTACGTGAGCGATAATAGGTTCCAACGGGCCGGTTGTTATGGTATTCGCCTTTGAGTTTCGGCGTAATCCCATCATCGTGGTATTTGATCCAAACGCCTTCTTTTTTGTCGTCCACGTAATACCCTTCTTCCACTTTTCCTTCGGCCGGAATGCCGGATTCGGGGCGGTCTTTGCCAAAAATGATCCAATGGCCCTGTTTCTTACCGTTAGAATCTTTTTGGTTGATCGAATCATTCGGGAACGTGTATGCCGTGTCAACAACCGGTACTCTTTGTCCGAAGCGGTTTAGCCTGGCAACGGTCAAAGTGTCGCGTTTGAAACCCTCAGGAGCGGTTTTCCCTTCGTAAATCCATTTCCCGGTGTATTTTGGTTTGATCCCATTCTGAAGGTAATCGTAATCCTGTGCGGAAATCGGTAAAACAACAGCTACGAGGAGGAAAAAGGTGATGGCTTTCATACGCTAGAGTTTTCCGTCGGAATGATAAACACCGTTCTTGTAGACTTTCACTTTCAGCAGAATACCATCGTGGTCGTAAATGTATTCTTTTCCGTCCCACAGCTTGCCGTCTCTGAAAGTGCCGTCCTGCCAAATCTCGTTTTCGGTATTGTATACTTTTGCCGAATAGCATTCTCCACGCCCAAGATCTTCCATTCTTTTGGTACTTGGACCTATAATAATTGTATGTGTATCGTTGACAGCAGGCAGGTCTGCACGTCCGCGTTCAATTTCGACAGGTTCCTTTGGTTCATGGCTAATAGCTGGTTCGGGCGCACAAGCCGATGGGTTGGGAATGGTTCCGTGAATCGCTTCGTATTCGCATTCCAAACTTCCGTCGGGATTGTATTTACGGATCATTCCGTGTTGCTTGCCAATGCTGTCGTATACGCAGAAAAACGCCAACTGGCCGCTCTCGAAAAAGCGCTCAAGCGTATCGAGGTTCCTGTTTTTGGTAAAATGTCCGCGTTCCCTTAGTTTACCGTTCGCGTAATACTTGCTGTAATGTCCGTTGGGCCGGTTGTTTTTGAATTCTCCTTTCAGTTTTATGGTCGCACCATCCTCGTGGTACTTGATCCAAATGCCTTCCTTGCGGTCGTTCACGTAATAACCTTCTTCTACTTTTCCTGTATCGGGAATACCGGAATCAGGACGATCTTTACCCAAATAAACCCAATAACCCTGCTTCATCCCGTTTTCATCGGTACGGTTGTAAACTTCCTGGGTAATGGCCTGGTGAGCAATAAACAAAAAGAAAAGGACCAGGAGCTGTTTCATCAATTAGCAGGATTGGGCAGTTCGTCGGAATGGTAAAGGCCTTCTTTGAAGATTTTGACTTTATAAAGAATGCAATCACGATCATAGATGTACACTTTTCCGTCGTACAGTTTGCTTTCCTTGAAGATGCCATCCTGCCAAAGTTCCCCGCATTCGTTATAAATTTTGTTGTAGCCGTTGGGCTTAAAAAAACTCCCGGCGCAACCCACAGATCGTTGACGTTTTTGAATGGTGTCCTGCTGTGAATAGCCGTAAGAACTGCAGAAGAGAAGGATGAACAGAAGAATTGTTTTCATGCACCAATAAGTTAAGGTTGTCTGTCGGAAAGGCAAGACCGTTTCTAATTTAACCAAAAAACGTTTCCGTGAATCGTCGAACGAACAAAACGCGCTTCAAATTGAACCGTTTTTCACTTTTACGTGATATTCAAAAAGTTAGTTCGCGGATTGATTTGGTTTTCGCGTTTTGGCTGTATATTTGTTAACAGGTTCACTAAAAAATCAACTTACTATGAAAAAACGTTTACTTCCGTTTTGTATGCTCCTTGCTGTTTCGGCAAATGCCCAGCAAACCATTCATTCCGTTTCAAACGGTGCTGCCACCAACCCTTTTGTGTGGGATTGCACCTGCTTCCCAACTACTAATGATATCATTTATGTGGATCACCAGATCACCATGAATGTAGACTGGGCCGTACTTTCTGGTGGAAAGATCGAAGTTTCAGCAGGTGGGTCACTGGTACAGGATGTTAATCGTCAACTACTGGTGGATGGCGCTGGTTCGCAATTCATCGTTCACGGTACGGCTGGCTTCACAGACATTGCTTTTACGAATGGTTCAAGCGGATCAAACGACGGACAGTTTTCGGTAGACAGAGGCTTGTATTTCGGGGCCGGAACGACGTTTACCAATTCAACGACCATCAGCGGGATCGACAGCTTGCTGACAGAAGGAACGTTCAGCAACTCGGGAAGCTTTTATGTAGGAAATTTCCTGAACACCGGGACATTCACAAACACAGGTCATATCGCTTCCGACTCAATGGGAAATACCGGAACCTTCAATGCCAACGGCGGTTACCTGACCATCGCGACGTTCGGAAGCACCGGAACATTTACAATGGCCAACAGCGGTTTCATGGATGTTTCCGGCAACTGGTACAATGCCGGCGATTTTACGATCGGCAGCGGTTTAAGCCTTTTTGTTGGTGGAGATGCCTATACAGGTGATACATTGGGCGGTTCTGCTACGTTAACCAATAATGGAGGAATGGCAGTTGTTGGTGATTTCGGCAGTTCAGACGATGTAAACGGAAGCGGTGATATCTGTGTGGGGAATGATTCGTACAATATTGGTGTCATTACCGGAACGCTTGATTTTTGCGATGCAACCGGTGGCGATTTCGATATCAACCTCGGAACAATTGCCGGAACAGTGACCTATTGTACTTCGGGTTGCAGTTTGGGCATCAATGAAGAAGCCGCTTCAGAGGTTTCCGTTTATCCGAATCCGGCCAGTACGACGCTGTATGTAACAGGAAGCAGCGCATTTGAAACGGCACGTTTTTATACCACGGCAGGCAGTTTGGTGAAAGAAACAGTACTTTCAGGTAACGCCATCGATCTTTCAGGAATGCCGAAAGGGCTGTACCTGGTTGAACTGGCAGGAACTCAAGCCGGAAAAGCAACAGTAAGAGTGGTAGTAGAGTAACCACGGTTACTTTCAACGATAAACGAGGGCTTCCGGAAGTATTTCCGGGAGCCTTTTTTGATGGAAGAACATTATCGATGGACAGCATTATTTAACTCCAGGCTGTACGTGACATGGCCAGCAGGGCAAGCAGTCCTATTCCGCCGGCTATGCACAAGGCAATCATAAAGTACACCAGGTTGCGTTCTCTTTTGGAAGCATATTTGGTTTGTTTCCGGTTGAACAGCTGGAAGATCAGGAATAGCACCAATGCAAACGTGAGTGCGCCGAAAAAAATGCCAATCAAACTGCCGATGACTGTGAAACTGGAGAGTCCAAAAGAAAGGGCCAGGAATAAAAATCCTCCGACAAGCATGCTGAGATATACGCCGACGGTGAATACAATGATACTTAGAATGATAGCCAGCGGAACAGGAATCACCCGCTCCGAATTGGGAAAAGCTTCACGTTTCGGTTCGGCGGGTTCGTCATCTGACGTAATGTTTTCAGCAGGAAGAGTTGGAGCTGAATATGGTGTTCCCGCGTCATGGACAGATTGAGCAGGTGCGTCGGTTGTTGAAGAAACAGGTTCGGTTGATGCAGTAAGTGAAACAGGTTGCGTTTCGTTGCTTGCAGGAATCGATTCTTCTGCCGAAACCGTTTCCGGGGCCGGATCCTGCATTTGCGTGGTTTCTGATACCCGTATATCCCGGTTGTTTGCAACCGAGGCCGTTTCTTCGTCGGAAGTTTGGTGCTTTTTATGCCACTCGACATGCCAGCCGGTGTTGTACCTTCTTTTGGTAATGCTGCACGAACCTGTGAGCAGTGACAACCCGATGAGCAGTAGAAAATATTTCATCTTGTTAAGTTTTCTTTCAGCGAAAGTAGATGAAAGGGATAGCAGCATTGGTCCGAATAATCATACGTGATTGCGGGGAGTTGCAGTTTTCCGTACAAATGTCGTTTTACAGAATTACCTGTGGGGTCGCGATTTATCGCGACCCTCGCTTTCATATATTAAAATTTGTTGTTGTATGGTCGCGATAAATCGGCGACCCCACAACAACAAAAAAAAGCCCCGATTTATGTCGGGGCTTTCCATATTATACATTCAAGGGTTATTCTGCTGTAAACACTTTCGGATCAACTTTTCCGTTGACTTCCAGCTTCGTAATCTTTCCGGTCAATCCCATTTCACCCATCATCAGGTTAACAGAATGAGCAAACATGAACCCTTCTACATCTTTGTAGTCACCGAAAGAGATCGCCTGCTCGGTCGTTTCACCGTCATTTGTCTCGATAACCACTGATTTTCCTTTCAGGAAGGTTTTTGTATTGAAATAGTCGTATTGTTCCTTGTCGCCGTCTGATGTATACAAAACGTAGAAATCAGTACCGTTCTGATTTTCGATTCCTTTCAGCTCGTAAGTCATTCCTGAAGTCTTGTAGTTCATTTCAGGGAACAGACCGACTGATTTTTTCTTCGCCGCCAGGTCTTCAGGACTCATTGGTTTCTTACCTTCCTGCATGTTGGTGCTTCCGCCGTTTGTTCCGTCGAAGTATTGGCGTTGCAGAACCATTCCCTGCATTTCAAGGCTGCTTGCATCACTGTTCGGAGCCTGGAAAATATCTGTCATTTTCAGGGTTCCCGGAAACTGCTGTGCACTGAGTTCCATTACCTTCGTTACGTTCTTGATCTTCTTCACTTTTTTGACAGCCGCTTTCATCGAAGTGGTTTGCGTCACGGCTAAGATGTATTTTTCCAGCAATTGATCAGCTGAAATATCCGCTTTTTTCATGTCCACCACCGGGTTTCCGAAAGCATCCATTTTTTCGATCACACCATCTGCATCAAATTGCTTGATTTTCTCCAGGACAGACTCGTTTCCTACTACCACGATGTTGTAACCGCTTGCCAGGTACTCTTGTGCCATCAGCAACACTGTTTCCTTATCAATGCCTTCCAAACGCTTCAGGTAGTTTTTATAGTAATCGGCAGCGAGGTTGTTGCGGATGATGTTCAAGGCAAAACGGGCAATAGTCTGCGGGCTTTCCAACGAACGGGCAAAACTACCTGCCATGCTTGCTTTTGTCAATGCCAGTTCCTCGTCGGTAACATAACCTTCCTGGATGCGGCCGAATTCATACAAAATCTGGATGATGGCACTGTCGGTTACTTCGTTGCGGAAGCTTCCTGAGGCGCTCAACCAGCTTCCGTCGCGGGTAATCTGTAAATCAGAACGGCATCCATACGTATAAGCTTTGTCTTCACGCAGGTTCTGCATCAAACGGCTTCCGAAGCTTCCGCCTCCAAGGATTTCATTCAATACCGTCAGCGGCAATTGATTTTTGTCGCCTGTTTTTACGTTAACCGGCAATGAAACAGAGATTACCGACTGAACGGCTCCCGGTTTGTTCACGAAAATCACGCGATTTCCTTTTACAGGCTTTCCGCCACCCAGGTCAGCCTTGTACAAAGTTGAGCCCTGCCATGAACCGAAATACTTTTCAGCCAACGCTTTCGCCTGGTCTTTGGTAATGTCGCCAACGATCACCAGGTAAGCGCCCTGCGGTGTAAATGTCGCCTTGAAATTTGCAAGTACGTCTTCACGCGTGATCGCTGCCAAAGAAGCTTCGTTCATAACGTCACCGTACGGGTGACCGGCAAAATTCGCTTTCTTTTCAGCGTTTGCAGCCATTTCATCCGGATTTGCCTTTGCAGACAACAATCCTGATTCGGCTTGTTTTTTAATGCGCTCGAACTCGCTTTGAGGAAACGTAGGGTTGAGTACCACATCCTGCATGATTCCCAGCGCTTTGTCCAAATGTTTGGTCAGGCACGACATATACAATGAATTGCCATCGGCGTTGAGGGTAGCTCCCATGTAATCCACTTCGGCATCCAGCACGTCTTTGGTGCGGTTGGTTGTTCCTGAAAGGACCAATTGTCCCATAATGGAATTAACACCAGCTTTCGGTCCTTCCATGATAGGTGATGCACCCATAACAAGGTCAAATGAAACGCGTGGCAATTTGTGGTTTTCGGAAAGTACGACTTTGATCCCGTTGCTGGTCTCAAATACTTCCGAATCATTGATATTAATAGTTGGCGCTTTCGCCGCAGCCGGGCGAACAGAACGATCAAGCTGACCGTAAACTCCTGTAAATGCTACTAGAGCAACGAGTGTGATGATTTGTTTCATGACGGTCCGTTAGTTAGCTTTTGGTAAGTAATACAAAATGATGCGGTTGTTTGACGTCAGGTATTGCTTTGCAACGCGCTGAATATCTTCACGGGTTACGCTCATGTAGCGCTGCATCTGCTCGTTTGTCAGAGCCGTGCTTCCGAAGTACATGTAGTTTTGCGCCAGGTTCTCAGCGATACCGGCAACAGATGCATTGGACGCCACGATCTGGTTTTCAAACTGGTTGCGGATTTTTTCGAATTCCTCCACGCTGATCAGTTCGTTCTGAATCGCTTTGATCTCCGCATCCAACGATGCTTCCAGGTCTTTCAGATCGGTTCCGGCCGACGCAATGGCAGCAACAATTCCCAATCCCGGGTCTTCCATGTTGAAGGCGAACGAGAAAGCGGCCACAGCCTGTTCTTTTTTCTCAACGATGTTTTTGTTCATGCGTGAGCTGGTGCTTCCTGAAACCACTGCGTTCAGCATTTCCAGGGCAGCAAAATCCTTGTCGGATTCTTTCGGGAATTTGTATCCCATGAAAATACCCGGCAACTGGATGTTATCGTAAATGGTATCCCGTACAACACCGTTGATCGGTTCCATGGTTGGTTTCGGACGTGGAATAGCAACCGGCATGGCGCTGTATTTCGCGATCAATGCTTTGGCTTTCGGATCTTTTGGATTCAAAAAGTCAGTAGCGCTGAACGCCGATTTTTCAACACCGTATTTGTCTGAGAAATCGGTATCGGCAAGGTTTTCGAAATCGCGGTACAGGTTGATTGCTTCGCCTTTCGGGATGGTACTGAAGTACTTGTCAATCCACTTTTTCGTTTCGGCAATATTGATGTCACCGGCAATCGACAATACGGCATTTGAAGGTACATAGAACGTACGGTAGAAATTGATGTAATCGATTTCCTGCGCAGCGTTCAGGTGTTCCATGCTTCCGATCGGAACCCAGTTGTATGGATGTGTCTGGTAAGCACGTACGAACATGTTTTCCATGAAAGTACCGTAAGGCTGGTTATCAACACGCTGGCGTTTTTCTTCCTTTACAACCTCACGCTGCGTTTCAACACCCGTCTGGTCCACTTTTGCGTGCAATAAGCGCTCGCTTTCCAGCCACAAGCCCAATTCCAGTTGATTGGAAGGGAGCAGTTCGTAGTAATACGTGCGGTCCTGCGACGTATTGGCATTGAGCATACCACCGTTTTTCTCGACCAATTCACTGTATTCACCACGTTTGATGTTGGTAGAGCCTTCAAAAAGCAAATGCTCAAAGAAGTGAGCAAAACCTGTTCTTGACGGATTTTCATTCTTGGATCCAACGTGATACATGACCGAAACGGCCACAATTGGAGTTGCGTGTTCTTCGTGAAGAATCACGTGCATTCCGTTTGGAAGGTCATATTCTACGTACTCCACTTTTTTCTGTGCAGTCAATGGTAAAATACTTCCCACTACGAAAGCGGTTAAAAGTTGTTTTTTCATGCTGATTGTTTCAAATCTAGTTTGGCGACGAATTTACAAACTATTTGCATCGGTCACTTGTCCGGTTTTATTTTCGGGTGAAAAGAATGACAAGAGGGCGGAAGGGAGTTTAAAGTAAGAATGCCCGGATTTATACAATTATGAATTATAGAATTATCAATTATAAAGTGGCCTTGATAATTGATAATTTCACCATGGATAATTCAAAATGGTCCTGTTTCTTTATGCCTTTCTGGTGAAAATCAAACCGATCTAAACTTTTTGGCATAAATTCCATCAAAATTTGAACGTATATTTGTTATGCCTGTACAGGTGAAAAAATAAGCGATCATGCAACGGTTGATTTTAATATGTATTCTGGGTTTTGCTTCTACGGCGTGTGCGCAGAATAACGTTCCTGCCGAGAATAACTCCAACGAGCCTGCCAGTAGCGGCAATTTCAATAATAGTAATTTGAATGGAGAGTCTTCCAGCGGGACAACCAACAATAGCGGTTTTTTGCTGAATACGAATTCGGTAAATCCGGCCAATAATAATTTCCAGGCCCTTCCCGACAGCGTGCGAACGTATAAATACGAATCGCCGGCAACCGAGGAACTGCGTTTGGAGAAGGAAAGCGTGGTGAAAGAGAAGAAAGCTCCCGCAACCAGCAAAAGCGTTCAATACGGAATTGGTGTTGATGTAAAAACCACAGCTCCGGCAAAAGTCTCAGAAGACAGGGAAATGGATTTGAAAGAGGCGGAAAAAGCCGATTCACCGGTCATCCAGAAGCAGATACAGATGCAGGAGCAGTTTGAAGACAATCAATACCGTTCCAACAGCCAGTACAGCCGCCGCTCGGCCTCGTTTGAGGAACAAAAAAACATGGATGCCAGTGTCGGGTATTACAACGCTGTATTGCCGAATACGTTCGAGTCGCACTTTTACACGTATTTGGCCGGGCATTACAATACCGATCTTTATCCCGAACTGGAAGCTGCTGCAGCATTGCAGCCTGAAAATACGGAGGTAAAGAAGCAGCAGGCGGCGTATCACATCATCACCAATGAGTCGGCCCTGGCGCTGCCGGTGATCAAGGAACTGATCGACGAAAAAGTGGTTTCGCAGGGACAATTGACGTACGCCAACGATTTGCTTCTGTCGGGCGAGGAATCGGCCATCATGGTGATGCACGGTTTTGAAGACATGTTTGCGGTGTATTATGTGCAGCAAAACAATGCCGTACGTGAAGACATTCAATTATTGTCGCTCGATTTCATGCAAAGCGAGGCTTATCGTGCAGGTTGGGCCGCAAAAGACCTGGTACTGCCGGCTTCAACAGTGATCGATACGGCTTACCTGGCTGAATTATGTGAGCTGAACTCCGATAAGTCATTGCAGTTGTCCATGACGTTACCGAAGGATTATTTTGTGCCGATGAAGAACAACCTGTACCCGATCGGGCTCACATTCAGGTATTCTTCCACACCGGTCGACAATTATTCGGTGAATTACAACCTGTGGAAAGAAACGCTGAAATTCCAGCTCATCAATGAAGCTTCGAATGATAGTGGCGACAAATGGTGTCCGAATTACCTGCCAATGCTGGTTTCGCTGCGTAAGCAACTGGTCTTGCAGGGAAATACGGCCGAAGAAGAAGCGGTGAACAAGGCAATCCTGAAAATTGGGGCAAAAACAAAGAATCCTGAGAAAGTGAACAAGTACATCGGTCAATGAAAATGTTCAGAAAGGAATATCAGTCTATGTCCGACGAACAGTTGGTAATTGCCATGGCAGGCGGTGACCAGCGCGCGTTCGACAACCTGTACGGACGGTATTCCAATGCACTTGTTTCCTATTTCATGCGGATGCTGTGGCGCGACCGCGAAAAGGCGGAAGATTTTGTGCATGACCTGTTTACGAAGCTTATTCACCGTCCGGAGTTGTTCGATCCGTCGCGGTCATTTAAAACCTGGGTGTATTCGGTAGCCAATAATATGTGCAAGAACGAATACAAGAAGCAGGAGATCCGGAAAAACACCAGCAACGGCCTCGATAGCAGTTACCCGGTGACAGACGGATCCAAAAATACCATGAACGATGTGCATCATTCGTTATTTAAAGAGGCTTTTGATGAACAAATTCTGGAATTGGACGTAAAACACAGAGAAGTATTTGAATTGCGGCATTTTGATGGCCTGTCCATGAAGGAAATTGCCGACATTCTGGAAATAAATGAAGGAACAGTAAAATCGAGGTTGTTCTATGCAACAAAGTACCTGGCAGAAGCGCTGAAGGCGTATCACCCGGCACAAACAACATAAAACGGCGCAGATTACAAACGATATTAGTACAAGAAAAAATGGAAACATCAGTAGAACAACTTATCAAAGACAAAAGCTTCGACTCGTTGACGGGGGAAGAGCTTGTTTTGGTGCAGGAGTTGTGCGAAAACGAAGAAGAGTTTCTGACTATGAAACAGTTTTTCCAGGAATTGGAAGGCGTTTCTTTTGCTCAGAAAAGTGTGGTGAACCCGGAAATCAAAGCCAGTTTGGATAACGTTTTCGGAGCGAAACATCCGGGAATCCGTGCCAACTGGACGGCTCCTGAGGTGGTGGTAGCGGAAGAACCGCGCATTATCCCGATGTACCAGCGTACCTGGTTCCGTGTTGCGGCAATCCTGGTATTGATCGTGGGTACCATTCCGTTCTGGAACCTCGTTCAAACCGATGATAAAGCATTGCCTAAACAGCCGGAAATGGCGAAAGCGGAGCAGCCTGCATTGGAGAAATTCACAGCGCCCGAAAATAGCGGAAAAGACGAGACTCATGTGGTTGCAGGACAGACAAATCCTTCGGTCCAGGAACCTGTTTTGGTCGCTTCACTCAGCGATGAGGTGACAAAAGCAGACGATTTTAAAGCAATTGAAATGAGTGCTGCTCCGCCAGCAATGGCATCTGCTGATTTCCGCGGAGACGTAGCAAGTGATCCTGTTTTGACAGCAGTAACATTTTCTTCAGGGCGTGAGGGCAGAAATGCAGGATTGGAAGCCGATTTGCACCCGTTTGACGGTATCCAGACTCGCGCAAATGCACTTTCTTTAGCAGAAGAACCGGAAGATTTGCTGGACTTGCTGGTGCCGGCTTTTTAGATCAAAATTTCATAAAAGAAGTAGGTTTCATTTCCCTCCTTAAGGAGGGATAAAGGGAGGTGGCCGAAGCTTTATTTAAGTTGTCGCAGATGCCACCCTCCTCATTCCTCCCTCAAGGGAGGAGGCTGATTCACCATTCTATTTCCAGCTACTCCTGTATCTGCAGCTGCCGCAACTTCGTTTTCAGCTCCGCTATCCGGTTTTGTTTCCCGCGCTCGCGAATGTTTTTCGAAGTAGACGTATAAAAACGGTGATCGTTTTGCAGGTAAGTGAGCTGGAAATTGAGCCATTCTTCTTCGCTCATTTCAGTACCGAAAACAGCAATTTCTTCACGTAATTTCTCGGCTACCATGTAATAATCGGCGCGGCCCAGGTAATCGTGATCGGCATCACACATAATCTGTTCCAGCAAGGTGACGGGTTCATTACCACTGCTCGTAGCGAGGATCATTGCCCGGATTGTTGCGATTTGCTCGGCATCGTAACCATATTTCGGAAGCGATTGCTCCATCATCCGCACGCCGTGTAGTTCATTACGATGGTAAGTGAAAATAAACCCGCTGTCATGGTAAAGTACCGCCGTTCGCAGCATCATGATCTCTTCTTCGTTCAATCCTTCCAGCCGCGCAAGTCGCAGGGCGGATTTTTCCACGTTCAGCGTATGTGCCAGGTCGTGGTAGATCATCTCTTCCGGCAAGGTTGACTTGAGGCGGTTGATGATATCGTTGCGCATGTGCTCAAAATCGACTGAGGTGATATGACAGCGTTTTCGCAGCTCTACATTGGCCAGTTTGCCGTCGCCGTAGAGGCTGTGATCTTTTTTCAGGCCATCGAGCTTGTACAGGTTCATGGTCCCGCCACGTTTTTTGATCGGAACTTCACCGATAAACGTGCTTTCAAACAAGCCGTCGCATTCATCGATCACTTCCTGCGAGATGGTGATCGCATCGATTTCGGAAAGCTGCTGCGCGCGGGCTGCAATGTTTACGGTATCGCCCCAAACGTCGAAGCTATAGCGTGCCGAGCCGATAATTCCGGCAACGAGCGGACCGGTGTGAATGCCGATACGGATTTCCCAGAAATCGCGTTTCAACGCACGGGCTACTTCTTTTTCATTGCGGATAAAGTCACGCATTTCCAGCGCTGCGAGGCACGCCCTGAGTACCGGTTCTTCATTCGATTCGGTCACACCGGCCAAAGCCATGTAAGCATCACCGATCGTTTTGATCTTTTCGAGTTTATAACGCTCGGTGATCTCATCAAAACGGGTGAAATAATGCTCGAGGCGTTTCACCAGCTTCAGTGGTTTGATCGACTTGGATTTCATGGAGAAATCTACGAAATCGGTAAACAGCACCACGCCTTTGTCGACCCTTCTCGGCGAGAATTTCCCGTGATTATTGAGGTCTTCCAATACTGTTCGCGGCAAAATGTTCCCCAAAAGCTGGGCGATGCGCTGATCTTTGTAATACAGTGATTTATAGACCTCAATTTTCGCCTGGATCAAATGCGGATTGAACGGTTTGCTGATAAAATCGACCGCGCCGCTATTGAGTCCGCGCAGGACCTTCGATCCGGAACGGGCATTCTCTGTAATGACGATAGAGTAATGTGTATGTTGCTGGTGTTTTTCAAGCAGTTCCTGGAATTCATCCATCGATGAAAAGAAAGCGCTGTCGATGTTGATGAGAATGATCCCTACTTCCTTGCGATCAAGGATGTGGTGCGCTTCTTCAATGGAATCGCATTCGAGCAGGATGTTTCCGCCACCACCCAGGATCTCGCGCAGGGCCAATTGGTCCGTTTCATTATCGTCAATAATCAGAATGTTAATCAGCCGCTCCATGAATGGGTTTTAAGGGTTGAAAATAAACAATTGTTGCATCAAATACAATGAATGAAAATTTATACTTGTTTTTTTGTGAAACGGGTAAAAAAGCGGTAAAATCTCCTTGTCTTTTCGGGCAAAAATGCTACTTTTAATAAACGCTCCGGCTAATTTTTTTCACAGATGACAGATCGGAATTATCTTCAGAATTTGCGGGTTCCAACCAAAGAACAGCCACTTAGAATCCTTATGAGCGCTTGCCTCGCCGGAACAACCTGCGGGTATGACGGATCAGCCAACGGCGAGTATCCCAGTGCTTTGAAACTGCTCGGTTACGATACGGTAAAAATCGTAAAGTTTTGCCCGGAAGAATTTTCGTTCGGTACGCCACGTGAGATGTGTGACATTCATGGAGGAACGGGAATGGATGTGCTGGAAGGAAAAGCACGCGTATTGACCGAATCGGGGATTGACTGGACGGAAGGCATGATCCGCGCTTCGGAGAAAATGCTGGAACTGGCGCAGCGCGAACAAATTGAGCTGGCGGTGATGATGGACATTAGCGCGGCCTGCGGCAGCCAGGTGATTTACGACGGCAATCGGTTCGGTGAAAACAAGGTGTACCAGATCGGTGCAGGAGTATGTGCCGCACAATTGATGCGAAACGGTTTTAAGGTGATCAGTCAGCGCGATTTTGCTTCACTGGAATTGTTGTACGCGAAAGTGGATGAAAACCATGTGGTGAACGAAGAGGCGCTGGACCATCATGAGCATGCGTGGTATAAGGAGTATTTTAATTCTTAATGTTGAATTTTGAATTGAAAATGTAAAATGGACAATTGAACAAGGGGCAACTATCTTGGCTCGTAGATTTTCATTCCGATTTCATTGAATAAGTTTTTCAGTTGTTGATATTTTTCAGCTGAAAAGTTGATAAGGGGATCAGCAAGAGGGATTCCTGAGCTTGCATTCATATTACATTCGAAACACAATTCCAAATAGCTAACAATCTCCCCACTTTTTGAATAAAAAATAATTCCGTTTCGGGGGGCATAGCACGCTGACAGCATATTTTCTTGGGGAGCCGGAAGGGCTAAAATAGTAGAAAGTTGCTGCCATTTAGCAGTATCTAATTGTCGCACAATTCTCAAATGAGAGACGTCAATTCCATTTGGGCAAATGATGGTTCTTTCATAATAGTAACCTTTCCTGGAACTCTGATATCCGCTAAGAGAAACAAGTTCGATACAGTCTATGCTATCTCTGAATAAGTCTTGAATGGTGATGGTTGGATCAAATTTATCGTAATCGTAATGAGTTATAGGTACAATACGAAGTTTCTCCTGTGCAAACAGATTTGAAAACAGCAGAAGGAAAAGTAGTAGGGTGGCGGGTTTCATGATTCAGGTGTTACTGAAGGGTTCGTAATACTTCTTCGAGGTCTTTCTCCGGTTGAATGAATTCCAAAACGCGCTGGATTACTTGATCGACGGTAGCGTCGGGGCAGGAAGCACCGGAGGTGATGGCGATTTTCAACGACTTCTCGGATTGCGGGAGGAAACCGGTAGTCGATTCCATTGTTTTTGTGTGGATGTTGAAACTGTTAATCGTTCCTGAATCATCTATTTCAGTGGCGTCTTTGATGAAGTAAGTGGGGCAGACCTGCTCGAGTAATTCCACCAAATGTGTGGTATTGGAACTGTTGTAGCCGCCTACCACGATTGCCAGGTCGGGTTTGGCTTCCATGAGTCCGAGCGTAGCGGATTGATTGTCGTTCGTGGCGTAGCACAGCGTATCGCGCGTATCGGCAAAGCGTTTGTCGAGGTTATTTTCCAATGCGTGTGCTTCCGTAATCGTTTTCAGGTACTCGGCAATTTCCTGTGTTTCGGTAGCGAGCATCGTGGTTTGGTTGATTACACCCAAGCGCGCAAAGTGAATTTCCGGATCGAAGCCGGTTGTGTATTTTCCTTCAAACAGTTGAAAGAATTCTTCCGAAGATCGTTTTCCGGTGATGCATTCGCCCAATAATTTTGCTTCGGCAAGGTCTTTCACAATCACGGCTTGTGTATGAGCCGCCGTATGAGAAAAAGTAGCCCGCGTTTCCTCGTGGTTGTACTTTCCGTGAATAACCAGCGTGTGTTTGTCCTGCGCCAGTTTCTCGGAACGGTTCCAAACTTTTTCCACAAACGGACAAGTCGTATTGTATTGCTCCACGTTCACGCCTTTTTCTTTCAGCAGGGCTTCAATTTCGAGTGTCGTTCCGAAAGCAGGAATGATCACCACATCATCGGCGGTAATTTCCGACCAATCGATGAGCTGGTTGCCTTTCGTGTCCTGGATAAACGTAATTCCGTGATTGGTCAGGTCTTCGTTGACTCCCGGGTTGTGGATCATCTGGCTGAGCAGGAAAATGCGTTTTCCTTCGTTTTCGGCGATGGCACGATAAGCAATTTCAATCGCATTCTCTACTCCGTAACAAAATCCAAAATGACGGGCGATCAGCAATTGCAGGTTCCCGAAATCAAGCGTCGTCGGTGTGAAATCCTTCTTACGCGGGTCCTGCGCCTTGCGGAAAGCTTTGACCTTACTGATAATCGGAGAACGGTAAAACGCGGGGATTTCGAACTGCTTCATTGAATTTTTAATGTTGAATTCTTAATGTTGAATGTTTAATGTTGAATGTTGAATGTTGAATGTTGAATGTTGAATGTTGAATTGATTTTTTAAAATGAAAATGCTGTCTGAAAAGTACGAAGAACGGGATAGTTACCGAAACTCTTAATTCAAAATTAAACATTAAAAATTAAGAATTACTCTCCTAAGACGCGAACGATCACCTTATCAATCCGCGCGCCGTCCATGTCAACAACTTCGATCTCAAAGTTCATCCATTGAATCACTTGTCCTGTGGTAGGAATGGTTCGTATTTCATGCATCACCAATCCGCCAATGGTTGTGAATTTAAGGTCGGCAGCCACATCTTCGAGGTCGAAATGACGGAAGAACTCGGCCAATGGATATTGCCCGTCGATAAGCCAGGAACCGTCTTCGCGCTCGATGAAATTGAATTCTTCGGAGTAGAAATCGGAGAAATCACCCACCAGGGCCTGGAGCAAATCGTTGAGGGTAATAATTCCCTGCGTTTGTCCGAATTCGTCGGTGATGATCCCGTAATGCGTTTTCGATTCCTTGAACTGCACCAGCGCTTCGTAAGCCGTAATGTGCTCTGACAAAAAGAAAGGGCTGATGAGCAGGCTTTCAAGATTAAAATCGGCATCGTTGATGTGGCGGAACAGATCTTTCAATAGCACGACGCCCTTCACCTGGTCCTTGTGTGTTTCAAACACCGGGTAGATGGAGTGCATTTCGGTGTTGACGGTAGAGCGAACCGTTTCGCTGTCGTCGGATAAATTGAGGTAAATCAGGTCGTTCCGGTGTGTCATCAACGAGCTGATATTACGGTCGCCAAGGTGGAAAACACGTTCCACGATGTCCTGCTCAATTTCCTGTACTTCTCCGCCTTCTGTGCCTTCCTGGATGATCGCTTTGATCTCTTCTTCAGTGACTTTGCTATCGGAAGAAGGTTTGATGCGGAACAGCTTGATCAGCATATCGGAAGTAACGGTAAGCAACCACACGAACGGCGATGTGATCACCGAGATGATTTTCATTGGTCGCGCCATGACTTTAGCGATGCTTTCCGGGTTGGCCAAACCGATGCGCTTCGGTACCAATTCACCCAAAACGAGCGAGAAAAAGGTCAGCGAACCAACGACAACCGTTACGCTAAGCGTATGTGCATAAGGTTTTGTGGAAGAAAACTGTTCGAAGTAATGCTGGATATCATTGGTGATGTTCTCGCCACTGAAAATACCGGTCATGATCCCGATCAGGGTAATCCCGATTTGCACGGTCGATAAAAAACGGTTGGGAGCGGCAATGGTTTCCAGGGCTGCTTTGGCTGATTTATCGCCGCGCTTGGCAGCTGACTCGAGACGTGATTTCCGGGCGGAAACCATAGCGATTTCGGCCATCGAAAAAATTCCGTTGATCAGTATAAGTATGAGGATGATGACTATTTCCACGGCGAATTAAATTCTCCCCGGGTAAACCTTCAATGCTTCTTCGAGGCATTTTACGGCATTGCGCAACGAGTCTTTTTTCAACACGTATGCGATGCGCGCTTCCTGCTCGCCTGCACCGGGTGTAGCGTAAAATCCATTGGCCGGGGCCATCATGACAGTCTGGCCTTCATACTCGAATTCTTCCAGCAGCCATTGACAAAAACGCTCGGCATTATCAACCGGGAAACGAGCTACGCAGTAAAACGCGCCGCTTGGTTTCGGGCAGAAAACGCCCGGAATGTTATTGAGTCCGTCTACCATGATATTGCGACGTTCCACGTATTCGCTGACAACGTCATCAAAATACGATTGCGGTGTATTCAACGCGGCTTCCGAAGCTACCTGGTCAACGGTTGGCGGCGACAACCGCGCCTGTCCGAATTTCAAAGCGGCAGCCATCACTTCCTTGTTTTTAGAGACCAACGCCCCGATTCGCGCACCGCACATGGAGTAGCGTTTCGAAACGGAGTCGATCATGATCACATTGTTTTCAATACCTTCAAGGTTCAATACTGAAAACGGAACAGCTCCGTCGTAGCAGAATTCGCGGTAAACTTCATCGGCAAACAGGAACAGGTCGTGTTTTTTCACGATGTCGCGCAATTGCTCCAATTCTGCTTTCGTATACAGGTAACCGGTTGGATTTCCGGGGTTGCAGATCACAATCGCCTTTGTTTTGGGAGTGATTTTTGCTTCGATTTCGGCCACCGGAGGCAATGCAAAGCCTGATTCGATACTCGCAGTTACGGGAACTACGCTCAAACCTGCCGTCACGGCGAATCCGTTATAGTTAGCGTAAAAAGGCTCAGGAATGATCACTTCGTCGCCCGGGTTACAGGTTGTCATGAATCCGAAAATCAATGCTTCCGAACCACCGGTTGTGATGATGATGTCTTCCGGATTTACGGGCAGTCCGCCTTTCTGATACGTTGTAGCCAGGTTGTTTCGGTACGATTCGAATCCGGCAGAGTGGCTGTATTCGATCACTTTATGGTCAAAGTTGCGTACGGCATCCAGGGCTACTTTCGGCGTTTCGATGTCGGGTTGACCGATGTTGAGGTGATAAACGATTTTTCCTGCTTTTTTGGCTTTTTCGGCATACGGTACCAACTTACGAATTGGCGACGCTGGCATATCAATGGCTTTCTGCGAAATCTTTGGCATAAACTTGTGTTTTCAAGGAAGGCAAAAATACATAGAATATTAACCACATAGCGCATATAAGCGCATATAGTTTTTGAGTTTTTAAGTTACCCGGTTCTCCGTTTTCTATGTGGTTAAAATTAGCTGTAATCCTTGGAAAATGTCCACTTTTGCAGTATGAAACACATCATCGTTTGGTCTATTCTTCTTGGTTTGCTGGTTGTTCAAGGCTGTGCAAACGGTTCTACAAAAGAGTCCGGGGCCGCTCAAACAACAAATGACTCTATTCCCGCAGAAGAGGAAAAACCGGTTGTGATCCCTGATTTTTTGGTCAATGGAAAAGACACACTGGTGCGCGTTGATGCTTATAATAAACAGGTTTTTTGGGACTTAAAATATGCATCGACCGATAACTTCATGCACCGTATTTTGTACGATACGTTGAAAACGGTTTACCTGCAGCGCGATGTAGCCCGCCGATTGGCGAAGTGCCAGGAATTGCTGACTTCGATTGATTCAAACCTGCATTTGCTGGTGTATGATGGTGTTCGTCCGCTGGCGGTTCAGTGGGAAATGTGGCACGCGCTCGATACGATTCCGGTGGCGCAGCGGGTGAAGTTTGTGAGCAATCCGCGCAACGGAAGCGTACACAATTACGGTGCAGCGGTCGACCTGACAATTTGTGATGTCAGCAAAAAACCGCTGGACATGGGAGCAGGTTACGACGACAGCCGCAAAATTGCCTATCCAAGCCTGGAAGCGCAGTTTTTGGCTTCAGGTGAGCTGACGCAAAAACAGGTTGCCAATCGTCAGCTGTTACGGAAGGTCATGCGCTCGCAGCGGTTCAGCAATATTCCGAGCGAATGGTGGCATTTCAATGCATTTCCGAGAATCATCGTTAAAACGAGGTACCGGATTGTTGAACATGAATTGTGAACTTAAGTAATCGCATCGATAAAACCTCCAACAGGTTTATTGGATCCGAATTACATGCCCCTGGTATTCATATTTCTTGTCGTTTTTCGGAGATTTGAATGTAAGTGTCCACGTGTAGGTTCCGTCCTGGACCATTTTTCCGTTATAGGTACCGTCCCAACCTTTAGTGACATCGTTTGTTTCGAATATGATTTCGCCCCAGCGATTTATAATGATCATATTAAAACTGTAGGGATCAAATCCGGAAGTGAATACCGGTTGGAAGGTGTTGTTAAATTCATCTCCATCCGGGGTAAAGGCATTCGGAATATAGAAAACCAATTCATCTTCCCAATAAACAATAACCGTTGCCGTATCAATACAACCTTGAGCAGATGTTGCTATTAAGGTAATGGTCTGATCACCCTGGCCTTCCGGGTAGGTAAACGTTGGTGATAAAGCATTGGATGTGGTTCCGTCAGGGAAGATCCAAACATAACTGCTTGCATTGCTCAACGATCCGGTTAAAGTTGTGACCGGTTCTTCTGAACTGACAGGATTTGGAGTAGCCGAAGCGGTTACCTGAAAACCACCACCGACGTCTACGGTTGATTGGGCGGTTCCCGTACAACCATTTGTTGTTCCGGTTACGGTATAGGTTGTTGTTGAACCAACGGTGGAGACAACCGTACTTCCTGTAGTGACATCTAATCCGGTTGCGGGCGACCAGGTATAAGTAGTGGCACCGGAAGCTGTTAATGTTGCTGATTGATTGGGGCAAATAGTCGCATCGTTGACCGTAACTGTTGGTCCTGCATTCACCGTAATGGTTATTTGATTGGAGCCGGTGCAGGATCCGCTGCCCACTGAATACGTAATTACGTGATTACCTGTACCGGCTTGAGCCGGATCGAACAATCCGGTAGTAACATCGGTGATTCCCGGACCTGACCAGGTTCCGCCAACGGTTGGAGAGGTTAGGTTAACAGCCGGAGCACCTGTACAAAACGGACCTGCGGGATTAATTGTTGGTGTGCCTGATGTGGAAATCACAACGGTTGTTGTAAGCGTTGTTGAGCAGCTTCCATCTGAAATGGTGACGGAATAAACGCCTTCATTAACTGTTTGCGCATTTGGAATGGTAGGGTTCTGAAGATTTGATACAAAACCATTTGGTCCGGTCCATGAAAAAGTTGTAGCGGATGCGCTTACGACCGATAAGTTGAGTTGATCTCCGGCACAAAGCGGACCGTTATTCGATGCAGTACCGGAAATTGCACCGCTGTTGGGAGTATAAACCTCTAAACAACCGGGAGGAAACAGGTAACAGGTTGAAGCAGCATTCGGAAAAAAATAATCAACAACTGCTGGGTTAACGGGTGTAGTGCCACCGTTAGAAAACGGTTCGCCGGCATCATACCATGCATTAACATCTCCCATGCCTACGATTCCGCCTTTGTCAGCTGCACCGGTAAAGTCCGTTGTTGCAAAATGAAACCCAAAATTCAGACACGTTGCAATAGCCGGAGATGAACTGTTAATGTTTGCCGTTGCCTGGATTTGATTTGCAACCGGCAAGCCATCTAAACCTTTATAGGCATCGCCTTTGAAATTGACACAGCAACTAACATTGTCTGCAACCCAACCACCAATTCCGGAACCTGAAAAAGCAATGTAATCAGTGGGATTCGGGGTAATTGATAAACCGGTAATACTTGATAAAATGGCTGCAACGGAATTGGAAGAAGCAGTACAACAACCCACTTCGTATTGATAAAAAACTTTTCCTCCGGCGTCAATGAACGTTTTGATTTGAGCCGTTAGCGGAGTAAAGTCAAAATCACCGAAGAAACACAACCAGTCATATCCGTTAACGGGATCGTTACAGGTTGTGGTAAATCCAACCGGTATTACGCCTGCACCAACATTAACGGTATGTCCATTGTTGGCAATAGCTGCGACTATTTCTGGTCCGGCACCATTGTAACCACCTCCATCAATAATATAAATACGATCAGCGTAGATGAAATTATAAAAGCAAAGTACAAGGAGTGTTAAAATGATTTTCATAATTGTTTTGATTAAGCGATCTGGCAGAGTACTTTGAATACAAGACGCAAAAATATTAAGAATGTTGCCAATTCAAAGCTAAATCAGTGTGAAGAGATTAAAAAATAAGTGAGCCGATGATGACGCTGAGGGGGCCGCATCTTTACCATCGGTTAATGGTGTTTCTAAATCAACTTCAGCGTACTTAGGTGAATGATAGGTTCGATTTGAGATTATCCGCTTGAATGGCAGTGTTTTAATACGTTTCCATGAGTGGTTGTGAAGAGCAGGTATGGAGTGGTGGAGTGTGAATTGTGCAGCTCAAGGATGAACGAGATGTTTTTCCGCCACGAATACACGAATGACAAGCATTGTAGAATGAAAACGAATGGCCTGCCTTGGCGAGCTTCACTAACCGGACGCGTTAATTACACCCGAACATGCTTTCTAAATGCCGTAATAGTTTGAAAGATCAAGGTTGTTTCAACGACTTTCCAAATCAGGTCTAAAGTACCTGTCAAAAAACTGGTTTCCTCAACGTGTAGCAACTTTGAAATATCATGTACCGGATTCAGCAGGGACGGCAGCATTTGCAGGTTTCCTTTTTTGAATAAAAGATCCATCGCTGATTGGGGCGAAGCGGATTGAATGATCAGAAAATTGAAAATCAATCCCAGGACAACAAGGAATACCAATGGTTTTAAGAAACTCTGCCCATGATTGTTGGATTTACCAATCCATAAAATGAAGCGGTTTTGAGAAGTAAATGCTAAAATGAATTGTCCGAAAAAGGCGATGAATTTATTTCGGAGCAAGACATTGGCAATAGCATGTTTTGGAGCCAGCTCCTGGCTATAGTATTTCATTTCGAGGCTTTGGAATTCTAGTGCTTGGATCTTGTTCCCTTGCTTTTCCTGGTTGTATTTGAGCTGGCGGTAAAGTTCTCTTTTTTCATGCGGGACTGCTTCTTCAGATTCATAATTGGTCTTAAGTTTTTTATTGTCAAACCAAATAACCCGTGAAGTCGTCATATTTGTAAAATCACTTTTTTCAATCAAAACGAAATCAAACGATCTTAAATCTGTATCGAACAAGGAAGCGTTATTCATATTAGAAGCTCTGATTGAAAATTCTGATTTACTCCCAAAACTTTTGATAGAAGATAGTTGAAAAATCGAGTTAATTCCTATACAATTAAAGTGATTGAAATTGCAATAACTAAATCTATACGAAGCATGACTTTCGAATGCTCCCTGAATTTCTACGAAGTTGATATTTAAATCATGGATTTCCAATTCGCCTTTATGTTTGAAAACAAATAATCGTTTAGCGATAGCTCCTTTTCCAAAAAACACTAATCGATCTTCCGTTTTGCAAGATTGAATACTGATCTTTAATTCCGGACTGGATTCTTTTCCACTAAAATCGAAAAAAAACTGTTCCTTGAAAAGGCATTCATCAAGTAATAATTTGCCTGTTATTATTGATGATTTATGAATAGTGAAGTACTTCTCAAAATCACATTCATTAAACCGAACAGAATTAAGTTTAGAATCTTCAAATACTAGTTTGTTTTTGAAATTAATATTATCACAATGGAAGTCAGTAAAGGTGCTTGAATAAGAATATATTTCTCCGATAACAGAATCTGAAAAATGGGCGGAAATAGATGCTCGTTTTAAAACAACTAGTCGATGTATATCAGAATCACCTTTTATAGTTAACTCTATTGGAATACTGTTTTCTACTATTTGAGAATCTTTAGATACATTCAAGTTTGAGATTGTGCATCCGAGAAAATTCAATTCAAGAGGGCGATCAATTTTACTAATTGAAAGAAGGTTGAATATGCAATTGTGGAAGTTAATTCTAACCGTTTTATTTGATAAATTGTGACTACTAACGGTTATCCTTTCAGTTATTGATACTCTATTCAGATTTATTGAGTTTGAAGCATTAGGTTCTTTTTTCAAAAGCCCCAAAAACACCTCAGCTGTAACAACTTTCCTTTCCTCGTTTCGATTTTCCAATTCCATTGAATGACGCTAATAAAGATGTTGCGGATACATTAAGCCATTAATGATTTCGGTATCCTGTACTTTGACTCCGGTATCCAGATCTGTCGTTTCCATTTTAATAGATGATGGCGCTTTTCCTTTTCCCGTTCGGAGATAATTATGTCCTTTAAGTGAAGCATCTGTTTTTCCAGTGTGGAAGTAATTCAGGCTTTTATAAACCGGGGTTACTTTATACCTGAAAGTATGAGTTTTATGTTTATTAATCTCTTGTTTCAAGCCATCCTCTTCGAGTTGCATACTAAGACCATTTGTTGCATCTGTCATCGTAACCAGGTTTTTCGCACCTCCTTCCGTGGCTCCGAATTGTTTACCAATCAAATGGCCTCGCTGGTGAAAATGGGGCTTTGTACTTCCATGATCATTTGGATTATTGGTAGCGTCATGATCAAGGCACCAGCCAGGAGGATGAACAGAAGCATCAGCATCTTTGCCAGCAGATAAAGGTGCTTTTAAATCGACTTCGGCGTAGTTGGGTGCATCATAGGTTTCATTCGAGATTACCCGTTGTATTACACCTGGTTGTGTTGATGAAGTATGTTGATTAGCAATATCTTGATACGATTTGAGTTGACTAATGTGCTTACTGTTATCAGCCAGCTGCTGCAAATCAGAAGTTGATTTTCCCGACGGTTTAGTGTCAGGTACAGTTGAAGCCTCTACTTTTTGCGGGGTCGATTTATGTGCAAAGTACATAGTTCTTTCAGTGAATTGATGAGAAACGCTTTTGAAAACGGATCAGCTGAGAATAATGGCTCTTTTAACTAATTGTTTCTGTCACTAAAAGTAATCTTGTCAATTGAAATAAACAAACCCTGACTTTCAAAAAAGAGTATTTGAATGCTATTTTTTATATCCTATTAAAATAGTAGTATATTTATCCGGTCAAACAATCCAACTTTGCGGCCTTTGCGCCTTCGCGTTGAATAAAACTTCTTTTGAGTATGATCCCGAAACGTTCCAAATACGCCATCAAAGCGCTCACAGCACTCGCAAAAGTCTACCGGGATAAGCAACATTTGTCTATCGCTAGCATCGCCGAGCAGGAACGAATCCCCCGAAAATTCCTCGAAGCGATCCTTTTACAGCTGCGCAACGAAGGCATGGTGAACAGCAAGATGGGGGCAAACGGCGGCTATTTCCTGGTGAAACATCCCGACGAAATCATGCTGAGTACGATCATTCGGTCAACCGGCGGGCCCATCGCGTTGATTCCGTGCGTGAGCCTCAATTTCTACGAAGAATGCGTGGAATGTCCGCACGAAGAACTCTGCGGTTTGCACGAAGTGATGCTCGAAGTACGCGAAGCCAGCATCCATATTTTATCCAAAACCAGTTTGGCGGATTTAATTTTACGCGAAAAAAAACTCTTGCGAAAATCGGAGAAACGTCCGTAAATAAACTAATTTTAGTGTTTTAATTCCTATTTATCCGATAGGAGAACAAGAAAATAATTGCCCGTTTTCTTGCGCAGGAAATTTTGCACCCTTTACTTTGCATCATCAATAACGATAACACGATCATGAACAAGCGATTCTTTTACCAGTCTATGTGCTGCTGTATGCCCGAAAGGGGCTTGCGGATGGAATAATTACATACATTAAGTATTGAGTTTGACCCTTCTCCGCACTTGTAGAGAAGGGTTTTTTAGTGCACAAAAATGAGGTCGGGTTCCAAAACAATCCGGCTGGTTAAAAAAGAAAAACAATGAAAAAGATCTATATCAACGAAAACGGCCCGGAAGTATCTGCTGCAATCTACGGATTCTGGCGGTGGGACAATGCCGATTTTAATCACCCGACCCATTTCAGGGATGTGGTCACGTTCACCCGCGAACTGGGAATTACAACCTACGATCTGAGCCCGGCTTTTGCCAACGGCGAGGTGGAAACACAATTCGGGAAACTGCTGGCCGACGGAACGCTGAAACGCGATGAATTGGTCCTGTCGACCAAGGTAGGAACAAAGCTTTCCTCCGAAAGTCATGGCAGTGGCATTTATTACGACCTGAGCGCAAAGAACCTGACGCAAAGCCTGGAAGATTCGCTGAGACGCCTTCAAACGGACGTGATCGATTTGTACATACTGGAAAATCACGATCACCTGTGGAATTTCGAACAAACAGCTTCGACCTTGCTGAAATTGCAGCGGGCAGGCAAAATCAAACACATCGGCGTATCGAATTTTAATGTATCGCAGCAGCGTTTGCTATCGAGCTACCTGTCGCAGCCGATCATCACCAATCACATCGAACTGAACCTGTTGGAAACAAGCGCGCTGCAAGACGGCCGTTTGGATTTTATCAAGGAACAACACAGTCGTCCGGTGGCATTTTCGCCTTTAGCCGACGGAAAAATTCTCCTGGGTGAAGATCCGAAATCGGTCAAGTTGCGCCATGCGCTCACCGTTGTCGGCAAGAAGCACGAGGCCAATGTAGAACAAACAGCCGTAGCTTGGCTCAACAAGCTGGGCGCTTTACCGATCATCGGAAGCAAGGAAAAACGCCGCATTCAGAATGCTGCTACCGCGAACACCATTCAGCTTTCGCACGAAGAATGGTACTACCTCTATAACGCAACAAACTAAAAGTCATGCAAAGTTATCGAACCGAATTAGAGCAGGAGATTTCGCTGAAAGAAGCGATTGTGGAGAAAGATGTACTGGAATTGGGCCGAAAGATCGAACAATTCAAAGACGGTTCCCTGAACGAAGAAAAGTTTCGCGCCCTGCGTTTGGCGCGCGGCGTTTACGGCCAGCGTCAGCAAGGTGTGCAGATGATCCGTATCAAATTGCCTTTTGGAAAAGTAACCGCCCGCCAGTTGCGCAGGATTGCCGCAGTGAGCGATGAATACAGTACGGGGCATTTGCACATCACAACGCGCCAGGATATCCAGATTCACTATGTGAGTTTAGACAGAACGCCGCAGCTGTGGGCCGACCTGGAAAAAGACGATGTGACCTTGCGTGAGGCTTGCGGAAATACAGTCCGTAATGTCACTGCAAGTCCAATCGCCGGGATTGATCCCAATGAGCCGTTTGATGTAGCCCCTTATGCCGATTGGGTATTCCGTTATTTTTTGCGGAAGCCTTTTGGCCAGGAGCTGGGACGCAAGATCAAGATTGCCTTCAGTTCCAATACCAACGACGATGCTTATACCTTCATCCACGATTTCGGGTTCATTCCGCTCATTCAAAACGGGCTGAAAGGATTCAAGGTCCTGGTTGGCGGAGGCCTGGGCGCTCAGCCCGTACTGGCGAAAACGGCTTATGAATTTTTGCCGGCTACGGAAATCATACCGTTCATTGAAGCAAGTATTCGGGTGTTTGACCGCCACGGCGAACGCAATAACCGCAACAAAGCCCGTCTGAAATACCTCATCGCGAAAATCGGTTGGGAAGCTTTTCAAACGTTGGTTGAAGCAGAGCGAAAGGCGGTCCAGTTTACGGAAGCAGATGCACAGCTATTTGAGCAGCAACCGGAAGTAGTGCCTTACAATCCCGCTACAACACTGGTTGAAGTGATCCAGGCTTCAACAGACCCTGCATTCACAGAGTGGCTGAAAACAAACGTGTTCGAACAGAAACAAAGCGGTTATGTGGCGGCTTTTTTGAAAATCAAGCTGGGCAATTTCAACACCGACCAGGCGCGGAAATTAGCCGACCTGATGGATTTTTATGCGGCGGACGATGCCCGGTTTACGATCGACCAGAGTGTATTGCTGAAATTCCTTCTGCCTGAACAACTGGGTGAATTGTATGCAAGATTGAAGGAAACGGGGCTTGCTGATTCTGGGTACAATAGCCTGGCAGACGTCACTGCTTGTCCGGGAACAGATACCTGTAACCTGGGGATTTCCAACAGTACGGAAGTAGCGCGCGTGATCGAAGATGTTGTCCGGGATGAATTTCCGGAGTTGATTTACAATACCGATATTAAAATCAAGATCAGCGGTTGTATGAATTCCTGCGGACAACACGGTTTGGCGCATATCGGTTTTCACGGCAGCTCGATGAAAGTGGAAGGAGCTACTGTTCCGGCAGTACAAATTCTCCTGGGCGGAGGAAACAACGGTTTTGGTTTTGGAAGAATTGCTGAAAAAGTGATCAAGCTCCCGAGCAGGAGGGTGCTGGACAGTGTTCGTTACCTGCTCAACGATTATCTGGACCTCCGTTCGGAAGAAGAATTATTCAACGATTATTATGATCGCCAGGGCAATAAATACTTCTACGATTTGCTGAAACCACTGGCCGATACGACGAACCTGGCCCCTTTGGATTACATCGACTGGGGGCAGGAGGAACAATTTAAAACGGCAATCGGGGTGGGCGAGTGTGCCGGTGTAGTCATTGACCTGGTAGGAACGCTCATTTTCGATGCCGAAGAAAAGATCGATGCAGCAGAAGAAGCGTTCAATGAAGCCCGTTACGCCGATTCGGTATACCATACGTATGCAGCAGGAATTCATACTGCCAAGGCATTGCTGCTGGGAAATAACATCCGATGTAACACGCACCAGGGAATCATTCATGATTTTGATCAGCATTTGTCGCAGGATTATCAATTTGAAGGTTATGACAGTTTCGGGGAATGGATCCTGCAAATCCGAATGCGCGAGGCCGGGGAGGCCTTTGCGAAGGAATACCTGGCCGTGATTAAATCATTTGTGGAAGAAGCGAAGTTGAAACGATTGGTATAATAAGAATCAATGTAGTATCGCGATTCATCGCGACATGGAAGCAGATTCCGCTCCTCCCTTGAGGGAGGGTAGGGAGGGTGGCAGCTGTAGGCAGAATCCGACTCTTAATAATAAAACTCATTTTCCTGTATCAGGAAATTAAAAACATTCAAAATGAACAAACAACCCAAAATAACATTAGTCGGCGCGGGGCCCGGAGATCCCGACCTGCTGACGATCAAAGGCCAGAAAGCCTTGCAGCAAGCCAATGTGATCTTATACGATGCCTTGGTCAACGAAAAGTTACTTGATCTGGCTCCGGCAGCGAAAAAGATTTTCGTAGGAAAACGACGGGGATCAAAAGTCTACTCCCAGGAACAGATCAACCGCCTGATGGTACAGGAAGCTTTTGAAAACGGACACGTAGTCCGACTGAAAGGTGGCGATTCGTTTGTGTTCGGCCGCGGTTATGAAGAACTGGAATATGCTCATTTGTTAGGCATTCCCGTTCAGGTGGTACCAGGGATTTCCAGCTCGGTTTCCGTACCTGCACTGGCTGGAATTCCGGTAACGCATCGTGGAGCAAGCAACGGATTTTATGTGCTTACCGCCGTGTTGTCGAACGGTGAATTAAACCCGGAAATCCGGCAGGCGGCACAGACCAATGCAACAGTTGTGATCCTGATGGGCCTGAACAAGCTGGCTGACATTGCGGCTATTTTCAGTGAAGCGGGTAAAAAAACTGAAGCCGTGGCTGTGATCAGCAATGGTACACTACCCAATCAGCGAACGGTTGTCGGCAACATTGGCAATATCGTTTACAGGGCCGGATATGAAAACATTCCCGCACCGGCTGTGATCGTGATCGGCGAAGTGGTAAAACAAAGTGGCTTATTGAAGTCTGTCAATACTTATCGATTCGTTTCTCAGAATTAGCATGAAATGGTTACCAATCATAGCAATTATTTGTGCGGGGCAATCTTCATTCACGCAGGAAGCTTATCAGCAAAACAGCTGGGGTAGCCTGGTTTGGAATCACCGATGGAATGCAAAGGTTGAAACAACAGCAGATATTGGTCACCGGCGTTGCGATGGCTTTATCCAAAGGCAAAGACAAGCATTGGGCAGGTTGACAATACTTTACCGATTTCGCAATGGTTTTACTGCCGGGGCAGGATTTGCCTGGTTCCGTCATTCGGCGCTGACGTCAATTATTACGAATGAATACCGCCCGTTTTTGGAACTAGGCTTTCGTTCAGGAAAGAAGCGGTGGAACTGGCAAATGCGCTTTCGGGAGGAGTGGAGGTTATACCCTTCAATTGAAAAAAACTTCCACAGAGCCCGATTGCAGATTCAAGTTCGTCGAACAACGCATCTGTCATGCCTTGAGCCCCGTGTGAGTATTGAAGGTTTTTCGACAATTCAGCAGCATGTTTTGTTAGAATCAAGAATTACTGTTGGCAATAATATTAAACTCAGAAGTCATTCATTGTTTCTTTTCTATACACTCCAAAATCAAACTTCAGTCGATGGAAACCAGCACATTATCGGACTCCAATTCAGTATTAACACCGGCAGGAATGAAAACTAATAGCAACGACCTGTTCCCGGTTTTCCTGAAAACCAATCAATTGGCGGTACTTCTCATTGGGGGAAGTACCGTTGCATTGGAAAAATTACAGGCGGTTTTGGGAAATTCGCCGCGTGCGCAAATCACGGTTGTAGCCGATTGGTTTTCGGATGAATTCATTGCGTTTGCAGAAAACCAACCGACGATTGAGCTGATTGAAGACCGTTTCCATGAATCGTACCTCGAAGATCAGCAATTGGTCATTTCGGCGGTCAACAGCGAAGCGCTTTCGTTGGAAATCCGTGAAAAAACGAGCGAACGGGGCATTTTGTACAATGCTGCCGACAAACCTGAGCTGTGCGATTTTTACCTCGGCTCTGTTGTCACGAAAGGCAACCTGAAAATCGGGATCTCGACCAACGGAAAGTCGCCCACGATTGCCAAACGTTTGAAAGAAGTGTTGCAGGAAGACTTGCCGAATGAACTGGACGAATCGCTGGAAAACCTGAACCGCTTGCGTTTTCACCTGAAGGGTGATTTTAAGCAGAAAGTGCAAAAGCTGAACAGGGTAACGGCCGTTTTGAACCACCGGAAAGAACAACCCTGGTACCTGCTTTCATTTCGGAAACTTTTCGCTTATGTAGCAGGCGTTTTAGCCATGTTGTTGGCCGGGCATTTAGTGTTTACAATCATTCCACTGGAATCAATCTGGTCTTCGGCAACGGAGATGGTCGATTCGCTGGAAGTGGATTTCCTGTATTACATGCTTGGTGGATTCATCGCGCAGCTGATAGACGGGTCGTTGGGAATGGCCTATGGTGTCAGCGCCACGACCTTCCTGCTTTCGTTTGGAGTTAGTCCGGCCGTAGCCAGCATGAGTGTGCACACGTCCGAAATTTTCACCAGCGGCGTTTCTGGCTTTTTGCACCTGCGTTTTGGGAATGTGAACAACAAGCTGTTTCGAACCATCCTGATCCCGGGGGTTATCGGGGCGATTTTCGGGGCGTATGTTCTCACGGAATTTGAGCATTACAATGCATACATCAAACCAATCGTAAGTACTTATACGCTGATGCTTGGCGTGATCATCCTTTATAAAGTAGTCCGCAAACGGATCAATCGCAGGAAAGTGAAACATGTGGGCTGGCTGGCCAGCGCGGGTGGATTCCTGGATGCTATCGGCGGGGGAGGCTGGGGGCCTGTTGTTTCTTCTACTTTGATCGCACGGGGCAAAAATCCGAGGATTATTATCGGGTCGGTAAACCTGGCGGAATTTTTTGTTTCACTGGCGAGCTCGTTTACCTTTTTCACCCTGATCGGGGCTGCACACTGGCAGATTTTTACAGGATTGATCCTGGGAGGAGTCTGCGCCGCTCCGATTGCTGCCTACTTATCGCGAAAACTCAACGTGAAAGCGATGATGCTCCTGGTGGGCATTGTGGTGATCATTGTGAGCCTGCGCATTCTCATACTGACTTTTATTTAGAACAAAATGACAAAACACGAACAAATCAGGCAAGTCGCCGATCAGACATTGGAAGAATTGCTGGGGAATATCGCCCTCGTCTTTGGTGATCGGGCCGCTTTTTCAACCAGCCTTAGTTACGAAGACCAGGTAATTACAGACGTTATTTTCAGCCTGGACTTACCGATCAGGGTCTTCACGCTGGATACCGGAAGGTGGTTTTCGGAAACCTACAGTGTGCTCAACAGTACGTTGGAGCGTTACAAAAAACGGATCGAGGTCTATTACCCGGAAACGGAAGCTGTGCAGCAGCTGGTGACTGAAAAAGGGCCGGTCAGCTTTTACGAATCGCTGGAAAACCGCAAGGAATGCTGTTTTATCCGTAAAGTGGAACCATTAAACCGTGCACTGAAAAATACCGATTGCTGGATCACCGGTTTGCGGGCCGAACATTCGGAAAACCGCCGGGACCTGCCGGTGGTTGATTGGGACGAACAACGTGCAATCACGAAGGTAAATCCACTCTCAACGTGGAGCTTTGAACAAGTGAAGGAACGAATCAGAAGCAACCATATTCCTTACAACATCCTGCACGACCGGGGTTTTGTGAGTATTGGCTGTCAGCCATGTACGCGTGCTATTCGCGAAGGCGACAACTTCCGTGCAGGCCGCTGGTGGTGGGAAGATAATTCGAAGAAAGAGTGCGGGCTGCATGCGTAGGAGAAATGTTATTGATAAGGAGGAACCACCTCCCCCTTTGAAGGGGGACCGAGGGGGATGGTAAATGTGGAGAGTTGGAGTAGTAGAAATGCCACCTCCCTCAATCCCTCCTCAAGGAGGGAGGCAGAGTTCCCTCCTTTAAAAAGGATAGATAATTTAAAGAAACAACCAAAAAAATGAACAACTATTTAGACCAATTAGAAGCAGAAGCCATCTACATCCTGCGGGAAGTCGCAGGGCAATTCGACCGGCCGGCTTTGCTGTTTTCCGGTGGGAAAGACAGTATTTGCCTGGTTCACCTGGCCTTGAAGGCTTTTCGTCCGGGGAAATTCCCGTTTCCACTGGTGCATGTGGATACAGGGCACAATTTTCCTGAAACGCTGGAGTATCGTGATCAACTGGCAGCTGAGTTGGGTGAAAAGCTGATCGTACGTTCGGTAGAAGACACGATCCGCCGCCAAAAACTACAAGACGGCAGAGGCAAATTTCCCAGCCGGAATGCGTTACAAACCTACACGTTGCTGGAGGTGATCGAAGAGTTTGAGTTTGATGCATGCATCGGCGGTGCACGTCGTGATGAAGAAAAAGCGCGGGCTAAAGAACGCATTTTTTCGGTACGTGATGAATTTGGCCAATGGGACCCGAAGCTGCAGCGTCCGGAATTGTGGAATATCTACAACGGCAAGATCGACAAAGGAGAGAATGTACGCGTTTTCCCGATCAGCAACTGGACGGAGCTGGATGTCTGGAATTACATCAAGCGCGAGAACATCGCTTTACCGTCGATTTACTTTACCCACAAAAGGGAATGTGTGCTCACGGAACACGGACAGCTTATGGCCAACAATGCTTTCCTGGAGCTGGGCCCGTTTGACGAATTGGTGACCCGGAATGTACGCTACCGCACTGTCGGTGATATGACCTGTACAGCAGCCATTGAAAGTGAGGCTTACACAGTTGACGACATTATAGCGGAGATCAAATCGGCGAAAATCTCGGAACGCGGTGCTACCCGCATGGACGATCGCATCAGCGAAGCCGCGATGGAGGACAGGAAGAAAGGGGGATATTTTTAATGATCAATTATCAATGTAAGAATTATCAAGTTGACTGCCTTGATAATTGATAATTACTCAATTCATAATTCAAAAAAGATGGAGTTACTAAGATTTTTCACCGCAGGAAACGTAGACGATGGCAAAAGCACGCTCATCGGGCGGTTATTATACGACAGCGAATCAATTTCGACTGATATCATCGAAACATTGACGCGTCAGAGCAAAACTACAGGTGTGAACACGGAAATTGACCTGGCTTTACTCACCGACGGACTTCGCGCCGAACGCGAACAGGGAATCACGATCGATGTGGCCTACAAGTATTTCACAACCGAAAAACGCAAGTTTATCATCGCCGATACGCCAGGACATATCCAGTATACGCGTAACATGTTTACCGGTGCTTCCAATGCCGATCTGGCTATCATTTTAGTGGATGCACGCAACGGTATTACCGACCAAACCAAGCGTCACAGCATTATTTCATCCATTCTTGGCATTCCGCATGTGCTGGTATGTGTGAATAAAATGGACCTGGTCGATTACAGTGAAGCTGTTTACAATGAGATCCAATCGGCGTACGCCACGTTTGCCGCACCGTTGAATCTGAAACAGGTTTCGTTTATTCCCACAAGTGCGTTGTCGGGCGATAATGTGGTACATCCTTCGGAAAATCTTTCGTGGTACGAAGGCCCTTCGCTGCTTGGTTTCCTGGAAACGGTCAATATCACACAGTACCAGCAAAAAGAAGAGCCGCGCTTCCAGGTGCAATATGTGATTCGTCCGCAAACAGATGAACTCCACGATTATCGTGGTTACGCCGGCAGCATCCTAAGCGGGCATTTCAGGGTCGGAGACCGGGTGCAGGTATTGCCTTCGGGGTTGGAAACAACGATAAGTGCTATTGAATTGAACAGGGAAGAGGTGCAGGAAGCATTCCGGGGTGAAGCGGTGGTCATTCACCTGGCCGAAGATTTGGATGTGAGTCGCGGAAATACCATCGTGCCTGCAGACCAGCTTCCGCGAACCGAAAAATCCCTCGACGCAACTATCTGTTGGATGGACAACACACCGTTCCAACCGGGACAAAAGTTGCTGTTGCAGCAAAACAGCTTCCGCACGAAAGCAGTATTGAAAGAATTTACCGGCAAGATAGATATTCATTCCTACAAGCAGCTGGAAAGTGACGGTACGTTGAGACTGAATGATTTTGCTCATGTGACCATCAAAACGGCAGAAGCGGTAAGCAGCGATCTGTATACCATGAACCGGAAGACCGGGGCGTTTATCCTGATCAATGAAAACACCAACAATACGGTGGCCGCCGGAATTTTTAACTGATAATACAATTTAACACACAACAACATGATACAGACAGACGTCATTATCATTGGTGCCGGGCCGGTTGGGCTCTTCACCGTTTTCGAAGCCGGATTACTGAAACTGAAATGCCATTTGATCGATTCATTGGCGCAGCCGGGCGGACAATGCTCGGAAATTTATCCGAAGAAACCCATTTATGACATACCCGGTTTTCCTTCTGTTTTAGCAGGCGAGCTGGTTGATAACCTGATGGAGCAGATCGCGCCGTTCAAACCCGGATTTACCCTGGGAGAGGCTGCACAGTCCATCGATAAACAGGAAGACGGTTCGTTCATCGTCACAACCGTAAAAGGAACGAAACACCAGGCTCCGGTAGTGATGATTGCCGGCGGATTGGGCGTATTCGAACCGCGTAAGCCACCGATTTCCACGATTGCCAATTTCGAGGAAAAAGGCGTGGATTACATCATTAAAGATCCGGAAATCTATCGTGGCAAACGCTGCGTAATTGCGGGCGGCGGCGATTCGGCGTTGGATTGGTCGATTTACCTTGCCGAGCGGGAAATAGCTTCGGAAGTTACCCTGGTACACCGAAACAGCTCCTTCCGCGGTCATTTGGATTCGGTACAAAAAGTGATTGACCTTGCTGAAACCGGGAGGATCAGGCTCATTACCGAATCGGAAGTAGTAGGATTGAACGGCGGTTCGCAACTGGAGCAGGTGGTGATCCGGCATTCGGCAAATGGCGAAATCGTTACAGAAGCGGATCATTTTATTCCGTTGTTCGGGTTGAAACCTTCCCTGGGTCCGATTGCCGATTGGGGGCTGGAGATCGAGAAGGGTGCGATCAAGGTGGATACACTGGATTATTCCACCAACATTCCGGGCATTTATGCCATTGGTGATGTGAATGTATACGAAGGAAAGCTGAAACTGATCCTGTGTGGTTTTCATGAGGGGACGTTGGCCGTTCAATCAGCATTTGCGCGGATTCACCCGGAAAAGAAAAATGTATTGAAGTACACGACTGTGAATGGTGTCCAGGGATTTTAGCAATGAAATTTTCAAATTTTAGAATTCGGGTGTTCGGGATATCCCGAATTCTAAAATTCTCCTCCAGGTTTTTAGCCTTTTCGATCAACCGGTTCGCTTTTTTACCGATTACCCTCACTTCGATAGGAGCCATGATTTTGTGGTTTAAACTACCTCTATTATCGATTAATCTGTTGTTTTAATCAACAAAAAGAATGGATTCGTTCAATTATTTTGATCAAAAATGCGAGGGATTCAGTAATCTACTCATTCAAATCACTCAATTGTTAATTGACTGTTAAGCAGATACCCTTTTGTGTTAGTTTTGTTCTGAAAACTAAAATTTAAACGATTGCTTATGAGAACAATACTCACGCTTGTGAGGTGTCTGCTCGTTTTCGCAATTATAACTTTTGCCGGCCTCAGTGCCCGTGCGCAAGTTATAGTTGTGGCAACGGCGGGGACTCCCGGTCCTACACCTTACATCAACCTTGGAGCTGCTTTTGCCGCTATTAACGCGGGAACACACCAGGGCAACATCGGTATCGGGATTGCTTCCAATACCACAGAAACCGGACCTTGCGTCCTTAACGGCTCAGGAGCCGGGGCAGCAAGTTATACCGGGATCGCTATCGGGCCTACTGTAGATGGTGTAACTATTTCCGGAACTACCGCAACAGGGCGTGGTCTGATCGAGTTGAAAGGTGCCGACAACGTGATTATCGAAGGTGATAACCCGAATACAGGAGGAACTAACCGCAATCTCACGATCACTAATACAGCCGTGAATACAGAGACTTTTACTTCTTGTATCCGTATCTGTAACGCCGCCGGTGTGGTCACATCTTCAGACAATAATATTATTCGAAACTGTATCCTGAATGGTAGTGCAACCGGAAGAAACGTTGCCGGCGCAACCAGCCAAGCCGCTTCAGAAGGAACCACTTTCGGGATCTATGTAGGTGGTAACGGTGGTGCTACGGATACAGATGCTCCAACGGCCCTTATAAGTGCTACCGGAGCTTCGATTCCTGCAGCTACTACCGTGAATAACCTCATTATTACCAATAACGCGATCACTTCCTGTGCAAGAGCGATTATGTTCGTAGGTTCTGCTACGACATCTTCCACTGGGGTAACGATTACTGATAATACAATCGGAACTGCGGGAACGCTCGTTGGTGCACCGCCGTTTACCGCAATCACATCCACCGTTTATCTGAAGGGAATCTGGATTGCCGGAACAAACGCATTGACCGTTACCGGTAATACGATTCAAAACCAGCTATCGTATATCACAGGGCCAATGTCATGTATTGAATTGAATGCCAACATTGGGAACGGGACATTGAATATTTCCAATAACATCATCAACGGGGTTTGCAACAACAATGCAACCGCTACCAACGTAAAAGGTATTCTTGTATCAAACGCAGCCGGCGCCTATACGATCAGCGGCAACCAGATTACCAATATACAGGGAATTCTATCCGGTATTGCCTCAACAACAACGGTAGTTGGTATTGAAATGAACACAGTAGGTTCGGGAACTGTAGAGTTGAACAAAATTACACAGATCTATAACCGAAATACCGGAACTACCGGAGCTTTCGGAATCAACCTGCTGGGTGGTAACAACCACGTTATCCGCAATAACTTTATTTCTGACCTGAACCAGAATATGTCAGGTGGCTACAGCTTTAGCCCGCTTTATTGCGTACTCGGGATCCGTATCAACGCAGGTACTGGTCACCAGGTTTACTACAATTCCGTTAACCTTTCCGGAACGTTGTTCGGAACAGCTAACAGTGACTTGCTCACTGCATGTTTGGCTGTATCTCTAACTGGTAGTACCGGAATGGATATTCGCAATAACGTATTTTCCAATACCCTTAGCGGTGGAACAACCAACCTTGCTCACGTGTCTATCCACCTGCCAAGCGGTGGTACAAGCGCGATGAATCTCATTGAGAACAATAATGCTTATTTCTGCGGAAGTTTGGCGTCTCAGGGGATCGCCCAGGTAGGAACAACAGTAGGAACAGGTTTCTATACCGCGGCTAACTTTGCGCCGGGCGCAACAACACCTGCTACAAACCTTCGTGCATACACCAGTACGTTATCTGTTGCAGGAACCAATGATAATGCTTCGGTAGCTTCGACAGCTGCTGTACCTTATACATCACTTTCCGATTTGCATATCGATAACGCTGCCCCGACAGCGATTCTGCTCGATGCAACAGCTGCACCTATCGTGAGCATTACAACAGACATTGATGGGGCAGCACGAAATGCAACCACTCCGGATATGGGAGCTGATGAATTTATCATGCCGCTTTGTTCTTCTGCAAACGGAGGTACCATCACACCTGCAACTTATGCGATTTGTGACGGACAAACGGTTTCGCTGTCGTCTGCAGGTGCAACAACCGGTTCGGGAATTACTTACCAGTGGATGGTTTCTACCGTTTCAGGCGGACCCTACACAAACGTTTCAGGTGGAACAGGTGCAACGACGGTATCTTATGTTTCAGGAGCGCTTACTGCAGGAACGTATTACTATGTATTGGCAACGACTTGTTCGGCAGGACCGACGACAGGCTTGTCTAACGAGGTAACAGTTACTGTTAATGCACTGCCAACAGTTGGAGTGTCACCATCAACGGCATTTTTCTGTAACCCTGGCCCTGCAGTTACATTAACTGCTTCCGGAGCAAATACTTACTCATGGTCACCGGCTGCCGGATTGTCTGCAACTACAGGAGCTTCCGTTGACGCTTCGCCATCATCATCCACTGTTTACACCGTTACGGGAACAGACGGCAACGGATGTATAAACACTGCAACTTCAACCATTACTACAGGTGCTGCAGTTACAGGTGCTACGGCCAATGCCACGGCTGCTACAATTTGTGAAGGCGATGCTGTGGATTTAAGTTCTTCGGCAAACCCTTTCCCGTTAACTATTTTCACAGAAAACTTCAACTCAGGAGCACCAACCTGGACAAGAACCAACTCATCAACAGGCGGAACACCTGCGAATGCTGCCTGGACTGACCGTCCTGACGGGTATTCGTATGCCGGTGGTACAGCTTACCATAGTAACGACAACTCGCAGTTTGTTCAATCAAACAGTGATTCACAGGGATCGGGAAGTACAACGAATGTAACGCTTCAGTCACCTTCGTTCAATACAACAGGTCTAACAGGGTTGACGATGAACTTCTACCACTACTACCGTGATATTGCCGATGCAGGTGATTCTGCTGTAGTGGAGTTCTCTACGAATGGTACCAACTGGACAATCGCGGGATCCTATACTGCAAACACAGGTTCTGAAAACGCATTTGCTTCGGCTACTGTTGCACTTCCTGCGGCTTTCGAAAACCAGCCTACGGTTTATGCACGTTTCCGTTACCGCGCAACCTGGGATTGGTACTGGTCCATTGATAACGTATCAATTGTAGGTAACTCAACCAACTTTACCTATAGCTGGACATCGACACCAGGCGGATTTACATCCTCAGTTCAAAACCCTACAGGTGTAACACCAACGGTTTCTACAACCTATGATGTATTGATAACGGCGCCTTCAGGATGTTCGTCAACAGCTTCTACAACTGTTACGGTGAATGCGCTTCCTACAGTTGTAGCCAACACAACGGCTTCTGCTATTTGTGACGACGGATCATCTGTGACATTAACCGGTTCAGGTGCTACTTCTTATATGTGGGACAATGGTGTGACGGATAACGTTGCCTTCTCACCAACAACTACAACAACGTACACGGTAACAGGTACAGACGGCAACGGTTGTCAGAACACAGATCAGGTAACGGTGACAGTAAATGCGCTTCCTGTAGTGGATGCCGGTACCGACCAAACAGTTTGTGAAGGAACTTCCGTAACGCTTGCAGGATCAGGAGCTACAACCTATATCTGGGACAACAGTGTAACGGATAACGTTGCATTCACTGCTACTACTACAACAACGTATACAGTCACAGGTACAGACGGAAACGGTTGTACGAACACCGATGACGTTTTGGTAACGGTGAATACCCTGCCTGTGGTAGTGGCGAATACAACTGCTTCTGCTATTTGTAACGACGGGTCATCGGTTACACTGACCGGTTCCGGAGCTACAACCTACAGCTGGGATAACGGAGTAACGGATAACGTTGCCTTCTCACCAACAACTACAACAACGTATATGGTAACAGGTACGGATACCAATGGCTGTGAGAACACTGACCAGGTAACTGTAACTGTAAATGCATTGCCAACAGTGGTAGCAAATACAACCGACAACTCAATTTGTGCCGGTGAATCGGTAACACTGACCGGTTCGGGGGCGTCTTCTTATACCTGGGATAACGGTGTAACGGATGGTGTTGCAACTACACCTTCTACAACAACAACGTACACGGTGACAGGTACAGATGGAAACGGTTGTGAGAATACAGATGCGATTACCGTAACTGTTAATAGTGCTCCAACCGCAACGGCTACCGATAATGGAGACGCGAGCATTACTGCTTCTGCAGGAACGTCATACCAATGGGTGAATTGTGGAACAGGAACTGCTATTGCAGGCGCGACTTCGCAAACTTACACGGCAACGGCAAATGGTGACTACGCTGTTGTGGTAACCAATGCAAGCGGCTGTTCGGATACGTCGTCTTGTGTGACGATTGATTACATCTCATTAGCGGAAATCATCGATGCAAGCATCCAGGTTTATCCGAACCCAACTTCAGGTGAAGTGTTCGTAACGATGAGCGCTACCGAAGCAAAAGTAGATGTGATTGACGCTCAAGGGAAGGTACTTCAGGTAACGACTGTTTCAAACGGAGAGAAAGTATCTCTTGCAGCTTATGAAACAGGTGTGTACTTCCTGAGAATTGTTACGGAGAACGGTTCGACACTGGCGCGAATCGTGAAGCAATAAGCAATGATAACCAATAACAGAAAACGCTGTCCGGAAACGGGCAGCGTTTTTCGTGTTATGAATGACGTCGAACTCTAAGTTTCTCCGGCATTTAAGCAATAAAATTACTCATGGCTGTGTCCTTCGTGATTGTGATCATGATCGTGCCCATGGTCATGATCGTGTTCTTCGTTGGCAGAGCACAAGCCTACAATCTGGTGAAAAACATCGTGCAGTGAAGACAGCGAAGCCTTGATCTGTTCATCGCTTGCGCCGGCCTTGATAGAGCTTTGCAGCTTTTTGGAATCAGTAACCAGTTTTTTCACGGCTTTCTTTACCTTTTTGTTGTTGAAATCGGCAGGGATTTCAGATGATTTCAGCGCTTCGGCTTTTTCAACCATTTCCCCGATACGCGTTTTGATCGGCTCCAGGTTTCCTTCTTCGCTCGGGTGAAAAGTTTGTGACATGACCTTGTGAAAATCAGTCAGCGCTGTCCATGAACTGAGATTTGATTGTGCATTTCCGGTATTGCTGATCGCGGCAATGAACAATAAACAAAGCGTTGCGAGTGATAATTGGATTGTTTTCATGACTATTAGAATTGGGTAAATATACTTTCCTGCAAAAGTAACCACATAAAACGCACTAAAACATGACTTTTGTCCGAAGGATACATTTGAATTATGAATGGTGGAATGATCAATTATCAAGAAACGGACTTGATAATTGATCATTATTTAGTTTCGGATGAGGTGAATACGATATCCTGGAAACGCGTAAGCTGACGTAAGAAAACTAACGTTTTACCAATCGTCTTACTTTCAGATTGCTCCCTGCATCGCTGATTTGGAGTACATACGTTCCTGGTGCTGCAGCTTCCAAATCGATCGATGTTTCCTGTTCAAATAAAACGGTTTTGATGGCTCGTCCTTTCGTGTCGATCACCGTAAGCGTATAATCGCCAGGCTGTTCCATCACCACTGTAAACGGTCCGTCGGTTGGATTCGGGTAGATACTCACTGCATTGGCGAGCATATTTTCATTCACCGCTGCCGTAAAATTCACATCGTGTACAATGGTTCCGTTGGAATTGATGATCCAGTTGGCCGGATCAATCGCGAGCAGATTCACGATGTTTCCGGCATTCGGCACAAGGTATTGGTTAATGTTTCCGCTTATGGCAAACCGAATGGTCGTATCAGCCATACCCTGGCGATCAAAGCGCATTTCAAGGTCATTGGTAAAAAACGGTGTGATTACGCTGGCCGAGGTTGTTTGCGAAATTTCCAGCAAGAGATCGCTTCCCACCATGTTCCAACGTGCAGAATAAGTAGGGAAACCTTCACCGAAATACCATTCTTCCATGAAATTGGTGAAATCCATACCGGTAACGTCTTCCATCACCTGTATAAAATCGACACCCAATGCGGTTGAATGCGCATATTGCGTTTGGTATTGACGCAATCCGGCAAAAAACAGGCTGTCGTTACCGATCAAAAAACGCAGCGTGTGAATGATGGCGGCTCCTTTGTCATAAGTCAATCTTCCGGAGAAAATACGGCCTTCATCCAGGCTATCTTCCACCCAAACACTGCCGTCAGTCACTGACATGATGTTGTCGTGACGATCTAGCATATCACCTTGTTGCTGTCCGGGGTACAGGTTTTCAAGCATGAGGTATTCCGAGTAGGAGGCAAAACCTTCGTTTACCCAGATATCCGACCATGAAGCGCAGGTTACGTGATCACCCCACCACTGGTGGCCCAATTCGTGGGAAGTAAGTCCTTTGCTGAACGAACCCTGGGTCGTCATGGTTTGATGTTCCATACCGCCGCCGATCGGAGCCATGCAGTGCCCGTATTTTTCGTCGGCAAACGGGTAAGGGCCGTATAAATCAGCGAACAGCTCCATAAAATCAGCCGTTTCGTCGATGTCGTCCTGGAAAAACGGCAAGGTTTGCGGGTTGTTGTAAATAAAATTCTGGATGGTAACCGGTCCCGAGTTCGACGGATTGGCAATAACGGTATATTCCACGTATTGCGCAATGGCCACTGAAATCAGGTAATAATCAATTGGATGTCGGTGTTTCCATTCAAAACGATGGGTGCCATTTCCCAAATCCACCACTTGCTCCAGAACGCCGTTCGATCCTGCTTTGCAGGTGGTCGGAACCGTAATGTGGAAAGCAGAACTGTCGGCTTTGTCGCGCAGTGATTGTTTTACCGGGAACCATTCGTATGCCGAAAACGGTTCGGAAAGCGACCAGGTAACCTGGTTTCCCCACGTCGGAGAAAAACCGTTGGTCATTCCGCCGCCGCCGAGCGGATTGCTGGCAGCTGTGGGCGGTGTTCCCTGGTAGTCTACACGAATCACGAACGATTGATTCACAGCGGCATTCACCGGAACTTTCAACGCAGTGGCATTCCTGCTGTAAGCAACAGGGTTTCCGTCAACTTCAATAGAATTGATCACAAACGTCGGGAAGAGTTCCAGCAGGGCTGAATCGAGGTTTTCGCGCGCCGAAGCATGAATTTCAACCGCTCCCGAAAGCGTGGTCGCCGTATTGGTCATGTTCAGGTCGAGGAAATAAAAATGCACGTCGTAGCGTTCGGTTTCTTCGATCTGGGCTACAGTAAATGTGTTGCTTTTGAGTTGTTTATGCACCGATTTTACATGCGAGCAGTGACCTTTGGAATCTTGTCCGAAGGAAAAAAGCGGGAGGAAAAGGAGGGAGAGAAAAGAAAGTTTCATTCATACAGTTTTAGCACCACCAAATTACGGAATGTTTTGCTTGGCGGAATACCACATAGGAAGTAATTACCACCTTTCAGGCAATTTGTGAATTGAAAATGTAAAATTGAAAAGGTTTTCAGGAAAGAGTTTAGGGTGAATTATCAAGGAACTGAAAATTATGTCGGGACCATTTATTCGTTTCATTTACTGAATCCACTTTATAATTTTTCAATTCATAATTGATAATTCCTCCTTCTTTTCAATTTTACATTTTCAATTCTTCATTAGTTTCACGGATAACTTCTTGAACGTCAAAAACCTGACAGCCATTTTTACCGGTTCCAAAGTCGTTTTTTACCTACCTTTGTATCACTTTGAAACTGATCACGTCGAAAATAGGGGACAATGAGTAAACCCTTCCTGCATAACGTTTTCGGAACGACAATCGCTGTTTTTCTGATGACCGCTATTGGGTATGGGCAATCTGCCGTTCCCAATTCTGCCGGCTCCAACGTGAAGAAATTGCTTCAGCAAAGCAAGCAGGCCGAGAAATCAGACCCCGACTCGGCTTACCAATTGCTGTTAGCTGCGAAACTTCAGTTAAATAATGTCAACGACAAGCGACTTCGGTACAAAGTCTATTCGAAGCTCGCTGCTACCGAAAAAAATATCAAGCGACAAATCATCGCCAGCCTGAATGCCGTTAATGAAGCCCAACAGCTCAACGATACGTTGCTCATCGCCGAAGGGCATTACAATCTTGCGAAAAGTTACAAACGTTTGCAGATTTTCGACCGGGTGATGCTTCATCTCAAGAAGGCAGAATTGCTTTACAAGGAAAAGCAACAGTGGAAAAAACGCGCACAGGTGTTGGTGCTGATGGGGCATACCGCTGTTGATCTGGCAAACACACAACATGAACGAGTGTTCCTGGATATTGCCCGGCAGTACTATCAAACGGCGCTGCAGTATTATAAAAAGCAGAAAGACAAGGGCAATCAGCTGTCCATTAACATTGCTCTCGGTAATTTGTACATGCGTTATTACGCTTATGATAAAGACGAGCGAAACATCTGGAAATCGATTGCATTTTCAAAGCTTTCGCTGGCCATGAACGGCAATGATACCACAAGTGCATCGGCGCCTTATTGCATCGGGAACATTGGTGAAGCTTACGGACTGATGGGTGATCGTGAGAAGGAGCAGTCGTATTTCCGGCGGGCATTGAGAGGTTATGCGATGAACCTTGATTACAATTCTTTGGCGGAACAGCAGCTGCTGATGGCAGCATCACTGATGGCGACCAAAGATTACGGGGAAGCGCTGCGTTACCTGGAGGATTTTAAAAAAAATGTGGAAGAACATCACCTGATCATTGGATTGCGGATGTACCACAAAATGAAGTCGGAAATTTTGTACGAAACCGGAAATGCAAAAGAAGCATACCTCAACCGGCTGGCCTATGAAAAGGAACTCGATTTTCAGCTGTACGAAGAGAAAGAACAGGAAATCCTGCGGTTGCAGGTCCAGAATGAAATCATTGAAAAAGACAAGCAAATTCAGTTGCTCAACAGCACGAAAGAATTTCAGACCAGGAATATCGAAAGCCAGTCAAAGATTCGTAACCTTTTGATATTAGGTGTTTTACTTGCTTTCTTGCTCACGGGGGTAATTTACCTTCGCTACCGCGAAAAAGTAAGGAATCACAAAGCAATGGTCGAGAAAAATGTATTGCTCCAAAAACTTTCAATCGTTGCGAGTGAAACCATGAACGGTGTGATCATTACAGATAAAAACGGTATTCCGGAGTGGATGAATGAAGGGTATCAGCGTATGTTCGGCTGGAGTTCTATCCAGGATTTTATCCGCCATACCGGTGAAGATTTCCTTTCGCTCAGCAGCCTTACTCTTGAAGAATTGCGTAATTTCCAGCAAATCGCAATCGCCGAGCGCCGTTCGATTACGTACCAATCGCACAATCAAACCAAAAATGGTAAACGTCTTGATATTCAGTCGTCGATGACCCCTGTTTTTAATGAGCGCGATGAGCTGAGTTATTGGGTATTGGTAGAAACGGACATTACCGAGATTTCCGTTGCCCGGGAAGTGGCCGAACGTGAGCAGCGAATCACAGAAAATGCACTCAAAATCCAGGAATTGTTCATTGCCAACATTTCGCACGAGATTCGAACACCAATGAACGGGATCATGGGACTTTCGCGCCAAATGAAAGATATTGCACTGACCGTTCAGCAAAAAGAAATTGCTACAACAATTGTTCAAACGGCAAACGGATTGCTGCATGTAGTAAACGATTTGCTTGATCTTTCGAAAATCCGCGCAGGGAAAATGAATTTTGAAACCAAGCCGTTTGAGCTGGAAGCTTTGCTGGAAAACCTGCGCAGAACGGAGCAATTCAAATTCGACGAAAAACACCTGCATTTTTCATGGCAGATCGATCCGAAACTGCCGAAATGGCTGTTGGGTGACCCCGTCAGGCTCAATCAGATCCTGTTGAATCTTACCAGCAATGCCATTAAGTTTACCGAAAAAGGCCGTGTTACCGTCACCGTAACAGGAACCGAACAGAAAGACGGTTCGTTGTTAGTCTCTTTTGCTGTTTCAGATACAGGCATCGGTATTCCGGCTGATAAGCAGGAGTTTGTTTTCGAAAATTTTGCTCAGGTCGAAGATCACCGAACGCGCCAGGCAGGTGGAACAGGTCTGGGGTTGAGCATTTGTAAAACCCTGACAGAAGCATTGGGCGGAAGCATTTCCCTCAGCAGCACAGAGGGCCGTGGGTCCGTATTTACGGTACAACTGCCCATGAAACCGGCCGAAGAACAGCAGACCACTAATAAACAAACTCCAACCGGACCCGGCAATCGTTTGCTGGAAGGTGTCTGTGTGTTGTTGGTGGAAGACAATAAGATCAACCAGCGCGTGGCAGTGTATGAACTCGAATCATGGCGTGCGGAAGTACTGGTGGCCAACAATGCCGAAGAAGCGTTTGACTGGCTCCGTGAACGCAGGGTTGATATCATTCTCATGGATATTTCCATGCCTAAAATGGATGGCCTGGAAGCCACGCGTATCATCCGAACAACCTTCCCCGAACCGGTTTGTACAGTCCCCGTCATTGCGCTCACTGCTTCTGCTATGACCAGCGATTTTCAAAAGCACGCAGAAGCAGGAATGAACGATTATTTGTCGAAACCATACGAACCTAAAGATTTGTATATCATGCTTTGCAAATGGCTGGGGAAATCGTTTGAAGAACTTTCGTGGAACAATACAGGAATGGTTTCCGGTAATCCGTCAACCCTTGTCGACCTGGAGCTATTGTATGAACGGTCGGGAGGTGATCCGCTGTATTTGTGCGAAATGTATGAAGTGTTCCTGGAAAACATGCCGGAATACCTGGATGAGCTGAAAGAGGCTACGATATATGGGATTCACTCGGAGATAAAGGAGAAAGCCCACAAAATGCTCGGTCCTGCGCGTTTGTTCAAACTGTCTACTATTGTGACGATGCTGGAACAGTTGATGTACCACGACGATGAAGAACTTTCGTTTTACGCGGAATTGTTTTCGTCAGTTGTCAAAGATTTTGAACAGGTAGAATCATTTATACGTGAAGAATTGGAACGCATAAAAGCGGATACCTAGGTTTGTTTTCCCCGAATCGGTATTTTCGTTCAAAATAAGCGCGCATGGACCGGATGATTCGTCTTATAGTGATTTGTTGCTGCATGCTTTTCCTGCAACCTGCCCATGCTGCCATGCGATCATCACGAACGTTCGCGAAACCTGAACTGATTATCGTCGATTCCTGGCTGACCGGCTATTTCGGCGGTTTGTTCAGAGCCAAGGAAAAGCGGTTTAAAAATGCCTGGAAAACAGCCAATCACCGCGCAAAAACAGATGCACGTATTTGGGGAGGTTTGTTTGTAACGGATTCAACGCGTTCAGGCGGAAACAGGTTTGGAGAATTGCTTTCCCGCTTTACGTACCAGGCACCGCAGACTGTCGCTGGATTTATCACGGCACAATGGTACAATACGGTACTCGGGAAAGTAAACAAAGTAGAATATGCTTTCGGTGCAACGTCACTGAATATGCGGGTAGACTGGCTGGGTGTAACGCTTGGCAATTATATCCTGGCCGATACATCGACCCATGCCAAACCCGATAACCGGATGTTCCAGCACGAATACGGGCATTATCTGCAAAGCAAACGAATGGGACTGGCTTATTTCGTTCGGGTTGGATTGCCGGCCATTATTAGCAAAGGTGATCATGATGCGCACCCGGTGGAAGTGGATTGCAACCGTCGCGCGTTTTTGTATTTCAATGAGGCATTTCCGGGTTTTCAGAATGATTCGCTGCTGGCAGATAAAAAAGGATGGAACTTTCGCTTCAACCCGTTTCCCGATTCGTTGAATGTGGGTCCGGAACGCCAGGGAGTTTGTTATGTGAATTACCAGGATTCGTTACAGGTAAGCCGTTTGGAAACACTTCGGGTAAAACCGACGGTTATTGATTATGCCAGTTGGGTAGTGCCGGTAGTCGGGCCGGTTGTGGTGGGGATGGTTCATGCGAGGCGGTATAATAAGTTGCAGGTTAAATAGCTAAATACCTGAAATTCAGATTCATAGTAATATTGCAATATTATTCACTTTTTATTGAAATCTGAAAACCATGTAATAAATTAATTTTCAAGTACTTAAATACATTTGTAATATCGCAATATTACTCAGCACCCACCATTCTCGAATTTTCCCCTGACCTCACGTCAGCTTATCCGCATCCAAAATCTTGATAAAATGAAATCCTCTCGGTGCATATCCCTGGTTGTAATAAAACCGGTGGGCTTTAAAATTGTTGGAATACGCATCCAGCGTCATGATATGACATCCAAGGTCTTTCGCTTTTTGGTCGAGATAAGTTGAAAGCATTTTCCCTGCCCCGGTTCCTCTTGCAGCTTTGACTACGATCACATTATCCAGTTCCAGGTAAGCGCCGCACCACAATTTTGTCCCGTGCCAGTAACCGCTGATTCCTAAACAACGATCACCGTCGAATACTCCTATCTGGCCATAATTGTGCGGCAGCATTTTGTCGAGCATTTCGCTGTAATAAGCAGCAGTTAATTCCGGGTACAATTCCTGTATCACCGGAAGGTAGTCGAGCATTTCTTCTTTGGAAGTCAGTTCCTTGATGTGCATGGCATTATTTCAAATGAAGTTCAAACAATTCCAGGATGCGACGGTATTCGTCCGTCCAGGCCACGGCCGATTTAAACCCGTGAGCTTCTGTCGGGAAAATGGCCATTTGGTAATCTTTTTTCCCCAACTCAATAAAACGCTGATTCAGGCGAACAACATCCTGGAACTGCACATTATCGTCTTCGATGCCGTGCAGCATGATCAGCGGGCCGTTCAATCCGTCGGCATAATAGATCGGGCTGCTCCGGCGATAGGCTTTTGGGTCGGTGCCCGGGTAATTCAGGATATTGCTTGTGTACTCGTGGTTGTAATGTTCCCAATCGGTTACCGAACGCAAAGCCGCTCCGCAGGCAAATGTTCCGGGTGTTTTCAACATTCCCATGAGTGTAATGAAGCCGCCGTAGCTGCCGCCGTAAATTCCCACGCGGTTGGCATCAATCCCGTGATTTTTCACCAGGAATGCTTTTCCGTCGACGTAATCCAGCAGGTCGCGCTCGCCCATGTGACGGTAAACGGCTGTGCGCACATCTCGTCCATAACCTTCGCTGGCACGGTAATCGATGTCAAGGACCGTATAGCCTTTCGACATCAGCAGCTGGTGAAACAGGAACTCACGTGCGTAATAGCTCCAGTAATGATGCGCATTCTGAAGATAACCGGCACCGTGTACAAAAAGTACTGCCGCTCCGTTGGAAGCGGAAGGTTTGTACAAACGTGCGCTAACAGTTTTGTTATCCGAAGTAGGAACCTGGACCACTTCCGGGGCTTGCAGTTTCAGTTGTCCGAATCCGCTGTAGGTAGATGTGGTAATGCGTTTCATTTGCGCGTTGGGCTTGTTATCCGCTAGATACAATTCCCAGGGTTGTGTAGCAGTAGAATAGCGGATGGCCCATTTCTTCTCGTCGGGAGAAAGCGACCACTCGATGCCGAAATAACCTTCGAAAAGTGGAGTCAACTCGCCGGTTTTCACAGCAATTTTATAGCCGTTCCTTACCCCGGGATGAAGCTTATTGGCAATAATGTAAAACGTTTCTTTCGTTTTGTTGAGCATCACATCATACACTTCCCAATTGCCGGAGGTCCATTGCTTTTTAGTACCGGTTGCGGCATTCATCGAATACAAATGCGAATAGCCGGAAACTTCCGACTGAAAATAAAACGACTCATTATCCATCCACCCGAGTGTGCCGGTTACTTCGTTCCAACCCGAGATTCCGGGCCCGCCAATCCATGCTTCATCGTGCTGTTGTTCCAGTTCGCGGATTGTTCCTTTTGCCAGGTCAAGCAGTACGATCCAGCGATCTTTGTTATCGTGGCTTCGCACATCTACGAGTGCCTCTTTTCCGTTCGGATGCATCACCGGGGCGTGCATGATCACGGAGCGGTCTTTGGCATAAAGTGGATCTGTATCGCCATATTCAGCGAGGTATGCCGGCTTCTTACGAATATCAGTCAGCGAGCTGAACGACACATAATAAACCGTATCGTGTTCGCGGTCGTAAATACCCAGGCGGTGTGAAGGATCATTGTCGCTCACTTTCGGTCGTGCGCCCACCTGGTTGGTGTAACCACTGGTTGAAATATACTCTTCCACATGTGTTTCCCGGTCTTCCGGGTAGGTGCTCAGCCTGAACGTTACGAATTGCTCGTTGGGAGAAACCCGAAGATCTTCCAGCTGTTCGTTTCGATCGTAATAAATGGTAAGTGGAAGCTTGCGTTTTGCCTGGTTTTTCTCGATCCATTGGATACGCTCCTGTTCCAGCCTGATATAGCTGAACAATTCGGTTTGTTGGCGCATGAGGGAGGTTGAATCCTGTTTTTCCGGAGCTTTTCCCTGCATGAAATCAGTTACTTGCGTTATGCTGCCTATGGTCTCATCATAGAAAAACAGGTTGTTTTCCTGCTCAAAATAAACATGCTTCGGGTTGGTGACAGGTTCAGTCAAATTCACACGGTCTTTCAGAGAAAGGATCGTTTCGATTAGTTTGTTTTCTGGGTTATAACGCAACAGGTTTCCCAGATGTTGAAAATAATAGTTCCCGGCAACTTGCCTCCCGGTCGGGGGAGCCGAAGCAGAAATGAAATCAGGTGATAGCCTTTGGGTCAAGCCGTCTGCCAGGCTATATGCAAAAGGTGAATTCCCGAATGTGTTGGTTGGATTCCAGTCAAAAAGAATATGTTGTCCGCCCAATGACCAGCGGATGTTTTCAGGAGAGTGGCCGATAAAATCATCGCCTTTCATGATTTCTTCCAGCTGGAAGGGTGAAGTTTGGCCGTTGCCGGTAACGGTGATTCCCAAAAACAAAAATGCCAGAATGCGCATGATCTATTGATTTAAATAAGGAGTATATTTTTTATAAAAGTACCTGCGGATACTCTGAATGGACGGACGCTTATCTTCCTTGTGCATTTCCATCAAAAGTGCCACTTCGCGGATCAGCTCCGGGTATGCCTTAAAATACTGCTGTTCGATTGACTTGAAGGAAGTCAGTTTTAAAGCAGGCAGGGAGTCGGCAGAAGCAAAAGCCTTCAGAAAATGATCGAGCAGTTCGCCGTCTTCTTCAATGGCCACTTTTTTATCCATGAACAAATGTGTTACATTGCGCTGAATGCTATGATTACTGGTATGAAGCAGGATCTTTCTGAAAAAAGGGACCCACTCATCGAAATACTGCGGGTATTTTTTAAAAAAATGCTGTGCGATCCAGGATGCATATTCGGAATAGGGGTATACACCGCGTTCGACCTGGTGCAGTATCGCTGATCTGAATTCGGGATGCTCATTCATTTGAAGTAATACTGAACCGAAGTTTCGTTCCCGTTTGAATTGGTCAAGGAAAGCAATAACATCTGTCATATCGCAAAGTAAATCAAAAAAGAAAAGGCGTCGTTAATTTGCACAAAACGTGGGTTACAATAATATTAAAGTAAACGGCCTGAACTTTACGAATATGTTAAAATATCCGTCGAATAGCCTTATTTATTCGCTGAAATCGAAATTTTATTGCAAAAAAAGACAATCAACTGTTGCACATGTGGAATTTATAGTTATTTTAGTCCCACTGAAAACGAGAAAAACTTTTGACACTATTCACTGATAATTAGTACTACGAATTCACTTCGAGCTTTTTATTGGAACTGTTAGAGAGAACAACGTTTGTAGTCTTTTTGGGCGAACTGTTTATTCAGGTTTCGTTTCAAAAATGAGGGCCGCTAACTTTCATCTGCTGTCATGAAGTTTTCTTACTGATTAAAAAAAACCGGCAATTTGTTCGGGGTGGAATGTTATGTTCGGTCGGTAAGGGTTGTTTTTAGTGTTTTTTAAAGCTTAAACACTGAATTTGAAAGCGTTATGATATACGAGGTCATGCAGATACTAACCGACGAAGTCAACAACTACTTCACCAGTCAATCGATGGGAACTCCTGTTAGTATGAACAATATTGCGATGATTGAACATGACGCAACGGATGACAACATCAACTTCCAGGATTCGGTGCTGATGACACTGCTCAACATGAACGAGGAAAAAACATTGAAGAATTTTCCAAACGTGAAGCACGAAAACAACCGGGTCGTTTATCAGAACAACAGGATCAATCTCAACCTGTTTGTTTTATTCAGTGCCAATCGCAACACATACGCGCGCTCGCTGAAGGACATTTCGAAGATCGTCGAGTTTTTCCAGGGAAAACGTCTCTTTACGCAGGCCAACAGCGATTACAACCGAAGCAATGTAGCAATGGCCGGTGTGCAGGATTTCCATTTTACGGTAGAACTGTACACACCCTCTTTTGAAGAGCTCAACTTTATCTGGGGTGCCCTTGGCGGAAAACAATATCCAAGTGCATTGTATAAGCTGAGCCTGATCGAGATTGTACGCGATGTAAACATCACCAGCTCTTCGAGAATCGGTGGAGTAGGAATAGGAACCAATACCCCTGAATAACCATGTTTCAAACGGATTTACATAGAACATTGTGTGAAGTAATTATCTTACATGGTTACCACCTGGATAATGGACTGACCGATTACGATTCCATGGATGCAGATGCAAAATCGAAAGCATTCCGTAATTACAATGTTTCGAGCCTTTTTGAAGTAGTACCTACCGTTGCTACGGCGAAACAACTGCGAAATCACCGCATTCTTCCCATTGTTTCCAACGACGGGTTGCACTTAATGATCACCACTAAAAAGACAGATTCCCTCCCGCTGACAGGTTTGGCTGATGATGAGATTTTTGTCTTTTTACTGAAAGCGAAATCACCGGCGGAGTTTAATTATTCGACCGAAATCGATTATAGTCTTTCAAAAGTCTTGTTCTTTTCAAATTATCAGCCAGCTGAAGTTGCAACGGCTTTAACCCCGGTTCCACTCGAGGCTGATTCACAGCATGTAGACGGATCATTCCTGCTGTCTGAAGCTGATACAACCACCGTATTTGATCTCTACGTTCCTGCTGCCGAGCGCAAAGGAGTGACAGGGATCATTTGTATAAAAACAAAAGGAGTCGGGGCATCCCGCGATTTATTAACCGCGGGGTCGGTGAAAGCCAATGCCCCGAAATTTAAAATTCACTTTGATGCGAAGAAAACATTTTGGAAGTACAAGAAGGAGTCGGTCTCCTTCGTAGCAGAAACAGCGGTGGCATTGCCGCTTACGAAAAACGGGTTCATCAATATCGACCCGGCAACCGACTTTACAACCACGCCCACTGTTGAGCAGCAGGCGTATCAATACCCAAACCCTTCGCTGGGGACCATCGAGATCGTAGCAGCGAAGACTTATTCAGTAATTTTTATCTAACAACTATAGTTTATGGCATCTTACAAGACACCAGGCGTATATGTAGAGGAGATCACCAAATTCCCTCCATCAGTTGCGCAAGTTGAAACAGCTATCCCGGCGTTTATCGGATACACGGAGATAGCAAAAAGAAAAACAGCAGGAGATTTGACGCTCAAACCGACACGCATTACCTCAATGCTGGAGTATGAAACGTATTTTGGTTTCGCAAAACCGGAAACGGACATTACCGTGTTGGTTAGCGGGACTGACATTGAGGCAACAGGGCCTGGGGCCAACAAATCTCCGTTCCTGATGTACTATTCAATGCAATTGTACTTTGCAAACGGTGGAGGGCCTTGCTACATCGTTTCCGTTGCCCAATACGGAACGGGTGGAACCGCTACTATAATTGCCAAAGCTGATTTGGATGATGGATTGGCAGCGATCCGCAAGGAAGACGAACCGACTTTGCTGTTGTTCCCTGATGCAACATCTTTGACCGATGGAGAAGACGGGGATTTCTACAGTCTTTACAAAGATGCGTTGACGCAATGTAATGAATTGCAGGATCGTTTTACGATCATCGATACCTTCAGAGATACAGACTATGATCCGGGAAGTGGCGACGTGGACCCGATCTACGCATTACGTAACAGTGCCCTGGGCAATGAGAAGGATTTTCTGAAGTATGGAGCAGTTTATTACCCGTTCCTGGAAACAATCCTTGATTACCAGTACAATGAGGCAGATGTGGAAGTGACAATGACCAATGGTTTGACAAAAGCTGAAAGAGTACAAAACATCATCACAACGATTTCAAGTGCTACATTGCAAACTAACCTGACAGATCTTGTTGCCATTAATGTGGCTGCAGGTACACCTGGTCCTACGTTGGCAAGCCTGAAGACAGATTTGAGCGCGAATATCGCCAGCTCTGTTCAGTACCTGAATGAATTGAAAGGTAAAATGGATGCTATTCTTGCAATCGGGCGTGAAGAAACTTCAGACGCTCCTACGGTTGCTGCTTCCAATGCTTTGGATACATGGATTACCACCAAAATTGAATCGGTATTCCTGCTGCTGGCAACGCGCCTGGATGATATGAATAGCGTAACCACCAAACCAGCTTTGGTAACGCTTATTTCAGATGTGGCGAATTCATTTTACACTGCTTTCGGTGTGGTGGCAGCTAACGTTCCTACGTCCACTATTTTGGTTGACATCAACGACTCTATCGCAACGGGTGGTAAAGTAGACGATTTGTACCTGGCATTGGATGCACTGGCACCAGGCGGTTCTTCCGTAACCGATTTGGCAGCAATCAAAACAACGGATAACCTGCTTTACAATAAAATTAAGTCGGAGATCGGACAACTTCCGATTACCTTGCCACCAAGTTCGGCAATGGCTGGTATCTATGCCCGCATCGACAAAACCAAAGGTGTTTGGAAAGCTCCGGCAAACGTAAGTCTGAATTACGTTATCAAGCCTACCGTTCAGATTTCGCATGAAGAGCAGGCTGATATGAACGTTGACGTAGTAGCCGGTAAATCAGTAAATGCTATCCGCGCCTTTACCGGTAAAGGAGTTCTTGTTTGGGGTGCCCGCACACTTGCCGGTAACGACAACGAGTGGCGTTATGTTCCTGTACGTCGTTTCTTCAACATGGTGGAAGAATCAGTGAAAAAGGCGACAGACCAGTTCGTGTTTGAAAGCAATGATGCCAACACATGGGTACGCTTACGTGCAATGATCGAAAACTTCCTGGTGCTTCAGTGGAGAGCCGGTGCTTTGACAGGAGCAAAACCTGAGCAGGCATTTTATGTACGTGTTGGCCTTGGCCAAACCATGACAGCTGACGACATTTTGAACGGTTACATGAACGTGGAAATCGGTATGGCAGTAGTAAGACCGGCCGAATTCATTGTGTTGAAGTTCTCTCACAAAATGCAGGAAGCATAATTAACAAGTTGATTTTAATTCATTTAAAAAGTAAAAAATATGGCTAATTACCCACTACCGAAGTTCCATTTTCAAGTTGAATGGGGTGGAACTAAGATTGGATTTACGGAAGTATCAGGATTGGATGTTGAAACGGAAGTAATTGAATACCGCCAAGGTGCTAGTCCCGAATACAGCAAAATTAAAATGCCGGGAATGCAGAAGTTTTCAAACATCACGTTGAAGCGTGGTACGTTTGCAAATGACAACGAATACTTCGATTGGTGGAACTCTGTGAAACTGAATACCATCGAGCGTCGTGATGTCACGATCAAATTGTTGAATGAAGAGCATGCTCCGGTGGTAACATGGAAGGTGAAAAACGCCTGGCCAACCAAAATTCAGTCAACGGATTTGAAAGCTGACGGAAACGAGGTGGCAATCGAGTCCATGGAACTTGTTCACGAAGGTCTATCCATCCAACACGGTTAATTATGACGGAATATCATCCACCAGTAGGTTTTCATTTTATTGTTCGTTTCAATGGAATTGAAGACAGCCAGCTTGATACAATGTTTCAAACGGTTTCCGGACTTTCGGCATCTATTGAAACCGAAGAAGTAGGTTTTGGTGGAGAAAACCGTTACAAACACATTCTCCCGGTGAGGACCAAATATTCCAATTTGGTCCTCAAAAGGGGGATGCTGCTGGAATCAAAACTGATCGATTGGTGCAGAAATGCAATCGAAAACTTTGATTTCAAACCGATTGACTTAACGATTACCCTGTTGAGTGAACAGCATGTTCCGCTCATGACCTGGAATGTGGTACACGCCTATCCAATCAGGTGGGATGTGGAGGAGTTTAACTCCATGGAAAGTAAAGTGGTGGCAGAAACCATCGAATTGGCCTATCATCATTTCACAACCCTGTCTATTGTAGACAAAATACAAGCCTTATAAGCCATGCCAATTGAAATCAAGGAATTAGTGATCAAGATCAATGTAGAAGAAAAGCCTGCTAATCAAATGGTGAGTCCTGCCGCTGACCAAGCCAAATTGGTGAAAGAAAGCGTGGAACAGGTAGTAGAATTACTGAAACAACAAAAAGAACGCTGACTATGAGTACCACATTAACTTCTGCATCTACAAAGCTGGTTATCAGGGCGTATACGAATCCGAATTTTACCGAGGAATCGACAGAAGTCTCACGTTTTGAAACCTCGCTTCCTCCCGAAAGATTTACTCTTGGAACCAAAGTACATTTGCGTACTGCCCAGCAACCGGCAGGCAAGACCGCGAATGATTCAGGATTTGAAAAAACAACACCTCAACAACTCGACCTGGAGTTTCTTTTTGATAGAACCGGTGTTATACCCGGTTACGGCACTATGGCCAAGGATGAGCAGGGTAAGCTAGGGCCAGCTGATGTCAAAAAGGATATCGAAGATTTTAAGAAAGTAGTACTTGTAATGGATGGCGGAAAACACAAACCAAATTACCTGATGGTGTTGTGGGGAGCCATAGCGTTTAAATGTATGCTATCGGAACTAAACGTCGAATACAAGTTATTCCGACCTGACGGTTCTGTTTTGCGGGCAGTCGCTAAAGCCAAGTTCATTGAATTTATTGAAGCGGAGGAACTTGCAGCAATTGAAAATAAACAATCTCCGGATCTGACCCATATCCGAACAGTGCAGGAAGGGGACACCCTGCCTTTGATGACTTATCGCATCTACGGAGATTCCAAATACTATTTACATGTCGCCAAGGTAAACGGGTTGGCGAATTTTAGAAAATTAACCCCGGGACAACAGATTTATTTCCCGCCACTTCAAAAACAATCATAACAAAATGGGCAACAACTCAGGAGTCATAAAAACAAGCCAAAGTGCCGACTTGGTTACTTTCAAGGTTCTGATTGAAGGAGAAGAGCTGTCTGGCGCTTATCATGTCATGAGCATTGTCGTATCCAAAGAAGTCAATCGCATTCCAATGGCGCAATTGGTGCTGATTGACGGTGATGTTGCCCAGGCTGATTTTTTATTGAGTAATGAGGACCTTTTGATCCCCGGGAAGAAAATTGAAATCACCGCCGGCTATCATTCGGATGAAGAAACAATCTTTAAAGGAATCGTAATCAAACATTCGATCAAGATTCGTGAAGGCCTTTCCAATCTCATTGTGGAATGCAAGGACGAAGCGGTTAAAATGACTATCGGTCGCAAAAGCAAGTATTTCTATGATAGCAAAGACAGTGATGTATTCGAGGAACTGATCGATTCGTATTCACTGGACAAAGACGTGGAAGCCACAAGCTATGAACACAAGGAACTAGTGCAGTACAACGCCTCCGATTGGGATTTCATGGTTTCCCGTGCACAGGCTAATGGAAAACTTTGCTTTGTGAGTGACGGAAAAATCGTGATCAAAAAACCGGAATTCAGTCAAACAGAAATTGAAACGGTTGTTTACGGTTCATCAATGCTTGACTTTGATGCGGAAATTGATGCCCGTAACCAGTTGAAAAAAGCGACTTCCTATACTTGGAATCCTGCCGATCAGGAATTGGTGGATACTGAAGGGGCCGATCCTTCCGTGACACTGAACGGTGATCTTACTCCCGCAACGCTTGCAGATGTCATCGGATTGGAAAACCTGGAATTACGTCACGGTGGTCGTATCAATGATGCATTGATGCAAAGCTGGTCGGATTCGACGTTGTTGTTTCAGCAGCTTTCCAAGGTCAGAGGGCGTGTGAAATTCCAGGGAATCCCGGCAGTGTTGCCCAATACGGTACTCAAATTGGAAGGTGTTGGAAACCGCTTCAACGGAAAAGTCTACGTTACCGGAGTTTTTCATGCGATTACCAATGGCAACTGGACTGTCGATGCACAATTCGGGTTGAACCCGGAATGGTTCTCCGAAACCTATGATATGGGTACGGCACCTGCTTCCGGATTACTTCCCGCCATTAAAGGACTTCACGTAGGTGTGGTTACTCAATTGCAGGACGATCCTGATGGGGAAGACAGGATCTTGGTCAAAATCCCGATCATCAACAACGAAGAACAGGGAATCTGGTGTCGTGTCAGTACACTGGATGCTGGAGACAAACGAGGATCGTTCTTCCGGCCTGAAATCGAAGACGAAGTGATTGTGGGATTCATCAACGAAGACCCGAATCAGGCAATTGTGCTTGGAATGATGAACAGTAGTGCCAAACCGGCACCGATCACAGCCGCTGATGATAATCACGAGAAGGGTTTTGTGACCCGAAGCGAAATGAAGTTCATATTTAACGACGATAAAAAGTCGGTGACAATTGAAACACCTGCGGGGAAGATTTTCACCATGGATGAAGACAAAGGTGTCATCACATTAGAAGATGAGCACAAAAATATCATCACGATGGATGATAAGGGAATTACCATGGAAAGCGCCGGAGAGATTGGCATCAAAGCCACGAAGGACCTGAAATTGGAAGGAATGAATGTAAGTATTAAGGCCAATGCACAATTCAAAGCTGAGGGTTCTGCAGGAGCGGAAGTGTCTTCAGGTGCCGTAGCTGTTTTGAAAGGATCATTGGTACAAATAAATTAAAACAAGATGGGAAGTCCGGCAGCACGAATAACTGATATGCATGTATGTCCGATGGTGACAGGAACCGTTCCACACGTAGGCGGACCGATTCTCCCACCGGGGGCTCCAACCGTATTGATCGGCGGAATGCCGGCGGCACTGGTAGGGGATATGTGTGTATGTACGGGGCCGCCCGATTCGATTGTAAAAGGCTCAGCCACTGTAATGATTGCTGGCAAGCCGGCGGCTCGCATGGGAGATTCAACGGCACATGGAGGAACAATTGTGGCCGGATTACCAACAGTATTAATAGGATAAGATTATGGAAGAATTCACCTCATTTTTAGGGACAGGCTGGAGTTTTCCGCCCGCATTTGACGATCAGCTGAAAGCAGTGCGTACCAGTAACGAAGAACAGGATATTGATGAAAGCCTGCGAATCCTGCTATCCACCCGTTTGGGGGAGCGAATCATGGTGCCAAAATACGGCTGCAACCTCGAAGATCTGTTATTCAGCCCACTGGACCTTACCTTAAAGACCTTAGTAGGCGAACAGATCAAAACCGCGATCTTGTTTTTTGAACCTAGAATTATCCTTGACAAGATTAATATTTCGGAAGGAAATGATCTGGAAGGTGAATTACTAATCATTATCGATTATCGGGTCCGGACAACCAACTCAAGAAGAAACTTAGTATTCCCATTCTACAGAGGAGAGGGAACAGATATTTAACCAGCATACTATTCCTGTTATGGCAAGTAACGAAGAAAAAATAGTCAGTGTTCTAAAGCGGAATGGTACCGATCAGTTGGATCGGAACCTGGCCTCTTTACAGCCGGATTCAGTTCAACTACAGGCTTTTGGCGTGGAGGAATGGATGCAGTTTGCCTACAATTTTGCGGGCAAGGTCAACTATTTCTCTGCCGGAGACAGCCAGAATCCCAGCGGTAACTGGGAAGCTTTTTTTGCCAGCGGCGATGAACTGAAAACACTGCTCGCCCAGGTGGAAAACCCGGTTCCTGATGGAAAGATTACGCCCCATTTAACCCTTTTCGTTTGTTTTTTGAAGCTCATGGAGCTTTCTACCGAACGGATGAACCGCATTACCAAACGCCATCTTGATTTTTATTACCATAAGGTTCTTCAGATTGATGCACTGCCGGCTGAAGCGGATAAAGCTTACCTGGTCTTTGAGCTCGCAAAAGGATTAACGGATTATTTGGTAAAAGCTGAAACTTCCCTGGATGGCGGAAAAGATGCATTAGGTACGAAACGCCTCTATGCACTTACCGAAGAATTACCGGTGACAAAAACCACGGTTGCCCAGCTCAAAAATGTATACAATGAACAGCCGCCCAACGAGGAAAACGGCCTTGATACCGAAGGGCGCTTCAGCATAAAAGCGGCATCTGTTGCCAATTCGATTGATGGAATTGGCGGTGCGCTGACGCCCGAATCACCAACCTGGTATCCGTTTGGGTATTATTTGACCGAGAGTGAGCAGGAAACCATGGAACTTCCTGAATTGCCGGAAGCCAAACTGGGTTTTGCTGCGGCATCTTCCGTGATGCGCCTGGCTGAAGGAAAGCGCGAAATTATCGTTAAGTTTTCCTTTACAACACCACTCACGGTTGATTTCGAACCGGTGGATCTGTCGGAAACAATTGATGTCTGGCTTACCAGTGAAAAAGGTTGGGTGGGTCCGTTTAAACCCGTGGTAGAGGACGATACGTCTACCGGTTTGCCAATAGCTTCCCGCGTAGATGAGAAAGATGTTTACCTGAACATCCGGCTCGACCAGGATGTGGTTGCGATCACCGACTATGTGCAGGCAATTCACGGTGAACAATTCAATACCACCAACCCTGTAGCACGATTTCTGTTTAAGACGACTACCGAAAATAATTATGCCGTCTACAGCGCATTTGCGGGCAAACGTGAACTGGAAAGTGTTACGATCGGAGTGGAAGTAACGGGCGCCAAACAATTGGTCATCGAAAGCGATGCCGGTACGTTGAATCCGGAGAAACCGTTTTACCCGTTTACCACAAGGCCTGTAAAGGGATCGCTGTTTTCGGTGTTCAACCAGGAAATGGCTGACAAAAAATGGTCGACCATGTCGCTTCAGATGAAATGGAAAAGTACACCGCTCAATTTCAGGCTGCATTATGCCATTTATGACTCAAGCTTCGTTTCGGGACTTACCAAAGAGAAATACGAAGAAATGTTCGAGGATTACGACCCGAATACTTCTGATACGGAATATTTTAGTATTTACCAGTCTTTTGGACTTGATAACGATCCAAGGAGCTTTTTGCCGAAAGGTCGAATAAAAAGTGCGGATAATACAAGTGTATACAAACCCATCGTTACCAGCAACGATTATTTCAAGGTAGAAGCAGAGTTACTGTATAAAGAAGAATGGGTGGGGAACGGAGTTAAAATGCTCCTGTTTAATCAGCAGGCAGACAGTTCATTTACCTCGACATTTGAATTACAGGATGGTGATTATGAGCGCGGCGAAACAGGGCCTATCCGGATTCGATTGGACCAGTCATTCATGCATGAATTGTATCCTTCGATGTATGCTATTGCACTTTCTGCCCAAAACAAGGCACTTCCGATTCCAAACGAACCGTATACACCTTTTGCAGAAGACCTTCAGTTGAACTACACTGCTCTTGATACGATCTACGTAAATGATACGAGTGAAGCAAAATACGAAGACCGCACCATTCAGCTGTTCCATGAGCACCCGTTCGGTCAAAGCGAAGAACACGCCTATCTGAAAAGCACTTATAAGGAGAAATCAACGAATTGTGCGATTCTTCCGACTTATTGCAAAGGTGGTGAATTGTACATCGGTTTGGAAAATGCACAGGTTTCCGAATTGGTGACATTGTTTGTACAGGTGGCCGAAGGAACGGAAAACCCGTTGGCCAAGTCATTCGTCGATAATCAGAAAGTGCAGTGGGAAATCCTCTGTAATAACGTCTGGCGATCGTTGGATTCATTGCAAATGACGCTTAACGAAATCGATAATTTCCTGGTTTCAGGTCGAATTAAATTCACGATTCCGGAGTATGCCAACAACAACAATACGTTGCTTCCGACCGGTTTGTTTTGGATCAGGGCTAAAATGTACAAACGTTTCGATGCTGTCTGCAAGGTACACGGAATTCACGCCCAGGTAGCTGAAGCAACATTCCGTAACAATGGAAACGATACTTCGCATTTGACCAATGGCCTTCCGGCAGGAACCATTTCCAAATTGGTTGAACGGCTTTCGCAGATCAAATCGGTACAGCAGCCCTATGCAACCGTCGACGGGAAACCGGAAGAAAGCGATGCACTGTATTACCGTCGTGTAAGTGAGCGTTTGCGTCATAAGAACCGGGCGATTACATTGTGGGATTACGAGCACCTGGTGTTGCAGGAATTCCCGCAGGTGTATAAGGTAAAATGCCTTAACCATTCGCTCGACCAGGATTATGTTTCACCGGGTTGTGTTAGCCTTATCGTGATTCCGGATACCATTAATAAGACTGTTTACGACATCTATCAGCCAAGATTGAGTAAAGGGAAGCTCAACAAAATCAAGGAGTACCTCGATGAATTGAACTCGATGCACGTAACGTTGGATGTTGCCAACCCGGATTACGAGGAAGTACAAATCGAGCTGGCGGCTAAGTTCCAGCAAGGACTGGATGACAACACGTATAAGAAACAACTCAACGAAGACATCATTCGCTTCCTCTCTCCATGGGCGTTCGAAGAATCGCGCGAGATCAAATTCGGTGTGGTACTTTACCGCAGTTCGCTGATCCACTACATCGAAAAACTCAACTATGTCGATTACATAGAAGATGTGCGCATCTTCAAAAAAGGCGTATTGCAGTCGCGGAATTGCGAGCCGTCAACACCACGGTCTATCCTGGTTTCCGCTAAATCGCACCTGGTAAACATCGCAACCAATAAATGTCAGAAAGAATCATCACTTGAAACAGAAGAATCATGTCAGCTTTAACTACACATACGACCATTCCGAAAGTTGTCTCGTCTCAGGATGATTTGGATTTTGAGTTCCTGAAAAAACTGGGGATCGAATACATTGAATCGCTGGGTGGCAAGCTGTGGACAGACTATAACGACCACGATCCGGGGGTTACCATACTGGAAATGCTTTGTTATGCCATTACCGACCTGGGCAACCGCATCGAATTACCGATAGAAAACCTGTTGGCCAAAGAAGATGGAAGCGGTTTTGGAAACCAGTTTTTTTCTGCAAGTGAAATTTTGCCAAACCGGGCGCTCACACCGCTGGATTATCGTAAATTGTTTATTGATATCGACGGCGTGCGCAATTGCTGGTTGAGCAAACACAAAAAAACGGTATACGTCAACTGCAGGGAAAACAAGCTCTCGTATGACCCGAAAACATTCTCAGGTGTTCCGGATCGGTTTTTACGCCAGTTCGATTACAACGGACTTTACGATTTGCTGGTAGATTTCGACATCCCGAAATTTGATAAGACCAAGAAAGATTACAATAAAAAAGTAGCTGATTTTAAGAAATCGGTCGAAAAGGAAATACGTAAAAAATACCACGCTAATCGCAACCTGTGCGAGGACCTGATCGATATTTCATCCGTTGGCGTACAGCCAATCCAGGTATGCTCCAACATTGAATTGGATCGGGATGCCGATGAAGATCTGGTATTGGCAAAGATCCAATTTGAAATTCAACGCTATTTTGCCCCGTCGGTTCATTTCTATTCATTGAAGGAAATGATTGCCAAAGAATACCGCACCGATGAAATCTTTGACGGGCCGCTGCTTGATCACGGTTTCATTGATACTGCGGAATTGAAGAAAACAACGCTGCGTTCGCAGGTAAGGCTTTCTGATATTATGAATATCATTTCTTCGATCGAAGGGGTGAAAGTGATCAAGGACATTACAATAGGTAATTGTGATGGCAGCGATACCGATGATTGGGTCATTTGCATCGACGCCAATAAACGGCCTGAACTGTGCGATGATACTGTCTTCAATTTTACGAAAGATGTAATCCCGGTGGTTACTTCAGAAGAAAAAGTAAAGGAGTACTTAGCCCAAATGGAGGCTGAGTTGCAATTGAGCCGCGAATTATCCGGTCTGGACAAAATACTGGAGCTTCCCGAAGCGAAATACCTGGATACAGATTGGTATACAACCATTCAGAATGATTTTCCGGATACTTACGGAATCAGTCCGTTTGGTTTGCCGTCAACAGCAACCGTCGAACGCAAGTCCCAGGCCAAGCAGTTGAAAGCTTATCTGCTCTTCTTTGACCAGGTCCTGGCTTCCTACTTTGCACAGTTGGGAGTGGTTCGTGATTTGCTCTCACTCAACAGCGATTTGAAGCGCACGTATTTTACACAAGCCGTGCAGGACATCAAAGATTTCGATCAGCTTGTCTCTTCAACTGATTACCCGGTCAATGATCCCGAATTGCTGGCAGAATTGCTGATGGAACCGCAGGATGATATCAACGAACGCAAAAACCAGTTGCTGGATCACCTGATAGCCCGTTTTGCCGAGCGGTTCAGCGAATATACGTTCCTGATGAAAGAGCTCTACGGTTCAGCAGCGACAGAACTGATCGTACAATCGAAACAAGAGTTTTTGCAGGACTATCACCTGGTGAGCGGAAATCGCGGCGGGGCGCTTAATTATTACCATCAACCGAATGCTAATCTGTGGAATACGGAGAACGTGAGTGGTGTTGAAAGGCGTGTCGCGCGATTGGGCGGTTTTAAAGATAAAGGGTATCGTCGGAGAAATATTGCCAATTCGTATGTGAATGTTTACAAAGTAGGCTCGCAATACAGGTGGCGCATCAAGGATGATACCAACACGATCATACTTTCGTCTACGGTCAATTATCCAACGTACTCCAAAGCGATCAACGAATTGCACCTGGCCGTTCTGCATATCGTACAGACAAACGAAAAAACGATTGAAAATGCTTACGAAAACGGCGATTTTACCGATGGGAAAGAGATCGGGAACATCCTGATCCAGGTTTCGAATGCCGGGTCTTATTCTTTTGATATCATTGACAAGGCTTCCCCCAATCCGAATTACATCATCGCGCGCCACTATACGCAGCATGCTACCGCAGAAGCTCTGAAAGATGCAATTACCAGCTGCATCACATTCATGAAGTATAAATTCACGGAAGAAGGTATTTTCCTGGTAGAGCACATTCTGTTGCGTCCGGATGTTACACTGAAGACGGTTCCGCTAGATGAATTCCTTCCGGTACACCTCGACGACTGCGTTGAATGCAATTGTATCGATCCGTATTCATATCGGGTTAGCATTGTACTTCCGGGATATACACAGCGGTTCTCCAACATCGATTTCAGGGATTTTCTTGAAGAACTTATCAGGGAAGAACTTCCGGCGCATGTGGTACCGAAAATTTGCTGGGTTGGCGAGCGTAAAGGACACGTTCCCGATACCGAAAACGACCTCATGAATTTTGAGAAAGCATTCAAACAATTCTTATTCAAGCGTACAGACCTTGAACAGGGGCATGATCCGGTAACGCTAAAAGCAATGATCGGAGCGCTTGGCGAACTCAACACCATCTATCCTTCCGGAAGCTTATACAGCTGTGAAACGGAAGACCTGGACGGCAAAATAATATTAGGCAGAACTAATTTAGGAACACTTTAATACAATCACTATGGCATCAAATATCACTATGACACCCAAATTAAAGGATATAACCACTTCATACCATTCATTTCAGAATGATCAGGTGCTTACGGCCCCACAGCTCAATGAGTTTTTGAACTACTTCGAAGACCAGGACCGGCTGTCCCGAATCAGGTTGAGCGGTGTTGGGATCGTGTGCGGATTTAAAGTGAGTTTGATCCAGGAAAAACAATTCCTTCCCATTGATGCGGAGCTTGTTACAGCAGCCGAGAAAAAGCTTTTCAATTCTAAGGTAACCAAAATCGTGATCGAACAAGGGTGTGGTGTCACCACTGATGGTGATTTGCTTTACCTGCGTGAAAACAGCGAAAACAAGCCATTGAAAAAGATTAAAGTTGGTCCTGAAACCTATACGAATTATAAAGTTTACGACGATCACCGATCAGGTTACGCGCAGTTTATTCGAGATGGGAAGCAAATTCCGTTGTGGGAACTTATCCCGGGAAGTGAGGTAACTTCGGAAACAACTGATCCGGTACTCTCCGCTTTTCCCGACCTGGATAAAATGGTGGTACTGCTTTACCTGGAATGTTATGAAGATGAGCCGAATTTATGTGACGGGTTGTCGTGCGACAACCAGGGGCGTGAGCAGGTAGCTCGACTGCGTGCCTTGCTGGTTTCACAGTCCGACGCCGATTATATTTTGTCGAGTGACATGATCTTCAATAAGCACGACCTCATGGCGACTTATCTTAAAATGAAAGATCTGTCGGTGAAGCGTGTAGTAGCCAATACGGTCAATTCGGCCAGTTTGAATAACCTGAAGGCAAGCTTTGAATTGACGAATGAAGCCCAGTTGATTTCAGAAATGAAAGATGGTCTTACACTGATGCGAAACAAAATTCATCCGTACTACCAGGATCATCCGATTGATTCGATCCTGTCGGCCCTGAATGTTAAGCTTCCGGCTGCCACACCTAGTCAGCCGCTTTACTTCCAGTACCGATACGATTTGCTGAGAGATATCGTGGATTCGTACAACGAAGCAAAAGAACTGTTCATTGAAGTGGCGACCGAATGCTGTCCTTCCATTACCGCGTTTCCGAAACATTTGATGCTTGGAAAGTTATCGCCAACTGAAGAAGATTCGATGGTGAGCCGCTATCGCCACAAGTTCTATAAATCGCCAATTCTGGTAGATGAATCAAAGGAATTTGAACCGTTCATGTGGACATTATTCAGAATGCTGCACCAATTGAACGCATACCCTGCCTTGCCGGAAACCAATGCCGGTGGTTTATACAGGTCTGAGATCAAAATCACGCCATCTAACTACCGCACGGAATTGGGAAAAAAAGCAATTCCGTTTTACTACAACCTCAACAGCAGTTTGCTTCGCGCCTGGAACCGCGAAAAAACGCTGAAAGGTAAATACAAGCTCAACCTGAGCTACAATACAGGATTGCTGGATACTTCTCCAGCCATTCAGACACCTCTCCGATACAACCTTGAAGGAACCAATTTCTTGCGCATCGAAGGCCACCAGGGTCGTGATTACAAAGAGGTAATGGCCAAAATAAATCAGATCAAAAAAGACAATGGCCTGTCGTTTGACCTGAAGGCGATCAGTATTGATTTGGACAGCAGTATCGTAATCGATACCACTAATTACGAATGTGAGTTTGAAGACCTGGCCGTTTTACTCACTGCCTGGGTAAAAGAGCAGGAATGCATGATTGCCAAAGTAATCTCCCTGGTTTCGGCATTTAGTGTGAAAGAACCGGGCAAGAACATTAAAGACGCTCAGTATTTGCCGAAAGAAACAGTGACCCCCGCACGCGATGCAGTAGCAGGAAAAGTACTCCGAAGCAAAGAAGTTGAAGTGAGCACTGTTTCAGCACCGATAGCGGCAATCGTAAGCACACCTGACCAACGCAAGGCACAGGCAAACAACGAGCTCGAATACGGACGGAACAACGTGGTGATTGACAACCTTACTCCAACAGAATTTACGGTAGGTCACAGCTACCTACAAGCTGTTTTGCAAAATCCGAAAGGAACGCCGGCCGAATTTATTGCAGGCGCCAATGTATTTGCAAACGATGTGGTGATTGAGCACCAGGTGGTATGGGCTCCTGATCAATACACCGCTTTGGTTAAGAATTCCATCCAGATCATGTCGTATGCACATGTGCTTTCAAACTCTATTCCGTTAACCATCAGTGGTATTACGGACCAGGTGATTGCACGGTATAATACCAATATCAACAACCTTTGCTCGGTTTTGAATAAGATCCAGGTTTCGCAGGCCAATGTAGAAAACCTGAGCAACACCAACCGTGCGATCCTCGAATTATTAATCGCACAACTTTCGCAGATTTGCTGCGCTGCAAAACAATTGCAGACATTGTTGGTTGAAATTGACCGTCGAAAAGATGCCATCCTGGAGAAACTGACGCTGAAGAAGTTTGTGGAAGACCATCCGGGTATGGAACACCTTGGCGGAGTAGAGCAGGGAGGAACATTTGTATTGGTGTACCTCCGGAAAGGAGCTACCGTCAATACACCTTCCACATCCGCTACATTGGAAACGGCGGCCACCATTTCTTCGGGAATCCTGGCAGGTGAAACACTTGGTAATCCACGGAAGAAAACACTGGGCGAGGAAATGATTTCGTCTGGTAAAGAGACCGTGGGAACCAAAAGCACAAGAACGGTCCTGACTCCCGAGACGAGCAAGCAAACGATAACGGAAGCCAAAGTAAAGGCAGGTAGCACTACGCTCACGCCAACGGAAAGAGCAGTGGCGGATACACGTGCCGTGGCAGTAAATCAGAACCCGGCCGCAATCATACAGAATCTATTCACGTCGGCACCTAACGGAACCGTAGTAGCAGATTTTACACTGCCTTACATGTGCTGCTCGGATTGTTCACCGATCAACTTTGTCATGCCTGCACCAATTGTGAAATTAAGCTTGCCGGTGGATACACTTTGTTTGAAGGGAACCACCCCGATTACATTGACATTCAATGTGGAACCTGCATCAGGAGAGATCAAGGCAAATCCGGTAATCGCGGGGATGACCATCACCGGAAAACAGCTCACCATTGATCCGCGTTCGTTCCCACCAGCCAGCCTGGATACCGTGATCAACTTTACCGTAAATGATCAGATTACCAATTGCAAGTTGACGGTTGTTAAGCCGCTGACGGCAGCTATCTCAGCTCCATCGAACCCGGTGACCAACCCGATTGTGAATTTCCTGGCCATTGGAAATTTCCCTGCAGGTACACTCTTCAATTGGGATTTTGGAGACGGTCAGTCATCATCGCTGCGAAACGTTACACATACCTATACGCTTCCTGTCAATTCAGCCAACTCGCTGGATGTCACCCTAACGGTTTCACCGGCTAACGGGGCCTGTCCAACGATCGTAACACGTAATCTTGTGTTTGAAGGTGTCGAGATTTCCCTGGAAGAAACAGAATACTGTTTCAACGATGATAAGGCCTACAAATTCATCATTACTCCTGAAGGTGCTACTGCTGATATTTCAGGAGATGGTGTCGATCCAACAACCAATACCTTTACTCCGGCCAACGCATTTGAAGGCGAAGTGCCGATTTACCTGAACGGAGAAGAAGCATTCACGGTGACAGTTAAGCCGGACCCTACTGTTGTGGTTACGGGCAGGTTCACTGACCAGGGATTGGAGCTTAAAGGTACTGTCAGCAATGTTGAAGAATACAAATGGACTTTTGTTGATGTAGAAGGTACGCAGATTTTCGAGGCAGTTGGTGATACCCTTACACCGGTGATAACCACAGAGCAACTAGATAAAGTGCCGCCTGGAACGGAATTCTACGCTGTGTTGACCGTTCGAAACAACTGTGCGGAAAAACTCGTGCGTAAGCAGTTCTTTGTTCCGCAGACCAGCGATGATTGTCCCATTAACGCAAAGGAAAGGGTGCTGTCTAAGTATCAGGATTTGCTGGATTTTATCGAGAAAAATCCGCTGTTTGATAAACTTACTAAAACGCAAAAGGCGCTGTTCATAGAAGTGAAAAATTTCATGACGCCGATTGTAGACGATCCGGCTGCTTACCTGTCTGGTGAAAAGAACAATGAAATCCTTGAAGTCATCGGCTTATTCGAATTGAAAATCTACGAAGAGATCAAGAGAACGCCGGGAAGGGATTTCCCTGAACAGTTACAAGCCTTGACAGGATTGTATCGATATATCATGGAGAAATTCCTGGCCTTTATCCAGTGCCAGGCAGAAGGTGATTTGAAGCTATTCGCACCGTTGTTTGATCAATACGATGCGCATCTGGATCCTGAAAGCCCGATTTCATTTAAAGCCATAGGAGTAATCATAGATGCAGAGAACGAATTATTGCAATCTGTGAAGGATACAATGGATTACAGACCGGATGGATCAAGCTCTTGGAAACGACTTGAACAATACCGTATTTACTTAACGGCTCAAGGTTCAAAAGCATAAAACAGGATAACCTACCAGCAATAAACAATGCAAACAGATAGCCGACATATCATTCACAAGCTCACACTGGAAGTCAATACTTCTTCCGTGGAACTTGGATATGAGATTAAAAACAACGTGCGCTCATTTATCGATGCGCACGTTGTGCCGGCTATCGACAACTATTTTTCTGGGCTGACGGCTTCAATGGCCGCCGACGAAGTATTGCGTATGGATAAACTGGAGCTTACGGTGAACGGCGGTCAGAATGGGTGGAGTGTTTCGGGCTTAGGCAGGGAAATTCAGGGAGAATTCGAGAAAGCAGTTGCTGCCACACGATCTGAATTGATGGCCGTTTTACCCGGCAGGGAAGTTTCAGGACGCACAGGCGAGACACCTTCGGGCAGTATGTCCATAACGCTGAAAGAAGCTCCTAAAGTGGAAAACCTTGAGGTGTTTACCAAAAGTAAACACGGTGTTTTGGCGTGGATATCCTTTTTGAGTGATGGTACAACCACGTGGCTAAGCGAAGAAATGCGTCAATCAGCAAGTGATCGACAGGAACAGCTGTTACTGCAATCGATCGTTGAATCGATTGAGACACTCAACAAGAAACGTGAGCTTGTTTTCGGGGCATCTGAAGCACGTAACCGGTTGATCCGGCAATTCTCGGATGACTTCCTGGTAGCGTTGGTGACAATTGCAAGCAGGAATTCGGCTTCAGTGAGCAATACATCGGTGCTTACAAAGGAACAGCCGACAATCACTCTATTGGTGCGTGAGTTGCTTCTTGGAGCAACATTGCAGACAAGGGACCGTTTTTGGGGCATTGTTTTCAGAATGCTGAAGTTCTCTTCAAGCCAGCCCGTCCTTTCGGATGAGGGATTTTTGCTGGAAATGAAGCAGCTGTTTCCGCAGGCGTTTCGGCCGATAGGGAAAGAAAAATCAAAGGAAAAGCAACCTAAGGACAAACAATCTGCGGGTAAAAAAGGCGATCAGGGAACCGGGGAAAATGTTTCCGCTGAAACCGGGACTCAACCGGACTCAGAAATCACGGCGGCACTGAATTCAACCAATGTTTTCACGGCGGGTATCGGTCTATTGGAGTGGATCCACGTACTCTTGTCGAAGTCACTTTCGTTGAAAGAATACACAAGACTTCAGGCTGTCTTCACTGAAAAAGAGCACAAATCGCCCACTTTGCCGGTTGATCGAACTGATTTGATTCAGCGAAACACTGACGGTCAGTCAGATGTCAAACAAGTGACTGATGATCCGAAGAAAATCACGGCATCGGAGACTGACAATCTGCCGAACGAAAAGCAACCCACTCCCGATGAGATAGTTTTGGATTCTTCGGGGAATGCTGAAAAACCGGAACAAAAACCGTTGCCGGATTCAATAAACTCCGTTCAGGAACAAAGTGATGCGCTTTTTTCCACTGAAAAAGAACCATCAGCCCTTCCTGCTGAATCAGCAGATACCGCGCCAGCGCTAAAAACACCTCAAAAGGAAAATAAACAGGATGCGGTTGCGAAAGAGGACGTTCCTGCAACAACCAAAGACACGCAGTTGGAGGAAGAACACCGCTTCAATGTTTCGGAATCTGCTGAAACAACAGCGTCCTCCGATGAGCAGCTGTCCGATGTGGCAACGGAGAAACCATTGATAGCAGAAAAGTTAAGAGAAAACGCTCAGCGACCAACCAAATCATTCAAGGATGAGCAGGCACAATTACTCGTTGAAAATGCAGGATTGATCATTATTCATCCGTTCCTGAAGCACTTCTTTTCGGGAATCGGGTTACTGAACGAAGAAAATAAATTAACGGACAAAGTGCTCGCAGCTCATGCGCTGCATTATGTTGCAACCGGAAGAGAACAGGATTTTGAGCAGGCAATGTCGTTTGAAAAATACCTTGTTGGCATAGATCCGTTTGAGAGTATTCCACGGGAGATAGCACTTTCAGACGCGATCAAAAACGAAGCGGAGAACCTGCTGAATGCGGTTCGTGCCAATTGGAAACCGTTGCAGTCTTCTTCCATTACGGCACTACGTGAAACCTTTATCCAGCGTCCCGGAAAATTGATCAATGAATCTCCGAACCCTCGCCTGGTAGTGGAACGTAAAACAGTGGATGTTCTGATGAATCAGCTAAGTTGGACGATCAGCATCGTTCGCCTGCCATGGCTGGATGAATTAATTTTTGTTGAGTGGTGATATGGGAAAAAGAAAAGTCATACAACGGTCCAAAAAGGCATCCAGAACGGATGATCATAAGCCTTTTATCCCTGTACAGGCTAAAATGCTTGTCAATCAACCGAATGATGCGCATGAAGTAGAAGCGGATAAAATGGCTGATAAAGTTGTATCAGGTGGTAAGTCAGATGGAATAACTTCTGTTTCACCGATTACCCCTTCTATAACTCCCGTTCAACTGCAAAAATCAAGTGAGAAGGAAGATTCGATAGCTGTACAGTCCAAAGAAAAACATGTGCCTTCTGCAACAGCAACTCAAATTACTGGTTCTAAAAGTAGTGGAAGACCTTTGGAAAAAGGTGTTAAAAATGAAATGGAAAGTGGTATCGGAGCCGACTTCAGTGAGGTGAGGATACATACTGGAGCGCAAGCAGAACAGATGAGTGAAGGTTTGAATGCCCAGGCATTTACTCATGGAAATGATGTTTTTTTCAATAAAGGAAAATATGCGCCTGAATCAAGGGAAGGAAAACATTTGCTGGCGCATGAATTGACGCATACTGTACAACAAAGTGGAATGGTTCAAAAGAAAGTGCAGCGATCGTTCGAACCAAAGGATGCTGTTGAAGAAATGATCGGAAAAAAATTCAAGATTGACAGGACATTGAAATCTGGAACAACCAGCTTTCCAACAGACACTGTACTAACGATTACCCAATGGAAGAATGAAGATAGCACGGTTACCGGAACTGCCATTGGTTCGGACAAAAAAACAAGCAGCATCTCGGTAAAGAAAATTTACCTGAAGACAATAGGCGATACGAAATCAGGATTGGACCAATATACGGCAGGAGCAGAAAAACAAGCTCAGAATGTTGAAGATGGTGCAGTAAAAATAGCTAATCACGAAGCTAAGAAAGGTGAGTATGAAAAAATGAATAACCTTAAAGGTTATGAAGCAGAATTGACTCGGTTAAAAGGTCTTCAAGCTACTCGCGAGGAATCATTGAATGAAAAACTTATCCAGGAAACAATGTATAATACATTTGATTCCAGCATAAAAAAATGGACAGATTATTACAATAAATTAATACCCTATAAACCTGTGCTGGACGCAAATGTTGTTAAATCAATGCTCTACGAAGAGACGAAATTGGGAACCAGGGGAACTCATCTTGAAAAACCACCTTATTCCTGGTCTGATGGCAAGAAAAATCCAATTCGGAGCAGGTATAATTTAGGACAGGCAATTGATTCGTGGGGACCTCAGCAGTTTCTCATGATTCAGGAAATGTCTCCTGCTATCTATAAAAAATATGGTTTATCTGTCTTGGAAGCTAAGTCAGCGTGGAAAGGCATGACAAACGACGACTTTGCCAGTTGGAACGGAGGCAAATTTTGGGATGCTGTAAAAGAGTTTAACTCCACAAAAGATAAGGGCAAAAACTTAATGGGTGATGACACTGCAGATTTATTTTATGACTATGATTTTTGGATAAGAACAGCTATTCGCTGGTTATTTGAAAAACGTTCCGCTGTTTCCAGTTGGGATGCTGCGGTTACTGCCTATAATGGTGGAGGAAGTAAGGCAAAAGCCTACAAAGACCGTGTAATGAAGCGTGTGACAGATAAAACAAATTGATTATGAAATGGATATTCATACTGGTGATATTGATGTGCTCTTTTTCAAGTTGTCAAGCTGGAAGCGGTGAAAATAATATGGTTGAAGCCGGGGAGAAGTCGGTTAAAGATACAATCACAGAGAATAATTGGAATACCAAATTCGATTTTGATGGTGATGCAATCAATGATAGTATTGCTTACTCCTATTCGGGAGGAGCGCATTGTTGTTATAAATTAACGGTATACCTGTCTTCAGGAAAAAAAACTGAATTACCGTTTTTCATTGAAGGAGGGTATGTGTTATTTGACCTAAGTGATCCAGGCAATTTTGATATTAAGGATAAGGATGGTGATGGGGTGTTTGAAATAGTTATCAATCTAAATCATTATGAGGAAAATAGGAGCTTGCAGGAATTAAATGAATTAAAAGATGAATATGGTTTCACTTCGAACAAAATCATGATTCAGTTATCGGATGGAATAATGAAAATTCAGGACGTTAAATAGCAATGAAACACCACTACTCACATATAAAATCGTCAACTGGTTCAGTGCTCCCGGTTTCGGGGGCATTGGCCATTTGATTTAACCTGGCACTATGGAAGCTATCAAAAAATCGAAACCGTCTTCTGCCCATTCGAACAAACCGGATGGGAATAAGCCTTTTTTGGGTATCCAGGCCAAATTAAATGTCAACAAGCCAGGCGATAAATATGAAGTAGAAGCCGACCAGGCTGCTGAGCAGGTTGTTTCGAAGAAATCAACGCCAACCCCGGCCTTCGTGCCTTCCACATCGCCGGTACAACTGAAAGAAGATGATCAGCCTGTTGTTCAGGAAAAATCCATAGCCTCTTCCGTTACACCTTATGTGCAGGCGAAAGAGGACGAACCTGCCCAGGCGCAGGAAGAAGAAGCCCAGGCAAAAGAAGATGACCTGCAAGCCAAGGAAGACGAGCCTGCCCAGATGAAGGAGGAGGAACCGGCCCAGGCGCAGGAAGAAGAAGCTCAGGCGAAAGAAGATGACCTGCAAGCCAAAGAGGATGAACCGGCCCAGATGATGGAGGAAGAACCGGCCCAGGCGCAGGAAGAAGAAGCTCAGGCAAAAGAAGAAGACCTGCAAGCCAAAGAGGATGAACCTGCTCAAATGATGGAGGAGGAACCAGCCCAGGTGCAGGAAGAAGAAGCTCAGGCGAAAGAAGATGAGGAAGTACAGACAAAACTACAGCCATCAACACCTAAGTCATCTTCCGCACCAACAATCAACGACAAGCTGCGTTCATCTAAAGGTTCAGGCTCCAGCCTCCCGGAAGGCGTTAAAGGGGAGATGGAAAGCGGTTTCGGTGCCGATTTCAGCAATGTAAAAGTCCATACCGACGACCGGGCCGCCTCGATGAGCAAAGAAATCGGTGCGCAAGCCTTTACCAATAAGGGAGATATTTATTTCAACCAGGGCAAATTCAACCCGGCGTCCGAGCAAGGTAAAACCCTGCTGGCCCACGAATTAACCCATACGATACAACAGGGAGCGTCAGCTCCGAAAGACAATGCCGGAGCAAAGGATGAACAAGCTGCCGGAACGGATAAAACAACTGCACCGGAAACGACCACTCAACAAGCTCCAGGTGCTGATGATAAAAAAGCGGGAACAACTGCTGAAACAGCCGGAACGGCAACAACGGGTACATCGGCTTCCACTTCGGGTACAGGCGCAACACCTACTGAACCCGGACAAGTAGCTCCTGTAGAAGGGACCCCACTAACGGCAGATGCTTTGAAGGCGGAAGGTGAAGCAGAAGCAGGGAAAGAGGAAGAAGTAGCCGAAGAACCGTCGATTGTGCGCGATCCGAAGCAGAATCCTGCTTTCCAGCAGGTAGTGACAGATATTGGCACTACAGCCGAGGAACAGGCGGCCCACGATCCTGCGGAAGAACTTTCCTCCGAAGCACAGGATGCAGCCGTATCCCCTTCCAACGAGCGAATGAGTATGGCGCAAGCCGACCAGGTCGACGAAATGGATGCGCAGGAGCCTCAGGAATTCAGTGCAGAGAACTTCAAGGCAATGCTCATGAAGCGCATTGAAGAAATGCAGTTGCCAAAAGACGAAGAAGCAGCCGATGATTTTGAAAACAATAACAACATAGATGAAGTCAACCAGAAAGCGGTAGACGATGTCAACAAAGAAAAAGATGCGGCTGCCGGCCCGATTGAACAAAGCAAAGACAAGGCTCCGGATACGGGAGCTGTTCCTGAACGAAAAGCTGAGACACTTGTTCCACCGAAAGCCGCAGCAGCTCCGGGCAGTGTGGGGGCCAACAAAGCTGTTCCTGAAACCCGCCCTGAATCTGAAGTGAGTCAGCCGCTCAAAGATGATGCTGCGGAGATGGACACAAAAATGGCCGAGAACAATGTGACCGACCATCAGTTGGAGATTTCGCAGGAGCCGAAATTCGAGCAGGGACTTGCCAGTAAGAACGAAGCCAAAGCCAATGCTGAGACTGCTCCAGCAGGACTCCGTGCCCAGGAACAGGGAATCTTACAGAATACGGGCGCTAAATCGGAAGCAGCGAGCCAGGAACAACTGGCGGGAATGAATGCCCTGAGCCAGGGAGCGGTTGGAGATGTACTGGGTAAACAAAAAGCAACCGGGACTAAGGATACAGGCGAACGCGAGCGCATAGCCGGTGAGATCAACAAGATCTATGAAAAGACAAAAACCGATGTAACAACGATACTGGACAACCTGGAAACGTCGGTGACCAGTATGTTTGAGGCAGCGGCCGATATTGCCAAACAACGTTTTGAGTCGTATGTGGAGAACAAAATGACGCTTTACAAAGCGGAGCGTTACGGCAATGCAGGAGGGTTGTTCGTTTGGGTTTACGATGCCTTTGCGGGGCTTCCTGACGAAGTTAACCAGTTCTTTGTAGAAGGACGTCAGGTTTTTGTGGATACCATGGACGTGGCCATTACCAAGATTGCAGAACTGGTAGCCAAAGAACTCACCCGCGCCAAGCAGCGCATCGAAGATGGGAAGCAGGAAGTGACCGATTATGTGGAAAGCCTGCCGAAAAACCTTCAGAAGTTCGGAAAAGAAGCAGCCGACGAGATCCAGGAGAAATTTGAAGAGCTGCAAAATGATGTCAACAGCAAGCAGGAAGAACTTGTTGATACCCTGGCGCAGGAATATGTATCTGCGCTGGAAGAAGTCGATGAACGAATCGAGGAAATGAAAGCCGCCAACCGTGGCCTCATTGCCATGGCGATGGACTTCATCAACGGCATCATCGAGACCATCAAGAAACTCATCGATCTCATCAACAGCCTGCTTTCAGCAATTGCCAGCGTGATCAACGTGATCATGGCTGATCCGATCGGGTTTATGGAAAACCTTTTTGACGGAATCGCTCAGGGAATTGACCTGTTCAAAGCCAATATCCAGAAACACCTATTAGGCGGATTGTTGGAATGGCTTACAGGCTCATTAGGCCCAATGGGAATTACCATTCCGGATGACATTTTCAGTTTGAGTGGTATTTTCAGTCTTGTGCTCCAGGTATTAGGCCTCGGCTGGGATATGCTTCGTGCCAAATCGGTGAAAATGATGGGCGAGCCTGCGGTAAATGCACTGGAAACGGGCGCCGATGCAGGATTCTCTGTCTTTAAGGCCATCAAAACCCAGGGTATCATGGGCTTGTGGGAATTCCTCAAAGAGAAATTCACCGACTTGAAGGAAATGGTCATCGATGCTATCAAAGACATGCTCATCACGCAGGTCATTGAAGCGGGAATCAAGTGGCTGTTAAGCTTACTCATTCCTGGAGCAGGATTCATCAAAGCTATTATGGCGATCAAAGACGTGATCGTGTTCTTTGTGGAATCGGCCATCATGCTCATCCCGGCATTGATTGAGGCGATCCTTGCCCTGGCAGCCGGTTCGGTAGCGGGAGTAGCCAAAGCCATTGAGTTCGGATTGGCCAAACTGATTCCGTTGGTAATTAACTTACTGGCCAACCTGATCGGTCTCGGAGGATTGTCCAAGAAAGTGATGAAGATCTTCAAGAAGATCCGAAAACGTGTGGATAAAGCGGTGAATAAGCTCCTGGCGAAAGCGAAGAAGGCGGCAAGGAAGATCATGCGTAAGTTGGGGATTGGTTCCAAGGAAAAGCCGAAGAATAAGGAGCAGCATGATCAGCAGGTGAAGGCTGGCTTGCAATACCTTGACCAGGTAAGCAACAAGCAAGATGAGAACAATGATAAAACTTTATCTCTGGAAGAAGCCCAACAGGTTGCCGCAAAAACTAAAAAGAAATTTCCTGTATTTACTTCTATTAAACCTCGTAATGAAGGTGGTAAATGGGTATATGACTGGACTGGAAGCAAAGGAACCAAGAAAACGGATGAGAAAGTCGAAAAGGAAGAAAAAAGGGTAATGGCAACCGCCGAGAACAAAAAAATTGCATTGAAAAAACTCGAGGAAGTTACATTGGCTGATATAGATAACAAGGTTGATCAGGCAACGCTTGACAGGTATAAAAAAGGTCCGGGTGATTCCTACATGTCTTATATCCAGCCAAGAACAGAAACGCAGGAAATGGATTGGCCAATTTCCTATCTTAAAAGAAGATCTTCAATGAAGCAAGGTAAAGCAGATGAAGAGTTCTGGATTAAAAAGCAATTTGGTGACAAGGCGGGTAAGAATAATAAACAATTTGATGTACGTCACCTAAATGCAGAGGACGCATATGTAATTACACCGGTTATCCCTGATTATATTACGGGTAGCGAAATTGGAGACGTTAAGAATGTTGCACATCAGAGCTACGTAAATCAGTTAAGAGCTGTTTATGCACTTTCAGTACAAGAAAATAAAAAATTCTCTTTAATTACGAGAACTGATACTACCTTTAGCGGTACATTCCCTTTATCAATGAAAAAACATCAAATTATAACAAAAGACAAAGAATAATGTATAGAGCGATTTTCTATTTTAATTTTCAACCGGTTACATTACATAGGGTTAAATTGTTGATAGACAAGATTTTTGTTTCTTCACCTCTTAAAATCGAAAAGTTTGGAATGTCTTCCGGAAGCATGAAAGGACTCAAACCAAATAGTAGTGAACTGTTATGTAAATTGGCAACCGGTTATCCTGAGTATTTTTTTGGTTCTTTGTTTCTGTCAGATAAAAAAAGCGATTGCCTCTTCTATTTGGAACACCTCCCGGACCAATTTTTTAGACTGGACATAACATTCACTGAGAAAGTATCGGAAACAAAGAGAACTGCTTTCTTTGAGGAATTTTCTGACCAGCACGACCTGTTTTTTGGTTTAATGGATTCTGTTGAAGAATATGATAAAAAGCACTTAATAGTCACTAAGCATAATGTTGGACAAACGGAGGAATATGACGGGTATGATTTTTTTAAAGGAATTCCTGGAATATATGAATGGACCTATTTTGGAGAAAATCTTACAGATTCCTTAAAAATAAAAGAAGTGAAAGGGGTTAAGGAATCTGAATATGGATACACGCTCAATTGTGATGATTCACCAAAAAAAGAAAGTGTAATCGATTTACTGGGTAGAGATCACTTCTTTGATATAAATAAACGGGAAAAGAAAATAAAGATTCCTGAAAGTATTGAAATCCTTATTGAGTTATTTAGTAGGATAAACAGATCTATCAGACCACAATACCGTTGCTTGGATTTTATAATTGATGGTGTAGTTGCCGAACAGAATTTCAAGAAGCAATTGGAGTTCAAAGTAGATGATATTTCATCCGGTGTTGCCAATTCCGATGATGCAGAAGGTTTTATTCGAAAAATAATAAAGGAAGCGACATCAGATGAATGGAAAAATGGTTTAGCGTTGGCATGCGGTTACTTTCTGGGAAAACATTGGAGTAAGAAGTTTTCTAAAGATTTTGATATTAGTCAGGGAATAACATTTAAAAATGGGGATCGTGATTATATTTTAAGTCCATATAATACGGTAATGCTGATGAAGGAAGATAATCTTACTATTCAAGATATGGAAGATTGTGTTGGTCATATGCGTTAAGTGATTAAGAACGGTTTTACTGAATCCTCTATTGGGCCAGTAAACATTGAACGCCTGCTTGAACTGTCGGAAAAAACGATAGTTTGAAAATGTATCTGGAAGATAAATAACGATGAGAACAGAAAGATTCATATCCCCGTTTCTTATTCTTGTATAACAATTAACCCTTTAGTTATCAGTATTTAAATACCCCTAATAAACACTTTTTAGCTTTTATTCCCCACATTTTTATCGTAACTTCTCAGGACACTATAAAAAGGTCCGTCATGAAAAATTACGCTCAAACACTACGGTTCGGGATGTATACCTACATCGGAATTGCGCTTCTATTTTTGCTCATGAAGCTTTTTGGCCTGGAGGATGTTGGCTACCTGCGTTTGCTCAACGTACTGATTGTTGTTCATTTCACGAATCGCCTGGCCCGCATCCACAATATGCGCGTTTTTGAAAACAATTACCCTGCAGCCCTGTCGTCCCTGTTTTTCGCCAACGCATTTGCGGTAATACTTTCAGTAGCTAGCTTCGCGGTATACGTAACACTTTTTGATCCTGATTTTATCCAGAATTTTAAAGGTGGTTTGCTGCTCCACAAAAACATCAGTCTCGGAAATGCCTGCATCGCACTGCTGTTTGAAGGAATGGCCTCGAATGTGATCATTTCGTTTGCGACCATGCAGTACTGGAAAAGCGAAACGAAACTGCGCCGTCCTGAAATGACCAAAAAAGTAGAGGAAGTGGAATAAACGTTTTTTACAGGGCCAAAGGCTGGCAACGTTTGTAAGTACTGATCGTTCTATGATAGAATGTTATTGGTAGTGTAAAACCGCTATCTTTAACCAAAACTATTACGAACGAAAGATCAGGAAATGAAACAATTGGCGATTGTTTTGGGATGCATTGTGCTGTTTTCCAGCTGTAAAAAAGAAACAACTTGGGTAGGTGACTGGACTTTTCCGCTGGTGGATGACACCCTCACCCTCAACTCACTGATCGAAGATTCTATTGTTTACGACAACAACGGAACCACACATATCCGCTTTGAAGAATCGCTTTACAAATCGTCCGTTTCGGAACTGATTACCATTCCTGATACAACCGTTAGTGCCGACATTTCCCTGGATGTCGACAGCTATACCGTTCAACCGGGTTCGTCTCTGTATCACCAGTTTGATATGGTGTTGGATATTGATCCCGTACAGCTGACGTACTTTAAAGTGAAATCGGGAGTGTTGAAATACAAAGCGCGTAATGTAATTCCGACCTATACAACGTTCAAGGCTGAATTCCCTTACTCGGATAATAACGGTTCGGTACTGACCGCATCGCCGGTTGCTTCACCCGGAACGTCGGCAAATCCTTCCTTCATAACCGGGCAGGTTGATATTTCAGGTTATTCCTTTGAAACGATGGGAGAAATGCAGGATTCGATCAACTCCGTGTTTTCGAAGTTGAAAATCACTACTGATCCCGCAGGTCCCCCGGTTACAATTACACGTTATGATACGTTGTATTTTGAGGTCAGCCTCGAAGATGTGGTATTGGAAGCCGCAACCGGGTTTTTCGGTAATGAGGTGATCCAGCAATCGGTATCTACCGACGTGGATTTCTTCAAAAATGTGCCTTCGGGCTCGTTTGACCTGAGCGCTATTTCATTGTCGCTTTCGGTGAAAAACGGCGTGGACGCACCAGCGCAATTCAGGTTAACATCTTTAACGGCAATCGATGAAAACGGTACTTCAACGACCTTGCAGACCAGCCTGCTCAACCAATGGATGTCGCTCAATGCAGCGCAGATAAACGGCACGGATATCAATCCCGGCGTTGCGGTTGTAGTGCTCAACGACCAGAATTCGACCATCATCGACCTGATAGAAGCAAAGGCAGTCACCGTTCAGGCTGATTATGAAGTACAATTCAACCCGTCGGTATTTACCCTGCAAAACGAATTCATCGGGAACAGCTTTATCGAGCTTTCACTGGAAGGCGATGTGCCGGTAAACATGCAGCTTTCGGCCCTGGTAATCGATGATACCCTCGATCTCAATGTAGCGAACCTCGATTTTTCCACAATTGAAGAAGCTGCCCTGGATGTCCTGGTCCGAAACGAATTTGCGATCGACGTTACCGGAACATTTGTCTGGCTGGATAAATACCACCAGCCACTTGCGATTTTACCGAAAACCATGACCATCAAAAGTGCTGATTATGGTTCGCTCGTAAACGGGATCATGTCGTGTGAAACAGTCAATTCACTTTCATTTACACAGGAAGAACTGCAGCTCATGCCCGAGGCGGTTTACTTGCATCTCACCTGCACGCTGAATACCGGAACGGTTGAAACACCAACCTTTATCAATGTTCCGATCGATGGTAAAATAGGCGTAAAGGCTCAGGTGAAAGTGAAAAAGCGCCATCACGTTTAATGGATTCTGCCTGAGGGCACCACGATTTGTATTTTTTGTTCCTTCCTTAAAAAAGTAAGAGATGTAAACCAAATTCTTTCCGTATCTTGTTCACGTTTGAACCAATATTCACTAAAATGAAACCGCTCACATGTCGCAATTAACACCGATGCCAACCAAAACCTTAGCACAATTGATTGAATTTGTGACTCAAATGCTTCAATTCCGTTTGATCACCGAAGTAAAAAAAGAACAGGCAAACCCACCTGCACTTGAATTGTCAGCTGACCAGGGGGCATTATCCAATTTTATCGTTCAGCATCAGTTGACGGAAGTTGACCTTATGGCGCTTGCTTTAACGCTCATTCCTCACGTTGATCCGGGATTACTGAACACCGAACTGAGCGCATTTTTCCCGAAAGGAGGTGACTTCCCTGATTTCGGCGGGGCCAAAGGAAAAAATCACCAGGGAATCCTGCCTACAGGCGAAAGTTTGCTTTTTATCATTGCCGGCAGCGATTTAAAGTCGCGATTGATGATGACTGATTACCTGCTTTCCCATTCGGAGTTGTTCCGTTTGGGCATCATTGACCTGGAATCGGTTTCCGCAGGTGAGCCAATTATGAGCGGCCGGCTGATCATGGACGAAGAATACATTGCGTTGTTCACGACAGGGGCGATTCTCAAGCCACGAATGAGTGCTAATTTCCCCGCAGATATTATTCAAACAAACCTCGAGTGGGATGACCTGATCCTACAGCAGAAAGTCATGGACGAAATCCAGGAAATCCATACCTGGCTGAAATACAACCACGTACTGATGGAAGAATGGGGGCTGAGAGGAAAAGTAAAACCCGGCTACAGGGTCATGTTTTACGGTCCGCCGGGAACAGGAAAAACCCTTACAGCCAGCTTGCTGGGTAAATATACGGGACGAGATGTCTACCGGATCGATTTGTCGATGGTTGTTTCAAAGTACATCGGGGAAACCGAGAAAAACCTTTCAAAACTCTTCGATAAAGCCAAGAACAAAGACTGGATCCTGTTCTTCGACGAAGCCGATTCCGTATTCGGGAAACGTACCAATGTGCGGGATGCACACGATAAATATGCCAACCAGGAAGTTTCGTACCTGTTACAGCGTATCGAAACACATCCGGGGTTGGTAATCCTGGCTTCGAACCTCAAAAACAACATGGACATGGCCTTTACCCGTCGTTTCCAGACCATTATCGAGTTCCAGAGTCCGGGAGTGGAAGAACGCATTTTACTGTGGAAAAACAACCTGCCGAAAGAACTGCCGCTCGAAGAAAGTATTTCGCTGCGTGAATTATCACGGACCTACGATCTTACGGGAGCCAATATTGTCAACGTGGTGCAGTATGCCTGCCTCAAAACCGCTGAAGCCGGGGAAAAGAAAATGACCGCACAGTTTTTAGTGGACGGGATCAAAAAAGAATACATCAAGGAAGGAAAAATGATGTAGATTAGGGCAACTTTTTGCTCATGAAAACACACTTCTCTTTCTTGTTTCTTTTGCTGATTTCGAACGTTGTCGGAGCTCAATGGTCGGGAAACACCACACCAACTTATCCAGAGTTGATTGCCTATTACCAAAAGCTGGACCGTGAGCACCCGGAAATCGAGCTGTATGCCATGGGCAAATCAGATACCGACTGGCCGATTTACCTGTGTGTGATCAATGGCGCGCAGGATTCTGTAAAAACGTTTGAAAAAGCCAGGAACAATACTACCATCCTGATCAATAATGCCATTCATCCCGGTGAACCGGACGGTGTGAATGCCTGTCTCCTCTGGATCGATAACTGGATCAAAAACGGGAAGAAAACAACCAATTTACCGGTGATAGCGATCATTCCGGCTTACAATGTAGGAGGAATGTTCAATCGCTCATCCAACAGTAGAGCCAACCAGGACGGCCCCGAAGAATACGGTTTTCGCGGCAACAGCCAGAACCTCGACCTCAACCGCGATTTCATCAAAATGGATTCGCCCAACGCATTCACATTTGCTACGATTTATCATGCGCTTGACCCGGATGTCTTCGTAGATACGCATGTCAGCAATGGAGCGGATTACCAGTATACGCTGACGTACATTTCCTCCATGAAAGAACGGATGGCGCCTTCCCTGGGAGCGCTCACGTATGAAAAGTGCATTCCCGCCTTGACTTCGAGACTCAAAAAACGCAAGACCGATTTGTTCCCGTACGTGGAATTACAGGAAGACATTCCGGATAAAGGAATCATTGCGTTTAACGACTTGCCACGTTATGCCATGGGCTACGCTTCGTTGTTCCATGCGATCAGCTTTACAGTCGAGACACACATGCTGAAACCGTTTCCGCAAAGAGTGGAAGCCACGTTACAATTCCTGGAAGAGCTGATCAACTGGAGTAAGGAATGTGCTCCGGATATCGAATTAGCGCGCAAAAAAGCAATCGATTGGAGCCGGGAGCAAGAAGTTTTTACTTACAATTACAAGCTTACGGATAAAGCAGATTCCATTTTGTTTAAGGGATACAAAGCCATTTACAAAACCAGTCCCGTTACCGGTTTGGAGCGCTTGTTTTACGACCGGGAACAGCCATACACGAAGAAAGTGCCCCACTTTCAAACGTATCGATCCACCGATGCCGTTGTCATTCCGAAAGCCTATTTTGTTGGCGGAGCGAATACCGAAGTCATCGCCCGGCTGAAAGCCAACGACGTACTGATGTCAACTGTTTTGAAGGATTCACTTATTTCAGTAACCACCAATAAAGTGCTGAAATACGATTCGCCCAAACAGCCCTACGAAGGGCATTTCCTGCATTCGGGAATCGTGATTGAAAAAGAACTAAACCAGGTATTGATTCCTGCCGGAACCGTAATGATTTCAACCGACCAGCCAAAGTCGTATTTCATTGTTTCAGTATTGGAACCCGCTGCCGAAGACAGTTACTTCGCCTGGAATTTCTTCGACAGCTACCTGCAGCAGAAAGAATACTTCTCGGCGTATGTTTTTGAAGAAAAGGCAGCTGAAATACTGGAAAACGATCCGCAGCTGGCACAGGAATTTAAGGCCAAAAAAGCCGCTGACCCTGCTTTCGCCAACAATGCCTGGGATCAGCTTTTCTTTATTTACAAACGAAGCGTTTATTACGAGAAAACAACGGCCAACCGGTTACCAATCTGGGAAGTCCGGTAATTTTCACCACAAAGGCACAAAGCTTATAGACGTTTTTCTAAAATTATGAATTGAAGAATTATCAATTATAAATCGGTTCCCTTGATAATTTTTCAATTCATAATTTATAATTTTTCTTTGTGCCTTTGTGGTGAAATTAGTGTGATTTAGTCTTGCGAAAACTCAAATGTCCCTTCATAGAGTTCAGAAGTGCTGGTAGCTGTCGTTTCCGAATCCAGTTTCCACACCATTTCTTTGTTCTTAAGCTTATCGATTGTATAAACCTGCCCTGCAATCCCCGTGTTGGTAGTTGTGCTGCCTGCACTGGTAACGCTGGATTCCGTTAACAGGATGGCTTCCTTGTTTTTCAGGTCATTTTCACTGTTCTTTTTCAGGAAAATCCAGGTTCCTTTTGTTGTGGTAACTTCGTCGTTTTTGGTTTTCACCTGCGTATAGGTCCCGTCTTTTTCAATGGTCAGCTTCACAGTGCAGGAAGCAGAAACAACTTCATGATTGGCCATCACTCCCGATACCTCCGTAGAATTGGTTGTAACTTCTGTTTGGTCATAGAAGCTGATTATTTCAGTGGAAGTGACATTGGCAAGTGTGTTTACATGCAGGTATTCGGCATAATTCAACGTCCATTCACCCGAAATGCGTGCCTTGCGGCTTCTGAGGGAAAGGAAGGGATCGTTTTCGCCCTTTTTGCAGGCAGTAAAAACGGAAGTCAACAACAGCACGACGGTGCTCAGTAAAATAACTTTTTTCATATTCAGCGATGTTTTTTGTTTCCCAAAAGAACGTAGAATGTGTGCCGTTTTTTGTTGTGAAACCACCTCACAGGCTATTCTACCGAAAACTGCGAACGATGGTCGCTTTGCGACGACCGAATTTCATTTAATAAGGTGTTCGATCCCAAGAATGATCAAATTTTTAGCTAAAAAAGAACAGCTTTCGCCCGTGGAAGTATCGTATATTTGGACAAGCTAAAACGTTATTCCAATGAAGTTATTCTTACTGACTCTCGTGTCGTTCCTGACACTGCAACTAGCCACAGCCCAGGATACCACCTGGGTACAAACCTTCACTTTTGATACAATAGAAACCCGGCGGGCCAATTTCCAGTTCCCGGCTTCACTGGATACCAAACGTTTTGAAAAAGTACTGATGTACTACAAATTGAAATGCAGCCCGCTAACAACCTGGGACCAATACAATTGTGGCGAGTGGGATTACCTGACTTACACACGCATTTTCGACCACACAGGCGTAATGGACTCGGTACGCGTAGACGGAATGCGCTATAAGATCAATACGCTTTCTCCAGCCACAAGTTCGTACAATCTTACCCCGACTTACGACCAGGTTTGGAAAAATGTACAAGAACGATTACCTGCTTCTCCTTCCAGTCATACGATTGCGGGAGCAGCTGCAAGTCCGATGGCAATTGTAAATACCGGTTCCAACGGCCATACCATGCAATGGCTTGTTTCTGCGGCCGATTTATTGGCATCAGGAGCCGTAACAGGCGATTTGCAGGGAATGGAATTCACGTTCCAAAATCCTGTTTCCAACCTGCAAAACGTTTCCATTCGCATTAAAGCCACAAACAACGCGGCGCATACAGCCTGGGAAACTTCAGGATTTACGACTGTCTTCAACAATCAATGGTCGGGAATTACTGCCGGTGGTTACCAGGTAGATTTCGGAACGCCTTTCGCGTGGGACGGAACTTCCAACATCATTGTTGAATTAAGTTATACCGATGCAAACACGGCAGGTTCGATGGTCCAGGTAAATATGCAAACCAGCGGAATTCCGGCTTCAACGTTGGATTATGACGGCCGCAACGGCGTTTTCCGCACTACAACCTCCAATTACGCAGAAGTAAACCTGAGTAATGTTGACCTTGGCGGTGATATGACCATCGCTTTCTGGGCAAAAGGAAATGCCAGTTTCGGAACAAATACTTCTGTTCTGGAAGCAGTCGATTCATTGAACAACCGCATTCTGAACATCCACTTTCCGTGGTCCGACAACTCGATTTATTTTGATGCCGGTTCCGGAAGCGGTTATGATCGTATCAACAAAGTGACAACTGCGGCAGACATCGATAACAACTGGCACCACTGGACGTTTGTCAAGAAAACAAGCACCGGTGAAATGTTCATTTACAAAGATGGTGTTCAGTGGCATTCAGGAACAGGGCTCACGCGTCCTATTGGGAAAGTGGCGAAGTTCTTCCTGGGTTCCAACTGGGACCAGGGTTATCAGTATAGCGGAGACCTGGACGAGTTTACTGTTTGGACGACCGCTTTGGATGCTGCCACGATTGCTGCCTGGAAAGACAAAAAAATCGATGCCTCGCACCCGAATTTCAGTGCGTTGGAAGTGTATTACGATTTTGACAATACGTTGGCTTTGGTCGACAAATCAGGCAATAACCGCCTTGGAATGTGCTCTCAGTCAAACATGGTGCAGTGGGATGCTTACCCGGTAGCCGGAAAAGTATCGGGTGGCGATCGTCCTGCTGTTTCGTTTGTGCAGGGAACGTACGCGGCTGCAACGACCGACTCTGTGTTGGAAACACAATTTCCGCAACCGAAAGTCTTGTTTGAATACACACCGCTCGACAACAGCTTTTACGTTCTTAACAATGCGTTGATCTACGATAAGGCAACAACCGATACGTTGGCGACTGACGGTTCAACAGCCGGTTCTTCGGCAAATACACTGGCTACAACGATCACCAACGAAACGATCCATTATTACAATGCGCCGTTCGAAATCGTTCACGATGTGGAAATCGGCCGTTACATTACGCCTTACGGAATCGGTTTTGATCTGGGGCCGCAAGGATTTACCTGGATTTACGATGTAACCGATTACCAGAAATACCTCCACGGAATGGTTGACCTGGCGGCGCATAATACACAGGAATTGATTGATTTGCGCTTTGCGTTCATCGAGGGAACGCCACCGCGCGATGTGGACAATGTGGAACCGATTTGGTCGAATTTCCGCAGCTACCAGTACAGCGACCTGGATAACGATAATGTACTTTCTGCCCAGGAGGTTGCGTTGTCAGACACTTCCGAAATGTTTAAGATCCGAACGCGTTTTACAGGACACGGCCACAACGGAAGTGTTAACTGCTGCGAATGGGATCCGAAAGATCACCAAATCTTTATCGATGGTGTTCCGCGCTTTACCTGGGATATCTGGGAAGAAAGCGATTGCGGGGCCAATCCGAATACAGGACAGGGCGGAACCTGGCCGTATGCACGCGAAGGCTGGTGTCCGGGTGATATGGTAAAAGACTACCACCATGAAATTACACCGTATGTTACGCCGGGAGATACCATCGAGGTGGATTACGACATCGAAAACATCCCTGTAAACGACCAGGCGCAAGGAAATGGTAATTACGTCATGGCGCTCGACCTGGTTTCATATTCAGCTCCGAATTTCCAGCATGATGCAGCAATTATCGATGTATTGAACCCGAATAAATGGGAGTACTACAGCAAGTGGAACCCGACCTGTTCGAATCCGCGTGTGATCATCCAAAATACGGGTGAGCAACCGTTGACCAATTGCAAGATCCGTTGCTGGGTGACTTATGGTAACTGGCTCGAATACGAATGGAACGGAAACCTTGCTTTCCTCGAAAAAGAAGTAGTAGAGATTCCGGTAACGGACCAAAACTGGTGGTTTGGAGCGAACATCAGCGATGGTTTCCATGCACAGGTTTATGATATTGAACACACGCCGAACCTGGATGAATACGAGCACAACAACGTATTCAAAACCGCTTACCAGGCACCCGAAATGATCAACGGACCGTTCTTTGTGTACTTCAAAACAAACAACAAAGCCGTTGAAAATCAATGGAAACTGGTCGACGGAAACGGTACGACTGTCTTCGAGCGCACGACTTTGGCCAACACGACCGAATACCGCGATACCTTTGACCTGGCACCGGGCTGTTATTCTATTATCCTGGAAGATTCCGATCACGATGGTATCGGTTTCTGGTATTCATCACAGGTTGAGGGTGAAACAAGCGGCCAGTTCCGTTTGCGTTATGTAGGTGCAGGAATCATCGAATCGTTTGATACGGATTTCGGTAAGTACCACCGTTACGATTTCTCGGTTGGTTACGCACTGAATACCGAAGACAAAGGCATGCCGGACGAATCACTGCAATTGTTCCCGAATCCTGCTACCGACGAGGTACACGTGGAATTCAACGGTCGATTGGGGAAAGAAGTCACGATTACACTTCGTGATGCCAACGGGCGTATCCTGAAAGAAACAACGGTACAAACCGACGGAAATTACCTCGGAGCGGATCTGCAGGTGGCAGATTTAAGCAAAGGGTTGTATTATATCACCGCTTCAGGAAGTGAAGGCACGAGAGTGAGCCAGTTTGTGAAGCAATAAGAAATTTGACAAAAACGAAACGGGGGATTTGGGGCCCCCGTTTTTTGTTTTGGTCACTTGTCATGGACAATCATGAAGCCATTTCGTTGAGGAAGCTTTGAACCGATAAAGCAGCGAAAGTTCCTGCGATGTCCGGACGGAAGAAAAACTTCAGTTCACCGGTTTGCATCACTTTGAAACTGAGCAAGCCAGCCTCTGCCGGAATGTTTTGATCCGCCGTTAAATCGATAGGAGAGCTGAAAACCTCGTTTAATTTCGCCGCCAGCTGGTTGGCAAGTTCACCTGTTCCGATGCCGGCAAAATTGTACGTATACACATTGCCGCTGATGAGGCTGACGAAAATTTTGGTCGCCAGGTTGGCATTTGGTACCGGGTTGGCCTCAAAAGCCAGCTGCAGCGTAATGGTATAATCCGGATCAGGAAGCCAGTCGAGCTGGTATTCACCTTTGATTTCAAATGTGATCGTACGGTTCTTGCTGCGCATAAAATCGTAGCGTGTATTGCTTACCGAAACAATCGCTACGCTGTCAATGGTCAGCTTCGGGTCGTTCGCTTTCTCGCGGAACAACTTTTTGACGGCGTTTCGAAGCTGTGCCGGGCTTAGAGAGGCCGTTTTCGGTTGTTTTTCGGCATTGTTTTCCCAAAAGATCACCCCGTTCTGGAAATCGCTGAACCATTGGTTCGGTGACGAATTGATGTGCATTTCATCACTTGTAGGATAACCGTACAAACTGCGTTCCCAGCCCTGGGTTGCCCAGCTGTGGCGAATTCCGCCGCGTACTTCCATCGGACCGGTATTCGGGTGCCAGTAAATGCTTCCGTTACCAGAAAAATGGTTGAATTTTCCTCTGCCGTCCGGTGTAGTGGTTTCGTCGGTTTCCGGCAATTTCAAATCACTGTTCGGTCCGCCTTTGCTGTCGTATTTTCTGCGAATATCCCCATGAACTTCATGTGTCCCGGTCGAAGGAGAACAATAAATATCGCAGTTTTGGAAATCGACTTTTTTACCGCCGGTAACAGTAAGCGGAGCATTGATGTCGGAAATAGCCGCTCCGGTAAATGCACTTCCCAGCGCCTGCGCTTTTGCTTTGATGTTGTTGGTGCAATCGGCATCATTTAATCGCTGGTTCGTAAAACGCAGCACGATGTCTGCAAAATCGCCGCCTTCATCTGTGTTGTTGACCCGGAAACTGATCGTATCCGTGGTATTGGCAGCAATCGTCTGATTGAATGAACGCTGGCCGTCGAGGTCGTTTGTTTCCTCGGAAGTTCCCTCAAACAACAAGGCCCTTCCCGACACGGTAATGGCACCGCTGTCCTGTTGGCGTACTTCCACCGACAGCTCTATGCGCATTTCACCGCCGCATTTCCCCACAAAGAACATCGAATTGGTCCTTCGTGTGTTGTCTAAGATAAAAACGCCTGAATTGTTGACCGTTCTGCGCTCATCATCGCCCCAGAACTCATCGTCGAGCATAGAAATACTCGAGCTGAAAGTAATTTTACTTTGCATGATAATTGAATTAATGAATAGTAATTGGTTATATCAAACGGAAAATTTCAGCAAAATCAGGCCTGCAGTACCCGGAGTTACTTCTTGATTTTCAGTTTGATGGAGCAAAACTAAAATCAAATAATTGTTTGTGCAACCGTATAAACACGGTAAATTGATTTCGGTTTTCCGCAAAATGAAACCGGGGGTGTCTGATTGTTAACCAGGTGTACTCAATGGAATACGCTTCTGTCCGAAACTTCTTTCGGTCCTTGTTCAAGGATTACCAGTGAGCGATCATTTTATAGACAACATGCGTGGGCAATCCCATCACGTTCGTGTACGAGCCGACGAGTTTTTCTACCGCTACATAACCCAGCCATTCCTGCACGCCGTAAGAACCGGCTTTGTCAAATGGCTTATAGTTGTCTACATAATCAGCGATTTCGTCATCCGTCAGCGAAGTGAACGTTACCATCGTGGAATCGGCTTGCAACAACTGTTTATGTGCATTCCCGATAAAAACACCGGTTACCACTTCGTGAGTTTGTCCCGAAAGTCTTTTCAGCATTGAAACAGCATCGTTTCGGTCAACCGGCTTCCCGATGATTTCATTATTGAGAATCACAACGGTATCGGCACAAATTACGGTTTCATTTTCGGCCAGGTCGGGGAGAAGCGCTTTGGATTTCAGTTCGGCCAGGAACAACGGTACTTCCTGCGGAGCGAGGTTTTCAGGGTAAACCTCTTCGGTGTCTTTGGTGCGAACCGTAAATTCAACACCAATGCCTGCCAGCAATTCTTTTCTTCGGGGCGATCCCGATCCTAAAACCCATTTCGTCATAAGAAATACCAGTAAAAAGGCATGCAGCAACCAATGAACATGACCAGTTTCAGTACGAGGTCGGCACGTTTAAGCTGATGTTTTTCGGTCGCTTTCCACAATTGAAGCACGACTGTCAGCAAACCGATGATTACCAGCAGGGCAGGGGCCATGGCAATTACAAATGCTTTTCCGTAAATGGCGTACGCTTCCCAGATAAATGGCGTTGGCAGCACCAGCATTGCCACAATCAGCACGATGGCGATCCACTTGGTTTTTTGCGGTCCCAGGACGATAGGAAGCGTTTTTGCCCGTAATACCAAATCGCCGGGAACATCTTCCATGTCTTTGACAATCTCGCGCACCAGGTTCAGCGATGCCGCAAAAATGGCGAAGAACAACACGAAGAAGATTTTCAGGTTGAGGTCGGTGATCCAGCTTCCGTCGGTGGTGGTCCAATACAGCGCAAGGTTATCGCTGTCATACGGAGCGGTGATGTCCAGGAAATAAATTCCGCACAGGATCGGCACCAATCCCGTTAATACCGAGATGATGACATTCCCGATCAGGAATTTTCGTTTGAAGTACATCGAATAAAACCACAGACCGTTGATACTCAGCAAGTGGATGAAGACGTACCAGAACGTTTCGTGGCGCCAGCTCAGGTAACAGGCAATGGCAAATGCCGTGAAATTGAACAGCCAGTGCGTCACAATCGCCCAGCGCGGCTTGATGTGTTTCGTGATGATCAGCTTTTCGGGTTTGTTGATCCGGTCGGCCTTTACATCGAAATAATCGTTGATAATGTTTCCGCCTGCGGCAATGATCACGGTTGAAAATACCAGCAGGAAAAAATCAAATGGTTCCGAATTCCACCCAAGGCACGAGCAAGGCTCATGCATATAAGGCAAAAAGAATACGCGTACCGCATACATCGTGATCGCAATCACTAACAGGTTTACCGGGCGTATGAGGCGTAGAAAGTGCATATTACTTGATTATACGGTATTCGGTACGACGGTTTTCCTGGTGTGCTTTTTCTTTTTCCTTTTCGGTTGCCATTTTCGCGATCTGCTCATCGGAAATGATCGTTTTGGTTTCACCGTAACCTTTATAAGTCATGCGCTTGGCATCAATACCTTGTTTAACCAGGTAATCGTAAACCGCTTTCGCACGATTTTGGGAAAGCACCTGGTTTTCGGCTGCGTCACCGCGTGTATCCGTGTGTCCGCCCAACTCGATTTTCAGTGTCGGATTAACTTTGAGGAAGTCGCGTAGTTTGTTTAACTCCACAGAAGATTCCGGACGAAGGTTCGCGCTCGCCAGGTCAAAGAATACATTGCGCAGTGCAACAGGCTCGGTACTGGTAAGCGGTACCATCGGCACGTCCATGTGAACGACTTCCTGTTCGTCAGGAATGGTCATGTTAAAGTGCGCCGAAAAATCATTGTAGCCCGGATAGCTCACACTCAGTGCGTATTCGCGGTCGACCGGCAACGAAACGGTAAACGCTCCCGTGATACCATCTGCTTCCGAACGAATCACTTCCTGGCCTGTTTTCAGGTCGATCAGCGAGAATTTACCCGGTACCGGGCGTTTGGTATCGATGTTGTACACCAGCCCGTCGAAGTACAAGGTCTTGGTCGGACGCAGGTTTTCCGGCATTTCGAAGTAATAAATATCGAGGTCACCGTATCCGCCTTCACGATCGGAAGCGAAGAACGCGATTTCACCGTCGGAGCTTACCATCAATGAGTTTTCGTCGTAACGCGTATTGATCGGGTAACCTAAGTTTTCGGCTTTGCCCCAGTTTCCGGAAGCATCCATGCGTGAAACATAAATGTCCAAACCGCCCATTCCCTGGTGGCCGCGCGAAGAGAAATACAAGGTTTTTCCGTCAGGATGGATCAGTACGGATTCTTCCATCATAGGTGTATTGATGTTGTTGGAAAGACGGACCGGCATGCCCCAGGTTCCGTCATCCTGCAAGGTCGACATGAAGATATCAGCATCCTGTGTCATACCGCGCGAACTCACGCGTTTCACGAAATACAGGGTTTTTCCGTCGGCTGCAAGCGAAGGCTGTGATTCCCAGCTGCCACTGTTGATCTTTCCCGGAAGGTTTTCAGGATTGCTCCATTTGCTTCCCAAACGTTTGGTGATGAACAGGTCGCAGCTTCCACGGCCCGTACGGTCGTCGCCGTAATCCAAAACATCGCCCATAGAACAAGCCACAAAGATCAGGCTTCGTCCGTCGGCTGAAATGGTTGGTGCACCTTCATTGCGAACGGTGTTGATGTTCGTTGGCATCGGAACGGCAGTTTGCCAGGTATTTTTGTCGCTCAGGTTGGAAACATAAAAATCTTCCTGCTTGGGAAGTGGACCGCCAACCCGGCTGTCGTTGATCAAACGGGTGAAAAGGATCGTTTTTCCGTCAACGGTAATAGTCGGGAAGTATTCAGGATCGGCCGTATTCACACCCGGACCGAGGTTGATTGGTTCGAATTTCGTCGGGTTTTTCACCGCTTCACGGGCAAATTCAGCCGAAGCGATGATTTCATTGGCATCAGCTACCATTTCAGGATTGGCGCGCGGGTTCTTGTTGTACATCTCCAGGGCCTTGATGCAATCATCGTATTTTCCAACGGTGAAGTACAGGTTCCCTAAATAATAATACGTACTTCCGGAAGGACTGTGTTCCGGGTTAATCGCCAATGCTTTCAGGTAATGATCAATAGCAATTTCGGGAAGGTTGGCATATTCGGCAAATTCACCGGCAACCACGTGTGCCTCCCAGAAATTCGGGTCTTTCTCCAAAGCCTTGTCCATTAAACGGATGCCTTCTTTGTAGTTCGGCCGGCCGGTTAGCGGATCGCGTGTAACCTCAGGCGCTTTTTTACCTTCTTCAAAAAGCGTGATGGCTTTTTTATTGGTAGTGGAATAGCCTTTCTGTGCTGTAGTGCACGAAACGAAGGTGAAGACAAAAAGCAGAATTCCGATAATTCTCATGCGTTTAAGGTATTTGTAAGTATTTATGCGTTTGCAGCGAAACGGTCCATTTCGGGTGCTGTTTTACGTATTCGATCAATGCAGGCAATAATCGTTCCTGTTTTGACCATTCCGGCTGTAAGTACAAACGGCAGTCTTTGGAAACGTTACGTGCGTGTTCTTCAGCCCAGGCAAAATCCGATTTATGGTAAATCACCACCTTCAATTCAGACGCTTTCTGATAGGCTTCGGCAACAGGTTCCTTGAATTTTTTCGGGGAAAACGTATACCAGTCAACATTGCCCGTGAGCGGATGTGCTCCCGATGTTTCAATAGCCACGTATTTTCCGGCCGCTTTGAGTTCTTCCACCAAAGGCGTCAGATCGTACATAGCGGGCTCGCCGCCGGTAATCACAACAAGATTCCCCGGGTGTGCAGAGGCTTCCTTTACCATGGCTTCCACGCTCATGCGCGGATGTGCATCGGCGTCCCACGATTCTTTTACGTCGCACCAAACGCATCCTACGTCACAACCGCCAAGACGAATGAAATAAGCTGCCGTACCGGAATATCGTCCTTCACCCTGCAAGGTGTAAAAGTGTTCCATTACCGGATAGGTTACCGCAAGTCGAAGTTGTTCTGACATGGTTCAAAAATAACCAATAAAGTGATGTGTTTTGGTTTAAAAGTTAGTGTTTAAGCGATTTTCACAATTCTTCCAATTCACTTAACTCATGAATATTGAGAACGATCTGGCCGCTTTCGTTGGCATGGAAATTCCGTTTGAACTTCACATTTTCCACCCATTGATGATCGGCGTACGAATGTTTTTGCAATACCATTTGCGAGTACGTTTCATCGAAGGCTTCCACCAGGATCAGCAATTCGGAAGTGCGGCTTTGCAACTGTTCAATGTCGAGGTTGTGCAGCGGCGATTGCTCGTCGATGATATGTACCAGTGTCCAGGTGAGCGGGAAGTAGCGCACAAAATCCGTTTCCAACGGAATGTTGTAATACTGGCGCACCATGTGTCCGTCCTTGCGGTCGCGGTGCGCAATGGATAACGTGATATTGACTTTGCAGTTGAGCAGCACGCTGTTGCGTTTGTTCACCATCTTGAACATCATTGCCCGTTTGTCTTCGTGCGGTGTAATGATGACGTTGTGCGAAAAAGCGATTTTGGCCGATGGGCGCGAAAAGCGCCCGTAAATCAAACCCGTTGCGATGGAAAAGCTGATTAATCCGAAGAACGCTTCAAATGATGCCAGGAGCGATGCCCCGTTTCCTTTGGGAGCAATGGCGCCATAGCCGACGGTGGTAAAGGTTTGAGTGCTGAAATAAAACGCGCTGACCAGGGCTGGTTGCTTCGGTGGAACACCGCTAAGCTGGTCGACACCGATTGCCACATAACCCAGCGCAAAGATGAGGTTCATCCCGATGAAGAAAAGAAAGATAAAAGCCATGAACTTAAACGTAGGCAGGTCGATCAGGTATTTGTAGAAATCGCGAAATGTGCTGACTGTTCCGATACGTTTGATGTTGAAGCCACCGTCTTCGTTCAGCATGCGTTTGACCGATTTGTTGAACGTGGTGCCTAAGCCCGGATCTTTGGTTTGTTTCATAGAGTGAAAATAGGCAAAAACTATTTTTTATCACAAAGAAAATGGGCGGATTGCAATTCCTATTATAAGTTAAAACGGCAAAGACCATTCGTTTCACGCCGCAAGACCTTGAAAATTCCTTATTTTAGGAGCGAAATGTTCAGATGACATCATAAGGCCATACCATGCAACATTTGCCTCCTCTTATTTACGACCTCGCGCTTGTCCTCATTGCGGCAGCCGTCATATCGCTGATCTTTAAATGGTTGAGACAGCCTGTTGTGCTTGGGTATATCATCGCGGGATTTTTCGTGGGGCCCAACTTCAATGTTTTTCCATCGGTTGTAGAAATCGATAGCGTTAAGATCTGGGCGGAAATTGGAGTGTTGTTCCTGCTGTTCGGACTGGGACTAGAGTTTAGTTTCAAAAAACTGTTGAAAGTGGGGGGTGTAGCGGTGATTACGGCACTTATGGGAGTAGGGATGACCATGCTGGTAGGCTTTTTTATCGGGAAGTTGTTTCTTGGCTGGGCAAATATGGACTGCCTGTTTTTAGGTGGAATCCTGGCCATTGCTTCCACCACGATTATCATCAGGGCGTTTGACGAGCTGGGTGTGAAAAGCCAGAAATTTTCCGGGATTGTCATGGGCGTTCTGGTGGTGGAAGACATTGTGGCCGTTGTGCTGATGGTGATCCTTTCCACCGTTTCCATCAGTCGTGAATTCGAGGGAATGGAAATGATCGTTTCAGTGCTGAAGCTGTTGTTTTTCCTGATTCTTTGGTTCCTTTCCGGGATTTATATTTTGCCGTCGTTGCTGAAGCGGTTGAGGCGTTTACTGAGCGAAGAAACCCTGCTGATCGTGTCGCTGGCACTGTGTTTCCTGATGGTTGTATTGGCAACGATGGCCGGTTTTTCACCGGCGCTGGGCGCTTTCATCATGGGTTCCATCCTCGCCGAAACCACCAAGGCCGAAAAGATCGAACACGTGCTGAAACCCTTGCAAAGCCTGTTTGGAGCTATTTTCTTTGTGTCTGTTGGAATGCTGATCGATCCGAAAATGCTGCTGACACATGCACTGCCAATCGGGTTGGCAACGCTGGTACTGTTGTTTGGAAAACCATTCTTTGTGACGCTTGGGGCGCTCGTTTCCGGGCAACCGCTTAAAGTAGCCGTTCAATCCGGGATGAGCCTTTCGCAAATCGGGGAATTCTCATTCATCATCGCCACGCTTGGACTTACACTCGATGTAACCAGCGATTTCCTGTACCCGATTGCCGTGGCTGTTTCGGTAATTACCACGTTTACAACGCCTTTCATGATCCGGCTTTCGGAACCGTTTTATAAGTTCCTGGAAAAGCGACTTCCCAAAAAATGGATGGACAAGCTCAACAGCTACAGTCTCGGTGCGTTGAAAGTCAATGAAGCCAGCGACTGGAAAAAGATCCTGCGGTTTTATTTCACCAACAGCGTAATCTTTTCGGTGGTGATCATCACCATTATCCTGGTGACCACCAAGTACCTGTATCCAATCATGCCGGATAACGAGTGGCGGGGCATTATCACGACTTTGTTAACGCTTATCTTGCTGGCGCCGTTTCTTTGGGCGCTTGCCTTCCGTACCAAAAACCAGGCGGAGTTTGCCAAGCTGTGGCAGAAACCTTCGCAGCGGGGGCCATTGATGGCCTTGATGATCTCGCGTATTGTATTGGCGCTGTTTTACATGGGTTTTTTGTTCCAGACAATGTATTCCGCCTGGGTGGCACTCATCGGTGTGCTGATCACGAGCCTTTTCCTGCTGTTATTCCGCAATAAGATCCAGGCGTTTTACAGCCGGATTGAGCTGCGTTTTTTGTCGAATCTCAACCAGCGTGAGCGCGAAGAACAGTTGCTCAAGCTCAAGTCAGCGATTGAAACACCCTGGGATTCGCACATGGCCATCCTGGAATTACACGCAGGGTTGCCGTTTATTGGTATGACCCTGATGGAATCCAAGCTGCGCGAAACCTTTGGAATCAATATTGCCATTATCCGTCGGAACGGGTTGGTGATCAATGTGCCCGACCGGAATGAGCGACTTTATCCGAACGATGTGTTGTCGGTGATCGGAACGGATGAGCAGCTCCGGAAATTTGAAAAGCTCATCGAGTCTTCGCTCAACAAAGCGTCGGCCGAACCAAGGATACATACCGAGATTTCACTGCACCATTTCACCATCGGGGGAAAATCCACCTTTATCGGTAAAAGTATCCGTGATACATCTATTCGCGAGCGCACGCACGGCCTGGTAGTAGGAGTGGAGCGCAACGGTGAGCGCATTCTGAACCCTGAATCCGACCTGGTTTTTGAAGCCTACGATACCGTTTGGCTGGTAGGTGATGAAAAACGCATCCAGGTGATTATCAATAAGCAATCGGAATAAAGTTTTATCATATAAGTCGTGAAAGGCTAAGACAAATCTGTAAAAATCTGTGCCATTTGTGGCTCAATTGTTTTATCATAGATGTCCCGTGGACGAAATATGGCGTGAAAAATCCCGATTTACCTAAGCAAACCGGGACTCCTGGTTCAATAAACGATTGCTGTATTTATTTCACCTGAATTTTACCAACTCCGGTCTCCCCGGATGCATATTGCAACTCAATGAGGTAAAGTCCCGGCGCCAAATTCCGGAGGTCGAGCGAAGCCGCCTGTGTATCTAGTGTATAAGCGAAGTCAATTGCGCGGCCGTTCATGTCGTTCAATATCAGTGTTTTAAGCACTTCATTCGGTTTTAGCCCGACAATTGCCGATTCAACAACCGGGTTCGGGTAAATCGTAAGCGAGGATTTGTCTTCTTCGGTCAGTCCCAAACTTCCCGTTTCCAGGTAAGTGGCATACTGGCTGATTCCTCCCTGGGCTGTTGTGTAATAACCAACAGAAGCCAGTGGATGGTGGAAACCTTCCTTGTACCAGAGATAGACATCAGAAACAAAGTCGATTTCCGCAAACGAAGACGAGTCGGTGTAGTTCTGCACATAATGAACGCGCAGCACATCTGTAAACGTACCTTCCGGTGTAATCAGTGTTCCGTAGGCAGTGGCAGTTGTACCGATGACGCCGGAACGTTCCCATTCCGGAAAGGTGGCATGGAACTGATCGGTATTCGTATAGTTATAAGTCAGTGGAAAAGTATGCAGCTCCATTTCGTCCTGGTACTGGATCGAAACAACATCGCTCAGGAACATCCCTACATAGGAAACTCCGCTGGCTGAAGCATTCATGTACGTATAATCCGTTTGCTCATAGGTTGTATAACCGACCGAAAGATTGCTTCCGGGGTACGTCACATCGCCACCCGCATAGTTTACGAAAGTTGTATCCAGTTTCACCAAACCGCTGAGGTCAAACGTTACACCCGCACCATCTGTTCCCGGATTCATGTAAGGACAGTTGTAGGTAATAAACGATTCACCGGCTGTTGGAGTGATTCCTGCAGCGGTGAGCGTTGGTTGTGCCACAACGTTCAATGCCGCGCCGATGGCAAAAGCACTTAAAAAGTAGATTTTTCCCATGCTGATTTCTTTAATGGTTCTTTTAAAGGTAAGGAGAATCAGCCCAGGTTTAAAAATCAAAACAGCGGATTTCTAACAGGTAAGGATAGACGACTCATTGCGCAGGCTTAATAGCGGTTTATAGTATAGTAATTGGTTTTCATGTTCTTGCTGGTCATTTGCAACCGCTTAGGGACGTAATACGATAATATATATCATCCAATCTAACCTTACCCCATATTTCAAATGATCCTGTTATTCTATTGCGTCCCTACGGGGACTGGCAATAATAGAACTATTCGCCTGTGAGACAAAAAAATCCCGGTCCGCCAAAAGCAAACCGGGAACTTTTAATTTATGCAGTAGCCCTATTAAGCTGTAACTCCAATAACTTCAGCCATTTTAGCGCCGATTTGAGCAGGTGAATCCACAACATGGATACCACATTCGCGCATGATACGTTTTTTCGCTTCAGCGGTATCATCGTCGCCACCAACGATTGCTCCTGCGTGGCCCATTGTACGGCCTTTAGGTGCTGTTTCTCCTGCGATGAATCCGACAACCGGTTTTGTTCCGTGCTCTTTGATCCAGCGTGCAGCAATAGCTTCCAGGTTTCCACCGATCTCGCCGATCATTACGATTCCTTCTGTTTCTGGATCGTTCATCAGCAATTCAACGGCTTCGCGGGTGGTTGTTCCGATAATCGGGTCACCACCGATACCGATTGCCGTAGTGATTCCCAAACCTGCTTTCGCAACCTGGTCTGCAGCTTCGTAGGTCAATGTTCCTGATTTTGAAACGATCCCGATTTTTCCTTTTTTGAAAACGAATCCGGGCATGATTCCCACTTTTGCTTCGCCAGCCGTAATGATACCCGGACAGTTAGGCCCGATCAAACGTGTGTTGTAGCCTTTGATGTACTCTTTGGCTTTCACCATATCGTTTACCGGAATACCTTCCGTGATGCAAACGATCACTTTGATTCCGGCGTTCGCAGCTTCCATGATCGCATCTGCAGCAAACGCAGGCGGAACGAAAATAATGGAAACATCAGCTCCTGTTTTAGCAACGGCATCGGCCACTGTATTGAAAACCGGACGGTCCAAATGCGAAGAGCCTCCTTTTCCGGGAGTCACACCACCAACCACGTTGGTACCGTATTCGATCATTTGTCCCGCATGGAACGTACCTTCACTTCCTGTGAATCCTTGTACAATTACTTTAGAGTCTTTATTTACCAGAACACTCATGTTTGAGAGAATTAGATTCGTTTTTAAATCGAACCCAAAAGTAGCGGTTTGATTTGGTTTTGACAATGGTTTCAACGAATTGTTTTGTGATCGTTTTTACTTTTCTGCGGACTCCTAAGGATGTACGGATTTTGGCTCGCTTAACGGACCCGCAATTTTCTGGATCAACACTAAAAAAGGATTCTTTGCGTTCAAGAATACAGCAAGATTTGAGCTTACCATTTAATCAGCTATCGAAACATGTCGCATTCCCTTCATTCAAAGATCATTACAGCGGTATTGCTGCTAACAACCTTCTCATCAACTATCAACGCCCAGGAAACAGGACCCAAAAACCGAAACATAGAACTGGCCCTTCAAACCGGGTTCGGTGATTTTTATTCGGTTGGATTGAGCGATGAAACCTGGAACAACTACACGCCCGGTTTTGTAGTGCCAGACGATTCGTCGCAGCAAAACGGTTATCAGATGTACTCGGGAACTCTTTTTTCGGTAACATCCTACGTGCTGGGATCGGTGCATGTTTCTTACAGGAACGCCATGCTGGACGCTAAAAAAATCCGGTCGTCTTTCGGGCTTACTTTCGGAAGCGGTGTCGGTTACCGGACTGAACAAAGCTGGACAAAATCGGAAACGTTTACCATTGACACGCTGACATCCAGCCAAACGGGACAACAATATGCCGTTGATTCCACGCATCAGCGAACAGTGGGCCGCTCCTACGAAGCCAACGATTTTATGATTGGCATTTCCCATTTTTTTCAGACAAACCCGGCTCGCCGTTTTGCGTTACATCTGGGAATTACCGCTTCCTACGGTTTTTCGGTCAATGCGCAGCTGAGCACCTATCAATATGACTGGAGTTCTGTATCAGCCAATGTCGGGTTGAGCTCACCAACTGAAAATGATTACCAGCGCACCGAACTTTCCAATGCCCCGAAATCGCATTCACTGACACTGCAAATTCCCGTAGAACTGAGTTTCCGACCGTGGAAAAACGGAAAAGCCCTGCAGGGATTCTCGATAGCCATTGCTTACAGGCCGACCTTAAAGAATTTTGCCATCGCCGGTGAAAAAGCCACTTCCATCAATAGTTGGTACGGCTTTACGATGAGGTATACGATTTAGAGAACCTTAAAGGAGTCGTATAATTGACTTACTTTTGATCGTTATGCTGAAGAAGTCATTGTTTTTTTTGCCTCTTATTTTCTGCGTGAACTGCTTGTTCAGTCAAACCGGTGTTGCTGAAACCGATTTCTCAGTATTTAAAAACTACGAAATTATTGCTTTTGGCGAAGCAAGCCATGGAAGTAAAAGCGATTATCTGGCCAGAGAAGAATTGATAGCAGACTTGATTCAGCATACTGATTCTCTGGATGTATTTGTTGAAATGCAATTCTATGCTGGAATTGCCATTGAACACTATGCGAAAGGATTAATAGATACAACAGCTCTTCTGGAAGAATTGAATTATAACATTCCTGATGGACTTATGCATTTGATAAATCGATTCAAAGATGATAAACGCATTACATTTTATGGAATAGATATGACAAATCATCTTAGCGCTTTGAAATTTCTTAAGGAAAACCTCATTGCAAGCATTCCATCGTTGGAAGAAAAAATCACATTGATTACGGATAGTTTGAATTACAATTTTCGCTGGGATTATAGTAAAAAAAAATACCATAATTATGCCGGAACAATTCACCGCTCAATAGATGAATTAACAACAATCATCAATTCTCATGATTCACTACTTGGATCAAAATTCTTGGAGGTTCATTTTCCATTTACCATTATCCAACAGTACATCAGTTACTCGGATGGCTATAAAAATCAAACCAAGGAACAACCTTTTTATTATAATCATTTTCGTGATAGCTGCATGGCCGAAAATGTTTGCTCGTTAAAGGACTTTTCCAAAAAACAAATCGTGTTGTTAGCAGCAAATGGCCATGTTAATAAGGCCGGAACTGACAATGGCAGATGGGTTTACATGGGAGGACGGTTGAATCGTAAATTTCATGACAAGTATTTCGTGATTGGTTCACAGTATGTTAAAGGAACTCTTTTGGAGGTTGATATGACTGATGGTCGTAGTATCGTAGTCCATCCAATATATCCTATTAAAAGAACATTGCCCTGGGATTTGAATAAATTGTTACAACCAAAGAATGACACGTTGATTATTATAGCTAGTGCTACAGGAAAATTGAATAAAATCTTAAATAAAAAAAGCTGCTTTCAAGATTTTGGAGCGGGGCGTTACTATGAAAAAAGATATAGCTACACTATTGGAATACCTTCAGAACTTTTCGACGCCATTTATCTCATACCAATAGTGGAGCCGTCAGCGGACATTGCAAAAGGAAAGAGTAATTAAGCGTTTAATAAACCTCGATCAGCTCCACCTCAAAGACCAGCACCGAATTTGCCGGAATTCCCTCCAGTTCATTATCGGCATACCCCAAATGTGGTGGAACCACCATCCGGATTTTTGTACCGGCTTTTTGTCCCAATAATCCTTCCTGGAAGGCGGCGATCAAGCCTTTGAGGTTGCTTTTGAGCGGAGCTTTCGCGGTTTTGTTGTCGAAGACTTTGCCGTTGAGCAACTGGCCTTTGTAGGCGATGGTCACTTCGCTGCCAAAGATCACGGCTTCGTCGCCGGTACCTTCCTGCAATATTTCCATGTACATACCGGAAGAAGATTTGGTCATTTTCCAGTCTTTCTTTTTGGCAATGTATTGCTCAATGGTATTGTCAAACGAAGCTTTGTCATCCTCGGAATACGTTTTACATGCTCCGAGAAAAAGAACGGTTAAGACAAGAAAAGCAATCTTAGTAGACAATTGGTGTAACGGTGTAACCTGCATCTTTGAGTAATTGAATAACGCCCTGTTCACCGCCCAAATGGCCGGCTCCAACGGCAAAAAAACATGAATGGGTTTTCATGAAATCGGTCATCAGCGGAATCCAGTTGCGGTTGCGCTGAAACAGTAATTCTTCTGAGCTTTGGCCCATATCGTCCGATTCGGTGATGAGTTTCGCCAAACCTTCAACGTCTTTATCAACGTACAGTTTGACCAGTTCCCGTTGCATTTCGGCGGCTTTTTCGGGGTGACGAATACCTTCCATGATCATTTCGGTAACGTCAGCCGCTTCCATGTTCTCGAAAATGGCAAACTGCGATTCCATCGTTTCCAGGCCTTTGATCGGTTGTTTGTTGGCATTGGCTTTCGACATCAGCTCCATTTCGTACGATTTGGAACGGGCGTTCATCATTGCCTGCACGCCGATTTGCATCAGTACGAACGGCTTCATGCCGCTGAAGTTTTTCTCAAACGCTTCCGGTTTCATGCCCAGCAGGGAAGAACCCCATTGAATGATGCTATCCGCCTGTTCTTTGCTGAACTGATCGAATACATTTCCCGAATCCAGCATCAGCATTTTCTGCGCTTTCGCACGATCGGCAATGCTTTCGTCAATTTCCAGGACCAGCTGATCCGCCTTGCTGAGCGTTTTGTCCAGTTTTGCCGGGAAATAATAAGCGGTGTCGGCAATCATGTGTACGGTACCGAACAGGTAAGATGGTTTCGTGTCTTTTCCTTTAATGCTGAACAACAGCGTTTTTTCTTCCTGACCGAAACCGAACCAGGTGATAAACAACGAGAGGAGGAAGGTAAAAAGTGTTTTCATTTAACCTAAGGTGATTTCTGCTAAATAATGATCGTCGATTTCCACGACGCGTTGTGCTTTCAGGCCCACGTTTTTGGCAGCCTGGAACAGGGAGTCGAAATCGACGTACAACCAGTCAAACCAGGGACCTTTTTCTTTTTTGTATTTCATCTGGAAACGGAAATTACCGTAGTATTCCGTATTCAGGTCGATCCAGAGAGCGCCGTCTTCGTCTTCGTACAAATAACGAATATCGGATGAATCGCAAAGGATTTTTCCGCCCGGCCTTAAAAGGCTCTTCGCATGTTTTAATGTCGTTTCCAAATTGGAAAGCTTTCCTGCAATTCCTATGCCGTTCATGAGCATCAGGATAGTATCGAATTGTTGATCCTTGAGAGAGAAGAAGTTAATGCGCTGTGCTTTCAGTCCGTTTGCCTTCAGGTAATCAACCGCTCCCTGCGAAATATCGATGCAGGTAACGTCCATTCCTTGGTCCTGCAAATGAAGTGCATGAATCCCGGCCCCGGCCCCAACGTCGAGTACCTTCCCCGAAGCGCGGTTGAGTGCCGTTTGCTCGATTTCCGGCATTTCATCGTACTTGCGGAACAATACTTCCAACGGAATAATGTCGTCATCACAAATGTCAGAGGTCACGATGATGTCATCGGGCTTGCGTTTGCTGGCGTATTCCTGGATGGCAACACCGATCGGGTCACCGAATTTCTTCTCTTGATTCATCTCTTTAATGAATTATAAATTGATCAATTATGAATTATCAAGACCGTTTCTTTTACTGAGATTCCTTGATAATTTTTCAATTCATAATTGATAATTTATTTAATAGTTAAACTCGTCGTAATTCGAATAATCTTCTTCGTCGTAACCATCGTCAAACTCGTCATCCTCACCGAATAACTCATCTTCTTCGCCTTCACCCATAAAATCGTCGTCTTCCGGGATCATTTTGGAATCTTCGGGTGGCGCCACGCCGATTGAAAGTACCACTTCGGGTTTGTCGACCGTTTGTTCGGTTTGTTCGAGCAATTCGATCAGGAAAATCCACATGCGCAGGAAGTCGTAAACCAGGATGATCTTTTGATCGGGAACTTCCATAAAGTCTTTCAGAACAGCGTCTTTCATCACGCTTGGCAGACTTTCGTCTTCGTCGGAATAACGCATGTCCATCAAACCGATCTCGTGGCCTTTGTCCCAATCGTCGTTTGACATGTAAAAAGAACCTATTTCCTGTCCTTCAAAGCGGAAAGCGTTCAAAATAGCACGGTAGAGCGTTTCAAAGTTGTCGGTGTCGTTAATAAGTATATCGCGAAATGTTTCCTGTTCTTTCTCAGAATCCAATAAAACGCGAAATTTCAAAGCTCCCATGTAAGGTAAAATTTATTCAAAAATAACAAGTTTATGCGTGCAATCAGTTGTTCTGTTTTTCTAATCCCATTTCTTTGGCGACGGCAAACATGTATTCAACGGCTGCTTCGTGGTCATTGGCAATTTCGCCTTCCAGGATCGCTTCCTTGATGCGGCTTTTGATCATACCGATCTCGCTGCAAGGCTCCAGGTTAAACGTTTCCATGATCAATTCGCCTGAAACCGGCGGCTGGAAGTTGCGCACGCGGTCTTTTTCTTCCACTTCTTTCAGCTTCTGCGAAACAATATCGAAGTTCTTGCGGTACTTCTTCACTTTGAATTCGTTCTTGGAAGTAATGTCGGCATTGCAAAGTGTCATCAGATCCTCAATGTCGTCACCGGCTTCGAACAGCAAACGCCGTATGGCCGAATCGGTTACGGAACCTTTTACCAAAGCAATCGGCCGCAGGTGAAGGCGAACGAGCTTTTGCACATATTTCATCTTGTAGTCGAGCGGAAGTCGCAAACGCTTGAAGATTCTCGGTACCATGCGAGCGCCCAGTTCTTCGTGTCCGTGAAAGGTCCAGCCGATTTCATTGTCGAACCGTTTGGTAGGCGGCTTGGCAATATCGTGCAGGATGGCAGCCCAGCGCAGCCACAAATCGTCCGAGTTTTCACAGACGTTGTCCAGCACTTCCAGCGTATGAAAGAAATTGTCCTTATGGCTTTTTCCGTCGATTGTTTCGATGCCGTAAAGCGCCGTCATTTCCGGGAAAAACTGGTGCAGCAACCGGGTGGAGAAGAGCAATTCAAATCCACGAGAAGGTTTCGGCGTTTTGATGATCTTGTTCAGCTCGTCCATAATCCGCTCTGCGGAAATAATCTCCAGGCGTGCGGCATTGGCACGAATGGCTTCGAGGCTGTTGCGTTCGATCTGGAAATTGAGTTGGGTTGCAAAGCGGATGGCACGCATCATGCGCAGCGGATCATCGGAATAGGTCTGGTCCGGTTCCAGCGGTGTTCTCAGGATTCCTTTTTCGAGATCTTCCAAACCGCCGAACGGATCAATGATGTTCCCGAAGGTTTCGGCGCGCAGGTCAAGCGCCAGCGCATTAATGGTGAAATCGCGGCGTTTCTGATCGTCGCTCAGCGTGCCGTCTTCCACGATCGGTTTACGGGAATCGCGCTGGTAGGATTCTTTGCGGGCGCCTACAAATTCCACATCCAGGTCTTTATACAGGAACTGCGCCGTTCCGAAGTTTTTGAAGTAGGAAACTTTTTTGACGCGCAGTTTTTCGGCAGCTGCTTTCGCCAGGTCCATACCGTTCCCGACCACCACGATGTCAATGTCTTTCGACGGACGTTCCAGCAGTAAGTCGCGCACAAAACCACCGATCACATAAGCTTCCAGGCCCTGTTCCGTGATGATGCCTGAGATAACTTTAAACACGGGATGTTGAAGCCTGTGAGCGTAATTTTGTTGCTGCATTGTGAGATTGTCCTTCATTTGACGGGTGCAAATATACGAAGAGTAAGTCATTTTTTCGTTCGGTAGCTTCGGCCTTTCCCGAAAAAACGGGCAAATGGACAAGAAGTGGGATACATGTAATACTTCGATGTCGTCTTGTAACAGGAAAGCGTATGAAGACAGATAGTTTTGTTTGAATAACATGCATTTATGAAGGAAGTACACGTACATTTATTGATCAATCACATGCCGATTTTCGGGGTGCTTTTTGGCGCTATTGTGCTGGCATTGGGAATTTGGTCGAAAAGTACCACCACAAAATTATCGTCTTACGTCTTGTTCTTTGTGTCGGCCCTTAGCGGGCTTATAGCTTACGTGACCGGCGAAGGAGCCGAAGAAGCGGTGGAAAACATCCCCGGAATTGCAAGGGAAATGTTGGATCAGCACGAAGAAATTGCCCTTTATACGCTGGTAGTGATGATCATTCTCGGTGCAGTGTCAATCCTGGGCACGTTCATGACTGTCAGAAAACCGGAAACTACGAATGCTTTTGCGTGGATCATCCTGTTTTTGTCATTCATTGTTTTTTCCATTGCCGCCAAGACCGGTTATGTTGGCGGACAAATCCGGCACACGGAAGTCAACGGTTATGTGATTCCCGAGCCAATGAATCAGGAACCCCGGGAATATTATTAGAATACCGGTCGATTATTTCCGAATGATCTGTACCGAGCTGTCCAGTCCGATCTTGATGATCTGGGAAGGTACCGCGCAGGTTTCCTCCAAACGTTCCATGACAATCGCATCGACGCCATTTTTGATCAGAGGGTTGATCTCTGAAAATCGCACAGGATGCGGTTCGCCGGAAATATTTGCTGAGGTAGCGACTATCGGTTTGCGGATCGCGCGGATCAGTTTCTGGCAAATCGGGTCTTTGGTCAGGCGGATTCCTACGGAACCGTCAGCTGCCAGCACCGAAGGAGCAAGTCCTTTTGCATTCGGGTAGATGATGGTAAGCGGCCTTTCGGACAGGTCGACCAAATCGTAGCAAACATCCGGGAATTCGGGAATGTATTTTTCGATCATCTGGAAGCTGTCGGCCAGCAACACAAAACTCTTTTCTTCGGGACGTTGTTTCAGTTCCATGATCCGCTGACAGGCTGCTTCATTCGTGGCATCACAGCCCAATCCCCAAATGGTATCGGTTGGAAACAGAATGATTTTACCGTTTTTCAGTGCTTCAATTGCTTGCTCCATAATTGATTAATGCTTAAATGGATCGGAAAAACGCTTGTCATAAAGAAATTCATAATCCGTGAGGGTTTTCAGGAACGCGACCAGCGATTTTTTCTGGTAATCGGTCATGTGATAGCGTTTTGGCGGACCGCCGGTTGTTCCGTCAGCGGCAAGGCGGTCATCCAGGTTCGGATGTGCCCGGATACCGGAGTTGTAATGTTCCACGACTTCTTCCAGGGTTTTGAAACGCCCGTCGTGCATATAAGGCCCGGAAACAGCAATGTTGCGCAGGGAAGGAACCTTGAACTTGCCGTTGTCTTCCGCATTCCCGGTCAGAGCACCCAATCCCTGGTCGGCATATACTTCATCGAGGCCGTTGACGAGTGATTGATTGGTGTAGAAATTGACCGTTGTGTGGCAATGATTGCAATTGATCGTTCCGCTGTTGTAAAGCGCCATGCCATCGCGTTCCAGTTGTGTGAAATTGGCAAAATTGTTCTCATAACCCTTGTCGTACTTCGATTTGTAGCTCACCAGCGACTGAATGAATTGTGCCAGTGCTTTCGAGATTTTATCTGCGGTAATTTCCGGCGATCCGAATGCATCCTGGAATAATGGCGGGTAATAATCAACATTGGCCAGGCGGTTCACGAGGCTGTCGAGCGTCATGTCCATTTCCACGTGATTCTGAATGGGCATCAATACCTGGTTTTCGACTCCCTGGGCACGCAGGTCCCAAAAGAAACGATTCGAGAAGCGGGTATTGAAAATGCTCATGCTGTTGCGAGAGGTCTTTTCGCCGTAAAGTCCTGTGCTCAGGGCTTTGGTATCTGAAAAGGCATGTTGCTGCGAATGGCAGGAAGCGCACGAAACGTGTTTGTTCAGCGACAGGTTTTTATCGTAAAACAAGACTCTTCCCAAAGTGGCGCCTTCGTTCGTAATCGGATTCTGGGGAGAAATGGAATTGATGAAATTCAGCGGAGGCGAGTCGAAACTTGCCGGGAAATCAACCGAAAGATAATCGTAAGGAACTTCCGGTAAAGCCGGAGCTTCGGCCTGTGGTTCGGAATAGGGGGCAATTTCCGCTTTTTTGCAGGACGTTAGGAACGCAGCCGCAAGTATCGTAAAACAACAAATAGGAATGATCCGTTTCATACGCCTTTGATTGTTTAGCTTTCCTGTTTGAATTTCTGATACAGATCAGGCCTTCTTGCTTTTGTTCGTTCAATGGCTTGCTCTTCACGCCACGCATCGATTTTGAGCGGATCACCACTGAGCAGGACTTCAGGTACTTTCCAGCCGTTAAATTCCGGTGGGCGGGTATAAACAGGCGGAGAAAGCAGGTTGTCCTGGAAACTGTCAGTCAGCGCCGAAGTTTCATCGTTCATCACTCCCGGGATCAGGCGGGCAATGCTGTCCACCAGCACGGCCGCAGCCAATTCGCCACCTGTCAGCACATACGATCCGATGGACAATTCTTTGGTAATATAGTGTTCGCGAATGCGTTCATCCACACCTTTATAGTGCCCGCAAAGGATCATGATGTTTTCCTTCAGGCTCCAGGTATTGCTGTGTTTTTGTTCCAACACTTCGCCGTCCGGGGTCATGTAAATGATCTCATCGTAATGACGCTCGGCTTTCAGTTTCTCGATGAGGATGGAAATCGGTTCAATCGTCATCACCATTCCTGCTCCGCCACCGTATTGATAATCGTCTACGTTTTTGTGTTTATTGGTCGAATAATCACGGATGTTGTGGATATGAACTTCCAGCAAATCACGATCCTGTGCGCGCTTCATCATGGAAGCGGAGAAAGGCCCTTCCAGCAATTCCGGCAATATGGTAAGTATATCAAAACGCATGAGGCAAAGGTAACGAACTAATCGAATCGCAAGCGAAATCGGTTAAGCGGAATAAAGGTAATCTTGAAGTCACAGATTGTAATATCAAGTTATAGAAGGAGGATGGAAGTGGCGTATCATTTTTCAAATCATATTGTCCATCCCGTAGGGATGCAATATGGTAGTACGAATATATCATCAGGAAAAATCTACCCCGTAGGGGTAGAACAAATGCATGATAATGTCTTACCCCTACGGGGTAATGGTTTCTAAAACAACAAATATTTCTACGATATTTTGTCCCTACGGGACTTGGGGGTGGAGAATAAAACAGGTAAGGTGTAATCTGGAAATCAATCCAACGCTTTCTCGTACAAATTATTCAGTGAATGTGGCATCTGCTTTTCTCCAACCTTGTTGAAACCTTGCGCTTCATAATAGCTGCACAGCGCTTTATTGGCAGAAATACAATCCAGGCGCAGATAAGGAATGCCATCTGCTTTTGCCTGTTGAATCAGCAAATTGATCACTTGTTTCCCGAGTCCCAATCCGGCATATTGTTCGTCGATTACCAACGAGTGAATATATCGCGCAATTGTTTCCTGTTTTCCCCAGTATATTTCATCGGTTTCGGAAAGCCGGAAAATACCGCAAGGTGATTGTTCATGGAAAACCAGGTGGTATTCGCCTTCGTTGATTCCTTTTTCCACCCATTCGATGTTGGCCGGTTGCGGATCTAACCAGACTTTCCATTGCGGAATCCCCTTTTTCTGTAACGTAAGAGCGGCAGAACGGAGATAATTCAAAACGGTATTCAATTCCCCGGAGGGAATTTTTTCAAAAGAAAGGCTCATTTATTCGCGTTGAAATGATCTACGGCTGCCCGCACGGAACCATGATCCTGCAAGAGCCTGGAACTGGTGACTTCATCGGCGCCCGTTGCATCCATGATCATTCGTATTCCGCGATCAACCAGTTTATCGTTGGTCAATTGCATATCCACCATACGATTGCCGCGCACGCGCCCCAGGCGAATCATAATGGCGGTAGAAAGCATATTCAGCACCAGCTTTTGGGCTGTTCCGCTTTTCATGCGTGTGCTTCCCGTCACAAATTCAGGACCCACGACAGGCGTAATTGCAATATCGGCCAGTTGGCTCAAAGGTGATCCCGGGTTGCAGGAAATTCCACCCGTGAGAATGCCATTGGATTTCGCGGTCTCTAAGGCGCCCAATACATAAGGTGTTGTTCCGGAAGCGGCGATTCCAACCACGATGTCCTTCTCACAAATGTGGTGTTCCTGTAGATCTTTCCAGCCTTGTTCGCGGTTGTCTTCGGCAAATTCAACGGCTTTGCGAATAGCAGAATCTCCACCGGCGATCAAACCGATGACCATGCCCTGCGGAACGCCGAACGTTGGCGGACACTCACTGGCGTCTACAATTCCTAACCGTCCACTGGTGCCTGCACCGATATAGAACAAACGTCCGCCTGCCTGCATGCGTTCCACACACGCGTCGACAAGCTTTTCGATTTGCGGAATTTCGGCTTCAACAGCCAAAGGGACGCTTTTATCTTCCTTGTTTATTCCCTCGAGCAGGGAACGGGTGGATTGCTGTTCCAGGTTATCGTAATGACTGGCCGATTCGGTGACGCGTTGAATACTCATACCAGGAAAGCTTCAAGTGAACCGTTCGACGGCATGACTTCAACACGGTCTTTCAAAGTAGTGGTCAATGTCATTCCCACAAAATCGCATTTGATCGGGTAACGGCGGTGCAAGCGGTCCACCAGCGCAACGGTCTTCACGCTTCGGACAGGTTGTTCCAGGATTTTCATCAAACCATATTGCATGGTGGTACCCGAGTTGATCACATCATCGACCAAAATCACGGTTTTTCCAGTTAAAACGGCCGGATCAATCGAGCAGGAAATCGGGTGGTCGAGCGGAAAATCCTTGTGCAGATCGACCGTGAAGACAGTCAGTTCCAGTTTTGTATGCTGACGAATGATCGCGGCAATCTGGTCGGCGAATAGTTCTCCGTTACCGACAATTCCACCAATAAACAGCGACGTTTCACCATACGTGTTTTCGATGATCTCATGCGCCAAACGCTTGATTTTCTGATCTATTTGCTGTTGATTGAGTACCAGTTGCATACCGTGATTTTTTGTGGAACAAATATACCGATTAATCTCTCGAAACGGTGAATGGCGTGGTGGAAAAATTGCGTTTTAACGGGATGGAAAATTCCCACGTAATATTGCGAAATGACGTGGGCGGAAATGGCCCGTAATATTGCAATATTACGGGTGATATTAGGTTTTGAAATGAATGTCTTAAAATCCTTGTTGAAAGCGAAGTACGGGAAAAATAACCCACGTAATATTGCGAAATGACGAGGACTGAGATGGCCCGTAATATTGCAATATTACGGGTGGTATTAGGTTTTGAAATGAATGTCCCGAAAACCACTGTTGGCCGCAGTTTTAAGAGAAAGTAATCCACGTAATATTGCGAAATGACGTGGGCGGAAATGGCCCGTAATATTGCAATATTACGGGTGATATTAGGTTTTGAAATGAATGTCCCGAAAACCACTATTGGCAGCAGTTTTAAGAGAAAGTAATCCACGTAATATTGCAAAATGACGTGTGATTATTTGAAACGTAAATTTGCAATATTACGTGTGATTTCAAAACCGGATCAGGCGTTGAGAAACTGCCGCTTCACATACCGTTCCGTCAACTGGTTCTTATCAATCTTGTGATTGCTGTTGTACGGAAACTCTTCCACCAACGCCACATCGCCCGGCACCATATAATAAGGAAGTTGTTCCGCCAGGTAATCAGAAAGCTGCTCCCGGGTCGGATGGTTTTCACCGGACGGAATTGCAAAACTGATGATCTTTTTTACTTCGTTTCCGCGTTTTAAAGCAATGCTCACTGCGTCCGACACCAATTCGTGCGTACACAATACATGGCTGATCTCGTTCAATTCAATACGGTAACCGTGCAATTTCACCTGGTCGTCGTTTCTGCCCAGGCAAAACAGCAAATCGCCTTCATAATAAGCCAGATCGCCTGTCCTGAAAGCGCGCCGGCCGTTGTGGAGAAAGAATTTTTCTTCGTTCAATTCCGGTCGTTTGTAATAACCGATCGATACGTGATCGCCAACGATGATCAGTTCGCCTTCTTTTGCTTCAGGATCGGGTTGGTCAATGAGCAGCGAGCTTCCCGGCATCGCATATCCGATTGGCAGCAGCGGATAATCGCGGATGATTTCTTCCGTGATCTCGATCAGTGTTGTCACAATAGTGGCTTCGGTCGGACCGTAAGCGTTCAGAATTCGCGCCTCCGGGAAAAGTTGTTTCAGCAATGCACAGGTTCGGTTCGGCAGTTCTTCCCCCATAAACAGGAAGGTGTTGATCGCCGGCAGGTTTCCCGCATGAAAGTTCTCATGACGCAGGAACAAATACAAAAAGGAAGGAGTGGAAGTCCATACGCTGCAGCCGGTTTCCGCCAAACGCTTCAAAAATCCATCTTGGTCTTTGACCTGCTCGCCCGAGCTCAAAACCAGCGTTGCTCCCTGTACAAAAGCGTTCAGGATATCGCACAGGGAAACGTCGAATGAAAACGGCGCCTGGTTCATCAGCACATCGTTTTCCGAGAAACCAAAATCAACCGCGGCCCAATTGACAAAAGTTTGGATCGAGCTTTTGGTGATTTGAACGCCTTTTGGCTCTCCAGTCGATCCCGATGTGAAAATGATGTATTGCAGCAGATCAGCCGAATGATCGGTTTCGACTTCCGGAAAAACAGGTGTTCGGTGAATGGTCGGTTTAAAGTCCTTGTCAATAACGACAGAAAAATCAACATCCGGTTGCTCTTCACCTGCACAGATCAAAACCTGGGAACCCGTGGCTTCGGCAATTTTGCGAATGCGTTCGATCGGGTAAACGACATCAATCGGGATGTAGGTAATTCCTGCATGATAACAAGCCAGCATCGCAACAGGGAAAGCGCTTTCCTTGTGGCCGTAGATCATCACCGGGTGTCCTTCCGGAATGGCCAATTCACGGAATAAGTGCGTCAAATGTTCCACCTGCTCGGCCATTTCCTGCCAGCTCACAGTCTGGTCACTACCGATTACGGCAGCTTTCCCAGCCGCTTTGTCTGCTTCCAAAAAACAATGTCGGTTAAAGTCGTATTTCATATCCCAGGAAGTTAAAATCGGCCGCTAAAGACATACAACGCAAAGGCGGTCAGGTGAAACGTAATAATGATGCTGATCCAGCGAACCGCTTTCGGATGCATATTCCCGAAAATGGCGTCCCTGTTTTTCTTCTTGCATTGAATTACATAGGTGTTGTGTATCAACGAATACAAGCCGAACAGCAAACCACTCAGTATGAAATTCGATGTAAAGCCGTTCCAGCAGCCCATTAACGTAAACGTGAGCAGTAAGGCGGTATTTTGTCGCGTGATCGGGTATTTTTTCAGGCTTTTTTTACGTGTGAGGAACATATACAACGGCGTGAAAAAATAGTCTTTCAGCCAGTCGCCCAAACTGATGTGAAACCTTCGCCAGAAATCCTGCGGGTTGACTGCCAAAAACGGGTTGGTAAAGTTCACCGGAACCGTCATTCCCATCATATAACCGATTCCCAATGCCATGAATGAATAACCGGCAAAGTCGAAAAACAGGTAGAAATAATACGCGTAATAATCACTCAGCCCGGAAAATCCCGTTCCTTCCAATCCACCAAGCCAGTAACGGTCAACCACTTCCGCACAGATGTATTTAAACACCAACCCTTTCAGCAATGCATTCCAGCCTGTGATGAAATGATCGCTTGTCAATGTCGAAAAACCAGCCGATTCTGCCGTTTGAAAACGACCGTAGCGTTCAATCGGACCGATGAGCAAAGTAGGCGTGAACGAAAGGAAATTGAAATACGTAACCGGGTTCGCCATTTTCTCCGCCGGCGCTTTGTCCATGTAATACCCCACAATGCGGAAACTCGCATACGATAAGCCCGCAAATGACAGCAGGTTGTTGACTTTAAACGGGTACGAAGCAAGCTGAATGTCGAACTTCACCAGCAACATCGGCAGCAGCAGGATGATGATTCCCCAGATTTTCAGCTTTGGTTTCAGCACCGAGGAAAACAGGTAAACAAAGAAGTAGGAGTAGACGATAAGCGCAAAAAAATGCAGCGGTTGCGGAAAGAAAACCAGCAGGAACAGCAGGTTTAACCCGGCAAGTACATATTTATACGACGAATCCTGTAACCATAGCCTGCACAACAGCAGCACTCCGATGAATGCGCCCATGACCAGGAAAAACTCGTATGTGCTGAACGGTAACATTTAGAATTGTTGGTAAACGAATTGGGTGGAGGATCCGGTCTTGTTTTTCGGGTGATTGTTCAGCGGTGAATACAGCAGGTACAATACCACCACAATTGCTGTGTAAAGCACAGCGTTCAGGAGAAAGCGTACAGGAGCGTTTAATTTCATTTCGAAAGGTGATAAGTGTTCACAATAAATTGATTCACGCGATACCAGCCATAATCGCTGTAATGCATCACATCGGATAAGATGCCATTGTCAAAAGTCTTCGGGTTGTCGTTCCACATGTTTAAATAAGGAAGTCCATTGGTTTTTAATTCCTGCTCCAGCTGCTTCATGACCGGGGTCAGTTCGGAACAGTTTTCATAATAACCGGGATTCAGCGGCATGATCACGAACGAAACGTTCGCTTTGCGTGCTTTTAGCAGTTTTACGAGCATTTTAAAATCTTCAAGCTCGGTATTATTGGCATCCGAAACAGGAAACACTTCTCCCAGCTTGCCATTTGTTTCGGCGTAGAACGCATCTTCGATCCACAATTCATTGCTCGCCGAACGTTTGCGCTGCTCTGCTTTTGCGGTGTGAAACAAACTGTCCCAGGCAACACGAACATCTTCCGGAGCGATCATTTTTCGTCGGTGAACACGGTCCAACGGTTTGCCCGTCATTTGGGCTTTCTGCTGATTGAGCCATTTGTCCAGCGCGATCAGCGGGTAATAGCAGCCTTTGTGAATAAAGCTTTTTGACGATTGATATTCGTAATTCAAGAGTTTCAGGCTCAGGTCGGGATTCACGATCTCCGTATAAAAATCGGCAATGCGTTTGGCTTCGTAAGCCCGGAATTCATCCTGTGGGGCATTCGCCAAAACCTGGTTCAAAAAGGTAGGAGTGTTGTATTCCAAAAACGATGAAGAAGCTGTTCCGCCCGAAAAATGGGTGTGAAACCATCCGGGTGAAAGGAGGATGACAATGGGAGCGTTTTCCAGCTTGTCCTGGTTGGCAAGAAGTTGCGAATAGATCGAAAAACACTGGTTCCCGGCGTGACCGATTCCTACGACTTTTGTTTGAAAACGATCCGGAATAAAATTGTAGGGAGCCGCCGATGAGGTACGCGTCAGTTCCGATGATCCCATTAAATAGATCGTTTCCGACGTATCGTTTGCAGCAAGGAACAAAGGTTCGTATTGCCGGTTGGTGCTGAAATTTTCCAGGTAACGCAGGTTCGGATTTACTTCCGCCGATTCGGGAAGGGTAAAGCAATAACCGTTGATGGTTTTCACTGAAAGGAACAATACCGTGACTGCAATGGCAGCAGGAAGCAGATACTGTAACCCAATGCGCTTCATTTCGCTTAATCGATTTGTTGCAGCGTTGCGCAAATGCGGTTGATCGTGTCGAAATTGTCTTCGTTGATCAAATGCTGCGGAATTTTCTTCCCGATATGCTCTTCGATACTTACTAACAAATCCACTACGGTGATCGAATCCAGTAGTTTTGATTTCACGATCGAATCGTCTTCACCCACCTGTACAAAGGCCAGGTTCATAATTTCGTCTTGAATAAACTGCTTCAGGTCTTCCATGGTAACGCGTCAGGCGGGCTGTTTTACCTTGTTTCAGTGCCTCGCCGAAGTTGCAAAAGTATAAAAAAACCGCTGATCTTGACACTCAAAACTCACACTCCAGCTCACACTTCGTGGTGCGAAAAAAAGCGTGGGTTTGGGTGTGAGTGTGAAGTGCAAAAAAGAGAGAGCTTGCTTCTAGACGCATGAGCTTGTTTTATACTCGAAAAAATGGAAATCCGGGTCCCGCTCAACGGATTTGGCCGAATCGATTTAGCTGACGCCTTACTGTTGAAAAAAACAATCCGATTTTCGGCCTTCCCCGATTTTTCTGACTAAATTTGCGCTCAATTTGAGGGTTTGTTTTTAAGTTGTTTAATGAAATAATTGACCAGTCATTTTGATGTGGTATGAGGCAGATTTTGTAGCCATAGCACGCGTCTCTGGTGAAAAAATCGAATGAAATAACACGCAAAATGCCGATTTAAGAATGAAATTAAACAAGTTTAAAACAAACTCATAGTATAGTTAAGTCAAATTGTATCCTAAAAAAAGCGCAGAAAATGCCTAAAAACAACTCGATTAAATCCGTTTTAATTATTGGTTCAGGTCCCATCGTCATTGGTCAGGCGTGTGAATTCGATTACTCAGGCTCCCAGGCCGCAAGGTCATTGCGGGAAGAAGGAATTGAAGTCACATTGATCAATTCCAACCCGGCAACCATCATGACCGATAAAGTAGTGGCAGACAATGTATATCTAAAGCCGCTGGAACCGGAAAGCATTATCGAGATTCTGAAAGAACACAAGATCGATGCCGTGTTGCCCACAATGGGCGGACAAACCGGTTTAAACCTTTGCATCCAATGCCAGGAAATGGGCATCTGGGAAGAATATGACGTAGACATTATCGGTGTCGACATCGCCGCAATTGAAATTACTGAAAACCGTGAATCGTTCCGTAATCTCATGGGCGAGATCGGGATCGGGATGGCGCCGCAACAAACGGCAAAATCATTCCTCGAAGGAAAAGAAATCGCACAGGCATTCGGTTTTCCGTTGTGCATCCGCTCGTCGTTTACCTTGGGTGGGGCTGGAGCTTCTGTTGTGCACGACCCGAAAGAATTTGATACCTTATTGGAGCGCGGTTTGCAATTGTCACCGATCCACGAGGTGATGATCGATAAAGCCCTGCTCGGCTGGAAAGAATATGAATTGGAATTGCTGCGCGATGCCAACGACAACGTCGTGATCATTTGTTCCATCGAGAACTTCGACCCGATGGGAATCCACACCGGGGACTCAATTACCGTTGCGCCGGCAATGACGCTTTCCGATACCACATTCCAGCGTATGCGCGATATGGCTATTCTGATGATGCGCTCGATCGGGAATTTCGCCGGAGGATGTAACGTGCAGTTTGCCGTTTCACCGGATGAAAAAGAAGATATCATCGCCATTGAGATCAACCCGCGTGTATCGCGTTCGTCTGCACTGGCATCAAAAGCAACCGGTTACCCGATCGCGAAAATTGCTGCGAAGCTCGCCATCGGCTATCACCTGGATGAATTGAGCAACCAGATCACGAAAACAACTTCAGCACTCTTTGAGCCGACATTGGATTATGTGATCGTGAAAATCCCGCGCTGGAATTTCAATAAATTCCCCGGAACGGATCGCAGGCTTGGTTTGCAGATGAAATCGGTTGGCGAGGTGATGGGAATCGGCCGCTCATTCCAGGAGGCCCTGCAAAAAGCCTGTCAGTCGTTGGAAATAAACCGCAACGGTTTGGGTGCTGACGGAAAAGAACTCACCAACCAGGAAGCTATTCTCCACAGCCTGGAAAATGCGAGCTGGAACCGTTTGTTCCATGTATACGACGCCATCAAACTCGGAATTCCGTTTAAAACCATCGTTGAGAAAACGAAAATTGATATCTGGTTCCTGAAACAAATCGAGGATTTGATCAAACTGGAACGCCGCATCGAAAAGTACCATTTGGAAAACATTCCGAAAGACCTGATGTTTGAAGCCAAGCAGAAAGGTTATGCCGACCGTCAGATCGCACACCTGCTGCGTTGCCTGGAATCGGAGGTGCATGCAAAGCGAACGGAGATGGGTATCAAGCGCGTGTTTAAGCTTGTAGATACCTGTGCCGCTGAATTCGAGGCACAAACACCGTATTACTATTCCACCTTCGAGTTCGAGAACGAAAGTATCCGCTCGGAAAAGAAAAAAGTGGTGGTTCTGGGTTCAGGCCCGAACCGTATCGGCCAGGGAATTGAGTTTGACTACTCCTGTGTTCACGGAGTATTGGCTGCCAAAGAATGTGGTTACGAAACGATCATGATCAACTGCAACCCGGAGACGGTTTCTACCGACTTCGATACGGCCGACAAATTGTATTTCGAGCCGGTTTTCTGGGAACATATCTATGATATCATCACGCACGAACAGCCGGAAGGTGTAATCGTACAGCTGGGTGGACAAACAGCCTTGAAGCTTGCAGAAAAACTGGAACGATACGGTATTAAGATCTTGGGAACCAGCTTTGAAGCATTGGATTTGGCGGAAGACCGCGGACGTTTCTCCAAAGTGCTGGAACAGCATAATATTCCGTTCCCGAAATACGGGGTGGTGGAAAGTGCCGAACAGGCAATTGAATTGTCCAATGACCTGGGATTCCCTTTACTGGTGCGTCCTTCGTATGTATTGGGTGGTCAGAAAATGAAAATCGTCATCAACAAAGAAGAACTGGAGCACCACGTGGTTGATATCATCAACGAAATGGGAAGCAACCAGATCCTGCTCGACCACTTCCTGGGGGGAGCGATCGAAGCGGAGGCAGATGCGATTTGCGACGGAAAAGACGTCTACATCATCGGTGTGATGCAGCACATTGAACCGGCCGGTATTCACTCCGGGGATTCATTCGCCGTGTTGCCTCCATACAACCTGGGTGATTTCGTGATGCAGCAAATTGAAGACATTACGAAGAAAATCGCGGTGGAATTACGCACTGTCGGTTTGATCAACATCCAGTTTGCGATCAAAGATGATAAAGTTTATGTGATCGAAGCCAACCCGCGTGCATCGCGTACGGTCCCGTTCATTGCAAAAGCCTACGACGAACCGTATGTAAACTATGCGACCAAAGTGATGCTGGGCCATAAGAAAGTGAAAGACTTCAATTTCCAGCCGCGAAAAGAAGGGTACGCGATCAAAATCCCGGTATTCTCCTACGAGAAATTCCCGGATGTGAAAAAGGAATTGGGGCCTGAAATGAAATCGACCGGAGAGGCGATCCGTTTCATCAAGAACCTGAAAGATCCTTTCTTCACGAAGATCTATTCCGAACGTAACATGCACTTGTCCAAATAACCGGTTGCTGAAATGATCACCGCCAGTTTTACGGGATTAGTCAAAACAGTATTGCTGATAATCGGGGCGTTGGTTGCGCTCCGGTTCATCGGCCGTCTGATGATTGCCAAGCGCAACCTGGAAGAAGAGCGGGAAATGCTCAGCCGTGAGCGTTCATTCCAACGCGAACGCAATGAAAAGCTGCGCAATTTCGGGAAGGTCAACGTTGTAAAAGGCAGTCAGCAGGCTTCTTCCAAGGCCGCTACGGAAGATGTGGATTTTGAAGAAGTGTAAACACTTTTCATTCAAAATTTTCAACAATCCTCACAAACTTCGATCAACTTATTCGGTCGCACGCGCGGAATCCTTATATTCACCACGTTTTTATTATTGACATCTACCAAATACGAATAAAATGGCTATTACTTCATTTTTCAAACGCAATTGGATTCACTTTGCCGCAATCGGTATTTTTCTGTTGATCAGTGTTGCTTACTTCAGTAAACAATTGCAGGGATACGGATTGAAACAACACGATATTGCCGAACACAAAGGAATTTCGCGTGAAATAGCCGTTTACCGTGAGCACAACAACGGCCAGGAACCGCTTTGGAGCAACGGTATGTTCGGGGGGATGCCATCGATGCAGACATCCACGATTTATCACGGAAACTGGTTCTCTGAAGCCATAACGGGCTTTATCAAGGTTTTCCCGTCACCGTTGGGTATTGTTTTGCTCTACATGCTTTGCTTTTATATCGCAATGTCGATGATGAAGGTCAATCGCTGGGTGGCGATTCTCGGAGCTGTCGCCTTTGCTTTTGTCAGTTACGATATCGTTATTTTATCCGCCGGACACAACTCCAAAGGAGTAGCCATTGCTTTTATGGCACCCGTCATAGGCGCGTTTTTCTTTGCTTATCGCCGAAGCTGGATCTGGGGATCCATTTTAAGTGCCGTCTTTATGGCGTTTGAAATGGCAGCCAACCACTTGCAGGTTACGTATTATATGGGCTTCCTGCTATTGGGAATGGGCCTTGTAGAAGTGGTTCGCGCTGTCAAAAACAAAAGCTACATGCCGTTTATCAAGGCAACTGCCGGAATTGGTGTCGCATACGTACTGGCATTGATCGTAAACTACGGAAACATTAAGCTCACGGCAGATTACGCACAATACACGATCCGCGGTAAAAATGATTTATCGATCAATGCCGACGGAACTTCCAATGCTGCCAATTCAACTACCGGGTTGAAACGCGATTACGTGGTAGAATACAGCTACGGTTTGGATGAGTCGTTTACCTTATTGTCACCTTATGTAAAAGGTGGTGGATCCATGCGTATCCAGGATTCGCAGTTCGCAGAAGCAATCGAAGCCAATCCTGATCTGACAAGTGAACAGCTGAATGCTGTGATGCAAAGCAACTTTTACTGGGGAAATCAATCCAACTCAGGTCCGGTATACATTGGTGTCATCCTGGTTTTCCTGGCATTGCTCGGAATGGTCTACATCAAAGATCCGATCAAATACGCGCTCCTCGCAGCCACGATACTCACCCTGATGCTTTCGTGGGGTAAGAATTACATGGGAATGACCAACTGGTTCCTTGACAATGTACCGGGTTATGATAAGTTCCGTGCCGTTACAATTATTTTGGTGATCATTGAACTGTGTGTACCGGTACTTGCGATCCTATTCCTGGACAAACTGGTGAAGGAGCGTGAGCAGATCAAGGTGAATATCAAACCGTTCTATATTACAACCGGAGCGTTTCTTGTATTGCTGATCGGGTTGCGTTTCGGAGGTCTGGATACAAGTTACCTGTCGGATGCCGAAATGGATGTGCCGACGCGCCAGGACCAGGAAAAAGAATGGCTCAAAGAGATCCAGGCAGCAGATCCTGCACAATTGTTACAAAACGGATTAGATGTTAATAATCCTCAGCAAATACAAGCATTTATCAAACAAAAGGTTGACGAACAGGAACAGCAGCGTGAGACGACGATTTCCGGGTTAAAAATTGCCCGACAGTCGATCTTCAATTCTTCGCTGAACCGTTCTATCGGTTTTGCATTCCTGGCAGCTGTTTGTTTATTCCTGTTGTTCAGAACTTCGGTTCCGACTGCGGCTGTTGTCGGTGGTTTAGGTTTACTCATCATCATCGATTTGATGGGAGTGAGCCGTAATTACCTCAACAATATGGATGAAGGAAGCGGCTACAAATACTGGGATACCAAGCTCAATACGCTTTATCCGAACATAGCCGAAGAAGGTGACCTGGCAATTATGGAAGCAGAGTTGCAAATGAACCCGGGACTGAAGAAATATGTGAATGCCGGAAGAAAAGAAGGGGAGCGCCTGGCCGATGAATTGGACGCGACCAGCAGTGAAAAGCGTCGTATCGCCGATGCTTATGCTTTCTCTGCGCTCAATGAAAAGACCAACTACCGGGTGTTTGACTTCTCGAATCCGTTCAACAGTGCCCGAACATCGTATTTCCACAAGTCTTTGGGCGGATACCACGGTGCTAAATTGCGTTCGATCCAGAACCTGATCGAATTCCATTTGTCATTCACCAATAACAAGGTGTTGGATATGATGAACGTTCGTTATTTCCTGCAGCCGAAAGATGGTCGTGATCCGAATTCACCATTGATCATGCGTCCGAATCCTACGGCAATGGGCAATGGCTGGTTCGTGAAAAAGGTGAATGTAGTTCCTACAGCCAACGACGAAATCAGGGCGCTTGGATCCGAATATGTCATTAAAAATGAAGGATCAGGTAAATTGCTGATCAACCGCAAAACAACGAAAGGCGGAAAAGTTTATGGTTCCGAAAAACTACAGTACCTGATGCCGGGTATTGTGGACACGATTCCTTTCGGGCTTTCAAACGGTGTTCCGAAAGGCCTGGAAGTATTTATCGTGATGGATAAAAAAGGTGGCGTTTCAACAGTTCCGCAGCAAACCCTGGATGCCGATACGGCGAAATCATTTACGAAGCTTATTTCTTACAAAGTAACCAAAGAGTTCAATGTGCTCGACGAAGCAATTGTGAGTAAAGACGTTGCTAAAAACCTGTCACAGCGAACCTACAAAGGTGAAGGAACGGTGAAAATGCAGTCGTATGCACCAAACAAGCTGGTTTATACAGTTAATGCTTCGGATAAAGGTTTGGTTGTTTTCTCCGAAATCTATTACGCCGATGGGTGGACTGCTACAATCGACGGTAAACCGGCAGATATTCAGCGTGTGAACTACCTGCTGCGCGGCTTGGAAGTTCCGAAAGGAGAGTCGAAAGTGGTATTTACCTACGATTTGCCGAGATTCTACAAGTACAATACCTATTCGATGGTGGCGAGTTTGTTGATTTTGCTGACGTTGTTCGGTTATGCATTAATGGAATGGCGTAAAAAGAAAACAGAAGTGGTAACTGAAAATTGATTTAATTCGAAAGCATGCCTGGGTTTTACCGATATTTCATAACGTGGCTCATTACTTCCAAAAGCACTTACCTTATTGGTATGGTGTTCGTAAGAATGGCGCGAAAAGCCAGGAAGCGACGGTTTAAAGAAAATCAGGGAATCGAAAATGTGACTATCTCCAATTTTGCAGGCAACCTGCGCATGCGTGTTGACAAGAACAGTTACATGGGTGGAAGCATCTATTGGACAGGATACCATCACATCAATGAATTCCTTTACCTCAAAAAAGCGCTTTCTTCGGAGATGACCTTTATTGATGTGGGGGCCAATCAGGGGGAATTTACGCTCTATGCGGCATCGTTGCTAAAAAACGGGAAAGTAATGTCGTTTGAACCGGTGAGCAGCAACTTTGATTCGTTAACGTATAATATCGGGCTCAACAATTTCACGAATATTCAGGTACACAAAATGGGGCTTTTTGATAAAGAAGATCAAATGCCTATTTATACCTCAATGGAAGAAACATTACACAGTGGCCGTCACGAAGGCCTTTCTACTCTGTTTGCAGGGGATACCCGAAGCACATTTGAAGAGACGATCGAGTTGAAGGTATTCGACGACCTGTTCTTCGACTCGCTTCAGCGTTTCGATTTCCTGAAGATTGATATAGAAGGAGCTGAATTATATGCGCTGAAAGGTATGGTCAAATCCTTGCGAAAATTCAAGCCGGGTATCCTGATCGAAATGAGCCACCAAACATTCCTCGACGCGGGTTATTCTGTGAAGGATATGCTTGATTTCTTGTTTGATCTGGATTACGAACCTTATACGCTGCATCGTGGAAGCTTGGTCAGGAAAGAATCCATGTCTTATGACGATTGGGGAAATTATGTGTTTTTGAGCCGTTCTCACGCCTAATTCCTTTGCCATGGCTGCTGATCAACAAAAACAGGAATATGCAAGTTTGCGGATCACACCCGAAACGATTCCTGATTTGTTAACCATTGCGCAAAGTGCCTTCGGTGTAAAGCTCGACGAAAACACCTTACGCCGGAAGTTCGACACACGGTTTACAGGCGAATCTTACATCGGGTTTATTGCCCGCAGCAAAGAACAATTTCCAAGTGCTTATTATGGCGTCTTTCCAATAAAGGTGCAGATCGATGGTCGGCCATATCTGGTTGCACAATCCGGTGATACCATGACCCACAAAGACCACCAGGGGAAGGGATTGTTTGTAAAACTCGCAAAAGAGACGTATCATCTTGCGGCTGAAAACCATATTCAAATGGTATTTGGTTTCCCGAACAGCAATTCTTATCCGGGTTTCGTGAAAAAGCTGGATTGGCAGCATGACGTTGACCTGACGAAATTTTCTAAGAAAATAGCAACCTTTCCTATGGCTGGATTTGCAGCAAAGTATAGCTGGGTACGGAGCCTTTACCGTTCCCTACTTGGCAGCCGTCTTCGTTCCCGTGACTATTTTCAGAGCTCGATTCTTGCCACCGGGCAAAACGGGGTGGAGCGCAGTCCGGATTTCTGGAATTATAAGGCCTACTCATCTAATTTTACGTTTAGGGCAGGTGGAGTAAAAGTATGGGCACGAATAGATGGTGTTCTGCAGATCGGTGATATTGAATACAATGAATCTGTTGATTACGATAAAGTACTTAGAAAGATTGCGCAATGGGCCTTTTTTCACGGATGCCACAAGATTGTCTTTCAATGTAATCACGATACATGGCTGGCTGGTATTTTGGCCAAAAGTTATACTGCGGAAAAAGGATTGCCGGTTGGTTATTTGCGGCTGGCAGAAAGTTTTCCGTATTCAGAGCTGAAATTCACAATGGCTGATTTTGATACATTTTAAATCAAAAGCCGAATTTCCCGAATCCCAGGTTCATTCTTACAATAATCGATTTAGCCGTAGTACTGTTACTGACGCTCAATCGGGGTAAAATACGACGGTCAGTTTCATCCGTTGATTTGTTGGCATATATAACAGCTAACTGTTGATTATAACCCGCTTTTTCAGCCAGGTCTTTGGTTGAATTATTATACGAGCCGTCGGGATAAGCAATCGCAGTGATTTTTGTTTTCAGGGTTGTTTCGAGCACTGTTTTTGAATGGGTCAGTTCGTTTGAAGCAATTTCATTCGGCGTTATACCAAGATTCAGGTGCCAGGCTGTATGAGAGCCAATCGTCACCAGTCGTGATTTTGCCAATTCAAGCAATTGTTCCGTATGTAATAATTCCCAGTAATCAGGGTTTGTAGCTTTCAGTTGGGCGAATTCAGAATTGGTGTTACTTAATTGGTGGAGCAGTTCGTATTTTTCATGCCCTAATGACTTAAGGTAATCAACCATGTCCTCACCATTCAGTTCTGTGCAAACAAAACCGTTGCCCTTGTTTTCAAAGGTGTAATTGCCGATTTGAATGCTGCGATTACAACTCATCAGCAGGCTCATTATATCAGCCCAAAGCACATACTCCGGATCTTCAACGCTTCGAGAAATAATATAGAACGATGCAGGAGCATTGTATTTCTCCAATATTGGAAGAGCAGTGGTAAGATTGTTAAGATAACCATCGTCGAATGTCAGTGCGATTCTCTTTTTTCGTTTTGGCCGTGTAGAAAGATTGTCTTTCGAAAAAAGAAATTCAACCGGAACTATTTCATAAGTACTTGAAAGATAACCAATGTATTTATCGAATTCTTCCACAGGCATGTGGCGGTTATTGATAGCAAAATTCGGTTTTTTTGTAACTCCGTGAAGACAAAGGATCATGTTTTTATTCCGGTTCATTAAAGCCGCCAGGTAATCCAGTTTCAGGAAAACCGTAACCGGAAAAATGATACTTCGCGCAATTCGCTTTGATAAACCCATTCGTTGAAATCTTCGTATCAAAATTAATCATTCTGCCAATGGAACGATTTGTTTGTTCCGAATAAAAATATACTGTTCAGCACAGCCTAAATCCTGCTTCAAATCATCGAATTTGTGCTATTATTGCAGCAATAATACAGCTCGTGCTGACTTAAAGCAACATTCTTCCAGGTGGGAATCATACAGAAAGACGCCATACGCACAACAATTATCTCTTATCTCGGCTTGATTCTGGGGTATGTGAACAAAGGTGTTTTGTTTGTCATTTTCCTTTCTACCGAGCAAATCGGATTATTGAACTTATTGGTGTCTGTCGGATTGCTGTTTGCGCAATTGTCAAACCTCGGAATGTCTTACAGCGTCTGGCGATTCTTTCCTTTTTTTCGGAATAAGGAAAAGAAGAATCACGGTTTTTTCCAATTATCGATGCTTGTAACACTCTGTGGAATTATACTTTTTTCGATACTAACGATTGTGTTTGAAAATCAAATTTGCGAGCTCTTCATTGAAAAATCAAGTTCTTTTGTTCATTATTATTACTGGCTGCTACCTATTGGTATTTCGTATGCTCTTTTTCTAACACTGGATAATTTTCTACGCAGCCTGTATAAGAACATTGTTTCAGTAATAGCGACTGAATTGCTGATGCGCCTGGCGGTGACAGCAGCGGTGGTTTTTTATGCCTTCGGATGGATTGATTTCTTCCAGTTGCTGGTGCTGCATAGCTTGTCGTTTTTGGTACCTACATTGATTTTGCTGGCGCAGCTTTTCAGGAATAAAGAGCTTAACTGGCGGGTTTCACAAATCAGGATTCCACAACGATTCCGGCGAATTTTCATTTCTTATAGCCTGTACAGTTACGTGAATTTTATTGGAATTCTGATTGTTATTTCATTGGACACGATAATGGTTGCCAGCATGCTTGGGCTTTCCGAAACAGGCGTCTTTTCCACAGTCATCTATATCGTTAGCGGATTGCAAATTCCCTACAAATCATTGATCCGAATCAGTTCACCGTTTGTAGCCAAATACTGGAAGGAGCGTGATATGGTAAAAATGAAGGATTTGTATACCCGTGTTAGCTCGATCGGTCTGGTGATAGGAGCGTTCGTTTTCCTGTGTTTTTGGGCCAATAGGGTAGAGATCTTTCATTTTTTGCCGGAAGAATACGATAGCGGAATTCCTGTTTTCCTGATTCTTATGGTCGGAAGGCTCGTGGATATGTATTGTGGTATCAACGGTGTCATTGTTGTTTCTTCAAAAAAATACAAGTACGACATTGTTTTCATGTTGGTACTGTTAGCCGCAGTTTTCTTACTGAATTGGTATTGGATACCGATCTACGGGATTTATGGTGCAGCTATGGCAACTACCATTGCCTATGTGGTTTATAATGCCCTGCGATTGATTTTCGTGTTTTCAGCCTACCGCATCCATCCGCTCAGAATCACTCAGCTTAAGGTATTCACCGTGTTCCTGGCAACATTCGGAGTAACTTATTTTCTCCCGGTGCTATTTGGGAATGATTTCATTTCTATCGTTGTTAAATTGTTTCTCGTAACCATTGCTTTCCTGGGAACGATTCTTCTTTTCCGTCTCGATGAAGATGTGACGGGATACCTGAATAAAGCCATTGGTTGGGTGATTCCAAAGAAAGAAAAAGAAGCGTAACTTTACAGGCGAATGACGCAACGTGTGATTTATTACGGTTATCCTTCGCTTTCCAGTTTTGTGAAAACGGATATCGATTATTTGCAGAAAGCCAATATGGTCATTCACCGTCAGCAAATGTGGACGAACAAACTCAGGTTGCCATTTTGTCTTGTTTACCAGTTCTTTTTCCTAATCAGGCATTACCGGAAAATAGATGTTGTTATTGTTTCTTTTGCAGGTTACCATTCCTATTTACCCGTTCGTTTTGCCAAATGGAAAGGGATTCCGTCGTTTATCGTATTGAACGGGACCGATTCTGTAGCCATACCGAGATTGCATTACGGATCGCATTTAAAAAAAATATTGGGTTTGTTCTGCAAATGGTCCATCAAACACGCAACGGAATTGTGGCCGGTAAGTAGTTCTTTGATCGATGGCAACAACACCTATCTTGGTGAACCCTTAGTGTATGGCATTAAACAATCATTCCCAAGTATCAAGACGCCTTATTACACGATTCCTAACGGTTTTAATATTGATTATTGGCGACAAGCAATGATGAACCGGAATCCTCATTCAAATGGAGTTGTAAGCGTTGTCTCGGGGGCAAAGCAGTTTGAACTGAAAGGAATTGATTTGTTGCTCGAAACAGCAGAGCGTTTGCCGGAAATTCCTTTTTCAATCGTGGGAATGACAAAACCGGAAGAACTTTCCATTCCTGCGAATGTAAGCTTTCTGGGCAGGCTCACACAGGACCAATTACGCGGAGTTTACGGTTCCAACCAATTCTACATGCAATTGTCCTCGTTTGAAGGATTCGGATGCTCGCTTTGTGAAGCCATGCTTTGCGGTTGTATCCCTATTGGATCGGAAGTGAACGCGATTCCAGAAATCATAGGCGATACAGGGTTTGTATTGAAGAAGAAAGAGTCGACTTTGTTGGAAGCGGGCTTATTACGCTTAATCAACGGAATAGATAAAAACAGGGCAGAATACGCCAAGGCTGCTTCCGACAGAATAGCTAATAAGTATACGATTGAACAGCGGATGAAGGAAGTTACTGATCGGATTGCTGTTTACCAAAAGGAAAAGAGATAGAATGTATCACTTTTTCGTTCTATAAAAAACGGTTGCCCGAATCTTCAGACAACCGCTTTTTGAATAAAATTCCCTTACGATTACTGTTTGATGAATGAATGCTGGCTGTTTAAATAGCGAATAGCATAATAACCGTTAGCCAGATTCTCTGTTGAGATGACAATTGTTTTATCGTTTACGAGGTTGTAATCAAGTTTCACGATTTTACCCATTGCATCATAGACAACCAACTGTGATGCGTCAAAAGCCCCCTCAGTAAGTTCGATCGTTAACTCACCGTTTGTTGGGTTCGGGAATAAGATCAATTGCAATCCTGCTTCAGGTTGGTAGATCTCCGTTTCCACAGTCAAATAACCGATCTTATAGGTAAGACAAAGTTTTGGATATTTGGCTGAATTGGCGCCGTCACTGGAATGGAAAGCCAAAGCGGCATCGTCGACAGGATTTTCCGAATCCAGTTGCAATAAGAAGCCATAATTGGTTGAGGGGTGCTGAACCATGTATTCTACAAGAGCAGTTGTAGTAATCTGATAATCCTGGGTAGAATTTACACTCGCAGGTAAAGATGCATAGTCGGTGGCTGAATAAGTAGGCTGCGTATTCCAGGTAACAGTGTTTTCTGTCCATGGAGAAGTTACCCTGTATACTTTGGCGGCATTATTGCCATAATGTCCGGGAAGCAATGCATTTAAATAACCTGTCCCGTAAAGATTGAGTGTAGCGGATACCACATCAGAGCCAGCCGGAACAGAAGACAAGTCAAAATAAAGTAACCCTCGATTGGAGTTCGTACCTCCGGATGCTCCCGGCATGCAGAAAGCTTTAAAATAAAGGTCGTTCCCATAGTTTGTAGAGGCAGCATTGTAATTATCATGGTAACCCAGGGAGGCATCGGTTCCATTAATACCATCACTCGTGGTGCAGAGAGAATCAATATCACTGCCTTTGCCTTGCGAATAATTAATAATCAATTTTGGCCTGTAAGCCGCAACGTTGTAATCGCTGGAATAAAAAGTAATCCCTGCGGCATCGTTAGGATCTTCGGTGACCAATTGAAGATTAAAACCGTAATTGGTCGCTGGATTCGCATACATGCCAGCCACCATAGCCGATACATTAACGGAATAATTCTGTGTAGAATTGCTGCTTGGAGGAATCAATATCTGATTGGAAGCATCGATTGCAGGTGCATTTGACCAGGTAATGGTATTCTCTTGCCATGTCCCGCCAATTCTCGTGAGATAGGCCGAATTGTTGCCAAAATGGCCAGGTAATAGATTATTGAGATAACCTGTTGCGGTTAATTCAAGGTAAGCGCTGGTTATAGTAACTCCTGCAGGAATAGATGACAGGTCAAATTTGATTACCGCCCTGTTTGAATTGCGGCCGCCACTTGCGCCGGGAATGCAATACGCCTTGAGGTAAGCGTCCGTTCCATAATTATTATTATCAGTATCAAAATTATCATGATAACCCAATGATGCATCTATTCCATCAGTACCATTAGGTTGTAAAACAATTTGTTGGGCGCAAAGGGTGGTTGAAAAAAATGCTATGGGTAAAAAAAGAAGGCGTAGTTTCATAATACAGTTAAGTTACGTTATTTGCAAATGTAATTAAAACTGTTGAAATAGTCATTAAGTTTACTGCTAATCAATTAGATAAAACAAAAATCCCCTTTCCAAAAGGAAAAGGGATTTAAAATAGCCGTTATTCGTTTAAATTACTTTCGCTTTTACCTTCACCGTCGAAACGCGCGGCTCTGTATTCGCCTGGATTGTTACCGTTTTTTCAGAAGGGCCCGGGCCGTTTGGCTTAAACCCGACTTCAATGACGTCGCTTTTTCCCGGGGGAATCGGCTTTTCAGGCTTCTTGGGAGTTGTACAGCCACAGCTCGCACCAACGTCAACAATCTTCAATGGATATTTCCCTGTATTGGTTACTTTGAACACGCATTTGTTCTCAGAACCGGTCTTGATCTCACCGAAATCGTGTACTTCCTTGTCAAACTTCAGCGTTGTGACCGTTTCGGCCATTTCGCGCTCCAGTCGCTCTTCTTCCTTGATACGCTCGGCATTTTCCCTGATCATCGCCTTGTCTTCCTCACTTCCCGAAGCAATGGCGGAAACAATTTCGCCATCTTTTTTGGTTTCACTCTCAGAGCAGGCAGTAAGCAACAGGATTCCACCTGCAAACACAATCAGACTTTTTTTCATATTCATTGCTAAACTAAAATCAGCCTAAAATTAATTGGTTTTTGCCAAATTCATGGAATCGTATTTACTATTTTGGATCAACGAGATCGCTTCCTGCAGGATTTCGTTTTTCACGTTGTAGATTTCATAAAATGCTTCCGAACCGAATAAATCCTGTGCGATATGAGCCTTTAAGCGTAACGTCATGATATCCTTGCTGATAGCGTACTGCTTTTCGTCGAATTTAAACTCCGGGTCTTCCTTCTTAACATGTTTGAAGAAGTCATCCATCAACGCTTTGTCGACATTGAAACCGGCAATGAACTGATCCAGCGTTTCGTATTTTTTGTTCAATTCGTCACGGTGGTCTTCCACATAAGTCAAAGCAAACGTGTTAAAACCGCCGGAGCTGGCTGCATCACGGTAAACATCCGTGATTTCCACTGTATCGATCGGGACGAATACATCCGGCATAATACCGCCGCCGCCATAAACAGGACGCTTCATCAATTTTGTCTCGAATTTCAAAGAATCCGGAAATTTGATGCTGTCGGCATACGACATTTCACCGTTCAAAAAGCGCGTCATATAGTCATTACGGTAAGCCTCCAGGTCTTCGTAGGATTTCTGGATAAAACGTCCGCTCGGTGTAAAATAACGGGCAATCGTCAAACGCATTTGTGATCCGTCGGTCAGATCGATCGGACGTTGTACCAATCCTTTTCCATAGCTGCGACGGCCAACGATCAGACCGCGGTCCCAGTCCTGGATTGAACCGGCAAGGATTTCACTTGCAGAAGCCGAGTTTTCGTCAGTCAACACGATCAAACGCCCTTTTTCCCACGATCCGACAGATTTCGGGTTGGCTTTCAAATCCTGGCGTGGGTATGCACGTCCCTCGGAGTAAACGATCAGCTTATCGTCAGAGAGGAATTCATCGCCCAGCAATTGCGCCTGGTTCAATAAACCACCGCCGTTACCCTGCAAATCAAGGATCAGGCTTTCCATACCCTCCGCTTTCAGTTGTTTGATACTTTTCGTGATCTCATCATGGGAAGAGCGTGAGAACGCATTCAGCTTGATGTAACCGATGCCCGGAGCCACCATGTATGAACAATCAACCGAGTTTACCGGGATGCGGTCACGTGTAATGACATAGTTCTGCGCTTTTTTCGTTCCCTTGCGCAATACGTCAACACGTACTTTGGTACCAATGTCTCCCAATAGTTTTTCGCGGACCTGCGTGTTTTTCAAACCTACGCCGGCTACGCTTTGTCCTTCGATCGAAACGATTTTATCCCCGGCACGGATTCCCAGCTTTTCAGAAGGCCCGCCGGCAATGGTTTCTACCACGATTAATGTGTCTTTCAGAATCTGGAAACGAATCCCGATACCCACAAAACTACCTTCGATGCGCTGATTGGCATCGTCCACTTCTTCTTTCGAAATATAGGTAGAGTGCGGATCGAGTTTTTCCAGCATGGCTACAATGGCTGCATCCATCAGTTCTTTATCTTGTACCTCGTCAACATACAACTTATCGATGTAGGTAAGGATCTCTTCGATACGCTGTCCGCTGGTGTACTCGGGTGATTTGGTGACCGGTTGCGCAAATGAAACTGCCCAGGCAGCTGATGCAACAACGGTAAGAATGAGTTGTTTCATTTTTTGAATTATATCTTATACTACTAAAGTAACGAATTAACGCAAATATTATGAAAAGGTACAGTGATAAACGGCGAATAAATGTTAAAGAGCGGAAAAAGACAATTTCCGACAACAAAACCGTTAACAATGGATTGTTGACTTTTTTCCCCGGACCAGTGTGAGCAAATTCATTATTTTCGAAGTTGAAATCAATGGACTATGCAAGTTTTTGTTCGCCTATTCACCCTTTTTCTGCTGGTAACTGTTGCCACTGAAATCAATGCACAGGTTCGGGCTTTTGATAAGCTGGAGATCCTCTACGATCAGGGCCATTACAGCATGGTGTACCGTCGTGCCAACCGCTTGCTCGACAAACCTGATTATGATTATTCCCTGCAACCCGAATTCTACAAGAGTTTGGCAATGTTCCACCTGAGCCGTCAGGAATTCTGGTCGCAGATTCACCCGAACGCATTGCAGGACGCCCGAAAATTGTTCATCGAAGTCAAATCGTCCCCGGATGGAATGAAGGTGTTCAATGCGCATATCGATCATGTGACGGAAGTGAAAAAATACCTCACCGAATGGTCGAAAGAGCTCAAACGCACTGATCAGGACAAATACGATGAGTTGCAGCAAATCCTGTTCGGGTTGTTTGATAATGTTCCCGATCTCGACAATATCGAATACGAAACACCGGTCGTTCCCGATGGAGGCGTGGTTGCAGAGGAAAGTGCAGCCATGAAAAAACGCCGCGATGAAATGGTCGACTATGCCAAAAAACAGCTGGGCGTGCCGTATGTGTGGGCCGGCACCGATCCGAGCGGATTCGATTGCAGCGGGTTTACATCTTATGTGATGAAAAATTTCAAGAAAGAGGTGCCGCGCAGGGCAGAAGATCAGTACAAGTCATCGAAGAAGATCAAGCAGAGCAATGCGCAAAAAGGCGATCTGGTGTTCTTTAACAACGGTTCGGGCGTGTCACACGTAGGAATGATTATTTCCGAAAAAGGGCAGCCCCTTACAATGATCCATGCCAGTTCGTCAAAAGGAATTACAATCACGGATATCGAAGCGTCGGAGTACTGGCTGAAACGGCTTTATGGTTTTGGAACGTATGTGGAGTAATATCGGGTCTCGATGAACAACATGTGATTCCCATGTCCCGCAGCGACATAATAGTTTAGCAATCGATGAACACATGTGATTACAATGTCCCGTAGGGACATAATAGTTTAGCACGAAATAGTCATAAAAACCATTACCCCGTAGGGGTAAAACAATCCTGATCAGGTAATTTGCTTTTTCCTGTAGCCGAACAACAATCCAACAATTGCCAATAAGAGCGCGAGGAAAAGACTCCACCACGCCAGTGAAAAGGAAGTCCCTGCAAAATTGGCAGCTACAATAGTGCCAATGCTTGTAAGAAGCGGAATAGCGGTTAGAAATGCCATTTTTCCCTTGATCAGCTGCGAAGAATGGGTAACTGAATACAGGTACAACTGGATCCCGATGAGTCCTGTCATGGTTAGTAATTCCCACGTAGATCGAATGTCGGCAATGTCGGTAAGGTATACCAACGATAGCGCAGCCGAAATAATAAACAAGATACCTGCAATTGCCCGAAGAATTCCTTTTGGGGAGAATGCATACCCGGCACTGCACACAAACACCACCGTCAACCCGATGAAATAGGGCAGCAGCGTAATGAAACTCCAGCCAATGAATAGCCAGCCAACTGTCAAAACAACCAATACGGTAAACAGTAGAATGGGAATGAGTTTCAGGATACGCATATCATTTCTTTTTGTAACGGACACCGAATACACATACGTCATCTACCTGGTCCAGGTCGCCTTTCCAGCCGTCAAATGCCTTGGTTATGGCTTCAAATTGCTGTTCCATCGGAAGTGTTGACAATTCCTGCAACATGCTTTTGAACGGTCGTGATTTGAATTTTTTCGCTTTTTCACCACCGAACTGATCAACGTAACCATCGGTGTAGAGGTAGATGCAATCGTCGTCCTGTAGCTGGAATTCTTTCTGACTGAAAGGTTTGGCGTCAACAAACTGCCCGATCGGCTGTTTGTCCGGTTTCAGCTCAATCAATTCACCGTTGCGGATGATCACGCATTCGTTGTTGGCGCCCGCATACTTCAGGATTCCGGCTTCGTAATCGATGGCACATAAAGCAATGTCCATACCGTCTTTTACATCCGACTGGCCTTCCGAACGGAACGCACCGACCACGATCTCGCGCAGTTTGTCAAGGATTTCGCTTGGTTCTGTGAGTTTGAATTCATTCACAGCACGCAATAACCCGTTGTTCCCAACGATACTTACCAATGATCCGGGTACGCCGTGGCCTGTACAATCCACCGCCGCAAATACCGTTACGCCCTGCAATTCACGCGCCCAGTAGAAGTCTCCGGAAACAATGTCCTTCGGACGGTAGAAGACAAAATGCTCGTGGAACAATTCATTCAATCGCGAAGCTGCCGGTAAAATGGTTGTCTGGATCCGTTTGGCGTACTGGATACTATCCAGGATATCCGTTGTTTTCTGGATAATCTCTGTTTTTTGCTGCTCCAGCTGCTTGTTTTGCTCGGCAATTTCACTCGTGCGTTCCTGTACCGTTGCTTCAAGGCGCTGGTTCTGGCGTTTCACACGCTGCGTGGAAAGCTGTACAATGAAGAATACCAGTACAATCAACGCAATGAAGTAAAGGATATACGCCCAAATGGTTCTGTACCAGGGCGGAAGGATCGTGATCTCGTATTCCAGCACGTCGCTTTCAATACCGAATCCGTTGCGTGCCTGCAGCTTCAAAACGTAAGTTCCTTCACCGATTTTCTGGAAATCTTTGTAATGCTGGTCCGACCAATCCGACCATTCATCGTTGAAGCCTTCCAGCTTGTAACGGTATTCCATGTGGTCTTTTCCGCTGTAGGAATTGGCGTGGAACGTCACGCTGAACGAGTTTTGGCTGTAAGTCAGCGGTTCCAGTTTTTTCGCGCGGAAGACGTTGAAACGCAGTGTTTTCCCACCCGCTTCAAAGCGATCAATCGAAACGGTAAGTCGATGGTGGTATTTGCGGATCGTTTCAAAATTCACCACGTAAATACCGTTGCTGGCACCCAGCCAGATCTCGTTATCCGGACCTTGGACAATGGAAGAAACAATCCCGGCCTTGCGCATTCCGGCGAGCGGCCATTTGATCCATTTCCAGTTGTCTTTGCCGTGTTTTTCGAGCCACCCGGTCAAAATCTCAAATTTCCCGTCGGTGAGGTCGCGGTAAACCACCACCCACAATTGCTCGTCGTTGATATTGATAATGCGATGCAGGTCGTTTTTGGTGGTGCCGAAAAACTCCTTGTTCTGCGGAATCGGTTTCATGGTGCGCTCATCGGCTGAAAGGATCGCAATTCCACGCGTTGTTTCAATCGCAATTTCACCCTGGAATTTCTCGACATAATACGAGCACGATTCCCCTTTTTTCGGGTTGGTTTCTTTGACGAAACGTGTTTTTTTCGTTTTCACGTCATAAATCCCAAGGCCCACATCGGTAACGCCGAAGTAAATTTTACCGTCAAGCACCGTCAGGCTGAATGTTTCGCCGTTTTCGGAAATGTACAGGTCCTTGTATTCCCAGGTTCCGTTCGGAAGCAGCTTCAATTGGGCGATCCCGGCTTCGAGTGTTAGGTAAACAATGTCGGGATTATTCGGGTCCTGGCACAGCGAGTAAGCATAGCTTGGCGAAATAGGCTTCGACGTATTGCTGGTCGGGAAGTACTCGTAAATTCCGTTGTAAGCAATCACCAGCGTGCGTTTTCCTTTGGAGGTGGTGTATGTTTCCAGGTCGTAAACGTCCTGCAGCATGACTTCCTTACTCACGAAGGAGCGGTGGGTATTGCTGACAACAATGGAGGAAATGTCCGGGTGAAGGCCCACCAGCATTTCACGTCCGTCAAATACAATCGATTCGGCAAGCGAACTGATTCCTTCTGATTTCTTGAAATACGTAATCGGGCTCGAAGTTTCGATCAGCTGAATTCCGTTGTCGAGACACAGCCACAGGTTTCCTTCAACGTCGTGGAACAGTTTGAAAACACCCAGGTTTTCCAATCCGTCGTAAAAATCAATGCGCCGGATAATCTGTCCTTTCAGATCGGAAATGACAACGCCTTCCGTTTCAGTTCCCATGAACAGGAAATTGCCGTCGCGACGAATGTAATTGGGCGAAATACCCTGCATTTCCGGGAAAATGGATTCTTTTTCACTGTTCCAGGTGAAATTACCGCCCGACAATTTTGCCGAATAAAACCTCCCCGAAATATCAAGCGCATACCAGGTTCCGTTGATTTCAAAGCTTCCGCGAATATTCCGGAGTTTAATGTGCTCAGGCAGTTTCAGTTCTTTCATCTTGGCCGACAAGGCATCGATGTAGAGGTATTTGGTAATGCGTTTGTCCGAATCAGCCCCTTTCTGGTAGATGAGCAACAATCCCTTTCCGAAACGGCTCGAAGTGCGGCAGGTGTACCCGTTGAATTGGGAAGGGATTTCAAGCTTCGCCACTTTTTTATTGTGCAGCGTATACAGTTGATTCTCTCCTACAAATAAGATGCGCTGGCCGCTCAGCTCATAGATATTCCAGAAATTGCCGGGCTCGCCATTGCCTTTTTTGGCATACAGCGGGTAATAATTCGGTGCTCCGGAATCGTTGTAGGCAATGTAACCGAAGTTGTTTTCACGGCCCACATACAAAATGTCGTTAGACGATTTGAAAATCTCACGGATTTTGGTCTCACGGACAATTTCAGCGTATTGTTTGCCTTTGCCGGTAGTGGCCGTTTTGATCTTGTTCCATTCAATCCCGTTGTACATCAGGATGTCCTGGCGGTTTCCGAAATAAACGTTACCGTCGGAACCCTGGGCACCGGCCCAGATCTGGCCCGAACTTCCGAAATCATCGACCGAGAAATAATGCGTGTTGAATTTACCGTTGACCGACATATTCTGGGCTGCTGCATGCTTGAAGAACAAGAGCAGGAACATCCAGGTTACGTATTTCACTGAAGATCGAATCATTGGTTTACTTCGGTTGACGAATATAGTAATAAAAAAGAAACCCGAATCGTTCATTATCAGCGATTCGGGTCCGTATAAATAAAAATCCTAGTAATTGATTTTCCGGCTCTTTTCAGTTGCGCAAACCAGGTTCCACAAGGCGCGGGCACCCACATTTGCATCCCAGTCGTCACCTGTTCCGGGGGCAACTTCGTTTAAATCAAAACCGATGATCTGCTTGCCGGCTTCCACCAATTGGAAAAACAGGTAGTTGATCTGCTCGAGCTCAAAACCACCCACAACCGGTGTTCCGGTATTCGGACACAGGGAAGGATGAAGCCCGTCGATGTCGAACGAAATGTAAACCCGCTGCGGAAGCGATCGGATGATTCCGTCGACGATCGATTTCCAGGTTTCGCCTTCAAACTGACGGCGCTTGATGTCCCAGTCGAAATGGGTTTCAATAACGCTTGATCCGGCAATCAGCTGGACTTCCGAGTGTGCCACGTCGCGAATCCCGACCTGCACCAGTTTTTCGAGGTTTTTGCAGTTGTTCACCACGTTGTACATGATGCTGGCGTGCGATTGGGTGAAATCTTCGTAAGCAACACGCAAATCGGCATGAGCATCTATTTGAAGGATCCCAAATGGTTTCCCGAGGTCGTCCAACGCTTCGATCAATCCCAAAGGCGTACTGTGTTCACCACCCAAAACGGCAATGGTTTTGCCTTCTTTCAAAAGTGTAGCACAGCGTTCTTTCAGGTTTTCCTTTAGTGCCAGCTGGGCAGCGTTAATTTCGTCGACAACTGTTTTGTAAGGGCTGTCGTCGGTTAATTGTCCGCCTTGCTCCAAAAAACCAATGTATTCAATGGCTTGCACGCACAAATCAGCATTGATCTGCTTCCATTCCGCTGAAATGGGCGTCATAAAAACCTGGCTTTTCCAGGCTTCCGGCAATTGTGGATGGTAAAAGTCGAGCTGTGTGGAAGCATCCAGGATTGCCTGGGGGCCGTCGCTGGTACCTTTTCCGTATGAGGCCGTAGCATCCCAGGGAACCGGAATGATCACGATGTCAGCGTTCGCTTCTTCTACCGGAAAGCCGAAAATGTTCCCGTTGGCAATACCTACGCCATTCGGATCAAACGAATCAGCCATTGATCAGTTGTTTCACGAAGTTCGGCAACGCGAAACTTGCTTTCTGCAAATCGCTGTTGTAGTAACGCAGGCCTTTTGCGGCAACAAATGCATCGATTTCAGCTGTATTGGAAACTTCTTTCGGCTGAACGGCACCTTTTAGCCCGTACTGGAAGCTCCACATACCTGTAGGGTAGGTAGGAACGTAGAACAGGGAAACAGGAGCGTTTTCTTTTCCGAAAATATGCTGCAATGTGATGTTCAATTCCGTAAACGCCTGTTCATTGAATTTAGGTGATTCACCCTGTGCTACCAGGATTCCGCCCGGCTTCAGTGCACGGTAGCAGTTGCGGTAGAACTCAACGGAGAACAAGCCTTCGGCCGGACCAACAGGATCGGAACCGTCGACAATAATGATATCGTATGAATGATCGGCAGCTTCTTTTGCATAAGCGATACCGTCGCCCACAATCAGGTTCAGTTTCGGATCATCGAATGAAGCAGCGATTTGTGGTAAGAACTCTTTACACGCGTTGATAACTTCACCATCGATTTCCACCATCGTTACTTTCTCTACGCCTTCGTGACGGAGGATTTCGCGCACCGTTCCGCCGTCGCCACCACCGATTACCAAAATGTTTTTGGCATTTCCATGGGTGAACATCGCAGGGTGAGAGATCATTTCGTGGTAGTGGAATTCATCGGCTTCGGTAGTCATGAACATATCATCCAACGCCAGGAGTTTCCCGTATTTCGGAGATTCCAGGATGCGTACACGCTGGTAAGGAGATTGCACATCGAAAAATACTTCACCGGTATAACGCAGGGAAATAGCCTGGTCGGCATCCTTGTCTGTAAACCAAACATTGCGGGTGTACATTTCAGGATTGGTCCATTCGGATGCTTTCTGACGCATGGAAGTAATATCGAAATCGTTGCGGGTCAACAATTGCACCGCACCGCGTTTCATTTCCAATGCCGAATAGTTTTTCGCACCGAAACACTCCTTCAGGTAATCGAATGAAATCCACGCATCCATTTCACCGCAGGTAAACAAATCAACCGCAGCATAACCGTATTCCGGCCATGTATGGATTGCCAAATGGCTTTCCTGGATCACAACTACACCCGAAACACCGTAGGGTGAAAAATGGTGAAATGTAGAATTAATGACGGTTGCACCGGCCTTTTGAGCTGCACCGACCATGTCGCGCTCAATAGATGATACATCATTCATAATGTGCGGATCGCACCCCATAAACTCAACAAGAATGTGGTTCCCCAAAGCTGTACTCATTCGACTTTTCTATATTAAAATTGAGCGGCAAATGTACTGTATTTGATTGGCTTGACGCGTATTTTTAAAAGAATATTTTTTTCTTAATATGGATGTAAAACGGGTAGGATTTCACAAATCATATTGCTAGTCCAGTAGGGACGCAATATGGTAGCACGAAAATCATAATCAAAGGCTTTACCCCGTAGGGGTAAGACAAAAATGCTAATGTCCCATACCTACGGCATGGATTTTAAGCTTGTCAAGGTTTTTTACAATGTTATGTCCCTACGGGACGTGAAAATTATCTGAGGAAATCGGTGTATTCTGTGGCAGATCTCGTCTAATCGCCAACGTTATTTTGAGGCAAGAAACCCGGCAATCAGATCAACAACCTCCGCCTGCTTTTCCAAATGCGGATGATGCGCGCAGTCGGGGAGAAGGGCTAATTGCGTGTTGGGAATCGCTTGTTGAATCGATTCCAGCTGCAATACTGTTCCGTACTGATCGTTGTGCCCCTGGATGGCTAAAACCGGGCAGCGAACGGAAGTGATTTCTTTCCGGATATCCCAGCTGTAAAAATCATCGGATCGCCAGGTATTTGCCCATGCATAGAACAATTCATCGGTTTTGGGGCCGTGGATGCGTTTCAGCCCGTCGAGCTTTCCGCTTTCGTAAGCAGTAACCGTTGGCGGAATACCGCTGACCGTTTCCGGTTCCACGAAGGTATGTGCGGCTATGGTGATGATGCTCGACAGGTTTTTCGGAAAAAGGCTGGCGTAGATCAGCGCAATGGTACCGCCGTCGCTGTGGCCGACCAAAATGAGCTGTTTATTCAAAGGAAGCAATTCGCGCAGCACATCACGCAGCTCATAAGTGTACTCGTGCAGATAGTTCTTTGTTCGCTGATGTTGCATCGGATCTGATTTCCCGTGCCCGCTGCGTTCGATAACGATGCCTGGAAGCCGGGTTGCGTTGCACAGGTTTGATGGGAACAGTTTCCATTGAACGACCGATCCGAGCGCTTCGTGCAGGAAAATGAGAACAGGCTTGTCGGTTTCGTCGCTGAATTCCGTTCCGATAAACTGCACGTTGAGTGCAGATTTGCTGAGTTGAATGCGTTTTTCCATAACAAAAAAGGGAAACTTGCGTCTCCCTTCGTATTGCGGTTTTGTGTTTGCTTAGTTTTTTACACGCTCCACGTAAACGCCCGTACGTGTGTCGATTTTGATCGTTTCACCCATGTCGATGAACAACGGAACGCGCACTTCTGCTCCGGTAGCAATCGTTGCCGGTTTCATAGAGTTGGTAGCGGTATCGCCTTTCACTCCCGGTTCGGTGTAAGTAACTTCAGAAATGATGTACATCGGAAGTTCCAATACCAATGGCGTTTCTTCTTCGGCATGGTAAAGAATGTTGCAGACCATCCCTTCTAACAGGAACCCTGGTTTTTCGATCATTTTGCCGGGAATGTTTACCTGCTCGTAAGTTTCATTGTTCATGAATACGTATTCGCTGCCTTCCTGGTATAGGTACTGGTATTCGCGGTTTTCAATACGTACGATTTCAATTTTGTGGCCGGCAGAGAACGTATTGTCAATTACCTTGCCTGTTTCAATCATACGCAATTTAGTACGTACGAAAGCAGGGCCTTTACCCGGTTTTACGTGTTGAAATTCGATAATCTGACATAACTTGTCATTGTGCTTAATGCACAGTCCGTTGCGTATATCTGCTGTGGTTGCCATTTGCTTATTTTAATTTTCGGACGCAAATATAACCAAAACTTCGAACGGTTGTTCTTGTAACTTTTTAACGCTTTTATTCGCTCAAATGATCGGAATTGACCAGAATAAGCCTTATTTTTGCAATCGTTATGGTGAGTTTACCTTTGATTTTTAGTGATATTGCCGGTTCCGAGATCTTGCTGATTTTGGTATTCGTGCTGATTTTTTTCGGCTCGAAAAGCATTCCGGGCATTGCGCAGTCATTGGGGAGAACAATCCGCCAGATCAAAGATGCGTCCAACGACGTACAAAACGAGATCAAGAAATCAGCCGGGGACATCAAAGGCGATTTCAACCTCCAGCGCATGATGGACGAAACCAAAAGTGACATTGAACGACCGTTCCGCGAACATGCGCAAACCCTCGACCAGGCAATGAACTTTGAGCCGCCGAGAGCATTTGTGCGTCCGGTTGAGAAATTATCCGAAACACCCGCAGTTCCCGCCGACCAGGAAAATGGAGAACCTGCTGCGACCGAAACCATCGAAACGGTACAGCCAACTCCCGAAACTCCGCAACAGGACAAGTAACATCTGCACGGGAAGAAAGCAGCAGGATCATACGTTTAGAATTCCGTCTTTTTTTTGTAACTTGTATAAAGTTAGACCACCAACGGTTACTGAAAAAAGTTCGTGTAAATAAAATCCATAAAGTTTTAATAAAGATCTGCCAGAGTTTAGCCTGAGATCAACCAGAGTTTAACCTGTTTTATACCGTATTAACCATAGGTATACAATGCCTGTTCATCAGGGATTAACAATCCGTCAGCTATTGGTGATCAACAATAACGTTTTATTGGGGAGATCTCAGGCATCTGCAAATCAAAAAAAAGACCCGCCGTTCGACGAGTCTTTTACTGTGAATTTTGTTGAAATCAATGATGCTCTTCGTGGTGCTCCGTCTTGTAGCCTTTGCGGATCTCAGGGTGCGAAATTTCACCACCGCTGGTGCCAACCTGGCGCGCAAAATAAGTTGCAATCATCCCAACCAGCAAAACCGTGATCGATGCAATCAGCGCCATGGATTTTTTCTTCCATTCCAAAAACAACGCAATCAGTGAAAGTCCGATAATTCCCCACATAAACGGCATCATCGCTTCCGCTTGCTCTTCGTGCTCGTGGATGAAATGCTCACGCTGTTCTTCGATCTTCTGCATCATTTCCGGAGAACATTTACCGCCTTCGCAGCAAGCAGCCGGAGCGGCATGTTCTACAATTTCTTCGGCGCCTTCACCGGTCGACATGGAAACCATAGACGTAATTCCGGCAATCAGGAACAGTAATAAGCCCACTCTGCGGGTAACCGATGATTTGGCCAGGATTCCGATCAGGATCACCAGGATTCCAAGGATCAATGCAATGATCGGAAAGTGGTTAATAAGGAGGTGTTGATGTGCTGCATTCATAAGAAGTAATTTTGGGGATGAAAATACAAACTTTTAGTTCTGAAAAAGAGGGACGGCTTAAATTCGGGCTTAACGACGATTTAAAACTGCCGTAACCCCGATACACTATGTTGTTAAAAAACAACAGGTTATCGGGACAGGTATTGCGGGATTACTGCAATTAATATTTTGGTAATGAGGTTTTTACGTGTTTTTTAAAATCATTTCAATAAATCCGCCAGCTCTTCACCCACCAAACTACCGATCGCAACGCCCATTCCTCCCATGCGGACACCGATGCCTACGTTCGGATGAATGCACTCGATCAACGGTTTTTTCTCAGCGCCAACACCCATAATTCCCGACCATTTGTAGTCGATCGTAACGGGTTTTCCTGGAAGGATTACCTTTTGGATCAGTGTTTCCAGTGTGTTGATGATCAAGGAAGTATTTTCAAATTCGGTCGTGGTTTCACCTTTAAAATCCAGGTTGCGTCCGCCGCCCAGCAACAACCGGTTGTCGATGGATCGGAAATAATAGTAGCCCTGTTGGTAGTGGAACGTTCCGGGTAATTCAAACCCCGATATTCTGGACGTCACAATTACCTGTGCCCGGGCCGGTTGAATGCGCTGATCGTTTAGTAGTTTCTGTGCAAAACCGTTTACGGTCACTGCCAGTTTCGCTGTTTTCAATACCCCGAAATTCGTATCCATCACCACTTCACGTTCCCCCGGCTGAATGCCTTTTACCTCGACGCCGTACAAACAAATAATCCCTGCCTTGGCCAGTAGCAGGTTACTTGCCGTTAGTAGCTTGCCGGTATTGATTTCTCCTTCGAGCTTGTTGTGAAATCCGCCGTCGATGCTATTGAACCCTGCTTTTTGGGCAATTGTTTTATCGTAGGAAAAGCAGGAAGAAAAACCGGTGATGCGCTCAATTTCGCGGTTGAAATGCTGCATTTGCTCACTTAGCCCGTCCACGGAGCCTGTTTCACCGTCGGCGATCAGGTCCCACGAACCATTCAGTTTCAGTCCGATAGCCGCATCCGTAAAACGTTCCCGCAAACGCTGCATGCCCCGCCAGCGCATTTCAACGGTACTCCAGACAGCATTTTCGTTCATCTTAGTGAGATCATCAGCCAGCTCGGTCACGCTCCCAAAACAGGCAAATCCCGCATTCTTGGTGCTTGCCCCGGTAGAAACATAACCGCGTTCCAGGAGCAAGATCTTTGCTGCCGGGTAGATTTCCCGAAGGCGAAGAGCAGTAGCAATACCCACAATTCCACTACCCACAATTGCATAATCAATCCCCTCGGTAAGCGTGGTTTTTTCCCAATAACTCAGTTCGTCAAATTGTAGCATAAACGGGCTATAAGTGATTTTTTTTCGTGATATTTGTATAATATTCTGTCAAAATTAAACCAAATACGTAACCGGTTGTACAGAAGTTCGTTTAAACTAGTATTATGAGATTTTTACTTATTTCCACATTTGTTTTTCTCTGCATGAATACGGCTGTTTTTGCCCAGGCAAAAGTACCGTTCAGTATTTCATTGAAAAACAAAGCTACCGGGAAAAAAGAATCGGGCATTACCGTTACGGTTTACGAAGGTAGCAGTGTTGTCTCGACGAGCGTTTCCGATGGTTCGGGTTCGGTTAAATTGATACTGGACGGTGGTAAAAAATACAAGGTAGAGTTTACGAAAGCAGGGAAAGTAACACGTTTCGTGAGTGTTGACCTGAAAAACGTGACCGACGAATTACTGCAGGGAAGTGCTGTTCCGAAAGGGGAATTGGACATGTCGCTGTTTGATGCGGTACCGGGCGTCGATTTCAGTTACGTAACTTCCAATCCGGCTACTGAATACTATTTCAACCAAAGTGAAGATCCCGACCTGAAATATGATTTGGTCCTTGCGGATAAAATGATTAAAAAGGTGGATAAGTTGCTGAAAGATGCCGAAGCCGCCAAAGGTCAAAACGATGCGCAGTACAACAACCTGATCAAACAGGCCGACGGACAATTTACCGCAAAGAAATACCAGGAAGCACTCGCGTCTTACGAACAGGCCCTGACATTGAAACCCACGGAAAAATACCCTTCCGATAAAATCAATGAGATTGATGGAATCCTGAAAGCAGAGAAGGCCAGTGCGCAGCAAAATCAGCAGGCCGAGCAGGAATACCAAAGTCTGATCACTGCTGCCGATAACCTGTTCAACCAGAAAAAGTTCGAGGAAGCCAAAGCGCGCTACCAGGAAGCCCTGACCAAAAAACAGGAACAGCATCCGAAAGATCAGATCATTAAATGTGATTCTGAAATTGCCCGTTTGAAGAAAGAAGCCGAAAATGCTCAGAAATATACCGATGCGATCAAGGCGGGTGACGGTTTCTTCACACAGAAAAGTTACCAGGCTGCCAAGGATAAATACAAAGAAGCCCTGAAATGGAAAGCCGACGATCCTTACGCAACAGGAAAACTGGCCGATATTGACGGAAAACTGAACGCCCAGAAAGCCGAGCAGGAAACCAAGAAAAAATACGAAGATGCCAACACTGCGGGAGACGCATTGATGGCACAGGAAAAATGGGCGGAAGCGAAAGCGAAATACCAGGAGGCTTTGGCTATCATTCCTTCGTCGACCTATACGCAAGGAAAGATTAAGGAAGCCGATGCAAAACTGGCTGAAATTGAAAAAGAAAAAGCAAAGCAGGAACAGATATCGAAATTGCTGACGGAAGGAAACACGGCGTTTACCGCTTCTCAGTGGGTTCCGTCGAAAGCAAAGTATGAAGAAGTATTGAAGCTGGATCCTGAAAATGCGACTGCGAAAGGACGTATTACCGAGATCGATGCGCAAATTGCCGACGAAAAGGCAAACGCCGAGCGAACAGCCAAAATCAAGCAATTGGTATTGGAAGGTGACGGTTTGCTGAAACAAACGAAACTGCCGGAAGCGAAAGCAAAATATGTGGAAGCATTGGCGTTGAAGCCCGATCCTGCCGTTCAGGCGAAGATTGATGCCGTAGATGCGCAAATCCTTGCTGCCTCGAAAAAAGCCGAGCAAAAACAACAGTTCGACAAAGCAATGGCTGATGGAGAAGCCTTGTTTGCCGCAGCGAAATACGAAGAAGCAAAAGCGAAGTTCACGGAAGCGCAAACCATTGATCCGGCACAGACAACGCCGAAGCCACGTATTGCCGAAGCGGATAAGAAAATCGCTGAAATGGCTTCCAATGCCCAAAAAGCCGAGAAATATGCGGCAGCAATGGCGGCGGGTAATTCGGCGCTGACAAGCGGTCAGTTGCAGGAGGCAAAAACAAAATTCACCGAAGCTGTGGGCCTTGACGGTACCAAGCAGGAAGCAAAAGATAAACTGGCGGAAGTCAACAAACGAATTGCGGACGAAGCGGCATTGCAGGCCAATAAAGCGAAGTACGATGCTGCTGTAAAAGCAGGAGATGATTTATTGGCGGCCAACAAATTGACCGAGGCGAAAGCGAAGTTCACCGAAGCAAAAGGGTTGGACCCGGCACAGGCTTATCCGCAGCAAAAGCTCACGGAAATTGAAGGTTTGCTGGCCGGTGCGGAAAAACAAAAACAGGTTGCCGCTTTCATCAAAGAAGGGGATGCTGCATTGGCGAAAAAAGATGCACCGAATGCACGTGCGAAGTACGAGCAGGCATTGGCACTCGATCCGGGAAATGCCACAGCTTCTGCCAAAATGCAGGAAGTAGCGGCGCTTGAAAACCAATTGCTGGGTGAAGCGCAGAAAGAAGCAAACTTCAAAAAACTGAAAGAAGATGCGGTGGCACTTTATGGCCAGGCGAAGTACCAGGAGGCAAAACAAAAAATGATCGAGGCAAAAGCCATCAAAACCGATGCCCAGGTTGAGCAGGTGATCAAGGATTGTGATGCGAAAATTGCCGAAATCGCTAAGAACGCCGAAGCCGAGCAGCATTACAATGCATTGGTTTCGGAAGCTCAGGGATTGGAAAACGGCAAGCAGTACGACCAGGCAATTGCCAAATACAACGAGGCACTCAAGATTAAAAACGAGCAGCTGCCGAAAGACCGTATTGCCGCCATTACCGAGATCAAGAAGAATTCGGCCAACCAGGCGAAATACGAGGCTGCGATTGCTTCCGGAAACGAATTGTTGGCTGCCAATAAACTTCCTGAAGCAAAAGCGAAATTCCAGGAAGCACAGGCGCTTGATCCGAACCAACTGCTGCCGAAACAAAAAATCGATGAGATCGAGAACCGTTTGGCGAGCCTGGATAAACAGAAGCAGGTAGAAACCTTTATCAAAGAAGGGGATGCGGCATTGGCGAAAAAGGATTTGGGAGCAGCGCGCGGTAAATTCCAGCAGGCGTTGACGCTCGATCCGGGCAATGCGATTGCTGCAGCGAAAATGCAGGAAGTAGCGGCCCTTGAAAATCAGCTATTGGGCGAAGCACAGAAAGAAGCGAATTTCAAGAAATTGAAAGATGAGGCCGTTGCACTCATGGGACAGGCGAAATTTGCCGAAGCGAAACAGAAATTGAATGAAACCAAATCGATCAGGCAAGATGCCGGTGTTGATCAGTTGATTAAAGACTGCGATGCTAAAATTGCCGAGTTGAATGCAGGTGCTGAAAAAGATAAGCAATACGCTGACCTGGTAAACGAAGCACAGGGATTGGAAGCTGCCAAACAATACGATCAGGCCATCGCCAAATACAATGAGGCATTAAAGATCAAAAACGAGCAATTGCCGAAAGACCGTATTGCAGCTATCAATCAAATCAAGTCGGCCAATGCCAACCAGGCGAAAATCGATGCGGATTATGCCGCCGCGATGAAAAAAGGAAACGATTTGTTCGCAGCTAAAAAATATGTGGATGCCGTAAAAGCATACAACGAAGCGCTGGCGATCAAACCGAATGAAAAAGAACCGGTCGACCGGGCTGCCGAAGCACAAAAACTGGCAGAAGGAGGTGATGAGTTCAAGGAGCAGTATGAAAAAGTACTGGCGGTAGGACAGAAATACATCGACGAGAAAAACTACCCGAAAGCACAGGAAATGTACACCCGCGCACTGGGCTTGAATAAAAATGATCCGTTCCCGCAGCAAAAGCTGGATGAGATTGCAGGCCTGATCAAAGCGGAGGAAGACCTGAAAAAGAAACAAACGGCCTACAATACCAAGGTAACAGAAGCAGAGAATGCGGCCAAGGCAGGAAACATTCCAAATGCGATTGCGTTGTTCGAACAGGCGAAAACCATCAAACCGGACGAAACCCTGCCGGATAACCGAATCGCTGAACTGCGTGCACTGGCCGAAGGAAACAACGCTGCGGCCCAGGCTTTGGAGGCAAAGTACCAGGGATTCATGAATGCGGGAGCCACTGCCGAAACGGGGAAAGATTATTCTACGGCTTTGGCACATTACGAAGACGCTTTATCGGTAAAAGCGAAAGACAAAGCCGCACAGGACAAAATTGCAGAAATGCGCCAGTTATTGGATAATGAAGCGAAGCTGAATGCCAAGCGTGGAGAGATCCAGAAACTGATCGAAAAAGCGAACGCGAAGTTTGATGCCGAACGTTGGTTGGAAGCAAAAGCAATTTATGAAAGTGCGTTGGCGCTCGACGGCTCAAACAAGTATGCGAAAGACCGTGTAGCGGAATGTGATAAAAGAGAGTTTGCGCGAACCAAAGAAGATGAGAATCGTGAATACCAGAAAATTCTTACGAAAGCTGATAAGAATTTCGATGCGAAGGATTTCGAGCAGGCGAAGAATTTGTATAACCGCGCGATTTCTTTCCGTGCCAACGACCCTTACCCGAAACAACGTTTGGCCGAAATCGATGCGATCCTGAATCCAAAAGCGACCAAGGATCCGGAAGAACTGGCGAAACTGGGGCAGGAAACGGATAATTCGATCATCGAAAGCTCCCGAAAACTGGAAGAAGCAGAGAATGCACGTAAAAGCGGGCGAGCCAGACGATTCAGAAAGAATGTAATCGACCGGGCTACGGATAAAAACGATTCATTGATGACCGCCCAGAAGCTGGCTACGGATCAGAATAATACAACATTGGGCGTCATCGCGAAAGAAAACAGCGAAGCCAATGTGATTGCCGATGAAAATCGCCAGGAGAATATCAGTACGCTGAAAACCATCGATCAGACGAATAAGGAAGCCGAGCTTGAAAACGGCCAGTATGAAACGGCCGAGAACCTGGATGCGAAAAACCAGATCGAGATCGCCAACCGTATTAAGGAGGAACAGAGCGGTATTTTGGATGGTTACGCTGCGAATAACGACGAATTGCTGAAAGCCTCCAGGAAAGAGCTCGAAAATCAAACAGGTAATGACAATGCGGCAACGTATGAAAGACGCCTGGACAATGAAAAAGAGTACATGCAGGTACAGCTCGGGCTGGAAGCGGATGCGATTGATGATTTCGCCGACCGTGTGGCAACAGAGCATATTGTGCGTGATGCCAGCAATTCGGTGATCGAGGTGACACAGGACAACCAGCTGCGCACCAATGAAACGCTCGACGCAGTGAAACAGGAGGTGGATGAAGTGGCGATCAGTGTTTCTGAAAAACGTTACGAAGAGACCAAGCAATCGCCGTTGAATAAGGAAGAGCTGATCAAAATCGAAAAAGCAAAATCAGAACTTTCCATCCAGGACGACGAAGCGCATCTGGAAAATACATTGGCCTACCAAAGTTATACGGAGGGTGTCGACAAGCGCATTGAAGAATCGCTGGAAAACCGCGATGCAGCGCGTAAGGAGAATGTCGAAGTAATGGAGGTTTCAGTGGTTTCAAAAGATGAAGTTGACCGCGAAAACTACAACGAGTTGTTTGTGAAGACACTGAATGCAAAAGGAGCGATTACCAATGAGACGATCAAGCAGGACCAGTACGCTGAAAATCCGCAAATCGCCAGCAACGAGAATGTAGAGAAGATCAAACAGATCAACGACAACAAATCGGAAGGTGATCGTGTGGCAACGGCTAACCAGGTTGAAAAACACCAGGGAACACAAGGTGCGTTGAACCAGACGACTCAAGCTGTCCAGGAAAACTCAACCGCTAACCAGGAACAGTCACGAGACAATGAACAAGCCTTGAAAGTAGCAAAAAGCGGTTTGGGAGAGGTAGAGCTGTCACAAAGCAACAAACAGGAGTCGAAAACACAATCGGCGAAACAGTTGCTGGCGGCGATTGAGAAAAAAGAGATCGTCTACAACAACGAAGTGGCGAACGACCTCGGTAAATTGTATCCTGAAGGCGTTTCCCAGGAGCAGTTCGAGCAATTCGATGAAGAAGGTTTGCTGACAGCTGTTGTAACCCGTCGTGTGGTGATTCGCAACGGCCATGGCGATATCTACGTTCGTAACCAGAAGCTGAGTGGTTTGACCTTTACCAAAAACGGCGAGCCGACTACAGAATATGTATGGCAGCGCGAAACGCAGGACGCCACGTTGAAGCGCAATTATTAAGAATAAACCGAATTAAATAAGGAGTGTGGGTAACTATTTGTTGCCCACATTTTTTTTGTCTCAGCATGTTTTAAATTCGTACGGACAATATCGTTCAAAAGAAGGTAAAGGTAATTCCATGAATGTTCATTTCATTGCAGTCGGCGGGAGCGCCATGCACAATTTAGCGATCGCGCTTTCGCGCAAAGGAGCAACGGTTACAGGGTCGGATGATGAGATCTTTGAACCGTCGAGAACGCGCCTGGAGAAACAGGGGATTCTTCCTCCAACGATTGGCTGGTTTCCTGGTAAAATTACATCATCGCTGGATGCGGTCATTTTGGGAATGCATGCCCGTGAAGACAATCCCGAATTGCTGAAAGCCAAAGAACTTAATATCCCGATTTATTCGTACCCGGAATATTTATACGAACAAAGCAAGACGAAACACCGGATCGTGATCGGTGGAAGCCATGGAAAAACCACCATTACCTCGATGTTGCTGCACGTGGTCAATCGTTTGGGAATCGAAGCTGACTATATGGTGGGGGCGCAGCTGGAAGGCTATGACTGCATGGTGAAACTCACCGAAGATGCGCCGTTTATGATCCTGGAAGGCGATGAATACCTGAGCTCACCGATCGACCGTCGACCGAAATTTCATTTGTACCAGCCGGATACGGCCATTATCAGCGGGATTGCCTGGGATCATATCAATGTTTTTCCGACGTGGGAGAATTACGTGGAACAGTTCCGCATTTTCTGCAATAAGATCGCTGATGGCGGTGTTCTGATCTACAATACCGAAGACGAAACGGTGAAACAACTTGGTGAAGAACAGGCCGGTCGTTTGACGTTGAAACCTTATCAAACACCGGGTTATCGTGTCGCGGAAAAAGGAACCGTGCTTTCTTTTGGCGGAAAGGAGTACAATTTGCAGCTGTTCGGGGCCCACAACCTGCAAAACCTGATGGGGGCAATGTTGCTGGGCGAATCGATGGGGATTTCCAACCATGATTTTCTTACGGCAATTGAAACCTTTACCGGGGCAGGGAAACGCTTGCAAAAGGTCGTGGAGACTGAAACGTTTACCATGTTCAAGGATTTTGCCCATTCGCCTTCAAAACTCAAAGCAACCACGAAAGCTGTAAAAGAACAATACGCCGATCGTAAAGTGGTGGCCTGTATGGAGCTGCATACGTTTTCATCGTTGAAAAAGGAGTTTTTACCACATTACGAAAATGCCATGAATGCCGCGGATAAAGCGCTGGTGTACTTTAGTCCGGAAGTGGTGGCCCATAAAAAGCTGGAACCCATTACGAAAGAACAGGTACAGGCGGCTTTCGGAGGGGATGTAACGGTAGTGAACGATACATCGGAAGTACTGGCGTTTATCCGTGCGGAAAAGTGGGACAATGCCGTGCTGCTAATGATGTCGTCAGGAAATTTTGACGGGATTGATTATGATAAGCTGGGGGAAGAGCTGGCGGTTTAAAAATCGATTTTTTCAAGATGGGATTGTGTATCACGAGCCATCCCGTAGGGATGTAATAGGGTAACACGCCTGTCTCATCTGAAAATTCTACCCCGTAGGGGTAGGACAACGAACACTCCAAATATGTTACCCCTACGGGGTAATAAAATCTGATGATTGCATTATGCTACCATATTATATCCCTACGGGATATCAATATGTAGCAAAAAGCTTGATAAACCTGGGATTTTCTACAACGTCCGCTGTTTGAACAAGACCCTTCTGAACACCACCGTCACCACGATTGCGTTTACGGTAGTCAGCAGCAGCATTCCCAGCAACGACAAGATCATGGTAGATCCCGGGTTGTAGAACGATTTCGGGCCTTCCATCGCCTTCGCGAAGATTTCCTCTTTGGTCAGGGACGCATTTTCCGGATGACTTTTAAAGATTGCCAACTGTTTCGGGTCGTTGATTTCCTCGCGGTATTTGGCTTCAATACGTGCCAGCTGTCGTTCGTTATAAGCCGGGTCGATTTTCGAATAATAGAGGTAAATCAGGCCCGCCACAACAACCGTATAGATCATCCCGCCACGCATAGCGTCTTTGATATCGGCAAATGCAGAGCCTTCAGCGCTTTTTCCTTCACGGCGTTCCTTGAGTTTTTCAACCAGTGTACCAATTGTAATGGCCATGAGCAGGCAGAACAGGTTCCACAGGATCAGGATTTTTACACCTGTTTCATCCTGGAAGATTTGGAATTGAAAAAAGAGAATTCTTACCAGGAACCAGATCCCGGCAAGCAATAAGGCGATTTTTATGGACGGACGCATGCTGTTGTATGAAAAAACAAAGGCCTCACTTTTCGGTAAGACCTTTGTTGATTTATGAATTCATTGATACTAAAAACTCTTCGTTGGATTGGGTGTTTTCCATGTGCGATTTCATGAACTCCATGGCTTCTACCGGGTTCATATCCGCAATGAACTTACGCAACAGCCAGATGCGCTGTAAAATGTCTTTGCGCATCAGCAAATCTTCACGACGGGTTCCCGAAGAAAGAATATCGATGGCAGGGTAGATGCGTCGGTTCGAAATCTTACGATCCAGCTGCAATTCCATGTTACCCGTACCTTTAAATTCTTCGAAGATTACTTCGTCCATTTTAGAACCTGTTTCCGTTAAGGCTGTTGCCAGGATCGACAATGAACCGCCGTTTTCAATCTTACGCGCCGATCCGAAGAAACGTTTCGGTTTGTGAAGGGCGTTGGCATCCACACCACCCGACAATACTTTTCCGGAAGCCGGAGAAACGGTGTTGTAAGCACGCGCAAGACGTGTAATGGAATCCAGGAGGATGCACACATCATGGCCGCATTCTACCATTCGTTTCGCTTTTTCCAATACGATGTTGGCCACTTTTACGTGACGGTCGGCCGGTTCGTCGAATGTAGATGCCACAACTTCCGCTTTTACGCTGCGGGCCATGTCTGTTACCTCTTCCGGGCGCTCATCGATCAGCAAAACGATCAGGTACACTTCCGGGTGGTTGGCTGCAATGGCATTGGCCACATCTTTCAACAACATGGTTTTACCGGTTTTTGGCTGCGCAACGATCATTCCACGCTGGCCTTTCCCGATAGGAGCGAACAGGTCCATGATACGCGTCGAAAGCGATTCTTCTTTGTGGCCGGTTAATTTGAATTTCTCATCCGGGAAAAGCGGGGTGAGGTATTCAAACGGTACGCGGTCGCGAATATAGCTTGGGTGACGGCCATTGATGGAATCAACCTTTACGAGCGGGAAGAATTTCTCTCCTTCGCGCGGTGGACGAATGGTTCCGCGAACAGTGTCACCTGTTTTTAATCCGAATAATTTGATCTGACTTTGAGAAACATACACATCATCAGGCGATGGCAGGTAGTTGTAATCAGACGAACGCAGGAAACCGTAACCATCCTGGATCACTTCCAATACACCTTCAGCGGTTACAATCCCCACCAGGTTGTATGCTTCATCGTCCACTTTTTCTTCCTGTGGCTGTTGTTGTTGCTGGCGTTGTTGATTTTGCTGATTCTGGTGTTGCTGGCGCTGCTGATTTTGGTTCGGGTTCTGGTTACTGTTGTTTCCGTTGCCATTCCCGTTTCCTTCACCTTGCTGACGCTGCTTGTTGAACTGCTGGCGGTTTTGCTGGTTCGGGTTGTTCTGCTGACGTGGCTGGTTTTGCTGGTTCTTGTTGAAGCTCCCCTTTTCACCTGCCGGCTTCGCTGAAGTTTCGTCAGTGGTTTCTGTAGGTGTTTCGGTTGCCGTTTCGGGTTCTGTTTTTTCCGCTTCAACGGTTGCTGGCTGGGCGTTGTCGGCCTGGCCTTTATCTTTCCGCGGACGCATCTTTCTCAATGGAGCAGTGGCGTCTTCGATTGAAATAGTTTTTGGTTCTGCTTCCGCAACCGCTGGCTCTGCTGCAGGTTCTGAAAACAGGTCAACGCTTTTATTGGGGTTGGACGTTCCGATTGGCTCGGCGCTTACGGTTTTTCGCGGGCGGCCCTTTCCTTTTTTATCGTCTCCGCCTGCATCCGTAGCTGGCGTTTGTTTCGTTTCCGTGGCGGCAGGGGCGGCGGTTTCGTTTTTGGAGATCAGGTCGATCAATTCGTTTTTCTTGAATGATTCAACGCGCTTGACGCCCAAATTCTTTGCAATTTCTCTTAATTCTGGTAATAACTTACCGTTTAAGTCTTGAATGTTCATAGATATGATTTGAACTTAACTTGTTGTTGTTGTGGAAGTAACATGCGGACTGCATGAATGAACGTCGGGTTACGACTGTGCAATAATACGAATATTCTGTTAACACAACAGCGGAATGCATTTTTTTTCTGAAAATTGAGTCGCTGAAAAAATGCACGGTCAGCACAAACACAACTAAATGGTTCTTTCAGGAAAGTCTTTCCGGCCGGAAAACAGCCGCTTTGCAAATCTCCGATAAAGTAGCTAGCGACGATTTAAAAGAAATTTCCCCGGATCAGCAATAGTTTACCGGTGGGCCTTACAGCCCCCGAATTGCTGTACGAGCAACTGTGGTGATTGTTGTTTGGGAGTTGTTTCTTTTTTTGTTTTCGGTTGTGAGCTTTTCACGTGAAGATCAGCAGTTTCACCCGAACAGGCATTCATCAGAATGACGGTGAAGGCGAAACACATAATAGCGGAAGAACGGATCGTTGTTTTCATACCCCAAATGTACGCGGTTTATCGCTTACTTTTGAAGTTAAATGAGTTAAATGTGTGTTTCGTCGAACAAAATGATTTATTCGTCGATTAAACAAGTGCAGCAAACCGACCTTTCAAATGCTCTGCTGTATAGTTGTTTTGTTGCGTTACCAGTTCTTCCGGTGTGCCTTCAAAAACCACATTTCCGCCTCTTTCACCACCTTCGGGACCGATATCAATGATCCAGTCGGCGCACTTGATTACGTCCATATTGTGCTCGATCACAACAATGGAATGCCCGTCATCAACCAGGCGATTGAAGGCGATCATCAGCTTTTCGATATCGTGGAAATGTAAACCGGTTGTCGGCTCATCGAAAATAAACAGGGTTTTCTTCGCGTTTTGTACACCTTTAATGAGGAAAGAAGCCAGTTTCACACGTTGTGCTTCACCGCCGCTGAGCGAGCTGGACGATTGTCCCATCTGCAGGTAACCGAGCCCGACGTCTTCCAGCGGTTGAATTTTCTGCACGATCTTTTCATCCAGCTTATCTTTTCCGGCTTTGAAAAATTCCAGGGCCGAAGAAATGTCCATGTCCAGGATATCGGCGATGTTCTTTTCGCGGTAACGAATATCCAGTGCTTCCTGTTTGTAGCGTGAACCGTTGCAGGCTTCGCAATTGAGGTGAACATCGGCCATGAACTGCATGCTGACGGTTACGGAACCTTCACCTTCGCACATTTCGCAGCGGCCACCTTCCACGTTGAAAGAAAAGAAGCCGGGCTTCAGGCCTTGCTGTTTGGCTGCCTGCTGGCGCGAGAATAGTTCACGGATGTCGTCGAATGCTTTTACATAGGTAACCGGGTTGCTGCGCGACGATTTCCCGATCGGGTTCTGGTCGATCAGTTCCACTTCAGCCAAACTGTTTAAATCGCCCGTCAACAGCTTAAACAATCCCTGCTGATCACCGAATTGACCGAAGTGTTTACGCACCGCCGGATAAAGGATTTCTTTGACCAGGGTTGATTTCCCCGAGCCGCTGACACCCGTAATGGCGACGATCCGGTTCAGCGGAAAGTCGATGGTAATGTTTTTCAGGTTATGCTCACGTGCGCCTGAAACCGATAATTTGTTTTTTCCGCCGCGACGTTTGGCAGGCATCGGGATTTCCTTTTTCCCCATTAAATAATCGGCGGTAAGGCTGTTTTTGGCGTCTTTCAGTTCGGAATAAGTTCCCTGGAAGACCACTTCACCACCAAATTTACCGGCTGCCGGCCCGATATCAATGATCTCGTCTGCGGCTTTCATGATATCTTCTTCGTGTTCCACAACAATGACGGTGTTTCCCAGGTCACGGAGTCGCTTGAGTACTTTGATCAATCGTGCGGTATCTCGCGGATGCAGGCCAATACTTGGTTCGTCCAGGATATACATCGACCCGACCAGGCTGCTTCCCAATGAAGTGGCAAGGTTGATACGCTGCGATTCTCCACCCGAAAGCGTGTTGGCTGCCCGGTTGAGCGTCAGGTAACCAAGCCCGACATCGCAGAGAAAGCTCAGACGTTGGGTAATTTCGGGAAGTACGCGTTTGGTGATTTGCCGGTCGTGTTCGGATACTTCCAGTTCGCGGAAAAAAGCCAGTGATTCTTCAACGGGCATCAGTACCAGCTCCCGGATGCTACGACCGCCTACCTTAACATAGTTGGCATCTTCGCGTAAACGCGTCCCGTGACATTCAGGACAAGTTGTTTTTCCGCGGTAACGCGAAAGCATCACGCGGTATTGAATTTTATACGATTGGCTTTCCAGGTGTGCAATAAAGCCGTTGATCCCGGTAAAGTACTGGTTTCCTTTCCACAGCAAATCGTATTGCTCTTTGGTCAGTTCATCAATCGGGCGGTGAATCGGGAAATCGAATTTGCGGGAATTGGCAATCAGCTCCTGCTGGTATTCACTCATGACTTCACCTTTCCAGGGCGCAACCGCCCCTTCATAAACACTGAGGCTTGTATCGGGAATTACCAGGTTGGGATCAATGCCGATTACGGATCCGTAACCTTCACAGGTTTTACAGGCGCCGTAAGGATTGTTGAAGGTAAAGAGGTGAGGAGTCGGCTCGGCAAACGACATTCCATCGAGCTCAAATTTCCCTGAAAAATGACGTTCGTCTTTCGTATCGACTGAAAATACCATGCATTCGCTGTTCCCTTCGGCAAATGCCAGTTGAACAGAATCGGCCAGTCGCCCGCGCGTATCATCATCCGGCGCTTGTGTCACGATACGGTCGATCACAATATAGATAGCCGCGTCGTCCGACAATTTTTTCGGGTCGATGTCTTCCAGTGCGAACATTTCATGGTCGACCAATAAACGGCTGTAGCCCTGCTCTTTCAATAGTTGCAGGCTTCGCTCTTTCCCGTATTGTTTCAGATGAGTAAAAGGAGCGCAGATAAGCAGGCGTTTACCGTCTTCCACCGAAAACAGGTATTCAAGAACGTCCTGGACGTTGTGTTTTTTGACTTCATGGCCCGAGATGGGGGAAAAAGTCTTCCCGATGCGGGCAAATAACAATTTGAGGTAATCGTAAATCTCGGTGGTGGTTCCTACGGTTGAACGTGGGTTATTGGAAATCACTTTTTGTTGGATAGCGATCGCCGGTGCAATTCCTTTGATGAAGTCTGTTTCCGGCTTGTCGAGCTTGCCCAAAAACTGTCGGGCATACGATGACAAACTCTCGATATAACGTCGTTGACCTTCGGCGTACAGCGTGTCAAAAGCCAGGGAAGACTTACCCGAACCCGATAACCCGGTAATTACGGTAAGCTTTCCGTGCGGTATTCTGACTTCGAGATTTTTGAGATTATTGACGCGTGCGCCTTTGATATGAATGGATTTTTCAGACATAGTGCGAAGATAAGCATTGTTGAATTTTTAAGGCTCACTTTTTAATGAGGAATGCTATACGGATTCTTAAATTTTTGTAAAAGCCAAATTACCCCTCTCATTCAACATTAAAAATTCAGCATTCAACATTGATTTATTGTGTAACGAAACAGGAAATTTGAGTTTTTTTCACTCATTTTTTGTTTTTTTAGCAAAATGTCCTATATTCGTCGAATACAAACGCAGAAGCCTATAGAGATAATTCTACATTAAACAAGATTTACAAGAGTAAGTTAAACTTTTTAAGAGTAGAGTTATGGCTATGAAAAATCTAGACGACCAACAGCTTGTGTCTATTTATTTAGACGGTGGAGAACAGGCTTTCGAGGTGCTTCTGATGCGTCACAAAGACAAAATTTTCCGAAGCATTTATAATAAAGTTCGCGATCGTGAGCTTGCCGAAGATATTTTCCAGGAAACATTCGTGAAAGTAATCAATACCCTGAAACTGGGTAATTACAATGAAGAAGGTAAGTTTTTGCCTTGGGCGATGCGAATTGCGCAAAACCTGGTGATCGACCATTTCAGAAAGGCAGGACGTATGCGCATGGTGGGCGAGCGTTCTTCCAAAAGCGAAGATTTCAATATCTTTTCGATTCTGAAACTGGAGGATGCCAACATCGAGCAAAGCATTACGCGTGATGAACTGGAGCAGCAAATGATCCAATTGATCGATTACCTGCCTGAAACACAAAAGGATATTATTCTGAAACGCATTTTCCAGGACCTGTCTTTCAAGGAAATTGCAGATATGGAAGATATTTCAATCAATACTGCACTCGGTAGAATGCGCTATGCGCTGATCAACCTGCGCAAGATGATTGAAAAATACCAGCTTGTCACCGATATCGATTGATGTCTTTTTTAAGAATTGAGTTTGGGAGGCGGCCTGTTTGGGCCGCCTTTTTTTTGTTGGTTTGTTGTCCTATTTTGTGCCTATGGGCATCAATATGAATTCAATTATTCTCCAAGCTTTCACGTCTTTTTGTCCATCCCGTAGGGATGTAATATTCTAGAAAAAGGCAATATCAACGTCCATTACCCCGTAGGGGTAAGACATGTATTGCATGTCGATGTGTCCAACCCCTATGTGGTTGTTGTTCTGGTGGTGGGTTTGTTGTCCTATTTTGTGCCTATGGGCATCAATATGAATCCAATTATTCTCCAAGCTTTCACGTCTTTTTGTCCATCCCGTAGGGATGTAATATTTTAGAAAAAGGCAATATCAACGTCCATTACCCCGTAGGGGTAAAACAATACATTTCAGTCGATCAAACAAAAAAAGGTTGCCAACCATAGCCGACAACCTTCCATTTATTGACAATCAGTGGTTACTTCAGTATATTCACATGCCCGGTAAGTGCCTCCAACTGAGGTTCGTCGCGGTCGAGTGATTTGAACTCGATTTTCCAGGTGTAAGTGCCATCCTGCGCTATTTCTCCGGCAAATGACCCGTTCCAACCGTAGTCTACGTCTCTCGACTCGAACACTAATTGTCCCCAACGATTAAAAATGTATAAGTGATAGGTGTCTCTGTCAAAACCTGAGGTGAATTGTGGCTTGAATTCTTCATTAAAACCGTCACCGTCGGGTGTAAAGGTATTCGGTACGTAGTAGATCAATTCTTCTTCGACCGTTACGGTAGCTTCCGCCACATCAATGCAGCCATGTTCGGAGATTGCGGTGAGTACAATCGTGTAGTTGGCAATCGCGTCGCTGTACTCGTGTGTCGGCTCTTCCAGGTTGGATGTTCCACCGTCACCGAATTCCCATTCATAAGTAACCGCCCCGACAGAAGAATTAACCATCGTCGTGGTCGGATCAAGTTCTGTCATCACAGCCGGACTTGGATAAAACTGCGCCAACGGGTTTGGGAATACGCATACAACACTCATCAGTTGTGTATCGGATACACAGCCCAGTGCGGTTGTCGTAGTCAATGTGACGTCGTAACAGCCGGCGTTTTCAAACAGGTGGCTCACCGATCCGCAACCATAGGTCGAAGTACCGTCACTGAATTCCCAAAGACAATTAGTGCCTCCTGACGAAAGATTGGTAAAGGTGACATTTAGCGGAGCGCAGCCTTCAGCTGTGTTGACAGTGAAGTTCACATCAACCGGTGCTTCAATTGAAATGGTAACGGCATCAAGCGCCTGACAGCCATTGGCGTCGGTTCCCATTACGGTATAGGTGGCCGTTGCAGCCGGTTGGAACGGAACCCCGTTCGTAATGCCGTTGTCCCAGAAATAGGTTACGGCACCCGATCCCTGCAAGGTAACGGAACTTCCGGAGCAAATGACCTGGTTGGAGCCTGCGTTGACAATTGGGAGTGGATTCACCACTACAACCAATGAATCAATCGCAACACAACCATTGACATCGGTCCCGGTTACCGTATATACAGTCGAACCGAGAGCAGGAGTGAAGATGTTTCCATTGATCACGCCATAATCCCATTGATAATTGGCGGCTCCGGAAGCGTTAAGACTGGTCGTTTCACCGTTGCAAAGCGTTACATCCGGGCCTGCATCAACGATTGGCTCTGTGTAAAAGAATACCTGGGCATCGTCTGTATTGGTGCATCCGTTGGCATCCGTTCCCACCACGGTAAAAATATTGGCCGTAAGCGGTTCAAATGCAACACCGTCGCTGATGCCATTGTTCCACGAATAGCTGACAGCTCCCGAACCGCTGAATGTTACACTGCCACCCGGGCAGATTGTTACGTCTGCCCCGGCATTTACTGCCGGTAACGGGTAAATTTGGGTTGGATTGGTGACGCTGGCAACGCATCCTACGGAGTTGGTTGCCGTTAATGTGACATTATAGACAGCAGCTGCCTGGAACACATGATTGACATGTACGGATGGATCATTCGGAGAACCGTCGCCAAAATTCCAATCGTACGTGAGCGGGTAAATATCTGAAGAATTGTTTGTGAAAGCTGTTGCATTCAGGGCACATGAACCGGAGCTGGTGAAGGCAACCGTTGGAAGTGCATGCACCTGGACAGTCATAAAATCAGTAGCAACACAGCCGTTTACATCTGTTCCGGTTACCGTGTAAACGGTGGAACCAACCGGCGGGGTAAAAGCGAGCCCGTTTAGCAACCCCAGATCCCACTGATAGTTGGCGGCACCTGAAGCAGCAGGAATCGTTGTTTGACCTGCACAAAGTGTGACATCCGGTCCGGCATCTACAACAGGATTCGGGAAGAACAGTACCTGCACATCATCGATGTTGCTGCATCCGTTGGCATCCGTTCCCACAACGGTAAATGTCTCGATTCCCAGCGGGGTAAACGGAACGCCGTCACTGATTCCGCCGTTCCAGACATACGTTTGGGCACCCGAACCGCTTAACGTCACGCTTAATCCCGGGCAAATGGTTACATCCGGCCCGGCGTCGACCACCGGGAGCGGGAAAATCTGTGTCGGGTTGGTAACGCTTGCCACACAACCCATGAGGTTGGTTGCCGTCAGCGTAGCGTTGTAAATAGCTCCGGCCGGGTAAATATGGTTGACATGAACGGAAGGATCATTCGGTGATCCGTCGCCAAATGACCAGTCGTAGGTCAGCGGGTAAACATCGGTTGAATTGTTGGTGAAAGCGGTGGTATTTGATGCACACGATCCGGTACTTGTAAAGGCGACCGTCGGATTGGAATAGACATCAATCTCATGTGCAATGGTGTCGAGGCAACCTTCCACGGAAGTGGCAATGAGCTGAACCAGGTAAGAACCACCATCGTTGAATGCATGATTGGGATGTTGATCGGTGGAACCCGTTCCATCACCGAAAGTCCATTGCCACCCGACAACATTCCCGGATGTCACAACCGATTGATCAGTAAAAGCCAGCGCGGTATTTTCGCAGCCTGAAAGGCCGGTAAATTCGGCAGTAACGGTTGTAGGGACGACTTGGATAGGAAGATCAACCTGGCAGTTCCCCTGGTTGGAAAACGACGTCATGGTACAGGTATACACTGTTCCCAAAGCTGGTGTCGGGATAGTAACCTGTTGTCCGGTCAATCCGCCCGGATTCCATTCGTATTGCTGGAAACCCAGAGGCGCTGTAAGCGTTACCTGCGTGTCGCCTGAACAATAAGCCAGGTCAATTGCCATGGGGGCGCATTCCGCGGCGATATAGGCATAACCGAAATGTCCGGTGAGTATACAGTCGCGGGTTGTAAACTCGATCAGCACGTTTTGTCCTATATAAGCGGTAAGGTCAATTCCTACGGTCGACCATGGGAGCCAGGTCACGCCGCCGCATACCTGGAAGTTTTGTCCCGGCTGTCCGCCATACACGTTGTATGTTCCGCAGTTCCCACCGATCGGGTTTCCCTGGTCGTCTAAGATACGTACGGTAAAATCGGGCTGCTCTTCCGGTAAGTGTCCGGCCGGATTTTCCAATACCACTGCATACTTATATATAAAGAGTGCAGTTTGTGGTGTCACGGCAAGCGTGTAGATCAATTCTTCGGCCTGAGCGCCGGTGTTGCTGTTTCCAAGTCGGGCAGAGGAGGTTCCTCCCGGAGGCAATACATTGAGACCGCCACAAGTGAACGGGTCGATTGCGGGAGCATTCATGATAGTGTGTCTTCCATTTACAATTCCCAAAGCCTGGTCAGGATTTGTATATGTTCCGGTTGTACCTTGCCAGTAAGAGAAATTTCCCTGGCCGAAGTCAGCATTAGGACAAGTAGATTGCGAAAGCACAAATGACTGTTGCAGTAGTAGTGCAGCAATAATCAGTGTCGCTTTTGGATGTTGTAGAGGTGTTTCCATAGCGCAATGTTTAGTAGACTCCTAATAAGTTAAACCCTATTTCTGCCAAAAACAATGCGCACATAGCTTTTTTAACATTAATTGGAGCAGTATTAGACGAACGCAAAGAAAGAATGGATGAATCGGTTGGATTTCGGAACATTTTTCGTTGCAGAAATCACAAAATTTGATTTCGGATGAATTGATTTCGTTTAGTGAACGGTAGAAAAATCAATGTAAAATGTAGTTGAGAGCCATTTAAATGCAAATAGTGACTTGTGCTGTTTTGTAAGAAAAAACTAAAAAACCGCCTTCGTGGAGATCGAAGACGGTTTGAAAAAAAGAGTATGATGAACGTGGTTTTGGGTAGTTTTTTATTTGAGGACATTCAAGTGACCATGAATGGTTTTTCGTTCGTCGTTTTTCGAAGTCTTGAATTCAATACGCCAGGTATAAACACCTTCCTGAACCAATGTACCATGATATGTACCATCCCAGCCGATCTCGTGATTGTTGGATTCGAACATAACCTCGCCCCAGCGGTTGAATACCTGGAAGTTGAAATCATACGGATCGAAGCCGGAAGTAAACACCGGCACAAATGTTTGGTTGAACTCGTCGCCATCAGGTGTGAACGCATTCGGGACAAAGTAGATTAGTTCTTCTTCGATGATCACGGTTCCGGTAGCAATGTCCTGGCAGCCGTCGGCATTGGTAACGGTCAGCGTAATGGTATAGGAGCCGGGCCCGCCGTCAGGGAAAGTGTGTACCGGAGACGTTAATGTAGAGCCAGATGTTCCGTCACCGAAATCCCAGCTGTAAGTTGAACCGCCTGTCGAGTTATTCAACATGGTCGAAATTGTATTGTCGAGTGTCAGGAGGTTCGGCGTAGGGGAGAATGAAGCTACCGGTGGTGCGGTCACGCAAACGATGTCGGTATATGTTGCTGTTCCGGTGCATCCACTGGCCGAAGTGGCTGTGAAAATAAGATCGTAGCATCCGGGGCTGTTAAATGTGACGGTTTGATCACCGCAGCCGTTGATGTTTACGCCGTTCGAGAATTCCCAGGTACAATTAACACTGTTGGCAGTCGTATTGTCGAACGTTACTTCCAGCGGTGCACAGCCACTCGTGACAGAAGGCGTTACATTTACGATCAATCCCGGGTTTACGGTTACGGTTACCTGGTCGGTAGCGATGCAGCCGTTGGCATCGGTTCCTGTTACGGTATAAGTGGTAGTTGCGGCAGGTGTAAATGGTGTATTGTCCGTAACGCCATTATCCCAAACAAACGCTACCACACCGGCGCCCGAACCGCTCAGGGTGACCTGTTGCCCGGTACAGATTGTCTGATCGGCACCGGCATTTACTACCGGACCATTCAGGTTGGCAATCGTTGTGTTCCCGGTAACCTGGCAGCCACCTGCGTCTTGTACCACAATGTCGTAGTTTCCGGCAGCAAGGTTATTAAAGGTTGAGCCGCTCACAAACGTCACGCCGTTGTCGATGCTGTATTCCAATGCTCCGGATCCGCCCGAAGCGTTGATCGCAATTGTTCCGTCGGAAGCACCGCAATTGGCATCGGTTGGTGTGATGCTGTTGATGACAGGTCCGTTCAGTGTCGCGATGGTTGTGGTTCCTGTAGCCTGGCAGCCCGAAGCGTCCTGCACGACAATATCATAATTTCCTGCTGCTAAATTATTAAAAGTGGAACCGCTCACAAACGTGACACCGTTGTCGATGCTGTATTCCAATGCTCCGGATCCGCCCGAAGCGTTGATAGCAATTGTTCCGTCGGAAGCACCACAGCTCGCATCGGTTGGTGTAATGCTGTTGATCACAGGAGCGTTTGCGTTGGCAATGGTTGCAGTTGCCGTGGCCTGGCAGCCAGAAGCGTCCTGCACGACAATGTCATAATTTCCTGCTCCCAAGCTATTAAAAGTAGATCCACTCACAAACGTTGCGCCATTGTCGATGCTGTATTCCAGTGCTCCGGATCCGCCCGAAGCGTTGATCGCTATTGTTCCGTCGGAAGCGCCACAGCTGGCGTCGGTTGGCGTAATGCTGTTGATGACGGGAGCGTTTGAGTTCGTTAAGGTAATTGTTTCCGTTTCCAGGCAGTTGTTGTCGTCAATAGCCTGAATCGTGTAATTGCCCGCCGGCAGGTTGCTGAACACATTGGAAGACTGGAAGGTAACACCGCCATCGATACTGAATTGCAGGTTGGTTGTCTGTCCGGAAACCGTAACGGTAATCGTTCCGTCTGAAGCGCCGCATGAAGGGTTTACAGGGGTAAGATTGTCAATTGTCAACGCACAGCAGCTTCCCACAGTAATTGTTACGTCGTCTGTCACAGTTGTACAACCATCCGTATCTGTTGCTGTAAGCGTATAGGTTGTGGTAGCTGAGGGACAACTGGTTGGAGAAAGTGTTGTCGAATTCGTTAAGTCGGTAGTTGGCGTCCAGGTGTAGTTGACAGGAGCCGTGATTTCCGGGTCGTCGAAGGAAATGCTCCAGCCATTCAGGAAACCGACCCCGAAGCCCAGGCCGCCGGGCGCATTTACTTCCATGGTCCAGACACCATTGGATGCACAACCGTTGAGTGCGGAGAATGGTTGCTGAGGATCCCAGTTGCCCGGAGCAGGGAAACTTGGCAAGGCGATGCTTTGTCCGCCGGCCGGCACAAAACACACGTTGTTATACGCTGTTCCGCTGGCTTGTCCGGCAGGTACCAATGTAATTGTGCAGCCGCCCGGCGAAGTGACGGTGATGTTAAAGCTGCTGACATCAAGATTACAGCTGGAACCGAAAGCAATCGGTGTTCCGTTGCAGTTACAGCCGCCAAACGATGTACAGATCTGGGTTCCCGAAAACGTAAAGCTGTTCAGGCAGATCGACGTAATGGAACCGGAAGTAAGTGTAGTTGCGTTTAATCCCTGCACGTTAATATTCATTTCAGCACCTCCACTTACTACGGGTGTTATCTCGCTGTTTTCAAACGTTGGTGTGCTCGCAGGACTTACCAATTCGTAAGCTGTTGCATTGATGACGGCACAATCGCCCGGGCAAACTGTTGTATCGTTTCCGGCATCGATGATGATCGTCGGATCGACAACGGTGATTGTAATATCGGAAGTACAGGTCGTGACACCATTTGTGATCTGTGCGGTATACATCGTCGTATTTTGCGGACAAACAGGAACGGGATTATCACCACCACCTGATCCGAGTCCGTAATTATAACCGTCGTGCAGCCAGGTAATCTGGAAGTTCGGGTCGTTGAGTGTAATGATTACGTTGTCGATGCCCCAGTGGTCATATTCCGCACCGGAAACTGCATCCTGGTGCCAGCGGATCATGGTATTGGTTGTGAGCGCACCGGGAGGTAAAACGGCACAATACTGGTTCCATGAAGTCAGGCTCGGATCGTTACCACCATTCGGGTCGTAATACTCGATAGTGACCCAAGTAGCGCCGTTATCGACGGAATACTGTAAATAAACACCTTCGGTGGGTTCATCCGGGCCTTCACATGGTGAGGCATCCGCCTGGATCGAGTAGCGCATTTCAAAACAAACGGTTCCACCAAGCGTGAGGTCGAAACCAACCGTTTCCATATCTCTGGGATTCACCGAAGCGTCGCCCATCCACATGAACGGAGATCCGTCTGGTGAAGGAACACCGCAGGTATTCGTAGCAATGGTTACGGCTTGTGTAAACTGCCAGCCTTGCGGCGAACCGGAGTTGAAGTCTTCTTCGAAGGCAACGTTTCCGTTTCCGTTACCAAAAGCGGAAAGCGTAACGCAATCGCCGCAGGTAATGGTTTGTTCACTTGCAATCGTCGTAAGCGAACATTGAGCGATTCCCCATGATGAGAGCAGGAGAAAAGCAGGAGCGAGTAGTTGTTTTTTCATCCTGATCAATGAATAATGGTAGAACTGATGTCTGTAAGTGAAAAATCGGTCAGAACATTCTTGTTCTTACCGGAATATTGATTCACGAAAATTCGCAGCGAATTATCCATTGCCGGATCAACGGAACCTGTTCTGATTTCATGCGCTTGTAAATGAAGTGGCTGCATGGCATCAGACGATGTCAATGGCTTCCCATTGTAGCTTAGTTTTTTCTGAAAGGAAACGTTGAGTTCCGAAGCAGTTTTATTCGTAATACGAATCAGCAGGTAGTTGTTAAAAATACCATTTGCAGTATCAGCCCGCTGAGCCTCGGCGACTTCGATGCGCATTTGGTCATCGTCAAAATAAGAATTCCACGTGAGGGAAGTAGTTGCAGTTTGCCCCAGCGATTGAAACGCCAGTATACAGAAAACAAGCACACACGAAAGAGCATTGCCTTTAGCTTTCATAGTTGTAGTAGTAAAATGTTGTTTTTAGTGTTAAATAATTCTAGTGATCCAAAATAATCAATGAAACACTAGAAATATTCATTCAAAGGTACAAACGGTTCAAAAGCCAAAAGGTTGCTTTTGGATTCACAAATTGTTTAAATAATAACACCGAATTGTTCATTTGAATTTAAGTCACTGTATTACAGGTGTTTAAGTGTATTTTGAGTTGATATTCTAGAAATAAAGTAGATTATTGTTTGCATTAATTTAACAGAATCTTTTCAGTCAGGTTAAAAACTAACACGCTATGTTTAGATAAGTTGATGAGTCAACAGTTTTTTAGTTGAGCCTAACCACCTGAAAACTGACAAACGGAAAAACTACAAACTAAAATGTGATAAAAAAGGCCCGGCAATCACCGGACCTTTCTCTTATTTTGAAGTATTGCATTAGCAATTCTCAATGATCATCGCAGAAGCGCCACCGCCACCGTTGCAGATTCCTGCACCTCCGATTTTACCGCCATTTTGCTTCAAGACGTTGATCAATGTTACGATCACGCGTGAACCGGAGTTTCCAAGCGGGTGGCCCAAAGCTACCGCACCGCCGTTTACGTCTACTTTTTCAGGATTTAATCCAAGGATTTGCGTGTTGGCAATTCCCACTACGGAAAACGCCTGGTTCAATTCCCAGAAATCAACCTGGTCTTTTGTAATACCTGCTTTATCCAATGCTTTCGGAACCGCAAGAGAAGGAGCTGTAGTAAACCATTCAGGAGCGTGAGCAGCATCTGCATAACCTAAGATTTTAGCAATTGGCTTCAATCCGTGTTTCTCTACCGCTTCCTTTGAAGCAAGGATCAATGCCGAAGCACCGTCGTTCAATGTAGAAGCATTCGCCGCCGTGATGGTTCCTTCTTTATCAAAAGCCGGACGCAATGAAGGAATTTTATCCAGGAACACGTTTTTGTACTCTTCGTCCTCAGTGACCACGATCGGATCGCCTTTGCGCTGCGGTACGGAAACACCAACGATTTCATCGTTGAATTTTCCTGCTTTCCATGCTTCCGCTGCACGTGTATAAGAAGTAATCGCAAAGTTGTCCTGGTCCTCGCGGGTAATGTTGTATTCTTTCGCACACAATTCAGCGCAGTTCCCCATCGGTACTTTGCTGTAAACATCGAGCAAGCCGTCTTTTGTAATTCCGTCAAGCATGGTGATGTTCCCGAATTTAGTTCCGTTTCGTCCGTCGATGTAATGCGGTGTCTGGCTCATGTTTTCCATTCCGCCGGCTACCACGATCTCGTTGTCGCCCGCAAGAATCGTCTGTGCGCCCAGCATGATTGCTTTCATTCCCGAAGCACACACCTTGTTAACCGTTGTACACGGAACGTTGTTTCCCAATCCGGCACCCAAAGCAGCCTGGCGTGCAGGAGCCTGTCCAACTCCGGCCTGGAGAACATTCCCCATGAATACTTCATCGATCAATGCAGGATCAATTCCGGATTTATCCAAAGCGCCTTTAATGGCAACGGAACCGAGTTGAGTAGCAGGAATGGATGACAATCCTCCCAAAAATGCGCCCATCGGGGTACGAACGGCAGCAACGATATAAACTTCTTTCGACATAGCTTTTTTTGTTTGTGCAAAATTAGTGTTTTTAAACCAGTTGTCAGGTTATCAGTTTCCAGTTTTTGAGTTCAAACCGGAAACTGGCGAACTGACAAACTCAATAACTAATGAATTGTTACTTTTGCGCAAATCTTTTCCAATGAAGTTCACTGTTTTAATCGCATTTCTCTCCGTTGCTACTGCTTTTTATGCACAAATTGACACGGCCTCCTTGGATTCGTCTGAACCACCAAAACCATGGACGATCAAGAGCCTGTTCGGACTCAATGGAACCCAAACCACGTTCGTCAACTGGGCGGCCGGCGGACGCAGTAATATTTCCGTGTTGAATTTCATAGAAACTTCGGCAAATTACCAGAAGAAAGCCATCAAATGGCAAAACGAATTCAAGTTCGCCCTCGGTGGCTTGCTGTATGTCGATTCTACCGGCAATAGAGAAGGCCTGCAGAAAACGGATGATAAAATCGACCTTGCCTCGACCTTCGGGTATGAGTTCGAAAAAAAATGGTTTTACACGGTGACAGCGGGTTTTAAAACCCAATCGCTCAACGGTTTTTCCTTTCCCAACGATTCGGTGCGTATTTCCAAGTTCATGGCACCGGCATACATTAATCTTTCCCTGGGGGTCGAGTACGCACCTAAAGACTACTTTAATATGTACCTGTCTCCGCTGGCCGGGAAAACGACCATCGTGAACGATGAGGTGTTGTCCAATGAAGGCGCATTCGGTGTTCAGGCAGCGATCAGGGATACCAATGGTTTCGTGTTGACAGCGGGAAAACGGGTGCGTCACGAATTCGGAGCGTATTTCAGGGTGAAATTCCAAAAGGAAATCGTTAAAAATATTGAAATGAAAACGCGTCTCGAACTCTTTTCGAATTACCTCAACAACCCCCAAAACATCGATGTGAACGCCGAGAATATTTTTACATTTAAGGTAAACGGTTGGTTTTCTGCTTCTTTGCAATGGAATGTGCAGTACGATGACGATATTGATATCCGCGATGCGAAAGGAAATACCGGTCCGCGAACGCAGTTTAAATCGGTTTTAGGGTTGGGTATTTCATATACCTTGGCGAATAAGGCGAAATAAGTCTTATTTTCGTTGATAATTCATGTTCAACTATTTTTCAGATATATCGCTGTGGTGGTTACTGCCAATCGCAATCCTGTCGGTTGGTTTGTCCTGGTTCTATTATTACAGGCCGCGACTTGCCACTGACTGGACGAAAAAACAACTTCGTCAGCTCTTTGCATTGAGGTCCGTTGCGTTGTTCGTCATCGGCTTGTTACTGCTGGGCTTGCTGTGGGAATCGATCCGTTACCGCGATGAAAAACCGTTGTTCATTACGATGGTCGACAATTCGAGCTCGATGCAGAATTATTCCGACAGCGCGAAAGTCAAGCAACGCATCCTGGATTTTCAACAGCAGCTCGAAGAGCGTTTTGGCGACGAATTTGAGCTCATGGCGCTTGAAGTGGGCGAGAAGACCGGGAACCTGAAAGTCATTGATTTCTCCGGAAAACAGACCAACCTGGCCGGAGGTTTTGAACATGTGCGCGAATTGTTCTTCAATCGAAACATCGGTGCGATTACGCTGATTTCCGATGGGAATTTCAACTCCGGGACCCACCCGATGTACCCGGCAGAAAGAATTGAGCTGACACCGGTATTCACGCTTGGAGTCGGGGACACAATCACCCGTCGCGACCAGTTGATCAAAAGCGTCAATACCAATGAAGTTGCTTTCCTCAATAACCAATTCCCAATCGATGTAACGGTTGATTTTAATCGTATTCCGGTAGGGCCGACAACGGTTTCACTGGTTCACCAGGGACGCACGATCGCTACGCAAACCGTTAATTGCACCAACCCGGTATTCGATCAGCAGCAGGTATTGTTCAATGTCGATGCCAAGTCAAAAGGATTTCAACGCTATACGGTTGTTTTGCAGCACAAAAGCGGCGAGTATACTTATGACAACAACCAGCAAACCTGCTACATCGAGATCGTCGACAATAAAAACCTGATCTGTTTGCTTTCCAGCGCGCCACATCCTGATTTGGCAGCTTTCCGTTCGGTCTTGGAAGAAGATCAGCAATCGCAGGTAGTGACGGCGCTCACAGCCAATTATACCCTGCCGAAAGAACGCCCGAACCTGGTGATCTGGTACGAAAACGGAAGTAAACCGAATGCAGCGCTGTTCAAAACGATCAAAGAAAAGAAAATTCCGATCCTGTTGTTATTAGGCCCTACGACTCCTTCAGCTGTTGTGCGCTCGTATGAAATTGGGCTAACGGTTCCGGGAAGCAGCCAGCAGGACGATGTGCAGGGCGCCGTTTCAAGTGGTTTTTCGGCTTTTTCATTCACCAGCCTGTTCACCGATGCGTTGCAGTACTATCCGCCGCTTCGGGTGAAATTCGGCAGCTATAATTTACCGGCCAACGCAGAAGTGATGCTTACACAGCGCATCGGAAGTGTCGTGAAGCGCGACCCGTTGTTGTTTGTAACACAGCGCGACCAGGTGAAAATCGGTGTCTTGCTTGGTGAAGGAATCTGGCGTTGGAAAATGAAGGAATTCAGCCAGCGAAATTCGATCGACGGTTTCCGCGAATTTGTGCAGAAAACCGTGCAATACCTTGTTGTTCGTCAGAGCCGCGAGCCATTGCGCGTGACCTTGCCGAAGCGTTTCAACGTGACGGAAGACGTGGAAGTGAAAGCTGAATTCTATAACGAAGCGATGGAGCTGATCACAACGCCGGAAATTGTACTCACGCTTACCGGTCCCGACAAGAAAAAATCAAGCATCGACTTTTCGCCGTTATCAAACTTCTACAAAGCCAATGCAGGCCAGTTGAAAGCGGGAACGTACAAATGGACGGTTACGGCCAACCACAAAGGCAAGAAATACAGCAAGTCGGGCGATTTTGTGGTCGAAGACATTTCCATCGAACAAGCCGAAACACGAGCTGATTTTAGTGTGTTGAACCAATTATCGGCGCAGTCGGGAGGAACATTCCGTACGCTGAAAAATGCCAATAAATTGCTCGACGAAATCGAAAAGCGCGGTGATATCACTACAATTCAGTACGCCGATTCGGGGTATACCGCGTTGATCGACTGGAAATGGCTGTTTGTGATCCTGGTACTGGTGCTTTCCACCGAATGGTTCCTGCGTCGCTGGTGGGGAAGATACTAATCCGGTTTTCAGTTGATTCGTTGTCAGTTTCGGAGTTTTAGCTGGCTGGTATTGATCTGTTATTTTTCGGTTAATCAACTTTCTGAAAGCGAAAATCGGTTATCTTCAACCTTAGCTAATTGATCGAAGAAATGCTGCCTTGTTACAAAAAACATTTTTCAACACTTGTCCGAATCACCTTTGCAGTTGCGGTGATTTGCCTTTCAGTCCTTAGTCTTTCAGCTCAAACCATCGATTGCGGAAAGGTGAAAGATCAACTGCCTACATTTATCCGAAAAGGCGCTATTACGATGGAGCTGGATGATTCTACCCGCCTGGATATGAAGATTTTCGCTACCTGCGGTGAATGGGACAAGCTCGATAGTGTTATTTTCAAATGGCCCAATATCATCAATGTGGTGATGGATTACGGAGATATTGTAGAAGATGAAACATATGGGCAGATACTGGATGTAGTGAAACGGTATCAATCAACAGAAACATACATTCGCGCACGAACAGCAATAATGGCTGAAACGGCAGCTTCTTCAGAAACAGAAAACCGTGAACCGATGGAGCTTTCGGGTGAAACAGTGAAGCTAACCATTGAACCTGCCCAGGAATACGGCACGTTTTACCAATTTGCAGATGTTGCTTCGGCGGTTGAAGCGGGCAAATTTCAAAACAAACCGGTACTCGTTTATTTTACTTGCTGGACGTGTGTGAATGCACGTAAATTAGAAGATTACGTGATGGTGAATAAGGAAATCCAGGCCATTCTCAACGAAAATTACCTCTGTTTTTCAGCGTACGTTGATGATAAGAGCAGTATGCACGGATTGAATGTTTCGGTTGGAAAAAAGAATACGGGGATCCAGATCGAACATTTTAAATCGAATGACCAACCTCATTTTTACATCCTTGACGAAACTGGAAAAGCGATTGCTGATCTTCAGTATACCTTGAGCGTTGACGATTTTAAGGCCTTTTTACAAAAAGGATTGCCAGGCAAATAAGCGTTCCAGGTTTTCAATCAAATCGTCCAGGTCTGTCAGCTGGAATTTCAACTTGCCGGTCAGCTGTTCGCTCGTTTGTTTCAGCGAACGGGGTTCGTATAGCTGTGAGATCACTGCCAGGTGCTCGATGTATGCTTCATCCGTCGAATTGATTCTTAAATAGTAAGGCGAAGGCAATTGGGCGGAAGGAAAAATCCAGTTAAAAAACGATCTTCCCATTGAAAAAGTGATCGTATTCTTCAGCCCGGTGATCGTGACGGTCGTTTCAAAATGGTCGGTCGAATTCTGTGGGATGATCACACCGTTTTTCGTGGTTTGACTTTTGATCAGTTGAATGTGCCAGTTGCGCTGATCTTTCTGAAAAGCGGCAACAATATCGTAACCATAACTGCTGCAAAATCCCGAATATTCAGCCTTGAGAGCATTTAGTTGCCGTTCGATTGATTCTACCTGCGCTTTGTTTGCTTCAAAAAACGGAGAAGGTGCGGTTTCGTATTGGATCATTTCACCAGTTGGTTTTGGTACAATTTCAATCCTTCTTCAAGCAACACTTTAACCGCAGGATCGTGAATAGCTTCCGTCTTCTTAATTTCCACATATCGCGAAATCTTCCCGGTCCCTTTCAGCAAGCCAGTCGGATCGGGGAGAGACGTCCCGCGGTTAAAGCCCAACTTTAAGCCTTTCTTCGACGGAATGATTACGCAAATCAGCTCGGCGTATTTTTGTCCGTAGCAATAGGCGATCATTTTGGCAGAAACGTCGATCTGTTCGGTGATATCCGGCAAAACGGAAAACACCAGCTCGCGCAGTACCAGCGTGTTGTGAACGATAAGCTCATCGTAGTGCGAAAGGAATTGATCGAGTTGAGAGGAAGTTGTCATGAAACGAATGTACAAAAGAATGAGAGATTTCGCTATGCCACCCTCCTCGGTCCTCCCTCAAGGGAGGAGGCAGATCGTGGTAATATTTTGGAATCATATTCGATACCTGGATTTTAGTTTGTTTAGACCATTTGTTTCATAGAAGGTGAATTCACTTCCTCCCTTGAGGGAGGACCGAGGAGGGTGGCCCGATTAGTCCTTTTAATAGTAGAACATAAACCACGTTATGAGGTTTTCCTTATATTTAAATCTCAAAACCTTCCTTCATGTCCGAAACGGTAAAAGCATATTATGATCGCATTGGCAAAGAATACGATGATGATCGTTTCGGGAAATCAAGTTACGGGCAGTATATACACAAGCAAGAATGTGCGTTTTTGGACAAATGGATTCCCGAAAATCCGTCGAAGGCAGTGCTGGATATGGGATGCGGGACCGGCCGTTTCATGACGCGCGCTACCGATGGTGTTGATTTCAGTGAAGGAATGACCAGCGAAGCGAAGCAGAAATTCCCGGAGAAGAACTTTCATTTGGCGTCGATAACTGATACCGGCTTGCCTTCCGGGTCGTTTGAAAAAGCGTTTTCGATGCACGTATTGATGCACCTGGACCAGGAAACCACCGCGAAGTTTTTGGATGAGGCGCACCGTTTACTGGCCGAAGACGGGTTGTTTGTAGTGGATTTTCCTTCTGCAAAACGCCGTTCTTTCGGTCAGCGAAAAGTGAAAGGCACACACTGGCATGGCTCCAATGCACAGAACACCGCCGATTTGCTTCGGTTGGGCAATGAAGACTGGAAACTGATTTCCAAACGCGGCATCCTGTTTTTCCCGATTCACCGTTTTCCGGTCCGCATTCGTCCTTTCATGCGGTTTTTCGATAACATCATGTGTCGTTCGTTCCTGAAAGGCTATGCCTCGTATGTTGTTGTGGTACTTCAAAGAGCATGATGAAAAAACTGGTCCCTGCATCTTTCAAGCGACGTATTCGTTTGTTCCAGCGTGCTTACCACGATTGGAAAAACCGGCATAACTTGCCACAGGCTGTTTCGAAAGGTCGGTTAGATGATGCAATCCAATTGTCTGTACAACAATCCATTAAGCGAACGTCGCTGTTCGAAAACAAAGTGCACAACCTGCAGCGTGCGGCACGTGAACTGGAACAGGTGATCGTTTATCCGGGCGAGGTCATTTCGTTCTGGAACATCATTGGCAATCCTTCTGAAAAACGTGGTTATAAAACCGGTCGCAATATCGTCAACGGAACCTTGCAGGAAGCTATCGGCGGCGGTTTGTGCCAGTTGTCGGGCATTGTTTACCATACGGCGTTGCTTGCCGGCCTGAATGTGCTGGAACGCTACAACCATACGGTTGATATTTACAAGGAAGAAGACCGGTTTACGCCGTTGGGTGCCGACGCGACCGTTGTTTACGGCTACAAAGACCTGCGTTTTCAGAACAACCGTTCCGTTCCGTTGCAACTAAGCTTTATGTTCGGAGAAGAATCCATTACCTGTAGTATTAAGAGCGCTGAAGAATTACCACCCCGCGAATTGCACTTTGAACGCATCGAAGGAAACGGCTATCGGTTGGTCTATACCAAAGACCCTGCCGGGAATACGATTGCTGAATCGCGGTATAAACTGGAAGGCTGACCAGTTAAGCTTTTATTTCACCACAAAGACACAAAGAGAAAAGACATTGTTTGACTTGTTAAAAGAACACAAAGGAGATTTAGGTAGAAAGTAAAATTCCTTTGCGATCTTAACACGTTTTTTCTTCAAAAAAACTTTGTGTCCGCCTGAGGCGGATGGTGAAAATATCTTTAACAAAAAGGCCATTCTCCCGAAGAAGAACAGCCTTTCCGAATCAAAGTGATTGTTGAAAATCAATACACAAACGTGCATCCCCAGAATGAACTTGTTTCATCATTGAAATTGTTGAAACCACCCCACATGGAAACAGTTTGCAGGTTCAGTTGACCTGTTGGAAGGTCGGAATCCGGTCTTACAAAAAAGTAAACGTCACCGCCATAATCGATGTGTTCGTAAATGGCGTTCACATAATAACTCCATGGTGAATACTTGATCGTACCTGTTACTTTTTCGGCTTTCAAAGATGTTATCCTGTCGTTGTAATTTGTGCCTACCCAGTCTTTGTAAAATACCCGGGCACTTGCCCAGTTAGCTCCCACGAAGGTTTGAATATTTGAACTTAGCGTAGGATTTGTAATTGTGCTTGCAATGATAGTAGTGTTTGAAGTGAGATCATTGTAAATACCTACATGATTGGCGTGCTCGTAAAACGTGGCCCGTACCAGGTTATTGGATGTTTTTTCCTGTACAGAAAGACCATGGTGTTTTTTGAAGAACAACGAACGGTTCTCTTCAAATTCAGCCATATCGGCAAACAGGAAGCATTTATTTTCTACGCCATGGTCGATAATAACCGCTTGTTCATGACTGGCAATAAACTCCCCGATCATTTGATTGACTGCCGACCCTTTTTCCAGCACGCATTCGCCCGTTCGTGCATTTTCAGAATAGGTAACAGGGTATTCTTCGCCGTTGAGGACGTAGATTTGGGTTTTCAGATTGTCGGAGGTTTTGTGGTCTTGCGTTTTCGCGATTTTTTCACAGGAAAAAAGTGCGAGTGTTGCTATTGTTGCATAAACAGCGGTTGTTCTTCTTTTCATAGCGTATTGTTTTATGTTTCCTCAAAGATTCCACAATACCGAAAAGTAGTCAATACCATTTATAGTACTTTTTACAGAAGGTTCAGATTTTCAAGGTAATACACCAACTGTGGCGAGTTAACACAACCAGTCTTTTCAAGCAGGTTTTTCCGGTATTTATCAATCGAATGCTTGGAGAGGAACAGTTCAGCGGCAATTTGCTGACTCGTCAATCCTTGTTTGATGAAGCGCGCTATTTTAAGCTCGTTCTCTGAAAACACATTCACCTTCGAATCGTAATTGCTCAGGAAAGCCTGCATGATCTCAACGCTGCCGGCTTCGTCCTTGATATTGAAAAAATACGTCACCTGGTTGCTGTTCGACAAATCTTTCGAAAGCGTGATCTGGGCCAGGTTCACCAATGGAATATTCGTTTTCGGATCGCTGGCAATGATGTTGTTGGTTTCCAGGATTCGGTGATAATTGCCCGCTGCATCGCGCATCCGGTACGAAATACAAAAATGGCCGATTCCCTGCGTGGGGATAGGCATGTTCATCAATCCTTCCAGGCAGAGGTAATACAGTTTTCCGAATGCTTCCTGGTCGTCCGGATGAACGATCTCGAGAATGTTTTCCGCGGTGATGTAACTGTTTTTGTAACCGAAATACGTATCAAAACCTTCGGCGTGCAGATGCTTGTAATCGTGAAAATCGAGAATACTGTAGGCCTGGACCACGCTTTTCAGCGGAGAGTTGACAATCGAATCAACAATCGCTGCTTTTTCCGGGGCGGTAAGTGGTGTCGCTTTTTTAGTGATGGATTCGTTGCAGTATTCCTTGAAAAGTGATGTCAGCTGTGTCATGATAATAGCAGTTTAAAAGAAGTGTTAAACTACTGATTTTTCAGAATTTAGCTAAGCTTTCCGGATTAATTTTCGGGTATGTTTTAACGCTTTCTTGCTTTTCCACGATTCGTGGCCCGGAATGATCCACTTTGGATGTTTAAATGTGCGCTGCACCAGGCGCACAGCCATCGGCCACGTTCCGAAATTCGCATCCGCGCGGTTTCCGATGTCTTCAGCGTCAACTGATTTGATGAAACAACCGCCGTAGAGGATTTTTTCTTCCGGAAACCAGATCACAATGTTGTCGGGCGTGTGTCCGGCACCCGGGAAAAAGGTTTGCACTTTCGTGGCTCCAAGCTGGAAAACGGTATCGTGGTAAAATACAAATTCAGGCTGTGGCTCACCGCGTTCCTGGCAGATTTTTCGAGTTGAAAAAGAAGTGTAGGTAGCAATTCCCTTTGATTTGTAGTAGGTCAGCCCGGCGGTGCGATCGGCGTGTGAATGCGTCGAGATTACCCATTTCACCGGCGAATGAAAGCGTTTTTCGATCGAATCCAGTAAAGGCTGGAACTGCGTCGTGTCCCAGGGTGTGTCGATGAGCAAAACACCGGCGGACGTGACTTTGATAAAGCCGTTGGCAGGGTAGAGCGTGCTGTCTGTTTTGCTGATGTATAACTGCCAGGTGGTAAAAACGTAGGAGCTGTCATTCAGACGCGAGAGTTCCAGTTTTTGGGCGTTGGAATGAACGCTCACCAAAAACGCTGACAGTAAGACGAAGTATTTCATGGTGTTACAATTTTTAAGCTACATTTTTCAACCGGGATCCACCCCGCAAAGCTTTTAAGCGTTTGGTCGTAAAAAGCATATTCAAACATCACGGGCTTGTTCGGCTGTTCCAAGGGTACTTCCATAAAATACCACAGGTTTCCCTCTTCATCCGTGTATTGGTCCAGGACACGTCCGCTGGTACCTGCCCCGCAATGCGCCAAAAAAGCAGCATATTCATCAAATAGATACTGGTCGCTCAATAACTTTTCCTGGTTTTCCAGGTAATCGGGCTCAGGAGTGTTGAATATATAAGCTGAATCGGGGCCAATTTCTGCAAACGACATCGGAGGTAATGGAAAAACAGCCAGTTCATTCAATCGATCATTGGTTATGCCGGTAAAGCCAATCGCTTCGGTTTGCTGGATAACGGTAGTTTTGCCGGGCTTTGAAAACTCAATCACTTTCAGCGATTCCGTATATTCCGTACAGCAAGGGTAGTGGAAAACAATCAATTCCTTTTTTTTGCCGGCTATTTCGTTCAGTCCGACAACAATTCCATCTTCCGACAACGTTTCAAGATATTGTTTTTTATGACGGATGAACACCATCGTGGTTTTGGTATTGTACCCGGGCATCTGATAACCTTCGTACACAATGTCCAAATCCTTATCCCGGTCAAGGTCAATCAAATGAACATAAGGAACGTGATAGGCGCTGAATGCTTCCAAGGTATAGGAAGAATCGTCGTACGGATTGTATTTCTCAAGCCAGAAATACTCCGTTGAATCTTTTCGGTTATACAAATACGAAAGAAAATCAAGCGTTGCGTCCTGGTCGAAGGTTTCCAATGCATTCCAGTCAAACGGTGCCGTGACCAATGATCTCATTTCCAGGAACGAATGAAACCGGTACCGGTCGTTGGTTCCGGGTAAAGACCGCTGTGCTGCGATTTGCAGGAAACACATTAAAAAGCATGCACAACACCATTTATTCATTGCTCGAAAATCAACAGGAAAGTTACCAATTATTCTTATCGACTGCCTCTCTTCATGCGGTTTTCCTGCATTTTAACGGCAATGTGGTCTGTCATTCCAACATGCAGCATGGCAGAGAATGCTTTAAGTGCCTGCTTTGCCGGTTTGTACTCCATGAATTCATAAACGGTTCGTTCTTTCCCTGAATGATCTTCGGTAATCAGGTCATACGTGATTGATTTATGGGAACGTTCACCCAGTCGATGGTAATATGTCCCGTTTTCGGAGGAAAGTTTCAGGTTAATTGCAATGACAGGATCTGCTGAATGCCACGTTCCCCATTTCAATCCGAAATAAGAAGTGTACTGCCGGAAGCGCTTGCCGGAACCATCGATTTCCATCCCGGTTGTTGCCAAAAAGAGGCTAAGGGAAAATGCCAGCAGAATGATTCCCGCTATGGGAACAAAAACACAGGTAACGCCTCCTGTAAACAACCCGATTACGGCAGGTAAGATCAGGCTATTGGTTTTTCCTTCCGAGATAAGGACATTTTCCATGGTTGTAGGTTTGTATCACTAAAATACGCGTTTTTTTTGCTTCCTGATTCGGGTACTAAAAAGAAAGGACCGCCTTTACAAGCGATCCTTCCGTTAATTATATTGAAGGTTTACTTAAACCGTCATTGTTGTTTTTGGAGCAGCAGCCAGGATATCAGCTGAAGTTTCCGAAGCATACAATTCGAAGTTCTTCACGAATTGTTCTGCCAGGTGGTTTGCTGTTTTATCGTAAGCAGCTTTGTCTGCCCAGGTTTCACGCGGGTTCAAAATTTCGCTTGGAACACCTTCGCATGAAGTAGGGAATGCCAGTTCGAATACAGGAAGCGTTGAGAACTCCACGTTGTCCAGTTTTCCGGTCAATGCAGCCGTGATCATTGCACGTGTGTACGACAGTTTCATGCGGCTTCCGACACCGTAAGAACCGCCCGACCAACCGGTGTTGATCAACCACACTTTGATGTCGGTTCCTTCCAGTTTTTCGCCCAACAGTTTAGCGTATTTAGCCGGGTGAAGCGGTAAGAATGCTTTTCCGAAACAAGCAGAGAACGTTGTTGTCGGCTCGGTAATACCAACCTCGGTTCCGGCAACTTTTGCCGTGTAGCCCGACATGAAGTGGTACATTGCCTGTTCTTTCGTCAAACGCGAGATCGGAGGCAATACACCGAATGCATCAGCTGTCAGGAAGAAAATGTTTTTCGGCCCTGTACCCACTGAAGGCGTCATGATATTGTCGATGAAATGGATCGGGTAGGAAACACGTGTGTTTTCAGTAATTGATCCGTCTGAGTAATCAGGAGTAGATGTTTCGCCGATGAAACCGATGTTTTCCAGGATCGCACCGAATTTGATGGCGTCGTAGATTTGCGGCTCTTTCTCTTTGGAAAGGTCGATGGTCTTTGCATAACATCCACCTTCGAAGTTAAATACCGAATTATCAGCCCAACCGTGCTCATCGTCACCGATCAAACGACGGTTCGGATCAGAAGACAACGTTGTTTTTCCTGTTCCTGACAAACCGAAGAAAATAGCGGTGTCGCCATCTTCGCCAACGTTTGCCGAGCAGTGCATTGACAACACATTTTTTTCGTGCGGAAGAACGTAGTTCAACACCGAGAAAATTCCTTTTTTGATTTCACCTGTATATCCTGTACCACCGATGATGATCATCTTGCGGGTGAAGTTCAGGATCGCGAAGTTGTGCTGGCGCGTTCCGTCAATTGCAGGATCTGCAAGGAATCCGGGAGCGCAAACAATGTTCCATTCCGCTTCGAAGTTTTCGATCTCGGCATCTGTCGGACGCAGGAACATGTTGTATGCAAACATGTTAGACCATGGGAATTCCGTTGTCACCCGAATGTTCATACGGAAGTTGTCGTCTGCACACGCATAAGCGTCACGCACATAAACGTCTTTACCTGTAAGGTAAGCTTTCATACGGTTGTACAATGCATCGAACTGTGCTGTTGAAACAGGAATATTCACATCACCCCACCAAACGCTGTTTTCTGTGTTCGAATCTTTTACCACAAAGCGGTCTTTCGGCGAACGACCAGTGAATTCGCCTGTTTCGACGGCGATTGCACCGGTGTCGGTTAATACACCTTGTCCGTTAATGATGGTATCTTCTACCAATTCAGCAGGCGTTAAGTTCCAGAATACGTTTCCGAGATTTTCCAGACCGATTGTTGCCTTCAAATCGGCGTTATTTCCCCGTTTACCAAATTCGTTCATACATTCGTTTTTTAGCAGTGCTATTTTGCCACAAAAGTACGGCGCTTCCGTTAATTATGCCCGTTTTTCATGTATAAATTTCAACAACAGATGACTTTACCGAATCATGATCCTCATGTAAAGCGCATTTAATCAATAAATTAATGGATTGTAACGGTTGATAAGTTCTTTGAGAGGGAGCTGGGGAAATGGGAACTGAGGAGCTAGGAGTCCCAGTTCCCTGGCTCCCTGATTCCTGGCTCCGTGTTTAAATTACACCCATCTTTTGCATCAGGAACGTCGCGCTTTTGTTCTGGCAAATTCCATCGCGCAGGCGATAATCAAACTTCAATTCATTGTTGATAATTTCAACTTCAAAACATTTGTTTACAAGAAGTTCCGGATACTCGAAAGTAGTGTTGCATACTTCGAGGTCGTGGGTGGCAATGGCGCCGATCGCGTTTTTGGAGATCACTTTTTTCAGGACTTCAATTGTGCCGGTTCGCTTGTCGTCGGAATTGGTCCCGCGCAGGATTTCATCCAACAGAATAAAGCAGCGGCGATGTTCCAATTCGGTCATGATCTCTTTCAGGCGCTTGACTTCGGCAAAGAAATACGACTCACTGTCGCTCAACGAATCGGAAAGCCGCATCGAAACCAAAATATCAATCGGCTGTATACTGGCCGATTTCACACAGATAGGAGCTCCGGCGTTAGCCAGGACCAGGTTCACGCCCAACGTTCGCAGGAATGTGCTTTTCCCTGACATATTCGAGCCGGTAAGTACGATGAATGGTTTGTCGGAAAAATCGACGGAATTGCTGACGCGTTTTGAAGCACTGATCAGCGGATGGCCTAATTCTTCGAAACGTAAAACAGTTTCTTCATTCAGCTCCGGGAAATTGAAATCAGGATTGTTGAAATACAGGTTGGCAAACGATAACAAGACTTCCGTTTCCCCGATTTGCAGCAGCCAGTTGTCGAGATGAGTGGCATGTTCCGCTTTCCAGCGCAGTAATTTTCGATATGTGTGCAAGTGGAAGAGGACCGTTCCGTTGAACAAAATCGCCCCCATGCCGTTTTGCAGGCTTTCCAGCGAAGCAAAAATGCGCGAAAGCGAGTGAATCTGTTTACTGGCAGCGATCGGTGACGAATTCAGTTTCTGACGGATCTCGCGCAGAAGTTCACTTTTCCACTCGCGCTCTTCTATCGCTTTCAGTAACTCGCTGTAACGCAGCAGTGTCTGGTTGATCTTATCGGAAAAAGCGATCTCGGCGTTCATTTTTTTCAGCTGCGAAGCCAGGACAATCAGGTTGAAAATGAAAACGGTAACCGCCAGGTTCAAAAACAGGGGACTGCTTCCTTTCAGAAAACCAAGGATTGTGAAAATGCCTCCTAAGACAGGTAAAGCATAGCTTAAGATCACTGTTATGAAAGGAACTTTTGGCTGATCGCTGTTCCACGAACGAAGCGTTTCACTGATCTGTTCATTGTCGTTTGCCAGGATCGCTTTGGCCGTGAATAATTGCCGCCATTCAAGCAGGGGAGTCAATTCTGCAACCGCTTCCTGTCGTTTCCGGATGGTTTCAATCCCTGATTTATGCAACAGCGATTGTGCCAAACCATGGGTTCCCATGACGGTTTGCGTACGGTTGATATGGCGGAACAACGAATGGTCGCCGAAAATATCCAAATCATACGTGTAAGGATGATGGGGTTCCAGGAAACGATTCCCGCCGTTGAATGGTAACTCCTGCTTTTCCAAAAAGGCAAGCTCGGTTTCGTTGATTTTCACCAATGTCTGTTCCAGCAGCAACTTTCGCTTCACGCCGAAATGCAAACGCATGAACACCACAAACAATGCAAACGAAGCGAGTGCAATGATCAATTGAACCGTGTCTTCCGAGCGAATCGTCAAATAACCGAACAGCAATGCTGAAACAATACTCGCCAAGCGCAAAAAAGCCAGTCGGTTAAACTGTTGCTTTAACTGCTGAACAGCCGCATCGTGGACTGCCTTTCGTTCGTGATATGCCTGCATGCAATGGCTTAGATCAGGTCGCGCAAGGCTTCAACCGCCTGGCGAATGTTGTTGCGAATTTCCAGGATGTCGGCATCCATCATGTAACAAGGTGCCGTGACAATCTTGTTTGCGGTGTCGATTTGAATTTCACGAATCGTTTTCATGACCGGTTCCACGCCCGTTTTCGCCAATCCGGCAGAGAAATCGGGAATGCTGTAAGGCGAAGGTTCCTGGTCACTTCCGATGGTCATACTTGCGTGAATGGCGGATCCTTCGAATGCTTTGGCCAGGACAACCGGGCTTACGCACAAAGCCGCAATTGGTTTTCCGACGTTTACCAGGTTCACCAGCAGTAATTTCACTTCCGGCAGGATTTCTCCATCAGGTCCTGAAAATGCCCATTTTGTAAAGTTCTTCGCGCTCCCAAAACCGCCGGGAATCACCAGGGCATCGATATCAGCCGGCGTAATGGTATTGATATTGTGAATTTCTCCGCGTGCGATACGGGCCGCTTCCACCAGCATATTTCGTGTTTCGGGCATTTCTTCACCCGTCGTATGATTGATCACATGGTGCTGCGGAGCATCCACCGAAATGCAGACATATTCGGCCCCGATTTCCTTTACGGCCAGCATGGTTAATACAGCCTCCTGAATTTCAGCGCCATCATAAACGCCGCAGCCTGAAAGAAGAATTCCTATTTTCATTGGTTCATTTTTAGCGACTCAAAAATACGGTTTTAAGTGGTTGGAAAGTCGAAGAGAAGGTGGTGAATATGAGATTTTGGGGAAATTTGGGGGAAGGTTATTTAAAAGTACTAGCCTTAATTTTGAAGGCGGAACCGTCTCTCTCCTTGAGGAGAAGAATCAGCGACAGCTGATGAAGACGCAGCAGCGACAAACGTTAGTGCGGAAGCTGTAAGGATTAAGGGAGGTGGCCGGCGTGAAATCTATTTATAAAGAATGCCACCCTCCTCAATCCTCCCTCAAGGGAGGAGGAGGATCCTACGTCAATTTTTCTATTTTCCCCACCAAAAATCGCCATTAAATCTTACCTTTAACCCATGAACTTCCCGGTGGTTTTTTACGACGGCGACTGCGGTTTCTGCAACCGTTCCGTCCAGTTTATTCTCGACCACGAGCGCGATGCAACTGTTCATTTCTGCGCGCTGCAATCGGAAAAAGCGCAGCAGTTTTTCAAAGAACACCATTTCCCGCAACCGGACTTAAGCACGTTTTATTATTGGAACGGCACGCGTTTATTCGAGCGATCGACCGGAGCGTTAAAAGTCTCCAGGCACCTGAAAGCGCCTTATTCCTGGCTGCGGGTTTTTATGGTTGTCCCGCGGTTTATACGCGACGGTGTTTATAACTGGATTGCCAAACGCCGGCACAGGCTTGCCAGTCAGCAATGTGCGCTGCCAACTCCCGAACAGCGAAAACGATTTTTATGAAACAATTGACAGGCATGCTTCTTATTGCTGGGCTTATTGGATTAACGGTAAGCTGTACCCGCGGTAAAATGAAACTAAAACGGAAACCACTGGAATCGGAAAGGATTGTATACTGGATTAAATACGCTGAAATCAAAAATGCACCGATCTACTTTAAAGCGAATTGTGTATCCTGTCACCTGTTGAACAGGCAATTGATTGGCCCGCCGATGAAAGGAATGATGGATCGTCTTCCGGGCCGTGAATGGTTAAAAAGTTATATAATAGATGAACGCTCTTTATTAAAATCGGGAGACACAACTGCTTTGCGTATATCTAAGCAATCGTCGTTTGAACCGTTCCATCGATTCATCAATTTGACGGATGAGACCTTGGATGAGCTTATTCACTACACGAAATAATGAGCGATGAAACAAGTGGCAACTTTTCTTTTGTTAACCGGGCTTCTCACAGCAACGACCGGCTGCATCCGCAAAAAGCCGGAACAGGAACCATTGAAGTGTGGAGTGCAGGAACAAGCGACTTGTGGGGATCTGGGCAGTGTTGGGCCACCGCCGCAATTTAAAGCATTTTGTGCAACCTGCCACCAATTTGACAGGAGTGGAACAGGAACTGCTTTACAAGGAATGATGAAACGTGTTCCAAGTCGTGAATGGCTCCTGAGTTACTTACAAAATGAAGATTCATTAATCCGGTCAGGCGATACGACGGCGATTCGGATTTCACGGCTCTTACCTGCCGGGCCATGTCATAAGTTTAGTAATTTAACGGATGATCACCTCGGTGAAATCATTCGTTACACCGAACAATAACCAAAAAACGCAGCCCGTCCCCACGAGCTGCGTTCCTGTCTTTCATCTGCTTTGTTACACTACTCAATGAAACATCGTTAATCGCATTTGATCAATTCCTGTGTTTGGGCCAATTCACCATCGGCATAGATATTCAATAAGTACATTCCCGTTGAAAGATGGCCGAGTTCGCTCACAGTCAACGTGGAAGTTCCTTCGTTGTAATGGTTAACCGGTGCGCTGGTTACAAGATTTCCTGCCAGTGATCTGATTTCACAACTGATTTGCCGATGCGTAAATTCTTTCGGGATGTCGATGCTCACCGCCGATGTAAACGGAACCGGGTAAACGGTGAATGGCTTTTCATCTGCAATTTCTTCCGTTCCGGCTACTGCCGTCCAGTTGACATACGTCTCCAATAATTCTGCGATCACCGGCGATAATTCCCAGGAAGTGATCTCCGAATCGTTGTTCAATACCGAAATACTGATGTCCAGTTCAGGGAAGTACCACGAAGTGGCCGAATAAGACAAATCACCGCCGTGTCCGATAGCCTGGTACCCCAGAAATGTTCGTTTCATCAGCCCTAAACCGTAGGTAACTGGTAACCCCGGAGCCGGAACGGTAACACGCGCTTCGTCCATTGTTGCCGTTGTAACCAGTTCGTCGCGCATATAGGCACGCATCCATTTGGAAACGTCGAACGCGGTTGCATAATAACATCCTGCTGCTCCTGCCGCAGAATTGAGTGACAACCAGTTAAAGAAAAAGGTGTGGGCATCGTCCTGTACGCCGTCTCCGGTAATATCAAGCCATAGGTGTGCTACCGGCGATCCAACGGATTCTTGCGCTGGTGTTGCAGGAGTCGTTAATCCGAGCGGTGTGAAAAAACGATTACGTATTTCCGTATAAAAGTCATTTCCGGTGGCTGCTTTGATGATCATCGACAACAGGAAATAGTTGGTGTTGCAGTATGCCCATGTTCCGCCCGGCTGATTCGGGGCAGGTTGAATAAAGGTATTCACGAGGTCTTCCGGCGCCCAGATAGAGTCCTGGTCGGCCAGTAATGCCGGTTGACAGGCCGGATTACTCAAGACTTCATACAAACCTGTTTGATGCTGTAATAATTGACGGATCGTGATGTCGGAACTGATGTACGGGATAGGCGCGAGCCATTCGTGCAAGCTGTCGTTTAAGGAAAGCACCTGCTCATCCACCAACTGCAATATGCAGGCCGCCGTCATGGTTTTGGCAACACTTCCGATTTCGTACACATGATTGGGGGTAGCCGGAACAAAGGCCCCGGAAATTCCCGTTGCATGCTGCCAGCTGTAATCGTCCCACATTTTGATGGCCCCGCTCAGCGATTTGTTGTTCAGTACCACGCGCATACTGTCCAGTTTATCGTTCAAAAGCTGATCCAGGACCGGCGATAAACTTTGTTGGGCGCGTGTGTTTTTTGGAACACAAAAAAGCAACAGAAGTAAGACAATAGATGAGATGGAAAGTTGTTTCATATGAATGGTTTATGCAACCAAAAGTAGGCACTTCGCGAGCGTTTTCTTTGTCAAATCCTGCAAAAAAAGACAAGGTCACGGCATTTTTCCGCCCGTTAATAAGTTCGTTTGATGAACGGTTTTTCCAGCCCCATCTTTCATTATTTTTGCCACATGAGAATTTCGGCCTCCATATATTCGGATAAGAAACGGGACCTTCAAACAACGATTGCCGATTTGGTGGCGCATAAAGTTGATTTGCTGCATGTTGACTGTAACGATGATGTAAACGTATTCAACGATATTCGCAGCATCCGCGAGTGGTGCAGTATTCCGATCGACCTGCATATCATTACTTCCGAACCAGGTAAATATTTCGACCTGCTCCGCGATGTTCCTGTGGAATATGTCACTTTTCAATTGGAAGATTTGACAGCCCCGTTGAAATTGCCTTCCGATATTACCGGGAAACGCGGATTGGCTATTACGACACCGACAAGCATTGCTGAATTCGATGCCTACAATTCGTTTGATTTTATCCTGCTGATGGCTACCGTTCCCGGACAAAGCGGCGGCGTTTTTGATGCTTCCAACTTTAAAAAGATCCGTGATTTTCAGCATAAATACCCCAACAAATCGGTTCATGTAGACGGTGGTGTAAACGGTGAAGTTTCCTTTATCCTGCGAAATATGGGCGTTCATACTTCCGTTTCAGGGTCGTATCTGTTCAACGCTCCAAGCATCGGACACGCGCTGATGGATTTGACCAAGCGTGAAGTGAACTCACAATTCGTGGTGAGTGATTTTATGATTCCGTTATCCGAATCGCCAACCATTTCTACCAACGACGCTACTTTTACGTCTGTACTACAAAGCATCGAAAACGGAAATCTCGGTTTCACACTGGTCGTGGACGAATCGAACAAGCTCAACGGTTTGGTTTCCAACGCTGATGCCCGCAAGGCTTTGCTGAAATACGGTGCCGAAACGTTTAATGCACCGGTAACGGACTACATGAATGAACGACCGGTTTCGTTGAATGAATCGGCAACGGTAAACGACTTGCTGGCACTGATCAAGCGTTGTTCTTTCCCGATTCTGTACCTGCCGGTTGTTAATGATGCCAATGAAGCGAGGGGAATTATTACCTTTGTGAACCTGATCAAGGGAGAATTATGATATTACATTTAAAAGATACCGTTTCTGCTTCTGAAGCAAGCCGTTTGGCGGAACAATACAAGGCATTTCACGTTGTGTCCAATCAAACCAACGTACTGATCACCGGATCAGGAGTGAAGGAGGTTCCTGCCGGGTTGGAAAATCATGTTGCCGAACATTGGGTGTTCCCCAACGATATGCAGCTGGCTTCGCGCAATTACCGCAATGAAACACGCGAAGTAACCATTGGAAATGTGACAGTGGGAGGAAAGACGGGAAATACAATCATTATTTCAGGTCCGTGCTCGGTTGAATCGGAAGAACAGATTCGTGAGTCGGCAGCTTTGCTCAAAGCAAACGGGTTGACATCGCTTCGCGGCGGTTGCTACAAGCCACGCACCAGTCCTTACAGTTTCCAGGGAATGGGATTGGACGGATTGAAACTGCTGGCCAAAATGCGCGAAGAATTCGGTTTCACGGTAGTGACCGAAGCCCGTGATGCTACACATATTGATGAAATTATTGAACATGCAGACGTTATCCAGGTCGGGGCGAAAGCCATGTACGACCAGGGAATCCTGCGCGCCTGTGCCAAAACACAAAAAACGGTCCTGATTAAACGTGGTTTCGGGACGACTTTGCAGGAATTTGTGCAGGCAGCTGAATTTGTGCTTTCGGGAGGAAACGAAAACGTACTGCTCTGCGAACGAGGAATCCGCACGTTTGAAACTGGAACGCGCTTTACGCTTGATCTTTGTGGTGTGGAATGGCTGAAACATTACACGAATCTTCCGGTAATCCTGGACCCGAGTCACGCAATGGGCTATGCTTACGGCGTTGCCGGGTTGACGCGTGCTTGTACCGCTTTGGGCGTGGACGGTCTGTTGATCGAAGTTCACCCGAATCCGAAAGTGGCCAAATCAGACGCCTCTCAGCAATTGAATCATGCTGAATTCGAAGCATTATTAACTTCTATCCGGCCAATTGCCAATGCCGTTGGCTATAACATCGTATAATGCAGTTTTTAGAACAAAATATCAAAGGATTGTGCACGAAATTCGGCGTGGATTTTAACCAATTCATGTCTGATTTCCAGGTTGACAGCGTCGGTGAATTGTCCATGATCGACCTCGAGGCTTTTGCCGAAGAGAATGAAGTGGACCTCTATTCGCTGTTGTTCAAGCCTTTGTTTGTGCTCGACCACTTAAAACCGCGTCTGGCGAAGATCAAACTGCTGATTTTGGATGTGGACGGCGTGATGTCCGACGGAGGTATGTATTACACCGAATCAGGTGACCAGTTTAAAAAGTACAACGCAAAAGACGGAATGGCGATCATGCATGCCCAGGAAATGGGGCTTCAAATCGGCATTATTTCTTCTGCCTTTACCGATAGAATGGTTATCAACCGGGCCAATACCCTAAGAATAAAGCATGTTTATGTGGGACGTGAGCCCAAAATGGACATTCTGAACCAATGGTGTGCCGATTTGGGATTGACACTCGACCAGGTAGCGATGATAGGTGATGACATCAACGACCTCCGTATTATGGAGGCTGTCGGTTTCAGCTGTTGTCCGTCTGATGCAGTGCAAATTGTAAAACACACCGTGGATGTAGTACTGAACCAGAAAGGGGGAAAAGGCTGCGTCCGTGAATTGATAGATAATTATTTATTGGAACAACCGATTGGTAGTCCGCAAAAGAATTAGAATGGCTCAAGTGAAACTAGGTATTATCAGGGAAGGAAAAGTACCACCGGACAAGCGGGTTCCGTTGACTCCCCAGCAATGCCTGTTGGTGAAAACGAAATTTCCGCATGTAGATGTGGTGGTACAGACAAGCAACGTGCGTGCTTTCAAAGACGAAGAATACACGCAGGCAGGAATCCAGGTGGTGGATGATTTGCACGACTGTGATGTGATCATGGGCGTGAAAGAAGTCAATATCGAAGATTTAATCCCTTCGAAAAAATTCCTGTTTTTCTCCCATACCATCAAGAAACAACCGTATAACCGGCGTTTGCTCCAGGCAATTCTCGATCGGAAGATCCAGCTGATCGATTACGAAGTCCTGAAAAACAAGCAAAACAAACGGATCATCGGTTTCGGGCGCTATGCAGGGATCGTGGGCTGTTATAATGGTTTGCTTACGTACGGAAAGAAAACGGGGGCTTATACCATCAAACCGGCGCACGAATGCAAAAACCGCGTGGAGATGGAGCAGGAGATCAAAAAGATCGAGTTGCCGAAAGATACCAAGATCGTACTTACCGGGTTCGGAAGAGTGGGGTATGGTGCACGCGAGATCATGGACTTGCTGACGATTACCGAAGTAAGCCCGGAAGAATTCCTGCACCAGAAATTCGACGGCCCGGTGTATACGCACCTGGATGTGGAAGATTATTTCGCCCGCATCGACGGAACACCGTTTGAAAAACAGGATTTTTACGCCAACCCGAAATTGTACAAATCGGTGTTCGCACCTTATGTTTCAGCAGCACAGGTTTACATCGCCTGTCATTTCTGGAGCGATAAATCACCAAACATCATTACCCGCGAAGATTTTCAGAAGCCGGGAACGACCATTAAAGTGGTTGCCGATATTTCCTGCGATATCGCCGGACCGATTGCGTGTACGATCCGTCCTTCGAAAATTGCCGAGCCTGTTTATGGTTACGATCCGGCAACCGGAGAAGAAACCGATCCGTGGCTGGATAACAGTATTGCCGTGATGGCGGTAGACAACCTGCCTTGCGAATTGCCGATGGATGCATCCGAAGATTTTGGAAACGAGCTCATCAAATACGTACTGCCATGCCTGTTCGGTGAAGACCCGGATGATGTGATCGGCCGTGCAAGCGAAACGGATTTCAACGGAAAATTAACAGAACGATTTAGCTATTTGCAAGACTACGTAGACGGAAATACGGTGTCTCACTAATACGGTTGAATAATGGAAAATGAACCACTGATCGATCAGACGACTACAACAGAACAGCACATCCCGAAAGGCGACAAGCGCACCATTCGCGGCTGGGTCATGTACGACTGGGCCAATTCTGTGTACAACCTCGTGATTTCCTCGGCCATTTTCCCGATTTTCTATGATACCGTAACCACGAATCATTTTACGGAACAATACAACAAAGCGCATAATTTGGCGAAAGACACCGCATTGCCCGAAGGAATGAACGTGACGGTTAATTTCTTCGGGTGGGAAGTTTCCAACTCGGCGCTTATGAGCTTTGTGTTGTCCGCTTCGTTTTTGCTGGTTTCCTTTTTATCGCCGTTGCTTTCGGGAATTGCCGATTACCGCGGAAACAAAAAGCGGTTCCTGCAGTTTTTTTGTTACCTGGGCGCAACGGCTTGTATTTCACTGTTCTTCTTCAATGATCTGTTGAAAAGCGATCTGATTGAAGTAGGTTTGCTAAGCTTGTTTATTGCCAGTATTGGCTTCTGGAACAGTTTGGTATTCTACAACTCGTACCTGCCCGAAATTGCTGATCCGGTAGATCATGACAAGATTTCAGCCCGCGGATTTTCCATGGGGTATTTCGGATCGATGCTGTTGTTGATCATTTGCCTCCTGCTGATCAAAATTCCGGCATTGACATTCCATTATTTTGATGATGCCACAACGCCGGATAAAATCGAAGCGTTGCCGGTGAAATATTGTTTCATCCTCGTAGGCCTTTGGTGGATTGGCTTTTCGCAGCTGACCTATCGCGTGCTGCCGAATACGACCTCGAACCGCGTAAAAGAAAAAGGCTACATCTGGAAAGGCTTCAAGGAATTGAAAAAGGTGTTCTTCGAATTCCGCAAGACTTTCCGTCTGAAACGTTACCTTGCGGCATTTTTCTTCTTCAACACCGGTGTACAAACCGTGATGCTGATGGCGACTTATTTCGCGAAAAAGGAAATCGACTGGCCAATCGATCCGGCTACCGGTAAACCAAACGACAGCGGATTGATCATTGCGATCCTGTTGATCCAGCTATTGGGGGCGGCAGGGGCATTCCTGATGTCGCGACTGTCGCGCAGAATCGGGAACATTAAAACCCTGGGCATTTCGATTGTAATTTGGGTGGGCGTCTGCGGAGGTGCATTCCTGATTCACACACCGGTTGAATTTTATGCCCTGGCCTGTACCGTTGGGATCGTAATGGGCGGCGTGCAGGCAATGGCGCGCTCTACCTATTCGAAATTTTTACCGGAAACCGAAGACCACGCCAGTTATTTTTCATTTTACGATGCCACTGAAAAAATCGGGATCGTATGTGGTACCCTGTTTTTCGGTACTATGGAAATTATATACGACGATATGCGTTTTTCGGTATTGTCGGTTGCGTTTTTCTTCGTGGTGGGACTGTTGATGTTGTTCCGTGTTCCGAAGGACGAACGGGTGTTGGCGGTTTAACATTCGATATTGTTTAAAATGTGTGTGGGGTCGCGATGAATCGCGACCCTTTTTGTTTTTAGGACACCGATAAAACAATCGTTATTTTATTCATTCATTCCATTCATGAATGGGCGCGGGAACGTCCCGCGCCTACGACAATTCGATATAAAACAGAATTATCCGTTATGTTCATTTGGAAAATCGCCCGGGAATGCGTATTTTAAATCTATGTCAGATAAATTTATGGGCATTTACCGTAACGGAACCAACCGGTTGATCGGTTATGATTACGGCAGCCCGAACCATTATTTCATTACAATTTGCGTAAAATACAGAACACCGGTTTTTGGTAAAATAACCGATTCAATCATGCATTTATCACCATTGGGAATTCATGCCGTAAACGAATGGAAACGATCGGCCATGATGCGACCTGATGCCAACATTGAATTGGGTGAATTCGTCGTGATGCCGGACCATTTTCATGCGATTGTTTCGATTGGCAAAAATCAATTCAATGAACAATTTAAATCGAATGCAATGGGGCCACAAAGGCAGAACGTCGGTTCCATTATCCGTGGATTTAAATCTGCCGTCACGGCCTATGCCCGACAAAACAATATACCGTTTGAATGGCAAACGCGTTATTATGACCGTATTATTCGCGATGATGATGAATATGACCGGATTGAAAAATATATCCAGGATAATGTGAAAAATTGGAAACGGGACGGTGATAAATAATATTGTTGATGTAGGCGAGGAATGCTTCCGCGCCAATGTTTTACGTGACCACGTAAAACCGTATATATCATGTATATCAACATTATTAAATCATTCATTTCATTCATGAATTGGGCGCGGAAGCATTCCGCACCAACGGCAACAAAAAATCCCGTTCGCCTTAGGTGAACGGGATTCCAATTTCAATAATCCAATCAATGTGCTTCTTCCTCCGGATCAGGCGGGAACAATTTTACCGGATCTTTGACTTCCTGTAAACGGTCCAGCATATCCTCCAATTGGGAAATGGTCAATTGTTTGGCAATGATCTTTTTGTCTTTATCCAACACAATGATGCGCGGTGTGGCGTATAAATCATAGGTTGTTGAATAATTCAACGATTCGATGTTGGTGTATTTCGGTACAAACTGGCGCGCATCCTGTAATGCAGCTTCGTACAGTTTTTGCGTCAATGCTACGTTGATGAATGACAAACCGTTGTCCTTGATGAATTTTTTCCATTTTTCATAATCATCGCCGGTTGCTTTTCCTACAGCAAAAACCTCTACGTTACGGGCTTTCAGTTTTTCGGCATACAATTTCTGCAGCTTCGGGGTTGTTTTTTTACAGTGGCCGCATTCCGGATCCCAGAAATAGAGGATGGTGTAATCCGATTTCAGGGTCATAAACTGACGCCAAACGTTGTTGGTATCCGGCAGGATTACGTTTGGTGGTACAACGCCCTGCACCAGTTTCTTTTTAATCGGAATGTCTTCGCAGGCGCTGGCCAGTTTCTCTTCCGTCATCCAGAATGCCGGAGATTTACCGCTTTCGTCGCGAGAACAGTAATAACGGTCGACCATCATGATGTACACTTTGTCGATTCCCATTTGATTGGATTTCGCCGCCCAATTGGTCAGGTAATCCACGTGGTATTTAAACACTTCGGAGCCTTTTTTCAACCCGTCGATGAACGGGAAAGCAACCGCTAAAATGGAATCAGGATGCGGGACAATCATGTTTTTGCCATAGAATTGCTCCACTTTTTGGTGGAAAACCGCCGTGTTTACCAAACGATCGTCGTTCAGGTCGATGTTGTCCCAAAAATGCTGACGCCAATAATTTAATTGCCACCTTGGGTCGATGACTTCACCATTTTCGTTTTTCGGTGCGTCCGGAATTTTGATCTCGACCGACATTTTGACGATTTTCCCTACCAGTTTTTGATCATGCAGCTTGATCATGCTATCCTGGTAAGCCAGTACTTCTTTTGAAACAACCTCCATCTGCTTATTCAGCAGCTCGTATTGCGGGTCTTCTTTTTTCAGGCCTTCCTGCTTTGATTTGAGGGCCATATGCTTAGAGCGTTGTTTTTGAAGGAACTGCGTGTACGCTACAAGCACCTTGTTTTCTTCCGACTTTTTCACCTTCATGCTGCCAATCAGGTTGGTATCAGCAGTTTCGATGTTGATCTCTTCGTTATTATTTACAATAAAATCGAAGTAACGCGGCCCCGGAAGGTATAAGGCAAACATTCCCGGCTTCAGGTTTTTCGTGTCGAATTCGATCACACCTGATTTTGAAATAGCCGTATCTGCGTAGTACAATCCTTTGCCGTAATAACGCGTCAGGAATACGGTTGTGTCTTTTAATCCGGCGACTTTGAACCGCATTTTTTGGCCAAAACCAAGAGTGGCTGTGCAGATAAACAACAACAATAATAAGTGTCTCATAGAATAGTTATTTCTTACAACTAATATAACGTCTACAAAAGTAATAAAGTCATGGGTTTAACAGAATATTAACCATTATTAGACCTGTAGACGCCTTTCTTGGCATTGAGGTACGAAACGAAGGCAAAAATTCCGTAAGCCGCCAGCAGCGAGGCAATGCTGGTGATCGTAAACGTGGTGCCGATGTACAATCCGCCTTCTTCAAACAATGCGTCCAGCCAGAATTTAAACAGCACGAAGCAGACAAGACTCAGCGCAGCGACGATGCCGAATACCTTGGTGAAATACAGGAAGAAATGGCGCGTGAGCAACTTAGGCGAATACCCCAGGCGCAGGAGCGTACGCACTTCGTACGTATTTTTGCTCAGCAGGAGTTGCAAGTATTGGATCAATACCAATCCCGAAACGAAAACGGCAATGATCGAAATGCCCAGCACGATCAGGATCAATGTTCCGACCATACTTTTCAGACGGCCGATGACCATTTGTCCGTTGCGCGATTCCAGGTGCTTCTTTTTCAGCATTTCCTCTACGAGGCCAAATTCACTTTCTTTCCCCGAGATCATGATCTGGGTAATGCGCTGGTTGTCATCGATCCCGTATTTCTCGTTGGCCCATCTCATGAATGACTGTGGCACGAGGATAGAAGAAACTTCGTTCGTGAAACCGATGATGCGTACATTTCGCCATTCTTTCTCCGTTTCATTGGAAAGCGTGAATTTGAACTTGATGTCCATCGCGAGCTCATCGCTGACCTGCGGAATGCCGCTGGCGCTCATGAACGTATTCAGCATTACCAGGAAATCGCGCGGCATGATGATCGGTACAATGGAATCGTTTTCGTCCCATTTCCATTTGTCCGATTTCACATCGAGGAAATCCGGGTCGACGGTTTGAATGAACACGTCCGAGCGGAAACGGGGAACCAGTTTGTCGGCAGTTTCAAATGAAACGTCAAAGTTGTTGGTCTCAACCGGCTGCACATCTATGATAAACGGTTCCTTGCGCAGGTTCTCCAATTCGCGTTGGGTGAAATCTGTTTTAGCAATGTTGAGGGTGTTGGAAGTGGAAACCTTCTTTTGAACGATGATCGTGTTCGGGCCCAAAATTTCCGCACCTTCGCCGAATTCATTCACCTTGATCAGGTAGTGAATGGACGTGATCAGGAAGGTCATTCCAAGGAAAGCACCGATGATAGCGATGACAAGCTGGGTAAATTCCTGGTGTCGAAAAAGCAGTTTACGTACCATGTCTGTCAAAGTTTAAGTTCATAATCATACGGGAAACGCTCATCATCGTCCAACGACGTGAGCACGAATCCTGCTTTTTGGGCTTCGCATTCGGCAGCGATCATTTCCAGGCAGCGTACGCTGTTGCGTTCATCGAGGTGCGAAAACGGTTCGTCCATAATCAGCCATTCAAACGGCTGGCACAAGGCGCGAATGATCGCCACACGCTGCTGCTGTCCCATGGAAAGGAGGCCACAGCGGTCGTTCCATTTATGTTCGATCTCGAGAACGGCCAGCAGGTCCTTGATTTCCTGCTCGGTTTTGAAATTCGTGAGCTGATTTTTCAGCAAGAGGTTTTCAGCGACCGACAAATTGTGAAAGAGCTGCAGGTCCTGGAAAACGGTCGAGATTTTGCGTTGGCGGATAGTGACCCATTCATCCACCGAAAACGATTGAATGTTGCGGTCATCGTATTTAACAACGCCGTCATAGTCGGTCCGAATACCGAACACGGTCATGGCAAAAGTGGATTTTCCTTTACCGCTGGAAGCGTTGAGGAGGATTTTATGTCCGCCCCTGAGTGAGACTTTACTTCCCCAAATGCTATCCGAACTGTGTTCGATAGAGGCAAGCGGATGGGGCATTACGTTTTCAAAATGTATGTCCATGGTTTGTGGATTTGCCAGATGAAATTCAAGAATCGTTCCAAGTTTTCAGTGGGTTAGTTATCAATCAATTGCAAGACTTTTTGAAGCATGTTTTTGGTGTCGTCGTATGGAATCCAAACGGCTTCCGGGTGACGTTTGAACCACGTGAGCTGCCGTTTGGCATAATTGCGTGTATGTTGTTTGATCTTTTCAATGCTTGTTTCCCAATCGGAAGTTCCGTCAAGATAGTCAAATAGTTCATTGTAGCCCACGGTTTGCAGCGAAGCCAAATCTTTGAACGAATATACGGCTTTGACTTCATCCAGCAGTCCGTTGGCAAGCATGTTGTCAACACGTTGATTGATGCGCTGATACAGCTGTTCACGTGGGTGTTCGATCACAAAACGTTTGACGGTAAACGGGCGTGGTTTGGGTTTGTTTTGCCGCCACTCCGAAAACGGTTTACCGGTAGAACGAATGACTTCCAATGCCCTTAAGATCCGCATGGAATTATCGCGGTCAACCTCAGCAAAATAGCCGGGATCGGTTTGCTGTAATTCGGCCAGGAGCGGAGCAAGTCCTTTTTCTTCGAGCTCGGTACGCAATTGCAGCTGCATTTCCGGGTCGGTTGGAATAGGGTCGAGGCCGATGCACAACGCATCGATGAACAGGCCCGAACCGCCAACAACCACAACCTGCGCCTGATCTTTCAAGGTTGTTTGCAATAGTTCCAATGCTTCTTCGGCGAATTGTGCAGCCGTTACAGGTTGGTGGATCGAATGCGAATCGACAAAATAATGGGGAATGCCCTGCATTTCCTCGACCGTAGGCTTAGCCGTTCCGATGGCAATCTCTTTGTAAAACTGGCGCGAATCAGCTGAAATGACCACTGTATTGAGGTGCTTTGCTAATGCCACTCCCAAAGCGGTTTTTCCACTGGCTGTTGCACCTTCGATCACAATGAGCTGTTGCATGGGGTAAAAATAATGGAATAGATTGGTAATGTTTTACCCCTACGGGGTAAATAAATAAAACAGGGCAATCGTGCTACCATATTTTGTCCCTACGGGACATCAATATGGATTCGATTGCGTTGAAATTCATAACTGTCCGGTTATTGTAGGTTGCAATTGCCAAATAAATTGTCTGGAAATTGTTATCGAATAATTCTACACTTTTCTACTGTCCCGTAGGGACAAAATATCGTAGAAAAAAATAGTGTTCAGATTCCATTACCCCGTAGGGGTAAAATAGTTGTCTATGGATGTTTAGCGTGTAAAGGAGTTTAAATCAAAAAACCGACTTATAACTGGCATACCGCGCCATGATTCCGCGGACGTACTTGTAGGTGATGTTTCCGCGAAGCGCGCCGGATGAAACCACCGGGTCGGAATAGTATTCGCGCTTGCCGAGGTTCATAACCATTTTCTCGACGTTGTCTTCCCACACTTTCGGGTTGAGCCCGCGCTTGGCTGCGAGTTTCTGGGCGTCTTTGATGTGTCCGGCGCCGGCGTTGTAGCTGGCCAGGATGAATTTGTTGCGTTCCATCGGATCGGCAATGTCTTTCCACATCTGGTCGATCTTATGGATGTATTTCATTCCGCCGCGAATTTGCACTTCCGGGCTCGATGAAGGATACACACCGAATTTAGGCCCGGTTCCCGGCATGAACTGCATCATTCCGTAAGCGCCACCAAACGCGCGGGCATTCGGGTTGAATTTACTTTCGTGGTAAATAATGGCAGCTAGCAGACGCCAGTCGAAACCATATTTCGCTGCCTCGGCTTTCATGATGTTATCAAACGGAGAAAGTCCGCCTTTGGCCGTTGCATAGGTGGTGGTTCCGGCCGGTTGTTTGTAAGGATCAAAATACTTGCGCTTGATGAAACGGAACGCTTCTTTTTTCATGAATTTCGTCAACCACGCATCGAGGCGTTTTTTGAGCAACGGCGCATCTTTACGCAAACCAAAAGCGATGTTCTGTTTGAATGAAATTGCGAGGCTTACATCGAGGTTGTCATAAAATTTCTCATTGATCTGGGCAATGTTTCGTTCGGCCACCGTGTAATCAATCGTACCATCGGAAACCATTTCGATGAGCTCTTCCACGCTCTGATTGCCTTGGGTAGGACGGATATGGATCGTAGCGCCAATTTCGTCCTGCAGGTTGATCAAGCGATCGTAGTAACTCGAGTTTTTCCACACATCGACCTTTTTATTGGCCAATTGCAGCGGATCGGAAACGTGGTATTTTTTCCAGGCTTCGTCTGATGTTTCTTTGGTGGTATCCTGTTTTCGCTGGATGAGTACCTGGTTGGTCTGGTAAAACGGACGGGAAAAGTTGATGACATCCTGCCGGTCGCGCGTTACGGCATAGTTACAGGCGATCAAATCACCTTCGTCGTTGTTCAGGCGCGTCGTAATTTCGTTCAGATCATTTACGGTAATGACTTCCAGCTCAACGCCCAGGTCTTCGGCAAACTCGCGTAAAAGCTCATACTCAAAGCCCATTCGCTTGCCTTTGTAGATGAAATAGGAAGTGGATGAGTTTTCCGCCAGAACACGCAGTTTTCCTTTTTTTAAGATTCCGGGAAGGTCATTATCGGTAGTGGCCAACGGCCGTTTACGGGCATCTTCGTCATCGGACCCACAAGAAGTTTGTAGCAAAAAAACACCGGCTAAAACCAGTGAAAAGCAGATTTTTATGTAGGCTTTGTGACTTGTCATGCAATCTTTATGCACTGCAAATTACGACAATATTCTCAATTTTTCGGTTAAAAAATGTTCATTCGCTGACCGCATATAGTCGAAGAAGGCTTCTGTTATGGTTTTTTCGTGGATTAGAAAGACCGATTTTCCGTGCAGCAATTGATTGGGAAATGAAAGCTGTGAACTGATGTTTTTCGACATGCGGTCAACGGCATCCAGGTTCGGGTAATGATTGATCCATCGGTATTGCAGGAGGCGTTCAAGAAACAATAAATAATCGGTGTTATACCGTTTGTCGTTGCTATTTAAGCTTTGGTATACCACGTCTAAATAATCGGCATAAGGCTGCGGGTGAAAGGTTTGCCAGTTTTTGGCCAGCAGGTGATCAAAGTAAATATCGATGGCAATGCCTGCAACTTTAGGCAAATCGGTCCGGAGGACAGGTAGCAGCTCGTGTACCGCTTTGTGGTTGTCGATGAAGTGATCAATGGCGCGGTGAAGCCGGATTCCCTTTTCAATCTCAGGATCCAGGTCAGACAAGTTCGATCCCTTGATGAAATCACCGTAGAGATTGGCCTGCATCAGGGAAGTGTCGTTGCCGGATAAGTAGAGATGTCCGAGATAATTCATTTTGAAGAGGGAACTTGGGAGTTGGGGAACTGGGGAACTAGAGAGCTAGGGAGCTAGGGAGCTAGGGAACTAGGGAACTGGGGAACTGGAACCTCCGGGTTCCCTAGTTCCCCAGCTCCCTATGTCCTATAAAAAGCTATACGTACTTCCGTAATACAACATCTGCTCTACAAACGATAGTTTGTTCTCGATACGAATATCAATGAGCTCGCCGTTCTTGTTTTTAACCGGTACAAAAACAGGGTAGACAAACCCATTGTAAGGCGCAAGATTCAATGGTTTTACACGTTTCAGCACTTCCTTGTGGATGGCGCGGTTCACTTTTACGCCATAGGTTTCTACCAGTTTTTTACCTGCTTTCAGATCGCCTTCCGACGTAATACGCTGGATTTCGCGGAGCAATTCACCAAAAAGCGCGCGCAGTTTTTTGTAGTCTTTGATGTCGTAATAGGTTTTGCCGTTGCGGTTTACTTTTACGATTACCTTGTCGGCCTTTCCTTTTTCAAATACCCATGAAGCAACCAGCTGACGGTTTTGCATGTGTTCTTCTTCCACATTCTGGCCCAATTCAAGGCGTTGTAATTGTGTCATCAGCCCGTTGCGGATGTAGTTGTCGTATTCGGCTTTCCCGACCTCCAGCGATTCGATCAGCTTCAAATCGACCAGTTTCTGGTCCATGATGTAGTACAATCCGACCAAATCGGCGCGAGCTTCTTCCAATGTGGAAGCATAATTCTTAAGGGTTTCCGAAGGTTGACCGACTCCTTTGTTGATTTGTCCGCTGGCGTGGCCGACCACTTCGTGCAAAGCGGTGTGCATTTTTGCGGCGATGCTGCCATATTTCTTCGCGCGGTCGATTTCTTCCTGGTCGTGGGCAAATTCTTCCACCAATGAAGGCCCGCCGGCTTTTTCATAGGCTTCGATGATGTTCCCCAGCGAAACTGACTTGGAGCCGTAATCTTCGCGGATCCAGTTGTTGTTTGGCAGGTTAACCCCGATTGGCGTTGAAGGAGCTGCATCGCCCGATTCGCTGGCAACCTGTACTACTTTATAGCTCACGCCGACCACTTTTTTCTTTTTGTGTTCGGGCATTAGCGGCGAATTGTCCTCGAACCACTGCGCGTTGTCGGCTACCACTTTCATGCGCTTAGAGGCTTCAAAATCGTTGATTTCCACGATCGATTCGTACGTTCCGCGTTTGCCGAGCGCATCGCCGTAGGTTTCAATAAACCCGTTGATGTAATCGATATCGCCTTCCGTGGCAGCGGCCCACAAGACGTTGTATTCGTCCCAAACGTTGAGGTCGCCGGTCTGATAGAACTCGATCAGTTTTCGCAATGCCGCAGCCTGCTGATCATTTTCGGCAACGGTAACGGCTTTTTGCAGCCAGTACACGATCTTGTCGATGGCTTTTCCATATTTTCCACCCGATTTCCAGACATCTTCGTACAGTTTTCCGTCTTTCAGGATCAGGGTAGAGTTCAGCCCGTATTCAATCGGCTCGGGATCGTTTACGTCGATGCGTTCGGTATAAAAAGCTTCTACAGCTTCCTGCGTGACGCCTTTTCCGTAGAAATTATTGGCTGATGCCTGGATCATATCCACATTCGCGTCTTTCACTTTACGCTTCATGTACTTTGTTTTACTGAACATGGCTTCTTCGGCTTCTTTTGAAATGGAAGCATTACTGGCTTTCAGTGCCTCCCGGAAATATGCTTTGGTGAAGCCGGGCATGATTTTATCCATGCTGTAATGGTGGTGAATGCCGTTGGAGAACCAGACTTGTTTGCTATACGTTTCGAGTGCTTTCCACGATTCGGTTGTTTTATCAACGTCGAAATTGTCTACGATTTTTTCGAGCGCTTTCCTGATTTCGAGGTTGTAAGCATTGTTTTGGTCGTAAATGATGTCACGTCCGGCCAAACCTGCCTGCGAGAGGTAATACACGAGTTTTTTCTGGTCCAACGTAAGCTTATCCCAACCGGAGATCTCATAGCGTAACACCTGGATATCGGCAAAACGGTCTACAACACCTTCGCTCAAAGGCGCGTTTTCTGTTGTAGTTTCTTCGCTGCAACCTGTAAACGCGAACCAGGCCAAAGCAATAAATGCGGTAAATTGAATTTTTTTCATCGAATCATTAATTGCTTAAAGATAAAAGGAGATCGCGACAAAACGAAACGACCGGTACTTTTCTTTAAAATTTACAGGAACGCACAAGGTGGTTTACCACTTTCCGCAAAGCACCCGATATGGAAATCGGGATTTTTCGATAGAGATTTAACATTTGCGCAACTTTGATGTGGTAAGACAGCAAGAGATAGGTTTGAATCGTTTTATTTATCTGTTAGTTGTTGTAAAAATTATTACAATGTTAAATTTATTTCCGTTTATATGTTTTTCTGAACCGTTTGTCTAAAATTAGAAAACTCAGAGCGGATCGCCATTCATATTTGCATCATTAACGATAGAAACTCTTATTACATGAAAGCACCTCTACAACTACTTCTACTACTGTTATGGCTTACTGTGTCCGTGAGCGAAAGTTACGGGCAATTTTCGGTAGGTTCCACTACACTGACATTCAATGATCCGGCCCGTACAGGTGGCTTCGGATCAGGTGGCGGTTCCGGCCGTCAAATTCAATGTGAAATTTATTACCCTGCTGTTTCGGCTGGCGTTGATGCTCCGGTAGCTTCGGGCACGTTTCCGGTTATTGTGTTCGGACATGGTTTCTTCATGGCCTGGGATGCCTACGAGAACATTTGGGACCATTATGCGCCGTTGGGCTACATCCTCGTTTTTCCCCGCACGGAAGGAAATGCTTCACCATCGCACGAGGATTTTGGAAAAGACCTGGTGATCGTAGCCGAAAAAATGGAAGCACTTGCTGCCAATTCCAACAGCACTTTTTTCAATAAATGGAATGGTAAAACCGGCGTTATGGGCCATTCAATGGGGGGCGGTTCTACCTTTCTGGCAGCCGGAGATCCAACCAGTTCGTTTGATGCAGTAGTCGGAATGGCACCTGCAGAAACGGATCCATCCGCTATTTCTGCTGCAGCAAATGTTTCAGCACCGACGTTGGTGTTTTCAGGTTCCGAAGATGGCGTAACACCTCCGGCTGATCACCACTCACCGATCTACAACGCCGTTCCGGCATCGGTTTGCAAACAATTTGTTTCCATTACAGGCGGAGCGCATTGTTATTTTGCCAATTCCAACTGGGCTTGTGATTTCGGTGAAAGTACTTCGGGCGGAAGCATCAGTGTTCAGCGTGCAGAACAACAAGACATTGTTTTTGATTTGCTTGATCCGTGGTTGTCTTTTTACCTGAAAGGCGTTTGTGCTGATTGGGGTGTATTCACCAACCTGCTGTCGACCGATTCTCGCATCGTCGGGCAAAACAACTGTAGTTACCAGCTTCCGTCGGCTCCTGCAATTGCTGTCAATGGTTCGGTTTTGTCCGTAACAACCAACCTGGCGGTTCAGTGGAACCTCAACGGCAATGCTTTGGCCGGGGAAACAGGAGCCTCTCTTGAAACAACTACTTATGGCGACGGATCTTATACTGTCACGGTAACAGACGCAAACGGTTGTTCGGCCACTTCTGCACCGGTCAATATGCAGGGAGGCGGTGTCGGAATCTGGGAAGCGGAGACAGTTATCTATGATTTGTACCCGAATCCGGCGACCACAGAACTGACAATACTTGTAAATGGAGATGTAACAAATGAAATCAGGTTGCTCAACGCCATGGGACAACCGGTGGAAACCCGGACAATTACCGGTAATACTACCTGGAATATTGAACAGCTGACTGCGGGAGTTTATTTCGTGCAGATGGCCGGTTCACAAAAGCGCTTTGTAAAGCAGTAATATACATAAGGTTAGGTTTAACAGAAGAAACACGCTCCCGGGCGTGTTTTTTTTGTTCAATGTTCATAAAATTCAATCGGCAAACCGTCGGGATCGGCAATAAACACAAAGCGCTTTCCCGTCAGCTCATCCGTCCGTACAGCCTCTGTTTCCACGGAATGATGGTGAAGATGATCGATTACCTGTTCCAGGTTGTCGACTTCAAAAGCCAGGTGTCGCAAGCCGGTTGCTTCGGGGCGGGATACACGTGAGGGCGGTTCGGGAAAGGAGAACAGCTCAACGAGGTATTCGCCGTTTAAAGCGAGGTCGAGCTTGTAGGAATCGCGTTCGGCACGATATGTCTCGCGAATGACAGTCAGTCCAAGTACCGAAGTATAGAAGTGTTTTGATTGTTCGTAGCTGGAACAGATAATGGCGATGTGGTGTAACCTGCGGATTTTCATACTGCAAAAATAGGAGACAGGTCATAGTCATTCCAAAAAAATCATGAATCCCCGGGAAACAAGAAACATCCGTTCTATATGGATACGGTATTTTTTCGAGGGGAAAGACAAAAGCACCTCCCGGCAAGCACGGAAAAACTACTCACGCAGTGCGGCCAGGAAGCACTTTCGTTATCGTTCAACCGGGATCAGGACTACCGTTTCCAGGTTTTTTTCGGCGATTTGTTCCGGATCGTTCAGGAAAATGAGGTGATACGACCCGCGTGTTTTCATGTTTTCTTCCGCGGCATGTTTGGTCATTTCTCTTACGGTCGCGCTGATAGTTCCGTAGCTGCCTTTGTGGATTTGTTTGAGGCACCATTCTTCCACAATGCGTTCGTAGCGTATTTGGACTACCCATGAATCGCGGCGCAATTCCAATGCTCGCTTAATGGCTTTGTCGTAATCGTTCCAGGTAACGCCGTCGGGCAGCCGGAGCATGAGTTTGTAAGAATGGGTATCGTTGTACGGAGAACCGTCGAGCCTGCGCCATTGTTCAAACAGCGGAATTTCCCATTTCACGCCGCGTACGTTCAGCAATTGCTGCAGCTGCTCAGCTACGACCTGCATCGACCATTCCAGTTCTTCCGGGTCAACGTGTGTTTTGCCGATCGTTGAAATGGTCAGGTAATGAATGAGGCCTTGTTTCACCAATTCAAAATGATTCGATGAAGAATCGGTGCTTGCAAACGGAGATTGATTGTGTGTTCTCATAATTCAATGACTTATTTTACAATAACGGATTGGATCCACTGATGAAATTCTTCAACCATCTGGTAGTTGAAATGGGTGGGGAAAATCGATCCCAACGAACCGTCGACATTGCGCTGGTAGCTTTCTTCCATTGTCGGGATGCGGAGGAAATTGTGATCGGTATCTGTCAGTTCGAGAAACGTAGCATTTCCGGGATGATACGTATTGATCAACCTTACAACTTCCCGGTGTGAAAAATCATTCAATACCTGGATATCAGTTTCGCCCCATGCGGAAAGCACCTTGCAGTCGGTTTTTGCCCAAATGGCCGCAATATCCTGGTCGTTGAGGGTTTGACTGAACGATAAATCGCGACCCAGGAAACCGTTGCCGCCCTCATAGGCCATGTCGCGACGTAAAATGCGGTCGTACTCCGGGTTCTGCGGAACGATGTCGCTCAGCTTCTTCTTGTTTACCAGCAATTCATACAACAGCGTTTCGTAGAGTTTCAGGTCGCGCTCATTCTGCAGGTAATCGATCCCCAACCGCGGATTCTGAATGCGTACCATTTCCGTCAGGTATTCGAGCCACGGTTTTACGGTCAATCCCATGGCGATGACGCCTCTTACGTGATTTCCTTCGGCCACGAACGGTGCTTCCATCGCTCCCAGCGAATGGCCGATAATGATGATGTTGCTGGTATCGGCATCCGGGTGTTTTTTCAATGCGTCCAGCGCGTGTCGGAATGAGCTGACTTCGGTTGGGAAATCGATGTCTTCACAGGCTGGTGTGTTGTAAGAATCGCCCATGCCAGGTTTTTCAGCCCGCATCACCAGGTAACCTTTTTCCGCCAGGCTGTAAACCAGCTTTCGGTAAACGTGATCTTCCCACATATTGTCAAGGCTCATGCAGTTCAGACCGGGAATGAACAGGATTGCCGGCTTTTTGCCAGGAGTGGCGGTTTGCAGGAAGATGCTTCGGATTTGTCCTTCCATAAACGGGAATGAGCTGTATTCGATCGACAGTTCACCGGCGTCTTCCAGCGGATTGGCAACGGCCTTTCCTTTGAGGACTTTTTCTTTCTTGTCGCGGATTACGGTAAACGAAACATTATCACCTTCCCGGAATTTTAGAGACGGTTGCAATACATCGTTCACGGTCTCGATGGTTACGGTGTTGATACGAATAAGGATGTCTTTCTCTTTGACTTTCAATGCTTCAGCGGTAGATCCGGGAACAATTTTCGTAATGCAAACACCACGTGTTTCGGTAATGTTGAGTTCTTTCCGGCGGGCTTCCGTCAGCTTTTCCACTTTGAAACCTTTATTGGCCACACGTTTCAGCTGCTGTCCGAAAGAGGGAACAGCAATCAGCAAGCATACCGCAACCGCATATTTTAAAAACATACTTGTCATTTTATAACTGAAACAAATCTAAGAGATGACAACTTTTAAAATTTGTCAAATCCTGCTATTTGCCTTCCGGTAGCGAAGCGGTCAGCGATTACTGTTTTAAAAGGAGAGAAGGGGGAGTTCCGGTGTGTTTTTTAAACGCTTTACTAAAGCTGAAGACATCAGCAAAACCGCATAAAAAGGCAACATCCGACACGGAATGCGATTTATCCGATAATAAAGCGTGTGCGTTTTCAATTCGTTTACGTATCAGGTACTGGTGCGGGCTGATTCCCATCACGGCCTTGAACAGCCGGAAAAAATGGTATTCCGACAAATGACATTCCCGGGCAACCTGCTCGATGCTCAGCGGAAGCATGTAACAGGCATTGATGTATTCTTTTCCGCGAAGGACGCGTCGCAGCAGTTCTTTTTTGGTTTGTGCTTTTACCGAACTTACCGATTGCAACTGCTTAAAGATCGGAATGTGATCGGTCAGCAGTTGTTCCGATAAATGGTAATAAAACTCCTTGCTGAACTGGTGCTTTTCAAACGGAGAATGTGAAAGTTCCGAGCCAAGTGAGTTCAGCGTTTTACCCAATAGTGTCTGATCGGAAGGATAAAAGCTCTCGAAAAAATCGGAGGTGGTAAAAAAACGGTCGAGGTTCGGGTCGGCAATGCCACTGCCCGGCTCGAGGTAACTTCCGACAACTTCCGACAGGATATCAGGAGCGATGTCGATACAAATAGCCTTTACGATTTTCTCGCTGTCGATTTCAACAGCCCCGTCCGAATGCGTATTTGCCAGCAGGTAATGATCGTTTTGCACCTGGAAGCGTTGTCCGTTGATCGTGTAATTCTCGCAGCCTTCGAGCACGTATTTGATAGAAAAACTGCGGAATACAACCGGGGTTGACTTCAGGTCACGCAGCATGGAAAAGTTGATCAGGCTGCCGTTGCGCGGTAGCTCATCAAATACCATATTCTGCTCATCGATAACGTTGTACATCACGTGCCTTTGTACAAACATCCAAAAAAATAAAATCTGACAACCCGCGAATTTGATGAGTGGTTGCTGAGCGGTTTAAACCCGTGCCTTAAAAAGAGTTACGGACTTTCAACGCCGACCGGATCAGCTTTTTCCTGCCGATGCCTTTGCGGAACCGCGTTTCACCGTTTTTCCGGCTTCCACAGCGGCGCGTTTGGCCTGGAAACGGCGTGACTGGAACACGATCGGTTTACCGACTTTCACAGCGTAAACCTTGGTAAACTTAGCTCCCAGGAAAATGATTTGCGATGAATAATACATCCAGGCCAGCATGATGAGGATCGTTCCCGGTAGACCGATACTGCTGCCGAAGAAGTAGTTTTTGAGGTAAAAATGGATCAGCAACTGCCCGATGTACAACAAAACTGCGGTTACCATCGCTCCCGAAAAAGCCAGTTTCCATTCGACCTTGCCATCGTGCAGGTATTTGAAGATAATTGCAAAGAGGAGTACGTTGGTGAAAATGGCGAGGCCGTGTTTCAAAATATCGAGAATGAAGCCTTCCACGGCATTTAATTCACCGAAAAGCTGCGAACTCACAGAAAGGATGATCGTTTCGCCGAAATAAGTAACCACGATCACCAGTCCGAAAACCGGGAGCAAGACCACGTTCATCAGCCGTGTGCCCAGGTTGTGGAAAATGCGCCGCTTTCGGTCCTCAATCACATAATGAATGTCGAAAAATTCATTGATACTGGTACGGAGCGAAGCCAGCAAGGCGGAACTCGAAAGCAGCAAGGCAACAACACCTACGATATTGAGTACAAAGCTTCCCTTTTCAAAGTCGACTTCCTCCAGGAAAGACATGATACCGCTGCTGTCTTCCAATCCGACTTCCTCGCGCAGGATCTTGTCGATGATCTTCAGCATGTTGGCCTGTCCAACGAATTTCCCGAATGAAATCAGCGAAAGATAGATCATGGGAACCAGGGCAAACACAGCGTAATAGGCGAGAGCAGCCCCGTGAAAAAAAGAGTTCTCCTGGAAAAATTCAATAAAGGTCGATTTGATCACCTGCCAGACTTCGGGCCATGTGAGCTTACGAATACCTTTTTTTAACCTCAATCTTTTCAACATCATCCAGGGATTGCTGTGAAAACAAAACTAGCATTTCATTATTGCTTGTGCAAACGGTGTTGCGCCAATAGGCTCCGGCAAACTGCGCCGATACAAACCGAACGTCAATTCCCGCGCCCGATTTCAACACCTCGTATTCGTTCGGACGAAAAAGCAGCTCGTTCTTTTTACCTTTATTTAACACGTTGATCTCTCCGAAAAAGAGCGCTTCATAGGCAGATGCGGGCTTGAAGTAGAATGCCTGCGGACTATCGGTGCGCTGAATGATACCGTGTTGCATAAAATGAATGGCAGAGCACCACTGCAATACATCCTGGCCTTCATGGGATACCAGAATGCAGGTTGTGCCGCGTACGTCGGAAAGCATTTTCAGGTAATTGCCGATCCGTACCTTCAGGTGGGCGTCCAGGTGGGCGAACGGTTCATCCAGCAGGATAACTTCAGGTTCTACGGCCAGCGAACGGGCAATTGCCAGGCGCTGCTGCTCGCCGCCGGATAAATGAATGGCTTGCTGAGAGTGCAGGTGCGTGAGTTCTACAAGGTCGAGTAATTCTTCCGAAAACTGTTTGCGCACGTCGTTGGGAAGGTACAGCATTTTCTGGACCACGTTTTCTTCCACGGTATGGTAAATGTCGAGCCCAAAATCCTGGTTGACCAGCTGAATCTCCGGGTGGCCTGGAACCAGCTGATCCGCAGGCCCTTTCACACGTTGGTTTCGCCAGGTTACTTCGCCCGAGTTTGCATCGAGCAAGCCTGCAATGATCTTTAAAAGAGAGGATTTTCCGCCACCGCTCGGCCCGACAATCCCTACAATGGAACCTGCCGCCACCTCAAACGTCAGATCGTGCAGAACAGTGTGCTTAAACGCCAGATTCAACGAACGAACGGCAAGCATAGCGGGTTAATTACGGAGTTCCTTCGGGAAATCAGACAGTACGATGTAAACGCCCGGCAACGGGTTTTCGACTACCTCATCATCATTGAGGTAAACTTCCAGCGTTTGTTTTTGCGTGTCCAATACGTATTCCTCCAGTGCTTTTTCAGAGAACACCAGGGTTGTTATGCCATCTTCGGCATGAAACAAAACCGAGGTAACGCCTGGAATCTGGTAGGAAAACGGACGGTCATCGCCCAAGTCGCCTTTCAGTTCATAGGTTTGGTCGCGCAGCACTTCTACCTTGGAAAAAGTACCGGTAATGCGGAATTCATCCTCCCATTCGTGACGAATGTTCTCCGGCGATTCTTCCCCGTTGTGCTGTTCGTCAGCAAACTCCTGCGAAAAATCGCTGTTTCGTAAAAAAACGTGAACGTTGTATGCCATTGTGCGAAGGTAATAAATAAAAGGTGAATTGCCGTTCGGGAAATAAATGCGTGCAGGCTCGGGATGCTCGCGGACCACAATCATTGCGGGGACGCGCATAATGGTTACCTTTGCGGCCAATTAGCACAAAAGTATATGTTACCAACGGTCCAGTTATTACAGCACAAGTTTCAATCGATCGAGCGTCGTCACCCGTGGATTTTCTCGGGAGCGCTGAAAGAAATGCCTGCCGGTATCGAAGACGGGGCTGTTGTGATCGTGACCGACAAGCAAGGAAATGAGCTGGCGAAAGGCCATTTTCAGCATGGTTCCATCGCGGTGCGTGTGCTGACGTTTGACGGTGAAGCGATCGACCAGGCATTTTACAACAAACGCATTACCCGTGCGGTGGAGCTGAGGAAACAGCTTGACCTGTTTCGTGAAGACAATTCGATTTGTCGTCTCGTACATGGTGAAGGCGATGAATTGCCGGGGTTGGTGATCGATTATTACGGTGGTGTTGCCGTGGTACAATGCCATAGCCTGGGAATGTTCCGCCAGCTGCCATTGATCGCGGAAGCCCTAAAGACAGCCCTGGGAGATCAGTTGATCGCGATTTATTCGAAATCGAAAGAGACATTGCCGAATCGTCAGCCGGTGGAAGACGGTTATTTGTTCGGGGAAGTCGCAACACCGCATACAGCCTATGAAAACGGTGTGAAATACCAATTGGACTGGGTGACGGGCCAGAAGACAGGATTTTTCATCGATCAGCGCGAAAACCGCTTTTTGCTGGGGAAATATGCCAAAGGCAAGCGGGTGTTGAATACCTTCTGTTATTCGGGTGGCTTCAGCCTTTCGGCTTTGCAGCAGGGAGCAAGTGAAGTGCATTCGCTCGACAGCTCCAAAAAAGCGATCGAGCTGACCGATGCCAATATCCGTTTCAACGGTTTTGAAGACAAGCACACCTCTATTGTTGCCGACGCCATGGTGTATGTGCGTGAAACGGGTGAAGATTACGATATTATTATCCTGGATCCGCCGGCTTTTGCCAAGCACCGTGATAAGCGCCACCAGGCTGTTCAGGGTTACAAGCGCCTGAATGCGATGGCCATGGCACACATTCGTCCGGGTGGCTTGCTGATGACCTATTCCTGTTCGCAGGTAGTTGATAAACAATTGTTTACCAATACTATCATTGCTGCGGCCATTGAAAGCGGAAGATCGGTGAAGATCCTGGAGCAATTGCACCAGCCGGCCGATCATCCCATTAACGCATTTCATCCGGAGGGTGAATACCTGAAAGGATTGTTACTTCAGATCAACTAATGCTTGAAATTCGTTATAGCAGTATTCTTCGGGTTGCCCTGCCGATGATGTTGAGTGGTTTCATTCAATCCATTATTTCGATCAGCGATGCAGCTTTTTTGGGCCATTACAGCACCCTGGCGTATGATGCGTCCGGAAGTGCGGGGTTGTGGTACATTACACTGCACATGGTGTTTGTGGGCCTGAGTGATGGTTCGCAGATCGTCATGGCGCAGAATATCGGCAAAAAGAACAGTACGGGAGTAGCTTCGGCATTTCAATCCAATTTTGTGCTGCTGGTGATTTCAGCCATCCTGCTGACTTGTTTTGTTCATTTCCTGATGCCCCAGTTTTTGAAGTACATGGTAACCAACAAAGAACTGGCAGCTGCCGAATTGTCTTTCCTGGAAATCAGGAGCTATGCTTTCTGGGCTACAACCATCGGGTTGACGGTACAGGCGGCCTACCTGGCAACCGGAAAAACCACGTTGGTATTATTCGGAGCGTTGATTGTGGCGGTTTCCAATATAATCCTGGGGTACTTACTTGTTTTCGGCATCGGGCCTTTTCCAGAAATGGGGCTCCAGGGCGCAGCTTTGGCGTCCACACTGGCTGAAATACTGGGAATGCTCTTCCTGCTGGGAACACTATTATATGGTAAACTGAAAAATGTGTACCCGTTCTGGAAAGCAATTGTTGTGAATATGCAGCAGCTAAAAGAAAACCTGAGAGTAGGTATTCCGCTGTTGTTCCAGGGATTGGTAGCACTTTCCGTCTGGACCGTTTTCTTTATCTGGATCGAGCAAATGGGAACCAACGAGTTGACCGTTTCGCTCAACATACGTTATTTGTATTTCCTGGCGTTTATTCCCATCTGGGGATTTGCCGGCGCCACCAAAACCTATATCGCCCAATATATCGGTGCGAAAGACTACAAAGCGCTGCCGGTCATTCAGCGAAGGATTCAATTGCTGACGGTGGTTTTCCTGGTCGTCACGTTTCACGGAGCAATCCTTTACCCGGAAACGCTGATCCGGTTGGTGAACAAACATCCCGATCAAATTCGCGAGAGCGCTCAAATCCTGCGGATTATCAGTGGTTCCATCATTATTTACGGATTGGGAAGCGTTTATTTTCAAACCATCAGCGGAAGCGGGAATACCCGTGTTACCTTTATAGTAGAGTGCATCGCTACATTGTTTTACCTTACGGCGGCTTATTTATTGATTAAAGTAGCCGAGGCACCGTTGCATTTGGTATGGCTGGTAGAATACGTTTATTTTATCACGATGGGCGTCGTTTCGCTGGGTTACCTGAGATTGTTTAACTGGACAAAAGAAATAAAAGCAACATGAGTCAATTGCGTGTGGTATTTATGGGAACTCCTGATTTTTCTGTCGGGATCATGGAAAAAATGCTCGAACAAGGCATTCAATTGGTTGGATGCGTTACCGTTGCCGACAAACCGGCGGGCAGGGGACAGCAATTGCAGGAAAGTCCCGTGAAGCGATTTGCCGTAGCCCATTCCATCCCCGTACTGCAGCCGCTGAAACTGAAAGATGAAGCGTTTTTGGCCGATCTGCGTACTTTCCAAGCCGATGTATTTGTGGTAGTTGCCTTTCGCATGCTCCCTGTGGAAGTATGGAAAATGCCGCGCTTCGGCACATTTAACCTGCATGCATCGTTATTGCCCGATTACAGGGGGGCTGCCCCGATCAACTGGGCGATCATCAATGGTGATCAGAAAACGGGCGTTTCTACCTTCTTTATAGATGAAGCGATCGATACGGGGAACGTGATCGCGCAAACACCGATGGACATTGCTGAAAACGAAACGGCGGGTTCGCTGCACGACAGGATGATGGTAACCGGAGGCGAACTGGTTGTGGAAACGATCCGGGCCATTGAATCGGGGATGGTAAAGCCGATTCCGCAGGCGCAATTTAAAGACAGCCTGATGCGCCCGGCGCCGAAACTGTTCCGGGAGAATACTCAGATCGACTGGTCGAAACCGGTCAGCGAAATTCACCAGCTTGTTTGCGGCTTGTCGCCATACCCGGCAGCGTGGACCAGGTGGGTAAACACCAAAGGAGAAATCAAACAGGTCAAACTATTTAGCACAACCGTTGGTGATCGTGCAATTGAACACGATGTTCTAATCAATCCCGATGGCACGATAAATTCGGATGTGACCACCAATCTTCATTTGTCCTCAGACAAGCACAGCATTCGGGTCCGTTGTACCGACGGCATCCTGGTGATTCATGAATTGCAGATGGAAGGAAAAAAGCGGATGTCGGCACATGATTGGCTGGTGGGAAACAGTGTCTCGGATTGGTCGGTAATGGACTAAACCATCCAATCCGGGCCGAAAAGGTTCATGTACAAGCTTTTCGAACGGGTTTGATTCAACTAAACGGTTCGACGAAAAGCGCTATTTGCCCGCTAAAACGCTGAAAAAGCCCCACCTTTATCAACAAACACCTTTACTTATCAACAAAAACGGCGTTTTTTTCTTGAAACCCTTGACAGGCTTGCTTATTCGGCTAAATTTGTCTCGTTAAATAATTGAAAACATTCAAAAAAAACCAAACTATGAACAAAGCAGAATTGATTGATTCTATTGCTGCAGATGCAGGATTGTCAAAAGCAGATGCTAAGAAAGCATTGGATGCATTCGTAGCAGCAACTTCTAAAGCTTTAAAAAGCGGAGATCGTCTATCTTTGGTAGGTTTCGGATCTTTCTCAGTATCTAAGCGTGAGGCTAGAACTGGTCGTAACCCACAAACTGGTAAAGAAATCCAAATCGCAGCTAAAAAAGTTGTGAAATTTAAAGCTGGTGCAGAACTTGAAGGAGCTGTTAACTAAGATTTCAATACGAAACGTAAAAAGTCTTTCACTTCGGTGAGAGACTTTTTTTTGTGAGTTGTTTTTTTACCTGGAAGCTTCCGGATCTCCAGTACTGACGGGAGCTCTTCGTAATATTGCGAAATTGCGAAATCGCAATATTGCAAAATGAGTTCTAAAAGTAAAAATGAGCGAAATTTGATCCGGTAAAAGTGTGGCTGAATCAGAACGATGCTTAAATCCCCGGATTTTGTATTGATCACGGATCGCCTTTCTTATCTTAAGTCAATGCACAGGAAAATAGTGCAGGATAATTTTGCGGTGTAATTAAGTACACCCGTTATGAATACACAATCCATAGACCTTTCCGAAGGGATTTCCCGACGCAAAGCCGCTCTGTTGGCTGGATCATTTTCACTTGTTTTGGCCTTTGCTGCCGGAGTTGCTGAATTTTATGCACGTCAGCAACTGATCGTTCCCGATGATGCGGCCGAGACTGCCAAAAGAATCATTGCCGGACAAACTTCTTTCCACATCGGAATTGCCGGATTCGCCGTTTCACTGATCTGCGATTTGCTTATTTCATGGGCGTTGTATGTGTTCCTGAAACCTGCAAACAAAAGCCTATCCTTGCTGTCAGCCTGGTTCCGGTTGATCTATACGGCAATTTTCGCTGTTTCAATACTGGAGCTCGTAAACGGATTTCAAATGCTTACCGAGAGAAACCTCTCTGCCGTCATGGAATCCGGTCAACTAAACGAATTGGCATTGCAGCGGTTCCGCGGATTTGACAACGGCTGGACGATCGGTTTTCTCTTTTTTGGGCTACACCTGCTGTTGCTAGGGTATCTTTCCGTGAAATCAGGCTTTGTACCCAAAATCATCGGCTTTTTAGTGTTGACCGCGGGCCTGGCATATTTCGGAAGCAACATTGCCAAATTGATAATGCCCAATTACGAAAGTTACGAAACCATATTCACCGCAGTTGTAGCCTTTCCTTCTGTCATCGGGGAACTTTCACTGGCAATATGGTTGCTCGCAAAAGGTGGAAAAAATGCTGGTTTGGCTTGAAGAACCACAGAAGTAATCCTGGTTCAGTGTGATTATCCCTCGGATGCAATGCGTTTCCGGATGCGGCTCAATGATTCGGGGGTCATCCCCAGGTAGCTGGCAATCTGGTGTTGAGGTACGCGCTGCAATAATTCGGGTTGTGTTTTCAACAAATTACGGTAACGCTCTTCCGGAGAAGAAGAAATAAACGTGGAATAGGCCTCCTGCGTTTTACCGAAATCCTCGCTCATAAACGAGCGTGTGAACGCTTCCAGCTTCGGGAATTTGCGGTACATTTCAGCTTCCGTATCCGGCGTTCCGGCAATCAGCGAGCAATCTTCGGCACAGATGTAAGTGTGATTCGAAGGAATTCGCTGTATATAACTGGTATATGACACAACCGCCTGCTGTTCAAGGAAAAAAGCCGTAGTTTTCTCTTCGCCGTCGATCAGTTTGTATTGGCGAACACAGCCTTTCAATACAAAATAACAGCGGGTGGCGATTTCACCTTCCCGAATCAACAAGTCACCTTTTTTGAATGAGACCACCTTAATATTTTCAGCCAGGAATTGTTTTTCCTCTTCACTGAAAATACTGAGGCCGGCGAGGTAGCTGGTGAATTCGTTTTCCATGGATTGCAATAAATACCAGAGGTAAAGATAAAAGGGTTTTGCCGACAAAACCCTATTCTTTAGCTCAACCGGCTATTCCGAATACTGCCAAAATACTTACAATATGTTGAATTAGTTATTGGAATGCAATGCTACCACGTTTCCTTCCGTATCGCTAAAGAATGCCATGTAACCGATATCATCGCTGATTTTTGTTTTTGGCATCAGGATTTTTCCACCTGCACCTTCGATACGTGAAAGCGCATTGGCAAGGTCAGGATTTCCATTCAGGTAAATTTTCGCCCCATCAGCGCTTGGCTTGTGCATCGGCCCTTCTACCAAACCACCGGAAACTTTTCCGTTCATGTCTTCGGCAGGGAAGAACGCCATTTGCATTCCCATCATTTCCTGTACCGGCATTTCAATCCCGAATACAGTTTCGTAGAATTTTACGGCGCGTTTGATGTCTGATACAGAAATCTCGAACCAGTTCAGTGCATTTGTTTGACTTGTCATTTTGTTTGTTTTTAAGGGTGAGTATTATTTGTTGTATACTTATTACGTTTGAGTTTCCGGGATTGGACAACCGGACCGGAAATTTTTTGAAGTTTTTTCGGTTTCCAATATTTTTAATGCTTTCACGTATAAGAATATCATTGCAGCAGTCATTTTATGATCGAAAGCTACTGATTCTTTTTGAGAAATAAGTGATTTGTCTGCTAACGAAAAGTTATGTTTTCACTGGTTCATTGGTGGTCGACAAAGTAGTTGCCATCGAGGATCATGTAGCGATCTCCCGGGAAAACCGTGTCGTATTGGTCAATGATCAACACATTGGCAGTATCGGGATATTGATTCAGGGTGAATCTCCAGGAATAATGCCAGTTTAGGGGGCGCGAGCGGCCACAAAACAAATAATGATCCTTGATGACCCAAGGTTTATTTTCGAGAGAGTCTTGTTTGATGTAGCTGGAATCATAAATAGTATATGAACCCTTGCTGAAGAAGGCTATTTCGATTTGATGCAAGCTATTGGGGTTCTCGCGATGTACCCATGTCCCGCGAAAATTCGTATCGATTTTAGTAGCTTTCTTTTTGCAGGAACCGACGAAAAAGATGCTTGTTGTTATCAGGATAATGTAAAAAAGCTGTTTCATTGATCGGGGTAGTATCATCTAATTCATCTTCCGTTTTTTCGCATGCCGAATGTAATCAGCGCATCAATTCCACCCACAATATACGCAATTCCCCAGCCAATAAAAATGGTAAATGAGCCTTCAGCTGTTGTGTTGTGGAAACGCTCCAGGCTTTTGCTGACTTCAATAAACACGTTGGCGAACGACGCCCAGGCATAAAGCGCGCAGAAAATATACAACCAATACCGGCGACATGACTTATCCGCGTACCACAATCCCGCCCCGAAAAGCGTAAAATGGACCAAGAGCAGGATCAGCCAGCTTTTGGAGAAAGAAATGCGTTCCGGTTGCGTGGATTCGAATTGGTAATCGTCGATTAGTTCGTTTGACATGCTGTAAAGTTAGCAGTTGATTTAATTATCAATTACAAAATTATCAATTATCAAGGCAGCCACTTGATAATTGATAATTCACTCATTTATAATTTAAGACGCTTATCCCTTCGCTGACCAAACAATATAATACCACCAGTCGCCGAATTGTTTTTTCTCGATAAGTTTGGTACCTCGCTGTGTTTTGAAATCAATCACATTTTTGCTCAGGTAATGGGTGTAGAACCCGTGGAATCCCTGTACATCGTCGAAACAGCTGGCGTTGTTGCACCATTTGAGCTGAAAGAGGATTTCTTTTTTTGAGAGAATGTGAATGGCTTCCAGTTTACTGCTTGCGAGCAATTGGTAAGCTTCGGGAGAAAATTGTTTTAAACAAGCGTTTTCGGCTGTATCTGCTTTATCAAACCCGATGGTGAAGTCCTCTTTCACACCGGTATATCGCATGGAATAAAGTGTATCAAATTTTTCTCTTAGAGGTTGAAGGTCCCTTTTGGTGAGTTGTTGGTGAATGATGGCATAACGGTCGGTTTGTGCAACAAAATCGCGGTCAAATTTCCAGTAATTCTGGAGCCAGTGCAGGTAAAAAAGCGCACCGAAAAACACAACGATTGCCGTCCAGGCAATGATGTTTCGCACTCTTTTTTTGGTTGATCTTTGCACAATGATCCGCTAACAGTAATAAGCACTCAACGAGAACTTGCTGCTAATATTGTCATTTTCATTCGGCTGCGGGCTACGAAAGACAATTCTTAACGGATTTGTGTCTTCGTGAGAAAATAAGTTTAGCTACAGATGTTCTCACATTTCGTCCCTGCGGGAAATCAAGATTAATCAACTATTTAGAGGTCATTTCACGCCTATCCTTCTGTCCTGTAGGGAAGAAATATCGTAGAACTAAAATCATTAATGGAATCATTACCCCGTAGGGGTAAAACATATGGATGTTGATGTCCCATACCTACGGCATGGTAATTTAGTGGGGTGGTTTGAGTTCCGATATTACGTCCCTACGGGACTAAAAAACGCATCAATGAATAAGTAATCTAAACCCGAAAACCGGCAGCTCGCCTTGCATGAAATCCAAATCTTCCGAGCGTTTGAAACCAAGGTTTTCATACATTTTCCAGGCAGTTTGCATGGCTTTGGTCGAATGAATGATCACTTGTCCCAGTTGTTGGTCAATCGTTTTTTGAATGCAGGCTTGTGTGAGCAATTTCCCGATTCCTTTTCCGCGAATTTCAGGATCCACGGCCAGTAACCGAAATCCGCCTGCGTTTTGCTCAGATGTCGCCGTTCCACCCGAACCGTAGTATTTCATGTCGGAGAAATAAACCACGCCGCCCGCAATCGTATTATCATTAGAAACAGCAACCAGCAATTCCGTTCCGGGATTGACTGTCAAATCACCGATATTGGCCAGCAACTTGTAATAATTGGGCTGTTCGTCCGGTTTCGGGAAACCTTCCAGTTGTGCATAAACATCAACCATCAGTTGACCGATTTGCTCAAATTCTTCGTGCTTGGCGTTTCTTATGGTGTATTCTGAGGAATTCATACTTGGTTATTCAATTTCAGGATTTCAAAATACAACAATAAAACGGCATTTTTCCGGTTATATTTCGCATGAAACAGCTACGATACTACCTTCTCATCAGCGTTTTTCTGTGGTTGCCGGCTAAAATTTCTGCCTGCTTCAACGAATATTATACACTTGACAAACAGGGGAATTCACATCACATCCAGAAAGAAGCTTTCAGGTTTTACACCAACTTCGATTTACGGTCGGTGGAAGAGCGGCTGAAAGCGCTGGAAAAGAAGCTGCAGTCGGCGCCCGATAAGGAGTTACTGTCTGATTACGCATTGAATCTTGTGCGAGCAGGAAAAGTGAAAGAAGCTTTGGCGATTTTTGAAAAGCTGGCAGCTAAATATCCAAGCGAATATGCGTTTCAGGCTAACCTGGGAACAGCATACGAGCTCATGGGGGACAACAAATCGGCATTAAAACACATTAAGAGAGGATTGGGATTATATCCGGGATCGCATTCAGGAAGCGAATGGATTCATGTGAAAATCCTTGAAGCGAAAATAGCGTTGGAAAACAACCCGAAATATTTGGATAATCACACGGTACTTTCGTTAACCTCGAAACAGAAAAAATCAGATCAAACTGCCCTGCACCTGATGATTCAGCTCAAAGAGCGATTCCCGTTTTGCAAAGGTCCGGATGCAATTATGGCCGATTTGTTTCATGATTTGGGCGATTGTTATCTCGAAACCAAATCGTATGAATACGCCAAGGCATTTTACCAGGTTGCCGTTGAATATTACAAATCATCCGATCCTGAACTGAATCGCAAAATTGAGGAAGCACGGGCCTTGCGGGTGAAGTATGAAAACACCTCAATCGAGGCCGATCCGCATTTTTCAGGAGCGCAATACATCAACGAAAAAATAACGGGTGTTCCTTACACAGAGTTGTTGATAACGCATTCGGAGCATACAATTAATTGGGAAGGTATAACCACAGATTCACAGGTGTTACTCGCATACTTGGGATTAAACGATGTCGCGGTTGAAATGCCGGCCAAACAGGATTCTTCAAAAGATTCCGCCGATGCGCCGACTCAAAAAAGCGCAGAAAACATTGTGGATTGGGTTATTGGCGGAATAATTGTGATTGTGGTGGTGATTGTTTTTGTGGTTAGAAGAAAAAGAAGGAGAGATTGAATTATCAAGAAGAACGCGCTTGATAATTGATATTTTTTCAATTCATAATTCCTACATTTAAACCATGAAACAACTTTTCTTTTCCTTCTTCACGGTCCTGCTGTTAGGGTTGCCGGCTCAGCTTTCGGCAAAAGATATCGTGTATTATGCACTTGACAACAAAGGCGAATCGCATTACATCAACAAGGATTTGATTTCCTTCGAAACCAATATGGATATTCGAGTTGCAGAGCATGAAGCGAAGTATTATCTGGGACGATTGAAGGCCAAGCCCAGTATGCAGGCCATTGCTGACTATACCTTAAGGCTGATGCGACTCGGTAAAACGAAGGAAGCGCTGGAGATCTATAAGAAGTTATCTGTCAAATTCCCGAAAGAACACGTATTTCATGCGTATTTGTCGATGGCTTACGAACTCAATGGTGACAATCAAAACGCCCTGAAGCATGCAAAGAAGGCATTGCAGCTCAATCCTTATACAAACGGTGAAAGCGAATGGATCACGATTGCTGTTCTGGAAGCAAAAATAGCGCTGGAAAAGAACCCGGATTATTTGCAAAATCATTCGGTATTGTCATTAACAAACGAGCAGCGTAAGGCAGATAAGGTACGCAACCAGATCATGTTCCAGTTGAAAGAACGTTTTCCGTATTACAAGGCACCCGATCCGGTAATGGCCAGTTTGCTGAAAAGCCTGGGAGATTGTTACGCCGAATCGCAATCCTACGAGTATGCAGGGGCTTTTTATGAGATCGCGGTATATTATTATGGATCGGATGATCCGGAGTTATCACAAAAAATGAAAGGCATCCGCGCGCTTCAGGGACAATATGCCAACGCGATGGTTGTGCCGAAAGAAGAACATACCGGTCCTGACTTTGCAATTGTTAAAGTAAAAAAGGTGGACTACCGGGAATTGCTGTTACGTTACGATGATCATACGGTGAACTGGAAGAACATCGAAACCGACCCGAAAAAGCTGCTTGTATATGTTAAAGACCTGAAATCGACCATGACAGCGGTTGCCCAGGAAGTTCCCGAGGTGGAAGAAGAAGACAATGAAGACGGTTTTACAGGTGTTGTGATCCTGGCGATCATGGTGGCTCTGAGCCCCGTGATTATTTATTTGAGAAGAAGAATGAAAAATGAATGATCAATTATCAATTATCAAGAGTTACCCGCCCTTGATAATTGATAATTTTTCAATTCATAATTAACTAATTATCAATAATTTAAAACTTTATTAACAACGAACCGAAAAAAGGGTGTATCTTTGCACCGAATTTTAGATTTATATATGACCTTTAAAGAACTCGGGTTAAGAGTTGAGGTTCTGCAGTCGATAGAAGCACTGGGTTTTGCAGAACCAACTCCGATCCAACAAAGTGCCATTCCGCACTTACTCCAAACAGAAAGCGATTTTGTCGGACTCGCACAAACAGGGACAGGGAAAACAGCAGCATTCGGATTGCCGCTAATACACAAAGTCACAGACCGACCTAAAGAAACACAAGGATTAATCATCTGCCCGACACGGGAACTGTGTTTACAAATCTCCAAAGACTTAGAAGCATTCGCTCAGTTTGACAAGCAAATTTCGGTAGTAGCCGTTTACGGTGGTACGGATATTCGTCGTCAGATGACCGATATCAAGCGTGGAGCTACTATTGTGGTTGCAACTCCGGGCCGTTTGGTCGACCTGATCAACCGCAAGGCTGTTTTCTTGCAAAATGTAGAGACCGTTGTACTCGATGAGGCCGACGAAATGCTCAACATGGGATTCAAAGAAGACATCGATTTTATCTTGTCAGCAACTCCTGAAACCAAAAACGTTTGGTTATTCTCTGCAACCATGCCGAAAGAAGTGGCAGCCATTGCTAAGAACTACATGACTGATCCGTTGGAAGTTTCAATGGGACATAAAAACCAGAGTAACGAAAACATCGAGCACATTTACTATTCGGTAAAAGAGCGCGATCGTTACGATGCTTTGAAGCGTTTGATTGACGCCAGCCCGGAAATCTTCGGATTGGTGTTCTGTCGTACGCGTAATGAAACAGCTACCGTTGCCGAAAAACTGGCAAAAGACGGTTACAGCGCCGAGCCATTGCACGGTGATCTGTCGCAGGCAATGCGTGATCGCGTGATGGACCGTTTCCGCGAGCGTTCGATCCAATTGCTGGTAGCTACCGATGTAGCAGCCCGTGGTATCGACGTTGACAACATCACCCACGTGATCAATTACAACCTTCCGGATGATATCGAGAACTACACGCACCGAAGCGGCCGTACAGCCCGTGCGGGTAGAACAGGAAAATCACTGGTTTTGATCAACACGCGTGAGTCGTACAAGATCAAGGCGATTGAGCGCCAGATCCGCATGACCTTTACACCGGCATTGATCCCGGAAGCTTCCGAAATTTGCGGTATTCAGCTGAATAAGCTGATTTCGAAAGTAAAAGAGATTGAAGTAAAAGAAAACGATATTGCTCCGTTCCTTCCGGCTATCATGGCTGATTTCGAGGAGTTGAGCAAGGAAGAAGTGATCAAAAAGTTCATTTCTGCCGAATTCAACCGTTTCATCGAATACTACGACCGTGCGGGTGATTTGAACGTGACTTCAGGAAGAGGTGATCGTTCGGATCGCAAGGAGCGTGGTGAGCGTGGAGAACGTACCAGAAGCGAACGCCCGGAAAGAGGTGAACGTTTCGAGCGTGGTTCACGTGACCGCAATGATGCCAACAAAACACGTTTCTTCGTGACGCTTGGAAAACGCGATGGTTTGAACCCTGGTGGTTTGCTGCGGGTTATCTGCGATGCGACAGGAATGAAATCGGCTGCTATCGGTCGTATCGATGTGATGCCGAACTTCTCGTTCTTTGAAGCAGACAAAGCCGATACGGATAAAATTCTTCAGAAAGTAAACGGTACCGACTATGAAGGACACCGTTTGATGGTGGAGATTACGCAGAATAAACCGGATGTCGAACGTGAGCGTTCAGCTTCGCGTGGCGGTGGTTTCCGTTCAGGGGACCGTGGCGGATTCCGTAAAGAAGGTGGAGGCGGAGGTTTCCGCAAGGAAGGCAGTTTCGGCGCACGCAGAGACGGAAGCTACGGAAAAAGCGGCGACCGCAAATCTTCCGGTGGCGGTGAACGTCGTTCTTTCGGAAAGAAATTCGGTTCGAAAAGCTATTAATAAAAAATTATAAATGGTTGAATTATCAATTATCAAGAAGAGGCTGATTTCTCTTCTTGATAATTTATCATTGATAATTCATAATTGAAAATTGAATATAATTTATGGAAATCAGAAACATTGCCATTATTGCCCACGTCGATCACGGAAAAACAACATTGGTCGATAAAATGATTGAAGCAGGAAACGTTGTAAACGAACGTGATCGTCCTACGGGTGAACTGATCATGGACAACAACGATTTGGAGCGCGAGCGTGGAATTACCATCGTGTCTAAAAACGTGTCTGTTTCGTACAAAGGAACCAAGATCAATATCATCGACACTCCGGGTCACGCCGACTTTGGTGGTGAGGTGGAACGCGTGTTGAATATGGCCGACGGTGTTTGTTTGCTGGTAGATGCCTTCGAGGGTCCGATGCCACAAACCCGTTTCGTTTTGGGGAAAGCGCTTTCAATGGGAATCAAGCCATTGCTGGTAATCAATAAGGTAGATAAAGACAATTGTACACCTGACGAAGTACACGAAAAAGTATTCGACCTGATGTTTGAGCTGGATGCCAACGAAGAGCAGTTGGAATTCCCGACCATCTATGGTTCTGCTAAAAACGGCTGGATGTCAACCGATTGGAAACAACCAAAAACAGACATTACTGATTTGCTTGACCAGATCCTGGATTATTTCCCGCCGCGCCAGATTGAAGAAGGAAACACGCAAATGCTGATCACTTCACTGGATTTCTCGACTTATGTTGGTCGTATTGCCATTGGTCGTTTGCACCGTGGCGAATTGAAGGAAAACCAGCCGATCATTTTGGTAAAACGCGATGGTACACAGGAAAAACACCGTGTAAAGGAATTGTTCGTTTTCGAAGGAACGGAACGCCGCAAAGTGGAATCGATCACAGCGGGAGATATTTGTGCCGTAACCGGAATCGAAGGTTTCGAGATTGGTGACTGCATCTGCGACGCCGAAGCTCCTGAAGCATTGGAAACCATCTCTATCGACGAACCTACGATGAATATGTTGTTTTCGATCAACGATTCACCGTTTTTCGGAAAAGAAGGTAAAAAAGTGACTTCGCGCCACATCCAGGAACGTTTGACCAAGGAATTGGAGAAAAACCTGGCGATGCGCGTGAGTGAAACCGATAAAGCAGACAAATGGATCGTTGCCGGACGTGGTGTATTGCACTTGTCGGTATTGATCGAGACCATGCGTCGTGAAGGATACGAATTGCAGGTTGGCCAGCCGCAGGTGATTTTGAAAGAAATCGATGGCGTGAAATGTGAGCCGGTCGAAGAATTGACGATTGACCTTCCGGAAGAATTTTCGGGGACTGCCGTTGAAGCTGTAACGAAGCGTAAAGGGGAAATGACCAATATGGAACCGAAAGGTGCGCGTATGATCATCCAGTTCCAGATTCCTTCCCGTGGAATCATCGGTTTGCGTAACTACTTGCTGACGCAAACAGCCGGTGAAGCGATCATGACGCACCGCTTCCTCGAATACCAGCCTTACAAAGGTGAGATTCCGGGACGTCAGAACGGATCAATGATTTCGTTGGAGCAGGGAGTTTCTATTCCTTTCTCATTGAACAACTTGCAGGATCGCGGTAAATTCTTCATCAATCCGAACGAAAACATATACGAAGGCCAGGTAATCGGTGAAAACTCACGCGCGGGCGACTTGTGCGTGAACGTAACGAAAACCAAGAAACTGACCAACATGCGTTCCTCGGGTGCAGATGATAAGGTCCGTTTGGCGCCGGCAAAAATCTTCAGCCTGGAAGAATGCCTGGAATACATCCAGCGCGACGAATATGTAGAGGTAACACCTGAAAACCTGCGCATCCGTAAGATTCTGTTGAAAGAAACAGATCGTAAACGGGCAGGGAATAAATAATTTCAATTCTGTAAAATTAATTGTCAGAATTCTGTGGGGTCGCGATTCATCGCGACCCTTTTTGTTACTAGATTTTTTTGTTGCTTGATTTTGTTGTGTTTTTGCATGGTCGCGATAAATCGCGACCCCACAACAAACAAAATTTGTCGAATTAAAAATCAATCCTATTTTTAATCCTGGTATTCAACCATAAACCAACAAACGATGAAATTGAACTGTGCTTTAATTATCGGGTTATCACTCTTCCTGGTTGGTTGTGATTCATTCGGAGACAAGGAGTGGTACGAAGAGGAATATTCGTCTGAGGAGGACTACTACTCAGATCTTGAAGATGATGACGAACCAGGGCATTTACTGCGCTACAAAATCACAAAAGGGCAGGAGTACTTTGATTCCGGGAAACTGGACATTGAAATGAGGGCAACGGACCAGACGATTTACCTCACGGTGGAAGTAGACCTGGGAGACAGCGTTGTCTTTCCAATGGTCTACAACAAAGATTTTCATAAGAAAGAGGTGGCGTACAGTTTTGGTATACATTTAACATTCGAATCCGGAAAAGAGCATTTTACAGTCTTTGACGGTGAGTTGATGCATGATGGAAAAGTGAGGTTGTACTATGAGGTACTTCCTTCCGATTTCCGATATGTAAGCGCAGGGTTACACGATTTCAACCTAAAGATTGAAGGGAAATTCTTTTCTAATTTCAGCGATGAAGCGAAAGAAACACCCATTTATGCGGAGGCTAAGTTGAGCTATAAGGTTCCCGATGTTTACAAATCAACCTTTTATTTCAAAGCACTCAAACTCGACAAAGAAAGTGTAATAACAATGCTTGGCGATAACGATGGTATCAACAGTATACCTGAACCGGGCATTTATGTCACGCATCACAACGAGTTGATTATTACAGGTGCCGGAAGTAATTCATTTGCATACAAAGAAAAATTAAAAGCCGATTTTTATCATTTATCTCCAAACGACACAATTGTTGTTGAAGTCATCGACAAAGATTACTTTCTGAATCCCAGCGATAATATCAACGAGATCTGGCTTCCGTTAAAAGACCTGGAAGGCGAAACGTACAAAAGGTATTCAATGGAATACGTGGATGAGCTTTGGGTTTATTGTAAACAGCGCGGAAAAGCGAATTGATCAGGATTGGTACGGTCAATCTTCGTCCCACGGGCGGTCTACCTCAAACGTTTCCATTACTTCATCGCGCGACAGGTTCGCGAATTCGCGCATCAGGTTGGCTGGTTCCAGGTTGCGGGTCAAATCGGTGATGCGATCGCTGATGCTTTTGATTACCAGGTCGTAACGTCTTACAAAAGGTGTGTCGCCCAAATCCTTTTTTACATACTGCATGGTCGACAACTGCACTTCGAGTGACACAATATTCATCATTCTCCGGAATTGGCGTTGTGCAATCCGCGGCGGCCCGGAATGTTTTACATATTCGCTAAAATAGGTCGTGTATTTCATTTTGATTAAATTATAGTCAAAAATAAGATTAAAAAATAATCAAAACAAATTTTTCGAGCAAGGATTTTCCAAAATATTTTGCAGGATACGATTGTCTTTCGAAAGCGGCAGAGGCTTTTTTATCTCCCACGAATACACGAATTACCGGTAGAATTGGAATGTAAATGATGCCAGCTGTACGGATTTTCGCAACACCATTTAATAAAACGCATTTTTAAGTAATTTAAAAAACGATTAGTCGCTTATTTTTACCCCAACTAAAAACCCAATTAAGCATCAATATTCAAATTAATTATGGCTTCTTCATCCGACAAATCCAATAAAGCGCTCCATATCCTCAACGCTGTTCAAAGTGTGGAAAGCATTGTGCGCAACATCAATAACAAATCCGTCACCGACGTCAAAAGCGACCGGCTTCCAATCGAATTAGGGATTTCCAAAACCGGTACCGATGACCGACTGGCATTCCTGAAGGACGAAATGAACATGGAATTTCCGCTTCTTTCAGGCAAGGAACCGTTTTCGGACTTATCGCGCCTGGATGGAAATATCGAAAATTACATCGGGATGTCGCAGATTCCTACCGGTGTCATCGGCCCGGTCCGTGTGATCGGTTCTGCTGCCAAAGGCGATTATTTTGTGCCGCTGGCAACCAGTGAAGGCGCATTGGTGGCTTCGTACCATCGCGGTGCAAAAGCCTGTTTGCTGGCAGGTGGCGCTACGTCTGTGTGCCTGGTGGAAGGTGTGCAGCGAAGCCCGTTGTTTAAGTTCAAAGACCTGGGTGAACTCGGCTTGTTTGTAGCGTGGATCCTGCCAATGCTGGAAACGTTCCAGGCAATTACCGAGAAAACCAGTCGTTTTGCGAAGTTGGTCGACATGAAAAGCAACATCGAGGGCAATCACCTCATTCTGACCTTTGAATTTCATACCGGCGATGCTTCGGGGCAGAACATGGTGACGCTTTGTACCGACGAGATCTGTCATTACATTATCGAGAATTGCCCGGTAAAACCGACATTCTGGTTCATCGAGGGGAATTATTCGGGCGATAAAAAAGCAACGGCCTTGTCGTTTACGAATGTACGCGGTAAAAAAGTGACCACTGAGGTTACGCTGCCGAAAGCTGTTGTGGAAAGTGTGCTCAAAACCACACCCGAAGCAATGACCGAATACTGGCGCTCATCGACTATCGGGATTATTCAAAGCGGCGCGATTGGCGCGCATGGACATTACGCCAACGGACTCACGGCCTTGTTCATCGCAACCGGACAGGACGCTGCCTGCGTAGCCGAAGCCGCAATCGGCATTACACGCATGGAACTGACGGCAAACGGCGATTTGTACTGCAGTGTCACACTTCCGAACCTGATCGTGGGAACGGTAGGAGGTGGGACCAGCCTGCCAACACAGCGCGAATGCCTGGAATTGATGCAGTGCTACGGAGAAGGAAACGCCCGCAAGTTTGCTGAAATCTGTGGAGCGGTAGTCATTGCCGGTGAATTATCCATCGCTGCGGCGCTTTCTGCCGGACATTTTTCATCCGCGCACAAAAAACTCGGACGCAGAAAATGAGCAACGAACGGAAACTGAACGTACCCAATGTCTTGTCGGCTTACCGCATCCTGGCATTGCCGTTTATTGTCTGGACCATTGTGACCGGCGAGAAGGATTGGTACATTCTGCTGCTTTCCGTAAACCTCATTACCGATATCCTCGACGGACTAATTGCGCGGGCATTCAAGCTCGAAACCGAATTCGGCGCGCGATTGGATTCACTGGCCGACATCGGGACCTATCTCATGGCTTTTAGCGGAATGATTGTACTCGAAACAGCTTTTGTGACCGAATACCGTTACCCGTTTTTTATCCTGATCGGATTGTATGCGCTGGTACAGGTTATCGCGCTTATCCGGTTCAGGCGAGCTACCAGCTTTCATTTGTATTCCAGTAAAATTACCGGCTACGCACAGGGAATCTTTATTTTTACCTATTTTGTTTTCGGGTTTGCTCCGTGGTATTTTTACTTCATGCTCAGCCTGAGCTACGTGGCTTACCTCGAAGCAATCGTTATCGTGAGCGTTATTCCACAGCTGCGATCGAATGTGAAAGGCATTTATTTTATGTGGAAAGAGCACCAACAAATTTGCTGATGGAACTACTCATTTGGTCAATCATAATCGGGTATTTCCTCATCGGGGCAGTGCTGATCTCATTCATCAATCAAAAAACGGCCCAACAGCGCGACGCAAAACAACGTTGGGTCAAATACTTCGTGTACATCGGTATTGTGGCGGGTACGGTCATTGCCACCGAATATGCCTTGCCGTTTAAGTTCCTGGTCATGGGGATTCTGCTCGTTGGAGGCTGCGAACTCGTTGCTGTGGGAATCGGAAGCAAAAAAACACTTGCGCTGGTGCCGGGAGTGGCCATTTACGCCATTCTTTCATTCGGATTTTATCATTATGGCGTGGAATCCGCACGTCCGCAGTTGCTTTCGGTGTACCTGCTTGTGTTCGTATTCGATGGCTTTTCTCAACTTTCCGGGCAATTGTTCGGGAAATATCACCTACTGCCGGAAATCAGTCCCAATAAAACGGTGGAGGGCCTCATAGGCGGAACATTTTTAACGCTGGTCACCGGAATGGTGCTGCACGGTTACATAGAATTATCGGTGATGCAGGCTTTTCTCTTTTCGCTAGGAATAGCAGCGGCTTCGTTCGGCGGTGATGTACTGGCTTCTGTTTACAAGCGCGTAACGGGCGTGAAAGATTACAGTCAGCTGCTGCCCGGACACGGCGGTTTTTTAGATCGCTTCGATAGCTATATTGCGGCGGGTGCTGTATATTGGCTGTTTGTAGAACTTCATTCAACGATCATTTCATGACGCCAACCAACGAGTTTAGTGACGAAAAAGCGAATAAAGCGCCGTTCATCGTACGGTTTTACCAGTATCAGAAGGAACGGTTCCCGATCCTTGGACACGGATTGCTGGTGGCGTCGTTTAGTTTTTCGGCCATCTCGTATTCACGTATTTGTCGCGGAGCTGAAGGTTTTGTGAGCTGGACCGCGTTTGCCGTTGCCATTTTCACAACGATTACCTTGTTTTTGCTCGTGCGCATTTTTGATGAATTCAAAGACGCCGAAGATGATGCCAAATACCGGAAAAATCTGCCTGTCCCGCGAGGATTGATCCGTTTACGGGAATTATTCATTCTTGGTGTGGTCCTGGTCGTATTACAGGTTGCCGTCAATGCCTGGTTCTTCCCGAAACTGCTGATCATGTTTGGTATTGTAGTCGTTTATTTGTCACTCATGGGGAAAGAATTTTTCATTCCCGAATGGCTGAAGAAGCACCAGTTCTGGTACGTCACGTCGCACATGTTCATCATTCCGCTCATTGATATGTATGCCAGTGGCATCGACTGGATGCTTGAAGGAGTGGCGCCACCGAAGGGATTGATTTTCTTTTTCATCGTTTCCTACATGAACGGAATCGTTCTGGAAATCGGCCGGAAAATCAGGACTCCCGAGCTTGAATCGGAAGGTGTGTTGACTTATTCCTCGATGCTTGGTGTGCACAGATCTGTTTATTTTTGGTTTGCAATCCTGTTTGTCACATTGGCAGCCGCCATCGCTGCTTCCTGGTTCGCCGGACATGGCTGGCTCGGAGTTGCCATTCTCAGTGGAATCTTTGTTGTGTGTGCCGTTCCGGGAATGTTGTTCCTGTCGAAAATGACAAAAAAACGTTCCAAAATGATCGAAATTTCTTCCGCGCTCTGGACGATAGGGATGTATTTAACTTTAGGTGGAGTTCCGATGATACAACAACTCATCCAGCAATATTGACCGAATTACCGCGATGAAAAACGAACGATACATAACAGATCAAAACAGTAAATCGGCCGGGGAACTGACCATCGGTGGAAAGGCGCGTAATTTATACCGATTGAAAGAACTGGGAATGAACGTGCCATCGTGGATTGTTATTCCACAGGAAACATTACTTGAGCTCATTCCCGCAGAAAAACAAGTCGCTGCTTATGCTGAAGTGGTCGGTTTCATCGAACAATTGGAAATCCCGGAATCATTGCTAAATGGTCTTTTGGAACATTTCCCTTCGACGGATTATTTTGCGGTTCGCTCATCGGCGATCGACGAAGACGGAAGTGATTTTTCATTCGCGGGACAGTTTGAGTCAGAATTATTTGTGACCAAACAAAACCTGGCTGAAAAAATCAAAAAAGTGTGGGTTTCCGCTTTTTCTGACCGCGTTTTCCAGTACCGCGCCAACAACAACCTAAAGCAGTCGTTTGGTTTGGCGGTAATTGTCCAGCAAATGATTCCGGCTGAAGTGGCGGGCGTTGCATTCGGGATCAATCCTGTTTCGGGCAATCGCAATGAACAGCTGATCAGCGCTGTTTTCGGCTTGGGTGAAGGCCTGGTTTCCGGTGAGCTGGACGCGGACAATTTTCATGTGCGGGGAACGGAAATTACCCGTCAGTTGGTAACGAAGACCGAACAGATTTTACTCGATACACAACAGCTTTCCGGAACGGTAAAAGTTTCGGTGCCGGCAGAAAAACAAGACGTTTCAACACTTTCCGACGAGCAGGTCTTGCAATTGAAGGAAATTCTGTTGGCTTGCGCCAAAGCTTACGGCAAACCGCAGGACATGGAATTTGCCGTTTACCAAAGTCAAATTTACCTGCTGCAAACCCGTCCCATCACGAACCTCAATCGCATCCCGGACCTTTCTGGCGACTATATTTTGTGGGACAACAGCAATATCATCGAATCGTACCCGGGCGTTACAACTCCGCTGACCTTTTCGTTTATCAGTAAGTCGTACGAAGGTGCGTACAAGCTGTTTAGCCGTTATTTGGGCGTAGAACAGCGCGTGATCGATGCCAATGAGCGCGTTTTTGCGAATACACTCGGTTTAATCAACGGCCGCGTTTATTACAACCTGAAATCGTGGTACCACATGCTGGCCATGCTGCCCGGATACAGTATCAACGCGCGGTTCATGGAAAATATGATGGGCGTGAAGGAACGTTTCGACATTCCGGATAGTTACCGTTTATCGAAAGGAAAAGCATGGTGGAGCATTGTGAAAATGGTGTTCGGAATGTTTGCCCGCTACAAGGCGTTGCCGCGAAAAAGGCGGGAATTTATGATTTTGCTGAATGCGACCATTGCCCGCTATAAGAGCATTTCGTACAGTGAAAAAAATGCCAATGAATTGATGGAGCTGTACCTTGATTTCGAGAAAACGCTGCTCAACGAATGGAAAGCGCCGCTGCTGAACGACTTTTTCGCGATGATCTGGTTTGGCCGTTTGCAGAAGACGTGTCAGAAATACAACGTCAGTGCTAACCCGAATATTCACAACGATTTACTGTGCGGAAGCAGTGATATTATTTCCACCCAGCCGATTCACCGCAGTATTGAGCTGGCAACACAAATTAGTTCCAACCCGGAATTAAGAGCTTTTTTCCTGGAAAATGATCCTTCCGGGGTCTGGAAAGAGCTGAAAAACAATCGGAATCCGGAATTTGCAGCCGTTCGCAGGGAAATTGAACGCTACATCGAAGATTTTGGCGAGCGCTGTATCGGTGAATTGAAACTGGAAACGGTTTCTTATACGCAGGACCCAACGCGGTTTGTGAAAGTGCTGCAATCGTACGTCGAAACCGGGATCACCGCCGAACGTACTTCCGGTACTACCGAAGAAACGATCCGTAAAAATGCCGAAGCGGAGGTGAAAGCCGCCCTGCGCGGGAAATGGTGGAAACAGCGCAAATTAAACAAAACGATCCGCAAAGCCCGCGAGCTGGTGTCTTCCCGCGAAAACCTGCGCTATGAGCGTACGCGCGCTTTCGGGATTGTGCGCGAAATTTTCTCCCAAATGGGTAATCATTTTTATTCGGAAGGCATCATCGCCAATCCGCGCGACATTTTTTACCTGACCAAGGAAGAAATTTTCCATTTCATTGAAGGAACGAGCGTGACGCAAAACCTGCAATCGCTCATCGACCTGCGAAAAGCGGAGTTTGCAGAATATCAAAAACAGGAACCGCCTTCCGAGCGTTTCGCGAGTTACGGAGCTGTTTACCACGCCAACGATTTTTACAGTACGGCCCGCGTTGAAGCGATTGACGGCGATTTGAAAGGAATTGGTTGCTGTCCGGGACGTGTGCAGGCGAAAGTGCGGGTAGTGCGCGACCCGAATGAAATTTCGTCGCTCAACGGCGATATCCTGGTTACTTCCAGTACCGACCCGGGCTGGGTGACGCTTTTCCCAAGCGCCTCGGCGATTATTGTGGAACGCGGAAGCTTGCTTAGTCACTCGGCGATTGTATCGCGTGAAATGGGAATCCCGTGTATTGTGGGCGTAACAGGTTTACTCAAAACACTTCAAACAGGTGATGAGATTGAAATGGATGGAAGTACGGGAGAGATTAAAGTGATATCGAAAATGGAGGAGTAGGCTGGTTAACTGCTGATAATCAAACACATAGTAATATTGCAATATTACTCGAAATTTTGAGGGGTTGTTTTTAGAGTTAAGTTGTTGTTTTTCAAGTGTATAAATCTAAGTAATATTGCAAAATCGCAATTTCGCAATATTACGAGTGTTACTAATAAAATAGTTGAATCATATTACTTCAACCGGAAACTCTTCAGAATCTCCTCACCAACTTCCTTGTACGCATCAAACTGGTCCGTCTCGCACGTTAGCGTCAACACAAATACTTTGTTATTTTTAATCCAGTAGTATTGCTCGAATTTCAATGCGCGGTTTTCATAAATCCCACTGTAAACAAGCCGCTGAGCGGTTTCTCCATGTCTGGTCGAACGTTCGCTCTTAATGATTTTCGCATTTTGCATTCCTTCCATGATCTGCTCTTCCGAAATCGCCGTATATTTTTCCAGGTCAAGATTGGTATTGGAAAGGTCCTGGATCACGAGATTCACATTTTCCTTAAATTCGTCTTTATCAGACGTACGCGCGGTCATCAGTATAAATTCCACGCCCATTTGCGGATTTGTTTCCTGTTTCCATTCTTTCGGGTGATGAATCGAATAATCCTTCGTTTCAATCGTTAGCCACTCGTCGTCAGAAGGAGTGGTCTCTTTGCCGGTTGAATTACAGCTTGCCATCACAATCAATAGCAAGGCGACGGTTAGAAGTTGCAGATGTTTCATGGATCAAATGTAGTGAATACTGATTTTGAATGAAGAATAATCAATTATAATTATCACGGAAGTCACTTTATAATTGATAATTTAGCTAATATATTATCCATAATCAACAAAATTTACGTATATTAGCTAATATTTTATCCATTTCATGAAATTCAGCATTGAAAAAACACCAACTGATATTCTGCTTGAAATTGCTGAAAAACACAAGCTTCTGCGCAAGCGTGCCGGTTATTCACAACGTGAGCTGGCCGAAAGATCAGGCGTTTCGTTTGGGAGTATCAAGCGGTTTGAACAAACGGGGTTGATTTCATTGGAATCGTTGTTGCAGCTCGCCGCTGTTTTAGACCGGTTATATGATTTTGAGGCGGTTTTTAATCCACCGGAAGATCTTTCACATATTGAGCAATTATTCACTAAAACATCCCGTAAATGATGGTCCGAAAACTTCGGGTAATCCTTCGCTTGGGTGGCGAAATGCAACTGGTGGGTGAACTCGTGCTGGAAGGTCGTGCGGTCTATTTTCGCTATGATCCTGCATTTATCGCATCAGGGCTTGAGTTGTCTCCGTTCAAACTGAAATTGACCGATCAGATCAAAACCGCTGATCCTGTTCCGTTTGATGGTTTGTTCGGATTGTTTGCCGATTCGCTGCCGGATGGTTGGGGACAATTATTGCTGGACCGAAAACTGACAACGGAAGGCATGGCAATTGAATCACTGACGCCGCTTGACCGCCTGGCGTTTGTCGGGAATAACGGCATGGGTGCGCTGACGTATGAGCCTGCAATCGGGGAAGATCACGAAATGGGTGATTTACCGGAGTTGGACAGGCTGGCATCCGAAATGCACGTTCTTCTGCAAGGGACCCCCACAGATATTATCGAAGAATTATACCAGCTGGGCGGGTCGTCGGGTGGTGCGCGCCCGAAAATCAATGTAGGCTACCATAAAGAAAATGGAAGCCTGGTTTACGGCCTCCCGGAGCTTCCAGACGGATACGAACACTGGCTGATCAAATTTTCGGCGGCAATGGACCGAAAAGATGTGGCGCCAATTGAATTTGCCTATTATAAAATGGCGCTTGCTGCCGGGTTGGAAATGTCGGAATCGCGCTTGTTTGAAGAAAAAGCCGGCCGCTTTTATTTCGGCACCAAACGATTCGACCGCCAGGGAAACCAACGTGTTCACATGCATTCGGTGAGTGGTTTGCTGCACGATAATTTCCGACTGAGCTCGCTCGATTACGGCCACATCATGGATGCAGCTTTTCGCCTGGAAAAGAACGTACAATCCTATTCGAAAATCTTGCGGCTGGCGGCGTTTAACGTGTTCAGTCACAACCGCGACGACCACAGCAAGAACTTCTCCTTCCTGATGGATAAAACCGGAAACTGGCAGTTTGCACCGGCTTACGATTTGACGTTTTCGAGTTCTTCTCACGGTTTTCACAGTACAATGGTGGCAGGTGAAAGTCAGTCGCCTGGAACGAAACACCTGCTGGAGCTGGCAAAACACTTCCGCATTAAACATCCGGAACACATTATCGGCGAAGTGCGCGAAGCGATTTCAAACTGGAATGTGTATGCAGATGAAGCGGGAGTGAGTACTGCCTCAAAACGGCTCATCGCAAAGCAGTTGGACCAATTGCTAATGATCTGACGGTAACGGAATGACAGATCACTTGATCTTTCCCAAAAGATTACTAGTTTCGTATTAAGTCACTGACCCAAACTGTTGAATGAAACACGAGAAACTCACCGAAAAAGTTGCTTTTGACCTGATTCGCTACGCCAATTGCTGGGAAGACGCGCATGTGCTTTTACGTGGGTTAAATCCTGATCCGGGAAGTAAATTCCTGTCCATCGGTTCTGCCGGAGATAACAGTTTTTCGTTGCTTACGACCAACCCGGAACTCGTTGTAGCGGTCGATGTCAACCCGATACAGTTGTTTCTCATCGAATTAAAATGCGCCGCAATCAGGGAGCTTTCTTACGAAGAAGTGCTTCAATTCCTGGGATTTAGAACTTCAGAAAACAGGTTGTTATTCTTTGATCGAATCAAACACGAGCTGTCGAAAGAGTGTCTGGGTTATTGGGAATTACACCGAGAACAGCTGAATCTAGGAATCATTTCACAGGGAAAGTTCGAAGGTTATTTCCAGTTATTCGTTCGCCGCATTTTGCCCTGGATTCATACGCAGAAGCGGGTAGAGGCGTTATTGGCCCCGAAACCGGCTTCCGAGCAACAATTATACTATGAAAACCGCTGGAACACCTGGCGATGGCGCTTTCTGTTCAAGATCTTTTTCAGCAAATTTATTATGGGCCGTTACGGTCGTGATCCTGAGTTTCTCAAGGAAGTAGAAGTTTCTGTGGGGAGGACCATTTACAACAAAGCAGGGAATCACCTGCGAAATCCGCTGGCCCAGCGCAATTTCATGTTGCGATACACGCTCACGGCTTCGTTTGGTGACTTATTGCCACATTACCTGCAGCCGGAAAATTTTCCTGTTGTGAAAGCGAATCTCGGTAAACTACAGCTCGTGCAAGGTTATGCCGAAGATGCGATTCGTTTACACGGGCCGTTTCGTTACATGAACCTGTCGAATATCTTTGAATACATGGACCCCGGATTGTTCCGCCAAACAGCCAAACAACTGATTGATTCGCTCGAAAAAGGTGGTCGCCTGGCTTATTGGAACCTGTTGGTGCCACGACACATTGCGAGCGAGTTTCCCTCCGAAATAAAAGGATTGACAGAGCTTTCCGCCGAATTATCTGCCAGTGACAACGGTTTTTTTTACAATCAATTTTTAGTGGACGAACGCCTATGACAGCCGATTGGATCAACGCAGCCATACTCGCAGCCAGCTTTCTGGGACTCTTCGGAATCGCCGAATTGCTGTACCATTTTGCAAAAGTAAAGGTGGAATTAACGCGCAAGCTCGTGCATTTGGGAACGGGGGCTTTAACATTGTTATTTCCGGTAATGCTGAGTAATCATTGGTTTGTATTGCTGCTTTGCGCCAGTTTTGCCCTGATCCTGGTGATTAGCCTGCGATTCAAATTATTGCCGTCTATCAATGCGATTGATCGCGTTTCGGTGGGAAGTTTGGCTTATCCCGCAGCGGTTTACGGATGTTACCTGGTATTCCAGGCCGAGCATCAGTACTACGGTTTTTTCTACATCCCGATCCTTACACTGGCTATTTGTGATCCCATCGCAGCATTGACCGGAAAACGCTGGCCGTTGGGGAAATATACGATCGGGAAAGATACCAAAACACTCATGGGATCGGGGATGTTCCTGCTCAGCGCGTTTATCGTTTATGCGGTGGCAGCGTCGTTGCTGAACCCGCAAACCGGACTTTACCCGATTGTTTTCCGGGGATTGATTGTAGCTGTTTTTGCCTGCGTTGCAGAAGCTGTAAGCGGAAAGGGAACCGATAACCTGACTATTCCGGCGGCTGTTCTGGGCGGACTTTATTGCACAAATTATGTCTGAACGCACACTGATAAAAACGCATCCGGGCGAAACGTCTTTCCAGCAATTTGAAGCAGTTCCGACCAATGTCTATACTGAAGACAGCCTTCGTTTGAAGCAAACTGATGGCATCAACCGCGCTTTTTTGGTGGAATGCTGGGTTGTATTGCGGAATGAGCTTCCGGTAGCCAGATTGGCTGTTTACAATAACCCAAATCTGGTTTTCCAGGGAAAATACGCCGGTTGTATAGGTAATTACGAATGCGAAAACGATCCCGAAACCGCACGAATGATCCTGCAAAAAGCGTTTGAGCGATTGAAAGAATTGCAAATTTCGTTTGTTATCGGCCCGATGAACGGTTCTACCTGGGACAATTACCGTTTTAGTACCCACCACAACGCTGCGCCTTTTTTGCTGGAACCACACCATCACTTATATTACAACGACCAGTTCCGTGAAAACGGGTTCGGGATCATTTCCGGTTATACCAGCAGTTTTGATACGGATTTGCCGCACGATTCTCCGGAGTTGCTGGAATGCGAGCAGCATTTCCTGGAAATGGGAGTAACGATCAGACCTATTGACCTGGAGCATTTTGATGCTGAATTGGAACGCCTGTATCCGTTTGTTACAACAGCTTTTCAGACCAATTTCCTCTATACACCGATCGCGTGGGAAACATTTCGGGACAAGTACCGGGAAGCGATCAAAATCATCAATCCCGATTTTGTGCTGATCGCCGAAGATGTGCAGAAACAGCCGGTTGGCTTTATGTTCAACTACCAGAACCTGTATTGCACGACCGAAAAACAACTGGTCGTGAAAACAATTGCACGCAGTTACGACAAGCAATGGTCAGGATTGGGACACGTGATTGCCAACAAAGCAGTTGCGCATGCAAAACAGCAGGGTTTTTCGGCATTGATCCACGCGTTTATGATCGAAGAGGCCACGTCGACCGGAATCTCGCGCAATTTCAGCGGCGAAGTCTATAAGAATTACGCTTTATACGGCCGTGAATTATGACGCATCAACATTACAATATCATTGATCTGTTTACGGAAGCCGCACAGCGAACACCGGATCGCATCGCGATTATTGAAGGTGAAAAGCGCATCTCGTTCAGCGAATTGGATCGTCAGATTACCGCTATAGCCGCGTATTTCCAGGCGAAAGGAATCCGGAAAGGCGACCGGGTATTGGTGTTTGTGCCGATGAGCATTGATTTGTACCGAATTGTGCTGGCCCTTTTCCGTATGGGAGCAACAGCGGTATTCCTGGACGAGTGGGTAAGTCGTGAACGTCTCGATATTTGCTGCAAAGTCGCACAATGCCGGGCGTGGATAGGTGGCTGGAAAGTCCATTTTTTGTCGTTCCTGTCAAAAGAACTGCGTTCAATGCCTGTAAAGCTGGGACTTTCTTACGAAGATTCTTTCGCATTTCAACCCGTGGTAACAGCAGAAACAGATACGGCATTGATCACGTTTACCACTGGAAGCACCGGAATACCGAAAGCTGCCAAGCGCACGCACGGTTTCCTGCGTGAACAGTTCTCGGCTTTGATAGAGACCATTCAGCCGGGAGAAAACGACGTCGATATGCCTGTACTCCCGATTGTACTCATGATCAACCTGGGCATTGGTTGTACGTCAGTCATTGCGCCTTATAAATCGAGTAAACCGCATACGCTGAAGCCTGAGCTCATCATCGATCTGCTGAAAAAGCACAACGTTACGCGCCTGGTGGCTTCGCCTTATTTTGTGAAGCGTGTGGCGGAACGAATTATTGATCAGCGGCTTGAACTTCCGTATTTGACGAAAGTCTTTACCGGCGGCGCACCCGTTTTTCCGAAAGAAGCGACGCTTTATAAGCAGGCGTTTCCGGATGCGTTGGTCGAAATTGTATATGGTTCCACCGAATCTGAACCGATCAGTTCCATTGATGCGGTGGAATTTACCCGTTCCGATGACTGGAGCGTAGCGCAATTGGGCGGTTTGCCGGTCGGAATTCCTTATCATGGCACGGCAGTGAAGATTATTCGCATTTCCGACGGACCGATTCAATGCAATTCCCCTGAAGAATTGAGTGAATGGGAACAGGAGCCACAGCAAATAGGCGAAATCATCGTGAGCGGAAAACATGTATTGCGCGAATACATCAATAACGAAGAAGCGCTCCTGCGAAACAAGATTTTCATCGGTGACGAGTGCTGGCACCGCACCGGCGACAGTGGTTTTTTTGATGGCAACGGCCGGCTGTTGTTGACAGGCAGATGCGCTACGCTGATTGAACACAACGGCTTGCTTATTGCAACGTTTATCGTGGAAAATGAACTTCAATTACTGGAAGAAGTTGAAATGGCTACACTGTTGAAAATCAATAATAAAATGGTGGCTATTGTTGAGTTTAAGCGAGGGGCTTCCAACAATGAGGCGTTCCACCAAAAGCTCAAAACAAAACTGCCTTTTTTAGACGAACTTCGACAAATCCGGCGCATGCCAAGAGATCCAAGGCACCATTCCAAGGTCGACTATGGGAAACTCAAAGAGGTTCTTGGGAAACAATAATTTCACCATCCGCCTCAGGAGTACACAACGTTTTTTTTGACGGATAGACATGTTACAAAGGTCACAAAGGCGTTTTATCTAAAATCTATTGAAACAAGTACCAGTCCCGTAGGGACGTAATACGGTAGAACGCATGTTCCGATTTAACAACTACCCCGTAGGGGTAGGACATTACAATTACATCGTAAATATATTTTACCCCTACGGGGTAATGGCATATGATTGATCCCGGTCTACCGTATTACGTCCCTACGGGACTTTTTCTTTCTTTGGCAAAATTTAGCGTATAATGTTTCCGCGATAGCCTTGTGTTCTTCTAACACGTCAAACGGTTTCTTTTCCTTTATGTCCGCCTGAGGCGGATGGTAAAAAAATGCTGATCCTTCGTGTTTGCGATGAAATGTGCAAAACATGTGAGTAAACTCTCCGTTACCTACTATTAATGAATGCGAAAAGTCGTACCTTTATAGTTAAATAAGAAATCGGTCTATGTTCGATTGGGAAGAAGAGCCACAAGATGGCCATTTGAGCGAAGATTTGGAGCGTTTCGAAACACAGCTTGCGCAGAACGCGGTTGGTTTCTACGACAGCGACCGTCTTGAGGCAATCATTGATCATTATCTCATCAACGGTAATTACACAAAATCCAACGCTGCAGCAGAAATAGGCATTCAGCAATACCCGTTTCATGCCCTGTTTTTTATTCGTAAAGCACAATCGATGTCGGGATTGGGACAGCTGAAAGAAGCGTTGAATATTTTGGCGGAAGCCGAGAAAATGGATAGCCGTTCGGTGGAATTGATCCTCACGAAAGCCGCTATTTTCAGCCAGCTGCGCGATAGCAAGCGTGCTGTTCGTTATTTCCGTGATGCACTGGAACTGGCCGATTCGGAAGATAAAGATGAGATTTACCTTGACCTGGCTTCGGAACTGGAACAATTGCGCGACTTTTCCGGCGCGATAGAAGTATTGGAAGAAGCCATGCGCCTGAACCCGAAAAACGAAGGCGCTTTGTATGAGCTGGCATTCTGCTTCGATCAGCTGGGTGATTACAAGCGCGCCATCAAGTCATATACCGACTTTTTGGACGAAAATCCATACTCGTTCACGGCCTGGTACAACCTGGGAAATACATTCTCGAAAGCAGAGAACTTCAACGATGCGCTCAACGCCTACGACTATTGTGTAGCGATCAATGCCAATTTTTCGCCGGCGTATTTTAATATGGGAAATGCATACCTGACGTTGGAACGTTACAACGAAGCTATCGAATGTTTTACACGCTGCATCGATTTGGATGGCGATGATGCTCTTACATACTGCTATTTGGGCGAAGCCAACGAGCAATTGGAAAATCTCGACCTGGCCTGGGAATTCTACCAGAAAAGCCTCAACCTTGCCCCAAACCTTGCAGAAGCATGGCTCGGACTGGGTATCGTGAAAGACCTGCAGGGCAAGCCGAAGGAAAGTTTGCATTACATCGAGCGGGCGCTGGAAATCGAGCCGGAAATGGATGGCTATCACCATGTTTATGCAGGTGCGCTGGAAAACTGTGACCTGATTGATGAAGCCGAAAGCGCCTACCTTAAATGTCTGACGCTGGAGCCCAACAATGAAGACGCATTTTTCGATTATGTTGATTTCCTGTTGGAGCATCACCCGACAAGAGTGCGCGCCTTTGTGGAAGATTACCTTATTCACAACAATACATTTTTCGCCTTGTTGCCGATTATGTACCTGAACTGGCTTTCAGGGCGCATGGAAGAAGCAACGATCATCCTTTCCGAATGCTTTGCAAAAGATCCTGAAAAGACAAAGGAATTGTTTGTGCGTTACCCGGAATTGATGAATGTGCCGGAATTTGTAAATTTGACCCGTTAGAAAAAAACAAATGCAGGATGTTCCTGTGTATGAAATGACCCAATTTAGACAAGATATACATGAATTTTGAATTACCGTTCATTCCCGAACGTACCCAAAAGCCCCGCAATCATGGATTGACCATGATGATGGACAAAGGCTTGAGCCTGCGCGAAACGGAGCACTTTATTGAAGGAAATGCGCATTTGACAGATGTTGTCAAATTTGGTTTCGGTACCGCTTACGTTACAAAAGACCTCGAAGAAAAGCTGAAGCTGTACAAGGAAGCAGGCATCAGGACTTATTTTGGAGGAACGCTTTTCGAGGTGTTTTACGCCCGTGGGAAATTTGAGGATTACCTGCGTTTGCTGGATAAATACAAGATGGAGATGGCCGAAGTTTCCGATGGTTCGATTATTATCAATCACGACGAAAAGCTGGATCTTATCCATCGCCTGTCGAAAACCCGTACCGTTTTGTCGGAAGTGGGCTCGAAAGATTCGGGGATTTTGATCAGTCCGGGACGTTGGATTAAAATGATGAGCACCGAGCTCGAAGCAGGATCCTGGAAAGTGATCGCTGAAGGCCGCGAAGCTGGGAACGTGGGAGTTTTTCGTCCCAACGGAACAGCACATACCATGCTGATCAACCGCATCATTGCCCGCGTGAACCCGGAAGATATCCTGTGGGAAGCACCGCAGAAAAACCAGCAGGTGTGGTTTGTGAAACTCTTTGGCGCCAACGTGAACCTCGGAAATATCGGTCCGAATGAAGTGATTCCACTGGAATGCCTGCGCTTGGGATTGAGGGGCGATACGTTCTTCGAATTTCTTCCGTCCGATTACGCAGAACGATTCAAGCAGGTCGATTCCGACGAGGTCGAAGACGAAGCATAACTCATGGCGTGGCAACAATCGGTTGTTATTTCCGGACATAGCGCGCCCGTTTATGCCTGCACCGTTTTTGGCGAATTTATCTACAGTACAGCCGGCGATCGTTTTGTGACGCGTTGGAATATTTCCGATGGAAAACAGGATTCTTTTGCCGTAAGGCTTGATGCTCCCGCGTATACGCTTGGAATTGTTCCGGCTGAAAATCTATTGATCATCGGTTGTACGAATGGAACGGTCATCGCTGTTAATGCCGATTCGAAACAACTCGTTTGGGAACACAATTTCCTGGGAAAAGCCTTGTTCAGTGTTGTTGATTGCCCCGACGAAAAGTGGTTGGTTGCCGGCGATGCAGAAGGACATTTGTTGGTAATGGATTACAACGGAAAGCTGCTGACAACTTTTCACCTGGATTGCGGTAAGATCCGCTCCATCAAACATACAGGAAACGAATTGTTTATGGCCTGCCAGGACGGTTCGTGGCGACAGCTGGAATTGCCCACATTCAATGAAGTTTACAGGCAGCAAGCCCATGAAGGTGGAGTAACGGCTTTGTTTGTTAATTTAGCAGTGCACACGTTGCTTTCCGGCGGAAAAGATGCGCATCTCCGGTTGTGGGATACATTAACGGGGCAACTGCTGAAGGAATGGCCGGCGCACTATCAAACCATTTACGGCATCGAACAAATCGGTGAAGAGATCGTAACGGCTTCCATGGATAAAACCATTAAAATCTGGGATCGCCATGATTGGAAAGTCACGCAGCGCATTGAGTATAAACAGGGTGGGCATAATCGTTCGGTTAACGGATGTTTCGTGATCGATCAAAATCGGTTTCTCACCTTCGGTGATGATAAGACCATCATTCTATTTGAATTGAAAATGTAAAATTTAAAATTGAAAAGTGGGAGACGTGGTCAGGAAGGTTGATCGTGTTGCTTAACTAAAACCATCTTTTCAATTTTCCATTTTCAATTTCCCATTAATCATCTCCTTAATAATTGATAATTCAACCATTCATAATTTATAATTTCCTTGAATCGTGTTATATTTGTTTACAAGCTATGGAAAACGAGTTTAATTCATTGTATCCGCCCAAACCTTTCCTCGAAAAGGAAGAACAGCGCCAGGGGCACATTGCGGTGACGATCTTCTCGATTGTGCTCTTCGCGATGACCTTTCTCTTGTTTTTCGGGCAGCAGATTGTTTTTCTCGTTGAATTGATGGCTGTGCTGATCGTGCATGAAATGGGGCATTTCCTCATGATGAAACGTTTCGGTTACAAGAACGTGCGCATGTTGTTTGTGCCGCTTATGGGAGCGTTTGTACACGGCAGCAAAGACGAATACCGTCAGAAAGAAAGCATCCTGGTCATTCTCGCAGGCCCGCTTCCGGGAATCGCTCTTGCGGTTGTATTCTGGATCCTCGGTCACCAGCTGCATGTATTGTGGATGGTCGAAGTGGCATTGTGGTCGTTTTTGATCAACGCGATCAACCTGCTTCCGATCTTACCGATGGACGGCGGACGTTTGCTGAATGCTTTGTTTTTTCAGCGCATTGAGTTGTTCCAGGTGATTTTTGCCTTTTGTTCGTCGCTCGCAATGATCGCAGTTGGATTCTATTTCGAATATTACCTGCTCATGGTGTTCGGTTTCCTGATGGGCTTCCAGGTACGTAGTCGCCATCGCCGTTACCTGGTGCACAAATCTCTGCGCGACTCCGATGTGGAATACACCACAACCTATGAAAAACTGACCGACCGCGCATACCATTTCATCAAAAAAGAAGTACTCGAACACACGCCGGGCTTGCGTAAATTCATGGAAAACGCCGAAGAAACGGATACATCCATGATCGTGGCCGGTGAAGTCAACAATATGTTGGAGCCACCCCTGGAGAAGGATGCCGGAATTGTCTACAAGGCATTCATCCTGTTTATCTGGATCGCAGCCATTCTCGGTTCGGTATATTTTGTTTTACAAAGTAACGGAGTAGAATTCAATGGGCTTTGATGTTGGACAACGGGTAGGTTATCTCTACGAAAAAGGTTACGGAATCATCAGGAGCATCAGCGGTCAGTACGCCATGGTGGAAGATGAAGACGGCTTCGAACGTAAATTGTCGCTGAGTGAGCTGGTGTTTATTCACAGCGAATTGTACGACAAAAACGTGGTCATTGAGAAAGATACCGCAGAACAGGAAGTGAATTACCGTGTTTTGCAGGAAAAGACCGGACAACGAAAACCATTGACGGTTTGGGAAGTCGATCTGCATATCGAAGAGATCCTTGAATCACATCAGGGCTTGAGCAATACCGAGATCATGCTCAAACAAATGTCAGAGTTTCGCAGTATGTTCAAAAAAGCCAAACGCGAAGGCATCCACAAGCTCATTGTGATCCATGGAGTAGGTGAAGGTGTTCTGAAGAATGAAATCCGTACCTGGCTTTCACAGCAGGACCAGGTCGAAGTATACGACGCCGATTTTTCGGAATACGGAAAAGGTGCCACGGCTGTTGAATTTCATCCCAATTGGGTTTCCTGATCAACCCGTTCTCCACCGCCTATGATACTCATTGTTTATACAACCCAATACCGCAAAGGAAGTGATGTGTTCGCACGCATTGCAGCAACGATGACGCGTGAGATCAAAGAACGGTATACCGGTGAAATACGCTGTGAAGGAATCGTCGGGAAGCGGGAATTGACAAATCTGTTTACGGAAATCGCGGCGAATAACCGGCAAATGGACGAATTCCATTTCATCGGGCATTCGGGCATGTACGGACCTATGTACGGAACGGTTGATTATCCCGAACAATACAGCCCGTACGAATGGAAACAACTGCCTTTGTCTTTTGCTCCGAACGGGAAAGCGTATTTTCATTGTTGTCGTTCGGCACGCTGGTTTGCGGCATTTTTCGCGCAGGTGGCCGGGGTCGAGACCTTCGGTTATCATTGGTATACCACCTTTTCGGCCGACAAAACGATTTTTAAGCGGATCAGTGACAAATCCGAAAATGTCTACGGCGCCGGATGCATCGGGAAAAAATCCCATGGACTGAAAGGTTCACTGAAAAAATACAGCGGAAGCTGTCGCCTGGAAGAACTGAAATCCTTCAAGCCGATTGCGGCGGAACCGGATGCAACGTATAATCGTGTGGCAGAGCTTTATGATGCCGTTTTCCAGGATATCAAAGTCCGCAGGGATGAATGGCAATGGATGGAAAAGCGGTTGGGCGATCTGACCGGTAAAACCGTGATCGACATCGGCTGCGGAAACGGTGCTTTGCTCAAGGAACTCGCGCCGCGCATCGGGCAGGGAATAGGCCTTGATATTTCAGCCGGCATCCTGGCTCGGGCCGAAACCATGAATCAACACAATGCGCATATCAGTTTCCGTCAATTGAACGGCCCGGTATTACCGCTCGAAGACCATTCCGTCGATGTTGTCTTGTCCTTGCTTTCGTTCCGTTACCTGGATTGGGACCCGCTGATGGACGAGATCAAACGCGTATTGAAACCCGGCGGAAAAATTTTGGTAATCGACATGGTAACCGTCCCGGTGAAATTGCGGGAATACCCGCATCTGTTGCGTTCCAAATGGATGCATTACCGACAGAAATACGGCAACCGCGTGTTTTATGATAAACTGCAGCAATTAGTCACGCATCCCGATTGGAAGGAAATGCTGCGTTACAACCCGATTCGCGCCGAGCACGAAATGAAATGGTACCTCGAAAGCCGTTTTCCCGGACGAAAGGTCGAGAAGATCAATGTTGGCTGGAATTCCTGCATTCTCGCATTCGATTCGGGGAATATTGAGCACATCCGGGATATCCGGTTAACGTATCCCTGAAATGACCATCGGAATTTGTGATTACGGAATAGGTGGCGTGTCGCTGTACAAACAGCTGCGGACTTTTTCAGATGTCGATGTCGTTTATTTTTCCGACACAGGTGTACCTCCGTACGGAAAATTGCCCGATTCGGAATTGCGTCCGCGTGTTGCACGGGTCGTGGAATTTCTTTTTGACCAGGGCTGTGAATTTGTTGCGATTGCCTGCAATGCAGCCAGTACGGCATCTCCGATACACCCGGAAGTGATCAATATGATTGAGTTCGGTGTAAAGGCCGTTGAAGCCGTTTCACCAAAGAGCTTGGGGATTGTAGGCGGTTACCGCACGGTGGAATCCGAAATCTACAAACAACCGTTATCGGTAATAGCTCCAAACATCAGCCAGGAAGTGGGGCAGGCGCTGTCCGTACGAATCGAAGCAGGAGACCTGGTTTCGGAAGAAATGACAGCCGATTTGGAGCGGATTTTTACTCCTTTGAAAAATTGTGAAGCCATTTTATTGGCCTGTACACATTACCCGGTGTTAACCAACCAGATAAATGCCGTTATTCCGGGAGTTCAATTAATTGATCCGATGGAGCGAATGGTGAAAGCGATTCGCATGAAATACCCGGATCTGAACGGAAACGGCACAACCCGCTGGATGACATCGGGATCGGTAGAGAAAATGCGCGTTGCTGCGAAAAAGGCCTTTGATGTAGAGTTAGAAACGATCGAATACATGGAATTATGAATCCTTTTATGAAACACCCGCGTGAAGTGGGAATGAATTACTTTCAGCACTTTGCATTTGCGTTTTACGTCCAGTTTAAGCTGATCCTGGCAATACTGGCATGTTTTGTGCATGCATTTTTTCCGTTCCTGTTTACGCATACAGCGAGTACAATTATCTCGAAACTGGACCGGAAAATCGCACACCGCACCGAACACGACGAGGAATATTAATTAACTTAGAACACTAATACTGATGATTATGAAAATGAAAACTATTCTTTCCGTAGCATTGATTGTTTCAGGACTTTTTCTTTTGGCCGGTTGCCCGATCAGCAGTGAATATCCGTTAGGAAAAAAAGGAGATGTAGCCCTGGATTCGCGCCTTATAGGTACTTTCAGTAATGAAGCAGATGACCCGGAAGCCCATAAAGTAACAATTACAAAGGGTAGTGCCGCCAATACTTACCGTGTTCATGTAGATGAACGGGGAGGCATGTATGCAGCTGGCAGTGATGATTTTACAGGATGGTTGACGAAATTGGAAGGTCAGACATTTTTGGTGCTCCAGGAAGTTGTAGAGGATGTAGAAACCGAGACTTACTATGTTTATCATATTTATTTCACCGAGAGTGGATTTGAAACTTCTGATATTTCATTGAAAGTCAGCGGGACAGCTGCCATCACTTCAATTGAAGCTTATCGTGAAGAAGTAAAAGCTTCAATGGGAATGAATGACTTTTTGTCCAGTACGGTTTATTGGACGAAGAACTAGAAATTATAAATGGAACAATTATGAATTATCATGGGGCTTCTCTTGATAATTCACCCATTGATAATTGATAATTCCATTTCATAGTCTTCCATCAAATACCCGTTCCCGATATCGATGTTTACTTCGTTGATAATACGAAACCCTTGTCGTTCGTAGAAAGCAGTCGCATTGTTGTAGCGATTCACGTTAAGTAACAACGCGGTGCTTCCGGCGTTGCGGGCTTCGGAGATCACCTTTTCCAAAAGCTGTTTCCCGATCTGTTTTCCCTGGTCTTGCGGCAGCACGTAAATCTTATGCAGCTTCGTGGCGTTTTTACCATTGTAATGATGCTCGATTCCAGCAAAACCAAGTGTTTCGTCGTGTTCGCGGTACAGCCAGAACGACTGGTTCGGATGATTGATGCTTGCCGATAAGCTCTCGGTATTGTACATCCAGTTGAGCATGTAATCGATTTGTTCAGGCGACAGGATTTCCTTAAACGTATCGGGCCAGGTAAGATGGGCTACCTGCTGAATAGCCCTTACGTCGGCCAATGTTGCGCGGACAATCATGGAATCAGACATCTTTTCCGAACGAATACATATCGTTGTGGTTAAACTCGATGTGGTCCTTGATTTTCTTGATGGTGCGTGTGAGCAGGAAAATCGAAGGATCGGCATTCGCTTTCAACCAGCCAAAACTTGACATTTCGCCCTCGACACCACAGGCAACATGGTACAGCAACGTGAATTTATGCACCTGCAGCCAGTGCAACGCAGATTCATTTCCTTCGGCGGCATTCACCATGGCCATCAGGTGCGGATAGCCGTTTTGCATCAACCAGTCGCGGGCCTGCTGTTTCAGTAAAATAGCGTTGGTAGTATGAAACAACTCCTCATAACCGTTTTCGAGCAACCACAAGCTGATGTCGCTGTTTCCTTCCAACGCCTGGCACCACGCCAGGATGATTTTGGGCGGATAGTCGAGTTTTGCGTGGGTGATATCCGCTTTCTTCACCACCGCGACTTTATCCTGCTCGGAATCTTTTCCAAATATGCGCTTGAACCAACTCATTTGACAGGGGGAACTTCGTAAAACAAATAGGAAACCAAAATGGCGATGATCACGCCGATGATATCTACCAATAGCCCGACTCCGGCAGCATAACGCGTGTTTTTGATGTTCACCGAACCGAAGTAAACGGCCAGTACATAAAACGTGGTTTCGGTACCGCCTTGCATGGTTGCGGCAATTTTTGACCGAAGATCATTGACACCATACTCTGAAATCGTTTGGATCATCAAAGCCCGGGCACTTCCGCCACTGAATGGCTTCATAATTCCGACTGGTAATGCGTCTACAAACTCCGTGTGTACCAAGCCAATTTGAAGAAAAAACCACTCGAATCCATCCATTACCGCCTGCATGGCTCCTGAAGAGTTGAAAATTCCGATTCCCACCAGCATTGTTACTAAAAACGGGATAATACTTATAGCCACCTGGAATCCTTCCTTCGCACCTTCTACAAACTCTTCGTAAACGTTGACTTTTTTGATGACTGCCAAGACGATAAACATCACGAAAATGCCAAGAATGATCACGTTTCCGCCTATGTTGGCAATGTTTTGTGTGTATTCGGGATAATGGTACAGACAAACCAGCAATGCTGCGAGAAATGCAATGGCCGAACCGAGGTAGGCGATTACAGTCGGGTGAAACAAACGGATACGTTGTTTAATAGCAACAAGGATCAATGCAGACAAAGCCGAGCAGAAAGTTGTAATCAGAACCGGCAGAAAAATCTCTGTAGGATTCGCTGATTTTTGGATAGACAAAATGGATAAAACACTGATTGGGATAATGGTCATTCCGGCGGTGTTGAGCGCCAGGAACATGATCTGCGCGTTGGAAGCCGTGTCTTTTTGCGGATTCAGCTCCTGCAATTCTTTCATAGCTTTCAGGCCCATCGGCGTTGCGGCATTGTCGAGTCCAAGCATGTTGGCGCTGAAGTTCATCATGATGGCTCCAACAGCCGGGTGATCTTTCGGAACTTCAGGAAACACTTTCGTAAACAGGGGGGAAATAGCCTTGCTCAGGATACGAACTGCTCCGCCTTTTTCGCCTACATTCATGAAACCCAGGCACATACAAAGAGCGCCGGTCATATAAATGGAAAGCTCAAACCCTAATTTGGCCGAATTGAACAAGCCTTCGACCATGGTTTTAAAGATGTTGACATCGTGCCAGAACAGCAGCTTTGCCAATCCTGTGACAATGGCAACGAGAAAGAAACCGATCCAGATTCTGTTTAAAAGCATGTGTAAATATCGCTTTTAGGATTCAATCACGGCGTTCGTGCCGTTCACAAATATGAACAAAGTTTTCAAGAATGATCGCGCCGTGCATTCCGGAAACTTCCGGGTGAAACTGTACGCCGTAGAGTGGGAGCGAACTGTGCATCATGGCTTCGTTGACGCAGCTGTCCGAAACGCCTACGTGTACAAAGCCGGGCGGAATGGAAATTGCTTCGCAATGATCTTCCATGAGCTCAATTTCGGTCGGGAGTTTATCAAACAACGGGCAATCGGTGAGGATTTCAACCGTTTGCCAGTCGCGGTCGTCGCGTTGGCGATTGGCCAAAGCACCAAAAGTCATTCCCATGATCTGGTGTCCGAAGCAGATTCCCAATACAGGAAATGGTGGATTCTTCAGCCAGGTGAACAATTCCAAATAAGGTTCCGGATCTTTTTCGGTGATCAGGATTGGTGCACCGGAAAGCACAGCTCCTATACAACCTTCGAAATCAGTTGCCGGGTTGAGATCGAACATAGAGATTACTTTCGTGTCGATGTGCTCATACAGGATCGATTCGATCAGCGGGGTTTTCTGACTTCCGCAGTCAATTACTGCTATCATAAGTCGATGTGTCCGATTCCCTGGCGAACGATCTCGGCCGTTCCGCTGGTGCAGTCAACAATGGTAGAAGCTTCCAGGTGGCCCAATCCGCCGTCAATGATAAAGGCAAATTCGTCATCGAAACGTTCATAAATCACCGAAGGATCAACGAAGTAATCCGTGATTTCATCTTCATCATCGTGCAATGAAGTCGTCGCCATCGGGTTACCCAATGCTTCTACAATAGCAAGCGTGATCTGGTTATCCGGAATACGCACCCCGATCTCTTTTTTACTGGATTCGAATAACTTGGAAACATCATTCGTGGCCTGTAAAATAAATGTAAACGGCCCGGGAAGCGATTGTTTCAACAAGCGGAAAATCGTGCGGTCAACCTGCTTCACATATTCCGAAACCTGGCTCAGGTCCGAGCAGATGATTGAAAAATTGGCTTTCTGCAACTTCACGCCTTTCCATTTCGCTAACGCGGCCAGTGCTTTTTTGTTGGTCACGTCACAGCCAACGGCATACACGGTATCGGTTGGGAAAACAATGAGCTCTCCCTTGCGCAGCGACTCCACGATCTGGCTGATCAGCCGCTGATCCATATTCGACGGATTGATTTCTATGAACATACTGCAAAGATAGTGATTAGCTTTTTGAAACAAATACTAGTCCTGGAGGGACGAAATATCTTAGATAATAATTATTATCAAGCCGTTTTTACCCCGTAGGGGTAAGACATTTAACAGGTAAGTGTATTGTTCTACCCCTACGGGGTAGTTGTTGAATGGGGGATGTGTTTCTAAAACATTTCGTCCCTACGGGACTCCATTCGGGAACATTCTACAAGATCTTGATCTCCGTTCTCCGGTTCTCCTGGTGCTCTTCTTCCGAACACGTCACTCCATCTTTACAGCGATTCAGCAGCTGGGTTTCGCCATAGCCTTTCGCAATGATATTCGCTTTCGGAACGCCTTTCAGGATCAGGTAATCCACACAGCTTTGGGCACGCGCCTGTGAAAGCTTCTGGTTGTAAGGTGCATTTCCGCGGGCATCCGTATGCGATGAAAGCTCGATTTTTAGCTTGTTTTCCTTGATAAAATCGGCCAGTTTGTCAAGTGCAGCCATACTTTCAGGGCGCAGTGTCGATTTGTTGTAATCGTAGAAAATATTCTCGAGCTTGAATTTGTCACCTTTCTTAATTGTCGGCAGTTGAAGTAAGAGTTCAATGACTTTATCGCTTTCGTTGTCGGTCTTAAACGTTGTTTGATCATCGACATAGCCGCGTTTGGAAGCATGTGCCAGGTAATCGGCATATCGGTCGACCTGTAACGTCACCAATCCCTGGTTGTCCGTAGTTAAAACCGTATCTTTCCCTGTCAGCGAAGCCGTAACGGTGGTTTTCGCATACGGAATAGGTGATTTGGTGCCGCGCTCTACAACTTTCAGCGTAACGAAAATCGTGAGAGGTTTCAGTACCAATTCTCCGCGAAGCGTGCTGTCACGCACAATTCCTACAGTAGAAATCGAAAGTGGTGATTCCAAAGCGAAGTATTGTTTTTCGGTCGAGAAATGATAATCGTGGTTCATTAACAGCTGCGTGCTGAATTGCCCCAAACTGTCAGTATACAGCGTATCAGTACTAAAAGTCGTCAGGTCTTTAAACACTACCCATTGGTTCGGAACGGGTTCCATCTCAGCATAACGCTCTGCAACGGTTCCTTCGAAATAAATTGTCGGGTCTTTGCGCTGCCAGGAATAAATGCGGTCTACAAAATCACCGCGGTTCGAGGAGAAGAACCCGCCTTTTTCGTCTTTGTTGGCTACAATTCCGAAATCGTCGTACGACGTATTGATCGGGAAGCCCATATTAAGCACAATGCCATTCAATGAAAGCGGAATTGTGAAAATGTCAAGTCCACCAATGCCGAAGTGGCCTTTTGAGGAAAAGTAAAGTGTGTTTTCACTGACAGCCGGGAACAATTCGTCCTGGTCGGTGTTTACTTTTGGACCTAAATTCACCGGGGGATTCCAGCCTCCGTCTAAAAAGTCGGAATAATACAAATCGGCGCCTCCGAAACCGCCCGGTTGTTCGCTGGCAAAATAAATGCGCCTTCCATCCGGTGAAAAGCAGGCATGGCCTACGTTGTAAGCCGGGTTGTTGTAGAGAAAAGGCTTTACTTCCGACCATTCGCCGTTGATGCGCTCCGAAAAATAAATCGCCAACACGACAACATCCTGGTCGTTGTGCTTGCCCAGCGTGTTTTTGGTGATCACCATGCGATTGCCATCCGGGCTAAATGAAACAGGGCCGTCGTGTGCACGCGAGAAAAAAGCGTCCTTCAATACTTTTCCTTTCATCAGCGTGCTGTCCAAATCGTAAGTGGCATGCAGCATGTTAATGAAAAAGGCATTGTCCCAGCCGTAGCGCCCGTTCAGAAAACCGGCATTTTTTGATTTCGACATGTACAGAATACCGTTTTCATAAAACGTAGGGCAGAAGTCGCCCATACCCGAATTAATCGACAACGCTTCGATGGAATAGATCGCTGAATCGGTCATTAAATGCCCGAAATCGGAATTGCGGTCTTTCAGCAAAGCCACAAAATTGTTTTGGGGATAGACTTTGATCGCATCGGCCAGCAACTCATCCGCGACTTCGTATTTCCCGATTGTGCGCAGCAAATCAATGTACTCCACGTAATCAGCTTCGGTCAACCGGTTGGTCTCATGCAGCTTGCTGTAATAAAAGCGTGCGCGGTTGTACTGGAAAATCTGTTTATTGGAAAAAGCCGCCCGGCGCACATTTTCCCAGTCTGTTTTTCCTTTTCCCTGGATGGTTTTCTTTGCCAGTTCGGCATAAATAGGGGCACACGAAAAATATTCCAGGCGTTCGTAATGCTCGTTGGCCTTACGCACTTTCGCTTGTCCAAGCCCTGAAAACGAAAGAAGAACGACGAAAAACAGTAGAGGGAATGTTTTCATTAAAAATAGCGTGGAGAGTTGTAGACCAGTTGTTTGAACGTGAAGTCGTAAGTCAGCAGAATTTCGTGTGAGCCTTGCTGGTAGCGCATCAACCCGTTGATAGGAAAGTCATAACCGTAACCCACCTGGAATGATTTTTTGATTTTGAACAGCACATTCACGCCCATTGATTCGTTGAAACGGTACATGACGCCGGTCCAGAATTTGTCGTATAGCAGGAAATTCATGTTAAAATCCATTGTCAGCGGCGCATTCGGCGTGTATTTGATCATGGTCGACGGTTTCCATTCCACAACGCTGTTGAGTGGAATCACCATCCCGGCCGTAAAGAAATAATGCCGCTGGTTTAACCCGGTCACAAGCTCGGTGGCATCTTTGAATTTGGCTTCCAAAATGCGCGGAGTCGACAAACCGACGTAATGACGGTCGCCGTAGTAATAAATTCCTGCCCCCAGGTTGGGTTTTGTGCTCGAAAAGCGCTGGCCGTAATACGGATCGTTGGGATCGGTGACGTCGAGATCCGAAAAATCGAATGACATAAAATCGGCTCCGCCGGAAAGCCCGACCGCCAGGCGATGGTTCTTTTTATTCAGGCGAATGCCGGCACTTACATCTACATAAGCGGAGGTGCGGTTCCGGCTGCCGATACGGTCGTTCACCAGGTGCGCTCCGATTCCCATGTTGTTGCCAAGGATAGGACTGTGGACCGAAAACCATTGCGATTGCGGCGCTCCGCTGAAACTCACCCATTGAAAGCGCGCAAGCGAAACAAAGCTTATACTTTGGCGACTTCCGGCGTAGGCCGGGTTATAATAAAGCGGATTTTGATTGTACATCGACAATTGTTCGTCTTGCTGTGCAGCGACAAACAAAGCTGAGCAGAGCATGCTGCCCGAAACTACCCATAAGCGAATCGTTTGCATCATCTGTTTAGTATTGAAGTTCAATGTAGCCTTTGTACTCATGGTTTTCAGCGTCGTTCAGGCGAATAAGGTAAAAATACGTACCGAAAGGAACACGTCCGTCGCCACCGTCGATTGACAATCCTTTATTGGTTTCACCTTTCCAGGGTTGTGTATACGGCGAAACTTCATAAATCAGGTTCCCCCAGCGATTGAACAGCTGAACGGTCGCTTCGGGGTAGTTTTCCAATCCTTCAACATCCCATTCATCGTTGTGACCATCACCGTCAGGTGTTACCAGTTCCGGGATTCGCAGGCATTCCGGCGTGATTACGATGGAAACTGTTAAGGTATCTGAGAAAATACAACCCACAGAATCGGTAATGGTGACGATGTAATTACCGGCCTGGTTGAGCTGGATATTCGGAATGGTTACTGTAGGCTGCACAGACGTAAAGTTATTCGGTCCGTTCCAGGAATATGTAGATCCGTCGGTTGCTTCCAGTACCAGTGTTTCGCCCGGACAAGGAGTCTCATCACCGGAAATCCCTGGATTGTTACCTGGTTGGTAAGCCACATTTACCGAATCGGAAGCACTGCAATTGTTGGCATCGGTGATCGTAACAACGTACCAGCCACTTGTCGATGCATTTACAGGATCGATTACCGGGTTTTGTTGTGTGGATGTAAAACTATTCGGGCCTGTCCAACTGATCGAAGTGGCACTGTTGCTCGAAAGCTGCGCTATTGCTCCTTCACAGTAAACACCTGAAACACTGACATCGCTCGTGGCATTGGCAACCGGCGAAGGTGTTACCATGACCAGGATCGAATCGGTTGCTGAACAACCATTGTTGCCGGTTACGATGTAATAACCTTCCTGTGATTCATCGAGTGCCAGGATATTGACGGTTGACCCGCTGGCTGTAAATCCACCGGGACCACTCCAGCTGTAGGTGTTGCCACCTGAAGCGTTCAATGTAATGGTCTCGTTGATGCATGCAGAAGAATCGTTGCTTAACGCCGATACATCGATATTCGGAAGCGGCGTAATGGTGACAGCCTGGCAAGCCGGAGCGCCGGGACAGCCGTTCACGGTAGCCGTTACACAGTAGTTGCCCTGGTTGCTGTTATCGATCGGATCGATGGAAATGGTCGTTCCTGTCGCAGAGAAACCACCCGGACCGGTCCAGCTGTAGTTTGCTCCGGCAATTGTACCTGCTGTTGCGGTAAATGATCCTCCCAAACAAGGATTGGCGTTATCGATGGTAATCGTCGGTGCGTTGGGAGTAGGGAAGTTGCTCACCGTGTAAGGGCCGAAGACTGCAGAACAGCCGTTTGCATCCGTGATTTCAACGGAATAGTCACCGGCAGGAACATTTGCCAGGTCGGAAGTAACACCAACGGCATTGCCGGATGCATCTGTCCACAAATAGGTAAATGCGCCGTTTCCGCTGGCCACTAACCCGAGGACCGAACCTGTAGGCTGATCGCAATTGCTTTGGTTCGCCGTCGGAACGGTTGTCAAAACAGCCGGAGTATTGATGTTTACGGTAATCTGGTCTGTATTGTCACAGCCGTTTTCGGTTCCTGTTACGGTATAAGTCGTTGCTACCGTTGGCTGGACAGTTATCGAAGCAGACGTTTCGGTCGTGTTCCAAATATAGGATGTCGCGCCCGAAGCCGTGAGCGTTAAGCTGTCGTTGATACAAATCGCTGTCGAAGCACCATTCACGATACTCACAGCCGGAAGCGGTGTAATGGCAACCGAGGTTGTTCCCTGTGCACTGGTACAGCCGTTAACCGTGATGGTGACGTTGTAATTTCCGGCATCTGTTGCGTCGACAGGTGTGATCGTCGGGTTTTGCGTGTTGGAACTGAATCCGTTCGGGCCCGTCCAATCGTAGGTCGCATTTACAACTGTTGGAGTAGCAAGATTCAGTGTTCCGCCATCACACACGATCGGATTGCTGCTTGCGCCAGGTGTAGCCGGAGTAGCAACAATCGTGATTGGCTCGGAATCGGTTGCACTTGGACAAGATCCGTTGGCAGGAATGAAATTCGTTACGGTATACGATCCCGGAGTAGAAGCCGAAAGATCAATGATTCCTGTTCCGGTATTGATGGATAATCCTGCTCCGGCAGAAAATGTTCCACCACTCGCTCCTGCACCGAAAACCGGCGAAGGATCACCATTATTCTGGCAGTAAGTCGGCTGTGCATAGCTGAAAGCAGCGCTTGGGGAACTGGAAATCGTGATGGTGACCACATCTGAAACAAATGAACAAGGTCCGGCAGGATCGTCGGTCGTCAATGTCAGCGTAACAGTTCCGGCTGAAATATCGCCCGCACCCGGTGTGTAGGTAGCGCCGAGCAAGCCGGGATTGTCGTACGTTCCCGTTCCGCCCGACCAGGTTGCAGAGCCGGCTGCACCACCGATCGTTCCGGCCAGTAAGACGGGTGCGCCGTTGCACGAAGCGAGATTACTGCCTGCGTCGGCTTGTGCCGGTGGGTTGACCGTTACGGAAGTTGTTCCGACAGCACTTGTACAGCCGTTGACCGTGGTTGTTAGCGAATAAACACCGTTTGTTGCAGCGCCCGCGCCCGAAATGGATGGATTAACGCTGTTGCTGGAGAAGCTGTTCGGGCCTGTCCATGCATACGTAGCGCCGCCAACAGGCGCCACGGATAAGTTGATCGTGCTTCCTTCGCACAAAGGTGAATTGGAAGTCGGGGCAGGTGTTGCAGGAGTCGGGTTCACTGTTACCAACGTTGTTCCGGCGATGCCTGGACACCCATTTACGGTTGCAATGACTGAATACGTTCCGCCGTTTACCAAGGCCGCATTCGGAACACTTGTGTTTTGAGTAGTAGCGCTGAATGCGTTTGGTCCCGACCAGGTGTATGTGGCGCCCGGAACTGTCGTCGCGGAAAGATTGATCGTATTCCCTGTACAAACCGGCGAGTTGCTCGAAGCAACCGGCGATACCGGTGTCGGATTAACAACGACTACGGTCGATGCCTGGGCACTGGTACAGCCGTTTACGGTTGCAGTTACAAAATAGGTTCCTGCGTAGCCCGCAATGGCATTAAGCCGCGATGGGTTTTGAAGCGAAGAAGCATAAGCTGAAGGCCCGGTCCATGTATACGTAGCATTGACAATATTGCTTGCCGTGAGATCGATGGATTGTCCCGGACAAACAGGTGAATTGCTTCCTGCAACAGGTGCTGAAGGAATCGGGTTGACAGTTACGGTTGTTGTTGCCGCCGGGCTTGTACAGCCATTCACTGTGACCGTTACGGAATAAACACCCGCGTTTGCCGCAGTTACATTTGAAATCGAAGGGTTTTGCAGTGAACTTGTGAAACCGTTTGGCCCCGTCCACGAATATGTCGCGCCGGCCACTGTTGAAGCTGTAAGGTTCAATGTTTGGTTGTTGCAGACACTGAGCGTGGATGAAACGGTTGGCGCAGCGGGAACAGGATTCACCGTTACCGTTGTCGACAAAGTTTGCTTATAACCGCACAAACCGGTCACTTCCACCGAATAGCTTTGCGTGGTCGGAGGCGTTACATTTACCGATTGAGTCACCGCGCCATCGTGCTGCCATTCGTAAGAAGTAGCTCCCGAAGGCGCATTGAGCGTTACGCTTTGACCGGAACAGATCGGCCCGACAGGCGTGATATTCGGGAATTGCACACCCGATTGCGCGGTGATCGTATAATTGCAGATATCACCGGCAAAACCATCTACCATGAGGTAATAATCGCTGCCGACTGTTAAGTTGTTGGCTGTTATTGTAAAACCGGTAGAGTTTTCCTTGAAATCGGAAACAGGCGTAAAGTTACAGCACCCGCCGGTACTGGAGAAAATCTGCATTTGTACACCTCCGCTCGGGTAATTCCCGACCCAGCAATCCGAAATGCTGACATTCAGTACAGCGGTGGTGGCAGAAGCGGTGAACCGGATCCAGGAGTTGTTGTTGATGTTGACGTCATACGCCGGAGAACCGGAGCCCCAGGGACCACCCTGGCCGAAAATTCCACCGGTATTGGTACCGTTCGGCTGATCGACTCCTGCGCTGGTTTCATTGTTCCCGAACATGTTACAAGGACGATCCGCTGTGTAAGCCGCACTTGTGGAAGCACTGTAGCCGTTGATGTCACAGATGTAGAGTGAATTGGCGCAATTGTCGTTGGTCGCAGTAGTTACGCAGAAACCAAAAGTTCCCGAAGAAGTTCCGTAACCGAAATAACGCAGGTAAACGGTCGATCCGGGAGTGAGTCCGGTGGCGCTGATGAGGGGTAATCCGTCATTGGCTGAACCGGGATACGTTGGGGTGTCATCGGAACATTGGATTTGTGTGAGCGACGAGCAGTTCCCGGAGTATAACACCATCACGCCATCACTGATGCGTCCGGCTCCCATATTGGGTTTTGACGTGATGTATACATTCCCGGAAGACGGAACGACCATGGAAAACCAAACATCGATCGTGCTGGCGCTGAAGCCCCCGATCATCGCGCCTGATCCGCCGATACAGGCTGAAGGAGCGCCCGGAGTAGCCGTATTGGTAGCTCCGACGGTTGTAAATTCCAGGTAATTGCAGTTGGAAGTGATGGCAGGCAAAGCCAAAGCCGCGCATGGATTGTCGTTGGTTGGCACCGAAGTAGCCGGACCGGTCACACAAATGGTGAAATTGCCGGAGCTTCCTGCGTAATAATCGTAGACACGTATGTAATACGTTTGCCCGGCTGTAAGTCCCACGACCTGGGCCGTTTCAGGATCATCCATGTAGGTAAGGTCGGTACACGATTCGCTGTTCAATGCGGCACACGAACCGCTGAAAACCTGGAAAACAAGATCAAGGTTGGCTGAAGTCGGCGTAACGGTAATTGTTTGCGAAGCATTGGTTGCCACGAATGAATACCAAACGTCATCATCGGCATTTCCCGAGCACCCGGACATACTTTGCGTAGCACCGTCGGTTGTTCCGGCTGTTGGTGTGCAGGAAACGTTGACATTGAGTGATGTTGCTCCCGAGCATTCATTGTTGACCGGGGCGGGCGGTGCAACGGTACAGCAAATGGTAAATGTTCCCGTTCCCGAACCGGCGGCATAATGATAAACCCGAACGCGGTAAACGTTCCCGATGGTCAAACCGGTAAGGTTTACCGTTTCAGGATCGCCGCTGAAACCGATGTCACGGCATACCAGGGACGTCAACGAGGCACATGCACCGGAGAAAACCTGCACAACAGGGTCCATGCCGGCGGAAGGCGTCACGGTAATTTTATGAGCGGTTGCCGTTGCGGTAAACTGGTACCAGACATCATCGTCGGCTGTCCCCGAACAACCGGGGATGGATTGTGTTGCCGAAGCGGTTGTGCCCGCAGTGGGCGAAGAACAGTTGGCTGTCACCGGCAATGTTGTCGCGGTGGAACAATCGTTGGATTGCGCAAAAAGTGCGGCAGGAACGAGCAAACAACCTGCGAGGAGCTTGAAAAAAGTAAGGCTGCGCATGATCAGTGTTTTGGTCGTTCGGTAAACGTGTCCGGAACCAGGTCAAAGCTGATCAGCAGCTTTTTTACGTCCAGGATAGAATAGGGCTGCTCTTCTTCGGTTTTGCCGGTTACGGCTGGAATGGTAAAGAGCAATTCGCCTTTCTGACTGTCATTTTTATAACGCAGCTTTATGTCGGTATAAAAATGAAAATCCTCCATTCGTTTTAAAAAATCCGATTGAGCGGTTTCCGATAAATTTCCTGAAAAATGATAGGAATAATCCTGCGCGTTTACAAAGAAACCCAAAGAAAGCATCCAAAGCAGCAGTAGTTTTCGCATGACAAGTTGTTAAAGGTGCACGAAGGTACGAAAAAGGAAGTCAAAACACGCTTTTTCTTCGATGAAATTTGCACCTAAAGCAGTGATATTCATTGACTTTTCAGTCGGAGGGGTTGCTATATCGTTTTAGAACTAAGGTTTGCGTTTGATGGGCGTGTTTCACCGTCCGCCTCAGGCGGACACAAAGAAAATGTAAGTGCGAGACGTATTAGAAGAACACAAAGGGATTGCGGAACATTTACGCTGAATTTTGCCATTACGTCCCTACGGGACTGGTACTTGTTTCAATCGATTCAGATAAACAGCCTTTGTAGTAAAAAAACTACTTAATCAGTAGTAAAAGCAGTGCCCCTGCCGCTTCGCAGTCACCTTCCACTTTTCCGACAATCGTTGCGTTCAGCCCGTAGCTGTCGGTAGAGTAAACGGTTCCTTTGTCGACTTTCCCGACTTTTACTGCATTGGTCCCGAAACGATCGGTTGAATAAACGACACCGTCTTCGAATTTCCCTTTCTGTACGGGAGTTAATCCCTTGCGGTCAGTTGAATACAATACCGTTCCATCAACTTTCCCGATTTTGGAGGCTTTGGCCCCCTGAGCGTCGGTTGAATAGACGATTGTTCCGTCCGACTTCCCGTTTTTCGTTGATACGCCGGCGCGGTCGGTCTTGTAAATGGTGCATTGAGCGTTGGCCCATGAAAAGGCTAAGAGTACGATTGCGAGGGAGAAGATTTTTTTCATGCGTTTACCTGTTTTGTTTTCAAACTGTTGATAACGAGTTGTTTTATGCTCGGTTGCGTCGGGTTATACAAGAACCGTTCCAATCAAAAACGATTTAAAACTACACCTTTTTTCTGCTTGAAAAATAAGCCGGCATCGTTTTTTACTAACCATCCGATTGTTGATTTCTTCACGCGCAAACGTGTTTATTTTATTTTTCCTGACGAAAAACGTAGTACGAAAATGAATCTTCGGTATATTCGGTGCGGTTAACAGAAAAAACACACCACTTAATTTGAAACTATACTACAAATCCAGGGATTGGCTGATTGGTGATTACATTGCCAAACAACAGGATATTTACCAGCAATCAAAGGCTGTTTTGCTTTTTAACGTATCGTTCCTGGTATTCATCGTACTGGTTCCGATGATTGTTTATGTCTTGTTCGCCGGTTTATATGGTAAAGCATTTCCTTCCGTCCTCGGTTTGGCGTTTGTGGTTGTACAGGTGTTGGTATTCAAACGTTACCAGAGCATTTGGTGGTCGTCGTTTGTCTTGTGCATGCTCACATCGATGATTGTTTGCGTCAACATCAATTTCAATGACCAGGCGCTGCATCTCGTGGAACCTTTCTGGATGATCGTTATCGTGGTGTTTGCCGTGTTCATGCTCGGGGTAAAATGGGGAGCAGTCATTTGCCTGGTGCTGCTGACGGGTTTTTCCTTTTTCGTGGTGAATAAGCTGGAAAGCAACCTGCGCGATTTCCTTGATTCCATCCCGACAATCAAGTATTTCCTGGTGGCTGAAATTTCGGGAGCGCTGATCGTGTTGATTTACATTCTTTCGATTTTCGTTTCCACGACACGAAAAGCCGAAAATGCGCTCCGCACCGGAAACTGGCTCCTGGAGGAAAACAATATCCTGGTCAAAAAGCAAAACACCGAGATTACCGTATTGCTCAAGGAAATTCACCACCGCGTGAAAAACAACCTTCAGGTCGTGAATTCCTTATTGCGACTGCAAAGTGTGCAGATTCGCGACGAGGCTTCACAGCGGGTATTCGAGGATGCGCAATACCGTATCAAAGCGATTGCGCTGATCCACGAGCGCATGTACAAATCGCCGGATCTTTCCAACATTGATTGCGCGACTTATTTTAAAGGACTGGCCGAAGATTTATTGCGCCAAAACAGCATTCATGAGCAAATCGCGCTGAAAATGGAAGTGGAGCTCACTGAATGGAAGCAGGATGTCGTAGTGCCGCTGGGATTATTGCTCAATGAGCTGATCGCCAATTCAGTGGAACATGGCCAGCTCGGTGATTCCGGTGTGATCACGATTCGACTGGTTTCTTCGGGAGTACAGCAATTTACGCTGGCCTATACCGACAACGGCGTTGGTTTCCCGGATAACCTGGCGCATGGTTTCGGACTGGAGCTTATTGAAACGCTTTGTGAACAGCTGAACGGGAAAATGGAGCTGATCAATCATCCAGGGAAAGGAGTGGAGTACCTGTTTGTTTTTGAAGGCTAGATTTCAACCGTTATTCCTGCATTACATAACCTTTATTCAGCTTTATATCCTTAAAAATCCAACGGTCCGAATAGCTTCCATCCGGCAATTTTTCATTCAGAAAAGTGAACCGGAAAGCCATTTTTTGGTTGCAATAATGTCCGTACAACCAGGCATCCACCGTTCGGAATTCAGGTTCCGGGGATGCGTGATGGTAGCCTGCAGCCTGCCTGTAGACTTCATACGGGAACGCAGAACCGGAGAATTTCCCGAAACGATCATTTGTGATCACGATTGAATCGAATATCACGGCAGGTGCGATGGTGCTTCTATCGGTAACTCCGACATAAAAATCAGCATAAACAGCGGCATAATCCAACCTGAACTGCGAAAAAATCGGGTCAATCAATTCAGGTGTATTTAATTTTCCCGGTTTTCGGTCAGATTGCATCAAATAATCCTGGTAATTTTTATCGTAGAAGCGTTTTAGCCATTTGCCTGTTAAATCAGGGAAGACGGCATTTTCTATCAATGAATCACGAAGATTATGCTTTCCATAACCGGCTTTCCTAAGCTCCGTATTTCGATCAATTGCTTTTCTGAAATCGCCTTCGAGGTAAGTCAGTGTATCGGTTTTTTTACAGCGGTTAAGCATGAAGAGGTTTTCCTTGTAATCGTGGGTAAACAGCTCGGTTTTATAGCTGTTTTCATTACAAAAAGCTACCGGAACCATACTGCTGCCATTGGGAATGGCAAACAGGTATTTCACGTAAGAAAGATAGCCCTCCGTTTTGTTATCGTTAAATACCAGGCAAAAGCCTTCGAAGACAAATTTAGAAAGGTCAGCCTCGCTCTCGGTCCATTTTTCATCCGGACGATAAGCCAGTGTATCCTGTGGCCGGAAATGGAACGGCCCCGTAAAATCAGGTAGTTTCAACGTTTGTTTGTCGGCATAATCCGTCAGCAAAAACAATTGCCCGTTGCCCAGGTAATACGGTTCGCATTTAAACCGGAAAGCATTGCTGTCATTCGGGTTGGGTGGCAAAATGTAGCTTCGAACGATGCTGTCGGCGCCTTTCGATGCTTCTTTTCTTTTTTCGATGGGAGTGCGGATGATATCCAATTCATAATGATTGTTGTCATCCAGCATGATCAGCTGACCGGCATAAAGTTCCGTGTTTTTTTCCGTTGGCCTGGAGACGACAAAATGAAGCGTGTCGCGCTGCGCGGATGAACTGATTGAAACGGTGATGGCAAGGATGAGTATCGTAATTCGCATAAGCAGTTGTTCTGTTGTTGGATAGCAGCAAAATTCCTGCCAAGTTAATCAATTGACCCGAATGAGATTTAAGTTTTTTTGGGGAATCTTTTTCAGCTGCCGGCCGCATATTCAGTAACTTAAAAACCGTACAAATGCAGCTTCAAAACGCTACACACTTATGCAGAAAAAGGCAAACGAACTCATACGACAGATGCAGGCAAGCGGTTTAACACTGGCATTGGCCGAAAGCATGACCTGCGGACTCGCTGCCATGAAACTTTCTTCCTGTGTCGGGGTTTCGGATGTGCTGACGGCTTCGGTGGTGTGTTATACACCGAAAGCGAAGAAGCAGCTGTTGAACATCAAACAGGCTACGATTGACAAGCATACCTGCGAATCACCGGAAGTAACCGGTGAAATGGCGCTCAATCTTTCAAGGCTGGTGGAAGCGGACGTGTATGCAGCCGTGACCGGACTTGCTTCTTCTGATGGGAGTGAAACCAAAGACAAACCGGTAGGGACGGTGTTTTATGCCATTCGTCACGAAAAGAAAACGCATGCTGTTAAAAAGGTGTTTCGTGGTACGCCGCTTGAAATTAAAAAGAAGGCAGCTCTGGAGCTGTATACGTTGGTGCTGAAGCTCATCAAGGGTTAATCGCCGCGAAAAGCCTGATCACTCTCCGGTTTCCCGGTGACTCGCGTTTACTTTTTTGGATTGAGGCGAACCGGCCCGGCGCAGGTAGATTGACAGGGAAATCCGGAAACATGTTGCGTAGATCCGGCTTCGGTTTTACTTTACGATTTACTATGCGGACGAAGTTGCATCAGCAGCGCCAATACGGCAACGATCAGCGTCAGATGGAAAATACCCCCTGTCTCGTATTTAAAGTATACGACCGACCAGCCAAGGCTAACAAGAAGTGCTAAAGTGATGATCACAGCTCTCATAATCGTGTTTATTTAGTGTAGACAAAAAATACCGTTTAGCCGGTAGAATGAGATTGATTGAAAGGCGGGCAGCGGTGAGTATAAAGGGGACTTTCGCCCCCTCAACCTAACCACAGATTTACTCACTTGTAAAGTTTATTCTTCCCCCGGTTGATTGATCGCATCCAGGTTTACGGAAGACATCGCAATATCGGTCAATGTTTGATCAGCTTCTTTCTCTTCGTTCAGGGTTTCTTCCAGCAATTCAGCTGCATCCGACTCACCAAGTGCATTGGCGAAAGCTACCAGCGTTCCGTAGCTGGCAATTTCATAATGCTCTACTTTCTGAGTGGCAGAAATGATTCCGGCATCGCGTACCACGCCTTCTTCTGTTTCTTTCATAATGTCTTCGGCTTCTGCGATCAGGCCTTCCATGGCCTCGCATTTTTTTCCGGACGCTTTTTCGCCGATCATTTCAAACACCTGTTCCAAACGCTCCACTTGTGTTTGGGTAACGGCAAGGTGATCTTCCAATGCTGCGATCAGCTCGTTGTTCGAAGCCTGCTTTACCATTTTTGGGATCGCTTTTGTCAGCGCTTTTTCTGCCCAATAGATGTCTTTTAATTCATCAACAAATAGTTTTCTGAATCCTGTTTCGGGTGATACATCACCTTGCTTTACTTTTTTTTCCGCCATGATTTCACTGTTTTTTCTAAACTCAAAGTACAGCGATATCAGGGGATCGGCTTTTACAGGATTTTCTTTGTTATTTGTATAAATCTTAGAATGGGATAAAAGTGTTTGGTTGAAGAACAGGAGCAGTTCCCTCTCTTGAGAAGAGCCAGCCACGGCAGGCGATAACAGCAAACGTTGGTGCAGCTTATCAGGGGATACTTGTCGTTTTACATTTTTACGTATTGCCACCTCCCTCGATCCCTCCTCAAGGAGGGAAGAAGTGTCACCTTCCATTTAAAGTAACTGTTTAACTGGCAAACTTCAAAACTGCCCAACTAACTAAAACTTAATAAACTTCACCGATTTACAAACTTCCCCGTTCATGGAGCCGCTCACGATATACGTTCCGGCGCGCAGGTGGTGAATGGAAAGCTGCGGGTCGAAATTGGCAGGTTCCATGGTCTTATCGAGTACCAGGCCACCCTGGAGATCCGTGATACGAACGGTGACGATTCCGCAATCTTTGCAGCCAATGTTGATGAAATCGGTAGCCGGATTCGGGTACAGCACAAAATCGCAGTTGTCATAAGTCGAAGTGACGGTCGGTACATAAGAAACCCACGGACGCGCCTGCTTGATCACCAAACGGTCCGTGCTGTCGATCTTGAATTCGATGTCCATCGCAAAGGTCGGATTGCCTTCGGCATGGTAGAGCACGGCGAAATTATCATGGATCACCGATAAATACTGGCGAAGCTGGTCCAATTGCTGGTCGGTCATCAACAGCGAATCCACGCTGAGCAGGCTCGAGTACTGGATCACCGAATAATTGTCATTGCCATCGGGGTATCGTTTCAGCAATAGTTCTTCGGGATAGGTGCTTTCAGGGTTCGTGATCAATTCTTCGCCGACCTGCGAGTTCAGGTAAAACGTGCTGTCGGTATTGTATACCGGATCGGCGCTCACACCAACGCCATTTACGGCTTCGTCATCAAAATTCGGGTGACAGAGAACGCCCATCGACGCATAATAATGGTTCACGCGGTAAAACTCGCGTTCCTCGAAAGCGCGCAGGTTCCATAAGCTGGCATAGACCTGCTTGACGGTTTTTGAAATGTGTCCCTCATCCGGGTGATGCGTTTTGGAATCATACAAACCGGCACCACTGAAACCCGGCAAATCTTCATTGTTCGTGCTCGAACGGCTGCGGATCGAAACACCTTCCGGGAAAGCATACTGGAGTTGTTCCAGCTGGTCCATCATCCAATCGGGCATTTCAGCATCTTTAATGGCATCCCGGAGTTCTTCCAGCCGTTCATTGCGCACATTCCGGTCGGCAATGAATGCCGGGTCCTGCAGCATCACTTCGATCTGGTCAAAGAAATGATTGTGCTTCATGAATTCCTGGTAATAATAAAACGGGATTCCGAACCCGTCGGGAATGGTCCCGTCAGGGAAACCAAATGTCCGCATGGTGGCCACATTCGCTACTTTCGCTCCAAATCCGTCGTACATGCCGAATTCAATTTCGCTCAGCGGCAGAATGGATGTGTAGCTCAAATTCAACGGCGGGATTTGTTCGGTAGTCGGGCGCTTGTTTTCGTACCAGGCGTTGACCTCTTCGATTGTGGCTTCCCGGATTTCGTAATTGCTCTGGTTTGTCTTGTAATAAATGTAATGTCCCACCAGGTCGACGATGCTGTCAATCCCGAGCGGATCGCGGATAAAGGCGTTCGGTACATTGTCGTGAATGGCGCGCAGGTTCACGTGTGAAAGGGGAGTCTGGATCACCGAAGTAATGATACCACCCACACGCGGCAGCGAATTCGGCAACGCTTCGTAGAGCACAATATCGCGGGAATCAGGCACTTCACCAGGAGCCATCAGCCGGAAGAAACCGTAACCTTCGGTTTGGTTCAGTCCCCAGTAATTGATGCCTGCATAGACATCCGATTCAAACAATACCGGCACCCGCGAATTTTGGTACAGCGCAATATTGTCTTCGTAATCCTGTTCATTGTTCACCGTAATGAAATACGACAGGTTGTTGGTCAGGTACGGCATATTCGCCGCCAAAAGCTCCTGCGTGCGCTGCACGACAGCGAACGGCAACGCCTCGTTATTGCTGAAATTGAAGGAATACGTTCCGAGCGTGCCATTACCGGCGAGTGCATTCGGGTTGTAGATCAGCTGTCCTTTCTCAACGGTCGGAGACAGGTGATTCACTCCCAGGTAAGTCGCGAAATCAGCGTGCAGGTCGTAAGTATTGCTGTTAATGAAATACACTTTCGGGTGATCGGTGTAAAAATCGGTGATGATGAATTTGGTGAATTCCATGTCGTTCAGGTATTCCACCCATGGTGTTCCGTTTTCCTGCGTGGAAACTTCCTGGAAAGCGGCAAGTGTATTCAGGCACAATAATCCGTGCTCGGCCGGAATGGCATCCGCTGCGTTGAAAGGCCCGTTGAGCGGTGTGGCATTGTATTCGGTGAGATCGTCAAGCCCATCTTCGTCAATATCCCCCGGATTGCCGATCGGAAATTCCAATACCTGGTAATGATCGGCCGGGTAAGCTCTCAGCGGTTCGGTGATAATCGTGGTCCCGGCCTGGCCAAGCGTCAAGGAAGTTGTCAACTCAAAAGCCGAATCGGGGTGATGCCGCACCTGCAGCAGGTAATATTTATCGGAACCTGAATTCACTGTAAGCCGGACCTGGCCGTTCACATCGATTGCATAGTTTTGAACAGGAATGATTTGTCCGTAAACCAGCTGGCCGGCAAACAAAACGGTAATTGCAATCAGAAAAGCTTTCATCGGCATGACTTACTTACAGGTGTATGGTTGAAACGAATGAACGTACCAGGCTTTCATTTAGTTGGCAAGTTACGAAAAAGGGTGGAAGTAAAAAAATCAGCGTCAGAATGAGAATGAGAATGAGAATGAGAATGAGAATGAGAATGAGTCAGCCGCGGCGGAGAGAATGAAGGCCTGGCATTCAAAATTCATTTTATCTTCGTAAACAAAACCAATACGCCATGCGCATCCTTATCTACATCTACATTTTGGCGGTGGCAGCTCTTTCGTTCTGGTCGGTGATCACGGAAGCATATCCTGCGCGCTTTTTTATAGACATTATGGCTCCTGAACCGGGCGATAAATACCCGGTCACGATTACCGGATTGTTGACCTTGCTGACCCTGTTGTTGCCTTTGGTGCTGTTGTTGTTCATTGTTAAACTGACGCGTAACCGGAATGAACCGGCCATGAGTGAAGGTTATTTCACGAAAGACGGTATTTATTTCATGCGGATCAAACAAGCTCAAAACAGGTTGATTGCCAGCCCGATCTTTATCAACGGCGAACTGCGCGGGCGTATTGATTCGGGGAAAAACCTGTTCATCGAATTAGCTCCGGGAACGTATGAAGTAACCGTGGGCGGGAAGTCCGAAAAATCGGAGCCGTTGACTGTTTCGGTAACTTCGGGCTCACACACGCATGTCGAGATCAGTATCGTTCCGAATGGACTACGATCCAAATACGTGGTTGAACTGGCATAATTTTGGCGGGCTTAAATGTGAACTACAAAACTAAACCTATGAAGAAAACCTCTTTTGTCATACTTGCCTTGTTTCTCTTGTTTTCAGGGGTAAGTTGTACGGTTGCAGCCGGAAATCAACAGGTTTCGGGAGACAAACCTGAAAACGAAACTGCGGAAGGATTTGAATGGCCGGAAAACGAAGGACTTTACCCGATAATACAGGATAGTTTGTATGGCTATATCAATGATAAGGGGGAAGTGGTCATCGAGCCGCAATTTGATCTGGCTGCACAGTTCAGTGAAGGATTGGCTTATTTCGAACAAGGCGGCAAATATGGTTTCATCAACCCGAAAGGCGAGGTGACGATACCTGCTATTTATGAAAAGAAAAAGGGCGGGTGGCTGAGCGTAGCCGTACACTTGTACGGGGAAACCTGGTTCAGTGAAGGTTTGGCGGCAGTACGTGTAAATGGAAAAATGGGGTATATCAATCAAAAAGGTGAAATGGTCATTGCGCCGACATTTTTGGACGCAGAGGCTTTTCAGCATGGGTTAGCTGTTGTGAAAACCGAAGCCGGAATGTACTACATCAACAAAAAAGGCGAACAGCAATTCGGAAGAACTTTTGTTCGGGCAGTGTCTTTTAGTGACAGTCTCGCGGGAGTAATGGTGGACCAAAAAATGGGATTCATCAATACTTCCGGTAAAATGGTCATCCAGCCTCAATATTATACAGCAGGCCAATTTATAAAAGGCTATACCGTTGTAAAAGATACCTACCAGAGCAAAACATGGAAATTGATTGACAAAACAGGTAAAACAATACTCGAAAAACAGGTCGACAGAATGCGGGTTTCGGGAGACTTGCTGTGTTTTAGTGAAAACCTGAATGAGGGCTACATGGATTTCAAGGGGAAAATAATCGTTCCGGCAAACTTTGACATGGTAATGGGTTTTTTCGACGATATAGCGATCGCTAAAAAGGACTCGAAGGAAGACGTTTTCGGGATCATCAACCGGAAAGGTGAATGGGTTGTTCAGCCAACTTATGAAGGGCTTTGGCCGGCAGGGAAAAACATGATCACCGTAACGACCAAAAACCGGGAATTGGGCTATATCGATGGTTCCGGGAAGGAAATCCGGAAACCGACGAAGTAAGACCGTGGTTTGTTATGCTTTTACGTAATAAAGCACCATCGCCCCGCAAGCAAAGTTTTTTGTTTTGACAAGTTTCAAATGAATCATCTCCTGCAAGTCTTTAAAGAGTGTCAGGCCTTTTCCGGCGATTACCGGGTGCACCATGAGCTGAAATTCATCGACCAAACCAAGAGCAGTTGCTTGAGCGATCAGGCTTGGGCTTCCAATATAAATGTCTTTTCCCGGGTGCTGTTTCAGCTCCATTACTTCTGCTTCCAGGCTTTTGGTTGCCAGGCGTGCGTTTTTCCATTCAACATGGTCGAGCGTTCTTGAAAACACTATTTTGGGAACCTCGTCGATCAGCACCGCAAAATCATCCATTGTTTTGTTGCCTGTCGGGTGTTTTACAATATCCGGCCAGTAGCTTTCCATCAGCTGGTAAGTCGTTCGTCCGTAAAGCATCGCCCCGGCGTTTTCCAACAGGTCATTGTAATGTTGGTGGGTTTCGTCATCAACGATTCCGTAGGTATGATTGCAGAATCCGTCGAGGGTCATATTCATGGCAGCGATGAGTTTTTTCATGGGGAATGGGTGGTCATTTTAAATATGTACTTAAAGTAGTTGTCTGTATTATCAATATATCGCCTTAAATGTCCTGATGTTTTATGTCTCATTTTAACTAGCGAATTAACTACTAATTTATGATCATCTGAGTAATTTTCAGCACCTTCCGAATCTACAAAGATGGGGTAGACTGTATAATGATTCGATTTACCATTCTTTAAATAACAGTCATATTTTATTATAAATGCCGCATCATTTAAATGTTTATTCATTGCTCTCTCGACGCTACCATGGATTATCACTCCGTAAAAGTGAAGTTCTTCCTGTAACAAATATGCGTCAATCAATGGTTGTCCAAAAAAAATAGATCGTTCGCGATCAAGTGTCATTTTACCATAAGCGATAGCGCCCTTGTGTGGTATGCCTTCAATAAATAAATCATTGGTTAGACCTGATACAGCTATAATTAGGGCTGTGAAGGAACTTGCCGATTTATCTTTTGAGTAGAGCATTATACTATCTGAGTAGGTCGTAGTCCTTACTAATAGGTTGTTTTTGGAATCTTTCAGAATTCCTTCATTCGAGTTTTTAGCTTCGTCTATTGCACGCATTATTTTATAAATTTCTGCATGCGACATTTTCATAACCATGTCTTTGAATCCCATTATATCAATGAAGGCAACAAATCTATTAGTTGTAATTGCCCAGTCGTCTTTTGCTGGAGTCGGGGTTTCTTTTTTGGTAGTTGGCATTTAAGTTCCTTTTAATAAAAATTTAGGCATATCTCCAGTAAGTAGTGTTATCATTTCAATACTAACAAAAAAAGCTGAAATGCACTGATTCTCCATTCTACTTTTGCTTGATTTTTTAAAGATACCACTCCTTCAACCCTTTTACATCATTCGCACTTATCGCTGACCAGTTGAAGCAGGTAATCAATCCGAATGCCCTAAACCATCCATAGAATCACGCCCAACACTCCAATCACCCCATTTGCAACGGTCCCGAATTTGGCATCCTTCCAGAAGCGGATAACCAGGATTTGCGACAACAGGACTGCAGCCAGGCCCACGATCCACCATGCGCTTCTGTTTACAAGCACCAATGCCGCGCACGTGAAACAAAGAAGAGTTGTCGCTAACCACAGTGTTCCGAGCGATTTCGAAATGGGCAGTTTCAGCTGTTTTACGGGAAGGATGTTGAATGCTTTCACAAAGCCCATTATATGTATGGCGCCATGCAGTACCAAAAGGATGATCAATGCTGTTTTCATCGGTGCTGATTTGAATGTTGTTTGTGCAGCAAGATACCTGAACCGGCCAGTAGTAACCCGATTGAAAACATGGTGTAATGCAGGGCGTTCAGGTCTTTGACCAGGATCACCTGGATGATGATCCATCCTGCAAGTAACAGTCCCTGCAAAATCATGAACAACGGATAGTGTTTCCAGTTGCTTAAAGCTGCGGTTGCCGCTGCCACATTCATGAGTCCGTTGACGATTAAAAGCACCCATCCGGGAACCAGGAAAGTTGAAAAAGGAGAACTCGCCAGGTAGGCTGTTGACATTCCCATTTTTTGTCCCGAAGGATCCGAAACAAACAGTATTCCTGCAACTAAAGCATTGGCGGCTGTGAGCAATAACAGGAAAACAGCAACGCCTTTGACAATTTTCAATCGCTTTTCCATGATTTTCGTTCTTTGAAATCGCTATCGGAAAGGTAGGAGAGAAGATGCCTTTCGGAAATGACGATTGTCAGTTGGAAAGCTGATCTCCTGCAAAGAAAATGAGAAGCAGATTGGGGTTGGTAATGCAGTAGAAAATCGTAATTTCGTTGTCACATTCATCAACACAAATCACCGTTGAAGCAAACAGCTTTCACAGCAGGTAAAAAGTGGAAAATCATCGGCCTTTTGGCGGTGGTCGCTGCCATTATGGTAGTCTTTATTCGTCCGTTCGGTGCTGCGGAACATCCGCCGGTTGCTTTTTATTACTGGAAACAGGCTTTTGCGCTGGATCAGGCACAACAATCATTGCTTACATCCTGTGAAACCGAAGAACTCTTTGTAAAATTCTTCGACGTAACACACGATCCGTCGACCGGTGCGGCGAAACCGGTTTCTGTGATCACCTTTGATGAACAACCCGCACTGCAGATCATTCCCTGCGTATACATTCAGAATGACGTGTTTAAACACCCGCAACCGGAACTCGCCCAAAAAATATACAAGCTGGTGCAGCGTACCGCAGTGAAAAACAAGCTTTCCATCAGTGAACTGCAAATCGATTGCGACTGGTCAGGGACTACACGGGCGGCTTATTTCGGGTTCCTGCGCACGCTTCAGCAGCTCGATCAAAAACTGAAGATCACCTGTACCATCCGACTCCACCAGGTGAAATACCAGGCGGAAACGGGCGTTCCACCGGTAAAAAAAGGCGTGCTGATGTGTTACAACATGGATGACCTGGATGCGTTCGACGTGGAAAATTCGATCCTGTCTGTGGCAACGCTCAAAAAATACATTTCACCGACTACGGATTATCCTGTGGAGCTGGACCTCGCATTGCCAATTTATCAATGGGCATTGGTGTTCCGCTTGGGGAAATTGACGCTGATTGCCAATGATATTTCCGAAAAAGCACTTCACTCATCGGATTACGCGGAAGTCAAGCCGAACTTGTTTAAAGCCCGGAAAAACGGTTACCTGAACAGCTCTTACATTTGCAAAGGTGATCTCATTCGCCTGGAAACGTCTTCGCCTGAAACACTTTCTTCTATAGCCGAATGGTTACAGGAAAGCGATATGACCTTTAATCGTTTAATTTTGTTCCACATTAGTCAGGAACACATTTCGCACTACAATGAAAACAGTATTCAAAAAATCCGTCGCCTTATTCCTTAGTCTTTGCATTGCCGTTGAATCCATTGCCTGCGGCGGCGGTGGTTATTACATGGAGTATGACATGCTTTTCGACCGGAATATCCTGTTTCAGGGCGGAGAAAAAACGACGAGTTACAACGCCTGGATTTACAACAGCGATCTGTATACGGAAGACAGTCCGCGGATTCAGAATACCGAAAGCTGGGCGGCGTACCTCGAAAATGTGTACCGGAAAGAAGATCTTGAACGCGTCATTTACCGTTCGACCGATGCAGGGTTCGACAAAGCGAAAGAGTATAAGCGACTGCGTTCCAAGCGGATGAAAGATACCGACATTGCGAAAAAAGAAACGGCTTTCATGGATTTTATCCAATACGCGCTCAAGGTTGAAAAAGTCATCTCCGAAAATACCTACGATCCGTGGGAAGAAGCAAAGGAACTCGACCCTGCTGATTTTAACGAGCACATCACTGAAGGCCGGTCGCGGCTAAAAACCGTGAGGGACGAATTCATGAAAGAACGTTACGCTTATCAGCTGATCAAATTGTACCGTTACAGCAACCAGTTGGAAGAAGCCGAAAAGGTTTACAAGGAATACTTCAGCAACAGCACCTCCCTGTTGGGCTATTGGGCGATGGAACATTATGCGGGAATCCTGATGAAACAGGAGCAGCCGTTCCGTGCCAATTATTACTTTATCAAAGTGTATGCGAATTGTCCGTCGAAACGGGAAAGCTCTTACCTGAGCATGCAGCTGGATTCCGAAGAAGATTTCAAAAAGACCCTGGCGCTGTGTTCGGAAACGGAAGAGAAAATGGCGCTGTACTATGTGCGTGCCATGGAAACCAAAGCTCTCGGACTGGAAGGCATGCAAGCCATCACCAAAGCCCTGGGAAATCACGAGTATGCACGGATTATCATGGCGCACGAGATCAACAAGCTGGAAAAAGGTGCGTTGACGGATGATCCGGCAGAGTCTGAAGCGGACGAAAAGATGCTGGCTGCACAGTTGAGCAGTTATCGAAAAGAGCTCATTGCCTTCAACGAAGGGATGCTCGCGAAAGACGATGAGGATCAATTCTGGCATTTGTCGCTGGCCTACCTGTATTACCTGAACGATCAGAACACTCAATGTTCAGCTTTACTGGAAAAAATCAATCCGAAAACACCGGGTTTACAAAAACAGCACACGATTATTTTCATCGTAAACTACCTGGCTACCCGCAAAACGCTGACAGAACCGGATGAAAACATCATAGGGGAGAAGTTGTATGCGTTGAACGACAACAGGGCGAGCTACCCGTTTTTGAACAATGAAAAAGAAGAAGTATATTACGACTACGAAGAATACAACACCATCAATGAGTTCATTTTCGGACAGATTTACCAGCGTTCCAAAACGAAAAATGCGTTTATGGAACTGATCTTTTCCGGCAGAACGATTTCAAGCATACTTTCGGAAGATCCTTATTATGATAAAGAAAAATCCAGCAAACAATCCGGCGTTGCTTACCTGGATGAAGTGCTGAATGACCTGCATAAAACACCGGAAACGACTCTTTCACTTTATGCCGCCAATCATTTCTTTAACAGTTACGGATATGGCAGGAATTCTTCCCTGGATTTTGATCAATGTGAGCAGCAGCTGAAAGAATTCAAAGCGACACTTCTGATGCGTGATCCGGAGCATTTGCAGGAAGCGGTTACTATTTTCAGTGAGCTTCCTCAAAACCTGCGGGGAGAATCCATTTACGGTGATCCGTTTACATTCAGCCTGGAAAACCCGAATTTCGAGCGCTATGATGAAGAACGTTATTCTATGAATTCCATGTCGAAATACGAGCTGGCCAAAAAACTCAACGAGCTCAACAAGAACAAGTCCACCGCGATGGATTACTACAAACTGGGGCTTGCCTATTACAACACCAGTTATTACGGTTTGCAGTGGAAAGCGATGGCCTATTACCGTTCTTACTATACGCCGAATGGTTTTTATTCCATGAAAACAGCCGAATCGTTCTTCAAGAAAGCGCTGGCTTTCGGCAAACTGACAGACGAACAGGAAGCGAAAATTCACTTTATGCTGGCGCGTTGCGAGCAGAACGACTACACGCAGGAAAACGGTGAAATCACTTCGTATTTCGATTCAAACAGCGAATACACGTTTCATACGTATATGAACGGAATGCGATCGGCCGGTGTGTTCTCCAATTTCGAGATCCTGTACAAAAACTACCGGAACACGGCTTTTTACAAGGAGCTGATTGACGAGTGTTATTATTTTAGTTACTACGTCAACTGATTGGAGAGTAGCGCAATAGCAATCAGGGGGTGTTTAGCGTTTATTTGTAGTGTAACGCACTTTTCTTTTCGGTTCTTTTCAAATAAAGAACCTGATCGGGAATATTTATGTTTTTAGCGACAATCTCATCCCCGTCGATTTTTAGTTCCCAAACATCCAGAAACAATTGCCCATCCGTAATTTCAAACGTCAATCTGTTATAGTAAAACCTGTAAAAACCCAGAGCGGATTCTGAGGATGCAGTTTCGGTACTCTCAAAAACAGAAAATCGTTTATGTTCTTCAAAAAAGAAGAAACCGTCAATACTATATCCCATACCCCATATTTTATCAGGAGCAGACCGTTTCTTATCAATCAGCCAGCAACCTGAAATAGAATCATTGTGATTGGGAAGTTTATCAAAAGACGCGCGTTCCAATTCTGCTTCCTCTTTTTGCGTAAGCTGTTTTTGAGGTTTGCTTTCCGACTGTTTTTGAGGTTTATCGTTGTCGCAAGAAATCATTGTTAGAGTCGACAGGATAAAAATGAAAAATTTTATGGTATTGATGCGTTTTTTCACGGGTATTTATTTTTTGTGTTTTAGAACAAATAGTTTTGCCTCTTCTATCGAAAGTGGATATGGAACTTGCAAGTACAATCCTGCGCCAAGATGTTCATAGGCATGTTGAAAATAGAAACCGTTGTCTCTTAAAAATTCTGCCACCTCCCAAGCCTTTTTATCACTCTTTTTAGGTGGTCTGAATTTATGATTTATAAAGGTTGCAGGATTTCCACATTCTGGGCAAATATTGCTGAATCCGGCTTCAAGGTTGTTCGTTACACTGAAAGATTTCCTACAATCAAAACAAACTTTTTTGTGTCCCATGCAACAAATTATAAGTGCATTTTTAATACTTCAATACTACCAAAAAAATGAATACAATACCTTTTGAGTAAAAGGAATCGAACCACAATAAATTTTAGAAAACCGAATGAAATTGGTACTTGTGGAAGATTTGAGTTTTCCCACCCTCCTTAATCCTCCTCACAACTTTCGCACTGACGTTTGTCGTTGTTTCGTCTTCATCCGCCGCAGCGGATTCTTCTCGAGGGAGGAAATGAAAATCGCAATTCGAACCGGGATCTCACACTCACACTGAAAAAGAAGAGCAAGCAGCGCTTGCGAAGACTGAGGCTCTGTCTCGCAAGACAGAAATCCGAAGGAAAGCCAGAATAGTGTGAGTTTGAGCAAGAGTATTGAGGGACAAAAAGCAAAAAGCATCCAACTGCCGCTGAATGCTTTTTTCTTTTTGTGGAGTCGGAGGGGTTCGAACCCTCGTCCAAACAAAGAATCCCAATGTCTTCTACATGCTTAGTTTTTGATTGGTTTTCGACGGGAAATCGGACAAAAACACCCAAGAATCCCGCTTAGCCTCTTAGGATCTCACACCGCCCGCGAGGCGAGGTTGGTGCCAGATTTTCTTAGTTGATTCTCTCGGTTCCAGGGCCGAAAATCAGAACCCTTGGGAGAGAAACTTGTCCGCTTACTATATCTTCGGCGGATTAAGCCAATTTACATTCAGTAAATTAAGCAGCAAGTGCGTATGACGTATTGTCAATTATGTTTTGCAACAAGATATTTACGAGCTTCATCGCAACGCTCGACATGCTTACCCATCGAAACCGCATTTGCTGTCAAATCCAATGTCGACCCCGATTACACAAAGATAATGGAAAGTATGGATTGCTGTGGCGTTTTCAGAAAAGTTGTGAAATGGTGATTTTTCCAGTTGAAATTCCCGAATTCGACAATTTGGGTGTTCGGGATATCCCGAACACCCAAACATCAAACACCTTGTAAATCAATAATTTCCTACTACTCAATTACCAGTTTATTCGCACTTACCGAAACACCGGCCGCCGTTTTGATAACATAAACTCCGCGGTTCAGCTCCGAAGCGTCAAACGAAACCGTACGCTGGTCCGCCTCAATTTGTTTGCTTGTCACCAGCTGACCGAGGCTGTTGTAAATCCCGATCGTTTGTGCGGAAGTTGTTGCTTCATCCAAAGCGATGGTTACTAACTGGCCTGATTTTGCCGGGTTCGGGTAAACCGATACTTCAATTTCGGAAGAGACATGGCTTTTCAAATCAAGCACATACGTTGTTCCATCGATGTCCTGCGAGCTCAGCCTGAAATAGCCTGTACTTTCATTTGCCACAGGGGCAGGGCGGTTGAGGCGATACGTGAAACCATCGGTATGATTTCCGACAGAAACGACGGAGCCCATTGTTTCCCAGCTCACCAGATCAGTAGAATAGTCTACCGTGTAATCCTGAACATTGTGCTCGCTGGCAACTTCCCAGCTAAATGCCAGGTGGCCGGTAGTTCCGTTTGCGATAGAAAAGCTTAAGAATTCAGTTGGCAGTGGGATTGGGCCTCCGAAAAGCCTGTAGCCCGCCACGTCGCCGTCGCCTGCTTTCCATTGCTGGATACCACAGATTTTCAGCCAGTTGGATGAGCCGCCGCCGGTTCCGGCAAGCATAGAACCGCCAACCAGGACCTCAACTGCAGAACCGCAGGCCAATTCCATTTTTTTACCGGAGGCAAACTTCAATGTTCCGAATACGCGGATATAGGTTGGGGAAGAGCAGGCTGGCATGGATGATTCATCGATCAGCAAATGATTGTCGAGGGTAACGGTAATTCCTGCGGGGATAATGATCAGGTCGCCGCAGCCTGGCACAGCTCCGCAACTCCATTTGGTGGCGTCAAACCAGTTACCGCTCGACAAAGCCGTGCAGGTTGCAGCCTTAAGGAATGAGGTGTGTATCAATAGTATACCGACGATTGTTAATTTAAGCAGTTTCATAGTCTGTTGTTTTTGTGTTCGTACTATTTAAGAGACTACAAAATTACGACCGTGTTGCGCGTTTGGATTTCGGGATTCTGTACGTTTAGTTTGATGTCAGGGTATTTCTGCATAAACGACCGGTTTGATTGAGTGAACGGCGGGTTTTATTTAGTATGCACACATAACTAAATTCAAGTATCTGATTTTCAATTATTTAAATTAATTAATTGTAAGGAAATCTAACAAAAAGAATAAAAATCAAATAAATTGGTAGATTAGCTGTAATCAAAATCAGCTTCGATGAAAACCATTCTAGCAACCTTACTTGCTTTTTCCTGTTCCTGTTTCACTTTTGCACTCGACGGACCGCCCTTTGCCGTAGTTGGCGATGCGAAACTGATTGCGACATTCAATGTGGCAGACGACCCGGTTTTGGTAAAAGGAACGCTTTCTTCCGGTGATGAAATCACGATTTCCACCTTGCAGAGCGCCCTTGTTGTGCGGGCAAACCACAACAAACTGGCAAACGAAGTATACACGATTGAAGATGCTTCCGAAACGATCCTGGTCAGTGTGTATGAATACGATTTCGACAAGGATGGTGAAATGGAATTGTTAATCGTCGATTCCCCCGATTTTTACGCTGTGAACGTACACGTGTTCCGCTATAGCAACGGTTTAAAAGAAATGGTAGGGAATTTATTCGGGCAGTTTCTGATTTCACTGGAAGACAATGTCGTTTCAATGCCGTATGGCTCACAGGGACTCACCGATGAGTACATTTACCGGAATGGCGCGTTTTACCACCTGGTGTACCATGATCCGGAGAACAGGGATTGATGGTTGGTTTTTTACAAGGAGTAAAATCTCTGAACATCAGTAAAAACGGGGGCTCTTCGTAATTTTACGAAATTGCGAAATCGATAAATCCCGATATCGCGAAATCACCTTTAAGTTTAACCGAACATCCATACCAAACACAAGAGCACACCTCAACGATCACTTCAAAAACAGCGGCGACATCAAGTGCAGCTCGCGCAGTTCGGTAGAGCTTCCAAACAATTGATACTCTCCCATCACGTTGAAATCATGGTCTGTGACAATGCGGAGCGTAAAATCATCGTACTCTTGCCGTTCGGTTGATTCGTATTGCGGTAAGACGTCGGAACGAATTTCAACCATGTAATAATGATTGCCTTCTTCTCCGCGATCGATTGTGTAGAGTGCAGGTGCTTCCGATTGTTCATTGGTGGTGTAAGTCGCCAGTAAACGGGATACGGCTTCCGTTTCTTTTTCGGTTGGTTCCCGGAGTTCACGAAGCGTATACATCCAACTGCCATCGTTTTTGTACAGGTGGCTTATCGGTTGTTTCTGACCAATCGTATCGAATTTATAAATAGTGTAATACGGCTCCTGAATTGAATCATGACTATAAATGCTAACACCAAACAGCGGAGATAAATCAGGCGATTTTTGCGCGCCGACAAAGCTCATGTATACGTCTTTGTTGTTCATTAAATTCACGTCGGAAAAACCGGACAAGGCAAATGTGTGCAGTTTTCCGTCGGCCAGGTAACGGAACTGGAAGTAGGGCATCTCCCAGGCAGTTTCTTCCTGTGCGAAAGAAGCGCCGGAAAAGCAAAGTGCGAAAAGAATCAAAAAGCGTTTCATGACATGTGGGTTTATAAGTGATAACCAAAAATGCTGCCACTATTTACACCTACAACTCACAGGCTTTTCAGTTCACGATCAACCAATTCGGTAAGTTCCTTAACGTTTGCTTTCGAGAAATCGAATTTCAATCCGGCGGCCTGGTAGATTTCCGGGATCGATTTGGTATAGCCGAGTTTCAATGCTGCTTTGTAATTGGCCAATGCCTGCTGGCGGTTAGCCTTGAAATTCTTCCAAACACCCAAAGCGCCCAGCTGAGCAATTCCATATTCGATGTAATAAAACGGCACTTCAAACAAGTGTAATTGCCGGTGCCAGCTCGATTCTTTTACTTCTTCGTACCCGGTATAATCCAGCATGCCTGTTCCGAAACGCTTGCCCAGCTCGAGCCAGTAAGCCGTTCGTTCTTCGGTCGTATGATCCGGATTGGTGTAAATCCAATGCTGGAATGCGTCGATTGTAGCGATCCACGGCAATACTTTCAATACCGATTCCAGCTGCTCTTTCTTGGCACGTTTCAGGTCGGTCTCATTGCTGTAAAACTCGTTCCAGTGGTCCATTGTCATCAATTCCATCGACATCGAGGCCAGTTCAGCCACTTCGGAAGGTAGCGATTTAAACCCGGTGAGTTCCAGTTCACGGCTCAGGAATGAATGAACGGCGTGACCACCTTCGTGAACCATTGTTACCACATCGCGCTGCGCACCGGCTGCGTTCATGAAAATAAACGGGATGCCACTTTCATAGAGCGGGTAATTGTAGCCACCTGGCGCTTTTCCGTGCTTGGAGTCGAGGTCCATGTAACCTTCCTTGTCCATGGTCGTGAGGCAATCGCGGAAATACGGGTCCAGTTTCCCGAAGATCTCAACCGAACCAGCCAATAGCTCTTCCCCTGTCTCAAAGGGTTTTAGCGGCGCTTTGCCGGTCGGGTCAACTTCCGTATCCCATGGCTTCAGTAAATCTTTGCCCAACAAACGCGCTTGTTCCTGCTGCATGGATTTGATCATCGGAACGATCAGGTCGGCAATGGAAGCATGGAAATCCAGGCAATCCTGGATGGAATAATCAAATCGCCCCAACGCTTTGAATTTGTAGTCGCGGTAGTCGGAACAACCGGCGTTTACGGCAACCTGGTGGCGTAATTTTACGAGTTTCGTGAATAATTCATCCAGCTTTTCGCGGTCCTGTTTACGGCGATTGGCGATCAGCTCAAACACTTCCTTTCGGATTGCTTCATCCGGATTTTTCAGGAAAATAGCCGCCTGTGGCATGGTCAGCGTTTTTCCATCGTATTCAATGGTTTGTTGTCCGGAGATGGCGCCGTATTCCTGGCTGAGCGTATTGATCTCCGTTTCCAGCGGGATGTTTTCTTCGCGGAACAGCTCCAGTGCAGTGCGGGTTGAACGGAAATAGATCGCGTAGGCTTCGTCCTGCGAAAGCTCATCTATCCAGGGAGCACTGATCATTTTCTGGTTCAGCCGGTCTTCGTAAGGAGCGAGGTTGGGCTGAATTTCAGTAACGAAGAACTGGTATGCTTCTGTTTTAGCCGCATCCGTGGTGTCGATCGTCATGCGAATGTAGCGCCAAGCCATGTCTTCTTCCAACACGGCTTCCAGTTCACTTTTGTCTTTCAGCCATTGGGTAAAATCCTCTTTCGACGACCAGTTGCGATCGCTCAGCTCGATCAAATAAGCTTCGACTTCTTTCCAGTCATTACAGGCAAAATCTGCCGCGATGTATTTTCTCATTTTCTTCGGACATAAAAAAGGCCGCCTTGAAAAGACGGCCTCTGTGTTTGTTATCAATTATTTTCCTCTGCTGGAACCTGTCTTAGGAGCCGCTACTTTTTTTGCAGCGGTCGCTTTCGGCGCCGATTTGGCAGCAGGTTTGTCTGTGGCTTTTTTCACAGCTGCAGCTTTTTTAGGAGCGGCGGCGGCTTTTTCTTTCTTCGGTTTATCCGTTGCAGCCTTTTCTTCTGCCGGAGCAGCTTCTTCCACAACTTCCGGTTTCAATTCGCCGGCTTTCAACAACAGGTTGTACCATTGCACCAGCTTTTTGATGTCGGAAGGATAAACGCGCTCCTGGTCATAGTTCGGAAGCACTTCCAGCAAATAACTTGTCAATTTACCCAAGTCCTCTTTGTGTGAAAGAATGGCACCGCCGTTTTCTTTCTCGTAGATCGTTTTGTAAATTTCCTTCAGAGGCTTGTCTTCCTCGTAGGTGTAAATGCTAATATCATCCAGCGCGGAAATACGGTCAGAAGAGTAAGCCGGGAAGCGTTTTTTTTCTTCCAGCGATTCCACAATAATGTTATTCTTACCCTGGGCAACTACCTTAAATAGACCTGGTTTTCCTGAAATAGCAATGATGCCTGTTAGATTCATTCTTTTGTTATTTGTCGCCAAAAATAGGTGTTCTTTTTAATTGCCAGCCTAATTCTTGATAATTTTCGTCCAACCAATGCCATTTTCTGCCTGAAGTCGTATGAAATAAGAGCCTTTCGCCAATGAATGAATGTCGACCTGGTTAGCTGCAGGAATTACTTTCAAGACTATATTTCCTTGTAAATCAATCAATTCAACCAATTTAATCGCTTCATCCGCTTGAATCGTCACGATTCCGGTAGAAGGATTCGGGTAAACGACCACATTTAACCAGCTTGCATCCGTAATTCCAAGCGAAGGGTTGTAAGGATCGGAAACAGCTTCACAGCCCGTTGTTCCTGTTGCAACAACCGTAAAATCGCTTGAGCTTGGAAGGGTGATCGTAATCGTGTTTCCTGTTGCTCCCGGGATCGGAACACCGTTTTCGTACCATTGCAGGTTCGGGAAAGAAGCGGTAGACAGATCTGCGCCCGAAACCGAAATAACCGGGGTAGGAGGAATATCGCCCATTGTAACGGAAACCGTATCGGAATAAGCGACACAGCCCAGGTTGTCGTAACTGGTGTACGAGAGATCGGTTACCGCGCCGGCCAATTCGACGTAGTTGATGTTGATTGTTCCATCGCTCCACAAAATACTGTCGATCGGGCTTCCGGTCACTGCAATCGCCGAATCGGAACCGCAGAATTGTGCCGGAGCATCAACAATAGCCGTATAATTGCTCGCCAGTAACAAATCGAGTGCATTGGCTTTTCCGTAACCGTAAGCGTTGTTTGGAACAGCTCCTGTGAATGCATCGGTCAACGCGGTGGCATGGAGGTCGTTCTTAAAGCTGGCGTAAGTTCCGTTGTGACATTTTTCCAGGTACAAGGCCGCAATTCCGGCAACTATCGGAGAGGCCATGGAAGTTCCGCCGTTGCGTACATGCAGCCCATCAATATCCACCACGCTGTTGTAAGCAGGGTTGGTCAAAATCCACGCCGGACCGGCACTCAGGCTCACATCCCCGCAGGCAGACACGTCGGGTTTCGTAACGCCATGACGTGTAGGTCCTTTGGATGAGTTGGGGCTTAGCTGGCCAACAACAGCTGTATAGCTGGCTGCCGGCAAATACTGGTTCCCGTTTTTGTCGGTATGTCCCAAACGATTGCGGAAGTTTCCTACGGAAATCACTTTCTCAGAACAGTTCCAGGAAGAAACGACCGTTTGCAGCGTGTCGGGGAGGTTGTAATGCACAATAGGAGGGTAGGTTGCCGCTGAAGGGATCACCGAAACAATGTTGTTCAGTCCGATCGTTGCGCCGCTCCACAGGTCATAATTCCCTGTTCCGGTGGTTTTAAACGCATATTTATAAGACGTAGAGTCGACGTGCGAAAAGTAAACTTCCAGGTGATAGTTGGTCCCTACGATTTCCGGGTACAGCTCAATCGTCGCGATGCGGTTCCCGTTGCTGTTGTAAAGTGTATCGAGAACAGGTGTTGCCCCGATTCCTGCGGTAGCAAGCCTGTACTGGGTTTCAGCTCTTTCGGTGTATGATCCCGAAGGAAGGTTTGCCGCCAGTGCGTAACTCCAGGTGGCATCTGCCTGGTCGGACCACAAATCGAAATAAATGGTATTCGCGCCTAATTGTCCTGCCGGGTTATTGTCGAACCACACAAAAGACGTATCGGCATCTACTTCGCCGTGCGCGTGGTATTTGCCCCATGTTCCTGAGTTCCCCGCCGCGCAGACAATGATGCGTCCCGGTTGTTCGTCGAGTAATTGCTCCATCAGGATAGCTGCGGGGTCATTCCCATCGTGACTTCCAAGGTAAGAGCCCAATGAAAGGTTCACTACTGCCGGTAATCCAAGCGAATCAGCCTTTTTGAAAATGAAATCACAGGCATCCGCGATGGTAAGTGTCCAATTGGGCAGGTTGAAATCCGTTTCCACGATAATGACTTTGGAATCAGGAGCTACACCTTTTTGTTTCCCATTGGCAAGTCCGTTCGATGATCCTGCTCCCGCCACACTCGTTCCGTGAGCGCTCGCTTCTTCCATGCTTCCGCAGGTACCGCCCTGGATGTCAGCTGCGTCCCAAACCTGTCCGTAACCGTAAGGAAGGGGCGTATTGGCTGCATCGGGCAATGAATGGTCCCAGTAAAAAAGCACACGTGTTTGTCCGTTTTCGTCGATAAAATCACCATGTGTGTAATCCAATCCCTGGTCCACATACCCGATGATCACGTCTTTGCCTGTAAACGGCGTTTGTAATCCTCCCAAGCCGTTGTGCACTTCCGTTACATGATGGGTCACAAGGCTCGTGTCGTTCAGCGCGACAGGCAACGAATGTTCAAAATAAAAGTTTTCGATCACGCCGGTTTCTTTCGCTTTTTGGATCCATGCCGGGCTTGCCTGGATAAAAATCCAATCCGGGGTAACCGATTTTACGTTCACGGAAGGATCTTTCAGCAGCTTTTCCAGCGTTCCCGGTGTATTGGTGACACTGAAAGCAATGCGCTTATCCGGGGCTTTCTGCAATTGTTTTGCAAAACCGAATGATGGCTCTGACTGCGAAAAAGAAGGGCTATAGCCGGCTATCAATAAGATAATTACGGCAAAGTAGTTTTTGAAGGTAACCATTGATGTAGTATGTTTTCCGTAAGACGTCAAAATTGACCATAAGTTAAAAAAAGACAACGAATAATAGATTCAAATTACGATATTTGTTTCCACATGTCAAAAAATAAACGCGATAAAACGCTATGAAAAAAAGATTCATCACATTATCTCTTGCTCTTCTTTCATTTGGAGTAATGAATTACTTCTATGGTCAGGAGAAAACGGAGATTACCAATTGGTATAACGGGAAATACCCGGGTATGAATACCGATAAAGCTTACGCATCTTTGAAGAAACGAAAATCTTCTACGGTGATCGTGGCTGTTATTGATTCCGGGATTGATATTGAACACAAAGACCTTCAGGGAAAAATCTGGACCAACGAAGATGAAATTCCGAACAACGGAGTTGATGACGATAAAAACGGTTACATCGATGATATTCACGGGTGGAATTATTTAGGTTCTGCTACAGGTGAGAACCAGGAATATGCACGCCTCGAGAAAACGCGTTTGCTGGCACAGCTGGAGGAGCGATTCAAAGGAAAAGAGTCTTCTCAGATTGCTGCAGCCGACAAAACGGATTTTGAATTGTACAAGCGCCTGAATAAGGAAATTACCGACGAGCGAAAAGGCAACCTGGAAGCGTTGGAGCAATACAAGCAAATCGCTGAAATGCTTCCGGTGATCAAAGCGAAATTGGTTGAAATCCTGGGGCCTGACTTTACGGTTGAAGATGTAGAGAACTGGAAACCGGGTTCTCCTGAAGAAATGCAGATGAAACAATTGGGAGCTTACATCGCTTCCGGTGAGTTGACGGAAGAGGCGATACAGGAAGGTGTAGACCATTTTGATGCTTCTGCCAACTACCAGTTGAATACGGAATATGATGACCGTATGTATATTGGTGACAACCCGCACGATTTCAACGATGTTCACTACGGAAACAACGATGTTGAAGGTCCGAACGCTTTGCATGGAACACACGTAGGCGGAATCATCGGTGCAGTTCGCGGAAACGGTTTGGGTGGTGACGGTGTTGCCGATAATGTGAAGCTGATGTCATTGCGTGCCGTTCCGGACGGAGATGAGCAGGATAAAGATGTTGCGCTGGCAATTCGTTATGCGGTTGATAACGGAGCACAGGTGATCAATATGTCTTTCGGAAAAAGCTTCTCTATGCACCAGCAGGAAGTTTACGATGCATTGGCGTATGCGGATTCAAAAGGTGTTTTATTGGTACATGCTGCCGGAAACGATGCTGCGAATGTAGACGAAGCGGATAATTTCCCTTCTTCGGCTTACTCATTCCAGAAAGCGAAATTGGGCCATTACATCACGATCGGTGCGTCGACACGTTACCCGAAAGGAAAACTGGCTGCTGATTTCTCTAACTATGGACAGACAAAAGTAGATGTATTTGCTCCGGGATTGGAAATTTACAATACCGTTCCGCAAAGTGATTACAAAACATTGCAGGGTACATCAATGGCAGGTCCGATGGTTGCAGGTGTTGCAGCGTTGCTGAAGTCTTACTTCCCAACATTAACAATGCTGCAAATCAAAGAAGCAATCTTGTCTTCGGCCAAATCTTACAAAGGAACTCAACAGGCTTTGCCTGGTTCTGAGCAGGCTGTTGATTTTGGCACACTTTCAGTTACAGGTGGAGTGGTGGATGTAACTGCTGCCGTGAAAGCTTGTATGAAAATGGAAGCTAAAAAATAAGAATACGTAGTTTATAAACGAGAACCGTCATCTTGAATAAGGTGGCGGTTTTTTTAGCATTAAATGTCATGAAAACACTTCTGATCGCTTTTGTCGGGTTTGTAGCGCTGACTTCCTACAATGTAAAACCTGATCCCAAACCGGATGATCTTAACCTCGTACTTGATAACTGGCACAAGGCAGCCGCAACCGCCAACCTGGCCGATTATTTCAGCTGTGTAACTGATGATTTTGTCTTTCTTGGCACCGATCCGACCGAGCGCTGGAAGAAGGAAGAATTCCGGGCTTTTTGCAAACCGTATTTTGACCAGGGAAAAGGCTGGGATTTTAAATCTACGGAGCGTAACTGGGTGTTTTCAGCTAACAAAAAAATCGCCTGGTTCGACGAAAAGCTGGATACCTGGATGGAAGAATGTCGTGGGAGTGGTGTCATGGTGAAAGAAGGCAAAACCTGGAAGCTGGCGTATTACAACCTGACGGTGCTGATCGAGAATGACAAGATCAAGCCGTTTATTGAGTTGAGGAAGGAATAAGTGGTGCTGTAAGCCTTTGTTTATGGGCTTTATAGGGCAATTCTAAAATTTTAGAATTTTCACTGAGGAATTTTCCAAATTTGCCATTTGGTAAATTTGGAAAATGGAAACATTGCTCGCCAAATTCCGATCAAAATGGCCGTTCCGAAATCACAAAAAACCCAAAATAAATTGTTTGCAGCTTTCAATTGAACTAAATTACCTGGAAAGCATTCGGCATGAAAAGGGTAAATTATATGCTGCTGGCAATCGTGTTTCCACTGGTTGCCGGCTGCGGTTCGGAAGAAGAAGTTACTAAAGAAAAAGCCAGCGCAAGCGATGAAGGCTTTGACCTGCAAGGAGCTATTGAGCTGTTTGAAAAGTCTAAAAATCCGGAAGATTTTGAAAAATCACTGAACATCAAAGGGAACGCAGTAAACAACCTGGACCTCAATGATGATGGGAAGATCGATTTTGTCAAAGTCATTGACCGAAAGAAAGGCGACAGCCATTCCATTGTGATGCAGGCGGTCCTGAGTGAGAAAGAAAACCAGGATGTCGCTGCGATCATGATCCAGAAAAACGGTCCGTCGACCGCAAGACTACAAATCGTGGGGAACGAAGTGCTTTACGGTAAAGAGGTGGTGATGGAGCCGATCGGTAAAGATGCCGGTGAAACCAAAGCCATGCTACTGGCTTCCAATACCACGATTGTCGTGAATGTCTGGGCCTGGCCGATTGTGCGTCATGTGTACCATGTACACTACGTTCCGTACGTGTCGCCCGTCAGATGGGAAGTTTACCCGGTTTGGTATCATCCGCATCACCATCATCACAAGCATCACGGGAAAGGCCATGCTTACGGACATTACAAACACCATTACGACCATGCGCATTACCGCGTTGTACCGGTATGTGAGTTGACGACTGCGCATAATGTTTACATTGCAAACCGTGAGAATTCCGTAGCTGTAAGCATTCGATTCGGAAGCCATCATCACCGTCCTCCGTATTCACGATGGAAAGAACCGCCGCACCATCATGACAAGCATCATGATAAGCATTTTGATAAACACCACGGACATCATCGGGGCCCGGGTGGTGGAAATGGACATCATGATAAGAAGTGGGATCATCCCGGAGATAAACATGAAAAAGGAAAACCGCATAATGGTTTCAAAAGCAACGAGAAGCAGGATAAAGGCCCCAAAAATCACGACCTGAATTTTGAACGTCCAAAGCATGAGAAAGGACCGAAGCACGAGATGAAACCTAATCGTCCGCAGCATGAAAAAGGCGGGAATCATAATCTTGGGATAAGCAAGCCCGATCGTGGTGGCCCTGGCGGCGGAAAACCTGATCACGGCGGTGGTGGAAAAGGCGGAAATAAGAAGAAGTAGAAACGGATTAGTACCCGGACAGATTACCACGAAAAGGTCTGAAATGCTCCCGGGCAGCTCAGACCTTTTTCAGTTTAATCAAATAGAGCACAGAAGGGAAAACAGGAGGATCGAATATGACTGTTTTCACCACAAAGACACAAAGTTTTTTTGAAGGATAGACGTATTACAAAGATCACAAAGACGGTTTTTTGTTTATTTAATTAGGGGAAGAGGCAGACCTGCGGTCTGTCTGAATCTTCTTTGTGTTCTTTGTAACAAGTCAAACTTGTCCTTATTTCTTTGTGCCTTTGTGGTAAAATATATGAAACTTCAAAACGGATATTTCCTATGTCCTAAAACAAAAAACGGGAACTAGTACAGCTCCCGTTTCTCAATCCTATCAATCGTTTATTTTCGTTTTCTTGCTTCCTGCTGCTGGCGCTGAGCTTCCTCCAAACGCTGTGCAAACTTGCTTTTCTTTTTCGGCCCGGCAGTAGCAGATTTCGTACGTGCAGCCTCCATTTTTGCTTTCAGTTTTTCTTCATCCACGAAGAATTGTTTGATCACAAACATCAGGATGATGGTCATCAACGTCGAGATGAAGTAGTAGAAACTCAAACCTGCCGCGAAGTTGTTGAAGAAGAAGATCATCAACACAGGGAAAATGTACATGATCACTTTCATGTTTGGCATTCCCGGTTGCTGCTGCTGGGCTACGTTGCTGCTATTCAAATACGTGTATACCAATGTGGTAGCCGACATCAATAAGGTGAACAACGACATGTGGTCACCGTACATCGGGATGTAAGTACCGAAGTCCCACACAGAATCGTAAGACGACATATCTTCCGCCCAGAGGAATCCACGCTGACGCAATTCAAACGTAGCAGGGAAAAAGCGGAATACCGCCAGCAAAATCGGCATCTGCACGAGCATCGGCACACAACCGGCAAGCGGCGAAGCGCCCGATTCGCGGTACAATGTCATCATGTCCATCTGCTTTTTCATCGCGTCTTCCTTGTTCGGGTATTTCGCGTTGATTTCATCGATGTTCGGTTTCAGGATGCGCATTTTCGCCGAGGAAACAAACATTTTCCACTGGATCGGCATCAATAACAATTTCAGGAAGAAGGTTAGCAGCAAAATTGCAATCCCGATCCCCATCCCGGTGGAATTCAGCAAGTTGAACACCGGCTGAACAGCGTAAAGGTTGATCCAGCGGAACAATCCCCAACCGTAGTTGAGCATGTCGTCGTAGTTCTTGCCGTACGATTTCAATAAGGTATAGTCGTTCGGGCCGAAGAACCAGTTCATGCTCACCGTTCCGTTTTCAGAAGACTTGAGCGACAGGTTGAACGACGATTTGTAACGCTTGATGTGCGTGTGAAAACGGTCCATTCCTTCGGTATAGTTCGTAATCTTCATCGTCGTACCCTTCGCGCCGAACGGCGTTTCCGGCTGAAGAATAGAGGAGAAGTAGCTTTGTTTGTACGCCACCCAGTCAACCGGTTGCGTCATGCTTTCTTCGTCGTTGGCGATTTCGCTCAGGTAATCAAACGTTTCGTCTTTCAACTGGTAGCAAATGGTCGATACTTTACGTTGCTCGGAAAGCAAACGCTCTGTGCGGCGGTAAGCCATCGTCCAGTTCATCATCACGTTTTTCGCCAAAACCTGTTTGCCAAGGCCGTTGAATTTAATGGCAAATTTCAGGTCGTAGCCGTCGTGCAAAGTGTAAATGTACTCGATTGAACCGTCACCGACCTTGTGTTCCAATACCAGTTTGTGCTTGTTTTTCGACTTAACGGTGAATTCCTTGTCGCCAGTAGTGTATTCCTGTCCGTTGAGCGGAAATACCAATTCGTTGGTCTGGTCACCGGCTTTAAACAGGTAAAGCGGCGTGATTTTCTTGTCGTTTTTAGCAAACTCGTGGTAGGTTTCGTATTGCTTCAACTGAACTGCCGAAACAATACCTCCTTTGGTCGAGAAATCAACGATCAGGTTGTTCGATTCCAGGGTGATGTTTTCCCCTTTGAACGCAGGAGCTGCCGGAGTTGCAGCCGCTGTTGGTGTTTCAGGCTTCGCAACGATCGTCGTGTCGTGGCCCAATGAATCAACATAAACAAGATTTCCCTCTTTATCGGTTACCTGGTTTCCTTTTTTGTCTTTTTTAGGTGTAAGGCCTTTTTCAGCTACCTGCGAATTTGTCTTTTCAGCATCTGCTTTTTTCGCTTGTGCTTCCTTTGCTTCTTCAGCAGCTTCTTTCTTTTTGTTTTCGGCCTCAATTTTCGCCTTTTCCTTTTTGATGTCTTCCTCGGAAGGTTGATTAAAAATGGTGAAGACGACTAAAATAAGTCCTATCAGTGATAAACCGATGATTGTATTTCTATCCATTCTGGTTATTTGTTTTTGTTTTCAATAGCAGCCTTTACAAAAGCTACAAAAAGCGGGTGCGGGTTGTCGACCGTACTTTTATATTCCGGGTGGAACTGAGCCCCTACAAACCACGGGTGATTCGGCAATTCAACTACTTCCACCAAACCTGATTCAGGATTTTTTCCCGTGGCGATCATGCCTGCTTTTTCGAATTCTTCCAAATAGGCATTGTTGAACTCGTAACGGTGGCGGTGACGCTCGGTGATGGATTCCGTATTGTACGCATCCGAAACGCGTGAATCCGGTTTCAACTGGCACTTGTAAGCCCCCAAACGCATGGTCCCGCCGAGGTTGGAAATGGTTTTCTGCTCTTCCATCATCGAAATGACAGGATACTTGCAATCTTCTGCGATTTCGGTTGTATGTGCATCGTCGTAGCCCAATACGTGGCGGGCGAATTCGATCACAGCGCACTGCATTCCAAGGCAAATTCCGAAGAAAGGCACCTGGTTTTCACGAGCGTAACGTACTGCTTCGATTTTCCCGGAAATACCACGCGAACCAAAGCCCGGAGCTACTAAAATTCCATCCAGTTCAGCCAGTTCGGCTTTGATGTTTTCTTTCGTCAACGATTCGGAATGGATCCATTTCACCACCACGCGGCTTTCGTTGGCAACGCCTCCGTGAATAAACGCTTCGTTGATGGATTTGTAAGCATCTTTCAGCTCCACGTATTTCCCAATCAAACCGATCGTAACTTCCTGTTTCGGTTCTTTCAAACGCGTCAGGAAGGTTTTCCATTTCGTTAAATCTGGTGTAGAGCGGGAAGGAAGTCCTAATTTCTCCAATACTACTTTATCCAGTTCCTCTGATTGCATCAACAACGGAACATCGTAAATCGATTCGGCATCACGCGATTCGATTACGGCATTCATGCTTACGTTACAGAACTTCGCAATTTTCTTGCGCAATGTCAGGTCAAGCTCGTGCTCGGTACGACAGCACAAAATATCCGGCTGAACTCCGAGTTCAAGCAATTGTTTTACAGAGTGTTGTGTCGGTTTTGTTTTCAATTCACCAGCAGCAGCCAGGTATGGAACCAGCGTCAGGTGAATCACGATGCAGTCATTTTCGTATTCCCACATCATCTGGCGAACGGCCTCTACATAAGGTAACGATTCAATATCGCCCACCGTTCCGCCGATCTCGGTAATTACGATGTCGAACGTTCCTTTTTTACCAAGGATTTGAATGCGTTCTTTGATTTCGTCGGTAATGTGCGGGATGACCTGCACCGTTTTTCCAAGGAATTCACCACGGCGTTCTTTTTCGATCACCGATTGGTAAATGCGGCCGGTAGTTACGTTGTTGGCCTGTGAAGTAGGAACGTTTAAGAAACGTTCGTAGTGTCCTAAATCCAGGTCAGTCTCAGCGCCATCGTCTGTCACAAAGCACTCTCCGTGCTCGTAAGGATTCAATGTTCCGGGATCAATATTGATGTAAGGATCGAGTTTTTGGATCGTTGTAGAATAACCTCTTGCCTGAAGGAGTTTGGCCAATGAAGCCGAAATAATACCCTTTCCAAGCGATGAAGTAACACCCCCGGTTACAAAAACATATTTGGTACTGTTTGACATGATATAAAAATTGTAACTACGGGGCGCAAAGTTACAACAAAGATGTCGAATGGCAATTCATTTGAACCACAAAGACACAAAGGTTTTTTTGATGAATAGACGTGTTGAGATCACAAAGATGTTCCAGGTAAAATCCTTTGTGACCTTGCTAATAACACGAAACATCTTATTCTTTGGGACTTTGTGGTGAATTATTTTAGTACAAAAACAAATCATTGATTCCTGTTTGGAAATAAAACAGGTCGGGGCGTTTTTCCTTGCGGTTGAAAATAATTTCACCTTTTTCGTTCAGGCGCGGGTAATGCGGTGTGTTCCGTTCCATTTTTTTCGGGAACAAAATCAAATCGTGCGTGAGACGGTTCTGGAAAATATGACGCACCTGCTCGCTGTCGTCACCGATCGATAACGAAACCGTTTGCCTGTAACCGATCAGCTTTTGGCCGTCGATGTATAAAATACCATGATTAAAGCGCCCGTAGGGCAATGGCGTTAAATCCCGGTAACCGCTCGGACAGCGGTCCATAGGTGTTTTGTTCCACACCGAATGCCGCGTTTCACCTGTCCAGATCATCAACCCAATACCGACACTGTGCGAGCTGTCGCGATAGCTGATATGCAGGTTCCCGGTGCGGAAACGGTCTTTGGATTGCCCGGCAAACACATCGTTTTCAAACTGGATATCCACACGTTTGATGCCCAGGTTCCATGTTCCGGAGCGCTGCGAAGTTCCCAGCGGATCGAAATACCATAAATACGCGTAACCGATGGAATAGGGGCGTTTGGTTTGATGCAGCGCGCCGTCCCAGTTAAAATTGACGGGATTGGTTTCTTTTCCGGCCATCAGAACGGCACCGGCCGTATGGCGCCATTCGCCGAAACAGCCGCGTTGCCCGAGATTAAAGGCGTTGTAGCGATAGGCTGTTCCGAGATTGAGCTGCACGTAATCAAAGGCAAGATAGGTATTGAGTTTTAGTCCGAGTGTGGTTTTGTGCGTTCCGATATTGGCGGTGAATTGTGCCTGGACTCCCCAGTGTTTTTCCTGCCATTGCTGCGCCAGTGCTCCAAAGGAACACCCGGTAAAAAGAAGGAACAACCACTGTTTCATTGTTGCTGTTTTCGCAATAATTGTACCGAAGATAACAAACTTTCAACCCTTCATTTCACCGCTCATGCAATCCTGCCGCCTTTTATGCACCAACGATTGCCGGATGAGCCGAAACACTTACATTTGAGTTTATGATCAGGGGACAACGCTTTTATTGGATAGCGCAAATCACGGGATGGCTCCTGTTATCTTCCTTTTTAATGGGGTCGATCGCTGCCAGCGAAGAAGCCAAAAAGGTTCCGGGCAAAGACATTGTGATTTCATTTGCGGTGTTTTTTGTGCTGGGTGTTGTTATTTCACATGTTATGCGTGTGATTTTTATTCGACGCGGATGGCTTGATTTAAAGCTTGGGCCATTGATTCCACGCATTTTAGGAGCAAGTATCCTGGCTTCGGTGGCGATGTCGCTGTTAAGCTCATCGTTTTCACTGATGTTTAAAACGGACCCCAAGCCGTTTGAATTATTTCCGCTGATTGCCAACGCCATTGTCTTATCGATTTTCTTCCTGATGTGGAACGGGTTGTACTTTACCTTTCATTTCTTCCAGAAATCGCGGGTACAAGAGGTGAAGAACCTGCAACTGAGCGCCAGTCAGAACGAAATTGAGTTGAAAAACCTGCGTTCACAGCTGAATCCGCACTTTTTGTTCAATTCACTGAACAGCATTCGTGCGCTGATTGACCTGGACCCGGTTCAGGCAAAAGAAAACGTAACGACGCTTTCCAACCTGTTGCGTAAGTCATTGATCTTGGGGAAAGAACAATTGGTCAGCCTGAAAGACGAGCTGGATTTGGTGAATGATTACCTTGACCTGGAAAAAGTGCGCTTCGAAGAACGTTTATCGATTGTGATCCGGCACAACGAAAAGCTGAATGACTTCCCGATTCCCCCGTTCATCGTACAGACATTGGTGGAAAACGCCTTCAAGCACGGGATTTCAAAACTCATTGCAGGCGGAACGATTATTATTGAAACAAAATTTGAAGGAACGACCGTTACGATTCGTGTGATCAATGACGGGACGCTTGCCAAAAGCGTAGATACCGGGATTGGCTTGCAGAATACGCTGCGACGGCTGGAATTGCAATATGGCGTAAAAGCACGTTTTGCTTTGCGCGAAAGGGCCGGAAAAGTTACGGCCAGCATCGAATTAAAAGAACAGGCGATATGAGAACGATTATTATTGACGACGAGCGTTTGGCGCGTGAAGAATTAAAGAAATTACTGAAGGATTATCATGAAATCGAGGTCATCGACGAAGCGAAAAACCCGGAAGAAGGCATTGAAAAGATCAAAGCACTGAAACCGGATTTGGTGTTCCTGGATATTCACATGCCGGGGATGACAGGCTTTGATATGCTGCAAAAGCTGGATGAAATCCCGAAAGTGGTGTTTGTGACCGCGCACGATGAGTTTGCGTTGAAAGCATTCGACGTAAAAGCGTTGGATTACGTGCTGAAACCGGTAGATCCGGCACGTTTGGAAGAAACGATGCGCAAGATCATGGCAAACGACGATGAATTTCAGTCGAGTGCCGGCGCTCCGAAAACCGATCGTTCTACGCGTCCGTTGTCGATTACCGATTCGATCTTTATCAAAGACGGCGAGAAGTGCTTTTATGTGTCGCTGAGCAAGGTGCGCAAGTTTGAAAGCGACGGCAATTATGTAAAAGTGTATTTCGAAGGAAGTCGTCCATTGATTTTGCGGTCACTGAACAGTTTGGAAGAGCGCCTCGACCCGGAGCATTTTTTCAGGGCAAACCGCAAGTTTATTATCAATCTCAACTGGATCTCCATGATCGAGAACTGGTTCAACGGTGGTTTGCAGGTGGAATTGAAAGAAGGTGAGAAGGTCGAAATCTCGCGCCGACAAGCGATTAAATTTAAGGAGATGATGTCCATTTAGTGGAATTATGAATGAAAGAACTATCAATTATCAAGGACGTTCTTGATAATTCTTCCATTGATAATTTATAATTCCACTAAGGTCATTCCATTCTCATGAATCACGATCAATCGTTGTTTGTACAGGTTCCCGACAACTTGTTTGAATGTCTTCTTGCTCCAACCTGTTAATCGGTGAATATCAGCAGGATCAGACTTGTCGGTTAAACCAATGAATCCATCGTTTTCTACCATGAGCTGCATGAGCTTTCGGGTCAACGGTTCTACTTTTTCGTAACCTTCCGGGTGCAGGAGAATATCAAGCTTCCCATCTTCGCGAACGGTTTTCACGTAACCCACGGTACGTTCTCCGACTTTGAATTTCCGGTGAACATCCGAATGAAAGATCAAACCACGGTATTTGTTGTTGACGATGACTTTTACGCCCAGGTCGGTGGTTTCGCAGATGAGCAGGTCAACGGCGGCATTTTTCTCCAGTTCACCGACTGCCGATTCGTAAAACGGCGTCACGCGGGCGGTTGCAGCCAGTCGCTGGGTTGCCTCATCGAGGTACATGTAAACCAGGTATTTCCGGTCTTCGACCATGTCTTTCGGTTGCTCGCGAAACGGGACCAACAGGTCTTTTTCCAATCCCCAATCAAGGAAAGCGCCATGGACATTCACTTCCAGCACATTCAACCAGGCAAATTGGTTCAGCTGAATCAGCGGAACACGCGTAGTTGCTACGATCCGATCTTCGGAATCCTTGTAAATGAACACATTGAGCTCATCGCCTTCCTTGTATTCGTCGAGTACGTATTTGTTGGGCAACAGCACGTCGTTTCCTTCTTCGTCGAGCAAAAAAGCTCCGGGAGGAGTAAAACGGTCTATTTTCAGGGTATTCCAGCGTCCGATGTTCATGGGGTTAAAGGTAGTTTTTTAACACATAGGGACATAGAAAAACATAGACACATAGATCAATTACATAAGAAAGCTATGTTCCCTTATGAATCGATGTGACTACGTGTTTGGTTCTTTTTTAGAAATAAAGGTTACCCGACTGCTTCGCAGCCAGGATCATACACGGCAACTTCAAATCGTTGGTAATCAATGATTGTGCAAATGAATCAAACTGCGGCAACAGGCTTTCGGAGTGGTAGGCGATAGCGATCACGTTCACACCGACTTCGCTGACATACTGCATGATCTTTTTGGAGTAAGAACCGCCGTTTTTCAGGAGATGAACTTCACATTTCGCGCCTTTTTCATCGTACTTGTTGCGGATGAGCAAGACACGGTTTTTGGTTTGCTGAGAAAGTCCTTCATCGTTGTGGCGCTCACCAATCACGTGAACGGTTGCATCGAAGATTCGCGCCAAATCCCCGGCCGGACTTACAATCTGTAAACTTTCCTTCGTCAAATCGATCGGCACAACAATATTCTTGATTTCCACGTGTTTGGTGCCATCCTGGACAATCATAAACGGCACGTCGCAGCTGGTAATCACTTTCATCGCGTGACTTCCTGTGAGTTTTTGAAAACCTTTCGCACCATGAGTTCCCATAATAATGAGCTGCGCATGTTCCTTGTTGGCGATTTTCGAAATGTCGGTGAAAATATCGCCCTGGGCCACATTCACGGTTACATTCACACTTGCCGGGATTTGCTTCGCAGCCACAATTGCCTCAAGCTTTTGCTGCACTGCAGGTATTTTCGCTTTATTGTCGACCAAATTGAGTACCATTACCTCTGTACGCACGTGATTTCCCAGGAACAGGGCGTAGTCGAGGGCAGTGTCACCAACCGAAGTCAGATCGTGAGGAACTATATACAAATTGTGACTCATAGTGAAAAGTTTTTACCAATATAACCATAATGTTTGTTTTTGAACTTACAAGTTTTACACAGATTTCTGTTAATTGAATGAAACACGGTTTTTAACGAACATTAGCAGTTAAAATGACTGACAATGAGCAGGAAGTTTACTTTTACACCTTCAAATTTATTCATTACGATACGTACAAATGGGCAGAGTTTTTTTAATCATACTTACAATTGTCATTGGAGCACAGGCTTTGTTTTCGGTTCAGCTTTTTGCAACGGGAACGCCCGCAGGAATTACGGTTGCTGCCGTTCAACTGGCGGCTTTCCTAACCGGGTTCATGGTGATGTTCATGAATTTCCGGCGGGCGCAAACAACCGATTATCGCAAGGCGTTTTATGGATTCGGGCTGATGATCGCTGCAGGAGTTCCCGTGATCGGTTATTTCGTATTCGGATTACTGTTCCTCATTACCGGAAGCACGCTTATTCAGCAAATAGGCTGGGGCATTTCAGGTGCAATCCTGATCGCGATTTTATACGGTATCTTCCGAGGAAGATGGAACTGGAAAACGCATACCATTCAGCTTGATTTTGAGCATTTACCGGAAGATTTAAACGGTTTGCGCATTGTGCAGATCAGCGATATTCACGTAGGAAGCTTTTTCAACCAGACGCACCGCGTGCAGAAAGCAATCGACCAGATCAATGAACTAAAACCGGATTACGTTCTGTTCACCGGCGATTTGGTGAATAACATTACTGCTGAAATGCACGGCTGGGAGTCCACGTTCCGACAGATTGAAGCCACAAAAGGCAAATTCAGTATTCTCGGCAACCACGATTACGGCGATTATGTGCCGTGGGAGGCTGAGCTTCACAAACAGGAAAACCTGAAAGCGATCATTGAAATGCACCGGTCCATCGGTTTTACACCTCTGCTGAATGAACAGGTGAAAATCAGCGAAGAAGGAAACGGCGCGTATTTCGTCGGGGTCGAAAACTGGGGGAAAGCACCTTTTCGCCAGAGCGGGAACCTAGGGAAAGCGATGGATGCGATTCCTGAAGAGGCGTTTACGCTCCTGATGTCACATGATCCGTCGCATTTCGACGAGCAGGTAATCGGAACGGGAGTCGACCTGACGTTATCAGGGCACACACACGGCATGCAATTCGGTATCGAACGTTTCGGGATTAAATTCAGTCCTGTTCAGTTTCGCTACAAAAAATGGGCGGGCCTTTACCAGGTAGGGAAGCAGTATCTCTACGTGAATCGCGGATTTGGGTATATCGGTTTCCCGGGAAGAGTGGGAATTTATCCGGAAATCACATTGATAGAGCTCAGAAAGAATTGAAAATGTAAAATTGAAAAGGGTGGCTTTCCGGAATTTTTTAGGATTTTGTTATCTCGATGATTGTTTCGTGTTGGAAGCGATCTGAATTACGAATTATCCGGTAAACTATGGCTATTGTTAGCGAGAAATAGAGCAATAAAAGGATTTCGCGGGGCATGGCCATTATTAAATCAATAAAGGCATCAGTAGCTCGATAACGCCCGCTGTAACTACCATCGTAGGAGTTTTTCCCAGATAGCGCAATCCAAAAGCAAGCATTCAACACAACCAAAGCCGCAACCTGAGGCCTGTAAGGATATTTGATCTTTCCACGGATTCCTATTTCCCTTGAATTCGGAAAGGCAGTTTGTAAATCCTGGAGAAAATTTAGTCGTTTATCCTGATTGTCAAAATGATAACGATATCCATCAAACTCGATAGACGTTTTCCTGTCGTCATAATGAAAGTAGATCGTTTTTTTCGGGTAAAACAACAAGGTTTGCTTGGCTTCGGACATAGACTTGTCCTTCGCTTTCACAAAAAACGTTTCTGTGTCAATTGCGATTGAACGCCCGTCTTTTAGTTCATGCCAAATCAATTCAAGCTATTGAAAGTAAAATTCCACCCCTCTTGATCTCCCCTTGAGGGGAGAAACAGATTCACCTCCTTGATAATTGATCATTCCTCAATTTATAATTCCTTATTGTCCTTCAAGTCTTTTCTGGCGCTGCATCGGGTTTTCATTCACCTTTTTCTGCTCGAACAACTGGTAGCGTGTCGGTTTTTGTACCGGTGGATAGGCATTGTTGTTGACGTCGCAGTCTGCTGTTTCCAGGAACGGATCCAATTGGAACGAACTCACTTCTTTGTCGAAAATAAACACTTTCGTTACGGTTGTCTGGTCCATTTTCCAGATTTCTGCCGGGATGCGAATCACTTCGGTTGTGCCGTCTTCGAAAGTTGCCTGGATGATCAAAGGAGTCGGCAAACCGCCTTTGTCGGTGAAAGACAATTCGTAAAAGTGCTTTTTGCTTTCGAGCAATTTTTTCTGCTCAGGTGTCAGTTTCGCCTGGAAATCCTCATATTCCTTGCGATCGAGTTTGTCAACAGCATAGATATCGCGTTTTCCGTAGAAATCATCGATGTTCGGATCGCGTTCGTTGACTGTTTCCTTGATCGATTCCTTGTTGCGTGTATCGCCGATGAATTCCGGTTTTGCATCATCCTGCTGTTTTTGGAACGCTTTTTCGGTTTCCGGATTGTTCGTGTTGAGCTGGAAATACTTTACATAATCCAATGAAACATCCACGTAATCAGTAGAGTAAAACCAACCTCTCCAGAACCAGTCCAGGTCAACACCGGAAGCATCTTCCATAGTGCGGAACAAGTCTGCAGGAGTCGGGTGTTTGAATTTCCAGCGCTCGCAGTATATTTTGAAGGAATAATCGAACAATTCGCGGCCCATCACGGTTTCACGCAGGATATTCAAAGCAGTTGCCGGTTTTCCGTATGCGTTGTTCCCGAATTGGTAAATCGATTCGGAATTGGTCATGATCGGCGAAATGAAACGCTTGTCGCCACGCATATAATCAGTGATCATGTAAGCCGGCCCGCGACGCGAAGGATAACCGCGTTCCCATTCCTGCTCGGTCAAATACTGCACGAACGTGTTCAATCCTTCGTCCATCCAGGTCCATTGGCGCTCATCGGAGTTGATGATCATCGGGAAGAAGTTGTGTCCTACTTCGTGGATGATTACGCCCCACATGCCGTATTTCGTATCTTCGGAGTAGGTTCCGTCTGGCTGCGGACGTCCGCCGTTGAAGCAAATCATCGGGTATTCCATACCGATTTTGTCGGTATGTACCGAAATTGCTACCGGGTACGGATAGTCGACCGTGTATTTGGAATAGGTTTTAATCGTGTGCGCCACGAGTTTCGTAGAATAACGTTCCCACAACGGATTTCCTTCTTTCGGGTAAAATGACATGCACAATACGTTTTTGTCGCCCACTTTCTGGTTTTGCGCGTCCCAAATGAATTTTCGCGAGGTTGCAAAAGCAAAGTCTCGCACGTTTTTCGCCTTGAACGTCCAGGTTTTTAGCGATTTTTCGTGGCCTTTTTCTTTTTCCTCCGCTTCCGCCTGTGTCACGATCATCACCGGTGTATCAGAAGTCATGGCTTTTTTCATGCGTTCACGCTGCTCGGCCGTTAATACCGAAGCGCCGTTTTGTAATTCGCCGGTTGCACCTACAATGTGGTCGCCCGGAACAGTGATCGACACTTCGTAATCTCCAAACGGGAGCGCAAATTCACCACGTCCTAAATATTGCTTATTCTGCCAGCCTTCCACATCGCTGTAAACGCACATGCGTGGGAAGAACTGCGCGATCGTGTAAAGGTAATTGCCTTCTTTTTCAAAGAACTCGTAGCCTGATCGTCCGCCCACTTTCATGCGATCATTGATGTTATACCACCACTTGATTTTGAATGAAATGCTTTGTTTCGGCCCCAATGGTTTTGCCGGATCGATACGCATCATGGTATGGTTGATTGCGTATTTCATTTTCTCGCCGTTCACAGCCGATACCGATTCGATGTTGTAACCGCCTTCGAATACAAAAAGGTGGTTTTCGACATCCCGGATCGACTTAAAATCTTCCATTTTCTGCACTTCGATGAAATTCGACTCTGCATCAGGTTTGTAAATGTTCTGATCCAGTTGCAGCCACAGGTATTCCAATACATCCGGCGAATTATTGGTGTAGGTGATCACTTCCTCACCACGAACGATTTGCTTTTCATCATCGAGCGTGATCGACATTTTGTAATCGGCCTTTTGCTGGTAATAGCTGTGGCCGGGACCGCCGGCTGCATTCCTGTATTCATTCGGAGTAGGGAGTTCCATATCCAGCTGTGCAAATTTTGTCTGTGCAAAAGCTGTCGGGCTGAAAGCCAATAAAATTGCGGAAAATAAGAATCGTTTCATTTTTCGTCGAATTTGATCGTTGAGGTTCGTTTGTTTTCCACGAACACCGCCGTGTATTTTTGTTGCCGGACATCCAGCGTGATTTTATTCTGTTGTTTGGGCAGTATATCCATCAGCAAATCGAACCGAATATCTACCGACTCACCTAAGACAATCGGTTCGGATGACAGGTAGAAAAACACCAATCCGTTGGCGAAGACTTCCATTCCTTCCAATTTCAGGTTCGCGGCGTTACTGCCGGTTGTAAGAATAAATCCTTTATTCAGGAACCCTTCGATTTTACCCAGCATTACCGAATCGGTATAATGATCTTCCAGTTCTTTGATTTCAATCCCGGATTCATTCAATACATCTTCCACGTCGTGCGCCGAAGCTTCAATCGTGATTTCAAATACACCTTTACCGGTATTGTAAGCCACTTCCGCAAATGCAAAAAAGTACTCGTGTGCACTCGCAGAAAGTGCAGAAAACAAGAACATTACTACGAATAAAAAGGCCTTCATCAAGGTGATAAATTTCAACAAAAGTAGCAGTTTTGACAAGATCCGCTTGTTCATTTTGATAAATGAACCACTCACATCGTCTAAAGAACAGTTTAATCAGTCAAACCTACATTTTAAGCCGATGAAAATACAATTCCCCATGTGCGGGAACAAAAAAGCACCAGCCAATGGCGGATGCTTTCTATTCAGTTTTGTGGAAAAGACTACTTGTTTCCTTTTGCGTGATCGGCGAGGAATTGCGCCAAACCATTGTCGGTAAGCGGGTGTTTCGCTAATGCCAGGATCGCGTTCAGCGGACCGGTCATGACGTCGGCCCCGATTTCAGCGCACTGGATAATGTGCATCGGGTGACGAACAGAGGCTGCCAGGATTTCCGTCTCGAAACCGTAGTTATCGAAGATCAGGCGAATCTGAGCAATCAGGTCGATTCCGTTGGTGGAAACATCGTCCAAACGTCCAACGAACGGCGAAATAAATGTAGCTCCTGCTTTTGCGGCCAATAATGCCTGTCCGGCGCTGAAAATAAGCGTGCAGTTGGTTTTGATACCTTTCGCAGCGAAGTATTTGATGGCCTTGATTCCTTCCGGGATCATCGGGATTTTCACGACAATGTTCCTGTGCAGTTCCGCCAGCGCTTCACCTTCGCGCACCATTCCTTCGAAATCGGTTGCGATTACTTCGGCACTTACCGGTCCGTCTACGATGTTACAGATGTCGACATAATGTTTCAGGATGTTGTTCTGTCCCGTGATGCCTTCTTTGGCCATTAACGATGGGTTGGTGGTAACGCCGTCCAAAATACCAAGATCGTTGGCTTCGCGGATATCTTTGAGGTTTGCTGTATCGATGAAGAATTTCATAATGCAAAAAAAAGTTTTGGCAAAAGTAAGGCTAGAATCGGTTTAGTAAGTTGCAGAGCAACCCAAAGTTTCCCTGATTTATCCACAATTTCAAATGTCCCGGTGTCACTTTTTGAAGTGTTGGCATAGCGTCTCTGCGAATTCATCTCTGCCTTTTCCACCACATAGGGACATAGGGCACATAGTGAATCGCGTTACTCGGCAAGATCACGAAATAACTTATTTACAATTGTCTTTTGCCCCTCACGAAATATGTTCATACAATTGAAATTGATTAAAATACCCTTTGGTACGTTTAACAGCTTCATATAAGTCATTAACTGAGCGTCAAAAATCGGTTCCATTTTACTTACCGATTTCAGTTCGACGACAATACAATCCTCTACAAATAAATCGCACCTTAGAGTAGTTTCAAGCCGTTTTCCTTCATACCAAACGGGCACAACCATTTCTGTTTGAAACGAAATTTCCCGGATTGTTAACTCGATTTTCAGGCATTCATGATAAATACTTTCCAGCAAACCTGGTCCAAGTCTTTCATGAACATCAATCGCAGCTCCGATAATTGCGTAAGTGAGTTGGTCTAATTTTGTTTTGGTGATCGTTTCCATAAATGAGTGTTTCTTACTTTAATTTAAGAAATAATATTAAACAGCCTATGTGTCCTATGTCCCTATGTGGTGAAAAATGAAGACTCTCATTACAGGACAAAAAAACCGCCCCGATGGAACAGGGCGTTACTGTTGTTTACTTAAACTATGAGGAAGGAAGAAACAGTCGGGATGTTAATGTGCCAAATCGGAGGATGTCGTCACTAATTCCAGGAATTCAGCGCGATATTGGTCCGGATTGTCGCCGATGGCAGCCCTGGCAAGGTTAAGCACCATGTCGAATGAAGCCGTTCCTTTGTATTCCGAGTCGCGGAGGAGCATGCCAAAAGCGGCAACGGAAATCGCAAATTGGTGATTGGCGGAAGCCTGCTCAAACGGTATCAAAGTGTTCAAAACAGGAAGCTCCAGCAGGTTCGACTTGATTCCCGAAGGTGATTTGTACCGCAATTTAACCGTCAGCAGTTCGTTGTTGGCTTTTCCGGTTACGGTTGTTTTCGGTTTCATTTGCTGGTATTTCAGTGAATCTACCGTTGGAATGACTTCAGAAGAACCGGCCGGAATGATTTCATAGATCGCAGTAACGGTTTGCCCGGCTCCCAGGTCACCCGCATCTTTTTCGTCGTTGTTGAAATCTTCGTCTTCAAGCATTCGGTTTTCATAACCAATTAATCGATACGCCTTTACATATTCCGGGTTGAATTCCAGCTGCAGTTTGACATCTTTCGCCAACGTAACCAAAGTACCGCCCATTTCTTCCACCAATACTTTTTTAGCCTCCAGGATGTTATCGATATAGGAATAATTCCCGTTTCCGTGATCGGCCAGTTTTTCCATCTTGCTGTCTTTCAGGTTGCCAGTACCGAATCCTAAAACCGAGAGAAAAACACCGGTTTTTCGTTTTTCTTCGATCAGGCGAATCAATGCGCCATCATCAGAGATGCCGACATTAAAATCGCCGTCGGTAGCGAGAATCACCCGGTTGTTGGCACCTACCACAAAATTTTCTTCTGCCAGCTGATATGCGAGTTCAATCCCGGCTGCTCCGGCTGTAGAACCACCGGCTGTCAACCGTTCAATCGATCCCTTGATTGTTGTTTTATCAGCACCGCTGGTTGGTTCCAGCACAATTCCTTCCGAACCAGCGTAAACCACAATGGATACACGGTCTTCTCCGCGCAGCTGGTCGACTAACAAGTAAAGTCCATGCTTCAACAAATCGAGCTTATCCGGACTTTGCATGGAACCCGACACATCGATCAGGAACACCAGATTACCGGCCGGCGCCTGCTGCATATCGATTCTTTTTCCCTGCATACCGATTGTGAACAGCTGATGCTCCATATTCCAAGGACAAGTCGTGTAAGCGGTATGGAAAGCAACCGGTTTGTCATCCTGGGGTACTGCATAATCGTACGGGAAATAATTGATCATTTCCTCAATCCGGACGGCATCTTTCGGCGGCAATGTTCCCTGGTTGATGAAGCGCCTTACGTTGCTGTAAGAAGCTTTGTCGACATCGATGCTGAACGTAGATAAGGGTGCATTGGTCACCATTTTGAAAGGGTTTTCATCAAATTCGTCGTATGATTCAGTGTTATGCTCCACCGGTTTTTGTTTTCGCATGCGTCCGACGGAATGTTGTGTAGTGGAAAGAAGGACAATCTCCTCTAATACTTTAAAATCTTCCTGTAAGACCAGGTTAACAATTGTAGTTTCGCCTGGTTTTACATCGACCTGAGTATTGGTTTCCAGGTAACCGACGGTTTTAACTTTGATGTAATACGCCCCCGGATTTACGGACGAAAACTTGTAGAGGCCATCGAGATCTGTTTGGGTTCCCATTACAATGTTCTTTTGCGCATCGAGTAGTATGACTGTAATAAACGGCAATGTTTCGTTGGTCGTTTTATCAATACAGACACCCTGAATGGTTCCGGTTTGACCGAAAGAAAAGCCTGTAACCAGGAGCAAAAGGGAGAGGAATAATGTTCGCATGGCAGTTTATTTTGGTTAGGGATGCAAGGTGAACCGATTTTCCATAAACGGGGTTGAGTTTTATGTGAACAGAGGTGTTGTGGGGAGGGGAATAATGGTTCCAAAATTCGCTGAATCTCAGCAACTACGGGAGCTCTTCGTAATATTGCGAAATCACAAAATTGCATTTTTGCAATGTTGCAAAATTGCGGAATCACGGGTGAAATTTCGACCACAAAAAAGTCAAAAAAAAGAGGGGTAAGCTACTTCTATCGCACCGCTACAACCTCTTACCTTTGCTACGTTCCCGTCCTGGAGGAGTCAGAGGGAGCTGGTCGTAGAAGACTTACCCCAGCCGCAAAAGTAGTCATTTATTCGAACTGCAAAAGCGTGAGGCGGAAAGTTTCCCGAATTTCAACGATAAAAATCATGAACAAGATTGTGCAAACGACCATGAAAAACATCAGATGTTGCTTGAAATCAGTTATTTGATCGACTAAAACCACATTTTGTTAATTCGAAGAAACCAATCCTCAGGTTATGCGTAAATTCACGCGCTCGTTTAATTAACGTCTCAATGAAAGCAGTTTTACTACTACCATTGTTGTTCTCATTCGGATTATTTGGTCAGAAAGACACAATCAACGTTACGGATTCGCTTGGTTTGAAACAAGGCCATTGGGTCTTCTTTGGGGGCGATTTTCCCAATTCCGGCGTTTCGTCATCCGAAATATTAGAAGAAGGTGATTTTATTGATAATCAACGCGTAGGGCTTTGGTATCGTTATGGCGCCGCTTCCCAGCTCAAGGCAGTTATGCTCTTCCGGATCGATAAGAAAACCAAGACTTCTGTTCGCGACCAGTTTTACAATTACGCTTACCATTCCAATGGCCAGCTGAAGCGAAAGCCGGTTGTGGGCCACTGTCGTACCATGAGTGATTATTTCGAATACGATGAAACCGGTTCGTTGAAAGAAGCAGAGCTTTTCGACAGCTTGTGCAATACCACGTACAAATTACAGCGCATCGAAAAAGGGGAAATGGACTCCATTTCGATTTTCATCATTGACCAAAAGTTTGAAGAACATGTCCCTGATTCGCTCGAAGGGCCTAAAAACAGTATTCATTTTGAACAAACAGGTGAATTTTGCGTGGATTACAATCACCAGGTCTTTCAGCTCGGGCATTTTGAAAAAGGACAATTCACCGACGGCCGCGAATACCTGTTCGATGAAATGATGCGTGCGCAACGTATACGGTTTTATGAGAACGGGAAGCTTGTGAAGACTGTTCTCAAGAAGTAGTTGTCAGTTTTCAGTTGGGTTCTAACTGATCACTACCAGACTGTTAACATCCTTAACGGGCAACTGAAAACTCCTTAACTGATAACCAGCCAGCTCACAAAATTCCACCCTTGTTTTTCGCATAAAAGCGCCAGCTGTCCGCGGTAAAAGCTGTTATCCTGTAATAATTGAAACATCAGGTCAACGGAAAGCTGTTCGAGTTGAACGCCTTCGGAATCATGGAAGCGGATTTTTTCTTCGGAAGAGAAATCATCGAGAAATAACATTGTTTCGCGGGAATTGGCCCGAAGCAACTGTTTCCAGTGGATTTGCGGCATGAGGTCATGCAAATCGGATTCAGGGACCAGCTTTCGCAAACGGCAATTCCAGATATGATGGCTGTTGATGATTTTCGATGCAGCCGAACGGATCTCGTCAGTCAACTCATCTTCTTTGGTTTCCAGGAAATCAGCCCATTGCAGGTTCAGCGACAAATCGCGCTGTAGTTTTTCAACAAAGAATACCTGGAACATCCGAAAGAAGTTACAACGCTTTCAGGGAAGCAATAACGGTCGTCGGATCAGGATTGTTGAAGACAAAACTTCCCGCAACCAGCGCATCGGCTCCGGCTGCCACCAATTCTGCTCCGGTCGCAGTGTTCACGCCACCATCTACTTCAACCAACGCCGAAGAACCGGACGCCTTGATCATTGCTTTCGTTTGACGTACTTTTTCAATAGCTTGCGGAATGAATTTCTGTCCACCGAATCCCGGGTTTACCGACATGATCAATACCAAATCCAAATCGGCGATCACGTTTTCCAGGACATTTACCGGTGTATGCGGATTCAGCGCCACCCCGGCTTTCATACCGGCTTCCTTGATTGCTGCGATCGTGCGGTGCAAATGTGTACAGGCTTCGTAATGAACAGTAAGGATATCTGCACCTGATTTGGCGAATTGCTCAATGTACCGGTCAGGATTTGTGATCATGATATGCACGTCCAACGGCTTTTCAGCGACCTTTTTCAATGCTTCAATGATCGGGAAACCGAAGGAAATATTGGGAACGAACACACCGTCCATCACGTCCACATGGAACCAATCGGCTTGTGAGCGATTGATAAGTTGGAAGTCGCGCTCGAGGTTACCGAAATCGCAGGAAAGAATGGAGGGTGCAATGATGACTGACATAGAATCGTTTTAGTGGAACAAAGTTAGCAAGGTTTCTACAACTCTGGAATAATTATCAATTGAAGAATTATCAAGAGGAGCCACTTGATAATTTTTTCAACTCATAATTGATAATTCAATTCAAATCAGTTTTTCGCGAACCACTTGAGGTACACCGAATCCCGTCCGTAAATATCCGGGTGAAACGTCAGTTTTCCTTCCGGAGAGCAGGCCACAGTGATGTAATCGACCTTGATCGGAACGGAATGCTTGAGACGGATCGTACGGTGCTGTTCTTTGTAGATCATCGAATCGAGCGAGTCGGTGGTAATGCGCTGATCGTCGCGGCGTAAAATGAAACGCGCCAGTGAATCGGGTAGGTTGCAGCGAATACAACCGTGCGAATAGGAGCGGACATCGGTGCCGAACAATCCTTTGGAAGGCGTGTCGTGAACGTATACTCCAAACGGGTTGGAGAACTCGAACTTAATGACTCCGAGCGAGTTCCAGGTTCCCGGTTCCTGCCGCACTTTATACGGGAAGGTGTTTTTCGGGATTTTTTTCCAGTTCACCGAATACGGGTCAATTTCCACATCGCCTTTAAAAAGCTTGTAGTGGTTTTTCGCCAGGTAGCCCGGGTTGTTTTTCAGCGCCGGCAAAATTTCCTTGCTGGTAATGGAGTAGGGAACAGTCCAGTACGGGTAGGAAATCACACTCGTGATCTTGGATTCCAACTGCGGTGTTTTGGTATCGATTTTCCCAACGACAACGCGGTGCTGCGACAACAGGGAGTCGTTATAGTACAGGCGCAGCATGTACTCCGGGATGTTGATCCAGACGTAACGATCCGGGAATTTCGTGCGCCAGCGCCAGCGTTCCATGGAAAGGATTACGCGGTCAACTTTCGTTTGGGCCGATTCTTCCAATGCTTTCCGGGTATAATTCCCAATAACGGCATCGGGTTTCAGTCCGTTATCGACCTGGAAAGTTTCAAGGGCATTTAAAAAGACTGTGTCATGCGCGTCTTTCTCGAGGTAACCTTTGTCAATCAGTGATTCTTTGGCCAGGCTATAGCAACGCGCTGAATCTTCTTTCATGGTCGGCAGGTCAAATTGCTGGTCGGAAAACGAGCGGTTATAGGCAAAATCAAACAATCCGACTGCCAGCTGCTTGTAATCGATGCGGAAATCGCCCATGGAAGCAAACCATTGTCCCCAATCGGAAACAGTATCAAGCTGCTTGTCCCAGTTGTTTAACCGCGACCACACCAGCGGCTTCATTTCATGCTTGGCCGTATCGAGCAAACCGTTATGAAGGTCGTTGGCTGCAAACCCCAGTTTCGCTGTCAGCAACAATTCCTGAGCGATGATTTCTTGCTGTTTTTTGGCATTCAATTTCCAGCGTCCGTTCGGAATTCCGATGCAATTCGGTTTGCTGAGAATGGTATCCATTTTTTCGCCGAGATCGGTCAACGTGGAATCATTTGCCCAAACAGGCTTGTAACCACGCGACTTATAAAATTCGGTAATTCGTTCGGCATTTTCATCATCGATTCCCAACTCGCCCAGGAACGATTTGTCCAAAGCCAGCTGGATGCGTTTTTTGAGGGGTGTTTTATTATCGAAAATCGGATCGGTTTCCGGGATTTCAGAGTTACACGCCGTCAAAAGCAGGTAAATACAGGTGAGAAGTAATAAGGTTTGTGTTTTCATTCGTTGAAAATGACCAATTTTGTGGTAAATATACAGTTAAATCCGCGGCTTTATGGATCATTTTTTTATTACGTACGTCATCATAGGAATCACTGTACTCTTCTCATTAAAAGGCTTTAGCGACGATTATTTCCGCGACAAATACCTGTACAAGCCCTACAACGTAAAACACTACCGCGAGTACTACCGTATTTTCAGCCACGTTTTCCTGCATGCCGATCCGATGCACCTGATTTTCAACATGATCACGTTTTTCTTTTTCGGAAGAAATTTAGAAGCTATTTTCCTTTTAAAGTATGGTTTTATGGTTGGAAGCCTCGTTTTTATTGGCTTTTTCATTCTCGCAAGCTTCTTTGCTACGATGATTCAATACGGACGGCACAAAGATCACGAGTTTTATCGCAGCCTTGGAGCATCCGGAGCAGTATCGGCTGTTTTATTTGCATTTATTGTACTGTTCCCGAAAGAAACGATCACATTTTTCATAATTCCAATGCCGGCAATCCTTTTTGGGGTGCTCTACCTCGGATTTGAATTCTGGGCGGATAAAAACGGTAAGGGTAATATTGCACACGATGCCCATATTAGCGGTGCACTTTTCGGGATAGTGTTCATTTTAATTACTAATATTGAAGGAGTGAAAAACGCATTCAACACCTTATTTTGATGGACCAGCAAGAATTATTCGTCAACAACAACGGCAAAATCATCAGCAATACCGGGCCTTCCATTATGGCCGGAAACCGTGGCTACACGTATGGTGACGGGCTTTTTGAAAGCCTGCGGATCCTGAACGGAAAGGTGTTGAACATAGAGCAGCATTTTAACCGGCTGGTAGAAGGTGCGAAAGTGATGAAAATGCGTTTCCCAAGCTTTTACACACCCGAGTTTTTCGAGGGACATATTGCAGAATTGATCAAGCTTTCGAAAATTGAAGAGGGTGGACGTGTCCGGTTGTCAATTGACCGTTTAGGTGGAGGTACTTATCTTCCTGATATAAATGAAGTTAGTTATTTCATAGAAGTGTACCCACTCGAAAACAACCTCTTTGGTTTGAATGCCAAAGGATTGGAAGTGGACCTGTACCAGGACATCAAAAAAACGAAGACGCCGCTTTCCAATTTCAAGACCAAAAACGGGATCATTTATGTGCTTGCAGCTATTTCTGCCCGTGAGAAAGGGTTAGACGACATGTTGCTGATCAATGAAAAAGGGCAGATCCTTGAAAGCTCGCACAGCAATATTTTTGTGGTAAGCAACGGCGTACTGTATACTCCAAGTCTTGCTGATGGCTGCCTGGCCGGAACGATGCGCATGCAGGTCATCAACCTGGCGCTGAAAAACGGTTTAAAAGTTTACGAATGCCCGATTTTGCCGTCCAACCTGCTGGTTGCCGACGAAGTGTTCCTGACCAATGCCGTGCGCGGAATTACGTGGATCGGCGGGTACCGTACCAAACGTTATTTCAACACGACAGCCCGAAAGATCGTTGCGTTTTTGAATGATGCGTGGGAGAACGTATGATCCCGGCTTATTTCAACTGGAGCGGAGGAAAAGACAGCTCGCTCGCGCTGTATTACCTGCTACAAAACCCTGATTTTGATATCAAAGCGCTCGTGACAACCGTCAACGAGGAGCATCAACGTATTTCCATGCACGGCGTTCGGCGGGAGTTATTGCATGAACAGGCAAAGCAGATCGGTATTCCGGTACAGGAGATTTTACTGCCCGACAGTCCGAACATGAGCGACTACGAAACAGCCATGAACAAAGGCTTGCAGCCACTGCTCGACCAGGGAATCCGTCATTGTGCATTTGGTGACATCTTTCTCGAAGATTTACGTCAATACCGCGAGAACAAGCTTTCGGAAATAGGAGTGGAGGCGATTTTCCCGCTCTGGAAACGCGATACCCGTGAATTGATCGAAACGTTTATCGACCTTGGATTTAAAACGGTGGTCGTTTGCACACAGGCCGATAAGCTCGACGAATCCTTTGTCGGCCGGACCATTGACCGCGATTTTCTCAACGATTTACCACCTGACGTAGATCCTTGCGGCGAGAACGGCGAATTCCATACGTTTGTCTACGACGGGCCGATCTTTCAGCAACCGTTAAAATTCGAATTAGGCGAAAAAGTATTCAGGACTTACGGGAAACAGAATGAGAATGAGAATGAGAATGAGAATGACGTTTGTGGCGGAGAAGCGAACGTCATTCCGGGGTTTCATTACATAGATTTGGTGAGTTTGATCAAGAGTGATTAACTTAACCAACTCAAAACTCACGAAACTTACTCACTATTACAACAAACCGCATGAAGATCACTATTGAAAGAGGCCGCTCGCCGAAAGAAGCCGATATTGCTTTTACGTCCATTGATGATATGGGTTTTAAGGGGAACCTGAACCAGTATGTGATGTCAGAACTGGGGTATCATGGGAGTTCTTTGCCAAATGCGGAATCATTGCGCCCAGGATTTGTTTGGATTAAAGATTCAGATCTTAAACCTATTGTTTTTATTGTCACTGTTTCTAAGGAGTTAACTAAAACAAATCTTGCGAAGAATCTAAGTAAATCGTTTAGGGCTTTGGATCGATATCTTTGGAAACAACGCTTATGGATCCCACTTATGGGAACCGGGGCAGGCGGATTGGAAGAAGAAGAAAGTTTTGACACTACTATAGAAGCACTTTCGGCCATTTATAAAGACCTGTCTCCAGCTGAGGTGATTATTTCCGTTTCATCTCATTTTGACCCTTCTTTGGTGGAAGTGCTAAAGGCACGCTTGCCTGAACATTTGAGGAATGAGCCTGGTGATGAGAATCTGTACGATCCGGAAAAGCCGTTAAAAAAAGGTCGTTCTGGCAGATCTGCTAAAACCACTAGGGCCGTAAAGGTGACTATGACCAAGGCAGGGAAGGAGGAACTGAATGAGAATGAGAATGAGAATGAGAATGATGTTGAAGAGCTTGGTGAAGGATTGAAAGCGTTCACAAATGCTTTTGACACTTCCGGCAGAGAGAACAATCGCACGCGTGCTACGTCCATTTCTTACGATGGTGGTGACAAAGATTCATTGGATTTCGACAAGGAAGCCCAGTCTTTGGCGGCCCTGGTAACGTTGAAAGAACTGCAGCCGCCCCTGGCCATTGCGCTGTTCGGGACGTGGGGAAGCGGAAAAAGCTTTTTCATGCGGCAGATCGAAAAACGTGCGCGCGAATTGTCGATTTACCAGGGATTTATTGTCTCCGGAAAAGAAACCGAAAGCGCCCAAAAAGATCCGGATAAAGCGCTGTTCCATTCGGGAATTGCGCACATTACGCTGAATGCATGGTCGTACCTGGATGCGAACCTTTGGGCAGGTTTGACGCACAGTTTGTTTGAAAAACTCAACGAGTACATCACCAACAACACCAAAGGTTCGATTGAAAAGTTCAAGGTCCAGGTCAAGATTACCAAGCGATTGGAAGTCCTGAACAACGATCTGAATCATTTCAAGGAGAAGAAAACCCAGCTGGTGCATTTGAAAGAAAAGTTGGAAAAGGAACGCGACAACAAGATCCTGAGACACTTCCAGTTACGGGGATACGACGAATCGGTGAAGAAATTCCTGAAAAGTGCCGGTTTGCACGAAGAGGAAATCAAGCTGCTCACGCCGTCGAATATTGAGAAGTTTGTAAAAAGCAGCGTGAGCTTTGTTACGTACCTAAGAGCGAATTCCAATAAAGTACTGCTGCAGCTTATTGGGGCTACGGTATTGGTTCTGTTGGTGAAGTTCGGCGCCCAAGGATTGGCTGCTTATTATGAGAAAACAAGACTGGCTAATTTCCTTCAATCTATATTCGCAGGAATTGCCGCGCCGATACTTCCCGTTTTCGGATGGGTTGCCAAGTTTTTGGTTTCTAAAAGATCTACGGTTAAAAAAGTGAAAGATTACATCAACGACCTTTCCGGCGAAACCAATGATCCTGCCCTTATACAATTGCAATCGGATTTGAAAGAAGTAGATGCCCTCATCGGTGAAATCGAAACGAGCATTGATGAGGAATATTCCAAAACATCGGATATCACGCAGTTGGCGATCACTAATTTCATTTCATCGAAACACGAACAGGATGCTTACCAGAAACATTTGGGAATCATTACTACTATCCGGAAAGATTTTGAAACACTGAGTGAGTTATTTTCCGATCTCAATAAGCCGAAAATGCCCATGCCATCTGCGAAAGAGCAGGAGCGACAGGAGTCGATCGAAACCGATAAAGCCATCATTACCGAGTCGTTTGAGTCGAACAGAAAGCTCGAGCGAATCATTCTGTATATTGATGATCTTGACCGCTGTTCCGATGAAAAAGTCATGGAAGTACTCGAAGCTGTTCACCTGCTGATGGCGTTCCCGCTGTTTATCGTAATTGTAGGAGTGGATGAACGAAGTGTGCACAATGCGTTGATCAACAGGCAACTGGATCGTTATCGAGGTATTAACAACAACGTGATTATCAATCATTTTCACAAGATCGAACCGCGCGAATACCTGGAAAAAATCTTCCAGATCCCGTTCCATTTGCCGGTGCCGGACACCAAAGGTGTTTTGAAGCTGATCGATGATTTGATTCCGGTGGTTGGTCCGGCGGTTACCTACAAAGCCCCTGATTCGAAAGAACCTGTGAAAGCTGATCCAAAACCGGAATCGTATCCGATAGATGTCGACCTGTTCGCAAAAAATGTTATTTCGGAACCGAAAATATCGTATGAAAAAATGGCGTTCTCCACACCCGAAGTTTCTTCCGTTGAAGCAGAGGATATGAAATCAAAAGAACCGGAAGTGGTGACAGTCGCTCCAGAGAGCGTGCTGATCACGTCAGAAGAGAAGGAATACTTGCAACTGCTTTCATGCCTTGTCGGTTCGAATCCGCGAACGATCAAGCGATATATCAATATTTACCGGATCGTGAAAACGCACGATAACAGCATCATATATAGTAAAGAAAAAATGGTGATGCAACTATTTCTGACAGCATTGTTTACTGGTAAGTTCAAGCGGGAAGCTTTTGAACTTTTTAATAAGGACAGTGGAAGTGCCTTAATTACTTTAGTCCGTCAAGATCGTCTTAAACCAGGGGAATTATACGAGGATTTAGAAAAACAACTTAGTGTTCTTGCCAAGCAAGACAAGATTTTGAGCCAGCTTTTTTTAGATTCTATGGAAAATCTCAAAAAAGAAAGCGAATTCATCCAACGGTTCTCTTACCGCATAACTAGCCCGGGCTAGTGCTCAACTAAATTGTAAACTTAAAAACTCAGAAAACTTAAGAAACTACTGTTAATTCCAGCTCATCAGCATACTTTTCAGTCGCCACAGCTCGTTTTTCACCTGGCTCACACCAATGAGTCCGCCCCACATGCCTGAAGCTTGTTTGTTAATGGAAACGATTACGCGTCCTGATCTCTCCACTACGCTAACATCCCACTTAAAGTATTTGTAGAAGGCGCCCAGGAAAATACGCCCGGTAAGTGTTCCGCGCTCGTACGTCACCGTATCACCATGTTCCGCCACCGTGCGGTAACCGTCGCGGTGCATTTGATCTGAAATTCCACGGTAAATTTTTTCAAGGTCGGTGGTATCGAATGCGATGGTCACATTCTCGTTGGTTTCGTTAAGGAGTTCTGCAAACATGTGTTTTGATTTAGAGGCCTAAATATAATTGAAAATATAAAATTGAAAAGGGAACTGCGCTAACGCTTGTTCTTATCGATCAGCCTCGTTTGATCACTTCTTTTCAATTCTTATTTATCTCAGCGATGATGCGTTTGCGGTGGGCGAGTCCCCAATCTGCGATAACTTTGGTGACTTCCTTTAGCGTGTTGCCGTATTCCGTGATCTGGTATTCTACCGTAACCGGTTGCGTGTCAAGTACAGTCCGTTTGATCAGGCCGTTTACTTCCAGTTCCTTCAGGTCGCGGCTGAGCATTTTTCCCGAAACACCTTTCACATGGCGAAGCAGGTCGGAATAGCGCATTTTTTCGAAACAAAGACAGGCAATGATCGAGATTTTCCATTTTCCGTTCAGGATGTCCATGACGTCATGAATAGCCAAAATAGTCTGATTGCACTCTTTTTCAGTTGGTTGCTCTTGTTTTTCCATGAAATGTCAGTTGGTTACTTATTTGTCACTGTTACTTTCCGTAACAAAGTTACCAAAAGTAACAAACAGAGGATAATTTTGCCATACAAACTTTTTTAAAACAGACAGACATGAAATTATTGGAAGCACTGAATTGGCGTTACGCCACAAAAAAAATGAACGGAAACACTGTTCCACCCGAAAAACTGGACTACATTCTCGAAGCGGCACGTATGGCACCATCTTCCTCGGGATTTCAGCCTTACCAGGTCTTCGTGATCAGCGACAGAGCGTTACTGGAGCAGATCCGCAAATTTTCCTGGGATCAAAGCCAGATCACCGATTGTTCACATTTGCTGGTATTTGCTTCATGGGATCATTATTCAGCCGAGCGCATTGGAAATGTATTTGACATGATCGTGGCTGAAAGAGGGTTGCCCGCCGGCGCGATGGATGATTACAAAAATATGCTCTGGGGACTGTATGAGCCACTCGGACACGAATGGCATGCCACGCATGCGGCCAAGCAAACCTATATCGCTTTCAGCATGGCCATAGCCGCTGCAGCTGAACAACAGGTTGACGCCACGCCGATGGAAGGTTTTATCCCGGAGGAAATGGATAAAATACTCGGCTTAAAAGAACTTGGACTAAAAAGCACCGTGATCCTGCCGATCGGCTACCGCGATGAGTCGAATGACTGGTTGGTAAACATGAAAAAAGTGCGAAAACCGAAGGAGCAGTTTGTGACAGAACTAGCGTGATTTAATGTAAATGTAAAATTGAAAATTGAAAAGAAGCCACCTTGAACATCCCTTTTCAATTTTCAATTTTACATTTTCAATCCCCTGTTTACACCAGTCTTTTCAATCACTTCAGCCCCAATTCAATAGTCAAAACTAAGTATTCAACATTCGCAGGATGCAACTATTCAACCAAAAGAAAGTCTATCAAAGCAATCTTACTTTTTGGAACACACTAACATAGAACTTATGAAACGCATCCACATTTTACTGCTTTTTGCCAGCCTTTTTTCGGGCACATTGCTGGCCCAGCCACAGAAATACATCCGCAATTTTGACGACGATGTTTACGGCATCTATCCGTGTAAGGACTCCACTTTTTACACCATTTCCATCCACCCGGGCTGCGGGATCAACAGCTTTGCCGTTCGCTACATCGATCGCAAGGGAGAAATCATCTGGGCGAAAGAATCACCTGTTTCGGCAGCACATTTTATGTGGTTCGAAGGTGTGGTACAAGACGATAACACGTTCACAATTGCTTATTATACAGGTGGTTACAACCTCGTAACACAGCTTAGTTCCACCGGTGACGTACAATTTTCCTACGGTTTCAACCCGAACGGCTATAAATTCACGAAGATCATGGCGATCAACAATGAATTTTACCTGACCGGCAACAAGGAAACACCGGTTTCTACCGATTCCTGCGAGGCGGTATTGGTAAAGCTCAACAGCAGCGGGATTTACCAATGGTCAAAAACTTACAAATTTCCCGGCTACCAGCATTTTGCGTTCAATGATGCCAAAGTTCACAACGGTTCCATACTCGTAGGCGGTTATTTCAGCGACGGTTATTCGCCTGAACCTTCGTATCCGTACATTGCAAAGCTCGACCTGAACGGAAACCTTTCGCAGCAGTACACCCATGTGATTGATTCGAATATGTTCCTCTTCGAGCCTTATCACCTCACGCACATCGATTTTTACGACGAAAACACCATTTACGGGCGATTCCGCGCTTCAGCCGGCGTAGATTGCATCATGAAGCTGGATAACCAGTTCAATACCATCTGGACCAAAAACATTATCGGTGATCTCGGCCTGATCTGTGCGAGCTACGAAGGCGGCGTTTACTTCACGACGGAGGGGAATATTTACGGCGACGTTTTCAAAATGAGTCCATCGGGAGTGATCACCAACCATTATGCACATACGGAGTCCAATTCATTGGGTGGCGCCGCAGTCATGGAACGCTTCGATTGCGGCTATATGATTGGCACTGCGGTAGGCTGGCCGTCTGACCTTTACGCGCATATTCCTTCGAATGCCGGTTATTGCGGTGGAGTAGACGAGACGCTCGACAATACGTATGAGGAACCCGTTATCCGTCGGGCGGTGAGCGCGCAAGCCCCGGTTCCCGTAACCTTTTCCTGTTTTACCATGACGCCGCAATTTACCCATATCAACCCAGTCAATGATCTGTTTTGCACGGAAACCTTCCAGTGCGCCGGATCGCTTGGCTTGACTGAAAACAAACCGGATGAATTCAGGATTTCACCTAACCCGGCTACTGATTTCGTGCAGCTTGACCTTCCGCAGGGAACACAGGTAGAAGTGATTGACGCTTTGGGGAAAATCGTCCTGATGACAACCGGTCCAAACGGGGAGCTGAATATCAGTGGACTTGCGAATGGGATGTATACGCTCCGCGCGGGGAATGCCATTGCGAGAGTCGTAAAAGAATAAACGTTTTTTTGAATTATAAATGAGGAAATTATCAATTATCAAGGCCGTTACTTGATAATTGATAATTTTTCATGGTGAATTCTTTGCTAGCTTTGAGAATATGAAATTCGAGCAAGACTTCAAAGATGCGCTGAGCGAACTAAGTGGCAAGGAAAAAGACAAACTGATCCTGCGATTGCTGAAACGGGATATTCCGCTGGCGAAACGCTTGTATTTTGAGTTAGTGAGCACGCAAACGGCTGAGGAACTAAGGTCGGAGCTGGAGGACAGGTTAGAAAAACGTCTGCGCTTTGTTTCGAACCCGAAGTTCGGGACCGGTGATTTGATGATGGAATTGCGTAGTTTGAGCGGAGAAATTTCGGCACATGTGCATACCACGAAAGACAAAGTAGGCGAGGTGAGTTTGTCATTATTGCTGCTCAATCGGGCGTTAACGGATTTTATCCCGCGCATTGACCGTGCCCCAACTATGAAAGCCCATAAAATCGGGATTTACATTGCTTCGAGGTGCTTTAAGGTCCTGGCGCTCATCCAGGCGCTGCACGAAGATTACCGCGTTGAATTCCGCGAAGACCTGGAACAATTGGGAAAACTCATCGGGCAAAGCCGGAGCCTCTCCTTTACGGCAAGAAGCAATGGATTGGATGTCAACTGGCTGCTTACAGGTGATTTACCGGAAGACGTGAAAGGAATCCAGGTAGGGCTTAGGAAACGAGGTTTGTTGCGCTAGAAAAGAATTATGAATTGAAAAATTATGAATTATCAAGATTTGCCACGTAGGAATCCTCTTGATAATTTTATCATTCATAATTGATAATTCTTAAGTACTTTAGTTCAAATTAAATTAAACGTTATGCTCAAATCCATCTTCTTCACCGCCATTGTTTTATTACCGTTTGGTCTCGTCGCTCAAACACCCGCCGAGAAAGTAGCTGCGGGATTTTGTAAATGTTCCGAAGACAATGCTGAATTTACTGCTGCGGTAACATTACTTCGCTCGGGAGACATGAAGCTGATCAGGGAACGGTTTGAAGAAGTCGAAACACAGTTTTTCGCGATGAAGAAATGTGCGAAAAGCAAAGTCGTACTGACGAAAGAAGAGGGTAGAAAGGTGCCGGAAGATGAAATCACTGCCGCACTCAATAAAAACTGTCCGGATGCTGCTTTCCTGGGCGATGAATACCGTAGGATCGATCGTATGATTGATGAGGAAGAAAGACTGGCCGATATTGCTGCACGGCATGCAAAAATTGAGCAGCACCTCGCAAAAAAAGAAGCCGATTCTGTGCGGGAAGAGCTTTCCTATTATGAGAGTACGTATGGTTTCTCCAGTGATCGTGCACCTGAATTGGCCGGTTATTATTACCAAATCGGTGATTTTGATGCGGGAAATGTCATTGCCTTATCATTGATCGAGACGATTAACAACGATTACTTTATTTACGACGACCGCCGGGATAAAACCGTTGCTATCGGTGATTTCATCAAAAGCCGATTGCTGACGCAAGCGAAGAAGTACAAGCAACAGGAAGTGATTGACGCGTTGAAGTAATTAAATCTCTATTCCTTTATAAATTTCTTTATTCCTATTCTGTTATTATTAAATAGCACAACTAAGTAAACTCCTTTTGAAAGAAAGGCAACATCAACCTTGTTTTGATTCTTACAATCCATCACTACTTGCCCCAGATAATTAAAAATCCTCAACTCAAAATCACCGCCATAATACTGAACTTCAATGTAATCATTGCTCGGATTTGGCCAGACATCGAATAGAAGAGCATTACTTTCCTCAATACCAAGGCATAAGCAAGTAGATGCGGAATTCACATCAGTAGTAATTTCCTGATGAGGATAATAACCAAAACCATTATTAAAATTTATGCTCCCCAACATTAAAGCGCAATAACTCATAATTGTTCCTCCATCAGAAGGAAAAGGCCCAGGATTACAGAAATTTCCCCATGCATCAGGTTCAACATTACTACAATTATCTATTGCACCTCCAGGCCAACCACACCAATGTGTGTGTCTTGATCCGAGATTATGTCCCATTTCATGAGTGACCACATAAATTGTCCATGAATAGGTGGGGACAGCATAGGCATAAGTTTCTATTCTACTATAAGCGTATTTGCCAGACTGTTGCGGAACAAAATTTGAACAAAGCGCATCTATTACACCATAACTTTGTGAATTACCATTTAGATTTACAGCCAAAAGCATAGCTAAATCCTCATCAAAATTTTGCGCCTGGTGAATTTGGTACCCGAAAGAATGGAATGCATTCCAAGAGTCCCATTCATCATAAAAATCCGGAGAAGTATGTACGTAGATTTCAGATAGATAAACGACAATTCCCTCTTGTTGATATAGAGCTGCCACATTATTAAAAATGGCGGTAATGTTATTAAAGGCAGTTGTGACATCATAGTTCGAAACTCCAAAGAAATCAAAATCTCCGACCCAAAACACATTAATAGGGCACATTGATTTAGTTGCAGTCACTTTTTCTGTATTCAAATTTCCTTCATCAGAAATTCCACATTCAAACTGAAATTTAGGCTTTAAGTTTTTGTCATTATAATATATATAGTGACTACTGTTTTTTAGCGGCCCTAACACCCAATTCCCTTGAGCATCGGCAATAACCCCTTGGACTTCCTCTTCAAAAAAACTCATTGCAACAATTGTGTTCTCTTCTCCTACGACAACTCCTCTGTAGTATAAGCCAGGCTGATAGTCCATTTGCTTGTAAAGCATGCTTTCAACTATTCCCGAAGTAAATCTTTCACTTAATATTTCATATCTCAATAATTCGATTTCAACCTTTTTCCCATCATTTCTTTTTAGTCTTAATTTAACTACACCTGGTTTGGTGTCCAATATGATTTTCAATTTTGCAGTATCTAAAGTGAGGTATGTCGCCTCAGAAATCACTTCATCATTTTGAGAATTTAAAGAATTGGACTCGGGCGATTCTGAAAAAAGCTCCATTGTCTCAATGATATTGCTTTCAGAGGAAACTTCAATGTTTTGCGAAACCGAAAGATGCGGATTAGCTATGCGAATATTTCCTTGAGCATAAATACACTCTGATAACAGAGTTATTATGAAAATTCGCAAAAATTGCAACCTGAGGTTGGGAAAGAGTTCTTCCAAATTTGTTTTCATAGTTCAGAAAATAGTGTTACAAATGCAATATACTGAAATTCAGAATACAAAAACACTTTTTCATCGTCCGAATGCTAAGAATACGCCACCGTTGTCAGTGCAATCCCTGCGCGGCCCCGAAGAGAATGATGACTGACCAGATGCTGAACGAGAGGGGACTCATTTATTTAACCGTTCCTTCGCAATCTCAATCCGCGCGAGGATCCGTTCATGATCGGGCGCAAGTTTCAGGCCTTCTTCCAGGGTTGCCAAGGCTTCTCTGTCGCGGTGCTTTCGGAGCAAATAAGCACCCGCTTCCGCATACAGCCAGCCGACCTGATCCTGATCCAGCAGTTCTTTATCGGTTATTGCGTTCATGGTTTTCACTGCCAGGTCAAAGTACTTTTTGCCATTTTCGCCGTCATTTTCGCTGTAATAATCATAGCTAACCTCTCGACAGGCGTAAAAATAGAGCGAAAGGAATTTATTGTGCGTTTGCAGGTACGGGTATTTCTGCACATAGCGATCCATTTTCACTATCAGTTCGTCGGATTCATACTTATCCACCAGGTTCATGACGATACTGGTGGCAAGCCATGACTGGATGGGCATGTTTTCCGGATCGTTTTTGTAGGACAATTCGGCATAGTCAAGCTGCTTTTTCAGGTTGTATACATTGGAAAAATACTCCGAAACCCCCAGGTAATACATGGAGCTGAGGCTTTTCGCAAAAGACGTATCCACGATGTATTGAGTAATAAACGCATGACTGGAATCGGCGAGTTCTCTCCTGCCTTTAGTAACCAGTTGCTCCTGGATAAAGGATGCATACTGAAAATAAACTTTTTTCAGGTCGGCTTTTTCGAAGTTTGCATAGCAGACCAGGTAGTTGATGTCCTTCATCGAATCGAACGCCGCGTCAGCCATTAATGTCGTGAGCATTTCCCGCTTAAAAACCCCGGTCTTTTTCACATCGTACAACTTTTCTGCTTTACAAATGATGTCCAGCGCATCTTCGAACTGTTCATCGTTTGCACGCAGGATTGCTTCATTAAAGTACTGTATGCCGGCCAGCTGACGGAGATCAATGACATCATTGGTGTTGTAAAATGCCTGGTAAATCTGCTGTTCACCATTCCTTCTGACATCTTCCTCCGTGATGACATTCAGTTCCAGAAGCGTACCGACGGCTTGTGTGACATCTTTTCGGCCCGGTAAATAATAAACATCTTTCAGCGCTGTCATTTCCACCGAAATAGCCTTCGTTTCAGGATAAGCCATGATGTAAACATGCGTCGGCTGCTCCTGGATATTGTACGGGATGTCCAATCCTTCCAGTACCAGCGCAAAGAGAGCCGTCGCTGAAACACAATTGTATTGACCCGTTTCAAAAATCTCGTGAAAAGGGGTGATGAACTTGTATTCCGTCAAAAAACGTTTGTGTACCTTCCTGTGAAGCTCCTTCATTAACTTTACTTCAGGCATGCGCATCATGTCAGACGACTTGATCTCGCTGATAAAAGCATCCAGGTCTTTCTTCACGGCCTGCGTTCGTTCGCGCGAAGCGCCGGTCCCCATAGCCATGAGCAATTCCAGGTGCGTCGCACCTTTGTTTAGCAAAACCTCCTGTTCATAAGCCGTTTGAAATGATTCTCCCTGGGAAAGCAACGGCAGAAAGCACAATAATAAAAAGCCGGAAAGCAATAGGTATTTCATGCGGAAACGGTTCGTCGGATAAAAATACAAATTACCGGTCAATGTAATGCTTTACGGTTTTCGGTTCAGGAATTCTTTGTTGGCAGCATTTCTGCCTGATAAACGCCCGATCCAAAAGCCGAATAAAAAGATAAGAATTGGAATCAACAGAATGATTCCGATTTCAACAGCGCCGAATTTTCCCATGATAGTGATTTTTTGTGGAAGATAAATAAATATCAGTCTCATTTTCAGTGAAAAAGACTAATGAATCACTTTTTTCAAATCAACTTTTGATAAATTCAGGTAAAAACGTATGTTTGCAACTAAATTTTAGTTGCAAACCACCGATTTAGTCATGAAAAATACGCTCACATACAAAGATTACATCGGAACGGTAGCATACGATGCGGAAAACAAATTGTTCTTCGGAACAATCCATGGCATTAATGACCTGGTAAATTTTGAAGGAACCAGTGTACAGGAATTGAAAGCTTCATTCGAAGAAGCGGTCGATGATTACCTGGAAACGTGCGAAGCTTTGGGGAAAATACCCGACAAAACCTATAAGGGAAGTTTCAATATCCGTGTCACAACCGAATTGCACCGGAAATCGGCATTAATTGCTGCACAGAAGAATGTGACGCTGAATGATTTCGTGAAATGGGCGCTATCATACGCAATTGAACACGAGGAAGCATTTGTACGCGGTTAACAGAATGCGTTAATAGCGACCGCAAGACGCAGCCGGCCAGTGAGGCAAGCAACAATGTGCACCGTAATGGATTTGTTCCGGGCTATTGGATTTACTGCTCACAAATCTTCTTCAACTCATCCAGCGCCTTTGGCCAGGTCTCGTCGAAATAGGAAGCGTACTCATCTACGGTATCCACTTCAGCTGTTACGCGCGTTCCGTTTGCAGTCGGTTCAAAACGGTAATTTTCGTGCGCGCCCTTCCAACTGTCAACTTTTTCTCCTTCCAGTATTTCCACACCTTTTTCCATGATTCCGTAATGTTCGATGGACACATATTTCCCCGGGTCATTTTCGGCAATCCGGGCCACCATTCCGCCTTTGCTGCCGTCTTCCGAAATCCCGACAAACAGGATCTTATCACCCTCACTCCATCCGCCTTCCCAGGAAGAGGTCGGGTTGAAAGCCGCGGTCCATTGTTCGTAGGTGTGTTTATCGCTGAGGCCGAGCATCGCATCGTAAACGCGCTCAGGCGACGCGGAAATTTCTTTGGTATAACTGAGTTTTTTCATAGGAATGTTTTTTGTGGATGTCAAGATAAGGAAGTTTTGTGTTGGAATCAAGCAAAGGAACGAGCAGAAAAGTTTCTAAACAGGCTTCAATACAACGCGCATCATTAAAAACAGGTATAAATACGTGGTTTTTTACCCGTTACAATCTTTAGTTTAGTTCCGAATGCAAAACCGTGGAAATGGATCCGCGGAAGTGCATTTTGCAAGTACGATTACCACATTAAAACTGGAAAGATGAGCTCGATTAAAAAGAAAAACAAGCACTATACACCGGAAGAACAGAAACGCATTCTGCAGGAACCAAGATGGCAATATGCCCGGAAACAGGTAGACAAAAATACCCTGGAGCAGTATTTTGATTTTCTGAACTCGGGAGTCGTGATCCGTTCCGACGCGCAGGGAATCCCGCAAATGACCACCAATGCTATCTTTGGCCCAATCGGAATGCATGACACCGTCAGTCTTCAGATCGATCTCCAACAAACGGTGATCTACCATTCCCACGAACCGGTTAAAGACAAGCAAAAACACCTGTTGTACCAGTTGAAGGAATTGAAAAAAAACACGCGGGCCCCGGAACCTGAGCATTGCGCCATCGTCAATGCCAAATGGATCAGCGGAAAAGACGGAGGAGGATTGCCCGGCGTCGGTAAATCCGCGAATGTATTCGGAGCAACAGGAACACTGATCGTAAATGCGCCCTTCCTGGATTTTCCGGTGGTGCGTATGGATCATCCGAACTTTGATAAGATTGCAGCGTATTATGGCGCCAAATTGCTCAAGCCCGGAGAATCATTTTACATGGGCTACGATAAGGAAATCTTCGGGATGGAGTACGTGACGCATCTCCCGGGCTACATCCAGGATTATGTCATGGAAGAATGGGGCGGAGGAGGCCTTTTCGTCGAGCATCACCCGTTCCCGCACATCTGGTTCCCGAATCCTTCACCGGGTGAAGAAGCCTCCAATATTTGCCGGGTTTTACTCGGTCGGATCATCCCGGAAAACGGCGAGCAATTGAAAGAACAGGAGCTGGATTATCTCTGCAACGAAAATGAATGCAAGCTCATTGCCGGCAAAAAGGATTTCCCGGAGTACCGCTTCACCATTTTTGAAATCCCGGCCGACGGCCACGCCCTCGCGGTAGACGAATGCACCATCCACAACGACAGTTTCTGCAACGGAAAGCAGGTGGTTTTCATCTCCGACACGAATGCCGACACGGTCGCCATGCGGAAGACATCGGCGTTCAAGGACATTCGGATTCATGCGGATTTGCCGGCAATCAGGAATTGATAAACAATGATTATGGGAACAGTCTTCCCGCAAAAAAAAGTGTGGTCTTCGGCTAACGCGTATGTTGCGGCCACATATGAATAATAAACACAAACCACTATTATGGGAACATTAAGAATTCGCAATTGCACCATCTGGGACGTACACTACTGGCGTCAAACAGCTGGAAATGACAAGGATATTGCCAAGCCGGGAACAGAAGGAACGCTCAGTTTTGGCGTCACCTATACATTAGGTGTGAAGCGTTTACATGTATCTCCGGATGGAAAAGACTATCGAAGTGCAGTCAATCCGAACGGAATTTATTACGCTGTTTGGGACAATGTCAGTCAAAAGCTGCAAATACTTACTGAAGAACAGGCCAACAATTACCCCATCACGAGTGATAACAAATACCTCACCAATTGGATTCAGAAGTTCCCTTCCTGGATGAGCCATCTAAAGGGCACATACACCCTTGATCGCTACACGATTCCGGGCACCCACGATTCGGGCACCAAAAATACGGGGGATGGTGCGGCCCACACCCAGAATTTCGGGATTTATGACCAGTTACAAGACGGCATTCGTTTTCTCGACATCCGGCTGGACGGTGTCACGGCATTCGATAATGAGCTGGTTGTTAAACACGGTTGTATCCTGTGTTTTCTCAATTTCAGTGATGTGCTGAACGACTGCAAAACATTCCTTGCAAGCAACAACCGCGAAACCATTATTATGTTGGTGAACGCAAGCGGTTGCCTGTTTAATGATATCGCTTCACGCTTCGAAAACTACCTGGCGCAAGACGCTTACAAAAACCTGTTTTACCTGGGAGATACATTGCCTACACTGGACCAGGTTCGGGGAAAAGTGGTGCTATTCAGGCGTTTTGAGGCAGATACAAGCGATTCACCGTTAGGCATTGATCTTTCTTCGGGTTGGCTTGACAACGCAACGTTTACCTTAATCACACCTCAGGAACAACATTTCCAGATTGAAGACCAGTATGCCGAGCACGACACACACGTAAAAGCCCGGGTGGTGGATGATGCGTTGGGAGTTGCACTTGATAATCAAGGCAACGGGACCATGTACATTACCTACAACAGCATTTCGAGTACTTTATTTCATACGCCGTATATGTATGCATGGGGTGGAAGTGGGATTGATCCGGCATTGAATCCGCATTTGGAGTCGTTTTTGGCTGTTCGTCCCGGTGCAAGACATTTCGGCACGGTGATGCTCGATTTTTACAACAACCAGGGATCACAGAACCAATTGGTTGAAATGCTGATCGCCGCAAATGAGGATTTGTTGGAGAAGGAGTGATTGAAAAGGGGGCGATCTGGTTTATGATCGTTCTAATGTAGGGGAATATGGATTTGCGATCTGTTAATATAGCCTTTGGCTTCAGATCGAGGAATCTCGCAGAGTAGGGAGGTCTTACAGCCGCGCTAACGCTTTGGCTTTATCGAAGCTATCGCTTCTCTTATTTCATTTCAAAAGGGCACAAAAGTTTTATTCTTTCCAACTCGTTACTTATATTCAGAACCCATTAGTTTTAATAAAAATACCAGGATAAATCACCTTTCAAGAAAAAAACAGTTCATAAAGTTTAGTTTTTATCCGCTTTACTGCGCGTCACCATTAACGCATCACTGGATTCAAAGTCTGCGTTTAACTTGTACGCATATCTTTTATCACCTGAAACAAGGATAACTTCTGCAGTATTCGGTGGGATTTCGCCCAGGTTGAGCGCATAATAAAAAATTTGAATTGATTCACCTTCCTTCACTTTGAAAGTCCCCATCTTCGTCTTATTCTGTCGCAAAGCCAAACGGGGAGCCACACAAGTGCCATTCACATAAAACGCAATACTATCGCCATCCTCTCCGCCATTGTCGCGCACATAAATGGTCACTTCTTCATTATCGATTTCGAAGTTTTTTTGCGTGATCACATTTCTGCCGTTCAGTTCGTCCACCACGAGCGGGGAGGAGCCATCGCCGGGTTCTTCCATCACGCTAACATCGTCGACAAAATAAATCGCCGGATTATACAAATAATTGTTATTCCCTCTGTTTTTGAGTGTTTTAACCAGCGTCTGACTCTTCGGTAGAAAGTTCCCAATCAACAGATGCGTATAATTACTATCGGCGGTAAACGACCCGGTAATCTTTTGCCAGCCATCATACTGCTCAATCACTTTCATTTCATTTACCGCGGGATTGAGCGTAGTAATAATTCCAACGCCGGGTAGCCAATCCCTGCTTTTGGTGAAGGCCACCCCCAGATTATTGGTACTAATCCCACAATAATCACCCAGAGAAACGAATAGTTCCACATTATAACTCCGACCTTTCTTCAAGGGATGCAACAACTTAACAGCCAAGTATTCACGGTAAGTAAACGTCTGATTTTCAGTCAACACCATAGCCATTCCATCACCACTGTGCGGCGGTTCATTTCCCGGACTATCCGAAGCATACGAATCCGTGCTTGCATAACAATCCTTATCCGTAATGACAGGCGTATAGAAGATATCTGCCGTACCACCGAAGCTAAACCAATCGTTGATGTAATCGCTCAGTTCATCCTGCATGGCAGCGCAGGGAATCTTTCGATAGTGTTCAAACCCGGGATTGGGAACAAGATTCACTCCGACCTGATTGGCATTCAACTCTTGCGCATATACCTGTTGGATCAACAAAACCGCTGTAAAAAGAATGTTTTTCATTCGACTGACTAAACAGCGGAAAGATCGGATTTTAACGTGAGATTGTGGTTGTGTAATCTTTCATATAATAATTTTGGTGTATTCTTTAATTACTATTTATGATATTATAGTCGACAACCTGATTTGTGCTATAATGTTATTGCGTTATGTTAATATAGCTTTGGCATCAGACCGAGGAGTCTCGCAGAGTAGGAAGGTCTTGGGTTTATTTCATTTCAAAAAGGAACAAAAGTTATAGTTCTTTCCTAAAACATCAAATTCTGACCAGAACTAATAACGTACTAAATAGTTCATAACTTTTCGAATTTACAGTATTTATACGCTTGATTTTTAGTGAACATAAATGTAGGTTTGATCTCTAACTTTTTGAGATCACTTTCATGGCTAAAATCCTACTAGACACAAATATCATTATCCACCGAGAAGCGAACAAAATTGTTAACAAGGACATCGGGATTTTATTCAATTGGTTTGATCGTCTCAAATATGAAAAATGGGTACATCGTCTTACAGTCGAAGAAATCAAAAAGCATAAAGACCCTGATATTGTTTCAACAATGGAAGCAAAAATTAGGAATTATCACATTCAAACCATAGACTCACATGACAATGAGGTTATTGAGCGCATTCGTAAAAATGACACTTCTGAAAATGATTCAAATGACACAAGTATATTAAAGGAACTTTATTTCAATCGATTCGACTACCTAATTACAGAAGACAGAAATATTCATAAAAAGGCTAATCTCCTTTCTATAAGCGAAAAGGTGTTTACGATTGATTCATTTCTGGAAAAAGTAAATGCGGAAAATCCAGAATTAGTAAACTACAAGGTTCTATCGGTAAAAAAGGTGAAATTCGGAGAAGTCAATATCAAAGATTCGTTTTTTGACTCTTTCAAAAATGATTACGCTGAATTTGAGAATTGGTTTGTAAGAAAGTCTGAGGAGCTTTCCTATGTTTGTTTAACTGATGGTGCTGTCCGTGCATTTTTGTTTTTGAAAGTAGAAGGAACCGACGAAAATTATTCAGATGTTACACCAATACTTCCTCCTAAAAAACGACTCAAAATCGGAACTTTTAAAGTTGAGTCTACAGGTCTTAAGTTAGGAGAACGATTTCTAAAAATAATCTTTGACAATGCTCTGATTAATAATGTCGATGAAATTTATGTCACAATATTTGGAAACACTGAAGAACAAATAAGATTGATTCGCTTGCTTGAAGATTGGGGATTTACTTTTTGGGGAGAAAAAAGCACACAGAATGGAATAGAGAAAGTTTATATACGTGATTTTAGGCAAGCTGTAAACACAATGAGCCCAAAACTTAGCTTTCCTCTGGTATCAGGTAACACAAATAAGTTTATCGTTCCAATATATCCAGACTATCATACAAGTTTGTTACCTGATTCAATATTAAATACTGAATCTCCAACAAATTTTGAAGAAAACGAACCATTTAGAAACGCTATTCAAAAAGTATATATTTCAAGATCTATAAATCGAAATTTAAATCCCGGTGATTTAATCATATTTTACCGGACTAAAGAACCTGGGAGCAACGCTTATTATAATTCTGTGGTAACAACAATTGCTATCGTTGAAAACACAATTCAAAATATTGCTAACGAAGAACAATTCATAAAACTATGTAGAAAACGAAGTGTATTTACTGATGATGATTTAAGAGCGCATTGGAATCATAATCCAAGATATCGTCCATTCATTGTAAATTTTCTTCATGTCTATTCATTGCCTCGTAGAATCAATTTGCAAAGATTAATAGAGCTTGGAGTAATTGCAAATATTACAAGTGTTCCTAGGGGGTTCGAGCCATTAAATGACACCCAGTTCCAATCAATAATTAGTGAATCTGGATCAGTTACCAACTTTCTGAAGGGGAAATAAATGAGCAAAAAGAAGATTTTCTTTATTGGAGGAATCCATGGAGCTGGTAAGGGAACAATTTGCAGCAAAATATCAGATACAATTAATATTAACTCTATTTCAGCAAGTTCTTTGTTAAAATGGGAAGAGGTTCCTGAATCAGTTGGACATAACAAGAAAGTTAATGACATTCCCGATACTCAGAATCGACTTTTGAATGGAATTAATCAACTTAACGAAGGCATCTATTTAGTGGACGGACATTTTTGCTTGCTTGATTCTAACGAAAAAATTGTTGGAGTGCCTTTGGAAATATTCAAATCAATGAATCCTATCAACTTAGCACTAGTAACCCAAGAACCTAAGGTAATAGCAGAGCGACTTTATTTAAGAGACGGACTTGACTATGATTCTAATCTCATTTCAAAAATGCAAGAAGCCGAAATTACTCGCGCCAAACAGATTTCAGGAAAATTAAATATCCCATTATTAATCATTGAAAACGACGATATTAGAGATTATATAGAAGTTTTGAGTAAGCTTATTAAAAAATGAGTGTTGGAAAGGATATTAGGATCGATTATTTGAGATTAACTATTGACCTATTTTTATCGAGTTTCAATTCGTAGATCGTAAATACCTTACGATGTTGCGAGAATATCTTTGGATAAAAATTCTTGATTATGAAAGTGCTCTTGTCTATAAAACCCGAATTTGCCAACAAAATTTTTGATGGTACAAAAAAATTTGAATTCAGAAGAAGTGTTTTTAAAAACAAAGACGTAAAAAAAATAATTGTATACGCTTCAGCGCCAATAAGTCGTGTTATCGGTGAATTTGACATTGATATTGTGATCAAAAAGAATATTCACGAATTATGGAATGATACAGAAGAATTTTCTGGAATAACTAAAGAATTCTATTTATCCTATTTTGAAGGAAAAGAGGAAGGTTTTGCAATAAAGGTTAAAGAAGCTAGAAAATACGAAGAGAATTTTAGCATTGAAGAACGATACGGCAAAAAGCCACCTCAATCTTTCTTATATGTAGCATAAAATACTGTTTCAATTCCTTCAAATGAGGAGAAACCATTTTGTCCTATAATATAATTGCGTTATGTTAATATAGCTCAGAGGCAGAGCGGGAATCTCATTGAAACGTCAGCATCGACTGACGTTTTGCATTTACCAGTGGTTTATCGATAACCAGAGCCAGACCACATTTGGATCTTGAAGAAACTTTCCAATTGGTTAGCGATTATTTGTCTTATAATTAATATTATGTTAAATAGTATATCAACCACCAAACACAACTATTAATAACCTCCACCGTAACCCGCAAATCTTTTCGTATTATAGCAACATGGGTCAACTACTCGTACTCTTCTGCTTCCTGGGAATCGCGTATTCTCCACTGATTGCCCAACCGGTTGATTCTATTCAAATCTCGATGAGCACGCGCCCATACGATACATTATTGTTGAACCAGGTTAACGCGATCAATGGCCGTTACAAAATTCCTGCAGAAAATTGGATACGCTATCCTGCTTTGGCCAACTACATTCTCGTGCAGCCAACAACGCTCGTTGGTCCGGATAAAACACTGCGCATCACTTCACAGCACGATTTAACGGAAAAATCACCGGCTTATGAACTGCGGCGTTATCCGTTTGTTAAGCATGAACCGCCTGCGGACACAACGTCGAAACCGGTTGGCCAATACTATCCGGAAGGCACATTCTGGGTTGCCGATGGCGTTTATGTGATGGAAGGTCCGCACTTCGATACCATAAAACTGCGCTATCGCAATAACGCGGACTGGAAATACCTGTGGTCGGATTATTATGTTAAATACAAAGTCGGTCTGTCCAACGATGAATCGCCTGATTCGCTGCTGTTGTCGCTGGACCGGGAATTTCAGCAATATCGGTCTACTGTCGCACAGCCTTTGGTGAATGAACTACTGGAACCGTTTTATTTCGCTCAATCGGAAGTGACCAACGCCCAATACCGTGAATTTGTGCAATGGGTGCGCGATTCGGTTATTTTCGACCGGTTCTACCACGAATTACCGGAATATGACGCGGTTGAGCTGCTGAATTGCACCAAAAAACAGCGCGCCCTGCTCAATGATTACAACGATCCGGATTCCATGATGGCTTATGTCGCGCGTTATGGCTTCAATTTCAACTATTTCAAGGATAAAAAGATCAATCTTTATTACGACGACGATTATTATCCTTACATCGCACCCTTGTTTATTCAAACCGCAGAACGCTTTTACAAACGCCGTGAATTGAATTGGGACCGTTTTAGCTATTGCTCATCGACAACCTCCCCTACTCCTGTTTATCCCGACACGCTTTGCTGGATCAAAGACACGCCCGGTGCGGAATACGAAGCCCTGGAACACTCCTATTTCTGGCATCCGGCCTACAATCATTACCCGGTGGTCGGCCTCAGTGAAGCACAAATGAAAGCCTATTGCGACTGGCTGCAGCGCAGAAAAAACAAGGAACTGGAAGATGCGCCGTATACGATTCGGGTGGAATTACCGCAATTGTTTCACTACGAAATGGCTGTAAAGCACTGTGCGCCTGCTGTTTTGCGCAACAAAGTCGACGCGCGGGCCGAAGCTCCTTTCATCATTGAGCGCTCGCCGGAAGACGCCCCGGAGTTTGTTAACCGCGCAATGCCGTTTTCACCCAAAGAAATGCCGCTGATCAGGGAAAAATATCCTGTCGTAGCCGATTGGCACAGCCTGAATCAAACATTTCCCATCTGGAACCTGAATGGTGGCGTTTCCGAGTATTGCACCGAATCAACAACTCCCGGAGATCAAATGACTGTCCTGGGCGGCAATCACAAAACCGGCTTGGTTGACAGGCACGAAATCCAGCAGAATACCGCACTTTATCCACAAATTGTTCCGGCAAATGAAGGAAAATCAACAGTTGGTTTCCGGCCGGTGATCTATCTCGATTGGAAGAAATAGAGATTTTTCACCACAAAGGCACAAAGGAAAGGAACTTTTGGTGTGTTAGAAAGAACACAAAGGTGATCCCGGTAAATTAAAAGCAAGCCAACATTTTTCAACGCAAAGACGCAAAGGCCGCAAAGTTTAATTGCTTTGCAATTTTCAAACATATACAAATCCTTTTGTGATCTCTGCCCTTTGCGTTGAATATTATTTGTCCGGCTAAGCCGGACTTCCTTTGTGATCTTAATACGCCTATCCTTCTAAAAAATCTTTGTGCCTTTGTGGTGAAATATCCGCAGCACGTCAAAACCTACGTTCCATGCGTCCTATATAGTTAAATTTCATGATGTTAGAACCAAAGCCGTTTTAACAAATCACAAATGCCGTTAATTTAACCTGCAATTCAACAACTAACGAGGTATTTTGTTAAAATTCAGCTATATTTGTCATTATGTGGTCGACTAAAAACATCTATTCATCGATGATTGCACTGATTTTGGTGTTACTGGCCGCTTGTACCGACCAACCAGGTTCTTCCGCCACATTTCGGGAGATCGACCTCCAAAAAACACCGCTTTTTCATTATACCACCATCGGTACGCTCATAGAGGCCCCGGTCAGTTACCCCGAAACCTGGAACCGTGACGCACTGCAGCAATTGGGCGTGAAACACATTGTCATGTACTCCAAAGGCGGCAAAAACCCGGAAGACACCCTGATGCAATTCCGGTTCGACTATTCCGATAACTGGAAAAAACTGGCCTATTCCGATTGCAAGAACGACAAACAATTGCGGCTGGTAACCGAGGGCAAGGTCAACTACAAAATCAATGACCCGGAGGGCACCATCGAATTTTCCCAGTTTTTCGGAGTAAAAAAGAACATGAAAACCCGCATTCAGCAGGTCGATGATGGTTTCCTGGTACTCCGCAGCAAAAGCCAGTTCCGATACGACAGCACCTGGGTGATCGGTTCGTTTACGCAGCCGAAAGCCATCATCAGCAAGATCGGCAACAGCATTTTCTCCGTAGAGCTGTTCATGCCCGAAGGCAGCAGCAGCAAAGACATCCAGCGGGCACTCGATCGGATTCCATTGTTGAAAAACGGTTTCCAGGCGGCTCAGTGCAGCGTGGTTTTTATGGAGAATGGCAAACCTCACAGTGCTTTCCTGCTCAACGAAAGCAAAAGCCAGGTGGCGAAAATCAGGGAATGGACCTATAAAGACGACCGCATTCTCACTTACAAAGAATGGCTCGGAAGCTCAATCATCCGCGACATGAGCTGGCACTACAGCGACTCTCAGCTTCCCGACTACGTCGTTATCGACCGAAACACGTATTTTTACAGCTACGAAAAGTAGCATGTACAGCAAAGAAGAACTCAAAGCGATTAAAACGGCCTTTTGGTCCGATTTCAAAACCCACATGTCGAAGCACCGCTCGGTTAACGGACGGAAAATGAACTGGCTCAATTATCCTTCGGATGTTTCGTTCATTCACATCCGCGTGGATGCCGACGGAAAAGGCGCGCGTTTTTGTTTTGATATCCAGGCCAAAGATGCCGGAGTACGTGCGATTATCTGGGAACAGATGTATGAACTTAAAGTAGTACTTGAAGCCGAAATGGGCGAAGCTACCTGGATCGAGAATTGCAGCTCGCCCGCTGTGGCGCAATTTAACCGCATTGTGTGGGAAAATCCCGACCTGGATTTTTTCAACCCGGAACACAGAGCAGCCATTTTTGCCTTTTTGGAAGACCGCCTGGTTCATTTCGATGCATTTTACCAGGATTTTAAGGATGTGGTGGTGAATTTGGCGGGGTAAACACTTTGCCCGGGAGAAATAGAATTAAAGGTCAGCAATTTGTTAACCAATCTAATTAACAACATAAAATCAATCGTCTGGCTAATGAACATTGAAACATGTATTAAGTACTTCGGGTTTCTTAACCATGAATGTGATCGCTATTTGACTGGCGGGATTACGGATGAAGAAATACAACAGTTGAAGATTGAGACGGATCGATTCATTGAACTAGTGATGAATAGCGACCTGCCATTCAGCTTAAAACAAAAGATCGCTGCTATAAAATTGGAATACAGCTACAATTCCTCGAGAGAGTATCTTCCCCTTTTAGGAGGCTGGGATTTAACGAGACACAGAAGACAACGGGAGAGGAGAAAAAAAGTGGAAGATTTGAAATTTCAAATAAAAGATCTTCCACGATTTATACAATTGAACTATTCGTAACATTATGTTTGACGAGGAGTTTAAGAAAATCAGCGAATGACCGACTAATGGAACGCATGGTTTGCTGCGACTTGACTTTTTTGCTACTTCTTGTGTCAAGACAAAAAGTAGAGACTATTTCACTCAACAGATAACACGCTTTAACAAGTTCTCACGTTTACATAGCCGAAAGTTCTTATTTTTGTAGCATGAAAAAAATCCTGATCTGCGGTGTGTTGAGCACCTGTTCTTTGGCCACCGTTTCAGCACAAACGGTTATTCTTGATGAAGATTTCCAGCAGGGAATCCCGATGGCTACCTGGTCGATCGTAATCAACGACACCAACACGCTTGATCCGTCGGTCATCGAATTTACACCAGGATGGATCGCGCTGGCAGATCCGGAAAACACCAGCGATACCGTTGCCGGAGCTTCTTCCTATTTCACCGAACCGGCTGAAGCCGACCGTTGGCTGATTACCCCTTCCCTCACACTGGGATCTTATGGTAACTATATCCAGTGGAAAGCACGCTCACACGATCCGAGCTACCCGGATGGTTACTACGTTATGGTTTCCACAACCGATACGCAAATCTCGAGCTTTACCGATACCATTGCAACACTTGGCTTCGAAAATCCGGACTGGACAACGCGCCTGGTGAACTTAAGCAACGAAGGCTACGCCAACCAAACCATTTACATCGGTTTCCGTCTGCGCTCCTACGATGCGTTTAAATTATACCTCGATTCGATCAACGTACGTATTGATGATCCGGTAGGAATCAACGAACTGAACGCAGCAGTAGCGATCGACTTGTATCCGAACCCGGCAAAGTCCAACGTTACCATCAAAGCAAAAGACCTGCAATCGGCTACTGTTTTTTCATTGGACGGACAGGTTGTCATGGAACAATCACTGAAAACAACCAATGTGCTTTCGGTTGAAAGTCTTCCTGCCGGAACTTATTTGGTTGAAGTACAGACAGCGAACGGCGTTGGCCGCGAACGGCTGGTGAAGCAATAAACAGCTGGATTCTTTCTACCTCACGGAGAAGCAGGACGCACGTTCTTCGAATCAGTCTATCTTTCTTTTCACAAACTCAAATCCGAATATCACTCATTTTGTGTTTTTTTGGATGAGATCCCCGTGAACGGTTTGTCTTTTATTGCTTATATTTAACCGAACCCACGGCACTTATCTTTTAACGGATAAGGAAACCGCTATTTGCTGAATGAATCATTCCGGTTGTAATGTTTCATCAATCCTGCATTCGGCAGTAGTATGTGTTTGTGTTTTTTTTTTGGTAAAACCAATCGGAGAATGCTGAAAATCCGTAGATAGAGTAAGCGCGACTAAACACTGGAACAATGGCTACTTTAACAGTCAACTACATTGCATACGATAAAGCACGGCACCGCAGGAACGGTTCGCTGCAAAAATCGGTGATCAGCTCGCTGAGCGAAACGCTTTCCGACAATGAAGATTATGCTGTTTCGGTAGTACCAACACTGGAACACGAAGGAAAAGTGCTGCATTTTGCCTTCCTGGCCGCCAGCGGAACTACCGAAGGAAGCCTGCTCAGTTTTAATGCTGCCCCGCAAAACATCCCGGTCGGAGAAGCGGATATCCGGGTAACGGTTGTTTACCTTTCCGAAAATCCTGGAAAACAAACCGTTGTTACCGATGCCTTCAACCTCGATAAAGCTGATTTTACCAACAGCGATTTCATGGATGTGCTGGCAGATTCACACGTTGACGAATCCAAAACCGCCACTGCCAACGAGTCGGGAACGGTATCGTCGGAAAATCCCGGCACCCTCAAAGCCCGCGATTCGGTCGATGGAACGCCGTTTTCAGTCTGGAAATCATTTCCGGGGGAATCCACTTTCGGGAATAAAGAATCGCTGGTAGAACAATCACAGAACGGGTACCTTTTTGCGTTTTATGGAGGGAATAATTAACCACATAGCACGCATAGCACACATCGATTCCTTGAAGTGCTGAGTAAATTTCTACGCAAAGACGCAGAGTTCGCAAGCGAGTGTAATTTCTGGTTCAACTATGTGTATTTCTCTTATCCAAAACCTTCTATATGCTCTATGTGAACTAAGTGGTTAAAAACAAAAAGTGGTTCACAAAAAAAAGCCCGTCTACCGAAGTAAACAGGCTTTAAATTCATGTCTGAAATTGAATTAAGCAGTCAAAATCTCAGCAACCGATTGAGAGATAGCCGATTTTTCAAAGCGTAATTTCGTTCCTTCGGAGTTGATCAACACCGTTGTATCAGTGACTTCCAGGATTTTCCCGTGGATCCCGCCGATGGTGATTACTTTGTCACCCTGCTTCAGGTTCTCACGGAACGCCTTTTGTTCCTTTTGCTTTTTCATTTGCGGTCGAATCATGAAGAAGTAGAATACTACTACCATCAAGACCAGCATTACTATTTGTGGCATGTTTACTATTGTTTGTTTATTGAGTACTTATTTGATCACATTCAGCTTCACCACCAATTCCGTTTTAGCCGGAGTGGTATTGGCGATGATGTTAATTCCTTTTGTTACCGGACCGATGCTGAAGCCTTTTGTGTTGATGGTCGCTTTCACGAACCCCGTTTCTCCCGGAGCGATCGGATCTTTCGACCAATCGGCAACCGTGCAACCGCAGGTTCCTTTTACTTCACCCATAATCAACGGTTTATCACCGGTGTTTTCAACCGTAAATTGAGCATTTACCACCTCACCAAGGGCCACTTTTCCGGCGTTGTAAACCGGATCAACTTTCATGGTAGTGCGATCACCAACCGCTACTTCATCGTTGGAAGTACATCCCATCGCTAAAAACGCCAGCGAAACCACCATCAGTCCTAATCTTTTCATTTCTTATAATTTATCGTTCATTAATCCGCGTCCAATTTTCTGGATCTTCTGGTCTTTTTCCAACCGTTCGATGGCCTTATCCAAAATACCATTGATAAAACCATGACTTTTCGGGGTCGAATAAAATTTCGAGATCTCGATGTATTCGTTCAAAGTTACCTTTTTCGGAATGTTTTTGCACACCTGCAGCTCGGTTATAGCCATTTTTAACAACAGGATATCCATTTTCGCAATACGGTCAACTTCCCAGTTCTTCGTCAGATCATCGATGAGCGCGTGATTTTCCGAATCCATGGAAATTGTCTTGCGCAGCAGGGTCTGAATAAATTCCTGTTCGTCTTCCTTATCCTTGTAAAGCGGCATTACATCCGTCTTCCCTCCTTCCGTCGATGCCTTGATGGTTTTCAACACCATGCTGCAAGCCAGGTCGATATCGTCGATCCAGTGAATATTCTTTTCTTCGAAGTGCTGGTACAGAATTTCGGAATTCGCGATGTCATTCTTAAACAAAGCGATCGCAAACTGCTGATCTTCTTCAAAACCTTCAATTCCGTTGCCCATAAAGGTAAACCAGGTTTCACCTTCACGCATCTGGTTAAAGATCTTGCGGAACATTTCACGGTTTTCGTCACCGATCCAGTTCACCGAACGTTCTTCCGCTGCAATGCGCAATTCATACGAAGCCACGAGCTGTGCAATGACCTGGTTGTCGACAAACTTCCGGTTCGGATTCAAATCTTCCTCACCCGGACGGATCTTCTTCTTGTTCTCATCGATCCGGTATTCAGCCAACTCTTTCAGTTCGCCGAAGCTGAGCAGTAAGTAAAGGTAAAGGTCGTAAATACGTTCCACGGATTTCATCAACTCGGTTTCCGTCTTGCGAAGATTGTCTTCGTTCGACTGAAAATAAGCATACAAAGCCTGAAGAACTTTAATACGTAAATGTCTTCTGTTCAGCATTTTATATTATTTCAATTATAATGGAAGTTTAACATTTCCAATCGACTGAATACGCTCTTCAGCCATTTTATTTGCAATTTGATAAGTCGGGATATGCTCGTTTTTCGAACGCGCAACGATATTCCCGATCGTTGTATAAATTTCTTCTGCTTTGTTCATCGCCCATTCCGGTGAAAGTGCTTTCACTTCCGAATAGCAATTGATCACACCACCTGCGTTCAGCGCGAAATCAGGAGCGTAAATAATACCTTTATCCACCACAGCCTGGCCGTGAATTTTCTCATTCGCCAGCTGGTTATTCGCCGCCCCGGCAATGATCGAGCATTTCAAACGGCTCAGTGTATCATCGTTTACCGTTGCACCCAACGCACACGGAGCATAAATATCCATATCAATATCGTAAATCTCGTTCAAGCCAACCACTTTAGCACCGTAAGTCGACGAAACACGTTTCAGCGTTTCTTCGTGGATATCCGTGATAAACACCTCTGCGCCTTCCTGCGCCAGGCTTTTCACCAGGTATTCACCCACGTGGCCAACACCCTGCACCGCGATTTTTTTACCAGCCAATGAATCGGAACCAAACTGCGCTTTTGCACACGCTTTCATTCCCACATACACGCCGTGCGCTGTTACAGGTGAAGGATCGCCGCTTTTACCCGGCAAACCGACAACATGATCCGTTTCCATATTCACCCAAGCCATATCGATCGGAGAAATCCCCACATCTTCTGCCGTAATGTACTTTCCACCAAGCGATTGCACGAATTTTCCGAAACGTCTGAATAACGCTTCCGACTTCATCGTGCGTGAATCACCTATAATAACGGCTTTTCCACCGCCAAGGTTGAGGCCCGAAATAGCATTCTTGTACGTCATTCCGCGAGACAGGCGCAATACATCGTTCAACGCCTCCATTTCATTGGAATACATCCACATACGTGTACCGCCCAAAGCCGGCCCCAACACGGTATTGTGAACTGCGATGATCGCTTTCAACCCGGTAGCATTGTCGTTGCAGAACAACAGCTGTTCATGGTTGTAAATGCCCATTTGTGCGATGACCGGATTCTCAGCCAAATTCACATCCTTCATCTCTTTTACCTCAAACATGATTTTGTTTTTATTCGTCTTCAATTGAACGCGAATGGCTAATTTTGCACCTGACAAGAACCGCTGTTCGCGGGGCAAAAATAGGAAATTTATCGCATGAAGTCTCTAAGCTATCTGAACAAATATTTTATCGCCTACCGCTGGCATCTCCTGCTTGGCATTCTCTTCATCACGATACAAAACTATTTCAACGCCAAAATGCCTGTCTTGCTGGGCGAAGCATCCCAATCCTTCCTGGAAGCGACCAAGAAAACCAGCACTGCCGAAGCCGTTTCGACACTGGCATTCAAACTGGCCGGACTCTATGTTTTATTTTCCATTATTAAGGGATTCTTCCTGTTCCTGACCCGGCAAACGATCATTGTCATGTCGCGGCGGATCGAATTCGACCTGAAAAACGAAGTTTACCGCAAATACCAGCAACTGCACTACACCTTCTTCAAATCACAATCAACCGGCGATTTGATGAACCGGATCTCGGAAGATGTCTCCCAGGTTCGCCAGTACTTAGGGCCGGGGATCATGTACACCGTCAACCTCGCGATCCTGTTCCCGATGATCAGCTACCAAATGGTAAAAATCAGCTGGGAATTAACCATCTGGACCCTGATTCCGCTGCCCATCATGACCGTATTGATCTACTTTGTTTCCAATCGCATGAACCGCCTGAGCAAATCAGTACAGCAGCAGCAATCGCAGCTCAGCACCATCGGACAGGAAACCTTCTCCGGAATTCGCGTGATCAAGGCGTATATCCAGGAAAAACAAACCCAGGACCGGTTTTCGAAAGCTTCGCAGGAATACCACAAACGCAACATGCGCCTCGTATTGACGAACGCCTTGTTTATGCCAACAATCATGTTCCTGATCGGCGCCAGCGTTATTGTAACGGTGTATGTCGGCGGATTGCTCACTTATTCCAAGCAAATCAATCCCGGAAACATCATTACATTTATCGGGTGTGTCATGATGCTCACCTGGCCGTTTGCAAGCGTTGGCTGGGTTACTTCGATCATACAGCGCGCATCGGCTTCGCAGCAGCGGATCAACGAATTCCTGCAGGTGGAGCCGGACATTAAAAACCACAGCACGGAAACAAACGAGCCGCTTTCAAGCATAACATTCACGGATGTCAGCTACCACTACCCCAATTCCGAACACAACGTTTTGGAACATATTTCGTTCACCATCCATCGCGGCGAAACCCTTGGTGTCATTGGCAGGACCGGTTGCGGAAAATCGACGCTTACCCACCTGCTTCTGCGCCAGATCGAAGCAACAGAAGGAAAAGTCCTGTACAACGACACACCCATTTCAGACATCAATCTCGACCAGTTTCGCAAGGAAATCGGTGTGGTGCCGCAGGATGTATTCCTGTTTTCTGATACGATCCGTAACAACATTGCTTTCGGAAAGGTGGACGGTTACACCGAAGAAGAATTGGAACAAGCAGCGAAAGACGCACATGTGCTGCACAATATCCAGGCATTCGATGAAGGATTTGGCACGCTTTTGGGCGAGCGCGGCGTGAACCTGAGCGGCGGACAAAAACAACGCGTCAGTATAGCGCGGGCCCTGATTCGTCAACCGCAATTACTCGTACTCGACGACTGCCTTTCAGCTGTTGACACCGAAACCGAAGAAATCATCCTGCGCAACCTGCGGAAATACACCGAACGCAACGGAACAACAACCGTAATCGTGAGTCACCGGATCTCATCGCTTCGAAATGCCGATAAAATCCTGGTCATGGAAGAAGGAAAAATCGTGGAAACCGGATCACATGAAACCCTGATGGCTACCGGAGGCCTCTACGCACAGATGTATGAGAAACAGTTGATGGAATCGGAAAATGAATTATGAATTATCAATGATAAATTATCAAGAGGGTTCAATAATTGATAATTTCCACTAGCGGATCCGCTTATAGTGCTCAAACTTATCCTTGATAAACGTCACCAACTCCATATCCGAAGCGGTTTTCAGGAAGTTTTCGTCGATATTCAGGAAAGCGATAAACGAGCTGAATTCTTCGTCCGACATTTCGATGATCTCATACGCCACATACAGCCGAAGCAATTCCTGCAAAATAGCCTCCTGCGAATCCTTATACTCCATTGCCGCAACAGCAGCTTTAGATTGTTCTTTCTTCGAGAATCGCTGGTAAAGCGCGGTAATCGGACTTTGAAAAGCTTCCAACCCGGTGATGCTTCTTGTTTCACGCAACGCCAGGGCCGCACGCTCTTCTTTCACCTGCTGAATGGTCTTTAACGGACGAATCACCACCTCCTGCAAATCGGTTCCTTTTTCGATGATCGCCATATCTACTTTATGCTGACAGGTTGAATCGGGCTTCACCCGAAAACCGACCATGTAATACCCTTTTACCGAAAGCGTGATGGAATCATTGGCATTGACATACACTCCGAAAGAACCGTCGGGCTGACCAAAAACCGCCAATCCGGAAGTACGGTTCACGACCATTAAGTTATAAAATGCTTGTGTTTGCAAGGTATCTGTCACACGGCCTTTCAACCAGACACGACTGCATTCCTGACCAAAAGTGGCGCCGGCAGAAAGGATGATTAAGATAGAAACAAGCAATTTCATGCTACGAATATAAATTGAAAACAAGCGCAAACACGCTCACGAATGTGAATTAAAGCTAAAATCGAGCCAATTCAATCAACCGGAAACGGATTATTTACCAAAGTAACAGAAAAAACCGGTTGTTAAAAGAAAACAGCCTCTCCTGAAATGACGCGATTTTGCCGGTACAAGCAGCGGTGTTTTTTCGGTTTCCGCCAGTCCTACGATCCTGTCGTTTTCCATGTCAGAAAAAATATACTCCGTCACCGACGAACCATCCTCTCTCACCGAACAAATCATCGGCTCTTTGCGAGGACTTTTATCCGCCTCGGAATGCTCCACCACTCCGTTAAAAAGTATGTAAACCGTTTCCCCTTCACTGAAAACCAGGCTGGAAAATTCGGAAGGCTCTGAAACAATTTCCTCCCTGGGAATAGCGAATTCCCAGTTTTTACTTCCATTGGAGGAAAAATTAAGCAACCGGATTTCCCCGAACTCCACATTGGAAGACTTGCTTCCCCTCACAGAATAAGCATTCCCCGGACGTCCGGCATAATTTCTCACCACTTCCTCCATCACCAGTGTTACTTCCCGGTTTTCCTTCACCAGTAAATCCATCACCTGGTAAGCATACGCTCCCGGAAAATCAAACTCCTGCCGGATAACACGACTGTACTTATCCCCCGAAACATTGATCATAAAACCACCGTCGGAATAACTGTACAGGCCACAAAGCACCAGCTTCCCGGGACCGACAGAACGAATGCAATAATTGGCACTCGGTTTAGACAACAGGATCTCGTATTCATCGTCGAGCGCCCACACCACCGCTCCCATCAACGCCTTTTGGACCAAGGTTCCACCATCCAGCAAAACCAGCTGATCCTTTACGTTAAAACGAATTTTGGATTGATTGGCAGGAAAATTCACCGTCGTTCTGATCGAGCTGATGGGTTGCAGGTTTTCATCCCACACCACAATCGCACGGCTGTTCACGGTACTCATATCGTTTTGGTCCTGGTACACAACCGCCATGCTTTTGCCATCCGGAGAAACCAGGCAATCCACAATCAGCCCATATTCCCGCCACGGCCCTGAAGGCAGGTTTTTCATACTCAGTTGAGCCAGTTCTACCGGCGGAAGCACACTGTCGCCTACCAACTGAAACAGCTCCACTACCCGCTTTTCGGTGGTTAGATTGGCGTAAGAAGTCACATAAACAAAGGTGGAATCAAATAAAAATGCCGCTTCCAGGTCGCGCGACCGTCCATCTTTTCGCAAATCAAGCGCTATTTCCCGCTTCAGCTCCAATAAACTTGCCGAATGAACCTGCAGCTTAACCTCTTTTTTCTGCTTCACAACCGTATAGAGTTCACCGTTCAATTCTCCGACCGGAAGAATGTTCTTTACGTAATCGATTTCCTGCAACGGACTTAAATGAAACTGGGCCGATAAATTCAACGAAATGAACAATGAAAAAACAAGAATTGAAATCAGGTGCATCGCATGATTATTGTTCTGCTAAAATAGAGATTCACAATCAATTTGCCATTCAATGCCCCGGAAGATTATTATTGCAGTTAATGATGCAAATCAGCCACAGATGTCTCAGATTTTTACGGATAAATCGGTGAAATTAAGCAACAAACTATACGCAGCGTATAGTTCCATCAGTGTACATCTGAGAAATCTGTGGCAAAAACACTATATCAATTAATCCTTGGAGATAGACGAATACATGAGAGCCACTATAACCCTTTAATAATTGATTACAAATGTAACTTGAAGCAAAATCACATTTGTCGTTAGCAAACATTCACAATTGCCGCATTCATCAATTCACGTAAAATACCGTAATTTTGCACCATGAAACGAGTGGTAGTTGGTTTATCGGGCGGAGTAGATTCGAGTGTCAGCGCATATTTACTGCAACAGCAAGGTTATGAGGTCATTGGCTTATTCATGCGCAACTGGCATGATGAAAGCGTCACGTTATCCAATGATTGCCCATGGATCGACGATTCAAACGATGCTTTACTGGTCGCCGAACACCTTGGAATTCCCTTCCAGGTACTCGACCTGAGCCAGGAATACAAAGAACGCATCGTTGACTACATGTTCAGCGAATACCAGGCTGGACGTACTCCCAACCCGGATGTGCTTTGCAACCGCGAGATCAAATTCGACGTATTCCTGAAAGCCGCATTGGAACTGGGAGCTGACTTTGTTGCCACCGGTCATTACTGTCGCAAGGAAACTACTGAAGACGGCATTCACCACTTACTGGCCGGAAAAGATCCCGGAAAAGACCAATCGTACTTCCTTTGTCAGCTTTCACAGGAACAGCTTTCACGCGCACTATTCCCTATCGGATCGCTTCAAAAACACGAGGTTCGTGCCATCGCCAAGGAAATAGGACTCGTTACCGCCGATAAAAAAGACTCACAGGGCTTGTGCTTTGTAGGAAAAATCAGCCTCCCGGAATTCCTTCAACAAAAACTTGAAGTAAAAAAAGGTAATGTCATTGAAATAGAGGATTCTATCGATCAATTTAAAACCTATCATTCCCTGGAGGCAATACCTGAAAACGTGGAGCTGCTCAGCGCTCCGTTTGCGTTTGAGCCTGCAATGGGAACCCGTGTGGAAGAACACATCGGCGCGCATTATTACACGATCGGACAACGAAAAGGACTACACATTGGCGGAAGGCCGCATCCATCGTTTGTCATCGGTATCGACACGACGGAAAATGTGGTTTACAGCGGCCAAAAAGAAGACCATCCGGGGCTCAACCGCTGGGCACTGCGCATACAACCCAATGAGATCCACTTCATCAATCCGGAACACGCCCTGAAAGTAGGAGATTCAGTGGAATACATGGTACGGATCCGTTACAGGCAGCCGCTCCAAAAGGCATTGCTTATTCGCAAGGAAAACGGATTGTATATCCTGTTTGATCAGCTGCAGCGCGGCATTACTCCCGGACAGTTTGCAGCCTGGTATCAAAACGACGAATTGATCGGATCAGGCATTATTGCTCATTAGGCAGGTGTGTATCAAACGTAAAATCATCGTAAAACACAACGATCTTCACAATCGTTTTCTCAGCTTTCACACTTACCGGCTTTTTGTACATCAACGGCGGTTCCTCCTCCATGATAAGCGATGATTGCGGCGCACTAAGCGGTGTTGGTACTCCCGCCCCATCCGTCACTTGTTGTTTACCGGTAAGCAGCCAATGTGCCTGTACTTTCGGGAAAGCCAGCAACATTTTCTCCACAAACTCAAAACTGGGCTTATTGCGTCCACTCAGTACGTGACTCACATTGGAGCGTTGCACACCGATCTTATCGGCAAAAGCACCGGCAGTTAAGCGATGTGAGTCAATAATCATCCGGATGCGGTCTTTTATTTCCATAATTACAAATGTAACCATTAATTTGTTTTCATTTGTGACTTACGGTTATTCACAAATGTAACCTTTTGAAAACAAAAAAAAAGGCCGCATCCGCCCGAAGCGAATACAGCCCTTTGCTTATCTGAATTTAACTAACTAGTTTGCGCTGTAGTTGAAAAACAACGAGATAGACTTTACCTTTGGTAAATCAGGTCCAAATGTAACCAAGTCCATTAAGCGTGCAACTTCAACAATTGAAAGTTGACTTTGATTGCCCAATTCTCTGTGACGGGCCAATTTGTGTTTTGCCTGAGTGATTGCGTTGTTAATCATCGTAAGTTCCATATTTAAAGTTCTTTATTCGCTTTCTAAATTTGGTTGTGTGTACGCACCTTTTGCATTCTGGTTACAAAAAACATTCATTTTTTTTCGTGAAATCAAGACAATAACTCAACCAATACTTTATAATTGATCTTTAAATAATTGATAATTAATAATATAAATCTAATCATCTGTTTCCATACTTTTGTGAACTACTAATTGAAAAATCCATACAAGCAATACAAATGGATAACAGAAATACCGCCAAAAGCGGAAACGGCGCACCTGATTTTTTTCCTTTTGGACCAATTCCACCAACACTTCCTTTTCCAGGCAACCTCCTTTATAATACCGCATAATCCTTTCTTTTCGCAAAGATTTGGTTTCCAGCTGAAGAAAAAATCGATCTTCAGCAGCACTTTCAGGTGAATAAAGCAGCGAATCAATTGCTTAATTATTAGCTTAATTCAACTTAATTTGCTTAATTTTAATCCATGGAATTGGAACGATTCTCGGCTGAAGCAACCCGTTTATTCTCACATATTTATGCTGAGAGCACTTGGTTTGCCTGGATTTCGGCAGGTTCAGAGACCCGGTATATCGATTCACGCCACCATCGCCAATGCACTACAGAAGAGCGGTTTTTCCTCTTACAACAAGCACAAACATTTTCCGGTGAACCGTTTTCTTTACCCGGAAATCATGGATTTTACCGCTATTCCGCGAGCGATCCTAAAGCCCGACTGTTGTTTCAATTGATTGATTTGCAAGAAATCCAGGTTCTCCTGGCTGTTGCAGCAGATCAAGCTTCACTGCTTCCACTCGCTTCAACATTACTGAACGAAAAGTTGCAGGAATGGCAGTGGCGCCTTCAGTCGGGTGAGCTGATTGAACGCCAGCAAAGGCATATCAACGCATTGGAACAAAAATTACAGGCAGCAGAAAGTGCTTCACAGCAGCGATTAACGCGCTTAATTTCTCAATGGAAACGGGTGCAAACATTAGAAATCATGCTTCCGCCCGACTTTCATACAGCCCTCGACGCATCACTGACGGAAAACGAATTACTTCAACAATTGAATGCAGCTTTGCAATTAGCCCGGTTCACGCAACCAACAAGCACCGTGATCAGCCTGAACACCAGTTATCTTTCACCCAAAAAACCGGTATCGGTTCCTGAAACGCCACGCATTTTATCACCCAATCAGCGCGCAGTCTTATTGCTCGACAAATACGAAGCGGCGGCAAGAATGGCACAGCAAAGCGGTTTGATCGTAAACGGAAAAACCATCGCTGCCCACATGCGACCTTCCGTTTCTCCACCAGCCATCACCGATGCGCTGAAAAAACACAAGAAAGGAATTGCGCTTGCCCTGGAGGAATCGCCGGAAAAATGGGAGTTGCTGCGGAAGTATTTAAAACCGGTGAAAGAATTGAATGAGCATGCATTTTATAAAACAATGACTCCTCAATTCTGAGTGTCACTCACCTTTCGTTGTCCTGGTTGCAAGATAAAGAACGAGTACGATATTCATTCTTTCCAGGCTTTTCAATGAGTGTACAACCGATTGCAGCATAATTCAGACATCGTTTAATAAGTACTCATACGCTTCCTGCAGTTCCCGGAACTGCTGTTCTGCCTCCAGTTTTTCTGATTCCGAAGCGCCATGCATCGCATCCGGGTGGTATTCTTTGGCAAGTTTCCGGTAGGCTTTTTTCAAATCTTCAATCGTGATCGGATCTTTCAATTGCAGGCACTTCAATGCATTCCGGCGTTTGTAAGGACGATTGACCAATAAATCCAGTGTCGGGTCGGCTTCCGAGTCAGGATTGTAACGCTCACGGTACCAGTTGATCTGTTGTTCCACGTACGACAATTGAATCCCGATTAAATCAGCCAGGCGCATGAGGGCCACCAACTGCATTTGCGTGGTCCGCTCACGATCACACGCCAGAGCGACCAGGTAATCAATCAATTGCTTGCGTTCATTGGGTTTCCGCATGCGTTTATTCACCCAGGCAGCCACGCTTCGCACATGTACCGGGTAATTCAGTGCACGTTGCATTTCTTCGACGGTATCGAATACCACGCCCTTAAAGCGTTCCTTGAAGTATGATTGAATGAAAGCGTTTCGTTCTTTGGCATCTCCGGGAGATTTCCGCACCAGCCAGCTGGAAAGATACACATAAACCAGCATGACGTTCCGGTCGGAATACCGCCAGTGGACAGGCATTTCGGCTTCGGTTTGGATCGGCCCGACCCGTTTGGGCCGGAACAGGATGAACAGCACAACCAGTCCTGCGACCACAATTCCGGTAACCAGCCACGCAATCACACCAACTCGTTTAAGTACTCATAAGCTTCCTGGATCTCCAGGAATCGTTGTTGCTGCGCTGCACGCTCCTCTTCATTCTTCGCAACGGCCACATCCGGATGGTGCTCCTTCGCGAGTTTCCTGTATGCTTTTTTCAGTTCTTCTTCGGTGAAATCCGCAGACAACATCAAAACAGACATGTGTTTCTCCTTCACGCTTACTGAAACGTACATTGTTCGGCTCGAAGATCGCTGCTGTTCTTCATACAATCGTTCTGCACGAGCACGACGTTGTTTTTCAACCAACTCTTCCAGTAATTTCGTCGAAAGTCCCATTTTGTGACAAAAAACAGTCAGCTCCGCATGTTCTTTTCGCCCTATCTGGCCATCGAGCACTGCAAGCGTGAACAAAAACTCCAGCAACTGTTTTTTCTTCTCTTCTGATTTCAAGTGCTTATTGAGCCAGTGAGCAGCAGATTCAGTAGAAACCGGCCGGTTCAGCGCCAATTGGAACGACTCCCTATAATCGCGCCTGATTCCACGGTAATTGGTTTCCATGAAACTATGTGCAAACATCCGTTTATCGTAAGAACTATCCGAGTCTTTTCGGATGATATTGACCGCTATCTGCACAATGGCATCATACCGGTTTACGCCACGATTCAACAGAAACGGCGGGTAAATTTGCCGGTCCCAATAAACTTTATTGAGAATCTGAAGAAAAATGAATGTTCCGAAAACGGCTAAAAGACTCGTAACCGCGAGGAACGTTTTATAACTCTCTTCACCATCAGCTTTTACAGCAAGTCGTCTTTGCGCTTCAGCCTGGAGGGGAGCCATCGAATCCATCCACTGCTGAGCTTCGGCTTGTTCAATGCTATCAGCAATCATTTGCAAGCTGTCAGCAACCATTTGAAGAGAATCCTGCATGATTACGCGTTGAGTTGAGGGAAGTTCATCACCTCAAATTTACAAGTTCGAACGTATATTGCGTACCTGTTTCTGAAATTATTCGCTCGAAACTGCCCTCCATTTGCTGCGTCATCGCCTCGATGAGCTCCTGTCCGAACGAAGCCACTTCACTTTCAACCCATTTGCCGTTGTCGGTATAAATCATTTTCAGGCGGTGATCATCTTCGCTTTCGATGGAAACACCGATTACCGGCGTGCATTGATCACTGAAAGCATGCTTGATCGAATTCGACATCAATTCATTGATTAGCAGCGCCAACGGGACAATGCTTTTGGAATAGACCGTTGTCGTGTTCACGGATATATCGACATGAATTTCTTTATTGATGGCATAATTCCGCAGCAAATCATTCGACAGTGAAATGAGGTAATGTTCGAGGTCGAAGTTCGACAATGCATCCGATTTGTAGATTTTCTCGTGGATAATCGCCATCGCATTTACGCGGCCGATCGCTTCGTCGAAAATGGCCCGGTGCGCCGGATTGTTGTTCTCGGCTTGCAATCGCAGCAGGCTGGTAATGATCTGCAGGTTGTTTTTCACGCGGTGGTGGATTTCCTTCAGCATGATTTCCATTTCTTCGTTCTGCTTTTTGATGAGGCTGTTTTGCTCGCGCAGCAACTGGTTGTTGCTCATGAGTGTTTCCTCCGAATAATTGGTGGTGCGCATGTACATGTGCAACAAGTTCCCGATTGCCAGCGCTATGATCCCGTATTCCAAAACAAACACCCAGATGTCGCCGACAGTATAAGGCAGGATATCCTGCACATTATCATTGTGGAAATAGAACAGGTAAATGAAAAAGCAGACAAAATGGAGAATCAGCATGATCGCTCCCCACAATTTATCCAAAACGAAATAGGTAAACACAATATTGACGATCATCCAGCCCGGAGTGGTGTAATGCAGGGCATTCATCGTAAAGAAAGCCGTGGTGATAATGAAAAAACAACTAATGGAGGCGAAATACCCCACCAGCCTGTAATTTTTGGTTTTGATCAGTACCAGCAAGCTGACAATCGCTACTCCTACGGCAAAAAAATCAGGAATGGCATTGTACTGCGGATTGGAAATATTAACGACCGTGATAACCGAGAGCAAGGCCGTGAACAGCACACACAGGTTAAAAACAAGCTTGTACCTCGTTTTCTCGTGAAATTCCGGTCGGTGTTTTGCGTACTGATTCGACATTTAATTAATAATGGTCCCAACGAAACATCTGCCTCATTGACTGTTGGTTGCAAAATTAAAAAATACGTTGATATACGTACGCTATACGTATCTTTTCACTTCCGGCAGTGCCAGTTATGCTGAAACCATTATCCTTTCGGAACCAGCGGCAGGATCAGCTTTTCCAGTCCGTTGAGCTTGATTTCGTACATCAGCGCAAGTTGCTGTCCCAGCTTTCCTTTCGGGAATCCTTTCTGGTGGTACCAAACCAGGTAATGTTCCGGCAAATGAGCGAGGTAATACCCTTCGTATTTACCGAAAGGCATTTTCGTCCGTGCAAGGACCATTAATTCATGCTGCGGATCGGGCTGCAAATCAATTGATTTTGGCCGGAATTACCTGCAAAACATCGAGCAGGTACGACCAGAATTTCTGCACCGAGGAAATTTGCACGCATTCGTCCGGAGAATGAGCACCACGGATATTCGGACCGAAAGAGATCATGTCCATTCCCGGGAAATGATCGCCCAGGATTCCACATTCCAAACCGGCGTGACAAGCTTTGATCTGTGGTTCCGACTTGAATTTCGTGCGGTAAAGATTCGCCATCACGGTCAGGATAGCTGAATTTGGGTTCGGCTGCCAGCCCGGATATTCCCCATTCTGCACAACTGCACTGCCAACGCTCTCAAATGCAGCACGAACCGCATTGGCCACATCGGCTTTGGTTGATTCAACCGAGCTTCGCTGCAAGGATTGCGTGGTAAATTTGCCGTCAGCCAGGCTGATTTTGGCCAAACTCGTGGAAGCTTCCACCAAACCTTCAATATCGGGACTCATCCTGAAAACGCCGTTCGGAACAGCATAAATCGCATTCAGAATGCGTTCGAAATCCGCATGAACAACAGCTTGTGCGTCGGTTGACGTTTCAGCGACTGACCACGACATTTCGGTTTCAATAGATTGGTATTCCGACTGAATGGTTTGCGTAAACGTCTCGTAAGCGTTCATGAAAGCAACTTTATCGTCTTTCAGAACGGCCACAACCACCGTCGATTCGCGCGGAATCGCATTACGTAAGCTTCCGCCCTCAAGCGTAACCAGTTGTATATCAACCAGTGAAACCAGGTGATACAACAAGCGGTTCATACACTTATTGGCATTCGCGCGCCCCAGGTGAATATCCATCCCGGAATGTCCGCCCAATAAACCACGGAGCTTTATTTCATAAATAACAGAATCCTGATTTACAGGCTGTAATGCTACTTTCATTGAAGTATTGGTGTCAATACCACCGGCACATCCGATCGACAATTCATCGTCGTCTTCCGTGTCAAGATTCAACAAAATAGTCCCGGAAATGTTCTTCGGATCTATTTTCATGGCGCCGGTCATCCCGGTTTCTTCGTCAATCGTAAACAACGCTTCAATTGCCGGGTGTGGAATGTCATTCGAAGCCAGCACCGCCATAATCGCTGCCACCCCGATTCCATTATCTGCTCCAAGAGTTGTACCTTTTGCACGTACCCAATCGCCATCAACCACCATATCAATGCCTTGTTTATCAAAATCGAAAACGGTGGTCTCGTTTTTCTGGTGCACCATGTCCAAATGCGATTGCATCACAATCACCTGGCGATCTTCCATTCCGGGAGTAGCCGGCTTTTTGATGATCACGTTACCGATTTGGTCCTCAATGGTTTCCAGTCCCAGCGACTTTCCGAAATCCTTCATGAACTGAATCACGTGCTCTTCCTTCTTCGATGGTCGCGGCACGGCATTTAAATCGGCAAAGTGACTCCACAATGCGTTGGGTTCGAGGTTTCTTACTTCCATTTCTTTTGATGTTGGATGTTGGATGTTTGATTTTTGATGAGGCCTTTATCCAACATTAAAAATGAAGCATCTAACATCAATTACTTCTTATTAACAATTCTATCTACATACAAATCTTCGACTTTCTTTCGTGCCCACGGAGTTTTCCGCAGGAATTTCAGGCTCGATTTCACGCTTGGTTCGTGATTGAAACAATTGATCGGGATCAAATACCCCAAATGTTCCCAACCATACTTTTCCTGCAGTTCGGTCACTATACGTTCCAGCGTAATTCCGTGCAGCGGATCAGCCATTATTTGACGAGTTTGCGGTACTTGATACGTTTCGGACCGGCGTCACCCAGACGTTTGCGCTTGTTTTCCTCGTATTCGGAATAGCTTCCTTCAAACCAAACCACCTCCGAATCACCTTCAAACGCCAGGATATGCGTACAAATACGGTCGAGGAACCAGCGGTCGTGACTGATTACAACAGCACATCCGGCAAAGTTTTCTATTCCTTCTTCGAGTGCACGCAAGGTATTCACATCAATATCGTTGGTAGGCTCATCGAGCAACAGCACATTGGCCTCAGTCATCAGCGTCATAGCCAAATGCAAACGGTTGCGCTCACCCCCCGACAAAACGCCAACTTTCTTACTTTGGTCGGCACCAGCGAAATTGAATTTCGACAAATACGCACGGGTATTGAATTTCTGGTTCCCGATTTCGATGAAATCATTTCCGCCGCCAATCACATCAAACACCGTCTTGTCAGGCGAAATGTCTTTGTGCGTCTGGTCCACATAACCGATCTTCACGGTCTCTCCTACCGAAAACGAACCGCCATCCGGCTGTAATTCGTTCATGATCATTTTAAAGATCGTAGTCTTACCGGCACCATTCGGCCCGATGATCCCTACAATTCCGGCAGGCGGAAGGCTGAAATTCAGATCGTCGTACAGCAATTTATCGCCAAACGCTTTCATGACATGGTTGGCATCGATCACGTTGTTCCCCAAACGCGGACCGTTCGGGATCGGGATTTCGAGCTTCACTTCCTTGTCTTTCAGTTCTTCCGACATCATTTTATCGTAGTTGGCCAAACGTGCCTTGTTCTTCGCGTGGCGGCCTTTCGGGTTCATACGCACCCATTCGAGCTCGCGCGCCAGCATTTTCTGACGTTTTGATTCTGTTTTCTCTTCCTCTTTCAGGCGATTTCCTTTTTGCTCGAGCCATGAAGTGTAATTTCCTTTCCATGGAATACCTTCTCCCCTGTCCAATTCCAGGATCCAGCCGGCTACGTTATCCAGGAAATAACGGTCGTGGGTTACGGCAATCACCGTTCCCTGGTATTGCTGCAAGTGCTGCTCGAGCCAGTCGATCGACTCTGCATCCAGGTGGTTGGTAGGCTCATCCAGTAACAGGATATCCGGATTCTGCAGCAACAAACGGCAAAGTGCCACACGGCGTTTTTCACCACCGGAAAGCGTTTCGATCAGCTGATCATCCGGCGGACAGCGCAAGGCATCCATTGCGCGATCCAGCTTTTGGTCCAGTTCCCAGGCATCCAGGGCATCAATGCGGTCCTGCACAACTCCCTGGCGGGCAATCAGCTTATCCATTTTATCCGGATCGTTCAGGATTTCTTCATCCATGAACATATTGTTGATCTCTTCGTATTCCTTCAGCACGTCCACCGTTTCCTGGGCGCCTTCCATTACCACTTCTTTCACGGTTTTTTTCGGATCAAGCTCCGGTTCCTGGGGCAGGTAACCCACCGAATAACCTTCCGAAAACACCACGTCACCCTGGTAAGCGTTGTCTAACCCGGCAATGATTTTCATGACTGTCGATTTCCCCGAACCGTTCAAACCGATGATCCCGATTTTAGCTCCGTAGAAAAACGACAGGTAAATATTTTTAATGATTTGTTTTCCCTGCGGGGTCACTTTCGAAACGCCCACCATCGAAAAAATGATCTTTTTATCGTCTGACATATTGTTTGTTTATTGAGGAACAAAGATAGTTTTTTGCTTGGATTGGCAAGGGGTGCAACCAAAGTAGATCGCTGTTGATTTAACCTCATAAAACATATAGGAAACGTAGGTTGACGTGCCGGGAAAGGGCAATTATGAATTATAAAATGGCGGAATCATTAAGGAAGCCGCTTTATAATTGATAATTCTCCAATTGATAATTACACGAACATCTTAAACACCCAATTTCCCACCATCAGCATGCCGGTAAGGATTACGAGCCGGATAATCCATTTCGGAGCATCAGGAAAAGGGCGAACAAGGTGAATGATGGAAATGACAATCATCGCCATGAATGGCAGCAACGCCGGGAATAGTGAGAGGCTTTCTAAAAAATCACCCTGGATCAGGGCAAAAAAAGAGCGTTGAGTACCACATGCGGGACACTCAACGCCAAATGTTTCTTTCCAGGAACAAGGAATCATTCAGGGAAACGGAACGAATATCGCTTAGAAACGACTGAAGCTCGAAGCTGCAGACCCAATAATGATTAACATGATCAAAACATACAATAACCACAACGCAGACAAGGAAGTACCAACAATGGCACAGATAAATCCTGCTTTTGATGTTTTGAATGAATTATCGTAACGCTGCGGGTCGGTAGCGTGAATCATTTTATCTTTCTTGTGCAATACCAACGCGATGATACCGCAAATTAATCCGGGGATTCCGTACAACCAGCAGGTGGCGATTGAAATAATTCCCAAAACCAGCGTAGCCGATGCATTTGGAACATTGCTAGGTTGGAATCCACCTCCCTGGCTAGAAGATCGGTTGTCTAATAAATCATCCATTTTTTACTTTTTTGAGCCGTGAAGATAAAAAAAATCGGGCAACACACCCGATTTATATTATTTCTGGCAGGAATTTGTCTTAATCCAGCAAATCTTCGCGTGATGACAAACGAATACCGTCACCTTTAGGCATCGAACGAAGCTGGTTCTTGAATTCAGCTGTTTTTACCCAGAAAACAATCCAGATAATCAATATCCCCAATGAAGTCAATGATTTCAAGGCGTCTATCGGGATCACATTCACTACTCCCAGTATTCCGAGCACCAGTCCCAATCCTTTCAAATAATCACCGTTTCTCGGAGATTCCCGTTCCTCGAATTCCAACCGCAAGGATTCACTGATCTTCGGGTACAGGATAAACCGATAAACGATGTTGAATAACGGAATAAACATTAACCAGACATTCGAAGCAGGCACCTGCCTGTTTTGTTCTGATACTTCATTGAGCAAATCCTGTAAATTCTTTAAATAAAATGCGTACAGTACGATCACGACGATCAACATTAGCACTACCAGGAAGAAAGCTCCTTCTAACACTCCAATCATATTCTGTTTTTTTTTGGTGATTAATTTAAGTTCAATTTTTCATGTTTTTCAGTTGGATAGCGTACATCACGATAAAACCGATTGGAATAATATTTACCAAAACGGCAAAAAACATTCCTTCCGAATTGACTTTTCCTATGGCAACCAACCAGGTATAAAAACTCATGATAATCGGCGTAAGCTGACCGAGCAGGTAAATATAAAAGCCTGCCTTTCTCAATTTCCACATCAAAACAGCGCCGATAATACAAAAAACCGGGGTTACCATCCCGATCAGGTAATTGGTGAGCATCCAGTCCACCTCGTTCGGCAAATCACCTGATGCCCCTCCCAATTCAGCCATTGCCCGCATGAGCTGGCCGATCACCAGGTACATGTACCCGTAAAAAATGATGCTCAGCCCGCTTCCTACCCAGGTAAGAATGCACAAAACCGACAAAAAGCCAGTCCGTTTCGGCGCGACGTTTACTTCTAGTTCGTCTATGATATCCAATTCGTCCATTAGCGGGTGTTGTTTAACACTTTCCAATTCAGGGCATACAAAACCACAAATCCCAATTGCGCGATGTAGAAACCTGCAAAATAATAGGTTGTCGGAATATCAATCGGTTTGTCCAGCAAATACACGAAAAATCCCATTGCACTTGTGAGCAGCTGCCCGAAAAGATACACAAAGAAGCCCGCGCGCCGCTGATGCCACATCAGGTAAGCACCAAAACCACTGATAACAGAGGTCGCAATGCTTATTTTCATCAGGTTGTACTCCATTCGCAGTGCGTCCGGCACAAAAAGCTCGCCTTCTCCCGAATTCAGTTTTCCAAGCTTGATTGCATAATACAGCAGGATGAACCAGGAGCCCAGCCAGGTCAGGATACACAAACAACTCAGAAATAAGGGGCGGTCGTAATACTTCTCCTGCCCCAGCTGATCCAGAAAATCGTCTTCTTCCATTAAACCGATCGGGTTAACGCATGTGCTTGAGGTTTACCCCATACATGATAATGAAAGCAATCGCGAAAATAGCGGCCAAAATACCACCGATGATCATGGAAAAGCCCAGTAGCGGAACATCCTGTACGGCAGAATACATTCCGACCAATGAAATAAACGGCAGGATCTGCCCGAAGATGTAGATGAAAAATCCCATCTTCTTCAAACGCCACATCAGCATTGCACCGGCGAAGCAGATTAAAACATTCCCCAGGGCCAGGTAGTGGGAAGTAGCGGTCCACTCTGTCATCTTAGCAAGTCCGGCCTGCATATCACCAAACATTTCAGGCATATCGGTGTTTTGCTGCATGCGGATCATGGCTTTCAATGATTCTTCCTGTTGTTTTGCAGTAAGCAAGCCGTAGATACTGGATATAAACGAGAGCCCACAGCTTACAAAGGTCAAGATACAAAGTACTTTCAGGAACACCGGGCGTGTGGCCGGTCTGTGTTCGTAGTTTTGGTCTAATACGTCTGACATGATTGTTGTTTTGATTGTTTCAAATATAAAAAAGAGAACGGATAACTAACCGTGTATAACAAAAAAGGCCACCAAGCGGCAGCCTTTTATATAAATCAAGATGCTAATTATTGATTCAATTGCATTTCAATTTGATCACGCAATTCGTCTGAAGCGCCATCAACACCAGCGTCAACTACACTCAAACCAAGAGTTAGGATGATACACCAAACCAAGGCAACGATACCGATGATAAGACCTGCAATACCAAGACCTTTTTTACCACCTGTTTTACCAAGTTTAGACATACCCATTCCTGAAAGGATGATACTTACCAATGCAAGAGCATCCCATACATACATCAACCAAGCGCTACCGCCTGCGATGATCATACCAGTTGTGATAGTTGCGATAACTGATGATAATACCAATGCTACCAATGCAAGAATAAATCCTGTAAGCGCTTGGCCTTTTCCTTGAGGTGCCCCTCCGTTTGTGTCTAATGTTTCTGACATACTTTTAAGTTTTGAGTTACAGTGACGAATATAGCATCAATTTTAAACGTACCACAATAATTGTTAAAAAATGATCATTTTTTTTAATAACAATTATCTGTTGATGGTAGTGAAACGACTGTTTATTACGTGGTATTTATCGGAAATGAGATTTGTTGTATCTTTAAATCGAAATTAATAATACCATGAAATACACTGCCTTTGTGTTCATCTTAGTGCTTGCGGCGAGCCTTGGGGCCTGCAAGAAAAAAAAGATTTCCTATACGGTTGAAGGAATTATCACCGATGCAAGTTTTTCACAGCCACTTTCAGGGGCAACCGTACAATTATACGGCACACCGGCAGGTTCTTCTACGCCAAGTCAGCTGTTGGGGACAGCGACAACCGGCAGTGACGGCAAATATTCCTTCACATTTGACCGTGATAAAACAGAAGAATACATCATCATCGTTAATAAAAGCCAGTATTTTGAAGCAACGAGCGGTTTCACGGCCGAAAGCCTCAGTTCTTCCGAAACCAACACGCGCAATGTTACCACTACAGCCAAATCGTGGGTGAAGCTGCGGTTTATCAATCTGCAGCCGGATGCTGCCGATGAATTGAAGTACATTCGCCAAAACGGAAAATCAGGCTGCGTGGAATGTTGCTACGGAGGGGACCAATATTTATATGGCGCCGTTGATACCGCTATTTATTGCATCAACGACGGGAATACAACCTACGGTTATTATTATTGGGTCTTGAACACACCGAACAACGGCCCGAAATCGATTGTGACCGTTCCGTTTGATACGGTGGAACTGGTGCTGAATTATTGATAACAACTGATTCAATAACCAAACAGGCCCGAAAATTAATTCCGGGCCTGTTTGGTTTATTATCAATCCATTTGTGCTTTATTCATCCGAATCATCCAATGCCATGCGCAATTCCTGGCGCAACTGACGATTGTAGGTTTCCATCAGGTATTTGAAATAATTCGGGGTGCTTTTGGCGATGCACTTCGTATACATTTTCAAACGGTGCTCAATGTGTTCCTGCAGGGCTTCCTGAACTTTCAGCGCGCGTTCGTAATCGTTGGTCATGCGGGCAATGCCTTCACAGTGATTTTTCAACGACATATCCACCGCCTGTTTTCCCTTGTCGCCTTTGTCGAGGCATTCGTAATAGACATCGCGCATGCTGAATGCTTCCAGGAAGTTGGTATCAACGAGTTCTTCCATGTGTTTCGGGAACTCGAATTCCACTTCGAACTCCAGGTCATCGTCTTCCGACAAGCGTGATTCCAGGAATCGGTCCGGGAAACGGAACGCATCGTGCCAGTTGATGTAATCCTGCCAAAGCCCGAAACGACGAACATTGTTCCCCAGGTCGATAAGCTTGAACTTGTCTTTATTTGGCAATCGGCGTGAACCCCGGCCAATCATCTGGTGATACAGTGTCAGCGAGCGTGTGGCGCGGTTCAGGATAATCGTCTCAACAGTTGGTTCATCAAAACCGGTTGTCAGGATCCCCACCGACGTCAAAATCGCGTCTTTCGTATGCTTGAACCAGTGAAGAACATCTTTCCGGTCTTTGTCACTGAACGTCGAATCGAGGTGACGGATTTTAAACCCACGTTTTTTAAAGGTTTCTTCCACGCGCAAAGACGTTTCGATACCGGAATTAAAAATCAGTGTTTTGTCGCCTACCGCCACTTCCTCGTAGGCAAACAGGAGCTTTTCCTGCATAAAGTAGTTTCCGTAGACCAATTCACTACTGCTCACGGTAAAGTCGCCGTTCGAACCGATTTTCAGCCCGTGCAGGTTGACGTCGTACGTAAACGTTTCGGCGTCAGCCAGGTAACCGCCCGTGATGAGCGAAGAAATACTCTCACCCACGATCAGTTTATTATAATGGTCGTTGAGCGGCAATGTTTTATTGGAACTAAGCGGTGTAGCCGTTACCCCGAGGATGTTAGCGCCGGCATAGTACTGGAAGATTTTCCGGAAGCTGTTGTAGTGGGCCTCATCCACGATCACCAAACCTACACCGTCCACAAAATTCTCGTTTTCCTGCAAACGGTTGTTCAATGTTTCCACCATGGCGATGTAGCACGGGTAATGGTCTTCGTCCACCAGGTTTTTCACTTCACTGCTGATCACTTTGTTGGCAATCCCGATGGCTGAAAGCTGACGGGAAGTCTGCACCGATAATTCAATGCGGTGCGTAAGGATCAGTACCTTTTTCTGGTAGGTTTTAATGTATTGGTTCGCTACCTCCGAAAAGATCACGGTCTTTCCACCTCCGGTAGGCAATTGAAAAAGCAGGTTAAAATCGGCACCATTTTTTTCCAGTTCGTCCATGATGGTGGCGACTGTTTTTTCCTGAAACGGGTATAATTTTTTTGCCTCGAATAATTCAGAGTCTATCATATAATGATGCTAATTAAGGGGTACAAAATTAGTGTTCTTTTAAGGAATAGTCAACACGTATCACGAAATACTTTCAATTCATTTTTATTACCCGCAAATCAGTGAAACCAACCTGCAAATAAACGTTAATAAAAAAGGCACAGTTCTTGACTATTTTCCATAAAATTATCCGTCATGAAAACACGTAAAAACAACCCGATCAAAAAAACTGGCAAGAGTCCGTTTGATGCAGCGCTCATTCGCCTGGGACAACACCTGATGCCACAGCAACCGACCGAACACGCGATTGCAACCTTATCGAATAAGTAGATTGATTCTTCATCATTCGAATTCTGTTTCTGTTTCTCATCTCTTCCGTACTTGAAAATAATAGCTTTCAGAATGAGAATGAAAACGAGAATGAAGAACTACCCATCATTCTGATTCTGCTTCTCATTCTGTAGAATTCAATAACAGAAGCAATCATTCCAGAATGAGAATGAGAATGAGAATGAGACCGAAAATGAAGTACCACCCATCATTCTGTTTTTGCTTCTCATTCTGTAGAATTCAATAACAGATCTGGTATTTCAGAATGAGAATGAGTCCGCCGCGGCGAGAGAATGAAGTCTTAGAAATCGAAGCCACCACCGCCGTTCTGCGGATCGTTTGTTCGCTTGCGGTCCTGGAAGTCACTTCGGCCAAACTTGTAACGCAGGTTCACATAGAAACGGCGCGTTAACCATTTGAATTCAGAGCTTTGCGTAATTTCAGGCTGCTCTACCACGAAGTTAAATCCTTGCGTGTTAAAAATGTCGGAAACTCGCATGCCTACAGCCCATTTTCCTTCCTTAAAGGATTTCTCTGCCGAGAACTCAACCGAACCTCGCGGCTGCATACGTCCCTGTGCAGTGATCGACGGTGCGTTGTAACGGCCATTCACCTGCAGCGTCAGCGTACGTTTCCACAATTCCAGCGTCGATGAATATTTCATCCCCCAGATAAATCCCTGGCGGTTCCAGTTGGCCGACGGGTTGTCATCTTTGTAAATAATGTAGTTCCCGTTGGCTGACAACGTATTCCGCCAGATAGGCAACGGCCGCAGCTGGAAGACCAATTCTCCGCCCGTGCTGGTGCTGTTGTTGATATTCGCGAGTGTTCCTGCAGAAGTTCCGTCGGCGTAGAATACTTTTACACGCTGGATTACTTCGAGTGAATACCGCTGGTAAGCTGAAGCCGTCAGCGACCATTTTTTCTGGGTGTAATCAAAGCTCAGATCCACGGAATGAATGTATTCGGGGCGCAAAGCCGGGTTTCCGCGACGCAGGTTGTACGGATCGGCATAGCTCGTAAACGGGTTCAGGTTATCCGAAGAAGGCCGGTTGATTCGCTTGCTGTAGCCCAGCGATACCTCTGCTCCTTTCACGATTTCGTAGCGGATATGTCCCGAAGGAAATACGTTGAAATAATTGTTGGAATACGATTCGTTTTTCGAAACCAGGTTCGGTTCCTGGTAGCTTTGCTCCAAACGCACGCCCAACTGGAATTTCCATTTGTTGATCGCTCTGCCCACAATTCCGTATGCCGAATAAATGCGCTCGGTGTATTCGTAATTGAAAAACGCCAGCGTATCAGACTGGTAAACACCGGATGTATCGCGCGAATCGGAATGCGTATCTACACCCATGTTGCGGTGAATGAGCTTCAAACCGCTTTCGGTGCGCCATTTGTTTTTGATGATGCGCACCACATCCATTTGCAGGGTTGTAATGTTGTTTTTTTCCAGACTAAAAAGGCGCTGATCAAGGTTTCGACCGTATGACGGATCATCATAGGTCTGCTCATAATACCCCGCATTGGTACCGGTTCCCAGCGACTGATAAGCCGCCCAGTCAACCGTTCCTTTGTCTTCCTTGAATTCCCAGGTATAACTTAATCCCATATCAAGGTTGCGGTTGTAGCCCGGATCAAATGACGTTCGGTTCCACACGCCCAGCGTATCGTTGTTTTCGTTGTACCGGTAATTGTCCTGGTCACCGAAACGGTCGCGTGTCCCCAGGTTCCCGGAAAGGTTCCACGAAAGCGTATGGCGGTCTTTGAGGTACAGGTCCATTCCTATTTTGGCCGTATGCGTTTCGCTGAAATCGGTCCCGTAACGACGCTGGTCAAAAAAGACGGTCGAATCGCCGTAAGTCTGGTCGAGGTCGCTGAAATTGTTGCGGTAACCTTCCCTGTAATCGTATGAATAGTTACCGAATACATTGAATTTGGTGTTGCGCATATTCAGCGAAGTCGAACCGTTATAGGCATTTCCGGTACCGGCAGAGAGCGTGACATTACCGTTCAGTCCAAGGCGGATGTTCTTTTTCAGCACCACGTTGATGATCCCGGAAGTCCCGTCCGGATCGTATTTCGCCGAAGGATTGGTCACAATTTCAATCCGTTCGATGCTTCCCGCCGGAATTCCGGCCAGCAGGTTTTTACCGTTTCCACCCGAAAGCGAGCTTGGGCGTCCGTCGATCAGGATTGTCACGTTTCCTTCGCCGCGCAGGCTGATCCCGCCGTCCTGGTCAACTTCCACTGACGGAATGTTATTGAGAACATCGGTTGCGGAACCTCCCTGTACGGAAATATCTTCACCGACGTTGTAGACTTTTTTATCGATTCCCGACTGCAGCAGCGGTGTTTCGGCAGTAATTTCCACTTCCTCGATGTCTTTTGCATCCGAAACCAGGGAAATATTCCCCAGTTTGCGCAGCGGTTTTTCGCGCGTCAGCTGGATATTGCGAATGATTTTCTCTTTGTAGCCCGATTGCGCGACCCTAATGAAGTAATTCCCCAACGGAATTTGTTCCAACACGAATTTCCCGTTTTCATCGGTGTAGATCCCGGTTACGACGCTTGAATCGGTTTGCTTGCACACGCGCAGCTCCACGTATTCAATCGGCTTGCGTGAAATGGAATCAAACACCTGCCCGTCTAACGAACCGATCGGCTCACCTTCTTTGGACGGTTTTTGTCCGCCAGGTGGTTGCGCAAGCAAGAGAAAGGCATTCAGACAGAAAAAAAGGAAAACGGTCAAGCGCATATTAAAATTGTTGTTTGATGGTTTTTAACAGGAAATAGGACAAGATGCTCGTACCGATTGCCAGGTAGCCAACGTATTCAAAATGAAGGTAACTTCCGTCTTCTTGCTGCGTTGTGAGCCACGAGCCCAAAATTACGGCAAATCCGCTTGCAAATTGCTGAAATGCCGAACGAATGCTCATATATCCTCCTCGCTCATGCGGCGCTGCTGTTCCCATGACGATCGCTGTTCCCGGAATGTTACGTCCGCCGGCGAAAATGAAAAACGCCGTTGTAACGATCAAAATAACCGGCAGCGGGTTGATACCCATATTGGTAATTACGGCCAACGGGACCAGTGAAATTCCCATCACCACAAGGAATACGCGCAGCTGACCGTATTTATCTGCCAGGAAACCGATGAACGGGTTGGTTACAAAGGTCAGGATTCCGCCAAAAAAGTACATCCAGACCAGCTGATTTTCTCTCAGGCCAACGTTGTGCACCATGTAATCAGCCAAATACGGAATAATCGCAAACTGTCCGAACAGGATTGTGCATGTAAAGAGCAAACCTTTCATCTGGTTGCTGTTTTTCCAGACTGTTTTTAAGATCATGTACGATTTATGCCCTGTTTCTTCGAGGTGTTTGTTCACATTCGGGAGGTAAACAACCAGCAGAACCCACGTGATCACCGACAATCCGACCAGGAAGAAAAACGGCATGTGCCAGTCCCAGGTGTGTCCGAGCCATAAACCGAGCGGAATGCCCAAACCTGCCGCCGATGAGAAACCTGCCATGACAATTCCGGTGGCTTTTCCACGGTGTTCCGGGCGGATCAAATCGCCTACGATCGACATCACAATTGCACCGATCACACCGCCGAAAAAACCGGCCATAATACGGGCGAAGAGCAAAAACTCATACGAAGTCGCCAACCCGCAAAGCAGGGTCCCGATGATGAATAAGGCGTATTGGGTAATGAGAAAACGTTTCCGGTCGAACCGGTCGATGATGAAAATACTGCCTACTCCGGCAATAAACGCGCTGAAAAGATAAACGGAGATCGCCAGTCCCCATTGTTTTTCGTCCATGCCCAAATCAGCCTTAATGGTAGGCGATAACGGCATCAGGATCATGGATTCAAGAATGTTGGTAAAGACTACAGCCGCCAGGATGATCATCCATAGCACTTGTTTTTTTGTCATATCGTTTTGTCTAAGATGTGCATGTTCCGTTGTTCAGGACGGATTCTTTCGTAAAAATGTAATTCGCTTATCGCTTTGTTCGTTGTTGGATGACCGAAAAGACAAATGGTTTGATGACCACCGGTCTTTTTTTTATTTATTCTGCCATCGGGGGTTTCTTCGGACACGAACCTCTCAGTTTGTCCAGCAAGCGACTCAGTTCCTCTGATTCTTCATCGCTCAGGTTGGTCGAAAAAACCGATGATTCCTCCAAATCTACATCGATGCGTGATAAAAGTTCAAGCCCTTGTTCTGTAATCGAAACATAAACCACCCGCCTGTCGGCATCACAACGTACGCGTTCCAGCAGGTTTTTCTCGATGAGTTTGTCCATCAATCGCGTTGTATTCGGTGAACGTTCAATCATACGTTCCTTCACAGCCGTCACGCTCAGGGGCTTTTTTGCACCGCGTAAAATACGCAGAATATTGAATTGCGCCATCGACAGATCAAACACGGCCATGAATGCATTCTCATACTGCCCCATGAAATTGGAGGTATAACGTACATTCACGATCGCTTTTTGCTGAGGTGATTTAAACTTGGTTTGAATGATCTCGCCTATTTCCATGACGCAAAGATAATTACCATGGTAGTATTTACAAAGTTGTTATTGTTTTTTAACACAGAAACGCTAAGAAGAAATAGCAAGTTTCACCGTAAAGGCGCAAAGACAAAAGGATGGGTTTGACGTGTTACAAAGAGCACAAAGATGATCCTCTGTAATAAACAAGACTAACATTTTTTCAACGCAAAGACGCAAAGTACGCGAAGAGGAAAATGTGAATTACAGCACTTGAAGTACGCAAAGTTGAATTATTTAAACTACTCTTAACACGTCTATTCTTTGCGATCTCTGCGTCTTTGCGTTGAATATTATCTTGCGTTTGAATCCTCTTTGTGTTCTTAACACGTCTATCCTTCAAAAAAGAAATCTTTGTGCCTTTGTGGTGAAAATAGTTAACGCGTCAAACCTATGTATCTTCTATGTGCCCTACCGTGTCCGCCTGAGGAGGATGTGGTTAAATTTCGTTGTGGTTACAACCAGATCAACTCGAAATCACTCTCAACCGGCGTTGTCTCAAACGTAATCAAAAACCGGTGCGTACCCGGCAATAAATCGATGAAGTTGTTGTCGAACCGAACACCGTTTTTATGACTGGTGATCCAGCATTTACCGATGAAAGCCTTATTGGAAACCTCGATCACAGCCGTTTTGGTAACCGGGTTTACTTCGATCAGCCTGTAACTTACCTGGGCCGGAGTTGTAACCGTTCTTTTTTCAGGCAAATGGGTAAAATGACGCTCGTTTTGTTGGCCGGAAGCGTCGTTCCAGGAAAAGCGAACCAGATAATTGCGGTTTTTGTACGGAGCCAGCTCCAAATCAAACAATTCAGTCACCTTTAATCCCATAACAGCCTGGTTGCAGCTGAATTCATCCAGTTGCTTTCCTTCCAGGTCGTAAACGACGGCATTGATCTTACAGGCAAAAGCATGTTGCTGGTCCGAAACGAGAAAAAAGCGCTCCTTGCCTATCGTGTCGACCTTTGCCAAAACAGCCACATCGGCGTAATCGTCGCGGACAGTGTATTGCAAGGCTTTCCAGTTTCCGAAATAATCGATACTCGACCAGGTTGGCGCCGGCCAGCAATCGTTCATTTGCCAGTAAATCGTTCCGCTGCAGCGCGGCATATTGGTCCGGTGCCCGCTTACCGCCATGCTTACCGCTGTCGATTGTGTCAACTGGGAATAATACACAAAGCGTTTGAAATTGTCGGTTTTGCCATACAGGATGTTCGCGTGCTTTTCAATCATTCCGTTGCCCACATAACTTTTCTGGTGGTGCTTCATCACATCGCTGAGCAATTGCCACTGCGACGTATCGCTAAACGCCAGCAGCGTTGAATATTCGGGAAAAGACTGAAAACCGTATTCGGCATTGAAGCGTCCTGTTTTCCGGCCGAAATCCTCGATCGGATCCTTCCCGTGCCAAACGCCCCAATAATGCATGGAACCGTGTTCGAAGTATTCGTCTTTGCCCCAGTTGCTGAGCGGAGACGTATGGATATACGGCACATTCGTCCATTGTTTCACCGCATCGGGAATGAGCTTTTTGAAAACACGGTCGTAATACTGCTCGATTTTCGCTCCCTGCTGTGGCGTGATCTGGTATTTATCCTGGAATCCCCAGTTTTTCCAGGCGACATCAACTTCATTGTTGCCATTGAACAGCACGACTGAAGGATGTGTTGCCAAACGCGGAATCTGCTGGTCCAGTTCCTGTTTCACGGTGGCCGTAAAATCGTCTGTTCCGGGATACATGGCACAGGCAAACATAAAATCCTGCCACACCATGATGCCCCATTCGTCGCAAGCGTCGTAAAACGCATCAGGCTGATAATAACCGCCGCCCCAGACACGCACCATGTTAAAATTACTGGCATGCATGGTTTCAACCGTTACTCTCAGGGAAGCGTCCGAAACCCGCGCAGGGAAAATATCCTGCGGAATGTAATTTGCGCCTTTGCAAAAAATATCCCTCCCATTCACGCGAATGATGTAGGAAGTTCCCCATCGATCGGCCACATTTACCAATTCACTTCTCCTGACCCCGAAACGCTGTGTCAATGAGTCGATAACCACCCCGTTTTTGGTGACCAGCTTCCATTTGTCGGTATACAAATGCTGATTGCCCTGGCCACGCGGCCACCACAATTGCGGATTTTCCATCCGGTCGAGACGTTTCAGCGCACCGTTTTCTGCAATTACTTCCGTCGGACCAAACAATTCACTTTGCCAGATCAGCGTATCCTTCGTATCGTTGCGGAGCATCCATTGCAATTCCAGCAAGGCAAAATCCTCTGCCAGCGTGGCGGTATAAACACCTTTTCCAATGGTTCTGTTGTTCGAATATGCGATCACCGAGGCCGGTTTCCACATCCCGATTGTCGTCATGCGCAGTGACCAGTCCCAACCGAATTGGTACTGCGGTTTCCGGCAATACGGCGCCACGGCTATTTTTCCCAGGTCATTCGGTGCCGGCAGGACGATCCCGGTATTTTTGATCCGGGGCGCCTGGTATTTCACCGGCGATTGAAAGACGAGTTTCAGTTTATTGATACCCGGTTTCGCCCATTTGCGGATGTCGAAACGGTAAATAACGTAGCAATTATCGGTGGTTCCCAGCAAATGCCCGTTGATGTAGACTTTCGCATACGTGTCCACATTCGGCAGCTCAATATCGATGTGATCGTGTGCCAGGTCAGCGGCAGAAAGTTTGAATTCCGACCTGAACTCCCAGTCGTAATTTTCAATCCAGGCAAATTTCAATTCATTGGTACCGGCATACGGATCGGGCAATTCGCCGGTTTTGATCAATGATTCCTGCACGGAACCATGTGTACCGAAAGCAACCATTTTTTTGGATACCGGATGTTGAAACGTCCAATCAAGCGTCTGTTGACATACAGCAGAAACGTGCATAAGCAGGATTAAAAAGATGATTGGAAGCCGTTTCATTATTACCAGGTACGATCAAAAGGCGCATCGATCAACTGGTCTTCCTGACCGGTTTTCAATGCATAGTTAAACCCGTTAAAAACCGAGTAACCACCCACTTCTCCTTTAGTATTGATGGCGATAAAACCACACTGCAAACCGGTCATATCCTTGTGTTTGCGGATCAATCGGTTGACCGCTTCTTTGCAGGCTTCTTCCGGTGAAAAACCGTTTCGCATCAGCTCCACAACCGTGTGACTTCCGGCAATTTTGATGATCGATTCACCCAAACCTGTCGCTACCGCACCACCTACTTCCTGGTCGATGAACAACCCGGCTCCAATGATCGGCGAATCTCCCAATCTCCCGGGCAATTTATAGGCCCAGCCGGATGTCGTACACGCGCCGCTGATTCGGCCGTTGCGGTCCATAGCCAGCAAACCGATTGTATCGTGGTTTTCGTGATTGATTTCCGGTTTTTTTGCTTTATCCGCCTCTTCTTTTTTCCACTGTTGCCAGGCTTTTTTTACTTCCGGAACAGGCGTTTTGATCTGCTCAAATTTGTTTTTCAAGGCATATTTCTTCGCACCTGCCCCCACGAGCATGACGTGCGGCGTATGTTCCATGATATGGCGCGCCACGCTGATCGGATGCGCAATTCCTTCGAGGTAACCCACCGATCCGCAGTTTGATTCCCAGTCCATGATGCAGGCATCGAGTGTCACATGGCCTTCCCGATCAGGCATTCCGCCAATTCCAACACTGCGGTTGCTGACATCCGATTCGGTAACCCGGGCTCCTGCTTCCACGGCATCGAGTGAACTTCCGCCTTTTTCCAGTACTGCCCAGCCGGCTTTATTGGCTTCCAGTCCATGACTCCAGGTGGAGATCATAACCGGTTTGAAGGCCGCTACGAATGTTTGATCCTCAACGGGAGATTGCATTTCAGCACGGTTTTCCCCGGCCATTAACGGTCGGACAAGACCTGCAGCAGCAATTCCAAGTGCTCCTTTCTTGACAAACGATCGGCGATCCATAACTTTTATTGTTGTGCTGCTAACCAGTGTTGAAACTCGGTTGCATTTTTAGCGTGAACGGAATAATCTTTCGTGAAATTGTGCAAACCGTCATAATTCGGTTGCGCGCACATATACAGGTAATCGTTATTGTCGCGGTTCAGCACAGCATCCACTACGCCTGCAGGCGGCATGGAAATTGGCCCCGGAGGCAAACCGTCGTGCAAATACGTGTTGTACGGACAATCTCTTTCGCGGTGCTCGTAGGTCAAACGCTGAACGCCTTCCAGCTCATCACCCCAGCAAAATTTAAACGTTGGGTCAGACTGCAAACGCATTCCGGTCGTGAGGCGATTCAGGTACAACCCGGCAATGATCGGCCACTCCTGTTCGTTTTTGGATTGCTCACCGTAAACAATGGAAGCCATGGTGACTGCTTCCGACGGAGAATTCAACCCGACTTTTTTCAATTTCGCCATACGATCAGCCGTCCAGAAGCTTTTGAATTCATCAGCCATGCGCTGTACAAATTTCTCTTTGTCGGTGTCATAATACATTTTGTACGAATTCGGGATGAACATGGCAGGAATCGTTTCTGCAGTGAATCCATATTTATCACAGGTCTCATTGCTCAAAATGTACGTTTCCAGTTCAGATTGGTCGATCATCAGGCACTTGCTCACCTTTTCACACATGTCGGCAATGGTCCTGCAATTGTTGAAAGTAACCACCACTTCTACTTCAAAAGCTCCTGAAATCAATGCGTTGCAAACATCTTTGTAGGAAGTCCCGGCAGGAATAGCATGCATTCCAGGCTCTATGTTCTTATCCGTCAGGTTTTTGGAAGCAGCAACCGCAAGGAAGAAATCAACATCGTCGATCACTTTTTTCTCTTTCAGCAAGGCACCGACTTCTTCTACCGTGAGCTTGTTATTGATTGCTACATCAACCGTTTTATCGTTGATGGTTTTTGTGAATCGCGACATAATCGGCGTCCAGCCAAATACCAGTCCAACTCCTCCGATCACAAGCACCACGCCCAGGACCATCCATTTTTTACTTACTTTTTTTCCAGACATTTTTGATATAAAATTTCGTCTAACCATTTATTTCCGTCCAGGAACCAATCTTTCCGGACGCCGATGCGCTCAAAACCGGCTTTATCAAACAAGGCCTTGCTTGCTTCATTATCGCCGTGTACCGAGCAGTACAGATTGTGGAATCCCAAAATCTGACGTACATAATTTTCCAGTATTTCCAGTGCTTCCGCAGCATAACCAAGCTGACGGTGTACAGGTTCATCAATTAAAATGCCAACAGCGGCACGTGAGTGTTTGAAATCAGCATTATACAGGTCAATCGTTCCGATCGGTTCCCCGGTTTCATTCAGGCAGATCATAAGACGTAACTGGCCGTGGGTGCGAATGTGTTGTGCCTGTTCGATGTATTCCAGGATGGCGTGCAATGAAAACGGGACTTCGGTGCCGGTCACTTTCCAGTGCTGCGGATTGTTTTCCCACAGCAATAAGCGCGTAGCATCCTCTTTTTCAACGGGGCGCAGGTTAACCTTTTGTCCTTTTAGCTTCATGCAACAGTTCTATTCGCGACATAATTTCGGCGATCGAGTAATCAGGGATGGCACGAAAATCAGTTCCCAAATTTAACGCAAAAACCCGTTTGAGCTGCTGCCGGTTTTCAATTTCTGTCAACAAATCGGCCAGTTGATGCGCCGTCGACTCCAGGCCAAGCAACTCCCGGATGGGATACAAACAAGTCGGCCCACCGGCTTTCGCAGTTTCATATTGTTGAAAAACGGATGTAAAATCACGGGTAAATTCCCAATCGTGGATTGCAACGAGCACCAGTGGAATACCGGTACGTTTGGCTTTTCGCACCATTCCGGAAACGCTTTTCTGGATCTCACAATTGCGGTAGGTCAGGCTAAAATAATTTTGTCCGCGGGAAATACCGATGTGTGGCGGAACTTTATCCGCATTCCAAATCCATAAATATGTTCCGGCTGTGATTTTTTCCGGCCATTCGAAAACCGGATCGCGGAAGTTAAATCCTGCCATTGTAGACTCCTTCAAACACTTTAACGGCAGGACCATTCAGAAAAATCCGTTCGAACGTTTCTTCTCCTGTACGATTAAATGTAACCTGCAATCCGCCACCTTTTGTTTTAATTGCAACAACCTGGTTCCCCAAGAGGTTCCGTTCCTTTGCAAATGCCAGTGCTGCGGCGGTGACGCCGGTTCCACAGGAAAGCGTTTCATCTTCTACGCCTCGCTCGTAAGTCACCACAAACAAACTACGCTCACCGGTCACTTCTGCAAAATTCACATTGATTCCCTCGGCTTTGTATCGGTCGGAATAGCGAATTTTAAATCCTTCGTCGTAAACCGGGAAACCCTCCACGTTGTCTATAAAACGGATATAATGAGGCGAACCGGTATCAATTACGTAGGCTTCTTCATCCCTGTTGACGGCATGCACTTCGTTCATCAGCAGTGAAACAATGTCTCCGGCTTGTGTAGCCAAGTGCTCCCCGTCGATGGCCATAAACCGTACAGCCGACGTATCGATCCCGTTCTGCCGGGCAAACGCCACTGCACAGCGCGCACCGTTCCCGCAAAAACTTTTGGAACCGTCAGCATTATAGTAATCCACTTCAAAATCCAAATCAGGAGAAGCATTGAGCTTGATCAGTCCGTCGGCACCGACCCCGAACCTGCGGTCGCACATGGCGCGGATTGTTTGAAGGGGTAAATCATTCCACTTTCCTTTCCGATTGTCGATCATCACAAAATCGTTGCCGGTTCCCTGGTATTTTGTAAAGGGTATATTCATTTTTATCGCGCTGTAACGACTGGTTTTGCTTAACAATCTTTAACGCCCAAATGTAACAATGATGCGCCGAATCGCATTATAATTGTGATTAAAAATTCACAAAAAATAAAGATTCAACTATGAGTAACACATGGAAATACCTGGCAGCTGGTATCATTGGAGGAATGGTGCCTTTTGCGTTCGGTTATATACTGAATGCTACCAGCTATTCTTCATTATCCGATGAAGTCATCGACGGAAATCGCATTGCGCATCAGGTTAACTATAGCGGAGTCCCCGCTGGAACGGAAGGTTTTATCGAAGCTTCCGAAAACACCATCAATTCAGTGGTTCACGTCACAACCAAGGTGGTGAAAACTACGGTTCACCGCGATCCGTTGTATGAATTCTTTTACGGCCCCGGAACAGGCGGTCGTGAATACAAACAGTATGGCGCCGGTTCCGGCTCCGGAGTCATCGTTTCATCGGAAGGCTACATTGTAACCAACAACCACGTAATCGAGGACGCCAGCGAAATCGAAGTCATTCTTAACGACAATTCAACCTATACAGCAACCGTGATCGGAACAGACCCGTCAACGGACATTGCCGTACTTAAAATTGATGCTTCCGGGTTAAAGCCAATTCCGATTGGCAACAGCGATGATTTGCGTGTCGGAGAATGGGTATTGGCCGTGGGCAACCCGTTCAACCTCACTTCTACCGTTACGGCGGGAATTGTGAGCGCAAAAGCGCGCAACATCAACTTATTGTCTGACAAAACGCGCGCAACAGCCGTTCCGATCGAATCGTTCATCCAGACAGATGCAGCGGTAAACCCGGGAAACAGCGGCGGTGCATTGGTTAATACACGTGGCGAGCTGGTTGGGATCAACACGGCGATTGCTTCTCAGACAGGATCGTACACCGGTTACAGCTTTGCCGTTCCGGTAAACCTGGTGAACAAAGTCATGCGCGACATCATCGATTTCGGTGTCGTACAGCGTGGTTACCTTGGTGTTCAAATTGCCGATATCAACCAGGAAATCAAGGAGAAATACGATCTTCCTTCTACCCGTGGTGTATTTATCAATTCGGTAACCGAAGACGGAGGTTCGGATAAAGCCGGCATCAAACCCAATTCCGTCATCCTGAAAATCGGGGCAAAAGATGTAAACTCGGTTGCGGCCTTGCAGGAAGAGATCGGAAAACGCCGTCCGGGCGATAAAGTAGCGTTGACGCTTCGCAATGAAGACGGTGAAACGGAAATCAAAGAAGTGGTTTTGCGTTCCGCCGACGGAGAAACTGCCCTGAAGTCGAAAGAAGAAATGAGTAAAACCTCGGCTTTGGGTGCGACTTTCGGCGAATTGACCGCTAAGGAGAAAAAAGAACTCAACATCACCAACGGCGTGAAGGTAAAAACCCTTGAGCCTGGAAAATTGCGCTCACTTGGCCTGGAAGAAGGCATGGTGATTTCTAAATTCAACCAGGAAGCCGTTGACTCGCCTGAGGATTTAACCTCAAAGTTAAATAATTATAAAGGCGGTGTTCTGCTGGAGGTCGTTTTGGAAAGCGGCAAAAAAGAATACCTCGGCTTCGGATTATAAGTTTTAATTCCCCCAAAAAACGTTAAGGCATGGTTTTTGAGAGACGTAAATCTCTCAAAAATCTGCCTTTTATATTTGGAAATCACTTTCTTTTCGTCGTAACTTTGCACCCTGATTTTAAGAAATCATTATTAATCGGAGTTCATTACATGAGACAATTAAAGATTACAAAATCCATTACCAATCGGGAAAGTCAATCCTTAGACAAGTACCTGCAAGACATTGGTAAAGAGGAGTTAATCACAGCTGAGGAAGAGGTAGAATTGGCCCGCCGCATCAAACAAGGCGACCAGAGAGCATTGGAAAAGCTGACCCGCGCTAACTTACGATTCGTCGTTTCGGTAGCGAAACAATATCAAAATCAAGGTCTTACTTTACCCGATTTGATCAACGAAGGAAACTTAGGTTTGATCAAGGCGGCCCAGAAGTTCGACGAAACCCGTGGTTTTAAATTCATTTCTTACGCCGTTTGGTGGATTCGCCAGTCTATTTTGCAGGCTTTGGCCGAACAAGCGCGTATTGTACGTTTGCCATTGAACCAGGTTGGTTCTTTGAACAAGATCAACAAAGCATTTTCACGCCTTGAGCAGGAATTCGAACGTCCGCCTTCAGCTGAAGAACTGGCCGAAGCATTAGAAGTTCCGGAAGACAAAATCAAGGAAAGCTTAAACGTATCAGGCCGTCACGTATCAATGGACGCACCTTTATCCTCTTCGGAAGACGGTGGAACATTGATGGATGTAATGGCTAACACCGATTCACCGAAAGCTGACCACGCCCTGATGGCCGAGTCATTGCAGCGCGAGATCGAACGTTCATTGAGCACATTGACAGATAAAGAGCGCGAGATCATCCGCTTGTTCTTCGGAATCGGGATGAATCACGGATTGACGCTTGAAGAGATCGGCGCGAAATTCAACCTGACACGCGAGCGCGTCCGCCAGATAAAGGAAAAAGCCATCCGACGACTGCGCCACACATCGCGCAACAAGTTGTTGAAAGCATATTTAGGATAACAGGAAAGGCTGTCTGCAAACGCGGGCGGCCTTTTTTAATTTCAGGAAAAGTAAATAATCGTTTAATAATCAATAGATAAAAGCAAATGGAAGCTGCAGTAGGCTACGAAAAAGAGCTCAACTCGCACGTTCAACGCGAACGCGCTGCTGTTAAACTATCAAGTCACGTTGGTGAGTTGTTGTATGACAAAGGAATTGAATTGGTATTGTTCCGCAATCACCTCACGGACATTACGATTTCAGAGATCCTGAATCTGCACGAATACGCAGCTAAAGTGGTTAACAAACCGATCGATATCGAGACCAGCGCCGCCTTGGCAGAGGAATTGATGAAGATGGACCTTGCTCCTGCAAAGATCGACATCGGTAAACTGGCCAGCGAATGGTCTGCAGAAGGAAACAACTTTGCTTCAAAGGCAGATTTCCTTGCCAACAAACTGGGTGGTTTTGCAAAAGGCTCAGGCGACGGCTTCACTCCGCGCGATGTGGTATTGTACGGTTTCGGCCGTATCGGACGTTTGGCAGCCCGCGAACTCATTAAACAAGCAGGGAAAGGCCAGCAATTGCGTTTGCGTGCTATCGTAACGCGCGGCGCTTCCGAAAAAGACATCATCAAGCGTGCAGCATTGCTTCGCAGCGATTCTGTTCACGGAGCGTTTAAAGGTACTGTGGTTGAAGACCTGGCAAACAGCGCTTTGATCATCAACGGCCAGATCGTTCGCATGATCGACGCCGCCAACCCGGAAGACATCGACTACACGAAATATGGCATCAACAATGCGTTGGTTATTGACAACACCGGTGTTTTCACCAATCGTGAGGCTTTATCCCGCCACTTGCAGTCAAAAGGCGTTTCGCGCGTATTGTTGACAGCTCCTGGTAAAGAGATTCCAAACGTGGTTTACGGTATCAACCAGGGAACACTGGAAATTGAATCTGAAAAGATCTATTCAGCTGCTTCGTGTACAACCAATGCCATCTCTCCTATTCTGAAAGTGATCAACGATGAGTTCGGCGTGGTAAAAGGACACATTGAGACGGTTCACGCTTACACGAACGACCAGAACCTGTTGGATAATATGCACAAAAGCTCACGTCGCGGACGTTCGGCTGCCATCAACATGGTAATCACTTCTACCGGTGCCGGAGCTGCGGTAACGAAAGTAATTCCTGATCTGAAAGACAAACTGACGGCAAATGCAGTTCGTGTACCTACTCCAAACGGTTCATTGGCAATTCTTTCACTTGAATTGAACAAAACAACCACTGTGGAAGAGGTGAACAACGTAATCCGTCGCGCTTCGTTGGAAGGGGAATTGGTGAACCAGATTTTCTATTCATACGATCCGGAACTGGTTTCCAGTGATATCATCGGAAACACTTGCTGTTCGGTATACGATTCACACGCAACAATCGTTTCAAACGATGGTAAAAACGTGGTTTTGTATGCGTGGTACGACAATGAGTTCGGTTACACGAAACAAGTAATCCGCTTAGCGAAATATGTAACAAAAGTTCGTCGATTGATCTATTATTAATTGGTCGGGACGATCCGTTCAAAACATTGAAAAGCCGGGCTTATGAGTCCGGCTTTTTAATTTGTGACGGGTGGTATTTCGGTGTCTTTTTTTTATTTTTCACAGAATGTTTCTTAAAAAACCGACTCCCTAAAAAAGATATCGACTAACTTGCTGCTATCGAGTTATCAATTAATTACAGTCGATTTCCATAAAACCAGCAGCTATATAAACCATTTTAAGTTTGAGTGAAAAACAAAACAGTTGCATACAACTGATTGTTTAAAATTACCTCTAATCACTTGGAGGCAACTAATTTTGGGATATATGGGAAAGAGGATAAGAAAATCAGAGATTCCCCAAGAAATAGTGGATTTGGGGACCAGAATTCAGACCATTATAAACGAACGCGGATTAAAAACAAGAGAGATAGCCCATGACTCTGATATGGATGTTGAGAATTTACGCAAGTATCTCAAAGGCCGTCAGGAAATGAAGGTTAGCACAATGATTAAAATCGCCAATGCCCTCAAAATGGATGTAGGCGATTTGTTTAAGAAAACAAACGGGAATAAGTGAGTTGATCACTGTTCCTACAGAGAAACACCCGATTAGAATCCAGCGTAACATTGCGGGTTGATCGTTCAACACCAATTCAACTCGCAGCTTCGTTTAAAAATCATGAACACAAAAAGCCGGGATACCACCCCGGCTTTTTTGTGAAGGAAATTTGTGGATTTCGAGAAGAATGAGGGAAACAGACTCCCTTCTCAAATTTCAAAAATCTACTCAATAATCGTATGGAACGTCAGCTCGATATCTGTTTCTCCGGGATCACACTGTCCGTTCTTAATTCCCGGCTGATGCTTCAGTGTAATGGTCGTTTCACCGGTCGAAACAGCCTGTGTTACCCATGAGCTCAGCAAACCAACCTCGTACGTTCCGTCGGAATCAGTGCGTGTAATCGCCAGGTTCAGCGTACCGGTTGGCGAAAAGCAAAACAAATGGTCCTGGTCTTCTTCCTGCACCTCCACAGTCAGATCTTCTGCCGGGTTAACACTTTCGTTCAATAAGGTAATCGACGCATTATACGTTGTATTTGCCTGCAAACGAATCGTATCGAAAATAGTCGGAGCATTGCCTCCTGCCCCGTCCAGGTCTACAAATTGAGCTGTGACTGTCGGCTGTACACCGGCAGCATCGGTAAACGTAATTTGAAAAGTAGTGATCAATTCTTCCTCGTTTACAACAGGCGGATTGGTCACATCGTCTTTTTTGTCTTTTTTACATGCGCCAAGAATCACCAGCGCTACTGAAAATGATAAAACACTATAAATCTTCATCTTAATTGTTTTTAGTTGATTTTTTAATTGAAAATGGAACGATCATTTTGACGGTCCAGTTACGCCCCGGGTCATCGGTGAAATACCGGAACCGGTTCATGTAATCACGATAACTCGTGTTGAGTAAATTCGAACCTTCCAGCACAAGTTGCAGGGATTGTGTTGCGCTGATTTTTTTGGAAAGCCCGACAGACACATTGAGCAGGAAATAACCTTTCGGCGGCTCGGCATAATCCGCATTTTCAGGAACGCGCTTCTGCTCGAAGACAGTAATACCTTCAGCTTCGGCAAACCAGGACCAAGCTGTATTTTTGAAGGTTGTTCCTGTCCGCAGGCGATTGATCAGCCGATTGGATGGGATGCCGTAAACAGGTTGTTTCGTTTCCAGGTCATCTGCAATCAGCAGGTTTCCCTGGATGGTGTAAGTAAGCCACTTTTGAACAGGAATTTCCAGTACACCATTCAATCCGGCGATCCGAACGTCTGATTGTTCATAGTGAAACACCGGGAACGCCCCTACAATGGTCAGTTGTGCCGGTAATTGCGGTTGCAGGTTGATGTAATCATCAAAACGGTTCCAGAAAACAGAAAGGTCCAGCTTCGCAAACCGCGATTTATACTGCATCCCTGCCTGGACATTGTAAACAGTTTCCTTTTTCATCAACGGATCTCCAACCTCAATGGCGGCCGCGCCGTGATGCAAGCCGTCGCTGTACAGTTCATTGATCGATGGCGGACGCCATGCCGTTCCTGCATTTGCGCGTACAATCACGTGGTGACCAATAACGCGGGAAGCACCAATGGAAGCACTCAAATTTCCAAAGTCCCGCTCGGGTGATGTCAACACATTTCCTTCATATTTGTAGACTTTTAACCGCGAAAGATCGTACCGCAAGCCGTAATCCAATTGCCAGTTTTCCGACTCATAAACACCGGTGTAATAAGCCCCTCCCTGCCATTTCCGGAAATTCGGGATGAAAAACCGGCCCGCATAGGCATTGTCCTGCTGAAAGAAGCTCACACCAACAACGCTTTTCAGCTTTTCAGAATGCAAAACGGTGGTTTTAGCATCAACGGAAGTTGTCCATAAATTCAGCTCAAACGCCGGTAAATCAAGCGCTGCAATACTGTCATTGTAGGCTTTATGCAGATCGTATTCCTGGCGAAGATTGTACTGGTAACCAACAATCACCACGCTTTTTACCTTTTCAGTCCAATGATAAACCAGGTTTAGCTTACTCAACTGGTGCTGGATGAATTGCTTCGGCTTTTCAACCGCGTAAGTAAAATAACCGCTGTCTTTGGGCTGTTCAGCCAGGAAGGCTGCATTCAGGTCGGTTAAATTCCCGATGTGCGAACCGGTAAAGATCCCCAGGTTGGAGGTATAACGTGAGTAAAAAACGTCCGCTTCCAGGCGGGTCCCCTTGTAACCAACCGCTCCGCTAAAGCTGTAATCGTTGGAAGCCGTATTTTTTATGAAATAATCCGGCGCCGATTGTGTTCCGTTGATACGTCCTGTTCCGTGCACCCGGAAAGCCAGTTTCGGTAAACGCTTAAACGATCCGCTGACGAGTGCCGAGCTCATTCCTCCCCATCCGTTGGAATTCCCCGACAATTTCAGCCAGCCATTGATGTTTTTGCCATACGGCAACGGATCCGGTGAAACAAGGATTACACCGCCAATCGCGTCAGGACCGTATTGCAGGCCACTTGCACCCTGGATCACCTCGAGATTCCCTGCCAGGTTCGGGTCAATTTCAGGTGCATGTTCACTTCCCCATTGCTGGCCTTCCTGGCGGATTCCGTTGTTCACAATCACGATCCTGTTGCTGTGCATTCCGTTGATCACCGGCTTCACGATGCTTGAACCTGTATTCAGCGTGCTCATTCCCGGAATACGCATCAGCTGCTCGCCCAATGTAGCTCCCTTCACTTTTGAAAGGTCGTTGACGGAAAGCTTCATACCTGCCTGCGTTTCGCGCCTGAACTGGTAAGCAATGATCACATTTTCATCCAGATCGATGATATGCGTTTCCACATCAATGACCAAAAGAGATTCGGTCGGAATCTGCACATCGATGTCAACAGGTTCGCAACCGAAATGCGGAATGCAGCGCAGCTTTAGCAGTCCGGGACACAAGTTCCCGATCGTAAAATTCCCCAAACTATCGGTTTGCGTCTGCCGGCCAATAGACTCAACGCTCAGCTTCGCAAACGGCACGGGGTTCTTTGTGTGTTCGTCGCGCACGACACCTGTCAATGAAAAACCGCAATTCTGCGCAAGATTGATCATTGAAACAAGCACAAACGCGCACGTAAATACGTATTTCATGAGTTTCGAAATGAATTAAAAACAGGAGAACAGGTTCTCCGGAACTGTTTTAAGACATTTCTGACGGCGGGCCTCTGAGGGATTCGGTGAGTGGAAAGGCGTGTGTTACGGCCACAATAACCGTAAACGGCTTGCCGGAAGTATAGGTGCTAACAGCTGTTGAAGCCTGCCGAACCGGATTGGACAACAACGGGATGTGCAGGTCACACGCAGCACATTTTTCGACAGCCTGTTCAACGCTTGTTTTGCCCGGAACATGCTCTTTTTTAACAAGTTGATGATCGAGATGGCTACAGTCGTGCCATAGTGCTTTCGGCATGAGCAATGCAATAAAGCTCACGAGCACTACATAAACAATCCGTTTACACCATTTTTTGGACATACAGCAAAGCTAACGAATTTTGAATTATGAATGTTGAATTTTTAATGAAGCTTCCCTGGGAATTTACGATTTAGGTTCTATCTAAAACCTTTGAAAATTTTCAATTCATCATTGATAATTCTCACTACTCTAATTTTGAATAGTCCCGGGACCTCAGATTTCACCTACTCCCCAATTAAGAAAAGAATTCAAAATTAAACATTCAGCATTACTTCTTAAGGCCGTTCTCTTTGAGACACTTATTCACGCGTTTTTCATGCTTCGCGCGCTCTTCCGGAGTGGTATTGTCAAAAGTGGTTAGCTCCTTGCATTTCTTATCGACATAATCCCAGCGGGCCATGAGCTTTTCCTCCTGCTTCGGCGTCAGCTTCTTTTCAAACGCATCCGTGATGGAATCATTCGCCACAATACAGGTACAGAAATCCCACTGCTCACCGAATTTCTTAACGATCTTTTCGTGATTTTCCTTTTGGTCTTTCGTCGGAGTGGTCACTGTATCGCGTCGCATAGCCGTTTCCATATCGTCAACCTGCTCTGTTACAGTGTCTTTATCCTTTTTTGCATCGCAATCCTTACACGTTTCATTCGAGCCACATGCAGTCAGCATTAACAAACCAACAGTCAAAAACAGGATTTTCATTTTCAGTCTACGTTTAGAGGTACGTGAGAACAAATATAAAATTGTTTTGATAATTCGTACCGACTGTTGAAAATTAAAACAGGTTGATTATCCGATTCGTACTTGCAGGTTTACATTCAATGGGCAGACACCGGTTTTTTAGTTGATTTACCTCAACCGGTTCAGTATTCCGGGAAAGGAACGAGCACCATTGTATACGGATAGGAATCATTTTTCGGCCGTAGAACGATCTTGGTACGCGATAAAAGGCGGATATCGAAGAGCCATTCTTTCTGTCCGACCAAAAAGCCGAATTCATTCTTGGTCCTGTCGAGCCAGTAATACGTTTTCGCACCGGGTTTGTCTCCCATCTCATGAAGCCTGTAGAAATAAGCATTGCGTGATTCGTGAAAGACCACCACCTGCTTGTACCGGAAACGCATGGGCGTATAATCGTTCCTGTTAATCAACAATTTATCTACCAGCCAGACTTTCGACGAATTATCGTGCAGGAAAATATAATCATCGATCTTTTTAAGCGAAGCCCCGGAAGTACAACCGACCGCGATCAGCACTACCAGACTTCCGATGAACGCTTTAACTGTCATTAAAACAGCATTTGGTTATCGTCGAGGATCTTTTTGATCTCAGGCGCCATCGAATCGATGTATTCCTGCTTGATGCGATGCGGAGCCTCCTGTCCGCCTTCCTGGATCGCTTCGCAGAGTTTATAGGCATACTGGCTTCCGTTCCACTGGAAAAGGCAATTATAATAGGTCAAACTCCCGTCGATGTTATCACTGAAACGCACCACCAAATCCTGGTAACCGCTTTTGGAAGGACGGAATTCAATCAGGTTCCCGTTAAAACCGTTCAATTTCACCAATTGCTCGCCATCACGCTGGAAAATCAGCACTCGCCGAAGCGGGAAACCGTTCACCCCTGCTTTGACCAGGAGGATAAAACCATCCGAGAGCTTCGTCTTTTCAGACAATTTAAAGAACCGGAAAAACTTCGGACTGCAGGAAGGATGGTTCTCATCCGTATCGTTCGGTGCTTTCGGGTCACACAAACGCAGTTCTTTCAGCAGCTCGATCTCTTCGCCGGTACCGCCAAAGGTATTTTCATTAAAATCCGTGCTAAACGTTGTGACTTCAGTCTGCTGATGCCGGTGACGCGGCTTGAACGGTTGATCTTCCTCTTCACCGCAGGCAGTCGCAAGCAACAATACCGTTGCAACAAGGCCTCCTGTTATTCCGAATCGTTTCATATCTCTTGTAATTCGCTTCTTATGAAATGTTACATTACAGGAAAACAGCACTGCTTCCCATAACAGCCTGTTCGAATGCCGGTTGCTGAATACCGGTTTCTATTCCCTGCTGATTAAAATAACCGATCATTAGCTCGGTTGGCATGTTCCCTGTTAAATCGTCTGCTGCCATCGGACAGCCACCATAACCTTTGATCGCTCCGTCGAAATAACGACAACCACCATCATAGGCTGCTTTCACCAAAGCCTGGGCATTTTGTGGCAATGTATGCAAGTGTGCGCCCAACTTTACGTGCGGAAGTTCCGGAATGATCGCCGAAAACAACTGTTCCACCAAGGCCGGAGTAGCCGCACCTATCGTATCTGATAACGCCAGTTCATTGATGGCAAATGTATCGTACAAACGTTTGCTCCAGTTCATCACCAGGTCGGCATTCCATTCATCTCCATACGGATTTCCGAACCCCATGGAAAGATATAGCACCAATGATTTATTCGACTTAACGCACAGGTTTTGAATTACTTCTACCCGTTTAAGTGATTCTTCAATTGAAGCATTGGTGTTGCGTTGCTGAAAGGTCTCGGAAATGGAAAACGGATACCCGAGGAAATCCACCTGGCCGAATTGCACCGCCTCTTCTGCTCCACGCTCGTTTGCAACGATGGTCAGCAATTTGGTCGTTCCCTTCTCATTCAAACGGTCCAACACCTCTTTGGTGTCTTTCAGCTGCGGAATAGCTTTCGGTGACACAAAACTCCCGCAATCCAGCCTGTCGAAGCCGCATTGAAGCAGCTGGTTGATGTAGGTTACTTTCACATCGGTCGGAATCCAGTCGTGAATTCCCTGCATCGCATCTCTCGGACATTCGGTGATAAACACTCTATCTGTTTTCATGCCTGTTGTTTTTGTTGCTTACGCTTTGCTAAAATAGCTTTATTGATCCGTTTTACAACGCCCGGGCCTTCATAAATGAAACCGGTATAGATCTGCACCAATGAAGCGCCGGCTTCCATTTTTTCCAATGCATCAGCAGCCGTATGAATACCGCCCACTCCGATAATCGGGAATGAATGATTGGAATGCTGCGACAGGTAACGAATCACTTCCGTTGAACGCCTGGTAACCGGTTTCCCGGAAACGCCACCCGCACCAATCGCTTCCACTTTTGACTTATCGGTCTTCAACCCTCCACGCTCGATTGTTGTATTCGTAGCAATGACTCCGGCTATGTGTGTCTCATCAACAATGGCGATGATATCATCCAGCTGGGAATCTGTCAAATCAGGGGCGATTTTCAGGAAAATCGGTTTTGAAGAGCCTGTTTCTTCTCTGCGTTTCATCAGTGTTGACAACAATTGCGTGAGTGGCTCCTTATCCTGTAATTCACGGAGATTGGGTGTATTCGGCGAGGAAACGTTTACCACAAAATAATCCACATACGGTTCCAGGGCGTTGTAGGCCTTCAAATAATCACTTGTTGCCTCTTCATTCGGTGTTACTTTGTTTTTACCGATGTTTCCACCGATAATACACTCCGGCTTCAGGTTTTTCAAACGTTCTACGATGACTTCAACGCCATCGTTGTTGAATCCCATCCGATTGATCACCGCCTCATCTTCCACCAGGCGAAACAAGCGCGGCTTCGGGTTTCCCTCCTGGCCAACGGGGGTTACCGTACCAATTTCCACGAATCCGAATCCACATGCTGCCAATTGATTGATCGCAATTGCATTTTTATCAAAACCGGCCGCCAATCCAACCGGATTCGGGAATACGATACCGGCCACTTCTGTTTTCAGCAAATCATCATTGAGCTGATACATTTTCTTCCAGATGGGCTTTACAAGCGGTACGGCTAACCAAAAACGCAACAATCGAAAGGTGAAATAATGAATTTTCTCGGGATCAAAACGAAAGAAAAACCATTTAAGAATCGGATACATAAAAACTGTTTGGCCAAAGGTAAAAACACAAAACGAGGTGACCATAAGATCACCTCGTTTAGTTGAATATTGTCGAGAACTTTTTTAGAACTTAGCTCTGTATTTCGGTCTTCCGAAACGGATGTGAGGGCCACGGCCTACAGTACTGTACGTCAAATTACGGTAAACTGTAAGGTTCAGGTAGATCATCGCATCGTTTTGCTTGTCACCACGTTGGTTGCCCGGACCGAACCAGCCTGCATTCTGCTGCGCCGGGTTAGACAGGTAAGCTGCCTCTGCTCCGTTTGTTGCGCCAATGATCGCAGGATCGTAATAAACTCCATGAACGTCATCGATGTAATCAGAGAATGTTTTTACGTAAGTCGCTTCGAGTCCAACACGCCAGAAACGGTTGATTCCCATACGCACACCTACTCCGAAAGGAATGGTAGCAGTTACAGGAAGGTATTCGGAAGGACCGCCGGCCAGACCCTGACCTTCGGTATTCAACGGACGCAAAGCTGTCCATGAACCGTTGTATTTTGCTTTAGGGTTAAAATAAGTAATCCCGATTCCTGTGAACAGGTAAAATTGCTCGTTGTGATCTTTGAAACCTTTCAATCCGGGAATATTGAATCGACGGCCGATTTTCTCATTTGCCAAAAGGATCACTTCAAAACGCTGGCTCAGGTTAATGATCGGCGAGCGGAAGTGAAGGTTACGGCTGTTACGGATCAGGTCTCCGGTTTTCGCATCATCCCCGCGCACCATACCGATATTCAAAATAGTTGATGTTGCATAATACGGGTGAAAACGGTAGCGGTAACCGATGCTTCCTCCAAAACCTGTTGAAGGAAAATCCAAATCTTTCAAACTGTAGTCAGTTCCGGTCTGGTTTGCTCCACCCAAATCACCAAGAAAACTGGTACCACCCAAACCGATCATCAACTCTTTCTTGTTCATGGACCAGTTACGCTGCGTGTTGAAGTTTGTTGGCTGAGCGAGCGCTGAATTCGCTGCTAAAATAGTAATAGCTAGTGCTGTAAATTTCATACTCACATGTGTAGTTTTATTCACGTGGCTAAATTACTAGTTTATCCGCAATTCACAAGAAGAAAATGTTGCTTTTTTTTAAAAAGGGATTGTTAATGAATATTTTAGTCATTTGAACGAATAAAAAAACCCGCCGGAGCGGGTTTCATTCTGAGTTTATGCTGCGTAACGTTTTTTGTAGAAATGCCCGCGCAATTTCTCAACTGCACGAAACGTCTTTACCTTGGCGTTGTTTTCCGTGAAGCCCAATTGATCACCGATTTCCTTGAAACTCAATTGTTCAAAGAAGCGCATCTCAATCAGCTTCAGCTGGTCTTGCTTCAATTCCTGCAGCGCCTTGAGCAGACGCAGGCGGTTCACTTCTCCTTCGCTCGGATCGATGAACAACTCATCGAACGTGGCGATTTGCAGATTGTCCATACGAACGGTTTTAGCCGATTGCTTTTCGCGGAATTGCTGGTACAATTCGCTTTTGGCGATGCGGTACAACCACGATCCGAAAGGCACGCCCCGGAATTCGTATTGACTCAAATTTTTAATGGCTTTGACAAAAACCTGGGAAGCGATATCATGCGCTACTTCAGGGTCGTCGCTGCGTTGTAAAAGGTACCGGAGAATGGGAGAATAGTACTTCCGGTAAAGGGGATCAAACTTAGACGGGTCCGACTTCGCTTGCATCACCCACAGCTGCTCCTCCCGGAGGAGATCCGGGGTTTGATGGAAATAAGGATTAACTGACATGGTATATTTGGATTTTGGGTTTTCATTGGGTTTCTTTGGAGAGTTCTATACTCTAATTTAACTACTTTTTCTGATAAATATTATACTTTTTCAATTCATTCCGTGAATTTAACAATTCAAAAAGCGTGCCTTAATCCATAAAATCTATCAAATCACTAGATTTTACTAAGCATCGCGTGAATAAAGGCCTCCGGCAAAAAATTAAAAAAAGTGAAACTATTTTTTAAACAAAGGCCTTTTAACGACGATTTCAGCTTCTCTTTTACCGTTTAACGTTTAATTCAAACCGCTTAATTCGATATCGGAACACTTTACTCAAGCATGAATGTCGGCGCTACAAAAAAGTAACCCTGAAAAAGATAAAAAAATGATTTGTTAGGAAGTTCACAAAACGAATGACCTTTCCTGGCAGGAAATAATTCACATCAAAAGTAATTCCGTGAACTTAAAAAGACAACAACTTTTCAACGCAAAGACGCAAATTACGCGAAGAAGAAAGCGCAAATTAATTGGATGATTATGCATTAAGTGCGCAAAGTTTAATTGCCATGCAATTTCATACACTTATAAATCCTTTGCGATCGTCGCGTCTTTGTGGTGAAGGTCTATGGTACAATCCACTTCACCGTTCCGATCAAGCCGTTTTTGTCGTTCATCAGCTGAACAATGTGCAAACCGGAAGATAGTTCTGCAAAAAACAGTTCCTGTGTGTTGGAATCACCTTGTTCCAGCACTCGCCCATCTGCATCCAGTAAACGGTAACCGGTCACGTGAGAATCGGTCCAGGAAAGTGCCGTTCCGGCAGATGATTGTGCGATATTGATTGTGATCTGTTCCTTACCGATCAATGAAGCTGTGGCTGGCGAAGTAAATACCGGATAGGTTTCCACATTGGCCATTACCGTTGCGTTGATCCCGTTACTTCCATGCATAGCTCCCGTAGTTGCCGGATCACTGCCGCGCAGCCATTGGTCGACATTGCAAATCAGGAAGATCGTGCGGGAATTATCCTGGTTTACGGTTGCCGTCGTGGTGATCGATGCGGTAGGAACATTGCCGTCGCCCAGGCAATTGAGCTCATAAGCCGCTGTCGGGACGCCATCACTGTTGTCATCCCCTTTTCCGTTCATCACCATGTGCATGTAACCCGCCTGCCAGCCCCAGTGCATCGAAGGATCGTGGAATGAAAGCGGGTGATGCTCCGGGTACAAACTGATGTCCAGGTGATTCAGGTATTCCGGAACCCCGACATCAAACGTTATCGCTTCCACATTCGAAATATTGAAACTTCCGAGAATAATCTCCGGAACGTTGAAATTCACATAGTATACTTCATTGGTATCCAAGGCAGTTACTTGTCCGCCATCGTGGGTGATCCTAATTCGCGACATGTAAAATGCCATGCTTTGGATGGAATAATCGACACCGTTGTAAGCCGTAATGGTTTCGTTAAGTGCAAACGGCTGTCCTTCATTCTGGAATAAAAAAGAAGTGCGAACAAAATTTTGCGCTGAAGCCGAAACGGAAATTCCTGCAAGCAATAGTGCGGTAACGAATTTGGACATGTGCATTTATTTTGACCGCAAGATACGAAATTCCGGCTTGAAATAAAGCTCCGGCAAATCACTTTCCGGCCAAAGGATTCCAATAGTGAAATGAAATCCGGCAACGCGTTGATTGATCGGTTGATAAACTCTATCCTCATTTATTTCGTTAGCTCACAGTATGTTTTATTTTTGCAGCCATGAAAACTACACTTCGAACGGCAACCCTAGCACTCTTTGTGCCATTTATAACTTTCTCACAGCAAACTTTCAAGTCCATGAAAGCACCCGAAGCTCCACAAACTCCTACCCTGCTTGAAAAGCACGGACACCAGCGCAACGATCCGTATTTCTGGATGAACCAGCGCGATTCCAAGCCGGTTTTGGATTATATCCAGGCGGAAAATGCCTATTCGGCCGCTTATTTCAAAGACATGAACCCGTTGCTGGAATCGCTCTTGACTGAGTTTGATAACCGCATTGATCCGTTGGAAAGAAGCGCTCCGTTTGAAATGAATGGCGTTTTGTACCAATGGCAAAGCCTTATCGGAAAAGATTACCGCCAGCTGGTGATGCCGAAAACCGGTGAACTGATCGTGTTTTTTGATGAAAACGAACGCGCTGCGGGGCACGAATATTATGGCCTGGGCGAATTGGAAAATTCACCGAATAACGCATTGCTGGCTGTCAGTGAAGACATCGTGGGCCGCAGAAAATACACCATCCAGTTTCGCGACAACAAGACCAACAAATACCAGAAAGACAAGCTGACGAATACAGACGGCTCGGTTGTTTGGGCCAACGACAACAAAACGGTTTTCTACGTCAAAAAAGATGAAACGACCCTGCGCGAGTTCCAGGTATACAAACACGTGCTGGGAACGTCACAGGCAAAAGATCAGTTGGTATACCAGGAAAACGATGAACGCTTTTCCGTGTTCATTACCAAATCGATGGACGATGCGATGATCTTTATTTACAGTCAAAGCTCTACCACTTCCGAGGTTTCAATGATCAATGCCGGTTCACCTGCCGAGAAGCCGCAGGTTTTCCTGGCGCGCCGGAAAGGACATTTGTACCAGGTCGATCACCACGACAATGGTTTTTACATCCTGAGCAATTTTGAAGCTCCGAACCGGACACTGCGTCACAGCGCCACAAAGCCGGCTTCCATTGAGGATTGTACCATTCTGAAGGCACACGACGCCGACACGTACATTGATGGATTTATTGCCTTTAAAAACCACCTGGTGATCCAGGAACGCTCGAAAGGAAAAACGCGCTTTTTATACGGTGATCTGAAGGCTGCTTCCATGCAGGAAATGCGCATTGACGAGGAAGTGTATGAAATCAGCCTCGGTTGGAACGATAATTACAATGCTACGAGCTTCTTATACAGTTACACTTCGATGACCGTTCCAGCTTCGGTGATCCGGTTCGATATGACTTCCGGCAAAAAGGAAACGACCTTCCAACGTGTACTTCGCAGCCCTTACAATCCGGAGGATTACAAAAGCGAACGCGTTTGGGCAACAGCCAACGACGGTACCAAAATTCCGATCTCGCTGGTCTATAAAAAAGGAACCGACCTGAAGAAAGCCCCTCTCCTGCTTTACGGTTACGGTTCTTACGGTGTAACGATTCCCACAACGTTTAGTCCGTATCGTTTGAGTTTATTGGATCGTGGCTTTGTATTTGCCATTGCGCACATTCGCGGCGGTAAATTTATGGGCGAATCCTGGTACGAAAACGGGAAACTGCAGCACAAGCGCAACACGTTTACCGACTTTATCAACTGCGCCGAATGGCTTTCGATGAAAGGTTATTGCGATCCCGCCAGGATTTATGCGCAAGGCGGAAGTGCCGGTGGTTTGCTGATGGGCGCTGTGACCAATATGGCTCCTTATCTGTTCAAAGGAATTGTGGCCCAGGTGCCGTTTGTGGACGTAGTTTCTACCATGTTGGATGAAAGTATTCCGTTGACAGTGGGCGAATACGAGGAATGGGGAAATCCGAACGAAGAAGAAAGCTACTGGTATATGCTGAGCTATTCACCGTACGACCAGGTAAAGAAAACCGCTTACCCGGCCATGCTGATCACTACCGGTTACCACGATTCACAAGTGCAATACTGGGAGCCATTGAAATGGGTAGCGAAACTGCGCGACTTAAATACCGGTAACCAACCGATTTTATTTGATTGTACGATGAGCGCCGGACATGGCGGTGGTTCGGGAAGAACGACCGAACGAATGGAAATTGCCAAAGAATATGTGTTCCTGTTAACGTGTGAAGGTATTACGAAATAGCATCCTGCTGCTGTTCCTGGCAGCGTCGTTGTTTTCCTTTTCGCAGGATGACACGCTTCCGTATGTTCGTTACAAGGAAAAGATCGTTTTGTATACCGACCTGGGTTTCAGCACGGCGCCTTTCAAAGTGGTGTACCCGTTTACCGAAACGATCACAAAGCTGAAGTACAAAAACAACATGAGCCTTGTGCTCGGACTCGGTGTTTCGTACAAATGGTTTGCCCTGCGCCTGGGAATTGCCTTGCCGGGAACGATCCGGCCGCCGAGCCGCTACGGGAGAACACAGTACTATGACCTTGGCTTTGATTTCAGCGTAAAACGGGCTTTTTTCGATGTCGATCTGCATGTATACAATGGTTATGCGATCAAAAATGCCTATCGCTGGAATGACAGCCTCAATCATTTAACTCCCAACGATTTACGACCTGAGTTGACTTCAGTTAGTTTTTCGATCAACACCTGGATCTTTCGCAATCCGCATTTCAAAATGACTCCTTTTCGCGGGAAAACCGGGTTGTATACCAAGGACATTCATTCGTTCTACATCAAACCGACATTCAATGTTCACGGCGCCGGTTCCAACGGAAAAGATCCGCTTATACCATACCAGCTGGAAGATACGAACCAGACCAAAACATCGGCGCATTCGATTACGGCCGTCGACCTCGGTGTGGTCCCGGGAATGGTGTATGTAAAACGCTGGAAGTCGTTCCAGGTGGGTGCCATGGGTGGATTGGGATTCGTGGTGCAGTCAAAGTTTTACCAGTCGGACAGCATTAATCGCGGATTTTTAGGATTGGCACCACGATTCGATATAAAATTCATTGCCGGCTACAACCAACCGAGGTATTTTGTGATGTTCGTGACTGATTTCGATAACAAATCCATCCGTTTCAATGATCTGGCGTACCGGCAGACGTTTTACAATATTAAGATTGTCGGGGGGATCCGATTGGACCGGAAGAAAAAGAAGGAAAAACCGAAAGAGGACTAAGATTACTTTATTTCCTTAACCACATAGGAAACATAGACATACAACACTCAAAAACTATGTGGTTCTATGTGTTCTATGTGGTTAATAAAAAATCTTTGTGTTTAAATTACGCTTTTAAAGCGGCTCTCACCCACCGGCACCGGCCAGTTTCCGCGGATATCACCCAAGGTTTCCACCAACGGATCAAATAACAAGGCATTCGGGTAATTTTTCAAATCCGCGAAGGGGATTCTCTGGACCGTTCCATCTTTTTCGATCAGCATATTCATGCGGTTGAACCAGTCAATTTGATTGGAAGAACCAATCTCGCGCATAAAACGGGTCAGTGCATCAATGGAACAACCACTCGCCCCTACCTTAGATTGGTCGAGTACAATTGCCAGCTGATACGAATTGAGCCACGCTCCGGTTGCTGTGAGCGGTTTTCCATGCGTTGCCCATTGTTCCAGGAATGACAGTATCGGTCCGGCCAGGGCTTGCTGCTCGGCAGAGCTTACTTCGCGATCGGAAGTAAACACCCAAATACGGGCATCATCCGGGAAAAGATCGAGTTCCATAATCTAGAGTTCCGCTGCGTTGGCAATCAATTCGGCTACATCCAGCACCGCAATTTCGTGCTCTTTGTTGAAGTTTTTCACGCCATCGGTCATCATGGTATTGCAGAACGGACAGCCGGTAGCAATGATCGAGGCGGATGTTTCCAACGCATCTTCCGTGCGTTCCACGTTGACTTCCTTGTTTCCTCTTTCCGCTTCCTTGAACATCTGCGCACCACCTGCGCCACAGCACAAGCCTTTGGTTTTGCAGCGTTTCATTTCCACCAGTTCGGCGTCGAGTTTTTCAATCAGCACGCGTGGCGCTTCGTATACGTCGTTCGCACGCCCCAGGTAACAAGGATCGTGGAAGGTGATTTTCTTTCCTTTATAGGTTCCGCCTTCAACAGCGAGTTTTCCGGTATTAATCAGGTCCTGGATCAGCTGCGTGTGGTGAATCACCTCGTAATTTCCACCCAACTCCGGGTATTCGTTTTTCAAGGTATTGAAGCAGTGCGGACAAGCAGTCACAATGCGCTTTACTTCGTAACCATCGAGCACTTGGATGTTCATCATGGCCTGCATCTGGAACGTGAATTCATTTCCGGCACGCTTGGCAGGATCTCCCGTACACGATTCTTCAGCTCCGAGCACGGCAAATTTCACGTCACAGCGATTCAGGATTTTCACCACTGCTTTCGTGATTTTCTTGGCACGATCATCAAAACTACCGGAACAACCCACCCAAAACAAAATGTCGGGCGTTTCTCCTGAGGCCATCATTTCGGCCATTGTTGGAACTTTGAGATTACTCATACTGCACAATTACTGTTCAAAAACCTGGATACTTACTGTTTTTTCCACCAAATCGGTAAACTTACCTTCGAAGCGTGTTGCGCGAACGATATGATTATCAATCCAATGGTAATTTCCACCGCGCGGTTTCCCCATCAGCATGGCATGCCAACAGAAGCCGTTTTCGGTGAGCCATTGCTCGGTCACTTCACGGTGTTCTTCCACACGGGAAGTGAAAAACGTGATGATATGGCCTTCGTCGTACCATTTATTGACCGTTGCCAGTGCGTCGGGGTACAAACCTGCCGTTGCCATACGCTCGGGTTCTTCGTTCGGAATATCCTCGCAAATGGTACCGTCGATGTCAATGAGGTAATTCTTAATGTGTTCGGGAAGGACAGGCGAAATGTGCTTGCCATCTTCCACTATATCGATCAACTGAACGTTGCTGCTCATCTTCTTATAAATTAATCTTCGTGAATCCAGTTTCCGCGGTCGGCCGGAGAGAATTGCCATGGCGCACCGTTATTTTCAATATTGGTGAGCATTCCTGTCAATTCGGTCGGCATTTTCGATTCTTCCATTACCAGATAACGGCGCAGGTCAACAATGATCGAAAGCGGATCGATGTTGACAGGACATTCCTGCACACAGGCGTTGCACGATGTACAAGCCCATAATTCTTCTTCAAGAATGTAGTCGCCAAGTAATGCTTTCCCGTCATCGTGACCTTTTCCGTGCTTGCGGAAGTTTTCCCCCACTTCCATCAAACGATCGCGGGTATCCATCATGATTTTACGAGGAGAAAGCAATTTACCGGTAATGTTCGCCGGACAAGCTGATGTGCAACGTCCGCACTCGGTGCAGGTATACGCATCCATGAGGTTTTTCCATGACAGATCGGTCACGTCTTTTGCTCCGAATCGCTGTGGCTCGGCTCCTTCAGGAGCTGCTGCATACGGATCGGCATTCGGGTCGAGCATCAGCTTTACCTCGTTGGTTACCGATTCCATATTGGTGAATTTTCCTTTTTTCTCCAGGTTCGAGTAATACGTATTCGGGAACGCCAGCAAAATGTGGAAATGCTTGGAGTATGGCAGGTAATTCAGGAATGCAAACACCATTGTTACGTGTCCCCACCACCCGATTCGCTCCAATAAATGCAATGTTTCAACGTCCATTCCGTTGAACACATTGGCTCCGAGCCAGGATGAGATCGTAAAGCCAAACGATCCGTGAATGTCGTGTGCGGCATGCGAAGCTCCCTGCAAATACAAGGCTTCATCAGCGCCGTTCATGGTGAAAATACACATCACCAACAAGAATTCGCCCAACAGGATCAGGTTCGCATCCAGGCTCGGAAAACCTTTCATTTCCGGCTTCTGGAAACGTGCCAGTCGAAGGATATTACGTCGGGAAAGGAATGCAAACGTTGCGATCAACGCCAAAACCGAAAGGATTTCGATAAAGCTGATCATGAAGGTGTAAAAACCACCCAATGACTCGTAAAACACACGATGCTGGCCCGAAACACCATCAGCGATGATCTCGATCAGCTCGATTTGTGTAATGACAAACGCCACATAAATGGCCAGGTGCAGTAACGCAGGGATTGGCCGTGCGAACATCTTTTTCTGCCCGAAAGCCACCAGGAGCATGGTTTTCCATCGCTCGCCCTTGTTATCGGAGCGATTGACATCCTTGCCCAGGTTAATGTTGTAACGAATTTTCCAGAGATTCCAGCCAAAAAAGCCAAATCCTGCCAAACAGATGACACTAAATACAATAGGACCTATCATAGTTTAATTTTAGTCGGGAATAGTATCCAAAAAATTTCTCAATTTTTTCTCTTCTCTCGGTGTAAGCGGAACGCCTTTTGTCTTCGCTCCAAGTACCGAGAAATGAATATAACGCTCAGGGTGAACGGTAATATCATCAACAAGTTCCTGTAATTCCTTGTTGGTATTGACCAACTCATTATAGAGTTTTTCATCGTGCAGTAACTTGCCAAGTGTTCCTTCGCCGTTACTGGCATCTTCCAGCAAACCGTTGAGTTTCTGGATCGTTTTCTGGGCGTCTTCAACCACCGATTTGTAGTTGACAGTCACCAGGTCATCCGTAATTTTCTTTGTGTTGCCAATAATCCCCGAAATCTTATCATTACTTGCTTTCAGGTTGGCAGAAATGCTTTCAACATTGCTCATGATGCGTCCGAACTTCGCTTTTTCCGAAGCTACCAAATCTTCTACTTCGATCGCCACATTCCCGAAACGTTTGATGGCAATCTGTACTTCATTCATCGATGCTTCGATCTTGGAAGTGGCCGTGGTATCCCAGAATGCATTGATCGACGTAACTGTTCGATCGACCGTACTGATGAGACTTTGCAGTTTTTGAATCGTCGGGTCGGCGTATGCTTTTACCTGGGAAATCATATCCGATTCAACAGATCCCTGGATTTTGTCACCCGGCTTGTAATAACCTTTGGATAAATCGGAATTGAGTGTCAGCAAAATCCCTTTATTGAGGAAATCCACCGAACCGATCTCAACTTTCGAGCCTCGCGGAATCTGAACGTTATCATCCTGGATATTGAAGGTCACCTTTACTTTTGAAAGTGAATCGCCATGTGGCTGGTATTCAACCGTCAGAACTTTTCCAATCGCCACTCCGTTTACGTAAACCGACGTTGCGGGAGCCAGATTACCCGAGTTTGGAAAATAGGCTTCGTACTGGTCATCACCCCCAAAGAAACTGTTCCCTTTCAGGAAGTTAATACCTGCAACCAGCAAACCGATCGCAAGGAGAGTGATTATTCCGGCCTTTAGTTCTTTCGACAGTTTCAAAACGCTTATTTTTCTGCTAATTTAATAGCTTTTTCCAAACTAATGCGCTCTCCATTTTGAAAGGCGACCACAAACGCGTTTGAAAATCCTTTTTCGCGCAGTTCATTTTTGTATTTATTGGCTGCCGACAGATCATTTTCAAACGAACCGATGGTGTATTTGTATAAATTATCCTGTTTGTATTCGTAAACGGAAAGCCCTTTAAAACGAGCTGAATTGGTCGCGATTTTGGTATCAGATGTCTCCACCTGCACCCGGAAAATCACTTTGCTGCTTGTTGTTTTTTCAGGCGTTTTGTCTGCTGTAGCCGGTTCTTTCTCGTTGCCGCCGGCAGGAGCTGTTTGCTTACCTCCACCGGTCTTTTCATCGATTCCTTCCAGTTCGTTTTTGTACTTCTCGAATGCAGTAAACATTGCTCCGGCCATTTTTTTCTGACCGGTCGTATCCGCCAGGAATTTCTCCTCATCAGGATTGGTCAGGAAACCGGTTTCGATCAATACACTCGGCATAGTCGTTTTGTATAACACTAAAAAACCGGCTTGTTTTACACCACGGTCGTAACGTCCGATTCCCTTGAATTCGGCCTGCAATTTCCCGGCAAACAAGATGGATTGATCAAGAAACACCGAAAGCTGCAGCTGGCGCGCAATGATGGCATCCGGCGACATATCAAAGTCCTTGTATTTTTCTCCTTTATCGTCTTCGAGATAAATGGTACTGTTCTCACGATCCGCAATTTTGGCTTGCGCATCGGTCTTGTGTAATCCCAAAACGAATGTTTCCGTTCCGTTGGCAGAAGGCGAAGCTGAATTGGCATGAATGCAAATGAACAAGTCGGCATTGGCTTTATTGGCAATGCGTGCCCGTTCGTCCAATTCCACAAAAACATCCTTATCGCGGGTATATACCACTTTGATGTTCGGGTATTTCGCTTTGATTTGCTTTCCTAAAATCAGCGCCATCGAGAGGCAAACATTTTTTTCATGTGCAGAAGCCCCGTGACAGCCAGGGTCTTTTCCTCCGTGTCCGGCATCAATCACCACCGTTTTGATGGTTTGCAATTCGGCATCGAGCTTTTGCTTCAACTGGGTTTCGCCAAACGAAAACAGCAGAACCAGAGGCACAGCTGCCAATGTCCATTTGAAAATACGTGCGAATTTTTCCATGACTTTAAAATGCATTAATTCCCGAGTTTAAAGGTATTGCATAAGTTATTAACAAAAAAGAAGCCAGTTTTAAACTTTTCTTCCCTAAATTGTTAATAACTAGTGATGCTTGATGTTGGATGCTTGATTTTTGATGAGACTCTGCCCAAAGAAAATCGATTATCGTTCTAAATCTTCAGACAAGTAAATTTGTTTGGCTTCGCCTTATCCATCATCAAAAATCCAACATCAAGCATCTCCTTCTACAACGCAAAAACGGGAAACCATTACAGCCTCCCGTTTCATTCATGTAAAGTTCAGACTAATTAATGCGCAATAAACTTGATCAATCGTTCGGAACCATTGCCGGAAAGGTGCACGAAGTACATTCCCATAGCTAGTTGGTTTACCGGGATTTCGATTGACGGAGACTGACTTTCGCTCTGTCTGCCCACAATGACCTGTCCCAGCTCGTTCAAGATGTCTGCTTTGGTATTCACGGGAATTCCGGCTGTTGAAGTAATGGAAACAATTCCTGAAACCGGGTTGTAAATCACCGAGTAATCAATGATTTCTTCCTCCAATCCTGCCGAACAATCAACGGTCACATCCAGGTTGAAGGTTGTTGTATCCGCACCACAGCCGTTGGTCGTTATCAATTCCACATTCACGGTTCCTCCCGTCATGAAATCAACACTTGGCGTAGAAGCGTTGGATGTTGATGGCGTTCCGCCTGGGAAGGTCCAGCTGAAATCGGTGACATCGGTTGAGTTACTTCCGTCGAGCACCACAACGGTCGGACAACCCACAGTGCTGTCACTAAACGCTATCGTCGCCATTGGCGGATCATCGACCTCAATGCTGATATACGAGGTATTACTGCACGAACCTAATGTCCCCGTTACGGAATAAGTTGTATTCGCTGTTGGATTGGCGGTTACAACGGCACCTGATACTGCTGAAAGTCCACCGGGAGGCGACCAGCTGTAAGACGTAGCTCCGCTGGCTGTCAATACGGTAGAACCGCCGTTACAGATTTCAGCCGAACCGGTCACATTCACGAGCGGCGTTGGCTCAACGGTAATGGTCACGAAAGCCGAATCAAACAGCGAGCAGCCGCCACCGATTGTGTAGAGAATAGCACTGTAAGTACCCGGTGTTGAATACGTCACCGAAGCAGTTGGTGCAGATGGAACAACTGTAGGCGTTCCACCCGGGAAATACCAGAGCAGCGTATCTTCGTAGGTACTTCCCGCAGCATCGAAATCGACGGCGTTTCCGGAACAAACCGTAAGGGCACTTGGTGTAATGTTTGCCACCGAGTTGGCATCGGTAAGGAACGGATGAATGTACAACGAAGCACTCAGGTTCCACGAACCAGCTGTTGTGTATTGGTACCACGTATTATTCGATTGTTGCTCCCAGATAGCGGAAGGCGTGGTTTGCCCGGCTGAATTGCTTACTATAGAAAGCGTGTCTTTCACACCGGCCGTCCACTGAAGATTGGTGAGATCAATGCTCACAAAAAATTTCTTGGATGCCGGAAGTGTTATCGGAGCGTTCACAAAGCTGGCTTCGGTATAAAAACCGCCGTCCACGTCAGACATAATTTGCCCCATGGTCAGATTCGATGAACCAATAAGAGCTCCGGGCGTTCCCGACGTTCCGTCATAGACATGCACAGGCACAATTTTATTGGCGTTCGCACTGTAAGCAAGGCCAAAGGCTACCCATACATTGTTAAGTATCGTATACGGAGAAGCCGAAGCATCAAAGTACATGGCTTTCTGCTTATCCAGGTAAACGTTCATTCCATTGATCCAGCCGTCCTGCCCTACGGATGCACCCGTATAATAATTCGACCCTGTCCAGCCTGCAGGAACAGGAAGATTGATCTGCAAACAGCTCGATGCAGCATTTACCTGGATGTAATTGGTCTTCGTTTCGGTATCGTTTCCGTTGGCGTTGGTAACGGTCAGGATTGCATTGTACGTTCCCGGTGTATTGTAGGTAATCGCAGGTGGATTCTGTCCGTTGTAGGAAGCAGGTGTTCCGCCCGGGAACGACCACGCCCAGGAAGTCGGTGAATACGTTGAAAGGTCGGTAAACACAACCGAACCTCCTGCACTTACCGTGGTGAAGTTCGCCGAGAAATCAGCCACAGGCGGGTTGCTCAACGTGGCTGCGACACAAGCCATGGCAGCCGCAGCATCGATTCTTCCCGACCCCAATTGACCGATGTAGCCCGGGTTCTGGGCATTGATATTGTCAGCCGTGCTTATCAGACAGTTAATGATATCTGCGTTCGGCATGGTTGGGTTGAGCGATTTCATCAATGCGGCCAATCCAGCCACCATCGGTGATGCCATAGACGTTCCCGATTTGTTTCCATAGGTATTGCTGACCGTAGTGCTGTAAATGTTATTTCCCGGTGCTGAAACATCGATCCAGTTACCGTAGTTGGAGAAACTTGCTTTCGCATCGCTGCTGTTGGTAGCTGCAACCGATACAACGTTGTTAAACGCCGCCGGATAGAATTGGGAAGAAACATCATCATTCCCGGCAGCTGCGATCAGGATACAACCCTGCGAGTTTGCATAGTTCACTACGTTTTGTCCGGTAGTTGAGAAGCTTGGCCCTCCCCAACTCATGTTGATGACATCAGCGCCGCTTACAGCCGCATAAACGATCCCGTCATAACCATTGGTAATCGCCGTTGAAGTACTGGTCGATTTCACACACATAAGCTTACAGCTGAAACCAATGGAAGCTACTCCCGCAGCGTTGTTCGTTCGTGCAGAAGCGATTCCGGCCACGTGCGTCCCGTGGTCATAAGCCGTTGATGGTGGATTCGGGTTGTTGTCGTTGCTCGCTACGTCGTAGCCGTTGATATCATCAATGTATCCGTTGTTGTCATCGTCGATTCCATTGGAGGCAATTTCTCCCGGGTTCACCCACAGGTTCGGAGAAAGGTCACTGTGCGTGCGTTCGATGGCATCATCCACAATCGCGATCACGACATTACTTCCGCTGGAGAAATAGTTCCAGGCGGTCGGAGCGTTGATCATTGTCAATCCCCATTGCGAACCCAGCGAAGGATCATTTGGCGTAAGGCATTTGCGGTCAAGCGGAACGCGCTCGGCGTATTCGAGTCCGTTCATGAGCTGCAATTCCCTGATCAAATCAGCCGTATGGGCAACGTCGGTAAATTCAAGCAAGAACGTTCGCTGAAGGATTGCTGAGTTTTTCGCCGCGGCAAATGGCTTCGACAACCGCGTAACGCCGTACTTGTGCGCAATGGCATCCAATCCGGGAATCGTGAGCGGTGAAATGTTTGTCGGATCTTCGTTCAAGGGCATCGCGATGCGCGCCTCATCGGTCATTTTAAACCACAATTTTCCTTCCTGGAACTCGACCTGAGCACCTTGTGAAAAGGAGAACAACGGCAGCAATAGCAATACCAGTAGTAGTTTTTTCATAAATCAGTTTTAGTTAGTACCTAACAATATTAGAGAAAAATGATATGTGAATCAAGTTGAAATGCGTTATAATCTAAACGAAAGCACGGCACGGCACGATTTATGCTATCGCGTCGGGTAATTTTTTAGCTTTGCATTCGTTATTAGCTCAAGTTGATTTCAAAGTACCGCACATCCTGTTTTAACTGGCATCGCATGACTTTTCAGGCGGTACTTGTCTTGTTCACGATCTTTTTCGGGAGCAATCTTTCGGCGCAGGATACGGTTGTCATGAACAGCAACGATTTTGAGTCGCAGGTCATCTATTCGGCTCGCGATTCTATTTTCTGCGACTACAAGAAACAACAGATTCATCTTTTCGGTGATGCCCATCTGAACTACACGGATGTCGATATGCGGGCAGACTACCTGCTCATCGACCTGGGAAACAAGGAAGTCTACGCAACTTACACCCTTGATTCACTGGGAAGACGTGTCGGTCCGCCCATCTTTGTACAAGGCGCAGATACTGTAAAAACAGCCACCCTACGCTACAATTTCGAGACAGAAAAAGCTTACATACAGGAAGTTTCGATCAAGCAGGATGAATTTTACCTGACAATGGAACGCGGGAAGCGCCAGGCGAATGAAGAAATTCACTTTGTGAACGGGAAGTTCACTACCTGTAACCTGGCCGAGCCGCATTACCATTTTTTCCTCTCAAGAGCTATCCTGGTTCCTGACAAACGCATTGTCACCGGACCGATGAACCTTTGGATCATGGGTGTTCCGACACCATTGGGATTACCCTTCAGTGTTATTCCACAGAAGAAGGAGCGCGACCGCAAGCACGGTTTCCTGATGCCGCAATTCACCGCGATTTCGCCGTACGGCTTTGGTTTGCAGAACCTGGGTTACTACATCCCGATTAACGACAAGCTGCAAACAACCCTTTACGGAACACTCTATTCGCGTGGTAGTTTCGGTCTGAAAAACAGGACTGAATATGCTTCGCGTTATAAATTTGCAGGATCGTTTGAGGCCGGTTACCAGTTTTTCCGCACCGGTTTTCCCGATTCGACCAAGCTGAGCAATATCGAATTGCATTGGACACACCGCCAGGACCCGAAAGCCAATCCGAAATGGTCGTTCAATACAGCGATCAATTTCAATTCCAACAGTACAAACAAACAAACGCTCAATCCACAAAATCCTCAATATTTCAACAATACGCTCAACTCGGATATCAACCTCGGGCGCACGTTTATCGGAACACCGCTTTCAGCGCGTTTAAAAGCCTCCATGCGCCAGAACTCAAGCAGCGGCCGGATTTCGATGAATGCGCCTGACTTCAACTTTACGGCAACACGCTTCTATCCGTTCAAACGCAAAAAAGCCGTCGGGAAAGTCCGTTCGTATGAAAGCATCGGTATGACCTATTTCCTGGATGCGACGAATAAAGCCGATTTTGCTGACAGTTTATTGTCAAAAGGAGACTTTCCGGGTATCGGGAATACATTCATGAATGGAGCCAAGCACAGCACTACGATCCAGTGGACCTTGAATATGCTTCGAAACACGGTACGTTTCACACCTTCGGTTACGTACAGCCAGAAGTACAATTTCCAATCGATTGAAAAGACATTCGACGAGGTGAATGAGGTTGTTGTGGTCGATTCACTAAACAAAGGCGTCTTCAGTCAGCAATTGACTACCAGCGGGAGTTTGAGCACCAACTTTTACTCCTACTACCGTTTCATTGGCAAGCGGAACACCCTGCTTCGGCACGTGATGACGCCGTCGGTAACATTTTCGTACATTCCGGCTATCCAGGGCGGCGTGGGAAGTTATATCAATACCATCGACACTACAGAAGTCTTCTATTCGAAGCACGAGCGCAGCGTTTATTCGGAAGGTTATGCGAAGAATGTCGGGCGTTTGGATTTCACGGTCGTCAACAACTTCGAGCTGAAACAGCGAAGCGATAAAGACACGCTGACGGGTTTCAAAAAAACACGCATCATCGACAACTTTATCCTGTCGACCAGCTACGATATTTTCAAGGATTCCCTTAACTGGGGCAACCTGAACATGGGGATGCTCATCAACCCGATCGATGTGCTGAACATCAATATTACCGCGACCCACAGCTTTTATGCCTGGGACGACAGTACAGGCGTTTCCAACGCAAAATACGCCATCAACAACGGCCAGGGAATCGGTCGTCTGATCAATTTCTCCATCGCCACCGGCTGGACGCTGACCTCAAAGAAAAGCCGCGAAATTATGCAGGACCAGCAGCAACAAATGTCCACCACCTGGAACCCGCAATACCAGAACTGGCTGATTATGCCGTCGCAAATCGTGAGCTTCGAAATTCCATGGAAGATCAGTTTCAACCACCTCCTTTCCTACTCGATCAATAACGATACGGAAACCTTCCAAAAACGGAAATACACTCCCAATCATACACTCACGCTGACGGGTGACGTAACAATCACAGAAAACTGGAAAATCACTGCCACGACTTACCTCGATGCCAAGGAGATGAAAGTGACCAACACGAACCTAACATTGTATCGCAACATCCACTGCTGGAACCTGTTGTTTAACTGGACGCCGATTGGTACGAACAAGAGCTTTATGCTGACAATCCGTGGGAATGGTCAGGCGCTGAGCAATGCGCAGCTGAGGCTGCAAAGGCCGCCGTTCGTGTTGTAATTCTTCATTCTCTTTTTCATTCTGATTCTGAAAAGAATGGGAAATATAGAAGTGTAACATTATCCTCCCCCTTAGTCCCCCTCCAAAGGGGGAAACTGGAAAGCACTTCTAAAACAAGATATCACAAACGAATCAAGCAGTATTTAAACTATTGAAAAACAATCCATTGTAAGGATGAAGATCTGTTTCCCCCTTTGGAGGGGGACTAAGGGGGAGGACATTCCAACATGCATTTCCACCAACAAAAAAGCAACCCTTTCGAGTTGCTTTCCTTTTATAGCTATTATCTTGTTATTTCTTAATAAACAACGGTTTCAGCGTAAACCACACCACAATCGGGAAAAAGTGCAGGGTCATAGCGTACATTTGGAAATAAGAAAAGGCCTCTAATTGATTGGCAGGCATTTCCGCTGGCCATTCATACATGATCGGCCCCAGGATGCTGGCAAATGTTAACAATGCAAACAGGAAGTTGAAAATAATTTCGCCATACTTGGGAATAGCCTTCATTGCTGCCCAAAAACCAATGGAAGCAAGCACACAACCGAAGATACACGCTCCGAAATAAGATCCTTTTGAGATCAGGACAGAGAAATCGACAAATACGGTTTCCTTGTAAACCATTTCGAAAACAATACACGCCAAGCCTGATAAAATCCCGGCTGTAGCTCCTAATAAAATTGAACGTCCAAACATACTTTCTTATTTTTTGTCAACCGGAACACTGAATTCAATTTTCATTACATCAGGCACTGCCCCACCCGGTTTCCCGATTTTAAAATCGGAACGTTTCACGTTGAATTTCCCGGTGAATTTACCTGAGCTATCTGTTTTCTTGAAGTTGAAAGGCACTTTGTAGGACTTGGAAACACCTTTCATTTTAAGAGTACCTGTGATATTATAGCCTTCACCTGATTTTTCCACTTTGCTGGAAACATACGTGATCGTCGGGTATTTGGCTTCGTCGAACCATTCTGCCGTCAACGCTTTTTTGTTCTGCATCCCGTTGCCGGTGCTGATGGAATTTACATCGATCGTCAAATCGAACTTGGAGCCGGCCAAATCGTTTTCATCAAACTTGATGGTTCCCTTGAATGTTTTGAAAACACCGGTCGGATCGTCGCTGATAAACTTGATGGAGTAATCGGACTTGATTTTCCATTCCGGGGCCGAAGTCACCGACATGAATGCTGATGTCCCCAGCAATACAACGGCTAATAGTGGATAAAATAGTTTTTTCATGATTGTGTATGTTATAAAGTTATCGTCTCTCTACGAGCCGGTTGCAACAAGTGTACCAATGTAGCGAAACTTTTTGTTTTTAAAGTTGTTAATTGTTTTGTTTCCCCTGAGCCATCCAACAACTAAACTGCTGAATCAGAGAATCGGCCAATTGATCTCCGCCATCAGGCATCGGGGCCGTGCCGGGTTGCCACGACATCGCGTTGTAGATAATTTCGGCATTGTTGGCAATAGACTGATGCGTTGTAAGATCGTAACCCGCTTCGGCAGTAGTTGCATCATGACAACCACTTGTGGCACAGTTGGTATTGATCAACGGCTGGATTTTCGCTGCAAACGAAACTGTATCGGTACAATTTTCCAACCCAAAATAATCGACCACATTGTCTTTTGAGCATGACTCCGCAACGATGAGCGTGGTAACGCAAACCAGGAGGCTCAATGAAATGAAACCTGTTTTTTTCATATTAACCGCGTGTAAATTTTCGTGAAATACTAAAGCCTAATCTGAACTGGCCTTTCAACCAATCTTCTTTGGTATAAGGAATAAACTGGGTTTCAATGAATCCTTTGGAGTTTGTGAGGTTGATGGTGAAATTGTGTCCGAATGTATCCCATTCATAAGCAATTCCCAAACTGTTTTTAAAGCCTGTTCGCTGATCAGCGCCCTGGAATGTCTGGTAATATTCCACAATGATCGCTTTTGTAGGCGTGATGCGTACTTTGGCAGAACCACCCAAAGCGAACAAGGCGTTTATGTCATCGCTTCCCACGTAGTTACGGTAAACAAAAGTCGGCATTACCGAAAGGCTGAGCCAGCGATTGAATTTGCGTGCAATGTTTGCCTGCGTAGAGTAAGCCAAACGATGCTGCCATTCCGGGAAATGTGAGATTTGGGAAATATCTTCCGACGCTTTCATATAAGTTCCGGTCATCACACCGATCATAGTCAGTGAAATCGGCATTCCGGATGTTTTCTGGTGTAAAAGTCGGTATTTCACAAAACCATCGATCAGTGAACGGTACGGCTCGCCTGTTCCTTTATTACGTCCCAAACCAATCATCAGTTTGTCGGTAATCCCGTATTCAAACGCAAAACGAATGTCGGCTGCATTGTCGAAACCGAAAAAGTTTTGTGCCCCGCCGTTATCACCTGCCATATCACCGAAACGGTGCTCGATCCGGAATTCCAACACACCTTTCTCCAGCGTTTCCACCGAATGTCCGTTGATGATTCGCGTAGCATTGTAGGTTTTTCTGACATAAGGATCATCGGGAATTTCCATTACTTCCTCTACCTCCGAAGGTGCTTCAACAAGCGTGTCTTCCTGGGCAAAAGCCATCATTCCTGCACTGATAAAGAGAGAAAACGTAAGCAGTTGTTTCATATAGTTGTTTTTGCGAATGTAGGAAAAAAGGTCTATGCTTCCGATAGAGACTGTTAATTATTTACCATGGTAAAAATTCGACATTCCGGTATTCCTAACAATAGACCTAAGACGAAAAGGCATCAGACCAAAGATGGCAGACGAATTGCCTTATGTCTTTGGCCACCAGTCTTTAGTGCTGCGGGACTTATCAGTTTTTTTCAACAAATTATTCCAAAAAAACGATAGAATTTGTAGTATTGGTAGAATTTACAAACGCACTACGATTGATACAACTTACGATTGACAAACAACGCGCACCTGAAAAAGGAGACTTACTGCTTTCGGAACCGTTCATGCTCGATGATCACTTTACACGGTCGGTGATTTATGTTTGTGAGCACAATGAAGAAGGCAGTTTCGGGTTCATTCTCAACAATACGCTTGACCTGAACCTGCATGAATACGCAACTGATTTTCCGGATTCGAGCGTTACCGTTGGTTTTGGCGGCCCGGTAGATCAGAACCAGCTGTTTTTCCTGCACAATATTCCTGAACTGGAAGACAAAATTGAGGTTTCATCGAATGTCTTTATGGGCGGACGCTACGCCACAATACTGGAAATGCTGAAAGAAAAGACAATTTCCAACGGACAAATCCGCTTTTTCATTGGTTATACCGGTTGGGGGCCGAATCAGCTGCAACAGGAGCTCGACCAGAAAACATGGATCGTTGCCACGCCACCGCCCGAACTTTCCATCCTGGATTCCAACGATGACACGCTGTGGAAAGATGTACTGCATTCGCTGGGCGGAAAGTACAAGCTCATGGCCGATTTTCCGATAAATCCTGCGGATAATTGATACTGAAAACCAAGATTTGGTGTACTTTTGAGTAATCGGATTTTTACGTTCAACGTGGAAAATTCGATACATTCCAAATTTGCCATTTAGCAAATTTGGAAATTTGACAAATTCCTCAGCGAAAATTTAAACAGGTACAAAAGATGTCAGCTCCGTTAGCAGAACGCATGCGTCCCAAAACGCTCGAAGAATACATCGGCCAGTCTCATTTGCTGGACCCGAAAGGTTCGCTGCGGAAAACGCTGGACGCCGGAATCCTGCCGTCGATGATCTTTTGGGGTCCGCCGGGAGTGGGAAAAACGACATTGGCAAATTTGCTTGCCACGCATTTGAAACGCCCGTTTTATACGCTTTCCGCTATTTCATCGGGAGTGAAAGATGTGCGTGACATCATCCAGCGCGTTGAATCAGGCGGCATGTTCCAGCAAAACGGAGCGGTATTGTTCATCGATGAGATTCACCGCTTCTCGAAGTCGCAGCAGGATTCATTGCTGGGAGCTGTGGAAAAAGGAACAATTACGCTGATCGGCGCTACAACGGAAAATCCTTCGTTTGAAGTGATTTCCGCATTGCTTTCGCGATGCCAGGTGTACACCCTGGAAAGCCATTCGGTTGCCGACTTGCAGACCTTACTCGAACGCGCGGTTAAAAACGATGTTATCCTGCAAAAACGCACCATCGAACTGAAAGAAACCAAAGCACTGATGGCTGTGGCCGGTGGCGATGCACGCAAAATGCTGAACCTGTTTGAAATGGTGGTCGGCACGTTTCCATTGGGCGAAAAAGCCGTGATTACGGATGAATTAGTGCATCAGCTGGCGCAGCACCGCGTCCGGTACGACAAAGACGGCGAGCAGCATTACGATATCATTTCGGCGTTTATCAAATCCATTCGCGGAAGTGATCCGGATGCCGCTGTTTACTGGCTGGCGCGCATGATCGAAGGTGGCGAAGACCCGAAGTTCATTGCCCGTCGGCTGTTGATTTCTGCTGCCGAAGACATCGGCCTGGCGAATCCAACGGCATTGATCATGGCAAATACGACTTTCCAGGCGATCCAGGTCATTGGCTGGCCCGAAGCGCGGATCATTTTGTCGGAATGCACGATTTACCTGGCTTCTTCCCCGAAAGGAAATGCCGGTTATTTAGCAATCGACGAGGCGTTGGCGGAAGTTCGGAAATCCGGCGATTTACCGGTTCCGCTTCATTTGCGCAATGCCCCTTCCAAACTCATGAAGGAACTCGGCTACGGTGCCGAATACCAATACGCACACCAGTTCCCGGGCAATTTCATTCGCCAGCAATACTTACCTGATTCGCTGCAGGACCGCACGTTTTTCCATCCGGGAAGCAGTAAGCGCGAGCAGGAAATTGCCGGACAAATCAGTAGTTGGTGGCCCAATAAAAACCCGGCAGAATGAACGCTGTACTCTACTACGTCATTGTTTTCCCCCTGTCGAAGCTACCGTTATGGCTCACCTACCGCTTTGCCGATTTCTTTTATTTACTGCTGATTTCGGTGATTCCGTACCGCAGGAAAGTCATTGAGCAGAACCTCACGCGCTCATTTCCGGGCAAAACGCCGAAAGAGATCCGAAAACTGCGTAATCGTTTTTACAGGCATTTTGCTGATTTGCTGATCGAAGGCATCAAGAACCTGGGAATTTCGGAAAGAGAACTCCGCAAACGATTCGTGATCCGCAATCCGGAGCTGATGCAGGGTTTGTATGAAAAACAGAAAAGCGTCCTGCTCGTTTCGGCGCATTATATGAACTGGGAATGGATGATCACCGGGCAATCGCTGTTTTTTCCGCACCAGGCTGTGGGAATCGGAATGCCCTTGAGCAATGGCTTTTGGGATAAAAAGATCAACGCGCTGCGCAGTCGCTTCGGTATGCATGTAATCCATGCGAAGATTGTAAAAGAAACGTTTGAAAAATACGCAGCTGAATCGATTCCTGCGGCTACGCTGGTGCTCGGAGACCAATCGCCGGGAGATAGCCTGAAAAGCTATTGGATGAACTTTTTACACCAGGAAACAGCGGTACTTTTCGGGGCCGAGCAATTGGCAAATACCTACGACCAGGCGGTGGTATTTTACCTGCCAAAACGGGTTAAAAGAGGCTATTACGAAGTCGAACTGGTAGTGCTCACAGAAGAGCCGCGTTCGCTCGAATGGGGCGTTTTGACGGAGCAGCATACCCGCCTGCTTGAACAGCGCATCCAGGAAGAACCGCAGTACTGGTTATGGTCGCACAAGCGCTGGAAACGCTCAGTCCCTGAAAACCTGGCTTCACTTAAAGAACAACAACGTGAGAAATTCAATCAGCATTTTCGTTCTGATTATTAGTGGTTTTTCGGCTTTCGGGCAATTTTCCGGGCGAAAAGACACGCTGCGTTTTGCGCCGGATAGTTCGTATTCGCGTACAATCACTCGTTTCAATAAGACTGATTTGCTTTTCGGGACCTCGAAAACCGGTGTGATTTCCTACAACGAAGAAACAAAACAGGCTAAAACCATATTTTCCAGGAATCCCAACGGTGAATTTCGCGATTTGGCGTTTTTCGGCCCGAATATTTGCGGAATGGTTTCGGGAGATCATGGTGTAATCGAAGAAACGATGAACTCCTCAGCTACGGCTATGGTAGGCGATTCCGGTGTTTTTTATGATGATCTTGTGAAATACCGGAATGCTCTGATGGTATTGGGCGATCCGGTAAACGGTCATTTTTTTCTGAAAAAAGCCTCGATTCTATTGGGTTCAGCCACACTCGACATTCATCTGCCAACCATCCAAAATCAACCCGACGAAGCCTGCTACGCCGCCAGCGGGACTACCGCACAATTGGTCGGAAAGAACGATTATGTGTTCGTTTCCGGCGGAAAACAGTCCGCAAGATTCCATCGCTTCGATCTGCGGGACTCTTCCACGTATTTCGTCCGCGACTTGCCCATGGTAAAAGGCGAAGGTGCCGGCCCGTTCTCGGTTTGCTTCACCGATGAAAAACATGGTGTGATCGTGGGCGGAAATTACCTGCAGCCGAAAGACAGTTCAGGAACCTGCGTTTACACCGAAGATGGTGGAAAAACATGGCTGAGATCGGTTGTTGCTCCCAACGGCTACCGGTCATGCGTTACGGGAAATGAAGCTGTTTTATTTAGCTGCGGCACCACGGGTATCGATTACAGCCTGGACGGCGGAAAACACTGGAATGCATTCGATTCGGGGAATTTTTGTGCACTGCTGCTGGAAAAAGGGCGCTTGTACGCAACGACAAATAAAGGTATTTGTATCCGCTATACATTGCCGAAGCAATCACGGCGAAGCGTTCCTGTTTGCGAATTGAAAAAAGGCAAGAAGTTGTAGGTTGATCACAAATTGTGACTTCAAAAACTATATGCAGTCCGTAGGGACTAAATATGGTAGAAAATAGTTTATTCATTGAACATCCGCCCCGTAGGGTCGGGACATCACAAATACATCGTAATAAATGTTTTACCCCTACGGGGTAATGAATATGGCGGGGATTTCGGTTCTATAATATTTCGTCCTACGGGACTATTATGGCAAACATAGTAACCTACATTCCTGACAAAAAAAAGCGAACCCGTTTCCGAATTCGCTTTACTATTATCAAACGTTTTTCTTACAGGTTATTCGCCACCGAAAGCAATTTTTCTTCGGATTGTTTTCCTACCAAACGCTTCACCAATTTGCCTTCTCCGTTGATGAACAACAAAGTAGGGTAAGCGGTTACGCTGTATTTCTTCGCCAAATCCGGACCATCGGCATCGGTTTCAGCATCGATTTTCAGATTGATGAATTTTTTGTTGAACACCTTCCCTACTTCGTCTGACTGGAACGTTGTGCGCGCCATTTCCTTGCACGGTCCGCACCACGAAGTGTGTACGTCTACAAAAATCAGTTTTTCCGTTTCTTTGGCCTGCTTCAGCGCTTTTGCCATCGACAGCTTATCGAATTTGATCCCGCTGAAAGCCGTTTTGTACGTGTGATGATTCGTTTTGACAGGTGCGTAAGTGAATGCCATTGCGACAAATGCAGCTACTACGGTTATGATCAATGTATTTCTCATGACTTAAATTATTTGCGTTTCCAATTCTATTTGAATGCCTAAATTTAGCGAATAAATTCTTCAGGCTACGTTAAAAAGTTCTTATCGGATTTCTCAACTATCATACCAAAATTGAAATCACAGCTTAAATACCGCACGTCCGATCCCCGAATACAGGAAGAAGTGGAACAATTCGTCCGTGTATGGAATGACGGGAAACCTGTTTTTGAGGTAAAAACCAGCGGTTCTACCGGGAATCCGAAAACAATACAGCTCACGCGGGAACAACTCATCGCATCCGCCAAACGAACCATTGATTTTTTTCAATTAAAACCCGGAAATACTGCTTTGCTTGGAATTTCACCTGCCACAATCGGTGGAAAAATGATGATTGTCCGTGCCCTGGTGGGCGATTTAACATTGATCGTTACCGGACCGTCTGGAAATCCAACCGAGGCTTTGCTTCCGGGAGAAGTACTTGATTTTTGCCCGATGGTGCCGATACAACTAAAACAATTACTTAAATATTCTCCTGAAGTTTTTGGTCAGATCAAAACAATTTTAATCGGCGGATCACCACTTTCATCCGAGCTTGAAAAAGCATTGCAGGAAGTTCACCAAGGTTCTTTTGTCGGTTTCGGGATGACCGAAACGGTTTCTCATGTTGCTATCCGAAAGCTGGGAACACCGCATTATTCGGCAATGGAAGGTGTTTCTTTCAGCACAGAAAACGATCAACTTGTCATCACAGATTCTTTGCTTGGAATTGAGCAGCTGAAAACCACCGATACGGTCCGTCTGATCGACCCGCAGACTTTCGAGTGGCTGGGCCGGGCCGATTTCGCCATCAATTCGGGCGGAATCAAACTACACCCGGAACTGATCGAAAAAGAACTCTCGCACCTGATTTCCAGGCCGTTTTTCATTGCTGCCGAACCGGATGATACTTTTGGAGAAATCTGCATTCTCATCCTTGATGATTGGACCCTTTCTCCTTCGCTGGACACGATCCAGGCATTTTGCAAAGAACGGCTCGGCCCCTACGCTTTTCCCAAAAAGAGCTACCGAACAAGCATTGTGTTTAATCCGGGTGGAAAGATCAACCGGCTACGAACTCTTCAACAACTCGGGATCAAATGACAAGAGCTGAGTGTTACCGCATACTACAACTGAAACCGGGTGCTTCGGAAGCCGAAATCAAGCGGCAGTACAAGCGCATGGCGTTGAAGGTGCATCCGGATATCAACCCAAGTCCGAAAGCCAACGAAGAGTTTATCATGCTGGCAAGAGCGGTCGAGATCCTGCTGAACCCGGATGCCGGTGCTCCAACGGATCGCCAGGCACAGCGTGAAGCCAAAAAGAACGAAACCGAGGCCGAGAAGAAAGAACGCATGGAACAAGCCAAAATGCGTTACGAATACCAAAAAGCAAAAAAACAGGAAGAGGAAAACGCTTATTTTTCGGCATTAACCAGCGGCCCCAGGTGGCTCATTTTCAAGTGGATCATTCGTCTCAGCTGGATTTTTGCTTTAGCCCTGGCGTTGGATGCCATTTTACCGAAACACCTGGAAAAAGACGAGCTGGTGGCATACGATACCGGCAATCACAACGGTGTTCTCCACGAACGGATCACACAGGTTGAATTCAAAAACAACGGCATCTATTTTTTGGAAAACCACCGCGGCAACTGGACCAACGCCTATACCGAAGTCTGGATCGAAAAATCATGGCTGCTGCACACGCCGATGGTGATGTATTCAACCGATGATTACGAAGAATTTGTTACCGGTTTTGATTTCCACCTTGGCGCTGTTCGCTGGATAATGGTGGCGATTTTCCTGGTACCACTATTCACCTATTTCCGGCAACGAAAAGACCTGACATTTGTGTTTTTGTACCAGCTTTCTTTCTGGGGAATCGGAAGTCTGCTGATTTTCCTGCTGCTGACGCAAAACCGGCTGGCGCACCTGCTTTCATTGGGTTTTTTCTGAGACCGACACCAAGGTGCTAATATTCGTTCTCAATGGAGACTATTGCATCATTCGTTTATTCGTGGAGAAAAAATGAGTCTATCAACTCTGACTTCCAAGCTAATTACCGCGGCTTCATCACACGCGCCATTTCGCGCTTGTCGTCTTTCTCTTTCAGGTCCTGGCGTTTATCGTGCAGCTTTTTACCCTGTGCACAGGCAATTTCAAGTTTCGCCCAGCCTTTTTCGGAGAGAAACAAGCGGAGCGGAACAATCGTATTTCCTTTCGTCTGCACAAATTTCTCCAGCTTCTTGATCTCTTTGGCAGTCAGCAAAAGCTTACGGTCGGAACGCGGCTGGTGATTGTAAAACGAACCGTTTTCGTAGGGTGTAATATGCATATTGCGAATGAATACCTCGCCGTTTACCACAACGCAGTAAGCCTCCAGGATACTGGCTTTGCCGTTTCGGATACTTTTGATCTCGGTTCCTCCCAGCACCATTCCACTGGTAAAGGTGTCTTCGATGTGGTATTCAAAACGCGCACGCTTATTCCGTATGTTGACTTCGTTTTTAGACATTTTTCGGTTTATTGGAGGAACGGATTCCCCAGGCTTTCATTCCCAAATAGAAACAGTAGATGCAAAATAACATTAAAATGTGGCTCAAATCATCTTTATTCAGCCAGCGGTGCGGATTTAATTTCAGCAGGAAAATAAACGCCGACGGAATCAGGATCGCCACACCGAGGACCATAAATTTCATTTCACCGACACCTCTTTTCGCCAGTAGCTGTGCAAAAATGCCTGTATAGGCAATATAGGTAATGATCGCATCGATCGCTACGAATACAAATTTCTGCGTGATCAACGCCAGGGCCAGCAAAACAGCGCTCTTGGCAATGGCTATGTGCGTCGTATATTTCATCGGCTTTGTATGCGGAAACGAAAGCATTCCTTTTGCCGCACATACATTAGCTACACAGCCCATAATCCAACAGGGAAACTTCCCGAAAACATCAAAATAAAAGAAGAATGCATGACCAAGTGCACCGAAAAATGTAGAAATACCAAAAGTCAGGTAAAACATTCTCCACCAGAAATTGGCTTCGTTTCCCCACTTGCGTAATCTGAAAAAGGCAAAAAAGCAGAACAGCGAAATCAAGGCATTCATGATAATAGCCATTGGTTCCTGCAGGTGAAGACCCAGCCATTCAAATTTTATGTGATCCATTCTGCAAAATTAACATGCTGACGCTGAAAAACAAATCCGGAACTTTCGCTGCCATTCCTTAAATTTGGGGCATGAACATTCCATCCCGTTACCTGGAAGACGCCGTTGAGCAATTGAGCTCATTGCCAAGCATTGGAAAACGAACGGCTTTACGACTGGTTTTAAACCTGTTGCAGCGCAGCGATGAGGAGGTGGAACAATTCTCGAAAGTATTTCTCGACCTTAAACAGCACCTGAAAAGCTGCTCCAAGTGCGGGAATATCTCGGATACGGAAATTTGTCACATCTGCATCAATCCGGCCCGGAACCAGCATTTGGTGTGCGTTGTGGAAGATATTCGCGATGTCATGGCCATCGAATCAACCGGCACCTATTCGGGACTGTATCATGTTTTGGGCGGCATCATTTCACCGATGGACGGGATCGGTCCGAACGATTTGTTCATCCAGCCTCTCATAGATCGCGCACAGCAGGGTGAACTGGAAGAAATCATCCTGGCGCTAAGTCCGACCATGGAAGGCGACACCACCAATTTTTACCTCTACAAAAAACTGGCGAATTGCCCGGTAACGATCACCGCTCTTTCCCGAGGAATTGCGGTAGGTTCCGAGCTGCAATACGCAGATGAGCTGACGCTTTCGCGATCCATCCAGCAGCGCACACCGTTTACCTTGTAAAAGACCTTCCGGTTCCCTCCTGTTTTTCAGCAACCTATTGTTAGAAAAACCTTTTCAGGCGGTCAAAATTGTTTGAATTTTTAGCGATGTTTGGGTTTGAAAAACCGGATTTCGTGTTCGCGAATTCGAGTGTTCGCAAAATGACGAACATCCAAATTCCAGAATTCCATCCGACAAGTTCAATTACTTAAACAAAACTACAATGGGATTAATGAAAGAATTCAAGGAATTTGCCATGCGGGGCAATGTCATCGACCTGGCTGTCGGTGTGATCATCGGCGGCGCATTCGGAAAGATTGTCAACTCGATTGTAACGGACATTGTGATGCCACCAATTGGCGTATTGATCGGCGGCGTTAAGTTTGGCGATTTAAAGCACGTATTGGTTTCAGCAGTTATGGATGATGACGGAAAAACGGTTTTAAAGCCTGAAGTCAGCGTCAATTATGGGAATTTCATCCAGACCGTATTGGAGTTCCTGATTATCGCCTTTTCCATTTTCATGGTGATCAAAGCAATGAACCGTATGTCGAACCTGCGCAAAAAGCAGGAAAGCGAAGCAGCTCCCGCACCGGAACCTTTACCGACAAAAGAGGAAATTTTGCTCACCGAGATTCGTGATTTACTCAAAAATAAGTGATAAACAATCGATAAACACTGATTTTTTTGTGGGATATTGGTCCTGAAATAAAAAATTATATATCTTCGATTCGATATAGATCGGTAATAACTAAAAAAGAGATCCGAGATTTTCTTGCTACCATGACAAGTATTTTTGTTGCAAAATTAGATTTCAATACCACTGACGAGGAATTGAAGTCCCTTTTTGAAAGACACGGAAGAGTGAACCGCGTCACTATCGCGAAAGACCGCGAAACAGGCAAACCGAGAGGTTTTGCATTTGTTGAGATGCCAAATGAGCAGGAGGCAGAGGCCGCTATTGAAGCACTGGATAATGCATCCGTGAACGGAAGAACTATTGCAGTCAAAAAGGCGGATGATCGTGGTTCGAAACCTGCCGGAGGCGGTTCAAATGACCGTCCGCAGCGGCCTGATTTCAGACCGAACAACGACAGACCTGCCGGCGACCGACCGACATTCAACAAAAGAACGGATGAAGTTCCTCCGATGAGACCGGGCTTTGACAGCGACGATGTGATTCCGGACGTTCTCCCCCTGAAAACCGATCGTACCAGCAATAAAAAAGACAAATCGAAGGATTCCTTTGCCAGTAAAGACAAACCGAAGCAGCACAAGCTGGAACCGTATAAGAAAAGCGGTAAAGCCAATCGCTTCTTCGACGACGATGATGACGACGATGGTGACTGGAACCGCAGCCGCCGTCAATCCTCGGGCTGGGATGACGAAGAAGAATAACCAGATAAGATTATATAAGAGAGACGTTCGGAAGGACGTCTTTTTTGTTGGGAGATAGTTACACTATATCCCAACAAAAAAAGGAAGCCTTTCGACTTCCTTTGTAGCGAGACCGGGAGTTGAACCCGGGACCTCAGGGTTATGAATCCTGCGCTCTAACCATCTGAGCTATCTCGCCATATATATTTTATTTCAATCAACAAGTCAGAGTTGAACCCTGGTCAGCCTTAGGCTGATATGAATCCTGCAATCTAATCTGCCATGGCAGAAGCTATCTCGCCTTTTCATTCTATGTTGGCCTTTACCGGAAAGCCTTATAACAAACGCTTTTCCTCTAAGACGGGTGCAAATATAGTACTCTTTTTTATTCCTGCAAACCTACGAACGGTCTTCTTCAAACAAAATCTTCGTGTTGTGTTTCAGCGTTCTGAAAATCAAGCTGATCAACAATGCCCCTGCTGTCCAATAAGCATAGTTTAGTGAAGTAGGCACTTTTTCGGTCAGGAACCACTCGCGCAGGTAAGCCACAAAGATGAAGCCAAGCATCGTAGCCGTAATTCCCGCATATTCACGGCGCATGATCGTTTTCATCGAAAAGGAAATCTGTCCTTTTTCGTAGTTTTTCATGCTTGGCCAGAATGCAGGCACTCCCATTGACCAGTTGACGTACGAATCACCGAATTTACGCTCCAGGAAACGTTCTTCTGCAAACATGATGCGCTCGTAATAAATCCAGAATAAAAGGCTTACAACGATGAAAAACCACCAGTTGAAGGTAAAAAACACAATCCCGATCCACATGAAGTAGTTGCCCAGGTAAAGCGGGTGACGAACAGTCGAATAAATTCCTTTCGTATTCAAGGCTTCGGCCACCTGCTCTTTCGTGTTCCGGCCCGACGTGTTTTTATTACTCGTACCGATCGCTATAGCCCGGATTACCTGGCCAAGCAACGACATCGCAATCGCAACTCCCATGAGTGAATAATACAACATGTCATTTTTTAAAATGCATGTAGGATCGGTGAAATAAAGTGTCGGTATTGCCAAAAGGAAAAGTATGACAGGAATCTGCCCTCTGTACTTAAACAGCATGTTTCCATTTTTTTCAAAAGAATGTACTAACGCCATGAAAAGAATTGTGTATATTGCGTGTTTTGAATAATCCTGCGAAGTTAACATTATTAAACTACTATGACAAAAAAGGAACAATTCGAGCTGGAATATGTATTAAAAACGTCACCTAAAGTGCTCGATAAACTGTTAATCACTCCCGACGGTTTGAGCGAGTGGTTTGCCGACGATGTCATTGTGAAAGACGAAATTTATACGTTTCATTGGGACGGAAGTGAAGAACAGGCCAAATTACTCACTAAAAAATCGGGTGAAGGAATTCGCTGGCAATGGATTGCAGATGAAGAAGATGACCTCGACACCTACTTTGAAATGCGTTATACAATCGATCCGATGACCAAAGCCGTTATCCTGTCCATTACCGATTTTGCAGAATCCAACGAAAAAGACCAGGTGGTACGCCTGTGGGAATCACAGATCACCGACTTGCGAAGAGTGATTGGTGCCTGAACTCACGTTAATTTAAGCTACCTTTGTCATCATTTTGTTTTTGGTGAAACGACTGACAGTTTTTAGTATCCGATCATTTGTAGGCCCGTTCGTGGTGACCTTCCTCATTTCCATGTTCATGCTCATCATGCAGTTTACCTGGAAATACATCGATGATTTGATGGGAAAAGGACTTGGAGCAGGTGTCATCACCGAATTGCTGTTCTATGTTTCCGCCGGATTGATCCCCCTCGCCCTGCCGCTGGCAATTCTTCTAAGCTCCATCATGACTTTTGGAAACCTGGCCGAAAACAACGAGCTCACCGCATTAAAATCCTCTGGTTTGTCTTTATTCCGGATCATGCGCCCGCTTACGGTAGTCGTGCTTTTTATCGCCTTGGGAACCTTTTATTTTGCCAATTACGTAATCCCTGTTGCGAACCTCAAATGGCATTCGCTCATTTTTGATATCCAGGAAACAAAAGTTGCCGCGCTGATCACTCCCGGCTCCTACTCCAAAGAACTGGAAGGCTACGCAATCAAAGTAGAAAACGGGAACGACAATTCCTTTACAGGGATTACGATCCACGATTATACCGACCCGGCAATTGTAAAAACAATCAAGGCCGATTCGGGAACGATTTACAAAAGCGCCAACGGCGAATACCTGCTCTTTCGGCTGATCGACGGTAAAATCGCTGAAGAACTCAACGCACAGCCACCCATTTTCCAGGCCGACGGAAAACCGCATCACCCGCCGGGTGCATTCAGGCCAAGTCGTCGTACCACATTTGAGGTCGCAACCTACAAAATGGACCTTACGGGTTTCCAGCTGCAGCGCAACGATCCCGACATGTTCAAGGACGAATACGAAATGCTGAATGTGTTCCAGATCAACGATGCCAAAGATTCCCTGCAGCGCCTTGCGAATATGACGCTGAAAAGCTTCACCCAAACACTCAAAAACGAGCACGCTTATTTCCAGTCGGCCTCGTTTGTAGATACGTTTAAATTCGCGAAAGGCAACCCGGCTTTCCTGGAGAAACTTCCAACGGCGCCGATTTCCTGGGACACAGTCAACCCGCAAATGAAAATCGAAGCGCTCAAACGCGCCATCGCCGGAATTCGTCGGAAAAACCAAAACCTCGACGGCCAGCGTCAGTTCATGGTTAGCCTGCAGGAAAACAGCGATAAATTCGCAATCGAGTTCCATAAAAAGTTCGCGTTGACAACAACCATTATCGTATTGTTTTTTGTTGGCGCACCACTTGGAGCAATTGTCCGAAAAGGTGGTTTCGGGGCACCGGTTGTCATTGCAGCCTTGTTGTTCATGGTTTATTTCGTGCTGTTTACGGTTGGCGAAGGACTAGCCAAGTCAGGTGTCGTGGTTCCGTTTGTGGGTATGTGGATGCCGACGCTGGTGCTCGCCCCTATTGCGTGTTTACTGATGATCAGCGCGGCCAATGACTTAAAAATCTCCGATCCGAAACTCTGGCGACTGATCTTTTCACTCGGTAAACGACGATGAACGTTCTGCACATCAGTAACAAACCTGTTTTCCCGCAGGTCGACGGCGGCTGTATCGCGATCGCCAAACTTCTGAGCAGCCTTACACAATTGGCAACGGTGAAGCACTTGTATGTGCATACACCCAAACATCCGGTTGTTCCGGGCAACTACCCAACGAATCTGATTCCTGAAATTCCGGACGAACAAACCTTCATTGATACTTCGGTAAAACCATTTTCAGCGTTGAAAGCCTTGATTAGCGGAAAGAATTACAATCTGAAACGATTTCACACAAAAACTTTTGAAAACGCGCTTTTAAACTACATTCGCTCGCAATCGTTTGATACAATCGTATTGGAAAGCCTGTTCCTGGCTCCTTACATCAACGCCATACGAACGGTTTTCGTAGGAAAAATCATCATTCGTACCCACAACGTAGAACACGAATTGTGGGAACAGCAGGCACTTTCGGCTTCGGGAATCAAAAAATGGTACCTGCGTTCACTTGCAAAATCCTTAAAACGGGAGGAATTAGCACTTCTCAATACAGCCGACGCTATCTGGACAATTACCGAAGAAGATGCCCGGCAATTCAAAAAATTGGGAATCGTAACCCACATCGAGGTCATCCCGGTGGGGATGCATGTAGTCCCTCTGATTGAAAGCAACAAATCAGGCGACTTTTTTCACCTGGGATCGATGAACTGGCTCCCGAATCAGCTGGCGGTAAAGCACCTTATAACGGAATTATGGCCAAAAATTTCATTGGATAAATCGAAGCACCGGCTTCATATAGCGGGTTCCTTTGCCGAATCGGTTGAGAAAACGGAAGCTCCGGGAATTGTTTATCACGGTTTCGTTGCCGATGCTGAAGCGTTTATGAAAACGCACGGTATTCTTGTTGCGCCGATCACAACCGGATCAGGTGTTCGGATAAAATTATTGGAAGCAATGGCATTTGGTGTTCCCTGCATTACCACACCTTTGGGAGCAACCGGCATTCGTCATGAAGAAGGTTGTTTGGTAATTGCTTCGACCGACCGGGAATGGCTGGAAGCAATGCAAACACTGGCTTTATCGCATGAAAAGCGAATACAGCTTGGCCGGGAAGCGAAACGGTATATGAAAAAATACCATAGTTTTACGGTCATAAATACCCAAATACAAGCCGCTCTTGAACGATAAGCCGATCCTGTTTATGGTGCTTTCACGCTTTCCTTATCCATTGGAAAAAGGCGACAAATTGCGTGCATTCCACCAGATCAAATCACTTTCGGAGCAGTTCAGGATTGTGCTCTGCTGTATGACCGAAACACCGGTTAGCGAAAAAGCTTTTCAGGAGGTCAGCCGGTATTGCTACGAAATTCACACCTTTCCGCTCACGAAAATCGGTTTGCTGTGGCAGGCGGGACTCACATTTCTTACCAACAAACCGTTCCAGGTCGCTTATTTTTACCGCTACCGGCACTTTAAGAAGATCCGGCTGCTGCTGAATCAGCACAAACCCGCTCATATTTTCTGCCAGCTATTGCGCATGGCCGAATACGTGAAAGATTACCATCTGTGCCCGAAAACGATCGATTACATGGATGCGCTTTCCAAAGGAATGGAGCGCCGAATTTCGACCGAACCCTGGTACAAAAGCTGGTTTTTCAGCATGGAATTCAAGCGGTTGGTGCGATATGAACGTGCTGTTTTCGATTACTTCGAGCACAAAACCATTATTTCGAAGCAGGATTTGCAGTTCATTCACCATCCGAAACGAAACGAGATTGTTGTAATTCCCAATGGCGTGGATGAAAGCTTCTTTGACTTTCCGGCTACTGAAAAGAAATACGACCTGCTGTTTACAGGAAACTTCAGCTATCCGCCCAATATTGAAGGAGCGTGCTACCTTGTTAACGAAATTTTGCCCTTACTGAAACAACGCGGGCATGATGTCAGTGTGTTGCTTTCGGGAGCATCACCGCATTCCCGTGTATCGGCGCTGGCTTCCGATCGTGTGTCCGTTTCGGGATGGGTTGACGATATCCGCGTCAGCTATGCCCAATCGCGCATTTTTGTTGCTCCTATGTTTATAGGTACCGGATTGCAGAACAAACTGCTGGAAGCAATGGCAATGGGGCTCCCTTGCATTACAACACCACTGGCTAACAATGCATTAGGTGCAACCGACGGGGAAAACATTCTCTTAGCAGAACAAACCAAAGTATTCGTCGAAAAAATCGTTGTTTTTTTAACCGAAAGGGGTATGTTTGATGAAATTGGTAACAAAGGCCAGTTATTTGTTAAGCAGAACTACTCATGGAGCTACCAAAACGATCAGCTAATAAAGCTATTGTCGTAACCTGCCTTTTCGCGGTGCTTTCTGTGTTTTTCCTGGATTCCTGTACTTCTCCCGAATCCGGTTTGCCCCAGTGGCTTAAAGGCGAATGGAAAACGTCACTCAACGGAATCACCATCAAGGAAAAATGGGTACAAAAGGGCGACTCGCTGGTAGGGTTGATCAGCTGGACCAACGACCAAAACAAACGCATCGACCATTCGGTCATTCGCTTCCAAAACGACACCTTGGTTTACAAGCTCATCTCAGGCAAAAAGAAACCGATCTGTTTCCTTTGCACCGACATTTCAAAAGACACTTTAGCATTTGTTAACAAACACAATGATTTCCCGAAACGCATCGTGTATGTAAGGCCTACAGGCAATTTTATGCGTACCTGGGTAGATAATGGTGCGGGTGATCCCAACAGAATCAACTATCCTTTCGAAAAGATCACTTCCCGGTGAACAATTATCCTGTTTTTCGGGTTAAATTTACAGCTCGAATAAAGAGTCATGACAAGTAAGCTAAACACAATAGAAGAAGCGATTGCCGATATCCAGGCAGGGAAAGTAATAATCGTAGTGGATGATGAGGACAGGGAGAATGAAGGCGATTTTTTGACCGCTGCGCGCAACGCTACTCCCGAAGTGATTAATTTCATGGCTACACACGGAAGAGGGCTCATTTGCGCACCTCTGCTCGAAGACCGCTGCGACGAACTCCAACTGGAAATGATGGTCGCACAGAATTCTGCCACCTATGAAACACCATTTACCGTTTCCGTCGATCTGATCGGACACGGCTGTACCACAGGAATCTCGGCCAGCGACCGATCAAAAACAATATTGGCGCTGATCGACCCGGCTACCAAACCTGAGGAATTAGGCAAACCGGGACACATCTTTCCACTCCGCGCCCGCAAAGAAGGCGTTTTGCGCAGAGCGGGACACACCGAAGCAGCAACCGACCTTGCGCGCCTGGCTGGATTCGAACCGGCAGGTGTGATTGTTGAAATCCTCAACGAAGACGGTACCATGGCACGTTTGCCCGAACTATTGATCATTGCAGAAAAATTCAATCTCAAAATAGTATCTATCGCAGACTTAATTGCATACCGCATGAAACATGAATCATCTATCACACGCGAAGTGAAAGTCGAGATGCCTACCCAGGTTGGTGACTTTCAACTCGTAGCCTACACGGTCAATTCAAACGGACAAGAACATTTAGCTTTGGTAAAAGGAACCTGGGAACCTAACGAACCTGTATTGGTACGCGTTCATTCGTCGTGCATCACGGGCGACATTTTCGGATCGTGCCGCTGTGACTGTGGCCCGCAGCTCGAATACGCCATGAAGAAAATCAATGAAGAAGGAAAAGGCGTTATCGTTTACATGAACCAGGAAGGCCGGGGAATCGGCCTGATGAACAAACTGAAAGCCTACAAATTGCAGGAGGAAGGTTATGACACCGTTGAAGCCAACCTGAAGCTCGGTTTTGAAAGTGACCAGCGCGAATACGGGATCGGGGCGCAAATCCTGCACGATTTGGGGGTAAAGAAAATCCGCCTGATGTCGAACAACCCGAAAAAACGCTCGGGGCTGATCGGTTACGGACTTGAAATCGTTGAAAACCTTGCCATCGAAGTCGGTGCAAACGCACACAATGAAGGTTACCTGAAGACCAAGCAGGAAAAAATGGGACATTCATTGAAACTCGATAAATAATGCTGAAAGCCGCCGGTTTACAAAAGAAATATGGTCAACTCGACGTATTAAAAGGTATTGACCTGGAAATTGCTTCCGGGGAGATTGTTTCGATCGTCGGCTCGTCCGGAGCAGGGAAAACAACCCTGCTCCAACTGTTAGGTACGCTCGACAAGCCGGATAGCGGTATTGTGGAACTCGACGGAGTGAACCCATTCCATCTTTCGTCGAAAGAGCTGGCGAAGTTCCGCAATACGCAGATTGGTTTTGTGTTCCAGTTCCATCAATTACTGCCGGAATTCACGGCGGTTGAAAACGTAATGATGCCGGCGCTGATCAATAGCGTCCCGAAACAGGAAGCACAACAACGTGCTATGGAATTATTGAAACAACTTGGTTTGATCGATCGTGCGTCGCATCAGCCCTCTGCCCTTTCGGGTGGAGAACAGCAGCGTGTGGCCGTGGCGCGTGCCCTGGTCAATAAACCGAAAGTAGTTTTCGCCGACGAGCCTTCCGGGAACCTTGATTCGAAAAACGCCAGGGAATTGCACCAGTTGTTTTTTGATTTGCGTCGCGATATGGGACAAACTTTCGTGATCGTAACGCACAACAGCCAACTGGCCGAAATGGCGGACCGTACGTTGACAATGCAGGACGGATTGATCGTTTCATGAAAACCAGTTTTCACGACGGCATGTCGTTTGCCGATCTCCAGGAATTTCTCGATTACAAAGCCGACGAATACAACAATCCGAAGTTCATTGAATCGGACCCGATTCAGCTGGCACACCGTTTCGAGCGGAAAGAAGACATCGAAATCGTTGGTTTCCTGATGTCGACTATTGCCTGGGGAAACCGTAAATCGATCATCACCAGCGGCGAACGGATCCTGGCGATCATGGAACACGATCCGTACAACTTCATCCGCGATTACAAGCCGTTTGAATCGGCATTTGTGCACCGCACGTTCAATTCTGAAGATTTGCACGCCTTTTTTGCCGGGTTAAAACGTCTCTATACCAACGGCGGCGGACTTGAACAGGCATTCGCTGAACACAACGAACACCCGGGTGTTTTGGGCCGGATTGCCAGCTTCCGCGAAGCTTTCACTGCCAATTCATTTCCCGACCGCACCCAAAAGCACATTTCCAACCCGCTGAAAAACTCTTCCTCCAAGCGCCTGAACATGTACCTGCGCTGGATGGTACGAAACGACAAAAAAGGCGTCGATTTCGGGATCTGGAACAGTATTTCTCCTTCCGAACTACACCTTCCGCTCGATGTCCACACAGGGAACGTTGGCCGCAAGCTCGGTTTGCTTCACCGCACCCAAAACGATTGGAAAGCCGTGGCTGAAATACAGGAATATTTGGTAAAAATGGACGCAAACGATCCGTGTAAGTACGACTTCGCGCTGTTCGGATTAGGGGCTTTTGAAGGGTTTTAAATTCACCATCCGCCTCAGGCGGACACAAAGAGAAATGACAATTGATGTGTTATAGAGAACACAAAGGAGATTCCGGTAAATTAAAGCCAAACTAACATTTTTTCAACGCAAAGGCGCAAAGTACGCGAAGAGGAAAATGCGAATTGTATACACATGAAGTACGCAAAGTTTAATTGCTTCGCAATCTTTTCAAGCGCAGTATACTTTGCGATCTCTGCGTCTTTGCGTTGAATAATTACTCTGCGTTTAATTTCTTTGTGATCTTAACACGTCTATCCTTCCAAAAAAACTTTGTGTTCAACTGAGGCGGATTATGAAATTTGTGCCAACTCATCCCTGAATTCCGCCGTAAATCCAACTCCTTTGCGGATAATTCACAATTAATAAATATCTTTGGAAACATGAAGTGGGTCTATCCTGAATTTTTGTTTGCCCTTGCGGTTATCCTCATCCCGCTTCTCATTCATCTTTTTCATTTCAAACGCTACAAAACGGTCTTTTTTTCGAGCCTGACGTTTTTGAAATCGGTAGAGCAAAACCAGAAAAACACGCGCAAGCTCAAGTACTGGCTCATTTTCACTGCCCGTGCCCTCGCCTTTTCGTTCCTGGTGTTTGCATTTGCACAGCCGTTCGTTCCGCTGAAAGAAGAATCCAACAAAAGCGGCGTGAACGTAATCGGGATTTACATCGACAACTCGTTTTCCATGACGCGCATCGGTGTAACGGGCGAATTGTTCTCACAATCGCGTGAGCTGGCCAAATCAATCGTGCAGGATGCCCCGCGAACAGCCCAGTTTGTACTGATTACGAATGAGCTGAGCGGTTCGGAAAAACAAACACTGACCAAAGCGCAGTTTTTAGAGAAAATCGAAAAGATCAAACCGACTTCACTGGTACGAAAAGCCGCTGATGTGACCAATTGGTGGGAACAATGGCTGGTCGATAACAAAGCCAACGACCTGCGCATTGCCAGCAGTCAGCTCATTTACCTTTCCGACTTCCAGAAATCGACTACAGGCGTTTTACCGAAATACAAGAACTGGGAAACAATGCTGTACCCGGTAAAATTGGAACCGGTGAACAACGGCAACCTGTACATTGACTCGATCTGGTTTGCTACGCCGGTACAGAAAAAAGAGGCGAAACAAACACTGTACGTTCGCCTGCGCAACGAAGGTGAAACGGCTGTAAATACCGTTGATGTCAACATTCGGATCGGGAAAATAGACCGCGACGTATTTGCCGACATTCCTTCCAACGGCAGTGATACGGTAGAACTGAGCTACTTCAACAACGAACCGGGTAAAATCCAGGGATCAGTAAAAGTAAACGACCGCCAGATGAACATGGACGACAGCTACTATTTCTCGTACGACGTGCGCAAGCAAAGCAATGTGCTCATCATCGACGGGGAAAGCGCGGTTTCCAATATCAACGTGGTTTATGGTCTCGATGATTTCTACAAAACGAGCTCCGTTCAGCAAAATCAACTGACGGAATCAAACTTACAGGATAAAGATCTGGTCGTGGTCAACGGCTGCAACCAGATTTCGGCCAATACGACCGACTTGTTAATGGAATTTGCCAACGATGGCGGTTCCATCCTGCTCTTTCCGGGCGCAAACACTAGTATTGGTGGCTGGAACGGCTTGCTTTCACGCTTAAAATTACCTGCGTTGAGCCAGTTGCAGGAAAACGGACTCACGGTAAGAAAGATCAATACCAAAGACCCTTTTTTCGACGGCGTTTTTGAGCGAAAGCCAGAGCAGCTGAACCTTCCTGCGGTTAAGAAAGCATTCCGACTGCAATCCAATTCGGCTTCCGAAAGCATTGACCTGCTCACCTTCCAAAGCGGAAACTCTTTCTTTGTGCGTGGTACCGGAAAATTCAACGCTTATCTTTCCGCTACGTCGCTCGACCAGACGTATAGCTCCTTTACCAGCAACCAGCTTTTCTCGACATTGCTGCTGCGCATCGGTGAGCTGAGCCAGCGACAAGCGCCCTATTACCTCATTATCGGCGAAGACGGCAGTTACCCGATTGGTCAGCCGCGCAACGCAGAACAGGCCGTTCACCTCAAAAAAGGCGACATCGATTTCATTCCTACCGTCTTCAAAAAGCGCCAGACGAATTTCATTTCCGTGCAAGGCTTAGAGGCCATCCGCCAGCTGGAATCAGGCAATTACAGTGTGGTTTCGGGTGGTGAAAAACTGGGCGCCTTGTCCATCAACTACAACCGTTCCGAATCGCGCATTCAATCGCTTACCGAACCGGAAATCATGAGCACTTTTGAAAACGCCAACATCAAAACGATGGATGTACGCAGTACGTCGGGATGGACCGGCGCTTCGTTCCTGCAGCTCGACCAGCCCATTACCTATTGGAAATGGTGCGTTATTTTTGCCCTGATTTTCCTGCTTACTGAAATGCTCATCGTTTATTTTTGGAAACATTAAAGTTTAAACAACCATGAAAGTTCTTCTTCGCAACGCAACGATTCTCGATCAACACTCCGCCCATAACGGCACACAACAAGACTTACTGATCGAAGACGGAATCATTGCAGCGATCGCTCCTTCCATCCAGGCCGAAGACGCCCTGGTAGTAGAAGGTGAAAACCTGCACGTTTCGCAGGGTTGGGTTGATTTGAAAGCCCATTTGTGCGATCCGGGAGAAGAACACAAATCGACCATTGAATCGGGCTTGGATGCCGCAGCTTTCGGCGGATTTACCCACGTGGCTGCTTTGCCCACCACCAAACCGGTAACCGACGGAAAAACAGCTGTTGAATATGTGTTGCGCCGCTCAGAAAACAGCGTGAGCACGCTTCACCCGATGGGTTGCATTACCCAGAAAAACGAGGGTGAACACCTTGCGGAAATGTACGATATGTTCCAAAACGGTGTGCGCCTGTTCTCCGACGACCTCAAGACCGTCTCGGCCGGAATGATGTACCGCGCATTGTTATACAGCAAGAATTTCGGCGGAACAATCGTCGGGTTTTCGCGCGATGCTTCTATTTCAGGCAAAGGAATGGTCAACGAAGGCGAAGCTTCCACGAAAACAGGACTGAAAGCAGACCCGATTATCGGAGAAGTCATCAACCTGGAACGCAACCTGCGATTGGTGGAATACACCGGTGGCCGCCTGCACGTAACCGGGCTTTCGTCGGCGCAGGCAGTTGATCTGGTTCGCAAAGCAAAAGCAGACGGTCTGGCTGTTACGGCAGATGTGCACGGGCAGCACCTTATCTTCAACGAAACAACCGTCCTCGACTTTGATTCAAACTTTAAACTAATGCCGCCATTGCGTTCTGAATCAGATCGTTTAGCTTTATGGGAAGGCGTCAAAGATGGAACGATCGACTGTATTGTTTCCGACCACCGGCCAAACGATACCGAAGAAACGGACGTTGAGTTTGATCACGCCAATTTCGGGAACAGCACCTTACAAACATTGTTCAGCGAGTTACTCACACACGAAGGAAACTCACTGGAATGGATCGTTTCACGATTTACACAGGGTCCAAGAGAATTATTAGGTATTCAGAATCAACCGGTTGAAGCAGGCAAAAAAGCAGACATCACCGTTTTCTCCCCGACAAAAAAATGGACATTTGAACACAGCGACATCCTCATTGGCACGAAAAATTCACCCTTTGTTGGTAAAGAATTAACGGGATATGTTTACGGTGTATTCAATAATGGTAAATTCGCGCTGAAAGATTAACCGAATGTCTGGCAGAAAATCATTCTTACGAAATTTCTGGAAAGAGAAAAAAATGGTGGGAGCCATGAGTCCCAGCTCGCCTTTTTTAGCGAAAAAAATGCTGAAATCCATTGATTTCAGTGAGGTTCGCGTAATCGTGGAACTCGGCCCGGGAACCGGTGTTTTTACCCGCAGAATTCTTGAACAACTACATCCTGAAGGTGTTTTGCTGGTGTTCGAATTGAACGACAATTTTATGCAATTGTTGCAGAAAGAATTCACCGATCCGCGTGTCCATTTGATTCATGATTCCGCTGAAAAGATCGGTGAGTACCTGGCAAAATACGGATATGAAAAAGCAGATGTTGTTCTTTCGTCACTTCCGCTGGCAAACTTCCCGGCAGAGTTAAAAAACCGCATTCTTCGGGAAAGCCATAACGTTATGACGGAGAAGTCGTTGTACGTACAATTTCAATACTCCCTGAACGCCAAAAAGGCCATCAAAAGCATGTTCAGAGAAGTCGCCATAACCTTTACTCCCGCCAACTTCCCTCCTGCTTTTGTGTACACCTGCAAAAAGTAGCAACGGACTTTATTCTTGAATTCCTACTGATATTTTTTTTCGTTTTGAGATCATCAAAAATCCTGAGCGAAACGTTAAATTTGTGTCCCTAGAAAATACAGACAATGAGTGTAGAAAAAGTAAAATGCCTAATAATCGGATCCGGTCCTGCCGGATATACTGCCGCGATCTACGCCGCACGCGCTGAGATGAAACCCGTAATGTATGTGGGGCTTCAACCAGGCGGACAATTAACAACAACCAATGAAGTAGAAAATTTCCCGGGATACCCTGAAGGTGTAACCGGTCCTGAAATGATGATCCAGCTTGAAGCGCAGGCAAAGCGTTTTGATACCGACGTTCGCGCCGGATTCATCGAAAAAGTGGATTTCTCCGGACCAATTCACAAGTGCTGGACTGAAAGCGGACATGAAATCCACGCTGAAACCGTGATCATTTCCACCGGAGCATCGGCCAAATACCTTGGTTTGCCTTCCGAGCAAAAATACCTTTTGAGCGGTGGTGGTGTTTCTGCCTGCGCTGTGTGCGACGGGTTCTTTTACCGCGGACAGGAAGTAGTAATCGTTGGAGCCGGTGATTCAGCCTGCGAAGAAGCGCACTACCTTTCCAAATTGTGTACAAAAGTAACGATGCTGGTGCGTACGGACGTTTTCCGTGCTTCCAAGATCATGGCCGACCGTGTTCGCAATACACCGAATATCGAGATCCTTCACAACACCGAAACGGTTGAAGTATTAGGAAATGATATGGGTGTTACGGGAGCGTTGGTGAGAAACAAGGTGACCGGCGAAGAGCACACGATTCCATGTACAGGATTCTTCGTTGCTATCGGACACAAGCCAAACACGGATATTTTCAAAGATTACATCAACCTCGACGAAGTCGGTTATATCAAATACGAGCAGCCGGGAACGTCTAAAACCAATGTACCTGGCGTATTTGTTGCCGGCGATGCAGCGGATAAAAATTACCGCCAGGCGATTACTGCCGCAGGAACCGGTTGTATGGCCGCCCTGGATGCAGAGCGTTACCTGGCTTCATTGGAGCATTGAGAATTACGATAAAATGAGAAAGGCGTTGAGAAATCAGCGCCTTTTTTGTTGCCACCCTTTAGGAATTTTGGTTGTACGCCGTCCCGTAGGGACGAGATATTGCAGAAAAACATGCCATTCATTGAACATCCTTGCCCCTACGGGGCAAAGGATCGGTGGGGATTTCGGTCCTACGGTATTTCGTCCCTACGGGACGGGCATTATAGCGTGATAAACGTACATAAAATACGTCCCTACGGGACTAACTACGAACCAAAATTCCCCTTAATCTCAATACTTCATCACCAACTTCCGCATCTGCCCCCCTTTCGCCGAAACAAAATTCAACCAATACACGCCCGATTCCAATGATTTCATGTCGAGGTAAAACGCCTTTGTTTCCTGGGAAATAATCGTTTGATTGACCATTTGCCCCAGGGAATTCACCACCGTCAATTCACCTTTCACAGGCATTGCCCATTTCAACAGCGTGCCATCTTTCGCAGGGTTCGGATAAACGTTCCATTCTATTGCGCTGGCTAAATCATTTACCGATGACACCGAACCGCCTTTCAACACAAAATGATATGCTGTCAATGGCTGCAACTGGTAAGAGAATCCATTTGCTGTGAAAACCGAATTCGGCAGATCCTGCTCAACAATGGTTGGTGAGCTTTGGTTGAAGTAATACACTTTCACGGAATCGTATTCGGACACATCAGCTAACTGAAAATCAGCTGTAATGGTGGAGTCATCATTTTTGTTGGTTACGATTAAATGCAGGCTTCCATCGCCGGAAACCGATCCGAATACGCTTGAATTCGCCAAATCAGGACTTTCAGAAGCAATCAGTTGATCTCCGAACGGATCATTCCCTTCATTGTACAATGACACAGCCGACAAAGTATAATCGCTGAACGCTCCCCATTTCGTGGCATAATCCGTTCCTGTGGTAGCGAAAGCGCCCAATGCTTCCACTTGTGCGATACCGCCACTGATGTGCGCATCTGCCCCATAATCGTATTCTGTAACCGCCAGGTCCGTCCCGGGATAATACGTGTTGATCAGGCTGTTTAGCTTCGGGAGGATCGGCAAATCCTGTGAAAACCACTCGCCGATCCAGCCATCTTCAACGTACGAGCTGTCCCATAATGTTCGCGGAAGCTGCATACGCGTACTGGCTATATTCGGAGAAACGTCTGACGAAAAAATACTTCCGGCGTAGACATCCGGGTACCAGTGTACGCTTAGTACATCGAGTAATCGCGCGCCTTCGCTTTGTGACGCAACACGCATGGAATCGAGGAAAAGTCCCAGGTAGTGCGAATACGTTCCACTGTAAGTCGGCCAATCACTTGCTCCCTGGAAATTCAAATACTCATTGTATCCATACGATTCCGGCCCGAAAATCTTCACGCTGGCATCCATTTCGCGCACCCTTCGTGCTAAAGCAAGGCTTTTGGTGAGATGATCGGTACAATTAATCGCGCCGGTATACAAACGATCGTGCGTGCTGGTCCACAATCCCGGTTCATTATCCAAAATATAGCCTTTAACGCCGTTGGCCGAGTTTGCAGTACCGAACTGGTTGTGCATGAAGTTGATGAATTCATCCACGTATACGGTTCCATCGTTCAGGTCAGGAGTCAGGCTAAAAGCAGTCGGTTTGGTATTTGCGACGGCATCCCAGCGATTACTCGGAGCAGCTTCCCACGTTTGAACGGTTGTGCCGTTGCGGTCCCTGGAAACATAACCTGCCATCGGCAACGTCAATAACGACATCGCGCCATTGTTCAATGCATCCTGGTGAAAATTGGTCATTACAATTCCCGGAACATTGTACGAAGCGGCAGGTATTCCCATCACCCATGGCAAATATTCGTCGTTCTGGTAAAAATAATCGGCCCCGGCGTGACTCGCATTGTTTTCCCAGTTGTACCCCGTAAGGCGGTTTCCGCCCAAACGAACAACCGTAGAACCAGCGTAGCCACCATTACAGCTACCATAAATGTAAGGACTGATACTTCGGACAATCGTGTTTTCCTGTACCAGGTAGGTGATACTGATCTGAGCATCAGCGAAAACAGGAATAAGTGCGGTAAGTAAAATTAAAAAACGGTTCATAGTCATAGCTTTCGATCTCCTGCAAATGAACGGAACCGGCGCGAAATAATAAAATGCGGGCGCGCAGTTCATGAAATATTCATCAGAAAAAATCGTAAGCAGGCATTTCTGCACAAAAAAGGTGAACAATGTTGAAAGTTCTGTTCACCACAAAGACACAAAGTTTCTTTTGAAGGATGGGTGTGTTAAGTTCACAAAGGCTCCTTATATAACTCATCTTTCTAACAACGAATCAAATTTATTTCATCACGTCCCGTAGGGACAAAATATGGTAGAAATAGATTATTATTTTCAGACCTACCCCGTAGGGGTAGAACATAACAAATACAACATGTTTTACCCCTACGGGGTAATAATTATAAGGGAATTTCGGTTCTACCATATTTCGTCCCTACGGGACGGACATTCGGAGTATGACGCGTGTTAAAAGCACTAAGGATTTTACCCAAACGACCTTTGTGCTCTTAACTAACACGCCAATTGTACCTTTTCCTTTGTGCCTTTGTGGTGAAATTTCGCATTGATTATTGTCTACGGGATATTATTAGTTTTGTGGTCTGATGTTATTCAACTCGCTTGATTTTGCCTGGTTTTTACCACTCGTATTCTTTCTTTACTGGTTTGCGGTAAAGGGAAAGCCGCGGCTGCAAAACATTCTTTTGCTGGTGGCCAGCTATTATTTCTATGCGTGTTGGGACTATCGTTTCCTGTTCCTGCTGCTGTTTTCGACCTTACTGGATTACTTCACGGGGATCAAAATGGCCGATGCGCCGAATCGTGCGCGCAGGAAGTTCTGGTTCTGGCTCAGTATTTCGATCAATCTTGGCTTTCTGGGTGTTTTTAAATACTACAACTTTTTCGCAGACTCGTTTGCCGAAGCCGTGAGCGCTTTCGGTTGGGAAGTCAGTCCATGGACACTTGATGTCATTCTACCGGTCGGGATTTCGTTCTACACCTTCCACGGACTTTCATACGTGATCGACATCTACAAAGACCGCATCAAGCCCGAGAAAAACTTCATCGATTACGGGGTTTTCGTGAGCTTTTTTCCGCTGCTGGTTGCCGGACCGATCGAACGCGCTACTCACCTATTACCCCAAATCCAGCGCGAACGGAAGTTTGACTATGCGCAGGCTGTCAACGGATTGCGCCAGATTTTGTGGGGCTTGTTCAAAAAAGTAGTCATCGCCGATGGCTGTGCCGAGTACGCCGACATGATCTTCAACGATTCCAATATGTATTCGGGCAGTACGCTTGTATTGGGAGCGGTCTTTTTCGCCATCCAGATTTACGGTGATTTCTCCGGTTATTCCGACATCGCTTTGGGGACCGCACGTTTATTCGGTGTAGAGCTTCTGCGCAACTTTGCTTTCCCCTATTTTTCGCGCGATATTGCCGAATTCTGGCGCCGGTGGCACATTTCGCTTTCCACCTGGTTCAGAGATTACCTGTACATTCCGTTAGGTGGAAGCAAAGGCGGCTTGTGGATGAAGATCCGGAACACGTTTATCATTTTCCTGGTCAGCGGTTTCTGGCACGGCGCCAACTGGACCTTCATTTGCTGGGGAGCGCTCAATGCCTTGTATTTCCTGCCGTTGCTGCTTTCCAACAAAAACCGCAACAACCTCGAAATCATCGGGCAGGGAAAGATTTTACCGTCGGTGATGGAATTCATTAAAATGATCGGAACATTTGCGTTGGTAACCATTGCGTGGATTTTCTTCCGCGCAGAAAGCGTTGGACATGCGTTGACTTACATCGGCGACATTTTCCACAAAAACCTGTTCCAGCCACCGAAAGTGATGTCGGTATTGATGATCATCCTGGTCACTTTCATGCTCATCATCGAATGGTTTGGTCGCGAACAGCAATACGCACTTGAACAATTCGGCTTCAAATGGCCGCGATTTGTCCGCTGGACATTCTACTCGTTCATCCTCTTTTTGATCGGAATGTTCATGCAAACCGAAGAAACGCCGTTTATTTACTTCCAGTTTTAGCCATGAAACAGTTCCTGCTCAACATATTGAAATTTCTCCCGCTGGCAGCAGTGTTTTATGTGCTGATGGTCATTTTCTGGGGCGAATTGATGCCGGATCGCTATAAAAAGAACCTGGTTTACAACCGCGGAGCTTTCGGGCATACGCTTTCCCGGCTCGATGATGCAAAGCACACGAAAGACGTCGATGTATTGTTTGTAGGCGCCTCTACCTGTTACCGTGGTTTTGATACGCGTTTTTTCGAGTCGAAAGGAATGACCTCGTTTAATCTTGGCTCCAGTAGTCAAACACCGATCAATACGCACCTGCTGCTGAAGCGCTACCTGCGAAATCTGAAACCAAAGCTTGTGGTTTATGAAGTTTACCCCGAAACCTTCCAGATCGACGGTGTGGAAGCGACATTGGATCTGACCGCGAATGACAAAGTTGATTTTTATTCGGCACAAATGGTCTTCAAAACGTTGAACGCAAAGACGTTGAACTCCTACATATACGCTTCTTACCGTCAACTGGCTGGCAAGAATACAACATTCCGTCAGCCGAAACGCCGCGAAAATGACACTTACATCGACCGCAACGGCTTCGTGGAACGCGACCTGACGTATTTCAAGTATGTAACCTACAAAAAGGATACGGTAAACGGGAAGGTCGTCCCGAAAAAATGGGAACTTCGTTCCGACCAAAAAGCGGCATTTGAAGCTACGATTGCATTACTGAAGGCGGAGAAAATCCCATATTTACTGGTCCGCGCGCCGATTACAAGTCGTTTGAACAATTCGTATGAAAACAATGCTGAGTTTGATGCTTACATCCAACAACAAGGAACGTATTACAATTTCAACAAGCGCCTGCACTTGAATGATTCATTGGATTTTTACGATGCCGTGCATTTGAACCGGAACGGGGTGGCGAAATTCAACAAGGCGCTTGTTCAAAAATTGAAGCAAACCATTCATTATCAACACGTTCCGTAATCCCGCAATATTACGGAATCAACTAATTTATTCGTCATCCTCGTAATATTGCGAATTTGCAATTTTGCAAAATGGCGAATTTGGAAATTTTAACCCGAAAAATCCGCAAAATCCACCATCACCTTACCGTTTTCTCCAGCATCGGCACAAAACTGAAATTCCCGAAGACCTCTTCCGTGTACTCCGTCTCTGAAGCGCGCTCGATTCGCAGCATTTGTTGTTGGTCCAAATCACCTACCGGGATCACCAGCACGCCTCCAATCTTTAACTGCGCCAGTAACTGCTGCGGTACTTCGGGGGCGCCACAGGTCACCAATACTTTGTCAAACGGCGCATAAGTAGCTTTTCCCTCGTAGCCGTCGCCGAAAAAAAGTTTGGGCGTAAATCCCAGTTGATCAATGATCTTCTTTGCTTTCAAATGCAATTCCTTGTGTCGTTCGATCGAAAACACTTTTGCACCAAGTGCGCATAAAATACTGGTCTGAAAACCCGATCCGGTACCGATTTCCAGGACTTTATCACCACGTTTCAGGTCCAGGAGACTTGTCTGGAATGCAACGGTATACGGATGCGAGATGGTTTGTCCCGACCCGATCTGGAAGGCCATGTTGGAATAGGCCTGCTGCTCAAACACCAAATCGAGGAAATAATGGCGCGGAACCGCATCAAACGCCGTTAAAATCCGTTCGTCGGTGATTCCTTTATTCCGCAGCTCGCTGATCAGCTGCTTGCGCATTCCCTTGTGTTTGTATGTATCTTGCATCGCCACAAAAATAAGCGCTTTCCACCCGGCCGAATCAACCTGACAAAGAATGTTTCTACAACGAATTGTGTATATTTGGGACGCTATTAATGAAAGAACTATGGCTATCGATCCAAAAGAATTGGAATTCAACAAGAACGACGACGAAATGCGCATGAAAATCTCGCGCATGGAAGCGGAGTTGGCAAAAATTATGAAAGGCGGAGGCGAAAAACGCATCGCCGCATTGCACGAAAAAGGTAAAATGACCGCCCGCGAGCGAATCGACCTCCTGCTCGACCCGAACACCCCTCGGTTTGAAGTCGGAGCTTTCGCAGGAATGGGCATGTACCAGGAACACGGTGGCTGTCCAAGCGCCGGAGTGGTGGTTGTCATTGGTTTCGTTTCCAAAAAACAATGTATCGTTGTGGCAAACGACGCGACTGTAAAGGCTGGAGCATGGTTCCCGATTACCGGGAAGAAAAACCTTCGTGCACAGGAAATCGCGATGGAAAACCGCCTGCCGATCATTTACCTGGTCGATTCTGCAGGAGTTTATCTGCCAATGCAGGACGAAATTTTCCCTGATAAAGAACACTTCGGGCGCATTTTCCGCAACAACGCCATCATGAGTTCAATGGGAATTACCCAGATCGCGGCGGTGATGGGAAGCTGTGTGGCCGGTGGCGCTTATTTACCGATTATGTCAGACGAATCGCTGATCGTTGACAAAACCGGAACGATCTTCCTGGCAGGATCTTACCTGGTGAAAGCTGCTATCGGAGAAACCATTGATAACGAAACACTTGGCGGTGCAACAACACATACCGAAATTTCAGGTGTTTGCGACTACAAAGTGGCCAACGACGAAGAATGCCTGCTGACCATCCGCAAAATGATGAGCCAGATCGGAAGTCCTGAAACTGCCGGATTTGACCGCATTGAAAGCATCGCACCGAAAGAAGACGCAAAACGTGTGTACGGCATTCTGCCATCTGAACGTGCGAAACCATACAACGTGATGGACATCCTCGACTCGATTGTAGACGAAGGAAGCATCACCGAATACAAAAGCGATTACGGGAAAACAATTGTGTGCGCTTACGCGCGCATCGACGGCTGGAGCGTGGGAATCGTGGCCAACCAGCGCGAATTGTCGAAAAATGCCAAAGGCGAAATGCAGTTCGGCGGTGTGATCTATAATGATTCGGCCGATAAAGCCGCGCGTTTCATCATGAACTGTAACCAGAAGAACATCCCGCTGGTATTTTTCCAGGATGTTTCCGGTTTCATGGTCGGTTCCAAATCGGAGCACGCCGGCATTATCAAAGACGGAGCGAAAATGGTAAATGCCATGGCCAATTCGGTGGTTCCGAAATTTACCGTTGTGGTCGGAAACTCTTACGGAGCCGGAAATTACGCGATGTGTGGAAAGGCGTATGATCCGCGTTTGATCGTTGGCTGGCCGACAGCAGAAGTAGCTGTAATGAGCGGTGCCGCGGCAGCGAAAACATTATTGCAAATCGAGGTTGCTTCGCTGAAAGCAAAAGGCGAAGAAATCACCCCGGAACGCGAAAAAGAACTATTTGATACGATCAAGGCACGTTACGACGAGCAGATTTCACCGTACTATGCCGCTTCCCGCCTGTGGCTGGATGCAATCATCGATCCGGCGAAAACACGTGAATTCCTCTCCGTCGGAATTGCAATGGCCAGCCACAAAAAGGCTGAAAAAGCTTACAACGTAGGAGTAATTCAAACCTGAAATGTGTAAACAGACAAGGATCTTTCCTTTCAATTTTACATTTTCAATATATAATTCAAAAAAGTATGCACTTAGATTGGCAGTTTAAACCTTACAAAGAATTAAGTCTGAATGAATTTCACGACATCATCGCATTGCGCCTTAAAGCCTTTGTCGTGGAACAAAATTGTACGTATCTCGACCTGGACGGAAAAGACAAAAAGTCTTACCACCTGTTGCTGCGCGACGGAAAAGGCGATGTGATCGCTACGGCACGTATCCTTCCTCCGGGACTGGCTTATGAAGAAGTGGCAATCGGGCGTGTTGTACTGAACAACGATTTTCGTGGTGAGGGAGTTGGAATTGAGCTGATGGAACGCTGCGTTCGTTTTGCACACGAGGAATTCGGAGTGGTTCCGATCCGTATTTCCGCTCAGAAACACCTCGAATCTTTTTACAATAAAACAGGCTTTACCTCAACCGGAAAAGAATACCTTGAAGACGACATTCCGCACGTTGAAATGCTTTTAATTCCCTAGAAACGATGAAAACTATCTACACAATCGTTCCCGCAGCGGTCATTTTACTGGCTGCCTGCACACCGAAACCGGACGTGACTCCCGATGCTACAGTGGGTACCTCTTCCGGCTCTGCGAACGACAACAGCACAACCATTAGTCTCGGTTACATGGACAAAACCGTGAAACCGCAAGACGATTTCTTCTTGTTTGCCAACGGAACCTGGTGCAGGGAAAATCCTGTTCCTTCGGATGAATCGCGTTGGGGAAGCTTCAACGAACTCGAAAAGCGGAACAAAACCACATTGCTGGGCATCCTGAAAACAGCTGCCGGTAATACAGGAACGAAAGGCACGCAGGACCAGATCCTGGGCGATTATTTCAAGTCGTACATCGACATGGAAAAACGCAACAGAACCGGTTGGACGCCCTTGAAAGAGCGTTTGGAAGTGATCAAAAACATCAAATCGCGCGAGGAAATTGCTAAAATCGTTGCCGAACAGCACAAAGTAGGCATCAACAGCTTGTTTGGATTCGGCGTAGGCCAGGATTTGAAAGATGTCAGCAAAAACATCAGCTACCTGGGCCAGGGCGGTTTGGGACTTCCGAATCGTGATTATTACTTCCAGGAAAACAAACAGAAAGAACGTGATGCTTACATTATCTACATCCGTGATTTGTTCAGACTGACCGGTGAAAAAGAAGACGTGGCTGCGAAAAGGGCCGATCGCGTGTTCCAGTTCGAAAAGAGGTTGGCTGATTCCATGATGGCGCCTGCTGATTTGCGGATTCCGGAAAAAACGTACAATAAATACGGTTTCAGAGCAGCAAAAAAACTGTTCAACAGCTTCGACTTCGAAACCTATTTGTCGTTGGTCGGAAGCCAGTCGTTTGATACCGTGATCGTTGGCCAGCCTGCGTTCCTGAAACAAGTCAATGAACTGATCGGTGAATTGCCGATGCAAGACTGGATTGATTACCTGACGTTCAAATCAATGAACCACTACGCCGGAATGCTCGACGATCAGTGGGTCGAAGTGAAGTTCAAGTTTTACCAGGGCGTTTTGAGCGGAAAGAGCGAAATGAAACCGATTTCAGAACGCGCCATCGACGAAATCACCGGTTCGCCAATCGGAGAATTGTTAGGAAAAGCTTTCGTACAGGTTTCGTACTCTGAAAATGCTCAGAAACGCGTGAACGAAATGGTCGATAACCTGTTGGCAAGCTTCCGTGAGCGCATCAAAATGCTCGACTGGATGTCGGCCGATACGAAAAAAGAAGCCCTGACAAAATTGAATGCCATCGGGCGTAAACTGGGTTTCCCGGAAGAATGGCGCGATTTCTCGAAGCTGGATATCTCTACCGATTACGTAACCAACGTAGACAACTGCGCGAAATACGAAAACGAAGAGAACTTTGGCAAGCTGTACAAACCTGTTAACCGCAAAGAATGGGGAATGCCGGCGCACCTTGTGAATGCGTATTACCACCCATTGCTCAACGAAATTGCGTTCCCTGCAGGTATCATGCAGCCGCCTTTCTTTGATGAAAAAGCCGAAGATGCAGTGAATTATGGCCGGATCGGGATGGTGATCGGACACGAATTCACGCATGGTTTCGATGATTCCGGATCAAAATTCGCTGCCGATGGTACTTTCAACAACTGGTGGACCGAAAGCGATCGCACATCGTTTGAATCGCGCACCAAAATTTTGGGCGAGACATTCTCGGGCTTCTGCCCTGTTGAAGGACATTGTGTGAATCCTGACCTGACAATGGGCGAAAACATTGCCGACCTCGGTGGTTTGACAATGGCGTATTATGCCTACCAGCGCACCGAAGAATTCAAAAGCGGGAAGCTGCGCCAGGGCTACACACCCGCTCAGCGTTTCTTCATCGCTTATGCACAGCTTTGGAAAATCAATTACACCGATGCCGAATTGAAAAACCGTATCGCCAACGACCCGCATTCACCGGGAATGTACCGTGTAAACGGCCCGTTGATGAACTGCCCTGAATTTTTCGAGGCGTTCAACGTAAAAGAAGGCGACAAAATGCGTAACAGCGCTGATAAGGTTTCGAAAATCTGGTAATTAGTCCAAAAAATAACTTGCGGGTCGCGATGAATCGCGACCCTTTTTTGTTTGCCACAATTTTTTCTGCCACTGCACAAATGTCCAAGGATGGATGAATACGCCGCATTCATTGATAGAACCTACGTTTCAAACCATGTCCCGTAGGGACAAAATACGGCAACACGCCAATCATACCATTAGCTTCAACCCTGTAGGGGTTGGACATACATTTCGCTATATTACATGGAATTATATGTCCACAAAAAAAGCCCTTTTTCAAGGGCTTCAATGCTTAGTTAAGGTTCAAAAGCACTTTTTTGTGCTTTACTTTTTTTACTTCCAACGCTTTGCTGTAATTCAGTAAGTGTTGAACAAGTGCAGCCGAAGGAGATGCAAAGCCTTTACCTTCGTTACGCTGCGAATCCGTTGCGTACTTTTTTACCATAGGCTCAATTACTACTTTCAAATCAAAACGTTAGAACTTTCAATTTATTTCATTTATTCCGTATTTTTTTCATCGCCTCGAAAGAAATTGATAGATTTGTTTCCAACCAATAACTAAAATTATGTCTGTTCCAATGATTGTGCTCATTTCCATAGGAGCACTGCTTTTCCTGGCTTCGTTTATTACGGTACAACAAGGTACCATCGGTGTGTTGACGATGTTCGGAAAATACCGTCGCATCATTCATCCCGGGTTAAACATCCGTATTCCGTTCCTGGAACGTACCTTCAGTCGCGTTTCGATTCAGAACCGTGCAATTGAGATGGAATTCCAGGCCATTACACAAGACCAGGCAAATGTCTACTTCAAAGCCATGCTCGTTTATTCCGTGCTCGATGCGAATGAAGAAACAATCAAAAATGTCGCCTTTAAATTCATGGACCAGCGCAGCTTTTCACAAGCCTTGATCCGTACGATTGAAGGTTCGGTCCGCGGGTTTGTGGCAACGAAAAAGCAGGCTGAGATTCTCTTGCTGCGTCGCGAAATTGTAGACGATGTAAAAGAAAGCCTTGACCAAACTCTTGAAACCTGGGGCTTTCACCTCATCGACTTGCAGCTGAATGACATTACATTTGATGCTGAGATCACCACATCGATGGCGAAAGTGGTTGCTTCCAATAACCTGAAAGCGGCTGCTGAAAACGAAGGACAAGCGCTCCTCATTACCAAAACAAAAGCCGCCGAAGCCGATGGTAACGCGATCAAAATTGCCGCACAGGCTGAAAAAGAAGCTTCGCAGCTGAAAGGCCAGGGTATCGCCCTTTTCCGCGAGGAAGTCGCCAAAGGTATGTCAGAAGCTGCCGAACAAATGAAAGCAGCCAATCTCGATACATCATTGATCCTGTTCTCTATGTGGACGGAAGCAGTGAAAGAATTCGCCGAAAAAGGCAAAGGAAACGTGATTTTCCTGGATGGTTCCGTCGACGGAATGGAAAAAACCATGCACCAGATGATGGCCAACGATCTGCTCAAAAAGAAATAAATCACTCCACTCTGTTGAAATCCCGTTATCTGCACAGACTGGTAACGGGATTTTTGTTTCGGAAAATGAACCCGAAGCAATTAAAACTGTAACTTGCTTTACGAAAACATTTCCTCATGCGAAACCTGTTGTTTACCTGCTTCCTGGTCTTCATTGCTTCCTGTTGCTTTGGAAAAACCTATCTGCATTGCTTTACAATCAAAGGAAAGGCTACGGATGCATCCGGTAAAGCGCTTGCCAATGAAATGCTGATCTTCAACCCGGGAAAATGGAATGTGGATACGGTTTATACGGACCAAGATGGTTTTTACGAACATACCGTTGCCTATTGGCCGCCTTGTAACCGAAAAGCAAGCCATCAATTTTGGAGAAGTTCCATTACCATTTTTGTTTCGGGAGCAACAACAGTCGCCACAATTGTCTATAAACCGCGAAAATGGATGCACCCGTGCCGCGATGAGGGGAAAAAACACAGAACAATGACGAAGAATCTCGTTTTGTAATATACATCCGTAAACAAACGCAATAGCTACTTCAGATGCCGTCCCATAGGGGACGTAATATGGTAATAGATATGAACAACCCTAACTATACAACCCCGTAGGGGTTGAACATCACACACCTTAACACGTCACCCCTACGGGGTAAATGTTGATTTCTTGATACTCGTTCTACTATATTATTCCCTACGGGACATTTCATAGCTCAGATCTAGCACCTGTCGACCTCCGTCCCGTATGAGATCTGGACGATAGTATGTCCTTTCAGCACTATATCTGTGGGAAGCATTTTCATAAAATCCGAGAAACAGCTAAAAAATCCCAACCACTTTACAACTAATTCTTTCGATTATTTTATATTCGTTCCGCGTAACGCAATTTTATCTAACTCTATTAACAAATAAAAGATGGACCAAAACACTATTCTTCCCGCTCCTAGCCCGATGGCCGACAAAAACACTCCTGTGGACTGGATGTTTGCCTTTAAATTCAATGCCGCTTCTTTTCCCGGTTGCACAGACGATGGCGTCACTCCAACCATTGGTTCTACCGGAATTTTCGGCGGAACGGTGGATGCGTACAAAAGCGGGCACAGTCAGCAATACGTCTTTGCCACAAGCGCTTCCCCTACTTTGGTAAAAGGAAATGAATGTCTTGGAGCTACTGATAACGATCCGCTGGGAGCTACTTTCGGACAGATCTATAACACACCCGGTTATTTTTATGTGGTGTGGAACGACCAGTTTTACAACAACCCGATCAAAAACCTTGATTCTCCGTGGGGACACAGTAAAGGAATGCTCGCCTGGAATGCCAACGGTGAAGGAATGGTCTTACAGGTAACAACACCTTCCTGGCCGGCTTCTGCAAGCAGCCTGACACCGCGACAAAACGACGGAAACACATTGGGCTGTATTAACGACGATGATATCGAAGTAAGCCAGCATTTTTTCTCGCTGAAACTAACTAAAGACGATGTCGTAACCGTATTGCAGGCCCTTAACAATGCGAGTATCGCCACGAGTCTATCGCAGCCTAGCATTGTCAACAACGGCGGCCCGGCTGATATCCAGGCATTGGTGAATACACTCGGCAAAGAATCGGCCAGTAAAACGGTAATTCAGGCTACACTTTCAAGCGGCGTTCAGATCATTTCAAAACCGTCTGCGTTGGCGGTGCCACCATGGCAAATGATTTCAGCACAGCTTAACGGTTTGGATTTACGCGTGGCAAGCTGGTGGGCAAGTCCTACGATTTACAGTTCGGCAGCCGGACAGGTTCCTGACTGCTGGGGCCCAACACTTGGAACTCCCGGCGCAGTTGAAATTGCCACCACGGGAAGCTGGAACGGTACTTCTTTCGGATTGGAAGGCGGCGAAGGACAAAACTTTAATCACGCAAAAATCGGGATTTCGAAAGATCCGTCGCAGCCACTGTGTATTTTCGGCGATATGAACCAGCAAGGCGCTATGGCTCCGGATTACGCGTACCAGGGACAAGTCTGCAGCAGTAGTCAAAACGGGCGGGGCGGGACGTTCTATGTATTGAACAATGAAGCATTGTTTGCCAGTCTTACCAGTATGCTTGCAGGAGAAAGTGCCCCGGTGAAAGCAAACAGCAGCCATTAAGCTCGATACTTTTTCATACCAAAAATCCCGCATTCCTTCCATGAAATGCGGGATTTTCGCTTTGATCCAATGCTTTCCCCTGCTCAATCTCCTGACAACTATTGTTATACACCGTCAGAAGGCAACCAACTTCCCTGCACGGAATCTATTTCTCAAACTGCATGCAGCTCTTTGATCACCTGCGCATACAGGTTTTCGTAGATCGGCAGTACTTCTTTCAATGAGAATTTATGCGCCTGCGCCAGTGATTGCTCACGGAACGCCTGCAAGCGTGCATCGTCTGACAGAATATGGATCGCGTGCTTCGACATCTCGTCCACATCGCCTACATTGGACAAATAACCGGAGAAGCCATGTCGGTTTACTTCCGGAATCCCACCTGTATTGGATGAAACAACGGGAACACCTTCTGCCATCGCTTCCAATGCTGCCAAACCAAAACTTTCGGTCTCGGAAGGCAATAAGAACAAATCGGCGATCTCTAAAATAGGTCCTGTTTCGCGCACTTTACCGGTGAAGATGATTTTGTTGCAAATACCCATTTCACGCGCCATGCGCTCTACCAACGGCCGCTCTGGACCGTCACCACCAAGGATCAGCTTCGACGGGATACGTTCCTGCACCTGTCGGAAAATCTCCACCACGTCTTCTACCCTTTTTACCTTACGGAAATTGGAGATGTGGCACAAAATGCGCTCGTGGTCCATCGCGTAATGACGGCGTTTTTCAAGATCAATCGGCTGTAATGACGGTTTCGCCTGGATAAAGTTCGGAATTACATGAATTTCACGGTCGGTGGCAAAATGCGCATACGTATCTTTTCTCAAACTCTCCGAAACGGCTGTCACCGCATTCGAAGCATTGATACAAAACGTAATCACCGGCTCGAACGAAGGATCTTTTCCAACAAGGGTGATGTCGGTTCCGTGCAATGTCGTAATAAACGGAATATCGATTCCCTGTGTGCGCAGGATCTGCTGTGCCATAAATGCCGCCGAGGCGTGTGGAATGGCGTAATGCACATGCAACAGGTCGAGGTTTTCGTATTTCACCACATCCACCATTTTACTGGCCAATTCGGTTTCGTATGGCTGGTATTCGAATAACGGGTAATCGCTGACCGCAACTTCGTGGTAAAAGATATTCTCCCGGAAACTTCCCAGTCGAACGGGTTGTGAATATGTGATAAAGTGAATTTGATGTCCTTTTAATGCTAAAGCCTTCCCCAATTCGGTAGCTACTACGCCGCTTCCCCCGAAAGTTGGATAAAGTACAATCCCGATTTTCATTTGTTTGCTTTTTCGTTTAGTTTGTCTGTCAGACCGCTACAAATCACGGCCATTCTCTTTGATAATTGTATCCGTATAATCTACTACAAAAGTATATTAACGCAGCGAACTTTAGTCTTACTGTTGTGCTATTATTCTTGAAAACCTATGATGGTTATACACTGTTCTACAACTGTGTTATAGAACAGTCAGGGTCAGGGTCGCGATAAATCGCGACCCCACAGACAATTTTAAAAAAGATAATGGATTGAACCTTATTTCTTTGACTCGAACAACGCTTCATAAATCACCCGCTGAATCTCGGTTCGAATTCCCATATTGGTGATTTTCCAGTTGGTCGCATCGGGGTAAACACGATTGGAAAGGAACACAAAGTTCACCTTGAATTCCGGATCGGCCCAGGCCAATGTTCCTGTGAAACCTGAATGCCCGAAACTGGTGGAAGATACCAACGAACAGGTCGGACCGCTTTTTTTATCGATTGTTGGTTTGTCAAAGCCCAAACCGCGACGATTTTTCGGACAATACTGGCAGCTCGTGAATTGCTCCACGATGCTGCGGTCGATCAGGCTGAATTCGCCTACCTGGCCTTTGTTGAGCAATACCTGCATCAAGGCCGCCAAATCGGTTGCGTTGGAGAACAAACCGGCATGACCGCCTACTCCGCCCACCATCGCTGCTCCCGGATCGTGTACATAACCATGGACCACTTGTTTGCGGTATTCCTTATCGTTTTCCGTTGGTACGATTTCCGACAGACGGAACTTGCGCATCGGCAAATAAGTCATTCGCTGCAATCCCAACGGTTTGTAAATCGCCTGGTCCACGAATTTATCCTGCGTTTTGCCGGTCGTTTTTTCGATGTAGGCTTTGAAGAAATAATAACCCAAATCGGAGTATTCGTATTTCTTTTCGCCTGAAAGCGGTGTTTCCAGGATGGTTTTCATCATTACTTTGCCGTAATCATCCCTGATCCACAAACCATCGGCTACCGGAACGGAAAATCCTTCTTTTTTGGTCGTGCTGTAAATGTCGGTTTTCCATTCACCATCTTTCAGCGTCGATTTGTAGAACGGGATCCACGGCGTTAAGCCTGCCTGGTGAGTGAGCATATCACTGGCTTTCAGCTTGGCATAATCAGTTCCACCGACGATTTCCGGCACCAACACCCCAAGTGTGGAAGTCTCATCAAACTTTCCGTCCGATTTCAGTTTCATCAACGACATGGTCGACGATGCAATTTTCGTGATCGAAGCAATATCGTACAAATGATCGTTCGTAATGGAATCCCCTTTTTCGTACATCGTGGTTCCATAAGATCGTTGATGAATCACTTTCCCATCGATCGCCACTACAACCTGGCAGCCCGGAAGCGCTTTCGAACGGATCGCATTGTCAACAATCGCATCAATTTCCTTCATTTTATCCGATGAAATGCCCAATTCTTCGGGAACCGTATATTTCAGTCGGCCGTTTCCTTTCACATTCAACCCTGCTCCTTTTTTCCAGGTATCGTTGATCGAAATTTCGAGTTTTCCGTTCACATCAAAAGCACCCATGATGAATTGTCCCACACGGTCCTGCGCAATCTCGTGGTTTTCGTATCCCAGAATGCAGGCATCGATGTTGGTCGGCAATTCGGTCTTATTGGCCAGTACAAGCGGATTTCCGAAGAATGTTGTAATCACGGTCGCTTCAGCCGGAAGCAGGTCGGTTACTTTTTGCCAGTCGCCAAAACCGTAGTAATTTTTAGCGCGCTGTGCATTGGAATGGAAATCGGTGATGATCACGTCATAACCTTGCCAGGACTTGTCTTTCAGACGTTCAACCGCTTCCTTAATCGAGTAAAAATGATGGTGCTCCACATTCGCATAACGATCAATGCTCTCGCGGAATGCCAGTGCGTGCGTTCCCACACTGATGCGGGCAATCTTGCGGTCAAGGCGATCGAGTGGCAGTGATTTATTATCATTTTTCAGTACTACCATCGCTTTTTCATACACCTGCGCACAGGCGAGATTGCGTTCGATGGTAACATCCTTTCGTTTCACCATCGGTTTGTGAATGATGGCTTTGTATTTGGCACGAAGTACCTGTTTGCAACGGGCATCCACTTCCGATTTTTCCAGGTCGCCCAATTCCACTTTCTTGCGGATCAGGTTGATCGCTTCTGAAACGCTTTCAGGGAACAGTACGATATCGCAGCCGGCCATATAAGCTTTCGCCACCACTTCCGATTTACCGTATTTATCGGCCACCGCTTTCATATTTAAGGCATCAGAAATAATCAGTCCCTTGAATTTCAGTTCTCCACGCAAGTAATCCTGGATTACTTTTTTGGAAAGGCTGCTCGGTGTTCCCGAGTTATCCAGCGAAGGCACGTTCAAATGCGCCACCATCACGGCACTTGTTCCGGCTGCAATTCCACTTTTAAACGGTGCGAAATCCACCGATCTGAACTCGGATTCCGTATGCGAAACCGTTGGCAGTTCCAAGTGTGAATCCGCATCCGTATCGCCGTGGCCCGGGAAATGCTTGACACATGACAGGACATTCTGACCTTCCATTCCCTGCACAAATGCTGAAACGTGCTTCGAAACGTGCGCTGCATCCGAACCAAACGCCCTGAAACCGATTACCGGGTTTTTCGGGTTACTGTTGACATCTGCCACAGGCGAAAAGCTCAGGTGAATCCCCATCTGGTCGCATTCGACGGCCATGTATTCGCCCATTTTTCGGGTCAATTCTGTATCATTTGCAGCGCCAATCGTTTGTGCATACGGGAAACGCTCTTCTTCGAAAATACGCATCGCTATCCCCCATTCGGCGTCCATTCCGATCAATAGCGGAATACCCGCTTTTTTCTGGAACCTGTCGATGCTGTTTTGCAGGTTGCCGCGTTCACCCTGGAAAAAGATCACGCCGCCGATATGGTCATCCGTAATCTGTTTTTCAATTTCTTCGATGTGTTCTGAGCCCCGGTTCGACCAGCAAGCTACCATAAACGATTGCCCGATCTTTTCTTCCAGCGTCATTTTCGACAGTTTGTCATTGACCCACTTGTCTTCGTCGGAAAGCGCCTTGCCGGCAGACCGCTTGTTTGTCTTACCATTTTTCGGACTGATCGCCAAGGCAATCGTTGCCACGACAATCAGCGTTGATACCACCAAAACCGGCTTGAAAAATTTCATGAATTTCTTTTTTGACAAAAATAATCGTTTCCGGCAGTCTCCCACAGAAATCTCGCCTGGCATTTATCGGCGAACCGATAAACACCAGCAATATTTTCCACGAATTACCGAATTTTTAGCGCCCCTAACGGCAGCGCTTGTTTGACCTGACAATTATCGTACGAGTCTTTTGTATTCAAGACTGTCCGATCGGAAATTAACGAGAATTCCAAGCTCTAAACCAGATACCTTTAGATAATTGATTGTCTGTTCAAGATGTTCTTTTTTCAAGGATGAAACCGTTTTGACTTCCAATATAATGCCGTCGACTAAAAAATCAGCATAGAACTTATGTGGTATACGATGTCTTTGTAATGGACCCGGAATTCCCGTTCTCTTTCAACGTTCATTCCCCTCGCCTTAAGTTCATATTCCAATGCATCTTTGTAAACGATTTCAGAAAATCCGGGACCTAATTCCCTGTGGACTTCCATGCACAGCCCAATGATTTCATAGGCTTCTTCTTTGTAGATTAATGTTTTCATTCCATTTAAGTTAGAAAAAAACATCACATCCATCAACACAAAATCATACAATTTATCAAGCGAGTCCGCCTGAGGCGGAGAGCAAAAAATTCGACAATTCGTGGGAAAAATATAAGCACTCCATTGCCATTCCGCCAAAGGCGGAGAGTATTCCTGGGAGAAGAAACTGACGCTTTGTCAGCTGTGGAAAAGTGGAACGGGAATTGTCAGGATTCCCACTGAAAAGTCAATTTTAGTCGTATTTTTGAAATCGCAGTTTCCAAAAGAAGCCAAAAAGCATGTCAGATCTTATTCGTTTACTTCCGGACCATATAGCGAACCAGATTGCCGCCGGTGAGGTGGTACAGCGCCCTGCCTCGGTGGTGAAAGAGCTGATCGAGAACAGCATCGATGCCGGCGCGACCAAAATCGAGGTTTTTGTAAAAGATGCCGGTCGAACGCTGATCCAGATCGTTGACAACGGCAAGGGAATGTCACCGCTCGATTCGCGCATGTGCTTTGAGCGCCACGCGACCAGTAAAATCCAGCACGCCGATGATTTGTTTGCCCTGACCACCAAAGGTTTTCGCGGAGAAGCATTGGCTTCAATTGCTGCAATCGCTCACGTAACGCTGAAAACACGTCGCGAAACCGATGAGCTGGGCATTGAATTGTGCATCGAAGGAAGCACGATTACCAAACAGGAACCCGTACAATGTGCCGTGGGTGCTTCGTTTGAAGTACGAAACCTGTTTTTCAACGTACCTGCGCGCCGTAATTTCCTGAAATCAGACAATGTGGAACTGAAACACGTCCTTGACGAATTCGAGCGCGTGGCTTTGGCCCATGCCGACCTGGCGTTCCGACTTGTACATAACGACCAGGAAATCTATCATTTACTTCCCGGGCCGATGCGGAAACGTATTGTGGATGTGTTCGGCAAACAATACAACGACAAGCTTGTTCCCGTGAACGAAAGCACGGATATTGTGCGAATTGAGGGATTTGTAGGAAAACCGGAAGCCGCAAGGAAAACGCGTGGTGAACAGTTTTTTTTCGTCAACAACCGCTTTTTCCGGGATACCTACTTCAATCATGCGGTGAATTCGGCTTTCGAGCAATTGCTTCCGGGCAAAGTGTTTCCGAGCTATTTCCTGTTTTTGGAAGTCGACCCGAAACAGATCGATGTGAACGTTCATCCGACCAAAACGGAGATCAAGTTTGAAGAAGACAAAGCCATTTATTCCATCCTCAAAAGTGCCATTCGACTGGGATTGGGTAAATTCAACATTTCACCGACGCTTGATTTTGACCGTGAAAGTGAATTCGACCTGCCGCTTTCCTTTTTGGGAACTCCGGCCGTTGAACCGACAATCAAGGTCGATACCAGCTACAACCCGTTCAATCCGCCCAAACCGGCTTCTGCCTCTTCTTCGAAATCGTTTACAACGGCGATGAATAATGCAGGTTTCGGCACATCGTCAGCACCCGAAAAACAGCCATGGGAACATTTCTGGAATACTTCCGACGACGTTCTTCCGGAACTGGAACCCGAAGCACAGCAGGTTTCCCTGAGCATTGATGACAAGCCGGCAGGACCTTTCTTGGTCAAGGGAACGTTCATCGTTTCGGCAATTCCCGAAGGTTTGCTGCTCATTCACTTCCGCCGTGCGCAGGAGCGCCTGCTCTACGAGGAAATGATGCGTGGTTTTTACTTAGCTCCGCTCGCTTCGCAGCAATTGCTCTTCCCGATGGAAAAACAATGCTCCAAGCAGGAAAAACTTTCGTGGGACGAACACCAGGTGACTTTACAGCGCATCGGTTTTTCGTGGGAATGGAACGGGGAACAGCTGCAACTGACCGGAATTCCTGACATTATTTCCGAATCGACCGTTTTGCAATGTGTCGACAAAGTACTGGAACAACTGCAACAGGGAAATCTCGACAAAGGCGAAATTGCCCATACAGTGTTGTCGCAACTGGCATTTGCAGGAAGCATGCACCTGAAGCTCAATCCCGACCAGGCATCGCTGACCGATTTCGTAAATCGTTTGTTTGAACAGCAGGAACACCAGTTTACACCGGGCGGGAAGCGCATTTTGAATACCATTAGTAACGAATCCATGATCCAACTCTTTTAACGATATGTTTTCTATTCTCAATAATATACCGCCGGTAACCCGGAATTTGTTGATCCTGAATATCCTGATGTTCGTGCTCACCTTTTTCTTCCAGACCCAAAACATTGATCTCGGGCAAATGCTGGGCGCACATTATGTAAATTCCCCTTTATTTGAGCCTTACCAGATCGTTTCGCACTTTTTCATGCATGCCGACATCCTGCACATTTTGTTCAATATGATGGGAGTAGTAATGTTGGGTGGTTTTTTAGAACGCCTTTGGGGCCCGAAACGCTATTTTATCTTTTATATCTGCTGCGCATTAGGAGCATTTGCGCTTTACAACGCAATCGGCGTTTCCGAGATTGCTGAATTGAGAAGCCAATTACTCAGCAAGGGCGTGGATGTCGCTCAATTGGAAAGCCTCATGAAAAACGGGCAATATTATACGTATCTCGATCCTGAAATCAATGAAATTGCCCAGCAGTACATTTCAAAATGCTACATCCCGATGGTAGGCGCTTCAGGGGCCGTTTTCGGAATTTTGGTCGCTTTTGCCATCTTGTTCCCCAACACCGAATTCCTGCTGTATTTTGCGATACCGGTAAAAGCCAAATACCTGGCACTCGGTTACGTAGCTTATGAATTGTACAGTGCTTATTATCAATCGGAAGGCGATCATGTTGCCCATCTCGCCCATATTGGCGGAGCAATTGTAGGAACAGTCTTTGTATTAATCTGGCGCAGGAACCGAACTCATTTTTATTAGCGATGCAGACACAACGTTCATTTACCGAGGAATTGAAGTACCAGTATAAAGTCGGCGGAATGCATATCCGGCTGATCTTTATCAATGTGGTGATTTTCCTGCTGATCGGTACCGCAACAATGATTGAACGCCTTTATCAAACACCGGCTTCTGAAGGAACGCCTGTGCTTGATACGCTGAAAGACATCTTCGCTTTGCGTACCGATTTGTCGCAGCTGATCTACAAACCGTGGGGATTGGTGACGAGTATGTTTGCGCATTTCGACCTTATTCACTGCCTGGTAAACATGCTGATGCTCTATTTCGCCGGGCGCATGTTTTTGCAGTTTTTCAGCGGTCGGCGCTTACTGCACACCTACGTGATTGCAGGTATTGCCGGCGGGTTGGTCGAGATTTTAGCCGATGTGGCTTTTCCGGTCATGGAGAGCAGCCACGGGTTGATTGTAGGCGCCTCGGGTTCGATCATGGGGCTTTTCATTGCCTTGTTTGTGTACCGACCGGGCATGCAGGTCAGCGTTTTTGGCGTGCAGGTCCCGTTTTTCATAGTTCCGTTATTTTTCCTGATTTCAGACTTTATTAATTTAGGAGCCAATGACGGGACGGCGCATTTTGCACATTTGGGAGGCGCGCTCATCGGTTGGTTATCAATGGTCAACCTCCATTCTTCGTCGAATATTATTAATTTCTCAGAAACGATGGGACAACGATTTCTTGCTTTTTTCAGCAGGCTTTTCAAGCCCCGGCAGCGCATGCGCGTTGAGCGAGGTGGCGGCCGCACGGTGAAAACCGATGAACAATACAACATGGAAGCCAAAGAGCGTCAGCAACGTATCGACGCGATTTTGGATAAAATTTCAAAATCGGGCTACGAATCACTTTCGAAATCGGAAAAGGAATTTCTATTTTCGCAAAGCAAGAAATAACAATGAATGGCCAAATGGTGGCGTAAAATAACAAAGTTTACTTCATGGATGAAGGTATTGACGGTGATCTGTCTTTCATCCCTGCTATTGGCCTACCTCTGCCCTTTTGTGCATCCCAACACCTTCTGGCTGATGCCGTTTTTTGGGCTGGCCTACCCCATTCTCATCATTTGCACGCTGCTGTTCCTGGTTTATTGGGCGTTTATGAAATCCAGGTGGTTTTTCATTGTTCTCGGCGTCATCTTATTGGGTGGAACGCTCCATTTCCGCACACTTTGCATCACTTTTTCATCCGAAGAAGCTACGAAAAACGACAATGTGTGGAAGATCATGAGCTACAATGTGCGCTTGTTTGATGTCTACAATCCTTCTGTTGAAGAACGTAATAAAAACCGCAACGCGATCATTGCCTATGTCGAAAAAATGGACCCGGACGTAGTTTGTTTCCAGGAGTTTTACCACCAGGATAAACCGACGAGCTTTTCCACGAAAGACACCTTGATCGACCTGTTGAAGCTCAACTATTACCACGAACGGTATTCACACAAAATGACCGGACGGCAGAACTTCGGAATTTGCATGCTTTCGAAATACCCGATCGTTGCCAAAGGTGATGTGATGTTCAGCAACAGTTCCAACAGCGACAATTACTGCATCTTTGCCGATGTCGTGAAAGGCGGTGATACCCTGCGTATTTACAACATTCATCTGCAATCGATCAAATTACAGCAGGATGATTACGCCTTGTTCGGTGAAAAAAACAAGCAGGCCAATTCGGAGAAATCGACCTTTCGTCTGCTGATCGAGAAATTGCGTGTCGCTTACCCGAACCGTGCCGACCAGGCCAAGCGAGTTACCGAGCACATGCTGACATCACCGTATCCGGTGGTGGTTTGCGGTGATTTTAACGATACACCATTGTCGTATGTCTACAACCAGTTTGATAACCAGCTGATCGACTCCTACCGGGAATGCTGCACGGGAATCGGGGTAACGTATGCCGGTAAAGTTCCGGCCGGACGCATCGACTATATTTTCCATACCGACGATTTACTGGCACAGCATTTTACCATCCAGGAAAAAGCTTATTCTGACCACAGGGCCATTTACTGTGAAATTTGGAAATCCAAAACAGCAAAAGAGTGAAGAATCTGAATTCCAAAGATTCGGATAAGCGGTTTGCAGGCATTCAACGGAATTCTTTTATATTTAGGACATGAAATTGAACTACATCACTCCTATTCTTTTTACACTGTTGCTCATGGCATCGTGTACAGGTGAAGCTGCCGATAAGACTATCGAAAACCAACCCGCTTCGGTGAAAGAAGACATTCTCGGGCGCTGGAAACTGACCAAGGAAGAGCAGCGAACCTCGCGCGAAAAAGGTGTTCAGTATGCCAATCAACCGACCAATGTGGTATTGCACATTCAGAAAAACGGCTATTTCATCATCTACGATACGTTCATCGACCCTGCCTGGAAAAGCAAAGGGCTTCCGTTGATCCAACGCCGGTCGAAAGGCCAATGGCAATTGGAAGGCAAACAGCTGACACTAAATCATTTAATGGACGATTCTTCGTACACGGAAGAACTGGAAATCACGTCCATCACAGATAACGAGCTGGTTACCAAAGGAAAAGACAAAAAAGCCAATATTTACAAGACGTACGGGAAATAAAAAACCCATGCAGCGCACTTCTGAACGTCTCAGAAAAGCACGATTTAGTTCGCTGCGCTTCGTTGTAATCCGCTGGTAGTAAGTCGAAACTTAGTGTCTCCGATAAATCGGAATGCGGCCCGCCATTGAAACGTCAAGACTCCCCGTTCGTTGTAAAATGTTAGACGTCAACAAAAACTGCATGGGTTGTTCCGGCACTGCCGAAACTGTCGTTTACACTCAATATTCAATTGACGAACGACTCTGTAAAGTTAAGGTATTTCCCCTGCAATCCAATGGTTTTTCATTGTAGGCCGATTGATTTTTTTCAACCACAAACAGGCATGATTTATGGAAGCAAAACTTAAGTTGACCGGAAATCAATTATTCCGGTCAAAATGCTTAATTTCCGGTTATCTAAATCATCATACCCATGCGCCCACTTGTAAAAATCCTTTGTCCGTTGCTTTTTATTCCGATGCTGAATGCTCAGAAAACCAGCCTTTTAATCAGGGTAGACACCGTTATTCCTACCAAGGTACCGTACAATGAGTTCCCTGCCGGCAAGCTCCTGGAAAACAGGACCAGGCAGCTTTTGGTTGGTTCGCAGTTGGATCAAAAAATCGTTCCGACGGGACAAAACAGCTTTTTGCAAACCATTCACCTGGCGTATGCACAGCATCATGATCTAATTCTTTCTCCCGACGATATCTGGATCCAGATTGCCTTGGGCGTTTCACTGCATGTCAACGAGAACTTTAATTCGCTGCAAACCCGCGTGACAAAATCGGCTGAGAAAGAAGAACTGGTTGTGAGAATGGACGATTTAGTGAACCTGAAAGAGGAAACCTGGCAGCAGCTCATCGATACGTTTGCGTTGATGGCGAAGCAAAAAGCAACAGAAGATTTTTACGCGACGATGCTGCCGGAATTTTCGACCTCCACGCCCGAAACGAGAACCGTTCTCCACACGATTTTATTGTCTTCACTCAAAGAAGTCATTTCACTTCGAGGTGCTTCCGGCTGTGGTATTCCGAATGTTATTTTGCTGGGGACCCGCGAAGATTGGGTGAAATTATTGAATCATGTAGAACAGCTGAACCAATACGACCTCGAATTCTGGACCGTCGAATTAAAACCCATTTTACAGGAATTCATCAACGCTTTTGACGGAAAGGCAGACCGCGCATTTTGGCAGCGGATCTACAAATACCGCACGGAATATGGCCGGGTGGAAATAAACGGCTGGATTTCGAAGTTCTTTCCCTATTTCAGTAAATCAGAATGGCTGAGTGAAGAACGTTACCAGGCATACCTCAAAGAGCATCCTGAAGCCGAGCAGGCAGATGGCGCAGTGGTTACGCACTATTACCGCAATCCTTACTTAACCGGAAACGACTACCTGCACCATTCCATCGATCCGCGTGATTTACCTGCTGCCGTTTGTGAGATTCCATTGACCTGGAACAATCTTTTCAGCGACAATCCGGCTGAACAGGAGCAACATTTGAGTCTGTATGCCGGCTTTATTGGCGCTGAGCAACAGAATTTAGCCCTAAAACCGCATCCTGCCTGGTACATCGTGAAACCGTTGCCGATGACTGATCTAACACTGGAAGAAATCGAAAACTGGGACTATCCTACTGCGGGATACTTTGAAAGTGATTTCAAAACACGCTTGTGGTCGGATAGTATTCATACAGGTAAACTCGTCAACGCGATTTACGACCCGAAGCACAACCGTTCAACCCAGCTTGGGAAAGAGGCGTTGAAAAAGGAACTGACAAAGCACCTGGCGGCATTATTCCCGAAAGAAGAACTTAAAGGGACGACGCTGAAGCTCTTTATTTCTCACTTCGGGCATTGTGCTGCGGTGGAAATCTCTGGCGGAAAACTATCCGAAGACGCGCGCATAGAGCTGGAATTGAAAATGAAAAAACTGGACTACGGTTTCCGCCCCACGATCATTACCACTAAAGATCCGAAAACATTTGAGATGTGGGATGTGGAATACCCGGTGAGTTTTCCGGCGAATTCGATACTGGAAGTGAATTTTTAATGTTGAATGCTAAATTTTTAATTGAGCTTAACTGAAAAAAACCAGGCTTCTTGAATTTAACCCAAAATCTGCCTGATACGTCATTAAACATTAAAAATTCAACATTAAGCATTATAAATACAGCTATTTTTATGCCCAAATCGAAAATCATGGAAAAAATTGGAATTATTGGCTGCGGAAACCTGGGTTTATCATTGGTAAAAGGATTTCGTAAGCAGTACCCCAACGCCATGATTTATGGTACACGCAGAAATCCGGAGCTGTTACAGCAATATGCTGATCAGCAAACCATTTTCACAGCTGATAATGCGCTTGTTCTACGTGAGTGCAACACCATCATCCTTGCGCTAAAACCGTATACAATCCTCGATTTTGTTGCGCAACACGCCGGTTACTTTGATGCTTCGCGTCACACGATTATCTCAGTAGCTACCGGCAAAACCCTCCACGAACTCAGTGCAGCGCTCGGAAATGAATCGTACTCGCTTTACCGCGCTATGCCGAATACTGCGGCAGACGTACAGGAAAGCATGACGGCACTCAGCTCGCTCAACGACCCACTCCAGAAAAAAGCGACCGTGGAAGAATTGTTCAACGCCATTGGTCAAACCGTTTGGATCGACGAACAACTCATGGAATCGGCTACAATCCTCGGCGCTTGCGGAATTGCATACGCACTGCGGTTCATCCGCGCGATGATCCAGGGCGGAATTGAAGTGGGATTCGACGCCCAAACGGCGAATACGATTGTGAGTCAGACCGTGAAAGGCGCCGCACAATTGCTGATTCAAAACGGTTTGCACCCGGAAGAGGAAATCGATAAGGTCACCACTCCGAAAGGCTGCACGATTGTTGGCTTAAACGAAATGGAACACAGCGGGTTCAGTTCGGCACTGATCAAGGGAATTGTGACGTCTTACCAGAAGATTGAGCGGAAGTAAAACACTTGTTTTCCTTTATTTCCGGGATTTGCTTTACACTTCTAAAATTTTCCAGCGAGAATTTTCCGTATAAAATTTCCAAATTTACCAAATGGCAAATTTGACAAGTATCCAATTTGAAAATTTGCCACTTTACTCGCGCAAAATTACCTCATCCGCCCTTTCAAAACATCCAGCACTTCGCCCAACTCCACTCCTTTCGCTCTTAATAAAACCAGGTAGTGAAACAGCAAATCGGCCGATTCTTCCAAAAACAACTGTGGTTCGTTGCGTAGGGCTTCAATCACCACTTCAACGCCTTCTTCACCTACTTTCTGTGCGATTTTAGGCAAGCCTTTTTCGATCAGTGACCAGATATAGGAACCTTCTTTCGGTTGAGCGAACCGGTTTCGAATGGTTTGTTCCAGTTGTGAGATCACTCCCAATCCGGAATCAGCTTGTTCTCCGAAACAGGAAACAGCCCCGGTATGGCACGTCGGGCCATCCGGACTTACCATGATCAAAAGCGCATCGCTGTCGCAATCGGCAGACCATGAAACCAGGTTCAGGTAATTGCCGGAAGTTGCTCCTTTTACCCAGGTTTCCTGCCGGGAACGACTGTAAAAGGTCACTATTTTTGTTTCCAGTGTTTGCCGGAATGTTGTTTCATTCATATAGCCCAACATCAGCACCTGCTGCGTTTGAGCGTTTTGTACGATAACCGGTATCAAACCGTTACTGTCATAATTAAGCTGTGGTATCATCTGATTCGAATTGTTTGTTTGAGTTGTTGCCTGAGTTCAGGGAGCGGTAATTCACCATAATGGAAAATGCTGGCCGCCAATCCACCGGTAACGCTTGTTTCGCTGAATAATTCAAGGAAATGGTCAACTGTTCCCGCACCACCGGAAGCGATAACCGGCACATTGATCCGATTTGCGACTTCTTTATAAAAACCGATCGCGAAACCGCTTTTCGTGCCATCGCCGTCCATAGAAGTAATCAATAATTCGCCGGCACCGCGCTGAACGGCCTCTTCAATCCATTCCAGCGCATCTTTGCCTGTATCCCGCTTTCCACCATGTGAATGAACGGTATAACCTGCACCGGTTTTCCGAATATCGACCGCAACGACAGTGCATTGTTTCCCGAATTCAGCTGCCAACTCCGTGATGAGCGCAGGACGTAAAATCGCCGACGAGTTCACAGAAACCTTATCTGCTCCGGCCCGCAACAGTTGATAAGCCGTTTCCACCGAAGCAATCCCGCCGCCAACGGTAAACGGAATATCTACCTGGGTTGCGACTGCTTCCACAAGGGGTAAAAAGGTCGATCGCTCTTCATTGGTAGCTGAAATATCCAGTAAAACAAGTTCATCAGCACCTTGTTGCGCGTACAATTGTGCCAGCTGCACAGGATCGCCTGCATCGCGAATCGCTTCGAAATTGATGCCTTTTACCGTTCGTCCGTTTTGAATATCGAGACACGGAATAATGCGCTTATAAACCTCCATCGTTAAAAGCTTTTAGTGTTTCCAAACTGATTTTTCCTTCCAGGAGCGCTTTCCCGACCACACAGCCATCGCAACCGATAGCTCGTAGTTGCTGCAAATCGGCTATTGATTCCACGCCGCCACTGGCAATCCAGCGCTGATTGGGGTAGTTTTGGACCAGTTTTAGGTATACATCCATACCGGGCCCGGTTCCCGTTCCGTCGCGACGAATATCCGTTGTAAGAATTGTCAAGCCCGTCATTTCGAAATAAACTGCCATGACTTCATCGAGGCTCTTACCCGAACCATCCTGCCAGCCGTTGATTTTCACCGAAGTGCCATCCGTATCAACTGCCAGGATAAATCTGTCAATTCCAAATAATTCGATCCAGGATTTCACCAAAACGGGATCGGTAACTGCCAGGCTACCGATCACAACCTGAGAAGCGCCTGCGTTCAAAATGGACTGCACATCGTTGATGGTTTTCACACCACCGCCAAAATCGACCTGTAAGCTCGTTGAAGCCGTAATTTCCGCTAAAACATTCGTATGGATCAGCTTCCCTTCTTTCGCACCGGAAAGATCCACCAAATGCAGCCTGTCAAGTCCTGCTTCTGCCAGTTGCCATGCATATTCCACCGGATTGGCAGTATAGGTAGTTTGTTGTGCAAAATTGCCCCGGAGCAAGCGCACTACTTGTCCGTCTATTAAATCAATTGCCGGTATTGCTTTCATTGTTGTAAAAATTCGGTGAGTAATTGTGTTCCCTGCTGACTGCTTTTTTCGGGGTGAAATTGTACGCCAAAAAAGTTATTCCGCCTCAACGCTGCTGAAAACGGCTGCCCGTAATCACAGGTCGCCCAGGTATCTTCGCCGATGGGAGCCTTGTAACTGTGAACGAAATAATACGGTTTTGACAATGCTTCGCTCCCGGGAAAATGCACATCATTCCATCCCATGTGCGGTACAATCACCTCATCGGAAATCAACTCGATTCGTGACCGAAAAACACCCAGGCATTCCTCGTTTCCTTCTTCCGTAAACTCACACAGCAGCTGCATTCCCAGGCAAATGCCCAAAACAGGCTGTTTCAACTGCGGAATCAACGAATCCAGTCGCTTTGATTTGAGTTGTTCCATGGCCGCTTTAGCATGGCCGACACCAGGAAATACAACGTGTGTTGCCGTCGAAATCACATCGCCATCAAACGAAATAATTGGTTCAATTCCCAATCGCTTAAATGCCTGCTGCACCGAAAACAGGTTTCCTGCTCCGTAATCAATGATCACTACTTTCATCAGATATTGTTTTTAGTTGTTGGAAGCACATCGTAATTTCCGGATCGGCGTTTAGCCATCAGCAGTGCTTTCGCAAAGGCCTTAAAAATGGCTTCTACCTTGTGATGTTCATTTTCACCTATTGCTTTAATATAGATATTGCATCTTGCTGAAAAACAAAGGCTTTTAAAGAAGTGTTGAACCATTTCCGTCGGCATTTTGCCCACGAACTCTCTTTTTAGTTCTACATCCCAGATCAACTCTGCACGACCGCCAAAATCAATAGCGCAAGTCGCAAAGCAATCGTCCATCGGGAGACAGAAGCCGTAGCGCTCAATGCCGCGTTTGGAACCGAAAGCCTGGTCAATTGCCTGGCCAAGCGTGATCGCAGTATCTTCGATCGTGTGGTGCTCATCGATTTCCAGGTCGCCGTTCATTTCAACGCTCAGATCCAACTGGCCGTGACGTGCAATTTGATCCAGCATGTGGTCGAAAAACGCAATCCCGGTTGAGCAGCCAGACTTTCCGGTGCCGTCTAAATCGAGTTCAACCCGACAATCTGTTTCGGCCGTAGTTCGCTGCACATTCACCTTTCGGATTCCCAATCGCAGATGCGCCAATAATTCATCCCAATTGCCGACGCTGCGCCGGATATACTGTTTTAATGCTTCCACCGGAATACTCAATTCATTATTGCCCAGTTCGTTATCCGTCTGAATGAAAAACGCCGTGCATCCCAGGTTTTTAGCCAGTTCCACATCTGTCAGCCGGTCGCCGATCACAAAAGAATTTGCCAAATCATACGCTTCGCCGAAATAAGCGGTCAGTAAACCGGTCCGAGGCTTGCGTGTCGGCGCATTTTCTTCCGGGAAGCTGCGATCGATGCAGATTTCATCAAACACTATCCCTTCGCTTTTCAAAACAGAGAGCATCAGGTTCTGCGGACCGCTAAAATCCTCATACGGAAAGGAATCTGTTCCCAGTCCATCCTGGTTGGTAACCATCACGAGCTTGTATTCCTGCCACGAAACGATGGTTTTCAAGGCTGAAATGACGCCTTCCAGGAACTCCAGTTTCTCGAAACGATCAATTTGATAACCTGCAGGCTCTTTGATGATCGTTCCGTCGCGGTCGATAAAAAGTACTTTTTGTTTAGTCATTGTAAAATTGTTTGAACAGGGTTAAAAAACGATTGTTCTCGGCTTCGGTGCCGATGGTGACACGCAGGGTGCTGCTGCAATTGTATTGTGAACTGCGGTTACGCACCACCACCCCGGCTTCGGCCAGATAATGATACAACCTGTCTGCATCCGCTACGCGGAACAGGATGAAATTGGCCTCAGATGGAAAAACCGAAACGACTTCCGATTGCGCGGAAAGTGCCTGAAACACCCTTCTCCGTTCGGAAATAATAGTCGGAATAATCGATTCCCAATCGGTGGTTTCCAGTAAATTCAACGCTGTTTCCTGCACCAAACTGCTGACATTGTAAGGCGGTTTAATGGTATTCAACGCAGTAATCCATTCGGTACCCGCAATGGCCATCCCAACGCGCAAACCAGCCATTCCATAGGCCTTCGAAAGCGTTTGCACCACCACCAGGTTCGGGAAATCATCCACCAGGTCGCTTACCGATTGCTGATCGCTGAAATCGATGTATGCTTCGTCCACGACTACGATTCCTCCGTATTTGGCTAAAACAGCCGTTATTTCCTCCCGCGAAAACAGGTTGCCCGTCGGGTTATTCGGATTGCAAATGATAAGCATACGCGTTCCGGCAATTTCTCCGGGTAATGTCAACCAATCGGGTTCAAACTGGCTGTCAAGCGGAATTCGTCGCACGTTCAAACCATTGATCCGCGCCAATACTTCATACATTCCGTACGATGGATCGAAGAAAGCAACCGTATCCCGAAATGGCCTGCACGTCAGTCGCAGCAAGAGGTCGAGCACTTCATCCGAACCATTGCCAATGAACAGGTTCTCTTCCCCGATTCCTTTTATTCCCGCAATCGTTCGTTTCAGTTTGCGCTGCAGCGGATCCGGGTAGCGATTGTAGTCCGTCGCACTGGAATTCTCGTTGGCATCCAACCAAATGGCCGCATCGCCGGAAAACTCATCCCGTGCCGAGCTGTAAGGTGAAATTCCTTGTAAATCTTCTCTGATGAACTGTCTCATGGCTGCGAAATTTGATTGATTTGTGCCAACCGGACTTCGATTGCCTGAGCGTGTGCTTCGAGTTGTTCTGCTTTTGCCAGTTCGATTACTGTATTTCCCAGGTTTTTCAACCCGTTTTCGGAAATACGCTGATAGGTAATCTTTTTCACAAACGAATCGAGCGAAACGCCGCTGTAAGCCCGCGCGTAGCCCGCTGTAGGCAGCGTGTGATTGGTCCCGGAAGCATAATCCCCGAAGCTTTCTGCGGTAAATTCACCCAGGAAAACAGAGCCGGCATTCACTACTTTCGCTATTATTTCCTGCTCGTATTTCCCCATTAAAATCAAGTGCTCAGGCGCATATTGATTGATGATCTCAGCCCATTTCAGAGCATCAACAACGATTGCGACACTGTTTTCCAACGCTTGTTGGGCGATTTCTGAGCGCGGAAGCTGAGACAGCTGCTCTTTCAATTCCTGCTGAATCTCAGCTACAAACAACTCCGAATCGGTAACGAGAACAACCTGGCTGTCGGCGCCGTGTTCTGCCTGTGCCAGCAAATCAGCTGCAATAAAACGTGCCGGAACGGAATCGTCGGCCGCGACCAGTACTTCCGACGGACCCGCCGGTAAATCGATGGCAATGCCTGATTGCTGAGCGTATTGTTTGGCTGCTGTGACGTATTGATTCCCGGGACCAAACAGTTTATCCGCTTTGGGAATGCTTTCTGTCCCGAGTGACATCGCCGCGATAGCCTGTGAACCACCTACTTTGTAGATTTCGTTGATCCCTGCAACCGAGGCTGCAAACAAAACAGCCGGGTGAACCGTTCCGTCTTTTGCCGGAGGCGTGCAAAGAATGCGTTGGGGACAACCGGCAATTTTCGCCGGAATTCCAAGCATAAGCACTGTCGAAAAAAGCGGTGCCGTTCCGCCCGGGATGTACAATCCTACCGATTGCACCGCAACAGCTTTGCGCCAACAGGTAACGCCAGGCATTGTTTCAATCATTTCTTCCGTTTGCTGCTGTGAAGCGTGGAAACGCTCAATATTACCAGCCGCAATACGAATGGCCTTTTTCAGGGATGCTGACAGTAAGTTCTCGGCTTGGCTGATCTCAGTTTCGGAAACTTTTAGCTTGTCGAGCTGTACCCCATCGAATTGCTCGGTAAATCGAAACAATGCCGCATCACCGTTTTGTTCAACTTCCCGAAAGACAGTTTTCACCGTTTCTTCGAGTTGTATTTCTCCCAGTTTCGGACGTTTCAGCGCTTCTGCCAGTACTTTATCCGATGGATTTATGAGAATTTTCATGATTTTGTTCGTTAAGTTAGATCACCATTTTTTCGATCGGGACCACCAGGATTCCCTGCGCGCCGACTTCTTTGAGTTGCTGCACGATGTTCCAGGTTTCTTTTTGCTTTACCACCGAGTGAACGCTCACCCAGCCCTTCGTCGCAAGTGGTAAGATCGTAGGACTTTTCATCCCGGGAAGAATTGCACAAATGGTTTCCAGCTGATCATCGGGAGCATTCAGCAGAATGTATTTATTGTCTTTGGCGGCAAGCACTGATTGAATGCGAAACACCAATTGATCCAGCAAAGCCTGCTTTTCGGGATCGAAATTCGTTCCTTTGATCAACACAGCTTCCGATTCCAAAAAGGGGAACAGCTCACGGAGGTTATTCTGGAATAAGGTATTCCCGGTCGAAACGATATCTGCAATCGCATCTGCCAGATCCAGCGACGGAGCAATTTCCACGGACCCTGAAATCGTGTGGATTTCCGCTTCCACTCCTTGTTTTTCCAGGAATTTCCGCACTGTATTCGGATACGAAGTAGCGATGCGTTTCCCGGCCAGGTCAGTGGTTTTCCGAATATCCGAATTTTTCGGAACGGCAAACGACACGCGGCATTTGGAGAAATCGAGCGGCAGTACCACCTCAACCGGTGTTTCGTCTTCTTCGAGCAGGTTGGAGCCTACAATCCCCAAATCCACCACACCGTCGGCCACATACTGCGGGATGTCACTGTTGCGTAGAAAAAGCAGTTCGGCCGGGTAATCGGCGGTAATGACCTTCAGCTGTCCTTCGCGGTAATCAACTTTCAGTCCGCATTCACGCAGGAGTTTGAGCGAGCCTTCCTGCAGCCTCCCCGACTTTTGCAATGCGATAATCAAGCGTTTCATTTTTTTTAGTTTGTGCCTGACACCCGGGAAGGACTTGTAGATCGAACGAAAATGACAACAAAAAACCCGCCTGGATGCCAAGCGGGTTAAAATTTTGTATGGATACAATCATCTCACCAATGCACTTAGCAGAGCAAACGATGATGATGATGGAATAATTGCGTCATTTTCATGGGGCAAAAATAGTAAACAAATCGATTTAGCAATCAATTTTTAATTTAGAATGCTTAATTTTTAATTCGGTCTCTACTTCTAATCCTGATTCCAATTAAAAATTAAACATTAAGAATTAGGCATTCAAAGAGTATTCCACTGAAATCTCGGTATTCAACAATTTCGAAATCGGGCAGTTCTGCTCAGCATCTTTTACCAGCTCGGCAAATTTATCCTCACTGATTGACGGAACGCTTGCTTTGAGCGTCAAATGCGATTTGGTAACCGTACCATCCTCGAACGTGATCGCACAGGTTGTTTCCAACTCTGTCGGTTCGAAGCCTGCTCCGCCCAGGTTAAAGCTTAATTTCATGGTAAAGCATCCGGCATGAGCAGCCGCGATCAATTCTTCCGGGTTCGTTCCCACTCCTTCGGCAAAGCGTGAGTTGAATGAATATTGTGTTTTGGATAAAACAGTGCTCTGAGTGGTCAAGTGACCTTTACCTTCTTTTCCTGAACCGTTCCACACGGCTGTTGCTTTTCTAATCATATTTGTTTGTTTAAAGGTTTCAAATCATAAATGCCGCGGAGCTCGGCAAATTCTTTCTCCATATTCAGTCCCAGGTCGATCAGTTTTCCGGTGCGCACGTCAAACACCCAGCCGTGGACAGACGGATAACCGGTACTGTACCAGGATCGCTGCACATGATCAATCTTGATCACGTTGAGGCATTGCTCCAGTACGTTCAATTCCACCAACCGGTCGAAGCGTTTCTGCTCGTCTTCGATTGCATCCAGTTCGGTACGGTGAAAACGGTATACGTCGCGCAATGTTTGCAGCCACGAATTCAACTGCCCCATATCGCTTGGGTTCATTGCTGCTTTCACGCCGCCGCATTCGTAATGTCCGCAAACGATGATACGTTTCACTTTCAGGAACTCAACTGCATACTGAACAACGGCATTCACGTTATTATCGGTAGTGATCACCAGGTTAGCAATGTTCCGGTGCACGAAAATTTCGCCCGGTTCAGCGCCCATAAGCTCTTCGGCTGTTACGCGACTGTCAGCACAACCGATGTATAAGTACTCGGGAGACTGGCCTTTGGCGAGCTTTTCAAAGTAATTGATATCAATGGAAAGCTTTTCCGCCACCCACTCTTCGTTGTTCTTGAATAGTTCCTTGAAATTAATCATCGTTTGTTGGGTTATCGGGTTTTAACTTAAACAAAGATGACGAATCTTTGTAAATTATCAATTGTAGAATTATCAAGGTGGCCGCTTTATAATTGATAATTCTTTAATTCATAATTCAAGGTTTCAACAGCTTAGCCGCATCGGGCGCAAAATACGTCAGAATACCATCGGCGCCGGCACGACGGATGCTCAGCAGCATTTCCATCATCGTACGCTCATAATCGAGCCAGCCGTTTCTTGCCGCAGCATATACCATCGCACATTCGCCGCTCACGTTGTAGGCCGTAATTGGCTGGGCGAAATTTTCTTTTAGTAAATGGATCACGTCGAGGTAGCAAAGAGCAGGCTTCACCATCAGGAAATCGGCTCCTTCGGCAACATCCAACTCCGCTTCGATCAATGCTTCGCGTTTGTTGGCCGGGTTCATCTGGTAGGTTTTCTTGTCGCCCGATTTCGGGGCAGAATTCAACGCTTCGCGGAAAGGACCGTAAAATGCGCTGGCATATTTCGCGGTATACGACATGATTGAAACATCGGTAAACCCGGCTTCGTCAAGATCATCGCGGATCACGCCCACTCTGCCGTCCATCATATCCGACGGACCGATGATATCGATTCCTGCCTGCGCCTGGGCAACGGCCATTTTCCCTAAAATCGGAAGTGTTTTATCATTCACGATCTTCCCGTTTTCCACCAAACCGTCGTGGCCGTCGGAAGAATACGGATCGAGCGCTACATCCGACATTAAAACCGCTTCCGGGAAACGTTCTTTCAGCTCACGGATAACGTGCAGGTAGAAATTTTCATCTGCGTAGCTGTACGAGCCGACTGCATCTTTCAAATGCTCATCTACTGCCGGGAACAGATCGTAGGTGCGAATTCCCGATTCCATCCAGCCTTCAAAAGCGGGTAACAGCTGATCAAGACTCCACCTGAAATTATTCGGCAACGAGCTGATTTCATGCTTAATACCTTTTCCGTCTTGTAAAAAAACCGGGTATATCAGGTGTTCAACGCCTAATTTAGTTTCTTCGATCATGGAACGGATTGCTGCGCTCTTACGGTTTCTTCTCGGACGGATATTCATGTCTTCTTGCTTTCCGCAAATGTAGTAAGAAATCAGCCGCTCACTCTAACGGGTTAAATACACATTAGTTATTCACTTTTATTAACAAATAGCCTTGCGCGTATCGATTTTTGTATATTTTAGTCGCGAATTAGACACAATAAATAATTGTAACATCTACTCTATGAATTCAACGTTCTCAGTCATTTTTGCAAGTGTGGCACTGGCAGGAATCATGACCGCCTGTGGCTCAAATGACGATAAGCCGGAAGTAGCAAAAGAGGTATTGGACCCGAATAGTTCGTTAAACACCAACTTCGACGGGAAGATCTTCAGTATTCCTTCACCGATGCAAACAGCGATGTTGCTCCAGGAAGCCAATGCACCTTTCAACGAATCGTACCTGAACAGTATTGATAATGTAGAAAACTACAGCACGGAAATGAAACGTGCGCTCAACCTTGGGATTTATGGTACCGATCTCGGCTACCTGGCCATCTACAAGCAAAACAGCCTTTCGTTGAAATACCTTGCTACAATTGAGAAATTAACGTCTAAACTAGGCTTGGAAGGTGCTTTCGACAAAGACTTCATGTCACGTTTCGAAAAGAATAGCACTAACCAGGATTCCATGATGGTGATCGTTTCCGATGCGTTCAAGAAATCGGATAACTTCCTGAAATCAAATGATCGTAAAGCCGTTTCGTCGCTGATCCTTGTCGGAGGATGGGTTGAGTCTTTGTACCTGGCCTGTGCAATCAATCCTGACGGGAAAAACAATAAAATCACCGAACGTATCGGCGAGCAGCGCGAAACACTGGCAACTATCATTGATATCCTGGACAAATACAACAAGAAAGGAAGCAATGATGAACTGATCGCTCAAATGAAAGACCTGATGGTTGATTTTGAAAAGATCGTGATCGAATACGAGTTTGTACAGCCGAAAACCGAGCCGAGCAAAAAATTGACGACACTACGTCACAAAACAACCGTGAAAATGGATGCTGCTTTGTTGAAATCAATCAACGGCAAAATCACTTCTATCCGTCAAAAAATTACAGCTTAAACACGCATTTATGAAAAAGTTAGCAGTTATTATCGCATTATTAGCGGCATCTACAACGATGTCTTACGCGCAGGATTGTGAATCACTTGTAAAAGCGTGTGAAAAGCACCTGAAAGGGGAAAACAACAATTTTGTATCCGACGGACAGGTCTACACCGCTTTCCTCGACCGCGAAAAAGCAGAATTCAAAACCACTTTCTTCGGTGGGTCAACTTACCGCATTGCAGCTACTGCCGGTGAGGATGATACCTATGTTATTTTCACGGTAACCGATACGCAAGGAAACCTGTTGTTTACCAATAAAAACTACAAAAACAGTACCTACTGGGATTTCAAAGTTCCGAAAACCATTCCGGTTGTAATCTCTACCGAATTGGACATGGACAAAAAAGTGACCGGTTGTGCGGTTATGATGATTGGTTTCAAACGTTAATCTTTAGGTTCCCACCCCACTAAAAGAAACGACCGATGAGTGAACGTATACTTCGTGCATTGATGCAGCTTTTTGCCATTATTGCAAAAGTTGATGAAGTTACCGACACTACCAAAGAAGCTATTGAAAGTTCCAACGGACGGCGGATCATTGAAGGATTCCTGCGTTCGGAGCTCAACAATGAGCTGATTCAGAAATACATCCAGCTGTTCGACGAATTTTTGCTCGTCCACCACAACGGTACCAGCAAAAAAGACGGCGAGCGCAAACGTACCTCCGTAAACTCGGTGAAAGTGCTCCGTATCTGTTCGCAGATCAATGAGGAGCTGACGCAGCGCCAGAAAATGATCGTGCTGATCCGTATTTTCGAGTTTATCCACGCCAATGACCAGGTACAGGAACAGGAGCAGGAATTCGTTCACACGGTGGCCGAATCGTTCAACATCTCAGAAAAAGAATACCTTGACTTAAAACAATTCATTGAAGCACCGATCGAGACCATTCTCGACGAAGAACCGTTCCTATATGTCTCGGGAAGTGAAATGACGCTTGAAAAAGCACAATTTCTGCCACTCGAAGGTTTGGAAGGCAAAATCCGGATCATCCGGATGGAGAGTATCAACATTTTGTTCTTCCGTCATTTCGGTGCTGACGAGCTGGCGCTCAACGGACAGATCGTTTCCAACGAACGGAACCACATTCTGAACCAGGGTTCCACGATCCGTACTACCAAAAGTGCGCCTATTTATTATAGTGACGTAATTTCGCGTTTTCTAAGCGACGGAACCCGCGAAAAGATCTCTTTCAAGGTCGATCACCTGCAATTCCATTTTAAAGGTGGAAAAGTCGGGCTGCATGAAATCAATTTTGCCGAACAAAGCGGTAAACTTATTGGTGTCATGGGTGGTTCCGGTGCCGGAAAATCAACTTTCCTGAATGTTCTGAACGGAAATTACACTCCTACGTTCGGGTCGGTGACCATCAACGGCGTTGACCTCCACCGCGAAAAGGAAAAGCTGGAAGGTGTGATCGGTTTTGTGAGCCAGGACGACCTGCTCATTGAAGAATTGTCCGTTTTCCAGAACCTGTATTTCAACGCCAAATTGTGTTTCAATGATTTGTCAGAGAAACAGATCAAGAAAAAAGTTATCGACCTGCTTTCGAATATCGGGCTCAACGAAGTTCGCAACCTGAAAGTAGGAAGTCCATTGGAAAAAACGATTTCCGGAGGACAACGAAAGCGTTTGAATATTGCCCTGGAACTGATCCGCGAACCGGCTGTTTTATATGTCGATGAGCCCACCTCCGGGTTATCATCGCGCGATTCGGAGAACATCATGGACATGCTCAAAGAGCTGGCCCTGAAAGGAAAACTGATCTTCGTGGTCATCCACCAGCCTTCGTCGGATATCTTCAAGATGTTTGACAAGCTGTTGATCCTTGACCAGGGCGGTTACCCGATTTTCGACGGAAACCCGATCGATGCGGTGGTTTACTTCAAAACACACGTACACCATGCCAATGCCAATGAGCGCGAGTGCCCGATTTGCGGTAATGTGAACCCGGAACAGATCTTTAATATCATCGAGTCGAAAGTAGTCGACGAATACGGAAACCAGACCAAATACCGAAAAGTTTCACCGAAAGAATGGAACCAGCGGTTTTTGGAAAACAGCACTGTCCACGAAAACGGCGAACAGCTCGATCCGGTAAAGGGAAGTTCCAAGATTGCCAACAAATGGGCGCAATTCCGGGTGTTCTTTATCCGCGATGTGCTGAGCAAGCTGGCCAACAAACAATACATGTTCATCAATATGCTGGAAGCGCCGGTTTTGGCCCTGATCCTGGCATTTTTCGTGAAATTTTTCAACTACCGTGCCGACGGCAATTCAGAATATGTTTTCTATCAAAACGAAAACATCCCGCAATACCTGTTTATCTCGGTTGTCGTGGCCTTATTCTTAGGATTGACGGTTGCTGCAGAGGAAATCATCAAAGACAAAAAAATCCTGAAACGCGAGAGTTTCCTGAATTTATCGCGCGCCAGCTATTTGTGGTCGAAAATTTCGATCATGTTCATCATTTCCGGTATCCAGACCCTGTTCTTCGTGCTGTTCGGAAACCTGATCCTTGAAATCCAGGGATTGTGGTGGCAATACTGGCTGGTGTTGTTCTCCACTTCGTGTATGGCGAATGTGCTGGGACTCAACATTTCATCGGCGTTCAATTCGGCTAAAGTGATTTACATCACCGTTCCGTTGCTGATTATTCCGCAATTGCTGTTCAGCGGTGTGATCGTGAAATTCGACAAGCTCCACCCTATTTTCTCACATACGAATGAAGTTCCGTGGATCGGGAATGCGATGGCGTCTCGTTGGGCTTATGAAGCATTGGCGGTAACACAATCGAAAGATAATTACCACGAAGAAAAACTCTTTGAATGGAACCAGTTGAAAAGCGCGAGTGGCTGGAAACGCGATTACTGGTTGCCGGAAATGAAAAACCAGCTCAACCTGCTGGCCAACAAAAAAACCAGCTTTGCGGATTTTGAGCACGCCAAACGCATCCTGATCAATGAGATCAACAAGGAAACGGAACGCTGGGCCAACCTGGAATGCAAAGATTGTATCGAATCATTGGAAAAACTGCACAAAGGTGTTCCGGGCGGTGGTTCGGCCCAGGTCAACATCGGTTCGTTCCTGGACATGATGAAAAAGCAGTATAACAAAACCTACAACGATTACTCGGATAGTTTGGATACGTACATTGCCAAACTCGGCGACAAAAAATTCCAGTTAAGCCAGAATCAATTCATGAATGAAAGTTTGCAGGATTTGGTGACCAACCGCACCGAAGTGCAGAAAATTCTCATTACCGAGGATGAATTGATCCAAAAAGACGATCCGTTATACATCGACCCTGTCGGCACACGTTTCCTGGATACACCATTTTATGCGCATAAGAAATACTTCTTTGGAGTGGGCATCGATACATTCTGGGCAAACGTAATTGTGTTATGGTTAATGACCGTTGCATTGATCATCGCACTTTACTTCGATTTGCTGAAGAAATTCCTTGATTTCGGCGAACGGATCAAATGGCCGTTTTTGAGCAAGGGCAAGAAATAATCCGGAATTTATAGTTTTACCCCTACGGGGTAATTGATCTTAACGATATACATTTGTCTACCATATTTTGTCCCTACGGGACAGCAATATGCTCCAGATTTGCGCTAACTAAAACAAAAAAGCGCACCGTTTCCGACGCGCTTTCCTTCCATATTTAATTGATTACATCAACATTCCGCCGCACACATGCAGGGTTTGTCCTGTAATATAAGCCGACATATCCGAAGCAAGGAACACTGTAGCATCTGCCACATCTTTCGGGGAACCACCGCGTTTCAACGGAATTGAATTGCGCCATTCTTCTACCACTTTCTGGTCCAAAGCGCCGGTCATTTCTGTTTCGATGAAGCCCGGAGCGATAGCATTGCAACGAATGTTACGCGAGCCCAATTCCTGTGCTACCGATTTTGTGAAGCCGATCAGACCTGCTTTTGAAGCTGCATAGTTTGCCTGGCCCGCATTTCCGCTCACACCAACTACCGAAGACATGTTGATAATGGAACCCGAACGTGCTTTCAGCATTGGTCGCTGAACGGCTTTCGTCAGGTTAAATGCCGATTTCAGGTTGGTATTGATCACTTCATCCCACTGCTGCTCGGTCATACGCATCAACAAGGTATCGCGGGTGATTCCGGCGTTGTTTACCAATACATCGATCGTTCCGAAAGCAGCAACCACATCGTCTACCAACTGCTGGGCTTGCTCAAAATCACCTGCGTCTGATTTAAATCCTTTGGCAACACCGCCATTGGCCGACAATTCTGCCTCCAGCGCTTTTGCTTTTTCTTCGGAAGAAAGGTAGGTAAACGCAACGGTTGCACCTTGTTTCACACATTCCTCGGCAATTGATTTCCCAATTCCGCGCGAAGCTCCGGTAATCAACACCACTTTATTGTCCAATAATCCCATGCTGTTTTTTATTTGGGGTCAAATATAGTAAAATGTCACGCACCAAAATACAGGTGTTTTTGTCTCCCACAGGATGAAAGCTTTTGTCTGTATTTACAATCTTTAAGTTTAGAATTTTGATTACTCCAATAGTCCACCTGTAGCGGACTAACCTTTGCGTTCTTTGCTTCTTTGCGGTGCAAATAAATCAACGCAAAGAAGCAAAGGCCGCAAAGAAGTTGCACATGTGCAACTGTTACAATACACACCTGACGATTATGTGGGACACTGTCTAAAAGGCGTTTGCAGGATTACCAAAGAATCCATTACTTTAGCACTCAACAGAGTTGATCTTTATGGGCAAAGCAGCGGCAACCAGGATGATGATCCTGCAAAAAGCATTCGAATTGATTTATACGAAAGGGTACCAAACCACCAGTATCGATGAGATCATTGCCACAACAAAGGTTACCAAAGGTGCTTTTTATTACCATTTCAAAACAAAGGACGAAATGGGACTGGCGATCATCGAGGAAATTGTGCGCCCGACCATGCAGCAATCATTCATCGAACCGTTATCGGGGAGCACTGACCCGCTTGGCGATATTTTTACCATGACGAAAGCGCTGCTGCTGGAAAATCCCTTCCTAACAGTCGAACATGGCTGCCCGGTCGGAAACCTGACGCAGGAAATGACGCCCTGGAACAGTGCCTTTTCCGAAGCGCTTTCTTCCATCATTTATCAGTGGCAACACACTATAGAACAAGTACTGGAAAACGGGAAAAGTACCGGGAATGTAAACCCTGAAGTGAATGTGAAACAAGCAGCCTATTTTATCATGTCGGGCTACTGGGGCATCCGCAGCTTCGGGAAACTGGATAACAACAAAGACAGCTATTATCCTTATTTAGAGGAATTGAAGCGCTATTTGGAAGGCTTAAAATAATCTTCATTTTAAAAACATACTAATTAGTATGTTTTATATATTTGCATCGTAAACACCATACGATGTTCGAAACGCTTACGCTCTATCATTCCTGGTTAAGATGGTTGATTTTAGCCTTTTTACTTTATTCCATCTACCTTGCCTGGCGTGGAATTAAAACCCAAAGCCCGTTTTCCAAAACCGATAATTTCTTCCGTCACTGGACAGCTACCCTATTTCACATCCAGCTGATCATCGGGATCATTTTGTATGTAAAAAGTCCAACCGTCAGCTATTTCTGGGGGAACTTTTCCCAAGGCATACAACACATCGAGATCGCTTTTTTCGGGTTGATCCATTTTCTGCTGATGATCACCGTTGTTGTCATGATCACCATCGGTTCGGCACTGGCCAAACGCAGGCAAACCGATCCCGAGAAATTTAAAACAATGCTTCGCTGGTTCGGAATTGCGCTGATCATTCTGTTAATCGCCATCCCGTGGCCTTTCTCTCCATTCGCTCATCGCCCTTTATTCCGATAAATTATGACACCATTCTTCAACACCCGTATCGGCCGGCTCCGGCTGCTTGGTTTCCTCGAAGGCATTTCATTGCTGGTCCTGCTATTTGTTGCGGTCCCGCTCAAATACTTCTACCACATTCCGGAACTCTCCACGGTATTAGGACCGGTGCATGGCGGAATTTTCATCCTGTTCATGCTCAACACCCTAAGCATTGGGGTTGAGCAGAAATGGCAATTCAAAACCACGACCTGGAAAATTATCCTTGCGTGTTTTATCCCATTCGGCACGCTTTACATCGATTACAGCATTTTCAGAAAACTAAACGATCCGCAATGAAAGCCGCATTGATCACCGCTTCTGTTATACTGTTCGTCTACCTGGCCTACAGAACGTTCCGCATTGCCACAACAGACAAAGGACTCGAAAAACTGATTGCCAAAGGCGCCGTTATCCTGGATGTTCGCACTGAAACCGAATACGAAAGAGGACACATCGACGGATCGGTCAATATTTCATTGGGAACCATACGCGAGCGATACACCGAGCTCGACCGGAAGAAAACCTACATTACCTGCTGCTCTCACGGTTTACGAAGCGTGAAAGTGGAATCACTGCTAAAAGAACGCGGTTTCAAACACGTATACAATGGCGGAGCATGGAGCGACCTGGAACCGATTGTGAAGCGGCATCGCCCGAAGGAAATTGTTAATTGATCTTAACGGCATACGTCTTTTCCATGTCTATCGTTAACTTGCCGGGGCAATTCAACAAACCCTGCAAGTCCTATGAGCAAACAGCAACAACGCTTCTCAGCATCGAAACGATTCGGTAGTTTTCGCTATGCCTTCAATGGCTTGCGTGTTTTGTTGCGCGAAGAACATAATTCATGGATCCACATTGGCGCTGCGATTGTTGCAATCGGCCTCGGATGCTTCTTCCAAATTTCGCTGTATGAATGGATCGCCATCGCTTTTGCGATCGGGTTCGTGATCGCGCTTGAAATTGTCAATTCGGCCATCGAAAGCCTTTGTGATTTTGTTTCGCCCGATCGCCATGATTCCATCAAAAAAATAAAAGACCTGGCCGCCGCAGCCGTGTTGATCAGCGCAATGACCGCGCTTGCTGTCGGACTCATCGTTTTCATCCCTAAAATCATCGCTTATGCTTGCCCGGCTTAAAGAACACGACCGCCTGAACGAAAGCATCCTGCTGTTCGTCATGACCACTTTCTGTTTCGGATTGTACGTATTCCGCGTCAGCTGTACCCATTCGCCTATGTTCCTCTTCCTCAACTGGAACCTGTTCCTGGCCTTCATCCCGTGGGCGCTTTCGAGTTTAATGATCATCAATCCGGCTTTGCAGCAACGGAAAATCATGGTGTTTCTGTTAATGGGCGCCTGGCTGCTATTTTTCCCGAACGCACCTTATATTTTCACCGATTTGTTCCACTTGCACAAAGAATCAGCCATGCCTATGTGGTTTGACCTGGTGCTGATATTATCCTTCGCCTGGACAGGATTGCTTTTCGGATTCCTGAGCCTGTGGGACATGGAGAAAATCCTTCGTCCGATGGTCCCGGGACAATTGCTCAATGTTTTAATCAGCGGATTTTTATTCCTGAGTGCTTTTGGCATTTACCTCGGACGCTACCTGCGCTGGAACAGTTGGGATATTCTGCATCGGCCGGGAGCGTTATTAGGAGATGTCGGCGACCGCTTCATTCATCCCTTCGATCATCCGCGAACGTGGGGCGTAACCTTTTTTATGGGATTGCTGCTGAATTTGATTTATTGGTCGTTTAAACTCATCAGGAAACGAGCAGAGCTCGTTTGAATTTTGAATGCCTAATTTTTAATGTTGAATGCGGCTCCTGGTGAAAATTTCATATCTGATTATAGGACTCAAAACTTTGTTTTAGAACGAAAAACTTCATTCAACATTCAGCATTCAAAATTCAACATTAATTAAACAGGTCCCACGAAAGTCCCAATCTCAGCTGAAACGGCACCACGGGATAACCGCGCGTTTCCTGGTTGATCGTTTTCACGAAAGCCTGCTCGATGTTCTCCGCACGAATATACCAGCGGAAAAAGCCCAGCTCGAATTGTGTAAACGCGTGCAATTTCGGCATGGCAGCGTATTGAGTGGCCAATGATGTTCCAGTCGGTAAAATGTAGGCGTCTACCTGCGGCGCGTAATCGAGTAAATTAAAAGCGGTCGTATAGCCAATGTCTGTTCCGATTGTAGCACGCAGTTTCTTCGCTTTGAACAGGTAACCATCGAAGCCCAAACGAGCGAAAGCCTGGAATGTCGGAACATAGTTGAAATTGCTTTGCTGAACGCGCACCATCGGTTGGAAAAACAGTTTCCACCAGGAAAGATCGGCACGAAGATCAGCCGACAGGAAGGAAAGATTGGTCAATGTGTCCTGTCGCCAGCCGGTACCCGAGAAGAACGGGTTGTTCTGCACATTTTTGAAGGAAAACCCTGCTTTCAGCGGCAATTTCCGGCTATTCGATTTCACTGTTGCTTCCAGTCCGGTCGTCGTGATCAGCGTTTTGGTTTGCCAGCTGTAATTGAGCGTATTGGAGAAATAAGCCCGCTGGTCGTTGGTCGGGAACAGCTCGTTGAACAGGAACCGCACGTTGAAATCGGCAAAGTTCGGTTTGAAATACAGGTGCGCATCCAGCGATTTTTCACCTGCAGCGCCCACAAACGTATACGCCCCGCTGGCTTTGAGCTGCAAACGGCTGCGAAGCTGAATAGCGACATCGCTTACCAAACCGGCTTCAACAGTATCGCTTTTCACCGACAGGTTGTCAAAATCCCAATACTTCGTTTTCAATCCGCCGTTGATTGAAAAAACGCGTGTCTGGAAGAAATAACCGGCCGTTCCTCCTATTTCGGTGCGTTCCCAGTAATCGTTGCTTTCATCAGGATCAATGTTAGCCAGGCCGTAAATCGCAACAATATCGCCTGTTTCAGTATACCGGCGGTTCCGGATTTCGTAATGCGGGGCCAGGTACAAACCGGTTTTGATCAGGCTGTCTTTTGTAAATGAAAAATAATTCTGCCAGTCGAGTACAAAATTCCGGTAGCGGATAGCTGCATCTGTTTTCTCCACCGCGAAAAACTCGATCGGCTGCAAATCATCGATGCTGTCAAGAAAAATTCCTCCGTTGGTCCCTTTATCTACGCCGTCAAACAAAATCCGGGTTTGCGAAGCATAACGTTTCAGCCTTACCAAATGCGCCAATTCGAAATGATTATACTCGTAAGTTGCGTTCCGAATGGCGCCATTGCTGTTCCGGCGTTTATAATCGACCTGGATGAACTGACCGGGCGTTAACGTCTGCGTATAGGAAAGCGCTCCCCGCTGTGAGGCATTGGAACCAAACGAATACTGCAAACCAACATGCGGAATCGAGCTGAAACGCAGTGGCATCAACTGTGTCGGAAGCGTGTTGTACATGTGGCTGATATCGAACACTTCCTGTGAAGGCCGCCAGAAACTGGGCTGTGTTGACTGGTAAGCCCCCAGTTTCACATCAATGCTGTCAAAACTTCCTGAAATGCGGTATCCCGGGCGCAGTGTATCCTGGAAATACTGGTAATACGGAAATTGCGCCGCACTTGAGAAAGCAAAGCACACCAGCATACATCCGCACACAAAAAGCCTGAGCAACATAGATTGTGTAAAAATAGCAAAAGGGCCTCATCCGTCATAGACGAACAAGACCCTTCTAATACGAATTAAATCTGATTACAGTTTATTCACAAAAACAGTCAAACCTGATTTAAGGTTTGCAGCCTTGTTTTTGTGGATCACATTGCGTTTCGCCAATTTATCCAACATTGAAGTTACAGAAGGCAATAACGTTTCTGCTTCTTTTTTGTCTTTCAACGAACGCAATTTACGAACAGCATTACGTGTAGTTTTATGCTGGTATTTGTTGCGCAAACGTTTAACATCGTTGGAACGGATTCGCTTTTGTGCTGACTTATGATTTGCCATTTTCTACTTATTAATTTTTTTATCTACAAAATTTGCAGCCCATAGGAGAATCGAACTCCTGTTTCCAGGATGAAAACCTGGCGTCCTGACCACTAGACGAATGGGCCAAAAAACTTGGCAGCCCATAGGAGAATCGAACTCCTGTTTCCAGGATGAAAACCTGGCGTCCTGACCACTAGACGAATGGGCCGTTTTTGAATTTCGGAGTGCAAATATACTTGGATTTTTTCTAAATGCAAGTACCCACGCCATTTTTTGCTAAAATATATCCTTGTCTTCGGCAGAGAATTTGAAACCCAAACGCTTACCTGTAGACACCTGGTCGCGGGAATTTTGTTCGAGCATCTGATTTACAGTTGCTTTGGCCACGATCTCGTATGGCGGGGTCAATAAATCGAATTCCAGCGCGTAGACGAATGCGACATGAATAATATGTTTAATGATCGAATCATTGAGCTGCGTATCGGTCAAATCGCGGAATAAAAAGCCCAATTGGCCCTTTCCTTCCACCATGTAATTTTCATCTTTATTGATGAAGATCCGGCCGATCAGGTAGCCGACGTCGTTCAGGCGCGATTTCAGGTACGATTCTGCCAGGAAGTTGTAAATGTTGATGATACCGAAGAAACCGCGTTCCTTGTCTTCTTTGAGATAATCGGATTTCCAAAGCGCATGTTCTTCGGGAAGCCCGAATACATTGGTATGCATCTGGAAAATCAATACATCACTGCCAATATAGACTTCAACCTGGAACTCGCCTTTATATTCTACATGCAGACGAATACGGTCATCTACGATGGCATGGCGAAGAACTCCGATTTCTTCCAGCAAATGCTGTTTGAACCGCTCGAAGTGGCGTTTTGTATCCTGGAAAATATCCTGTTTCAGCGCCGCTTTTTTCTGTAGCAATTCCTGGATGAGGTTTAATGTATCGCTCATATTTTCTGATTTTTAAAATTTTGAATGTTGAATTTTTAATGTTGAATGGGCAAGCAATTAAAAATTAAACACTCAAAATTCAACATTAATAGGCTTTAGCAAAAACCACTCTTCCTGCAGAAGGCTTGCCTGTAACCATGCATACACCCGGTTCGGAAGGAATATCCAATGGAATGCAGCGAATGGTTGCCTGCGTCTCTTTCTTCACTTTTTCTTCGGTTTCGGCCGTACCGTCCCAATGGGCCAGGTAAAAACCACCATCGGCTTCCAAACGCGTTTTGAATTCTTCGTACGTGTCTACCGTATGCATTCCGGCTGTTCTGCGCGCCAATGCCGCATCAAACAGGTTGGTTTGGATCTCATCCAGCAATTGCTTGATCTGTCCGGCAATACCATCGATGTTCATCGTGGATTTTTCCTTGGTATCACGACGGGCCACTTCCACTACTCCGTTTGCCACATCGCGCGGACCTACTGCCAAACGCACCGGAACACCTTTTGCTTCGTATTCGGCAAATTTCCATCCCGGACGGCGGTTGTCGTCATCGTCGTACTTAACCGAAATGCCCAATGCACGCAATTCAGACTGGATGTTACCCACTACCTCGGTAATTTCCGGAGTGACGTTAATCGGTACGATCACGACCTGGATCGGTGCAATCGCCGGTGGCAACACCAAACCGTCATCATCGGAGTGCGTCATGATCAGGGCTCCCATCAAACGCGTGGAAACGCCCCAGGAAGTCGCCCAAACATGTTCCAGTTTCCCTTCTTTATCCGCGAATTTCACGTCGAATGCCTTCGCGAAATTTTGCCCGAGGAAGTGTGAAGTCCCCGCCTGCAGTGCTTTTCCGTCCTGCATCATCGCTTCGATACAATAGGTATCATCTGCTCCTGCGAAGCGCTCGCTTTCTGTTTTACGACCGCGAATTACAGGCATGGCCATGAATTGTTGCGCGAACGTTGTGTACACATCCAGCATTTGCTCGCTTTCGGCAATCGCTTCTTCTTTCGTGGCATGTGCCGTATGACCTTCCTGCCAGAGGAACTCGGCTGTACGGAGGAAAATACGGGTACGCATTTCCCAGCGAACGACGTTTGCCCATTGGTTGATCAGGATCGGCAGGTCGCGGTACGACTGGATCCAGTTTTTATAGGTACTCCAGATAATTGCCTCACTGGTCGGACGAACGATCAGTTCTTCTTCCAGTTTTGCTTCCGGGTCAACGATCAGTTTTGACGAATCATTCGGATCGGTTTTCAAACGATAATGCGTTACAACTGCGCATTCCTTTGCAAAACCTTCGGCATTTTTTTCTTCCGCCTCAAACATGCTTTTGGGCACAAACAGCGGGAAATAAGCGTTCTGGTGACCGGTTTCCTTGAACATTTTGTCCAACTGGGCCTGGATTTTCTCCCAGATCGCGTAGCCATATGGTTTGATGACCATGCAGCCGCGCACACCTGAATTTTCTGCCAGTTCTGCCCGCGCAACCAATTCATTATACCATTTCGAATAATCCTCTTCGCGTGTTGTGTACTTCTGCGCCATGATTGTGCTGTAATTTATGCTGTTTATGAATGAAGCTGTAAAATTAGGAAATTCCGCGTAGCGAAAAACGATCTGCAATGTTTCCTGCAGATACAGGAATACGCCACCAGGTTCGTCGGCTGCGCCAACGAAAAGGCTTCGTTTCCCACGAATGTACGAATTTTCTGCGCGCCTAACGGACGCGCTAACGATCATACCCGATGTCAGTATACATTGTTAGCATAAAGCGAGGCCGTTAGGCGAGCCATAATTCGTGCATTAGTGGGGGACAAAAAACGTCCCGGTCGGCCGGGACGAAATGACTAATATGCGGGAACTACAACTTGTGTAAACAATTTTGTTTAGCGGAGGTATTTCTGGATGGTCGCAGAGAAGCTTTCTTTTGTGAGCTTGCTGTCGATCCAGGCCGGGAGATGGAAATATTCCAGAATCACCCGTTCCTGCTGGTCTTTCATCAGCTCGTCCACTTCGGTTTTCATCTTTTCGAGGATCTCGGTACGCTGCGCATTGTTGGTCGATTTGGCCAGTTTGCGGATATGACGGATCACCGTGTTTTCAATTTCGTAATCACGGTCGTGCTTCGACAGGTAACGATTGGTGGATTTGATCACGTATTCAAGGAAGTCGTAATTCTCAAGCTCAAAATGAATGATCAGGTTGAAAATGCGGGAAAAGCTGTAAATATCCTGGCGCAGCCGCTGTTCGTTATCGTTGAGCACCTCGTTGAGCGTGGAAAGCGCCTTTTTGTACTCACCTATCCCGAAATAGGTATACGCTTTGTTGTACTGGAACAAAATGGATTGTTCCTTGGAAATTTTGTCGGAAAAAGCGGTCATCTGCTGTTCCACTTCGGTAATCAGCTGAGCTGCTTTCGGGAAGTTCCCCATTGCCAGGTTCAGCGAAAATTCCGAGTTGTAGGAAATCGTAAAAATGCGGAGCGAAATATCCATGGAATTGAAGCCTTTTTTCCCTTCCAGCGCCCGCAATTCCTGAATCATGCGTTCAGCCTCTTCAAACTGCTGATTATCAATATAACAGCGAAGCAAATGCGAAAGTGTCGCGACATAACGGTGCCCGAGATCTTCCTTGATTTTTGGGTTGTTGTCCAAAATATCACGTGTGCGATTAAAAAACTGGAAACTATCTTCGTAATTGCGGTTCGTGGCCGCACACAAACCTTTTACATAATAGCAAATCGACGACGCGCGGGTCGACAACGCCGTATTTTTGCCCTTGATCAGGTGATAATCGGCGATATCTTCCACGATTTTGCGTTCAGCTTCGTTTCGGGTGAAGCCTCCGCTGCGGAAAATGAGGTTGATCTTGGAATAAATAATCTGGTATTCAGCCACGTTTCGCAGTTTGGAAATCACTTCTTCTTCTTCGGCTACCAGGCTGTCCAGGTCGCGCCCGAACTCTCCTTCTTCGTAAGCGGCTTCCAGCAGGCGTTTTTCCCAGGCAATCAGCTCATACCAATAATAAAATTCCTCGTTTTCCTTCGCTACGAGCTTGGCGCGCTGCACAAATTTCTCGCATTCACGGTAAAGGGCTTTGTTGTAGAGAATCTCGACATTCTTGAGTTCCTGTTTCAGAATACTCGAAGCCGACTGCTCGCTGTAATACACACGTAAACTCTTCAGGATCAGACGATACAAATGATTCTTTTCCGAAGGAAGGTGTTTTACAAAAACCTCTCCTGAAAATGCTTCCTTGAGTTCGTCTTCGTCGTAATGCTCCTGCTTTTCAATGTAGTCGAAAATCTTAAGGTAGTTTTTCTCACCTGCCTGTAGTGCAGACGACAGCTTAAAAAAACGTTTCTCTGACTTGGTCAGGGATTTGATCAGCTTGAAAAGTTCGCTAGAGGGTTTCATACAGCCTGTTTTGATCAAAAATAACAAAACTTTCTTTTATTCCTAACCTTTTCACTAAACCGTTATTTCATTCAGCATTAGTATACTTTGTTGGTAGAATAGCTGGTAAACCATTGAAATCCTAGCCACAAAACCAAACTCAGCTTTTGACGCTTTCACGTATTGTAAATTTTTCCCACGAATAAACGAATGAAAATCACATATGAATTTAGAGCGAATAGATGGAAACTTTGTTTCCATCTCCGCCGGCGGATGAAATCCGAATCGGGCGGATCATTCGTACCGAATTGTACATATTCCGATAAATACCGGAGGTTATTCGTTCATTCGTGGGAGGCTAATTATGTGCGCTTCAATGATAAAGTCCCCTAAAAAACACTGCGCCTGCTACTCCGGAGAGCGCAGGCGCAAAACAAACAACAACAATAAAACTTCTTCAGTACACGACTAACGAAGAAGGACTTTTTGTCCTTTTTGAACAACTTCATCTGCGGATTCACTGTTATTCATATCCATCAGCGATTCCAGTTTAATGCCCTCAGCTTGTGAAATAGCACGGAGCGTAGTATTTTTTGCAGCCGTATACGTGGCATTTTTTTCTTTTGCGTGATGACGTTTCGGTTCCAGGTAAACGATATCGCCTTCTTCAAGCAGATCTTTTTTCGGGCCGTAATCATTGTAACGGTACAACTGCCACATTCCCAGTTTAAATTCCTGTGAAATCTTATAGAACGTATCGCCTTTGCGGGCAACAATGTAATTGATCTTGTTTTTATGCTCTTTTACGGTATGCTTTTGGTAAGCTTTCGCGCTTTCTTCCGGCTTTTCGTTCGCTTTTTGCGCATCTTCGATTTCCTGCGCCAGCAATTCCGTTCCCTGGTTGTTTACCGGTGCAACCTGCTCATCGTACTTATCCAAATGCAAACGCTCGATCAATTCAACCAATTGCTCAGGATATTTGGGATTGGTCGCATAACCGGCATCTTTCAATCCCTGCGCCCACGCCTTGTAATCATTGATTGGAAGAGCAAACAATTTCGAATAACGCGAACGCCCTGTAAGGAACAAGCTGTGGTCTTTATAGGACTCATCCGCCGAAGTGTATTTACGAAAACACTCACCCAGCTTGTCATCGTCCATCAAAACGGTATCACCTTTCCAGTCATGGCATTTGATCCCGAAATGATTGTTGGCTTTTTTCGCCAGCTCGGAATTCCCGTTGCCACTTTCCAAAATACCCTGTGCCAGGGTAATACTGGCAGGAATTTTATAGGTCTGCATCTGGGAAACCGCAACGGGCGCCCACATCTGGACATATTCTGTCTGGGTGTACTTCTTCTCGTTCCCGCCTGCAAAGGCGCATGAAACAAGGGCTAAACTGAAAGCTACGGTAACGAATCGCATAATAAAAGGCTTTATAGTTGCCTTCATTACGCAGGTTATTAACAATAGTTACAAAAATTGTCAATAACTTTTTTGGGAATTGTTAATAACATCAGATTTCTTACTTTTTGTCCATAGCAACAAAAAGTAAGCAAAAAATGCAAGTCTTGGCAAAACATACGCTCCATTAGCAGGTCATTCGCTAATTTTCCTAAACTCCACGTCGTCAAAATGATGGAAAATTAACGCTCTTTCCTGCATGGATCCCCACGTTGGTTTTGCAACACGACTGAGATTCATGGAAAGACCTTCGGTTTTTCGTTCTTAATCAGAGGATGACACTCGGCAAGCTCTTCCGGAGGAAACTATTTGCATTTAAACTTCTCGACGACAAATACTTCCATCGTTCCTTTTTCGCACGGACTTGTCTCATCAGGATCGTTGGACAATGTTTCGTAATGTCCGGTTACGATGATCGTTTTGCAATCTTGCGGTTCTTTGCCCAGTTTATCAAAACAAATTTTCACTTCATTTTCTCCAACTGTAAGAATACCACCATTACTGCAATAACAGCTCAAAGGTGTCATTACGCCTCTTTTGGATTGATAAGTACCGGTCAATGTTTCATTTTTGGGACCTTTCGGTGCTTTTGGTGTCTTGGGAGCTTTAGGAGCTGCTTCGGATTTTGTTTTGGCGGTTTGCGCCATGCTGTAATCCGTGAAAAGCAATGTGCTCATTACCAGGAATGAAAAAAGAATTTGTTTCATATTGAATGGTTTGAGACGAAGTTAATGATTTATAAAATGCACCCGGCCGCAAATTGAAATTAACCTGATGGCTTACCTTTGTTTAAGAACGTAAACCAAGGATTATGCCGCAAAAGAAAACATTCAAGGAGATCATCAACAGCGACCAGCCTGTTTTGGTCGATTTCTACGCAACCTGGTGCGGACCGTGCAAAACTATGGCCCCGATCCTGGACGATGTAAAACAGCAGATCGGCCCGAAAGCATCGGTATTAAAAATCGACATCGATAAAAACCAGCATGCCGCGCAGGTGTACCAGGTACGCAGTGTCCCGACACTGATCCTGTTTCAGAAAGGACAGATCAAATGGCGTCAGTCGGGCGTGGTTCCGGCAAAGGAATTGGTGCGGTTGATCAATGAAAATGCGGGGTGATTTTCCATTCAAAAGAAGGCACGTAATATTGCGAATTTACGTGCCAGTTAATCACACGTAAATTCGCAATATTACGTGGGGGTTATCGAGTCCGATTACGGCATCGGTATATAGGTCTCATCGCCCGCAACCTGTGGAAAACGACGCTCCTGCCATTGCTTCTTTGCTTCTTCCAGGCGTTGTTTACTGTGGGAAACAAAATTCCAGTACATAAAACGCTCTTCCGGCAGTGGCTTTCCGCCAAAAAGCAGCAATTGGGTACCTTCCGTGACTTCCAGCCCGCACTCGTCTTCCATTTTCGAGACCAGCATTTGTCCTTGCTGAATCGTCGTTTCACCGTCCAACACTTCTCCTTTCACCACAACTATTGCTATTTCACCCTGCAATTGTCCTTGAATTTCAAGCCGGCCGGGCTTTTCAGCGATGACATCCACCATAAACAAGGGCGAGAACACCGGTGTCGGGGCGGTTCTGCCAAAAGCTTCCCCAGCCACCAAGGCAAATGAAAAGCCATCTTCTTTCCAGCGGGGCAATGCATCTTTTGAAATATGTGCAAACTGCGGCTCCATCTCTTCCTGCTCAACCGGCAGTGCAATCCAAACCTGGTAACCATGCATCGTATGTGCAGGCGCGGATCGCAGGTGCTCCGGCATTCGTTCGGTATGCGTTACACCTTTACCGGAAATCATCAGGTTAACAGAACCCGGCGTAATGGTTTGTACAGCTCCGGTACTGTCCTTGTGGTCGATTTCCCCCGACATGAGGTAAGTAAGCGTGCAGAGGCCGATATGCGGATGCTGATCCACATCGAAATAAACACCTTCTCCTACGGTAGAAGGCCCCATGTGATCAATAAAACAGAATGGGCCGACCAGTCTTTTTTCACGGAAAGGCAATAATCTGCCTACCAGGAAATTGCCCAGATCCCTGCTGCGTTCTTCTATTAAAAACGTATTGTTTGCCATGACCTTAAATTTCGATTTAAAGCTAAGCATTTGAGAAAAGCAATTGATCGAAGCGACGGAATTTAAATCTTCACCAGCCAGTCCATCGTGTCAATCCCATCCGCAAAATCATCGATTGCCGGCAACTGGGCTTTTCCAAGTGGCTGAAAACCCGATCCTACAACCGTTTGAATGGAATCTTTGTGCGTTTCCAAAAACTGCGTCACTTCCTCCTTTTTATCATACCGCTGGTAAAAGAAGACAGATAGCGGTGAGAACAGCCCTTCATCCTCTTTGAAAATGCAGAAATTATTGTCGAGAAACGGAATACTGTTCATCATGTAGATCGTGCGGTTGTAATCGTAATTATTGGCGTATTTATGGTGGTTGACAATTTCGCCGTAACCAACTATCGCCTCAAATAAGCGGTCCGTATTAAATTCGCGTGGGATAAAAATCTTTGACACATTGCGGCAGCCAAGCCCGAAATAACGGAACAAATCGCTGCCCATCTGCTCCAGATCTTCACGCGATTCACTTCCGTCGAGCACTGCCACAGAAGTACGGTTGCGCCTGAAAATATGCGGGTACTTGCCAAAATACTGCTCGAAATAATTCACTGAATTATCGCTTCCGGTTGCGATTACGGCATCCATTTCTTTTACCGGCCCCAAATGGCATTCGATTCTGCCGGCAAATTCCGGGTTCCATTTTTGGAGTACGTTTACTACCGCAGGAAACAGGTGCTTGTCGTTTGAGCTGAGCTTGCAAACCGCAATATGACCGGAAAGCAGTACACACATCACGTCGTGAAAGGCCACCATCGGGATATTTCCCGCCATAATGATCGCTACCCGTTTTGATGCTGCAGCCACCGGATACCGATCTGCAAATGGCTTTAACACGGTAGGCTTCAACATATCAGCCAACGAATTCAATGCAAAACGGACCGAATCTTTTGTAAACCAGGGATTGTGCACATTTTCCCGGGCGATCAGCTCACGGAATTGCCGGTATTCATCTGCTGTTAATCCGATTTCAAAACCCGGCCATTCGGCATCTTGTGCCAGGGCGCGGAATAATTCGCCCAATTTGCCAAACAAATCTGTTAACTGCTCTTTTTTCACGGGACAAAATTAGCTGTTTAACGTTAGTTTCCCGAAAGATTCAGCCGAAAATGATCGAAGAATTGTTTTAGGCTTCGTATATTTGCACTCGAAAAAAAGAGTCTCAGCTATGGCAATCATGATAACAGACGAATGCATCAACTGCGGTGCATGCGAGCCGGAATGTCCAAACAACGCAATCTATGAAGGTGGTGCGGAATGGCGCTATTCCGACGGTACGTCTTTGAAAGGATTGATCACCACCTTGAATGGCGAAGAAACGGAAGCAGACGCCCCTTTCGAACCGAAAGACATGGACGTTTATTTCATCGTTTCCGATAAATGCACGGAGTGTGTCGGTTTTCACGATGAACCGCAATGTGCCGCTGTATGTCCTGTAGACTGCTGTGTCGACGATCCTGACTTCCGTGAATCGGAAGACGAATTGATCGCGAAGAAAGATTTCATGCACGTCTGACAGGAACTTTTTCCGCCGGACTTGTAACGAATCATCGTATATTGCGTTCAGATACACATGAAAAAGGTACTTTGTTTGTTTTCGGCAATGCTCTTCGGCTCAACCGTTTTGGTGGCCCAGGATGCGATTGTAATGCAGGAAGCTGAGCTGGCTACCCTGCTCGATTCATTGCGCGCGGCGAAGAACGACGATGCGAAGAACAACTGGAACGCTCAATTCAAAAAGCAAATGGAGCAAACGCTCAACGAGCCGACTGCTTTGACCTATAATTTCACGAAGCTGAAAACAATCGGGATCATCAACAGTCCTGATAACCTGGTACGCATCGTTTCCTGGAATGTTGAACAAGACGATCAGTCACAGCGTTATTTTGCGTATGTACTGAAAGGCGATGAACGCAAACCGGAACACAAAGTGATCGAGCTGGTGGATAATTCATTCATGCTTCCGGCAAGAACCGACGATGTGCTCGACGCCAACAACTGGTACGGCGCCTTGTATTACAAGATCATTCCTGTCGAGAAAAACAACAAGACGTATTATACCCTGCTTGGCTGGGACGGAAACACGACATCGAGCAATATCAAACTCATCGATGTGCTTTATTTCTCCGGGAACTCACTCAAACTGGGCGCTCCGTTGTTTAAAGCCGGTGACGATACCCGCAAGCGTGTGTACATGGAGCATTCCGAAAAAACGGTGATGTCGCTGCGCTGGGATGAAGATCAGAACCGCATTATGTTTGACCACCTTTCACCGGAAACTCCCACAATGGAAGGTTTCTTCGAATATTACGTTCCGGATATGTCCTACGATGCTTACGAATTCAACGGCAACAAATGGATGCTGGTAGAAGACGTGATCGGCGTCAACAAGGATGTTGAAACGGTAAAAGTGCGCTCCATCAACCCGAAAACCGAAGAGATTGTTGAAACGGAAATGGCCTACAAATGGGTCGATCCTACGACGGAAGGCTCGCCTGCCAGCAAAGAAGTGCATGTTGCGGTAACACCTGATACCGAATCGGAAGTTGCTGAGGCTAAAAAAGATCCGAAGAACACCAAAAAGGATCCTCAAAATGCGATGGATGCCTGGGACAATAAAAAAGGGCATCGCAAGGAAAAAGGGACTTCCATCTCTTTCGATAACGGCAAGAAGCCGAAGAAACCGAAGAAGAAATAGGCCAATCGATTTTAGCGGAATAGTTCTTTTGCCTGAACTTTCACCCTTTTAAATTTACTGTTGAAAAAAGCGACTAATCGTTAATGGTCACTTTCCGAACCAAGGTTTCATTGTTGACTGAATCAAACAACCTGATAAAGTAGATACCTGGCGACCAATTACCTGTTACCAGATTACATTTTTTCGTTCCGCTCCACGATTGCTGCATGATTGTTTTTCCTTGCAAATTAACAACACTTATTGTAGTAGGGCTGAAATCATTTTCTAACTCCAATGTGATTACATTTTGAGCAGGATTGGGATACACTTTCAATTGTTGTTTTTCAAAATCTAAATTCGCTAATGGCGTGTTTGATTCGGCAACGATCATGTATGTTTCGTTTACATTCAAACCATCAATTGTTACGGACTCTGCACCAGAATATTGAATGGAACTAACTTCACCTTGCCAATCATACACTTTGATGGAGTCTGTTTCGACAGGAATTTGGTTTATGGTATAGCTTGAACCATAAATTGAACTCAACAAGTCATAGTTTTGCAAAACCCACATTTTTTTGTTTGAACCAATCAAAATATACTCACCTCTGTCAAACGGGTCGAGTTTTACAAATTCCATATCGTTGGCTAAATCGAGAACCAAATTAAACGTTTTCCCCTTCAATGTTGGCACATACGGCGATTGAGTTAAACACATACCATAAACCGGATCGTCTACAACTGAATTATATAAGTTCCAAATGAGCGCATATTCTGTAGCACGTGAAAATCCGTCATTCGCCACAGCACCCAGATTACCCCAAATACATGTTAAAAGTCGTTTAGCCGCTAGAACATCATTGATATTTTGAGTATTTTCTTTGAATCCAAACTCGGTTGGACAAAACTTAATATCAGCTGTAATCCCACACCCTTGTTTGACTTCATAAAAATCATAATATGCCATGAACTGCTCATGATTGGTATTATCATATTTTAAAATAGGAGCATACGAAACATCGTTATAGGTATGCAAATCAATACCATACAGCTTACCGTTATTAAACAAGTCTGCAATAGCTGTTCCGAATCCATTCAATGTATGATCTAATGCCGCGTTCTCACTGGCAAAACCTCCTGGAATTACTTTTAGTTGACTATTGACACTATGAACTCCATCAGCCAATCCTTCTATGGCATCATGGTAATTTTCAGGCCCGTCAGCGATCGTTAAAGGCATATAACCACCTATATCAGGCTCATTAATTGCCGTAAAATAACTCACCCCATAATTTGGATAACCATTAGAAGCAAAAAAAGCACTACCAGGCTGGTATCGATCAGCAAAAGCAGCACCGATTTGATGCCACTTGGAATAATCTCCGAGCGGCTGACCTAATGAAACAAAGGATGCATAATGCTCAAAAAGAAAAACAGCCCGGATATTTTTTTCGGCCAGGTGAAGCAACAATAAATCCGCATAATTTGTTCTGGGCTCGTCATTGGCAAAGTCCCAATAGTCATTTGGATATAAATTTACCCTCACCATTTTTGCCCCGGTTGACTCAAGAATATTGGCGTATAAAAGATTCGTTAAGTTGTAAGCACCATTATTTAAATTTCCACCACCGGTACTCATGGAAATTGTTTGGGACTTGAGTTTAAAACAAAAGAACAACAACATCATTCCGAAAACGAGTATTCTCATAGAAACAATTTATGTATGAACATAATGAACTTAACCGGGCTAATTTCGTTTAAAATTCTGAGTTAAAACCCAAGTTTTCAGTAGAATTAATTGCCTATTTGAAAAAAAAAATAATATTTGTTGACTACTGAAAACTAAAAACTACGCCTTATGGCATTTGAAAATGGGAATGAAAAACAAGAAGAAGTCTACTCTAAATCCGTAAGAGCCGGAAAGCGTACCTATTTTTTTGATATAAAAGCAACGCGTGGTATGGATTATTATCTGACACTTACCGAAAGCAAAAAAAGTGAGACCGATGGCAAACAAAACTACCAGAAACACAAACTTTTTCTCTACAAGGAAGATTTCGATAAATTCATTGAAGGATTACAGGAAGTGATTGATAAAGCACGCGAATTACAAGCCATCCGGGAAAATCAACCGATGCAAGATTAATTCCACCTGTCATTTTACCGAATCACCACCTGATCATTTTTCTATTTCATAAGATGATCCGGAGAACATCCAACTTAAAGCACCGCCTGTTTCAGTCTGAAGCGCAAAAAAATCCGTACTTCTGTGTGAAGTGATTTTGTATCATTAATTAACACCGCTCCGGTTGATAAATAAACCTGCTCCGCGTTGTTTTCAGGTCGGCAGGAAACCGTATCTTTAACCACAAATTTTACCAAAATATGGGCAAAATCATCGCTATTGCGAATCAAAAAGGAGGTGTGGGCAAAACAACTACTGCTATTAACTTAGGTGGTTGTTTCGGCGTGTTGGAGTATAAAACCTTGATCGTAGATGCCGATCCGCAGGCGAATGCCACTTCGGGTGTCGGTCTTGATCCCAAAAACACACGCAATATTTACGATTGCCTGATCAATGATGTTCACCCGGGTGAGCTGATCATCGAAACCAGCAATCCGAACCTGGATATTTTGCCTTCCCACATTGATTTGGTCGGTGCCGAGCTGGAGATGATCAATCTTCCGAACCGCGAGCACATGCTCAAGCAGGCGCTTGACAAGATCAAAGACCAATATGACTTTATCATTATCGATTGCTCGCCGTCATTGGGACTGATCACGGTAAACGCGCTCACAGCTGCCGACTCGGTGATGGTTCCGGTACAATGCGAATACTTTGCGTTGGAAGGTTTGGGGAAATTGCTGAATACGATCAAAATTGTGCAGGGACGCCTGAATCCCGACCTTGAAATCGAAGGAATTGTACTGACAATGTACGATACGCGTCTGCGACTGGCCAACCAGGTGGTCGACGAAGTGAAAACCCATTTCCAGGATTTGGTATTCGATACGGTCATCCACCGCAACACCAAACTGGGTGAAGCTCCAAGCTTTGGCGAAACCATCGTGATGCATGACGCAACCAGCAAAGGTTCGATAAATTACCTTAATTTTGCGCGCGAATTATTGCAACGAAATAATCTGACTAAAATCGGAAACAACGATAAACAATTTCAAGTAGGTAATGACATCTAATCCAAAAAAACGTTCTGCTCTGGGGAAAGGTCTTGGTGCGTTGCTTGACAATGCTTCAACCGATATTACAACGTCACAGTCCACCTCCGGGCTTACAGGAGGTGTTGCCCTGCTGCCTGTTTCTTCCATCGAAGCCAACCCGTTTAACCCGCGTACCAACTTCGAAAAAGAAGCTTTAGCAGAATTGACCGCTTCGATTGCGATCCATGGGATCATTCAACCGTTGACAGTACGTAAACTGGGCAGAGACAAATACCAGCTGATTTCAGGAGAACGTCGTTTCCGGGCTTCACAAATGGCCGGGTTAACGGAAGTACCCGCTTACGTGCGCGTTGCCAATGATCAGACCATGTTGGAAATGGCACTGGTAGAAAACATCCAGCGCGAGGATTTGAATTCAATCGAAGTAGCGTTGTCTTACCAGCGTTTAATTGACGAATGCGATCTGACGCAGGACCAGTTGAGCCAGAAGGTTTCAAAAAGCCGTTCCAGCATCACCAATCACCTGCGTTTATTGAAATTACCGGCCGAAATTCAACTCGGCGTTCGCGATAACATCATTTCGATGGGCCATGCTCGTGCGCTCGTCTCTGCTGGTGATGAATCACGTCAGCTGGAATTGTACCGGCAAGTGATCGATTTCCAGTTATCAGTGCGCGAAATTGAAGAAATGATCCGTACCGGCGAATCGAAAGGTTCCGCTGAATTGCCGACGATCAAGAAGACAGCTGCCGGAGAAATTACTACTTCACAGGAAGTTTTCCGCCACCACCTGAGCGATAAGATCTCTTCGAAAGTCGAGATTAAGAAAACAGCCAACGGTAACGGGAAAATCGTCATCAATTTCTCTTCGGAAGTGGATCTGAACCGCATCATCGAATTGATGAACAAATAACAAACGGATGCGTTTATTGCTGTTGATCGCCTTTAGCTGCTGGTGCTTTCAGAAAGTACAGGCACAAGACAGCACAGCGGTTGTTCCAAAAGAGAAAGATACGACGCATTCCATCAAGAAAGCGATCATTTTTTCGGCCGTTCTTCCCGGTTCAGGACAAATCTACAATCACCTGGCTATGCCGAAAGGCAAGAAAAAAGCCTATTGGAAAGTGCCGCTGATCTATTCAGGGTTGGGCGCAACAGGTTATTTGATGATCCGCAACAATACTCTGAAAAACGATTTACGCACCGAATACGAAAGCCGGCAGAAAGGCAACGCGCCTTCGGAACAATTCGAATTGTACGACGATACCGGCTTACTGCAGCTCTACTCTATTCACCGTCAACGCCGTGACCTGTTCATCCTGGCATTCGGATTTGTATACTTGTTAAATGTCGCGGATGCGGGTGTGGAAGCACATTTCGTTTCGTTTGATGTCAGCGAAAAACTGTCGTTGTCCGTTGAACCGGTGCTGTTGCAGAATTACAGCCCCGGGATCGGCATACGACTAAATTTTCGTTAAAACCCGCCAACGCATTGAAGATTGTTTATTTTTGCCAAGCATGAAAATAGGATTGATCGGTTACGGAAAAATGGGAAAAGCAATTGAAGAAATTGCATTGGAGCGTGGCCACAGCATTGCTTTCCGGGTCAACTCCGATAACCCGATAGAAACAGCAAACCTTGATTTAGCCGATGTTGCCATCGAATTCTCGCAGCCGGTCCTTGCTTTCCAGCACATTGAGGCTTGCATGAAACAGCAATTACCGATCGTAGTAGGAACAACCGCCTGGCAAGAACAATTGCCGGAAGTAATTGATTTACTGGAAGCTAACAATGGAAGCTTATTGCATTCATCCAACTTCAGCATCGGTGTGAATATCTTTTTTCAGCTCAATGAACGGTTGGCGCAGCTGATGTCGCCTCATCGTGAATACACGGCAAGCATCGAAGAAATTCACCACATTCAAAAACTCGACGCTCCTAGCGGAACAGCTGTTGTACTGGCCGACGGCATCGTTCAGAACAACGATCAGTATGCTTCCTGGATCTGTAATCTTGGAGAACCGCCTGCTACGACCAACCAACAATTGGGCGTAACCGCAATTCGCCTGCCGGAGGTTCCGGGAACACATACCGTTCGCTATACTTCAGAAATTGACACAATCACCATAACCCATGAAGCGCACAGCAGAAAAGGCTTTGCACTCGGAGCTGTTTTAGCGGCAGAATTCCTTGTGGATAAAAAAGGACTCTTCACAATGCGCGATGTATTATCTTTATAACTTATGAACGCACTTTATTTTTACATCTTCCTGATCGTCATCCACCCTTTTCTTGCTATGTGGTGGAAGAGTTTCGAACGTTTGGGTTATGCTTCGTGGAAAGCCATGATCCCGGGATTGAACTACTTCTATGCTTTCAAAGCCGGTGCAAAAAAACCGTGGTGGTCACTGCTGATGATCTTCCCGGGTGTGCATATCGTTATGTGGATGGCAGCCAATGTAAGTTACATCCGTCGTTTTGGATATTACAGCCTTGCCGATACGGCGCAGGGAATTTTCTTTCCGTACCTGATCTTCTGGAAAATTGCCAACAATTCGCAATTGGCAGCTATTCCCGAAACCAACTGGGCGAATCCGAAAGATGTTAATATCCGTGCAAACGGTGACCATTTGGTATTGTTCCTTTCGTTGCCGATCATCGGGCACGCAGTAGCAATGATCCTCAATTTCCGCTCAACCAAAATCGGTAAAAAGTCGAAGTTCAAGGAATGGGGCGATTCTATCCTGTTTGCCCTGGTAGCTGCAAGTATTATTCGTACCTACGTATTCGAGCCGTTCCAAATCCCGACCGGTTCCATGGAAAAAACATTGCTTGTAGGCGACTTCCTGTTCGTGAACAAGCTGGCTTACGGTCCAAAAGTACCGGCAACACCGCTTTCGTTCCCATTGGTACACAACACGATTCCATGGATCAACGTTCGTTCTTATTCAACGATCGAAAAGTGCGAATACACGCGACTTCCGGGTTTTGGAAAAGTAAACCGCTACGATGTGGTGGTGTTCAACTATCCTTCCGGTGATGTGTCCATTTTCGATCCGCGCGTTCCTGATGGGTTGATGGGGCACGACTACCACGTGATTTTGCTGGACGAAGCCTGGTATTTCTTCAATACCTCGGTAACGAACATGGAAAGACAGGCCAAACAAACCGAGATCAGCGAACGCATCATTGCAGAGCTTCGCAAACAAGGCATTCCGGCCGATTCGATTGCCAAAATGGGCGAAACAATGAACCCGAAGATCAACGAAGAATTTACGGAATATATGCTCGGTAAATTCATGCGCGACATGAGTCCATGGCTTAAAATGGCGCACGAATCCATGGCCAATGACCATGTAACCTACTCGAGAAGTGATATCCAGGGAGGCGAACCGGCAATCCAGCATTATGGGTTGGTATACCGTCCGGTGGACAAACGTGAGAACTACATCAAGCGCTGTGTGGGGATTCCTGGCGACTGGCTTGAAATCAAAAAATCTGTACTCTATGTGAACGGTAAACCGGCACAAGTAGCCCAATATCAGAATATGGGGTATAACGTAAGCGGTGAACTGACAGAAATCAAGTACCATTTACTGGAGAAACCGGAAGACGAAGGTGGTTACGGGCTTTACAAAAGCGATGGCGATTATGTGACCGATCCTGCCGGGAATATGTACCGCATTTTCCTAACGAAGGAAAAGCTCAAGCGTTTCAAACGCGATTTCCCGCATGTAAAACTGGATACGGTTTCAGAACCGCAATACACCGACCTGGGCAAAAACCCATCGTACGCGGATAAATTTGCCAACATGCACTACTTCCCGAACGATCCGAATGTGAACAACACAGTTTCTGATTTTGAGAAGTTCCAGATCCCGGCGAAAGGTATGACGGTGAAATTGACCAAGAAAAACATTGCCTGGTACCGACGCATTATTACGGCTTACGAAGGCCACAAGCTGAAAGAAACGAAAACGGAAATCTTCATCGACGGTAAAAAAGCGACCTCGTATACCTTTGCCATGAATTACTACTGGCTCATGGGAGACAACCGCAACAATTCTACCGACTCGCGTTTCTGGGGCTTTGTGCCGGAAGATCATATCGTGGGACGTGCATCAATCGTTTGGTTCCACAAAGGTTCGCACGGCATTCGAGGCGACCGTATGTTCAAGGCGATCCAGTAATGGCGGTCTTATTTCCGACGGCTTACTTCGGGAGTATTGCATATTTTCAGCACCTGATGCGGCACAAAAATGTCTGCATTGAAGCCTGGGATACATTCCCGAAACAAACCTTTCGCAATCGTTGCGTTATTCTCGGATCCCAAGGCCCGCTGCGCTTAACACTTCCTGTTGAAAAGCCAAACGGCTCCAAAAGTCTTACGAACGAAATCCTCGTGGTTGAAAGTGATGATTGGCGCATCAATCATTGGCGTGCGCTGAAAAGTGCCTATTCGGCTGCGCCCTATTTTGAACATTATTCCCGCGAAATAGAAGCATTGATCTTTACGCGTGAACGCAGTCTGCTTCGCTACAATCAGCTGATTACAGAAACCATTGCCGGCTTGTTCGACTATACCGTCAAACTGCAAACAACCGAAGAATTTCTGCCAATTTCCGGTCGCGAACCCGATTTCAGAAATGTGGATTTTGAAAGCAGCACGGTTGATGGTTTCAAAAGCGTTCCGTATCCCCAGGTCCTTTTCCGCGAACCGCATTTTCATGCAAATCCTTCTATCCTGGACCTGTTGTTTTGCAACGGACCAATGGGAAGACACCAATTGGTATTCCATTCCTGACCGATTATCTTATACGATTTAAGGCATTTCTGCTGATTTCTTTATTTTTTTGCCCTTTAGTGCTTTTTATGTCAAAAATAAGTATACCTTTGAACTGATTTAGGTGGTTAGGTTAGGTTGATTAGTGAATGGAGTAAGGACGCCCGTCTTTGCTCCATTCGCCTTTTATAGTGCTCGTACCTCGCAATTCTTAATGTTGAATTTTGAATGTTTAATGACGTTCTCAGTAAGATGATAACTTTAGAGGAAACAGCTGCTCGTTTATGATTAAAATGATAAGCCCTAATTGCAGAAAGCAACTCCAATTAAAAATTCAACATTAAACATTCAACATTAATTATTGGTTAAAGGGTCCCCATCCGGGAGTTTTACCTGTGGAAAATCAACCGGCATTTTTTCTGTCCACAAATACTTTTTCTGTGCGGTCTCAAATTCGCGATAAGTATAATACACACGATTGGAGCGCACCATTATTTTCTCGGGGTATTTGTAATGCAGCGGAATGGTTTCTTTGGTTTCACCGGTGGCGAGATCAATGCGCTGCAAATAGTACTGTCCGACCTTTTCGTAAACGACGTAAACCTGTCCGGTCGTCTGATCCTGCAACAACAACTTCTTCCACCCTGTTTGCTTGGGCTGCAAATGGTAAAAAATCGGGATGCTGTCCATCACATCCCCCATTTCGTTGTAGCGGAAAAGCAGGTTCTTGTAATGATCAAACAGGAAAAGGGTGTCGTTTCGCTTGAACAGCGGCGCATACAATTCCTTGTAGTAAATCGATTGTGTGAAATAGCTCGCTCCCACCCAAATCTCCGCGTCGATGCCGGTTTCGTTCTCCATGTCTTTCGCCCAGAGTTTGGTGCGCACATCCACCCATTTGTATTCGGAACGATACAATTCCATCATGAGCTCATCTTCGACCTGTGCAATTTTACGGTAAGACGAATCGATGAGATCATAGGTGAAATAATCAAAGGCCGGGAAATCGGGATTGTAATTGGAAAAATAGTATTTGCTTACCGAAGTATCCACGATAGGCGCAATGTAGTTCATGAAATAGCCTTTCTCAACGCCACCGATAAACACTTCATTCCCGCGGGCCACGATTCCATAGACGTTTTTATCCGTAACCAAATGCGGGTTCCCACGGTAATCGCGAATGAGCTCCTGCCCCATTTCATCCTCGCCAACCGGGATTTTCGATTGTACTTTATCGCCGTCGTAGAGGTACAATTCCGTTCCTTTCTTCTTGTTTTTGGCATAGGTCAGCAAAAGATAACGGCCATCGGGCAGTACTTCAAAATCGTCTACCGAAACACGTTCGGAAGAAAAGATCTTGCGCGGCACTCCCACGGGATAAATCACCACTTCATCGATATTCGACGTCTTCTGGAACAACATGTGAATCGTCACTTTGAGCGTGTCGCGGTTCAGGTTCCGGGCAGACAGTTCTTTGTCTTCGTCGGCATAGGCAAGCTGTTCGCAATGAATGCGCAGATCCTTCTTTTCATTAATTGTGACATACGCCCAGCCATCGTTATTCGTATATACCTTATCCAATGCCACGGAATCGGCAAAAACAGTAACGGAAGCATGACGAACCGGGTCCTGCGACATTTTATCGAGCGTATAGATCTTCAGCACGGTTTGAGCGGATGCAGAAGCAGTCACAATGAGGGCCAGGAAGAAAAGTGCGGCTTTCATGGGGAAGTGTTTTATGCCTTTGAGATGCAATTCAGGTGCAGATTCCATAAAAAAAGAGGCCCATTACAAGCCTCTCTGTTTTAATGTGTTGATTATCAAACTTTCAAGGTCCAACCAAACGTATCTTCGATTTTACCTGCTTTCAGATCATTCAGGTAGTCGTATACGCGATTGGAGAATGTTCTTCCTTCTACCGGCGGCAGGATCAAATCACCGTCGCGGTAACCGATTTTCACAATGTGTGCGATCGTCGCTGCGGTCCCTGCTCCAAAAGCTTCGGTAAGCGTTCCGTTTTTATTGGCTTCCACGATTTCCTGCACCGAAATTTTGCGTTCTTCAACCGGGTAACCCCAATGTTTTGCCAGGTCAAGCACACTGCGCTTGGTTACACCGCGCAAAATGGTATCGCTATCCTCTGAAGGAGACAATACAACGCCATCAATCACCAAAACGATATTCATTGTGCCCGATTCTTCGATGTACTCATGCGATTTACCGTCGGTCCACAGCAACTGGTGGTAGCCGTTTTTCTGCCCGATCCGTGCCGGGGCCAATGCAGCACCGTAGTTTCCGGCAACTTTCGCGCGGCCTACTCCACCAACGGAAGCACGTGTATAGAATTCTTCGATCTTCACGTTCACCGGTTCGCTGTAATAAGCGCCTACCGGACAGGTAAAGATCACAAAACGGTACGTTTCTGAAGGCTTGATCCCGATAAACTCATCGGTAGCGAACATAAACGGACGGATATACAGTGAGTAGCCTTCTTTGGAAGGAATCCAGTTTCGTTCCATATCGACCATTTTGCGCACCAATTCCACGAAAACTTCTTCGGGAATAGTCGGCATACACATACGTTCGGCTGATTCGATGAAACGGCGGGCGTTCATATCAGGGCGGAAAATCAATAGATCTCCATTCACCGATTTATTGGCTTTCATTCCTTCAAAGATGGATTGGCCGTAGTGAATGGCAGACATTGCGGGGTGCATTGCAATGGGACCAAAAGGCATGATCTCGGCATCCTGCCAGGCTCCGTCTTTGTAGTCCATTACCAACATGTGATCAGAAAATACCTTTCCGAATGGTAAATTCTCCCAGTCAACAGCGTTAATTTTCGACTCCTGACAGGCAGTTACCTTAATAGCTAGTGTTTGTAACATATATTCATATCTCTCGCGAATATACCGAAATAAGTTCAGGATGTCAACAAAATGAAAGCGGCCTGAATTAATTTAAAACGTGTCTAAACCATCCATTTTGTGAAGGTATTCAAGATGAGGGGCTTGAACGGTTGTTTTCTTAACATAAAACTTCTGCAATGATCAACAACACAGGGTTGAAAGGCTTTCGGCAGCGCCAACAATTCAACTAAAAGCTATGGTACTTTTATTCGACCGTAACGCCGTTTCCATGAAGTATCTTCTTTTTTCACCGGTGATCGTTTCGTTTTTAACGATAGTACTAGTGAGTTCGTGTAAGAACGCTGAGCCTGATACAATGGCGAATCGCTCCTTTTCAGAAAAGCCGGAACAATCGCATCAGTCGTATGCTCTTTTGGCCGTTCCTGTTTCAGCGAACGATTCCGTGAAAGAAACTGTCTACAACCAGAAACTCATTCAATCGATTATTGATCGGTATTTTATAGGATCCAAGCTCAGCCGGTATTGCGAAGGCGACCTGAACAACGACCGTAAAAAAGACTTGTTTGTAATTGCTTCACGTCCTTGTGGCGAATACGATGGCGCTGATAAATATTCGACCTGTTTTCGCTCGATGATCTTTCTCTCGGATGGATCGTTTCACTATAAACTGGCGGCATCGAATGAACGCATCATCGAATGCAGTAATTGCGAGCATGGTATTCCGGATATTTCCATTTCAGACAATCAACTCGTTATTAACCGGCATTTGGGTTCATGTCAGCGGGAAGATATTACAGAAATCTATGAATATCAATCATCCGACAAGGCCTGGCATCTCAAGAAAAAGGAAATCGTGAGCTTTAACTGCAATGATCATCAGCATACGAAAGAATCGATGCAAACGGAAGAGGATTTTGGTGAGGTTAAATTTTAGTGTCCGCACCCGGTAAGTTTCCGTTCTAAATTTTTACTCGGCTTCCCAAATTCTCTATCTTCGTGGCATCTAATTTGGAAACAGCATTATAACGCAGAAACATTCCTGCATATACGAAAAACACTATGAAAACAACTCTTTTGGTCCTGCTATTCATTGGGACATTCACACTTGTCCAGGCACAGACTTATTCCGGGAAAATCGGGAAATTCCCGGTTTACTTTCAACTGGACCCGGCCAACGAAAGCGGCGAAGTCTACGGCCGTTATTTCTACCATTCGGCTTGTGTAGACATCCCGTTTGAAGGCAAAAAATCAGGTGGTAAAATCACGCTATATGCCGGTTCATTTTTCAAGGAGCAGGACCAAAAAGAAAAATTCAGCCTCACACTAAAAGGAAGCAGTCTCAGCGGAACCTGGGCCTACAATGGAAAATCGTTGAAAGTAGCCCTGAAAGCTATCAAACCGGAGTCGGTTCCAAACGCTTTCAAAAGCAACCCGTTTGTAAAAGACAGCGATTTTTTCTCGGACTTTGAAAACCTGCGCTCTTCTTTAGCTTCATTCGCGGCGCTGGATTCATTCACGAACCTCGATAATGGCATTCAACTGCAATGGTACAAAGAAAAACACTGGAATTCAGTGATGTTCCGCGTTTCCAAAGGTTTGCCGGATGCGACGATTAAGTGGGCGAATCAGTACCTGGAATTTGTGCAATTGGGCGATTTTTGCGGCAGAGGATCATGCGGATTTGGCGAATACTCGGAGTATTCAAGCGATATAACGGAATATTTCGTGAACGCCGATTTTCTTGCGGCAAATATTTTGACTTCTTATTACTGCGGAGGCGCTCACCCTGACTTTGGCTCTGCAAAACACATACTAGACTTGAAAAATTTACGTCAGCTGGATACCGAAGATATTCTGCAATTTGAAGGTTCTGTGCACCGAAACAATGGAAGCGAATACAATGATGACTGGTTTAACTATCGCGAGGAAAGCTACGCTCCGGCCGTTACCGAAATGCTGAAAACCACCTATCCGGAAGAATTCCCGGAAGAAGGAAACGAGGAAGGGTGCGAGTATAACGACCCATCTGTCTGGAGTCTCAGTGATGTAATGCTCACAGAAGACGGCATCCTGTTCGGAGCTTATTTTTACAGGGCTGCGCGTGTGTGCGACGATCCGGAATGGGCCGTATTGTCTTATTCTCAACTGGCTGATTACTTAAATCCGACTTATAAAGACGCACTACTGAAAATCGAAAAACACTAATTCTTTTCGGTAAATGGACAAAAGTCGCGAACTGCTCAAGAAAATCTGGGGTTATGACAATTTCCGGCCGTTGCAGGAGGATATTGTAGATGCGGCTATTTACGGAAAAGACGTACTGGCGTTGCTGCCAACCGGTGGCGGAAAGTCGATCTGTTTCCAGGTCCCGGGACTCGCCCGTGAAGGCATTTGTATTGTGATTTCACCGCTGATCGCACTGATGGAGGACCAGGTGCGGCAATTGGTCAATCGCGGTGTAAGAGCAAAAGCGCTCACCAGCGGCATGTCGTACCGGGATATGGACATCACGCTCGATAACGCCCGTTTCGGTGGACTGGATTTCCTGTATGTTTCACCCGAACGCATTCAAACCCGCCTGTTCCAGGAACGACTTAAGCTCATGGAAGTGGGTTTACTGGTGGTGGACGAAGCACATTGCATCGCCGAGTGGGGACACGATTTCCGCCCTTCGTACCTGGCGATCAGTACGATCCGGGAAATCCACCCGCAGGTACCCATCATGGCCGTGACCGCAACCGCAACCGAAAAAGTGAAACAGGAAATTGCCGAACGTTTACAACTGCATCGTCCGCAGGTATTTGAAGCGTCGTTTGAACGATCAAATCTTACCTACGAGGTTTACCCCGTTCCCAACAAAGCAGATGCACTGCTGAAATTGTGCGAGCGCATGACCGGTTATGTGGGAATTATTTACTGTCAAACACGCCGAAGTGTCAAGGAAGTGATGAACCTGCTGATTTCGCAAAAGATCAAAGCCAATATGTACCACGGCGGAATGGATGCCCGGCAGCGATCCATGGCTCTAAAAGACTGGCTTTCGGAAGAAACACCGATCATGGTGGCTACCAATGCTTTCGGAATGGGAATTGACAAACCCAATGTGCGTTTTGTGGCGCATTACGAGCTGCCGAACAACCCGGAAGCGTATTTCCAGGAGGCAGGACGTGCGGGAAGAGACGGCCACCCGGCACGAACATTTGCATTTGTTGCGCCGAACGACCTGGAGGAAATCGAACAACGCATTTCAGCGCAATTCCCTCCTATCGACCAAATCAAACTGATCTACCGCGCTTTGTGCAACTTCCTCAAAATTGCCATCGGATCCGGAGATCATGAAACCTACCCGCTTGATTTTTCATTGTTTACCCAGCGTTTCAAGCTTGATCCGAAAGTGGTTTACCCAGCGTTTAAGATCCTGGAAATGAACGGAAACATTGTGTTCAGCGAGCATGCTTTTCACGGATCGCGTATAAAGATCACCATCAACAATGCCCATTTATACAGTTTCCAGCTTTCGAACCCGAATGTAGACCCGCTGATCACTTTGATCTGCCGCACACACAGCAATGTGTTCGATGAATTTTGCGAGATCGACGAGTGGCAGTTTTGCAAACGATTAAAGATTTCGCAGGAAGCATTGACCAAACAACTCGAATACCTGGAAACGCACGGAATTATTGACATTACCTGGCGTACTTCCAATCCGTTGGTAACATTCCTGCACGAGCGCAAGCCTGATGATTACCTGGAAATCAGCCCGGAACATTACCTGCACCGAAAAGAACGTGCTTTTGCCAGGCTGCATGCGATGCGGGTGTTTGTGGAACGGGAAGAATGCCGGCAGGTACAATTGATCCGTTACTTCGGACAGGAAACCGAACCATGCGGAAAATGTGATGTCTGCAAGCGAAAAAATGTGTTGGAAACTCCGAAAGATCTATCCGAACAAATCCTGGAATTATTCACCAAACCGCTTGCTCAACGCGAAGTATTACTGGCATTCCACGAAAGCCTGCACGAAGCAGTGAAAGAAACTCTTAAGCAGTTGCTGATCGAAGAACGGATCGTTTTTAATTCGGGACGTTACTCGCTCCGCCGTTGATCGTTCGTTTTAAATCGAGTACTTCGCGCTGTAAATCCTGGATCGATTTCGACAACTGGTGATCGTCGATACGCATTTCGGGCAGAGTCGGCGAAATGTAGTTAACAAATTTCCAGATTTCCAATACGTCGTTTACATGCACAAAATAAGGCTGGTACATCGGGTTTGTAGAACACAATTCAAACGATTGGTGTGTGGCAATGTAATTGTTGACGATCTTGAAAACAATCCCGTCGTCTTTGGTGACCACGATACAAGGTGTTGCACTGCGCAGACTAGCCCAGTTTTGCAGGTATTCACCGATTACGTATGATCCTTCTTCGACCGGTGGCATGGAATCGCCAACAATCGGGAATGAACGGTATTTCCTGTTCTTGGATAAAAAAGGTAAGCTGAACGTTGGCAGTACTTTCAGGTAATCGGGGTCGGAATAACCGACAGTGTAACCAGCTCTCGCCTGCTGCGGGATCAGCTCGATCAGCTCGTCGTCATTCTCATTGACCATAGAAGTGAGCACTCGCAGGCGTTTCCCGTTAACATCAGCAAAAACCCCTGTTTCAATCGACTGCCACTCCAATTCGGAAAGTGTAGCAAAATCGCGCGTCAATAATTGGTCGAGCGGAACTCCATAATACGAACCAAGCGCCACGAGCGTATCCAACCCCGGCTCAGCAATGCCATTCTCATATCCGGAATAACTACTGCGGGTTAAGCCCAGATCGGCCGCCACTTCTTCCTGCGATTTTTTCTTGTTCTTGCGCAGGAGCTTCATGTTGTTCCCTAAAACCATATTGACCAATTTTTAGTCAAATATATGATTAATTTTTAATCTGAAATAGATTAATTCAGATTTTTGGATTTTTTCGGGAGGAAAATGGTGAAGTTCCAATGTTTCTAATTTACCATATGGCAAATTTGGAAATTGGAAACTTTGAAAAATTTCAGCGAGAAAATTAGCCAATTTTCAAATTTTAGATTTTTACACTTCTAAAACAAGTCCCAAAAATACTGGCTTACAGAGCCTCCACCTCACTCCTCCGCCACATAACACTCTCCCGCCGTAACAAATGGCGCGATCGTATTTTCCTTCGGCGGAATCGGACAGGAATAACGATGTGAGTAAACGCAGTACGGATGGTACGATTTGTTGAAATCGATCTTCCAATCCGTTCCCGGTTGTTTTTCCAAATCTACATAACGTCCGCCGCCGTAGGTCGACAACGCAGTCGTTCCATCGCGGAAAGGCAAAAACAGGTAGTTCTTATATTCCTTTCCTTTCAGGCCAAGGTTTTCGTAAACAATCAGCTCACACAGCGTATCGTGAATTTTAAACTGCAAAACGCCATACTGGCGATAATACACCGTTCGGGCTTTCGTCATCGGCATTACGAACTTCTTGCCTTTCTTACGGGTGAACGTGGCATCGACGATGTAGCTGGTATCGATCGGGAAATAGCAAATCCCCTTAAATGTTAGCCTTTCGGCAGAATCAAGCACGTGATCACGCATTTCACTGTTGTTGGAAACACGCTCTTTTTCCAGGTTTTTTGTATACGATTGTGCATTTGCATAAGCAGAGCAAAAAACGACGATGACCAAAAGCAACCTCATCTTGAACCGAATAATGTGCTGCCGATACGCACCATGGTACTTCCTTCTTCTATTGCGAGTTCAAAATCGCCGCTCATACCCATCGACAGGTGCTTGAAATCGGGATTGAACTTAAAATAATGGCTTTTGATGATCTGGAAATAGTTGTTCAGATTGCGGAATTCATCACGGATTTGTTCCTGGTTGTCGGTATAGGAGGCCATTCCCATCAACCCAACGATTTGAACGTGCTGCATTTCGATGAACTCACGCGACTGCAAAATTTCCTCCGCCTCACTGAAATCAAGGCCGAACTTGGTTTCCTCTTCCGCAATGTGGAACTGCAGCAAACAAGGAATTACTCGCCCGCATTTAGCCGCCTGCTTTTCAATTTCCTGCAGCAATTTCAGACTGTCGACTGCGTGGATCAGGTGTACGAACGGAGCAATGTATTTTACTTTATTGGTCTGCAAATGACCGATCAAATGCCATTGGATATCTTTGGGCAATTGCTCATATTTTTCGGTCATTTCCTGCACCTTGTTTTCTCCAAAAGCACGCTGACCAGCCTGGTAGACTTCCCGTATCAATTCAACCGGTTTGGTTTTCGAGACGGCAATCAGCTGCACATCGGCCGGAATTTTGGTCCGTAAATCGACTAAACGATCGGCAAGTGTTTCGTTATTCATTGATGTTGTAAATCGTTAAACCGCTTCTGATTTTGGGCTCTACCCACGTTGATTTCGGTGGCATGATCAATTGATGATCGGCAACGGCTTTTACCTGCTCCATGCGAATCGGGAACAAGACAAAACCAACTTCCGCCAGCCCCCGATCAACGGCAGAAACAACTGCTTTCAATCCTTCAGCACCGCTGACAAACGAAATATTCTCGTCGGTTTTCAGGTCTGTAATTCCCAGGATGGGTGACAAAATAGCGTCGGTAAGAATTTGTGCATCCAGCGAAGCTACCGGATCATTACTGCTGCAAATTTCGGCTTTACAGGTTAAGCTGTACCACGTTCCTTTGAGGTAGCAGGTCAGTTCGTGTTCGCGCAACGGATTTCTTCCTTCGGCTAAAAGCTTCACTTCAAAAGATTCACGCAATTTATCTAAAAATGAATTAGTTGTGTATCCATTTAGTGTTTTAACCAGGCGATTGAATTCAAGAATCCGCATGCGGCGCTCGTCGATCAGGAACGACAAAAAGAAGTCCGGATTTGTGTAAGGCGAATCTCCCAGCTTATCAGCCAACCGTGCCGAAGAAGCAGATCGGTGATGTCCGTCGGCAATATAAAGAGCAGGAATTTTTTCGAACAATTGTTGGATCGTTGCCGTTTGCTGCGGATCCAACACCCACAACTCGTGCTTTACGTAATCGACGGTCGAAAATTCGTATTCCGGGCGGACTTTCGTGGCATCCGCCAAAAACGCTTCGATTTCGTCGGAAGGTTCGTGCGACAACAAAACGGGTTCTGCATTAAAACCTACAATATCGAGGTAATTTGTGAACATTTGCTCGCGCGAAGTCAGCGTAGCCTCGTGCTTTTTAATCAGGTTGTTGTTGTATTCTTCGATGCTGGCCCCGGCAATCACCCCGGTAAAAGCATGATCTCCTTTGGTTTGACGATAAACGTAAATACTGGGCACCTGGTCCTGGAAAAGAATTCCTTCTTTCAGAAATACTTCAAACCGCTTTTTCACTGCCTGGAAACGCTCGGGCGAATTGGGTTTGGTTTTCACCGTTTTGTCTACTTCCGGGTGTATGATGTGCAGAAACGTGTAAGGATTGTCCTCTAACTTGGCCTTCAGGATGTGTTTTTTGTAAGAAGCCAGCGGACGTGTTGCCACCAAATGCGCTTTATCGCGCGTTGGCCTCACCGCCTTGAAAGGATGAATTTCTGCCATGAATTGTTGTTTGAGCGGTTTAAAATTAGGTAAAAGAAATCGATTTGAAATAGGAAAGTGATTTGAAGTAAAATGAATGGGGTCGCGATAAATCAAATCAAAAGGGTCGCGATAAATCGCGACCCCACACAATGATTTTATATGAATTTCAGTTAATCAGGCATACACTTTATTTCCAAACTGCTTGATAATCAAATCCGCCAATTCCAAACCGATACGGTCTTGTGCTTCAACGGTTGCTGCTCCAACGTGTGGAGTGGTCCCGATAGCTTCGTTATTCAACAAATCGGCACGCGGATTCGGTTCGTTTTCAAACACATCCAGCCCGGCAAACGCTACTTTTCCACTGGCAATGGCAACCAGCAAAGCATCTTCGTTGACAACTCCGCCGCGCGCTGCATTTACGAGGATCACACCTTTCTTCATCAATTCAAACTGCGCAGCTCCCAAAACAGCATCACCATTCGGTTGTTTCGGAACGTGCAGGGAGATGAAATCAGCTTGTGGAAGCAAGTCGTTCAAATCCGTTCCGACCGCAATCGGCACTTTGATCTCACCAACTCCCTGGATATCCAGTGAAATATCAACCGTTTCCTCGTGCTGACCCACGGCAATCACCTTCATCCCGCAGCCCAGTGCATAGCTCGCCAATGATTGGCCGATACGTCCCAAACCGATGATCAACAAGGTTTTACCACGCAATTCCGTTCCCTTTCCGTAACGCTTTTTCAACGCCGAGAAATCACCGGTTTCCATGTGCTTGAACGAATGATGCAGGGAACGCGCGCCGGCAAAAAAATGCCCCATCACCAACTCGGCAACCGACTGTGATGAAGATGCAGGTGTATTGATCACCGTTACGCCCTTCTCACGTGCATAAGCTACATCGATATTATCCATACCTACTCCGCCGCGGCCCACCAGCTTCAATCCCGGACAGGCATCAATCACTTCTTTACGAACGGTTGTAGCGCTGCGTACCAACACGATCTCGATGTTTTGTTCGTTGATCGCATTCGCCAGGTCAGCTTGTTCTACCTTATCCGTTATAACCGTATAACCGGCTTTTTCAAGAGCTATTTTTCCTTCGTTGGAAATTCCGTCGTTTGCCAATACTTTCATCTTATCCGTTTTTTTGAGCAAAATCGTTCATAACATCTACCAGCACTTTCACGCTGTCCAATTCCAACGCATTGTACATCGAAGCGCGGTAACCTCCTACCGAGCGGTGTCCGTTCAAACCGACAATTCCGGCTCCTTTCCAGGCTGCATCGAAGGCATCTTTCAGCGCATCATTGGTCAACAGGAAGTTGACGTTCATCAATGAGCGGTCTTCCGTTGCAACCGTTCCTTTGAACAACGGGTTGCGGTCGATCTCGCCGTACAACAAGGCCGCTTTTTCCTCGTTGCGTTTCTGCATGGCAGGAACTCCGCCATTTTGCAGCAAATCACGCAGGTTCAGCATGGCTACATACACCGCAAAAACCGGTGGCGTGTTGTACATCGAATCTTTTTCGGCGTGTACCTTCAGATCAAGGTAAGAAGGCATGAACGGCGAAGTTGACTTCCCAAGCACGTCGTTTTTTACTATGTAAAGTGTCGCACCTGCAGGACCAAGGTTTTTCTGGGCCCCGGCGTAGATCAGGTCAAAATCAGCCACATTGATTTCCTGAGAGAAAATATCCGAAGACATATCACACACCAGTGGCAGTTCTGTTTTCGGGAATGACTTGAACTGTGTTCCGTAGATTGTGTTGTTGGAGGTAAAGTGAATGTAATCCACATCGGTCGGAACCGTATAGTTTTTAGGGATGTAGCTGAAGTTTTTGTCTTCCGAAGAAGCAAATACATTAACATCCACTCCCACTTTTTTCGCTTCTTTGATAGCCCCGGAGGCCCATGTTCCGGTATTCATGTAACCTGCTTTTTTGGTACCGCGCATCATGTTGAGCGCAGCAATGGTAAAGCCAAGTGTAGCTCCACCCTGCAGGTACAGGACTTCGTATCCTTCCGGAACGTTGAGTGCTTTTTTCACGAGGTCGCGAGCTTCCTGCATCACGGCTTCGTAATCTTTGTGGCGGTGTGAGACTTCCAGGATGGAAAGTCCGTTAAAATCCAGCACGGCAGCTGCTGCTTGTTTGAAAACCTCTTGTGGAAGGATACATGGTCCGGCTCCAAAATTGTGTTTTTTCATTGTTTGATTTTTATTCGGTTTGTTGTTATATAAGCACTGTGGCAAATGTCGGGTTTTGGATCGAAAGCGCCATTAATTGATCATGAATTTTCGACAAAAAAAGAGAGGGCTCCCCCATTGGAAAGCCCTCTTGATTTATTGAGTGATATGTTGCTAAAAGACTCATTCGGTTATTCTTCCGTAGCGGCCTCTTTTTTAACAGTTTTCTTTGCTGCAGGCTTTTTCTCGGCTGCCGGTTTCGCTGCTGCTTTTTTAGCTGCGGGAGCTTTTTTCTCAGCTACCTCTTTTTTTGGTTTTTCAGCAGCTGCTACAGGAGAAGCGGTTTTTGCTTTTTTACGTTTTCTCGTATTACCGTAAGAACCGTTGGTTCTTTTACCTTTTCCTGTTTTGATATCGCCTTTTCCCATGGTCAATTATAGTTTTAATAGTTGGAGATGTTATTGCAAAGATAGTATTCTTGGAAATACAGTCTACCTGAAAACGGAAAACTATCTGAAAAAAAACAGCTTACCCCGCTCGACCTAACTTACCTGCTCCTGGTTTGCCAACCGCGTAATGAGTTCCCTGCGGACTGCTTCGCCGTTTTTCATGATGTGCTGGCACCAGTTGAGCTTTACAGCGATCTGCTCTTCCTCGCTTAGTTTCCAATCAAACGATGCACTTTCCAGGCGATGGCGAATGGCCTGCAGGCTCAGCGCAACCGAAACGGAAACGTTAAAGCTCTCGGTAAAGCCAACCATCGGTATCGAAACGCTCAGATCAGCCATTTCACGGGCTTTATCGCTAATTCCTTCCCATTCGGTGCCGAACACCAGTGCCAGCGGTTCATCGATCGGAACATCAAAAATGGAATGGCTGTCGGCCTCGGGTGTAAGAATAGCAATACGGTAACCACGCTCTTTCAAACCGGCCAGGCAATCCGCTACCGGCTGTTGACTGTCGTAGTTATACAATTCGATCCATTGCCCCGCTCCGCGCGCAATATCACGCTGTGCCTTGTACTGGTTCTTACTTTCAATCACATGTAATTCCTGCACTCCCAGGCTTTCGCACGAACGCATGACCGCGCTGGCGTTGTGTTCCTGGTAAATGTTCTCGAGCACCACGGTGATGTGACGGGTACGTTCCGCCGCGATCGCATCGAACATCACTTTTTTGTTATCCGGGATCATCTCGTAAAAAGCTTCCAACAATTTTGCCTGCATGCCGCAAAAATACGAATTGCTTATATTTGGTAACTATGAAACAGGATTATTGGAACGTCGAAGACCAGCAGGTGATGGAAAAAACCGGGAAACCGATTGATGAATGGATTGCCATTCTCGGTACATTCAACGCCGAAACCAAAAAATCAAACGACGTTGTGGCTCACCTGCAGCAACAATACAATGTGCCGCGTTACTGGGCCCGAACCCTGACAACGCTGTATCTGAAACAACAGGAATCTTAATTTTTGACCATGAACACCGAACTAAAAACAATCGAACAATACAATGCCGGTTTCCCGGAAGATGTGGTAGAACGCATGGAACAGATCCGTTCGATTATCCACCAGCAAGCGCCGGAAGCAGTTGAAAGCATCAGCTACGGAATGCCTGCTTTCAAGCTGAATGGAAAACCTTTGGTCTATTACGCAGGCTACAAGCATCACATCGGGTTTTACGCCACACCGACCGGACATTCGGAATTTGCGGCTGAACTTTCCAAATACAAACAGGGAAAAGGATCGGTACAGTTTCCGCTGACTGAGCCTTTGCCACTGGATTTGATTCAGCGAATCGTAATTTTCCGGGTGAGCGAAAACGGGAAGAAGAAATAAAAACTGTGTGCATCGTTTTCCTATACACTTCGCAAAATCCAAACGTTTAGTTGTCTTATCTTACGTCTTTTTATGAAAGGTTCCGCATTATGACAAAAAATCAACTCATCGTACTGACGTTTTTACTTGGCGTGAGTATTCTTGTGTCTTGTTCCAAAGACAAAGTCAATACCGTTGATATCGAATTGTTGAACAAAGCCTTAGACACCAATGGTTTTGTATGGTTCAAATATGCCGACACGCTGCTACCCAAAAGTGCAGGAAGCGGACATAACGAACCGTTTTTGAGAACACGCTACAACAGTATAGCGGCTTCACAACTCGATTCAATCGGAAAAATTCATGCAGCAGCACAGTTTCCTGATGGATCATTGATTGTAAAAGAATTGTTTGATAACAGCATAAACATAGGCAGGTACGCGATTTTGTACAAAGATTCAGACAATGATTTCGCTGATGAGAACGGTTGGGTTTGGGGTTATATGAATGCAGACGGAAGTATCGTAGAACCGGCTTCCAAAAAAGGAAATGCATGTATTAGTTGTCACTCTCAATCTCAAAACATCGATTACATGCTGATGAATAAGTATTTCCCTTAAAATTCTGTGTACATTGCAAGACCATCTTTCTTTGTTACAATAACTAAAACCGTGATACAATCCGCTACCAACCCTACAATACTGTTTGTCTTTCTTCTTGGACTTGTAACTCTCTGCGCCTGCAAAGAAACCGAACCAGCGCCCTCTCTTGAACAGGCTGATCATGAATCCCGAAAGCATACGGAACTTACCGAACAGGAAGCCATCCAGCTTGCAGAGCAATTTGTGAAAGACAATGGTTATACCGATGCTCCAGCCAACGAATCAAAACTCAGCTTTGAACTGATGGACCAAACCGGCGAAGATGTTTCCGCTATTCTGGAACGAAGACACAACACCTTGCATCCGAAAGCATTTTGCATCAGCGAAACGAACAACAAGGTATGGCACATCGGTTTTTTGGCGCATGCTGTGGACATCAGTAATCCCGGAACACTGAATTTAAACCATGACCTTCCCGGCAGGGCCGTCATTGTGGACCGTAAAAGCCATAAGGTAAGAATGGCACACAAGGATCCGCTGTTTTCGATGTTCAGGAAGCTGTAAATCGAATTTCTTCATCCCACCTCGGCGGATACAAAGAAAACCATGAATTATATCGGTTGAATTATCAAGACAGCTTACTTGATAATTGATCATTTCTTCATTGATAATTCATGAAAGTGGTATGCTTCTTGTCTGCACCGCGTTCTTAGTTGAAAAATGATCAAATGTGAGCAGTTGTCATCCTTTTGTCCCGCCAGCCCGTTTGATTATTCAACTTTGATTGTTTAAATTTGTTAATTAAAATTTTAAAACCAGACTATGAAATTGTCAGTCAACAGCTTACCTACCGGAAGAAGTCTTATTCTTATTGTAGCTTTACTCTTCACAACTTTCAGACTAACAGCCCAAAAAGAAGTGGAATACATCAATCCTCCACTGATGTCCAGCGATTATTACACGATTGAAATCAAGGAAATTCTTGCAACGGCAGAATCGTTCAAATTTGAATTGGTGATTGATAACAAAAGCAATGATAAAGTCCTGCTTTTGGACCCGTCGAAGATTGCCATTTACTTCAACGATGTGGCTTATTACCCGGTTAAATCGGGACTCATCGCGAAAGTAACCAGCAAGGAAGATCCGGAAATACTGATTGCACCTAAATCGAAAAAAAAGGAAACGGTTACTGTTGAAGGCAATGCCAATTTCAGACTGGATGCCGTAAAAATTGTGATCCCTAACATGCGTTACAACGGCTCACTTCAGCCTGCCCCTACGTTGCCTGCATACACTGTAAACGCATTGCCTAAAGTAGTGGATCCTGCAATCGGTGATGTCAATATCACTGAACTGGAGTTTAAAAAAACGAAATGGACCGGAAAACTTGATCTTGTACGTAATTCAACCAATGAAATTATATTGGTGGACCTTACGAAAATTAAGAGTATTTCAAAAACCGGAGCTCAGCTTACAACAACGGCGAAATCTCCTTTGGGAATCAACAAATATGATTTCAACAATGAAAAGATTGCGTTAAAACCGAATGTTGATTACAAACTATCGCTTACTATTGACGACCTCGAGGGAAGTTTGACTGAAATCAGCCTAGCAGATGTTTTCGAGCGTTACAGCATTGCTGAATTGACAGTTGCTCCTATAACCGTGAGAAGAGTCGGCAGCGATGTAGCAAAAGTGGAGCCTCCAAAAAGTACTCCGCCTCCGGTTCAACAAAGCGCAACGCCGGTTCAGCAGAGTGCAACACCGGTCCAACAGAGTGCAACACCTGTTCAACAGAGTCAACCGGTACAACAAACACAACAATACAGTTCTTCTAACTCACAATGCGCTCCGTTTGTCGGAAACCCGGCTGCCGGTAAAGTAAAGGTGACTTTTTACAACAATGACGGTTATTGCTTTGAAGTACTTTCACCGGGAAGCTCTTATACCAACGGACCAACCAACAGCGCAACCATTTACTTCAATTATGGTAAAGCGAACATCATTATCAAAATGAACGGGGCCGTAATCATTACGGATGAAATTAAGAATACGCAAAACATGCAGTCTGTTTCTTATATGATCAAAGAGAAAAAAGGTGTTTGGTCATTGGACAGACAAGATATGGAAATCACCCCGGAAGCACAGGCACGCATGGACCAAATGCAAGCCGATTCAAAGGCATGGCATGAGCAGAACAAAAAGGAATCGGAAGAATGGCATGCAGAGCAAAGTGCAAAACACCAGACATTGGTTGACGAAATGGAAAAAGACGACGATGAAGGTTCTTCTTCCAGCCAAAGCTCCGGGACTTCAGGTGGCGGTTCAGGAACATCCGGAGGTGGTTCGGGAAATTCCAAAGTATCCGGATCCGGATCAACTACTTTCACCCTTACGTATAAAGGAACCCCGGTTTGCAACACGCAGATTTCATTCATCCAGGGTGGTTCTACAGTAGCCAGCGGTACTACGAATGATGACGGCTCATTCAAATCTGATTTCAATGGTGCCATTGGCGTAGCCTTTACCGTAAAGGGTCAAAAGGGTAATACAACATGGGAAATCAAGGATTTCTATGCGTTGCCGAATAACGATCCGGAAATCGGGTTGCGTTTGGAAGATTTCGAGAAGCAAATGGACGAAATGACCAAAATGGTTGGAGAAGAAGACAGCCAGATGGGTGCACTCATGGGCGGATTCACAACTGCTGTTAGTGTTGCTTCATGGGGCGTTGTAGACGGTTGCAAGTAATTTAGAATAAGTATATTGAATGCCGCTTGGAATCGTTTCAAGCGGCATTTTTATCTTTAGTTCGCACAACGAACAATTATTTTAATGCGATAAATTGTGATTATGAAAACTAAAATTGGGACAAAAGAACAACCGTTAACACTGAAAACCCCGCCGCTTACCTCGGAATACACAATGCATGTGGACGAAAAAGACGGGAAAGAGGTTTTGGTATGTACGGTCGGGAAAACGGTGTTATTTTACAACATCGCCTGCTTGAATGACTTACATACCATGTTAAAAGCTCACGGCGATTGGATGGAACTAGGCAGTGCTGATGAGCAAAAACCCGCTAAAGATGGTACCGTTGAAGCCTGGGGCCGATCGGAAAACAATCCTGTTGGCGGCTGGTACGGACTCAAAAAAGGACTTCGCGGTCGTTTCGGAATGTATATTCCGCCATTGATGGAAGCATTGGGATTGGCGGAAGTAACACATGATCCTCGCGGAAACAAAATGCGCGCAATCTGAGTTGCTTGGGTTCCTGTATCAGAAGAAGCGTGAATGCAGGAAACGAACGTACAATAGTTGGAACTCCACTGCCATAGGGTTGTCAGTGAAACATCCTATTTTCGGTGCTTAAATCTATAAAGACACATGGAAACAATTCAATCATTTCACATCATCGGCCTTTCGGTGCGGACTACCAATGAAAATGGACAATCAGCAACGGATATCGGCGCACTTTGGCAACGTTTTATGTCGGATGAAATCATGGCGAAGATTCCATCCAAAACCGGTAATGAAATCATTTGCGTTTACACCGGCTACGAAAAAGATCATACCGCTCCCTATACAACCATCCTGGGTTGTAAAGTCGAAAACCTGGATCACATTCCGGAAGGAATGACCGGAAAAACAATTGATGCGGGTTCTTATGTACGATTTACAGCACACGGAAACGCAACGGAAGGTGCTGTTTACAATGAATGGGTGAACATCTGGGATTCCGGTTTGGATCGGGCCTACACTGCCGATTTTGAGGTTTATGGCCCCGAATCATGGGATCCTGTCAATGGAAAAGTTCCCATTTTTATTGCGGTTAAATGACTTGGGGTGGTGACAACTTTTCACTGAAAAGGACTTAAGAAGTCCCACGTAATATTGCGAAATTGCAATTTTGCAAAATCGCAACATTACACCCAGCCCGGGTTGCATTGAAAATGAGTAATTTCACTGTATAAATGCATCACGGATGATCCCGAATCGTTTTACTTATCCTTCGCCCGGCTTCGATTTTTACTGGAAACAGGGCCGTGGCCGAAAAATGCTCCGCAAGCTAGATGAAATCCCGACGAAAGAACAAATTGAGCAACGCATTCCCCTGCTCTTTCAATACGATCAGCTGGCCGATAAAGTTGTCCGCGAAACCTATCTGAAACTGGGATATCAGCAGGCAAACAACTTACTGAATACGATTCTTGAATCGGGAATTGAAGCGACGCCCGAAGCACCGGAATGCCTGAAAAAGCTGATTCGTGAAGTCACAACCATTCCCAAATGGGTCGATTGGAATAAACTGGAACAAGGATCCGCATTCTGTCGCAGAAGCAGCTCTTTGGGCTTGATCGTGTTGCGCAATTATTGTTTGATGGGCGGATATGAATCGGCAGCCATCAACAAACCCCTGATTTTTACAGGCGCTCTCAGGAAAGGCGACGCCAAACGCATTGCCGAAACCACCGAATTTTGGGTAGCAATCACCCATAAAAATGCCTTGCATCAAGACGCCGAAGGATTTAAACATGCCGTCAAAGTACGCCTGATGCACGCTTACGCGCGGGTTTCCGTTCGCAAACTTCCCGGATGGGAAAATGAAGCATGGGGCGAACCGATCAATCTCTGGGACATGATCGCTACCAATCTCGGTTTTTCGATCGTATTCATGGAAGGCCTGAAAAACCTGGGATTGAAGCCTCGAAAACACGAAATCGAAGGCTTGCTGCACCTGTGGAAGTATGTCGGTTATTTGCTGGGAATCCCACCGCACTATCTTCCCGATTCCGAAGAACAGGCAATCGCCGAACTCTACAAGTGGACCATCACACAACCACCCGCCGACGAAGATACCAAAGCACTGGCGAGGGCGCTGATGAATGAACCCTATAATGTTTCATTTCCCAAATACCAATGGCAAAAACGCCTGGTACTCAACGTGCACCTGGCTTACAATCGTTTTTTCCTGGGAAAACGATCGTGTATCGCAATGGGATTGCCCAAATCACCGTTTGGTTTGCTGCCGCGTTTAGTACCTGTCATCCAGTTTATTCCGGAAACAATCGTACAACTAAGTCCGCGCTTTTATGCAAAACGTGACCGCAACGGCCGCAAAAAACAGGAATACATCAAAGACCTTTTCCTCGAAGGCCACTCTGCGTCTCATTCTCATTCTGCTTCTCATTCTAACCCAACCTGACTCATTCTGGTATCATTCTCATTCTAAAACATGAAGCGTTGGAACAACTGATTCATGTCTCAAATAGTGTTAAATCCGCTGCTTGTCTCTGCGCGATTTGTATTTTCGGCAAAATTAACAGTATGAAACTGCTCCTTCTCACTTCCTTAATCGCCCTTTGTTCTTTTCATCAACCCATGCCTTCCAAGTGTGGTGGAGAGGTTTATGCCTGGGAACAACAAACGGCCGGTGACGAACGTTTCCAGGACTTTCCAAAAGTTTCAGGAAAGAAAAACGGCCCGAAATATACCGGCGGTGACAAAGCGCTCGACAAATTGATCCGTGAAAAGCTCATTCTCTCGGAAGAAGCGCGGGGCCATGTTTTCAACCTCAATTATTACTTTGTGGTCAATTGTGATGGCTCTATCGGAGACGTGGTGATTCTTGGAGATGAAATCGTAGCCGAATGGACCAATATCCGGAACATCATCACCCATACCATTGGTTGGCAACCGGCACTCTTCGATAAAAAACCGGTCAATTGTATTTACTTTCGTACCTTGATGATCAATGGCAAAGATTATGAAGACAAGTATGAAGTTCCACCTATTGATCGCGGTTAGCAGTAGTATATTCCTGTTTTTTTTCATGCTGAACGCTGATTATGGGTTTAAACCGATGATCAACTCGTTGCTGACTTCGCTGGATTATTACCTGCTCTGGTCGGTTTCCATGATTGATGTTCTGTTCATCGCCGGCATTCCCTGGATCGCTTTTGGTTTGGCACGAACCGCTGAAAACAGGTCTGTGAAACATCAATTGGGAATTACAGTGTTATTCCTGTTTGGAACACTTGTTTCTTTCACCTTCGGTTTTTTACTCATCGACCTTACTCCGAACGAAAATCCATTATTACCCTCTTATGTCAAAGCTCAGCCATTTCCGCATTATTGGTCGCTTTGTTTTGGAATCAGTCACCTGGTTATTGCAGGAATGTACCTCTTCGACCGCAAGCGAAAACGCGATCAGCAATTAATCGACTAACAAAAAACCTAACCATCCAACTAACAACTAACAACTAACCACTAACAACTAACCACCAAAACTAACCAATAGAAAATCAACAAAATAAAACTTGACTTGTATGTGATATTGTCTTAAATTGCTATTCACAGTAACGACTATTCACATGCAACCCTATTCGCGCTCTTCTTTAGCTATTTTCGAAGTTTGCCAGAGGTTCATGTCAGATTGTAACCTTTAAACTCTCGATATGAAACACAAACTAACATTGGCGGCCTGCTTACTGGCATTTGCAGGCAGCGCTCAGTTTTTTGAGCACAGGTATGGATTGCCCGTCACCGAGGAACACATCGGAAGCGGACAATTCACCAGCATTACCGGAGCCGGACACATCATGTGTGGTCACCGCGCTACAGGCGGAAACCTTGGGGAATTATTATTGGTTCGTACCGAACAAAACGGAAGAATCATTGCCGGGCCTTATTTCAAGAATCGTTACAACCTGTTTGATCCTTCATCGGGCAATACCTACAGCGTTGTCAGTTCCAAGGTAGCTGAACTCAATGATATCAATGCCGTCTATGGTTCCAATGGCTGTTACGGAGTGGTTGGAGTGTGCGATATTGATCCTTCGATTCCGCAGCAGGCCATTTATTACGCACTATTTGATGTTACCGGAGCACCCGTTCTGGCCCGAACGTATTTTACCAGTTCGCCCTCGCAATCTTATGTGGTGAATGCCATCAGGGCATCGGATGACCAAACCAGCCTTTATTTATGCGGGATGAGCTTTGACGGCGTGCAGCATTATGCCGTCGTTATGAAACTGGATATTGTCACCGGGAACATCATTTTTGCAAACACCTACGAGGTGGACACAGGCACCAACAGCGGTGAGCCGGAAGAAGCTTTTGACATGATCGAAAATACGGTTACCGGCGAATTGTGGGTCATCGGACAGCGACACGTATGTTTGTCGACTTCAGACGATGGCTATATCATGCGGCTTGATCCGAATACAGGAGGAATGGCCGGCCCGCTGACTGATTTCTACGGCGACAGTAATGATCCTGATTCGTTCAAAAGCATTGATCGCGCAGCGGCAGCCGATGAAGGGCTTTACATCTGCGGCTGGTCGGGCGCAACAGTCACGACGCGCGATCATTGGGTACTGAAGTTTGATCATGTCAACGACGCACCCGTTTGGTCCACTGTCATCGATTATTACCAACCAAGTACCAACGGCTGGGGCGCCGACAATGTGGGCCTCGACATCCTTGAACGCGTCAATACCTCCGGTGTTCCTGAATTGTACTCCATGGGACGCACCAAATTGGGAGAGCTGGGCGGTACCGACATTGAAATTTACAAGCTCAATACAGGCACCGGTGCGGTGGTCAATCAATATACACACGGAAATTTCAGGAACGACTTTCCAAGCACGATGCACATGAACAACACGGGCGCAGCCTACGACGGACTCGGTGTCTATTCCATGCGTGAACATGCCAACCAGAATTATGACCTGATGATCCACAAAAGCTATTTCAGCGGCCATTCCCCTACGCCAACCGGCAGCCAGTGCGACTACGACATTGTGCAGCGCGGAGAAAACGTGGGCCCTGGATGGTTGTACGAAATCGAATCGCGAACCGTTGACAAGTTTTATGCAGAAGTCAGCGAAGTACGTGAAATCGATACCATGCTTGACGTTGAAAACTGCCACGCCAACACCATCACCGGCGGAAGCAATGCCCTGATGCTCAGCAATGAAATGGGAGTTTCGCTGAATATGCAATTGCTCCAGACACCTGAGAACAATGCCGTTTTGGTTGTGGAATCGGATAATGCACAATCCATTACAACCGAATTGCGCGATGTCAACGGAAGTATCATTCGCCTGTTCGGCACTAGTGATTTACCGGTTGGAAAAACGGAAATTTTACTGGATTTGAATGGGCTTTCGCTGGCAACCGGCGTCTACTTTATCCTCTGGTCGAACGGTCACGAAACGGGAACTGAAAAACTCGTCATTCGATAACTTAACCATTGATAAATAACAGGAAAGGATGTTGTGTTTTGCGACATCCTTTTTCAATTTCCGGTATATTTGACCATGATTTTTGAAATGCACATCCCTGCTGCTCCGCTCTCGAAATACATCGACAACATGGTGTTCTACGCCGATTATTACCCGGAGTTTTTTCTCGAAAAGCTATTGCCCGACGGAAGTATTTTCCTGCTGATCGATTTCAAGGATGAACCGAAAAAGTGCTTCCATTCCAATGATTTCACACAGTTCGAATCCTTTACCAGGAGCTATGTTTCCGGACAGCACAAAGGTTTTATCTACATCGAATCGACCAACGACTCTTCGATGATGGTGGTGCAGTTCAAAGCCGGTGGCGCTTCCCCGTTTTTCGATTGCCCGATTTCGGAAATGAACGACTGCGTCCGGCATTCGGAATATTACTTCGGTAATGAGCTCAACAACCTGCGTGAAGAACTGAAGCAGATCAATGACATTCCGGCCAAATTTCAGCGAATGGAGCAATTCCTGCTCGACCGTTTGCAATCAACCGACGAAAATGCTTCACTCGAGCGCATTCTCGACCTCCTGAAGAACAAACCTTTCCAGGTAAGTACCAAAGAATTGGCGGAAACAGCCGGCATGAGCCAGAAACACCTGATCAGCCTGTTCGACCGGCACGTGGGCTTAACTCCGAAAGCATTGACACGCATTTTCAGGTTCCAGCAGGTCATTCAACAGGTAGAAGAACAGGAAACCATCGACTGGCTGCAGATTGCCACCGATTGCGGTTATTACGACCAGTCGCACTTCGTGAAGGATTTTTACGCGTTTTCCGGCATCAATCCAAGCCAATACCCCGAAGCGAGAGGCGAATACCTGAATTATATCCCGGTCCGCGATTAGGTAATTTTGAATTTTTAATGCTGAATGTTGAATTGAAAATACTGTTCTTTTCCGCAATCCCCCTTTTCAATTTTACATTTTCAATTAATACCAAAAACCTCATTAAAAATTAAGCATTCAAAATTCAACATTAAAAGGAGGTAAATTTTTTACAACACCATTTCCCCCGATTCATCGAGTTTTATCCCAAAAACAAACACGATGGAACATTTAAACTGGCTGGCCATTGCTGCTGCCGCACTTGCAAATTTCGCCCTTGGAGGCCTTTGGTACTCGCCCGCCCTTTTCGGGAAACGCTGGCAAAAAGAAAACAATCTTACGGATGAAGAACTGAAAAACACCAACATGGCGCGGGTTTTCGGCTTTGCTTTTTTATGGTCGGCAGTGATGTCGGTCAACCTGGGCTTCTTCCTGGCAGATAAAAACACCGATGTTTCCTGGGGCGCTATCGCCGGTTTGTTAGCCGGATTGGGCTGGGTAGCCATGGCCATTTTCATCATTGGGCTGTTCGAGCGCAGATCGACCGTATACATGCTCATCAACGCCGGGTACATGATCGTTTCATTTGTACTGATGGGCGTGATTATCGGCGCCTGGAGATAAAAGAATGATGTTGTATTCTGAATGATTTGAGTTAAATCAACCTTCCCTGCCCCTAAAACGTCAAACTTTCGTCCCAATCGTTTGATTTTATTGATTTTAGTAGTACCTTTGCACTCCTGTTTTGAGACAGAACCCGTTGTTTCCGACCCGGACGGGGTTTAATTATTTCTTTCAAGTCGATCGGAACGCCTTGAAATACAAGTAAAAAAGCCAAAAACATGGCAAAACAAATTAGCACGCAGGGAACTGCGGATTTTGATTGGGACGCGTTAGCGTTAGATGGTTATACCCTGGTACAACGTTCTGAAATGTCAGACATCTATGGTAAAACCCTTACTTCTATCAACGAGAAAGAAGTAATTGAAGGAACTGTTATTGCAGTGACTAAAAAAGAAGTAATCGTTAACGTCGGTTACAAATCGGAAGGTGTTATTCCTGCTTCTGAATTCCGTTACAACCCGGATTTGAAAGCTGGTGATACAGTTGACGTATTCGTAGAATGCCAGGAAGACAAAACAGGTCAGCTGGTAATTTCTCACCGCACTGCCCGTATGCACAAAGCATGGATTCGTGTGAATGACGTATTGCGTACCGGTGAAGTGATCACAGGTTACGTAAAATGCCGTACGAAAGGTGGTTTGATCGTGGATGTATTCGGAATCGAGGCATTCTTGCCAGGTTCACAAATCGACGTGAAGCCTATCCGTGATTACGATGTATACGTAGGTAAAAACATGGAATTCAAAGTGGTGAAAATCAACCAGGAATTCCGTAACGTAGTTGTTTCGCACAAAGCATTGATCGAAGCAGAACTCGAAGAACAAAAGAAACAAATCATCTCCGGCCTCGAAAAAGGACAGGTATTGGAAGGTACTGTGAAAAACATTACTTCTTACGGTGTGTTCATCGACTTGGGCGGTGTAGATGGTTTGATCCACATTACAGACCTTTCATGGGGCCGTGTAAATCATCCGGAAGAGATCGTGGAACTGGATCAGAAATTGAACGTCGTAATTTTGGACTTCGATGATGACAAGAAACGTATCGCTCTTGGATTGAAGCAATTGCAACCACATCCATGGGATGCTTTGGATACTAACTTAGCTGTTGGTGACAAAATCTCAGGTAAAGTAGTTGTATTGGCTGATTACGGTGCATTCATCGAAATCGCTCCGGGAGTTGAAGGTTTGATCCACGTTTCGGAAATGAGCTGGTCACAGCACTTGCGTTCTGCGCAGGATTTCATGAATGTGGGTGATACAGTTGAGGCTGTGATCCTTACATTGGACCGCGAAGAGCGTAAAATGTCATTGGGTATCAAGCAATTGATGCCGGATCCATGGTCTGCTATCGAAGCTAAATACGCTGTTAATACACGTCACAAAGCAAAAGTTCGCAACTTCACCAACTTCGGTGTATTTGTTGAATTGGAAGAAGGTGTTGACGGTTTGATCCACATCTCTGACCTTTCATGGCAGAAGAAAATCAAGCACCCGTCTGAGTTCTGCAAGGTAGGTGACGAAATGGAAGTTGTGGTTTTGGAAATCGATCGTGAAAACCGTCGTATTTCTCTTGGTCACAAGCAGTTGGAAGAGAACCCATGGGAAGTATTCGAAACAATCTTCGGAGAAGGTTCGGTACACCAGGGAACAATCATTGAAACCAAAGACAAAGCAGGTGTTGTTGCATTGCCTTACGGTGTAGAAGGAATTTGCCCTTCTAAACACTTGCGTAAGGAAGATGGAACCAACGCGAAAGTGGAGGAAACATTGGATTTCAAAGTGATTGAATTCAACAAGGAAGCGAAGAAAATTGTTGTCTCACACACACGTACGTTCGAAGAAGGTATCGATGAGAAACCAGCAAAATCAAGCTCTGCAGGTGGTAAGAAAGCAGCTGGCAGCAACGCCGGAAGCGCTACTTCTCAAGCTGTAAAAGCAATCAACCAGGGTAACGAAAAATCAACATTAGGTGATTTGGATGCTTTGGCTGCATTGAAAGAAAAAATGGAAGGCGGAGAATAATCTCTGATTTTTCTTGAAATAATGGAAATCCCGTCAGCCTAAGGCTGACGGGATTTTTTTTGTTGATTGTTTTTGATTGAAATTGTGGGGTCGCGATGAATCGCGACCAAACCAATTGAATTAACAGAATAGTTGTTTGAGTGATTGGTCGCAATGAATCGCGACCCCACACTAACCAAAATCCACAGGATTTTGTACCTTCACCTGAATCATTCTATAAACCATGAAACATCTGATCTTCCTTTTTTTCCTCTGCCTGCAATTCAACCTTTCTGCTCAGCAAGACACTGTTTTGATCGCCCGCAGCAACACCCTTTCCGGTAATGAACCAACCGTAGATACCTTCCTGTTCGATTCGCCGATGCTGGGCCAGGTATTGATCGGAACCTGTATCCTCCCTTCCACCGGCGGACAAATCATGTCCTGGGGACGCGGTGTTTCCTTCGATAAAGTCACCAAGACCGATTGCATGAACCACGGCGATGAAGTTTACAGCCAGGAAAGCCGTATCAATGATTTTATGATTACCGACTCTTCATTGATCGTCGATATGACCTTTATTGATAACTGCTGCTATGAATTTCTCTGTGATATAGAATTGGGGGATGATGGCATCCTGCATCTTAATTATACCGGCTATGGCAGCTTCTGCGGCTGTCTGTGCTGCTTTGGTGTGCAGTATCACCTTACCCTGGATAAATCCATAGAGGATTACAATCTCAAAGGGATTATGCTGGGGAATGATCCAAAAACTCTTCGGAAGATAGAGTAATCTTTTTTTGAAATCATTGTGGGGTCGCGATAAATCGCGACCCCACACACACTACATAAACAATGTTTTAATAATCAATGGATGTCGGATTCTATCGGGCATCCATTGTTTTTTCACCTTATTCATCTTTCAAAACAAATGTTAAAAAAGGTACTTTGTATTGCATAGTACTAAACTTAACCTATATTTGTGTCATAAATAGTACTAACGATGAATGTAGAAAACACCCAGGCACAAATGCGGAAAGGAATCCTGGAGTTCTGTATTCTCAGCATTCTGAACCAGGGAGAAGCTTATCCTTCCGAGATCCTCGACCGGCTCAAAACCGGGAAGCTGATCGTTGTGGAAGGCACGCTTTACCCCTTGCTCACCCGCCTGAAGAATATGGAGCTGCTCACCTACCGCTGGGAAGAGTCCACTTCCGGACCGCCGCGCAAATATTACAGCATCACTGAAGCCGGAAAAGAATCGCTTTCCGCACTGCTTATCACCTGGAACGAATTACAACACGCCGTAACTACGGTTACTGCCCAACAAAACGAATTATGAAAAAAACACTCTCTATTCATTTAGGCCGTCAATTGTTCATCATCGAAGAAGATGCTTACGACCGCCTGCAGCAATACTTACAGCGCCTTGAAAATTCCCTGAAAGGAGAACAAGGCGTGGGTGACATCATCGAAGATATCGAAATGCGCTTTGCCGAGCTGCTGATGAGCTACCTGGGTGAAAACCGCAAAGTCGTTACCATAGACGACGTGGAAAAAGGCATTGCTTCACTGGGTGAACCGGAAGAAATCTCGGAAGATGCACCGAAAGAAGAGGAAGAACCACGCACAAGGCGCACCGAATGGTACGAGCCGAAACAACGTCGATTGTACCGTGATTCGGAAAACGGAATGCTGGCCGGTGTTGCCGCCGGGTGCGCCGCATACATCAATATCGATCCGGTGATCGCACGTTTGATCTTCGTGATCCTGCTTTTCACCGGAATCGGCTTCCCGCTTTACATTATCATGTGGATTGTGGTCCCGAATGCTTCCACTCCTTCCGAGCGACTACAAATGCACGGCCGACCGGTAACAGTAGACTCGCTGAAGGAAGAGTTCAACAAAGCCGGCGAGCGTATTAAAGATGATGTCAGGAATGCACGAAACCGCTATCAATCAGGAAATGATCACATCACCCGACGTGTGCGAAGCCTCGCCAGCATCTTTGCGAAGATCGTCGGAATAGGGATCATTACTTTCTGTTCTATCTGGCTCATTTTCTTTACGCTGACTATCACAGGAGCCATCGATTTTATTCCTACTACCGGCGATGAAGAATACACTTCGCTGCACGATTTTCTTAAAATTGCCGTTCCGGTAAACCAGACATTCACCCTAATGTGGGCTTCCATCCTGCTCGTTGGGTTTTCGGCACCGCTTTTCGGGTTTGTGATCGGATCGCGTATGATCATACAGCGTCCTACCCGTTTCTTCAAAGTGAACATGATCGTTTTCCCATCATTGCTCGGAATCGGGATTGTTTGCGGAATCGTAAGTGGTTTGCACATCAGCCGTGACTTTGCGGTGTACAAAGACCTGGAGCGCACCAAAATCAGCAGTAATACAGATGTGCTGATCATCGACGAAATTTCCGAATACTACCACAACCAACGTGTTGTTTCTTCAGGCGGAATTGACTTTTTCTACATCAAAAACGGAAAGGTTAAAGAAGAAGGTGTAATGATCACCTACATGCCTAGCCCTGATTCGCTTTTTCACATTTCACAGATAGTGAGCGCACACGGCGTAGACAATGAGCTGGCTTCCAAACGATGCAGCAATATCAACCATACGATGCAGCTTTTGGGAACAAAACTGGTGGTTTCCCCCACTTACACCTACCCGGTTGCCGATGGTTTCAGGGACCAGGAAGTGGAGATCAAGATCGAGATCCCGGAGGGAAAAAAACTCATCATCAAAGGTGTCACGATACAATACCCGTTTGAACCTGAAAGCGGAATGCTCTATTCGAATCAACCTTTCGAACCCTGGGATTGGCATTAAGACAACTGATCCTTTTCGTAGCAAAGTAAGAAAGCGCCGCCTGTGTAATACAAGCGGCGCTTTTTCGTTAGGTTAAAACCCGTTCCTAACGAACTGCAGTTTCATCTTTCTCGTCGCGCGGAACCAAAAATGTTTCGAGTTTATACAGGATTCCTTTCTCATCGTAGTGCTTCCACTCACCGATTTTCTGGCCGTATTCGTTGTATTTACCAATGGTTTTTGCCATTGGAAGCGATTCAAATGAATAAAACGGGTTGAATCGGCGGGGAGACCGCAGAACATAATCTTCAATCGCGTAATCAACCAAGAGCGGAACTGTTTTTACTGGCTCAGGCTCATGATATTCCACGAATAAATGCACAAAATCGGTAGCGCCGTAGCCGTAAAAATGTTGCAGTTTATCGTCTACATAATCTATGCGAATCGAATCGTATTGTACAGCGGTATTCACTTCCTGCTCAATCAGGTGAAATCCTTTGTAATAATTGGCTCCCCGGAACTGGTAATAAGCATAGGCACTTTCCTTATTGTAATACGTCCACGATCCTTCTTTCTTATATTCTACCAATGGCGGTGCCTGGTACAAATCAACTCCCTGGTATCCCAAATCATTGTTTCCACCATTGCTAATCGCATTCATACTTTGCGACGAAAGCGAAAATGAATTCAACGCCGTCAATTCTATGTTCTGGAACCACTGGAGGTTACCCGGGTTATGGATTTTTTCTTTTCCCGACGCTAGCAATAGCGCACCATCATGCGAGTAAACATCCGTCCACACCAGCGTCGAATCGATTTGCGTACGTACATATTTATATCCTTGTTCATAATTGGTCTTAGTGACAGCATAGCCGTCCTTGAACAAAATCTCTTCAATAATCTGGCCCGAATAACGGTCAAAACGCGTGCGTACACCATTCAATTTATCGTTATCCCAAAACTCAGTTCGGCATAGCTGCGTGGTCCCCTGGTAGTATTCTTCCCATTTGCCGGAACGTTTTCCATGCGTATAATGTCCTGTAATCCATGGCAATGTTTCCGAATAATTTTGCACCCAGCGGCCATGTAAAACACCATTCTCTCCTTCGCCGTTCAGCCACACTTTCCACTTTGTACGTTTTTCAGGCGCCACGTTCGGTTCATCAAAATAAACGGTTATACATTCCGGTTTCTGCGGCACTTCATACCTGTTCGGAAGGTTAATCGCATCGAACATATACGAATCATAAGCTCCCTGGATCAATTTCAATTCGTCCATCGAAAAACCGGAAGCCTCTTGCCATGCAGGAACTTCAGCATCTTTGATGTCTTTTACCCAAACATAATTATCTGCCGCGGCAATACGTCGTGCCATTGCTTCATGACCGGTTTGCTGCATCAGGTATCCCACGGCGCAATGCGTGTTGTGTTCATCAATAAACACCGGAATGCGCTCGTTACGGTAATAATTCATCGGGAAATTTCCCACCTGGCGATAACCATCCAGCAGGCCGATCAGGTGCATCCGCGAACGAAACTGCTCTTTCGTAAGATCATTTCCCGGATTTGCACGCAAAATCGTGAGCACACTGCTCAAATGCGCCTGGATATACTCCTTGTCAGAAGTGAAAACGCGCGCTTCACCGGCAGGAGCTTCGGCAGCATGGTTTTTCCAGTTGAAATTAAATGCACACAGCTGATCGTAAAGGCTGCTGGCAGAAACATTGCCCAAAAACAGCAAAGCGAAAAAGGTAATCGAGGTTTTTTTCATCATTTTCATCATAAGGTTGACTTCCAATACAGGCATGCGCCTGATCGGTTCAATTATTTTCAAAAAAACCGATAAAATATCAAGTAAGTTGGTTGTACTCATTTTGATTTCAGAGTCGTTTTCAATTCCACCTGTGATTTCGCAACATCGAAAATTTGAAAATTTGTAATTTCGCAATATTACGAAGAGGTTCCGTATTTACTAGGGTTCAGCTGATTTCACACCACGATCATCGCCTTTAGATCCGTCAAATTATTTCCGGACCAAGGGGAGCCCCACTAATTTTGCAGGAATATCGAAAATTTGCGATTTTGCGATTTCGCAATTTCGTAATATTACGAAGAGCCCCCATATTTACTGGGGTACCGCTGATTTTACACCACAATCATCACCTTTAGATTCATCAAATCATTTCCGGACCAAGGGGAGCCCTACTAATTTTGCAGTAATATCGAAAATTCGAAAATTTGCAATTTCGCAATATTACGAAGAGGTCCCATATTTACTGGGGTTCAGCTGATTTCACACCACGATCATCGCCTTTAGATACGTCAAATCATTTCCGGACCAAGGGGAGCCGCATTAATTTTGCAGGAATATCGAAAATTTGCAATTTCGCAATATTACGAAGAGGCCCCATATTTACTGGGGTTCAGTTGATTTTACACGACAATCATCGTCTTTAGATCCGTCAAATTATTTCCGGACCAAGGGGAGCCCCACTAATTTTGCCGGAACATCAAAAATTTGCGATTTCGCAATTTCGTAATATTACGAAGAGCCCCCATATTTAGTGGCCCAGAACGAATTCCTTATGCGATCTCAAAACCAACCTACCCCTTCCCTCAACACAACGCCAAAATCATCACCCAAACTTAAAACAACACTTTTTCCCTTCTCTTTGGTATTCATATTCTTATTTTAAATCCTGTTCAATTCCATTACGAAGCCCAATACGTTTACACAGAACAAACACCGCATTTTCTGCCGGTGACACTCCTGCATTATAGGCTTTATTTCCTATATTTGTGCAACAAAAACAGGCTATGGCAAATCAAGTAATCTCTGAAACAACTACATCCGTAGATTTTGAAACATTCAAGCAGCAAGTGCTGAATGACTACCGGTTGGCATGTTTATCGAGAGAAGCATCGCTGTTGGGTCGACGTGAAGTATTGACCGGGAAAGCGAAGTTTGGAATTTTCGGCGACGGAAAAGAACTTGCTCAACTTGCGCTTGCCAAACAGTTCCGTGACGGGGATTTCCGCTCGGGATATTACCGCGATCAAACCCTGATGATGGCAATTGATCAACTCACCGTGCGCGAATACTTTGCCGGTTTGTATGCACATACCGATGCAGAAGTGGAACCGCAATCGGCCGGTCGCCAGATGGGTGGACATTTCTCTACCCGCAATCTCGATGAAAACGGGAACTGGAAAAACCTGATGGCGCAGAAAAACAGCTCTGCCGATATTTCACCGACTGCCGGACAAATGCCGCGCTTGCTCGGATTGGCACAGGCATCGAAAATCTACCGCAATCACCCAACGCTGAAAGACCTGGAGGAATTCAAAAAATTCAGCAACGGCGGAAACGAAGTTGCTTTCGGAACGATCGGTGACGCTTCCACTTCGGAAGGACCGTTCTGGGAAGTAATCAACGCTGCCGGAGTTCTGCAGGTGCCAATGGTGATGTCTGTTTGGGACGATGGCTACGGAATTTCCGTTCCGCGCGAGTTCCAGACTACAAAAGGAAGTATATCAGAAGCGCTTGCAGGAATGCAGCGAACACCTGAAAACCCGGGTGGTTATGAGATTTTCGTTACCAAAGGCTGGGATTATGCCCACTTGTGCGAAACCTACGAAAAAGCCGTTGCCGTTGCACGTGAAGAACACGTTCCGGTGTTGGTGCACGTGAAAGAAGTGAACCAGCCGCAAGGCCACTCTACTTCTGGTTCGCACGAGCGTTACAAATCGGAGGAGCGCCTGAAATGGGAATCTGAATTTGACTGCATTACCAAGTTTAAAGAGTGGATTTTGTCATTCGAGGCCGAAGGACAATCCATCGCTACCGAAGAAGAATTAACAACGATTGCCGCCGATGCCAAAAAAGCGGTCAACGAAGATAAACGCGCTGCCTGGGCAGCTTTTTCAGCAGTGTTGAAGCAGGATTTGACGAGTGCGGTTGAGTTGCTGAAAGCAGTTGCTGCCGAAAGTCCGCAGGGATCGTTCATCCAGTTGGAAATCACGGCGCTTGAAAAAGCCATGGAACCGATCCGTAAGGATATTTTCAACGCAGTCCGTAAGACATTGCGCCTCGTTCGCGGTGAAAATGGCCCAGCCCGACAGGCATTGATCCAGTGGCTAGAGCGAGAAAAAGCAAAAAACTACGATCGCTACAGCGAAAACCTCTACTCGACTTCCGCTGAAAGCGTATTGAACGTCAAACCGGTAGATCCGACTTATGAAGCTTCTCCGGCCATGGAAGACGGGCGCATCATTTTGCGTGAGAATTTCCGCTGGATCTTTGAAAATTATCCGCAAGCCCTTGTCTTCGGTGAAGATGCCGGGAAAATCGGCGGTGTGAACCAATCCCTGGAAGGTTTGCAGGAACAATTCGGACCATTGCGTGTTTCAGACGTCGGAATTCGCGAATGTTCAATCATCGGTCAGGGAATCGGAATGGCGATGCGTGGTTTGCGCCCGATTGCCGAAATCCAGTACCTCGATTACTTATTATATGCGATCCAGATCTTGTCGGATGACCTTTCAACTGTGCAGTACCGTACCAAAGGCGGACAAAAAGCACCGTTGATCGTGAGCACACGCGGCCACCGCCTCGAGGGAATCTGGCACAGCGGAAGTCCGATGGGAATGATCGTGAACTCGCTTCGCGGGATGCACGTTTGTGTGCCGCGCAACATGACCAAAGCAGCTGGTTTTTACAACACGCTGATGGCGGCTGATGAGCCTGCATTGGTGATCGAACCGCTGAACGGCTACCGTACCAAAGAACCGATGCCCACCAATATCGGTGAATTCCGCATTGGCCTGGGATTGCCGGAAATTGTGAAGCAGGGAACGGACCTGACGATTGTTTCCTACGGATCTACCTTCAACCTGTGCGAACAAGCCGCTCAAACTCTTACGGAGATGGGTGTTTCTGTAGAACTGATTGATGTTCAGACATTGATTCCTTTCGATATCAACCATGTAATCAGCGAATCACTGGCGAAAACCAACCGTTTACTGATCGTTGACGAAGATGTGAGCAGCGGCGCTACCGGTTATATGCTCGACAAAATCCTGGTAGAACAAAAATCGTACTTCCATTTGGATTCGGCACCGGTAACACTCAGCGCGAAAGATCACCGTCCAGCGTATGGTACTGATGGTGATTATTTCTCCAAGCCAAGTATCGACGATATTGTTGAAACGGCTTACGGAATTATGAACGAAGCAGATCCGAACGCATTCCCTTCAATTTATTAGGACTTGAAAAAATCCATCGTCATAGCAGTTGTGAGTTTTTTCATCATGAGCATCATGGCGAAAGACATCACCTCGCTGTCGTGGAATATCTGGTACCTGGCCAACAAGGATTACGTCGCGAAAGAATTGTGCGTCAATAAGGCCAGGCCAAAGATGAAATGTAATGGTAAATGTCATTTGGCAAAGCAGTTACAAAAACTCGAAGAGCCTCAGCCGAAAAAAGCACCTGTATCTCCGAAGCCTCTGAAATTGAAGGAACTGGAATGGACTATCACCTCGGTTGAAATCCTTCCTGCTACGGAGACTTCTGTAAGCGATGAAAAGACATTAACCTATTGGAACGAACTTAAAAAAGCACCCCGCTCTTTCTCCAACACCATTTTCCATCCTCCGCAAGCTTAGTTTTCCACTAAAGTCTTGTATAAGAACCAAATGGCTTCCTCATAAATGCTTTCTGCCTCTGGCAGAAACACTAAAAGGTTCCCTCGAATGCACGAATTTTTTGCGCGCCTAACAGACGCGCTACAATTAGATGTGTATTATTCCATCATGAAAAAAGCGAGAGCGTTAGCCGAGGCTGATGAATTCGTGGGGAGATAAAAAGCATCTGCCGCAGGCAGACCTGGCTACAAGACAATGCTTATTCCAGTTATTTAATTTTTCGAATATGAAGTTATTCGCATTGGTTGCGGGTATGCTTTTGGGTTTGAATGCGATGGCTTGTGATGTCTGTGGCGCCGTGAATTCCGCATTGGGATTGGGAACAGTGGCTGCCGGAAATCGTCACTCCATCGGTTGTACCTATCAGTACCGCAGCTATAAAAGCCATCATCCGGGCATTTTTAATGAGCCGGAAGTGAGCAGTGCAGAGCGTTTTCAGCGGTTGGACCTCAACGGAACAATTCGACTGGCTTCGCGTTGGCAGTTGAAAGTGAGTGTACCCCTGGTTTACAACGAGCAGACTAAAGAAGCGGTTCATTTGTTACGCCAGGGTTTTGCCGATCCGATGATTACTGGACATTATTTTGTGGTCAATCGTATGGATACGACCGGTAATAAGGTTATACGGCTGAGTGCCGGCGGTGGTGTAAAAATGCCGTTCGCCTCTTTCCCGAAGCCTGACAACGAGTTGTTGCTGCTTTATCCCGGTACCGGAACATGGGACGGAATGCTCCAGTCTTCCTTTTTCCTGCGCAAAAACAAATGGGCACTGATCCAGGAAAACAACCTGGTGCTGAGAGGCTCCAACAAATATGATTACCAGCCGGGAAACCTGTTCAGCGCTACACTTTACGGAATGCGCCGGTTTTCCAACTGGTCGGTCTTCGGTGGTTTTCAGTACGCCTGGAACGGCATTGATTACCAGGACCGGAAAGCCATCAACAGTTCGCCCAGCCAGGGAAACATTCTCAGCGCAACTTTGGGCGGTACCATTCAATGGGGAAATGTAATGGTTCAGGCCAATTACCATCTCCCGATCGCACAAGACCTCGGAAACGGTTATGTGCACCAACAAACCGGTTTCACAGCCGGAGTTTATTATTTATTCAATTAAAAAAAAGATGATACGTACAATTAGTTTATTCGCCTTATTGACCATTACCTTGTTTTCTTGTAAAAAAGACAAAGAAGACCACGAAGATTTTTCAGGAAGCATTACAGTTACCGCTCCTTTAGAAAGCAGTACCATTACGGGCGGCAGCACCTTCATGGTAACCGGAAGCATTGAAGGAAATACTGAAATGCACGGATATATGATCACCGTTTACAATCAAAACGACCAGTCGATTGTATACAGCAACTCGCTTGACGCACACTCAGAGGAATATACGCTCAACGAAACAGTAACGCATACGTTGACTGCAGCTACGCCTTTGAAACTGGTGATCGACGTTGAAGTTGACCACGACGGTGAATCGATGACCAAAGAGGTACTGTTCCAGTACCAGCCATAACACGTTCATTTTAACCGTATAGGGCACATAGAATCCATAGTTTGTGAGTTTTTTAGTTATTCAGTTTCTATGTTTCCTGGGTGCCCGATGTGGTTAATTAATCCCTATCTTAGTGGTTCAATCAAGTCGCCATGGTGATAAAAACCATCTTACTTTCCTTAACAGCTGCCTTCCTGTTTTTCAGCTGTGAATCTACCGTGAATGTCGGTAATCGTGAAGTTTCAAACGAAAACGCCGACACCAGCCTATTGGTTGAAAGCTACAACGTAATTGACCCGGTTGTAAATGAATACCTGAAAGACGAGCTGGCGCCGATCCGGGCAAATTTCAAACGCATCAACTCTATAGATATAAAAGACTGCTCACTGGTACTCGAAAAAGAACTAAACGAAACATCTGAAGGTGGTGAAGCACGGTTTTATTACTGGAATTCGAAACTTGAAAAGATAGTTGTGCGTCGCTATGCCGAAACCGGGCAATCGCTTTCAGAATTTTACCTGCTCAACGGTGAACTTTCCTTTGTACTGGAGCGCACCTGCAATTACAACCGACCGATTTACTACGATTCTACCATGATGAAAGAAAACGATGATACAGAAGCGTTTGATCCGCAAAAAGCAGAGACATTGGAAGATCGCAGCTATTTCAGCAAGGGAAAAATGATTCATGCCATTGCTTCGGGTGATTGTGGTGCACCATTTAACCAGGAATACCTTGATATGGAAGAAAAACGATTGAAATCGCAATTGACGATCCTGACGAACATGGTGGAAACCAAATAGATTTTTTCCCTAAGTACTTGTGGTTAATTATTGGATATCTTCGTTTTTAGATCTCGTAAATATTAAATGAAACTCCTGCTGCAACATATTTCCCGGCACATTCAGCTTGATCCGACAGAAGAAGCTTATTTCCTGTCGCTGATCCAGCTGAAAACCATTCGCAAAAAGGAATTTCTGCTAAAACAGGGCGAAATTTGTAAGACGGAAAATTTCCTGCTTTCCGGCTGTATGCGTACGTTTAAACTCAACGAGCAGGGCGAAGAACAGGTCGTGCAATTCGGTATTGAAGATTGGTGGGTGGGCGATCTATACAGCTTTTTAACACAAACACCTGCCTCCTATTCGATTGATGCACTGGAAGATACAGTCGTGGCGCAGATCACCAAAGAAAATCTCGACAAACTCTATGAGCAGGTTCCAAAATTCGATCGCTTTTTCCGGCTCATTCTGCAAAATGCCTTTATTGCGCAACAAGACCGCATTCACCAGAATCTTTCGCTCACCGCCGAGGAACGCTATGAGGAATTTGTGCGTAGATACCCGCAGCTCGAACAGCGCGTCGCCCAGAAACACATCGCTTCTTACCTTGGAATCACGCCCGTTTTCCTGAGTATGCTTCGTCGAAAGCGGGTCAATGGGTGATTGAATCCGCTGTTATTTATTAAAGTACTTTAATTTTTTCCGGCCAGGCTCTTCGTTGTTTTGCCGTATCAAATAAATGATACGTTATGAAAAACAAGATTTTTATTACCGGCAATGATTGGTCGGGATTGATCACGCGCTTGACCGTCGGAATTATTTTACTCCCACACGGCGCGCAAAAACTACTCGGAATTTTTGGCGGTTATGGATTCAGTGGAACCATGGGCTATTTCACCGATGCATTACACCTTCCATGGATTGTGGGTTTCCTGGTTATTTTCCTGGAATTTTTCGGATCCGTCGCACTCATCGCCGGGTTTGCCAGCCGGATTTGGGCAGGCGCTATCCTGGTCCTGATGGTCGGGATCATTCTCACTTCACACCTCGACAACGGGTTCTTCATGAATTGGTTCGGGAACCAAAAAGGTGAAGGATTTGAATTCCATTTGCTGATAATTGGGCTTTGTGCCGCCATTATTGTAACGGGCAGCGGACCTACATCTATTGACCGACTAATTCAGAAATCATCAAAACAAAACTGATAAAAACGAAACAGGACGGAGAGCTTTTTCACTTACCGTCCTGTTTTCAATTATTTGCTTAATCGTATTTATTCCTGCCCTTCCAGTTTTTCCACGCGCTCCTGCAATTGCAGGATCAGTTTTTTCAATTCCTCGTTTTCTGTTTTCTGCTGGTCGATCAACACCTGCTGCTCCTGAACGGAATTGATCAGCATATAGGTCATGGCACCGTTATCAACCCCCAGGTATTCAGTTTTGTTTCCTTTTTCGTCTTTATACGTCCATGGTTTGATCATGTACGGAGCTACTTCCTGCAGTTCCTGTGCAATCACACCTACCCCGGTTTCTTTCGGCATATTGGCTTCTCCGGTGTAAGTAAACCAAACCGGTTTGATCTTCATCAAATCGCTCAATCCGCCTTCATACGGATGGATATTGGTTTTCAAACGACGGTCGGAAGTCACGGTCCATGTATTCGAAGTTGGTTTCCCGGCGCTGTTGCTGCCCAATTCCAATTGATAAACAGGTGTTACTGTTCCGATTCCCACATTTCCATCGTGAATGGTCATACGCTGTGCCCCATATTGGTAAAAGCCAATGTTGTCATCCCAGTCATTTTCGTTACCGATACGCAAGCTCGTCTGCTCACCTGATTGTGCATAATACTGGATATACGCCACATCACCGCCACCACCATAAGCATTTGCAGGGAACATGATCCCGTTTGTTGCACCAAGGCCAATAGCCGGCATAATCGCTCCGCCTGTCACTTGTAATTTCGCCTGCGGCAGGTTTGTCCCCATACCGATTCGGTCCAGGCCGGCATCCAGGAAGAAGGCATTCGGGCTTAGGGTCGATTCGATTCTGAAATCACGGTCGAGCGCCTGTTCGTTAAACACAAACTGGGTGTTCGCATCCAGGTCTACGGAGGGAACGCCGTTTTCATAAATCAGGAAGCGCCCGTCATCTGTATCTTCATTCAACGCGGCTATCGTTGTTCCGCTGGTATTCACTGCCGACCAGTTGGTAGAGCCGCCGAAATAGCTGGTTCCGTTATCCCGCACTTCAAAGTGGTTGACACCAGCATCCTGGATGATAAAATCGCCGGTACCATTGAGGTCATGCGTCAGGTTAAAATTCCCGTGTGTCAGCAATGTATTTTCGGTCAGTGTTCCTCCAAGCTGGATTGCATCGGCAGCTGCGTCTACGTTTAAACCGTTGTTGGCGGCCGCCGTTACAGTCACGTTTCCGGAAGTTCCTCCCCCCGTCAGACCGTCACCTGCCGTTACATCGGTAATGTCTCCGTTGGGAATAACAACGCTGTTTCCACCCGAAATTGCCAGGGTTGATGTACCGGCAGTATAGCTCAACGTCTGATTATCGGTGTTTACTCCTGCAAGATTCACCGAGTTTCCACTCGAAATAGAAAGGTCGTTACCAACCAATGAAAGATTCTGTAGTTCATTCGTCGGGTTGGCATCGGCATCATCTACATTATCGATGGCATAGTCGCCCAGGTATACACTTCCGCCATTGCTCAGGTAAAGCGTATCGTTTGTAAAGCTGATGATTTGCAGCTCATTGGTAGGGTTTGCATCGGCATCATCGACGTTATCAATGGCGTAATCGCCCAAATAAATGCTGCCGCCATTACTCAGGTAAACCGTATCGTTACTGAAGCTGAGCACCTGGATCTCGTTGGCAGGATCGGCATCGGCATCGTTTACTTCGTCGTTTTCAACAAATTCAGCCGTTTTTGCATACAAGGCATACGGAACGCTCAGTAATTGGCTGGTTCCCATCACAACATAGTTATTTCCGCCCGCAAGGTCAATCGCTGTTTCCATGAAAAACGGGCCGTTAGCCCAATTGACAGCAGAGAAAGAACCACTGATCACTGTTCCCGTACCTATTTCAAGGTTCACCAGGCCATAAGCATTCGTTGTTTCCGAAAAACTTTCCGAATAAACGGTCGTACCACCAATCGATCCTTGCTGAATCGTCATACGAATCCCAACTGCCTGGTTGGTAATGATATTGTTGGATGTATTGCGCACGACGGCCTGGTACTTAAAGCCTTCGGGAGCCTGTGCGAATGAAGCGGCGACAAATGCCACACACCCTAATAGAGTAAGTAATTGCTTTTTCATGAATGTTGTATTAAAGTGTTTTGATTAGTTTAAATGTTTTGAGGCGCTGTTCCTGCCTGCTAAGCACCAGTGAATAGTTTCCGGCAGCCAGCTGACTGACTTGAACGGACGTAGACTCAGAAAGCAGCCGGTCCTGCGCTACGATCCTTCCCGCTTCATCATAAAGCGCATACGTTAGCTGGTCAAAAGCCGTTGTCTGAATATTCAGCAAATCGGAAGCCGGATTGGGAAAAACGACAATTTCAACATCCGGGGCCAAATCCTCCAAACCGGTGAATTTCCAGTTGGTCTGGTGAAAGCCCTGTGTGAGTTCGGATGTTCCGTTGGTCACGGTATTGATCACCATTTCCCCGATCGTAAAATCAATCGTTCCGGTCGCGTTGGAATATGTATCCCCCTGCGTCGCCACCACTTCCTGGGCATTTACCAAGGAAAAGGCACACACGAAATAACATGCGAGTAACAATTTATGCATCATGCAATTCAGTTTAATATCCACTAAATTAATCTTTTCAGAGAACTTCTCTCTGCGCTATCACCAATAATCACAGCCAGTTATCAACCAATTGATGATTTATTTTGGTTTTTACGACCTTCTTTTGAACCACCGGCCATTATTTTCAACATTCGGTTGGTTCTTCAACAAGAATCGAAGCTGGCACTATTGGTCAAGAATCATGCCTGAAAAGAACAATTGTCACTTAATTCCATTTGACGATGCGCCAGTGCACGGTTAGACGGGTTGTAATGAATATCGGTGGAAATCCGTGCTGTCTGTGGCATACAATTATCTCGTCAAAGTTTGTTTACTTTTGGCGTGAAATCCGGATCAAAATGACCAAAAAAGAAAAAGCACACTACATCATCACCGAACTCGAAAAGTTATATCCTGAGACACCTGTTCCGCTGGACCATTGGGATGCTTACACGTTGCTGATTGCTGTTTTGCTGTCGGCTCAATGCACAGACGCCCGCGTGAACCAGATCACTCCTACGTTGTTCAAGCGTGCTTCCCGTCCGCAGGATATGATCAAATTGTCGGTAGAAGAAATCCGTGACATCATCAGGCCTTGTGGCCTATCTCCCCGAAAGTCGCAGGCTATTTACGACCTTTCGCACATCCTGATCGATGAACACAACGGCGAAGTTCCCGCCGATTTCGAAGCTTTGGAGCGCCTGCCGGGCGTGGGACACAAAACAGCTTCCGTGGTCATGTCGCAGGCCTTTGGTGTTCCGGCATTCCCGGTAGACACGCACATTCACCGGCTAATGATCCGCTGGGGAATGACCTCAGGCAAAAACGTGGAAGAAACCGAGCGCGATGCCAAGAAGCTCTTTCCGGAAGAATTGTGGAACAAGCTCCATTTACAGATCATTTTTTATGGACGCAGTCACTCACCGGCACGTAATCCGAAGAAAGAAGTGGATTATATTACAGCAACCATCGGCACTAAAAAAGCGCTGCTTGAATTAAAATAGCCGATGCAAACGAAGAACGATTCTTATGAAAAAGAACTCTTGAACCGGCTTTTACCATTGGGTGGAATTACCCGTCCGACAATGTTCTGCTCTTTTCGAAGAAAGAAATAATCCGTTGAATAGCCGGTAAACGAAAGAAAAAACTTATTTTAATCGCAACCAATACAAACAATAACAAATACATCATTATGAAAAAAATCATTTACGGAGCGTCTATCTTCCTGGGAATGGGACTATTAATGACCTCTTGTTTCGGCAGCGCGAACAGTGAGTTGGAAAAATCACTTAAGGATCTCGAAAAAGAGCTGAACACGGTAAAATACGTTGAATCGGATAACGACACCGTAGATTTCACCATGAAAATACCTGATTACATGATTGCTACTTCTACGCTGGACCTTGACCGGCCATTCCAATATATGAATGCTGTCAAAGAACAATACCTGGTAGCCAGTTATGAATTGGTCAGCGATGTGCAGCCATCATTGGAAGCGTTGAAATACGAAGGAAAAACCTTGCTTGATCAATATGTTTCCTACAACCAGGAAGTGATTGAAGAAGGGGTGAAAATTTCGAAGCAGGAGAAAACCAAAAGCATGACGATCGACGGAATGGATGCAAGAATGCTGCAATTCGACGGTATGGTGGAAGGCATCAGCGAGGGAATCAGCTATTTCACCGTGTTCATCCAGGCGAAAGACAAGTTGTATTTCATCATGACCTGGACACTTGAAAGCCGTAAGGATGATTTCAAGCCGGTTGCCGAAGAAATGATCAAATCATTCCATTTGAAGAAAAAATAATCGGAATTATTAAGCAAATGAGCCCGGGAAATCCGGGCTTTTTTGTGGGGTATATTTGGGGGTTTTTCAGCTGATTCTGAGCATCCACGGGACCTCTTCGTAATATTGCGAAATTGCGAAATCGCAACATTGTAAAGTTGCAACATTTCCATTTTGCAAATTCATAATCATTCCTCTTGAAGAAAAAATAATCGGAATTATTAAACAAAGGAGCCCGGGAAATCCGGGCTTTTTTTGTGGGGTATATTTTGGGGTTTTTCAGCTGATTCTGAGCATCCACGGGACCTCTTCGTAATATTGCGAAATCGCAAAATCGCAACATTGTAAAGTTGCAACATTTCCATTTTGCAAATTCATAATCATTCCTCCACAAAATCCAGGTCTTTATCATGCGTTTCCGCAATCGAAACCGTGCTGTAAATCCCAATCCCGAAAGCCAGCAACCCAACCAGTGCAGCCGCATTCACCACCGACATCCCCCAATCCTGGAAATAACCGAAACCAAGCGTCATCGGGATCACCATTCCCCGCACCATATTGGGAATTGTGGTTGCTGCCGTTGAACGGATATTCGTTCCGAACTGCTCTGCTCCAACCGTCACAAACATGGCCCAGTAACCCGTTCCGAAACCAAACCAGCAGCAGAGAAAATAATACATTCCCTGGGTTTTGATGCCGCCATACAAAAGCCACACCACGCTGATCAGTGTAAAGGCCATCATCCATAAAATGGCTTTCCGGCGCGATTTCAGCAAATGGCTCAACACGCCGCTAAACAAATCTCCGGCTGAAATTCCGATGTATCCCCACATAATCGCGTCTCCGGCCTTGATGCCGCCTGGAATGCCTAATGCTTTGCCGAACTGGTTCCCCAACATCGCCAGGATCCCGATGCAAAACCAGGTTGGGAGCCCGATCCCGATGCATCTCAGGTAGCGTTTCAGTCGGTCCCATTTCGAAAACAGCGAAAAGAAATTTCCTCTCGAAACCGAGGTATTCGATATGTTCTTATACATTCCCGATTCGATGACACCAAAACGCAGCAAAAGCAAACCGATTCCCATACCTCCGCCGATAAAATAGGCGATCGACCAGTCACCGGCGAGTTTTACCGTAAAGTTGGCCACTACCGCTCCCGACAAACCGAATCCCGCCACCAGCGATGTGCCCAATGCACGCAGGTTTTTGGGCAATACTTCCGAAACCAGGGTGATTCCGGCTCCCAATTCCCCTGCCAGGCCAATCCCGGCGATAAAACGCAACGCAATGTAACTGTAAGTCAATGTTTCTTTGTCGCCCGGGAAATAAGGCAGCAACCCGCACACAATGTTAGCGAGGGAATACAGGATAATCGAACCGAACAAAACGGATAAACGTCCACGCTTGTCGCCCAAAATACCCCACAAAATGCCTCCCAGCAGCAGACCACCCATTTGCCAGTTAATGATCGCGCCACCTACCGAATCCACTTCGGCAGCTGTGAAACCCAATCCCAAGAGACTCGGCTCACGCACGATCCCGAACAACAGCAGATCGTAAATATCTACGAAGTAACCCAGAGCGGCTACGATTACAGGCAAAGAAAACAGGGGTTTATAGGAAATTCGCTCCACAGTAGTTTCGTTTTTAAGTGCCTGAAAATAGTGAGATTTTCGGGATAACGACTAACAGTCATTGTTTCCCATCCGCCAGCGGCGTATGAGAGGCCAAAAAGTTTCCCACGAATGCACGAATTTTTTGCGCGCCTAACGGACGCGCTCTGTGTTTGACAATTATACCATTATCTCTGCATGTAATTATGCGAGTCCTTTAGGCGAGCTGTAATTCGTGCATTCATGGGAAAACAAAACGTCCCGACTAGCCGGGACGGAACATTAATGCTTTTATCCGTATGAATGCTATTTTGTCAGAACGATTTTCTCAACCGTATCTTCCAGTCTCAGGAAATAAACGCCTTCAGGAGCGCCGGGAAGGGTAATGGAAACCATATTCTCTGCAAGCGGCTGAAGTTCAAAATTTACTGTTTTACCCGAAAGGTCAAATAGGGATAACCCGGTAAGATCAGCTGAAGCGTTGGTCTTTACACTAAAGGTCCCATTCGACGGGTTCGGGAACACATTTAATGGCTTGTCAAGCGACCATTCTTTCGTGTCCAAATGATCCAACAGGTAGGTGATCGCCTCCTGTAAATCGGGCAGCGGACCGATGTGCTTGCTCAGGGGGGCCGCAGCACTTCCTACCTGTGGCTTCCCGGTCAACAGCAAAATGTTCAGGATATCGTTGCCGCTTAATAGCTGGCCAGTTTCTTCAAGGTAAACGGATTGCAATAAAGCCACTGCTCCCGTTACAATGGGCGAAGCGCCGGACGTTCCGCCAAAATTATCGGTATAAATGGAGTTGAAACCTTCAATGTCAAATAAATCACCGTAACCCGTCGTATAAATTCCTTCGCCATTGCCCTGAACGCTCACACATGCTCCGTAATTGGAATACCACAATTTGGCGCGGGACACATCCTGCAATCCCACTGCTCCGGCACCAACTATGATCGCTCCTGAACCATTGCCCGGAAGGAAAGGATAATGTCCGCCATTACCGGTAGAATAATCCGGTGAATCCAGGTCTTCGCCACCGTTTCCGGCTGCTTCCACAACAATGATTCCCTGTCCGACTGCCAGCTGGATCGCTTCATAATACGATTCATTCCATTCTACCGGAACCAATCCTTCCTGGTTCACGCCCGTAGAATTCGGTCCCTCGATCTGCTGTTCCAGCAAGATTACATCACCGGCTCCCAGAGCAGAAACGGCATGCATGATTGCGGTTTCAAGCACATATTCCTGGTTGATAAAAGCACCGGCAAAGTAGTACTCGCTTTCCGCAGCAATGCCCGTTGTTCCTACCCCGTTGTTGAGCGAAGCCATTTCTCCGAAAACGGCTGTTCCGTGGTCATGCGTTGATCCGAACGGATCTTCCGGATCATCTCCGACTACCGTTATCGTTGGTAAATCCGTATGATCGGGATTAAACGCATATTCAATATCACAGATTTTGATTCCTGCTCCGCGATTTTGATTCGACGACCAGATAAAACCGGCTTCAACCCCGGCTGCCCCGTTATGCAGGTATAATTGCGAAGATTCGTAATCCGGTGGTGTTGGGTTCCTGGGTACCGGTACTGTTGAAACCCTTTCTACGAAAGGCACTTGCTTTAACAGTTCCATGACCTTGTCGCGGTTGGCAGCATTCGTGAGATGAAAACGGAAAGCCAGGTTCGGATCGGGTAATTGCTTGCCCAGGTTCTTTTCCGCATTTTGCCGCAGACGCGTCATTTCTGCGGTTGATTGGGCATAAACGCGCGTCCAGTAACCATGTTCTGCCAGGATGTTAAATAATCCATGGTCGAAGTTCGTCACTACCAACTGGCTGTCTTTTAATACGAGGTCCACATCTTCGGAAAAACGTACATTGAGCACATCAGTGACCATTCCCGAAGAATCCATTTTAGGAGGAACCTGGCCAAAAACCAGTAAGGAAAAGACGGTGTATATCAGCAAGCAGAGATATTTCATTCTATTCGGTTTTGAGTCGTTCAAGCAATGATCCGAAGTTACGGCATTTCACGAATCACCGTGTTCCGCAAACATTACAGTATAGACATTTCAGGACTTCATATCTACAATACACATATTTGGAAAAACACGGTCCGCTTCCAGCCCGAATTATGGTATTCAAGACGCTCGGAACTGAAAAATGGGTAATATTGTGTATGCTTTCAGATGAACTGTTTATGCAGCGTGCCATTCAACTGGCACTTTTGGGTGGTGTTTCCGTTGCCCCCAATCCGATGGTCGGAGCTGTCATTGTTCACAACAACCGCATCATCGGCGAAGGTTATCATCAGCAATACGGTTCGGCACATGCAGAAGTCAACGCAGTAAAAGCCGTAAATAATCCCTCTTTGCTGAGCGAAGCAACCATTTACGTGACGCTGGAACCTTGTGCGCATTTTGGAAAAACACCGCCCTGCGCAAACCTGCTGATCGACAAACAATTCAAACGGGTGGTTATCGGCACAATAGATCCGTTTGCGAAAGTAGCCGGACAGGGACTTAAACGCTTGCAGGAAGCAGGAATTGATTGTACGGTTGGCGTACTGGAAACAGAATGCCAGGCAGTCAACAAACGCTTTTTTACATTTCACCGACGACAGCGGCCTTACGTTATCCTGAAATGGGCCCAAACAAAAGACGGCTTCATCGACGCTGACCGCAATAATAAGGAGACCGGCGAAATCCGCTGGATTTCCTCGCCTGATACCCAGACGCTCGTACACCAATGGCGCGCTGAAGAACAGGCCATTCTGGTCGGGTGGAAAACCATTTTGAATGACAACCCGAGTCTCACCGTAAGAACGGTTAGCGGAAAGAACCCTGTTCGCATTATCATCGACAGCCAACTCCAGGCACCGAAAACAGCAACGGTTTTCACCGATGGCTTGCCGACAATCGTTTTCAATACCATTCGCGGAGGAAATGAAGGTGCTTTGCAATACGTTCAGCTCATCGATTGCTCGGTCGAAAACCAATTAAAAGCGCTTTACGAACTCAACATTATATCGGTCTTCATCGAAGGTGGAAGCTACACTTTGCAGCAATACATTGATTCGGGCAACTGGGACGAAGCACGCGTCATTGTGGGGACCAACAGTTTCGGTTCGGGCATCAAAGCGCCGGTGATCGGCCGCATTCCAACAAATACGTCTACATTCTCAACGGATACCATTCATACTTTCTCACAAACATGATCGAACTTATTTTCAGTATCCTGAGTTCTTCGGTACTTTTTTTCCTGTTCCGTCTTTTTCCCAAATACAAGGTCGACACGGCGCAAGCCATCGTAGTCAACTATTTTACCGCGTTTATTTGTGGTTGTCTGGTCAATCAAGCCATGCCGGATGTGAAGGGATTAGTGGAAACCGGTTTACTTCCTTATGTCCTGCTCGCCGGATTCCTGTTCATCAGCTTGTTTGTGGGAATGGGTTATAGCTCGCAGAAAAACGGCATGGGAACCACTTCCGTAGCAGTAAAAATGAGCATGGCGCTTACCATGATTTTCTTCATCATCACCTACAACGAGCCGGTTACTTTCCTGAAAATCGTCGGTTTCCTGCTGGCTTTTGCCGGTATTTTCCTCATTACCTTTCAAAAAGACGGCCCTTCGAATAAAAATGCGCTTTTCCTGCTACTCTTCCTGTTCGTTGGAAGCGCCGTTCTGGAGGCATTGCTCAATTATGCCCAGAAAAAATTGCTGGGCGACTACCCCGAATCGATGTTTACCGCTTTCGGATTTTTAGCCGCCGGTTCGTTGGGCGTTTGCTGGATGATCACTGAATACATCCGCAAAAAACGGTCCTTTTCCTGGCGAAACATCGTCGGCGGAATCGCACTCGGAGTCCCGAATTACTTTTCGATTTACCTGCTGATCCGCTCCTACCAGACCACCGGCTGGGAAGACACCACCACCATCGCCGTGATGGGAATCAGCATCGTATCGCTTGCAGCTATATTCGGAATGCTTATTTTTAAAGAATCGGCCAAATGGAACAAATTACTGGGATTGGTTTGTGCCATCGCAGCCATTGTATTATTGACCGTACTTTCAAAACAATAACCGTTTTGCAAAATTCAGAAATATGAAAATTTACCCGATAGAAACAGGAACGTTTAAGCTCGACGGAGGAGCGATGTTTGGCGTGGTACCGAAAACCTTGTGGCAGAAAACCAATCCTGCCGATGAAAACAACATGTGTACCTGGGCCATGCGCTGTTTGCTGATCGAAGACGGAAACCGGCTGATGCTGATCGATACGGGCATCGGCGACAAGCAGTCGGAAAAGTTCTTTTCGCATTATTACCTGGCCGATACCAAAACCCTGGAGCAAAGCCTCAACAAACTGGGCTTCGGGCTGGACCAGATTACCGACGTTTTCCTGACGCACCTGCACTTTGACCATTGTGGCGGAGCGGTAAAATGGAACAGCGACCGGACAAAGCTGGAAACGGTATTCAAAAATGCCACTTACTGGAGCACGGAAAACCATTGGGAATGGGCCACGAAACCGAATCCGCGCGAAAAAGCGTCCTTTTTAAGTGAAAATATCCTGCCGCTTCAGGAAAGCGGACAATTAAAATTCGTAAACCGAACGGGCAATTATACGAGCAATGTTTTCCCGAATGTCGACGTGCTTTTTGTGGACGGACATACTGAAAGCATGATGATCCCGCACATTCATTACAAAGGCAAAACCCTGGTGTTTATGGCGGATTTGCTGCCTAGTACGGGACATATTCCGCTTCCGTATGTAATGGGGTACGATACCCGACCGCTGATCACGATGAAAGAAAAAGAACTATTCCTAAACACTGCCGCCGAAAAGGAATTGGTGTTGTTTTTGGAACACGATTCTGTAAATGAATGCTGTACATTGAAACAAACTGACAAAGGTGTCCGTATGAATGAATCGCATTCGTTTGCGGAACTATTTAGCTAAAAAGCGTATTTTGAACTTTCGTTAAATCGGTACAACCATGAATAATTACTTGCTGCAACTACTAAAAGAGGTAAAAACCATTATCATTCCCGGGCTTGGGGCCATCACGCTCACCAATGAGGCAACGGGTGAAATGATGTTTATGCCTTACCTGAAATACGATGACGGTAACCTGGCCAATCACATTGCCAACAAGGAAGGTTGGGAATTGAACGATGCCAAGAACCTCATCGCCAAGTTTGTACGCGAGGTCATGGCTGAACTGGACAAAGGAAATTCCTACGACATGTACCAGTTCGGAAGTTTCAAAAAAGTAGACGGTGAAGTAGATTTTGTACAATGGACAGGCGGAGCCACTGCACCTGAGCAGGCCGCTGAACCTGCACCGGAACCGGCTGTGGAAGCAACACCGGAACCAGTTACAGAAATAATCCCGGAACCCGTCGAGGAACCCGAGCCAGTTGTGGAAGCAACACCGGAACCCGCAGCAGAACCGGAACCAATCGTGGAAAAAGCCCCGGAACCGGTCATTGAAACCTCCGTAGATCCACCGTTTACGCCTGATACGCCGGTTGAAGAACCGAAAGAAGAACCGAAAGAAGAACCGGTTAAAGAAGAAAAAACCGATATTCCTGTAGCAGAAACCGTTGCCGCAGCTGCGATTGTTGTTGACGCAATTCCCGAACCAATACCGGAACCGCCTGTTGAAGCTCCAAAACCGGAACCTGTTGCGGAAAAACCGGCAGAAGCAAAACCCGAACCTGTTAAGGAAGAACCGAAAAAACCAATAGCCTCCAAAGAAAAGCTGGCCGCTGAGGCCAAAAAGAAAGAAGCCGACAAGAAAAAAGCGGAAAAAGCCGCACAACCGAAAAAACGACGTGCGTTCGGCTACATCCTTTGGGGATTTGTCGTGTTATTGATGGGTGGCGCGACGTATGTGGCGCTCAACTTCGATACGCTGAAGAAGGACTTCCCTATCCTGGCTGACCTGGCAGGAGAAAACGAAAAACCGAACGGCGGTAGTACGGAAGACGATAAACCGGCCATTGCAGAAGGCGAAAAAGACGCCAACCCCGACAATGATTCGATTTACGAAGAACCGGCAACCGAAAACGAAATAGAAAGTACACCTGCTCCGGAAGAAATTCCTGCTCCTGAGCCTGAACCGGTAAAGGAAAAGCCGGCCCCTGCCCCGAAACCGGTCGAAAAGACAAAACCAGCTCCGAAACCGAAACCGGTTGCTAAACCAAAACCTGCTCCGAAGCCGGTGAATACAACGCCAAAAAAACCAAAACCGCGTCCGAACAACAATTCCAACGTGGCCATCGGCTCACCTGATCCGTCACGTCCGTACCACGTGATCGGCGGTTCATTCGGTTCCGAAGCCAATGCGAAACGTTTGGCGCGTCAGCTGATCGCGAAAGGCCAGCCTTCGGTGATCGTGGGTGAATTCAACGGCATGTACCGGGTGAGCATCGCGAGTTTTGCGACGGAAGCCGAGGCCAACCAGGCAAGCAATGATCTGAAGAGCATCGTACCGGCGGCATGGGTGTTTAAATGGCCGTGATGCTATCCTTCTTTTTGTCTTGACACAAAAAGAAGCAAAAAAGTCAAGGCTGTACATCCCTCGCTTGAGAACTACACATCATTCCACTGCCTGCGCCCAAACTCGCAAACGCCATTGACGAATTCTTTTACAAAGAATCCGATGGCTGAGCTCAAACAAGGGTTCGGCTACGTTCCATTCTGTTTGTTCTCTTACGCGACGGATGTAATGCCAAAAAGATTCTACTTCAAAATTCAGTAAGTACTTCTGGCTGTCAAAACAGTAATCTCCGTTGTTCCTTTTTGCGAACTTTAGATTGAGTATTTTTCGTCTTTCTGTTTGGTGAAAAGAAAAACGTACAGCGTTGACAATCACTGTACGTTCTCATGAATTGAAAGCTATTGAAGTTCTACCCTTCTCCACGAACAATTGAAGTCGCTGTAAGTGCGTATCCGTCCAGGAAACCTTCTACCGTCAAAGTACCTGACTTGAAGGTCGGCGCCAGGCTGAAATTTATTTTGGCAGTTACAGGTTTGTCCGGATTTGGCCAAGCGTGCATTACTCCTTTCCCTACGGCTGTCACCGATGTGTAACCTGTACTTCCGTTAACAGTTGCCGGCCCGTTATATTGAAGCGTTGTAAGGGTTCCCATACCAAACAATGTTTGGATAACCACCTCACCGATCGCACTTTGCTCGGATGCATCTTCCATAAGGGTCACGCTCAGCGTACCAAAAGGTCCGTTGATAGAGTATGGATTCTGAAAACTGTATTTTGCCTGGAGCAATACTGTTCCATTGGCCAGGTTTATCACGTCTTCATGCGATTGTACCCCGGTTGCATTTTCTGTTGTCATAATGGTATTTTTAAGTGAATACTGTACTACCACAATGATCCGACAATCCTCGCAAAATGAACAGCGTAAAAATACCTGTTTTCGATCGGGCGGCTTTTGGCGCCCTTATTCGTCTTTCTCGCCCAAATCACCGTTCGACGGCCCGTTGACGACTTTACCCAATGCCGTAAACCGCGAGCCGTGCGCCGGACAATCAAAGGTTTTCTCGTCGGCATTCCATTGCACAATGGCCCCCAAATGCGGACAAACCGCACTACAGATGTGTAATTGATTGTGATCGTCGCGGTAAACAGTGATTTTCTTTAATCCTTCACGCAGTACAGCGCCTTCACCGGGTTTCAGCTCTTCAGCCGTTTTCCGGTCGCCGGGCATGAGCCACTCGGCGTATTGACGAAGCATATTTCCGACTTCCTTCAGGTAATCGCCCGGTGCATGCATCACCACATTGCGCGACGGATCAAAAGCCGGTGCCCATTTGTTTTTCCTGCCATGAATCAGGTCTGTGACCAGCATTGCACCGATCGCTGCGTTTGTGATGCCATTGCCCGAATCGCCGGTAATGATATATGTTGTTTCGCTTCCCGGGTTTTTACCGATAAAGCCGCAGCCGTCAACGGTATTGATGACCTGCCCCGACCATCTTGTTTCGATTCTTTTGACCGAAGGAAAATGTTCTTTCGCCCACGCTTCCAGCCGCCGGTAACGGGCGTTGGCCGATATTTCTTCCCTGTCTTCCTGTCCTGTCCGATAATCTTCGCCACCCACGATCAGGTAATCGTGATCGCCGGGACCTTCTTCGATCCGGGCATAGTGATACGGCTTTTGCACCCAGGGCACATCCTGGTCTCCGGTGTCCCACCAGAGCGCACATTCAATGCTTCCCTTCGGAATTTTCGCTGCAATGGCAAAGGTCCGGTAAGGCCATTGTTTTACGTGTGTCATCAGCGGACCAGCAACCGGCGCATTGGTCGCCAATACAATGTGTTTTGCTTTTACCGGGAACCCGTTTACCATAACGCTGTTTTCGGAAAACTCCTTTGCTTTCGACTGGATGAAAATATTCCCGCCTTTTCGCGCGACTGCTTCTGCCAGCGCCTGCAGGAACAACAATACATGAAACTGCGCCTGCTGCGGTAGATGCAGGCAGGTACGCTCTTTATTTCCCGGCAAAAATCCCGGAATTTCCTTCAAAATCTTTGTTTGCAGGCCAAGCCGGTTAGTGGCCTCAAATTCCTTTTCAATGATTTTCCGATCATCCGACGGATGTGCAAACAGGTAACCCTCCACTCGTTTAAAATGACAGTCGATCTTTTCCCGCTTCACCAGGTTTTCAATCCAATCGATAGCCGTCTTGTGCGCATCACCGATCAACCGGGCTTTTTCCTTCCCGAATCGCGATTCCAGGTCCGAGTACTGCGTATCCAGTGAATACGTCAGGTGCGCCGACGTACGACCGGTTTCACCGCTTCCAAGTTCACCATCCTCCACAAGCACCACGCTTTTCCCTGTATCGAGCAGTTGATAAGCCGTCATGAGTCCTGCTACTCCGCCACCAACCACCAGCACGTCTGTTTCCATTTCCCGGTAAAGCGGTTTGAAGGTGTTTTCCTGTGCTTTCAGCATCCAGATCGGCATCGTATTCCCCGAAGTCCGGAAATCATCAAAAAATAGTTTCTCTCGCTCCATATTCCCCCACATTTACTATCAGCAGGTAAGTTAAAGAAAACCAATGCCGGAATACTTTCAATTAAGATAATTTGGGGAGGTGTTAAGAATCGCTAATATCGTTTCGATTCTCATCACGGAAATAGTCTTTCACGGAAACTCCCGGATCGCTGCTGATGTTCCATTGCTGTGATTTGGGTTGCAGGTCGGTGATCGTGACTTTGCCCCTGCGGTTGGGGTTGCTGAAGTCGCCACTGAAAGGCTGGGCAAGGGTTTGAAGGGAAATCAGGATGGTGAAAAGGAAAAAGAATCGCATGAAGTTAGTTTTGGTAGAGATGAAGAAACGCTACGAATTCCACAAATAACGTGTTTTGGTCTGACAAATTTAAGCTTTAGGTAAATAACCACCCCTCTCATAAACTGCGCTAACGTTTGTTTCTATCAAAAGCTACACTTTTTTCTTCCTCAAGGGGAAAAGCGCAGCTTCCCTTCTAAAAATAACACATTCCCTTCTTTGCGAACTTTGCGTCTTTGCGTTGAACATTATCCAGCACGTCAAAATCTATGTTTCCTATGTGCTCTATGTGGTTAAACAAAAAAACCGGAAGTTCCCCCCCGGCCTTTCAATTTGAATATGGTTTCCCTACCCCATAAAAACAATGATGTACGAAACCACCAGCAGCGACAACAAATGGTACGACGTATTGACCAGGAACAATTTCCATGATTTCATTTCCCATGAAACCGTATTCAGGTCAACCGGAACGTAAAACCCAAGCCAGGTAAACACGGCCGACATTGTAGCCATCAAAGCAGGCGTCATCATCTCAGAAGCCGGCTGGTTCCACGTTTCCGGGTTCCACACTGCGATGTTGTGCGCCAGTACCCATGCCATCAGGAAATTTCCGATCACCATGAAGATCATACCCTTCACAAAAGCAGAAGTGGGTGGTTTCTGATCACGATTAAAGCCCATTTCTTTAGCCCACACTTTCCCGAAAAGCGGCGTGTACCAAAGAAAACCTAAGAAAAAGTTAGCCACCACAGCAATGCCGACAGCCAAAAAATTGATGTGAATGTTTGGTTCCATAAGTAATTTCGTTTAACGTTTGAAATGTGAAACGGAAAAACGGGGATAAGGTTTCGGAAAGCTACCTCCCTTTCCTTTTGGAATAAATAATGTGATTGTCATCGGCTAGCCGATAACCTAACCGAGCTAACGCTTGTTTCATCACCAGCCGCGGCTGGTTCTTCCCATTTTCAAGGCAATCTTACCTTAAGACAATAAGTAGATTCTACTTCTATGTCAACTATGTGGCCTATGTGGTTAAAAAAATCTGATCAAATCACTTTTTCGGTTTTGGCCCCATGTAAAACGTCAGTTTACTGCCATCGGTAATCGCACTGTGGTCGATGAATAGTGAGGATAATTGTTTTCCGTTCAGAAGTACCTTTTGCACATAAACATTCTCCTCGCTTTGGTTAACCACCTCCACCGTAAACGTTTTCCCGTTTTCAAGTGCGATCGAAGCATTATTCACTACCGGTGATCCCAACGCGTATTCCATAGAACCAGGTGAAACGGGATAAAATCCTAATGCCGAGAAAATGTACCAGGCGCTCATCTGGCCGCAGTCGTCATTGCCGCCCAAGCCGTCAGACGCAGGTTTGTACTGCATATTCATGATCTTTCGCACCTGGAATTGCGTTTTCCAGGGTTGATCGGTCCAATTGTACAGGTAGGCAACGTGATGCGCCGGCTCGTTTCCATGCACATAGCCGCCAATGATGCCTTCGCGCGTGATGTCTTCGGTTTCCGCGAAAAACGAATCGGGTAGTTCCATCGAAAACAATGAATCCAAACGTTTCGTAAACAGTTTTTTGCCGCCCATTTTTGCGATCAGCGCCGCCGGATCATGCGGTACGAAAAAGCTGTAATTCCAGCTATTGCCCTCGATAAAGCCCTGTCCGCTGGTCGACATCGCATCGAAACCGGGTTTAAATGTTCCATCGGCAAGTTTTGGCTGCATGAATCCCGATTGCGGGTTAAAATGATTTTGCCAGTTGCCCGACCGTTTGATAAACTCATCGTACACGTCCTGCCGGTTAAGCTTTTTAGCCAGCTGCGCAATGCACCAGTCGTCATAAGCATATTCCAGCGTGTTTGATACCGAAATTCCGCTCTTTTCCGACGGGATGAAACCCAGGTCCATGTATACGCCTATTCCTTCGTAATTGCGATGCCTTGCTGTTGTCACGCAGGCATCCAGCGCTTCGTTGGCATCGCCCGTGTAAACACCTTTGATCACGGCATCGGCAATCACCGAAACGCTGTGATAGCCACTCATGCACCAGTTGTCGTTGCCATAATGCGACCAGATCGGCAGCATATGCAGCGCGCTTTGATCGTAATGCGCCATCATCGATTGCACCATGTCGTTGTTACGCGCAGGCTGCACAATGTTGAAAAACGGGTGTAACGCGCGGTAAGTATCCCACAACGAAAAGGTGCTGTAATTGGTGAAGCCGGAGGCAACGTGATTGTCCTGGTCCAATCCTTTGTACGAGCCGTCCACGTCGGTATAAATCGTAGGACTGAGAAAGGTGTGGTACATCGCGGTGTAAAAATTCACTTTCACTTCTTCGGAAGCATCAATACTGATCCTGTTCAATTCCGTGTTCCACCGTTGCTGCGCTTCGTTTTTGACGCGTTCAAAATTCCAGTCTTTGATCTCCGCTTGCAGGTTTTCCAGTGCATTTTCCTGGCTCACAGACGAAAGCGCAAATTTCAGCTTGATCTTCTCGCCTTCCCCGGTCTTGAAATCAAAGTAGAGACACAGCTTCCTGCCCGCCATTTCAGGAAAATTGTGCGTTTGGTCGAATTTGCCCCAAAAACCGCGGTACGGTTGCTTCGCATCGTTCTTTTTCTGTCCGTAGCCGGTAAACGGTTTCGAGAACGACAGCGCAAAATAAACTGTTCGGGTACGCGCCCAGCCGGTTGTTTGGCGGTATCCGGTGATCAATGTATCATTCACGACACGCACATACGTCCACACGTTTTTATCATCGTAATTGTAAATCCCCGAGATCAGGTCAAAAATGATGTGACTTTCATCCGACTTCGGAAACGTATACTGATGCATCCCAACACGTGCGGTTGCCGTCATTTCGGCTAAAATTGCGTCATCATCGAGCTTTACTTTGTAATAACCTGCTTCGGCCACTTCATTGGTATGCGAAAAAGCCGAACGATAACCGCTTTTCGGATCGGAAGCCGTTCCGGGATTTAACTGCAATTTCCCCTGCGTGGGCATGATCAGGAAATCCCCCAGGTCGGAATGGCCCGTTCCGCTTAGATGCGTGTGACTAAAACCGACAATCGTTTTGTCTTCGTATTTGTACCCCGCACAGTATTTATAGACTTCCCCGTTGTACTTTCCGTTTACTTCATACGGAATTGTGTCTGTATCCGGACTGAGTTGTACCGCCCCGAACGGAACCGTAGCTCCGGGATACGTATGCCCCATTTTTTCGGTACCGATGATCGGTTTTACATATTTGACCAGGTTTTGCTGAGCATGAAGAACGGTCAACTGCAGCAAAACAAGAAGGAACAGCGTTGATTTCATAAAGATTATTCACTATCAATTGTAGGCATCGCAGCCATCTTTCCGGCGACGGATTTTGCCCGGATCATAATCGCGCCCGGATCGTTTGTGCGCACGGCATTTCGGATGGTAGAAAATCGGGATTTTCAGGTGTGCATAAATATCTCCACCGTACAACTTGCTGTTGCCCACCAGGTGAAAGAGCTTGTCGGTACCGATGGTGAGGCAGTAAATGCGCACTGCCAGCCCGATTTGCGGCGTACGGTATTCATAGAGGCTCAATGGCAGCGAAACGTCCAGGATACGTGTTTCGTAGCGCAATCCGACCATCAGGGAATTGGCCCGGCGAACGCCGAATTTCTCACGACTGATCGGCAACGCCTGCACAATCGCTGCATTCGCATACAAGCGCGACGCCCACAGGTTGTAATCACCCTGCACCGAAATATAAGTCGGCAGGTGAATTTTGTAAGGCTTTTTCACCCGGCCTTCGTCGATGCTGGATTCCTGGTTGGCAAATATGTCCAGGATATTGTCTTCGTCCACATCCTGCTCGTTGTAGTTGAGCCATTCATACGACTGGAAGCTATAGCCGGCAAACTGCACGCTTTCCTCCTCAAATTTCACCGACCCGATGTCCATGATCGAAAAGCCCAGTTTGTATTTGTAAGGCAGGTAGCGACAACCCATTTTCTTTGAATTGGGGTAATAGCTGCTGCATTCGCCCATCATTTTCTGGTAAGTGAACCCGATGTCGAGGCCCATTCCGCCTTTCGTATACAATTGAGGATCAGGCGTCACCATTCCGTCCGCATTCAGCTCAAACACAGACATCAATGAATCGGAACGCACGTTGAAATCCATGTTGTACACATTCGCTCCTGCTCCGCCTATCGACAAAAATTTCTTTACCGAAATACCACCCATGAGCATATCGCGGTGCTTTTTGTAAAACGTGTAGGCATAACTCAGTTGGATTTCACCGTAATTCACCGAAGAAACATAGACGTTTTTCAGCGAGTAATCAATGTTGTGCTGCGGAGTGTATTCCGGAACGCCGTTTTCGATGAATTGGGCTGCATAATCTGGAATTCCGCGTGCGGAAGTATAACTTCTCACGTTGAAAAACAACCCGGCAGCATGATCGCCCTGCGACCAGACAGCTGACAACACCTGGGCAAAAGCCCGGTTGTAAGCGTGGTATTTGCGCTTGTTCTGGTGATACTGGATGTCGTCTTCATCGATTCCTTCGCCTTCCGTACGCGCCACGCGCACCCAATTGGTACCGTTAAGTGAAACAAAATTGTTGTTGGCATACGTACCGGCCCCGACGATGTGAATATCAAGCCACGTCTTGGCATCGAGCATCGACGAAGGATTCAGGAAAACGCTGTTCGTTGGTGTATAATTACTGAATGCTGCCCCGTATTGCTCTTGGGCAAACAGTACAGTGGGTAAACAAGCAATCAACAGGATCCATTTCATTTACCCCAAGTTACCCATTTTTATCGCTAAATCAACTAATCTGTTGGAATATCCTGCTTCATTATCGTACCAACCCACTACTTTTACCATGTTCCCGACCACTGAAGTGAGCTCACTGTCGAAAATACATGAGTTCGAATCACCAAGAATATCAACAGAAACGATCGGATCATCGGTATAACGGAGGTAATTTTTCAACGAACCGTTCGACGCTTCCAAAAATGCTTTATTGATCGCTTCTACAGAAACCGGGTTGCGAACAATCATCGTTAAGTCGGTCAGAGAGCCGTCTGGAACCGGAACACGCATTCCACAACCGCCGATCAGGCCTTCCAGCTCAGGAAAAATACGCGACAGTGCTTTTGCTGCCCCGGTGGTCGTAGGTACAATCGATTGAGCTGCCGCACGCGCTCTGCGTAGATCCTTATGCGGACTGTCATGCAAACGCTGATCGGTTGTGTAGCTGTGAACGGTTGTAATGTAAGCACTTTCGATCTCGCACAATTCGCGCATCACCGCGATCAACGGCGCTGCTGAGTTGGTTGTGCAGGAAGCGTTGCTCACAATTACATCCGATGCTGAAAGACGGTCGTCGTTCACGCCCATTACAATATTGAGTACATCGTCGCCATCCGAAGGAGCGCTTAGAATGACCTTCTTCGCACCGCCCACCAAATGCTGTTCGGCTTTTTCTTTTGTCAGGAACAATCCCGTTGATTCGATTACGATATCAACACCCAAATCTGCCCATGGAATCTCGGCAGGAGATTTATATTGGGTAAAGCGGATCGATTGCTGGTTCTCAGTGGTGAGAATATCACCATTGATCGTATAAGCTTGCTTCAAACGGCCATGAACACTATCGTATTTCAACAAATGCGACAACGTTCCGATCGGTGCTAGGTCATTCACTACAACCACTTCAATATCCGATCGATCCAGGCACAACCGCGTGAAATAACGCCCGATTCTGCCAAATCCGTTTACCCCTACTTTTAATTTCTCTGCCATGATTTTTGTGTGTTGATTGTCCGGCGAAAATTAATCAAAAGAAAGCGATTGAAGCCGTTAACAAAATAAAAAAACCGGTCCGCCAGATGACGAACCGGTTCCGGTATCTTTAGTTGTTTAAAATCAATGGTATACCTGCACAAATCCTTGCTTGTTGAGCTCTTCTCCGCTCTCCAGTTCGGCTTTGATAATATAGAAATACGTTCCTTCGTCTACCAGGTCACCACCTTTCGTTTTACCGTCCCAGCCACCGGCCGGATCGTTGTATTCGTAGATGATATTCCCCCAGCGATTGAGGATCGTACACTCAAATGTTTTCACCCCTTCGTATTCAATGAAGAACACGTTGTTACCATTCAGGGAACTGAGCGTGATGATATTCGGAACAGAAATGTCGCAGACCTTATTGCCAATAGTAGCCGTATCCGAATGTGTGTAACATTCGTTGGTCGTCGTCACGATGTAATCTCCCGGACTGATGACGGTTATCGAAGGCCCTGTCTCACCTGTATTCCAGCTGTAATTCAGAATACTAGGTTGTTGTGATGCATTAATCGTATAAGCCACGCCAGTGCACACAACCGTATCCAACACATGGGTATAAGCACTTCCCGGGTAATAAATATCAGCGCTCACGGCCGTACCACAGGCATTATCCGTAAAGGTAACGGTATACGTTCCGGGGACAGAAACCCATATCGACGGGTTAAGCGTTGTATTGTTCGGGTTGAAATGAACAGCTGTATCAGCCGCTGACCAGACACCGCCATTGAATGCGGTTGTTCCCTGTACGTTGAAGTTCTGGAAACAAGCCATTGTATCCGGGAAGATCGTTGGCTGCGGCAAGGTGAAGATCACCACTGTTGTATCGTAAGAGCAGCCGAAATCGTCGGTCACATTGTACGTATAGCTGTGCGATCCCGGTGTATTCGGAACTACGATAATCGCCGTATCACTTTGTCCTGAAACAATTGTCGGATCGTTTGTCCAGAAATCAGTAACGATCTGGTTTTGATATGTTTCAGGATCCGGGTACAAAGCAGCATCGAAATTGATTGTCCACTGGAAGATGTATCCGTCATCCACACCCTGGTTATCCTGAACGGTCACTGTCCATGGTCCGTCGAGCGGACAACCGATGAAATCAGAGAACGAACCGTCAGGTGCATAAACAAAGCTCGGGTCCATTGAAGGGAAACCATAGTCATTCGTAATCACGTTCGTACCGGCAATTGCATTGGCACAAATAGAAGTTGTTGTAGCATTGACTTCCGAGAAACAATAGGTCCAGGTCGGATTTCCGGGCGCACCGCCATCCAGGTTGGTATCGTTCCCCAGGAATGTACTGATCCCGTTTCCGCAACCTGCCGGTATGAGTCCGCCGGCCTGGTTAAAGGCATTCATGAGCGAAACCGTGGTCCCGTTCGGACAGGTCAGTGCAATTTCAATATCCCCGATGTAGGAGTGCTCAATATCGAGACAAATCGATGAAATGTCGTTCGGGCTCGTGACGGTTCCGCCACCCAACCCGGTAATCCCGATCGTTGTTTCGTACTGAACTCCCGTGCCATCAGGCAACGGCGTGAGTCCCGCAAAAACACCACCGATTCCGAAAGATCCTTCCGGAACTTCCACCCCGACCGTATCGGTTGGCGTCACACCACCGATGAGCTCTGTTTGCAGACCAAGACAGACCGTATCGTCAATTGGCCCGGTTCCGGCAAAGATCGGCAGCTGCGAAACCCTGATCTTGCAGGTAATTCGCTCAGGCTGAGGGAACGGGTCCATGATGCGCAGGTCGACAAAATAGCCTTGACGCGCCGGTGGAACAAACCACAATGAATCATCTTCGTTGGAGAAAACGCCCACACCACCGATGGTCCAGGTATAATCACAATTGTTGGCATTCTGCGAATAACCGGTTCCTGTATTTTCAAACGAGTAAGGGAACAACGGCTTGGCAACCAGTAGGATCGAATCTCCCAGGCACACATCTACATAACCGGTATCCAGCGGGTTCATCACGTTCGGACCTACGCCACCAATATACGCTTCCAAATGCGGGTAAAACGGCTGAGGCGCATCACCGCAGGCAACGTTGGCTACCCAACCCGTCCCTTCGTTGGCACCATCCGACACAAAACGAACGGTCAAACAACCTGAAGGGTTATTCACAAAGGAAGCCTGCACGTTGAAACCGTTGATATTTGTACCGGAATTGTATGCTCCCAGTAGTGGGGCCGTAATATCCGGACCATCATAAATATATATTGTGTCCGAAGGATCAATATCGAATTCAAACCCGATATTGGTGGCAAACGTGATCGATACTTTCGATCCCATGGCCAGGTTCGGACAGAATGTAATGGTTTCGTCCATATTCGGCAGGTAGTTCCCTCCCATGTCCACAAAATTTGTGGTGGAAGCAACTGCCAGTGAATCACAATTCAATGGATTCGAAACATCAAAGTCATTGTCATAAATAGACATTTGTGCCTGCGACTGCAAACCGAATAAACCGGTAAAAGCAATCAGGGTGAAGAGTTTCTTTTTCATAGGGCCGGTCTATAATTTTTGTTGTGCAAGTGCATACGATAGGCGCAGGCGGTAAAGCGATTCTGCTTTCAAAATAGTATTCGAGCCTGCAACACGGAAATACTGCGTCTCTTCTTCTTTGAGCTGAATGCCGTAATCCACATACGAAGGATTTTTTGCTGAAGAAGGTTTTACTTCTCCTGCAAGGGTGTACTGACTTTCTTTTCCTTCCGGTATTTCCATTACGGTAATTGCATTTGCCAGGCAATAAGCTTCAAAGGTTGTTTCAGTGGCAACAGAACGTCTCGTCTCTCTCGGAACAGACGTTTTATTGAGTAATTGCTGCGCGTTGGAATAGTAGCCGATCAGCAATAAAATGAACAAAGAGCAGAGTTTTTTCATAGTTAGCATTTTAGTCTTAGACCTGAAATCAATAGAAATAGTTGCGCCAAGGTAAAAATAAAAACCGTTTTAACAAGCACAAAAAAGCCGATGAGGCTGGACCCCATCGGCTTCTTTTACAATTGATTATAATTTATCGGTAAACCTGAACAAAGCCTTGTTTGGTCAATTCTTCACCACTTTCAAGCTCAGCTTTAATGATGTAGAAATAAGTTCCGTCTTCCACGAAGTCCCCACCTTTGGTTCTTCCGTCCCATCCTCCTGCAGGATCATCATACTCATAAATTGTATGACCCCAACGGTTCAAAATAGTACATTCGAACTTGCTCACACCTTCGTATTCAATAAAGAAGATATTGTTACCATTCTGCGAGCTCAGGGTAATGATGTTCGGAACGGCAATATCACAAACCTTGTTTCCGATCGTAGCCGTATCCGAGTAAGTGTAACATTCGTTGGTAACCGTTACGATGTAATCTCCCGGACTGGCAACGGCAATCGCCGGACCTGATTCACCGGTATTCCAGGTATAATTCAGGATACTCGGATTTTGCTGGGCATTGATCACATAACTGGCTCCCTGACAAATGGTTGTATCAAGTACCTGCGTATAGACTGTGGCCGGGTAATAAATCTCGGCTGTAAGCACCGTGCCGCAGGCATTATCCGTAAAGGTGACGGTATATGTTCCCGGAACGGTGGTCCATATCGAAGGATTCAGCACGTTTGGAGACGGGTTAAAGTGAATGCAGGTATCTGCAGCCGACCAAACACCACCACTGTAGGCAGTTGTTCCCTGAACGTTGAAGTTTTGGTAGCAAGCCATTGTATCCGGGAAGATGGTAGGCTGTGGCAACGTATACAGGATAACTGTTGTATCGTAAGAACATCCGAAGTCATCCGTTACATTGTAAGTATAGCTGTGTGCACCCGGCGTTGTAGGAATTACCACGATAGCCGTATCACTCTGCCCGGCAACAATAGTTGGGTCGTTTGTCCAGAAGTCAGACACAATCACGTTTTGGTAACCCGCCAATCCTGGCTGAAGTGACGGATCGAAGTACAATCCCCATTCGAAGATATACCCGTCGTCGATTCCAAGGTTATCCTGAACAATGATCGTCCAATCCCCGTTTACCGGGCATCCGATAAAGTCGTCGAAGTTTCCGTCAGGAAGATAAACACCGTTAGGGTTCATCGATTGTCCTCCCGGAGTTACCGTTGTAGGGACGGTATTTCCTGCAGCCAACTCAGCTCCCATCGTCTGGAAATCGTTGAACATCGTCGAGAAGCAATAAGTCCACCCGATTCCCGGAACACCGTTACCGTTAAGGTCGTCAGCATCACCTAAGAATGTACCGCCTCCCCCGAAACCACCGGGTATAAATCCTGGGTTATAGGAGTTGACGAGCGAGACGGTGGTACCGTTCGGACATTGCAATGCAATTTCAAGGTCACCAAGGTAGGTATGTTCCATCGTAATACACACCTGGTTCAGATCAGTTCCGGCACCGATCACTGCCGCATCCGGGAAACCTGTAATGGAAACAGGCGCCTGGTATTGCTGGCCGGAACCATCCGGTAGGTAAGTCAAGCCGGCAAAGGCACCACCCAGGTTAAATTCTCCCGGAGGAGTTACTGTTCCCACTGTATCTGTCGGGGTTACACCACCGATAAGCTCGGTTTGCTGACCCAAACATACGGTATCATCCAACGGTCCGGTTCCGGCAAAGATTGGCAGAATACTTACACGAACTTTTGAGACAATCCGGTATGACTGCGGGAACTGGTCAGTTACTTTCAAATCGACAAGGAATCCGTTACGTGTCGGCGGAACAAACCAGATAGAGTCGTTGTTCGGGAAACTCATTCCGGCACCACTGATATTCCAGTCGTAGTCCACATTCGTCAGGTTCTGAGAATACCCGTAACCGGTATTTTCCATCGAATAAGGAAACAACGGCGTGGCAACCAATAGAATACTGTCACCCAGACATACGTCTACAAATCCTGTATCCAACGGGTTCAACTCATTCGTAGAGCCATTATTTACGTATGCTTCCATGTGCACTTCAAACGGCTGGTTCGGGCTACCACAGGTAACGTTTCCAACCCATCCGGCAGCTTCGTTGGCACCGTCGGTTACGAATACAATCGTCAAACATCCTGTCGGGTTATTCCAGGTAGCCTGGTGCGTAAACCCGTTCGGATCTGTACCGCTGTTGTGGGCTCCCAGCAAAGGATACGTTGCGTCAGGACCATCGTAAACATAAATCGTATCCGAAGGGTCAACGTTGAACGAGAACCCTGCGTTGGTTGCAAAAACAACCGTTGCTTTGGTTCCCAACGTCAAATCCGGACAAATAACAATGGTATCATTGTAGTTGGGGCCGTAGTTTCCTGCACCGCCCTGGTCGAACCAGTTTTGAGCAGATCCGTCGCTGTAAACGTTACAGTCCATCGGGTTGTTTTGAGGAAAGCCAGGGTCTGACATGGAGAATTGCGACCAACCGGCACCGGCAAGCATTAATGTGATTCCGAGGAGTAATAAATTCTTCATCTGTCCTTATTTAGTGGTTTTCATTTCCTGTTGCAGCATAAAAACCGATTTCACCATCAGCATTTTTTCCGTACCTGTGATGCGGAAATACTGGTTGGTGGTGAGGATGGACAGACCCATTTTGATCGGATCTACCAGGCTGGCTTTTTCCATCGAAATTTCACCGTTTAATTTACCGGTTTCTTTTCCCTTTGGAAAGTCCATGATGGTACTGCCGTGTGTTTCGGCAAACTTGAGCAACTTAGTGTGTTCAGCCGGAGATTCAGCTGCGATTTGCTCCATCGTTTTCACTTCTTTTGCGGTTTCCCTGATTTCAGTTTGAGCGAAGGAAATTCCTGCAAAAACAAAAATAGCAGAGACAAGCAAAGTTATTTTTTTCATCTTGATCGGTTTATAAGCTTTTAGACTGGCAACCTTTGTTAAAAGTTGCATGAGATCGTGTAAAACTAGTAAAAAAAAAATCGTTTTAGGACTCAGAATAAGATTAGTTTTGTAGCGTCAAAATTTCAAATCCTTATGGAAATCCAACAATTAACAGCAATTGCCAGTCAAGTCAGAAGAGATATTTTACGCATGGTAGCAGGCGCCAATTCTGGTCACCCGGGTGGTTCGCTCGGTTGTGCCGATTTTTTAACCGTTCTGTACTTTGAAACAATGCACCACCATTCCGATTCTTTCTCGATGGACGGAAAAGGCGAAGACCTGTTCTTCCTGTCAAACGGGCATATTTCGCCGGTTTGGTACAGTGTTCTGGCACGTTCGGGGTATTTCCCGGCTGATGAGCTGGCGACTTTCCGTAAGCTGAACGCCCGTTTGCAGGGCCACCCAAGCACCGATAAGAAAATTCCGGGTGTGCGAATGGCCTCCGGTTCTTTGGGACAAGGACTTTCGGTAGCTGTCGGTGCAGCGCAAACAAAAAAACTGAACAACGACGATACCTTAGTATATACGCTTCACGGTGACGGTGAATTGCAGGAAGGACAGATCTGGGAAGCAGCCATGTATGCTGCAGCCAATAAGGTTGATAATGTCATTGCTACAATCGACTACAACGGCCGCCAGATCGACGGTGACGTAGAAGCTGTACTCTCGTTGGGCAACCTTGCGCAAAAATGGCAGGCTTTTGGATGGGAAGTCCTGGAAATGGACGGGCACAACATCCCGGAGATCATTGAAACATTGAACAAAGCAAAAAAAATGTCACGAAACGGGAAACCGATCGTTATCATTATGAAAACGGAAATGGGCCAGGGTGTTGATTTCATGATGGGATCGCATAAATGGCATGGTGTAGCGCCGAATGCAGAACAACTGGAAAGCGCGCTGGGCCAGCTGGAAGAAACGTTGGGAGATTATTAAGGTATGAAGATAGTACGCGTTGTTATAATATTCTTAGTGTTCTTCGCCACCAGGGCGCAAGCACAGGAATTAACACGCGTTTTATTCATACTCGACGCTTCCAATAGTATGAACGCCAAATGGGGCGATCAGTCGCGCATTGAATCGGCGAAAGAATTGCTGGCAAAGGCGGTTGACAGCCTTCGCGGTTCGGCCAACCTGGAAATTGCCCTGCGCGTTTACGGACACCAATCCCCTATTACGGCCACGTACCAGGATTGCAACGATACCAAGCTCGAAGTACCGTTCGGGAAAGACAATTACGACCGTATCAAAACGCGCATCAAGTCAATTCTGGCAAAAGGAACAACCCCAATAGCCCGATCACTGGAAGCGGCCGCAGAAGATTTCCCGGATATGAACTCGCGGAACATCATCATCCTCATCACCGATGGTTTGGAAGCCTGCGACAACGATCCGTGCGTGATTGCCAAAAAACTGCACGATAAAGGCGTGAAAGTAACGCCGTTTGTGATCGGACTCGGACTCGACCTTTCGTACCTGGAGCAATTCAAGTGTATCGGAAGTTATTCGGAGGCAGAAACCAAAGATGCTTTCAAGACGGTGCTGAGTAATGTGATCTCGAAAGCGCTTATCAATACCACCGTTCAGATCAACCTCAACAACATCAACGGTGTTCCTGTTGAAACGGATGTGACCTTGTTTATGTACGAAGCCGGTACGAAACGTTTGGTATACACCTTCGAGCACACAATCAACCGTTTCGGCAACCCGGATACGGTGGTGATGGACCCGAATATCAAGTACGACATGGTGGTGAATACCATTCCGAAGGTCGAAGTGAAAAACATCACCCTCAAAAAGAATACCCACAATACCATCATTGCGAATACACCACAAGGATTCCTGCGATTGCGCTTTGCGAACGCTACCAAAGGTTATTCGGTTACGGCACGGATTACACAAACCGCTGCTTCACCTACGATCAATACCCAGCAGGTAGGCGGAACGGATAAATACATTGTGGGACAATACCAGGTCGAAATCCTGACGCTCCCGCGCATTTACAAAACGGTCGACATTACCCAAAGCAGTACAACGACCATCGACATTGCAGCGCCGGGATTGCTGAGTTACTCGAGCGGGAAACCTATTGTGGGGCAATTATTTGTGATCAAAGACGACGGAACGCTGGAATGGGTTTGCAATCTTGATGGCAATTCGCTTTCAGGATCATGGAACCTGCAACCGGGCAATTACCGCATTGTTTACCGGCAAAAGCATTTGAAACTCACGACTTATACAATGGAGAAAAATTTCAAAATTACCTCCAATAAAACAACACCCATAAATTTATAAACACGGCAATGAAGCAATTTGAAATCTTAGGAAAGAAAGACACACGATCAGGATTCGGTGAAGGTTTGTTAGAATTAGGAAGAATGAACCCAGAGGTCGTAGGCCTTTGTGCGGATTTAACAGGATCATTGAAGATGGACGCTTTCCAGAAAGAGTTCCCGGAGCGTTTTTTCCAGGCTGGAATTGCCGAAGCAAACATGATCGGAATGGCTGCGGGGATGACCATCGGCGGAAAAATTCCGTATACAGGTACGTTTGCCAATTTTTCGACCGGACGTGTGTATGACCAAATCCGCCAGTCGGTGGCTTATTCGAAGAAAAATGTAAAAATCTGCGCTTCACACGCAGGTTTGACATTGGGCGAAGACGGCGCAACGCACCAGATCCTGGAAGACATCGGCATGATGCGTATGCTGCCGCACATGACGGTAATCGTTCCGGCGGATTTTAACCAAACCAAACAGGCTACGATTGCTATTTCAAAGATCGAAGGGCCGGTTTACCTGCGTTTCGGTCGTCCGGTGGTGCCGATTTTCATTCAGCCAGATGCCGATTTCGTGATCGGGAAAGCCGATATTCTGTCGGAAGGAACCGACGTTACGATCATCGCCTGCGGACATTTGGTATGGAAATCCATTGAAGCGGCAACCGAACTGGCCAAGCAGGGAATCAGCGCAGAAGTGATCAATATGCACACGATTAAACCTTTGGACGAAAAAGCCATCTTAGACTCAGTGCGCAAAACACGTTGCGTGGTCACTGCCGAAGAACACATGCTCAACGGCGGTTTGGGCGAAGCGGTTTCACAGGTACTCGCACGTCACATGCCTGCTCCACAGGAGTATGTAGGTGTCAACGATACCTTCGGAGAGTCGGGAACACCTGACGAACTGATGACCAAATACGGCCTCGACGCTATCGACGTGATTAACGCAGCAAAACGAGTAATTCAACGAAAATAGACCGATGCAGCAACTTCCCGATGAAGCAACTATTGTATCGTATCTTCATCGGGAAGATGCACAGGCCCGCATTGCCCTGGGCTGGATTATTGATCTTTACAGCAAACGGCTGTACACCACCATTCGCCGCTGGGTAAAGACCCACGAAGACACCAACGATATTTTACAGGAAGTTTTTCTCAAAATCTGGAAAAACAAACACCAGTTCCGCGGAAACAGCGCTTTGTTCTCCTGGATTTACCGCATTGCCTACAACGAAGCCTTGCAGTTCCTGAAAAAGGAACACCGTCACCAAAGCGTTGATCTCGACCTCCCGATCGTTGAGTTTCACCATTCCTCACAGCATTTCGGAAAAATTACGCCGGAAGAAATTTCTGCCTGGCTCATGGAAGCTGTAGAAGCTTTACCCGAAAAACAACGCTTTATTTTCGAGCACAAGTATTTCGATGATTTGAAGTACGAAGAAATCGCAGAGCTCACAGGCGGGACAGTCGGTGGTTTAAAAGCCAATTATTTCCATGCGGTAAAAAAAATCGAAGATTATTTGAAAACGAAATTAAACCATTGATGCAATCAAACATCTTAACAACGTGAATACGAACGAAGAACATATCATCGATGAACTGAAAAAGGGAACAACTCCCCTTCCCGGCGACGATTACTTTGCGCAGTTGAAGCAAAGCGTTTTCGATAAGCTGGAACCGACCGTGAAAATTGTTCCGCTTTACCGCAAACCGTGGTTCCTGACAGCCGTGGCGGCGAGTGTTGCTGTGATCATTTCGGTGACGTTCCTGTTCAATGGAAATGAAAAACCGCAACCTGCAGTGGTAACGGTGGACTGGAACAGCGTTTCGCGGGACGAGGTGCTGGCTTACATTGACGACAACATCGAGGATTTTGAGGCCGAAGCATTGGCACAGCAGCTAAATGAGATCCCGGACTGGACGGAAACCGTTGATCTCAGTACAGAAACGGTAAGTGTTCCAACCACACGATCAGCGAAAGAAGACAAATACGATGAGCTGTTCAAAGATGTAGACCGGGAGGATATTTTGGAATATTTAGAAGAGGAGGACATTGATTTGGAAGAATATTAAACGAAACAGACTCCGAAGCAGGCTTCGTTCCTCAGTCGCTTCAGAGTAAAAGATATTGACCTGGAAGAACTGTCTCCGCAGTAGTTCTACTAAGTCAATGAGTATGCGGAATAGTAAAATTAAATTCATTTATTAAATCAAAATAATCATGAAAACCATTCGATTAACCGTTTTAGGATTGTTGTTGCTGGCACCGGTTGTGCTGTCGGCGCAGGAGGATAAAAAAACCGGTGAAGCCAAGGCTGACAAGGAAGCCAGGAAGAAAGAGCACGAAGAGAAGATCGACAAGCTGAAAATCGGTTTTATCACCACCGAGCTGGCACTCACAACTGAGGAGGCGGAGAAATTTTGGCCTGTTTACAACGAAATGGAAACCAAGGTGAAGGAATTGCGCAAAGCCAGCCGAAAACTGGAAAAAGAGGTCGACGAAGGTTACGAAGCCATGAGCAACGAAGACGCCAAAAAGAAAATGACAACGATGTTCGAAAACAGCGAGAAGGAAGTTGCACTGAAAAAGGAGTATGCCGAAAAAATTTCGAAGATCATCGGGGAAAAACGATCGTTAAAACTCTTAAGTTTGGAGCACGAATTCAAGCGCGAATTGCTGGACCGACTCAAAGAGGAAGGTGGGCAGAAGTCGCATGAGAACCATGGAAAAGGACAAGGGCACCATCATGACAGAGAATAAGCACGATTTTTTACACCTTTTAGGACAAACAAATCCCTTCCCTTACCTCATCGAGGTAGCCAAGGCGGAAGGGATTTTTATTTACGATAAAAGCGGGAAACGCTACATGGACATGATTGCCGGTGTAGCAGTGAATAACATCGGACATCGACATCCGCTCGTTGTTCAGCGTATTCAGGAGCAACTGGATAAGTACCTGCATGTCATGGTTTACGGAGAATTTATCCAGGAAACATCGGTCGAAATGGCCAGAGCGCTGAACCGTGTTCTCCCCGACTCGCTAAACTGTGTTTACCCGGTCAATTCGGGCACCGAAGCCAACGAAGCAGCATTGAAACTGGCCAAGCGCGTTACCGGTCGTACTCAGCTGATCGGTTGCAAAGGCTCGTACCACGGCAATACGCACGGTTCTATGAGCGTTTCGGCAAATGAGGCCAAGAAAATCGCGTTTCGTCCGCTGCTGCCGGATGTGGATTTTATCCGTCACAACGAGGTAGCTGATTTGCACCGCATTACCGAACGAACGGCAGCGGTGATCATCGAACCGATCCAGGGCGATGCCGGCGTTCGCCAGGCTTCAACTGCTTATCTGAAGGCCTTGCGCCAACGCTGTGATGAAGTGGGCGCTTTCCTGATCTTCGACGAAATTCAATGCGGCATGGGCCGTTCGGGGAAACTGTTCGCGTTTGAGCACAGCGGTGTGGTCCCGGATGTGTTGACTTTAGGAAAAGCATTGGCAGGCGGAATGCCGGTGGGCGCATTTGTAGCGCGTTACGAGCACATGCAGGAGCTCACCCATCAACCGATGCTCGGACACATTACAACATTCGGCGGACATCCGGTAGTTGCAGCGGCGGCGTGGGCTACGCTGGATGTGTTTGCCAACGAAATTGACTTTGAAACGGTCGAGAAAAACGGTCAACTGCTGGAAAATATGCTTTCGGAAATTGACGAGATCAAGGAAATTCGCCGCGTGGGAATGATGTTTGCCTGTGATATGAAATCGGACGAGCGCGTGGAGAAAGTTGTGAACCGCTGTTTGGAACTTGGTTTGATCAGCTTCTGGTTTTTATCGCATCCGTATAGTTTCAGGCTTTCGCCTCCGTTGACGATTACCAGGGAAGAGATTGAAGAAGCGGGAAGGATTATTCAGAGGGCTGTTAGAGAAACGAAGTGATTTTTGATGAATTGAAAATGTAAAATTGAAAAGGGCTCACTAAGTCAGAAACTCTTCCTCTTCTTTGAAAAGTATATTCATCTCAGGCAAACAGATCGCGCCTTGAACAGGTTTCTCCTGAATTTCAGGTTGTGCATCGATTACTTCCAACTCCAGGATTAATAACGGTTCCTGCTTGTAAAACGAATGCTTGAAACCATAGATGTAACAGGTTGAGTCTTCGTCGGGGCCGTCTTCGTTCAGGTATTCCAGTAATACATCGCGGGTGTAGTTTGTTCTTCCGGGGAATTTCACGCCCTGGTTGCGCCACAGCATGTGCAGTTTAAAAGTCATCAACGGGTTGCTTTGTACAAACTTCCGGTAGACATCCAGGCTATCGGGGATAATCAGCGAATCTTCGCCTTTGGATGAAAGCACGAGCGTTACTTCCCCCATCGGAATGCGGTCACCTACCGAAAACCGTGTCTCGTGGATGGTTTTAAAGTGAAGTTTGGCCGTTTTCCGCTTTTGACCGAAAGCTGTGCAGGAAAGCAGCACGAATAAACCTACCAGGAATGGACGCATACTGAAATTTTGCATGAAAATAGTGATTTTCTGGAGGCAAGAGACTGAAGACTCAACTAACTTTTGAACCATTGAATGTCCATTTATCATTCACCATAACCCTGTAAAACCTTGATTTCGGGAATAAACACATATGGAAATAAAATTGGTTGCTTTAACTTGCGTATATTTGCACGCTGGTAGATTTATTTTCCCTCCTTTTGTTGAACAATCCGATCGAATTGAGAAATACCATTAATACGAATTAAAACCGATAGAAAAAGCATGGCAAAATCTCAGGAAACGTGGAACAAAAAAGAGAAAGAAAACAAGAAGAAAAAGAAGCGCGAAGATAAAATCAAGAAAAAAGAAGAACGCAAAGCCAACTCTCCTACAGCCGATTTTGAAAGCATGCTGGCTTATGTAGACGAGTTTGGAAATATCACTTCCACTCCACCGGATCCCACCAAAAAGAAAGAAGAAATCAATGCCGAAGACATCGAGCTGGGCGTTCCTGTACGCGAAGCAGCCGACGATAACGATGGCACCCGTACCGGAATCGTCAGTTATTTCGATTCGTCAAAAGGTTACGGCTTTATTAAAGACCTCGATACACAGGAAAGCGTATTCACACACATTGGCAAGCACCTGGAGGAAATCAAAGAAGGAAACAAGGTAACATTCCGTATGGAAAAAGGCCCGAAAGGGATGAATGCGGTTGAAGTCCGAAAGGCAAAATAATTTTTTGAAAGAGATCACAAAATACCGGTTTGCATGAGTTAGCCGGTTTTTTTTTTACGAAAAGCGTAATTTCCGAAAAAATTAAACTAAATAAAAAGTTTCATCCGTAATATTGCGAAATTGCTTTTTTGCGAAATTACTAAACAAACTGAAAACCAACGAATTAATCATCATTCTTTAAGAACCCCAACATCACATCATATATCTTCCTCAACTCAACATCCGTAATACAATACGGCGGGTTCACAAACACCACATTGCCCAGCGGGCGGATCAAACAGCCGTTTTCAAGGAAATAACGGTAAGCTTTGTCGCGAATGTCGGAGAAATAGGTATTTCCCTCGCCTGTCTCGATCTCAAAACGCAGAATAGTCCCGCATACGGCCGCGTTAACAACATTCGGAAGTTGTTGTAACTCGTTTAAAAACCTATGGTGCGCTGTTTCAATCCGTTCGATATTGGCCCAGGTTTCGTCTTCTTCGAAAATATCCAGGCTCGCGTTCGCGGCGGCACACACCAGCGGATTTCCAGTATACGAATGTCCGTGCAGCAAGGCTTTTGTTTTTTCGGGATGCAAAAACGCTTCGTAAATTTCTTCCGTTGCAACGGTCAGTCCCAACGGCAAGGTCCCACCCGTCAATCCTTTCGAGAGGCAGACCACATCAGGTTTGTTGACGCAATGGTCCATCGCAAACAAACGGCCCGTTCTGCCCCAGCCTGTCATCACTTCATCGAAAATAACCAACGCCTCATAGCGATGTGCCAGCGTTATCAGCTGGTCCAACCATTCGGCGGAGTAAACGCGCATACCGGCTGACCCCTGGATAATGGGCTCCACGATGATCCCGGCAATTTCACCGGTTTCGAACAATTCCTGTGCTTTTCGGAGCGCTTCCTGTTCATCCTCTTTATCCGGAAAAGGCAAGAAATCGACATCGAAGAAAAAATGCTCGAACGGATCGTTGAAATAACCGCGCTGTCCGACCGCCATCGCGCCGAAGGTATCGCCGTGATAAGCGCCTTCCAAAGCAATGATCCGTTTTTTTGGCTGCTGTTTGTTGTGCCAGAACTGGAATACCATTTTGAGTGCCACTTCAACAGCCGTAGAGCCATCATCGGAGAAAAAGACTTTTGAAAAATGTTTCGGCAGGATATTCACAACGCGTTCTGCCAGTCGAATCGCCTGCTTGTGCGTCGCTCCTGCAAATATCACGTGATCGACCAGTGAAAACTGTGCGGCAACTGCCTGTGCGATATGCGGATGCCCGTGCCCGTGCACGTTTACCCACCACGAGGAATTCGCATCGATGTAGGATCTTCCGTCGGCATCAAATAATAAGGCTCCTTCCGCACGTTCGATCAGCAAGGGTTCATCGTCTGTGAGCATCTGCGTGAACGGATGCCAGACGGCTTTCTTGTCGCGGTTTAACCAAGCTGCTCTCTCCATTGTTGTCCGATTTTCGCGATGACATGCTGATTGAGTTCTTCCAGCTGCGGAAGTAGAAAGAATTCCAGTTCAGGGTATAGTTTGCGGTAAATGCGTTCGGAAGGTTCGTGGCGATCGCCGCTGATGATCAATCCGGCAACAGTGATTCCACGGTTTTTCAATTCCGAAAGCGACAACAAAGTATGATTGATGCTTCCCAAATAATGGCGTGTAACGAGCATTACCGGCAGTTTCCATCCTTCGATCACGTCGGCAAACAGCAAGCCGTCATCATTCAGCGGCACCAGCAATCCACCGGCCATTTCAACCACCAGACTTTCGTGAGCGTGCAGGCTCGGTAGTTCCAGGTCGGCAAGCGTAATGTTTACCGAATCCAGTTCTGCCGCCAAGTGCGGTGAAGCAGGTGTTCTCAAGCGGAACAATTCATCGAGGACATAACAATCCGGACCGGCAAGCTTTTGAACGGTCATTTTATCGGAATGGTCCAAACCGCCTGCCTGAACAGGTTTCCAATACGTTGCCTGCAAGGCTTCGGTCAATACCGCACTTGCAATGGTCTTTCCTACATCTGTACCGATTCCGGCGACTACAAAACGTTTCATTATTTGCGCAATTCGGCTCCTAACTCTGTTTCCAATGAAACACGAATGGCTTCCATGATGCGGTCGACCTGCTCGTCTTTCAGGGTTTGTTCCTGGTCCTGGAACGTAAACGAAACGGCGTATGATTTTTTGCCTTCCGGCAGGTTTTTTCCTTCGTATACATCAAACAGGTTGACGTTTTGCAGTAATTTCTTATCCGCTTTTCGCGCCAGCTGTTCAATCGCAGCAAAACTGACAGCCTGGTCCAGTAACAACGAAAAATCGCGGCGCACCTCGAAAGTTTTCGGTAATTCCTTGTACTGCACTTTGACCAGTTTCAATGAATCAAGGGTAGCATCCCAATCCAGGTCAGCGACAAACACGTCTTGTTTTACACCAAAATGCTTGCGGACATTGGCATTCACCCATCCGATCGAACCAATGTTGTTTTTCAGAATGCGTACTGTCAAACCATCGGTAAACAGGTCGTGATGCACCTGTCCTTCTTCACTTGCGAGCGAATCCAGCCCAAGGCGCTGCAACAAAGCATTCACCGCTCCTTTTAGCGTAAACAGCGAAACCTTGTCATTGCCCATCGCCCATGATTCACCGGATTTACGTCCTGAAATCACCAACGCCAGTCGCTTGTTCTCGAAGTACTCACCACCTTTTTGGCTGTATACTTTTCCGAATTCGAATAAACGCACATCAGCCTGCTGACGGTTCTGGTTGTGAGCCACTGTTTCCAACGCCTGGAATACCAAACTCTGACGCATCACAGCCAAATCCTGGCTCAGCGGGTTGAGCATGGTTACATTGTTTGCGGGCGTCAATTGTTCTTTACCGAATTTCTCCGTATAAACAGGTGTTGTGAGCGAGTTGTTCATCATTTCTGAGAAACCAAGCCCGGTCAGTACTTCTGCCAGGTTAGTTGTCAGGCGTTCCAAATCGGGCTTTTGCGTAAGCACCAGCGACGTATTCAGTTTTTCCGGGAAAGGAACCTGGTTGAAGCCGTAAATGCGCAGCAATTCTTCGATCACGTCGATCTCACGGTCTACATCGGTGCGGTAGTTCGGAACGGTCAGTTCCAATGCTTCCGGGGTTTCCGAATCGATCGTAAAATCAAGCGCTGTGAGGATCGTTTTGATTGAATTAACCGGAATTTCATGTCCCAACACCTGTTTGCAGCGCGCAAAACGCAGGCTTACTTTTCGGGGCCGGATCGGGTTCGGGTAAAGGTCTACCACGTCCATTCCTACTTCGCCACCGGCAACCTCCCGGATCAATTCAACCGCTCTTGCCAGGGCATACGGTACCATATCAACGTCGACTCCCCGTTCGAAACGGAAACTCGCATCGGTGGAAAGTGTTTGACGCTTGGCTGTTTTACGCACGGAAACCGGCTGAAAGTATGCAGCTTCCAGTAACACATCGGTTGTCTGTTCCTGGATTCCTGAATCCAATCCTCCGAAAACACCGGCAATGCATAAAGGCGTTGCTCCGTTGGTAATCAGTAAATCTTCCGCGCTCAAGGTGCGCTCAACACCGTCGAGGGTTACCATTTTTTCACCTTCAGCAGCTGTTCTTACAACCAGCTTCGATCCTACTTTGGTCGCGTCAAATGCATGCAATGGCGTTCCAAGTTCGCGCATCACGAAGTTGGTCACATCCACCACGTTGTTGATCGGTGACAGACCAACTGCGCGCAAACGCTTCTGCAGCCAGGCCGGAGAAGGTTTTACGGAAACGCCTTTCAGTGTCACGGCCATGTATCGCGGACATCTTTCGGTATCTTCCACGCTTACTGCAATCGGCAGGTCAGCTGTTTTGGTAATTGCTTTTACTTCAGGAAGTACCAACCGTTCTGTTGCTCCCTGGTGAACGGCGGCGTGTGCGAGGATATCGCGCGCCACTCCAATATGTCCCATCGCGTCCGAGCGATTCGGCGTGAGTCCTATTTCAATCTGAACGTCATTTTCCAATTCCAAAAACACCGCGGCAGACGTCCCCACCTTTGCATCAGCAGGCAATACCATAATCCCGTCGTGGCTTTCACCCAAACCAAGTTCGTCTTCGGCACACAGCATCCCGAATGATTCCACGTCACGGATTTTGGAAACTTTTATTTTCAATGGCTGATCCGGTGTCGGGTAAAGCACAGAACCTACAGTTGCAAGGATTACTTTCTGTCCGGCAGCTACGTTCGGCGCACCGCAAACCACCTGAACAACTTCCTGCCCGGTATTTACGGTTGTTACTTTCAACTTGTCTGCATTCGGGTGTTTTTCGCAGGTCAATACTTCTGCAACGATCACGCCTTCCAAACCGCCTTTTACAGCTTCCAGCGTTTCCAATCCTTCCACTTCCAGGCCGGTATCCGTAAGAATTTCACCCAATGTTTCGGGTGCAATGGCTTTGGGTAAAAATTGCTGTAACCAGTTATAGGAAATTTTCATGATCTGCTGTGCTTTGTAAACAGCGGCGAAAATAACAATTTTTCTGCCACGGAAACGATATTTACCGACAGATGAACCCACCTGTGGCGTATGTTTTTGTCTCCCACGATTCCGAGAACTATCGGAACGAATCATGGCTGCCTAACGGACTCGCTGAAGCATTTGAGAACGGAACTTTATTGTGGCAAACTCAAAAACTTTTCTCTATATTTAATCCTTATTAATACGCAACACCCTATTACTTATGAAAACAACACTACTGTCTTTTCTAATGCTTTGTGGATTTTACGCAAGCGCCCAGGTTTGTAATCCAAACGGGAACATCGTCATTTTTTCGAACTATGACGGCGGTTACCTGAATATCAACGTGGATGTGAACATTCCGAACCTCAAGATCGGGGTTGTTTCTTACGAGGCCGTTGAGGTCACTTTCAGCGGAACTTATGCAGGCAACATTACAGGTGTCGAATATGCCGGTTATAACAATGCATCGAACACCGTTTGCGGCGGCAACATTGCTACGACTTCTTTTTCAGGTGTGCCAGGGGGTGTAACTCCGAATATCGAGTTTATGCCACCGGTAACCTATAACGACCCCAATGGTTATTTGTACATCGATTGCGGTTATTCGTGCGGTAGCGGCAGCCAGGGTGGTTGTAATACTGCAGCCCAGATTTATGATTATTTCGAAACGGTTTTCTCCGGAACGGTTTATACGCATGAAACGCAATACAACTGTTGGTCGGGAACGCAGAACCTGTCTGATGGCGGTAACTGCTGTGCAGCGCCTCCTGCTCCCGTTACGCCACCTGTTGCCAACTTCTCTATCGCCAACAGTGTTATTTGTGTCGGAGATTGCATCAATTTTACAGATCAGTCAACCAATACACCTACTTCATGGTTGTGGGATTTCACGCCAAACCAGCCAAACAGTTCTACAGCCCAAAACCCCAGCGGCATTTGCTACACAGCTCCGGGAACGTACCAGGTGACGCTTATTGCCACAAATGCAGGCGGAAGTGATACCATTACACAAGCACTTACGGTAATTGAAGTGGATACTGCTGTTTCCGTTAGCGGTATTACGATTACTTCTTCCGCTTCAAACGCGACTTACCAATGGATCAACTGCACCACCAATCAGCCGGTTGCGGGAGCAACTTCTGCATCCTATACACCATCTGCCAACGGCTCTTATGCAGTTGTGGTGACGCAAAACGGCTGCAGCGATACATCTGCATGCACGGCGATTACTACAGTTGGCCTAGACCAGCTTTCAGCGAGTGATTTGATGGCGGTTTACCCGAATCCTTCGAAAGGAACATTCGTTTTGTATGACCAGCAATCCATGTTGTCGAATCAAATGGTGACGGTGACCAATGTACTGGGAGAAATTGTTTATTCGACACGCATTTCAGGGCTTAAAACCAACATCGATTTGACGACAGCGAATAACGGGATTTACTTTGTGACCGTGAACAGCGACTTTGGTAAGATCGTGACGAAGATCGTGAAGGAGTGATACACAACGATTTGATGCGATAGACATCTTTCCCACGAATGAACGAATAAAGTGCTATGCAAAATTGAAAGCGAATGCCGGGAACGTTGTTTCCGGCCTGGCAATTTTTAAAGATTGCTGAAAACATTGAATACATAGATTTCGATGAGTATAGGAATCATTCGCTCCAAATTTTATGCAATTTGTCATTCGTTCATTCGTGGGAGACTAACACAACTTATGTTCTGGTAATTCACTGTTCGAATTTCACTCATTTTATTCGTATTTTCGTGTCGCAAAATACTACACATGCGATCATTCGTCGTTTTGCTCTTGTTGAGCTGTTTCGGTACGGTATTCGGTCAGGAAAACGCTACATTGAGCGGTCACATTTACGATGCTTCGAACGGTGAACCACTGATCGGGGCGAATGCGTATGTTCCGGCCCTGAAACTCGGAACTTCCACCAATACTTACGGTTTTTTCTCGCTCACGCTTCCGCTCGGAACGCATGAAGTGATCTTTCGCTGGGGCGATTTGCAAAACGACACGATGACCATCAATCTGACGGCTGATCAAACCCTCGAAATCAACCTCAGTGACAAAGCAACCCAGATTGAAACGGTAGAGATCAATGCCAGGCGCGGTGAGAATACCAATTCCACCAAGATCGGGCAGATTGAGCTGGATATGGATCAGATCAAAAAGCTTCCCGCGTTTTTGGGCGAGGTCGATCCGTTGAAGATTATCCAGCTGTTGCCGGGTGTTTCTTCCGTCAGCGAAGGCGGACAGGGATTTTACGTACGTGGTGGCGGCCCGGACCAGAACCTGGTGTTGCTGGATGAAGCTTTGGTTTACAACGCTTCTCACCTTTTCGGTTTCTTTTCGGTGTTCAATTCCGACGCGATCAAAAATGTCAACCTCATCAAGGGCGGAATGCCGGCGAATTTCGGCGGAAGGCTTTCTTCTGTGCTGGAGGTCAACATGAAAGAAGGAAACAACAAGCAGTTTAAGGTCACCGGCGGTTTGGGACTGATTTCTTCGCGTCTGACACTGGAAGGTCCGCTCAAAAAAGACCGCGGTTCGTTCATTGTTTCGGCCCGCAGGACGTACCTGGATGTGCTCATGAAAGCATTCATTAAAGATTCAAGCCCGTTTGCAGGAACCAGCTACTTTTTCTACGATTTCAATGCAAAGCTGAACTACAAGCTCGGAGCAAAAGACAAGCTTTACCTGAGTGCTTATTACGGCAAGGATAAATTCAAGTTCGGGAACAAAGACGACGATTTCACGGTAAACATGCCCTGGGGCAACGGAATTGTTTCGCTGCGCTGGAATCACCTCTTCAGCAGCAAGTTGTTTATGAATGTTTCGGCAACAATGACCGATTATTTGTTCAGCTTCGGGTCTGAACAAAATGACTTTTTGTTTGAATTAAAATCCGGGATCCGCGATGTGGGCGGGAAAGTTGATTTTTCTTTCTTCCCAAGCACAAGGCATCACATGAAATGGGGCGCCGATTATGTGTACCATACCTTTACTCCGGTCAGTGTTTCTGCCAAGCAGGGTGAAACGGTTTTTGATACCGGGCTGGCACAGAAACTTTACAGCCACGAATCGGCTATTTACGCGCTGGATGAATTCGACGTGAATGAAAACATCAAAGTAAACGTGGGATTACGCTACAGCATGTACCAGTTTACCGGTCCGTTTACGCGGTTTATCAAGGAAATCGGGAGCGCTTCGGACAGTACGGTGGTTTATTCGAAAAACGAGTTGATCCAGTTTTATCATGCGCTGGAACCCCGCGTTACGGGCCGAATTCTGCTGAAAGACAAAAGCTCGATCAAGTTCGGGTACATGTACAACAACCAATATGTTCACCTGACGAGCCTGAGTGCCGTTTCACTTCCGACCGATATCTGGTATCCAAGTACCGATATTGCCAAACCCCAGCAAGGCTGGCAGGGAAGCGTCGGTTATTTCCGCGATTTTAACGAAAACCGCTGGGAAACTTCGGTTGAAGTGTATTACAAACACATGAACAACCTGATCGAATACAAACAGGGTGCTTTGCCGGGCGATAACGTAAGTGACAACACCGATAACCTGCTCACATTCGGGAAAGGCTGGAGCTATGGTGCTGAATTTTTCATCAAGCGTGTCGTAGGAAAATTAACCGGCTGGATCGGTTACACGTGGGCTAAAACGGAACGTTATTTCCCGGACCTTCAGGCGGATCCGTTTCCTGCGAAATATGACCGCCGTCACGATATGACCGTCGTGGCGACTTACGAGCTCAACCCGCACTGGACATTCGGAATGTCGTTTATCTACGCCACCGGGAATACATTGACGCTTCCGACCAGCTGGTATACACAAAACCAGGACCTGCTGTTTAATTACGGTGAGCGCAATTCTACCCGCATGGCGCCATATCACCGCCTTGACCTTTCAGCTACGTGGTATGACAAACCGACAAAAACAGTTACGGATAAAGCAACAGGAAAAACAACCGAAGTGAAAAAGCGTTTCCGCCAGAACGTAAATATCTCGGTTTATAATATTTACAACCGGGCCAACCCTTATTTCTTGTATATTGACAATGACGGAAACCTGTTGAGCGGTGATTTCAAGATCACAGTGAAGCAAGTCTCGTTGTTCCCTATTATACCGAGTGTGACCTGGAACTTTGAATTTTAAGTGATGAAACGAATTCTTTTTTTCGCATGTGCGGTTTTGGCGCTCGCTTCCTGTACCAAGGAGGTGAAGATCGATATTCCGGGATATGAAGAACAGCTGGTGATTGACGGACGCATTGAAACCGGTCAGCCGCCGTTGGTGATCCTGTCTAAAACCAAGGATATTTATGCTCCGACCGATCTTGATGCATACCTGAACGGCTTTGTTTCAGGCGCTGTCGTAACGGTAAGCGATGGCAACACTACCGTCGTTCTCGACGAGATTTGCTCCGACAATCTTCCTCCCGGAACCGAAGAGCTGGCTGCGGCATTGTTCGGCATCCCGGTAGAAGAACTGGCAAACTACCACATTTGCGCTTACACAACATTCAACACTGCGATTTGGGGACAGGTTGGAAAAACCTATTCACTGACCGTAGAATACGAAGGAAAGACGTATACTTCAACCACGCAGATCGTTCAGCCGACAGCACTCAACAGCGTTTACTGGAAACAAGATGAAGACGCTCCTGAAGGATTCGGGTTCTCGTGGGCCCAACTTTCCGATCCGCCCGGACAGTACGATGCTTATTTGTGGGAAGTAAAACGATTGGATATCGGCGAAGACGGCCAACCGAAAGACAATGCGTTCAAGGCAACCTTCGCTCCTACCTGGGACGATGAATTCATCGACGGGAAAACCTTTGATTTCGCCTTTGAAAACCCGTTGAATTTCACTGAAGATATTCCTTCCGATCAGAAATGGTATTACGGAATCGGTGATACAGTCGTCATCAAGCTTTCGAAAATCGATTCGGACGTCTTTGAATTCCTGGAGAAAAAATACCTGCAACTACAGACTACCGGAAACCCGTTTGCTTCACCTACGATGATCCCCACCAATATTGTCGGAGGTGCGCAAGGTGTTTGGGCCGGGTATTCACCTCATTTTGATACATTGATTTGCGAGTAGAATTGAAAATGTAAAATTGAAAAGGACAATTACACCCAACCTTTTCAATTTTACATTTTCAATTTTGAATTAATAGGCCCATTTCCTGCTTGCCGACCAACCAGCCTGCTGCACCGTCAGCACATACGTTCCTTTTGCCAAATCACCAAGCGGTAATTCAAAGTAGTTTTTCCCGGAAAATTCAGGTGTTTTTACCGCGTTGAACAACACTTTCCCATTCAAATCGTGTATGGTGACGGCAACTTCTTCCTGCGTCGGTAAAATCACATCCACCATTCCGGTTCCATGTTCGGTATTGTAGAAAAAATGAAGGTTCGGCTGCTGCACCGGCTCAACAACGTTAGCCGAGCTTGCCAGCGGAATATAAACCACCGTGTTAGAACTCGTATTCGGCACGCCGGCAGTATCGATCGCGTCGATTTTGATGTCGATGTCAGCAGGATGTGAAAGCACAGTTGACAAAGCGCTTGGTGTGCCGCTAAAGTCAGGATTCACGCGGTTCAAACGGTTATTGCTCCATGAAGTCACGTAGTAATAGCCATACTGATCGCGGCTGATTCCGTCGCAATTCCCCAAGGTAGTTGGCATCACATCTGTTACCGTATACGGAGGCAAAATACTAATGGCTTTGATCTTGGCATTCGAGCCCCAGTTAACAAACAGGCAGCGTTCGTTTGCGTCGTCGTAGATAATACCATTCGGAGAATTCGGTAAACTACCCGCCATCAGGTAATACTGGTTTGTCGTTGGATTTACGCGGTAAATTTTATACCCCGAAAAATCGGTTGCATATAACACCGAATCGCCATCGGTCGTCAACCCGTTAAGGAAAACCGCTCCGAGGTTGAGATTAAATACTTCTGTTCCGTCGGTCAGTGAAAACCCGCGAATTCTGCCACCATCGTTGGCGTAAACTACATTTCCCAAGATCTCGATTCCATAAGGCCCGTCTGTGCAACCGGAAGCAAAATTGGCCGGTGATTGTCCGACTGTTTGCTGCAGAATTTTCCCGTCGTTGGTATTGGCGATCAGCCAACGCTGATTGGTTTCGTCCCATTCAACGCTTTCGGGAGACTGGAATGTTTGAGCCGCGACAGGCATTGTCAGCAGGAGAAAAAGTGCGGGTAAAAGCGTTTTCATAAACAGTAGAATTTCCAGTAAATATGCAGACTTTCCCTGATAGTTGCCTGAAAAAAAGTTAAACGCCAACCCAAAATTTGGTTTGTGCATTGAATTCGTCGACCATTTTTTTAACTTCGCGGACGCATGAGCAACGAAGATTTCATCAATGTCCGCAGACTGATCGCCAGTAAAAACCCACGTTTGCTGAAGTGGTTGCCGGGCTTTATTATTCGTTACCTGGAGCGGATTTTACACCAGGACGAAATCAATGCTTTTTTACGGGACAATCCCACGCTTACGAACCAGGAGTTTTGCGACGGTGTACTGAATCACATCGGGGTGAAATTTTCCATCGAAGGAATCGAGAACATACCCAAAGAAGGAAAGTGTGTACTGGTAATGAATCACCCATTGGGTGGAATGGACGCCATGGTTTTGGTGGATGCGCTACGCAATCACCGCCGGGATATGAAATTTATCGTGAACGACCTGCTGATGAACCTGAAACCGCTCAGTGACATTTTCGTGGGCATCAATAAGCACGGTAAAACCAGTTCGAGAAGTTTGGCGCAGGTCAACGAACTCTTTGCTTCCGACCAATGCGTCTGTATATTCCCGGCAGGATTGGTGAGCCGGAAGAAAAAAGGACTGATTCGCGATTTGGAATGGAAAAAGACCTTTGTGCGGCAGTCGCGCGTAAATGACCAGTTAATCATCCCGATCCACATTGACGGGCGTTTATCAAACTTTTTTTACAGGCTTTCCAATTTTCGCACCTTTTTAGGCATCAAAGCGAACATAGAAATGTTGTATCTTGCAGATGAATTGTTTCGTCAGAAAGGGCAGCATGTGAAGATAACGGTCGGCAAACCGGTATACGCAGCCACACTCGACAAACAAAAAAGTGACGCTGACTGGGCTGAATGGTTCCGTCAGGAAGTTTACACGTTAGGAAATAAATAAGATGCACCAGGAACCTATCATATCCCCCATTGACAAAAACCTGCTAAAAGCCGAGCTGTACGCTAACGGACGTATTCGAACCACGCGCAAAGGCGATAATGAGATTTACATTGTAAACGCGCATAACGCACCGAATGTGATCCGTGAGATTGGTCGTTTGCGCGAGATTACATTTCGCGAAGCCGGCGGAGGTACAGGCTTGCCGTTGGACCTGGATGAATTTGACACAGACGAGATCTGCTATGAGCAATTGATCGTCTGGTCGCCGGAAGACGAAGAGATCATTGGCGGTTACCGCTTTATTCTGTGTAAAAATGCCATTGATGAATCGGGAGAAATTCACCTGTCGACCAGCCATTACTTCGATTTTACCGAGCGGTTTGTGAAGGAATACCTGCCGGTTACCTGCGAATTGGGCCGAAGCTGGGTGCAGCCGAATTACCAGCCGAGTAATAACCCGCGTAAAGGATTGTACGCGCTCGACAATATCTGGGATGGTTTGGGCGCTTTGGCAAGAACCTATACCGACATCCAGTATTTCTTCGGGAAAGTGACGATGTATCCGTCTTACAATCGTGAAAGCCGCGATTTCCTGCTGCATTTCATGCACCATTATTTCCCTGACAACGAGCAACTAATGAAACCGTTCCATCCGCTGGTACGCAATTACGATGTTGCGATGGTGGAAGAACAATTGCGCGGGCTGGATTTCAAAGACGGCTTCAAAGTACTCAACAGCTACGTTCGTGCGCGCGGTGAGAACGTTCCCCCATTGGTGAATATTTACATGAACCTCTCGCCTACCATGAAAACCTTCGGAACGGCAGTAAACCCCGATTTCGGTGGTGTGGAAGAAACCGGTATTTTGGTGACGGTGGCTGATATTTACGACGAGAAGAAGGAACGGCATGTGAATTATTAGGCGGGCCGATTGACAGTTTAGTAGTTTGACAGTTTTTTAGTGATGCGGATTTCAGTTAGACCGCTGTTGTTTCATCTGCATTTCGTACTTTTCTTCTAAAATTCCGCATGAAACACTCCCTCATCACATTATTCGAACGCGACATCCAGCGCTTATACAATGAAATTCAACTGTATACAAACGAGCAATCGCTGTGGGTCGTGCCACCGATGACCATTCACAATTCGGCGGGAAATTTAGCCTTGCATTTGTGTGGCAACCTGAACCACTTCATTGGTGCGATGTTGGGAAACACCGGCTACGTGCGTGAGCGTGACCTGGAATTCAGTACCAAAGATGTCCCGCAGGCGCAACTGCTGAAGTCGATTGAAGAAGTGAAATCGGTCGTGGTAAAAACCCTTGAAGGATTGAGCGACGAACAACTGAACGAAGATTATCCACTGGAGCCGCTGGGTTACCGCATGACCACTGCGTACTTTTTGATCCATCTCAACGGCCATTTGAATTACCACCTGGGGCAGATCAATTATCACCGCCGACTGCTGAAAGTCTGAACATGCGATCAAAACCACTTAACTTCCTGTTTACCTTCGCCCGGCAAAATCAATGGGTTATCGCCTTAGCAACGGTATTGCTGTTGTTCGTAAAAATACTGGGACAACTTCCGAATACCGGCGAGACCGATGGCTACCTGGATTTGACAAAAATCCCTGAAATGATTGATCGCGTAGTGCAATACGCGATTTTTGGCCGTCACGAAAACAGCCTGGTTGAATTTTACGGCCAGCTTACATATTGCCTGACCCTGCTTACCTGGATTTTACTGATTGTAGGAGTTATCCGGTATTACAGCGAAAAACGTTCGGTAACGGTGTTAAAGCTTATTGCGGTATTTGTTCTATGGCAGGGATTATTCGATGCGTTGAAGCTGAGCTGCTTCGCGCTTTTTAATCCGTTTGAAGGCCTGCTGGTCGAATCTTATTTTTCCGCTCCGCTGATCGTCTTCAAAATTGCATTGCCTGCCCTGCTCTCCGTTTTCCTGCTCGGAATGCTTTCTCCGACACAAGCGCAATCCATGGAAAGCACGTACGAAGTAATGCCGGTTGATCGCTGGCAACGCGGGTTTCACTATGTTCTTGACCGGATCGTAATCTGGTTTTGCGGTTACAATACGTACCTGATGATCAGCCTGTCGAGCGATGAAAACCTGTCTCTCTGGGTCGGTATAGCCCTTCTGATCACCCAACTGATTGCTCTGCCACTGGTTTCCGAATGGTTATTTGGAGTCACACTCACCAAACTCATCACAGGTACAGAGGTGGTTCGTAAAGACGGAAAACCGATCACGGTGCTGCAGGCCATTGCGCGCGCATTTATTCGCATCCTTCCGTTCGGCTGGCTTTCGGTATTCGGAAAAGAGCCCTGGATCGACAGCTGGACAGGAACCGAAGTACGTTACTTCTGCAAAGATGAACCGCTGCTTCGCCTGCACAAATGCGTGCAATTGATCATGGGAATTCTCTTTTTCTTCGGGGCCTGGTCGTTGCTAGCCACCATTACTTATGCGCTGGGCATTTACCAACTTTATCCGTTCAACGAAAGCAGGCATTTTTCATTTTTTGCCTTGTTTATCTGCCTGTTCTTTGTTCCGTTTCTGCAATCATTCTGGCTGGCAACAGTGGTAAACTATTACCGCTCGAAACGCGCCGGTGTGCAACAACATTCCCATGAGCTGCTTTTACAGGCATTTTACTGCTGGGCTCCGATCCTGAATTTCTATTATTTGGGAGCTTATCTCGACGAAATCACTTCCCACATGGAACACTTGAATGTGAGTGAAGAAGACAACGATCGCATTGCCACTAAGATCCGGCGGTTTTCCAATACATTCGGACTTGTTTACCTCTTCATATCCGGTTTGTTTGCGGTTCTTTTTATAAGTACATCTTCGAAAAACACCTTGCTGGTTACCGGGCTCATCTTTGTTTCGGTGATGGCCTATGCTTTTTTTGCCTGGGACCTTTCACGATCGTTGAAAAATACGGTGGTGAGGCAGGATTCTGCTTCCGGGCTGATTGATGACTTGGGATAACCATTTTTTTCACCGCACAGTCGCAAAGTACGCGAAGAGAAAATGTTAATGACAGCTATTTTAAGTACGCAGCGTTTAATTGCCGTGCAATTTTTCAAACACATGTAAATCCTTTGCGAGCTTTGCGTCTTTGCGGTGAATTATTCTTCGCGGTGAATTGCTCTACGATTCTCTTTGTGATAACACGTCTGAGGAAGAGGTGAAGATGAAGTCAAAAAAAACACCCCCACTTTTCAGTGGAGGTGTCCCTGGTCACATCTAATGATTGCTTATGAGATTAAATGAGGACCAACCTAAGATCTGTGTGTTTTTATATAAGCTATAACTATGACGTTAGTAAGCTAAAAAAGTTGTTTTAAATTGAACATTTTCTTTAAAAAGGGCAATTCAACAACTTTAAATAATTGATTATCAACATTTTCAAAATTAAAAATAACGGTATTATTTACGTCCAAACAATTCATTTTAAGCAGTATGCCGAAACGACGCAACTGATCGGAAAAAGACCAGCCTTTCCCGACACCCTGAAATCCATAAATGCTTTGATCTTCGCTTGCTTCACCGGAAGTTTGAGCAACTGACGATGAGCAGCCAAAAGGCAGCAGTAGTAACACTAGTAGGTCGTGTTTCATATTGGGTCTTAAAGTTTCTCGACGGTAAACGAAACGGCTGTTCCGAAGTCCCATCATTACTAATGACTACCAAAACGATAGATTAGTTGCCTGTAAAATAAAGAAATATTTTAACTTGCTAAAAATCAAATATTTAAAAGTTGATTTTATTTCAGAAAAAGTTGTATCCTTTCATTCATTCAGGAAAACAGCAATTTTCGGGTTGATCTCCGTCCCGTTACTGCGTATTTTTGTACCGTGGATCTATTCAGCAGCGATATTATCGAAAACAAGCTTCCGAAAAACGGAACGGTTTTTTACTTCGGCACGGTGATGAATGCCCGGGAAGCCGATCATTACCTGGAACGCCTGTTGCAGACGATTGAATGGAAAAACGACGAAGCGGTCATTTTCGGGAAACATTTTATTACAAAGCGCAAAGTAGCCTGGTACGGCGATGACGCTTACAGCTATACCTATTCCAACACCACTAAAACAGCCCTGTCCTGGACGCGGGAACTCATTGAATTAAAGCAACTAGTGGAAGCCAAAACCGGCGCTGTTTACAATTCATGTTTGCTGAATCTCTACCACGATGGTTCGGAAGGAATGGCCTGGCACAGCGATGACGAAAAGATGCTGAACCGTCATGGGAGCATTGCTTCACTGAGTTTTGGTGCCGAACGGAAATTTGCGTTTAAGCACAAATACGATCAGCAAATCGTGTCATTGATTCTCGAACATGGGAGTTTACTTGAAATGAAAGATGAAACACAATCATACTGGCTGCATCGTCTCCCGCCCACAACTTTGGTAAAACGCCCGCGGGTGAACCTTACTTTCCGGCAAATGCTGGTGTGATCACAAAACGATCACCATTCCGTCTTCAACCACCATTGTATTTTCAAACACCGTTCGGGCTTCTGCGGCATGCGCGTTTCCGTCATCGTAACGTGCACTCAGGTGACCAAGCAGTAACTGTCCGACCTGCGCCTGTTGAGCGATCAGTGCAGCCTGTCTTGCCGTGGAATGAAACGTAACCTTCGCCCGGTCCGACATTTCTTCGAGGAACGTTGCTTCATGGTACAACACATCCACCTCTTGGATAAACGGCACAATTACTTCCTGGTAAGTGGTATCGGAACAATAGGCATAGCTGCGGTGTTTTCGTGGCGGGAATGTGTATTCCGCTGACCTCAGGATGGTTCCGTCTTCCAGCGTCACATCTTCACCGCGCTTCAATGCCGGAATGTGCACCAGCGAGTGCTTTTCGCGCTTGTATTTTTCACCGTCGAGCTGACGTGCAAAAGGTTTTTCATTGATCCGGAAACCATTGGTCGGAATGCGGTGTTTCAGTGGAAAAGTATGAATTTCGATACGATTATCTTCGAACAGCAATTGCGGCGTTTTGCCATCAAGCGCCACAAAATCGATCCCAAAACCAATTACCGATCCGCCGGCTTCGAGCTGTAAGCGAATGATCTGTTCCAATCCTTCCGGGCCGTAAACGGTGATGCCCTGGTTTCGTCCCAATAAATGCATGGAACTCAGCAAACCGACCAACCCGAAGAAATGATCGCCGTGCAGGTGAGAAATTAAAATATGGGAGATTTTCTGAAGACTGATCCCGTTCCGGCGCAGCTGGTTTTGTGTTCCTTCACCGCAATCGATCAAAATGTGGCGATCGTTGCACCAAACGTATTGAGCACTTGGATTTCGGTGAGAAGTCGGGAGAGCGGCCCCTGAGCCGAGAATAGTTACTTCAAACCGCATGGGATCAAACGGTCATTTCGCCTTTGGCGGCTTCGATATCGGCTGTAATCGTCAGAATTTTATCCAGTTGAGAAATGTGGATCATTTTCGAAACAGCTTCCTGCAAACCACACATTGCGAAAGAGCCGTTGGTATCCTTGCACAGGCGATTGGCCATCAGGATAGCCGATAAGCCGGAAGAATCGCAATAACGCGTCTTTGAAAGATCAAGGATAATGCTGTTGATTCCCTTTTTATTCAAAACAACAAATTCGGCTTTCAGATCGGGTGCATTGCCGGCATCGAGTTTGTCAACTGATGATTTGACGATAGCGTAGTGTGTTTCCTGGATGATTTCGAAATTCATTTTGTCGCGTCGTTTTTCAAATGTAACAAAATAATTTAACGCCGGTTTTCTAACGCCCGATTTTTCCGGCCAGCAAATAAATAACTGCCATGCGAACCGCTACCCCGTTTTCGACCTGCTGCAAAATGATCGATTGTTTTGAATCGGCCACATCGCTGGTAATTTCCACGCCACGGTTGATCGGCCCAGGGTGCATCACCACGATTTCTTTGTCCAGGTTGTCAAGTATTTCTTTCGTCAGCCCGAATTGCATCGAATATTCGCGCAGGCTCGGGAAATACTGAATATCCTGTCGTTCGAGCTGAATACGCAACATATTGGCCACATCGCACCATTCCAACGCGCGCTGCAGGTTGTGCTCTACTTTCACACCCAGCTGATCAATGTATTTCGGGATCAAGGTTGTAGGTCCGCACACCATCACTTCTGCTCCAAGCTTCTGCAAGGTGTAAATATTCGACAGGGCTACCCGTGAATGCAGGATATCGCCCACAATCGCCACTTTTTTTCCTTCCACCGTTCCCAGGCGCTCGCGGATCGAAAAGGCATCCAGTAAACCCTGTGTCGGGTGCTCGTGTGTACCGTCACCCGCGTTAATCACACGTGTATTCGTTCGCTGTGAAAGGAACAAAGCTGCTCCCGGATTCGGATGGCGCATCACCACCATATCCACTTTCATAGAGAGAATATTGTTGACCGTGTCGATGAGCGTTTCGCCTTTTTTCACCGAAGAAGAGGATGCGGAAAAGTTCACCACATCAGCCGAGAGGCGTTTTTCAGCCAGTTCGAACGACAAACGGGTTCGGGTAGAATTCTCAAAAAATAAATTGGCGATCGTGATATCACGGAGGGAAGGAACTTTTTTGATCGGACGGTTAATCACTTCTTTGAAACTATCGGCCGTTTGAAAGATCAATTCAATATCCTGACGCGTCAGGTCACGAATGCCGGTCAAATGCTCAACGCTTAACTGTTCCATTCACTTCGGGTGTAAACAACATAACTTTATCTGCTCCTTCGCTTTCTTTCCATTCCACGGAAACACGTTCCGAGTTGAGGGTATCCACTGCTTTTCCGATGTAATCGGCCTGGATGGGAAGATCGCGCTGAAAACGGCGATCAATCAGCACCAGCAATTCCACACAGGTAGGCCGCCCGAACGCCAGCAAGGCATCGAGTCCCGAGCGGATCGTTCTGCCGGTATACAACACATCGTCGATCAGGACCACTTTCTTGTTCTCAATACTGAAATCGATATTGGTAGCACTTGGAATCAGTGGTTTTTCCCGGCGGCGGAAATCGTCTCGGTAAAATGTGATATCCAATTGGCCGCACGTCACCGAATGCTGTGTAATTTCTTCCAGGATCGTTTTTAAACGCTGCAGCACATGAATACCGCGCGGTTGCAGACCGATCAGTACCGTTGATGAGAAGTCGGAATGATTTTCAATGAGTTGATAGGCAAGCCTGTTCATCGTTAACTGAACATGTTGGTCGTCTAAAATGACTTGCTTTTCCATCGGAACAAAGTTAAAAAAATAAAACAGAACGACCGCAAGCACCGGGAAAATTCCGTTGCCACAAGTACTGTATCCGGCGGAAACCCGCTGAACATCAACGGTTGAGAAATGAATGAACTAAATCCTTTTACCATTATATTCCTACCGATTAATCAACGGTTGATTCCAATCAATGTTTTTTAGTTAAACTGTGTAACAAATCCCGTATCTTTGATTCATAAATAAAGGCAAGCGCTAAAGTGCTTTTGTTTAAGTTTCTACATAAATTAAGTTTACTGGTTCCGCACGATAAAGGCTTTTTCATAGGGTTTGTTATTGGTTGACATTTTTGGTTGTTTTTAAGTTTTTCCTGCGGGACCAGTTATTTAATTTCATCGCTATCTTCTTTCGCAAAGCAATTTATTTTATCGAGATCATTTGAGTCCTACGCAGCGAATCACAACTAAATTTTCACGTAACAGGCGATTGTTTGTTCGTTTTGGGCTGTTCCTTTTTGCATGTTACATTGCCGGTTGTCTGCTGGTTTGGTTCAACCAGGAAAAATTGTTGTTCCATCCCGAGAAACTTACCTCCAACCATGCTTTTTCATTTGAAACGCCTTTCAGGGAATTCAACCTTAAAACTCCGGACGGTGAATCACTCAACTGCCTGCTGTTTTCCGGCGACAGCACACATGAGCGTTTAATCTTCTACCTGCATGGAAATGCCGGAAGCCTGGAGGATATGGATGGTCCGGCGGAATTTTATACAAAGCTGGGCTACGATTTTTGCTGTTTTGATTACCGCGGATTCGGGAAAAGCTCGGGAAGTAACCGCAATCAGGATCAGTTGGTTGGCGACGCCAGGTTGGTATACCATCACTTCAAAAAGAAATACAGGGAATCAGCAATCGTCATCGTTGGCTACTCGCTGGGGACCGGACCGGCAACCATTCTCGCTGCGGAAAATCACCCGAAACAACTGGTGTTGCAGGCGCCGTATTATTCCGTGAAAGAACTGGCTGCTGAACGTTATCCTTACATTCCGTCGTTTTTAGTGGCTTATCCGCTGGAAACATTCCGTTACATTCAGCGGGTAAAATGCCCGATCTGTATTTTTCACGGAAAAGAAGACAAAGCGATTCCTTACAGCTCATCCAAACGGCTGGCGGGATTGCTCAAGATCGGTGATTGGTTTGTGCCACTGGAAAACTGTGATCATAACGGGGTCGGAAACAGCATGACGTTTCAGACAAGCATCCGGAAATGGCTCGGAACGGAAGCACAGAACGGATGACTATTATCCTCCTTTTCGTTTTACCTTATAACCTTCTTTCTGCAGTAATTCCATGACCTTGTCGCGGAAATTACCTTGTACGATGATCTCACCGTCTTTTGCCGTTCCCCCTACTCCGCACTTGCTTTTGAGCAGTTTTCCGAGTTCCTTCAAATCATCATCGGTTCCGATAAATCCTTCCACCAGTGTCACTTCTTTTCCGCCGCGCTGTTTCCGGTCGATGGAAACGTACAATGTTTGCAGGTTCGGGGCCAGTGTTTCCTGTTCGTTTTCAGGTTCCTGCTCGTAGCTGAAATTCGGGTTTGTCGAATAAACGATATTGATCCGTTCTTTTTTGTTCTTGCTCATGGGTACTTTTCAATAATGGCCGCTTTCAGGTTGTCGGTTATGAGGTAATCGGGGTGTTTTTTCAATCCCGACCGAATTCCTTTGGGCGATCTGACTTCAAAGATAACAACTTCTTTTCCGGCTTCGTGGACCGATTTCACCCCCTGGCGATCAATTTCCGAATTACGGATACAGAGTCCGACGGTTTCCGTCATTTGCCAGGAATCGAGGTAATCATTGGCCGAAGCGCGCTCAAAATACACATTCCAGCCTTTGAGGTAAAACGCATGCACCCAGTTCGGATTATTGGTGATTACCGAGACTTCTGTCATAAAAGATCCGGGAACTGCGGCTTCAATCGCATCAATCATCGTTTGCTGATCAGTGATCTGCCCGGTACAGGAATTGTAGTGACGAATGTCCAAAAAACAGGTTTTAGACGCGAAAGGAAAATCCAGATCGGCGAATTTCAGCAGCGCTTCATTTCCCAACCCGCTATATGACAACCCATTGAGGTAATCATCCGTCACCGAATTGATGCAGCCTTCTCCATTCGTCGCATCATCAAGCGTTGTATTGTGAAAGAGCCAGATTGATCCGGAGGCTGAGCATTGCAGGTCAATTTCCACTCCGTCGATACCTTCCATGTTTACGGCATAATCGATAGCCTCCTTTGAATTATCGTGGTAAGGCGAAGTTCCCGAATCCAATCCTGCTCCTGCATGCCCAATGAGCTGCACGTCTTCATACTGTTCCTTTTTCTTACAGGAAACCAATACCAACAACACCATGAACAATACTTTAAAGCGCATACGACCACGAAATTTCAGCAAAAATATTCCATGCTATGGAATGAACAAATTTTTCCCGGGCAGCCGACCAGTTCTGTTCAACCGCCGGGCCTATTCCGGCAGAAAGACGAAAACGGCTTCGATTACCGGCTCCCACATAAGCGCCCAAAAAAGCTTCTTCCCGGTACGACCAACCATGCGACGATTGTTTGTTGAAATGCAGCGTTGAGAAAGAAACACGTGCCAGCGGCCCCGTTTGGATCCAGCGTTTTTTCACCAAATGAAAACCGTATTGATAGTGCAGCTGCGGGTACAGGCGGCGTTGGAAAAAAGTCGTGCTTACTCCTACCGACAACCCAAGCTGGTGCTGATGAGCGCCGTTTTCCCGTTCGGCTTGTAAGCCTGCAAACAGTTCGTAAGGATGGTAAATGAATTGCGTTCCTGCACGATAAACCACAGAATCCTGCGCGCGAAGCGAAAACACGGAACTGCACAGCACCAGAACGATTACCGGGAATTTCATGGAGTAAAGTTAGTCAGTTTTTTAGTTGTCGGTTCGGCAGTTTATCAGTTAGTCAGTTTAAAAGTTATCCGTTATGAGCGTTTTTAAACCAATTGAAAACAGACCAAGCATCAACCAGAAACTGATTAACCGGAAACTAAAAAACTTCTAAACTAAAGCTTCGGACACTTCCGGCAGTGCACACCTTTGCGCTTATACTTTTTACAGCAATCTTTCTTTTTATCGCACGAGCAATTGGCGCATGATAACTGAAACACTTGTGGCAGGTCTGCTGGTTGAAGTACGGCTTGCTTCATTGTTTATTTAGACTAATTCTACACAAAGATAATAGCAAAATTTGAATCGCATAAAAATCAGGCAAAAAAAAGCGTGAAGTTTTGTCCTCCACGCTTTGTTAAAAACACTTTTATTCGGCGAAAAAGCTTTGAATGATCGGATGTGTGACGGGCTTTGCGTACGTTTTATCAAAATACCTGCAATGCACGCCCTTGATACGTACTGGCTGTTTTGAACGATAATTACCATGGGAAAAGTAAAGTTTCTGACTTTCCAAACCGACCACCCAATCGTGTTCTTCACCAAGACTGCCCCTGATTGCAAAATCAAGCGCTATGGAAAAGACTTTGTGCTTTTTATCATTCGCCAGTTCCTTGTCCCAATCGGAAATCACATTGAAGAACATACATTCGGCCTGCGGATTCATGGCCAACAGGTCTTTCAGTTCATTTGTTCCCGGTTTCATTTCCACGCAGGCTTTTTGTTTCAGGAAAAAATCGGCCGAAAACTGGAAAAATGCCAGGATCACCTTTCCTCCTACTCCGGGCGTCAGCTTTTTCCAGATGCTCAGCAGTGTCGCGATTTTAGCGCCGGTGTTGAACCAGCCAACGCCATTTGCACCGGAAAACATCATTACCTTTTTCACAGGAATAATGTCTTTGTGGCTACTCGACGAAAACCGTTTTGCCACCAAAGCTCCCCGGCTCGCGCTCAAAATACTGATCGGTTTGGCAAATTTGTTGCCTTTGATCTTATTCAGGAACCAATCCAGGTTGTCTTTGGCGTTTTCTGAAACGGTAGGATGGTCAAATGCGATGATCTGCTCGAAAATTCCTGCATCGAGCAATTCGTTCAACAGGCATCCCTGGTTCTTTAGATCCAGGTAGAGCTTACCAAAAGTTCCTTTAGTAGTTGCAAACGTGCCGTGAATGAGCAAAAGCGTATTCTTCGAATAATCAATCGGAAGCTGGTCGATATCGGTAAAATAACCACCCGTATTCGCTGTCGTATTGACAGCTTTCGTGTACTTCTTGATCGAATACTTTTCCCGTCCGAAAATGTAATCGCCCACATCATCCTGGTAACGGCTATCGCCTTTTCCGGGCAGCGAAGTGCGCAATTTTTCTTTCGCCTGCTCAATCAGTTCCTGCGGCGATCCGGTGCCAAGTTTATAGGTCAGTACTTTTACAATGAACGATAACGCCTTTGTCTTTCCGACAATATCCAACACCGTGCTTCTTTCCTTCGCATTGTAAAGCGGAATCAGGAATGTTTTACGGTCTTTATCGCCCGTTTCCTCGGGCATCACAAAAATCACCTCCGCATCCGGGTCATTGTGATCATCGGTATCCGAAAACTGCATAAAAGTCAGGGCACCTTCATCCGGTTTTAAGAAAACGGTCAGTCGCAGGTCGGGCAGCTCATTCGGACGGTCAAAATCAATAATTCCACCTAGTTTCAGGTTATTGAAATTGATAAAGCGCTCATTCACTTTAATATCCTGGTTATTCAGAAAAGGATTAATGCTGTAAATCTCTTTGACAACTTCAAGTGTCTTTCCATTGGAGCTAAAGTTGCCGTTCTCGGAGAAGTCAACACTTCCCTTAAATTTCATATCGGTAGTATAAGCCCAGCCGATCGTTCCCCACGTCGACGGAATATCGCTTTTGATTTCTCGATTGAGCTTGCCGTTCAGTACCTGCAGCTGGGAGGCGTTCATTTCACCGGCCTTCAGTGATCCAAGGGTGAAAAATGACTTACCATTGAACAGATGCGGTTTATCCTTGTCGAAGTTTAATGTTTTCATGCAATTAGGTTTTTAATTCGTTATTCAGCGAGAGGAAGATACATAAAAATTCGAACTCACTTTTTGTCCTGTTTAAAAATAATTCGCCCCTCAGCCTCCTGTTTACCGGAATCCGGTGATTTTTCATTCATTGAAAATTTTCGGCCCCTCACTGAATTCCGTGAGGAAAGAATCATTATAAACTGTTAGTGGAAACTAGTGTTTAAGTTGGATTTTTGGAGAAACTTAAATACTATTTATTATGAAAGGACATGCATTATTGATTGGGGTTAATGAAGTTAACAAAGACCACTATGGCGAAGAACTGGATATGGCCTGTGCTATTACAGATGTTGCAGAAATGAAATCCATTTTTGAACAAATACCCTCTTTTCAAAACAATACAAAAATATTCGAAAGTAGCTCTGCAAGTTGGAAAAATGTTAAACATGAATTAGGACTTTTGTCGAAAACTTCCCAAACTGAAGAAGGTTATCTTGTTATCTACTATACTGGTCATGGAGCATCATTACCAAAGGATAATAAACTTAATGAAAAACAGGGCTTTTTTTGCTTTTATGATCGAATGGTAATTGAGCAAGAAATCAGAAACGAATTATTATCATTTCACGAAAACTTCAAAATACTCTTAATTTCTGATTCTTGCCACAGTGGTGAACTCAACACATGGGACAAGGATGAACTATACATGGAATTTATATTAGCTTATCCTGAATTAGAACTGGAATTTAATTTTGATCTTATTACTCCTAAAACCAAATCAATCCAACACAAACGGTTCGAAAGAATCTATAACTACAATAATAATAGTACATTTTACAATAATCTAACAAGAGAAACAGCTAGCATTAATTTCAATCCAAAAGCAGACGTAGCTATTTTAACCGCTTGCGACTGGGACCAAATAACAGAACAAAATCTTGTAACCAATGGTCTTAGTGTCTTCACTAGGATTATAACTAATCTTTGGAATAACAATAAATCAATAACTTACCCTGAATTTGTGACTCTTCTACAGAAGAAACGTCCTTTAACAAAGCAGCCTCAATTTGAAGTCTCCCCAATAAATCACTCAGATTTCTTCATTAAAAACTTCGTTTTTGTTGCAAATCAATGCGAAGACAATATATGGTATCATTTGGAAGAAACTAATGGGAAGTTAATTAAATTAAATCCGTTTTCAGGTATTGCAGACTATCATTACATGTACTCTTATTCATGGTATACCGATGAAACTCATTCTCAATTAACTGATGTTTTGGAAAAATTAGAAGCTCAAGGCTGTTATCTCCCTATTAATGATGAATTGGTTTTAGGAGTTGTTTATGTAAATGAACATACTAGCCCAAAATCCTTTCCACAAGAAATAGTTGGTATGAAAAGTGACCCGGGCGCTCCTGAATACGGTTACGTCGTAATAATCGATTTCTATAGTGATGTCATACTTTACAAAGGTCGCACCAAAGGGAAGGTTTCCAATACAATTGGAGGATAACAAACCTATATCAAAAAATTCTATTTTAGCAGGGAGTCAAATATTAACTCCCTGCTATTCTATGAAAAACCTTTCGCTATTCGTTTGCTTCATACTAAGCTTATTCATCTCCTTTAACTCTATAAGCCAAAATAAGGTGGAGTACTACAACAAAAGGGCTTTTGAATTAGCAGAAAGTGATCTTACTAAAGCCTTCAAACTTTCAGAAAAAGCAGAAGGAATGATCAATGAATCAACAGATTCTATATTAATTTCTGATGTTTACAGCGTTCGCGGCACACTTTATCAGACTGCAGAAAAATATGAACAAGCTATTCTATGGCATCAAAAAGCACTTGGCTTAAGAAAAAGATATGGAGATTTAAAGAAAATTTCTAACTCCAAATTCAATTTAGCCAATTTATATTACCAAACGGAGAACTTCAAACTTTCGAAGGAATATCACCTGGAAAGTCTGGCTGAGATTTTACAAACCAATGTAGATGAGGTTGACCTTATCACTCGTTATAACAGTTTGGGATCACTATACAAAGACTTGGGTAAGCGAGACTCAGCATTATTTTATCTGAACAAATCCCTTAAAATTATTGAACGAAATGATTTGACTTCCAGTGATGATGCAATGAACGTATATCTTAATCTCGGAATTGTCTATGAAGAACAAGGTGAATATCAACTCTCTTTACAATACTTGGAAAAAGCCATTCCAATTCAAAAAGAATTAGAAAACACAGGTGGTTTATCATTAAGTTACCATCATATCGGAATTGTTAATGAACTTAAACGCGAGTTTCCTACCGCTGAAAAATATTACAACATGGCAATGGCGTTGGCTGAAAAATTAGGTGATGTTGAAGCTATAAAAAATGTTTCTTTCTCAAAAGCAAAACTGTTCGCCAAGGTCAGCAACCAAGACAGTACATTATACTATTTTGACAAATATGCTGACTTTAGTGACAAACTTCAGCGATTAACTCAAAGCAAAAAAATCTTAGAGTTAGACACTCAATACAAAACCAAAGAAAAAGAAGTCGCACTTAAAAACGCCGAAGAACGCGAAGATATTTACATTTGGAGCGCTGCTATCATCTCCCTCACCTTCCTCCTCATCCTCTTCTTCCTCATCCGCAACTATCGCCAGAAACAACGCATTGCACTCCTCCAAGTCGATCTGAAAAACAACGAGATCAACGAATTACTGAACCAGCAGGAAAATGCCTCCTACGCAGCCATGCTCGAGGGACAGGACCAGGAACGCCTGCGCATTGCACGTGAACTCCACGATCGGTTGGGGAGCACGCTGGCGACAATCAAGCTTGGTCTACAGAATGAAAAAATCCCGGAAGCGCAGCAGCAAGTGGCACTGGTGAATACGGCGATTTCGGAGGTGAGGACTATTTCACATGACCTTTCAGGCGGAAACATCGAACAATACGGCCTGGCGGCCGCGCTGACGGAACTGAAACATACGCTCGACCGTTCCGGGAAAATTACGCTGAACCTGTTCATGGAAGCCGTCAATATCCAGGCATCGCTGCACGTAACCATTTACCGCATTGTGCAGGAATTAGTCAGCAATACACTTAAGCACGCCGAAGCCACGGAAATCACACTGCAGCTTTCCACCGTCGATGACCAGCTGAACCTCATATACGAAGATAACGGCAAAGGATTCGACCTTTCGCATTACCAACCCGGCATGGGCATTACCAATATCCGCCACCGGCTCGAAAAATGGCACGGAACAATTGAGATCGATGCGCAGCCAAATCGCGGAACTATTACTATATTAACAGTTCCAATCACTATGCCGCATGATTAAGATAGCCATCGTAGACGACCATCAACTGTTCAATGAAGGACTCAGTTCCCTGCTCACTTCCATTCCGGAGTTTGAAGTTGTGGGGAAATTCAGCAATGGAAAGCACTTCCTGTCTGCTTTACCGGAAACGGATGTGATCCTGCTGGATATCAATATGCCGGAAATGAATGGTTTCGAAACCATTGAAAAAGCAAGGAAAGAGAATTCGGAGCTCAAGATCATCCTGCTCTCCATGCACAACGATTACGCCAGTATTGACCAGGGATTGAAACTCGGCGTGAACGGGTTCCTGCAAAAAGACACCGATAAGATCGAACTGCAACTGGCCATTGAAACAGTGGTTTCGGGCGAAAATTATTTCAGCAAGGAAGTGACTTCGACCATTATCAAGGGACATCAATCACCGAACATGCATTTGCCGGTAAAGCTGACACCCCGCGAAACCGAGATCCTGAAATTGATCGCCGAAGAGTTGACCACGCAGGAAATCGCCGATAAGATTTTCGTGAGCACCAATACCGTGGAAACGCACCGCAAAAACCTGATCGCCAAAACGGGAAGCAAGAACAGTGTCGGGTTGGTGAAGTTTGCGATGGAAAATAAGCTTATTTAATGTTGAATTTTGAATGCTTAATGTTTAATTAGACAATGCACTAAACATCAAAGCCTGTTTTCATAACCGGAACCTCATTCAACATTAAAAACCTAAGCATTAAAAATTCTGACAGCGGTTCTAAACGTATTCGCGTGCGCTTCAATAATGTGCCTGATTTCTTTGCTGTAACCGCCGCCCATTGTACAAACAACCGGAACATTCAAGGATTTTGCCGTTTCGAAGACAAATTCATCGCGTTTGCGGCAGCCGTTGATCGTGACACCCAACCGTCCGAGTTTGTCGGAATTGATGATGTCGACGCCGCTTTGAAAGAAAATGAATTCGGGGGTGAAATCATTGAGAATCTGCTCCATCGATGATTTTAACAGGTAGATGTATTCGATGTCCAGGATGCCATCTTCGAGGCCGACGTCCAGATCCGACTTTTCCTTGTGCAACGGGTAGTTGTTGTCGCCATGCATGCTGAACGTGAACACATTCGGATTGTTATCAAAAATCTGGGCGGTTCCGTTTCCCTGGTGAACGTCGAGATCAACAATCAAAATCCGTGAAACCATGCCCTGGTCGAGCAGCCATTGCGCCGCTACCGCCTGGTCGTTGAGCAGACAAAAACCCTCAGCCCGGTCGGAATAAGCATGGTGTGTCCCGCCGGCGATATTCAGGGCAACTCCACGGCTTTCCATCGCCAGCTCAGCGCACATCCGCGTTCCTTCCACAATTGTAAGCTCACGTTCTATCAAGGTGTGCGAGTGCTCAAAGCCTGAAACACGCTGCTCCCGCGGACTACATTGCAATTTCAAAAGTTTCTCCAAATAAACAGGACTGTGCACACGCGTCACCAAACTCAGGTCAATTTTCCCCGGCGTAAAAAACTGGTTTTCAGCGATCAGGCCCTCATGCAATAATTGTTCATACAGCAATTGGTATTTCTCCATCGGGAAACGATGTCCGGGCGGAACAGGATGCACATAATTGGGTGCGTAGGCAACTGAAACTGACATGCGGCAAAGGTAATGAAAGCCTAAAGCCACAAAGACGTGTTCTCAAAAATTATCAATGATTGAATGATCAATTATCAAGGAAGTCTACTTTATAATTGATAATTTTCCAATTAATAATTCAGATTAAGCAGTCCTATCCAAATCAGTAGAAATCGAAAAGAACAGCTGTCCGTCTTCGCAGGTATCGAAAGTGTAATCCAGTCGGTCTTTCGACTTCATACGCATCGTAATGAAGCCCAACCCCGCACCGCCTTTCGAAGAGATCAATCCGTTATTCAATACTTCGAGGTAGAACGACTTCACTTCTTCGTCATTCATCCCGTTCAGCTTATCGAGATACGAAATCAGTTTCTCGCGATCATCCGCTACAATGAGGTTCCCCAGAACAATTCGGTATTTCGATTCGTTGGAAGCCACGATAAGCAAGGCAGGTTGCCCGCCATCCAACGATTCACCGTGAATAAGGATATTTTGCAAACCTTCGATCAGGATAGAGAAAACGCGTTTGATGAGTGGTTTACGATCGCCGGCAGAAATCATCATTTCTTCCACATTGACGGTAAGACTGTTGATCAGGTCCTGGTTCAAATCACCAAAATGCGCCAATTGAACGGATTTAAATCCATTACTATTCAACTGATCCAATCTATGATTTAGCAACTGACGTGTTTCATTATTGGCTATACTGATCTGCATGGTAAATTGTAACTCTATAAAAGTACAACAACATTTTCTTCCAAAATATCAGATTGTGCAAATGGCAATATCCCTGTTACGGTTTGCATCCTCGAATGATTATTTGGAGAACTCACCTTGTGAAACGTGTTAATTACAAAAAAGTTACCTTTCCAATGTCACATGGCCATGCACCACTTCCCGACCGTCATTCGCAGCATATTTGAACTCGATGCGATAGGTATAAACGTCACTTTGAACTAATTCTCCCGCATATACACCATCCCATCCTTTCAGATGATCGGTTTCTTCAAACAGCAATTCGCCCCAGCGGTTAAAGATCGTCAGGTTGTAATCATCTGCTTCAAAACCGGAGGTAAATATCGGAAGGAATATATCGTTGATTCCGTCACCATTCGGTGTGAACGAATTCGGAACGTAATAGATCAGCTCTTCGTTGATTGTGATTACCGCCTGGGCTACATCCGTACAGCCATTCGCGCTGGTTGCCGTTAATGTTACCGTGTAGTTTCCTGCTCCTGTATCCGGGAATTGATGCGTCGGCGAAGTTTGGTTGGAACCTGCACTTCCGTCACCGAAATCCCAGGAATACTGGGTAGCATTCAGCGAGGAATTGAACATGGTTGAATAAGTATCACCCGTCGTCATAATGCCCGGCGAAGGCGTAAACGAAGCAATCGGCGCAGGATCAACGCAAACAATATCAGGGAAAGTCTGGGTACCTTCACAGCCATTGACTGCCACTACACTCAAGGTCAAATCAATACAGCCACTTTGATTAAATGTGACGGTTTGATCGCCCGGGCCTGAAAGAGTTGTCCCGTTAGAGAACTGCCAGATGCAATCTCCGCTGTTAGGTGTCGTATTCTGGAACGTTACTGTCAATGGTCCACAACCCGAAGTAACGCTCGGCACCACCGAAATTGTGAGTCCGGTATTTACAGTCACTGTCACCTGGTCTGTACTGGCACAGCCAAACGCATCGGTTCCGGTAACGGTATACGTTGTGGTAGCGGCTGGAATAAACGGAACACCATTCACGACACCGTTATCCCAGGCATACATTTGTGCGTTGGTTCCGGTAAGTGTTACCGATTCTCCCTGGCAAACCACAAAATCAGGCCCTGCATTCACGGCAGTTCCGCTTTGATTGGTCAGTGTCGCATTTTGCTGAACCTGGCAACCGAGATTATCCTGCACCACAACCGTGTATAAACCGGCCCCAAGATCCGTAAACTGGTTTCCGGCAACAAACGTGTTTCCACCGTCGTTGCTGTACTGCAGCGCTCCGGAACCACCGGAAGCATTCACTGTTAACGAACCGTCGGCACTTCCGCACGAAGGATCAACGGTGGCAATAGAGTTGATGACAGGAACCGGTGAATCGTTGATCACAATCGCTCCTGTAGCCTGGCAGCCCGATTGGTCCACAACCACAATATCGTATGATCCGGCAACCAGGTTATTGAACGCATTGGTCGCCACGAAAGTCACACCGTTATCGATTGAATAATCAAATGTTCCGTTTCCGCCCGACGCAGTAATCGTGATCGAAGCATTGGCCTGGTTACAGGTGGCATCCACCGGATCAATCAGGTCAATCACCGGGTTTGGCTGAACACCAACAGTATAATCGTCTGTAATCACACAGTTTTGCGCATCGGTGATCGTAATGGTGTACAAGCCAGGAGCAAGTCCTGTAATATCTGCCGTTGACATGCTGTTCGACCAGCTGATTGTCGGGTTTACACCACCTGAAACCACCAAACCGGTAATGGATCCGTTGTCGGTATCGCAATCGCTTGGCGTAATAACCACATTCGTTGCATCCAATGTAAGCACCACGGCTCCTGTAATTGTATGAGGGCCTGATGTGGCTGTACAACCAAAAGCATCGGTCACAGTGAGTGTATAATTTCCAGCAGCAGCATTAGCCAAATCAGCTGTCGGTGTGGCTGTTCCGTTCCAATCAAACGTCAAACCGCTTCCAGAAGCTGTAATCCCGGTAATGCTTCCGTCGTTTCCGGCACAGGATTCTGCAGCAATGGCAATACCTGAAGCGTCGATGGAAGGACCCGCGAGGTTTTGGATCGTGTAAGGCCCGACACTTGCCGTACAGCCGTTGAAATCCGTAACCGTCAACGTATAATTCCCGGCAGAAAGGTTCGCAATGTCCAGCGTAGTATAAGCACCGCCATTCCAGGAATAGGTAATTGCCGGTGTTCCACCGTTGACCACGATTCCGGAAATGCTTCCGTCTCCGCTGCTGCAATGCTCATCCAAAAGTACCATGTTTGCTGCATCAATCGTAGGACCGGCAGCATTCGGGATGGCATAAGGTCCGACACTTGCCGTACAACCAATATTATCGGTAATTGTCAGCGTATAATTTCCTGCCACAACATCCATCAAATCGGTTCCGGGCGTAGCAGTTCCGTTCCACTGATAAGTCAAACCGGTTCCTGAAGCGGTAATTCCTGTAATATCGCCATTTGCGTTGCCGCAGGTTGCCGAGATAATAGCCATTCCAAACGTGTTCAGGGTTGGTCCGGCAGTTTGGGTGATCGTATACGGACCGGCGGTTGCCGTACATCCGGAGCCGTCTGTTACAGTAAGTGTATAATTCCCGGGAGCCAGCCCGGTAATATCCAAAGTGGTCTGCGCTGTGTTGGTCCAGGAATATGTCAATCCCGATCCTGTCGCCGTGATACCGGTAATAGAACCGTTGTTTCCAAGGCAATTGGCATTGGTCAACACCAAGCCCGTCGTATTGATCACAGGTCCAGAAGTCGAACCGATTGTATAAGGTCCTGCTGTTGCCGTACATCCCGATGCATCGGTTACCACTACCGTGTAATTTCCTGCTGCAGCATTGGTCAAATTCATTGTTGGTGTTACGGTTCCATTCCAGGTAATCACGTTACCACCTGCACCTCCCGAAGTTGTCAGACCTGTTATAGAACCCAGCGACGAGCATCCGGCATTTGTAATTACCGGAACGCCGGAAATAGCAGGAGCACCAACAGTTACGGTCACCGGGATACGGAATGTTCCCGGGCAAACGCCAACATAATAAGTTGTGGTTGCTGATAAAACCGGTGTTGTGTAAGTCGTTCCCGTGCCCAGTACAGTATTTCCGAATTGTGTGGAATACCAGGTCAATGTTCCCGGCAATGTACCAATCACAGTTGCCGTAAGGGTTGTGGACGTATTCGTACAAATAGTGACATTCGGAGAAGTGATATTAAAGAATGTCTGTGGCAGGCCCATCATCCCTGCAGCACCAGCTGTAGCACCATTTGGCGGGAAAAGATTGACGTGCGAAGAATTGGTGGTCCCGTTAGCACCTCCGTTTACGGTTTGCGTGGGTGTACCTGAAGTGAATGAAATCTGTCCACCTGCACCACCACCGCCCGGGCCATCGGCTTCCATAGTCGGCGAAGCGAACGATCCGAATGAGATCACCTGGTTACCTCCTGCTCCACCATTGGCAGAAAGCGTAATCGAAGCAGGAATGGCTGTTCCGGTTGAAATGGCAATCGCACCACCACCACCAGCACCTCCTGCTGCGTCGTTACCATATTTTTGACTGGAAACTGCCGCCGCCGTCTGGCCTAGAGGATTCGCATTCTGACCGGCTGCACCGTTGCTTTCAATTGTTCCTGTTCCGGTAATGGCACCGTAAACGGTCATGAAAACAATTCCTCCACCCCTGCCTCCGGCACCGCCTTGGGTCGGGTTTGAGTTTGCATCACCGGCACCACCGCCACCGCCCATGAATAAGCGCGTTGCAGAATAGGTCAGCGGGTGTCCGCCCAAACCTCCTTCACTTCTTCGGTAGTCGCCTGACCATGCTGTATTGTTGGGCCCTATGACCGATTCATTCTGATTGCTGGTTGAATAGGAATAACCGCCGCGGCCACCACCTGAACTCGTTGATGCGCCGAATCCTGCGGATTCCAGGTTCCAGATAGCGGCATAACCTTGCGGGTTTCCTTTCCCGGTATAAGCTCCGGTTCCGACATTGGAACCGCCACCACCACCGGAATTGTGGTTTCCTCCTCCACCGCCTCCATTCGCAGGAGCGGATTTACAATAACGTGAGTATAAAGCATCGTATTCAGTATAAAAACCACCGATTCCTTCCCCTTTTTCGGCGCCTTCCATGGCCGAATTAGAAGCACAGTACCCCACATTGGAAGCAGCGCCTGGCGGTGAACCGGCCGTTTGCAGGTCGCACACACCTCCTCTGAAACCGTAACCCGAAGCCAGAATTTTACCGGTCCCGTTCAAGGTCAGGTTACCGTCTACTTCCAGCGCAACTACACCACCAATTGTTCCATCCCACATCGCAGGCACAACCGTAGTGGCCGTATTTACTGTCAAATTCGCGAAACGGGGAACGCGCACTACCTGCACATGCCCTGAAACCGTATAAGAATTCTGGAGGCCGCACATGAGGTTAATCGTTGTTCCGCCGGCTACGGATCTTACTTCAACCAGCTCGTACTTTCCTGCGTTATTATAGTTGGTAACATTTCCCCATAGGTCCTGGAATGAACCCCAATCCCCCTGGTGGCCGTTGGGGACCGTATAATTTCCGCCCCAACTCGCTGTAGGTGTTACATCCACGTCCATAGTAGCTCCCTGCATCTGGATGATCATGATTAAATCACCCTGTGTCAGCGCTGTACCGAGTACTCCGCTGGTCAGCGTGTTGCTCGCAACGGTAATACTGGTTGCATTCACGGCAGCATTGGCCGTTAGCGCAGTATAAGCATTGATTTGCGTGTTAGCGGCGGTTACTGTGTAGCTTCCATTCTTGGCCCGCTGGGCCGATAAATGAAGAGCAGAACAGCAAAAAAACAAAAGAAGGAGAGCACTGTTTTTTGACATGGTTCTATACTAGTTCGAAACTTTGACGCACAAAATACGAAAAGGTTGGTTTTTTGAGCCTACATTTCTTGTGAAATATAACCGATAGTTATCAACTTTCAATCAGATTCACACAAACACCAGTAAAACCGTTAGAAAACAGGAATCAATCAAAGACAAGCAACTAGTGATTATTGATGGTCATTTTCAGCACCTCACTTTCGCCGTTTTTAACTACCCGGATGTAATAAATTCCGGTTGCTAATTCCCGTGTATTGATCTGCAAATGATCCCCGGAAACAACTGTTGTTTCGCACAGTATTCGCTGACCGAGGTGGTTGGTCAGTACTACCTCCTGATCGGCAATATCATTCCCGACGAGATGGAAACAATCCGTGGCCGGGTTCGGATATCCGACAATGCTTCCGTCATCAGCCAGCATTACCGATTCAATATCCGAAACCTTAAAGGCACCATCGAGGTCAACCTGCTTAAGTCGGTAATAATTGGTCCCGATCAGCGGGTTGGCATCAAGGGCTCTGTATTCATGCAGCACCTGCGACGTCTCGGCTCCCTGGATCACAGCAATTTCCTGCCAGTTGATCAAATCCGTACTTCGCTGAACAATGAAATAATCGTTATCGATTTCGGTTTGCGTCGCCCACAATAAGTCAACCTTCTCCTGTTCATTCAATGTCGCGGTAAAATACATCAATTCGACAGGTAACGGCGCCACTACATTGACAATTGCTGTCACCGTGCAGCCGCTTGAATTCATATAGGTAATGGTTGTTGTTCCGACAGAAACACCGGTAACCACCCCACCTGAAGTAATGGTTCCGACAGCCGGTGTGCCTGAAGTCCATGGTGTGGAGGCATTCGCGGTAGGGGATCCCGTCAAAGTCGTTGTTCCGCCCACCGGAATTGTCAGAGTTCCGGAAATAGTCGGAGCGCCGCCTACTGTGACAGTAACCGGCAAACGGAAGGTGCTTGGACAAACGCCCACATAGTAGGTAGTGGTTGAAGACAAAACCGGTGTTGTATAAGTTAATCCTGTTCCCAAAACCGTGTTCCCGAATTGCGTGGAATACCAGGTTACTGTTCCCGGTGCTACTCCGGTAATCGAAGCCGTAAGTGTTGTTGAGGTATTCGGGCAGATCGTGACGTTTGGTGACGTGATATTGAAAAACGTCTGTGATAAACCTGAAATTCCAGAGCCTCCCATTGTAGCACCGTTTGGAGGAAACAGATTGACATGAGAAGAATTGGTAGTTCCATTATTCCCTCCATTTACTGTTTGAGTCGGTGTCCCGGATGTAAATGCGATATGACCACCGCCACCGCCGCCACCAGGGCCATCAGCTTCCATGGTTGGAGCTCCGACAAGCCCACCGAATGAAATGACCTGATTTCCGCCGTTCCCGCCATTTGCAGAAAGTGTAATGGTTGAAGGGATTGCTGTTCCGTTGGAAATAGCAATCGCCCCTGCTCCACCGGCTCCACCAGCCCCGTCATTACCAAATCGTTGGGTTGATACTGCCGCTGCAGTTTGGCCAAGCGGGTTGGCATTTTGTCCATTGGCTCCATTGCTAACGACGGATCCGGTTCCTGAAATAGTCCCGTAAACGGTCATGAAAACAATTCCGCCTCCACGACCACCATTTCCTCCTTGGTTACTATTCATTTCGCCGGCTCCACCTCCGCCGCCCATAAAAATCCTTGAGCTGGAATAAGCTAGTGGAAAACCACCTAAGCCGCCTTCATTTCTTCTATTATCACCTGTCCATGCAGAATTATTGGGTCCTACGGTTGTTTCATTCTGATTGGTTGTTGAGTAGGAATAACCGCCACGTCCACCGCCAGGACTGCTCGAAGTTGCAAAACCTGCCGCTTCGAGGTTCCAGGAAGCATTGTAACCCGAAACCGGTACTCCATTACCAGTATACGTCCCTGTTCCGATATTACAACCTCCTCCGCCACCGGCATTGTGATTGTTACCTCCACCACCACCGTTTGCCGGGGCCGATTTACAGTATCGTGAATAAAGCGCATCGTATTCCGTATAAAACCCACCGATTCCTTCGCCTTTTTCAGCACCTTCATAACCGGAATCGGAAGCGCAATACCCTTTAGCCGCAGCAGAAGCTGCCGGAACAGCACCATTTGTGAGATTGTCTGTAACTCCACCACGGAAACCATAACCGGTAGCTGAGATCATACCTGTTCCAGTCAGGGTTAAGTTCCCGAATACTTCCAGTGCCACTACTCCGCCAATCGTACCATCCCAAAGAGCCGGAACGATAGAACAGGCTGTATTCACCGTTAAATCATTGAAACGGGGAACCCGGACCACCTGAACATGGCCTGAAGCGGTATAGGCGTATTGCAGACCACACATTAAGTTAATAGTCGTTCCTCCGGCAACCGACCTCACCTCCACCAATTCATAACGCCCGGCGTTGTTGTAAGAAGTCACATTTCCCCATAAACTTTGGAAAGAGCCCCAATCGCCCTGGTGGCCGTTGGGAACGGTGTAATGCCCTCCCCAGCTGGCTGTAGGTGTGACATCCACATCCATGGTGGCTCCCTGCATCTGGATAATCATGATCAGATCACCCGGAGCAAGTGCTGTAGTAAGCACGCCGCTCGTGAGTGTATTGCTGGCAACGGTTATGGATGTTGCATTGACTGCAGCATTAGCCGTAACGGCTGTATAAGCATTGATTTGAGTATTGGCACCAGTGACGGTGTAATTGCCATTTTTACCGCGCTGTGCAAGGGTTTGCATGCTAAAAACGCTCAGTAGCAACAAAGTAAGAGTAGTGTTTTTTAACATCGGCGCAATCTTAGAGTCCCCTCTTTGACGTGAAATTTACAAAATGGTTGTAAAATTTAGCTCGTTTTTTTAGAAATAGTTTGCATGATCTGGCTCACTGCCGGACAAACTTCCATGTTTTTACGGGTCAGGTCGAGGATCTGGTACATGTTCTTCCTGTCGGTATGCGGGTATTCACGACAAGCCAGCGGCCGGTCTTCGTAAACAGAGCAGTAATTATCAGTTCCCAGGAAAGGACAGGGCGCTGTGGTCAATACATAATCGCCGTCCGAATCAATGCGCAGGTACTGTTTCACAAAAGCAGCCTCGGAAAGGCGTAATCGTTTGGAAAGTCGACGAATATCCACATCCCGGAAAATCGGACTTGTGGTCTTGCAACAATTGGCACACGTGAGGCAGTCCATCTTTTTAAAGGCTTGTTCGTGCTCCTTATGAAACAGATCGTCCAGTGCGCGGTGATTGACTTTCTTCAACCGCTGCACGAGCTTTTTATAGACTTCTTTGTCGGCCACTGCCTGCTGCAAAAGATATGCATGCTTCATACCGCAAAATTAGCTTTTGTTGGCACGCAATTAGCACGATCTTATTATATTCGTTGCATATGACAGATGAACATTTTGACTTAGTAGTCATAGGAGGAGGTCCTGCAGGATACGCAGCCGCCATGCGGGCGATCGATTACGGGAAACGCGTTTGTTTAATTGAACGGGAACGCGTTGGCGGAGCCGGGGTTTACAACGGCGCGCTGTCATCTAAAACGCTGTGGGAGATTTCACAAAAAGTAGCCAGCGTTAACGATACCATTCTTGGCAAAGGCCGCGAGAAGTTCTACCTGAACTGGTCCGACGTAAGCGCTACCGTGGATGAAGCTGTTTTCGAGCGAAAATTCCAGTATTCCTGTCACTTGAAATTGCTGCAAACCGAAACGATGAAGAAGCTCCTGACCTATCACCGCGGGATCGGACGCTTCATCAATGACCATGAAATAGAAATACTTCACGATGGCGAAAAACGCGTCGTTTACGGCGATAAAATCATCGTTGCAACCGGAAGCCGTCCCCGCAAAATGGAAGGGGTGGACGTGGATGAACGCACCATTTTCACGAGTGACGGCATCGAGCATTTGACCGATTACCCGAAAAGCCTCGTGATCGTCGGTGCCGGGGTCATTGGTTGTGAATACGCAACGATTTTCTCCAACCTCGGAAAGACAAAGGTGTATATCATCGATCGCCAGGACCGCATCCTGCCCTTTGAAGATGAGGACATTTCAACGATTGTCAGCGAAAACCTGGAGAAAAAAGGTGTCACCATTCACCACAACGCACAACTGGAACGCCTTGAAAACCGTGGTGATCATGTGGAATACGAGTTATCCTATCCCGATGGTAAACGCGAAACGATACAGGTGGAAAAAGCATTGCTTTCAATTGGACGCATTCCGAACGTGGAACAATTGGACCTGGCTGCTGCCGGCGTGCTGATGTCGAAGCGTGGTGTCCATATTGGTGACGACGATACGGTGACCAACGTACCACACATTTATGCCGTAGGTGATGTATCGGGCAGGATTGCCCTGGTAAACATGGGGGAAATCGAAGCACGCCATGCAGTTGAACTGGCCTACGGAAGTGTCGACGAGCGCCTGAATTATGATAACATCTGTACGATCATGTTCCTGCAGCCGGAAGTTGCAGCAGTTGGCTTCAATGAACAGTATTGCCTTAAAAACAACATACCGGTCAAGATCGTGAAGATCGATTATTCAGTGATCGCGCGTGCCATTGCCATGCGGAAAACACAGGGATTTTTCAAGATTATTGTAACCAACGATTCCGAAATGAAAATCCTTGGAATGCGTGCCGTAGGCGAACATGCTTCCACGGCTATCCAGGCGATTGGTTTGCTGATCAAACTCAATATGCCGATCCATGTGATCGCAGAGTTGATCCATCCGCACCCGTCCATCGCAGAAGGAATCCAGGAATGCGTACGTATGCTGCTCAACAGCTCGATTTTCAAGTCGTCGGTGTTTAAGGATAAGCTGGATTGTTATTCGCTGGTGGACGGGGTGAAAACGCCGCTGGAGCGATTGTAGATAGTTGTTTCCATTGTCCGGACGAAATATCGTAGAATTAGCGTTCGTCCATTGTATTTTACCCTTTAGGGTTATACATTACATGCGTGTTCAACCCCTACGGGGTTGTGTTTCATGATGTTGATTTGTGTTACCATATTATGTCCCTAGGGACATCCTTCTAAACACAATGGTTATCATCAACTAGATATCCTGTTTCATCCGTCCTTATCCACCTGGGAAGTCTGTGGAACTATTTCCAATAAAATTCCGGTAAAAAATTACCACACAAAAAAAGGAGCCTGATCACAGGCCCCTTCGTTTATACTCATTTCTAATTCTTCTTAAATCACCCCGAGAACGATCAGCAACGCGTAGATCACAGCTGCCAAACCGCACAACCAGGCAATACCTCCGCCAAACAAAGCGAAACCGATCCCGAATCCAACAATTGCCAGGATCAAATCGATCCAGAAACGCGTGGTAATACCTTCGTACAAGGCAACTGCAAGCGGTGGAATAATGATCGCCAGGATAACCAGCAATACGAGCATTGCCCCGCTTTCGGAAGAACCTGCAGCATGCTTTTGCGCCATTTCCGCTTTTTGCTTCATCGGCACGTAATACTCATGCTCGCGCTGCTTACGCTGACGTGGTTGTGTTTTCACCTCTTTTTTGGAAGCAGGCGTCACTTTTTTCTTCGTACCTGTTTTTTCATCGGAACGTTGCGGCTGTTGTGGTTGCCCCTGATCGTTTCTGATCGTTTTTTCCTGCTGGAAAACGGTTGCATTTACTTCCTTCGTTTCCAAAGGCAAGACAGCTGTTCCGTCTGTTGTTTCTTCAGCGATTGTCAATTCGCCTGTTGTTTTATCGTCAGACGATTTGAAACCACGATTTTTATTGTGGTAAAAGCCCTTGGTATACTTACGTTTTTGAATGGATGAACCACCGAAACCGTTGATACCGCATGACCCTAACAAAAAGGTTACGATAAGTGCTGTTGCAAAAAGATGAGTTGTTTTCATTTTCGTGGTAAAATTTGTAAGTCAAATATAGCTTATTTTCCTTTAAGCTCCATTGCTTTTAAGGTATTTATCATCAGGGAGGCAATCGTCATCGGCCCTACTCCGCCCGGCACCGGGGAAATATAGGAACATTTCGGTGCTACTTCATCAAAGGCCACATCACCGGCCAAACGCCAGCCACGTTCACGGGTTGCGTCGGGAACACGCGTGGTACCGACGTCAACTACCACCGCTCCTTCTTTCACCATATCTGCTGTGATAAAACCGGGTATTCCCACCGCAGCTACAAGGATGTCGGCCTGGTTGCAAATCTCGCGGATGTTTTCCGAACGTGAATGCACCAAAGTGACCGTACAATTCCCCATTTCGGTGTTTCGTCCCAACAACAGGCTCAATGGCGTTCCTACAATATTGCTTCGCCCGACAACCACACAGTTTTTACCGGCAGTTTCGATATTGTAACGACGTAATAATTCGACGATTCCCGCCGGAGTAGCCGGTACGAATCCCGGAAGGTTCAGCATCATATTCCCGACATTGATCGGGTGAAAACCGTCGACATCTTTCTTCGGGTCGATGGCCAATGTCACTTTCATTTCGTCGATGTGATCCGGAAGCGGCAGCTGCACAATAAAACCGTCGATGCTTTTGTCTTCGTTGAGCGCTTTTACCTTGTTGAGCAGCACTTCTTCCGAAACCGAATCATCGTAACGGATCAGGGTGCTTTCAAAACCGATTTCCTCGCAGGCTTTCACTTTCGAATTCACATAACTCACGGAACCACCGTCGTTCCCAATCAAAATCGCCGCCAGGTGAGGAATTTTACGCCCTTCAGCTTTTCGTTCCTTTACCAGGACAGCCAGCTCTTTTTTGATGATTTCCGCTGTTTGCTTACCGTTGAGAATTTCCATGTAGTGAATTTTGGTGCAAATATAGCGATTCGATTCTGCTTCAACGCTACAATTCTTTGTGCAATAATGTGTTCATCGGATCGTTTTTTGATGCATGAAATTGATCACCGCACTACTTACCTTATCGACCTGTTCAGCGATTTTCGCCCAGCCTGACTCGACAAAGCAGCTTGTTGAAGAAGATCCGATCCTGGAAAAGATTCAAATTGATGAACCAGCCGACCCCATCCTTCGGTTCGGAACACACTCCATCAACCTGTTCGGAAGATGGTGTTTTGATGAGACCGACAGCAATTCCTTTATTCTCCGAAAAAAAGAAACACCCCGGGAGGATTGCCTGGAAGTCAGCTTTGGCTATTGGGGATATTTCGGTAAACAAAGGACCATGAATGGCGTATTGGTTGCAGAAAAAACCTTTTCGATCCTTGACTCGACACTATCTTTTTATTATGAAGACGGTTCCACCAAAACTTACGTCATCACAAAGCGTTTTGAAAATGAGCTTATCCTGTCGAAGCCAAAAACGGCCCAACCAATTGTTCCAACTGAAAAAGATGATAAACAGGGCTTTATTCCGGTTATGCATCAGTTTAAAAACAAATCGGCTGAACTGGCGCTGGAACGCATTTTTGAGCTAACAGTTGACAGTATTGATTATTTCGGCGAAGTAGAGCAACTGGCCGATTCTATGATCACATTCCATGCTTACCAGGTTGGTTGGAAGATAAACGATTCGGTTTACCGGTTTCCGCTTGATTCGGTTACAGAGCTCGGCTATTACTTTGGGAAACATTACGAACGTTATTTCACCAGGCACGTCCGGAGTCAGCCAAAACATGCTGACGAGGTTGAAGATTTTTTCAGGGTAACACGTTACATTGGCGGAGCGGCAATTATCTACACACTTATCAGCGGAATTCCTGTAAAATCATATGAAGGCGATCCTGCCCTTACTACCGGTGCTGATCCTGTTATTATGGATATCGGCCTTTATACATTAATTGCCAATGCCGGCTATGTTGCGCTCCAAATCTTTCGCCAATTATCGACCAGGAAGTTTTACAACCTGGAAGATGACTGGCAAATTGTTCATTATTAAATACGATCAGCTACTTGTCAATCAATTAACCCTACCTGCTAATCGGTTAAATCTGCTTTTCGCTCAACAGGAAAGTCCGTTTGCTAAAGCAGGGTATTTACTTTACAACCTATTGGAAACGAAAGGCGTCTTTAGAGTAGGTTCAAAACTATCAGGTCATGGAAAAGAGACTTATCAAACGAAGTATCATGCGAAGCGGGGCTATCCAGCAGGTCAACGATGCAACAGTTGTATTGAGACATTTCATTGAATTGAGTGCCAAATTATTGCCGTTCTTTAACGAGCTTTCGAAGAAGGAAAAACTACTGCCGCGCGAAGCCCAGGACAGACAACGCATCATCGATGTGTTTCACGGATATAAATTCGACACTTCAACCTCTATGATCCTGATGAATTCAAGCATCCTGGACACCATACAGCGTACATTTCAGCAGATTGAAAAACGCATTCCAGGTGAGCAATCAGAAGCAGATCTGGCGATGGAGCAATTCTTTGCCGAACACGAAAGCCTGGTCAATGACTGGTTACTGACTGACAATAATTAAACCGAAATATGAGGAAGGATTGAGTCGGGCAATGGGGATGCACGATTGCTCAAAACATGTTTAGATAGGAAAAACATTGTCCGCTTGATCTTTCATTACCACCTTATAGTATTGCATTCAACCCCTACGGGTTGTGTTTCATGACGGTGATTGATGTGTTACCATATTTTGTCCCTGCGGGACAATATGCTAACCGCGTTTCCCCTATAACTTCCGCTTCTCCAACCAGCCATACACAGCTGTTTCCTGCAGGTTCCCCGGATTGACGACTTTATTTTCACCAATTTCAGGCGGCGTTTGCATGCGTACGAACAACCAGCCATTTTCCTCAGCCAATATTTTGTAAAGCGATCCTTTTTTGTAAGGTGCAATGATGTTTGAAGGTACGCGCCTTGTCCAGGCATCTTTGCTGATAACCGCTCCTGACCAACGTAAGTCGACTTCTTTTTTAGTCGCCTTTAACCTGTTGGAAAACGTGCTTTTCTCCGGGAAAAACCGGCCTTTCATATCACCGGCTTCACGGGCCACGAAATAACGTTTCACCAATTGTATTTTCCCTTCTACCAATCGTAAACGGTTGAGGTTGTGCGAGGCGTTCAAACAGCATGGATACTGGTGATGATACAACAGCACCTCTTGTGTATTCGGGTGAATTTTGTACGCCAACACATGTCCGATCTCGTCGTAAATACGCGTCAATTCCCCATTGGAAGACCGGTAAATTTCAATGTGTTCTTTTTCGTCATCTCTGCTCACAAATCCTTCAAATACAAGTTCCGGCGTACCATCACTGTTCAGGTCGATCAGGCGGAACTTTTCCTTAAATGCGGCATAATATGCATCGAAACCGGCGGTTGTTGAAAAAGCACGTGTTCCTTCATGATTCAGAAGATCGCGGTCAAACAACGAACGCACCCATTTTTCTTTCAGCGCCTCATCGTTTACGGTAATCACCGACAAATCCGTTTGCGGCCGGTTGATAAACAATTCCGGGTTTACGCGCGTCATATCCACACTCGCATACAAGGAAACAGAGAGGAAAACGGACAAAAAACAACTGATTTTTTTCATGGGAAAACCTAAAAAGGCTCCCCCGGAGAGAAGCCTTTTGTATTGAATTTGTGACTGCATTATTTCTTAGCAGGCTTTGTAGAGCCTTTTTCGATCAGGATCTTTAACGCCGCGTTCGTGTCATCGATGTCGATCTGGATTGAATCACCGTTTTGCAGGTTGGCTTTGATGATCTCTTCTGCCAGCGGATCTTCGATGTACTTCTGGATCGCACGTTTCAACGGACGCGCACCGAATTTCTCGTCATATCCTTTGTCTACGATGAAATCTTTCGCTTTTTCTGTCATTGTGGCAGTGTAGCCCAATTGCTTGATACGATCGAACAATTTCACCAATTCCAGGTCAATGATCTTGTGGATGTTTTCACGCGACAATGAGTGGAAAATGATCATATCATCGATACGGTTCAGGAATTCAGGAGCAAATGCCTTACGCAATGCATTCTGGATCACCACTTTGGCATCTTCTTCCCGTGCATCGACACGCGCTTGTGTACCAAAACCTACACCTGTTCCGAAATCCTGCAGCTGACGTGCACCAATGTTTGAAGTCATGATCAGGATCGTGTTCTTGAAGTCGATCTTACGGCCCAAACCGTCTGTCATGTGTCCGTCATCCAATGCCTGAAGCAACAGGTTAAACACGTCCGGGTGCGCTTTTTCGACCTCATCGAGCAAAACGATGGAATACGGCTTGCGGCGTACTTTTTCCGTCAGCTGACCACCTTCTTCGTAACCAACGTATCCCGGAGGCGCTCCCACCAAACGGGAGATCGAGAATTTCTCCATGTATTCCGACATATCGATTCGGATCAATGCATCTTCGGTGTCGAACAGGTACTTCGCCAAAACTTTTGCCAACTGTGTTTTACCCACACCTGTTGGCCCGAGGAAGAAGAAGGAACCGATCGGCTTGTTCGGATCTTTCAACCCCGCACGGTTACGCTGAATGGCTTTCACTACTTTTTCCACCGCATCATCCTGGCCGATCACTTTTCCGCGCAGCTCATCACCCATCGTCGCCAAACGGCCCATTTCGGTTTGAGCAACGCGCGTTACCGGAATGCCGCACATCATGGAAACAACCTCGGCTACGTGCTCTTCGGTAACAACCACACGCTGTGCTTTGGAATCATCTTCCCATTTCTTTTTGGCTTCTTCCAGGCGATCCTGCAACTTGCGCTCCGAATCACGCAGCTCAGCGGCTTTCTCGTATTGCTGTGTCTTAATTACTTCGTTTTTCTGTTCTTTCAGGGCCTCGATCTCAGCTTCGATATCGATGATTTCCTGCGGAACATGAATGTTGGTCAAATGGACGCGTGAACCTACTTCATCCAATGCATCAATTGCCTTATCCGGCAAGTGACGGTCGGTGATGTAGCGCTCTGTCAAACGCACACAGGCAGCCAATGCTTCGTCGGTATAGGTCACCATGTGATGATCTTCGTAACGCTCCTTGATATTGTTGAGGATCTGGATCGTTTCTTCCATCGTTGTCGGCTCGATGAGCACTTTCTGGAAACGACGTTCCAACGCTCCGTCTTTCTCAATGTACTGGCGGTATTCATCCAAAGTTGTTGCTCCGATCGCCTGCATTTCGCCGCGGGCCAAAGCCGGTTTGAACATATTGGAAGCATCCAGTGAACCGCTCGCGCCACCCGCACCGATAATGGTATGGATCTCGTCGATGAACAAAATGATGTCCGGATTCTTTTCGATTTCCGCCATTACCGCTTTCATACGCTCTTCAAACTGTCCGCGGTATTTCGTACCGGCAACCAATGAAGCCAGGTCGAGTGAAACGATGCGTTTATTAAAGAGTACGCGGGATACTTTTCGCTGCACGATGCGCAAAGCCAATCCTTCGGCGATAGCGCTCTTTCCCACTCCCGGTTCACCGATAAGAATAGGATTGTTTTTCTTACGACGTGATAAAATCTGGCTTACGCGTTCGATCTCACGTTCACGGCCCACGATCGGGTCCAATTTCCCGGCTTCTGCCATTTTGGTCAGATCGCGCCCGAAATTATCGAGTACCGGTGTTTTCGATTTCGGATCGGCGGCTTTTCGCTGGCCTGCACCGAATGTCTGGTCTTCGTCGTCTGCCGACCCCGGCAGCTCTGCTCTTGGTATGTTGTTTTCGTCTAGCATGTCGTCTAATTCGTCTTTTACAGTATTATAATTCACACCGTACTTGCTTAAAGTTCTGCAAACCACGGAATCTTCGTCTTTGAGCATCGAAAGTAACAAATGTTCCGTACCGATCACGGGACTCTTGAATAATTTCGCTTCCAAATAAGTTATCTTCAATAATCGTTCCGCTTGTTTCACCAAGGGAATATTGGCACCTGTTGCCGCCGAAGACTTTGCGGTTTCGAGGAGTTGTTTTTCCAATTCTTTTTTAAGCTGTGCCAGGTCAAGGTTAAAGCCGGTGAGGATTTTCACGGCATTGCCTTCGCCTTCACGCAGGATTCCCAATAAGAAATGCTCCACGCCGATAAAATCATTGCCTAAGCGCAACGCCTCTTCCCGACTGAAACTCAGCACATCTTTTACACGCGGAGAAAATTTTGCTTCCATATTCTGTTGTTGTTCTGCCCTTCAAAAATACACTAAATCCAACTTTGTTGCCTTTTTGTGATTGATTGAATTGCTTTTGTCATGTTAACGCAGAGCCACTTTCCGCACCCTACAAATATATAAACGCTTGAAATGTTAATAAGTACATCGAAACAGCATTTTTACACCACTTTTTGTTAGTAAAAAGCCTCTTTACCGTCTTTTTCGTAGGATATAAAAAGCTAATTTCGAGCCTTGCTTTTTGCACACAATTTTCGTGCTTAATTTAAAACAATGACAAGATGGCAGATGGAGAGAAGATAATCCAGATTAACATCGAAGATGAAATGAAATCGGCGTACATCGATTATTCGATGTCGGTAATTGTATCGCGTGCACTTCCGGATGTCCGTGACGGGTTCAAACCGGTTCATCGCCGTGTATTATATGGTATGCAGGATTTGGGAGTTTACTCCAACCGCCCGCATAAAAAATCGGCCCGTATCGTTGGTGAGGTGCTTGGAAAGTATCACCCGCATGGTGACAGTTCCGTGTATGACACAATGGTACGTATGGCCCAGGAATGGTCGCTGCGTTACCCATTGGTCGACGGACAGGGTAACTTCGGATCGATTGACGGTGACAGTCCGGCGGCAATGCGTTATACGGAGGCGCGTTTGCGTAAGATCGCCGAAGAAATGCTCGACGACCTGGAAAAAGAGACCGTTGACTTTCAACCGAACTTTGACGACTCATTGGAAGAGCCATCCGTGCTTCCTTCCAAAATCCCTAACCTGCTCGTAAACGGGGCCAGCGGTATCGCCGTAGGAATGGCTACCAACATGGCGCCTCACAACCTCACAGAAGTTGTAGACGGTATCGTAGCTTACATCGACAATAAGGAAATCGAGCCGGAAGCGCTTCTTAATTATGTAAAAGCACCGGACTTCCCAACCGGTGGTATTATATATGGTGTAGACGGTGCGCGTGAAGCGTTGCTGACAGGCCGTGGGCGAATTGTGATCCGCGCTAAAGCAGAGATCGAAGAATCGGCCGGAAGGGAGCAGATCATCGTTACCGAGATTCCTTACCAGATCAACAAAGCGGACATGATCAAGAAAACCGCTGAATTGGTCAATGATAAAAAGATCGAGGGCATTTCTGACATTCGTGACGAGTCTGACCGAAACGGTATGCGTATCGTGTATGAATTAAAGCGCGATGCCATTCCGAATGTGGTACTGAACAAACTTTATAAGTATACAGCTTTGCAAAGCTCGTTCTCGATCAACAATATCTGTTTGGTCGACGGACGTCCGCGTTTGCTGAACCTGAAAGAAATGATCGGCCATTTCGTTGACTTCCGTCACGACGTGGTGGTCCGCAGAACGAAATTCGACCTGCGTAAAGCCGAAGAGCGCGCGCATATCCTGGAAGGATTGATCATTGCTTCGGATAACATTGACGAAGTGATCGCGATCATCCGTGGGTCTCAAAGCCCGGAAGAAGCCCGCGAGAAGTTGATGGAACGCTTCAGCCTTTCGGATATCCAGTCACGTGCAATCGTTGAAATGCGTCTGCGTCAGCTGACCGGACTGGAGCAAGACAAGCTGCGTGCCGAATATGCCGACCTGATGGCGCTTATTGCCGATTTGAAAGATATCCTGGCCCGCGAAGAACGTCGTATGCAGATCATCAAAGATGAGTTGATCTACATCCGCGATAAATATGGTGATGCACGCCGTTCACAAATCGAATACTCGGCTTCCGAAATGAAGATCGAAGATTTGATCCCGGATGAAGAAGTGGTAATCACGATTTCGCATGCCGGTTACATCAAACGTACGAGCCTGAACGAATACAAGGTCCAAAGCCGCGGCGGAATGGGATCGAAAGGTTCTGCAACCCGCGACAAAGACTTCCTGGAGCATTTGTTTGTGGCCACAAACCACAACTACCTGCTCATCTTTACCGAGAAAGGACGTTGTTTCTGGATCCGTATTTTCGAGATCCCGGAAGGAAACAAAACGGCGAAAGGAAGAGCGATCCAGAACCTGCTTAACATCGAGCAGGACGATAAGATCAAAGCGTATGTAAAAGTGATGGATTTGACCGACAAGGAATACGTCGACAACAACTACATCGTGATGTGTACCAAGCAAGGTATTATCAAGAAAACGTCGTTGGAAGCATATTCACGTCCGCGTGCCAACGGTATCAATGCGATCACGATCCGTGAAAACGACGAGTTGCTGGAAGCACGTTTGACCGACGGCACCAACGAAATGGTATTGGCAACGAAAGCCGGCCGCGCGATCCGTTTCAACGAAGAGAAAGTACGTCCGATGGGCCGAAACGCCTCCGGTGTGCGTGCCGTAACACTGCAGTCGGATACCGATGAAGTGGTTGGAATGATTTGTGTGAAGGATAATTCGGAGACTATTTTGGTGGTTTCCGAAAAAGGATACGGAAAACGTTCTTACCTGAACGATCCGGAAGACGGCGAACCGGTTTACCGTATCACGAACCGTGGAGGAAAAGGTGTGAAAACAATCAATGTAACCGATAAGACCGGGCCATTGCTTGCCATTAAGACCGTAGCCGACGAAGATGATTTGATGATCATCACCAAAGCCGGCATCACGATCCGTATGCACATTGAGGAATTGCGTGTAATGGGCCGTGCCGCACAGGGAGTTCGTTTGATCAACCTGAAAGGCAATGCCGAGATCGCCGCTGTGGCACGTGTTCCGCGAAGCGACGAGGAAGATGAAATGCTCGACGAAGACGGAAACCCAATTGCACCATCAACGGATGAAAACCAGGAAGGTGGAAACGGAGGAGTAGAAAACAACGGAGAAACAACAACTGAAGAAAGTTCAGAGGAATAACCTCGCTTTTCTTTCATTCGACTTCTCGCAACAAGAATGAGAATGAGAATCAGAATGAAGAAGAAAAATGAGGGAGAATAATATGGATTTTAACACGTTTTTGTATCCTTACATAAAATCTGGCACAGAAGTTGAAATGTGTGTCGCAACAAGTTAACAAAACTAGAAAACGAACAAGATGAAAAATAGCAAAAATTGGTTCCTTTTAGCTGCGGTAGCGCTGACGACAGGTTTCTCATTCGCTCAAAAAGCAGTGGAAACTTCAGCGGCGGTTGAATACAAAAACAATTTCCAGGGTGCCTTCATGCAGCAAGACATGGAAAAGGCAAAAAGTTCTTTGAAAAAAGCAAAAGAATTTATTGACCAGGCAGCTGTTCACCCTGACACAAAAGAAAGCCCGAAAACGCTTTACCTGAAAGGTGAAATCTATTTCTACGCTGTATTGCTGAAAGGAATGGACAGTACTGCTTTCCCTGAAATTACCGAGCAATCGATGGATGAAGCAATCGCTTCGTGGAACAAGGCTTATACGATTTCCAACAAATTCGATGCTGACGTAGAAGAATCAATCCAGCAGAAAAAAGGGTTGATCGACATGGGAGCAGTTGCCATGTACAACGGAAAACAGTACAAAGAAGCTATGGCTGCTTACGATTTCCAGGCGCAATTGTCGACTGCCATCAACAAAATCGATACAACAGCGATCTACTTTGCAGGTATCTGTGCTGAAAATGACAAAGACTGGGACAATGCCGTAAAATACTACAGCAAATGTGCTGATTACGGTTACAAAGTTCCTGAGATCTACAAAACAGTTGCCAGTGCTTTGATCCAGGCCGGAAAAACTGCGGAAGCAACTACGTACCTTGAAAAAGCCATTGAAAAAGCACCGAACGACAAAGAATTGCACTATGTCATCGGAACGTTCTATATGGAAGCAGGAGAAGATGCCAAAGCAACCGAAAGTTTGCGCAAAGCTGTTGCGATTGATCCTAAATACTGGGATGCACAGTACCAATTGGGCGCTCACCTGCAATCACAGGGAACAAAACTAAGAACAGAGGCGAACAACCTGAAATTGAATGACCCTAATTTCGACAAGCTGATCGCTGAAAGTGACGAGTTCTACAAACAGGCTGCCGTTCCGTTGGAGGCATATATTGCTGCCATTCCTGACGACAAAGCCGTATTGACATGTTTGTCTCAAATTCACCGCGCGTTGAAAAACAATGAAAAGGCGCTGGAATACAAAAGACGTTTGGATGAACTGAAATAAATCGGTTTTCCTTTATATTGAAAGAGCTGCTTCGGATTTCGGAGCAGCTTTTTTGTTGGGTTTATTTTCACCACAAAGGCACAAAGGAAAAGGACATTGTTTGACTTGTTAAAAGAACACAAAGGGAATCTGCGCAGAAGCCATGATCCCTTTGTGATCTTAACACATCTACCCTTCAAAAAAAACTTTGTGTCTTTGTGGTGAAAAATAAGTGTTACCTATTGTTTACTCTGTCGTTATAACCAAAATGACTACCACTGTCTTTTGAGCTGCTAACGGTTTCTTAACATTTTTCGGGAACCAAAACTTCGATTTTATGCTATCTTTGCCCCTCATTTGCACTGCCTTACCCCCTATTTGATTGCTTAAAACACAAAAAGAATACGGCTATGAAAGGACTTCTTATCGGATTATTGCTTTGCATCGGTTTCACGGCAACTGCTCAGTTGAGCGCGGTTAAAGGGAAAACAAGTTATAACTTTTGGCTGAACCTTCCGGCCGACAGCATTCTGAAAAACAATCCTCCTGTATTGATCTTCCTTCATGGGAAAAGTCTTTCGGGAACAGACCTGAATCGCGTAAAGCGCTACGGTGTGATCCACGAGATCGAGAACGGACGTGAAGTTCCTGCTATTGTGATCGCTCCGCAGGTAGCATCCGGTTCATGGGATCCTGATAAAGTATTGGAAGTATTGCAGTATGTGCAGGCAGAATACAAGACAGATACCAATCGCGTGTATGTATGCGGCATGAGCCTGGGTGGCTACGGTACGATGCATTTTGCCGGAAAACATGCTGACAAAATGACTGCCGGAGTAGCGCTTTGCGGTGGTGGCAATCCAAAAGATGCCTGCAACCTGGCTTCGATCCCGATGTGGATCCAGCACGGAAACCGTGATGAGGCCGTTCCGTTGAAACAATCACTGGACATGGTAAAAGCCATTCGTGCGTGCAACGATGGTAAAAACCTGGTTTGGACCGAAGTAAAAGGCGCTGATCACGGTGATTTGGAGAAGGTTTTCCGCGGTGATGAGATGTATAACTGGCTGTTTGCACAGGTACGCAAGGGAAAAGGTGAAGTGGCGATTATTGAAGTGAAGAAAGAAGAAGATCCCGCTGCAACCACCAAAACTGCTGTTCCGGCGTCTGAAGGTGCCTCCGGTTCTGCCGGTACCGGGAATTAATCCTGCCTGGAAGCATTACTTCCTTTGTATTTCATGGTTTTTCGGGTTTGCATTTCACCAGAAACGGTGAGTGTGTAGTTGTTGCTATTTCGTATTTTTACTTCGTAGGTTTTTCGGCCGGCAGTTGATGTTCCGAAAATTTACTTCACTTAAACTACGAATCCATGAATTTCGCTGACAACAACATTTTACTGATCCTTATTTCTCTCGTATTCATTTATGCCGTTTTGAGTATCCTGGTTTCCATTATTGTGGAATGGCTCAACTACATTACCAAACACCGGGGTAAATTCCTGAAAGACAGCATTTACAACCTCATCGGTGACAAAGGTGATGCGGAAATGGGAGAAAAATTCTACAACCACATTATGATCAACGGACTGCAAAGTCTGCGTAACCGCCTGCCATCCTACATTTCTTCCGGTATGTTTTCGGAAGTGCTGGTCGACCTCATAGCTCAAGAATCAGAAAAAGAGAGTCCGGCTGCCACTGGTGTGGATGAAAACCAAAAACCGGTGAAACAAATGATGGTGCGTTTCAAAGAAGGGGTAGCAGCCATGCAACCGGGCGAGTTTAAGGATTTACTGCAATCGTTCATTGATAAATCCGGACAGGATTACAACCAGCTGAAAACACAGCTCGAAAACTGGTACAATGATTACATGGAACGTGTTTCGGGCGGATACAAGCTCAACCAGCGCAAGAAATTTCTCCTGGTGGGTTTTGTGGTCGCGATTATGCTGAATGTTGACAGTATTCATTTGTTGCGGGTATTGAGCCTGGACGACAACCTGAAGAACCAGCTCGTTATGCAGGCTGAAAAAACGGCGGATGCTTATAAAGACACTACCAAAACAGCTTCCGACAGGTTGTTTGTAGTAAACAATACGGATAACCAGCTGGCAGCGGTCATGGCTGCTCAAAAAACAAAAACCAAAGCTGCGGCAGGCACTTCAACCGATAGTTTAACCTACAGTCAACTCAATGACCTCATTCAAGCGAACCATTCATTGGCCGAAAGCCGGTTTGCAAAGGAAGATTCCACCAATAAGGTTACGGTTCAAAAATTAGACAGTGTGCTGAATTTACTGTCACAATTGAACGTTCCGATTGGGTGGAGCACCAAAAGCGCACCTGTTTCATGGTTTTGCCGGGATTCTGTTGCGAAAACGAGCATTACCCGACAATCACCGGGCATTGTACGTTATATTGAAGAACGGAATTCAATCGGCGACGGATGGGCCTGGACGAAATACCTCATCGGCATTGTTATTTCCGGCATTTCATTGAGCTTTGGCGCTCCGTTTTGGTTCGATATGCTGATGAAACTCGTAAATGTACGCAGGGCCGGAAAAGCGCCGAAGGTGGAAAAGAAATAATGCTAAGATCAGGATTGCAGCCGGATGGATTTCAAAAAATTAACCTGGGCGCACAAAAAAAACAACTTAAGTGACTGTCTATTAAAGAATTATCAATTATCAAGTGACTTTCCTGATAATTGATAATTCCCTCCTTTATAATTCAAAATAAAGCCTTTGTTGTTTATCCCAATTTGATAATATCCTGGATTTTACTTTCAGGTTTGATCGGCAAACCATTGGCCGTAAAATAGGAAACGATGGTGTTCACATAGGAATTTCCGCCGCGGGCACCGGTAGAATAGATCTTTACGAATTGATCGAGCTGGCCTGTGAAGGTAAATTTATAGCCCGGCAACCAAGGCGACATTCCGTAGCTGGCAGAGTTTTTGGCGATTTCCTGGGAATAATACGGTTTGATATAAACCGGCTGGTTCATCGGAAAAGCTTTACTCTTGCCGTTAATGATATTATCGATGTAGTTTTTCTGCAGCAGGATCCCGTCTTTCAGCGATGCGATCGTTTGATTGGCACCGGAGTCGGTATTGCCGATATTGCCCGGGTTGTTGGTGCGATATGACCGTGAACCTTTTTTGAATCCTTCGTGGTAGGCCATAATGGTGAGCAATAATCGCAAACCTTTCGCGGCGTTTGGAATTGCCTGGTTGAAGGCCGGGATATACTCTTGTGTAATTTCGGAATTCAAGGTAATCTTTACTGTAGAGCTGTAAGGTTTCCCGGGAAAGGTACTTCCATCGATCACCACGTCTTTGTAGGTTTCGTCGAAACCGCTGGCGCCCTTGCTGCCTGATGATGAGGATGAAGACGAACTTCCCGATGGTGTTCCCAATCCCATTTTCGACCAGGTTTGATCGCCCACAATTCCATCCGCTGTCAAACCATTGGCACCCTGCCAGGTTTTTACCGCTGCTTCGGTATTGGAGCCGAAAATTCCATCGGCAGTTAATTTCAGAAAATTCTGGACTTTTTTGACGTCTTCTCCTTTTGAGCCTTTTTTCAATAGCATAATAGTGGGTTTAATGCAACCGACTTTGTTGTCAATTCCAACCAAAAATAGCGAAAAAAGAATATCGTAGACCAGGTAAAAACACCTGTTTTTTGAGCCTATTAATTTTCCCACTTAACCCGCTAGAAACAAGGATAAAAAACACAATTCAAATTCATTTTGATTAATTTATAATCAACTATTGATTATAAATTAGTTTTTATTGCTATATTTGAAAGCCGGTAAAGCTTGACCATTATTCACTTTTTCATTGAACACATTCCTATGGCTGAAAAAAAAGAGGGCTTTCTTAGCGGGAGAGGCGCACATATCAATCCTGACAACCGTTTTCACAAAACGCAGGAAGGAGAATCGTTTTATGAATTCCACATGGATGAGGATGGTGAGGATACGAACCAAAAAACCACGTTTATAGAGGTCTTCCCGAAAACGATCGTGAATAAAGTTCCCAGTCCGGATGTGGGGATGTTCTATTCGCTGAATCCTTACCAGGGCTGTGAGCATGGCTGTACCTATTGCTACGCGCGGCCCACGCACGAATATTGGGGCTACAGCGCCGGGACCGATTTCGAGCGCACGATCCTCGTGAAAAAAAATGCACCCGAATTGCTCGAAGAAACACTTCGCAAGAAAAAGTGGGAAGTACGATCGGTCAGTTTGTCGGGGAATACGGATTGTTACCAACCGTGCGAGCGCAAGTATGAAATCACGCGTAAACTCCTTCACATCTTCCTGAAATACCGGCATCCGGTCTCGATCATCACCAAGAATTCACTCATCGAGCGTGACCTGGACGTGTTGACCGAGCTGTCAAAACTGGACCTGGTGCATGTACTGATCAGCATGACTTCGCTGAACGAGGAGCTGCGCCGGAAACTGGAACCGCGAACAGCATCCTGCATGCGAAAACTAACCACGATTGAGCGCTTGTCATCGCAGGGAATCCCGGTTACGGCCATGCTTGCTCCTATCATTCCCGCGATCAACGATCATGAATTGTTTGCACTGGTAAAAGCCGTGAGTGAACGTGGTGCTCACAACGTCCATTACCAGGTGGTGCGCCTGAATGGCCCGAATGGCGGAATCTTTAAAAACTGGCTGCAGCACCACTACCCCGACCGGGCTGAAAAAGTGATTCATCAGCTGGAAGAACTGCATGGCGGAAAAGTAAACGACAGTCGTTTTGGTATCCGTATGAAAGGTGAAGGCGCTTATTCACTTAACATAGAACGCCAGTTTAAGATAGCACGCGAACGCTTCCTGCAGAAGAGACCAATCACAAAATTGCGCACAGATTTGTTTATAATCCCGGATGAAAGTGGACAAACCAGCTTATTCTGAATCAATCTCCGTGCAACAACAAGTAATTCCAACAATACTGAAAAACAGGTGTTTATAACCTGTCAGGATTTGATTATTACATTCATTTTTACGACGGAAATGCTTTTCTAATTACTAATTAAAAATGATTATGGCGACTCAGTACAAATTAAACATTACCAACAATTCAGCACAGAATAAGACGTTTATCGTGTTCCAGAAAAATCCTAACTTAAATCCATGGGAAAATTTCTCTTTAGCCTGGCTTTCAAAAGCACTGCCTGCAAATTCAAATGAGGTGCTTGAATGGAGCACTAACTACGGCTTTGTTGCCGGCGAGTCAGGTCCATTGCAACCAGGTGCACGATTCAGGACAAGTGAAATCACCAACTGCGATCCCAGCTCACAGAATAAAGTTGAAGCCTCTTTCAGTCGCGGAAGATGTAGTTTGTCTGCAGCACGGCCAGGAGGACAACCGGGACAATTGACGCTTGTAACCAATTCTTTTAATCCCTTTGAAACGGAATATGCTGCCGGAATAGCCATGTCTAATGCACCAGTAATTGTTACGCACGTACAACCGAATATGAATTACGTGTATTCGCCGGACATGGAATACTGGATTGCTTATGGAAATTATGAAAACGGACAGGTGCTTTCAACGAACGTACCCAATGCTGCTCGTATTGAATTCCCGAAAGGCAAAAATGCCATGAATGTTGTTTTGAATCCGAACGGGCAATTTACGATCATTCCTGCTTAGTGAACTATCTCACATGATAAGGGCCTGTCAGTGAAAATTGACAGGCTTTTTTTGCTTTGTTTATTTTTGTGCTGTTTAGCATTTTGTATCGTACAGGTCGCGATGAATTGCGACTCCACAGCACAATTAACCGAGGAACAGGTTGCTGTTGTGTTTCAACAAGTACTGTTTGAGCAGCTCATGGTCTTTTTCGGAAACTGCCAATGTTGTCAATTTCTTCGTACCGACGAACAAGGTCACGTTGGTTGCATCGAATGACCTGCCGGCCTGGCTTTGAACGACCACGGTCTGAAAACGGGTGATGGTTTGCGGTTCGAGCATAATCTTTTTGTAGACTTCCGATTCGGTGATGACGCGGAGCTTCATAAACTGGAACAACATGAAGCCTCCAATCAGGATGCAAATGCCGCCAAAAATTCCCAAACCGATCGCTACACCAGTTGTGCTTTCGGAATCCAGCGACGGCAAAATGAGCATAAACGCACCAAAGAGGCCAATGAACAATCCTACCCACAGACTTCTGTTGCGGGTTTTTCGGATCGACTTTTCGATAAAAGTAAGGTCGGTCATGTCCAAACGCACCGGCTCGGGTCCTGTCTCCGGTTTTCGGTCCATGAAGAAACCGATAGCAAAGAAAACAGCTCCCAACACCAGCAAAATACCGGCCATAGCCCAATCCACGGGTGGCAACGCTGATCCGCTGACTTTTAATACATAACCGAAATGATCGGCGATCTTACCTGCAATGGCAAAGAAAACGAACAGGCCTCCGGCGATCTTCAGGATTTTTCCGAATTTTTTCATGCGAAGAAGTTAGAGTCGTCAGTTATTTTACTTCACTCCACGGTTTCTGAACCAGGGCCTTGAATTCTTTTGCTTTGAACGCATTGCCTTCGATTCCGTCGTATACTTTTACGATATTTCCGTTCCAGATATAAAAAACGCCCGGTGTATCACGATTTCCGACTGTTTTCCAGAATGTGGCGATGTCAAGGACACTGTGGGTGTATTTTGCACCGGCGAATTCAAAGAACGCGGGAATGAGCTCAGCTTCTTCGTCCATAAATGCGATCCTGATATCCGGGAAATCCTTCACCTGATTTTTCATTTGCGTAAGTTCTTTTGCCGTTTCCTTACAGTGTTCACATCCCGGAGCGAAGAAACAGAGGATCTTTTTGTCTTTGTCGATGTCGGGGAAAAGTGAGCTGAATCCTGATTTTTTCTTAGCGGGCTCATCCACTTTTTCATCTGCAGGTTCGGTAGCGTTTTTCGGATCTTTTCCATCTACTGTTTTTCCCGGATCGGTTGTCGTGGTCGATTTCCCGTCGGTGGTTGTTTTATCATCCGTACCCGTTGCGGCAATAGTATTCGTGTTATCGGAATCCGGCTCATCCACAACTTCAACGACCCCATTGGCCGGTGTTCCTGACGCTTGCGCAGGCTGAATAGGGCCCAACATAAATACGGCAAGTACGCTCGCCAATGTAATGGACATGAGAAATGAAAAATTCTTTTTAGCCGGATTTTCCGGAATCACTTTAAACAAATAACCTAGCATACCCATAGCGATAATGTTTTTAATAATGGCTTCCAACGGTGTCATCGGTATTAACGTTCCGAAGCAACCACAGTTTCCGCTGTTGCCTGAACTGGCAATTTCGTACGTCAATTCGATCACGAAAATCAGCAGCATGAGGAACGAAACAGGGATCACCAGCCGTTTTAAGAAGTGCGGTTGCAGTAACAAAAATCCAAGTGCGAACTCACAGCCGATGAGTGTTCGTGAAAAGTAAGCAGCTGCTGTTTCGCTGAAGCCCATTGGCAATAACTGCTTGATTTCAAAGGTAGTCATCGCGAAATACGGCGACGGATACAATTTGGCAACTGCCGAAATGAGGAACAAAAACGACAATAAAATACGTAAGCCCCAAATGACCTGTTGCTTTCTTTTGCTGATAGTTATGGTTTCAGTGTTCATGTGCTGATCGAAAAAGTTTGACTAAAAATAAGCGATCCGAATGAAACTCGATGTGGAATTTGAAAAATTAGGAAAACAATAACAGTAGTAATGTTGAATTTTGAATACTGAATCGCTCCTGAGGCGGACACGGTATTGAATTGGTGGTGAATACCTCGAATGTGGGAACAAACGAATTATCAATTATGAATGAGAGAATTATCAAGAAGTCCTTATCCAGATAATTTTCTAATTCATCATTAAGCATTAAACATTCAAAATTATTTTTTCACGAATTGGGTAAGGATATAGATCGTTTGTCCGTTCACTTTTCCTTCGATGAGCTCGGGGTTATCGTGCACGAGGCGGACGTTGCGAACGGAGGTTCCGCGTTTGGCCACCATGCTTGATCCTTTCACGTCGAGGTCTTTGATGAGTACGACGGTATCACCGGCATTTATCGTAACGCCATTGGAATCAATGTGTTTTATAGCATCTTCATCTTCCATTCCGGCTTTTGCCCAGGCAAGGGTTTCGTCTTCGAGGTAGATCATATCGAGCAAATCGGCGGGCCAGCCTTCAGCTTTGAGGTTGTTCAGCATCCGATAAGCGATGACTTTTACAGCCGGAACTTCACTCCACATGCTATCGTTCAAACAACGCCAGTCGTTGGGAATAACTTCCGACGAACCGTCCAACTGCTCTTTCAATCGCTGCTGAATGTAGATGAATTCATCGGCATTGGTCCCGGCCGCCGGAGCTACCAGGTACGCAACCAGGTTATCGGTATTTCCACTCAGTTCACAGGTATTTCCGCTGCGTGCGATCAATTCTTTTTCGAAGCTCATGCTGTTTGTTCTTTACACATTTCAATTAGCTGAAACGCGTGACGAAGGTAGGAAAAAACAGACAAATGGATTACTAAGTCAACGTGGCATCAGAAAACTTGTTTTGACAGCCTCAGATACTATGAAATTTAAAAGACGTGGGAATAAATTATCAAAAACTTCCAGGTTTTAATGAATCTTATCGTAGGTATCACTGATAACATCCAGCAAACCGGCGTGTCCGATCTTGTTAATAACCCTTTTCAGGGCGGCTTTGTTTTTTTTCACTTCCTCTCCATCCTCTTCCATTGTCCTTAGTGTCTCAATCGTCCCCTTACCAATGCCTTCAATTTCAAGCAAGGTAGCTTTCAGGATTTTTGCAGCCTTTTTATTTGCAAACAAGAACACTAATTCATTATAAGTATCCTTATCCAATTTATCATATAGTTTATGTGTCAGCGATAATAAGGGTACGCTATCTTTAGCCTCGTCTCCTACTGTATCAAGCAAACCATTACCAGCTGCATCTTTTGCGTCGGTTTTATTCGCAGTTCCATGCTCCGAGACTATATTAGCTTTTATGGTATTTATCGGCTCGTTATCAGAGTCAAGAACACTTGCTTCACAATCAAATGTGGCATTAATATATCCAAGGCTCAAATTAACAGCGACATCCGTTACTTTCACATGGTAATAAACCCATTGCTTTTCGTCATTCACCCAATTTTTCACTTTACTCTCAATCACGCGTTCGTGCTCTTTATTAGCATTGGCAGTAATGGGAAACAAATTATAAGGCTTTCCCTCACCTCCCAGGTTATCATTCAATAAGTGCCCCCTTACGTACTTGTTCTGATTATCAAATTTTGGATCGGTTGGTAATTTATTCATCAGTTTTTTTTGAGCACCTGATTGAGGTGGTGTTCCTTGCTTATGATCAGGCCCGAGTAATGTTGCCTCCATTTCAACGCCGACTTCAACGTCGTCAAGTTTTTGGGTTTTCCAATTTACATTGGTTTCCTTCCCATCCAGTTTTCCGGTTGACCATTTTACACGTTGAATAACTGCATTATCGGCCCATTGCTGAACATTTTTCAACTGCGTTACTTTTTTGCCTGAATTTGCCAGGTCGCTGTAAGCTTGTAATTGGCTTATCCCGGAACTTTGGTCGGCAATTGTTGTTAATTGTTGGTGTGACCACGCAGCGTGGCTATTAACGGAAATACCTGTTTCAGACGCTGGTATTTTTTGCGGTGAATTGACAACCGGTATTGATTTCTCTGGCTTTTCGGTTCTTTCCAAGTATGTCATCATCATTCCGGTATTCGTTAAAAACCATTCAATCCGTTCACAATCTCTTCAAGTAAAGCCCATAACTCATCAAAGTTGAATCCTGTCGAATAAACCGTATTCAAAGCTCTATAGGCCTGTAAAGATGCATTTGCGTCACCTTGTGCAAATTGCTGATGAACCCAGGCCAACTGAGCAGCATAATGTGCATGTGCCAGATCCTGGTTAATCAATGCCATTCTCTGATGCTGCTGCATCCATGAAATTGTTTTTACCCTGCCTGCTTCAATTTCAAGAATCTTGGCTTCCAGGACATTTTTTGCGGCGGTGATAGCTGCTGTTTTGGTTGGTATGCTATTCCTGTGATTGTAAAGATGTCGCAGGTAAGGTGCAAGGTTATTCACCAAATCATAAGGTGTTACATTATGCCCTTGCAAATAACCGCTCAACTGTGTAAAAGACTGGTTGACTTTATTGGGATTAAAAGGATGCGAAGTATGCCTGAAATTCGTTGCTGTTGCTCCTCCGTTATTAAAATAGAAACCAATCGCGTTAGAGATCGTCGCCACATCATTGTCGTGGAATTCACCTTCCCATCCCGGCACATTACGTGTTTCTTCGTCTGTTCTTGCGTGATCAATAAATGCGCGACCATAGTTGTTATTGTAAGCATTTTCGAGCTTTAGCCCTCTATCCCATCCTTTGGAAGTCGCCAGGTCGGGTAAATGTGCATCAGCCAACCCTTTATTAGGGCCTATATCGAGTGAAAGTACTTTGATTCCTGCAAACACCATTTGATCAATCACGCCGCTTCGCATCCCGACAGCACCTACTATATTGAAATTTTCATTTAAGAATCGTAAGATGGATGCCTGTTTCAGTCGGGATCCCTGCATCGAAGGCCAGGTCCAATAATTCAGTAAATTCGGGCCGTTTGCCAATTCAGCAGGTTCTTCGCCCATCGGAACCGGAATTACATTGTTTCCAAAAATACCTTCGATAATGGAGATAATCTGCCTAACCCCCATCGTTCCTGTGTCCAAAGCCGGAGCATTTGCTCCCGGCCGGTTACTGTGGCCCGTTGCCCTGAAGTTAACCAATATATAGCGGTCGTCCAGGTTCATATTTCCCCTGTGTAACAGATCATCCAGAAAAGCCGCGGCTTCATCATCTGTATAAGGTGCAAAATTTTGAGCCAGAGTAGCTTGCCGGCTTCCCTTCAAAATTGTTTTTGCCCGCTCAAAACTGTTGTTCCCATCCGCAGCACTTCCTGCACTTAAAACTCCCAGAGCCGTTCTTACTTCCACCAGCGTCATTGTGTCCAGATTATAAGGCCCTTCGCCAAGCGTATTTGCGTTCATCGTTGCCTGCAAACTTGCCTTAAGTGCAGCGTTTGCCAATATCTCAGGAACATTCTGAATTATAGCTGCCGTAAGGTAACGTTCTATTTGTGCCGTCGCCCAGGTTTCTGTTTGGTTAAATCCAGCCGGTGGATTACTCTTGTCGGTTGCATAAACAATGGCCGGGTTGTTAATTAGCGAAGCAACCATTCTTGCTTGTGATCTTGAAGCAGGATTTACTCCCCAAATCAGTAATCTGAATCTCGGATCGGTAGCCAAAACCGCCCTGATATGGTACATATCGCCGGTATTGATGGCCCGCATCACAACAGTATCAGCAGCAGTTAGTGCAGCGAAATTATTATCGGAGTAAATCATTTGTGCACCATCAACTTCAATTTCTGCCTTAGCACGATCAGCTCGTCTAAGCACAAACTCCACCAAATCGGGATCATCGCGGTCTATCGCATCTGCATTCAGTAAGACTTGTTCGGCAACTCTCCATAATGCCGGAAAGTTGGTCACCGCGGCTTGCTCCACCCATGCACGTAAATTAACAACATCCAGGGCGATGGCAGTATCAAAATTGTGGTTTCCTACTACTCCCTGGTACACAGGTCCTGCATTTATCACATATCGCTGAACCGGTGCGTTATTTCCGGTGTCACCCGAGTTGATCAATTCATTTGGGACTTCAAATTCCTTCACTTTCAGTTGCAGTGCCCTCGCCCCCATTTCATCGGCTTCTTTTTCCAAACCGGCATCGTCATTGATGGCCACTTTTCCTTTGAGCTGAGTCGTTGGTTTTACTCTGCCCTGCTTTTGCTGCACCACGTGCCAGGCTTCGTGCGGAAGGTGTTTTTCCTGACCGGAAGCGATGTGAATGTTTGTTCCCTGCGCATAAGCGTGCGCGTTGAGTTGTGCCGGTTTATCGGAATTGTAATGTACTTTCACATCGTTCATGGAATAGCCCGAAAGGCTTTCAATCCCCGATTTGAGGTTGTCGGGTAAACCGGTATTGTTGACCTGGCGCTGTACAACAGCACTATCTGCGGCTTCCTGAAGTTCTTTCAACTGCGTCACTTTTTCGCCGGAGTTTGCCAGTTCATGGTATGCTTTCAACTGGTTTACGCCCCAACTCTGACCGGCCAGACCTTTCAATGATTGATGACTGGCAAAAGCTGGCCCGTTGACAGAAATACCAGCCTCATTCGCAGGAATGTGTTTCCCTGAATCTACAGCTGCTTTTGGTGCGGCTGCTTTCGTGCTTTTACCTGCGTGCATTTCCATCATTCCGGCTTAACCATTCTTTGCCTTTTCTAATTTCACTTTCGCAATGAATGCACCAAGCGACAAGGAAAGTGACAGCCAGTTTTCTTTCGGCCGGTTTTGCGGAATCCAGGGATGAGCGCCCCGATGTGGCAGCACAACGTTTGTGAAGAGCTCTCCGTAAACATCACTGATCGCCACAAAATGTTCTTTCGGATCCATTCTGCCGTCATCGGAGGCAACAATCCTTGCAATATCCACCATGTAAATATGGACCAGGTCTTCACACTTGGCCAACTTCTCTTGTTGCGTGCCGCCTCCGGCCCAAATTGTATCCCCGATGGCCAACACTGTTTCAAAATAGACATTTGCGCGTGAGAGTGGATTGGGGCCTCCAACTACCGGTGGATTGCGCATGATATCCGTAACCATCACATGGTCGTGCTGCCGGTTACCATCCCGGTACGGTGTCACACCATTTACAGGCGGTGCCCAGTTATCAAATTCGTAGCCACGACTTGGTGTGTTGTTTTTCTCAAACTTGCGTGGCGTCACAATCGGTGCGAAAACATTTACATTATTATCCTGCACCCCCTTAAAATCTGAGGGAATGTTGTGCACGCCTATTTCATGGGCCAACATCCCGAGGAGCTCACCTTCCGTTGCCTTTTGTGCAAATGCACGCTGAATTGTCACCTGGATCGAAGGGTGCAGCGGATTCGGATTTTGTACAGTTGTGGTTTGTGCAGGATTGTCTCCTGCGATTGTACTGATCCCTCCTCCATGGGCCGGGCCATTTTCCTGTTCAATCGAAATAATAAGCCTGTGAACATCAATGTTTGGATCATTGTCAAGCATTGTCACCAAAATGTTCACTACACTTTGCAAACGGGCTGTTGCGTTTTGTGAAAGCTGCGGGGCACTGTGGTCATGAATCTCAAATGGATGAAACTGGCTATGAACTGTTCGCTGAACAATTCCTTCGCTTTCAGTAAGCAACGCTTTCTGCTGAACCGGGCCGGACGACGCCAGGCTGTTTTCCGATTTCATTGCCGCAGACGCAGGTGCGCTTTGTGTCAGTGCCTTCACACCCATCAGATCAGCTTCGCGTTCCAGGCTCGTGTCATCGTTCAGCGCTACTCTGCCTTTGAGCTGTTTCGTAGCCTCCACACGTCCCTGCTTTTGCTGTACAACGTGCCATGCTTCGTGCGGCAAATGTTTTTCCTGCCCGGAAGCGATATGGATCTGGTTTCCCTGAGCATAGGCGTGTGCATTGAGCTGCGCCGGTTTGTCGGAATTGTAATGCACTTTTACGTCATCCATGGAATAGCCGGAAAGATTTTCAATTCCCGATTTCAGGTTGTCGGGCAGGCCGGTGTTGTTGGCCATTCGCTGGACAGGCGCTGTGTTTGCCAGGTGTTGCATGGCTTTCAGCCGGGTGACTTTTTCACTCGCATTCGCCCAATCACTATATGCCTGTAACTGGTTGACGTGTGCATTGTTCACCGAATTCTGCCCGAAGACCGGATCGACCTGTTGTTTCGATGATTTGTACTGCCATTCCTTTTCGCGGTAAGTCTGCATGGCGTTGTCATTTAAGTTATCAAATAAATAAAATGCCTTCTTTCTGTAGCTCTCGCCTGATCCCGGTTTCGAGATCGGACTGTACGACTACTTTGTCACCATTTTTAATTGCTTTCAGCGTTGCGTAGCGGATTACGTTCATGATCACACCACCGGCAATCTCGTATTTATCAGCGATCTGTCGCAGGTCACACGCAGGATCCAGCGGAATGTCTTCGGCAAAAGCCTGCCTCCAGAGCGTAAACCGTTCTTCCGGCCCCGGCATTGCAAAATGAATCACCGACTGGAACCGACGCGTAAATGCCTGGTCGATGTTGTCTTTGAGGTTGGATGCAAGGATGACGATTCCGTTATGGTCTTCGATACGCTGCAGCAAATAGGCGACTTCCTGGTTGGCAAAACGATCGTGCGAGCTACTGACTTCCGTGCGTTTTCCGAAGAGAGCGTCTGCCTCATCGAAAAACAGAATCCATTGCTTGCTATCCGCCAGGTCGAATACTTTGGAAAGGTTTTTCTCGGTTTCACCAATGAATTTCGACACCATCATCGACAAGTCTATTTTGTACACGTCGTGCCCGGTGCTTTTACCGATCAATGCTGCGGTCAGTGTTTTTCCTGTTCCCGGCGGACCGTAAAACAGCGATTTGTAACCCGGTTTCAGGCGTTTGCCCAATCCTCCGCTTTTCAGCAAAGTATGTCCGTGAAGCACCCAGTCACTGATCTCCGACAAGCTTTCACGGGTTTCACTGCGCAATACCACGTCTTCCCAATCGAGCTTTGTATGAATAAGTTTTGCCGGGAAATCGTCGTTGAATTCGGGCTGTTGTTGTTTACCGGTGAGAATGTAATGCAAGAGATCGCGATCGATCACCAGTTTTCCGCTCATGACAGGTTCCAGGCGACCTGCCTGTTCAACCTTGACGAGTTTTTTCTTCACCAGGCTGCCTTCGGTGGTGAGCATCGGGTAGTGGGAAAACCGTTCTTCCAAAGAGGTGCCACCCAGCAGAAACAAAGCCGTTTCACCGGTGGGAATAAAGGCAATCGTGCTATCGGTTGCGCCGCCGAATTCGGTGAAACGCTTATCCGATACGCTGTTGCGAATGGTAAAAACATCCAGCAATTCAGGTTTGATATGCGGCGTCAATGCCAGCAAAAGGACCAGTCGCTCAGGTAAGGTGATTTCCTGGTCACGCAAAGCCTGAGCATAAAACGTATCAAACTCCGACAAATCGGGCGCAGGAACAGCATTGAGAATATCTCCCATTGGCTCCTGCCCCAGGTGATCGCGCAGGCGCAAATCGATTAGTTGGGCAAGCCACTCCATCTCACGCATTAAACAATTACCGTTTTCCGATGATGGGACATTGTTCACCGTCAATTCTTCCTTCACTTCCATATTCTTTGAACGGGTTACCATTCTACTACTATTAAGTTTTCCAGCCACGGCAAACGAATCAATTGAACCGGCCACGGCAGTTTTTCCAATAAAACATCATACGTCTCGCGCTTCACCTGCAACAGCCATTGACCATCACGCGCTGAAAAAGCCGCTTCACGTTGCAGGTAGGCTTTTCGAACGTCTTCGACAGACAGGTTTTTCCAGGCAGGAACATGCTCGATTACGGCGCTGAGCAACTCATCAATGAGAAAACGCTGTTCTTCAGTGATCGGTTCGGGAGCATGAACGGTTGTTTCGGGCTGTAGTCCAACAATGACTTTGTTGAGGGGAATATGCGGTTCGAACAATTCTCCGTCGGGGCCCATAACCAGGCGCTGCAACAGCCATGACGCCTGTTCCTGTGCGTGGATACTCACAAATGCTGATTCTTCCACGAGGCCGTTCTTTTCGAAAAAACGTTCCATAAACGGCCACAGCAGGATCATCCCGGCATTGCGCACATACAGTTTATCCGAATCGCTAAACGGATCAATGGCCAGCGGAATGAGTGGAACTCGTTCGTTTTCATCCGTTAAGGCCTCTTTTTCCGTCTGCCTGGCTGTATTTTTCTCCAGTAATTTCTGCAAGATAACGTCGACGTTTGAATCCACGGACAAAGGTGAATCAATCACAGACTTTTTATCGGAATCCGGCACGGACGGCTTATCTCGCAGATTGCTATTCTCCGGCAATTCGTTTTCATCGCCGGCATCTTTCGAATGCTGAACAGCTCGTGCCTGTCCGTCCAAAAATGCGTTGAACCAGTTTTCTGCAACGGGGTGTCCGTCGAACTGTTCGATCAATTGCGCAAGCTGCTTCCAATCGGAAAGTGTCTCACCGAGCAGGAACAGGCGATCAATTACTGCCAGCAATTTTGCACGTACAACCGATTTTCCAAGCGGTGATTCCAGTGTTTCGGTTTGGGAAAAAACAGCATATACGAGAGGCTCAGGAACTACCGTCATTCCCTGCTTCAGGAAACGAACGTTCTGGAGCAACTCATCCCAAAAAACAAAACGCAGACGTTCCGATGCAAATGACCGGTTTGTCAGTATCCGCAACAAATCCGTCACTGCTTTGGCGGTGGTGGATTCGCTCAGAGGAATTATCAATTCGAGGAATTTCACCAGGTATTCATCCGGGAAAGCGGCTACCAATCGTTTACGCATCGCTTTGTGCGTGATCCAGCTTTCCACATCGGCTTTCAGCACTTCCGGCCTTTGGCGCAATAAGGTCATAACTGCCTGTCTGAGTTGCGTTACCGAACTGTTTTTTGCCCACCAGGGAAACAAGCCGGTTTGCATAAAATAATGCAAGAGATTGCTGTTTGATAACAGGATCGCTTCACTAACGGGACCTTCGGGGTTCAATTCCGTTGATGCAGCATCCGGCTCGCCCGGCAGATCATTCTTAGCAACCGGTGTTTTTTCATCCGGGCCGGAATTCATTCCATCAGGCCGAACATAGTTGATTTCTACACTGGTAGGTTCCCATTCTTCATCCTCCCATTCCTCCTCTTCGAAGACATCTTCCGAATCCGGCGTATCGTCCTGGTTGGTTTGTCCCTGCTGTTCAAAAAAGCGAATCAGGTCGGCACGACGCTTTTCAGCTTCCTCATCCTGCACCGAACTATTACCTGCGGATGTCGCATCGAATGTAGTCGCTTCATCGGTTTGAGGTTGTTGATGTCTCTCGAAAAATGCAGTCAGTTCGTTCAGTTTAGCAGTGGTCTCATCTTCTGTTGCTGTTAAACCGCCTGGCGCAAGTCCCAATCGGGCGGCCAGCTCATCGGGATCATCAAAAACGGGAGTTCCGCACAGTTGCTCCAATTGTTCATCGAGGGCGTCAGCGATCTTGTTGATCAACTCGCTTTCCAGGTTGTCCAGTGAAATTTCCCCCAAATCGAGTTCGAGCCTTGAAATCTGGTCGATCTCACCGGGATTACTATAGGCGCTGAAAAATCGGTCGTACATAGGTAATACCGCCTTGTTAAACAATGCAAGCACTTCCCGTTCGATGGCCTCCGTTTCCAGATTTTCATCAAATTCAAGCTCAAGTACCTGCCGGCGTATGATATGTTGCTGACCGCTCAACTCATCCTATTTTTAGTGTCACTGTTTTGGATAACTGCACCGATAATCCGGTTGTTGCTTTTTTGGCAAGTACATTAAACGTGGTTTCCTCAGAAACAGGCCCTGTTGCCAGGAATACCGAATCATCCGGAGCATTGTCAACCGCAAACTCAACACCGATACGTGCCTTGCCAATTCCGTAGTTTTTGTGGTAATAACGTCTCCACCCCACTTCGGCGTTGTTGGCATTATTGCGCAGTTGGTAATAAACTCCTCGCTGCGGTGGCAATACTTCGATCGTTCCTGTATCACCGACTGCACTGATCGGATCCGTGACAATGAGTCCTCTGGAAGGATCAGGTCTTACCGGAATAGTGATTACTGCTGTCAATTCACGCTGCAAGCCTGAATCGCGCTTCGTTGCGAGAATGCCCACAGTCAGGTCCTCAGTCAGCTTTGTTGTCTTGAGGCTCAATTGGCTAGCGTCGCCTTTTCCTTTACCCGATTTACCGATTGGCGTATTCATTAACGCCTGCTTGTCGACCGTATCGTCGTCGATATCCTTGAAGATCAACTGGTAATCGGTTGTTGCTTGCGTACCGGTTAGGAGTAATTCGGCAACGGCATTGTAATCGGTACCTTCAGGCACAGCGTTGAGCGTAACAACAACTCCGGTATTCGGGAACACTTTCACTGTCGGTTTGGAAACCAGCGTACCTTCTTCGTTGGTCTTTTTGTTCACTACTTTTACATTCAGCACGGTATCTTCGGTAAATGGCACGGTCGGAATACTAAGGTCGCCACCGGTTTTCGAATACATGTTTTCGCTCAGCGCATTCCCTTTGTTGTCGAATACCTGGTAGTAGTTATTGCTTTGTGTTTCCTGCAGGAATACCGTAACAGGCTGGTTGTATTCAGGCGTTTCAGGAATCAGCGTAAGCGGAATGTCTTCATCGACTGTTACTTTGATTGTAACCGTCTGTAACAATTGCTTTTGCAGCCCCGTTTGGGTTTTCACGGCGACTATGCTGAATGTATAATCTTCCCGTGAGAGAATTTTCGTGTCAATGACCACGGATTGGTCGACGCGTTTTTGCGCGCTGGCCATTTTGGTTTCCGTTTCATCGTAGAGCGTATAGTCAACGTTGGCCTGTGTCGGGTCGATCGTGAGCTTTCCTTTGTTTTCGAACATCACCACCTTGTTCTGCGGTGTAATTGGCAGATCGGGCAACGGATAATTGGAGCACAACGGGAACAACACCTGGTCCATCAGGCTGTCCCGTGCAATGCGCAACTGAAATCGATGTGAATCTTCCATGCTAATCAATTATTACGGAGTTGTTCTAAAAACTGATAATAAGTCGTTTCGAAAAGGGCCATTTCTTCCCTGTTGAGCCAGCGAACGTAAACGGTAAGGTGAACCGGCGTTTCTTCCCGGATGACGCGTTCGATAAATTCCCGGAAGTTGTTATCATCCTTTTCTTCGGATTTGAAGCGATCCTGCCAATTAGGGAAAACATAGGTCAACTGTAACGAGTATGGGTCTTTTTTCTGACTCGCACTGATAAATCTCCCTTTGCCCGGCTCATCGGCGGTAAACGGCTTTTCGATCGTGAATGAATCCGGTTTGGTTTCGTCTACCGTAACCACAAACTTACCGTTGTAGCCGGCAGTTCCATTGATCTCGATCAATTCCTGGTCGTCAAGGCCGTGGCCGGGAACAGTACATAACGTGAGTGTTGGATCGCCCGGAACGGCTGCGAACTGATCGATCGGCCTGGTCAGTAATAAGAAAGTTGTATCCACCGTGGTACGAATCCAGGTTGGTACGCGTTCCTGAATAGCACTTTCCGTACTCAAATCCGGGTAAAAAGGACTTTTAATCAGGAAGGAATCAGGCAAAACCTGCTCCACCTCGTAATTGCCGTCGTAACCGGGATCGGCCAGCGTTCCTGTTCCGTTGATCGTCACAATTTCCCTGCTTTGTAAACCGTGTCCTTTAGAGGTACATCTTACATACGTGTCATCGACCTTTTCAAAAGCCGTAATGTTGCGTGACACCAGGAAATCGGCGTAAGCCATGTAATCGGCAGTGATCGGACGCAGCAGGATGTGCTCGAGCAGGTAAAAACCTTCACGGTTTTCCTGTTCAGACAACAAACTCCCATCCGGTGCGGGGATTCCAAGCTTGGCAGCAATGCGTTTTTCGAGGCCCGAACGGTTTTCCGGGTCCATGAACGACTCCGTATAATCAACAGCTCTGAAACGATCGGAGCTGATCGCCGGGTAATTACGCAAAAACTGCATTTTATCCTGCATCGACTGAACAAGTGGCAGTACTTCTTTTTCGGACGATTTGTTGGCGTAATCGAACAGGAACAACGAATAATCGGTGAAACTTTCGTTGAAACGCGCCAGCAAGTGATTCAGGAATTTGTTTTTCCGCACTTCATCTGTTTCCGACTGGCTGGAATTAACTTTAAGCCAGCTTTCATAATCATCTGCCAACAAGCCGTTTACATTCGGCACAATATTGGAGAGTGATTGACTGAAATAAGTCGTCGGTTCCTGCGACTGAAATGAAAACAGTTCTTTCACTTGTTCGAGCTGCTGATGATAGTTTGCGAGCAGCTGATCAAAGAAAAGCAGGTAAGCTTTCAATTGGCGCGTTTTGGCCTGTTGTTCCTCTGTCGCTGATTCCGGCAACCCTAATTCGCCTATTCCGTATGCTTTCGGGAAATGATGCTGAATGGAATGGTAATTTCCCGGATTGCGGTAAGTTCCCTGGGGAAGTACAATATCGCGTTCCGACCTGTCAAGGATTTCTTGTTCATCGGCACTAAGCAGGGCCTCGTAGAGATTGACCACCTTATCCTGGTCGAGCGTAATGGTAAGTCCGTTCTTTACGAACCTGAGCAGCGACATGCATTTAAGCACATCCAGCTTCGGCGTTTTCTGGGAATCGAGCATCAGTCGCCATTTTTCGGAGGTCGCACTGGTGATCAGCTCTATGTTATTGACCGCGCTCACGCCCTGTACATCCATCAATTCCCTAATGATGTCAGAGGTATGCAGTTCGGTTTTGCGGTCGGCTTTCAATAGTTCTTCGTCATCGATAAAACCGTGTTGCAACAGCGGGCCATCGGCGATTTCGTCGATCTGCAATCCTTTCTGCAGCATTTCGTCGAGTGTGTAAAATGAGATTACCGGTGAAATATAACGGGAGATTCGCAGAAAAAGCCCTGCGGCAAATGCATTAACGTCCTCCACCTCACCGATTTCAATATCTCCGCTCATGTAAACCATCTGGGAATCAAGCACGGTAATTTCCTCGAAATCCTCGCCCACGTTGCGACAGGCCATCAAGCGTTTGCGCACGGCAGGCTGTACATCGCCCCCCACATTTTTTTTCTCGATAAAAACCCTGTACAATCCTTTGATTGGCAGCACAACGTTCGTCTCGTCCGGGTTGGTCAAACGCAGGGATTTATCCGTCGGGTTCAAATAAACGACCGGATCGGTTTGGGTAGCCAGTTCCACCCAGGCGTTTTTCACATCCGGTACATCAATGATGATCTTGCGGATATCGAGCAGCGTTACCGGGTTGGTTGTTAAAATCTGCGCTGGGCTGTAGAGACTTTCAAAGGTATCGCCATCAGGCCCTGTAAGCAAATCGTCGATGTTGTAATCAATGCGGTAACTCAGATCTGTCAATGCGTAGCACAGCTGATCAAGCACTGTAACTCCCGGATCGTGCAGGTTATAGTCTGTCCAGATGGAACCTGAAAGGCGTTGCAGGTGCTTGATCCCTTCATCGCGCAGCCATTGAAAATCCATTCCTTTTTCAGGAAGCGGAGCGTTGGAAATGGTTTGAGATGTGTTTAAAGTATCCATGTACCGGAGTAAAAAAATCAATAAAATATTTCAGTATCCACACCACGGAAATGATACGGCAAACCACCGGAATTTCTCAGTGCGAGCGGGAGCATTGAAGGGACAGCAGAAGCACTTTTAACCAACTGCGCTTTTACGATGTCCTTTGGGATCAGAATGGATTGCGGACGTAAATACATGGATCCCGAATACAACATTTTACCGATCCCGATCAACGCGGCTGAAGGACAGAAAATCTGCTTATTGCTTCCCACCGTAATCAATACGTTCCCACCATGCCAGCCATTGTTGTGCTCATAGAATGTAACCAGCAAATCCTGATCAGGATCTACCACTTTTACAAAAATGTTACTGGTAGAAGTGGGCTCGACTTTCACTAGCCCATCATTGTTCCAGGTAGAATGCCATTTGAGGTCGTTACTTGTATTTCCGTTCAGCGCCCAGTGCAATACGAGTCCGGGATGCTGTGTAAAGCCGTACGGATTCGGTACCAGCGCGAAGCCTGACAGGTAAATGTAAGTGGGTTCGTTGGTATGGTAATTGGCCCCTGAGGTAATGATGAACTTCAGGCTGCCGTTGTTGCTGTAATTCTTTACCTGGTCTTTTGTAACCGGAAAGGTCATCCATGCGTGCTCATTCACCTCTTTGGAAGCATTTCTCGGACCGATGGTATACGAAGACATATTCCCTGAAACGGCTGACCCGTCGTTGGATAACCCGGATCCACTACCGTTCGCGTTGTTGGAAGATCGCATCAGTTTCACGCAGTTATTGCCATTGGCATCACACAACCATACAGTGGTCACCGACCATCGGTCGCGATCAATAGTCGACAACAGTAAGGCATTGTGAACATCCGGTGTTGCCGGTAATGTCAGGTAAATCCCATTAACAGGCGGCGTATCTGTTCCGCTGGCTTCCGTCGAAAGATTGTTCAGGGTGAACATGCTCTTGTAAAACCACGGACTAAAGTTGTTGTATTTGGCTAACCCTGCGGCACCTCTTACACTGAGCCTGGCTTGCGGATCGGCACCGTTTTCATCTGTTTTCAACGATCCGTCCCAGATATAAGAAGGTGTGCCGTAAGGGCGGTAATCCCGGCGTACCTGCGGCTGTTTCCACTCGGCATAACCATAAATATCAGAAGTTAACACTTTTCCCTGTCCCTGGTTTCCGGTACCCAGACGAACCGAACCATTTACGTCCAGTTTAGCTCCCGGAATTTTGGTGCCAATCCCTACATTTCCGCCCGGTATCAGGGCCAGGTGATTTTGTGCGGAATCTTTGGTGCCGATCGTCAGGAGGTTGTAGCCCGGAGCTTCCGGGACATCTTCCTGCCATGACATATAGCCGATATCCGCAGGGCGATTGGCTTTTGTTTTGAAAACAATAGAGCTTTGGCCTTTGGCGTTAGCGTGTTCCAAAACCAGGGTCCCGGAATCGGCAGCAGGAGCGCTTCCTGTTTCTTCAAACACACTCAGGCGGCCCGAAGGTGTTTTGGTACCGAGACCTGTTTTTCCTGATTCGGAATCAATGAACAAACGGGGCTGATCGTTGCCGTTCAGCAATAAAAACCCCGGACGGTCGCCGATTTTCTGACTTAATTTCCAAACCGGCTTGACATCCGGAAACTTCGCGTAAAAGTGCAGCAGTTCCTGTGAAGTACCGGTCGATTCGATCGCCAGAGGGCCATCCTGGATTTTCGCAATCCCGTCTTCTTTCTGATTGAGCCCGGCATCAATAAAATCTTTGAAATTCTGCTCTGTCGGTGCGGCATTCGATCGGAAATAACTCTTCAGCTGCGTGCGGTCTTTTTTCGTGTTTTCCATGTCAATGTGTTATTCAATTTTAGTAGAAAATCTCGGTGTCCACTCCCCGGAAATAGAACGGTGTACTTCCTCCGTTTCGGCATTTCAGCCAGAGCATATTCGAAACACCTGCTGCTGTTTTTATCAGCTGGGCTTTCACAATTTCTTTCGGGATGAGGATCGATTCGGGACGCATAAAGTTTTTACTTTCATACAATTTGGGACCGATCCCGCTGAAGCCCGGAGAAAGTGCAAAAACGTTGCCATCAGATCCCACATTAATGAGCAAGGTTCCACCATACCAGCCATTGTTGTGTTCGTAGAATGTTACGAGTAAATCCTGGTCGGGATCGACCACTTTTACATAGACATTTCCGGTAGAATTCGCTTCAATCCTTGCTGTCCCGTCATTCTGGAACCAGTCATTCCAGGAAATATTGGAAGTTGCTGCAGAATTGGTCCCCCAATGCAGCACTACAGCCGGATGCTGCACAAAACCATAAAGATTGGGGGCGAGTGCAAACCCGGAAAGGTAGAGCAACCCGCTTTCATTGTTCCACTGAGAAGAAGTAATAATAAACTTCAGGTTTCCGCCGCTGATATAACCTGATACCTGCTGGGCGGTAACCGGGAAAGTCATCCAGGCATGCTCGCGTGTTTCTTTTACATTATTTCGGGGTCCGATTGTATAAGTAGAGGCTAAAGCGTTTCCGCCTATACAGGCATTATTCGCAGATCGCATCAATTTCACAGGATTATTACCATTGGCGTCGCACAGCCACACCGAGAAAACGCTCCAACGATCGATATCAATGGATGACAATAACAAAGCATTGTGAACACCCGCTGTTGCCGGCAGGGTAAGGTAAATACCATTCGCGGGAGGCGCATCATTTGCCAATGTTTCCATCGAAAGGCTATTCAACGTAAACATACATTTGTTACCCCATTTGGCGAATCCGCCATGCTTTGCAATAGTTGCAGCCCCCCGAATGCTCAGCTGTGACTGCGGATCGGCACCTTTATCGTTTACGTTATCCACACCATCCCACAAATAAGTTGGCTTTCCATACGGGCGGAAATCACGGCGTACTTCGGCCGGTTTCCAGGTTGCAAAACCATTGGCATCGGAAGTCAGGACCTTTCCTGCTCCCTGCGAGCCGTCGCTGATGCGTATCCTGCCATTTACGTCCAACTTTGCAGCCGGTGTCTGGGTCCCTACCCCCACATTTCCGCTCGGCATGATCGCAATGTGATCGTCTGCATCGTTTTGGTTACCGATTGTGAGCAAACTGGCTTCTCCTGAAGCGCCGTTATTATTATCGATGTAAGAAATATAACCATAATCACTGCCGGCATTGCCCCTGCTTTTGAAGAGAATCGAACTTTGTCCGCCGTTATTACCGTGTTCCAGGACCAAACTCCCACTGTTGGGGCTTACTGCTGTTCCGGTAGCTTCGTAAATATGTAAACGTCCGGTCGGAAGATTCGTTCCCAAACCGACATTCCCACTGCGCTGAATGGTTACTTTGGTATCCGTGGTGAGACTGCTCCAGCTGTTGGAAAATTTGAGCGACTGACTGTCTTTGTTATCGATGCCGATACTCCAGCCCGTAACTCCGCCTATATCCATAGAAAAGAACGGGTTACCGGCGGTTTGGCTGTTTACGCGGGTCGACACAATGGCATCCTGTCCGGCATCAGTCGATTCGTTATAAACATAGATACCGTTTGCTCCGGGATTAGTACCACCGCTGGCTTTCACGTGCAGTTTTGCAGAAGGCGATGCTGTTCCGATTCCCACATTACCGCTTGGAATGATCGCGATGTGGTCGTTGGAATCGTTTTGCGTACTGATAGTGAGAATATTGGCTTCACCTGCTCCTCCCAATGCTGTGTCGTCCTGGAAAGCAATGTAAGCATAATCAGAGCTCGCATTGTTCTTGCTTTTAAAAACGATCGAGCTTTGTCCGCCGGTATCGCCATGTTCCAGGATGATCGTGCCCGCAGTTGGCGAAGGTTTGGTGCCCACTGCTTCATATAAGTGCAGTTTTCCTGAAGGTACCACCACACCGAGTCCCAGGTTTCCGTTGCGCTGAAGCGTCATTTTCGGATCGGCCACGAGGTTGGTAGGATTGGCTGAAAACTTAAGCGATTGATTGTCTTTGTTGTCGACACCTACGCTCCATCCGTTTGTGGCACTGTTGATATCGAGTGAAATGAACGGGTTACCACCGCCAGTGCCATTGACGCGTGCAGCGATTATTGCATCCTGTCCGGCAGAGGCCGTATCGTTTGCTACCAGCAAGCCGTTGCCTGAAGGATTGGCATTTCCGGCAGCCGAAATATGCAGCTTTGAAAGTGGTGACGCATTGCCGATCCCCACATTTCCCCGACCGTTGATACGCATGACCTCGCGTGAGGGCGCCGTGTTGCATTCCCAGGTATTGAAGGTAATATCAGCCGCATTTCCGCCATTATTGGTGCCGTCTTTTACGATGATATCCATCCCGACGTATTCGTTGACGAGCCCTCCGAAACGCACTTTTGTCCCTTTATTAGCGGCAGTATGCTGATCAGCAGGAGCTTCTCCTGTTCCAATTACGGAACCTGCTTTTACGTCCACAAAGGTTTTCGGCAATGTTCGGCCGATTCCTACGTTTCCGCTTGGCATGAGAGCAATGTGGTCGTTGGCATCGTTTTGAACACCAATCGTGAGCAAACAGGATTCACCTGCGGCTCCGGCATCGTCTTTAAACGAGATGTAACCGAAATCGCTGCCGGCATTGATCTTGCTTTTGAAGATAAGCGAGCTTTGTCCACCTGCATCACCATGCTCCAGGATCACTGTTCCGACAGTCGGTGTTGGTGCAGTGCCCGTATCTTCAAAGATGTGCAGTTTTCCGGCAGGAAGGCCGTTGTTAATTCCCACATTCCCGTTGGCATTGTCGACGAACAGCTTCGGTACATTTTTATTGGCATTCGTAAACAAGGAAAAACCGGAACGATCGCCCGTTTTCTGCCCGAGAATCCAGGCAGGATCGTTGTCTGAGAATTTGGTGTAAAAATGCAGCAACTCCTGCTTCGCACCGTTCGATTCCAAAGCAATCGGGCCGTTCACCACTTTGGCGATCCCGTCTTCTTTCTGGTTGAGTCCGGCATCGATAAAGTCTTTGAAGTTTTGTTCTGTCGGCGCGGCGTTCGACTTAAAATAGCCTTTGAGCTGCGTTCTGTCTTTTCTATCGTTTTGCATCGTTTCTAACGAATAAATTGTTCAAATTAATTGGCCTGCACCGCTTTCGCAGCGAAATTATGCTGAAGGTCTTTCAGTTGCTTTTTCACCTCGTCCATTTCGGCGCTCAAGGCCTGGATCGCGCTTACTCCCAGCATAAAGAGGCTGTCATAATCCACGAAACGGAAATCGTCGACCTGCTTACCATATACAAATACGTTCCCCGGGTTGGCAGTTGTTTTCACCGTAAATGCCGCATCAGTTGCCGTTTCCACACGGTATTGCTCACGTGTTCCGTCTTCATGTACCAGGTCTACACGGTCACCGGCTACCAATTCGTGGTTTTTGGAAAGCGTAACAGACAATCGTTCTGCTGCTTCGTCGAAAACGGAAGAAACGGCTTGTGAGAAGATGTTTGGAATGGTTTCCTGACGTTGTCCAACAGCTTCCGGGTACACTTCTTCCACTTCCTGGGCGATGACTTTCTTGTGGGTCTTATCTCCATAAGTATTCCGGTCAATGTGACGATAATCGGTTACCTGCAAGCGAAGTAAACGTGCCAAATCTTCCTGTGCATTGCTGCGCCCTACCACTTCTTTGATACGGGCATCCGACATTGAGAAATTTTCATGGCAGAAGAACGACGTTCGTGTACCAACTCCATATTCACAGAAAATAGATAAGTTGGCATAACGGTCGCTATCCCAGCCGTTATCCCAGCCGTTTTTGTGACCTTCGGCACCGTTTCCGCTTGTTTTGGCCGATTGTTTATAGCCCATTACATGGAGAGGTGCCAGCGGATTATTTGTCCCTATTCCTATGTTGCCACGCCCGGTAATGCGCATTACTTCCCGCGTGGTAGAGGTATTACATTCCCAGGTACTGAACGCAATATCAGCAGAGTTACCACAACCGGCAGTCCCTTCCCTGAGTACGATATCCATTCCCACAAACTCGGTTGGCAAAGCACCGAAACGTACTCGTGTTCCCCGGTTGGCAGCATCGTGCTGGTTGGGAACAAAATCTCCTGTCCCGATAATAGACCCTGATTTTACGTCCAGCTTTGTGGTAGGCTGGTTTCTTCCGATCCCCACGTTACCAGTCGGCATCAGGGCGATGTGATCGTTATTGTCGTTTTCAATACCAATAGTCAAAACCGCCGCTTCACCTGTGCCACCAATTGTTGCGTCATCCTGGAAAGCAATATAGCCATAATCACTTCCTGCATTGGTCTTGCTTCGGAATACAATGGAGCTTTGGCCACCGTTATCACCATGTTCAAGCACAAGAGTCCCTGCGTTTGGTGAAGGTTTGGTTCCTGTCGCTTCGTATAAGTGCAGTTTTCCTGCCGGCGCAATTCCCAATCCCAGGTTTCCTCCCCGCTGCAAGGTCATCTTGGTGGAGCTGGTCAGGCTGTCGGCTGCGGCAGAAAACTTAAGCGACTGGCCATCCTTATTATCAATTCCCACTGACCAGCCTGAGACAGAGTTCACATCAAAAGCGATGAACGGGTTTCCTGCAGCAGAACCGTTTACACGGGCTGTAATAATTGCATCCTGGTTGGCGCTTGCCGTTTCGTTGTATACACAAAGACCGTTAGCGAAAGGATTGGTGCCACCCGATGCAGCGATTTGCAGTTTTGAACCGGGTTTTTGTGTTCCGATTCCTACATTTCCGCTGGGCATCAGCGCAATGTGATCGTTGGCATCGTTCTGAGTACTGATGGTCAGGATATTGGCTTCGCCAGCTCCTCCCAACGTTGCGTCGTCCTGGAATGCAATATACGCATAGTCGGAACCGGCATTGTTCTTGCTTTTGAAGACAATGGAGCTCTGTCCGCCGGTATCGCCGTGCTCCAGGACGATTGTTCCGGCAGTTGGTGAAGGTTTTGTCCCGGCAGCTTCGTAAAGGTGCAGCTTTCCTGCAGGATTGGCAATTCCCAAGCCCATGTTTCCGCGGCCGTTAATGCGGGCAACTTCACGCGAGCCACTTGTAGCTGCTTCCCAGGTGCTGAACAACAGGTCGGCCGAATTTCCCGAACCGGCAGTTCCTTCTTTCACCACCACATCCATTCCTACATATTCGTTGACCATTGCCCCGAAGCGCACCTTGGTACCACGGTTTACCGTCGCCTGCTGATCAGTCGCGCCTTCGGCCGTTCCAATTGTGGAGCCGGCGCGCAAATCCAGCGTGATTGCGGGTTGTGTACGTCCAATCCCGACATTGCCACTTGGCATAAGGGCAATGTGATCGTTCGCATCGTTTTGGGTACTAATGGTCAGAATATTGGCTTCCCCGGTTCCACCCAATGTAGCGTCGTCCTGGAATGCGATATAGGCATAGTCGGAACCGACATTGTTCTTGCTCTTGAATACAATGGAGCTTTGGCCGCCTGCATCAGCGTGTTCCAATAAAATGGTGCCCGCGTAAGGAGACGGTTTGGTGCCTTTTTGCTCCAGGATGTGAAGACGACCTTCCGGTTTTTGCGTACCGATTCCCACAAAGCCATCGTTCCCGCCCGGCATTAATGCGATATGGTTCGCAGCAGCACCGGTAGAACCGAGTGTCAGCAAGCTACCGGTTCCGTTCGGGCCAACATCAATCATTGAAAGGTAGCTGAAATCCGTTCCTGCGCGGGACTTGCTTTTGAAAACAATCGAGCTTTGACCTCCGCTATTGCCGTGTTCAAGCAGCAATGAGCCTGAATTGGCAGTGGCAGCGCTCCCCGCATCTTCATACAGATGCAGTTTGGCAGCGGGTGCAGCATTCAGGTTTACCCCGATGTTGCCGTTGCTTCCGTCGATAAATAACCTGCTGGAGCCAGCGCCATTGGCCACAGAAAAACCGGTTCGTCCGCCTGACTTCTGGCTTAGGGTCCATGTCGGACTCACATCCTTGAAATCTTTGTAAAAATGGAGCAGTTCTTCCGACTGTGTTGCAGACTGAACAGCAAGCGGGCCATCCGGAATTTTGGCAATGCCATCTTCTTTCTGGTTCAGGTTTGCATCAATGAAATCTTTGAAGTTTTGTTCGGTTGGCGCTGCGTTTGACTTAAAATAAGCTTTCAGCTGCGTTCTGTCTTTCTTATCAATATTCATACTCCAATTATTAAAATCCTGCTTAATTCTTTATTTCGTTGCTCACCTTATTCGACGGTGAAATCCAATTCTATTTTCATGTAATCGATACCGGTGAAATCTTTGGCTTCGTAACCATTTTCACTCACAATATCAATCTCGTGCTGTTGCGCAGAAACCAGGATTACATCCGGTTTATCTGCTTTTACAATGTTTTCGCCCTTGTTTAAAAACCGTGATTCGGTGAAGTCGACACCATCATCACTTTGGAACAGCTTCATTCCGGCGACGTAATCCACGTAAGGCTGTTCGGCCAGGAAGTTCACAATCATGTTGGCGTAGATCTTTCCACCGAGCACGATATCGGCTCCTTCATCGTAAGCCCATGGCGACAGGTAGCGTTTCAACGATTCGTTGAGTTCCTGTGTAAAATACCCCATGTTGCTGGTATCTTTGAACTTCACGGCAAAACGAGCTTTGACCTGCAGAAATGAAGCATTCTTCACTTTCACGTTGGCATAAGCCGGTTTTCGTGCATCGATGTAGCGCTGAATATGCCAGATGGAATCGGCAGGTACTTTCGGCTGGAACGGGTTGAACGGAAGTTTTCCCATGATATCCGGAATCACCACAAGGTCTACATTTCCATAACTTTCACTGCCGATCAGGAATTCACCCGGAACACACTTCACCTTGTGGATTTCCGGGAAACGATCGAGCACCAAACGCTCGTAATCCCACATGGTCACCGCCCGGTTCTTGTGCCGCAAGCGTTCACTGACGCGGTTGTAGAAATAGATATCCTGTTCGGCCGGTTTGCCTTTCGACGATGTGTAAGGCTGTTGAATGTTCTTTACTTCCGGGATCGGATCAACCGGGGCCTTGATGCTGTTGGGTGCGAGCAGCGTCAGCAAATGTTCTTCCGCGTTGTTGTTGTCCACAAAAATAGCCTGTACCGATTGCGAGCGAATGCTGACCGTATCGGCGATAGCCATGCAGTTGTTTTTCACGCTGGCGCGAATCCAGGTGTGCTGTGTTCCCAGGTAGGTATCCCCTTCGGTTGCATCTGCGGGAATGTTAATGACCATGAGGCCTGTATCGATGAGGCCGTTGGTGGTATCTTTGCTGAAGCTTCCCTGAGGGAACACTTTCCATTCATTGTTGGCAAGGTACTCCCATGTAATCGTTGGCTGAGCGATATCCGGATCGGCGCTTCCTTCTGCCATTTGGAACAGTACAGACATGCTTTGCGGCACTTCCAGGCCGGAAATCCCAAGGTACAATTCCCCTTCGTTGGAATAGCCCGGCAACAGCAGGTTGGTTGCGCTTGTTGCTGATTTCACCGGCAACTCCCTGTAACCGAACGGATGTAAATGATACAGCCGGTTATCGGTACTGTTGTTCCTTGTTTCGAACAGGTCGATGCTGAATGAAGCCGTATAGCCGGCGGTCAATGTTTTTAATTTCGGCACATAAGGCAGGTTCAGCACCAACGATTTATTCGGATCGGTTGAAGCCAGCATGGCCTGTCGGGTGAGCAGCTGCGGATAGTACACATCCAGGAAGCTTGGTGCTGCCAGTTCCATTCGCCAATAACGGTCGGCATCCTGGATTTCCTGAGGCGGTTCTTCTTCCGGGGTAAGCTGCCCGAACACGAAACCGGGCGCCTTTGTCTTCAAGACCGTTTTCAGGTCTACACTTACCGTATTTTTTGTTTTCGCGTCTGCCGCGGTAAACAATGGTAAATCCTGCAAGGCGATATCCGTTTGTTTATCTACCAGGCTGAGTTTTACCTTGAAGTCCGTATTGGCGGTCACCAACGCGGTTTCTTTGGTCAAAACAGGCTCAATTGCCGCCAGTTTTTTGTAACTGTCATAATACGTCGCGAAATTCGACGGCGGGTTCATCCATTCAAAGCTCAATGAAAGCGTATCCAACTGCTTGGTACACAATTCCGGATGCGTAAAGTAAATGCTGTCACCGATCTCCGGCTCACTGCCAAACGGCTCAAACGGCTTTTTATAGCTGAGTGTTGAAGAATCGTTTTGCAGATTGAGTTTTTTGATATCGCTCACGGTAATACCAACCGCCATGCTGCGTACTACCAGGTCTTTCAGTAATCCGTAAGGAATAGTTTCCTCTTCAGGCACGTCCTGGTTGTTAAGCAGGATGCACAACAGCGGCAGGTCAGACGAGATTAGCGGCAATTCTTCGAGGGTACCGGGGGCTGTCACTGCCTGATCGCCGGAAGAAAGTTCCAGCTTTACATCAAGGCGAATGCACGGTTGCGGCTGCCCGGGTGAAATCGGTTGTTCACCAAAAACCATACTTACCGGCGTGGCTTTGATCCATGCCTTGGAGTTGCTCAGGTAAAATGCCAGCGGAGATTTGAGTTTCTGTAGTTTTTTCAGCGTCGTTCCCGCTGAAGGATTGTCAAAAACAATTCCCATAGTAATCGTACGGCTACCTTCTTCGAGCAAAAGCTGCGGCGAAGCTACTGCCAAACCGATAAATGCCGGTGCCACCTGGTCGTTCTCTACGGGAGTTAGCTGTTTTCCGAAGGTTTTAAAACGTACGCTGCTTTCTCCTTCTTCTCCGGGAGCCGTAAATGCTGTTTTACGGGCATCTTTTACGGTGTAAATATTCAGGTAATCAATTTGCTGCGGCACCCCCGGTGCAAAATCGTACTTATCGCTTTGAGCCACTTCAACGAGTGAATAAACTGGCTTCCAGTCCACCGTCCGGTTGGGCAGCAGGCTAATGATGAATGTCTCAAGGCATTTTTCATAGTGCGGCTTCGACATAAACAGCGAAGCGTTTACATACGACAATGCTTCGGCAGCCTTCGTGGAATCTTTCCCGGTAAGGTCATCATAAATCAGCTGCAGCCTGGTCGCGTCAACGGGCTGGTTTTCATAGAACGGCAAGTCGTCATTCGGCTTCGGGGAACCCAATGCGTACTTGAACATGTTGAGGAATCCTTTCGAAGGATCCGCTTCGGCTTTATGGATCGTTTCAAGTGTTTTCTGGCGATTTGCCGTCACTTTATCCTGGTACGCCTTTTCCAGGATTGCGTAGGCATTGCTCCAGTTCTCATCATCGGATTCATTGTCGAGCGACATGATCAGGCTGAAATCCTCCGTTTTCAGCATCAATTGCTCTTTGATATAGGTAATCGCAGCGTTGTCGTTTTTACCCAGGTCGGTCACCAGCGTGTTCAGGTTTGCCGCCTTGTTTTTATACAATGGCAGCGGGTCCATTGGTTCGGGTTGGCCCAGCGCCATTTGGAAAACGGCCATTAGTCCGCTATCGGGTTCTGTGCCATTGAACTCACGGATCTCGCGCAGCCCGGTAATTTTCAATTCGGTGTAAATATTCCGGATTTCATCTACCTGTGCCCGGTTGATCATGGTATCGGCATCAATTTCGTAGATCAGCTCCTGCCCCTGGCTGTCGCGTCCCGCCGAAAGCAGCACTCCTTTTTGCAATTGGTAATCCTGTACGTCGTCGGCCAGGTCGATGATTACATTGACCACATCGGGTACCGGTTTCCGTTCGGATAATCCGAGTACCTGGCGGTAAAAATAATCGAGGTGACGCTTGCTCAGCCCGTTCATTTGCTGCTGGATCGTTCCCAGCAATTGCAGGAACGTGACAAAAAGCGCCAGATGCGGACGGGCAAATTTGCGGATCATTTCCTGGTTGTCGGCAAACTTTTCAGGGTTTTCGACATAGGTAATGAGCTCCTTCAGCCATTTTTCGCGAAGCTCTTTTTTAGTTTCTTCCTCAGCTACTCCTTTGTAGCCTGTATAATCATCGATCAGGAAACCTTCCCAGGTTCCCGCCAGTTCATTCTCCTCATTAAAAAACTGCAGTTTACTTGCAAAATCCTGTGCATAGCGGATAAAATCAGCCAATTGCCGCTCATCTACCCGGATCGAATCAGGGTCCAATGCATTATTCAGCCGTTGAGACTGGCTGGTGCCATCCCTGAACAGTAGTTCCTTCGGTTTTATACCACTAATCATGCTGTTGCCTCTTTATAGATGTTGTTAACTGCCTTTAAATTTGATATTGGTTGTCACAAAACTTCCCTGCCCCGAATAGCTCGGTGTGCTGTCCGGAATGGGTGAGCCGCCTGAAGCTACCGGCTTGGGGTCCTGTGCCGGCGTTTGCACCTCAAACTTGGCTTTGAGCATTCCGCCTTTCAGAATGACTTTTTTGCCTCCGCTTTTGGTTTTTTTCGCCTGCTGGTTTCCCGCCAGCTTTTCAATTTTGATCGTCCCGACCCCCGGTGTGGGATACGACGGTGTCATGTAAGAGCATCCCGGAACGGAGAGCTGTGATTCGTCGCCTACCACGCAGATTTTCATGCCGCCCTGCGTTGTTTTCCCCGTTGCTTTCATTATCCCGGGCTGCACCGTCACCACCGCTGCTCCAAAAGCCGGTATGAAGATGACCTGGTCGTTTTCCTGGATAATAAAATCGCTCATAGCCGTTTGTTTTTAAGTTAAATGGACGCTTCCTGTAGGTAGAACGGATAAACAAGGTTGTACCGCGTATTGGTCGTACGGATCATGTATTCGATCGAGATGAGTACCAACCCTTCCGTGGAATCACTCACCGAAACATCCAGGTCGGTCACTTCAATGCGCGATTCGTTGTTGAGGATGGAATCTTCGATCATGCTGCGGATACCGTTGACCATTCCCTGGTCAGCTTCCTCGAACATAAAGCGGTTGAGGTCACTGCCGTAGGAAGAAAACAATGAGCGTTCTCCCAGGGTAGTTGAAAGCAGGATGTTCAGACTTTGCAGAATGTCCTGCTCGTCCGATACCATTTCGACTTCGGCACCATTGGCAAAAAATGCCGGCGGAAATGCCCAGCCTTTTCCTAAAAATGCATCCTTCTTGTCCATAACCGTTGCGTTAATTGTGCTTTATTTGCTTTTCCCGTTTTGCGACATCATTGCCTCCGGTTGAGCGTTCTCAGCGGCCCCGTTTGAACCCAATTGCTCACGCGCCTGGTTTTGGATACTCACAACCAGCTGATAAACCCTGCCATAAGGCAAATTGCCCAGTGCTTCGAGAATGGTGTTGACTTCGTTAATGTTTAACCGAATGTTTACTTCTTCCATGATTCGTTGTATTTACTGTTTTAAATTACTTCTACCTGTTTTGCCGAGATTTCCACTTTTTTGCCTGAAGTGATCTTCACATCTCCCTTACTGGCGTTGAGGATAAAATCTTTCGCACTGTCTATCTGCACGCCATCTTTGCTCAGCAGAATTTTGTTTTTGTTGGCGTCGGTGAGCTCCATTGTTTTTTTATCGTCGTCGATCACGATGCTTTGTTTACCCGGAGTCAGCAGGGTCATGATCTTTTTTTCGTCATCGAAGGTGATCTTAAGCCCCTTTTTGCTGGTAAATCCTTTGAGCGGATTTTTATCGGCAGGCTTGATCATCGGTGCATTGACCGAGCTGTAGAGCGATCCGAGGATGACCGGCTGACGCGGATCATCGTTGAAAAAGCCCAGGATGACCTCATCGCCTGTTTCAGGGAAAAAGAAAGCACCGTGCTCCTTCCCTGCATCGAGCGATCCGAGACGCGCCCAGACAGCATTGGTTTTGCTTTCAATGGCCGGAATGCGCACTTTTACCCTGAATTCCTTTTCCGGATCTTCCTCAAACTTCTCGACAATACCGATTTGCAAGCCGTTTACCCCCGGAAGTAATCCTGCGGCCGGCGTTTCGTTTACCGGGTAAAGATTCGTGAACCTTTCGGCCGTGATCCCGAACTGGATCTCCGTAAACCAACCTTCGGTGGTATTCACCTGGTGACGGATGCCGGTGATGATCGTTTTCCCTGAAAACAGCTTTGACATGCCTTCCAATTCAATCACGTCGCCCACCAGAAAATCTCCAGTTCCGGGAATGCGCATGCTTCCTTTCAGGATGGAAAGCCTGTTTTTAAGCATTGTCGCGTCGGCCCAGGCCTGTGCTTCGCCTGTATTGAGCGCCGCGCCGCCAATGAGCATTTCTTCGGCATTGCCCATCGGTTTGTTGACCATGGAGTTGTTCAAACCGGATTGATCGAGCTTGAATGCCTTGGCTGAAACCGGATCGGTCAGCTTCTGGGTTTTTATATCGTAAGCGGCACTCTTAATGGCCGTTCGCTGGTTGCGGGTATCGGATTCGATCTCGAAATGATAAATTTCATCGATACCGAATTTGAAGGTCTTGACAGCGCTTTTACTCAGGTCGGGAGCTTTCACGGCGAGCTTACCGTCGTTGCACATAACCAACAAGCCATTGGCTTCTGCCCGGCAAAGCAGGAAATCCCAATCCGAAGCGTGGTACTGCACCAAACGTTTGTGGGTCACCTTGGTTGCATCAACGGCTTCTTTGGTCAGTCCGGCAGTCGTGATGAGCTTTCCGATCACGTCCGTATCTTTCATTTCCTCGAAGATGTTGCTTTTGCGCGAGCCCGTCATTCTCACGGCCGTGTCACTCAATTCCACCTGTAACAGGCAGGCATCGGTACTCATGCGCAATGACTGTCCCAAAACAACTCCTTTGAACACGGTTTTTTCCTTTTCGGCTTTTCCTTCGTAACGCAGCCTGATTTCAATTTCCTTTCCGGCCTGGAAGAAGTTGCTGTCGCTGAGGGGGAATTCTTTTTTCTCGGGCCTTCCGTCGGCATAGACCAACTCGGCAACAGGAATGCGGTTGCATTCGCGCATGATATCAATGGAAAGCAGCTCAAACTCGGGTTTGATCAACTTACCATTCTGCAATATGCTTGCTGTTACTACGCCCATTGGTTAACTGCTAATTGGTGGAAAAAACAATTCCTGCCCCGGAACGAGGTCGCGGAATTTATTGAGTTTGTTTGCTTTGGCTACCTGTATGTAATAATGCGGTGAGCCGTAAATTTCTTCGCACATCAGCGGCAGCGTATCGTGTGATTGCACAACGCGCCAGTGTGTGAGGTCGGGTGAACTTTTGTTTTCTTTTTTGAGCCGCTTTTTGGTTTCGATATCATTGATAAATACCGCGTTCAATTCGGCCCGGAGCGGTATACCACTGTTGTCGAACAGCGTATAGTTGATCGTCACGCTTTTTAAGCGGCACGAAAAGTTGAGTTTTCCCCAGGAAACGATCAAAAATTTGGGTTCATGCGTTTTACCGTCCATGTAGGAGGTTTTCTGGAGAAAGTCATCCACTTTCTTGTATACGTCCATCTTTCCGCCCAGCACATTGGTAATGCCATAGGTCGAAACACCGGTACCATCGATGATGAGTTTCAGCGTCAGGTCGGCAGGCCGGCTCATTGCATATTTTGCCTCTGCACCGCTGGTATTGACGGCCTGTGTTTCCTGGAACACATTTTCATACGATTCCGAATACGATTCGGGGTTAAACATGACCTCGAACGTTGAAGCCGGGGCACCAAGACGCGCCCGGTCGGCAAAGACCTGGATCTTCAGTTTTTCCAGCTTGAATAAATTCAGTAATCCCACAATCAGCGTTTATTGGTTCGTCGAATAATCTTTAATACCTGGTCTACACATTCCTGCACCACTTTATCCTGGTTGAGCTGTGTATCCACTTTTCCTTTCCGGCCACCTTTAGTGATCACGGCTTTCACGATCAGTTCTCTGATTTCTACTGCCATCGCTCTACAATTTAATTGCCTGGAAACGTGTATAAGCCAGTTCCAGCCTGTCAATCGCTACACTGTTGGCCGAAGCGTCGAGGTCGGAAGTAGACCATTTCACCGGGTAAGCTTTTGTAAAAAACCAGCCGGCCATCGGAATACTGTCTTCATTGAACAGGGTTACCAGCACATTGGAAGGTGCGAATTTGTACATCGAGAATGCCACATTGAATTCAATGTTGAGCGGCGAGCCTACGATGAGTCCGCGCTCAAGCACCAGGTTATTGTAACTGGCCCGTTTCGGAATCCGGTGCGAATACAGGTTTTCTCCCCCTTCCTGGATCGTATCAAGTGTGATTTCAGCACCCAGTCCGGATACTTTCTGGAACCGGATATCAATCGGGTTGGGAATAATGCCACCCGCGAAAAAGAACACCCCGAAACGGTGCACCAATGGCGGGTCCATGTTCAATATATTGGTCAATGACATAATGCTAGTAGTATTCTATCGTTAAATCCTGGGCCACCACCTGTAACTGCTCGATGGCAACATCATTACTTCCCGCGTTGAACGACGGAGCTTCCAGTTTCAGCGGAAATGCTTTTCGCACTTTCCAGCGCACAAGTGCTATGCCCTGCGGATCGCACAAATCGACGAACAGGTCTTTCTTGGTCTTGGCATCCATCCAATTGTACAATTCCTTGTGTTTGGACAGGATACCTCTTTTGAACGTGATGGACACTTCCTTAGGTTGCGCACGAATGATGTTCATACCATTGAGGTACGAAAAACCGTCTTTGTAGATTACTTTATCGTATTCCATGTTCAACCCGGAAACTTCCGAAAAGGCCATGACATCCGTACCCACCGTAACTTTGTAATTGTAGACAGGAATCGGATATTTCGTTGCAAGTTGTTGTTTGTCAAGTGCCATGTGTGCTTACCTGTTAGCGTAAATTGTATCCTGTCGGGCAATAGCGGGTATACGCAGGACACGTTGCGAAAAATCGCAAACGCGCCCTGCCATTTCCCTGACTACTAATTACCCTTCGCTCATTTCCATGCGCGTTGCCATTAGTTCCATTGTCTCGATAGCCACCTCGTTGGTATTGGCGTTGAAACTTGGAGCTGACAACTTGGTAGGAAATGCATCAATGACTTTCCAACGCACCACAGATTCACCTTTTTCATCGCATAAGTGAACAGTGATGTCTTTCTTATCGATGCGGTTCAGCTCTGTACTCTGGATCCAGTTGTACAATACGGGAATACTTTTCGCAACCACCAATCCTTTTTTCATGGTAACGGTCAGCGGTTTCGGGTTTCCGGGCATGTACATGCGGTTTGGTCCCGCGATGCCTGAGGCAACCTGGCTTTCTTTATACGTGATGGCTTCCAGGGCGATTTCCAACCCGGAAATCTCTGAAAAAGCAACGGTTTCCGAGCCGATATCGACTCTGTAATTATATACCGGTAGCGGATAATCCGTTTTTATCTGGTCTTTTGCAATTGCCATAATGCTAGTTATTTATCGTTTAATAAAATGAGTTAATTAAGCTTCCTGGAGTTTGTGTGAGAAGCGCAGGATAATGAATTCCGCCGGACGCACTGCTGCGATACCGATCTCGATGATCATGCGGCCTTCCAGGATATCCTGCTGAGTCATTGTTTTACCAAGACCTACGTGTACGAAGTAAGCTGCTTCCGGCTTGGAACCTGCCAATGCACCTTGCTGCCACAAACCATACAGGTAACTGTCGAGCATTCCTTTTACTTTCAACCATGTGGAAGGATCGTTTGGCTCGAATACGGCAAAAGCAGATGCTTTCTTGCTCGATTCTTCCACCATGTTGAACAAACGGCGAACCGGAACATAACGCCACTCGTTGTCGTTACCCGCTAATGTGCGTGCTCCCCAGATAAGGGTTCCTTTCCCAACGAACGTACGGATAGCGTTGATCGATTTTCCGCTGTCGGCATCCACGTTCAAGGATTCCTGCTCCAATGCTGAAATTTTGATCATCGGGTTTACAACGCTGTTAAGCGCTACGTTTGCAGGCGCTTTCCATACACCACGCGTGCGGTCAACAGTTGCGTAAACTCCTGCTACAGCTGGCGAAGACGGCAACACGACGCGCATTTTGCCCAATTCCGTTTTGATAGCATTGTAAAGTGTGGTACTTGTATCGCGGATAGCAGTCAGGTTCTTGCTGGCAGAGGTTGAAGCCGGTGCCGGAGCGGTCAAAGCCGTAGCTGCCAAAGCAGCCTGTTTTTTAGTACCGTCCACTACCGTGATCTTAAATCCGGAAGCGGCAGCGCCATCCCATGCTGTAAAGGCATCGGCAATGGCTGTACCGGTATTGTCGGCAGCTGTGTTCGACAAGTTGATAGTCAGTTTATTGGTTGCATCTTTCACGAACGAAATTCCCGCATTTTTAACTGCTTCAACGGTTGGTGTAGCGTCTACCGGACCGGTAAATTCTACTTTCAATACATCATTCTGGTACGTAAACGTTTTAGTGGTAGGAGTTGACGCTGACTGACCTGTTACGGTTACATTTTTCTCATCGTACTGGTAAACGATAGAAGTCTGTACATACGGATAATAAGCCGCACCGTATTTCAGGTTATTGTTGACAATGTTACGGAAGTTTTTCACCCCGTCTTTATCGTTCTGAACATCAAAGATGCAGAAACGGTCTTTCAGGCTTTCGCACTGGTTCAGGGCATCCTGGCACAAGTCGTGGTAATCCTGGCTGTTGAGCGTAGTTGCTTCCGACAAAACGATCAGCGTTGGCTCGTCTTCTTTTTCAAGTGCAGCAAGCCCTTTCGTGAAATCGGCTTTTGCCTTTGTTTTGTAAGCACCCAAACTTACGACATAGCAGGTGCCTCCGCCGTTTTTGAAGTAATGGTCAAGCGCATAATACAATTTGTGCTGCTGATCTGCGGCATCTTTTTCTACCGAGATCAGCACATTGTCTTCATTAGCGGTTGCCGTGAAGTTCAATTGATCCGCTTTTCCGAAAATTGCAATGTAATCCAACATGGTATTAATCCGTGTCGGAACAAAGGTTAAATCGTCACCATTAGGATCAGTCACCAGTTCAGTGTAGCCCAAAAAGGCCGGAATTGCCGTTGACACCTCCGCCACGGAAGGTGGCAGCGTGGAGGTCTCTTCGATGTACACATCCGGAGTTCTGTAAGTCGCCATAAGTTTTAAATTAAATTGTTTGTATTAAAGGTTTATTTGTTATTGCCATCGTTTTGCTGATTCAGGTGGATTGGTGGTTTCACTACTATTTCTTCTACTTCGTAGTAATCTTGTTCGGAAAGATCATCGTGGAATACCAGAAGATTTACTTTGTATACCACCGAAGGATGGTAATTGGTCCGCAGGGCATTCCAAAGTTCATTCTGCTGGTTGATGGGCAGGGTAATGAGCTCCATGCGCAGGCGTTCAATTTCAGGGTTCAGTGTAGGGGTGTTTTCGTGGTTGAACACAGGCGTATTCTGAAAACACTTGATGATCAGTGATAAAAATTTGAGCGATTGTTCGTAGTTGCTGAATTTGGACACGAACAAAATGAGCATATTGACACGGATCGAAGGGTTGATGTCGGTACGTTTACCGTTGCGCAGCGAGCCTTCGTAGCGATCGGCCATTCGCAGGACCTTTTCTTCTTCGATATTGACCAGGATCGGTGTGACTTTATTGACCGGGATTACCAGCGGATCGATCTTTTCGCCTTCGAGGAACGTTACGTATTCCTGGAAACCGTTTCCACCACCATTGTTTTCAATATAACTATTGAAAAAGCTGTTGAGTTTATTTTTGATTAAAACGAATACTTCGTCAAACATGCAAATAGTGGTGTTTAATGATCGAAAAGCGATCGTGTGTTATCAATGAATGTGATTTCCCGGAAGACCGGTAACTATAACTATTGGAATCGCTGAAAATGCCGGAAGAACAGCCAATCAGGGAATGCTAACAGGTTAAGCTAATACAATACGTGATTTTTCTTATCGAGTCTGTTCATAGTGAATAATGTTAATTAGGGTCCGCTCCGGTCCAGAGCTATGAACAAAAATAAAAAATGAATTGAAATAGCAAGCCTCTTGCGACTTATTATTTCATTAAATCACAAAAAAACGTTTCTAGGCTCAAAAAAACACATTGCAATGTTGAATTTTGAATGCTGAATTTTGAGTTGATCAGGTCCGAATTATAAATTGATCAATTATGAATTATCAGGGCCATTTCTTTTTGCTGAGCTTCCTTGATCATTTTTCAATTCATAATTGATCATTCAAAACCTGGTTCAGGAAAACGACCATACTTCTGAACAAAAGCCTCCATTCAAAATTCGACATTATTTTTTCGCCGAAAACAATCCTCTCTTATACGCCACAAGCGTTGCTATTCCGAGAACAAGAAACACCCAGAGCTTTGTGAGAAGCAACACCAATTCCACGATCACCTCCCATCCGAAAGCGAATGAATCGGCAAAACGGCTCCCGATTCCCGGTCGGTATTCATCCGGTAATTTGATACTGGCTACCATTTCGCGTTTGATTCCCTGGCGCTGGTAAATTTCAAGCCGGATTGTGCTGTACGCGATCTGGTCGTTCAGTTTCAGCGTTTCGATCATCGCATTGTCGGCTGCTTCGTCCTGCCTGTTCTGCAATTCGGCAGCAGCGGCCGGATCAACCTTGTTGTTGCCGTTGAAGGTGTTGGACAAACGTTGTTCGCTCTTCGCGGCACGTCGTTGTGTGAGTTGTTTTTCAAGAATGCTCAGCGCAACGTCTTCAGCCTTAATGACGCGGTAATCCAGGTAGTCAATGTTGCGGGCGATGTCTTTTAAGGTCGTGTCGAGCAGCTTGTTCGGGACCCGCAAAACGAGTGAGTTGGTAATGGTATAACGGGTTATTTCCAGTGATGAATCGACGCTGACAGCACGCGTGTCAACCTCATCGATATTGCTGCGCATTTCGGTAAACGTAACAAAGCCATTGTGCGACCTTACGATCTCTTCGATGTCATACGTTGCGCCGATCACATTTTTTACTTTGAATTTCAGGTTGGCTGTGCGGATAAAACGGCGCGAGGAATCTGTCCCGGTTTCGACAGCAGCTGATGAAGGAACGTAAGTTGCCGTTTCGTTTCCCGCGGGAGTACTGGCAGAACTTTCATCAATACTTTGTACTTCTGCCTGCGGCCCGTTCAATTTTCGTTCCGACTGACCGCTGTTATCGGTTGATTGTGCACAGCCGCCCAGCAACAGTAAAGCCGCAGTTAAAGTGATGGTTTTGCGTTTCATAGTTTCGGTATTTATTGGGTATACAGCCGAAACGCGAAAAAGAAGGACGAACGTTGGTGAAACGCTGAACTATTAACATTCTTTGGGAACGAACCCCGATTTACTCGTCTTACCCAGCTGCAACGAACGCCAGCGCTTCTTTTGCAAACCGCTGCCACTTATCCTGGTAATGAAACGGCACCTGCACCCATTCTTTCATCGGCCGACCTTTACCCGACGGATCAAATAACTGCGCACCATCAAGGCTCAAAGCTTCCTTTCTGGCTTCATCGGGCAGTTTAAACACCATTTCATTATGAAACAAACAAATGAACGCTTTGCCGTTGACCTTAAAACACGGTTTACCAAACAACTGGCTTTCAACTGCTTCGGGGAGTTGGTTTCCTATGGAGAGATAGAGGATTTGTTCCTGGTTCATAGACCAAAAGTAATTGAAAATGTAAAATTGAAAAGTTGGGGAAAGAAATTATCAATTATGAATTGGAAAATTATCAAGGCAAGAATAATGATTGATCATTTTTCAATTCATCATTCTCCCCTTTTCAATTTTACATTTTCATTCTGCATTCTTATCAGCTCTCAAAATCCTTCAGCCACTTCGGATCGCTCATTTGTTTCTTAATGCGTTCCACATCACCAAAGGCTGTTACGAGCAAATCGCGTTTTTTGGCATCGCAGAGGTCTTTTTTAAAGGCATGGCCTTCTTCCATGATAAAGTCGACCATGGCTTCACCGATGGTTTTCATCAGCGAAAATTTCGACACGTCGTCGAGGTCGATTCCTTTGAGGTCTTTATCGGTCAGGTCGCGCAGCCATTCCGCTTTCGATTTTTTGATCGGTTCGATGCGGCGATTGGGCAATTTTTCCATGGTGCGGGTATCCAGCGACAGCTGGAAACGGCGGTAATCGAGTTCCGGGATCAGTCCCGAACGGATCAGGTTGTTCTGCATATCGCTGGCATCCTGACTTGATTCGCGCATTACCAGGTCTAACCAGAACAGCATGTCCAATCCTTTCGGGTTTGCCGTATCGTTCGGGTTGATGAATTCGATGGATGTTCCGGTACCGAAGCTGAACATGGTCAGTTTCGACAGGTCGTATTTGCCTTTCGGACCATAATGAACAGCTTCCATCACGGCCGACAGTGACGGGTTATTGTAAGTCGTTGTTCCGCCGTCTACAAAACGTTCCAGCGGCGTAAAATAGGTCGGGGCCGACATGGTGGCTTCCATCACCGCGCGCAGCAGCACGTCTTTATAGGTACCCGAAAAATGGCCGTTGTGCTGAAAACAGGTAAAGAAGGTTTCTTCGCCCGCCGCAATATCTTTTGAAGTGATGAGCAAATCGATTTCCGAATTCGTACAGGCATCCTGCAGGGTGATATCACCGACCACATCGATGAGGGCTTTGCGGTAATTGGCCTTGTCATACAAAGGTGGGTTGAGCGTCCTGGTGGCCAGCACGCTTTTCTTTTTGAACACTTCGGTCACCAGGTCAATGTAGAGTTTCTCGATCTGAACAGCCGTTTTCGAGGAAGCTATCAGTCCGGCAATGATGCCCCCGGTTGATGTTCCGGCCACCATGTCAAACAATTGGTAGCAAGGGATTCCTGCAATTTCCTCCACTTTTTTGAGCAGCTGCAAGGTCATGATTCCACGAATTCCACCGCCGTCAAGGCTCAGGATCAGTTTGTCTTCTTCGTCAATTCCAAGTGCTTTGCGAGCAGCGGTTCTCTTTTCGGCTAATGTTTTTTCCATTCCTATTCGGGGTTTAGTGATATGTGCTCTCAAACCTACTAAATAGATTCCATGAAATCAACCTAACCAGGCAGTTTGTCAGACGATATCCGTTCCTCAACATGGTTTGCAGCTATAATGAGTGGAAGTCCGGAATTTCTTAACCCAAGTCAACGAGATAAGGAAGACACCCGAAATACCTTTGCCTGAGAATTAAACGATGAAAGATGTTAACAGGTAAAATGAACAAAATTACGGCAACCAATTACGGCGACGCAGCTGTTTTACAACCGACTATATCCCCTATTCCTTCACCCAAAGCAAATGAAATTCTGCTTCGCAATTATGCAACCGATGTTACGGCGGCTGATATTATGATGCGTACGGGAAAACCGAAAATCGGGCGATTGTACCTTGGGCTCACAAAACCCAAAAAACCGGTACTTGGCTTTGATTTTGCGGGTGAAGTTGTGGCTATCGGTGAGTCGGTTAGTACATTCGCTGTCGGCGACAATGTTTTTGGCGGAACCACTGCCCTGGGTTGCAATGCCGAATTTGTTTGTGTGAATGTCCATGATGTGATAACCCGCATTCCCGCGAACGTTTCCTACGAAGAGGCCGCACCGGTTACCAGCAGTGCCGTCACGGTGCTCAATTTCCTGAAAGGCCTGGCGGCGATCAAACCGAATGACCGCATACTCATCAATGGTGCATCGGGCAGCCTGGGAACGTACGCCGTCCAATACGCCAAATGTATGGGAGCAGAAGTTACGGGTGTTTGCAGTACAGCCGGCCTGGAACTGGTGCAGTCACTCGGTGCCGATCACGTAATTGATTATACCCAAACCGATTTCACACAAAACGGCAAATGCTACGACATCATTTTCGATACATCCGGAAAAAGTTCGTTTTCCGAATGCCGGGGAGTACTTTCACCCGAAGGAATTTACCTTTCTTCCGTCATGAGCTTTCCCCTGCTTTTCCGGTCACTCTTACAGTCCATTATCGGGAAACAAAAAGTGAAGTTTTCAGCCACCGGGGCGTTGCCGGCAAAAAAACGGCTGGCTTACCTGGAAGAAATCGCTGTGCTGATGGCCGAAGGGAAATTCAGATCGGTGATTGACCGAACCTATAAACTGGAGGAATTGCCGGAAGCGCATCGTTACGTGGAAAGCGGGAAAAAGAAGGGAAATGTGGTGATCAGTTGTTAATCCGGCGAACCTTCAACTTTCGGTCGACAACCGTTTCCGGATGCGGCTGAGAGATTCGGGTTTCACGCCGATGTAACTGGCCAGCTGGTATTGAGGAATGCGCTGAAACAAGTCGGGACGGGATTTGAGCAGCTTCCGGTAACGTTGCTCCGGCGAATCCGTCAGGTAGGATGTCAGGAGGTTGCGCTGTTCGTTAAAAACAGCCTCCACCACCATCCTGGAAATGGTTTCAAAACGCGGGAACGAACGGAACATTTCCTGTGCCTGCTGTTCGTTGCCGGCAACCAGGGCGGTATCTTCGGCACATACCAGGTAATGTTGCGGAGTATCGTTCGACGTAAAGTTGTTGGTGGAAATCACCCATTGTTCTTCGGTGAAAAAATTGGTGGTTTTCTCCTCGCCGTCAATCATGAGGTATTCACGAATACAGCCTTCGAGGATAAAGTAGCTGTCGACGGATTGTTGTCCCTCCTTCAGCAACAGCGTTCCTTTCGGATAGGTCGTTATACTCATGGCCGACTCTATGGCTTTTATTTCTGCTTCGGAAAGCGGCGAAATTCTGTGAAAATGTTCTACGAATTTGTGCATAACAACAAGTAATACCCGAAAGTATACCAAAAATAAACGTTTGAAACCGGTCGCGGATTATTTTAGGTAAATCAATTTTTCCGAACGCATTTGCGCATTACCATCCGGGATCTCCAGGTAATAAATACCTTCCGTCAATTCAGTCGGCAACACGACGGCATTTTCGCCTTTATTCAATTTCCATGAAGTTATCTTCTGACCGTCAGTACTGTAAAGGATTACGGTTCCCGCCGTTGAAAGTTGGATGGAAACCGTTCCTGAAGTTGGGTTAGGATAAACTGTTTTTGAAAACAGCGTGTTTTCCGACAATTCCAATTCGCCAAGATTTCTCGACCAGACGCCTGTTCCAGTTCCGGCAAAAATGGTGGTTGCACTCAATACAACCTTATGGATTACCAAATCCTGCAGCCCTTCGTTTATCGGTTGCCAGTTAGTGCCATCAGTGGATAAAAAGACTCCCTGGTCGGTCCCTGCGAAGACCTGGTCCCCATTTACGGCCAACGAGTTGACCTGCAGGCTCATCAAACCGGAATTCACAGCATTCCAGCTGTTCCCATGGTCTGTGGATTTGTAAACGCCACTATTGGTTCCTGCGTAAATGATGCCTCCCCTCTCAGCAAGGGCATATACTTCCGCATCTGAAGGCACGCCGGTGGCCAAAGCTGTCCAGGTAACGCCATGGTCAGCGGATACATAAATCCCATTGAAGAAAGTCCCGGCAAATAACGTGGAACCACTAAACAACAGTGATTTCGGGTTAACGCAACAACTGAAATTCCAGGATGCCCCGTCGTTGACAGAATAGAGCAGGCTTCCGGCGTTTTGAATAAAAACGGTATCGTTGCTGATGACTACCAAACCAACGAGGTTATCAGCCAACCCGTCTCCAAGATCCTGCCAGGTGGCGCCGTTGTCAGTCGACCTGCTGATAGAACCGGAAGTGATTCCCGCATAAAGCCCTGTATTTGCCACCGCAATGGAATTGACATAGGATTCGGTAAGTCCGTTGTTGTGCGGCAACCAGTTTACTCCATTATCTGTAGTGGCATACAATCCGTGATCGGTTCCTGCATACAATTCTGTACCGGAAATGGTCAGGGTAAAAACTTCAGCTCTTTTGAACCCATCATTCACAGACAACCAGGAAGCTCCGCCGTTGGCAGAAATAAAAGCTCCGAAACCGGTTCCCGCCAGCAACGATGATCCGTCTTTATACAATTCGTTGATTCTGGTTGCATTCAATTCATTGTTCGCTACCACCCAGGTTACACCATTGTCGCCGGAAAAACCGATTCCTTGGTTTGTAGCAACATACATCCCGGCGCCATCTGCCAGGAAAGCATTGATGTGCGTGTTCACCAATCCGTTGTTGGCAGTTTCCCAGCTTGCACCATTGTCAACAGAGCGAAAAACACCCGTTGCTGTTCCGGCAAAAAGTACGGATCCATTGTTGGCGATGGAGAATACATACGTATCGGTTAAACCATTGTTTGCAACTGTCCAGTTAGCTCCCGAGTCGATGGATTTAAACACTCCGTTTGTGGTGGCCATGAACAGGTCTGTACCCATGATTGTTGCACTAAGTGTATGCGTATTGAGAGGTAAGCCGCTGGCGGAAAGCGTCCAGTTTACGCCATTGTCCGTAGAAATATATGTTCCGGTGGTTGTGCCGCAAACGATAGTATCTCCAAACGGGCAAACCGATAAAACGGGCGATGCAGGTAAACCGTTTGTCACCAAATTCCAACCGGATCCGTTGTCTGTGGAAAGATACAATCCACCGATGGTGCCGGCGTATATGTTCGATCCGTTGGTTGCAACTGACAGTACGGACAAATTTCCCAAACCGTTATTTGCCTCCGACCAGTTATCGCCGTTATCGGAAGTTACAAACATTCCTTCGGAATCCGTTCCGGCAACAACAACCTGTCCGACACTTGCGAACCCCGTGATACCGGAAGCATAGGGGCCATTGGTCTGCTGCCATTGTGCCTGCGTAAACAAACTAAACAGCAAAACTGACACGAATAGACTAAAATTCCGGTAACGGTTGAATAATTGTTTCATCATAGGGTTTTAAGACGTAATGCATCACAAATACGTTGGCTGCGCTGCATGACAAATGACAACGTGCTATTGCTTCAAACTGTATTCCACCTCTTCACCTTCCCGGTCTGCTGTTTTCACAAAACCGATCCGCTCCAGCAATGCCATTGCTTTGTGATTGGAACTTGTGGTGATCGCATAAACCCGTTGTAACTTCATTGTTTTCAGGCCGAAACCAATTGCCAGCTGCAAAGCCTTGGTCATAAAACCTTTTCCCCTGAATTCCGGCAATAACACGCAACCCAGTTCTCCCCCGTTTTCAAAACCGCGGTAATAACCACATGTGCCCACCAGACGACCACTTGGATTGTCGCGGATTGCCCAATGAACGGAATCGCCGGATTGGTAATTGGCATTGATTTTTTGCAGCATTTCCAGTGCTTCCTCAACCGAAGCCGCTTTTTGACCATCATACATTGAAATCTCCAGCAAACTTTCCAGGTCGGATGGCAGGATTTCACACAGGGTAACGGTTCCATCCGAGACAGTCGGAAAAGCGTCGTATGGCGGTAAATTGAGCATCAACGTTTCACGATCCTTGTTTTCGACCATTCGTTTTCCGACGTACTGATCTCCAGAATGTAAACGCCCGGTGCTCCTTCTACTAACAGCTTGAATTCACCGGAATGCTGGAAGGTTTTTTCGCTGACTACTTTGCCGGTCAGATCCAGGATGCGTGCCTTGACATTTGCTGCCGGAGCCGATAATTCAACTTTCACTTCGCCGGTTGTGGGATTCGGATGCACGGAAGAAACAATGCCCTCATTTTCTTCGATCCCAACTCCCGAAGTAACTACCGTTACCTGGTAAAAACCGCTGCTACTATTGCCCGATCCGTCGGTGGTTGTCAATTCGACGGTATAAACTCCGGGCGCATTGAATGAGTTGATGTCAATTGACTGCGTAAACGAGCAATTGTCATCACTTCCGTTATTGAGATCAGCGGCTGTAATGACGTATGGATTTGAAACCGAAAGGCTCACGGTGATGTTTTGCCCGATGGTGATCGGAACAATCGTATCCAGTACGGTTACCGTAGAAGTAGTTGTTGATGCATTTCCATAACCATCCGTCACCGTCAATGTCACCGTATGCGGGCCGATACCGTTGCAATTGTAACTGTTCGGTTGGATGCTCATAGAAGCAATACCGCAATCATCACTTGACCCATTATTGATCTGGGCAGCTGTGAAATTAACGGTTCCATTGTTGTTGAGGTAAACCGTAAGATTCTGCGCAATGGCTGTTGGGAATACCGTGTCGATAACCGTTACGGTGAGCTGTACCTGTGTTGAATTTCCGCTTGGATCAACAGCCGTGAAACTTACGGTATTCGGTCCGGCATCGGCGCAGGTGAAAGCAGTTTGCGACAGGAAAACGGTATCCAGTCCGCAATTGTCGGTAATTACAGGAACCACGTCATTTACCGTAATGCCTGCATTGCCTGAAGGATCCAGGTAAACGCTCACGTTTTGTACGGAAACTGACGGCGGCAGATCATCTGCAATCGTTACGACCGCAATACAGGAATCGGAATTTCCGGCAGCATCGGTTACCACAAGCGTTACCGGGTTCGGCCCTATATCGGAACAATCGAAAGTTGTTTCGGAAACGGTCATCGTGGCAATGCCGAGGTTGTCGTAGCTTCCGCCGTCCACATCCGATGAATCAATCGTGGCGATACCGTTGGCATCCAGGTAAACAGTCACCCCCGTACAACTCGCTACAGGCGCAACAACATCTGCAAACGGCGATTCGATGGCTCCGCGGTCTACATACCCTTGCTGAATGCGCGTATTATTCAGGTAATCTACGCTAAACGGCAATGCATAGGTATTGTTCCCCGTATTTACCGCCGGAGAAGTGATCAACAACGAATAATCAAACGAAGACGCATCAAAAGGAGCCGCCGCAAGTGCGGAAGGGTTCACAAACTGCGGATCGGCGTTGATGACGTTCGTTCCCGAAGCGTATCCGTTTTCAACGATGGAGTTGATAACTGTATTTCCCGGATCGATCTGCACGTTTACATCGGAAGGCGTGTTGCCGTAAATGATGCAGTTGGTGATTACCATCGCTGAATTGGTCTGGTAAATGGCCTCATGGTAAGGCCCAAGACCAGATGTATTCTTGTTATGGCAAATCGTTACATTGGTCAGCGAAGAGGAATTCGGATCGCTTGTATAACTATCGATAAGAGAACCCAATTCCGCATCAATCTGGTTTCCGATGATCAGGGAATTATTGATCTCGAAATTGGTCACATCATAATCCACATTGATCAGACTGCCCGTACTTGCAGAATTATTGGTGATCAGGTTGCGTTCCATGATCAGTTCGGTCCCATCGAAATTGATGACAGCACCATCGCGGGCGCTGTTACCGATGAATTTACAATCGTAGAGCTTGATGGTCACATTGGAAACATTGTCAGCGAAAATCGCACCGCCACCGTAATTATACGTGGAATTGTACAGGAATTCACAGTTGTAGAAAGCGGTATTCGACAAATCGATGATTAATCCTCCACCCGAATGGTAAGCATAGTTGTTGTAGACAATCGTGTTTCTGAATGTCAGCAGCTGGCTGGAATTGCTGGCGATGTAAATACCCGCCCCTTTTCCGTTGGATGAAGCATCGTAGCCATCCGAAACCCGGAAACCGTCGAACACAAATGTGGAGGTAAAATTCTGGACCTTCACAACTTTATAGGTATTGTCGGTATTGTCACCCGGCGCACCGATATCGCCCGAAAGCGTGGTCGGGTTGGCGCTGATATTTCGTTGGTTGACATCCGTTTCGGTTCCGGCAAATCCGCCGTAAATATCCACACCGTTTTTCATCACAAACGAGATTGTGCGCGAGGTCGTAGCTGTTGGTTTGTAAATACCGTTGGCCACCCAGATATCATCGTTGATAAATGCTACGCTCAGAGCAGTCTGCAGATCGGTATAGGCATCTGTCCAGCTGGTACCGTTGTTTGCGCCGGTCGCGTTGATGTCGACATAAATAATTGCGGCTTTGGAATACGAGCAAACGAAGAGGAATAGCAGGATGGTAAGTGATTTCATCATAGTTGTAACAATTAAGGTGATGGAATGGTGGAGTAAAAATAGGAAAAAATAGTATCGGCAGCTACCCAAACTGCTTCGGTTTCAACCCCTGTTTCGCATTCTCCACAATTTCCGAAACCCGTTTCTGCCTGGTTTCGGGCCGTTTCGCTGAAATGATCCAATAGAGCAATTGTTTTCTCATCGATTTGCTCAAACCAAGGAAAAATGCTCCGGCAGCGGGGTTCGAGTCAAATTCCTGCTGCAAATCGCCGGGAATGCTGAGTTCTTCCACTTCATCCAGCACGCTCCACGAACCGTTTTGCTTCGCAATTTCGATGCTTTTCAAACCGGCAGCGGCCATTTTCCCGTTTGCAATCAGTTCTTCAATTTTTGCTTTGTTGATTTTCGACCAGTTGCTCTTGGGTTTTCGTTTCGTGAAAAACTGCACGAACCGCTGTTCGTCGAGCGTACGGCGTGTGCTGTCGATCCAGCCGAAACACAAAGCTTCGTCAACAGCTTCGCTCCACGACATGCTCGGAAAACCGGAGTTTTTCTTGTAATAAATCACCCAGATCGATTGTTTGGAAGCATGGTGTTCGCTCAGCCAGGACCGCCATTCCTCAGGGCTTTTCGGGTAAAAGGTCTCGGGTTCTTTTTCGGGCATCGCTGCTGTTGGTTTTAGGGTAGCTAAAATACGATATCCGGTAAGAGAAAAAACAAAATGGACTTGCTAAAAAGCACAAAGGCGAATATTTTTTAACCACATAGGTCACATAGTACACATAGAAAGAAGGTCAAATCCCTTTGTGATCTTAAAACACCTATCCTTCAAAAAAACTTTGTGTCTTCCTGTCCATCTGTGTGGATGTGGTGAAAAATGTCAAGTGCTCTTTGCGTTCAGCCCATCCTTCACCTTCATGGGAATCGTCACTGCGAATCGTTGGTCAGCAGCTTGGCGACGTATTTCTCCAGCCTGTCAATCGACTCCAGCTGGCCCTGTTCGACGTTATATGTTTCCGCTGCGGCATCGCGCATTTCTGCCGTATCAAATTCCAACGACCAATCGAGGTGTGTTTCTTCGTTGCTGAATTCAAACAGTACCGTTGTGATGACATGCAGCTTAACGTGTTCAGCCACAATCTTCCGGAACGGGATAATTTCCCTGAACACACTACGACTCTCAAAATCGTTTCCGTCTGCGCCATGCAGCGTAAGGTTCCATTCGCCGCCTTCGGTGAAGTCCATTGTGTGTACCTTGCAGGTAAACCCGTTTGGGCCAAACCAATGCGGAATGTGCTCCGCTTTGCTCCAGGCATCCCACATCAGGTTTAACGGTACTTTGAATGATTTGGTGGCCCGGATTTCGCGGTTTCCTGCTGTTTCCATGACCTCTATTTTAAATTAAACTTTCAGCGACCCACGGAATCCCCTGGCTGCGTAATACGATTCTGCGCCGTTGTGATACATGAATACGTGGCCGAAACGCCGATCGCAAAAGATAGCACCACCCAGCTCGCGGATATCGGAAGGCGTTTTCACCCAGCTCGATGTTTTCTGATCGAACTTCCCGAGTTTCTGCAATTCACGGTATTCAAATTCACTCAGCAATTCTATTCCCATTTCGGCGGCAGCATCCAGCACACTGTTGGCCGGCTTGTGTTCTTTGCGTGAATCGAGCGCCTGGCGATCATAACAATAGCTCCTGCGACCTTTCGGACTTTCCGCCGAACAATCATAGAAAATGTACTCACCTACCTGCTGATCGAAGCCTACAACATCCGGTTCGCCACCGGTTTCTTCCATTTCGTTGAGCGACCACAATTTCTCCGGCTTCGCTTCCAGCCTTGCCTGAACATCAGCCCATTCGTGGCCTGTGTGACGGTCCATATTATTCTCAAAACGGGTTTTCAACACCTTCAGGAGCTCTTCTTTTTCCTTTTCCGACAATACGCTTTTATTCATGATTGTAAGTTACTGTTTCTAACGTTATTTCTAAAGCCGTTTTTCGCCTGATGTGGCAATCACTGGCATAAATAGATTTTTTTAACAACCGCTTCATCGGGGAAACGACTGCTTATCAGTCATTGAGTCCTTTCCCGTCAAAGATCAGCTGCACGCATTTTTCCACCCGCGCTTCGCGTGTTTTGGCTTGTTTCGGTTGCGAGAAGTGGAGTAAATATGCACGCTGCCGGCCAGGAGTCAATGCTTCGAAAGCAGTTTTCAATGCCGGCAATTCATCCAGTTTCTGCTGAAATTCTTCCGGTATACTAAATTCCACCGTCTTTTTCAAAGGCGCCTTTACGCCCGATTTTTCCACCTCGATAGCTTCGTGAATGTAAGCTTTCAAAACCGGTCCCAGCTTTCTGATTTCATCAACATTTGTAAACCGGATCTGTCGGGCGACCTGTACATTTTCGGTTTGCTGGATCAGGATGTTCTCCGGATCTTTCAGCAAAACGCCTTTGAACACCAGCAATGCACAGTATTCTTTGAACGTATGAATCAAAACGATGTTGCTTTTTTTTCGGTTATCATCAGAAAGCGTGTAACAGGGACAACCCCACTTCAATTCTTCGTTTAGTCCGCAATCGAGCACAATGTCTCTCAGTTGCTCACATTCCTCTCGCCATTGGCCCGCTTTCTCAAAATACCAATCTACTTTCGGGTTCATATTCTTTCATTAGTGCCGGCCACAACTGCTTTCCGTGATGCTGGTCGGAAATACCAAGATACGATTGTGAGTACGAATAACAATACGGAAGGAAAAATTTCGCTCAACGGACTTCCGGAAACAATATGCGAAACGGCCGCTCCCGACATGCAAAAGAAAAAACCGGCATACGCCCATTCCTTTGCAACAGGAAGTTTCGGAAGCAATACCACAATGACGCCCAGAATTTTCCAAACACCGATGATGGACATCAAGTAGAGCGGATATCCCAGCGATTGGAATTTCGCGGCTTCTTCTTCCATACCGATCAATTGAACGATCCCGGTAGAAAGCATTCCCAACGCCAGCCAGGCGGTTGAAACCCAATAGGTAATTTTTGCTGTTTTTGACATGTAATTTAATTATGAATTGGTTGATTATCAATTATCAAGGCGGTTCTGTTTAATCATTCATTTATAATGGATAATTCTTCAGGAGTTCTTCCATCCTGTTATGTGCCATATTGATTCCCTGCGCAAACGGCATTTGCAGATGCTGGTCGCGGATTTCCACCGAACGGTACACCACCTGCATGGTCAGTTTACTGGTCGTTTCGGTGAGTTGTTCAAATTCGAGGAATTCAAGCTGCGGGCCGAAGGGTGCATTTTCCATTTCGAAGGTGCGTGTAATCCTTGCATTCGGACTGAACTCATGGATCGTTCCGTTGAAACCGTGTTTGTTGCCCATCGGGTCGGTGGTTACAAACCGGTAGCTGCCGTGTTTTTTGTTTTCGAGCTTCACCACTTTTGTTCCCATCCACTGCTCGATCAGCTCCGGATCTTCATAGGCCTTGAACAGCAATTCCAGCGGTAAATCAAATTCGCGTGTAATCACCAGTTCCTGTTTGCCGGTTTCGGCATCGATTTTCGTTTTTCGTTCCATCTCTCTTATTTTTTGCCCTTCGCGGCGTAGTTTTTCATAACCGTTTCCAGTTTGTTGAAGCGTTCGTCCCACAGTTGTCGGAACGGCTCGATAAAATCGGCCACTTCCTTCATTTTTTTGGCGTTGATGTGATAATAAATTTCACGGCCGTTGTGCTGTTGTTGTAACAATTCACATTCGGTGAGAATTTGAATGTGCTTGGAGATCGTTTGCCGTGCAGCATCAAAATTACCGGCGATGGCACCGGGCGTCATGGCCTGCATGGCAACCAATGTCATAATCGCCCTCCGGGTAGGATCAGCTATGGCCTGAAATACGTCTCTTCTTAATTCCATTATGCAGCTATTTGACTGCAAATATAAGCGCAGTCATTTAACTGCGCAACTATTTTCGTAAAAAAATCTCAATCAAAGGATTTTTTTCAACGCATACACCACAGGCGAACAAGAAGGCGCAAAGGTTTGGCTTGAAAACGCAAATTGTTTGTCTCACCCCTACGGGGCGATGTTCTGCTGGAAATTTTTATTCTACTATATTTCGTCCCTACGGGACTACATATTATCCATGCAGTGCCTGCATATACCGGTCAATATACAACTGCTTGTTGCGCGACTTGTATTGCTGGATATACCGCGGATGTTCGAGCACGGTTAGCTTTTCAAAGAGGTTGGCTTCCTTGTTCAGCTTCCTGATGAAATCCGCATTTTTCTTGCCGAGCACAAATACTTCCGTAGTGTCCAATCCCAGGCTGATGTGGCTTTTCAGCGACTCGATCATAAAATCCTTTACCATCGCGAAAAGTGTAGGATCATCGTAATAATTGGCATTCAACCAGCTTCCCTCTTTCGTTTGGCGGATAATAGCCAACGGGAACGGTGAATTGATGTAAACATCCTTGTAAAATCGTTCCGCACCGCCATATTGAGCGATCATGTCGTACATAAACACCGATGAAATTTCGTGCGTACGCGCCGATTTCATTTCGATGCCGCAAACACTTTCCAATCGCTTGGTATCGGTAAACGGAACACCAGTCACTCCTGCCCCATGTCGGCTCGGATTGATCCCGATCATAAACCTGCGCCGGTCAGAATCATTGTAGTACTTGCGGTAAAACTGCTGCATGACGTCCATCGTTTCCGGATTGTCCAGGTACGGGTTCAATACGCGGAAACCCTGCGGTAATTTCCCCGAATAATGCAACTGACGATTGAAGGTGATGACATTGTCTGCGAAACTCTTTACCATAGTTCTTAATGTTGAATGCTTAATTTTTAATGGCGGTTCTCGCTTCGATCAGCGTCATTCTTCATTCTTTTTTATAGAATCCGGAATTTACATTATCCATCCTTCCATTAAACATTCAAAATTAAACATTCGACATTCACGAGAATTCCAACTCAAAATGCACTCCTTCCCCGCTGTTCTTTTTCTGGACCGCGCCGTTCAGTTGTTCTGCAAAACCTTCAATCAGGAAGTGGCCGAGATGCTGGTCTTTCTCAAATTCATGTTCATGATCGAAGCCAACACCGTCGTCTTTGTAGATGAGTTTGTATTTGCCGTTCACCAATCGCAATGACAGGTAGATAGAACCATGATGGCGGCCTTGAAAACCGTGCAGGATCGAATTGGTGATCCATTCGTTGATCAGCAGCGCAAGCGGGATCATTTTGTCGACCGGAAGCTCCAGGTAATCGAGATCGAGGTTCAGCTTAAAATTCCCCGGTTCGTTGACCAATGAGCTCAGGCAGTCGTTAAAGAGCTTTTTCCAGTAATCGGCTACGTTGATCAGCGCGAGGTCTTTGTGCCTGTACAGCGATTCATGAATACTGGCAATGGTCTCGATCCGCGACTGCGTTTTGTCGAGCACGCCGTTGATACTGCTTTCGCCTTCTTCGATCTGTAAACGAATAAGGCTCGAAATGATCTGCAGGTTGTTTTTCACGCGGTGATGCATTTCTTTCAGGATCACGTCCTTTTCGTTATTGAGCTTTTCCAGTTCGGCTGTGCGTTTTCTGACCTTGCTTTCGAGGTCATTTTTCAGCTGCAGCAGCTCTGCTTCGGCCTTTTTCCGGTTGGTAATATTGGTCGACAGCACGAAAATACCTTCCGGAATGGGTTCTATCCGCAATTCAAACCAGTTTTTGCTGCCGTCGTTGTAGGTAAATTCATTTTCGAACTGCAAGGTTACCCGTTCCTTCATGCATTTTTCCAGCTGACTGAACATGTGCGTCTTTTCAATCCCCGGGTAACATTCCATCATGGTTCTGCCGAGCAGGCTTTCAACTGAGCTCTGGCCCTGGACAGCAACGGTCGTGTTCAGATACAGGTATTTCCAGTCATACCCGATGACCTGGAATCCTTCCAGCAAACTATCAAGAATACTTAAATTTAAAATCGATCGTTTCAATGTAGTGGTGTGTTTATAATGTAGTTCCTAATTTACAAAAACCTGTTCACACCACAAATTAAAAAACTGAATGTATGATACTCGTTTCGGATATGAATACGAGTGCATTCGTTCCGTTGAAACTGATCAATTTCTACAGGCAACTCCCGGATTATGTTTAAAAACAACTGTCAGTTGTCAAAAACAACCAAAAAGAACCGGATTACAACCATAAGTAGTTGTATTTTTAGCAATGCACGCAAACGCCCCATCTACCTTTGTGGTATCGAAATTTTTAAATGACACGACTATGTTAAGTACACAAATGATTGGCAGCAAGATTGCCGAAGCACGAAAAAAAACCGATATTTCACAGGCGCAGCTGGCCGAACAGCTCTTTATCAGTCCGCAGGCAGTGGGAAAATGGGAACGCGGCGAATCGCTGCCCGACATCATTACACTGGATCGCCTGGCGGAAATACTGGGCGTCGATCTCAACTATTTTGTGGGAATTACCACCGAAGCAACGAGCGAAATAACCCAAACAGGGCTTCCGCAAAAATCCGCCGAAACGCCTGCTGAGAAGAAAAAGCTCCATTGGGATATGTCGCGCGGAAACTGGGTGGATGCCGACTTTTCAGGACTCAAAAACCTGAATGAAAAGTTCAGTTCCTCGAACATGCAACTCTGTAAGTTTGTCGGTTCCGACCTATCGGGGTTGGTACTCAGAGGAAACAACATCGACCGCTGTGATTTTTCGAGCTCCGATTTCAGCAACAGCCGCGTGCAAAACTCCAACCTGTCTGGCAACGTCTTCAAAAACTGTTCACTGAAAGACACCGAGTTTTCGGGTAGTTTCATCGGCGGGGCTGATTTTACCGGGGCTGATTTTACCGGAGCGGTGATCAAAAACGGCGGAATGGAGAAAAGTATCCTGGAAAATGCCATTTTGAACCGAACCTCGTTTGCGATGTCACACCTTTCCGACCTCGTTTTCAACGGAACGATCGAAGATTGCTCGTTTGAAAACTGTTCGTTCAAACGGATTACATTTCAGCATGCAACACTCATCAATACATTCTTCAAAAACAGGAATTTGAAACAACTGAAATTTGCCGACTGCAAGGCCGACCGCATGACCTATGAATTTTTGAAAAACGGGAAAGCCGATTTGACGGGGATTACGCTCCTTGCAGAATAAAGGAAACGGATCTGTTTTGCCACAGATGGCCCGGATGTTCATGGATATTTATAACGCGCAATTATACCATGAGCCAGCGCATAGTATAAATCCGGGCCATCCGTGGCAATAACCTTCACAACTTCCATTTATCGGTGGTATATCCGATCTTTCAATAAAAATCCCTAATCTTATTCCCGTAACGAAAACACACTATTATGAACAAACCGACTATCACTGCACTGATTACCATACAGGAAACCAACAATTCCAACCTGCCCGATGCTCATTTGAAAGACTTCTGTGGAAAACCGCTCTACCAGCACATGGTAGACAAACTCCTTGCCGTACCGGCGATCCACCGTATTGTGATTACAACCGATTCCGCAAAGGTGAGAAATGCCTTTACCGGCAACAACAGGATTTCCCTGATCGATTTCCCGAATCCTTCGACATTTCCGGAGGATGTCGTTGCACGGATCCTTGCAGAAATGCCGACTTCCGACCGAAACACAGCCAACTCACTTGACAAAGCACCCGGCGATCATTTCCTGCAAACGCAGTGTATCAACCCGCTGCTCACCGTGCAAACAATCCAGGCGGCCATCGACCGGTATTATGAGTATGTGATCAACGACCAGCACCGGCAGTTTGATTCGTTAATGAGCCTTTACCGCATCGAAAAGCGCCTGTACGACAGCAGCAATTATCCCACAATTACGCTCCGTGACGATCCGCATTTCGTGATCTATGAAGATACGGTATTCAACCTGTTCAGCCGCGAACACTTCAACCGAAACGGGAAGAAAAAATTCGGCAGAAACCCGATGTTCTTCGAAGTTCCCGAACTGGAAAGCCTCGCAGTAGAATCGCCAACGAGCTACCAGCTTGCCAGGCTGGCGTTTGAAAATGCCCGTGTTTTCGGTTAGTCCGTAAGGCAGCAATGCTTCAGGCTGCGTGTAAAAACAGTTGCCTGACCGTGTCGCAGAATATACCCCTGCTATCGGCCCTACCTGTTTGAATAATCCGATTTTCGCGTATACTTGCAGTGTCATGGCCGAATACTCAATACGCGACCTCGAAAATTTTACCAACATCAAAGCGCACACGCTTCGGATCTGGGAACAGCGTTACAAATTGCTAACGCCGAAGCGCACGCTGTCGAACATTCGCTACTATTCCGATAAAGACCTGAAGAAAATTCTGAACATCAGCCTGCTGTATTCGAATGGTTGGAAAATTTCGAAGATTGCTCAAATGCAGGAACACGAAATCACTGCTACTGCCGCCGATTTATTGCTTCAAGGTGAACGGAAAGCTGCAGACCTGGTTGATGTTTTCGTAAAAGAAATCATTGATTTCAATGAAGAAGAAATCATCGCCCAACTGCACCATCTGGCACAAACAGTGGGCATTGAACTGCTTTACCGCGAAACACTCATACCATTGCTGAAACGCATCGGCGACCTTTGGCAGGTGGAAGCGATCACGGTGTCGCACGAACACTTTTTCTCGAACATCCTTCGCGATTTTTTCATCCTGGAAACCAGCAAATTGCCAGTGGCGGAAAAACCCGGAAAGAAAATCGTTCTTTTCCTGCATGAGAATGAGCAACATGAACTGAGCCTTCTTTTCTACAGTTATTACCTCAAGAAGCGAAACTACACGTGCACGTACCTGGGCCAATGCGTGCCGTTAAAAGACCTGCGACTGTTGGTGGAACAGGTGAAGCCCGATTATTTACTGACAAGCCTCATCACCGACATTACCGACCAGTTCCTTATCGAGTGGTTTGCCGATTTATGCTCCTTTTTCCCTGCTGAACGCATTTTAATCGGTGGCTACCAGGTGACTCAGCACAAAAACTCCATACCACGTGAAATCCTTAGAATTACTACTTCAGCAGACATCGATCGGCTGCTTTCATAGATTTTAACATAAAAAAAATGATACAAAACTTGGTCAGCACAAAAAATATCGCCTATTTTGTTTAACAAAAAAGGAAAAACATTAAACAAAATGACAAACACCCTTACCCGAGAAGTAGCAGTAATTGGCGGAGGCCTGTCTGGCTTGTACGCGGCCTGTTACCTCGCAAAAAAGGGAATTCACGTCAGTTTGTTTGAAAAGAACGACACTACCGGTGGTCGTTCACGTACGTTTTCTGCGGAAGGTTTTACGTTCGATATGGGCCCTTCCTGGTACTGGATGCCTGAAATGATCGATGGCCTCTTCAATGACCTGGGGGAAAACCGTGAAGATTATTTCCGCTTGAAGCGACTTGATCCTTCTTATAAGATCTTTTGGAAAGAAGACGTTCCGACAGAAATTCCGGCAAAAAGAGAAGAGCTCCTCCAACTCTTTGATTCCTTTGAACCGGATGGCGGTAAAAAACTAGTTGATTTCCTGAAGGACGCTCAGAAAAAATACGAAATCGCCGTATCGGATTTCATGGAAAATCCGGGTTTGAAGTGGAGCGAGCTCATTAACCTGAAAGCCCTTCGGAATGCGATGAGCCTCGACATCCTGAAATCGGTGAGCAAAGATGTCAACAGCCGTTTTTCGTCATCCAAAGCACGTTCTATCCTTCATTTCCCGGTGTTGTTTCTCGGCGAAATGCCCAACCGGATTCCGTCTCTGTATACGCTGATGAACTACGCGGACCTCGAGCTTGGTACCTGGTACCCGGAAGGCGGCATGGGAGCTCTTGCCGGCTCGCTGCGCTCCATTGCAGAAAAGGAAGGTGTTGTCTTCCATACCAATTCCGCCATCGACCGGTTCGTAGTGGCAGGCGACAGCATCACCTCCATTGCCTCGGGCGAAAACACGTTCCCGGTCAAAAAGGTCGTTGCCAGCGCCGATTATCATTTCGTGGAACAGGAACTGGTACCACCTTCTCACCGTCGTTATTCGGAAACTTACTGGAATAAGCGCAAACTGGCCCCGAGCTGCCTGATCTTTTATGTCGGGCTCAATTGCAAGGTTCCGCAACTGGAACACCACAATCTCTTTTTTGACGAAGATCTTGATGAGCACGGAAAAACCATCTACGACAACCCGCAATGGCCTGAAAATCCGCTGTTTTATGTCTGTGCCACCTCAAAAACAGACCCTGATGTCGCTCCGGACGGAAGTGAAAACCTTTTCATCCTGATTCCGGTAGCTCCCGACCTGGAAGATTCGGACGAAATCCGCGAACGCTATTTTTCAACGGTCATCGGCCGGATTGAAAAACACTGCTCGGTTTCCCTGCACGACGCCGTGGTTTACAAACGCGGTTACTGCATCAATGACTTCAAATCAGATTACAACGCATACAAAGGCAATGCTTACGGACTGGCCAATACCCTGAACCAGACGGCAAACCTCAAACCGCGCATTAACTCGAAGCTGAACAACCTGTTGTTCTGCGGACAGCTAACGGTCCCAGGCCCGGGCATCCCGCCGGCAATGATCTCAGGAAAAATAGTTGCTAAACAAATACTCACCAAACCATGAAACAGCTTTACGACAACTACTCACACCAGGCTTCGGCCCAGGTTACAAGAACTTACAGTACGTCATTCTACGCGGGAGTCCGGTGCCTTGACAAAAAAATCAGAAGGGATATTCATGCTATTTACGGCCTTGTACGCTTCGCAGACGAAATTGTGGATTCTTTCCACGGTTTTGATAAAGCTACGTTGCTGGCAGAATTCAAGCGTGAAACTTACCTGGCCATCGAGCGCGGCATTTCGCTCAACCCGATCCTGCAATCGTTCCAGGAATGCGTTAACAAATACCAAATCGACCACCAGCTGATTGAACAATTTTTCAAAAGCATGGAAATGGACCTTTCGCGCAGTGAGCATACGCAGGAATCCTACAACACATACATTTTCGGTTCGGCAGAAGTGGTGGGGCTCATGTGCCTGAAAGTGTTTGTATACGGTGACCAGGCTTCATTTGAGCGCCTGACACCTTATGCCCGAAAGCTGGGTTCGGCCTTCCAGAAGATCAATTTCCTGCGCGATCTCAAAGACGACGTGGACGGATTGGGCCGTGTATATTTCCCGAATATCGCCTCTGTCAGCAATATTTCGCTGGAAGAAAAACTCGAGATTGAAAAAGAAATCGAATCCGAATTTCGTGAAGCTTACCAGGGAATCATCCAGTTGCCGAAATCTTCACGCTTCGGTGTGTACCTCAGTTATGTTTATTACACGAAACTGCTTCGCCAGATTAAACGCAAAACAATTCATGACCTGATGCAGCAGCGCATCAGCGTTTCCAGTAAAACGAAGTGGTTCCTGTTCTTCAAGTCCTATTTTCTTAATTCCATTAATTACGTATAACCATGAAATACAGATTGCTTTTACTGATTTTGTTACCGGCGTTTCAGCTGAAAGCCGTGGACATGAATACAGTTCGCGACTTATTTGCCAGCGCTTCGGAAAGTTCTTCTTCCTGTAACAAACTCTATTCAATGACAGCCAGTGGCACGCTCAGCAAAGACCCGATTTTATATGCTTATCATGCAGCGGCGGAAATGACCAAGGCAAATCACAGCTCATGGCCGCACCAAAAGCTCGGACACTTCAATGCAGGGAAAGTAATGCTGGAGAACGTTATCGCAAAGTATCCGAAAGATGTCGAAATGCGGTACATCCGTTATTGTGTCCAGCGTGGATGCCCGTTTTTCCTCGGCTATTCATCCAACAAGGCGAGTGACAAAAAATATGTCCTGGCAAATATGGATAAGACCGATTGGTCGGATTCCTACAAGAAAAAAGTACGTGATTTTCTGAACAGTCAAGCTTGAAAAAACAACAGAATATTGTCGTAATCGGCGCGGGACTTGCAGGAATCGCAGTTGCGTTGCGCCTTCGAAAGCTCGGTCATATTGTCACTGTTCTTGAACGAAGCAGTGATTACGGGGGAAAACTCGGCGAAATCGAATGGAACGGTTTCAGGTGGGACCGCGGCCCTTCTTTGTTTACCGAACCCCGGTTGATCGACGAACTGTTTACGTTGTTTGGCAAAAATCCGCGTGACTATTTCAACTACGTTCCTTGGCAAACGGCGTGTACGTATTACTTCGATGACCAGGAGCCGATACACTTCTATACCGATCACAATGATCTGAAAACAGAACTTTCGGAAAAATTAAGCCCGCAACTGGCAGAAAAAACCATACAGTATATCGAAGAAAGCCGTTCGACTTACCAGCGGATCGGTACGTTTTTCACCGATAATCCGCAACCGGGTACCGGTGATCTTTTTCGGAAGGAACTGTTGGTACGCTACCCACATTTCCTGTCTTCCAAAATGAGGAAGACATTGCATTCGTACAACGAACACAAACTCGGTCATCGCAAACTGGTACAGGTTTTCGACCGGTTCGGGACGTACAACGGCTCCGACCCTTTCCGCATGAGCGGCCTTTACAGTATGATTCCTCACCTGGAACACAACGATGGCACCTATTTCCCGGAAAAAGGAATGCGCTCCATCGTTCATGCGCTGTTCCGGCTGGCGGTAGAAAACGGTATCGAATTCCGGTTCGGGCAGCAGGTTCAGTCGGCTACGCCCCTGAATGATTTTTATTACAGCATCCGCACCAACAACGACCTGCTGTTTGCCGACAAGCTCGTTTGCGCAATCGATCACCTGCCTTTTTACAAGCACATTCTCAACGACCAAAAACAATACGAACGTTACGCACGCCAGGAACGCTCCAGTTCGGCTCTGGTATTCTACTGGGCGGTCGACCGGGTTTTCCCGAAGCTGGGATTGCATTCGATCTTTTTCAGCAGCGACTACCGGAAGGAGTTTGCGGAAATCTTCGGATCGAAAACACTTCCTTCCGAGCCCACGATCTACGTTCACATCAGTTCTATGGTCAGCAGGGACGATGCCCCGGAAGGCAGCCAGAACTGGTTCGTCATGATCAATGTACCGGCTGGTGTTGTTCCCGATGAAGTGCAGAAAGAGGCCCTGCGAGCGTTTATTCTTCGTCGGATCGGCGATCAGCTTGGTGTTTCGCTTTCGAAGCACATCCTGTTTGAAGAAACCTGGGATGCAGCCGGTATAGAAGAAAGCACGGGTTCGTATGGCGGGGCACTTTACGGTGCTTCGAGCAACGGAAAACTGGCAGCACTGAAACGACATGGCAACAAAAACAAGCACTACCGGAATTTATATTTCTGTGGCGGTACCGTTCATCCCGGCGGTGGCATTCCGCTTGTACTGCGGTCGGCCAGGATTGTGCAACAACTCATTGATCATGAAAGCTGAAATCCCATTTATTTACCGGCTCTTTGCGCTAATCACGCAAGGTTTTTCCATCCATTAACACCGATCAGCTATGGCCTTTACTGCAGCATTCATACTCGCGTTTTGTTTCATGGAATTCATGGCTTGGTTTACGCACAAATTCATCATGCACGGCCCGCTTTGGAAACTGCATGAAGATCATCATCAGCCAACCGGTAAGGTGTTCCAGAAAAACGACTTGTTTTTCCTCATTTTTGCCATTCCTTCGTGGCTTTGTACCATGCTGGGGATGATGAACGGCAATTATTTTTCGGTTGGTATTGGCGGTGGCATTGCGCTTTACGGAATCGTTTATTTCCTGGTCCATGACGTGCTGATTCACAGGCGTTTTAACTGGTTCGACAAAACCGACAATTCTTATTTCCGGGCAATTCGCAAAGCCCACAAAGTACATCACAAAAATCGCTTCAAAGAACAAGGCACGTGTTTTGGTATGCTCATCATTCCACGCAAATACTTCCGTGTATGAAAGGACTATACCTGCTGCTCGATGGAGCTACGATTCTTTTCCCGTTGCTGCTGAGCTTTGATAAAAAAGTAGCTTATGTACGGCAATGGAAATACATTTTCATGGCGTCCCTTATTGTAGGGATTCCTTTCCTTGTCTGGGACATTGTATTCACTGCACGCGGCATTTGGGGATTCAATCCTGATTACCTGGTGGGGGTTTACTTCTACAACCTGCCGCTTGAAGAAGTGCTGTTTTTCCTGTTTGTGCCGTTTTCATGCCTCTTTATTTATGAATGCACGAAGGCTTATATTCACCAAAATTATACGAAGCAACTAAACAAATTGATTTATTCCTTACTGGCGTGTTACATTGTTTTTATCGGCGTCGGTAGTTTTTTCTTTCCCGGTGACTATTCCCTGGCGGTCATTTTATCTTCTGCTTTTACCCTTGCAGTGCTGATCATTTGCAGGGATCGCGTACGCTTTCTGCCACTGGCCTTTATGATTTCTCTCCTTCCGTTTTTACTGGTAAACGGCGTCCTGACAGGTGGTTTTACTGCGGAACCGATTGTTTGGTACAATACCGGCGAACGGCTCCCATTCGGCATTTTCACCATCCCGGTGGAAGATGTCCTGTATTGTTTTACGCTCATTGGGCTGAACGCTGCTGTATATGAGTTGTTGGTTTACGGAACAAAGCCTTTGGAAAAAGAGCTACAAGAATGAGATCAAAACTCTCCGAACGGTAATTCCGGCGTATAAACCGTTCCTTCAAACTTCAGCAACCAATCCTTTTTGGGCAGTCCGCCCGCATACCCGGTTAGATTCCCGTTGGAGCCGATCACACGGTGACACGGAATCACAATGGCATGCTTGTTTTGTCCGTTTGCAGCCGCAATTGCACGAATTCCCATCAGGTTGTTCATGTGAATGGCTTGTTGCTTATACGACCAGGTTTTGCCGTACGGAATGTCGCACAGTGCTTTCCAGACAGATTGCTGAAAGGGAGTTCCGGTCAGGTGCAGCTTTACATCAAATGTGGTTCGCCTGCGTTCGAAATAGTCATCCAGTTCCTGTTTGAGCTGGATCAAATGGATGTTTTCACCCGGAACAACCGCAGCGGCATTCAGCTCACTTTTCAGGCGTTCCAGCTCCCGGTCGAGTTTTACGCGATCCGTAAACTCAATAAAGCAAACGCCCTTTTCCGTGGCGCCTCCGATCATAAGTCCAAGCGGAGTTTCTATTTCGATGGTGAGAATGTGCATACAACAATGACGAATTTTCAGTCAGTTACCGACTGTGCGTTTCATTTGGTTGAATTTAAGGTAAATTCTGAAAGGAGGAGTGAAACAGAAACAGAAACAGAATGAGAATGAGAATGACGAGCGAAATCAGGCGCCGAATTCATCGTACCATCCAAACTTCTCTTCGATGATCCGCTGTTTTTCAAGTTTCAAAAAAGCCAGGAAAGCCTCGGCAACGGGTGACATTTTCTTCGATGAAAGCCAAACAAGGTTCCAGGTAGAAGTAATCGGAAAGTCTTTCATGGGGATGATTTGCAAACTGCCATTCCCCAGTTCATTCTTGATGCCGATCAGTGGCATAACCGAATATCCGAGACCGGCCAGCAGTGCCTGCTTGACTGCTTCATTGGAACGAAGCTCCATTTTGAGATTGACCGGCAGCTCATTTTCACTGATGAAACGCTCCATCACCATCCTGGTGCCCGAGCCTTTTTCCCTGAAAATCATCGGAAGCTCGTTCAGTAAATCAATGTTGTATGATTTTTCCGTGAACTCGCGATCCCGGTTCCCCACCACAAACAGCTTGTTCTGCATCAGCTCAATACTATCCACGTTGAGCTTGTCGGGTAAAATGGATACAAGGCCGAAATCCACCTGGTTATTGACCAAACTGTCGAGTACCTCGCTCCTGTTGGTAACATCCAGCTCCAGGTCAATCCCCGGTTGCATTTTCATAAAATCGGAAAGCAGGTAGGGCATGATGTATTTCCCGGTGGAAACACACGAAATCTTTAACCGGCCGGTCAGCATTCCTTTGTAAGCCATGGTCTTGTATTGAATAGCTTCCATCTCCCCGATGATCCGTTCGGCGAGTACAAGAATCTCTTTACCGAAATCGGTAATGTACAATTGCCTGCCGATGACTTCGGTAAGTGGTATATCAAACTGGTTCTGGAAATTCTTTAGCTGAATAGAAACTGCCGGCTGTGTCATGTGAAGGTGCTGAGCGGCCTGGGTAATGCTCTGGTAGCGGGCAATCGTTGAAAAAATCTGCAGTTGATGCAAGGTGTAATTCATAAATATTCGTTATGATATTCATTTCAAATATAAATAAAAATATATGAATTATAAGTTTCAATTTTGCGGTGTACAAAATGTAAAATAAGCCTGAGAGTCTCATCTTTTAATTCAATAAACATGGAAAAGGTACCCAACATACAGCCAGCCGGTTACCAGGTCAGTCTCTTCGAGATGGAAATGCCCGGCGCGGAGGCCAGGAACGTTCTGCTCACATTGGTCAATGACCGTATTGATTACCACAACCGCGAACATTTTGGCCTCACGGTTCGCGGAAAAGGTGGGATCGATCATCAACGTGCCATTACAACCCTCACAGAAGTCAAGCACGAGTTAAACACCGTTTTGAGTCATGCTTTGCAAAATGGTACACACGTGAAAATCACTGCTAATCTTTCTATTGATCTAACGGATGAAAGCAACCGCAAAAAAGTGGTTTGAAGGTCGCAGACTCCTTATTGCCACCAAGCATGGCAAGGAACGCGTAATCGCCCCGGTGCTCGAACAGGCACTGGGGGTGATTTGTGTGGTACCCAATGATTATGACACCGATCAGTTCGGAACGTTCACCGGGGAAATAAAACGCCTCGTTGATCCCCTCGAAACAGCACGGAAAAAATGTAAAGCGGCCATGAGCAAATACGGTTTCGACCTGGCCATTGCCAGCGAAGGATCTTTCGGGCCGCATCCGACAATCGGTTTCTTGCCGTGTAATGAAGAGCTGCTGTTACTGATCGATCAACGCAACAGCCTTGAAATCACTGAACGGGAATTATCTACGGAAACCAACATGGATTGCGCAAATATCACAACAGAAGACGAACTTCATGCATTTACACGGAGCTGCGGATTTCCTGAACATGGCGTTGTATTGAGTATTCCGGGCACGGGAGAGATCACGAAAGGCATTGACACTTTACAGAAATTGACGCGCACTTTTCAACGCTATAAAAAAACAGCCGATAAGGTACTGATCGAAACAGACATGCGTGCGATGCACAATCCGACACGGATGAAAGTCATTGAGAAAGCCGTTATCAAACTTTCCGAACGCATCCTCAACCATTGTCCCGAATGCTATTCTCCGGGTTTTGGCATTTCCGAAGCAATCCCCGGACTGCCGTGTGAAATGTGCAATCTGCCAACAAAGTCCACCCTCGCCTATCGCTATTCCTGCCTTCGATGCGACCACACCCTGCAATTGCCAAAATCGGACAAGAAAAAAGAAGACGCAGCTTTCTGCGATTACTGTAATCCTTAAACATTCCCTTAGTAAAACATGAACTTTGATCTCCTCATTACCAACTTAACCAATCCGGCCTTTCTTTTCTTTGTCCTGGGAATCGTCGCCGTTCAGCTCAAAAGCGACCTAGCCATCCCGGAAAGCTCTTCCAAATTCATTGCGCTCTACCTGTTGCTTTCCATTGGTTTCAAAGGCGGCCAGGAACTATCCGGCGAAGTCTTTTCCAGTGAAATCGTGTGGTCGATCCTTTTTGGAATTGTGCTTTCACTCGCTATTCCTGTCTACACCTTCTTCATCCTGAAACGAAAGCTCAATGTATTTGATGCAGGGGCTATCGCAGCCGCCTACGGTTCGGTGAGCGCTGTCACATTTGTGACCGCAGTTTCCTACCTGGAATTTCAAAAGCTGGAACTGAACGGGCACATGGTCGCCATTATGGCACTGATGGAATCTCCCGCAATCATAGCCGGCCTGGCTTTGATAACCATGTACGGTGAAAAAGAAGAACTTCCCGGCATCAACCGGAAAAAGGTCATCGGGCACTCCTTTACCAATGGCAGCGTATTGCTGATCGTTGGGAGCCTCATCATCGGTTTCCTTGCAGACGCCAAACAGGCCGAGGGCATTAAACCGTTTACCAATGATATTTTTAAGGGATTCCTGGCAATTTTCCTGCTGGATATGGGCATCAACAGCGGTAAAAAACTCGGCACGTTTCTCAGCCATGGTTGGTTTCCCCTCCTGTTCGCCCTGTTCATACCACTCGTCAATGGAGCGCTCGCCGCAATTCTAAGCGGTTTTATCACAGATAGTACCGCGGACCGGTTCATGTTCGCTATCCTGGCATCCAGCGCCTCCTACATCGCTGTTCCGGCTGCGATGAAAATAGCGGTTCCGCAAGCAAATGCCGGGCTTTACGGACCAATGGCACTTGCCGTCACCTTCCCGTTTAACATTACCGCCGGAATGCCAATTTATCTTATAATTTGTGAGGCAACCTGACAATTTTGGCAATATCTTTCATAATATTGAACTATGAAAAACGTTTCTCCATTTCATCGGCTGAAAGAACTACTCAAACTGGATAAGTCGATCATTACGAAACTCTACCTTTATGCCATATTCAGTGGTATCGTATCCTTAAGTCTCCCTTTAGGAATTCAATCGGTTATTTACTACATCCAGGCTGGCCAGATTACCACCAGTTGGATCGTACTGATCTTCCTGGTCATCGGAGGCGTCGTGTTGTCAGGTGCCCTTCAGATCATGCAGCTCAGGATCACCGAAACACTGCAGCAGCGGATCTATGTGCGCTACAGTTTTGATTTCGCTTACCGTTTTCCGCGTATTAACCGGCAACGGCTCAAGGGAAGGAACCCTTCAGAGCTCATGAACCGCTTTTTTGACGTAATCAGCCTCCAGAAAGGTATCTCGAAAGTCTTACTTGAGCTTTTCTCGGCATTTCTGCTGATCGTTTTCAGCCTGACGGTGCTCTGCTTTTACCACCCGTTCTTTATTCTCTTCAGCATCGTACTCGTCGCAATTGTCTTTATCGTATTCAGGCCGATTATGCGACGCGGAATTGACACGAGTCTGGCGGAATCCAAACACAAGTACAAAACGGCATTTTGGTTGCAGGAGATTGCACGCGGCGACTGGAGTTTCCGCCTGGCTTCCAAAGGTAACCACTCGCTCGAGCGGCTCGACCGGCATGCAGGTGATTACCTGTGCAGCCGTGAATCGCATTTTAAAGTGCTCTGGACACAGTACTTATGGATGATCGCGCTCAAATCGCTTGCCGTGGCAGCACTCCTGGGCCTCGGCGGATACCTCGTGATTAACCAGCAGATGAACCTCGGACAGTTTGTGGCGGCGGAAATCCTGATCCTGTTGATCCTCGGTGGCGTCGAAAAAATCATTCAGTTGCTGGAAACCGTTTACGATGTGTTTACTTCCCTGGAAAAGCTCGGGCAAGTACAAGACCTTCCACTCGTTTTCGATCACGCTGAAACCGACTTCCCCGCCGATGATATCTTCCCGGTACACCTGATGGAAAACCGTGGGGAAAATGCCGTTGAAGTCCTGGAAATTCAGCAGGCGAAACATCAAATCATTACCGGAATCGGCGAGCACCTGAGCGGACTGATGCTGCGCTGTCTGGTTGACACCACCGTTTCCGACCGCTTTACCCCGCACTGGAACAACACCTTGCCAAGTGCTCAGATGATGGCAGATGCCTTCGACGATTTCGGGTGGTATACGCCCCTGGCTTATGTGTTCGAAGGAACGGTCATGGATAATGTGATCCTTGGACGCGCATCCATTGGCGGGAAAGAACTCGTCAAAGCATTGGAAACAGTCGGTATGGCAAACCGTGTCCGGTCGCTCACTCCAGGAAATGCATCGCCCATGAACAAAGAGGTCTTTGACACCTGCGAGATCCAGCGATTGCTGCTGGCAAGGGCTATTGTTCACGCTCCCGCATTGCTTATCGCAAGCTTCTATGGCTCAGCGCTCGATGAAACGGAGCAGGAAAAGCTTCTGCAAAACATTTCGTCTAACTACCCCGGAACAACGATCATCTGTGCTGCTGCAAAACCCTTTCAGAATCTGAAATGGAAAGTAACCGATTTGTCAGAAAAACTGAATTAATATGAAACGATTCGCACAATACGCATCCGTTCAAACCGTTGAGCAGCGCAAGGCGCCGGCGACTTTACTAAAAGTCATGCTGAGAATCCTGCCTGTGCTGGTTATAATTCTTTGCTTACCATGGACACAAACCATTTCATCGCCCGGCAATGTCACGGCGTTGAGCCCTGATAACAGGCCACAGACCATCCAGGCGGTGATCGGCGGGCGCATTGAAAAATGGTTTGTGCAGGAAGGACAATTTGTTCACAAAGGAGACACCATTGTTTTCCTTTCTGAGGTCAAGTCGGAATACATGGACCCCAACCTGGTACAGCGCACCGAACAGCAAATGAAAGCCAAGGAAAATACCGCCGGCTCCTACATGTCGAAGGTCAGGGCGCTGGATACACAAATCGACGCGTTGATCGACGGAAGAATGTATAAGCTGCAGCAATCCACCAACAAGGTGAAGCAAAGCCAGCTGAAAGTCATTTCAGACAGTATGGACTTTAAGGCTGCCGAAAAACAGCTGGAAATCGCCGTGAAGCAATACCAGCGAACGGAAGAGCTGAATAAGCAGGGACTCAAATCGCTTACCGACCTGGAAAACAAACGTCTGAAAGTCCAGGAAATGGAAGCAAAAGTGGTGAGCCTTGAAAACAAATTGCTCACATCGCGCAACGAGCTGATCAATGCACGCACCGAGCTTTCATCCGTAAACGCCGATTACCAGGATAAAATCGCCAAAAGTGAGTCGGAAAAATCTTCGGCCCTTTCGAGTCTTTACGATACGGAGGCTACGGTATCAAAAATGCAAAACCAACTGATGAATTACAGCATTCGTTCGGGGTATTATTATGTAACGGCCCCGCAGGACGGATACATTTCCCAGGCTCTGCAAAATGGTGTGGGTGAAACGGTCAAGGAAGGAACCCCCTTAGTGAGTATTGTTCCCAACCTTTCCGATTTTGCGGTAGAGATCTTCATCGATCCGGTTGATCTTCCGCTGGTACGTCAAGGAAGCAAGGTACGCCTGCAATTCGACGGTTGGCCGGCAATTGTGTTTTCAGGCTGGCCGAATGTCAGCTACGGGACCTACGGCGGAGAAATAGTAGCCATCGACAATTACATCGGCAGTAATGGAAAATACAGGGTGCTTGTGGCCCCCGACAAAAAAGACCACCCATGGCCAAAAGGCCTGCGGATGGGAGTAGCTGTCAAAAGTATGACACTGCTCGATGACGTCAGCATTTTTTACGAGCTCTGGCGGAACATCAATGGCTTCCCGCCGAATTATTATACTCCGAAAAAAACACAGAAGAAATGAGGCTTTTATTACTGAGCGCGGTTTTTGGCTGTTCATTCGCTGCTACTGCCCAGGATACGCTGAAGTCAATGAACATGGAAACGTTCCTGATGCACGTAAAGGAGAACCATCCTGTTGCGTTGGTGGCCTCCAATTCGGTTCTCCAGGCACAGCAGATCGTTCGGTTGTCAAAAGGAGCGTTTGACCCGGCTGTTTTTGCCGGGATCGACCAGAAATACTTTAACGGGACCACTTATTACAGCACCATAACTTCGGGAATAAAAATCCCCACGCGCATCGGAGTCGATCTCAAAGTGATGGCCGATTGGAACCGTGGAGATTACCTGAATCCGCAGTCACGTGTTCCCGATGACGGTTTGTCGTATCTCGGCGTGGAAGTCCCGATAGGCCGTGGACTTTTTACCGATGACCGGCGAACGCAGCTCAGACGTGCCGAGGTGGCGCTTCAGCAATCGGGTACCGAGCGCCAGCTGACACTCAACAGCCTTTTGTACGAAGCCGGGAAACAATTCCTGGTCTGGCAGGAACAACAGGCGCAGCTTGAACTCGCAAAAGAAGGTTTGGAGCTCGCTGAACTCAGATTAAAACAAGTTCGCGCGGCAGCGGAAATCGGTGATCGACCGGCGATTGATACCGTTGAAGCACTTGCCCAGTTCATCAACCGGAAAATCGATTTCGATCAGCGCACGTTGGATGAGGCCAATGCACGACTCGGTGTTCAGGTGTATATCTGGGAAAAAGGGACTATTCCTTTGGAGCTGGAACCCTCTGTTCGCGCTGAAACGCTGGAACCCGCCGCTCCACAACTCATTGCTCCCGACAGCATGGATAACCATCCCTGGCTTTCATGGTACGACCTGAAGCTCAGTGACCTGAAACTCGAGAAAAAACTCAAGGTGGAGCAGCTTAAGCCGCAGCTGAACTTCAATTACAACCTGCTGCAATCTCCTTCCGATCTCGTCTCGACCAACTACAGCATTACCAATTACAAATGGGGAGCCTCGTTTTATATGCCCATTCTCTTGCGAAAAGAACGGTCTTCGCTCGAAGTTACAAAGCTGAAAATTCTATCCGCTCAATACGATCAGCAACTTAAAGCCCGCGAAATCAACACCAGGCTCCAGCAGGTCCGCAACGATTGGGCAGCCCGCTGGTCGCAGTGTCAGTCGGCATTACAGGTGAGCCAGAATTATTTTACGCTCACGCAGGCGGAACGCTCTCTCTTCGAATTGGGAGAAAGCTCCCTGTTCCTTATAAATGCCCGTGAGATGAGTTATTTGAGTGCCCAGTCAAAATACCTGGAATACGCAGCCAAGACGCAGAAGTCGGCACTGGAAACTAAATACGCATTGGGAACACTCGGGCTTTGATGGTTCTAGCTCCCACGGAAAAATGCGATCGGTGGATTGCTTACTAACCCGTTATCCTTTTATCCCTGGTGGCGTAACGTGCATATACCAACAAAGCCCCGGTTACCATCAGGTTTCTGAAAATGTTTAACATGTCATTTTCGGAAGTGGCTGCTCGTGGAATATGCACCACTAAAATCATGAGCAGCACATAGATCGCCATCAGGATGGTCGCCAGCTTGTCGTACCTGCCGGTCAGACAGCTCAATATATAGGCGAGGATCAAAACTCCTGTAAAATAATTCCAGAAGAGTGGTGCCGGCAACCAGGTAGGAACTAAGCCAGCCCCCACTTCGGGCATTCCGAAATGAAGGCCGACATACAACAGAAATGATAATGGGAACAGGTAACGTCCTGCATTCAATATCTTATCCATGTTAACAGCATTAATTGGTTGGAAATGGAATTAACGGACGAATCTCAACGGAGCTGTCGGGATACTTTAAAATCGGGCAGGTCTTGCCCCACTCCTGTACTTCTTCCAAACTATCGGCTTTACAGATCAGAAAACCTGAGACCAAAACGCTGTTGGATTCCTTGTGCGGGCCCTCGTTCCGCACGCCACTGTTATCGACGATCGAGGCATCGTAACGGATCGGGGCCGTGCTGACCAGCTTTCCCTGGATAGCAATGTTGCCTATCCATGATTGCCACCTTGGCATATCCTCGGCCATATCCTGTGAAGTTGTCACATACCCATTTTCTGCACTCGCATTGCGGAATAATAAAAGATACTCTGTCATTGTTCTGAAATTTAATCGTGAATACTGGTGCAAAGTTGCAGCACACAATTTCATTCAGCGATGACAAAAGTCTACATTTTAAAGTTTTGCCCTGAGCCGGCTAAAAACGTCTTTATGAATACCTAAGTAAGAGGCAATGAGTTTTCCAGATACTCTCGACAGGAGACCCGGGCGGTTTTCCTTCAACCATTTGATCCTGTCGAGCGCAGAAAGCGCCACAAAGGTATTAATGCGGTAAACCGAGTTCGCATACGATACTTCAAGGATTTGCTTGTATACTTTGTCGAACTGCGGCACTGTTTCCATCATTTCACGGAAACCCTCCCGATCAATGGCGAGGAGCCGACAAGGCTCAACCGTCCGAATGTTCTCGTTGGCGGGTTGCCCGCTGCCAAAGCTGATCAGATCGGAGCACCAGTTGTCTTCAGTGACAAGATCACGGGTCGTCTCATTCATATCCTGGTCATGAGTGTATACCTGCAGACATCCGCCGGCGATGAAATACACATACCTGCAAACCTCGCCCTGTGTCAGCAACTGCTGATTTCTTTTCGCTTCAATGGGTGCAAATTTTGTCAGTACAAGGTCTAAATTGTCGATATCATTGCCCAGCCTCTTTATCAAATGTGCACGTAAAACTTCTGTCATTTGTGATTTCTTTGCGTTGGATGTGATTTCCCGGAAAGTTACCGAATATAAACACTTATCGTGTTCACACCGGTTCATGCGTTAAACTTTTAAGGAAGCCGCGTGTAATTATCCAATGCAAATGCACTGCAAGCCGGTTCCAAAAGTTCACATTTAGTTCACTTCTTCTATTTCTTCATCCGGAACATGTTCATCCTCCTCTTCCTCTTCGTTATCATTTTCATCCTCATCATCCTCTTCCAAAACTTCCAACTCCTCAATAGATTCCCAGAAGAGCTTATCGTCTTCAAGTATTTTATCGAACGTTTCTTTTTCGTCGTTTACTACGCACGTTTTTACATGGTCAAAAGAATTCAAAATCACATGTCGGGGAGTTCTTTTGATTTTGGACAAAATTGCATCAAGCCGATTGGTATAGATGTCATTGTTAAACCTTTCCATCCCCAGCAATTTCGCTGTTTCATAATTTTTGAATACAATGGATTGCAAACTATCCAGTTTATCATTGAACAAGTCCGAGTCAACAGAAATCGCGTTTTTGCGATAGTCATCCCACGTCTTGTCTGCCGTATACATACTAAACCTGTTGGCTAAATCCGCTTTCCCTTCCCGTTTGTTGATGAATTTTTTTTGACTTTCCGATGCATGCGGATTCACTGATCCCTGCTTATGATCCCACCATTTCAAAACAACATTATTGCCCTGAAACTTATCCGGCGCGCCATCAGAAAGCGGTAATGATGTCACGCGATCTTCCACAATTTTCTTTCTTTTGTTTGGAACAGGATTTTTCTTTACATCATCAATAAAATACGCTTCACAATTAAACACGGTACCATCTCTTAACCCGGAAAAGGAATGGGTTCCCTCAACACTTACATTATAGTATACCCCCGTCCCTTCAGACTCCGGTACTTGTTCTTTACCGAAATAATTTTTTGTCGCTTTATGTAGCGCTCCTTTGACATGCCTTTCTACTTTATTAAAGTGATCACGATTGGCTTTGGGGGTCATGGGATACAAATTCTCATAGACCCCGAATCCTCCTAAATCAGCATTCAAAAGATGCGTTTGCTCCAGTTTGGGATCGAACAAACTACATATCGAGCCTAATTTTGATGTGGTGTCTCTGGATGTTGCCGAGCCAATTACCGGATAAGCCGGATCCAGTTCTGCCTGCACCCCCACTCCAACCGGAAAATTCCCCATCCCCCTGGACTCCGCATCAAAGGTCGCCGTATCGTGATTGATCGCGGTTTTTAACTGAACAGTACCCGTTTCACCGGCCATCGTTTGCAGCTGTTTCATTCTGTTTACTTGTGGACTGTTATTCGCTGCTTCCTGCAATTTCAGCATTACCACTGCTTCCGGCCGGTTATCCGCAACAGGAAGCCGGGAAGTATTTTTTCCTGTTTCTGAAAGCCTGTCACCCATTGACGGACTGCTATTATGAACACTTTTGGTAGCGGAAGTAAACATACTGCGGTTGTGAATAGTAGTCCGAATATAATGAAACTGGCTTAATATTCAGCGAATAATTTCGGATAATATCAATCAGGTAACGTTGCGTAAATCTTTTCAGAGATAAGGATTCTCTTACGCGGACACTTGTTTTCTTTTCTGATTGGATATTGGATCCATCTTCATCGTTTCAGCGTATTATGTTGAACATACAAATCCTGACCGAATCAGCAATTGAAGTGAAATGCTACCTTTAACAAGTGTTTTTTATGCTTCACTTCACCGGTTCATTCATTTCCAGGCAAGGCAGACGAATGCTGCTGCTAATACTGTTATGGCCGGGAATGAGGGCTGCAGCGCAACAACCGGCTTCGTTCCTCATGGGAGAAGATCCCTTTCGTGGCGTGCAGATCTACGATGTTATCCAGGATAAATCACTCAACTACTGGTTTGCTACCAACGAAGGAATTTATTGTTTCAATGGCGTCACGTATGAACAGATTATCTGTCACGACTCCAAAAGCAGCTCTGCATTTAATTTCGTAATCGACAAAAAAAGCGGCACGATTTACTGTCACAATCTCAACAACCAGGTTTTCAGGATAAAAAACAAAAAGTGTGACCTGTTTTATGAACTGAAGGACAAAGAAGGAAGTGCCGATATTAGCCTTGCCATCGATCCGAATGGAAACTTGCTCATTGCTTCCCGACAGATCATTGTGCTGAGCAATTCCGGAAAGGTGCTGGAACGAAAGCAGATATCTAAACACTACATCGGTCCGCCCTTCACCACAGATGCCGGCAACATTATCTACCATCTGAATAACTCGGACACCATGCTTACTTACACCAAAGGCCATTTCGAATTCAAACAGCTCACCCTGAATGGAAAACGCTTTCTTAAAGATTGTGTGCTAAAATCGTTTCAATCAAATAACCGACAATTCTCGCTTGATCTTAAAACAAAAGAATGGTACCGTTTCGATCCGGTGAATTTCCGCCTGGAACAACTTCCGAAAGAGAATTCCATCGTTCGCATCGGTGGCACAAGAATCTATGAAACTTCTCACGGATTCTGGATCGCGGGATCATTACCGGGTATTTGTTTCTTCGGGCAAAAAACAAGCACTCCCGACGGATTATTTTTTTCCTCCTATTTTATTTCCGACGTCTTTGAAGATGCAGAAGGTAATGTGCTGCTAAGTACCTTCGATAAAGGAATACTTGTTATCCCGGATATGAATATCCCGGATGTGATCAACCGCTTTGAAAACGATCCGGTAACGGTTCTCTATTCGGATGATTCGGGTGGCCTGATCATGGGAACCTCACAGGGTAAACTACTCTGCTACACGGATAACGGGTTGTCTGTACTCCGCTCGGCCGGAACCAGGCCTGTTGAGTGCGTAACCGGTTTTTCCAACCAATCCATGTATGTTTTCGACGACGGTTACATTCGCCTTTACAACCGGCTTACGGGAACCACAACCGATGTCCACGACGCATCTCTGAAAGATGCTGCATTTGTGTCTGAAACGCATTTTTACCTGGGAACAAATCGTGGTATTGTGGAAGTTAACCTTCGCAACAATACCGTGAAGACCAGGCATCTTGCGAAGTTTAGCAGCAGGGTACACTTGATGGAATATGACCCCCAGCATCAGCTGTTGTACGTCTCAACGGCATTGGGACTCATCACAATCGACAAATCACACAACAGCAAACCGCTGCTTTACCGGCAGAAAGAGCTTTTCCCGAACGGAATACATGTGCACAACGGGCTGGCCTATATCAGTTCGAAAGAAAAGGGAATCCTGGTGTTCAAAAACGGAAAATTTGTCCGGAAGATCATTCCGCTTATCAACAACCGGCCCGTTGCCGTTAAGCGCGTGATTGTTTACCACAATACCCTGCTGGCCAATACTTATGCCGGTTTTTTCCAGTTTGATCTCAACGGAAAACTGCTGCGTTCAATCAGTTCAGCGTATGGTTTTCCGTCGAACAGGGTGGTTGACTTCATTCTGCATCGGGGAAAACTCTGGGTGAGCCATTCGGGAGGTGTACAACAAATTGATCCGGAATACCGATCACAGGGAAAAGTTGTTCAGGGACTGCGTATTGACAAAATACTGGTAAACAACCGGGAGGTGACGATCATCGGCAAGCATCCTGTTTTTTCATCCGACCAGCGAAAATTCCAGTTTTTCTTCTCCTCTTCAACGCTTCGCAACCGCGAAACCATGGAGTTTCACTACCGGCTTCTGGGAGTCGATGAGCACTGGAATACAGCCGATTACCACACGCGACAGGTTACTTACAATGCCCTGGCGCCGGGAACATATACCTTCCAGATCCGCATTAAAAACCAGGGACATTTCAGCACAAGCCGCTCGCTGACATTTACCGTTGCCGCCCCGGTCTATTTTCGCTGGTGGTTCATTACATTGGCAGCCCTGCTCCTTACCGGAGCCATTCTGTGCAGTTACCGCTGGCAGCTGGCCATACAACAACGAAAGGCAGAACGGATCAATGAATTGAACGCATCAAAGCTCACCGCAATCCAGTCGCAGATGAACCCGCACTTTATTTTCAACTCCCTCAACTCCATCCAGGACCTCATCCTCAAAGGTGATGTGGAACATTCCTATTCCTACATTACCACATTTTCAAACCTGGTGCGCCGCACACTGAACTATTCGGAGAAAGACTTCATTGATTTTGACCAGGAATTAAAACTCCTCGAACTCTACCTCTCGCTCGAAAAACTCCGGTTTAAAAAAGATTTCGATTACAGCATCTGCACAGACGAAGTGAAAGATGACCCGATGATCCCGCCGCTTCTCATTCAGCCATTCGTTGAAAATGCGCTCGTCCATGGTTTATTGCACCGCGAAGGAGAAAAACGACTCCTGATTCGGTTCCGCATGGAAGATGTGCTGCTGTGTATCATTGAAGACAACGGAATTGGCCGCGAAGCCGCCGTTAAAATCAGGCAGCGGCAGCGATCCGATCACGAATCGTTCTCGGGAAAAGCGATCAGGCGCAGGTTCGAGATCCTGAGCAACGCTTTCGGCGGGGCCTTCGGTTACGAATACGAAGACCTGGCCGAAAACGGCGTCGCAACCGGTACCCGCGTGACGTTGCGCATTCCGGTCAAAAAGCAATTTTGATCCGTTTGTAAACAAAACGACAACTTTCATGAAGAAGGCAGACAGGTTATTCAATTGCTTCGCATCTTTACATCCGTGAAACGAATAAGGGCCATATTGGTTGACGACGAAGAAAGCGCAAGAGACGTTCTCGAAAATCTCCTGTTGCGCTTTTGTCCGGATGTTGAGCTGCTCCGTAAATGCGAAAACGTTCCGCAAGCCGTTGAAGCCATCAGGGAGCTAAAGCCCGACCTGGTTTTTCTCGATATCGAAATGCCGCAGTATGCTGGTTTTGAGATCGTGCGCTTTTTTGACGAAATGCCTTTCCACATCATCTTCGTAACGGCTTACGATCGTTATGCCATTCGCGCATTTGATCTGGCCGCCATCGATTATTTACTGAAACCGGTCGACATTGAACGTTTAAAGCTGGCGGTAGAACGCGCGCATCAGCGGGTAGATAGCGAAAAGCAGGCACAGCAGATTACCTCCCTGAAAGAAAACATCGAAAGCCGGTCGGTAAATAACCTCATCGTCAGCGATAAAAACCAGCAGCACCTCATCCCTACTTCCGAACTGATTGCCATAGAAGCACAGGAATCGTACTGCATTTTACACACCACCGGCAAGACCTATCTCGCAAGTAAAAACCTCAAGCATTTCGAAACAGTCCTTGAAAGCTCTCCCGACTTTTTCCGGGTACATAAATCCTGGATTATCAACAAAAAACACCTCAGCCATTACTCAAAAACCGAATTGAGCATTCACATGAATAACGGCATCATTACCCGGTTATCCAAATACAAAAAAGCGGAATTCGAAGCAGCTATACTGACGTAAATTAGCCGTTGCTGAACTCAATTGGCTATTGGTGAACAATGGCCTTCTCCCCGTGCGCACATGTATTAGTTTCGGTCTAAAAACTAAAACATGAGAAAATATTATGTAACCTTCCTGGCAGCAATGCTGGCATTTATAGGGAATTCCCAGGTGCTGCAATGGGGAAGTGCAGTTGGAAGCACAGGCAGCGACTTTGCTTTTGGCAATTGTGTGGATGCTTTTGGAAATGTGTATACTGTCGGGACTTTTTTGGGAACAGTTGATTTTAATCCCGGAGCTGCCGTCAATAACCTGACCGCCATGGGAGGAAACGATGCTTTCATTCAAAAACTGGATGCCAACGGTAACTTTGTTTTTGCCTATAACATTTCCGGGACCGGAACGGAAATAGCACGATCTATTGCCGTTGCACCGAACGGCCTCATTTACGTAGGAGGTTCTTTTTCGGGCAGCCCGGATTTTAACAATGGTGTTGGAAATACGATCGTTACTTCCAATGGTCTTAGTGACGGATTTGTTATGTGTTTAAATCCGGACGGAACATTTAGTTCTGTGGCACCATTCGGTGGAACGGGTGATGATATTGTACATACGGTTTGTTGCAACAACGGCGCATTTTGTGCAGGGGGAACATTTCAGAATACAGTAGATTTTAATCCCGGTTCGGGAGTTACGAACCTTACTGCCAGTGGAACAAGTGGGTTTCTGGCGCGTTTCACCGGCGGTTCCAGTTTAAGCTGGGCTTATGTTTCGGGTACCGGGGTTTACGGATCCGGAATGGATGCTTCAGGGAACATCTATTCAACCGGAAGTTTTACCGGTACGTTTGATTTCAATTTTACAGCCTCAGTGGGCAATCTTACCTCGGCAGGAGGAAGTGATATTTTTATTCAGAAAGTAAATTCCACCGGTGCTCCGGGTTTTGCACGGTCATACGGGGGGTCCGGAAATGATGTAGGTCTTGGACTCAAATTTGATGCAAGTGCCAATATTTATAACAGTGGCTACTTCAACGGAACAGCTGATTTCGACCCATCGGCAGGTACATTTACATTGACGAGTGCCGGAGGGAACGATGCGTATGCTTCAAAACTGAACACTGTGGGTGATTTGATTTGGGCAACCGGTTTTGGAGGCACAGGCGACGACCGCGCAACCGTTGTCGATTACGACCCGATCAATTATGTCTATTGTGCAGGTTATTTCAACGGTACGGTAGATTTTGACCCAGGTGCCGGGACCACGAATTATACCGCAGCAGGCGGAACAGATGCTTTTGTGTCTAAATTCAACCCAACCGGAACATTTCAATGGGCCAACCCTATCAGCTCAACGCTTGATGATGCAATTGCTGGTTTGAATACCAGCGCAACTTCCGGAATTTACCTTTCAGGTTATCACGCCGCAACAATTGATGTGGATCCGTCGGCCGGAACAACGAATTTAACCACCGCAGGATTACGTGATGTTTTCGTAGCCAAATGGACGCCATGTGCTACCCTTCCTGCTGTTACCAATACCACGTCAGTTGCAAACGTGAATATTTGTGAGGGAAATTCTACGGTTTTGAGTGCAACAGGACTGGGAACCATAAGCTGGTACTCTGCTGCCTCTGGTGGTACGTATCTTGGTGCGGGCACTACATTTAATACGGGCATACTGAACGCCAATACCAGCTTCTTTGTGCAGGACAGTACTTGTGTGCCAAGTGCCAGAACTCAAATCATGGTTTCGGTACAACCACCGATTGTTAGTCAAACGGTTAGCGCTGGTGCCGCCTCAGTGTGTTCCGGACAGTCAACTACCGTTTCAATTACGTCAAGTGAGGTGAATAAACAGTACTATCTAAGAAACAATGCGGATAATTCAATCGTTGCCGGCCCCGTAAATGGCACCGGTTCATCCATCAACATATCTACGGGCCCCATTACTGCGACTACCACTTATAATGTATATGCAGTGAGCTCTCCTGTCAACAATGCCCTGGATCTGGACGGAACCAACGACTATGTCGATTTCGGAACAAATAGTCGGGGTATTACAAATGCAATCACGGTTTCTGCACGGGTTCGCGCGACAGTTAACGGTGCGTCGCAGTTTATTGTTGATAAATACCTGAGCGGCGGAATCGGCTATTACCTGTACATAAATGCAACAGGATATGCCTCATTCCAGGGACGTGATGTGGCCGGAGCCATCAAATCATCCGGTTTTTCCACCACGATGGTCGCTGATAACCAATGGCACGAGCTTACCGGAGTAGTTCGCGGTGGTATTTGGGAAATTTGGGTGGACGGCGTTCTGCAAAGTTCAGGAACCTATTCCATCGGTGCCACCGGTTTGGGAACAACGGCATCGTTACTGGTCGGCCAGTTCGGCGGAACCTATTCTGCACTGGATATTGACCGGGTGGCAATCTGGAATGCCGCCTTGAGCAGCGCAACCATCCTGGATAACGCATCGAATTGTTTGAACGGAGGCGAAGCAAACCTGGTGGGGTACTTCCCTTTCAGTGAAACTTCAGGAACTACAACAGCTGATCTTTCGCCGAACGCACTGAATGGTACGCTTATCAATATGACCTCCCCGGCGTGTTGGATTACGGGTCTTGCAAGCCAGTGTGCAAGCGGATGTACGTCGGAAATGTCCAATACGGTAACCGTAAACGTTATTGCCGCACCCGCTCAGCCAACCATTACTGCATCCGGGCCAACGGCTTTGTGTTCTGGCGGCTCGGTAACACTGACTTCTTCAGCAGGAACAAGTTACTTGTGGTCTACTGGTGCAACAACGGCTTCCATTGTTGTGAGCACAGCCGGAACCTACACGGTACAGGTAACCAATGCATCCGGATGTCAGTCGGTTGCTTCAGCAGGAACAACGGTTACGGTAGGAACACCTCCGGCCCAACCAACTATTTCCGCTGGCGGACCAACAACTTTCTGTGCAGGTGGTTCCGTTACGCTGACTTCTTCAGCCGGAACGTCGTACTTGTGGTCGAACGGAGCTACAACGGCTTCCATTAATGCAACTACTGCCGGAACGTATACCGTGCAGGTAACCAACGCCGCAGGGTGCCAATCGGTTGCTTCTGCAGGAACAACTGTCACTGTTAATGCCGCACCGGCTGCTCCAACCATTTCTGCAGGCGGACCAACGACTTTCTGTGCAGGTGGTTCCGTTACGCTGACTTCTTCAGCCGGAACGTCGTACCTATGGTCGAACGGAGCTACAACGGCTTCCATTAACGCAACAACTGCCGGAACGTACACTGTGCAGGTAACCAACGCCGCTGGGTGTCAATCAACAGCTTCTGCCGGAACAACTGTCACCGTTAATGCACTGCCGGCAACACCAACGATCTCTGCAGGCGGACCAACGACGTTCTGTGCAGGTGGTTCCGTTACGCTGACTTCTTCAGCCGGAACGTCGTACCTGTGGTCGAACGGAGCTACAACAGCTTCCATTAACGCAACAACCGCCGGAACATACACTGTGCAGGTAACCAATGCTGCGGGTTGTCAATCAGCAGCTTCTGCCGGAACGACGGTTACCGTAAATGCACTGCCGGCAACACCAACAATCTCTGCTGGCGGACCAACTACCTTCTGCGCGGGTGGTTCCGTTGCGCTGACTTCTTCCGCAGGAACGTCGTACCTGTGGTCGAACGGAGCTACAACAGCTTCCATTAATGCAACAACTGCCGGAACATACACCGTGCAGGTAACCAATGCTGCGGGTTGTCAATCAGCAGCTTCCACCGGAACGACGGTTACCGTAAATGCACTGCCGGCAACGCCGACTATCTCGGCTGGCGGACCAACAACTTTCTGTGCGGGCGGTTCAGTAACGTTGACTTCTTCCGCAGGAACGTCGTACTTGTGGTCGAACGGGGCAACAACAGCCTCCGTTAACGCAACAACCGCCGGAACGTATACCGTACAGGTGACCAACGCCGCAGGATGTCAGTCAGCTGCTTCCTCTGGAACCACAATTACCGTAAACGCTTTACCGAATACGCCGATCATTTCACCCAACGGACCAACTACGTTTTGCCAGGGTGGCACGGTAAACCTGGCATCTTCAGCCGGAATTACCTACTTGTGGTCAACCGGCGCAACAACCGCTTCAATCGACGTCACCAATTCAGGAAATTATTCGGTTCAGATTACAGGGCCAAACGGGTGTCAATCGCCAGCTTCAGCAGTAGCCGTAGTAACGGTAAACCCAACACCTGCAATTGCATTAGGCACTGTGACCAACCCAGCTTCCTGTACAATCAACGATGGTTCCATCCAAATTACCGGAACGGGAACAGGGGATCTTTCGTGGACGGGAACAGCTTCAGGAAGCATGACGGGAATAACGCTTCCGGCAACGATCTCTGCATTGAGCGACGGTGCTTACAACATCACGTTTACGAATGCCTTCGGTTGTGCTTCCAACGTTCTCAATACTTCACTTTCTGCTCCGGCAGCACCACCGGCACCAACAATTACCGCCGGCGGAGGAACAACCTTCTGTGATGGCGGTTCGGTAACGCTGACATCATCTGCAGGTACTTCTTACCTATGGTCAAGCGGTGAAACAACAGCTTCCATAGTCGTAAGCGCTGCAGGAAATTATTCCGTTAGCATTACGGACGCTTCGGGATGCTCCTCTCCTGCCAGCACGGCAACAACAATAGTCGTTAACGCACTTCCTATAATCACTCCGGGTACCGTTACAGACCCTGTTTCCTGCATAACCAGCGACGGTTCGATTGAGGTCGCAGGAACCGAGACAGGAGACCTTTCATGGTCGGGTGCTGCCAGCGGAAATCTAACAGCTACAACACTTCCCGTAACCATTCCGGGACTTGGGCAAGGAAACTACACCGTGACATTCACGGATGCCAACGGTTGTACTTCAACGGATTTAAACGTTACACTTGTGGCTCCGGGAGCTCCGTCGGCACCGACGATTACACCTGACGGGCCAACAACATTCTGTGAAGGCGGTTCGGTAACACTTACCTCTACGGCAGCGGCAAGTTACCAGTGGTCGAACGGCGAAACCACGCAAAGCATTACGGTAAATGCAGACGGAGCGTTCTCAGTGATCATTACCGATGCCAATGGCTGTACTTCGCCATCGAGTTCATCCACCACCGTTAACGTAGATCAAATGCCTGACCTGGCTGTCTCTACTGTCAACAACGTGATCACTGCCAACCAGGCCAACGCAACGTACCAGTGGGTGGATTGCAACAACGGCAATCAACCGATTGCGGGAGAAACAGGAATCAGCTTCGCGCCTGCCGCCAACGGTAGCTACGCCGTAATCATTACCTCGGGAACTTGTTCGGGAATGTCGGCTTGCGAGACTATATCCACCATCGGAATGGAGGAACAGTCGCTGCTTTACCTGGGGGTGCAACCAAACCCTGGTTATGAGCTTGTTCGGGTAACTTCAGCCGGCACGATACAGGAAATTGTGATTCTCTCTATGCAAGGCGAACATGTTCGTACGGAATACCAGTCTGAATTCAGCGTACGGGATCTCGCCAGGGGTATTTACCTGTTGAAGGTGAAAACCACAGAAGGCACCGGTACGGTTCGCCTGGCTGTTGAGTAGCGCAATTACTCAGCCATTTTGAATCAGGGATTCGCACAGGCGGTCCCTGATTTTTTTTTGATCTCATTCGCACAAACCAACACCCTACGGATGTTAATGATTCATTGAACCATCAAGCTGCCATATACTCGCATTCTTCGGCACATTTCCGGCATAAACGCGCGCATTCAGCGCAATGCTCGTTCCGGTGTTTTTCACATTCCTCAGCACATTCCCTGCAAAGTGCTGCACAGATCCGGCATACTGCTGCTGCCTGCTCGCTTCCCAGGCTCATTAACCGGGCGGATACTTCACAAAGAGCAGCACACTCCATATCCAACTGTATGCAACGGGCCATTTTCGCCGGATCTTCTTCTTTCAGGCAGGACGAAGCACAATGGTAGCATACCGAAGCACAGCTCAGGCATGCTTCGACACACGTTTTCTGATCGTGATAATTCATATCAATTTGCTTAACTGGTAAGCATGCAAGATGACTTCAATAGTCGGAAACAGGATTACACATCATCCTTAAAAAGTTGCAATATTATTGTTTTGCCGAAGCAATCAAATCGAAATGAAAATTGTTGAACTCTGAGGATTAACCTCGGCGACCTAACCGGCTTTTTTCTTTTGTGATTTCTTCAGCACCCATAAACCGATAAGCCCACAGAAAAGTGACGCCCCCAGGATTCCATATTTTGACTGATCAACGATCTTCACATCATCGAATGCAAGGCCTGTTACAAACAGGGACATGGTAAAACCAACTCCGGCCAGTATGGAAACGCCGATTATATGGACCCAATTGGCCTTATCGGGCAACTCGGCAATTTTAAATCGGATCATCAGCCATGTAAATGAAAACACGCCCACAAATTTCCCTACGATAAGTCCGGCAATGACGCCTATGCTCACCGGGTTGGCAAGTGACGCGAAAAAGTCCCTGTTGATTACCATTCCGGCATTTGCCAGGGCGAATAACGGCATTATCACGAAGGAAACCCAGGGATGCAGGTTGTTTTCGAGTTTCTGCAACGGTGTTTCGGCATCTTTACACAGGCCTTTTATGTTCTGGATAATTTCATGCTGTTCTTCGGTGGTAAGGTCACCTTTCAGCGGAATTGCATTTTCAAATGCATCAATGTGGCGCCGGGTTTTCCTCACATACTCTTTTTCATCAATCTTTGTGCGCGCCGGAATAAGAAAAGCCACCAATACGCCTGCAATCGTCGCGTGAACTCCCGAAAACAGGAAACCAATCCATACGATGATACCGATCACAAGATAAAAGGCCATATTTCTTACCCCCATATAATTTCCCAATGCGAGTACCAGCAGGAATCCGAAGCCAATCAGCAACGGCACAAAGGAAATATGCGACGTGTAAAAAAAAGCAATGACAAGCACAGCCCCAAGGTCGTCGGCAACTGCAAGGGCCGAGAGGAATACTTTTACGGAGAGCGGAATGCGTTTCCCTGCCAGTGACAATAATGCCAGTGCAAAAGCAATATCGGTCGCCATCGGTATTCCCCATCCCTTCTGCGTGGGTTCGTTTAAATTGATCAGCAGGTAAATCATTGCCGGAACGATCATACCTCCGAAAGCGGCCACCATCGGCAGGGCTGCTTTTTTAGCCGTGGAAAGTTCCCCGACCATAAATTCGCGCTTCAATTCCAGGCCGATGACGAAAAAAAACAGGGCCATTAACCCGTCATTAATCCAAATGTGCAAAGGATGATCCAGGGTATTGCCCGCAAAACTTACCGAAAATGGTGTCTCCCATAAACTATGATACGAATCCGACCAGGCTGAATTTGCCCAGACCAGTGCTATGACAACGCTGATAAACAAAACGATTCCGCCGGTGTATTCCTGCTGAATGAATTTGTGAAAGGGATTGAGTATTTTTTCAATCGGGGTTTTTGACATAACATGAATTTTTGAGGCGTTTCGCTCAGAATACCCCTAATTTAACACTTTTAAACCGCCTACTCCTGACGAACAGCATATCTTTTATTTATCTTGTAAGTCATTATGGAAGAAAAATCAGTTTTAGACTCTCTTAAAAACATGATTGTCAAACGGTTCAACCTGCGCCATGAACAAGCCCAGGAAGAAGTTGTTATCGAATCGATCATAAAAAATTCAGATTTCATCGGCGCAAATATCTGGACACTGATCTTCGCAATCCTGATCGCTTCCATCGGCCTGAACATGAATTCGGCGGCAGTCATAATCGGCGCTATGCTAATTTCTCCCTTAATGGGTCCTATTATGGGAGTTGGCCTGGGAATAGGCACCAATGATTTTGAGCTGGTAAAGAAAGGAGGACGTAATCTGCTTGTTGCCACTGTTATTGGAATTTCCGTTTCCACCATTTATTTTTTGATCACCCCGATAAACGCAGCTCAAAGCGAGTTACTTGCGCGCACTACACCTACTGTTTACGACGTGTTCATCGCCTTTTTTGGTGGCTTGGTTGGTGTAGTGGCCGCCACGCGAAAAGAAAAAAGCAACGCAATCCCGGGCGTTGCAATCGCAACCGCATTGATGCCGCCCCTTTGTACTGCCGGGTTCGGACTTGCTACAGGCAATTTATACTATTTCCTGGGTGCAGTTTATCTGTACTGTATCAACAGCATTTTCATTTGTATAAGCACGTTTTTAATCATCCGACTGATGAAATTCAAAAGAAAAACGTTTGAAGACAAACGGTATCAACGAAAAGTATCACGTTATATTCTTTTGACAACCATCATCACCATACTGCCCAGTATTTACCTGACCTATGATATCATTAACCGAAGCCTTTTCGAAAATGCCGCTGAGAAATTCGTAAAGGAGCAATTCAACTTTGATAAAACCCAGGTAATCGCTCAATCGTATAATTATGATGGTAGAAATTCTGAAATTGATTTGCTGCTGATTGGTTACGAACTCCCGCAAAACACCATCGATTCCATCAAAAAGAACCTGAAAAAATACCAGCTCGAAAACACCAAACTGACGATTAGACAAGGGCTAAACGAAAAACAGGAAATCGACTTTACCCAAATCAAGGCCAGCATCATGAAAGACGTATTCGCCGAAAAAATGGACCGTAACGAATCGGAAAAAAAGATGTTCCCCAACTTAATGCCGGAGCTGAAATCGCTTTTCCCGGCAATAAATTCCTACAGCGCTGCAAGAATAGTACAATACAGCTCTTCTTCCAAAACCGACTCCATCACCGTCGTAGTGGCCGACTTCTCAAAACCGGTCAACAGAACGGACCGAACCAAACTAAAAAACTGGTTGACGCACAGACTAAAGGAAGACACCCTCAAACTGGTGATTGAATAATGTTCCGCCCGGCATCAATATTCAGCAGCTCTTACCTAATTAAGCGCATCGCTGTTGAAATAAGGTTTCAATATATCCTCAAACTTATACAGTCCGGCAGGCTTGCCTAAAAGATTTTCTGCCACAAAAAGCACCCCGTTTCCAAATGCTTCCCTGGAGATTGATTCATGTATCAAACGGACAGTTTGGTATGGAAAACCGAATATAACCTCGTGTTTCCCTACTATTCCCCCGGCACGTACCGAATTGATCTCTTTCCTGTCTACCTCAAGTGCATCAGCAATTTTTAAAGCGGTCCCGGAAATACCATCTTTTGCTTTAAAGTGTTCTTCCACAATTTCGATATCAACCCATGGAGCAATTTTCTTTAAAAATTTGGAAGCAAACAGTAAATAGTTGACCCCCAACGTAATGTTTGGCGACCAAAAAACAACGGTGGATTCAGATAAATTCTCCAGGAACCGCGAATCTTCCTCACTGTAATGAGAAATTGCTGAAATGATGGTAATTCTGCGGTCTGCAGCTTCCCGTCCGTATGTATAAATGCCTTTATTGGAAGAAAAATCAATAATAATGTCTACCGGATGCTCATGTAATAACGTTGTTATCGCTGTTGACGCCGAAGAGAAAATATGTCCCGGATCGTCCGATTCTATACCCAGGAATTCAGGAGCAGCTCTGTTTTCAAGTGATGCACTTTTCTTCAATACCCACTCCAGACAATACACGTTATTTTGAAGTATGGCCATAGCAACAGCCTTTCCGGTTTTCCCGAATCCAATCAATCCTATTTTCATAGCTGAGTTTAATTTAGAATGGGATAATTACACCCCTGTTTTCCTTAAATATAGACATTCCGATTCAGGAGGCCAAACGAAAAAGCAAAAAACGCATTCCATACACTTTATCCGCAGATACATCGACAAGTCTTAAACCACTGAATGGATTACTTTTTCGTTGCCCATATCGTTTCAGTGGTTCTGTTCGTACGGCATCACATAAATGAGCTTTTGAAACCGGGAACTAACCATCAGCTTTTCAACACTTTTTGGGTCAGTTTAATCATTGTTTTAAAGGAAATGTCGGGGTGTGCTACCTGGTTGACCGTTCCGGCTACAAAAATACGCTCTTTAGGACAGTAATACGCTAATGCCCCGGAAAGTCCTGAGTGCCCCAGGAAGTAAGGCACGGCACCTGTCGGATTAAAAAACCACGGTAATTTGAACAAATGAATCCCGATTCCCGAACGCATGGGGAAAAATATGCGGTTCCATTCCTGCAATTCATCCAGGTAAGATGATGGAAATAACCCGCCCGTAAAAAAAGCTTCAATGAAAACAAGCATATCAGCTGAGGTTGAAACAACCCCGCCGTCTGCCCCGAAAGAGGTCATTGCTTGCGGTATATGCAGCTCGTTATTCCTGAAGTACAATGTTTGGGGTGTGCTGTCCGATGGATCTTGGTAAAGATAGGTTTTTGTCAAACCAAGTGGCTGAATGATCAGGTCATTGCAGTTGTCGGAATACGACCTACCCGTAATTGTTTCAATGATTTTTCCCAACAGCTGAAAATTGGCGTCTGAATAATGGGCTTTGTTTTTTGTGCCCGGCGCAAACAATGGCTGCATCTTTTTCGTCCTTTCAATGGCTTGTTCAAATGTCCAAAACTGGTCTCTGCCTTCTGTGATTTCATGTTCCAGGCTTTTCCCGTTTGCTCCTTTGCCCTGAAAATAATCAGGAAGCCCGGATGTGTGAGCTAATAACTGTTTGATCGTTAGCGCTGAAGAATAGTCGTTCCCTTTGTAAACATGCAGTCCCGCTATAACAGCTTCATCCAAGTAAGTACTGATGGTATCATCCAGCTTTAGCCTGCCTGCTGATCTGAGCTTAAGAATGAGTGCCGTCGTGAACAGTTTGGTGGTGCTTGCAATGAAGTACGGTTGCCCGGTGGTGAGATTACCCGCTGCACCCTGCCACATGAAACCGTCCTTTTTAATGGCGAACGAGGTGCCGAACACTTTTTTACCGTCAACGGTTTTATCCAGGACAGATTGAAGGGATTTTTCTTTTTCGGCCATTTTCCTTTCGGTTGAAGTTTTTTCGGATACCGTCTCCATGTTTTGCGGGCAAATGATAAGGTAACAAATTCGGGGGGTGCTTTACAACGCAAAAATAACACTTAATAACAAGCGTAAAGTCGCATTTTACCGGGCATTTTTATGGCCATCTTTTTGAAGTACCATCCAGCAACCTACTGCTAAAATTGCCCCTGATACCGGTGCAGAAAGATAAACCCATAAATGCTCCGTATGTCCCGAAACAACAGCAGGAGATAATGAACGAATCGGGTTCATGGAAGCCCCGCAAATCGGACCGGCGAACATTGCTTCCAGGAGGACAACCCCACCAATAGCAATTCCGGCAAACATCCCCTGTTCTTTGCTTCCCTTGGCCACATGAAGAATAACAAACATCAGGATAAAGGTCAGGATCAGTTCCAGGACAAACGATTGCATGGCAGATCCGGCGGGAAGCGTTGCCCCCAACGTACTGTTTAACGGAAACAGGAATTTGAGCACGAAACTGGCCAGGAATGCTCCGGTTGCCTGGCTGAGAATGTACGGAAAAACATGTCTGACCGGGAAAGAACCCGAGACCCAGAATGCAATCGTTACCGCGGGATTTAAATGCGCTCCCGAAATATCCCCTACCGTATAAATCATGGCTGAAACAATTAACCCGAATGTAATGGCGATCCCCACATGGGTAATGACTCCGTGCGATTCCTGGTTGGTAATAATTGCGCCGGTCCCACAGAATACGAGGGCAAACGTTCCGATTATTTCAGCTAAGTATTTTTTCATGGAGTAGTGTTTTTCTTTTGAAAATCCGGGTGATTGATCCGGGTAAATTGCAAATAATATGGATTGAACCAATCTTTAGCTTACACCTTTGAAAATGCGTACAAGGTTTCCAACGCGATCTGCCGGCATCGTTCATCATACTTTTCATCCTGTAAAGGCGTGTTGTCGAACGCTTTGGGATCGTCGTAGGTTGTCCCTACCCGAAGTTCAACCCCCGGAATGAACGGACAATTTTCCTCGGCATCACTGCAGGTCATGATCGCTGCGAATTCCGAATCCGGATTTTGGGGATGATCATATACTTTCGAAAAACAAATACTAGGCCCACCATCATTGTGATAAACGTGGTACAGCGGGTTGTCCGAATCGGTTGTCTTCTGAATGTTGAAGCCTGCACGCTGCAATGCGCTGATGGCATTCACGTTAAATGCCGTGGCTTCCGTTCCTCCCGAATAGGTATTCACGTTCCCGATAGTGAAATAATCAGCCGACACCTTCGCCCAGATTTGCCCCAAATGGCTTCTGCGGGAGTTGTGGGTACAGATATAGACCAGGTTAACCGGTTTGTCTTGCGCTTGTTTTGAACGGACATACTGCGAAATCCGCTCTAAAACAACCTTCCGTTCCTGCGGAATAGTATCGAATTGTTGTGCCAGTTGGTCCAGGTAATTCTTGATTTTTGTGTTCATTGGAAATAGCAATTTTTCTTGTCCCGTAAATCGGTGTTGGTTGAGGACTTCAAAAAAATCGTCAACCAGTTTTTTGAATTGGTCAATTTGATCGTAGTTGATCTTGTAATGCAGGTTTTGGCTCGACCTTAATTTGCCGGTAATGAACCGGTGCTTTTTCAAAAGTGAAAGGTTATTTCTGACAGTGGCATCGTGCAGGCCGTTCACCTCTACAATATGGTTCAATCCTGCTTCTCCCCCATGCGCCACTTCTTCCAGGGTTTTCAGGCGCGTAAAATGAGAGAACAGCGAAAAGTACCGGGACAGCTCCTGCTGTCCGGGTAACTTTACATGTTCACCTGTCGGATCGAAAAACATCACTGCAACCTGTTAGCAGCATCCGCCGCCGGGAGTGCAGCAAGACGATGAATTCCCCAGTTCCTTCAAGGCCACTTTTTCTTTTTCCACAGGAATACCGCACGCATCGGCAGCAAGGCAGGCAGTTGTTGTCGGCAACAGGACGAAATGCGTTCCGTTGAAACCCAAATGGTACTTCCCGATGGTTTCACCTTGGTATTCTACTTCAATCTCATTGTCTTCAATACCCAGCTTTTCCTCCGAAAGCTGAATGATCTTCAGCAATTTTCCCGGCTTCAAACGGTGTTCAAAATCGTTGGCATTCCACAACTGGAAATTGACCACTGTTTCTTTGCGGATCGTTCCGCCGCAATCAATAAAATGTTTGTGAATACTTCCCACTTCTGTCACATGGAAATGTTCGGGAACAAAAGAACCGTCTGGAGCCTGGAATTCAACATTCTCCAGGTTGGGTAAAATTGCTTTGATCTCTGAAAGCTTCATAATTTGAAATTTAAATTAACAACACGTTTTTTTGTCTTTGTCCTCTAATTGAAGTGTGGTATTGGCAAGGTAACGCTGCAATTCGGCAATAGCCTCCTTATCCACGCAGTAACAAATTGCCGTTCCCTCAATACTGCCTTTTATCAGGCCTGCATTTTTTAACTCTTTTAAATGTTGCGACACGGTTGGCTGAGCAAGTGGCAGAACATTCACAATGTCTCCGCAAATACAGGTATCCACTTCGATTAAGTATTCCATGATCGCAATACGTGCCGGATGCCCCAAGGCTTTCATCCTGTTAGCCAGCTTGTTTTGCTCCTCCGAAAAATGATCCGTTTTTGTCGCCCCCATATCTATCGTAAAATAACTATATTGCAATATTACGATAAATAAGCGTTGAGTTGGTTGTTTTGGAAAAAAAATCCTGTACCGGCAGGCCAAAAACGAAAAGAAAACTGCTAATTCCGGGATGTCGTGCGTCATTTGTTATCCAAACCCGACACAACAATGGTTCCGTTTGTATAATAAACGATGTTGTTATGGTAGATCGTTTCCCTTCATGCGCTTAACGCTTTCAAGGCTTCATAAACCAGGAAGGCGGGCCACACCAGGGCTTTTAGAAAACCAAGCACCCCCATCCAGAATCCGGTTGCTGTCGAGATATAATAAACTGCTGCACCGATCATGCCCAGGCCATAAACGGCACTATGAGGTGCATTTTGCTTAATCTTTTCTTTCATGATCTTAAACTTTTTCACAAGTTCACAAAAAAATAGGCTCCGCAGTATGACACGTTTAATGGCGGAAGATGATAATTGTCATATCGGAATAACCGTCTGTTGAATTGCTAACGAAATAGCAACTATAGACATCGGAACGCTCTGCCTGATTAATTCAGCCTGTCATTCTCATTCTGAAAGAAAAGTAACGGTAACTAACGAAGACCGAGGCTATGTTCCGCTGCAAATGGAAACAAAAAGGGAAACATCACTAGTTCCGCATCAGCGCAAGCCCTTGTTCAATAGTTACAACGGTTTCGTAGCCGATTTCTTTCCTCGCTTTTTGGTCGTTGGTAATAAATTCCAGTCCCAATGCATTCACAAGTCCTCTGTAAAGTGGCGGGTGTCCTTTGCGTTTGAACGTTTTCCATGCAAACTCCATGACGGCAGCTAGTGTTCTGGCCATTCTCAGCGAAACAGTTTTGTCAGGGATCGTCACACCCTGCGTGGCCACATATTTTTTGATAAATTCGCTGAATACGGGCGTTTCTCCGTCTGTAATGAAATACGTTTTGCCGTTTTGGTCTGTTTGATCTGCTAAAATCAGGGCGTGACAGACATTCAGAACGTGACAAGTCACAAAGCGGTGGTTGCCGCCATCAATAAACCGCATTTGTCCTTTCTTCGCTGCTTCGATAATACCGGCCAGTGTGTTGGGATCGCCTTTTCCCCAGATAAGCGGCGGCCTTATTGCAATGGTTCGAAAGTTCGTTTCAGCTGCCTGTAGTACCAAATTTTCAGCTTGCAGTTTTGTTTTGGAATAGCCGTCAATAATCCTGTCAGATATAAACGTTTCATCAGCGTTTACAATCGGTTTACCGTTCATGATCACCGAAGCTGCACTTAGGTAAATAAACGTGTCAACGTGGGCGTTTTTCGCAGCTTCCAATAAAAGTCGGGTTGCTTCAACATGCAGTTTTTTGAGGTCTTTTTCAGAGGCAAAAAAATCAACCGAAGCCGCTAAATGAAATACGGTTGAACAATCTTTCACACCTGTTGCCAAGGCCTGGCTGTCGTACAGGTCGCCTTTGACTGCGATTGCTCCCAATTGTTCTACTTGTTGAATGGCCTGTGCCGAACGCGCTAATGCTTTCACCTGATAGCCGTTTTCTATTAGCATTGGGATCAGGTTTCGTCCTACAAAACCCGAACCACCGGTTACAAATACTTGTTTCATACTTTACAACGTTTAAACTTTACGGTGCAAAGTTGACAAGCTGAAAAACCAAAAACGTTTACAAAAGACAAGAACGCTATGGCTGTTCCAAAATACGTTTCCGGATGCGGCTTAATGAAGTAGCTGTGATTCCTAAATACGTCGCAAGCATGTGCTGCGGTACCCGTTGCAGGATTTCCGGATTTTTAGAAATCATTTTTTTATACCGTTCTTCGGGATTGTCTAAAATAAATGAGGTCAATGCCTGCTGAAACTGAATAAGCGTATGCTCCAAAATTTTTCGTACAAAAGCGTTCATCAGCGGAATCCGTGTGAACAGTTTTTCCAGGTCCGATTTTTTAAGAACAAGTAATTCACAGGGTTCAAGGCATTCAATAACCTCTTTGCTTTTTGTTCCTGTCATAAAGCTGTCAAATGCACTGATGAAGTTATTTTCCGTCATTATGTAAATGGTGATTTGCACCCCGTCTTTCACATAATATTTTCGAATGCAGCCTTTGAGCAGGAAAAACAACTCGTCTGTCCGTTTGTCGAAGGAAACCAATTCCGTTTTTACGTCCGCTTGCCTAAAAGTCAAAACAGAAGCAAGTAAATCTTTGTCTGCCTGCGTGAACTTTACGAATGTGTCTGTATAGGTAAAAAACTGTTCTGTCATGTTCTGTGTTTTGTATCAGCCACCCGGGAAACGCCTTAGTCAGTTAAACGACAACCTGAACTCCATCGGGCTTTGGTTTGTCTTGGTTTTGAATAATTTGCTGAATGACTGTGGATGTTCAAAGCCTAACTCATAAGCTATTTCGCTAATGGATAAATCCGTTGTAGACAGCTTTTCTTTGGCTTTTTCAATCAGTTTGTCGTGGATATGCTGCTGTGTGCTTTTCCCGGTCAATGTTTTAAGCAAACTGCGCAGGTACGTCGGTGACACGTTTAGGCTGTCTGAAACATACTGAACTGTCGGCAGGCCTTTTGACACCAGGTCATCGCTGTTAAAGTAATCCGAAAGCAGGTTTTCCAACCGATCAAGGATCCGGTGATTGGTTATTTTACGTGTAATGAATTGCCGTTGATAAAAACGTTCGGCATAGTTCAACAAGGTTTCCAAATGCGAAATGATAATATCCTGGCTGAATTTATCCATGTTGGCATGGTACTCGTTTTGAATATTTCCGGCTATGCTGTTTATGATCGTTTCCTCCTTCTCCGAAAGGAACAGGGCTTCGTTGACGGAATAATCAAAGTAGTCGTATTTCTTTATTTTTTGCGCCAACGACGTTCCCCATAAAAAATCGGGGTGTATGAACAACATCCAACCTTCCAGGTTTGAAGGCACGCCTTTTTCTTCACCGCGCAGAATTTGTCCGGGCGACATAAACGCCATTAAACCTTCATCAAAATCATATTGCTGCTGCCCGTAATGAAGTTTATCACATCCCCTTTTCAGGGATATTACATAGAGGTCAAACAGTACCGCATCTATGCCGGAATCATTTTTTAATTTGGATAAATCAACGATGCCAATGAGCGGATGTTGGGGCTTTGGAAGCCCCATTAATCGGTGTACCTCCGTTATGGATTGTATTCTATACGGTTTTATAGTTGCCATTCTACAGCTAATTTAATCTTAAAAGGACATCTTACCAAGTCAATATTGAAAGCGGTCACCGCTAAAACTCAACCTTTGCCAATTGTTGCGAAAGCTCCCATAATTTTAGCGAAACAGCCACATCCTCAGCTTGTGCCGGTATTTTTGCGATGGAAGGAAGTCCGCGGGTTTCCCCCATTTTGTTTGGTCCGTAATACGATCCTCCTTTGGCTTCAGGAGAAGTGGCAGCATATAAGGTCGGCAATGCGCCCTGTGCAGGTGGCTGGAACAAAAACGGGAAAAAGGTCCTCATGACACCTGCAAAACTCCAGCGCCCTGCTCCGGTTATCAAAAGATTCGTTCGTGACACACCGGGATGAGCAGCCATACTGGTTATGCCCCATCCGTGCTTTTCACTCTGTCGCTGAAGCTCGAGCGCGAACATCAGGTTTGCAAGTTTTGACTGCCCGTACGCTTTCATTGGGGCGTACGAAGTTTCCGATTGAAGGTCCTCAAAATTGATTTGACCGGCCCGATTCGCGACACTTGAAACAGTTACCACGCGGGCACCGGGCGCTTTGCGCAATAAAGGAAGAAGCCGGGCCGTCAATGCAAAGTGGCCAATATGGTTGGTCCCGAACTGCAGCTCAAAACCATCCGTTGTTTCGAGTCGTTTTGGAGGAGTCATTACCCCCGCATTATTGATAAGCAGGTCAATTGGCTGCCCTGATGCCAGCATTCTTTCCGCAAAGGCTTTGATGGAAGCCAGGTCCGCAAGGTCTGTTTGTTCAAAACGCACCTTTGCCTTTGGGTTTGCCTGCCGTATTTTAGCAATTGATGCTGCTCCTTTTTGGGCGTTACGTCCCATCATTACCACATCCCATCCTGCTGCTGTTAACGCCAGCGCATCTTCGTATCCAACACCTTCCGTGCTGCCTGTAATGACGGCCAAACCTTCATTTTTCCGTGGAATATCGGATGCCGTCCAATTTTTCATTTCGTTCTGCATGTTACCTGTTTTGATTGGTCCAAAATTGCAACGGGACTAAAAAACAGGTTTAGCCTAAACGACTTTTGGTTTAGTCAAAAAAATAAGGGCTTCTTCTGACGGGTTTAGAAAAGGAAGGCTTCTTTAGCCAAAAGTATCATCAAACCGGGAGACAATTTTGCCGGTTTTTGAATTCCGGGCCTTCCCCTATTGCCTTAAAAACTAATGAAAGTTGATGGTCGCTTCGTGATCTTCGCATTTTACATAAATGCCAATTGTGGATGGATCACTATGCGGAACAATAAACGTATCTTGTTCCGTATGCGGCAATTCAGCGCTGCTGTCGGCAACGATCCTGAGTTCTATACCCTCATATTTCTGACCGTTGTAGGTAACCGTACCCAATGATTGATAACCGCCATAATCAATATCCAGGCTATACCCGATGTTGGTGTAAGTGGAAATGGTAATGGAATAAACTTCAGGAGCATCCTGTTGAATGCCTACTATTTGAATGTTGGAGTTGAGTGGTGTTTCCATGGTTTTGCAGCTTTATTACGACGAATATAAGTAAGATTTTGTTTTTCAGAAGCAGTACCTGCTGTGAAGACTTACGGAACGTGGCTTTAATCGCGCAAACAATAACCGATGGTCTACAGCTATTAACGACGTTTAAAGTTATTTTTTACCTGTAAATCGTGTCGCCGGTCCTTGCACTTGTTCCGTATCCAGGAATAAGGTGTCTGCTGAAGCATTCATTAGTAACGTTCCAAGACCCCGCGAATATATACGGTCAAAAGCGTTTTTAAACGGGATTAACTGGTCGTCAACATCATCGTAGTTGGAGATAATGTAGCAGAGATCATTGTCCCTTAGCTTCAGTATTTTCTGTATGTTGCCCGGAGAGTCATTCGTTTTGTCGATTTTAACCAGGCACCTCATATCTAATATGGTGTCCCATTTGTGGTTGAGCTTATCGGTAAACTTGCCACGTTTTTTAGGATTCGTTAGTTCTGCATAACAGCGCTCTCTCTTGTCCTTCAAGACAAAATTGTCAACGAACGCTTTAATTAGTTGTTCTTTGTCGGTCATACATTTGTTGTCAAAGTCCCTTACTTCTCTTCGGGGCCGGTCTGCCGCTTGCGGCTATCGGTCCCGGAATCACCGGACGCCTTCGCTATGCCTGTGAATTTTGATGCAGAGCGCCTGCTCCACCTCCGTCATTCCCGATTCATACGTATGAAACTTCAGATGATGATTACCATACATTCGGAGAAGTACGCTCATGGGGATTTTTATTTTGGAAGAAGTATGATAGCAGCGTTTTCAACTTCAGCCAATTTTGCTGCATAAATATAATGCTTACCGCTGTTGATCGATTGTGTTTTATCTGTTTTGGCAGAATGAGAAACAAATCGACAATGATGAAAAAAGAAAAACATCACTTGCGCGATGCTTTCTTTTTGGGTGACCTCAACCGTGGAATGCCAAACTTTTTAGAAGTGTCCCGTGCTCCGCTTCGGAGCCTCTGTTGGTTTAGTGCTTGTTAATCCGTTACCTTTAAAGATTGGATTTGTCCATCAACAATGTCAAAATGAAATCGCAATGTAATCGGACTTCCGGGAAATGTCCCCGAACACTCTGCAGATAGTATGCTTGATGTCCCATTTTCAGTATATTCAAGGGGTTTCATCACTGATCTGTACTTTTTGTTTGCTTCATCGATCATTTGCTCAATCTCTCCTCTCCCTATGTGGTTCTTCCCTTCATCAAACATGACCCCTGTTTCAGAAAAACAATTGGCGTAGGCAGCACTGTCAAAAGTGTTTTGTGCTGTTATTAAATCGGTTATTACTTTTGGTAAGTTCATTGTTCTTAAATTTTAAGATTATTAAATTGTTGGTACTGTACCGCCATCGATTACAAATTCAGTTCCTGTAAGATAATTGGCCCGCGGAGAAACAAGAAAGCCAACCAGTTCAGCTACTTCTTCCGGTTCGGCGGGCCTTCCGTAAGGTATTCCGCCCAGTGCGTCCATAACACCTTGTTGGGCTTCTTCTAAGGTACTGTTTGCATTTCTTGCAATCTCACCCAACCAGGCTATCGATGCTGTTGTATTGATCCATCCCGGCGAAACCGTTAACACACGAACGCCTTTTGGCGTCACTTCATTGGATAAACTTTTACTGTAGTTTCTCAGCCCTGCTTTTGCTGCTGCATAGGGTAAAGTAGAATCGTACAACGGTAATTTACCCTGTATGGAAGCAATATGGATAATAACACCGCTTTTTCGGTCGATCATTTGAGGTAAAAACCCTCTGTCCAGTCGAACCGGAGCAAGCAAATTAGCCTGTAGCGTCGATTCCCAATCTTCATCCGATAATACACCAAAACCACCGGCAGGAGTCACTGAAGAACCGAGGTTGTTTACAAGAATATCCAGTCTGCCATAAGTTGACAGCACTTCGCCGACTACTTTTTGTGATCCTTGCGGCGTACTCAAATCGGAAGGAATGAAATGAAGCTTGCCGTTTTCTTTTTCGGGTGCGTTCCGCGCTGTAATAATAACTGTTGCACCAGCTTTCAAGAGCCTTTCCGCAATAGCTCTCCCTGCTCCTTTTGTACCTCCTGTTACCAGGGCAATCTTGCCTGATAATTCATTGATGAAATTAAATTCCTGTTCCATTGATTAAATTGTTTTGAGCAAAGTTGAGACATATGTACTGTCCTCACAAGTACGGAATTACGATTCAGATAGGGATAAATTTTTCCCCTATTGTACAATCTGGAACATAGGTTTAACTTTGTTGTATGTATGAGAGAAAGATTGTTCCGAACCTGAATTGCGGCCTGGATTTGATTGGCGAAGTGCTCTATGGAAAATGGAAAATTCGCTTGTTGTGGTTTATCAACGAAGGACATAAACGCCCGAGTGAACTGCAGCGAAAAATTCCCGATGCAACAAGACGTGTGCTGAATATTCAGTTAAAGGAACTGGAAGACCACGAATTGGTTACACGAAAAATTTATCCTGTCGTGCCTCCAAAAGTAGAATACAGTTTGACTGAATTCGGCAAAACCCTCATTCCTGTAATTTCCACGCTAGGCAATTGGGCCGATACCAACGAAGAACATTTGCGATCGGTTATTTTAAAGCGTTTAAGGACAGCGCATCCTGATTTTGTTGGTCAACCGTAACGGAGAGAATGCTTTCAAAGAAACGTATCCAAGAAAAATTTGGGCAAAATGAAAATCATGAAAACAGAGTGAGTATTGAGGGCAAAAAGAAAAGCGGGGAAACGACAAACTTTTTAAGGAGGATTTGGAGCTGGTTTTACAATTAGAAATGATTGAAAACCACTATTGAATTTTCTACTTTTGCTCACCTGACACAAAACCCTTTTTTACTGTACGCTTTTTTATTTCGTAGAGTATAATATTCCCCACGCACCATAGTTCATTTCTTTTTCAAAAATTTCACCACTCTCAAATTTTCTATACACTTCCAAATCAATCTTCTCCTTGGTTTTTGGGTCGGTAAATTGTATGTAATGCCTTAGTCTCCCATTTTTTGTCACATCTGTATAATAGAGTGTTACTCGCTCCTGAATTATTACGGTTTCAGAACTATCAAACCATTTGTTTGTGGTTATTATCAACGAAAAGGACATCCAGAAGAATATTCCAGTAGCAAGAAGAATCAAAACAGTCATTGAGACGAAGTTTCCAAATTTTGAAAGCTGCTTTTTTCCTGTCGACCTCATATATTTCATATAAAACTTGGGACCAACAATAACTAAAACTATAAAAATCGGGAGTAAAAAATATTTCGCCGCTAGTTTTAGTGCTGTGTGTGATTCAAAATATTTTATGGTGAAAAATGGATAAGCAATAACGACTGCACAAGCTATAATATAGATGAGAGGATTGTTTTTCCATCTTTCCAGTCTTCCTGGTTTAGTTTCTGCATTTTTCAATTTTGCAATTCTGTGGTTTTCTCTTCTTCTTTTTCGATCTTTTCTATTATTTCCCATTTAGGTTTTCAAAGATTGACGGTAATTTGCCAACAAACGAATATAGACAGTTTTCAAGATTTAAAGGATAATCTAAGTTCTTTCTACTAAAGATTCCTTCCTCATTCTCCGCTCTCATTCTCATTCTGCAAAAAGAAAAGCCGGGAAGAATGAGAAACAGAACGAAAATGAAGTGCAAAAAGAAAGCCTCAACGATAAATCGTCAAGGCTTTTCTTTTTGTAGTGACCTCGTCAGGAGTCAAACCTGAAACCTTCAGAGCCGTAATCTGATGCTCTATTCAATTGAGCTACGAGGCCGTTTTTGCATTCAACTCATCGTTGATTGCGGGTGCAAAGATAGCTGCTTTTTTCGTTCCTGCAAGCTATTTTTGAAAATTATTCGATCTCCGCCGTGATCCCTCTCTCTAACAGAGCGGTACACATCGGCTCCAATTTTTCATATTCACCTCGCTTCACCTGGCATTTGCCGTTGAAGTGAATGATATAGGTGCATTGCTCTGCCTGCTCTACTTCGTGCTTGCAGACCTTGATCAGCGATTCAATCACGTGATCAAACGTATTAAAATCATCGTTGTAAACGATCAAATCGCGCTGGTCGACTAATAATTCTACTGTTTCGTGTTCTGTTTCAACTGCCGTGTTCATGTTCTTTTCTTTTCACAGTACTGTAGTACTAAGTTACAAACTTCTCCTTTTTCCGCTTACCTTTTTTAACAAAAGACAATAAAATAGCGAATCACCGGGATGTTCAGAGCTGCGTTTCCGTTTCCAGCTGCACCTTGGCTGCGCCGTACTGCTGTAAGGTTTGTATCAACGCCTCCTGCTCTACCGCCGGAACATCTTCAAACGAAAGGATAAAGCCCTTTTCGGTCGACGTTCCCTTGTGCGGCTGCGTGATGCGCAACAACCAGTCTGCAGCAGCTCCCGTCATTTCCAACGATTCCCATTCTGCTACAATTGTGGAGCGTTTCAGTTCAACGGAAGGTTGATTTTTTACCGTTTGCACCGTATCCATTTCGGTTTGCAGGGTCTGTATTTGAGCAATGGCTTCGCTGTTGAGGTATTCCACCGATTTGATGCGTTTGTCTGCAGGATCGAAGTAGAAGCTGCCGTAGTTGTTCAAACGACTGATCTCGTTGCGCGGATACGCATTGTATTGCTCTTTCGAAACAAATTGTACCAGCGGATCTGCAACTTTTACAGGTGGCTGGGAAGCCGAATATTCCTTCGCCAGTTCGATGGCATTGGCCGGAACAACCGTTGTATTAGGTTCCAGTACCGTATTTCCCTGCTCGGCCAAAATGCGTTTCGCTTCGTCGATCGTGATGCGCTCTCCCTGGTAATAAGCAGTAATGAACGCATCGGTGATGCCGCGCTGAATGGCCTCTGCCCGCTTCGGACGCGCTTCTTCCACACTATGGAAAATCCCCGACGAATAACGTATCTGACCGTTTTCCAAACGCTTGGTCACCAGCGGATCGATGTTTTTCACCTGCGAAGCCGGTACAGGTCGATTGTAAACGCCTACCTGTACCGTAAAGTACAATCCTTTGTGCTCTTCCGCAGCTTCGGCTGCAGCCGCTCCCGGCGCTTTGTTGTAATCCGAAGGTTTGATCACCGGCGCCAAACGTGCCTGTGAATCGGCAGGAAGCTGCGCCAGGGTGTTTTCGGCAATTTCCATCAGCAACGAATCCTGGTTTTTCGGGATGCATAAGCCCAAATCTTCCAAACGGCGCGCTTCAGCCAGTGTAATGCGTTCACCGTCGCAATACGCAACCACGAACGCATCCGAATAGCCCAATGCGCGGATGTCGCGCTGCGCTTCTGCCACTTTGTTGCGGTTGCCGAAATAACCGGCGAGGTAACGCGTGATACCATTGTTCAGTTTTTCACCCGTTACCGGCGTAAATTCCTTGAAGAGGTCTTCCGGGATCGGTTTCGCGAATGCACCTACTTGTACACGGTAGACCAATCCTGACGGCGCTTTCGTGCCTACAGGAATCACTTTATCGGCACGCGTTTCAGCAGGTGTTGTCACCAATTCGAAACCATCGCCCAGCGTAGCGGCAATTACCGAAGCTGCTGCCGGAGCTTGTTTCACCGGGGCTACCTCGCGTGCCAATAAATTCCGCATTTGATCGGGATTGTCCGTGGCATTCACCGCTGCTTCAAGGCGTCGCTCCTGCTGTCCCAATTCCTCGCGCAATGCCGTTTCTTCGGCCGAAAGATCCCGCAATTGTTCGATCAAAGGCTGTGTCTCTTCGGGAGAAGCACCCGCCAGCTGCTCACGTACTTTTTCCTTTTCACCTACCACCGATTCCAGCTGCTGTTTGGTGCCCTGAGTTTCCGTGTATTGCTGCAGCAAGGCCGGGTAACCCGGTGAAGCCGCCAGTTTGACTTCTTCTTCGTAGGAAACAGGCGCCTGCAAACCTTGTTTTACCGGACTTTCAGCTACCTGCTCTTCATCCAGTTTCGAAAGCATTTCATCAATCGAGGCAACGGCATTTTTCAGAGCCGTTAACTGTGTTTGTGCCTGCTGAACTTCGGTTGCCCGTTTCGGATCGTCTTTACCGGCGGCAATGACTGCTTCCAGCTGACCGATCTCAACCGAGAACCGTCGACGCTGCGTTTCCAGCTCTTCCGGTGAAGCAGTAACGAGTTTTTCCTCGTCGTAGATCTTTTTAGTATCGAGGTAATCGTTGGTCGTTGCCACCAATACAGAAGCCTGCTCCTCCTGTTGCAGCTGATCCTCCAGCTCGCGCTTCGTCGGTTTTTCGGAAGTCGGGTTTGTCAGATCGGCCGATCGCTGTTTTACTGCTGAAACCAACGGATCGCCTGCCGGTGCCGACTGGTCCAGTTCGTTAGTCGCAGCCATGCGTTTCGCCTTGGTTTCTTCCACGTCCTCCTTTAGCACAACCGTTTCCTGGGCGGCTTTTTTCGTTTGAACGGCTGCCAGCTCTTTTTCAACGGCACGCTGTTCCTGCGGCGTCATATTCCCCTGGTTTAAGCGCGCTTCCAGTTCATTTTCAGCAGCATTCAGCTGTGTCAGTTCTTTTTCTGCTTCGGAAGCATTCGGGTTGCCGGCCAGTTCGGTAAACGACTCCATTTCGTCCAGATCGGCTTCTACAACGCCAATGCGCCTGCGAACGGATTTCAACTGGTCGTTCTTCGCTTTTACGGCCTCTTCGTCTACCGGGTCGGTTCCCTGCAATTCTTCCATTTGTTCGGTCAGCACGTTTTCATACTCATGCAATTCGGTGAGCATGCGTTTCGCTTCATCGATGGAAGCTGGCTTCTGGTTCATGACAAACTCGTTGTCCGGCCCCAATTCTTCTGCGATGCGCTGAGCAATAGCCGGATCTTCCTCAACCGGGCTATTCAACGTCTGCTGCAGATTCACCGAACGCTCCATCAAACCCGTAATGATCTTGTTTTCAGCCGCCAATTTCGGATCAAACCCTTTTTCCAATTTCTTGATATTGGCATTCAGGCGCTTGATCAATTTGTCCTGCAAAGCCTTTTCCTGCTCGGTCAATTTCGCAATTTCAGCTTCCGTGTACTTGTCACGGTTGGCCACATCCGGCGCCTGGTATTTCGGATCGATCTGCGCAATGAACTGTTCCGGTTCAATCTTCGCTTTTTCGATCGCAATCAGCTCTTCCTCGCTTTCCTCTACTTTCGCTTCCTGGATGATCTGTGCTGCTTTCAGGCCGTCGATTTCGTTCAGCAATTTCGTATTGGAAGGATTTTTCTGCAATTCCACTTCTTTCTGAGAGATCGCTTTATTGATGGCATCCAGCAGACCTTGTTCCTCTTCCAGGATCGCCAGCTCTTTCGCGGTACCATCTTCCATTTTGGTTTCAATGGAAGCTATGTTCTTCTGGTAATCCGGACGAACTTCTGCAACTACGGCAGTCAGCGGATTATCTTCCGGTGTATTCGCATTTTCGATGGTTGCCAGTTCGGTTGACCTGTCGGAAATACGTTCTTCAACACGGGTTTTCAACGTTCTCAATGCTGTTTCACGCGTCTTGGCCTGCTCATTGTCCGGGTTGCGCAGCAATTGTCCTTCCACATCTTCCAATTCACTGTCGATGCGGGTGATGAGTTGCTGGTCCAGTGCATTTTGGGCTTCCAGCGTCTCTTTCGGTGTTCCTTCGTTGATGGCCTCCAGCTCTGTCTCGTGGTACGGGGCCAGCGCTGCCAGTTCCGTTTCAGGAGAAATCGCCGTAGCCGGGTTATCCAGGTTGGCAATCGTTTCTTCACGATCTTTAATACGATCTTCCACATCGGTTTTAAGGGTCGTCAACGCTGTTTTGCGTTCTTCCAGCTTCGGATCATTCGGGTTCTGCTGCTGTTGCAGCTCTACTTTCCGGATTTCCTGGTCGATTTTCCCGATCAGGGTTTGGTCCAAAGCGTTTTGCCCCTCCAGTGTTCCTTTCGGTGTCGATTCGTTGATGGCCTCCAATTCTGTTTCGTGGTTCGGGGCCAGCGCTGCCAGTTCCGTTTCAGGAGAAATCGCCGTAGCCGGGTTATCCAGGTTAGCAATCGTTTCTTCGCGATCTTTAATGCGATCTTCCACATCGGTTTTAAGGGCAGTCAACGCTGTTTTGCGTTCTTCCAGCTTCGGATCATTCGGGTTCTGCTGCTGTTGCTGCTCTA
>DATGWM010000004.1:0-724987 GCA_035299485.1 Fluviicola sp.
TTCTTTATTCCCGAACCCTTCTGAGGGAATCGTGTTCATTGCTTCTGACGCAACACAATCATTTGATTATGTAGTAACTGACGCAAACGGCCGATTGATCACAGAATTGAGCAACGGAGTAAAAGCCGGTCAAACAACTGAAATCAACCTGAACAACATGGAAACAGGTGTTTACTTCATCAAACTTTCCAATGAACAGGCTGAAAAAGTATTCCGTGTAGTAATCCAGTAATCACGCAAGGAAAACTGAATATAACAACCCCGCTGGTCTCCGATCAGCGGGGTTTCTTTTTTTAAACAGGATCATTGCATTTGGCAAAATGAACCGCTATTTTTGAAACAAATTGAACGCATATGATGGCTCCCTTTAATTTACAGCAATGGATCGACGAAAACCGCGATTTATTAAAACCACCGATCGGGAATAAAAACCTGTATAAAGAAGCCGGTGATTTCATTGTCATGGTAGTTGGCGGGCCGAATGCACGAAAAGACTATCATTACAACGAAAGCGAGGAACTTTTCTACCAGCTCGAAGGTGATATCATGGTGCGCATTCAGCATGAAGGAAAAGCCAAAGAGATCCACATCAAGGAAGGCGATATGTTTTTGCTGCCCGCGAATATTCCGCACTCACCTATCCGTGGTGCCAATACCGTAGGGCTTGTCATCGAGCGTGTACGAAAGGGAACCGACATGAGCGACGGTTTATTCTGGTTTTGCGAAAAATGCAATACCGAATTGAAGCATTACCGCTTTCCACTTGAAAATATCGAGCACGATTTTATTTCCCGCTTCCGTGAATTTTACGGCTCCGAAGAAATGCGTACCTGCAAAAATTGTGGACATGTAATGGAGGTCGATGAGCGGTTTGTTTAGTGTTACTTTCCCCGGAAGCTGCATTATCCAACCATCGATTCGGATAGAAAACTATATTTACTAAAAATTCAATTATGTCAGTCACAGAACTTATTTTGGGCATCGTTTTGGTGGTGGTTCCGGCAGCCGGAGTCTTTTATACCGCTTACTTTTTTCTTCGCAAACAATCCGAAAAGGAGATTATTCATCTGCAAATTGAATTGAAACGCGCACGCCAGGAATTTTTCTTACCTCCACGCGTTGAAGCATACCAACGTGCGGTATTGCTGATGGAACGCATTCATCCGGGGAGTCTGGTCATGCGCCTTCACAATCCGGCTCATCCGGCGAAACGCATGCAAAGCGATATTTTACAGGCCATCCGCGAAGAATATGACCACAATGTTTCACAGCAATTGTTTATTTCGCCGCAAGCATGGGAAATGCTCCGCAATTCGAAAGAGGAAACAATCAAGATCATTAACATTGCCGGAAACCAGATGGAACCGACTTCTACGGGAACCGACCTGGCAGCAAAAATATTTGAGATTGTAGCAGAAGTGGGAACTTTGCCTACTGAAATTACGGTTGAATACCTGAAAAAAGAGTTCCAGGAGTTATTTTAATCATTTGAGGAAAACACGAACCTCACCGCCGATTTCCAGTATATCGCCCGGAACGAGTTTGGCACGTTTGCGTTCTTCCACTTCGCCATTGCGGACTACTTCACCGTCTTCAACAATAAACTTGGCATGTCCGCCGGTTTGAGCAATGCCTGTTGCTTTCAGCAAAGCCAGCAATTCGATGTATGGTCCTTCAATGGTAAACGTGATTTCTTCCATGGTGCAAAGGTAGTGTTTTAGTGCCAACCCGCTTCTTTCAGCTTATTTTCCAGGGCTTCGGCATTGACAACACGGAAGGTGGCAACACCCGGGTTACCTGTCCGGCCCGGAAGCCCGGCGGTTCCCGAGACCTGCTCGTTGCGAATCAGTGCCCGTGCCAGCAGTCCATCATTGCCACGATCATTTATTCCTCCCACTCCGGCTTTTCCTGCATCACCGCCATCGCCGCCGGTTATATTCACAAAGAAATTGTTCTCCGTAATCCGGAGGCTGGAATCAATAAAAATCATTACTGTTCCGGCATCACCGCCATTCCCGCCATAACCGCCGGAACCTCCTGATCCACCGTACAAACGATCATACGCTTTATCCGTTTGCTGCGCATTGGCACCGTTTCCACCATTCCCGCCTCTGCCACCAGGCCCACCGGAAACATCCACATTGATTTTCGGATTGGCCGCGCTGATAAAGCTTTGCTTGCGTCTTTTTTCTGAAACCGCAATCACTTCCAGCAACGGAATGGAATCAGCGGTATACGGGCGCACAATCACTGTAACGAGTTTATCAGCAGGAAGCCCGTTTTCTCCCGGTTCACCATAACCACCTGACTGGCTTGGTTGTGTACCGTTTTGGCCGTTTCGCCCTACTCTGCCGGTTTCCCCTGAAAAATCAAGATTCAGTTGATTGGAAACAACAATCGGCATTCTCCGCTCAAAAACAGGTTGTTTGAGATTTGGGTGCCGGAAGCGGACCAATCCCGAACGGAAAGGCTCGGTCGTATTTGTTTTAAGATTGTTGTTGGTCAGTGTAAACCGCGAATCCGATTCATTGATCAATCCTGAAAGGTTTACCCAGTTTTTATCATAACCAAAACGTTCACCGGTATTCATGATCATGATCCAGTCGAGCGAAAAGTACTCATTGAACACCATCTTTTTCTCAGCCAGGTCAAGCCCCACACAATACCTCACGGGGATGTAAAAAACAGAATTCAAGGCTTCATTTTCGCAGGTTGCCGTGACGCGGATACTGTCGACTCCTTCAAAGTCATTCATGTTGTAATAAAATCCGACTCCATAATTGAAACCGATCGGCCGGTCACTTTTGAAGGTAAACGCCTCCCATTTAAAATGGTCCATATTGTGTTCAACCATCACCGTTTTTCCTTTGGTGGACGTCAGTTTAAAATCAACGAAAAAGGTTGTGTTCAAACCGGGAGAAGGACGAACGATCCATTCGATTTTGTCAAAACGGTTCAACTGAGCATTGGCTGAAAAGGCCAACAGCAAGGTGGCAAGACTTAAGCGGAAAAGCATGTTTGTTTGTTTTTTAGAACGTCGATTGCCTGCAAAAATAGTGCCTACAATGGCTTTTTGTACAAATTGTAAATAAATTCTGCCGCTTCAAATGCTGAGATCTTCCCCAATCTGACAGCCTCTTCCATTTCCAGCATTTGTTTATGGATTACCGGGTCGAGGTACAAACCTTCCAGCAGCAGCGAGCGCAATGTCTCGTGCATCCAGTTACGGTCCTGGTCCTTACGGTTTTGCTGAAATGAACCTGTAATCTTTGCGTGTTCTTCAAAACGAAGGATCATGTGTCGAATATCATGGATTCGCTCTCCGGTCAGGGAGCTACAGGTATGCACTTCCGGAATCCATCCCGAGGCTGTAGGCGGAAATAAATGAATGGCATTTTTTAATTCACGCTGCGCCAGTTTCGCCCGTTTATCGTTTTCGCCATCGGCTTTGGTAACGGCAAGTCCGTCGGCCATTTCCATGATGCCGCGCTTGATGCCCTGTAATTCGTCGCCGGCACCGGCAAGTAACAGCAGCAGGAAAAAATCGACCATCGAATGCACCATCGTTTCCGATTGCCCCACACCGACGGTTTCTACCAATATCGTATCAAAACCGGCCGCTTCGCACAAAATGATCGTTTCACGGGTTTTGCGCGCTACGCCTCCAAGCGTGTTTCCGGCGGCGGAAGGACGGATAAAGGCGTTCTCTTCCTGTGAAAGCTGCTGCATACGTGTTTTATCGCCCAAAATACTGCCGCCGGTGCGCTCGCTGGTAGGATCGATCGCCAGCACAGCAAGGCGTTTTCCTTCCCCGATCAATTCCATTCCGAACCGTTCGATGAACGAGCTTTTACCCACCCCGGGAACGCCGGTGATACCAATTCGCATGGAATTTCCCGAAAAAGGCAGGCACATGCGAATGATCGCCGCAGCCATTTCGCGGTCTTTCGCCAATGAACTTTCCAAAAGGGTAATGGATGTACTTAGCGCTGTCCGGTTTCCGGAGCGCAACGCTTCAAACAACGAAACAGCATTGCGGTCTTCGCGCAGTTGCTTCCTGGAAGCCAGCCATTCGTTTATTTTTTGTTCGTTCATTGTTTACTTAATCCATTCCGAATGGAAACACCAATAAATCCGAGGCTTTATCGAATACGAAGGTACGGCCGTTCTGCGCTACCAGGATCATCCGGATAGGAGTTTCCTGGCGGTGTTCGCTTTCAGCGATTACCTGGCGGCACGAACCACACGGCGAAATGCAATCTTCGGGTTTCACCAATGTTCCTTTTGCGACAACCACCAGCGTTTTCACAGCCTGGTCAGGATAATTGGCTCCCACGTAAAACAACGCCACCCGTTCGGCACACAAACCCGACGGATACGCAATGTTCTCCTGGTTGTTGCCCGTTACAATTTCACCGTTCTGCAGCAACACACTCGCTCCCACCAAAAAATTGCTGTAAGGCGCGTACGCTTTTAGCGAGGCTTCCTGTGCTTTTTGTACCAGCAGTTGTTCCTCTTCGTTGAGTTCAGACCAGTGCTCGAGAATTTCGTAATGTACCGTGAGGGTGTGTTTCATAGAATAATCGATTGATTACAAATATAACAGAAAGAAGGCTGTAACCGTTGAAAAGCCACGTGAAAGGATGGATTTGAATGGGTTAAAAGAAGCCTCTATTTCCAAAATAAGCCCTATCTTTGTGCCCCTGTCTGCCAAAAGACAGGTGTGATTAGCGGTAAAATCGTCATGCAACAGTACAAAAAAGTAGCATTTTATACCCTCGGATGTAAGTTGAACTTCTCCGAGACGTCCACTATTTCTCGCCTGTTTGAAAATGCCGGTTTTGCAAAGGTCGATTTCGAGGAAACGCCTGACATCCTGGTAATCAATACCTGTTCCGTGACAGAAAACGCCGATAAAAAATGTCGTCAGCTCGTACGTCGTGCTACCAAGATCAACCCTGATGTCTACGTTGCCGTAATCGGTTGCTATGCACAATTGAAACCACAGGAAATTGCGGAAATTCCGGGAGTTTCGCTGGTACTAGGCGCTAATGAAAAATTCAACATCGTTGAGCATTTGGAAGAGCGAGATGCACAGGCTTCTTCCGCGACGGTGAAATTTGAAAACATCAAACAAACCAACTCGTTTATTCCTTCGCATTCAATGGGCGACCGTACGCGTTCGTTCCTGAAAGTACAGGATGGCTGCGATTACTTTTGTACGTTTTGTACCATTCCGCTTGCACGTGGTAAAAGTCGCAATGCTTCCGTAGCCGAAACGTTGCTGGAGGCCGAAAAGATTGCACAAACGGCTGTGAAAGAAGTCGTGTTGACAGGTGTGAACATTGGCGATTTCGGACAGGGTGGCGACGAAAATTTCTTTCAATTAGTGAAAGGACTGGATGCTGTACAGGGCATTGAACGCTTCCGTATTTCTTCCATTGAACCGAATTTACTGTCCGACGAAATCATTTCCTTCACGCTTTCCGAAGCTGAACGGTTTGTGCCGCATTTTCACATTCCATTGCAATCGGGAAGTAACCGTTTGCTGAAAGCCATGCGCCGCAAGTACCTGCGTGAGTTGTATGCCGAGCGCGTTGCGGCGATCAAAGCGCTTCGCCCGGATTGCTGCATCGGTGTGGATGTGATTGTTGGTTTCCCCGGAGAAACAGATGAAGAGTTCCTGGAAACGATGGATTTCCTGAAAGACATTGATGTTTCTTACCTGCACGTTTTCACGTATTCGGAACGTGCCAATACAACGGCGATCAAACTGGGTGATCCTGTTCCGCAGGCGATCCGCAAACAGCGTAGTCAGCAGTTACACATTCTTTCAGAGAAAAAGAAACGCGCGTTTTACGAGCAAAATATAGGAACGCAGCGCACTGTTTTGTTTGAAGCCGAAGAAGAAAATGGGATGATGCTGGGCTTTACGGAAAACTACGTGAAAGTAAAAGTACCGTTTGATGCGTCGCTGGTGAATACCATGCAGTCAATCACACTGACCGAAATTGACCGCGATGGCGTGATGAAATGCGAGCTGTTGGTCACTGCTTAAGTAACCGTAAGTGCGAATGCCGCAATCATAAACACCACATTCCAGATCAGGCAGGAAAGAATGATTGGCCACAAGCCGGAGAACAACCAGAAAACGCAGGCAATTCCGCCAATCCAAATCAGCCAGATAAACACCAGTTCCACTGCAGAAACATCCAGCCAGTAAGCTCCTACCGAAAACAATAGAGGCGGCATTACCAGAACAACAAGGCCAAACAAAATCCCCAGTAACAACAACCACCAGCTTTGATCTTCGCGCTTGTGCTGAGAACCTTTCCTGGTAACGATTCCGGGTTTGCTGTCACCATTCATTTCCTCATTTTGCAGGGCAATATCAACCGGTTTTATTTTCCCTAACGGAAACGAATGATCGACCATTTGCGGTTGCGGAACATTTTCCTGTTGAACGATCACCGCCTCTTCCTCGACTGCACGAATGGAATGGCCGGCAGTCAGAACCGGTTCTTCTTTTACTTGTTCAATAGCGGAAACCGCCTCTTTTTCACCGTTTGCCTGGTCCGATTCCTGTGCTTTATAACGATGTTGCCATTCCAGGTGAAAACCGGAGCGGTACCTGCGCTGTGTAATGGTACACGAACTGAAAAGAATCGTAATCAGGCTCAAAATTGCCACGAAGGTGATGGTTGGTCGAGAAAGTGCCATGAACAAATATACAATTATCGGAGCAAGGAAACGTGCCCTACCAAATGGTATTCTTTGTCGAGGAAATCGTAGTATTTGATTTTCCAGGTATACACGCCGTCCTGGCAGGGCATTCCCTTGTAGGTGCCATCCCAGGCTTTATCCAGTGCATCACCGGTATAGATCAACTCACCCCAACGGTTGAAAATATCAATGGTAAACGCCTTGATGTTTCCGCCAACGGCAAAAAACTCAGCGTTCAATCCGTTATCCGTTCCCGGAGTAAAGGCATTCGGTACGTAAATAATCGGATCGTAAATGATTCGGACATCGTCGGAAGCTTCACAACCATTTTCATCGGTATACGTCACCGTATATACAAAATTCTGGTCTGGCTGCGCAACCGGTGATTCACAGACCACACAACTCAGGTATTCGGCGGGTGACCACACATAAGGGCCGGGCGTTGTGCTTGTAGCCGAAAGCTGAACGGCTTCGCCCATGAATGCATACACATCCGGGTTGGTTTGAATAAACGGCGCCGGGAAGAGGTTGATAAAGACGTTCGCCGAATCGACACATCCGTTGGCATCCGTTCCGTAAGCGGTATAAAAACCTGGTGCAGGAGCAACAACCGAAACCTCGGAAGCATTGGCCGTAATCGGTGTCACCTCCGGACTCCAAACATACGAAACGCCACCGGTTGCGTACATGAATGCCGGTTGTCCCGGGCACACAATCGTATCATTCCCGGCGTCGACAGTCGCACTGACAATGTTTACATACATACTGTCGAGTTCTGTTCCGCAGGCATTCCCGAAAAGACAATAATAGTAACGCTCAACAGTAGACGAAATCGTCACGGATGCTCCTGAAACCGGCGTAATATCTATCGGTGGCGACCAATCATAAGTATCGGCACCACTCACGGTAACCTGCCCGGAAAGACCCTGGCAATACGTCAGGGTGTCCGGCATCACCGGGTTCGGGAAATCCGAGACAACGGTAATTGTTACCTGTTCGTTGAGCTGGCAGCCATCCACGGTTGTCCCGGTTGCCGAATAGGTAATGGTATTTGTAGGGGTAGATACCGGTGTTGTACTGTTCGGATTGTCCAGGAACGTTGGTGGTGACCAAAGAACAGTGGTTACTCCCTGCACTTCCAACGGAACGGAATTACCGATACAAATCGTCGTATCATTGGAAATCTGCACACCGCCGCCAAAGACGTTCAGCCAAACCTGCACGGTATCGATACCACAGCTGTCACTGATAATGCAGGTAAACTGCGTGTTTTGGGTAACGCTTGCCGTCGGGTTAAAGATGTTCGGATTGTCGAGGAACTGTGCCGGTGACCACAAATACGTGCTTCCGCCGTATGCTTCAAACTGGTAGGACGCTCCGGGACAAATGCTGGACGGAGGCTCCACAATTCCACCTTCAAAATCACCGATGTTTACTTCAAACTGTACGGTGTCGGGCGAGAAACACTGGTTGGTATCCGTAACTATCAGCGTAACGGTATATTGTCCGGCAGATGCGTAAACGTGAGACGGGTTAACTGCCGTAGAAGTCGTATTGTCTCCGAAATCCCAGAAAAACTGGTTCCCGTTGGCACTGTTGTTCTGGAAAACAATCGGATCCGGCAGACAGATCAGCGGATCAGGATCGGAAACAATCGCTTCGATGTTGCTCAATTCAAACTTAAAGGCAGCGAGGTTACAGTTCGGGCTTGGGTTTTGCGTAGACCAGGCGCCCGGTGTTGTCGTGAAACCGCTATTTGCACCACCGCAGGCTGCACATACAGCATGGTAGATACTTCCGTTCTTATCGAAGCGCGAGGTTCCACCGTCGACATGGTTGGCAGACGAGTTGATCCCGCCCATGAAAGTTGCATATTTCAGGAAAGTCGCATCCTGCCCCAGCACGGCAATCCAAAAGTTACTGCCGTTGGTTGTTGGCTGGTAAGCGTCAGCCGTAACCGGGAAGCCATTGCTGCTGCTCTGATTGGCCTGGCTGGACAAATTGACGTTTCCGCCCCAGCCTGAAAGGTAAATATCCTTGCAATTGGAAACCAGGAAGGCCGTCGGTGAAATCTCGACGTGCCCGGTTCCGGCACCGATCGTGGTTGTCCAGTTGAGCGTAGCGAGATTGGTACTGTATTTCGCCACATACTGTCCTGAATTGGATAGCCCGTAGCAACCCGCGGTAATCGGCATGGTTCCCTGTGTCTGACCGTATACGTAAACGGCATCGTCCTGGTCGAGCTGCACAAAGTAGCTTTGGTCATAATCGGTTGTGCCGATATACGTCCCGGACAAGATAGCGCCCGTGTTTCCATTGAGGCGGGCCAGGTATCCATCCGCGATTCCACCGTTGAAACTCAAATCATTTCCGGAAGTAAACAATCCCGGAGAATTGGTGCCGCCTGCTACATACACATCACCGGTCGATGACAACTGGATTCCGTTTCCGGTTTCGGTGCCGCCGCCGCCAAAATAGGTCGACCACTGGAACGCACTCAGCCCCAAATCCATTTCAAAGAACACGGCATCCTGCAACCCGTTCAGACTGGGCTGCGCCGCATTTTGCGTTGGGAAATTAGATGACGTGGTTACACTGGCAACGTAGACACTTGATCCGTTAACGATAATCTCACCGCGGAACTGGTCACCATAATTGTAACGAAGCGAACTTTCCTGAACACCGTCTGTTCCCGTACCACCAATATAAGTCGAAGCCAGCAAGGCTGTTCCAGCCTGGTTAAACCGCGCGATGTACAGATCGGCGCCATTATCGAAACCTAAAGAATTCCCCGCAAACGAAGGCCCGCCATTGAAGGAGTTATCAAACGAGCTTCCCGACATCGGGAAATTGGTGGAGCTGGTCACACCCAAAATGAATAATTCACCGGTTGGGCCGGAAACAATGGAATGCGGCGTTTCGTTACCATTTCCACCCAAATAAGTGGAATAAATGATCTGTGATCCGCTTTGATTGAACTTCGTAATGCCAACATCGATCTGGAAACCGCTGGAGCTTCCGCCATTGAACGATTGATCGATTGCACCCGGCGTAGTCGGGTAACCGACTCCAAAAACAATTCCCCCTGCAAACAGGTTTCCAACAGGATCAGGAGCAGCTGTAAAGCCCCAGTTATCAACCAGCGAACCGGTAAATGTGGAGAAAGTCAAGGAAGGGTCGATGATCAACGTATCGGTGAAAGCAGTATTGGACGTTCCGGAGAAAGAAACAGTTGTTCCGTTTATTTCGTAATTGAGCACAACCGGGATTTTTTTGCCGTCGTGTATCGTCCAGGCTAGAGGCTTGCTTTCGGTAATGATTCCCAGCGAGTGACGGATTTCCAGTTCACCACGTGCATTTACGGTTATGCTTTCAGCGCCTTCGTAATCCCATTGAATGACCGCACAATCGGTTCCGGGCGCTACGATCCAGGAATACTTCAATGAGCCTTCGCCACCCTGAAGCAGCAGATCCACTCCGGGATAAACCGATTTGCCGGTTACTTCTTTCAGGGAATAAACTTCCGGACGCCATTGCGATTCGTCTTTCGATAAGAAATAGTTGCGGTAAAACGGTGATTGATTGCGTTCCTCAAATGCAACGGGTTGCTGCGCTTTCAGGAAATGTGTTTTGATCACATGTGAACGAAAATGTTGTTCTTCCCCTTCGTTGTGCTGTTTCGGACCGTGATCGTGTGTTGAAAGTTCGTAGAAATGATAGGTAAATCCTTTCGGTTCGATGAGCATTTCACCGCTTTCAAGCTCCACTTTGTAGCTGATACGGTCGTCCCATTGCCCGCGGTTCGGGTGCAGCCATACCTGGTTCCCTTGTCCGAAAGCGAACAAAGGCAACAAGACCAGACATACTATCCACCAGCGCAGCATATACGAATTTACTAAAAGACCATGATAGTCAGCGATAAAGGCGACGCTTTTGAGGAAAACGTGCCATCTATCTATTAAACTGTTTTTTTGCGAAAAAGTTGCTCTTGACCTCCAAATTACCAGCGATTTCGCACTCGTTTCAACTAATTTGATTTTCAATTACATCTCTTTCATTAACACTATTCGTTCTTAGCAAAAATGTTGCCTGAAATTGAGTGGCGGAGAAACAATGTTGAACAAGAGGGTGAAAACTCCCGCTGATTACTTTCTGCTTTCCTTGAAATCCTAAAAATCCGGGTAGGAATCAAATCTGACATTCTTTAACAGATCAAAACCGATTTAGGTGGCTCAATCGATTTGAAAGTCGTACTTTTGCACCATCTTTTTTTGGTACCATGAGCGATGCAATTAAACACGAGTGCGGAATTGCACTTATCCGTTTAAAACAACCACTTCAATATTATCTCGACAAGTACGGGACGGCTTTTTACGGCATAAACAAGCTGCACCTGCTCATGGAAAAACAGCACAACCGGGGCCAGGATGGTGCCGGAGTAGCCAACATCAAACTGGATATGGAACCGGGCGAGCGCTACATTTCGCGCTACCGAAGCATCGATTCCAAACCGATCCAGGATATTTTCGATTACATCAATGCACGCTTTCGCCAAATTGGTGAAGAAGCACCCGAAAAGCTGAAAGACGTTCAATACCTCAAGAAAAACGCCGGATTTACAGGTGAATTGTTCCTCGGACATTTGCGATACGGAACTTTCGGTCGCAACAGCATTGAAAGCTGCCACCCGTTCCTGCGCCAGAATAACTGGATCACCCGAAACCTGGTGGTTGCCGGGAACTTCAACCTGACCAACGTAGACGAATTGTTCGATGTATTGCTCGAAATCGGCCAGCACCCGAAAGAAAAATCGGATACCGTTACCGTCTTGGAGAAAATCGGGCATTTCCTGGATGTGGAAAACGACGAATTATTCAAGCAATTCAACGCCCTGGGCTACAACAACCCGGAAATTTACAAACGCATTGCCGAAAAGATCAACATTGAGCAAATCCTTAAACGTGCTTCCATCGATTGGGACGGCGGTTATGCCATGGCCGGATTATTCGGTCACGGAGATGCATTTGTTTTACGCGATCCGAACGGAATTCGTCCGGCATTCTGGTACGAAGACGATGAAGTATGTGTGGTGGCTTCCGAACGACCGGTCATTCAAACGGCTTTTAACCTGAAGCGCGAGCAGATCAAGGAATTGACGCCGGGACACGCATTGATCATCCGCAAAAACGGCAACGTAGCGGAAGTAGAGATCAACGCTCCGAAAGAAGCTAAAAAATGCTCGTTCGAGCGCATCTATTTCTCGCGGGGTAACGATTACGATATCTACGAAGAGCGTAAAAACCTGGGGCGTTATGTGGTTCCGACCGTTCTTCAATCCATCGATTATGATTTGGATAATTCGGTGTTCTCTTTCATTCCCAACACAGCCGAAAGCTCGTTTTACGGCATGATCAAGGGATTGGAAGATCACCTGAACGAGCGCAAATTCAACGACATTCTTGCGCTTGATCGCAAACCTACGCGTGAAGAACTGGAAAAAATCATCAACCAACGCGCCCGTATCGAAAAGATTGCCATTAAAGACGCCAAACTCCGCACGTTTATCACACAGGATGAAGCACGCGACGATTTGGTGGCGCATGTTTATGATATTACCTACGGATCGGTGGTCCGTGGAAAAGACAACCTGGTGGTAATCGACGACAGCATTGTTCGCGGAACTACATTGAAACAATCCATCCTGCGAATTTTGGATCGTTTGGAACCAAAGCGCATCGTGGTTGTTTCTTCGGCGCCGCAAATCCGCTACCCGGATTGTTACGGTATTGACATGGCGAAAATGGGTGATTTCATTGCCTTTGAAGCAGCCATCGAATTGTTGAAGGAATCGGGTCGCGGGCATATCATCGATGAAGTTTACAAGAAATCGAAAGCACAGGAAAACCTGCCGAAAGAGCAAATTGTCAACTATGTAAAAGAGATTTACGCGCCGTTTACGGATGCCGATATTTCAGCAAAAATTGCACAGATGCTGACACCCGACAACATCAAGGCGAAGGTCGACATTGTTTACCAATCAGTCGAAAATTTACACAAAGCATGTCCGGGACATCTCGGAGATTGGTATTTTACGGGTGATTATCCGACTCCGGGAGGAAACAAGGTAGTCAACAAGGCGTTCATTAACTTTATGGAAGGAAAGAACGAACGCGCCTATTAACCAAAAAACTGTACGGTTATGAGAAGAAAACCGACATCTGTTTTTGTGTATTTGCTCGGGGCTTACGTCGTCGTTCAATTTATCTGGTGGGGCTATCACCTCATCGATCTTACCCGCACTTCCGAAATGGCCGACAGCCAGGTGACGAAACGTGTTTTCATGATCATCGGTGAAGGATCGGTTTTCTTATTGCTGCTGCTTTTCGGATTGTACAAAATCAAGACTTCCATCAATAAAGAGATCAACATGGCCCGGCAGCAACAGAATTTCATGCTTTCGGTAACCCATGAACTGAAAACGCCAATCGCCGCCAACAAACTCTACCTGCAAACCCTGCTGAAACGATCCCTAAGCGACGAAAAACGCGCTGAAATGATCCAGAAAGCGATCGACGAAACCAACCGGCTGGAATTACTTGTAGAACAAATCCTCACGGCTTCGCGCCTGGAGCAGGAAAAAATGGCCCTGCAAAAAGAACCGGTCGACCTGGAATTGTTCTTCACGGAACTGATTGCCGTTCAGCAAAAACGCTTCGATACCCCCATTCATTTAGACCTCGAAAAAACCGGCCGGCTGGTTACCGACAAACTGGTCTTTGCGACTATATGCAACAACCTGATCGAAAATGCCTGGAAATACGGCGCCACTGAAAAGGGAATCCAGGTAACGGTGCGCGGCACCGAATCGCATTGCGTGATTTTGGTCCGCGATTTCGGGAAAGGAATTCCAGCCGGCCAGGAAAAAGCCATTTTCAGGAAATTTATTCGATTGGAAAACGAAGAAACCCGCTCCACGAAAGGCACGGGGCTGGGATTATACATTGCTTATCAATTTACAAAAGCATTGAACGGAAAACTACTGCTGTTGAAAACAGACGGTCCGGGAGCATGCTTTGAAATCAGCATTCCTTATGAGTGATCAAAAAGTAGGTTTAATCATCCTCGACGGATGGGGAATCGGTGACGGAAGTACCAATGACGCTGTTGCCTGTGCAAAAACACCGGTGATGGACAGCCTGATGGCCAATTATCCGAATACGACGTTGATAACGTGTGGCGAACAGGTTGGCTTACCCGACGGACAAATGGGGAATTCTGAAGTCGGGCATTTGAATATCGGTGCCGGAAGAATTGTATACCAGGAACTGACCCGCATCAATAAATCGATCCGCGACGGCGAATTTTTTGAAATCCAGGTACTTAAAAAAGCCTTTGAAGCGGCGAAAGTATCGGGAAGGAAAGTCCACTTTATAGGGCTTGTCTCCGACGGAGGAGTCCACAGCTCGCAGGAACATCTCCACGCTTTATGTACGATGGCGCATAACTTCGGGCTTACAAACGTATTTGTCCATGCATTTACCGATGGGCGTGACTGCGATCCGAAAAGTGGTGCCGGATTTATGACACAACTGGAAGCACATCTTGCCAAAACAACCGGGCGCGTAGCAACGATCGTCGGGCGTTATTATGCCATGGACCGCGATAACCGCTGGGAACGCATCAAAGTTGCCTACGACGCGCTTGTGCATGGCACCGGCATCCCGTTTACCACACCCACCGAAGCGATCCTGGAAAGTTATAACCGTTCTGTTACGGATGAATTCATCGAAGCGCATACAATGCAGGAAAACGGTGTGCCGGTTGGTGTCATTGAAAACGGCGACCTGGTCATCAATTTTAATTTCCGCACCGATCGCCCACGGGAAATTTCATTGGCGCTGACCCAAAAAGCTTACCAGGAATACAACATGCATCCGCTGCAGCTCCAGTATCTCACGATGACCAATTACGATAACAGCTTTAAAAAAGTAACGGTCATTTTTGAGAAAGATAACCTGGCGAATACGCTGGGTGAAATCATCAGTAAGATGGAACGCACACAGGTTCGCATTGCCGAAACGGAGAAATACCCGCATGTAACCTTTTTCTTCAACGGTGGCCGTGAAAAAGAATTCATGGGTGAATCGCGTATTTTGGTGAATTCACCGAAAGTTGCCACGTACGATTTACAGCCCGAAATGAGTGCCAATGAAGTGAAGAACCGCATCATTGAATCAATGGAAAAACAAACGCCTGATTTTTTCTGTCTGAACTTCGCAAACCCGGACATGGTGGGTCATACAGGTGTTTTCGAAGCGATTGTAAAAGCAGTTGAGACGGTAGACAGCTGTTTAGGCGAAATTGTAGCGAAAGCGCAGGAAAAAGGATACGAATTGCTGGTGATTGCCGACCATGGGAATGCCGATGTGGCGAAGAACCCGGATGGCAGCCCCAATACAGCGCATTCATTGAACCCGGTGCCGGCGGTATTGGTAACGAACGATCCGCACGTGCAGTTGATGCCGGGAATCCTGGCGGATGTCGCCCCGACTATTTTGGCGCGTATGCGCATCGCTGCTCCGCTGGAGATGACCGGAAGATCGTTGGCAGAGGTGAAATGAATTCCGGGATCCGTAAATAAAACCCTTTCGGAAAAAAAGGCACGTAATATTGCGAATTTACGTGCCATATCCTTCCACGTAAATTCGCAATATTACGTGGCACTTGAAAACTAAAAAAAAGCATCGGCTTAAATCTGTTTTGGCACGTATGCGCATCGCGACTCCGCTGGAGATGACCGGAAGATCGTTGGCAGAGGTGAAATAAACTCCGGGATCCGTAAAATAAAAACCCTCTCGGAAAAAAGGCACGTAATATTGCGAATTTACGTGCCATATCCTTCCACGTAAATTCGCAATATTACGTGGCACTTGAAAACTAAAAAAAAGCATCGGCTTAAATCTGTTTTGGCGCGTATGCGCATCACTTGCTCCGCTGGAGATGACCGGAAGATCGTTGGCAGAAGTGAAATAAACTCCGGGATCCGTAAATAAAACCCTTTCGAAAAAAAGGCACGTAATATTGCGAATTTACGTGCCACATCCGTCCGCGTAAATTCGCAATATTACGTGGATCTTTGAAAACCGAAAAAAGCATCCGCTCCAATCTGTTTCCTACGAGAATCACAACCAATCCGTTTCTCAATCCCAAACTCTATTCGATCCAACATTGATAATACATGCAAAAAAGGGCCTGCAAATTAGTTGCAAGCCCTTTTTTCTGTTATTCAAATTCGTAATTAGTCTCTGATCAGTTGCAGGAATCCATGTCCTTCCAACTTATCACCACCAATACCGGTAACAATGTACTTGTAGAAGTAGACACCTTCTGCGGCATCCGTACTGTTCACTTTTCCATCCCAGGCCGGATTGATTCCTTTACCTGTGTAGACAGTGTTACCCCAACGGTTCAGGATAGTCAATTCAATATCCACCGCATTGGTTGTCGTTAAAACGAATACAGGGTTTTCCGTATCATCGTTCGGTGTAAACACGTTCGGCACTTCAACTGTAGGAAGCGGCGGAATCGGGTATGTACAAGAACCGTCGTTTACTGTGGCAAGCGGGTTGTAGTTCAACGCTGTAGGGTCTGTACATCCGCAGATTGAAACCACGATCGGCAATGTCATTGTATCTGTACACTGTCCTTGAACAGCCACCAACTGAACGACAGTCGAAGTGTTATATGTTTGTGTTTGACTGCTCAAATCACCAACATTGGCATTGTTTCCGTTTCCGAAGTTCCAAACATAGCTGTTCGCATTCTGGCTCGTGTTGGTAAACGTAACGGTCAACGGATCACAACCCGACATCACTGATGCAGAGAACTGTGCTACCGGAGATTGTTCCTGCGATACAAAAACAGAATCATTTGCTGAACAAACGGCATCAGAAACCGTGAAGTAGTACCATCCCGAAGGAATGTTCTGCATTACGGTTGCATCGATGTTGTTCGGGCCGGGATTTCCGGGACCTGTCCATTGGTACTGAGGCTGGCCAGTAAGTCCTGAAGCGAATGCCGAAACAGCACCATCCGGGTTACAGGCGGTTGCAGGATACGCAATCAGCGTATCGATCATAATCGTTTGATTCATGGTAAACGTGACTGTTGCCGAATCAATACCGCCGCACTGATCCGTTCCGACGACGAGATAAGTAGTAACACCATTCACGTTGGAAGTGACATCCGTTTGGTTATCCATGTCGCCATTACTCCAGGTATACGACACGGTACCAATTCCACCTGTAGAGGAAGCAGTTAACGTCGCACTATCTCCAAGACAAAAAGCACTTGCATTGTTTGCGGTAACATTCAGCGGAACTGCATCCTGGATCAACAATGTACCTGAAACAACTACTGTATCGCCATTCACGTCCACGATATTGATTGTCAGCGTAATTGATTCATTTCCTTCAGCCAAACCGTCAATCAGCGGCTGAACATTGATAATGGCAGAATCCTGTCCCGGTAACAACAAAATCGGGTTTGTCAATGAGTTGTAGTCAACACCTTCGGTTGCCGTACCACCAAGTGTGTAGCTTACCACTAAGGAGTCAAGTGACTGACATTCATTACGGATGAAGTAGATGTTTGCGTCATCGCAGCCCTCGCTAACGATATTGTTCCCGGAAGCGGTAACAATACTCAGGTCAACCGGTGGTGAAGAAAACGATCCTTCTTCCAGGAAAACAGCTGTGCTCAGGAAGTTATCCTGGCAATCTGCAACAGCAAATTTGAAGTGATACGTTTGGCCGCATTCCACGTCAAATGTAATCCTGATCGGAACTGTTTGTCCATTCATGGAATGCGTCGTATTAGTTGAATTATCAATGTACAACTGGGCATTCAGACCAGGGTGAATCGTACTGATGGTGATTGGGTCCGTTGAATTTGGAACAGAAGCCAAATTTATAGAACCGTTGGGAAAACCTGCCGGAGAAGAATAGGGGCCTGTGATGCCGGGACCGCTTACAAAGAATCCAAAAACGTCGTTGAAAACCGTGTTGATGTAATCCGTACCGAACTGATCTTCGTACTCCTCCGATGCAAATACGAAACGGAAGGTCACCGTATTGGAAACTGCAACGAAATCAAACTCAAGTTCCGATAAATCCGTGGTAGAGGTAATGAAAGCTGCATTCGGGTTGGATGTAACCGATTGTGCAACCGATAACAAATCTGCGTCGGCAACACCACTCACACCAACTGTTCCTCCTGATTGTGTAGCATAGGTTCCAACCAACTCACCTACCTGGCCGCTGGACAGAACAACACCGCCATTGAAACCTAAATTGGTTGCGGATCCGTTAAACGACCCGATTTGGTTCGCACCACCTGTGTAGGTAATGTTTGAAACCGTAACTCCGGAACCAATAAGGACATTGTTGACATATTGAGCGGGGGTTTGCCCGGTGGTAACGGTAATTTGCCCGAAAGCCGGAAACAAAAAAGCCATTCCAAAGAATGATCCTAGAATTATTTTTCTCATAAGCAATCTAATTACACAATGAAGACATTGTTAACGAATGGATGGTTGCATGAAAGATTAAATAAAAGCGTTTTAAATTTCACACACCAATAACACGCGTTATTCGTCACAAATTTAGCATTTTTGCTTTAACTAAATAAATGAGATGAAAGGTACTGCTTCAATTATCGCCGATAACAAGGGAAAATTCCTGAACGAACTGTTTGATTTGCTGCGCATTCCAACTATATCCGCCGACAGCGCTTACAAAGCCGACGTATTGCGGGGCGCCGGAAAGGTTGCCGACTTCCTGCGCGAAGCAGGTGCTGAGAATGTGGAGATTTGCGAAACGGCCGGACACCCGATTGTTTACGGTGAAAAGATCATTGATGCAACCTTGCCTACGGTTTTGGTTTACGGACATTACGATGTGCAGCCCGCAGATCCGCTAGAATTGTGGACATCGCCGCCATTTGAGCCGGTCATCCGGAATACGGCCATTCACCCGGAAGGAGCCATTTTTGCACGCGGTGCCTGTGATGATAAAGGACAGTTTTTCATGCACGTAAAAGCGTTCGATGCGATGATGCAGGCCGGCGAATTGCCGTGTAATGTGAAATTCATGATCGAAGGCGAAGAAGAAGTAGGAAGCGAACATTTGGGGATTTTCATCAAGGAAAACAAAGACCGCCTGAAAGCAGACATTATCCTGGTTTCAGATACCGGAATGCTTTCCAACGATACGCCTTCCATCACTACCGGGTTGCGTGGGCTCAGCTATGTAGAAGTTGAAGTAACCGGCCCGAACCGCGATTTACACTCCGGTTTATACGGTGGCTGTGTGGCCAACCCGATCAACATCCTGGCAAAAATGATCGCCTCCCTGCACGACGAAAATAACCATATCACCATTCCCGGCTTTTACGCCGATGTGGTGGAACTAAGCCTGGAAGAACGCGCCGAAATGGCGAAAGCTCCATACAATGCCGACGAATACAAGAAAGCTTTGGATATCGCTGCCGAGTACGGCGAAAAAGGGTATACAACACCTGAGCGCGGTTCCATTCGTCCCACATTGGACGTAAACGGCATTTGGGGTGGTTACACAGGTGAGGGAGCCAAAACGGTAATTGCCTCCAAAGCGTATGCGAAGATTTCGATGCGGTTGGTGCCGAATCAGCGACCGGATGAAATTACCCGTTTGTTTTCCGACCATTTTAAGGCCATTGCCCCGGAAGGAGTAACAGTTGTGGTCAATCCACATCATGGCGGCGAGCCGGTGGTTACTCCTATTGATTCGATCGGTTACATGGCTGCCAGCAAGGCGTATGAGCATACCTTCGGCAAAAAACCAATCCCGGTACGCAGCGGCGGAAGCATCCCGATCATCGCGTTGTTTGAGCAGGAATTGGAGCTGAAAACCGTAATGATGGGCTTCGGTTTGGATTCCGACGCTATCCACTCTCCAAATGAACACTACGGGTTATTTAATTTTTACAAGGGAATTGAAACCATTCCGTATTTCTTTCATTATTTCACTGAAGCAATGAAATCATAAGTCATGGAACGTCCGTTTTTTTACCGCATCCTCATCCTGCCGCTACTCGCACTATTGTTCCTGGGAACAACCGGTTGTGAGATCGATGAACCCGATATCAGCAATATCGGAGGATTTAAAGTCACTAAATTCGAAGGACAACGGATTGAAGCCGAGTTTTCCGTAGACTGTGATAATCCGAACGGATTTGGTTTTAAAGTAAAAAAGGCAAACATCGACGTAAGTGCCAACGACTATGTTTTGGGCAAAGTTACACTCGACAAGAAGATGAAAGTGAAGCGGAAATCCAAAAATACCTACACGGTTCCGGTCGTTATCGAACTGGAAAACGGAGCCTTGTTCAAGGTGTTGGAGCTTTCATTGGGTGGCGACATCAACCTCGGTTTCAAAGGGAAAGTGCGCGGGAGTGTTTGTGGCATCGGGAAATCGTTTGAAGTGAATGAAACCAAAAAGATCGATCCAAGCTCGCTGAACCTGGAAGGGTTGGGAGGTTAGAGAAAAGGGAAGAGTCAGCGCCAACTGATGAAGACGCAACAGCGACAAACGTTAGTGCGGAAGCTGTAAGGACTGAAGTGTAGGATATTCGCAAAAAAAAGAGCTCACATCGTGAACTCCTTCTGTGTTTTGCGGTGAATTCCAATCAATAAAAATGAAAGAAAAAGAAAAACGCTGCTGCAGAAGCTGCAGGAATTCCTTTTGCATAACCAATGGTTGAATAACTGCTGTTTTGAACAGTGCCATCCGATTTTACATAGCCAATCGTACTATAACTGCTGTTCTGCACCGTTCCGTCTGATTTTACATACCCCAACGTGCTGTAACTGCTGTTCTGCACGGTGCCGTCCGATTTGATGTAGCCGATGGTAGAATAGCTTGCGTTTTGAACGGTGCCGTCTGATTTAATATAACCAACAGTCGAATAAGAACTGTTTTGGACGGTGCCATCCGATTTAATGTATCCGATAGTAGAATAACTTGCGTTTTGAACGGTCTGCGCAAAAAAAACTGCAGAACAACAGAGCGATAAAAGTACCAGCAGGTGTTTCATGGTTTTGATTTTTTGATGAAGATACAACGAACCGCTAATTCCGTGCCGCTTTTAACAATTTCTTGGTAATGATCTCGTTCCCGGTATCGATCTGCAACAGGTAAATCCCGCTTTGCAATCCGGAAGAAAGCTCAATGCTGAGATTATGCGAACCCGATTGGTAAACCGCCGGCGATGCGTCGTAGACCTTATTGCCCAACATATCTACTACCGAGAGCGACAATTCACGGGCCGATGGCAAATAAAACGACAAACCTACCTCATCGTTAAACGGGTTCGGTGCAGCCGTAAAATGCTCATCTGTCAGCACCGCATTTTCCAGGCCGAGGTAGCAGATTCCGTCAATGTTGGCATCCATCCAGGCAAAACGCAGCTGGATCCAGTCTTTCATTGCTTGTATCTCTCCCGGGAAATCGGCCGGAATCGGGCTTGGATTGGGCCAGGTATAAACTCCAAGCAAAGGCCAGGTATTGAAATGACGCGCCTGTGCCTGGTTGATTTCCGTTGCCAGCGAGTCGATGAGATGATTCACATTCGAAATGCTCAGGGTTGTTTGTCGCAGCTCTGTCCAGCGGCATTTAACTTCACTCTGGAAAGCCGGATCTGTCATGAGTTTTTCCCACCAGAACGGCACATCATAACCGCCTCCGCAATAATCGTTGAAGAGGTAGACCCAGCCGTCTGTCAGCCATGCGTCGCAATAATCGGCATTCCACCAGGCCAGGTTATAATCCCATGCCGGACCGGCAACCAGCTTCCCGCCATTGCTGTTTTTGTCTTTGTACAGGAATGCACTCAGACGATAGGCATCAATATTTTTACTGGCCTCGTTGAGCAGCAAATGGTCTACAAACGACGGAACATCGATGTAATGACGGTAGCCATTAATTTGGTCGTCGAAATCAATGAACGCGAGTGCAGTTTCAAATGAATCCACGTATTCCTGGATGTAGGTACGCTGTTGGGGCATGATGTCGTCGCCTTTCGGTTCCACATGTACAATGCGGATCGGTGTATTGGCGCTTGACAAATATGGTGAATCCCAATACGAACCGGGGCCATCGTCGCGGTCGACCTTAATGATATAACCGCCCGTCAATTCATCGCCGGCAATATCCTGTGGGTTCAATTTCGCAATGTCAACCCGTTCAGGATCGCGTTTGATCTTTTCCATCAACACGTAAATGCCTTTGTAATGACCGTCGAGCATCAGTTCACAATAGCGTGTGCGCGAAGCGTAATGTCCTGTTTTGTTGGCAATATCATACGAAAGCACATTGCGCATACAGGTTTTATCGTTATAAGGCGCGTACAAAATCCAGTCGTGTTCTTCGGGCATTCCAAGCAGGATCGTATCGTGTTTCGTGCCATTCACATCGCGGGTCTCGAAGCCGTACGATTTTTGCGGAAAGCCTGCCGAAGAGGATCCGCGCTGCTCAATCCCGATCTTGTTGTTGTAATTATTGAAGGGATCGGTGATGTAATTGGTCATGCCGGGGCCGTTGTAAATGATCCCCATATCGGCTTGGATCTTCGGCTCATCGGGAATTCCCTGCCCGTTGGTGTTGATCACGATGATCGGCAAATCGGAAGACGTGAACTGGAAAAAATCGGCCGGGTTGTTACTGAAGGTGATCGACCAGTCATTCACCGTTCCCTCATCACCGCCAGCCTGGTCGGCAACAAACAATTGCCATGTTCCGTTCGGGTCCTGGCCGTTGTTGAGAATCCCGAATTCTTCCATCGGTTTGTAGCTTCCGGTAAACGGCGCTGTTCCGCTATTGATAAATGTCGGGGCATCCCACTGGAAACACGTGCCTTGCAGGTCATCGTCGCCACCACCCGCATTGAGCATCAGCGCCGAATAATTCCCGTCGGGGGCCACAATGTAAATTACCAGGTCAGCAAGATACGTATGCGTTAAATTTACGCACACGCGTTCCAAACCAAAGGTTGTTGTATTGATTGAGTTCGGCAGACCGGAAACGGCAACGGGCACCAGCAACTGCTGATTGTCGAGAATAGCACCGCCGCCGCCATTAAAAGTCTGGGCGAAAACATTGGAAATCAACACAAAAGAAGCAACGGAGAGTAAGCTTTTTAGCATAGAGAGCACAATTGATGTTAACAAGATAATAAACTCTGTTTAACAAATCGATAACATTAGTTGAATTGTGGGGTATTACAGGATGAGGGCTACTTCCCTCCTTGAGGAGAAGAATCAGCGACAGCTGATGAAGACGCAGCAGCGACAAACGTTAGTGCGGAAGCTGTAAGGATTAAGGCAGGTGGCAATAAAAGAACGTTTAAATTATACAACAAAACCGCCACCCTCCTCGTCCTCCCTCAACTTTAGGGAGGAAGTGGACTTGCCTTCTGATTTTTAGAATGAATTCCTAAATTAAAAGCAGTAAAAAGGCCCACCTTTCGATGAGCCTTTCACTATTAATTCGCTAAGAGCGATCGCCAGCTGACCTTGGCGTCGATGCGGGAATGTAATTCACTTATTGGAACACGTATTTGCTCCATGGTATCACGGTCGCGGATAGTTACCGTGTTGTCTTCCAATGTTTGGTGATCAACAGTTACCGAGAACGGTGTACCGATCGCATCCTGGCGGCGGTAGCGTTTCCCGATTGAGTCTTTTTCGTCGTACTGGCACAGGAAATCGAACTTCAGGGAGTCGATAATCTCACGCGCTTTCTCAGGCAAACCGTCTTTTTTCGTTAACGGCATCACAGCTACTTTATAAGGTGCCAAAGCATGCGGAATCGCCAGGACAACGCGTTCTGAACCGTCTTCCAATACTTCATTTTTATACGAAGCGCTCAATACGGCCAGGAACATACGGTCGAGTCCGACAGACGTTTCCACCACGTACGGAACATAGTTCTGGTTCAGTTCGGTATCGAAATACTGGAGTTTTTTGCCGGAATATTGTTCGTGTTGTTTTAAGTCGAAATCGGTACGTGAATGAATGCCTTCGAGTTCCTTGAAACCCATCGGGAAATCGAACTCGATATCACAAGCCGCGTTGGCATAATGCGCTAACTTGATGTGGTCGTGCTCGCGGTAGCACTGGTCGCCCAATCCGAGTTTTTTATGCCAGTTGAGGCGAGTCGCTTTCCAGTGATTGTACCAGTGCATTTCATCGCCCGGACGTACAAAAAACTGCATTTCCATCTGTTCGAATTCGCGCATGCGGAAGATAAACTGACGCGCCACGATCTCGTTTCGGAAAGCTTTCCCGATCTGCGCAATTCCAAACGGGATTTTCATACGGCCTGTTTTCTGCACGTTCAGGAAGTTCACAAAAATTCCCTGGGCGGTTTCCGGACGCAGGTAAATCGTAGAAGCATCGCCGGCTACGGAACCCATTTCGGTAGAGAACATGAGGTTGAACTGACGCACTTCGGTCCAGTTGCGGGTACCGCTGATCGGACAAACGATTTCCAGATCTTCGATTAGCTGCTTGACACCTGCCAGATCATTGTTTTCAAGGGTTGTACGCATACGGTCTTCAATAGCCGTGATCTTTTCCGCATTGCGCAATACGTTCGGGTTGGTGGCACGGAATTGTGCTTCGTCAAATGCATCGCCGAATTTTTTGGAAGCTTTTTCCACCTCTTTGTTGATCTTCTGAACAATCTTTTCGATGTGCTCTTCGATCAGTACATCGGCGCGGTAACGCTTTTTGGAATCCTTATTATCGATCAACGGATCGTTGAATGCATCAACGTGGCCGGAAGCTTTCCAAACGGTCGGGTGCATGAAGATAGACGCATCGATTCCAACGATGTTCTCGTTCATCTGTACCATTGCTTTCCACCAATATTGTTTGATGTTGTTCTTCAGCTCGGCACCCAATTGACCGTAATCGTAGGTAGCGGCCAAACCATCGTATATCTCAGAAGAAGGGAACACGAAACCGTATTCTTTGGCGTGTCCGATCACTTCTTTCAGTAAGTCTTCCTTTTGTTCCATGGTGGCAAATTTACCCGTTTCGGTTTATTAATTACGAGCAGTGAACGAATATTTTACAACATTCTGTTACCTTTCACCCGATCCGACATTAGATAGTAAAATCGTCAACTATGAAAACAAGCCTTCCAATTGCATTCTTTACGATCCTGCTGGTTGCCTGTACTGCCACCAACAGCGATCCGATCAAACAGCCATCACAGCAAGCCGTTACCGTTTCGGTCATCGATCCGATCGAAGGGCTGGAGATCAAACCGCGTGAATTTAAGGTCTCGGCAAACCAGGCAAGTACCATTGAGCTTCCCAACGGCGGACGTATTTCGTTTCCCGACAATGCTTTCACCGACGCCAACGGAAACCCGGTTTCGGGAACCGTTACCATCGAATGGCAGGAATTTCATTCACTGGCGGATATCATGCTCTCAGGGATTCCGATGCGCTACGATTCAGCCGGCGTGAGCAACCAGTTTGTTTCGGGTGGAATGTTCACGATCGACGGTCACCAGAACGGCAACCCGATTGAGATCGCCAAAGGTAAGGAAGCGAAAGTGGAACTGGCAACGTACGACGAACAGCGCCAGTACAATTTCTATGCACTTGATGAGAAAACGGGCGACTGGTCCTACAAAAAAACCGCGCTTTCCACACCAAATCCGAACATAAAAACAGCAGATGCAGCAACGGTTGACGCCGAAAAGAGCAAGGCGAAAAAAGAAGGCGCTCCGATCTTCCTGAATGTGGTGGCCGCCACCGATTCGGTTCCTTCACTGGCGGGGAAAGACATTATTGGCTGGAATGTTTCAAGCAGCCAGGTTCCCGATAAACTGAAGAAAACCATTGCCCATTCCCGCTGGGAAGCCCGCATCAACAAACAAACTTCCACCGGCTATGAATTGCAGCTGAGCAATAAGGGAACAACACTAAAACTGAACGCTCAGCCGGTGACTATGGACGATGCGATGGCCAATACGGCCACTGTAGAAAAACAAACGGCTAAAAAATGGGAGAACATTCTCGCATTCCAGCAACAGGAAAAAGAAGCGCAGGCAATCCGCACAGCCTCTATTCCGGGATTCGGGACCTACAACTGGGATATCATACACCAGCGCGAATCACCGATTACGTTCCAGCTGGCATTGAAATTACCAAACGGAAAACTGAGCGACCAGGCGCAGATCTTCCACGTTTGCCCGGATGAAAAATCGATCGTGCGCTATTCGAAATACGATTTCAGCGAATTCTCTTTCGACCCGAAAAAAGGAAATTGCATTGTTGCCGTAATGCCTGATAAATCGATCTATACCGTTTCGGACAAGCAGTTCGATGCAGCACGCAAACAAGGAAGCCAGCGCGAGTTTACGTTCGATATGCAAAGCCGCAAAGATCGTTTTACTTCGGGTAAAAAGCTCGGAAGACTGGTCGAGGAACTGATTTAAACCATAAACGCAACCGTTATGAAATTGCTGATACTTTTGGGTTGGCTCTTCGTGTCCTGCGTTGTGTGGAGCCAAGCTAACCCGCTGCCTTACGTGAATAACAAGGGAGTCTGGAGTTTGGTGGACACCAACGCACGGTTGCTGAAAAAAACCGATTACACCTACATTCATCAGTTCGATGAGGAAGGTTATACCTTTTTCTGCAAAAATGGCGGCTACGGTATCCTGAACCGTTTTGGCGAAGTGATTTTGGAACCCGTTTACACCGACGTTCAGCAAAAAGGCTACGGCCATTATCAATTACACGACGGTAATGGCTGGATTCCTTTTTCACGCAATGGGTTCCAACTGGTCGGAAACGATACGATCCAGTCGTTTGAAACGCTTTCTGCAAGCTGGGCGCTTACGGGGACCAGCGACAAATGGTTCATCGAACACCTCCGGACCGGGAACCGCTGGCAGCTGAAAGATTCTACGGTGAGTTACCGCCTGTTCCATGATCATTTATGGCTGACAGACAATGACACCAATAAATTGCTGATCAACGGAAATGGCGAACTTGTGGTGCAGGGAAAACTGGATTTCCGTTCACAGAATGAGCTGTACGATGTCAGCTACGGGAAAAACCATTACGTATTTGATGCGCATGGCCCCTGGAAAATGGGCGAAATTGAAAACATCGTTTACGAGGAAAGCGCTGTTTTTGTAAAAACCAAAAAGGAAGGCATTTACTGCGGTTACGATCAATCGGTCTTGCTGCGCGGCAATTACGAAGAGATCACCGATTTCGACGCGAAGTATTTCCTCGTTCGCCGGAATGGCCTGGCAAGTTTGGTCGACAAAACCACCGGCAGGCAGGCGCTTCCTTTTCAGTACGAAAACATTTATCCAAGATTGGATGGTGGCTACAACGTCGACCTGGAAAACGCAACCGGCTGGCTCGACAAAAACTTCAATACCGTTATTCCATGCAAATACGAACGCTTCAATGTGGAAGGTGATATGGCAAAAGTCTATGAGCTGAATTATGCCGGGCTGTTTTCCATGAAGACCAAAAAGGAAATCCTCCCGCCGGTTTACAACTCCATTACGCAAAGCGGCAACCGGTACAAAGCCATCCGCAACGACCTGATCACGATCATCGAGCTGAACGCCGAGCACAAAATCGTGAAGACGGCCAAGATCGACAACGTAATCTCCGTGCAAACGCTCAGGCCGGGAAACTCAGTACGGCCAAAGTTCATCGATCCGCGCCTGTTTGCCCTCGGTTGGTTTTTAGATAGTACCTACATCACGCCGCCGAATGCCACACCTTTTTACGCGGTGAAATGGGGATTAAAAGATGTGCGGGACAGCATTGTGATCCCGTCGAGCCTGTCGGAGCTGAAATACATTCCGCTTGCGCCGTACACGATGCTCAGCGCCGGTTCGATCGATTTTCCTTATGGTAAATTCCCGTATCGCCGCATCCAGAATTCGTACCCGGTTTGTTTGCCGGCCGGGAAAGTCATGTCGAACCTGGCTATTATCGGTTATGATTCAACCGACTTCCGCAAACGGGCGTTCATGCGTGCTTCTACCGTAAAAGGATTAGGTGTTCTGCAAGCCGACGGTACGTATAAGCCTTACTCGTTTATCGAAAAAGGAACGAACCGGCATTTGCTGATTTGCGAAGCGAAAAGCGTGGACATCACCGAAACGGAAACGGAAGAAAAAACAGAAGTGACGTCGTTGAATTACGTTGGCGCGACCATTCCGCACCCGACCTATGAGCTGAATTTCCAGAAAGCAAAAACGATTAAAGGATTGGTTTACCCCGAAGGAAAATGGAATTACCTGCAACCCGATGGCACACCGCTCTTCGACCAGCCGTTTACGTTTGCGCACCCATTTCTGGGCAACCAGGCTTTGGTGAAACAAGGCAAAAAGTGGGGCGTTGTAAACCCGGATACGCTCATCATTCCGACTATCTATTCCGGAATCGAGCGCAAAATTGTGGACCGCGATACGTTTTTCATCGCCCAGCAAAGCCAGGCCGGTTCGCGCCTGCTGGATACAGCAAGCCAAACGCTGCAAGACTATACGGTTTTCGGGTCCAGAAGCAATGTGTTGATCCTGGAAATCGGCGGACAAAAACAACTTTACAGCGCCGATCTGAAACCGCTTTCGGAGACGTATGCAAGCATGAAATTTCTCAAAAACGGTTTTATTCTTGCGAAAACGAAGAAGGAATACACCATGCTGGACCCCGAAGGAACGGTGTTTTATGTGGGCGAAGATCCGCCGATCAATGTGCTTCATTCTTCCTTCCTGCTGTTTGATGAGAATGATTGGTATACCCTCCGTGACCGTTCGGACAACCTGATTGTAGAAGGCTGCAAATCGATTGAAGCGCATGGGAATTTCATCATCTACGAAAAAAACGGGAAAACTTCTGTATTGGATTTGCGCGGAACGCCGATCGTGGAAGAAATTACCGGCCCGGTGATCGTTGACACCCTGAGCAACCTGATGGCCGTCATGAAAAAAGGGAAAACCCTCATTTATGAAGGTCCGAACCGCCTGTACCAGATCAGGCATTTTACACCGACACATTTCATCGCCGGGAAATTGCTGATCAGCACCAAAGACTCGTGCGTGATTTACTCCGCTTCAGGAAAACAGGAGAAAGTCCTCGGCGCAGTTGAAGCGATCAAAACCTTTGAAGACGGCAGTATTTTCCTGAAAACAGCTGAAAAGATCAACCTGTTGTTCGACCGCGAATGGAAACCGGTTTTGCCCGAAGAAACCAAATTCCGGCAGCTTGAAAACCTGGGCCCTGCGCTCTACGCTTATTCCGCAGCAGAAGGAAAAACGGTGTTATACAACGATGAGACCGGGAAATCCGATTCAACTTACCGCGTTGGTTTCGGGCGGTTCGAAAACCATCGGTTACTCGTGAAAAAGAACGGTCGTTTTTCGTATGTGGATACGGATTTCAAACCGGTCACGCGCCGCACCTTCAGCAAGGCTATTCCGTTTACGGGCAATCGTGCAGCTGTTGCCGACCAGCGCGGCTGGACATTGATCGACCATAACTGCGACCCGCTTACCTACCCGAATTACGGGGAAATCGATGCGCTCAATGCACAGCTCTTCCATACACGAAAACTGCCTTTGTACGGATTGTACAACACGCACGGAAAATTGCTGATCCCGGTCGAATACGAGCAAATCCGGTTTTTGCCCAACGGCATTGTTTTGTGTGTAAAAGAAGGTGCTTTTTATTATTTCAGAAAAGACGGAAGCCCTTTCATCTAATGTAAACCACAACCCCTAAATAAAGAAAGCCCCTTCACCATTCGAACCGGAGAAGGGGCCTTTCGCTTATAAAAATCTCTGTTTATTTCGTCGAGCTGCACACAAAGTCAGTCACCGGCAGCTTTGTTTTTTTGATCGCACCGAAACCGCCCGCCACATCTATGAGGTTGGTATAGCCGTTGCGCATGAGCAATGAGATCGCGATAACACTGCGGTATCCGCCTGCACAATGAATATGGTACGTTTTGTTTTTATCGAGTTTCGTCAAATCATCCTGCATAAAGTCGAGCGCGTAATGGGTAGCACCGACAACATGCTCGGCGTCCCACTCGCCCGGTTTGCGTACGTCAATCAATGAAATCGTGTCAAATACTTTTTCCAGTGATTCTGCATCTACGGAAGTAATCGTTTTTACCGGTTCACCGGCTGCTTTCCAGGCATTCATTCCGCCTTCGAGGTAACCGATACAATGATCGTAACCTACACGTGCCAGTCGGGTAACTGCTTCTTCTTCCTGACCTTCCGGAGCGATGAGCACAATCGGCTGCTTGATGTTTTCAATCAACGCCCCTACCCACATCGCGAACGTTCCGTTCAAACCGATGAACTGGCTGCCGGCAATGAAACCGGCCATGTATTCATTTTGCGTGCGAACGTCGAGGACCAACGCTCCGCTTGCCTGTGCTTCCTTCACTTCCGCAACGCTCATCCCGCGCGTACCGCGATCTACTACGGCGTCGAAGCTATCGTAACCGGTTTTGTTCATCATCGCGTTTTTCGGGAAGTATTGTGGCGGCGGCAAAATACCGTCTGTCAGTTCCTTGATAAAATCTGCTTTGCTTACATCAGCACGCAACGCGTAATTCGTGCGTTTTTGTTCGCCCAACGTGCCAACGGTTTCGCTGCTCATGTTTTTACCGCACGAGCTTCCGGCACCATGGCCCGGGTACACAATTACCTCATCGGGCAATTGCATGATCTTGTTGCGAAGCGAATCATAGAGCATTCCGGCAAGGTCTTCCTGTGTCAAATCACCTTTGATCGCCAAATCAGGGCGGCCCACATCCCCTAAAAACAGGGTGTCACCTGTGAAAATCGCATGTTCTTTCCCGTTTTCGTCGAGCAGCAGATACGTCACCGACTCGGGCGTGTGTCCGGGTGTGTGCAGTACTTTGATCGTCACTTTACCGATCTTGAATTCCTGGTTATCTGCAGCCACGATACATTCGAATGAAGGGTGTGAATCGGGACCATAAACGATAGGAGCGCCGGTTTTTTTCGCCAGGTCAATGTGCCCGGAAACAAAATCGGCGTGAAAATGTGTTTCAAAAATGTAGGTAATCTTACCGCCCCATTCTGTCGCCAGGTCCAGGTAAGGCTGCACTTCGCGCAAAGGATCGATCACTGCAATTTGTCCTTCGCTTTCAATAAAATAAGCCGCTTCCGCTAAACATTTCGTATATAGTTGCTCTACGCGCATCGTTCTTTCAATTTGTGCTGTAAAGTTCGGCTTTTTTTGAATGAAAACGGTTAGATGAGGAAAAATTAACAACCCGTTGCCATGGTAAGTATCAGGTTACCATTTCACCACTTGCTGTATACCCGTTTCTGTGGCTGTTTGCACGTTTACAATATACACACCTTGTGGCAATGTACTCAAATCAACTTCCTTCATCGTGTCCTCCGCATCAAAACGTACTATTTCCTGTCCTGTTGGAGTGAAAATGCGAACAGAATATCCCTCTGCCTCTGGCACTTCCAGTGTAAACACATCGTGCGTTGGGTTTGGTGAAACGGAAAATTGCAACGTTTGTAATTCGTTTACACCCAGCCATTGCGGCGCATTGCCCCACGAAAGCGTGTGCACTTTATTGCTTTCCGCGATCCAGATATTGCCAATAGTATCTATTTCCATACCATGGTAGTTGCTGAAACTCACCGGACAATTGGTGTTATCAAACCTATTGGTCCACGTATCGCCATCCAAACGCGCAAAAGCAAACGGTACATCATTGGCATCACCGAAACAAGCCCAAATGTGGTTCTCCAAATCAAATTCAAACTCCAGCACATTGGCTGAAGGCATGTCGGTTGTATTGTTTGGCGTAATGGAATCGTTAAAATCATAATTGTAGCCCAAGCTGATGCCGGCGGTACAAGCCACATAAATGGTGTCTGAGTAAGGGGAGAATTTGATGTCGTGGAAAAGGCCGCAAATATGCTCAGCGTCTACCGAAGAGTATGCCTCATAACCATCGCTGGTTTGACCCGTATATTTTTGCAAACTACCGTCAAAAGAATAAGAAGAGTACTTAAAATTCCCCTTTGCAGTAATTCTTCGAAACCCTGGAGAGCTGATAATACTACCATTACTTGTATAGGATAAATATTGCGAATCATCGATCAATGCCATGTAAATCGTATCATTGTTTTGTGAAAGATAATCCACATAAACATTATTATAAACATTTGTAAAGCTGTAATCATTGTTAACGCGATACAGGCCTGAATAATAACCTGACAAATACGTATAATTGGATGTGAAAGCCACATCTTTGTCACAAAGACTCGGACAAACAGTAAAAAACACGGTGTCTACTTCGCCGGTATTCAAATGCAAACACATTACATTGGCGGTATTGGTATGGTCGTTTAAAAACCACAAATCATTTTGGTAAGGGTTTATTTTAAACGCTTCTCCAGGAAGTGTTACACCAACACCGTAAGTAGTATTGGTATGCCATGTTTGGCTGTAAACCGTTGACACGAGCAACAAACAACAAGTGTAAAGCAGTGTTTTCATAATTTGATCCATTTAGCGTGTAACAAGCCATCGCCATTTGACACCTTCACTATAAACGTTCCGGCTGGCAAAAAGGTTAAGTTTAAAGTAGTCTTTTTTTCGTTTACCGCTTGCTCGTAGACCATTTCTCCGATAAGGTTATACACCTGTAAGTGGTTTTTACCTGTTTCAGGCAGATTTATTTCCAATAGCCCTTTTGAAGGATTAGGGTAAAGCAGCAAAGCTTCATCCTCCAAAACATTGATTGCTAATTGAGTATCATAGGGCAGGTTGAGCGAATCGCAGGGCAAATCACTGCCATAGATCTGCATCAAACTGCTATCGGTAAGGTAAATAGAGACCGGTAACTTCGGTTGATCAGTCAATGGATTGATCGGGTACCAATAATCAATTGGATGGGCTGAATCTATTTCAAAATTATTTTGTTCGAAATACGTATTAATGAAATGATAGTAATACCCTTCAGTGGTAACCAATGCGTTCGTTGTGTCGATATTCACAATATGGTTATACGGGTTTACATCAAAATTGTCATAACCCCAACCCGGCAACGCAATATCAATGGTGTCTTCGTGAAACCGCAAGGCAGTGCTGCGGCTTTGCAACGGAAAAACGGCGTTGATTTCTGTGGTTGGTGTGATGTATTCCGAAAAATCATAGGTTGTTTGGTAATGCAAGCGTTCTACCTGGTAATAAGTTTCATTACGTGGTGCAAAGTTGCGCGAGATTGGCCCCCAGGCATCATCGGTAATCGCCTTTCGGTAATGCAACGCAATAGTATCGCGGTCTAGTAGGTCGGTTTGTACAATGTTGGTCGGGTGCACAAATTGTTTGATCGGGTACTCGATCATTTTCAACGCTTCGTGCGCATTTAACCGCCCGTGGGCCGAGATTTGATCATAACCCGGGTCCAGTACATCCGTAGCGCTGTGCTCCAAAATATACTCTACGTCTTCAATAGTCAGGTTTTGGTTCACGTAACAATCGCGGTCGTAATAACTCAGGAGCAATCCAACTACTCCGCTAACATGGGGTGCCGCCACAGAGGTACCATTTCCGGTCCTATAACCCGGAGTACTGTCAACATATTGAAGCGTAAACACAATGCTATCCGAACCCGGCGCAATCAAGTCCATATTGCCGCCATACAATGATTCAAAATTCACCAATTCATCATAATAACCCTGGTTGATGCCTTCACGAACCGTAGTACCGTCATACCCTGATGCACCCACACTGATGATCCAGTTATCGGGAAATGATTGGGGAAAATAACCGAAAACGGTTGTCAGGTCCACTTCACCGGAAACAGGATCAGGCGCTACATTACCTGAATTTCCGCGAGCCACCACGTTGATCACCCCACTTTTGTACGAAAACAGGAACGTCTCCCGGCAAAGCTGGCATTCGCCTATATCGTCTATTTGGGGATCGGCTAAATCTTTGCCTCCTTCGATATGCGTTGGAATCTCCGCTTTGATCATGTAGCTGTTATTTTGCACATGCAGTCCGAAACCCGGCGCCTGTTGAAAATAAGGATAATCTTCAGCATATTGATTTACATAATCATTCAATGGGTATTGCCAATAAGAACCTACAGAACGTGCCCCATCTACAGTCGCCGCCATGAAGTATTGTGTAGGTACAAAAGCATTGTAGATGGTTTTCAAATCGATCAGCGAGATTCCGGAACTATCGGTCCCATCACCTCCAGCCACTCCGGCTATACCGGTTTCATTATTGCGTTTCGCACCGATGATGCCAGCAACAGGCGTTCCATGCTCTAACCCCGTTGTTTCACCCCAATGCGAGATCATAATACCATCTACATCATCCTGGTTGTGATAAGTACCGCCAAAGAGCAAATCAATATCAGGGTGAATGGAATCGATTCCGTTATCCAATACACCAACCTTCACAAACGGCTTTCCTGTTTCCATATCCCATGCTCCTTCAATATTAATAGACGCTTCAGGGATAGAAGGGTTGTAAACCAGGGAATATTGTTGATTGTAAAATTCATCGTTCGGATAACTCAAAGGTTCCACAGTTGGTGCCAATTCAGCGTAAGCAATCAGTTCATTGTGCTTATTGAAAAACCGAATGACTTTTAGTGCCGTTGCATAATCAGGGGCTTTCATAGAAAATGTAGCCCAAAAAGGTGGAACAGAAATGATATCGCCGAAGCGGTTTACAGAAAGACTGTCTTTCCACGAAAGGTTACCAAAGATTTTTTCAATGGGTGTATTTCCGTTTAGTAAGCCTGCCATTTCATTACTGGCTAGTGCTTCTTTCAACAAGATTTCTCCCTCTTTGTTTAGGACGGTCTTTAACGTATAATCTTTTTTCGAATACTCTTCTGTGATGGGCAAATGGATAAATTCGGACCTGAAGCGTATTGTAATATTCTGAGAAATGGAATAGCCGGCAATGAAAAGCAGACATAACAGTGATAGTGCTTGTTTCATAGTTATGATTTAAGACCTCAATATTATGAAATTAGTTTAACGAAACAAATATTAATATAAAATTAAATATTAATTGCAAAAATGAATCCTGTTAATGCTGCATTTAATCCCGGTCTGTTTTTTGATTGTCCCCAGCGAGTAGAAATTATGTATTTTTAGTGCAAAATTGAATAGTATGAGAGGATTATCAATCGCGTTAGTAAGCATTTTACTTTCTGTCGGATTTATAGGAAATGCGTTTGCCGCGAAACCGAAGCTGCCGAAGCTGGACCCGGGCATTTACGCTAAAATGGAAACTTCCAAAGGAACGATTATCATTCAGCTGGAATACGAAAAAGCGCCGTTGACGGTAGCCAACTTCGTAGGTTTGGCAGAGGGTAATTTTAAGCCTGGTGATAAGTACATCAAAAAACCTTTCTACAACGGGTTGAAGTTTCATCGTGTGATCGCTGATTTCATGATCCAGGGCGGTGATCCGCTTGGAACAGGCGAAGGCGACCCGGGTTATTCGTTCCCGGATGAGTTTCACCCTGACCTGCGTCACAACGGACCGGGTATTCTGTCGATGGCCAATTCCGGCCCGAACACCAACGGAAGCCAGTTCTTCATTACGCACAAAGACACGCCATGGCTGGATGATATGCACTCTGTTTTCGGTCATGTAATCCAGGGACAGGACGTTGTGAATGCCATTGCACAGAACGACGTGATCAAAAAAGTAACGATCATTCGTGTCGGTGAAGCGCAGAAAAAATGGAATGCCACCGAGACATTCAACAACGAAATAGCCAAAATCAAGGCTGCCGAGCAGAAAAAACGCGACGAAGAGGCGAAGAAAAAAGCTGATTTAGAAGCACGTATCGCTAAGCTGAGTCCCGGTATTTACGCCAATTTTGAGACAACAAAAGGAACGATCATCGTTCAGCTCGAATATGAAAAAGCGCCGATGACGGTAGCCAACTTTGTGGGACTTGCGGAAGGAAACCTGACTGCAGTGAACCGTACTTATACGAAACCTTTCTTCGACGGATTGAAGTTTCACCGCGTGATCAAAGACTTTATGATCCAGGGTGGTGACCCGATGGGTGTTGGTTCCGGCGGACCTGATCATCGCTTCTTCGATGAATTCCATCCTGATTTGAGACACAGTGGCCCGGGTATTTTGTCGATGGCTAACTCTGGTGTGAATACCAACGGCAGCCAGTTCTTCATTACACACAAGGAAACACCGTGGCTGGACAACAAACATTCTGTTTTCGGTCATGTAGTGGAAGGCCAGGACGTAGTCAACGCAATTGAACAAAACGATGTAATGACGCACGTAACGATCATCCGCGTAGGTGATGCCGCGAAAAACTGGAATGCGACTGCCGAATTTGCGAAGGTTTACGACGCTAAAAAGGCAATCATTGATGCGAAGAAAGCTGAAGAAGAAAAACAAAAACTCATCGACGCAGAGCGCATCAAAAAAGTATCTGAAATGTCGGAAGCGGATTACAACAAACAATTCTTTGCCGAGATCAAGAAAACTTACCCGAATGCGAAGCAAACCGCTACCGGACTGGTGTATGTGATCGAAAACAAGGGAACAGGAAAACCTGCTGTTCAGGGTAACCAGGTTTCTGTGCACTATACAGGAATGTTTATGAACGGCACCAAGTTCGATTCTTCGCACGACCGTGGTCAGCCAATGAGCTTTGGTTACAAAGTGCAGCCGATGATCTCAGGATTTGAAGAAGGCTTGGCAATGCTTGGAAAAGGCGGAAAAGGAAAGTTCTTCCTGCCATACCCTGTTGCTTATGGTAAAACCGGGAAAGCGCCGTTGATTACTCCGTACACCGATTTGATCTTCGAATTGGAAGTAGTCGACATCACGGTAAAGTAAACCGGAAACGATATCTTTGTAAAGTCCTGTCCTCAGCGGACGGGACTTTTTGTTTATGGTCCGAAATGTAATCAATATCCTTTTCTGGAACCAGTGGCTGGCCCTGGCGGCATTCTTCATTGTCGGTGATTTTCTGTATGATTGGAATTTCGAGATCGCTGTTGGTGATACCTATTTAGTGATCGAAGATTACAGCATCGGTTTTTTAATCGGTGGCTTTTTCCTGGTAATGTGGTGCCTTTTCCGGTTTGTGACAGCGTTTCGGTCGCTGCGCTGGCTGGCAAGAATCCACGTTGCCGGAACAACGCTCTGCACAATACTGATTGCCTTGTTTTTGAACGATGTGATACGGGCATCGCAGCCAAGAAGGTATACCGACTATTCGGTTTATAAGGAGCTTCAGCAAGAGTCTTTTTCCGGGGTGGATTGGATTTTCCCGCTGCTGCTGGTGTTTTTGTTCCTGCAGCTAAGCTGGATTGTGCAGCTGGTAGCGTGGTATTATTACAAACCGAGGAAGGAAAAAGGATAATAGCGCAGGATTTGTCCCACCCCCCACGAGGTGGTGTTCTTAAGAAAGATGCTTCGTGTTACCCTATTACGTCCCTGCGGGACTGCATATTCGGTAACAAAAAAAGTCACCAATCGTTCGATTGATGACTTTCCTGTTTTATTAATTTTTATTTAGAGCTGTCCGTCGGAGTGATAGACACCGCTTTTGTAGACTTTTACTTTGAGGAGGATTCCGTCGCGGTCGTAGACGTACACTTTACCATCCCATAGTTTACCTTCTTTGAAGACACCGTCCTGCCAGATTTCATCGTCTTCGTTGTAGACTTTGTTGTATCCGTTCGGCTGCCATTTCACACCTTTTGTTTTCGGTGAGCTTCCGATAGCCGGTGCACGTTCATTACTTGCTCCCGGATCTTTTACCTTCACAGGATCATTTACCATTTCTTTTTCGGTGCTTTTCGAAACGGAACCGTCAGCAGCGTACTCGATGATCTCTTTTACATCACCGTTCTCGTAGTAACGCACCGCTTTACCTGTTGGCGTACCGTTGTTGGAAGAATATTCAAATTCCAACTGGCCGTTCGGATAATAGTATTTCACTTTACCTTGTTCCTTACCACCCTCATTGTAATTGGCTTCGTATTCCAGCTGACCGTTTTCGTGAAAGCGTTTCAGCGAATCGTGGTACTGGTTTTTTTCAAAGTTCCCAATTTCCTTGATCTTACCGTTCTGGTGATACTTGGTGTAATTCCCTTTCGGGCGGTTGTTTTCGTATTCACCTTTCAGTTTCGGGGTGATTCCATCGTTGTGGTATTTGATCCAAATACCTTCTTTACGATCGTCAACGTATTTTCCCTCTTCTACTTTTCCTTCGGCCGGAATCCCTGCCTCAGGACGGTCTTTACCGTAGTAAATCCATTTCCCTTGTTTTAAACCTTTCGCATCCGTTTTGTTAGTTCCGTCCTGGTCGTTATTACCATTGTAGGACCACCCAACGATTCCGAAAGTGAGGAAACAGATTAGAAGAACCAATTGCTTTGACTTCCACATGTTCACATTAATTAGTTTAGTAGCGCATTTTAAAGATAGATTTATTTTCGGATAACGCACAAGGAAAAATATAAAATTCGATAAAAAAGATAAAACAATCGATGAACGGAAAAGCATTAGTTAATTATCTTGTTAACGTCGATATTTTTTAACATTTCTGTTGACATATTCAACAAATCGTAGCGTTCCGACCATCCCCAATCCCTGCGTGCCACACTGTCATCGATCGATGCCGGCCAAGAGTCGGCAATAGCCTGCCGAAAATCAGGAGTATACGTTATTTTGAATTCAGGAATACTGATCCTGATGCACTCGGCCAACTCTTTTGGTGTAAAGCTTAACGCAGACAAATTATAGCTGGAACGGATGGTCAGTTTTTCGGCCGGAGCATCCATCAGCTCGATGGTAGCGCGAATCGCATCATCCATAAACATCATTGGCAACGCGGTATTTTCACTCAAGAAACAGTTGTACTCTTTTTTCGCTTTTGCCTGGTAGAAAATATCGACTGCATAATCAGTGGTACCGCCGCCCGGCAGGCTTTTATAGGAAATCAATCCCGGATAACGGATACTGCGCACATCGACCCCAAACTTGTTGAAGTAATATTCGCACCAGCGCTCACCTGCCTGCTTGGAAATTCCGTAAACCGTTGTAGGTTCCATCACTGTATACTGAGGTGTATTTTCACGTGGTGTAGTAGGTCCGAAAACAGCAATGGAGCTTGGCCAGAAAATCTTTTTGATCGCTCCTTCTTTCGCCAAATCAAGGATGGTAAACAGTCCTTCCATGTTGAGCTTCCAGGCAAAATCAGGCGCTTTTTCTGCCGTAGCCGAAAGCAACGCAGCCAATAAATAAACTTGTTCAAACCCTGTTTCACGGATGTAGGCCGTTACGTCTTCGCGGTCGAGAATATCCATTTTTCTGTAGGGGCCACCGGCGAGCTGTTCCGGGCATTCTTCCTTTACATCTGCAGCTATCACCTGGTCGTTGCCGAATTTGGTCCGCAACGCAAGCACCAACTCTGTACCGATTTGTCCACCGGCACCTATTACAAGCACTTTTTTCATTTACGCCTTTTTGTGTGTCTGTTTAAGACGGTTCTAATGTTAAACAAACTCTAAGAATGAGCAAAAATAGCATTTTTTTGATGCTTCGCCCCGGCTTGTTGCAGCCGTTTCCAATTTCAGCAAAACCTAATGGATATCATTTTTTTATGCCATTGTTTCTACCTATTTTTGCTATTCTAATATAATCTGTGTAATTAGTATGTGGATTGAATTACTGATCATGTTACAGTGGTTGCAGAAACGCAAACCGGAATGATTCTCTTTCTGGATCAGAAAGTAAATGTATTAGCCATTTCCAAAACTTATTTATATGCCTTTTTATCACAAACTAGGGAGCATTCCTCCCAAAAGACATACACAGTTCAAAAAACCGTCGGGAGAATTGTATTATGAACAACTGTTCGGAACAGAGGGTTTTTCAAGTTTTTCCAGCCTGATGTACCATGTGCATCGTCCAACGATGGTCAAAGCGATGAAAGAGCCGGTTGATCTTTCACCGAAAGCGGCTGTTGAAAAAAACATCGCTTCGCGCATGATCAAAGGCTTTGAAGCGGCTCCGAAAGACGATTTCCTGGATGCCCGAACTATTATTATGTTCAACAACGACCTTAACCTGGCTGTTGCCGCGCCGCGAAAATCACTGCGCAGTTATTTTTACAAAAATGCCGATGCCGATGAAATGATTTTCATCCATAAAGGTTCCGGGAAATTGCGTACAATGCTGGGAAATATCGACTTCGAGTACGGTGATTACCTGATTGTGCCACGCGGTATGATTTACCAGATTGATTTCGATACGGAAGATAACCGCCTGCTGATCGTGGAATCTTTTTCCCCGATTCTGACACCGCGGAATTACCGCAGTCGTTTCGGGCAGCTTTTGGAGCATTCTCCGTTTTGTGAGCGTGATTTCAAATTGCCAACTGAGCTCGAAACGCACGATGAAACCGGTGATTTCATCATTAAAATCAAGAAAGAGAACGTATTGCACGAGTTGACGTATGCCTCGCATCCGTTTGATGTGGTAGGTTGGGACGGATTCAATTTTCCGTATGCGTTTTCCATCCACAATTTCGAACCGATTACCGGGCGCGTACACCTTCCGCCGCCGATTCACCAGACGTTTGAAGGGAACAACTTCGTTGTGTGTTCGTTTGTGCCGCGTTTGTACGATTATCATCCGCTTTCCATTCCGGCACCTTACAATCACTCCAACATCGACTCCGATGAAGTGTTGTATTATGTTGACGGCGACTTTATGAGCCGTAACCACGTGGAAAAAGGATTTTTGTCTTTACACCCGGGAGGAATTCCCCACGGGCCGCACCCGGGCGCGTATGAACGCAGCATCGGTCAGAAGGAAACCGGTGAGCTGGCGGTGATGGTTGATACATTCCGTCCGCTGAAACTAACCCAGGCGGCATTGGATATGCAGTTGGACGACTACGCCTACAGTTGGTTAGAGAAATAAGATTTATTGAATTTACGAAATAGAAGCTATGAGCAAAGAATTAAAAAATGTTGAATACGGTTTAGAGAAAATCTTTGAAGGAGCACAGGACTTTCTTCCTTTGCTGGGAACCGATTATGTTGAATTTTATGTAGGAAACGCCAAACAGGCAGCACATTACTACAAAACCGCTTTCGGATTTCAATCGTTGGCTTATGCCGGATTGGAAACGGGATTGACGGACCGGGCATCTTACGTGTTGAAACAAGACAAGATTCGCCTCGTACTGACCACAGCTTTGAACAGCGAATCACCTATCGGCGAGCATGTGAAAAAACATGGTGACGGTGTAAAAGTGATCGCCCTGTGGGTAGATGATGCGCGCAGTGCGTGGGAAGAGACCACAAAGCGCGGAGCGGTCTCTTTTATGGAACCTACCGTTGAAAAAGATGAGCACGGAGAAGTGGTTCGTGCCGGAATTTACACCTATGGTGAAACGGTGCATATGTTTGTGGAACGTAAAAATTACACCGGTGTATTCTTACCGGGATACCAAACCTGGGAATCAGACTACAATCCGACTCCGGTAGGCTTGAAGTTTATCGACCACATGGTTGGTAATGTCGGCTGGGGTGAAATGAACAAGTGGGTGAAATGGTACGAAGACGTGATGGGATTTGTGAATTTCCTTTCATTCGATGACAAACAAATCCATACCGAATATTCGGCATTGATGAGTAAGGTTATGAGCAACGGTAACGGTCGCATCAAATTCCCGATCAATGAACCGGCTGAAGGTAAAAAACGTTCACAGATTGAAGAATACCTTGATTTCTATGAGGGTCCGGGAGCGCAGCACATCGCGGTTGCCACAGACAATATCCTGGAAACCGTGGCTGCATTGCGTGCACGTGGGGTGGAATTCCTGACTGCGCCTCCGCAGGCATATTACGATGAAATTCCGGAGCGTTTGGGTGAGCACATGTCGATCATGACCGAACCGATCCCGGAGATTCAAAAACTGGGAATCCTGGTAGATGCGGATGAAGAGGGTTATTTGCTGCAAATCTTCACCAAACCGGTGGAAGATCGCCCGACGTTATTCTTTGAGATCATTCAGCGAATGGGTGCAAAAGGTTTCGGTGCCGGAAACTTTAAAGCCTTGTTTGAATCGATTGAACGGGAACAGGAGAAAAGAGGAACATTGTAATGATTGAGGCCGGCCGCGGCCGGTCCTCATTAGCAGGTTATACAAGTGGGGGTCGCGATGAATCGCGACCCCCATTTTTTATATCAACATTTTTTGGTTTTATCCTACCATCACGCCTTTTGCTCCCAGTTTCGGGATTTCGGTGTAATTTTTTTCATTGATGGTTTCGGGCAGGAAGATGAATTTCTTGTCGTACATCACGTCTTCGGCCCAGAAGCTGACCCAGTATTCGTTGGTGAGCCCGAACACTTCTTCCATGATCGGTTCGATCTTGGCGGCTTCGTCGGGAAGCAATACTTCCAGGGAATGGCGCAGGGTTGAAGTTTTCACCGATTCGCCGGTCTCGACATTCGTACCGTAACCTTTACTGGTGATGATAATCCCTTCCATGATGTCTTCGCGCAGGTTCAACAGGTATACATAATGCTGGATGCCACCCTCGGGATTTTTTTCAGGTACAATGACCACTCGTACGTTTTCTACTTTGGGGCCTTTTAATTCTTCACGCATGCTGTTGATCTTTGGAAATTGGGGGCAAAATTACGAAGAAAATCGAGGATTTTGATGGGAAGATAATCAGGGTCGGGATAAATCCCGACCCCACCATCACATCAAAATCACAATTGAGATGCCAGGTTTTTCCCCAAGGCGATGTATCGAAACAAATCCGTCGGGTGGCCGATGTAGGCCTCATATTTATCACGGTAGGCTTTATCCCCCCTTTTCGATTCCGGAATTTCGAAATTGGAAGCACGCTTGTTACCGGTACGCACAATTACCAAATCTTTCGCGGGGATGGAAATGATGTACTGCCCGTGAATTCCGCGGCAATAATACACCGGATCGGCATGACCGAGGAAAGTCCAGACATGAAGGCCGTAACGCAGGTTCGGAACGTGCTCTTCGGTTGTCATTTTCGGATTGGAGACCATTTCTTTAAAATACCATTCAGGAATGAGCTGCTTCCCTTTCCATTTCCCATTGTGATTCAGCAGGATTCCCAACCGGGCGAAATCGCGCGAGGTACTGTACAAACAGCAGAATGCTTTCTCGTCACCATTTTCCCTGTCGAGGCTCCAGAACGCATCAGCTTCAGCGCCCATTGGTTTCCAAAGCTTTTCGTCGGCGTACTGCGTTAAATCTTTCCCGGTGGCTTTTTCCACCACGTAGGCCAGCAGCTGCGAATTCCCGCTTTGGTACACGAACGCTTTCCCGGGCTTCCCAACCACCTGCTGCCGGTTGACCAACCCCCACAGATCGCTTCCGTAATAGGATTCGGCGTTTTCAGACAGCGGGTTCACGCCACTTTCTCCCCAATCCAGCCCGGAAGCCATCATCAGCAAATGCCGGATCGTAATCTTTTCCTTCCCCTTGCCTGAAAATGACGGCAGGTATTTGGAAACGGGATCATCGATGCTCTTGATCTTGCCCTCTTCCACGGCGATTCCAACCAACATGCTCACCACCGTTTTGGCAGCCGAAAAGGAGTTGGAAACCGTTTTGGAATTGTGCTCGCCCCAGTATTCTTCGAAGATCAGGCTATCGCCTTTGAACACCAAAAACGACCGCGTCCCGAACGATTCCAGGTAAGCCCGGTCTTTTGCAGGAATCTTCAAATTATTCCGCTTCGGATGAAGAATCCACGGCTGGTGTTTTGCCGGAGCATCAAGCGTTGACGAATAAAATTTGTCCTTGTCGTAAATCGTAGGCGACGATTCCCCGGATAAATAGGTCGAATAAATGCCTTTGTAGAGGTAGAACCTGCCACTCAGCAAGATGAAAAGGTTCAATGATACGATGAGGACCAGTACAGTCCAAAGAATGGCGCGAAACAGTTTTCCGAGGCGGCCTCTGCCCTTTTTATTGCTCATGTGTGTAGGTATAACCGAACTGTTCCGCTAATTTGATTTTCAGAACGGCTTTTACCTCGTCCATGTCAAGTGCTCTTCCCAGCTCGTGTTGCATTGAAGTTACGGCTTTATCTTCAATTCCGCAAGGCACGATGTGAGAAAAGTAGGACAAATCGGTATTTACGTTAAACCCTATGCCGTGCATGGTGACCCAACGCGAGCATTTCACGCCCATCGCGCAGATCTTGCGGGCAGAAGGTAATTCGGGATCGATCCAAACGCCGGTAAATCCCTGCGAGCGCTCGCCTTTGATACCGTATGCCGCAAGCGTCTGTATGACGGCTTCTTCGAGGAAGCGCATGTATTTGTGGATGTCGGTGAAAAAATGATCGAGATCGAAGATCGGATAAGCGACCAATTGCCCCGGACCGTGATACGTGATATCACCACCGCGGTTAATTTTATAATAAGCAGCCTGGTGTTCTTCCAATCCTTTTTCATCGAGCAGCAGGTTGTCGGCACTTCCGCTTTTGCCCAGGGTATAGACATGCGGATGTTCCACAAACAACAAATGATTTTCCGTTTCCTGCTCCGAAGTTCCGTTGCGGTGCTCGATTTTCAGCGCGATCGATTTGGCAAACAAGGATTCCTGGTAATCCCAGGCCTGCTGGTAGTCCATCAGCCCCAAATCTTCAAACCGAACCGTTTTATTCATTAGAATTCCAGATAAACAAAGGCTTTGAATTCACCCGATACCGCCTGGTACATCAACACCACTGAAATGGCCACCATTACCAATTGCACCACCATCGGTGTTTTGGCGAAAACCGCGATCCCGGCATCTTTCCAACGTTGAGGAATCCAGTGCAGCAGGAACCCGATACCGATGATCGTAAACACCGGCCCGAAATTCCACAACACAGCCCACAACTTTGCCCAATCAAAATTGAAATGATTGTAAATGTGATCGAGCATGGCATTTGGCTTTCCGTCTTCTTTCAGTCGGAACCAGATCCGGGTAAACGTGATGAAATTAAAGGTAAGGAATACTTTCCAGAAATGGGCCACCAACCAGCTGCTTTTCTCGTACGGTGAAATTTTCTTCCAGTAATTGTATACGACCAGCGCCAAACCGTTCATGGCGCCCCAGATCATAAAGTTTTGCGTGGCGCCGTGCCACAAACCACCGACTACCATCGTGATCAGCAGGTTCAAATCACGGTTCATCAGCGACGAGAAGCTCTTGCTGAATAACATCAGCATCGCATATACGGCAAGCGAGCCAAGGTAAACAGCGATCGTGATCCAATCGTACCATCCCAGGAAGCAGATCCAGATAACACTAACCGTGAACGCGGTAACGTAAGCCATTGCAAATCCTTTCAGGATATAGTTCGCTTCCTTATTCATGGAAACGCCGGCCGAAACCACCGCCATGATTCCCAGGTAAATGAAAACAAGATCGTACCAGCCGGTGATGAAGATCATGTAAATGAAAATGATCATGATGGCGATGTAGGTGCCGACACTTCCTTTCTTGTTCCCGCCGAGCGGTATGTAGAGGTAATCGCGCAGCCATGCTCCCAGCGACTTGTGCCATCTGCGCCAGAAATCGGCCACGGAATTGGCTTTGTAGGGTGAATTAAAGTTAGGCAGCAGTTCAAAGCCCATGAGGCGTGAAATCCCGATCGCGACATCGGTATAACCCGAGAAATCACCGTAGATCTGCAGGGAATAGCCCCACATGGCCAGAATGCTCACGAAACCCGGGTAAGCTTCCGGGGAATCAACCACTTTATCGATGAAATGCACCGCGATGAAATCGGCCAGGACAATCTTTTTGAACAAACCTTTCATGATGAGGAAAACCGATTCGCCGAAGACTTGTTTATTGAGCTGGAAAGGCTGATAGATCTGCGGAATGAAGTCACGGGCGCGCACGATCGGGCCCATGATAACGTGCGGGAAATAGGTCACGTAAAATGCGTAATCCCAGAAATTTTTCACCGGTGTAATTTCTTTGCGGTAAATATCCACGACATAACTGATCGACTGGAATGTGAAGAAACTCACCCCGGCCGGAAGCAGGATCATGGTCTCAAACGTGTGGTCGCCAAAGAAGCCGTTGCCCCATTTGGCAAAAAAGTTGACCGCTTCGTAATCGGTATGGAAGAGCTTGTTGTAGGATTCGGTGAAAAAGAGTCCGTATTTGAAGAATCCCAGCAACAATACATTGAATGTTGCGGAAAAGGCGATGATCCACTTGCGCCTCAGGTCTGACGCAGTGCTGAATATAGCCCGCCCCAAACCGTAATTGACGACAATGGAAAGCGCCAGTAAGAGTACGAATAATCCGGAAGTTTTGTAATAGAGGAACAAGCTTACCACCGTGATGAAAATACTGCGCACCAACTGGTGTTTGTGCAGCATGGTAAACAGCGTCATGATGAAAATGAAGAACAGCCAGAAGTTCAGGCGGTTAAACACCATCGAATCCGTTGCTTCGAAACTAAAGATTTCCTGGAGCCGTTCGATTCCCCAGTAACTGATATTATACCATTGTGCTTGTAACATTCTTCCCTGACTTCTTTATTTAGCGATTTCGTAATTCCATTTGCTGCAACCATTTTTCCCAGGCATCTTCAAACAGGCTTGCCTTGAGGTGGTAACCGACCGATGTAAAGTGCACCATATCACTCTGCATCAATCCTTTCATCATCCAGGTTCTTGAGGAACCCAATTCGCCCATAATACCATAGAAATCCCAAACCGGGCATTGGTATTTGCGGGCCAGTTCAATGATCACATCGCGTTCGCGGGCAACGTTGGCGTTGGTGTAACGTTTCCGGTAAGCCGCATCATTGGGCACTGTGAGTAAAATGGCGCAATCAGGGTTGGCACGCAAGACTTTCAGGATCATCAGTTCCAGGTTGCGTTTATAGGTTTCCGGATTAAAAGAAGCATAAGGTACGTTCGCATCGTTGGTCCCAACTGAAAAGGCAAAGAAATCGGGTGGTGATTCCTTGAGTTGTTCTTCAAAATTGCGGTTGGCGAGGTAGGTGTACAATCCTGCGCCGTTAATCCCGATGGCGGTGTAGGAAATCCCCGGGTGTGCATTTGAAAGTTGTACTGCGTGCAATTGCAAGCTGTAAGGTCCGGGCGTATTGCGGGTAAACTGGAGGTTGAATGTATCCACATCATCCGTAAACACGGCTTCAGTATACCCCAGGGTCGCGTTGTGGTATTTATCGACGATCAGGATTTCGGCCGAACCGTAATGGAGGTCGAACGGAAACTCGCCTTTGTTGTGGTAAATTCTCAATCGCGTAAAGCCCGGTTTTACATCTGTTTTGTCGTAACGGAATTTGATCTCGATGATTGAATCCGAGCATTCGACCACAGCTCCCAACAGCCCGAAATCAATGCCTTCGGGTTTGGAAAGTGAAACACTTTTATAGCTTCGCCAGGCATTCGGTGATGAAAATTCGTAATTCCACGGATTGTTGGTGCGGGCCAAATCGAACGGGAACACCAACCCGCGCTCGCCCGGCAGATCACTCCAGCGGGTTTGCAGGTAGGTCCGGATATCGTGGGTGTAAATATCGGCCTGCAAATGCGAGCCACCGATATGGTAGAAATTCAGCTTGCGGTCTTTGAAATTGACCATGTTGCCCAGATCGTTGTAAAACTTCTCCCAATTCGGACTTTCAGGCGTGTAGAACCGAAAACAATTGGCAGAAAAATTGATAAACGGGTATGCTTCATGCAGGGCCGTATCGAGTGTCAGGAAAGCCGGATGGAAATGCGTGTGCAGCGAATCTTTCGGGCCGGAATCGGTCGACTGCGAGCGCGCAGTACAAGCTACTGCCAACCCTATAACAACCATTATTTGTCCAAAAATCTTCATGCTATATTTCCAATTGTGCTGATTCATTTCACAGGAATGCTAGTTCCCCTGTTTCCACTTGACGTATTCGGCGGCAAAGGCATCAAAAAAGAGCTGTGAGGCGATACTTGCCCCTTTAGGTGTAAAGTGGATATAATCTTTTCCGGCCAATCCCTGGTCAACCCAGCTGGGCATCGAGTTGTAACCACCCATGGCGCGGTACAGGTCCCAGTAGCATGCTCCGACATCTTTTGCTGCTTTTCGCATTTCATCTACCAAATACGGCAGCATGCGATAGGTTACAAAACCGTTGGCGCTGGAGGTCGACATATCACTTGGCCCGATCACCATAATGGCTGCCGACGGGCGCAGTTTCTTCAGTGTCTGCAACTGACCTTTAAAGCTGCGGGCAAAGTTGCGCACACCACTCGAATCTTTCAGCCAGGGAACACTGTTTCCCCCGAATTGCATGATTACCATTTCAACATTCAAATCGTCGTACATCTTTGCCGCAGTTGGCTGATCGATCTTTCCAAAAAACGTACCACTCGACCCGCGCATCCCGATGTTATCCACCTGCACACCGAAATCTCCTTCCAGTGAAAAACCGATGATCGTTGGACTCACCGCCGCCGTGAACACGTATTTCAACTTGCCCGGGTTGCCGGGAAATGCCAACGGCAACACATGGTAACGGCCATCATTGATCAGGCTGTCTTCGTGCAGCAGGTTCCCGTTCTGGTAAACTTTAATCCCGCATGGTTTCACGCAGCTCGTGTAATACATTTTCACGTTATTGTAGGATCGGGCGCGTTCGTAAGCGCTTTTAGACGGCTCGAATTCGATGTAAGCCTCTTTGATCGTGGTCATTTGCGCCATTTGTGCACTGTCGTATTCCGGGGTAAAACGCGCGGCGGTATTCATGGAACCGTAACGGCGCGATTTGAGCTTGGCGCCACCAAATGCAGTATAGCGTGTAAAATTCTCCGAGTAGGTTTGCTTAAAGGTTTGGGTATTGTAAACGTTCATTGCAGGGATCATTCCCGGGCCGTTTCCACCAAACTGGCTTTGCAAACGCTGGCGGATATAAGCCGTCATACGGTCACCTTCAATCTGCGAATCACCATAATGCAGAATGCGCACTTTTTTCTTTCCGTTTGAAGCAGCTTCGAGCTTTTCAAAGAAGGCATACAGGCTGCGTTTTCCGCTTTCTTCGTAGTGAATGATCGTTGATGATTCCCCGGAAAGTTCACCACCGGTTGGGGCTCCCATTCGTCCGTCGGAAGAATAATTGTGCTTTTTCCCGGGATCTTTCGGTTCTTCCAGGATTGCCGTCGTATCTACTTTTGCCACAATGTTGGTGATGTCTTTTTTCACCTCTTTCTTCGGATGAAGCAATTGTTTGGCGCTCAGAAAGCGTACCGGAACGTCAGCTACTTTGAAGCTGTCATCTTCCACCAACCAGGCCAACGGAGCCAATAAAGCAAATACGCCCACTGTAAATGACAGGACGTGAACAGGTTTTAATTCTTTCACAGGAAATTCAACTATGCCGACAAAGGTAATGTGAAATTGGGAAATAGGAATCACGAATAATAAATTGGAGGCGGCGAATAATAGTAGATAGGGAGCTGGGGAATTAGGAATTAGGGAGTTAGGGAATTGGGTGAGTCCAATCCTAGCTCCCTAGTTCCCCAGCTCCCTAATTCCTGGTTCCTGATTCCTGACAAAAACTTAAAAACTCCTAACGCATCATCTTATACTCCTTCAAAAACCTACCTTTACTTCATGGAGAAATACACCAACGCACTGGCACGGGAATCGAGCTTATACCTGCTGCAACACGCACACAATCCGGTAAACTGGGTCTCGTGGTCACCCGCGATTTTCGAACAGGCCGCGAAGGAAAACAAGCTGGTTTTGGTTTCGGTAGGTTATTCGGCTTGCCACTGGTGTCATGTCATGGAACACGAATGTTTTGAAGATGAGGAAGTGGCGGCGCTGATGAACAAATTTTTCATTTGCATCAAAGTGGATCGCGAGGAACGCCCCGATGTGGACCAGGTATATATGAATGCCGTTCAACTAATGACCCAACGCGGAGGCTGGCCGCTGAATTGTTTTACGCTTCCAAACGGTCAGCCCATTTATGGCGGAACTTACTTCCCGAAAGAACAATGGATGCACATTCTGCGCAGCCTGCAGCACATGTTTACCGAAGAACCCGAAAAAGTAGCGGAATACGCCGCGCAGCTTACGGAAGGCATTCAACAAAGCGAACTGATAGAGGCCGCAGTGCCGATCACCGATTTACCGGTCGACAAACTTCCCGAGCTGGTGCGGCGATGGCTCCCCCAGATGGACAACATGGAAGGCGGCCCGACACGAGCCCCGAAATTTCCACTCCCCAATAATTACCTTTTTCTCCTGCATTACAGCGAGTGGCAAAACCATGAAGCCATTCGTTCGCATGTAAAGCTGACGCTTGAAAAAATGGCCCGCGGCGGCATCTATGATCAACTGGGTGGTGGCTTCTCCCGCTATTCAGTGGATATGCTTTGGAAAGTGCCGCACTTTGAGAAAATGCTCTACGATAACGGGCAGCTGTTGTCGTTGTATGCACAGGCCTACCGCTGCGATCCGCAACCGGAATACAAATGGGTACTCGAAAGTACGCTGGGCTGGCTCGAGCGCGAAATGCTGGGCAAGGAAGGCGGATTGTTTGCTACCCAGGATGCCGACAGCGAAGGCGTGGAAGGAAAGTACTATGTGTGGACACCCGACGAAATCAAAACCATCCTCGGCAGTGATGCCCATTGGTACCTGGAATTGTACAACCCGAAAAACAAAGGGTTTTGGGAGCACAATCAATGGATCCTGCTGCGCGATGCTTCGTGGGAACAATTCTGCAAGGCACATCCCGGAGTTACCGTTGAGAAGATTGAAACCTGTAATGAACTGCTGTTTGCCGAACGAAAACGCCGCGTAGCACCGGCAACCGATACCAAATGCCTGACGGCCTGGAACGCGATGACGATAACCGGCCTGCTGGATGCTTCTATCGCGCTGAACGAACCCGCTTTCCTGGCAATGGCGGCCAGGATCGGTGAATGGATTTCAACATTTCAGCTCTATGAAAACAATCGACTGTGGCATACACGTCAGAACGGAAAGTCGTTCATTTCCGGGTTCCTGGAAGATTACGCTTTTACCATCGAAGCGTTCCTGCTTTTGTACCAGGTTACCGGCCATGCCGAATGGCTGGAAAGAGCAAGCGGACTTACCGAACATACCTTAGCTGATTTCTTCGACGAAGCATCGGGCATGTTCTTCTTTACCCCTGAATCGCATGAGCTGATTGCGCGAAAAATGGAACTGAACGACAATGTAACGCCTGCCTCCAACGGTGTGATGGCGCAAAATTTACTGACAATGAGCCTACTGCTGGAACGCGACGACTGGAAAAAAATCGCACACCAGCAATTGCAGAATATGCTCGACGGCATGGAGCACTACGGTTCGGGTTATTCGAATTGGGCGTTGTTATTGCAGCGGTTTTTGCGGCCAAGCTTTAGCGTGAAAGTGCAGGGAACGGTGGATGAACCTGCTAAATCAGCTTTGCTGAAATTGATTTCACCGCAAACAGTATTGGTGTATGAACCGGCTGAGGAAAATGGATTTGTGGTGTGTGGTGATGGCATGTGCTGGCCGAAGGTTGATTCGGTTGATGAAGCAACTGAACAGATCAAGCGTCAATTCAACTAAAAATTTGTTCAGTAAGCAGGCCGGCAACTACGATTTGTTTATTTATATTAGTCGCTAAAAATCAATAACATGACTCTTATGCGCAGCGTTCTCATGCTTTTCTTACTGTTCTCAGTATCTGTTAATGCCCAAACAGTTTCCGGTCCAAAGCTGGAAATCAAATCACTTATTGAATTCGGTACGCTCAAACAAGGAGAAAAGCAACACATGGAAGTCCTTTATCAGAATACGGGGACCAGCAACCTCGTAGTTTCGAACGTGGTTTCAAGTTCTTCTTTTATCAAAGTCACAAATGAAGGCTCAGAGATCAAACCCGGAGCGTATGGTAAAATTCTGATTGATATCAACTATTGGTATTTCTACAATGAAACATATCCGCCGTCAGGAGATCAGCAGGTCAATAAAACAATCATGATCATGACCAACGAGGAAGAAAACAGCTCACACGCAATCAAAATTAAAGGTGCAATGGCCGAGCCGACCGTTATCAATAAATAGCAACCTTTGTTTTCGGATTACTGCAGGAACGAACCGCAAACCGCTCTTTCAGTAATCCCGCAATATTACGGAAGTCTGCTTATCACTTGGCCTCGCGCAACATTGCGGGATTTCCGCCTCTACTATTTTACTCCTCTTCCTTCTTCAGCAAAGTCGGGTAAGCCGCTTTGAATTTATTAATCCTCGGAATGGAAACATTCTGCACATACGGATTGTTCGGATTATTGCATTCGTAATTCTGATGGTAAATTTCCGCCTGGTAAAACTTCGTCAGCGGGCTTACTTCCGTTGTAATCACTTCATACTTGCGGTTATCCAGCAGCGAATCAATGAACTGTTTGGCCGCTTCACGTTCAGCCGTATTGGTATAAAAAATCGCCGACCGGTACTGTGTTCCGCCATCCGGCCCCTGCCGGTTTTTGGTCGATGGATCATGCGAACCGAAAAACACCGTGAGCAATGTGTTGTAAGACACTTTCGTAGAATCATAATACACTTCCACCGACTCGGCATGTCCTGTCCTGCCAGTGCACACTTCTTCATAAGTCGGGTTTTCAGTTTGTCCGCCGGTGTAACCTGAAACCACTTCCCGCACACCATCGACCGATTCGAAAACGCCTTCAACGCACCAAAAACAACCACTGGCGAAATACGCTTTTTGCAACGTATCCATTTCCTTTTGCGAGGGCCTGTCCGCTGCTTTTTTTGTTTCCGGCTGAGTTGTCTGGGCGCATGCTGAAAGTCCTGCCACCAATAATCCCACAAAGAGAATCTGCTTCATAAATCTTCTTTTTCCTTTACTAACGAATAACTCTTTAAAACAGATTTCAAGATCACCCTTTTTTAAGAATTTTTAGTGTTCAATTTTTCCTGTTTAACAAGGCTTTTCGGAATGAATTCAGGTTTCCCGACGGGTAGCAGCCTGATAATTCAGCAATCATAATTTACAATTCAACAGCAAATTGTGTACGAAACTTTTAAAAGTCGCACCAACTGATTATATTCGCACCCTTAATAAGAATAGCATAACATGGCAATTATTGGTAAAATACAAGAAAAAGGACGTTACTTATTAGTAGGGTTTGTTGGTCTTGCATTGTTGACATTCATTTTCTCAGGACTTCAGAAATGTGAGACGGGAAGTGGCCAGATCCCACTCGGAACCATCGGTGGCGAGGATGTGGATCCTGCAATTTACGAGCGTAATCTCAAACTTGCAGAACAACAGGACGCAATGCAGTACCAGCAGCAGGGACGTGAATACACCGACCGCGACCGTGAGCAAAGTGCAGACCGTGCATGGGCGGCTACCGTAAGCGAAATCCTTTTGCAGAAAGAATACGAAGCATTGGGAATCGAAGTAAGCGACCAGGAATTAGACGCTTACCTTTATGGTGAAGACGGTTTCCCGCTTCTTCCGGATATTGCCCGCTCATTTGCAGATTCATTGACAGGCCAGTTTAACTCTGCTGCGTTGGATAAATTCATCGAAGGAAAAGAAAATTCCAAAGATCCGAATGAAATCAATCAGTGGAAAGAAACCAAAGACGGTTTGCGCAAACAGCGTATGCAGGAAAAATACATGCAGCTGATCGGCCAGACGGTTTACGTAACCAAATTGGAAGCGAAAGAAGAGTACAAAGCGAAAAAAGAAGTGAAATCTGTTTCGTTTATCCTTCGCAATTTCCGTGATATCCAGGACGAAGATGTTCATATCAAGGAAAGCGAAATCCGTGCTTTTTACGATGCTCATAAAGACGAGAAGAAATACGAAGTAATGGCGGGTCGCGATGTGAAATACTTCGACATTACAATTCAGCCTTCGAAATCCGACTCGACAAAATTCTACAAAGGATTAAACAAGCTGAAAAAAGAATTCGCAACAACAAAGGATGACTCGAATTTCGTTATCAAAAACACACAGTCGCAGGTACGTTACAACAAAGTAGCCAATCCTTACCGTATGGACACCGATCCGAATGCAAAGGGATTGACCTACCCGGCAGGTGTAGACACGTTGTTCAAATCGGCAAACGTGGGCCAGGTTGTCGGACCTTACGACAGCCAGGGTAAAACATACCTTGCAAAGGTTCTTGGTTTCAACACGCAATCATTGAGCGCGCGCCACATTCTTCTTCCTGCGGATAAAGCAGACGAGAAAAGCTCTGCAGCTCAAAAGAAAATTGCAGATAGTTTGGCTACACTCCTGAACGCCGACAAAACGCGTTTCGATGAGTTCGTGATGACCTATTCATCGGATGATGGATCGAAACAAAAAGGTGGTAAATACGATGACTTCTCGAAAGACGAATTCGTTCCTGAGTTCTCTGACTTCGTAATTGCCAACCCGGTTGGAAAAATCGGTGTCGTGCAATCACAGTTTGGTTTCCACATCATTGAAGTATTGGGTAAAAAAGACGCTAAAATTCCATTGCTGGCAGTCATCGAGCAAACATTGCTTCCATCACAGGAAACTGAAGCTTCGTTGCGTGACAAAGCATACAATATGTTGTTCCGATACGAAGCAAAAATTGCTGCGAAAACTGACGTGATGGCAAAATTGAGTTTGTTTGACACACTTGCACGCCGCGATGGTTACTTTGCACGCCCGGTTCGTATTTTGGACGAAAGCCCGAAAGTGACAGGATTCAACACGAAAAATGCCGAGCAGAAAATCCTGGCCCTGGCTTACGACCCGGATGCAGAAGTGGGAATGATGTGTTCATCACCTATTATCGACGAAGGACGTTACATCATTGCCATGATCGCTTCGATCCGCGAGGAAAAAGGAGCTCCTACTTTTGAAGATTCGTACACAACGATGCGTATGGAAGCCATCAAGGAGAAAAAAGCGAAGAAGTACATTGCACAGATCGGTAAAACCCGTAACCTGGAGAAACTGGCTAAAAAAGGAAATGTACAGGTTGCAACAGCCGAGATTACTTTTGCCAGCCCAAGTATCCAGGGTGGAGGTTATGAGCCGGAAATCGTAGGTTCTTTGTTCAGCGGTTTGAAAGACGGTGAAACAACGAAACCATTGATCGGTAATGCCGGAGTGTATGTGATCCGTGTGAACAAGACTATCAAAGCGCCAAACGCAACCAATTACGATGAAGAACGCACACAAATGCTTGCCCAGGCTCGCGGAAGTTTGCAGTCTACATTGGTATCGGCGCTGCAGAAACGTGCTGAAGTATTGGATAACCGCGCATTGAGAATGATCGGTGCCACGCGTTAACCTTAACAAAATGATAAAGAAAAGCTATCGGGTTTCCGGTAGCTTTTTTTGTTGGCCGAAGATGGATTTTCTACTTTTGGCTTTCAAACAGCGATACCGATGGATTACCTGTTAATTTGCATGGCTGCACTGATAGGCTCAGGGTTAACACTCTTTTCCGGATTCGGATTGGGAACCATCCTGGTGCCTGTTTTCGCGCTTTTCTTTCCTATTGAAATTGCCATTCTGCTTACCGCCATTGTACACTTTCTCAACAATGGATTCAAACTTTTACTGGTAGGCAAACATGTAAACTGGCAGGTTGCGCTGCGCTTTGGATTACCGGCAGTGGTATTTGCTTTTTGGGGAGCCTATTTGCTCGAGGCGCTGGCTGACTTCCCACCCGTATGCAATTACCAACTATTCGGGCATTTGCTGACAGTGCAATGGGTAAAGCTCATCATTGGCTTCCTGCTGGTGGTTTTTGCTGTATTGGAATTGGTCCCAGCCTTCTCGAAGTTAGAAGTTGACCGCAAATACCTGCCGATTGGCGGTATGTTAAGTGGTTTTTTCGGTGGACTTTCGGGCAACCAGGGTGCTTTGCGCAGTGTCTTTCTTTTACGCGCCGGGCTTGGAAAAGAATCGTTTATTGCTACCGGTGTCATCATCGCCTGCCTGATCGACACGGCCCGTATGCTGATCTATATACCGCCGATCATTAAAAACCGCGAAAGTTTTGATTTTACACTGCTTCTTGCAGCAAGCCTTTCCGCATTTACCGGTGCATTTGTGGGAAACAAGCTATTAAAAAAGATTACTGTTTCCGCATTAAAGACAGGTGTTGCCTGCTTGCTGATTGTTTTCGGGATTTTGCTCGCAGCCGGAATCGTTTGATGGATTGAGCAACAGGAACAGTGAATCTTATTCCCAAAAAACAGGTTCCGAAAAGCGGATAATCGAAATGAAATTGGAGCTGACCTCGCGGACCAGAACGGAGGACAACATCCCGGTGTCGCCACTGTAGATTACCTGGTATTCGGTGGTAAACACCCCGTTTTTGTATTCCTGTTTCGAAGTAAGATTGCCGTATTGGTCGTAGGCAAATAGTGTTTCGGAAACCGGGATGGAATCGATGTTGTGGATCACCTGCATTCGATCGATCCAGCCTTTGTTGGCATAAGTGAATTTAGTGGTATATTGATCGCGTGTGATCGTATACAAATCATGAACCGAACTCAGGTAACCCAGGCTGTCAAACTGCGTCGTGGTTTCAACGTATTGATTGCCATAGCTGTTGAACCGCTTTCTGCGTAGTTGCGAAGGATATTCTTCGTAGGTCATCGTTTCCGAATTCCATAAAATGGAACGCTCTATATCGGGAGCCAGTAAACTATGCAGGGTGTCTATGTCACGCCATACCTCTTCTTTGATTACGCGGTTTTTGTCATCGTAGGTATAGTAAGTGGTCATGAAGCCACGTTTTTCGTTGATGCGCAGGCTTAAGAGATTCCCCGCATCATCGTAGGTATAATAACGCACCACCGTATCATTGACGATATCGCCTGCGGCCGTTTCATAATGACGGGTCAGCCTTCCCAATGAATCGAATGAAAAAACATAGACATAATCTGTCTGGCGCATAATATCGCCTTGCTTCTTGAAGGTATACGATCCTTTGATTTCCTTGATCTTGCTGGCTTGGATGAAGCGCGTGTTGAAAAACGGGTATTCCGTAAATGCATTTCCCTGCGAATTATCCAGCAACTGGGCATTCAGCAAGCTGAACAACCCCGTAAACAACAACACTACTCCATATTTTACCATACCATTCATCCTTGAAGTGGTTTTCATAAGTAGTGCGTTATTAAGCTGTTTAGCCGATCAGATAAGGCGTCAGCGCGCCCAATCCAAGCATTCCGATCAAACAGATCACCAATACGGCTGCAGTCAACGGATTAACCACAATCTTTTCTCCTGGTGTTTCTTCCGTACTAATAACCGTGCCTAACATACGCAGGTAGTAGTAAATACTGATAGCCGAATTGATCAACGCGATAATAACCAGCCACCACCAGTCGTTCCACGCGTGCGAAAACACCATGTATTTACCAAAGAATCCTGCCGTTGGCGGAATACCGGCCAGGGAAAGGATCGAAACCACGGCAACAATAGCCAACAGCGGATTGCGTTTGCCCAAACCTCTCAATGCTTCGATGCGGTCTTCCGAATCGTTTACCACCAAACCAACTGTGATGATTCCGATGATTGAGAATCCGTAAGCCGCCATGTAGAACCACAAATCGAACGTTGCCAACTGGTCGTTGCTCAGGATCACCAACAGCGTGTATCCCACGTGGGTAATGCTCGAAAACGCCAACAATCGCTTTAAACGCACCTGGCGCAAAGCCGATAGGTTACCGACAAACAAGGTAATCACTGCCAGTACAGCCAATGCAGGTGCCCAGAAATCGTGCAGCATTTCGCCACCGAAGCAGCCGGCAAACAATTTCAAAAACGCAGCAAAAGCCGCCATTTTTACAACAGAAGCCATGAAACCGGTTACGGCATGCGGCGCTCCGTCATACACATCCGGACTCCAGAAATGGAACGGCGCAGCACCTACTTTAAACACGAATGAGCTTAAGATAAGCAGGATTCCGACCAGCAGGATCGGGTTTTCAGCAACGTCTCCGTTGGCTACCGCAGCTGCAATTCCATCAATGGTAAAGCTTTGCGTAGCACCGTAAATCCAGGCGATTCCGAATAATAACAAACCGGTAGCAAAAGCTCCCATCAGGAAGTACTTCAGCGAAGCTTCGTTGGAACGCACATCGCTTTTGCGGCTTCCTGCCATAACGTAGATCGGAATGGAAAGGATTTCCAACCCAAGGAAGAACATGAACATATCGGTAAAAGCGGTCATGATCATAGCACCGCACAGCGAGAACACCAGCAAGCCGATGTATTCGCCCGTATGGTTCGGTTCTTCTTTAAAGCGTTCGTAGCCGACTGAAATGATCAATAACGTAAACACCGATAATGCCAGGCTGAAGATCAATGCAATCGAATCGAAATTCAATCCTTCATAATCGATCTGTATGAACGTGTCGCCTGTAATCAACTGGTTGACCATCAGACCGATTGCCACCATCAAACCACCGCTGGCGCCCAACAGCACCACAGCAGGTTTCTTCGCAAAAGCGGCAAAAATGGAAATCAATCCACTTACAAATATGACTATTAATGCATCCATCTTATGGCACTAAAGGAGTTTGTTTAATACTAGCTAACAGGTTGGTAACGCTTGGTTCCACGAAATCGATTACCGCTTTCGGGTAAACGCCCAGGAACACTACCGCGATGATGATCACCGCAAATACGATCAGCTCGCTCATCGACAAGTCGGCAAAAGCACTAGTCTTTACCGGCCCGTACATACTCAGCTGGTAAGCGCGGAAGGTATAAACAGCTCCCAGGATCAATGTTGAACCTGCCACAATACCAATCACGCAGTCGAAGCTGAACATTCCTTTCAGGATCAGGAATTCACCCACGAAACCGCTTGTAAACGGAACGGAAACCGAAGCAAAAGCCAAGGCCGCAAACCAAAACGCGAATTTCGGAGCCTGCTTGGCAATTCCGCCCAATTCACGTAAGCTGCGCGTTCCCAGTCGGCGTTCAATCACATCAGCGGCAAGGAACAACCCTACTGCCACCAAACCGTGGTTGATCATTTGCAGGATACTTCCCGAAAGTGTGTCTTTATCGGCTGTCATGATCCCTGCTGCGATTAATCCCACGTGTGAGATCGATGCAAACGCAAACAGGCGCTTCATATCGTCTTGCTTAATAGCCAGGATCGCTCCGTATACCACTCCGATCGTTCCCAAAATGATAATCGGGTAAGTCACGCAATCCAATGCTTCCGGGAACAGTGGCAACATCCAGCGCAGCATTCCGTAAAGGGCCATTTTCAGCATAATTCCCGACAGCAACATGGTTCCGGCCATCGGCGACTTGGAGTATGTTGACGGCTGCCAGGTATGGAACGGGAAGATCGGAACTTTGATCGCAAATGCGAGGAAGAATCCACCCATGAGCCAGGTTGCTACTTCCGGTGCCAGTTCAACGGCTTGTAAATCTTCGATGGCGAAGCTTGCAGCAAAGGATTTCAACCCGATCAGTGAAGCCAGCATGAACAACGACCCGAAGAAGGTATACATGAAGAACTTCATCAGCGCTGCCTTACGCTCAGGCTCACCGAACCAATAAGCGATCAGGAAAATCGGGATCAGGGTAATTTCCCAGAAAACGTAAAACCAGATCCCGTCGAGTGAAATAAACACGCCGATCAGTCCCAATTGCATCAGGAAAACCATGCTCGTAAACAAACGATTCGAAGAAAGCTCGCGGCCGAAGTTACTGAGCAGAATCAGCGGCACAAGAACCGTCGTGAGCAACAGCATCATCAGTGAAATACCATCGTACCCGAAGTGAAGCGTAATGCCGTAAGCCTGGATCCACTGCTGTGCAACGAAGCTGTGCATTCCTCCATCAGGATTATAGTTTGCCATCAGCACCACCGTGAGTGCCAACGTAGCCAGGCCACCTATCAAACCATAAGCGCGAACAAAACTCTGCGGCATTACCAATACGGAAAGCGCAAAGAAAACCGGTAATATAAAAAGTAACAGTTCCAACTTAATAGTATTTGTAAATAAGGAAATAAACAACTAAACCGATCAGCCCGAAGACCATCCATAAAATATAGCTATCGGTGCGGCCCGTTTGCCATTTGCGTACCAAATCACCTGATTTGCCGATCAGCTGGCCAACGCCAACCACCGAGCGGTGAAGGAACATGCTTTCGAAATAATGTGAGCCTTTTTCCGAAAGCCATTCTGTCGGACGAACAAACAGGAAGTTATAGAGTTCATCGAAGTACAATTTGCCTGCCGACCATTTTTCCCAGCCTTTCAATTGCTCATCGGCAACCGGAACACTGTTCTTACGGCCATAAACCAGGTAGCAAACCACCAGGATCACCAACGACATTACTGAAGCGGCAACCATCAGCATCAATGCCATGTTACCTTCAGGAGCGGTATGTTTAATCAGGTTCAGGCCGGCAACGTTGTGCTCCAAATGGTGCGACATCCAGTGTGCCATGTTGTGCAGCCAGATTCCCGGCAGGTTCAGGATACCACCGAAGATGGAAAGCACTGCCAATACGATCAGCGGAAGCGTCATCGAAGCCGGGCCTTCATGCACATGGTGTTCCTGCTCGTGTGTTCCGCGGAATGAACCATGGAAGGTCACAAAGTATAAGCGGAACATGTAAACGGCCGTCAACGCAGCACTTGCCATCAGGGCAACGTACAACCATGTACCGTGTTCAAAGGCATGTGCAATAATTTCATCTTTTGAGTAGAATCCGGAAAGCAACGGGAAACCGGAGATCGCCAATGTTCCGATCAGGAACGTAGCGTGTGTTACCGGGATTTTCTTGCGCAAACCACCCATCTGGCGAATATCCTGTTCGTCGGACATGGCGTGGATTACACTTCCCGACCCCAGGAACAGCAAGGCTTTGAAGAATGCGTGTGTTGTAACGTGGAACATGGCAGCCGTGTAAGCGCCCATTCCCAGGGCTACGAACAACATTCCCAGCTGGGAAACAGTTGAATAAGCCAATACTTTTTTGATGTCGTTCTGACGCATCGCAATGAAAGCCGCCACGATCGAAGTTGCCAAACCGATGTACAGCATGATATCCTGCGTCATTGGTGCCAGCTCGAACATGTAGTTGGAACGCACCACGAGGAAAATACCGGCCGTTACCATCGTTGCGGCGTGGATCAATGCCGAAACCGGTGTTGGTCCTGCCATGGCATCCGGTAACCAGGTAAACAACGGAATCTGTGCCGATTTACCGGTCGCACCGATGAACAAACAAAGAGTTACACCACAAAGAACGGTGCTCAAATCGATTTTACTGCCGATGATGGCTGCTGAAAGCTCGCTGTACTCCAGTGTTCCGAAGTTGAACAGTAAGAGGAACAAACCGATCAGCAATCCAAGGTCACCCACACGGTTCATGATGAACGCCTTGCGCGCTGCTACGGTGTTTTTGAAATCGCCGTACCAGAAACCGATCAGCAGGTACGAGCAGATACCCACACCTTCCCAACCGAAGAACAACATGAAGTAGTTGCTTCCGAGTACCAGGATCAACATCGCGAAGATGAAGAGGTTGAGGTAAATGAAGAACTTGTAATAACCGTCGTCGTGCTTCATATAACCCATTGAAAACAGGTGAATGAGCGTACCTACTCCGGTTACGATGAGCGTCATCCAAACCGAAAGGTTATCGGCCAGCAAACGTGCGTGCAGCGAAAACGACTCGGTATCGATCATCGTAAATAAATTCACTTCAACTGCTTCGTGCAGTTGTGAAAAGACCATCAGGGCCAATCCGAACGAAACGGCCATTACACCTGTGGCGATGGCGCCTACAACTGTTTTCGGCAATTTTTTACCTGCGAGGCCGTTGATCAATGCTCCAATTAAAGGAAGCAGAATAATCAGGGGAACTAACTGTGCTACCGACATGCTTAATCTTTTAATTTGTTAAACAAACGGATATCCACCGAGCGTGCGTTGCGGAAGACCAGGACGAGTATCGATAACCCGACCGTAGCTTCGGCAGCTGCGACCACCATGATGAAAAACACAAACAACTGCGCATCGGCTTTTCCATAAAAGGTTGAAAAGGCCACCAGCAATAAATTCGCTGCGTTGAGCATCAATTCGATGCACATCAGGAGAATAATTGCATTTTTTCGGTAAAGAACTCCAAATGCCCCGATGACAAACAGCGCTGTCGCCAAAAGCATGTAGAATTTGATACCTACTCCGGATTCGAAAATCGTAGCTAATACCATGGTTATTCTGTAATTTGTTTATCGCGTTTCGCCAAAAGAACCGCTCCTACCATCGCAGCGATGAACAGGATCGAAGAAATTTCGAACGGAAGCACGTATTTCGTAAAGAGTAGGTTACCCAGGTTTTTCACCAGTCCCATCGACTCGTTGTGCGGGCCTGTAACCTCGGGCGCAAAAATCGCAGCATCTTTCAAAGCGGCAAACAGCACCAAAAACAAGACACCGCCTGCCAGCGCAGCCGCCACCTTCATAAAGAGCGAGCTCCGGGGCTCGTTTTCCTTACTGAGGTTGAGGAGCATCAATACAAAGAGGAACAATACCATGATCGCCCCGGCATATACAATGATGTTCACGATAGCTATAAACTGCGCGTTCATCAACACGTAGTTGGCTGTAATAAGGAAGAACGTAACAATGAGGTACAATACGCTTCTTACGGGATGCTGGCTCAATACCACCATCAGCGCCGAACCGATCGTTAAACCTCCCAATACAGTTGCAATGATTAATTCAGTACTCATGACTTTAGCGGGCGTTTTCCGGTTAATTGACGTTTGGAAATATCGACTCTCTCGTCCACTTTTTCCACCAGTTTATCTTTTCCATACACAAAGTTGTCGCGCTCGAAATACGTCGGAACGATACGGTCGGTAAGGAAAATTGCTTCTTTCGGGCACGCTTCCTCGCACAAACCGCAGAAGATGCATCGCAGCATATTGATCTCGTACGTGGAAGCGTATTTTTCTTCGCGGTACAAATGCTCTTCGCCTTTTTTGCGCTCTTCAGCTACCATCGTAATGGCTTCTGCCGGACAGGCAACGGCGCACAATCCGCAGGCAGTACAGTTTTCACGGCCCTGCTCGTCACGTTTAAGGACATGCTGACCTCTGTAAACCGGAGCGAACTCGCGTGTCTCTTCGGGATACTTCGTCACGTTGTGTTTTCGGAACAAATGCTTGAATGTAATCCACATTCCTCCCAAAACGGCGGGCAAATAAATACTTTCCCAGAAGGTCATCTTCTTGTTGGAAACTACTTTTTTGCGATTTGATAAACTCTCCATATCTATTCGAAATGTGTTGTTCTAATGAGTGTTTGTGTTCATCGACAATCGCTTGTCGGGTTGCTCGGTCTTCACCTTTGTCTGCATTGGTTCGGTATTTTTCTTTTCACCGCTGAACCATCCGGAAACAGCAGCGATGATAATACCGGTCACCAACAGGTTCACCAATGAGATCGGGATGAGTTTTTTCCAGCCCAGGTGCATCAACTGATCGTAACGGAAACGCGGCAATGTCCAGCGGATCCACATGAATACGAAGATGAAGAAGAAGGTTTTCGCGAAGAATGCCAGTGTGCCCAGAATAGCAAGCGTATTTCCGGAGAAATTGTCCATTCCCGGGAAGTTGTAACCCCCGAAGAATACGGCAGAGATCACCGCGCAGGAAATAAACATGTTGATGTATTCGGCAAACAGGAAGAATCCAAGTTTCATGGAACCGTATTCGGTATGGTAACCACCGATCAGTTCCGATTCACATTCCGGTAAGTCGAACGGTGCGCGGTTACATTCTGCCATTGCACAAACGAAGAAAACGAGGAAGCAAAGCGGTTGTTTCCAGGCAAACCAGTTAAATCCGTGCTGCGCTTCAACGATGTCGCGCAGGTTTAAGCTTCCGGTCATCATCACGATGGTAATGATGGAAATCCCCATTGCCAATTCGTAAGAGATCATTTGCGAGCTCGCGCGAATAGCCCCGAACAGCGAGAATTTGTTGTTGGAAGCCCAGCCACCGATCATGATCCCGTATACACCAATGGAAACGATTCCCATGATGAAGAGGATTCCCACGTCTACGTTGGCCACCTGCAATTCGATGGTTTCACCAAACATTTTCAGATCAGGGCCCCATGGAATCACCGATCCTGTCAACAATGCGGTAAACATCGCGATTCCCGGCCCGATAATGAAGAGCCATTTATCGGCATTGGTCGGAATGAAGTCTTCCTTGAAGAACATTTTCCCGGCATCAGCCAGCGGCTGTAAAATTCCCCATGGTCCAGCTCTGTCCGGCCCGATACGGTCTTGCAACCAGGCGGCCACTTTACGTTCGGCGAGGGTCAAATACGTTGCAATCAGCAAGGTAACACTGAACAACGCAACTATTAATATGATTTTCTCTAACATCTTATTTCGTCGTTAGTTTCTTAGCATCTCGTTTCGGATCATTTTTCAGGTAGTGGTTCTGCGAGATCACCGAATGGCGGTTGATCACGCGCGGACCTTCAATGTTCCACTTACTTACGTCTTTTTTCTCGAAGCGGCAGTCGTTGCAGATCCATCCAGGTTTGCCGTCTACATCTTCTACTTCACCGTATTGGTCTTTGCGGCCTGTCACACGCATGATTTCGTTTCCGAACATCCACACTACTGCTTTTCCGGCGCATTTGGTACACTCGCACGAAGCATTCATCGGTTTGAGGAACCATACGCGGCTTTTGAAACGGAAGGTTTTGTCGGTCAAAGCACCTACCGGGCACACATCGATCACATTTCCGGAGAAATCGTTGTCGATTGCCTGCTCGATGTACGTACTGATCTCGGCATGCTCGCCGCGATGCAATACACCGTGCACACGCTTATCGGTAATCTGGTTGGCCGTGTACACGCAACGGTAGCACAAAATGCAGCGGTTCATGTGCAATTTGATCTTGTCGCCAATGTCGATCGGATCGTAGGTACGGCGCTCTTCTTCGTAGCGCGTTCCTGCTTTTCCGTGCTCGAACCCAAGGTCCTGCAGGTGACACTCACCGGCCTGGTCGCAAATCGGGCAATCGAGCGGGTGATTGATCAACAGGAACTCGGTTACAGCTCCGCGGTTTTCGTGTACGCGTTCGCTGGTCTTGTTCTTGATCACCATTCCGTCTTGTACGGGTGTAGAACACGAAGCCACCAGTTTGGGCATCGGGCGCGGATCGGCAGCAGAACCTGCGGCAACTTCCACCAGGCAGGTACGGCATTTACCACCACTGCCTTCCAGCTTGCTGTAATAACACATGGCGGGAGGCACCACATCACCACCGATCTTGCGGGCGGCGTTGAGAATGGTTGTTCCCGGTTCTACTTCTACTTCAATATCGTCAACGATAACTTTTACCATAACAAATGGTTTACTTATACTAAAGGTACATGAGCCGATGCAATGCCGAAGTTGCGTTTTTGCGCTTCGTCGGGATTGGTCACGTGCCATTCAAACTCTTCGCGGAAATGACGGATTGCTGCTGCTACCGGCCATGCTGCTGCATCACCGAGCGGACAAATCGTATTCCCTTCTATTTTCTTATTGATCTCTGCAAGCAGGTCGATATCGCGCATGTGGCCATGTCCGTATTCCAAACGGTGGAGGACTTTTTCCATCCAACCCGTTCCTTCGCGGCACGGTGAACATTGTCCGCATGACTCATGAGCATAAAAACGCGCAAAGTTCCAGGTATTGCGAACGATACACTGGTCTTCGTCGAATACGATGAAACCACCTGACCCGAGCATGGAACCGGAAGCGAAACCACCTTCGGCCAAACTTTCGTAGGTCATCAGGCGATCAGCTCCTTCGGCTGTTTTACAAACGAGGTTAGCAGGGAGAATCGGAACGGAAGAACCACCCGGAACGCAGGCTTTCAGCTTCTTGCCGTTGGCGATGCCGCCACACCATTCGTCGGAGTAAATGAATTCTTCTACCGAAAGGCCCAAATCGATTTCGTAAACACCCGGTTTAGCCAGGTTTCCGCAAGCAGAAATCAGCTTGGTACCGGTACTTTTCCCGATCCCGATTTTCGCGTATTCTGCTCCGCCATCGTTTACGATCGGAACTACTGCGGCAATCGTTTCCACGTTGTTCACCACGGTCGGACAGCCCCACAAACCTTTTACGGCCGGGAACGGCGGCTTGATGCGCGGGTTTCCACGCTTACCTTCCAACGATTCGATCAACGCGGTTTCTTCACCGCAAATGTAGGCACCACCACCCGGGGCGATGGAAAGATCAAGATCGTAACCCGACCCCAAAATATTTTTTCCCAACCAGCCGTTGGCATACGCCTCGGCGATTGCTTTTTCCACGATTTCCAACACCCACATGTATTCTCCGCGGATGTAGATATACGATTGGTTGCACCCAAGCGCGTAGCTGGAAGTAATCATTCCTTCAACCAGCAGGTGAGGAATTTTTTCCATCAGGTAACGGTCTTTGAACGTACCCGGCTCACTTTCGTCGGCGTTGCACAATAAATAGCGCGGAACACCTTCCGGTTTTGCGAGGAACGACCATTTCATTCCTGTAGGGAAACCGGCACCACCACGACCACGCAGTCCGGAAGCCTGAACTTCTTCGACCACATTTTGCGGCGACATGGTTTTCAATGCCTTTTCCACAGATCGGTAACCGCCATGTTTGCGGTATACCTCGTAGGTTTCAATTCCAGGAACGTTTGCATGTTCCAATAATAGCTTTCTTCCCATCTCCTAGTTGTTCGATGAAGTTGAATGTTCTTTGCGGAATTCGTCGAGCAGTGCATCGACTTTTTCAATCGTCAGATGCTCGTGGTAGTGTTTTCCGCACTGCAGCATCGGTCCGTAACCACAAGCACCGAGGCATTCTGCCGTTTTCAGGGTAAACATGCCATCGGCAGATGTACCGCCTACCTCTACCCCAAGCTTTTGCTTCAGGTGATCGATGATGTTGTCGCTTCCTACCAGCATGCAAGGCCCGGTACGGCAAACTTCCAATACCACTTTGCCTGGTTTTTCGATGTTGAACATCGTGTAAAACGTGGCTACCTCGTACACTTCGATTGGCTGGATGTTTAAAATTCCGGCCACGTAATTCATTGTAGGCACACTCAACCATCCGCCGAAATCTTCTTCGGCCATGTGCAGAATGCGCATCAACGCACTTTTTTGTTTGCCTTCCGGGTACTGGTTGATGATACGCTGTACCTCAACCATTCGTTCGGCGCTGAACTGCGGTGCTACCTCATCGGCTGCATTTCCGTTTGTGATCTTTATACTCATTATGCGTCCAATTCTCCGGCAATTACATTCAAGCTACTCAATGTCAAGACAGCGTCTGAAATGCTCTGTCCGGTAATCATTTCCGGATATGCCTGGTAATAAATGAAACAAGGTCGACGGAACTGCAAACGGTAAGGTGTACGTCCGCCATCACTGATTAAATAAAATCCTAATTCACCGTTTCCACCTTCAACGCTGTGGTATACTTCGCCAACCGGAACAGGTGTTTCACCCATCACGATCTTGAAGTGATAGATGAGCGCTTCCATTTTGGTATACACATCTTCTTTTGAAGGAAGGTAGAATTCGGGAATGTCTTTTGCGTAAAAATCTCCCTCCGGAAGATTGTTGTATGCCTGGTTGATGATGGCAAGGCTCTGACGCACTTCTTCCTGGCGCACCTGGAAACGATCGTACGTATCGCCCTGTGTTCCAACCGGGATGATAAAATCGAAATCTTCATACGAAGAATACGGGTTCATTGCCCGTACGTCATAATCCACGCCGGCAGCACGCAGGTTTGGTCCTGTGAAACCGTAATCCAATGCTCGCTCTCCTGAAATAGGGCCACCACCGATGGTACGGTCCATAAAGATGCGGTTGCGCGAAAGCAGGCTGTCGAATTCATTGAAATGTTTCGGGAACTCTTTAAGGAATTTCTTCAGTTTCTGGTGAAACACCGGTGAAAAATCGCGCTCAAATCCGCCGATACGTCCTACGTTGGTCGTCAAACGTGCACCGCATACTTCTTCAAACAATTCGTAGATCGCCTCACGCTGCTGGAACATGTAGGTAAACCCGGTCAAGGCCCCTGTATCTACCCCGATTACGGAGTTACACACCAGGTGGTCAGCGATGCGCGACAGCTCCATAATGATCACACGCATGTAATCAACGCGTTTCGGAACATCGGCACCGATGAGTTTTTCGACCGTCATGTCCCAGCCGATGTTATTGATCGGCGAAGAACAGTAGTTCAAACGGTCGGTAATCGGTCGAACCTGGTTGTACGGGCGGCGTTCTGCCAGTTTTTCAAACGCACGGTGAATGTAGCCCACCGTTTGTTCGGACGAGAGGATCTTTTCACCGTCTACTTTCAGTACATTTTGGAAAATACCGTGTGTAGCCGGGTGCGTTGGCCCCAGGTTCAGCGTAGCGATTTCTCCATCGATGGTATCGTTGGAAAAGAGGCTTTGTTTTTTTAGTTGTTCAATATCGCTCATAACTCCCGTTTTTACCTTCCGAAGAAGCGGTCATCTTTATCTTCACGTGTAGCGTCTTCCAGCTGGTATTCCTTGCGCATCGGGAAATAATCCATGGAATCTTCATTGAGGATGCGCACCAGGTTCGGATGGCCAATGAAATTCACCCCGAAAAAATCGAAGGTTTCGCGTTCCTGCCAGTTAGCGCCCACATAAATATCGGTAATGGTGGCAATGCTCGGATCGGCGATCGGCAAATATGCTTTCAAACGCAGGCGAACATTGTGTACCAGGGAATGCAAGTGGTAAACGACAGCCATTTCACGGCCTTCCTGGTCGGGATAATGTACTGCACCCAGCAGGGTCAGGAACGAAAGCGCCAGTTCGCTGTCTTCTTTCAACCACTTAATAATATCGTGTGCGGCGGAAGGTGCTACTTCAACCGTCAGTAAATCGTAAGGAGATTCGTGTTGCAGAATCGCTTCACCGAAACGTTCCTGCAGGCGCTGCAACAGCAACTCGCTCGTGATGGGATTACTCATCTTCGTTCAGGTTGTATTTGGTCAACAAATGTTTGTATTCATCCGAGTAGCGGCGACGCAATGATTCGTGTTTCACCAAACGGTGAATGTTCATGATTCCTTCGATGATTTGTTCGGGGCGCGGCGGACAGCCAGGTACATATACATCCACGGGAATCACGCGGTCAATACCCTGTAATACGGAATAGGTATCAAAAATACCACCGGAAGAAGCGCAGGCACCCACGGACAATACCCATTTCGGCTCTGCCATCTGCTCATATACTTTTTTCAGGATAGGCGCCAGTTTTTTGGAAATGGTTCCGGCTACGATCAGCAAATCGGCCTGGCGTGGTGAAAACGACATACGCTCCATCCCGAAACGGGCCACATCATAATTGGTCCCCATGGTTGCCATGTACTCAATTCCACAGCAAGAGGTAGCGAACGGCAGCGGCCATACCGAATTGGCACGTGCTACTGCGATCACTTTATCGAGCATCGCCAACTGGAAACCTTCTCCGTTGAACGTCTCGACGCCATTAACAACTTCTACTTTTCCCATTCTAAAGCTCCTTTTTTGAGTACGTAGAAAAATCCGGTAAGGAATAAGCCGACAAAGAGCATCACTGCCCACAACCCGTCGAGTTGCAGTTCATGGAAGTTCACTGCGTACGGGTAGAAGAAAATAACCTCCACATCGAACAATACAAAAAGGATGGCTGTCATGAAATAGCGAACCGAAACCGGGAAACGGGCGTTCCCTACTTCTTCGATCCCACACTCCCAGTTTGCATCTTTTTTCTTACCTCTAAGCTTCGGGCCCAGGATGTGGGTCACTACCAGTACCGTTACCACAAAGCCCAATGCTACAACGGCTTGTATGAGTATCGGAATGTAATCATTTGGTGAAGACATAATCTACCATTTTTTAGACCCGCGAATTTAATATATTTTAACGGTAAGCACGGGTAAATCAGGGTTATTTAGAATCATTCCATATAGTGCTGTTTTCATCGATTCGAAAAGCGTTTTCTTCTTTGGATATGGGGGTTTGGGCAAAAACGGTTTTTGTTTTTGACGAGCGGCTATTCACATTGCGATTGAAATAAATGGCTTCACCGGCAAATCCCCAGGCAGGAGCCTCACTTACAGGGAAAACTTCAGCGCAAGAACTTTTAGATTATTTAAATAACCGTTCATTCGCAAAAAACAACCGTTTAATCAATCACCTGCATTTTTTCAGTGACACAACTGCTTCAGATTGAAACAAATCATTACTTTTGTAGCAGTTAGTAGAGCAGCACATCATTTGATTTGATCCAATTGCCAAATGAAATGATGTTAAACCCAAACATTGTAGTAGGTGTTTGGGTTTTTTTATTTGCTTTTATTACGATTCGATCCTCAAACCAATTCCTGGCTTTTCACTCAGATTGTTTCCACTTTTTTCCGAAGCAAAAAAAGTGGAGCAAAAATGCTTTGGCGCCATTCCAAGCCGCTTGTCAAAAATGGCCTTATTCTGTGTTTTTAGTCAAAAGTGTCAGATCAGGATCTGAAACGCAAGCGCTTTTGACAAAACACTACGAAACGGCCATTTTTTTTGACTTCGCTTCCAGGAATGGCGCTTCGTCCGCAGCAACAATTCTCCGTTAGAATTTCAGATTTTAGTGCCGAATAGAAATCGGTTTAGAACCACCACACCAAAATGGCATTAAGTGTCGATCGTAGAAAAACAAGGTGAAGTTAAGCGTGATGGAACCCCTGTTTGAGCTCAGCCATCGATCCTTTCTACGAAAGAATCGTTAATGGCGTTTGCGAGTTGGGGTGGGATAGCTTAACAAACCGTAGTTTTTAAGATCGGGACTTACGGCCTTGATTTTTTGCTTACTTTTTTATCAAGAAAAAAGTAAGGTATAATCATTTTACTATTATATCTTTAAAATCTATGAACACTCCTCCCATGAACAACCCCGAATTAAAAGACGGCGACCAATGTTCGGTTGTAGCCGGAACGCATAAAGGTAAATCAGGTGTCGTAAGAGACCTGAACATCAGCAAAACCGGACATCTCACGATTACCATTGTGCAGGAAAACGGCGTTCGGTTTAAGACATTGGGCAGGAACGTTGCGGTAGTCCCGAAAAAATAATCATTTCACGTAATCCTGTTTCTGGACCAAAACGTATTGGTCATTCTCCACGCGCATATATCCCTGGTCGTAACAGAAATAATACGTACTTCCTTTCTGGGTTTGGTAGATGTTGGTAAAGTAATGGAAATTGAAGCCTTCTTCTGCAAGCGTGATGGCATCGACCGTGCGTTTTCCGGATGGATTAAGCGCCACGAGGATGCGGCGGTTTTTGCGCAGGATGTTGTTGATGCGGCGCACATAGCTCGTGGCATCCTCATTGAGGCGATTGTTGTGTGTATTGCGGCAATAGTCGGAACAGAATTTCTGGTCTTTCCGGCCCGATAATTTTTGTCCACATTCGAGGCATTTGCGCTCTTCCATAGCGGTAACAGTTGAGAAAACGGGATGAAGATACATGATTTTTGAATGCTTGCTGTTGAATATCACATGAAAGCACTTTAATTGAAAGGGTAAAATCGAAAACTGAAAAAGACGCGCGAAATCGAGCATCCAAAAAGCCTTCCGGTGCGAATTTAAAGCTGACTTAACAAAAATTAACAGGTTGTGAATTCTTTCTTTTACACCTTTGCCGACTATTGCTTTGCTTACTACGGTAATCCGACTTGTTTCCGTTTCACATATTTTGTGAGCGAATGTCACGCTGTTGCGGCTGAAAGCAATATATTAGAACCGTAAACGCTCCCGATGATTTAGTGGAGTTCCCCGGTTCTCAAAAAACTGTATTAAAACGGCAAAAACTATGTTGGATTCATCAGCACTAACTCCGTCTGAACAATTGCAAATGCTTTCTGTTTCCATTAAGGAGGAAGCAGTCAAATTCGAACTTTTACGGCAGGAAATAGCCAAGGTCATCGTGGGCCAGGAGTCCATGGTGAAAAACCTGTTACTGGCATTGCTGGCAGACGGCCACGTGTTGCTGGAAGGCGTTCCCGGATTGGCAAAAACCCTTGCGATCAAAACGCTTGCCCAGGCAGTTTCGGCCGATTTTTCCCGCATCCAGTTTACGCCCGATTTATTGCCTGCCGACGTTACGGGAACGATGATCTACCAGCAGAAAGCGGAACAGTTTACCGTGAAGAAGGGACCGATCTTCGCCAATTTCGTACTGGCTGACGAGATCAACCGTGCTCCGGCAAAAGTACAGTCGGCCTTGCTGGAAGCGATGCAGGAACGCCAAATTACGATCGGAGATACAACATATCAGCTGCCGAAACCATTTTTGGTGCTGGCCACGCAAAACCCGATCGAACAGGAAGGAACATACCCACTGCCTGAAGCACAGGTTGACCGCTTTATGCTGAAAGTAAGCATGGGCTATCCGTCGAAGCAGGAAGAACAGCTGATTTTGCGCAGCAATGTGCGCGCCGAAGGTTTGGCTACCGTTTCGGCATGCATTCACCCCGACGATATTATCAAAGGAAAACAACTCGCGCGTTCGATTTACCTTGACGAAAAAATAGAACGCTACATCGTTGATATTGTAGCGGCTTCACGCAATCCTGAGCTGGCCGGACTCGGACAACTGAGTAAATACATTTCTTACGGCGGATCTCCGCGTGCCACCATTAACCTCGCGCTGGCAGCCAAAGCACACGCGTTCCTTGAAAGACGCGCTTTTGTAATCCCGGAAGATGTGCGCGCCATCAGCATGGACGTGTTGCGCCACCGCATCGGGCTCACGTATGAAGCCGAGGCCGATGGCGTGACAACCGAGAAAGTGATCGAACAACTGATCCAACGCGTCGAAGTTCCCTGATTCATAACGCATGGACCATCAGGCTTTACTCAAACGGGTTCGTACCATAGAACTGAAAACACGCGGCTTGACCCAACAGGTCTTTTCGGGTGAATACCAGTCTGCGTTTAAAGGGCGCGGTATGTCGTTTAGTGAGGTGCGCAATTACCAGTTCGGCGACGACGTACGCAGCATCGATTGGAACGTCACCGCGCGGTTCCAGGAGCCTTATGTGAAGATTTTTGAAGAAGAACGCGAGCTGACGGTCTTGCTGATCATTGACCTTTCGGGATCGATGTATTTCGGACAAACAGACGATTCCAAGTTTGCCACAGCCGTTGAAGCTGCTGCGACATTGGCTTTCTCGGCAGCGAAGAAAAACGATAAAGTAGGTGCGATTTTCGTGACCGATAAAGTAGAAAAATACATTCCACCTGAAAAAGGTGTGAAGCACGTTTACGCGATGATGAAATCCCTGATCTATTTCGAGCCCAACCAGGCGCTGACCGATTTGAATGTCGGGATGAAATACGCGGTGAACGTAATCAAAAAGCGCTGCATTTGTTTCCTCATCAGCGATTTCATGGATTTACCCAAAATCAAAGATGGCCTCACGACACTTTCGCGCAAACACGACCTGGTTGCCTTGCAACTGGAAGATGATGGTGAAAGCAGCCTGCCGGATGTCGGTTTTGTACAATGGATCAATGCCGAAACCGGCCGCACAACCTGGGTAGACACTTCTTCGGCGAATGTGCGCCAGGAATACGCTCAGCGACAGCAACGGCGCAAACAGATCAATAAGGAAATTTTCGAATCTCTCGGCATTGATACCTGTGTGCTCAAAGGCGGAAATTCGATTTTCCTGCCACTCATGCATTTGTTCAAGCAACGAAAATGAAAGCCGCGCTTTACATAGCAGTTTTATTGGTTTCCGGGCAATTGTCAGGGCAGCAGCTGCACACGTGGTGGAGCAAGAAAAGCTGTGAAATCGGCGAGCAGGTCGAGCTGATCATCCAGCTGAAAAAAGCACCGAAAAAAGTACGATACAACCCGCATTCAGGCGAAGTAGCTTGTGAAATCAAAAACGATTCTTCGATGCTCACCACGGACGGAACGCTGGAAATTATCGGGCGTTTCAGGGACACGATGTATCAAAAAAACGGTCAGAACATCTGGGAAGGCCGCTATACCATCACTGCCTGGGACACGGGAGTTTACATTTTCCCGATTGTACAGGTCGCGCTACCCGATTCGATCTATCATTCACAGCCGCCTTTACTGAACGTTTCATTCGAAAAAAGAAAAATCGGTGATGAGCTGGATGAAGTGCCCGTAATCATCGAAACAGACTACTGGCGCTGGTTGAAAGATTACTGGTGGATTTTGCTGATTCCGCTGGCAGTTTTCATTGTATGGTGGATCCGGAAACGCAACAACAAACCGGTTGTCCGAATTCTTTCGCTGAAAGACAGAACGTTACTCGGGCTGGATGCTTTGCGCAAGGAAGCTTATTGGAAAAAAGGCGACATCAACCGTCATTACATCGAGTTTTCGTTCCTGCTGCGATCGTTTCTGAGTGCCCGCTACGGGTTGAATCTCATGGAACGGACCACGTTTGAGACCATTGCTCTTTTGCGTGGCAAACAGATTCCTGAGCCAACTTTGGAGCGCATCCGCCTGTTGTTGCAGGACTCCGACATCGTGAAATTTGCGTTGGGTGTTCCCGACGAAGAAAGCATCGTGCTTGGCATGAATTACATGGAACAATTAATCCTCGAATTAAGTCCTTTGGAACTGATCAATGATAATTAGGTACTGGAACATAGCAGTTTGGCAATACGATTTCTACGCCCCTCAATGGCTGTGGCTGCTACTTGCCGTTCCTGTTATTTTCATTGCCCATTATTACATGACGCGCAATCATTCCGGGCATTTGCGGTTTTCACGGTCGGAAGAAGAACAGCACTCACTCGGCACCGACTGGGTACGCTGGTTCCGCTGGGGAATTGCGTTCCTGCAAATGTTTGCCGTTTGCTGCCTGGTAGTAGCAATGGCCAAGCCCTATCACCCGGGTTACGATCCGCCGAAAATCGATTACAAAAACGGGATCGACATTATTCTCTCCATTGATGCTTCGGGATCGATGCTGGCGCAGGATTTTCAGCCGAATCGCCTGGAAGCAGCCAAATCGGTGGCCCAGCAGTTTGTAGACAGCCGAAAAGGCGATCGCGTAGGTTTGGTGGTCTACGAGGGCGAAGCGTATACCGCTTGTCCGGCTACCCTGGACTACCCGATGCTCAAAAAACAAATCGCAGAAATTCAGCCGGGATTTTTGGAGCCGGGGACAGCGGTCGGGAACGGATTGGGTGTGGCAGTAACGCGGTTGCGCAGTGACAGCTTAAAATCGAAAGTCATCATCCTGCTCACCGACGGAAGCAGCAACGCCGGCACCATCGAACCGTTGGAGGCTGCCAAGCTGGCCCGCGAGAAAAAATGCCGCGTGTATACGATCGGTGTCGGTTCACGCAGCACGGCCCCGACCCCGGTAATGACACCTTACGGAATTACCTACGAAAGCTTACCGGTAGAAATCGACGAAGCCACGCTGCAGGCCATTGCCGACGAAACGGGCGGGAAATATTTCCGGGCAACGGATGAGCATAGCCTGGCGACAATCTACGGCGAGATCGATAAGCTGGAAAAGCGCAAAATGGAAGACATGCATTTCGGGGCAGAACCGCCTGTGACAATCGTTCCGTTCATTTTATGGGCCATTTTAGCCTTAATCGGTGCGTGGACACTCAACGCTGCAAAATTCAAACTGGATGACTAAACAGCACAGCGACGTATTCCGGAAACTGGTCATTTGGACGCTGATCGCAGAAATCATTTTCTGGGCGGTTGCCGGTTTGGTGTATGGCTCGTTCCAGGCAGCGGGAGCCCGTTTTCAGTTCCTACATCCCGGATTTTTCTGGCTACTGCTGTTTGTCCCGGTCATCCTGTTCGCCTACATCAAACGCTGGCAATGGAAAAGCGAGCTGCACGACAGCTATCGTGGTATGGGCAAAACACGCATGCTTTGGGTGACCTTTCACCCGCTCCGCTATTTTTTACAGTATTTCTTCGTGCGGAGCATCCTCTTTTTCCTGGTAATCGCGCTTGTGCAGCCGGTTATGGGAAACCGCAAGGTCAAGGGCTCGAAACGCGTGCTCGACCTGGTAATCTGTATGGATGTTTCTTCTTCCATGAATACTGTTGACATGGATGAAACTTCCTCACGGCTTACAGTGGCTAAACGTGGGGTGATCCAGTTGCTCAACAGCCTGAAGGGCGAGCGCGTTTCCGTGGTGATCTTTGCCAACGAAGCGTATACGCAACTACCGCTCACAATGGATTACGGTGCTGCCAAAATGTTTGTACAAGAGATCGAAACAGACATGGTCACCAACCAGGGGACTAACATCGGCGCGGCCCTCGAAATGGCCCAGGTACAGTTCATGGACAGCGAATCCGGACATGCCATTCTGGTGATTACCGACGGCGAAGACCATGAGCAATTGTGGCGCGAGCAGGTGAACAAAATCGGTGAAAAGGGCATTGAGCTGAGTTATTTCGGGATCGGTACGGAGCATGGCGGGTTGATTCCAAACGACCCGAAAGATCCGTCGCTCGGTTACAAACGCGATGGCGGCGGCGCTGTGGTCTCACGATTGGATGTCGCCGGCCTTAAACGCATGGCTTCGGCCAGTGGAAGTGCATTGCATTTCGCAAATTCTGCCTACCCCGATATGAGCGCCGTAGCACTCGATCTGTCTTCGGTGAAAAGCAAATCGGTGAAAAACATGGAATTTACCGTTCAGCGCAATTATTACCAGATACCGCTTGTGATTGCTTTTTGTTGCTTTTTAGGGTATCTTTTTGTTCCATTTTTCGTAAATCGTTCACGGTCATGAAAAAATTAGTTCTGATTTGCTTTTTGCTAGTGATCGCGGCCTCCAGCACAGGAATGGCGCAGGAATGGCGTGATACGTTGAACCGGGCACGTGAACTCTACAAAAAAGGCGAATACAAAGAAGCGTTAAAGTATTATAAATCCGCCGACCGGTTAGCGCCAAATGACGTAGATTTGTCTGAGGAAAAGGGACAATCGGCCTATCGTGCAGGAAAGTACAAGGAAGCGGAAGAAGCTTTCCGAACAGCTGCCGGTAAGCAGACCGACACCAAGCGAAAAGCTTCGGCTTATCACAACGTGGGAAACTCGCGCATGAAACTAAAAGATTACGGCGGTGCCGAGGAATCGTTTAAGGAAGCACTGAGGCTTGACCCGAAAAATGAAAAGGCACGTCAGCAGCTGGCTGAAGCCAAACGTTTGAAAAAAGAACAGGAAGAACAGGAAAAGAAAAAACAGCAGAATAAAGAAAATGACCCTAAAGATCCGGGAGACGATAAGCCGAATGAAGGCGGCGAGAAACCCAAACAAGGTCAACAGGGCCAAAACAATAACAACAGCAAACCGAAACAACCGCAGAATGGTCAGGACAAGCCGAGTAATAACGAAGCCAAACCACAATCCGGAAGCGCAGGTAAAGAACAAAAACTGGCAGACAAGCAGACTGAGCGTAAACTCGATGAGTTGATGCGGCAGGAAATGGATGCCAAGAAACGATTGGACGGATCGAAAGGAAAAACAAATGGATCAAAAGCAAAGAAAGACTGGTAGGTTAAAGCTGCTCTTAGCGTGCTTGTTTCCCGCATTGGGAACGTGTCTGTTTGCGCAGAAACCTATGGTATCTCTTACGGTGAGTGACAAAAATATAGCACCGAATGAATCTGTGACCGTTACCGTTACCACCAATCTGAACGGTACCGTAAAAGTTGATTTTCCGCTGGAGTTTTCCGTGGATTACGGCCTTATGAATGGTATGGAGCAGAAGCTTGACCCTTCTTCGGGGAAAATCAAAACCTATTATTACGTTCAGCAAAGCGGCTCGTTCCGCAAAGAAGGAAATCATACGTTTTTCGCTACGGTTGATTACCATGGCAAAACGTACAAATCGAATAAAATCACCATCAAGGTTTCGGAGGAAAATGCAGACGATGAGGAAAACCTCGGCTACAATTCCAAAGACCCGATTTTCGGCGTTATCCAGGCGAAGAAAACCACCGTGTACGAAGGCGAGTGCGTATTGCTGAAAGCCAAGGTTTTTTCACGGTACAATATCTACTTCCTGGAAGGTTACAAACCGTTTGAGGCCGACAAGAATGCTGAAGAACACGTATTCCAAAACCAGCGCCAGGTGGTGGAAGAAACCAAATACAACGGTAAGAACATGTTGACGTTCGACTACGGAAAACAGCTGATCTTCCCGATTTCGACCGGTAAATGCAAGATCCGGCCATTTGAAATGGCCCTTCGCTGTCATACTTCGTTCTTCGACAAAACGATCACGTTCAAATCATCTTCGGCTGTTTTGAATGTAAAACCGTTGCCGGATGGCGCTCCGAAAACATTTATCGGTGGTGTGGGCCAGTTTAAACTGGACCAGTTATTGGGTAAAACCAAGCTCAAGCAAGGCGATGTGTTTTCATTGACACTGATTGTTTCCGGTCTTGGAAACCTGCACAATATCAATCCACCGGTGCTGAACCTGCCGAAAGGCTGTGTTGTGTACGGCGATCCTGAACGTAAGGAAGATTTCCAGTTTACCGAAGAAGGCGTTGAAGGAACGATGACCTTCATTTACAACATCCAGGTGGGCAGCAGTGGAAAAGTCGATTTTGAACCGCAGGCGATTTCCTATTTTGATCCCGAATTGGAAAAATACGTGACCGTTCGTGCCGAAGCCTTTTCGCTTGATGTGGAAAAAGATGCTTCCTTCCAGCCCATTGCCGACCATTCACAGGATACACCGACACATGTGGGCCAGGAAATGAAACAGGGTACGCGGAAAAACGCGGACGGAAAAGAAGGTTCCAATACCACGTTGATTGTGGGCATCGCTACACCTGTTTGCCTGCTCGGACTGCTGTTGTTCCTCTTCATGGGCAAACGCAAACGCAAGGACGAAGAAGAAAAAACAGCCGAAAAACCGCAATTGACCTTTGCTCCGGCCGCAACAGAACAAACCGATTTCTGGAAAATGGCCCAAAACGCAGTGGCCGACAGCAACCAATTCGCCATTGTATTGCCGAAAGCGATCATCCAGCGTTTGGAAAAACATTTCCGCCAGGAATTCCTCACACGTGAAAAAGCATTGGCCTTGCTGGCCGATAAAGATGCAGAGACGGCACACAACCTGCGCGAGGTGATTGACAGCTGCGATCATTTCCGTTACGGATTCGGTGGCACGGAGCTGGATACTGTTGCGCTGCTCGAGCGTGCGAAACAACTGCTGGGGAAGGTCTAGGTAGGCTCCACTAAGATTTCTTAAAGGCTTTTTTAGCCACGGATTTTCACAGATTACTTCACCAGCATGCGCTGATGAAAATGGTAAAAAAATCCCGCAAATTCACGAATTTTTGTACGCCTAACGGACGTGCTTCAATAATGAATAAATGTTCATTATAAATTAGAGCGAGGCCGTTAGGTGAGTCAGCCGCGGCTGATGAATTCGTAGGAAAAAAGTGAGTGTTAGTGTCTCGGCTAGCCGAGAACAAAGCCATATTTGGGCAGCTTAATTCGGCAGTTCTTTTTCGCCTGTTCCGATTTTCGGTGCATTCGAAACCGTGTATTTGATTCCCCACTGATATACCTGGTCGATGATCGGCTCGAGGCAATTGCCCAACTCGGTAAGTGTGTATTCGACTTTTGGCGGAATGACGTTGTAGATTTTCCGGCTGATCAATTTGTCCTGTTCCAGCTCGCGCAGCATCTGCGTCAGTATTTTCTGAGAAATCTTCGGAATGCGTCTTCTTATCTCGCCAAAACGGTGCGGGCCTTCTGCTAAAACAACTAAAATAATCGGCTTCCACTTACCTCCCATCACCTCAAGCGCTGCCGTAACCGGACATTTTAATTTTTGTTCATCATAAAAAAACACTGTTTTCTCCATATTAGTTTCCATTTAGATACTTAGGCACTTTTACGTAACTACTTGATTATTAATGATATGTATTCTTTATTTGCAGTGTGTTAAAAAAACGCAGAAACGTTAAAAATCCAAAACTAAAGAAACTATCTATGGAATACGGACCAAATAAAATGCCTCACGCGGATTCCCAAAAGCCGTTTATCGGCCGTTGGCTCGCCGTATATTTATTACTCGTAACGGGTTGTATTCTTTGCACGGAACTGGCAAATGCGCAAACCATCGGGGCGGCACCGCTCAAACGTATGTCGGGCGCCCCGATCGGAGATACTTCCATCATGATTTACCCTTTCGGTGGTATGCTTCCCAGCCAGTCGATGACACTAAAGCACCCGTTGTTACAGGATAGCGTAAGGATTTCCGGCGTAACAGGCTCACCGTCCTATTTTCATTTATACCGTGTTGATGCCCTTCCCAATGTAACCTGCGGTTTGCCCACAGCCGTTTCAAACCGGTACTTCGGTGTGTTTACCGATCCGCCTTCCGTGCAATACGATGTTTCCTATTATTATGGCGGCAATCCGTATTTCACCCCATTCCTGGAACCATTGATGGCGATGTTCAGGCGCAATACCAATGCCGACATCACCTGCCCGGCGTGGAGCGATGCGGCCGCCACTCTTTACCCGCTCGGTGACTCGGCCAGGCGAATGACCTTTACCGGCAGAAAAGAGTTTATACTCGACCATTACTCGATTGCGATTCTGCCCATCGAACTTTCCTCCATGACCGCAGAGTGGCTGGATGAAACGTTGGGGAAAGCACAGGTTAAATGGATCACTGAATCGGAACACAACGTTGCCTACTTCAGTGTGGAAAAATCGACCGATGCCGATGAATGGAAGGAATTCTATTACCAGCCTGCTACCGGCAATTCGGATGCCCCATCGCACTACGCTGTCATCGATCAGGAGGCAACAAGCGCCATGACCTATTACCGGCTTAAAATGGTCGATACTGACGGTGCGACGAACGTTTTCCCGCCGCAAACGCTGGCACGTACCTTTGCTTCCGACCGGGCAATGGTATTCCCTAATCCGGCGGGAGAAATTATCAATATTTACTTTTACGAAAAGGTCTCTTCGCGTATGTTGATTGAAATCAGCGATGAAACGGGGAAAATCATCCGTTCGTTCTCCACCGATCCGCAACCGGCAGGAAGCTGCCTTTCCATCAACACGCATGAATTACAGAATGGCATTTATTTCCTTGGCCTGTGGGAAATGGAAACGAACGACCGGGAAAAATGCCCGACCATTTTACAAACCAAAATTGCATTGCTGCATTAACCTGTTTTTCTATGAAAAAGTTCCTTATTTGCCTGGCAATTCTTGCCTCGGCCAAACCGATCATGGCCCAGGGAGCCGGATACTGTGTCGAACTGAACGGCGTGAACGATTACATTGACTGTGGTCCTATCCCACTCGGAACAACGGATTTTTCCTTCGAAGTGTGGACATACCTTTTTTCTACATCTACCACACTTCCGGCGGGAATTGTGGGCAACTGGGTTCCCGGAGGAGCCACACCCTATTTCTACGCGATTTACAATTACCCTGGGCCCTCGCAGATCTCCCTTATTTTCCACAACGGCAACAATGTGAACCAGTATGCCACGTGGAACAGCTCGCCCAACAATACCTGGGTGCACATTGCAGGCGTCTACGACCGCGACGGTTTCATGCGCCTGTATGTCAACGGTGAATTGAAAGCCAGTACTGATATTTCGGCATCGGCATTTGCGTCGCTGAGCAGTCTCAGCAACCGTTTCCAGATAGGCTGCGCGGGAACTTACCCTCATTCGGGGTTCCCCTGGACCGGTCAGCTGGATGAAGTGCGCTTGTGGAACCGAGCGCTGACTATGGCCGAAATACGCGAAAACATGTGCCAGAAACTGACTGGGAACGAGGCCGGATTGATTGGTTACTGGCGTTTTGACGAACCAAGCGGGTTAACATTGTTCGACAGCTCTTCCTTTGGGAGGAATGGTACCATGTATTAACCTAAACTGAACATAAAGCGAGAGTAGATTCCGTTTCTCCCCGCCACGTGTAGAGTGAAGAAAGTTTTTAGTGTTGCAATCGGGTTGCTTTTTTAATTGCATACACGAATATTTTTAGGTTGGTTTAGCAGCTTTCTTCAGCTTTTGCGTGGCGGCCGGAATCGGATGCTGATTTCCTTGGTTGGTTAAGACCCGATATTAGCGCAATCACACCTCTTAACACCAGGGGAATCAACTACTTTCAGATATTTAAGCTGTTGACCGATTGCGCTTCATTTTTAATTATTTGATAATCAATGATATAGTAATATTGCAATATTATTTTTTGAGCCTAAATACCTGAAAATCAACTGTTTTTTTGTTTACTTAATCTACAAATCATCCTTTGCCCACCTTACTTTTAGCAAAAGAAATACTTAACTTACTGATTATTAAAAACATAGTAATGTTGCAATATTACACGAAAATTGTTTTGTGGACCTGACTCTTAAATCAAGAGAAGCCAGTATTTTCAAATAATCACCCGATCACCGCACTTAATCAGTCACTCACCGCGCGTTATAAAAGCGCTCCTTTCCATTGCATTTTTTCCGGCACTTTTGAATTGTTGTTGTTTAGCTAGTTCTACCAGCCACCTGCTTCACGGTGAAGTACGATCACTCATTAGCGCCTGCGCTCCCGGCAAATGGGTTTGGTTGTGAAGCACACGTAGTTTGGCAAGACCCCTGCAACGAAGGAGATTGCGGGGGTTTTTTGGTTGAAAAGAGTGATTAATAAAACAGCCACCCTCCTCTATCCTCCCTCAAGGGAGGAGGTGGGTTTTCCTTCGAAAGAAAGTGAAAGCAAACCTGAGTTTTGGTTCAATGCAAAGTCTGAAAGATGAGTTGAATCTGCCTCCTCCCTTGAGGGAGGATAGAGGAGGGTGGCATCTCAGTCAAGCATCTTGTTCAGCAATATTCACACTCTTTCACGAATAAAACCCCCTTACCGCATCAACCTGTTTTACTTTGCCGTACATTTGCACCGGCTTACCAAGGCAGGCAAGCCGTTAAGAGAGAAAGAACGACTGAAAAAGAATGAGAACCAAATACATTGACCTTATTGATCAAACCTTTGATTTCCCGCAAGATGAGTTCAACCTGCGCGAAGACAGGCTGATCTTTCACGGTATCGATTTGATGCGGTTGATTGAAGAATATGGCACACCGCTCAAATTCAATTACCTGCCACAGGTTTCCAATAACATTCAACGCGCCAAGGGCTGGTTCAGGGAAGCCATGAACAACCTCGGGTATTCAGGTTCGTATTTTTATTCTTACTGTACCAAAAGCTCGCATTTTTCTTTTGTACTGGATGAAGTGCTCAAAAACGATGTGCATATTGAAACTTCTTCGGCGTTCGACATCGACATTGTGAATAAGCTGTTGGAGACAGGCAAGCTGAAAGAAGGAAGTTTTGTGATCTGCAACGGTTTCAAGCCACCACAATACATCAAGAACATCGCAACGCTGATTGACAGCGAGAAGGTGGAAGTTATCCCGGTGGTGGACAACACGACTGAAATCCACGAAATCCTGGCGGCCTGCGAAAGCAACGATATCAAGATCGGCATCCGCATCGCATCGGAAGAGGAGCCGAAGTTCGAGTTCTATACCTCGCGCCTGGGCATCCGTTACCGTGAGATCGTGCCGTTTTACAAGGCATTTATCCAGGATAACCCTCGCGTTCAGATCAAAATGCTGCACTTTTTCATCAACACCGGTATCAACGATACGTCGTATTACTGGAACGAATTGACGAAGTGTTTGCGGATTTATTCCGACTTGAAAAAGGTGTGTCCGACTCTCGATTCACTGAACATCGGCGGTGGATTCCCGATCAAAAAATCGCTGGCGTTCGACTTTGATTACGCTTACATGGTGCGCGAAATCCTGATGCAGGTAAAGCGCGTTTGCACCGACAACGACATCCCGGAGCCGAACATTTTTACCGAATTCGGTTCATTCACCGTTGGAGAAAGCGGCGGTGCGATTTTCAACGTACTGCACCAGAAACAGCAGAACGACCGTGAGAAATGGAACATGATCGACAGTTCGTTCATGACCAATCTTCCGGACACGTGGGCGATCAACCAGCGTTTCATCATGCTGCCGATCAACCGCTGGAACGACGATTACGAACGTGTTCTTTTGGGTGGACTGACTTGCGACAGCGATGATTATTACAACTCAGAACAACATTCCAACGCGATTTACCTCCCGAAATTCGATAAGAACAACCCGCTCTTCATCGGCTTTTTTAATACCGGCGCCTACCAGGAAACAATTGGTGGTTTCGGTGGCTTAAAACACTGCCTGATCCCCGAACCGAAACACGTGCTGATTCGCCGGGATGACCAGGGAAAAATCCAAACTGAGCTGTTTTCCGAAGAACAAACCGCGCAGGACTACCTGCGAATCCTTGGCTATCAGTGAGATTCCAATTTAGTTAATAAATTATTCACAATTTCCACAGGGAAACGTAAAGAAAGACGTACTTTTGGCGTCCCTGTTACAAATTGCCACCGGCATGACAACGCATATAAAAACAATATATACAACCGAGAAATCGGCCTTTGCTGCAGACATGCGCAACTGGTTGATCGATCGCGGATTTACAACTGAAACGTTTGACGAATCACCGGATACGGTGGAGCGCATCGACGCAGTTGTTATTTTCCATGAGAACCACAATTTCGACCGTCCTGTTGCCGAGCTTCGTGACCTGTTTGAAAAACGCCAGGTTGCCATGCACAAGATCGATATGAGCGGCACCATGAACGTAGCCATTTCTCACCTTTCACTTTTCTTCGAGCGCACGCAGTGCAAGCACGTATTGTTCCTTGGATCCGATGGTTTGAAAGACAACCCGAAAATGGAGCTGTTTAAGGAGAAGTGGAACCTCTGATTAATGTAAAATTTCAACTGTAAAATTATTAAGAGGGACCCCGGGAAACCGAAACATGACCTTTTTTCAATTTTACCTTTTACATTTTCGATTCCAAAATAAGGGTAAACATTTGCTTAGTTGTCTTATGATAAACAAGTATCATGGCAACACCTTTACGAACTCCGAAATCTTCATTTCACCCCATTGTTTTCATCATCCTGGCAATTGCCGCTCTGTGCGCGAACACCGCCCTTTCGCAGCAGGAGAAGCACGGTGACGATCACCCGGACGTTACGCTCAACGTAAAACCCGGGCTTGGCATGTGCGACTTTGACCTTTCACCGAACCTGACTCAGGCAGAATGGAAGCAGGCTACACGTGAGGTGGGAAATGCGATTTACCTGGAACCGCTCGCCGCCGCGCAACCATTGGGCAAAGGAAACTGGGCCCTTCACCTTGAAAACAATTCATTTCACGTAGACCAGGAAAGCGGCGCCTGGAACAATACGTTTCATCATCCCGACTCGACACATTACCTTACCGACGGCAGCGGAAGACTTTCTGTTCCCGGTTTGCGTTTCCGTTTCGGGATTACCGAACGATGGGACGCCGGAATCTATTACACAACAGCCAAACCGTTTGGAGCCAACTACAGTTTCCTGGGCTTCGAAACCAAATACGTATTGCTGAACGATACGGAAAAAGGCTGGGCGGTTTCCACACGCGCGAGTTATGCAACGGATGCTTCGATCAGGGATTTTAATATTTCATCAACCGGGCTGGAAGTACTCGGAAGCAAAAAGCTGTTTGGTGTATTGATGCCTTACGCCGGATTGGCAGCCAATTGGAACCACGGAAGGGAAGTCACTTCGGATGTTGATCTGAACAACGAAAACAGCTTTGCCCTGCGCGGAATCGTAGGATTGGAGTTTCGCTGGAAGTTTGTCAATCTCGCCTATGAATTGCAGCTTGGCGATGGAATGGCGCAGCGATCGTTGAAGCTGGGAGTCGCTTTCTAATTTTTAGTGCTGAATTTGAATGTTTAATTGAGGTTGTGTAAAGATGAAAGATCGTCGTATTTTCCGGGAACCTCAATTAAACATTAAGCATTAAAAATTCAACATTCATTAAATGTCGTCTTCCACTGCGGCGTCACCTCTGAGCGTACGGAAACGTTTCCTGGCTTCAACCGTCAGGAGGCTTCCTTTGTATTCGAACAGGATCTTTTTGTAGTACTCTGCCGCTTTTTCCTTATCGTTGAGGTGTTTCTCATAGATTTCGCCCAACTGGAACACCGCATCGTCGGCCAGGATATCTTCGCCGTGCTGCGCGATTATCTTTTCCAGGTAACCAACAGCCTCCTGCCATTTTCCTTGTTGCTGCATGGCTTGCGCTTTGCGGAGGTAAATCTCGTCGGCGAGTCCGTGATAAGGGAAAGCCTCATTGATCGTGTCATAGAGCTTGAATGCCCTTGCAAACTGATGTTGTTCGAGCAGCAAATCGGCTTTAGCGAAGAGATTCATCGCCGTGTAATTACTGTCGAGCCCCAAATTGTCGGTAATGAGAATGGACAGCTTCATGGCGTCGTTGGCAATGAGCTTCGAGGTCGATTGTTTCAGCACATCCAATTGTGATTGCGCGAAGAGGAAATCACCGTCGTAATAAAAAATACGTGCGTTTTTGAATTTCGCTTCGTGTCCTACGGTTTCATACTTAAACTCTTTGTCGATCTGCATGTAATACAGCGAAGCCTGCCAGATATCGTCTTGCAGGACCAGCACATCGGCAAGGCTCATTTTGGTTTCGGCCTTTTGCATATCCGTCAAACCCGGCATCGCCAAACAACTGTCGAGCAAGAGGGCGGCAGAGGCAGCATCGTTCCCGTAATACGCCTGGATAATGGCCAGCTCGCGTGCGATACGGACCGAATTACGGTTCCAGCCAATGATCTTCAATGCCGACCGGTATTCGTTGATTGCTGCCGTAATATCGGCATCGGTGAAGTTTTTCTCGAAGGTAATTTCACGAAAGCGCACATTGAGCAACGCCCCGTAGGCCCGGAAAAAGTTCGGCTCCATGTCGCCCAGCTCGATCACGTATTTGTATGCACTGCGCGCTGTGGCATAATCGCCGTTTTGCAGACAGGTTTCACCGAGTTCCATCACGCGGCTGCCCTGCCCTTTTTCGCGTTTGTCAAGCGCCTGCGCCTGCACCAAAGCACTTTTGAATTCCTTTTTCTGGATAAACAGCCAAATCAGCATTTCGGCATAGATGGTCTCGCCCGGCTTTTTCTGGATGCGTTGTAACAGCTTTTCTTTCAGCTTTCCGTAAATACCTGTCTCATCGTTTACGAAATCAATTTGTTTCGACAAGCTGGCTTCGATCGCGCTGCGGTAATTCGGGAACTCATCGAGCATGGCAAAGTATTCTTCCACCATTTCATCCGTTCGGCCCAGCAAGCCATATACTTCAGCAAACTGTAATTGCAACGGATAGCTTTTCTTGAGTTCTTTCCTGCCTGCTTCAAGGGTCTTGAGTGCCAGTTCGGTTTTGGTCTTTTTGCGGAAAACCTCGTATAAGGCCACCACCTGGAAACCACTTGTGGAGGCGGTTTTGATCAATTCATTATACAGCTTGGTTGCCTGGTCGGCGCGATCGGTGCGCTCGTAAAACTCACCGAGCAAAATGGGCAATTCCATGTCTTCCGGGAACTGTGTCCGTGCTCGTTTCAATGTTTTTTCAGCTTCCTTGAGATTCTCCGTTTTTTCGAGGCATTCAGCATAGCGCAACAGGTCAAACTTGGTGCTCTGCTTGTTGATCAGCTTTTCAAAATATTCGAGTGCTTTGCCGTATTCACCGTTGTTGTAGTATAAATTGGCCAACTGCTGATCGGTACTTTCCTGCCCGAAAGCCGCGAAAGCACTAACAACAAGAAGGCATAAAACGATGACAGATTTCATGGTTGCGAAGGTACATTTTGTAAATAACGTTCGATTTCAGGTTGAAATTGTTCAATAGCTGATTTCGCTCTATCGAATCTACGCTTTAATTCGATACTATGGTTGCGAATCTTTGTTAATTCGCGGGTTTCATTCCTGATATTTTTCTCATAATCAACCCGGTCTCCGGCATCCCGATCAATATCCTGTTCCAGCAGCAGGATGCGTTTCATAACCAGTTCATTCCCCAATTTACAGATTTGAACCTCTGTATCCAGGCCCTCGAGGTCGCGATAAGCCAGGTAATAATTTTCGAGCAGGCGCGCAAATTCCAAGCCAAGGGTGTCATTCCCGATCACCTGTTTCATCTGTGCCAACCCTTCACCGGATTGCACCAGCAGTCCTTTCAGCTCTTTCACATCGATCTTTTTCATATCAAAACTGATGGAATCGGAAGTTCGTTTCAGCTGGCCCAGGGTAGTGATGTATTCGGCTTTTTTGCCGGAACACGCCACAGCTAATAGGAATAGCAATCCTAAGGAACAAACGGTAAGACCTTTCATACATTTTTGAATGTTGAATGCTTAATTTTTAATGTTGAATTGATCGGCATTTATAATTGAACTGCAATCTTTCTTTACAAGAAAATCCAATTCAACATTCAGCATTAAACATTCAAAATTAATTAATAACCTCGAAACCAGTGTACTTATGCAAACACTCCGGAATTTGGATTCCTTCCGGTGTCTGGTGATTTTCCATCAGCGCGGCCATGATTCGCGGTAACGCCAGGGCACTTCCGTTGAGTGTATGCACCAATTGGTTTTTCTTATCGGCTGTTTTAAAGCGCAGCTTCAAACGGTTTGCCTGGAAGGTATCAAAACGGGAGCAAGAGCTGACTTCGAGCCATTTTTCCTGCGCGGCTGAATAGACTTCAAAATCGTAGGTCATAGCAGACGCAAACCCTGTATCGCCGCCACACAGTCGCAGAATACGGTAATGCAAGCCCAGTTTTGCCAACAGGCCTTTCACGTGATCGATCATTTCATTGAGCGCCTTTTCGGTATTGTTCGGGTGCTCGATACGCACGATTTCCACTTTATCGAATTGGTGCAGACGGTTCAATCCGCGCACGTGTGCTCCGTAACTTCCGGCTTCTCTGCGGAAACATGGTGTGTAGCCTGTGAGCTTGATCGAGAAATTCTCGTCAGGGAGGATTACATCACGGTAAATATTGGTCAACGGCACTTCGGCAGTCGGGATCATGTACAGATCGTCTTCGTTGATGTAGTACATCTGCCCTTCCTTATCCGGCAGCTGTCCTGTTCCGTAAGCACTGGCTTCGTTCACCACGTGAGGAACGATGAATTCTTCGTAACCGGCTTTTTCGGCTTCATCGAGGAAAAACTGGATCAAAGCACGTTGCAGTTTGGCGCCTTTTCCGCGGTAGATCGGGAAACCGGCACCGGTAACTTTCACGCCCAATTCGAAATCGATCAGGTTGTATTGTTTGGTCAGTTCCCAATGCGGCACTGCTCCTTCGTGCAAAGGTTTGCGGGTACCCACTTCTTCGACTGTTTCGTTGTCATCTTCATTTTTCCCGGCTTTCACCAAAGCATTCGGCACGTTCGGAATCTGGTACAGCAATTCGGTAATGCCGTTTTCCAATTCATCAACCTGCGTTTTCAGTGCCGCTTCTTCCTGCTTCAATTCGGCCGTTTTTGCTTTGGCAGCTTCTGCTTCGGCGGCTTTTCCCAGGCGGAACAGGTCACCGATTTCCTTCGCAATTTTATTCAGTTCTGAAGCGATGGATTCCATACTTGTTTTCGCAGCACGCCACTGCTGATCTTTTTCCAAAACAGCATCGATGGTTTCCGTAACGTCGATGTTGCGTTTTTTCAGTCCTTCTATAATTTCGTTCCGCTCTGCGCGGATGCGTGTCATTTCCAGCATAACAAAAAATTTATGTTCTATCGGGTTCCGGGGGTCTTCGGAATTTCAGCCCGAAAATAAAAAAAGGCGAACAACTAATGCTGTTCGCCCATTCTAAATTATTTCAATTCGATTAAGCCTCAGCAGTCTCAAACGGAACTACCGATACAAACGAACGATTATCTTTTTTCTTGCGGAATTCAACCAAACCGTCAGTCAAAGCGTACAATGTGTGGTCTTTTCCAATACCTACATTGTTACCAGGGTGGTGTTGTGTACCACGTTGACGAACAAGGATGTTACCGGCGATAGCAGCTTGTCCTCCGAAGATTTTTACTCCCAAACGTTTGCTTTCTGATTCACGACCGTTTTTGGAACTACCGACTCCTTTCTTATGTGCCATGTTCTTTTATTTTTATCCCGTCAGCCGAGGCCGACTCAGGAGATTTATCCTTTAATATCTGTAATTTTTATACTTGTAAAAGACTGACGGTGACCGTTTTTCTTTTCATATCCTTTTCTGCGTTTTTTGCGGAAAACGATTACGGTATCACCTTTCACGTGTCCGTTTACTTCTGCTGAAACCGAAGCTCCATCTATAGCCGGGGCGCCAACTTTCACTTTACCACCATTGTCTACCAACAACACACGATCAAAATTCACTTTTGCTCCTGCTTCGGCATTCAAACGGTGTACATAGATCTTTTGGTCTTTTTGCACTTTGAATTGCTGCCCTGCTATCTCTACTATTGCGTACATAACAGTTATTTTAATTATTAAATTGGAGGGCAAAGATAGCAATCTTTTTCAACATACAATGTTGATAACCTAAAAAATTGCGTCCGCACCTGTTTTTCTAACGCACGATCACATGCGGCATACGCACCTGGCCCGATTTTGATTTGGCTACAATCGTATAATAACCAGCCGCAACGTTAGCTAAATCAAGGCTTGCCTGCGATTGCAACTGTTCCACCGGAAGCCGTTTTACCAATTGTCCGGATGCGTCAATGAGCAGTATCTCATCAATTTCCGCCGATTCCTGCCAGGTGACGGCCGCCTGGTCTGTCGACGGGTTCGGGAAAACATGCAACTGGATCAAAGCCTCATCGCCCAATCCCAACACCGATGGATGTCCCATGCGGATATTGTCGAGATAAAAATTGTTACCACCACTGCTTTCGAAGGAGAATTTCACCATCAAGTGATCGGTAAGATTGGCTGCTCCGTTGATGAAAACGGTATCGCTGTTCCATTCGGTCAAATCGGCCGGTGTGAATGGAAGATCCATCAGCGTATCCGCGACACTTGGCAGGGTTGAAAGTCCGCTGTAGTTTTTCTTGATCGACCAGCTGTCGCCGCAGTTGTTGGAAATTGAAATACGGAAAATATCGGCGTCATTACTGGTTCGCTGCGAATAAGCCCAATCGAAGGAAATGGCAAAGGTGCTCAATCCGCCGGCGTCGATCGGTTTGGAATAAAACCCGAATGTGGCATTGTCTTCCGCGTAGAAGTTGGCAATGGTGAACGAACGATCACTGGCAAAACCACCCTGGGCAAACTCCCAATCGTTGAGCGCGGCGCCTTCTTCCAGGAACCATTTGCTGTGGAAAGACGGTTCCGATTCGAAATCTTCGGTTAAGCCCGGCATAGTTCCCGTAGCGGGAATAACGGTAATATAATCGGGAATTGTCAATTCGACGGTATCGGTACCGTTGCTGGCAACCAGGGTGACATCGTAGGTTCCTTCTGCTGCGTAGGTGACGGTGGTAACGGCGCTTGTCAGACTCGAAGCGGTACCACCTTCAAACGACCATAAACGGTCGGTAACACCATGGTATGAAATGTCGGTAAAGTCGACCGGATCACCGGCACATACAATGCGTTTTTCTGCTGAAAAGAGTGCCTGGCACAAGCTGTAATTCAAGTCATCGGTGCCGGTTGCGACAAGATTTGCAGGCTGCCACAGATTGTTGCGGTTAGCGACCGGTGAATTGAGAGCGGCATGCATCCGCTGTTTTTGTCCTTCGGTGAACATGCGGGCGCAGTAAGCGTAATCCATGTAGTTTTGCACATTTTCAAGTTCTCCGCAGGTGTATTCGTTTATGTTGCAATATGACCAGCCAATGGTATTCGGTGTGTCGAGAACATCGTCGTCGTACGCGCAGTTTCCCGGATCACCGACAGGCAAATAGGGAAAGCCCGGCACATTATTCCCGCCCCAGATGTGCTGCAGGTTAAGGTAATGCCCGATTTCGTGGGTGAGTACCGTGCGCCGGTAATAATCAGAGGTCCCAATCGTTCCGACATAGCTGTGCTGCATCACAATTCCGTCCCATTCAGGAATGGTATCTGCCACCGTAGGCATCAATGCGTGACCGGCTAATCCGGCAGCCCCAAGGCATACATAGATATTCAGGTATTTATCCGGTGGCCACTGAATGAGGCTTTTTACGGCATGATCGCCGGCATAGCTAAGCAGTGAAGGGGTGCGCGTAATTCCGTTGGTGCAATTTCCGTCGGGGTCGATCTGCGCCAGGCGTATTTCAATCTGCGCATCGGCGGCAATGGACTGGAATGGTGCTACAATATCCGAAGTGTCGGGGTTGAGCTTTCGGAATTGAAGATTTACCTGTTCGATGGCATCAAAAATTTGCGCATCGCTGATGTTTTCATTACCATAGTTGTGAATGACGTGAAACACGACCGGGATAATATAGGCTGCTCCCGATTTCGGGTGTGCCGCTTGCAGGTATTCATTGGTATGGGCTTGCAGGCGTTCGTACGCGAGCTGAATTCCGGCGTTGTATTCGGGGTGTTGCTGGAAAAGCTGGTGATGCATTTCGTCGGTGCCGCAGTGAAGGGGTTGCTGCGCGAAAGCAGGGATGCAAGCGATGCTTGAAGCTATTAGTAAGAGTAAGTGTTTCATAATCGATTGATGAAGGTGGATCAAAGATAGGTGATTTTCAGTCAGCTCCCAAAAGTGGTACTATATCACAATACTACTAGTATTTTGTGCTTCACTCCGTTTCGCATTGTTTTCCTTTCTTTTTGTCTTGACACAAAAAGAAAGAAAAAAGTCAAGGCTATACGTCCGTCGCTTAAGAACTACACGACTGACGTAAGGCCAAAAAAGGTTCTGTTTTTGATTTCACTCCAAAGGGGAAATTACGAATCCACTTCTAATCAAAACAAAAACGCCTTACTTACCGGAGTAAATAAGACGTTTTAATATCTTGAAGGAAGGAAAGCTTAGTGCGCTTCTTCTTCGTCTTTTTCAAAAACTTTCTTTGGACGCAGTTGCTGCATTACTCCCAAATGAATCCAGTAAGGAACGATGAATCCTAATAAAAACAATAGCATCCAAAAGGCCATTCCGCCAATTAAAAGAAACAATACGATTCCAAAAATACTCATCTGGGTTGTGTTTTAATGTTCAACTTTCGTGGGTAAAAGTAGCAATAAAATTAAAATGACGACAAAATTGTCGGAAGAATAACCCCAGATTCCGCTATACACTTATTTGGGTTAGATAATTTTTGCCACAGATAGCTCAGATTTTCAAAGATTTAGGCTATTATGAATTAAGTAATAATCCTTAGTCACAACAGCCGCCACGGCGGGTTCAGGCGGTTTTCGCCGGCGTGGTAGATGAGCAGTTGATTTCCATCGGGATCTTTCAGGCGGGCTTCGCGCCACAACCACGGCTGGTCGGTGGGCTGTTCTTCAAAAACAATTCCTGCTGCTTCAAGCTTCGCGACTTCTTCAGCTACGTTTTCGACTTCGAAATAGATCCAGGCGCCATTGCCGGTGGGTAATTCTGCAGTCACGTGCAGCGAAAAAGTGCTTCCGCCATTGGGGCAGACAAAGCGCGCGTAGTGATCATTGGAATGAACGATGAGCTGCAAGCCAAGCGTTTGGTAAAAAGTGATGGACCGTTCAAGATCGGTTACGGGAATGGTGACCTGGTTTAAATTCATAGGGTAAAGATACATCCTTATCATTCGTGGAGGACCTACCATGACTATCCAAAATTTTGTATCCACGAAAACAGTACATTAGCATCACAAACAAAACCTTTTGTGGCAACATCATTTCGCCTGCTTTCCATCGTCTTGTTCCTCGCTGTTTCAGCCCGTGGACAGCAGTACCATTTCCGGAATTTTACAGTAAAAGACGGCGTAGCCCAATCGCAGGTGTATACAATGCTGCAGGACCACCGCGGCTATTTGTGGCTGGGGACACGTGGCGGCGGGATTTGCCGGTTCGACGGTACACGCTTTGAAACATTCACTGAAAAAAACGGGCTTGTCAGCAGCTACATCCGCAAGGTAAAGGAAGACAAACATCACCGCTTGTGGATCGCGACGGATAACGGGCTTTCCGTTTACAATGGCAAGGTGTTTACCAATCTCAAACCGCCAACGAACGGTTCCCCTGTGGTGGTATACGATCTTGCTTTCGACCGGAATAACGGCAAATGGCTCGCGACCAGTGACGGGCTGATGTATTTTAACAAGGGCGTCTTTACCCGGCTTTCCGAAAAGATCCGCTTACCGAAAACCGCAATCAACAGTGTTCTCATCGACCGCCACGACCGCATTTGGCTGGCAACGGGTAAAGGACTTTTCCGCATCGATAAAAAAGGAAATCAACGGGTGCTGAAACGCCTGAGCGACGAATCGCGTTACATGTCAAATGCCATCAACGTGGTCACCGAAGCTCCGGACGGAATGATCTGGATCGGCACCTACGGCGATGGCGCTTACCGCTATGACGGTTATCATTATTCGCGCATCGACTGGCATCACGAACTGTATACCCGCACGGTGCTCGACATTTATTGCGACAACGATCACAACATCTGGTTCGGTACGCTCAATCACGGGATTGTTCATTACAATACACTTACAAAAGCATTCGGAACACTGACCGAAAAGGAAGGACTGAGCAACAACCACGTACGCAGCATTACGCAGGACAACAGCGGCAGTTTGTGGTTCGGGACTTCAGGCGGCGGCGTCTGCAATTATTTCGGTAAACTGTTTACGACCTACGATGTTTCTTCCGGGTTGGGTGGGAATTACATCTACAGCGTGTTTCGCGACAGCCGGAAACGCTTGTGGATCGGTACGTCGCAAAAAGGACTGACCTTGTTTTCGCAGTCGCGGTTCAGCACTTACAATGCGGAAAACGGCTTTGCGGATGTAAAAGTAAAGGCTATAGCAGAAGGCCGCGACGGCTGGCTCTATTTCGGGACCGACGGTCAGGGCATTTACGCTTTTGATGGTGTCCGTTTTGAACCGATCCCACAGCTGGAAAAAATGTATGCGCGGGGAATGACCGCTGATAAGGACGGAACGGTTTGGATTGCCACGGCAGGATCAGGCTTAATCAAACTGGAGCCAAACGGAAGCCTGCGCCCTAAGATCACCTTTATCAACATGCACAACCGGTTGTTGTCGAACCGATTGACATGCCTGCACATCGACCGCCGGAACCGCATCTGGTACGGAACGGATAACAATGGCGTAGGCTTGGTAGAAAACGGCCGACCGGTGAGGCTGCATGTTCGCACAAAACAAGGTTTGCGTTCCAATTCCATTCGTTCACTGGCTGAAGACAAGAGTGGTTATCTGTGGATTGGAACGGCGGGATCGGGCATTGCGCGCGTTTCGATTTACAGTGGGAGTCTGGTCCCGGTAAATTACGATCATACCAGCGGACTGACTTCATCCAACGTGTATTTGCTTACGGTTGACAAACGCAACAACCTCATCGTAGGTTCCGAAACGGGATTGGATTACATCCGGCTCAACGGCCAGCGGAAACCGGTTTCGATCAAACATTTCGGTAAAGGCGAGGGTTTTACGGGCATTGAAACCTGTCAGAACGCGGTTTTCAACGATACCGACGGTACGATCTGGTTTGGCACCATCAACGGGCTATCGCGCTACAACCCGGCCAATTCGCGCAGCAACAAACACGAGCCGATTACGAGCATCACGGATGTCCGTTTGTTTTACGAACCGTTAAGCGCAACGCCTTATAAATCGGCTATCGGTGACTGGAATGCTGTGCATGAGCTGCACTTGCCGTATGACCAAAACCACCTGAGCTTTGACTTTTTCGCGATCAATTTCAGCAACCCCGAAGCGGTAAAGTACAAATGGAAACTGGTTGGTTTCGACGCCGATTGGTCGCCCGAAACGCACCAGCACAGCATCGTCTATTCCAATATCAGTCCCGGGAACTACACGTTTATGGTGAAAGCCTGCAACGAAGATGGCGTTTGGAACACGAAACCACAGCTGATTTCAATCGAAATCACGGCTCCGTTCTGGCAGCGCTGGTGGTTTATTGTGCTGGAAATTACAGCCGGTGTTGTTTTGCTGTTCGGCATTTTCCGTTGGCAAACGAGTCGACTTCGCCGGAAAGCGCGTGAAATGCAGCAGCGGCTTCAATTGGAAAAAGAGGTCGTAGAGCTGGAGCAAAAAGCGCTGCGTTTGCAGATGAATCCGCACTTTATTTTCAATGCGCTCAATTCCATTCAATCACAAATCGGGAACGGAAACGAGCAGGAAGCGCGTTATTACCTGGCGAAATTCTCGCGGCTGATGCGGCAAATCCTCGACAATTCGCGCAACACGCACATCACCCTCGACGAAGAAATCCAAACGCTGGAAAACTACCTGCTGATTGAGCAATATTGTACCGGCAACCGTTTTGATTATACGATCACGTTCGACGAATCGCTGGAAAAGGATTTCATCAAACTGCCGCCGATGCTGCTGCAGCCTTTCGTGGAAAACGCCATCAAGCATGGCTTCCGGTTTGGGGAAGACCAGGCCGGCAAGCGCGGTCATATCGCCATTCACTTTTCGGACAGGGGCGACTTGCTGGAATGCTCGGTCACCGACAATGGAATCGGCCGCAAACAAGCCGGACTCCTGCATGAAAACAGCAAGGAAACGTACCACCAGTCGACCGCTTTGCGGGTAACGCAGGAGCGTTTGGATTTACAGCAAAGTGATTTGGGCCATTCTTCGCTGGAGATCATTGATTTGACGGATGAAAACGGAGTTGCGGCCGGTACGAAAGTGGTGGTTCGGGTGTTGGTGGTGTAACCACCGTGATCATGGGTTTCAAGCCCACGTAATATTGCAAATTTACGTGGGTGAATCGGGCACGTAAATTTGCAATATTACGTGGGACTGGTTTTGCCAAAAAATGATCTTTTTAAAGTTTCCCCCTTCACCTCAATTCCAACAAATTTTAGATAATTTTAGAACCATGATCAAAGCCATCATTATCGACGACAGTGAACAAGCGCGGCAAACGTTTCGCACCGACCTGCTTACCTATGCTTCGGACGTGGAAGTGGTTGCCGAGGCGGGCGGTGTGGTGGAAGGCGCAAAACTGCTCAAGAAAATCCAGCCGGATATTCTGTTTCTCGACATCCAGATGCAGGATGGCAGCGGGTTTGATCTGCTGGATGTATTGCCGGAAATCAATTTCAAGATCGTGTTCATTACCGCTTCGGATGCGCATGCGATCAAGGCTTTCCGTTATGCGGCGATCGATTATTTGCTCAAACCCATCGACCCAGACGAGTTGATGAGCGCTTTGGAAAAATTCCGCAAACAACACCTGAATGAAAATGCAAAATACCGTTTGTTGAACGATTCGCTGAAAAATCATGCGAAACCGCACGAACGTCTGGCGCTGCATTCACAGGATAAAATCAATATCGTGACCATCAGTGAGATCATTCGCTGCGAAAGCGATGTGAATTATACCTGCTTTTACTTCAACAACGGCAAGAAAATGATGGTCACCAAAACGTTGAAGGAGTTTGAAGATTTGCTTTCCGACCAGGGATTTTACCGCGTGCATCAATCACACCTCATCAACACCAAATGCATTCGCGAATACGTGAAAACAGAAGGTGGGCACCTGATCCTGAACGACGGTTCGATGATCCCGGTTTCCACGCGCAAACGGCCCGAAGTGATGAAAATGCTGGAAGGTTTGTAACCAACGCGACAAACTGATCGCCTCTACTCCTCTTCGTCAGGAGCTTTACTTTCCGGCTCTTTCTCTTCCGTTTTTTGCTTCGGTTCCACGAATTGTTCCAGGTATTTCAGCCCGTTGGTGATCAACACAAAACCAACCGTGAGAATTCCGGCCGAGATCAAATAGCCCAACCCACACAGCACCCCGATGGCTGCAATGAACCAAATAAACGCCGCGCTGGTAATTCCCACCAGGCGATCGCTTTGTTTGAAGATCACACCACCGCCCAGGAAACCGATCCCGGTGATGATTTGACCGATAACACGCGTGGGATCGGAACCATGTCCGAAACTGATCCCAACCAGCGTAAAAATGGTCGCTCCTACACAAATGAGCACATGTGTACGAATCCCGGCAGCTTTGTTTTTGATTTCCCTGTCAATGCCAACAATCGTCCCACAGGCAGTCGCCACGAAAATTTCGGGCAGCATTTTGATCAAAAAATCGAATTCCTTTAACATCACAATTGGGTTTATGACTGAATAAGCTCGGTGATGAGGCTGGCAGGCCGGCCAATGACTGCTTTGTTTCCTTTCACAACGATCGGACGTTCCATCAATTCAGGATGTTTAATCATGGCCTTGATCCATTGTTTGGGTGTCATTTTACGGTCGGCAAATTTGGTTTTGTAGATTTCTTCCTTTGTGCGCACGAGCTGTTTGGGCCTGATGCCGAGTTTGGCGATCAATTCCGTTAGTTGCTCTTCCGTGAGCGGGTGTTTGGTGTATTCGACGATTTCAGGCTTACTGCCAAGATCTTCCAATACACACATTCCTTCGCGACTTTTGGAGCACATTGCGTTGTGGTAAATTTGAATTTTTTCTTCTGACATGTCCATGAATCTTGAAATGTAAAGGTAGTGGAAAATCGCGCGTGTTTAAAACAGATTATTTCGGCATTGGGGATCACATGCCACTGTAGGTTTTTCGGAAAATCGCGAAATGAAATCCGGGAATTTTGGTGTTCGGAAAATCCCGAACACCAAATCATGAATCACTGAATGCTAATTTACTAATTCGCCTAATTGCCCCTACAATTAATCATCGGTCACTTTATCCGATCAGCTGACTGTACAACGCAAAATTGTCATTCAGGTATTCGTACGAAAATCCAAATTCACCCAGCCGGTCGAAAATGGACTGGAGCAACAAACGGTCCGGCAATTCAATTCCCACCACTGCCGGGCCGCTTTCCCTGTTGTTTTTCTTGGAAAACTGAAAGTAAGTGATATCATCTTCCGGACCCAGGATCTGTGTCACAAAGGTCTTTAATGCGCCCGGTCGCTGGGGAAATTCAATGAGAAAATAATGTTTCATCCCGGCGTGCAAGAGGGCGCGCTCCTGTATTTCGGGCATGCGCAAAATATCGTTATTGCTTCCACTGACGATACACACCACATTCTTTCCGGCAAATTCGGTTCCCGAGTCCTCCAAAGCAGCAATGGTCAGCGCTCCGGCGGGCTCTACCACCAGGGCTTCTTCGTTATAGAGCCTCAAAATAGCAGCGCACACTTTTCCTTCGGGAACGGTCCGGATTTCATCCAACTGCGTTTTGCAAATCTCAAACGTCAATTCACCCACGCTTTGCACGGCGGCCCCATCCACAAATTTATCGATCGTGGTTAAGCGGGTTACTTCACCATGCTCAATCGCGGCTTTCATGGATGCTGCTCCGAGAGGTTCCACACCAATTATTTTCGTCTGCGGACTCAGTTGTTTCAATACCGTTACCAGACCGGCAGCCAGTCCGCCGCCGCCAATGGGCACCAACACTGCATCGATGGGTGAACGGGTTTGCTCCAGCAATTCAAGCCCGATGGTTCCCTGGCCGGCTATCACCAGCGGATCGTTGAAGGGATGAATGAACGACAGCTTGTTTTTCCCGGCAAAAGCAAGAGCTGCCGAATAAGCCGCATCAAAGGTATCTCCGCATAATTCAACCGAAACCCACGATTTTCCGAACAATTTTACCTGGTTGATTTTTTGTTTGGGTGTTGTTTCGGGCATGAAAATCGTTCCGTTGACGCCCATTTCAGCACAGGCAAACGCCACGCCCTGGGCATGATTTCCGGCACTTGCACACACAATGCCCCTTGCTTTTTCGTTTGGGGAAAGGGTGTTCATTTTGGTGAATGCGCCCCTGATTTTGTACGATCGAACGTGTTGCAAATCTTCCCGCTTGAGCCACACCTGTGCGCCGGAACGGCGTGAAAGAGATTCATTCGGCAGCAGCGGAGTAACCGGAATTACCCCGCGCAGGGCTAATGCTGCTTGCCTGACCTGATCGAGATTAACCATGGACCACCTCGGTTTTTGGCCGCAGTTTTCTGACTTCCCGACCTGTTTGCCACAATTCCGAATCATGGATTTCCTTCAGCTCCGCATTCAATGTTTCGCGGTAATCGGCCTTGCTTCCTGCTGCAATGACCCGTGCTGCTTCCCTTCCTGATCGCACTTCTTCATACAGTGATTCAAATACCGGAAATGCTGCGTCGCGGAATTTCCCCTTCCAGTCAAGCGCCCCGCGCTGCGCGGTTACCGACGTGTTGGCATACATCCAGTCCATGCCATTTTCAGCCACCAGCGGCATCAAACTTTGGGTCAGTTCTTCCACCGTTTCATTGAATGCTTCCGAAGGTGAATGCCCGTTTTTGCGCAGAACCTGGTACTGTGCTTCGAACATTCCGGCGAGGGCGCCCATTAAAATTCCCCGCTCGCCCGTTAGGTCCGAATACACCTCTTTGCGGAAATCCGTTTCAAACAAATAACCCGATCCCACACCGATTCCAAGCGCGATGGCCGTTTGTTTGGCTTGCCCGGTGAAATCCTGGTACACTGCAATGCTCGAATTGATGCCTTCACCTTTAAGAAACAGCCGTCTGAGGGAAGTGCCGGAACCTTTCGGAGCCACGAGCACCACATCTACATCCGCAGGTGGAACGATACCTGTTTGTTCATGGAACGTGACCCCGAAACCATGCGAAAAGTACAAAGTTTTTCCGGTGGTCAGGTGCGGTAAAACATCCTTCCACGCATCCATTTGACCCGCATCCGAAAGCAGGTAACAGATAACGGTGGCCTGTCCGGCAGCGGTCCCGATATCAAACAGGGTTTCTCCCGGAATCCAGCCGTCTTCCAGTGCTTTTATCCAGCTTTTGCCGCCTTGCCGTTGACCGACAATGACGTTGAAACCATTGTCCCGGAGATTTAACGATTGTCCTGGCCCCTGCACACCGTAGCCGATCACGGCGATGGTTTCGTTTTTTAACGTTTCGAGTGCCTTTCGGAGTGGAAATTCTTCACGGGTAACTACTTGCTCCGCTACTCCACCAAAATTGATTGTTGCCATTTGTTGATTGTTATTTGATTATGCTAATTCGTTGATAAATGCTTCCAATGTTTTCATCGGCTTGGTGACCGCCACTCTTCCCGAGCGTGCAAATTCAAGCAGGTCGAACGTTTCCAGGTCGTCTACTATAAGGTTTATGGACTCTTCATGTCCCGTAAGCTCAAACACTGCATATTCGGGTGAAACCGCCAATAAACGGGCGTTGTGCCTGCGAATGATCTGTTCCAGTTCCGTCATCCGGTCTTCATCCAGGCGCACCTTCATCAGTGCCAGTTCCTGGTATACAATTTCGGTGTCACAATGATAAAATGCCTTCAGTACATCGACCTGCTTTTCGAGTTGCGCCACCACTTTTCGCACCTGCAGTTCCGTTTCGTGTAACACGATGGTATAGCGGTATACATCTTTGAGTTCGGTTTCGGAAGCCGTGATGCTGTCGATGTTGATATGCCGCCGGGTAAAAATGATCGTCAACCGATTCAATATCCCGATCGTATTTTCGGTAAAAACCGATATGTTGTATCGTTTCTTTTCCATATTAATTGAGTCTTATTTCGGCTACCGAGGCGCCTGTTTCTACCATCGGGAACACATTTTCCTCGCGTTCCACCACACATTCCAAAAAAGCGCTTCCTTTTGTTCTCAGCAGGCATTCCAGCGCTGGAGAAAAGGCTTCGCCCGTTTCTACCTGCTGAGCCGGAATGCGGTATCCCGAAACAATGGTCACAAAATCGGGATTCACGATTTCGGTAAACGAATAACGCCGGTCGAAAAAGAGCTGCTGCCATTGGCGCACCATACCCAAAAAGTGATTGTTGAGGACAATGATTTTTACCGACAGCCCGTGTTGCAAAATGGTTCCCAATTCCTGGATGGTCATTTGAAAACCACCGTCGCCGATAATCGCTACCACGGTTTTATCAGGTCGCGCCAAACCGGCTCCAATAGCAGCTGGCAGGGCAAAACCCATGGTTCCCAAACCACCCGACGTAATATTGGTACGCGCTTGACGATAACTGAAGTAACGGGAGGTGATCATTTGATGCTGCCCCACATCGGTGACCACGATTAAATCATTTGATCGCTTATTCCAGGTACTTAATTCGTGTACCACGCGTGCCATATTCAGCTTTTCGTTGTCGGGAAAAACGGCAGGTTCAATGATTTCTTTCCGTTCCACAGCTTCCAGGTCCCGAAACTGCTGCAACCAACGGCCATGCTGGTTTTCGCCGACCAGGTCGAAGAGTATTTCCAACGCGTGACCGGCATCTGCATGAACGGCCACTGCAGCCGGAATGATTTTGTTCAGTTCGGAAGCGTCGATGTCGATGTGAATCACCTTTGCCTGCCGTGCATAACGCGCTACATCTCCGGTGACACGATCATCAAAACGCATGCCTATGGCAATGAGCACGTCGCATTCATTGGTGAGTAAGTTGGGAGCGTAGTTTCCGTGCATTCCCAAATACCCAACATACAACGGGTGATCTGCCGGAAAAGCACCCAAACCCAACAACGTCGATGCAACGGGAATACCCGTTTTTTCTGCAAAACGGAGCAACTGCTCTTCGGCGTGACTCAACAAGATCCCCTGTCCGATCAGCAAATACGGTTTTTGCGCACTGTTAATCAAACCAGCCGCTTCAGACAGCAAATCCCGGTCAGGAATCGGAACAGGCCGGTAACTCCTGATTTCAGTACACGGTTGGTAGTGAAAATCGGTGAGTCCAAACTGTGCATCTTTGGTGATATCGACCAACACAGGTCCGGGACGACCGCTCGACGCGATATAAAATGCCTTTGCCAGGGCCGGCGCAATGTCTTCCGCGCGGGTTACCTGGATGTTCCACTTGGTAACCGGCATCGAGATCCCGATAACATCGGTTTCCTGGAAGGCGTCGGTTCCCAGCAAATGCGAAGCCACCTGCCCCGTGATACAGACTATCGGTGTGGAGTCGATCAGCGCGTCGGCCAAACCGGTAATGAGATTGGTGGCACCCGGCCCGGAAGTGGCCAATACAACGCCTGTATGTCCGCCTGCCCTGGCAAAACCCTGAGCTGCATGAACTGCTCCCTGTTCGTGCCGGACCAAAATATGACGTATGGTTTCCCGGTAATCGTACAAAGCGTCGTAAATCGGCATGATTGCTCCGCCGGGATAACCAAATATGGTACTGATGTTTTCAAACCGGAGGCACTTCATCACGGCCTCCGCTCCTGTTATGCGTTGTGTTTCCATGTTATTGATCCGTTACACAACCCTTTGAAGCCGATGAAACACTGCGCATGTATTTGTACAATACGCCTTGTTTAACAAGCGGTTCGGGTTGTTTCCATTCGTTTTTCCGTTGTTGCATTTCTTCCTCTGAAATACCTAATTGCAGGTTGTTATTGCGTACATCGATGGTGATTTCATCGCCGTTTTTGACCAATGCTATCGGTCCGCCAACCACACTTTCGGGAGAAATATGTCCTACCACAAAACCGTGGGTCCCGCCTGAAAACCGTCCATCGGTGATGAGTGCAACCTGGTTTCCCAAACCTGCTCCCATGATGGCGGAAGTCGGTTTCAGCATTTCTGGCATTCCGGGCCCGCCCTTTGGTCCGCAACCCCGAATGACGATCACGGTCCCGGGGCTGATTCCCCCGTGGCGAACAGCATCAATCAAATCAAATTCGTTCTCAAATACCTGCGCGGTTCCTTTGAAAAAATAACCTTCCCTGCCACTGATTTTCGCCACCGAGCCTTCCGGTGCCAGGTTTCCGAACAACATTTGCAGCTGACCCTGCGCACTCACCGGATCACCAATGCCTCTTACCACATCCTGGTCGATCGGCAAACCCGGGACTTCCGCCAGGTTCTCAGCTACTGTTTTCCCGGTTACAGTCAGACAATTTCCATCCAGCATTCCCTGGTTCCAGAGGTATTTCATCACAGCCGGCAAGCCTCCAACGCGATGCACGTCTTCCATGAGATACTTCCCGCTCGGTTTCAGATCGGCCAATACCGGAACGCGATTACTGATGGCCTGAAAATCATCGAGTGTGAGTGTAATTCCAACCGAGTGCGCCATGGCGATCAAGTGCAGTACGGCATTGGTTGAACCACCAAGCGCCGAGACTACGGTCATGGCATTTTCGAACGCTTTCCGGGTCATGATATCACGTGGTTTGATGTCCTTTTCCAACAACAAGCGCATGGCTTTTCCAGCCTCTTCACACTCCTTTTGTTTGGCTTCACTCAAAGCCGGATTAGAAGACGTATACGGTAAGCTCATCCCCAGGGCTTCCACTGCCGATGCCATGGTATTAGCCGTGTACATACCGCCACAGGCGCCCGCGCCCGGACATGCATTCCGAATGATTCCTTTAAAATCTTCGGGTGTTATTTTACCGGCACTTTTCTGTCCGAGGGCCTCAAAAGCCGAAACGATGTTGAGCGATTCATTTTTCCATTTCCCGGAGTGGATCGTTCCGCCATAGACCATAATAGCCGGTCTGTTAAGCCGACCCATGGCGATAACAGAACCGGGCATGTTTTTGTCGCAGCCAACAACGGCAATTAAGCCATCGTACCACTGCGCTCCCATTACAGTTTCGATGGAATCGGCGATCACATCTCTGGAGACAAGTGAATAGCGCATGCCTGTTGTACCGTTCGAAATGCCGTCGCTTACACCGATGGAGTGAAAAACGAGACCTACCAGATCGCTTTTTTGCACGCCTGCCTTTACCGTTTTGGCCAGGTCGTTCAGGTGCATGTTACAGGTATTTCCTTCGTACCCGGTGCTGACGATGCCTACCTGCGCTTTTTGAAAATCTTCATCGGCGAACCCGATGCCGTAAAGCATGGCTTGCGCTGCGGGCTGTGTTTCGTCTTGTGTGACGGTCTTGCTGTATTTATTGAGTTCCATTGCTTAGATATGTAATGATTGAAATTCGTTTACCGACACGCGCAGCTTGTAACGGCGCTGGATGAGATCACTCACCGATTCTTGCCATGCAAGGGGGAAAATATACTCGTCGAATGAGTACAGTCCGGCAATCTCAGCAGCCGTTCCACAGAAAAAAGCAGCATCTGCGGTTTTGATTTCACCGGGCGTAAAATGACGTTCTTCCACAGCGATCCCGAGTTCTTTTGCCAATTCAAAAACCGTAGCACGTGTAATTCCCGGAAGGATATTGCCTGGCGGCGGAGTGTACAAAACACCCTCTTTTTCATAGAAAAAATTGGCTCCCGGACCTTCGGCCACAAAACCGTTCTGGTCGGTGAGCAAGGCTTCATCAAAACCGCGTTGCCTGGCTTCGGTGGTCGCTAAAATGCTGTTGGTGTAATGCCCCGTTACTTTCGCTTCCACATGGCACGCTTTCGGATTGGGACGCTGATAAGGAGAAAGCGTCACCCGCAAACGCTGATCGCCGAGGTATCTGTCCCATGTCCAGGCCATGATCACTACGTGTACCTCATCGGTTGGAGCAAGCGACATGTTGCTTCCGAGATAAATCAGCGGCCGGATATACGCGTCTTTCAGGTTGTTCCGCTGGAGTAATCCGTAAGTGATCGCTTCCAGTTCTTCGGAAGTATACAGTACGTTCATGTGCATTGTTCGGGCGGAATACAACAAGCGGTCGTAATGTTCTTTGGCCTTAAAAATGCGCGTCCCGTCCGGAGTGTCATAAGCACGGATTCCTTCGAATACCCCGTTTCCGTAATGCAGCGTTTGACTGTAAAGATCGGTTACGGCCTCTTTTGCCGAAACAAAAGCTCCGTCTTTAAAAATGATTGTTTGTTCGTTGAAATAATTCATGTTTATGGATTGTTTTTGACATAAAAAAACCCTTCCGGCTTTCGCGAGAAGGGCTACGTTTGTTGTATAGATTTTCCTTCTCACTCCCGGCCGGGAATAATAATGACTGTGTTGATGATTACCTGGAAGGGCATGCGAATCATTGTTGTTTGTTTCATCTGTTTCAATTTAATTTTCGGGCACAAAAAAAGCCGCTCCTTGTGGGAACGGCTTCCATTATCTTCGCGTATAATTATGCCAATCCCACCGTGTCGCCGCTAATGACGATCACGCTAATGAGCATAATATGGATACGTTGTGTGTTCATTTTTCTGAGGCAAATGTAATTCATTTTTTATTCGTGCGGTTCAAAAATACAAGCCATCCTTGTTATCCCGAATGACTTGTATTATAAGGTAACCCTGTTTTAGTAGCGGTAGATTTACCTTTTTGAAGCTGTTTAATCGTTGTTATTTTATCATTTTTGATTGCACGGAAACGGTGCCGTTAAATACTTCTGTTACATACATTCCGGCACTCATGTCATGGGGAAGCTGGTATCGGAATACATGTTCGGTTGGTTCTAACCTGAAATCAACCTTTACCACGCGCTGTCCCAGCATGTCGGTGATGTTCAGCTCCATGTCCTGCGGGCGTTCCACGTCGTAGGTAACCATCAGTTGATTGGTTTTCGGATCGTAACCGGTTTCAATGCCGTAAGGATTGGCAATGTTGCAGGTTGCGTCTACGGAGATTACCGGTAATTCTTCCGAGCGACCATCAAAATCGACTTGTGTGAGACGGTAATAATTGGTCCCGAACGGGGCTGTTTTATCGGCGTACGCATACAGCATCGGATCGTTGGTGCTTCCGTGGCCCTTGACCGTATCGATTACCTGGAAATCCATGGCGGCATCGCTGCGTTCTACCAGGAAATAGTCGTTGTTGCGCTCGGTTTCGGTACGCCAGTTGAGCTCCACACCTTGATTGGGATTGCAATTGCCGGTAAAATCGGTCAGCTCGACCGGAAGGCCGGAAGTGGAGGTTGTAAAACTGCCGGCTTCCAGGTATACAACGCTTTCGTAAGCACCGTCACTTAAATCCATGATGATCAGTTTGATGTGGTAGGTTTGTCCGGGAGTCAGCCCGTTTTGATAAACCGTCAGAATGCGAGTATTCCCATTCATCTGTGTTCCATCGATCGTGCCCAAAAAGTCTGCCGTTGGGCTACCGTTAACCCATGCGGCATTAGCTGCTAAACACTTTGCTGCACCCGGCCCGCCTCCTGAAGAACCTACCACACCATTATTCACTGAATTGATTGATACAATTGAACCATTGCTCAGACGTGCAATGTTTTTCGCGTCGTTGGTATACCCCTGTCCACCAGAAATACCCGGGCCACTTAACAAAAATCCGAAACGGTCGCTGTAATCGGAACATTGATAATTGATCAGTCCGCTGTTGTCTTCGTATTCTTCCGAGCCGAACATGTACCGGAATGAAACCGAGCCCAAAACCGGTACAAAATCAAATTCGAGTATGGCGGTATTGTAATACGTTCCGCCTCCGGCAAGCACATTCAGGTCGTTTTGAACCGTCGGGCAAGTACCGCCTTTACGGATTTCGCCGGTGGTGCAGCTTACATAATTACGTGTGTATTGCGAGGCTTTCGGATCTGCACCCAGGGTTAGCGGAAGCTCACTGGTATGACCTGTTGTAAGTACAACGCCCGAACTTAGTCCCATTTGCGTAGCGGTGGTGCCTGCCGTTGAAAAGTATCCTACCTGGTACCTGGACGATTGGTTGTAAACCCCGCTGAAAGTTATATTGGAAACAGTCGTTCCGCTGGCAGAAGGGACCAATACACCGTTGACAAGTTGCGCAACCGTATAGCCGGAGTTGTTGATGCTCAATTGAGCACCGGCATTCAACGCCGTTATGAATATACACAAGCACGTTACAAGCAATTGGCCTTTTACCGCCTTCCATTCAACTTTGTGTTTCATGATGCTATTGTTAAGTCATACAAGAGGTATGAACACCACGAAACTAGCGCAAGTCTGAATTGCCTGAAAATCTTTGCCGCAATCAGCTAGAATTGGTTGTGAAGTGCCTTTTTCCGGGGCAAACGGTTAACTTTTGGTGGTGAAATGTTACCCCGTTATTTCATGAATTGTTAACTTCCTGGAAACAGGAATCAGTTCCTCGAGATGTTTGACCCGGATGCGGTAAGCCTGCGCGCGGCCTTTTACTTCCACAATAAATTGTTTGTTTACGAGGAACGATTTGTGTACCCGCACAAAGTTTTCAGCACATCCGGCGATGAGTTCTTCCGCCCGGCGCATCGATAACCGTTCCATTTTTTTGGTCAGTTTACCGGCAGCATCCTCGAAGTAAATCATCACATAGTTGTCGTTGGCTTCAAAACAAATAATAGACGAAACCGGAATTTCCAGACGCGTTCTGCCTTTGGTGTTTTCCAGCGTCAGCAAGGCTTCCGTAACGGTATCCGGATCCTGCGAAGCCTGTGCATTCACTGATGATTTATGCTGCAACAACAACTGTGCGTCGAGGTAGGTGGCATAGAGAATGACAAAAACGGCAGGTATGAAACACGCTACGAGGAAACCGCTGAAATACGCCGCGAGGTAAATCGTATCGATGGCCGCGAAGATCATCAGCAAGGGTGAAACAACCAATGCGGGAACCATAAAACCTGCAGCATACCACCATTTCAGCTCCGTTGCAGATCGTTTTCCGCTGATTGACAAGCCCAGCAAGGTCAAACCGGCCATGGAAAGAGCTGTAAAAACCAACAGTAAATCGTAATTGATTGTTGTGTCAAAAAAACCGGTGATCCCGAAAAAACGCAAGACCAGGAACAGGTAGATTCCGAAGATCCCTGACAGGATGGCCTTATGTCGGGACGTTAGTTTCATTTGTTGAGCTGTACCAGTTTTCTAACTCCGATAAACACGACTGTAATGACAGCGAGCAATGCTACCAAACTAAAAATCATGATTTTCCAATCGTAATTTCGCAATTCGCGCATGGATTTCGCATTCTTTTCGGCCAGCATTTGCTGTTCTTTCAGGTATTGAATCTGAAGTTGCTTGCGTTCAGCTTGTTTTGATAGGTTAGGTCCTCCAATTGATTCTTGACAAAATTATTCTGCAATTGTTCCGCCGTTTCAATGTATTTCCGGTAATAAACCACCGCTTTACCGGGCTGATTTCCGCTGGAATACAGCTTTGCCAGCAATTGATAAATATCCGGCAATTGGTTTTTCAGATCGTGTTTCCACGAAAATTGTTCGGCTTTTTTGAGGGCCATTTCCGCATCGGCAAACCGGTTTTCGGCCATGGCGGTTTCGCCTGAAAGTTTATAAAACAGCAGCTCCGCTTCCAGATCAGCATCAGCCAGGTGTCCTTCCACTTGTTTCAACGTGACTTTTGCATCTGTCAGTCGATGCGTGTGGGCGTACACATCGGCCATTCCCAGTTCGGCATAAATGATACCCAACTTGTTTTTTTCTTTTTTCTCGATCAGCAGTGAACCGGTGTAATAGCCCAGGGCTTCGTCGTATTGTTCCAATTCTTTGTAACAATCCCCGAGGTTAAAGAGCCGAATGGATTTCTGTAAAGGCTGGTTGAGCTTTTCTTCGATCTTCAGCGACCGGTTGAAATAATAGATGGCTTTGGAATAGTTTTCCTGCAGCACATACATGATCCCGATATTATTCAGTGAAGCCGAAACACGTCCTTCATCACCGAGCTGTTCGGAAGCATCCAGCGCCTTGATGTAATATTCGAGCGCCGAAATATAGTGGCCGCCGTTCTTGTGAACGATTCCCAGGATCGTATTGGCGTTGATCACGTATTTTGACGGCTTATTACCGGCCTTTTGCAAAATCAGCAGTGCCGGTTCGGAAGGATTGCCCTGCCCCGACTCCAATTGCTCGAAAGCCAGTTTTTCGAGTTCTGCCTGCGACAATTGATCAAGTTTTTTCTGTGCTGTTCCCTGGAGAACAACGCAACTTAAACCACATGCCAACAGAAATGCTCTCATTTTTCGACCATTCCGAAAATACGAAAAGAATAGTTAGTTCCCGTAAGTCATCAGATAAGCTTTCAGGAATTCGTTGATATCACCGTCCATTACTGCTTCCACGTTGCCGGTTTCATAACCTGTGCGCACATCTTTTACCAGCTTGTAAGGATGCATAACGTAGTTGCGGATCTGTGATCCCCATTCGATCTTTTTCTTACCGGCTTCGATTTCGTTGCGTTTTTCCAAACGGGCACGTAATTCGAGTTCATAGAGCTGCGAACGAAGCAACTGCATGGCTTTTTCCTTGTTGGCCAATTGCGAGCGCGATTCGGAGTTTTCGATGATAATGCCCGAAGGCGCGTGACGCAAACGAACGGCAGTTTCTACCTTGTTCACGTTTTGTCCGCCGGCACCACCCGAACGGAAAGTATCCCACGACAAATCTGCCGGGTTGATGTAAATTTCAATGTTGTCGTCGACCAGCGGGTAAACGTACACGGAAACAAACGAGGTATGACGTTTGGCATTGGAGTCGAACGGAGAAATACGCACCAAACGATGCACGCCGTTTTCGCCTTTCAGGTAACCGAATGCAAACTCGCCGTCGAACTCGAGGGTCACGGTTTTCACGCCGGCCACATCGCCGTCCTGGTAGTTGAGTTCCGTGATTTTGTAGCCGTTTTTCTGGCCCCACATCATGTACATGCGCATCAGCATCGACGCCCAGTCGCAGCTTTCGGTACCGCCCGCTCCGGCAGTGATCTGCAGCACAGCGCTCAGGCTGTCTTCTTCACCCGAAAGCATGTTTTTCAGCTCCACTTCCTCTACTTCCTTTACCAGTTTCTGATACGCTTCCTCGCATTCCGACTCTTCGGCCGCCCCTTCTTTCGAGAACTCGATAAGCACTTCCAGGTCGTCAAACTGGCGTTGCAGACTGGCGTGTGCGTCGATCCAAAACTTCAACGTACGGATTGCTTTCATCGATTCTTCCGCCTTTTTGGCGTCGTCCCAAAAGCCCGGATCCTGTGTTTTAAGTTCGGCTTCCTTCAGCTGCATTTGTTTCTCAGGAATTTTCAGGTAATCCGCAATCGCTGCAATTCGCTGACTGATCTCCTTGAGTTGTTCGTTGTTAACCATGGTGCAAAGATAAACCCAATTGTGAATGATGAATGCAGCATTGAAACTGTAAAATTGGAAATTATGAATTGATCTATTATAAATTATCAAGACGGTTCGATTTCGGTTCCACAGCCTTCTTTCCAATTTTACATTTTACATTTTCAATTAAAAGAGTGTTGTTTATCCCAATTGACGGTTGTTTGTCACGTTCCGCAGTCCGAACCAGCGATGATCCTTTAGTTTTGCTGAAAAAAGTATGGCCATCCTCCTTCTGATTTCCTTCATCCTGGCGTGCCAATTGATCGTGCGTTTTCTGCCCACGCAAAAAAACTGGTCGTTAATTGACTTTTTTAAGCGATCTTTCGATCGGTTAATTCCCAATTACAAAACCGATGATTTCCTGTTTGGAAGGCACCAGCAATAAAACCGGCATGCGGCAAAAACTGCTTCTTTTCTGCGTTATTTTTACGTTGCATTTCACCGGCTTTTCTCAAAACACCATTCAGTTCAACGGTAAAAAGATTTATTTCGATTCGTTGTTCGTCGAATACTATTATGCTTTCCGGTTCCGCAATGATATAGCAGCCAAAGACACTTACCGGAAAAACACCCGTGAGTCGGTTGCGTGGAATTACCTGAGAGCCATTCAACTGCGGGAGAAAGAGAAATACACCCAAAGTAACCAGCTGCTGAGCAAACAGCTGAACTATAACGGTCCTAAAAAAGCATTGGTACTGGCCGGACTTTATTGTTTAAGCGGCATCAATTCATCCGACCTTTACGAAGATGATGAAGCGCTGAAAATGTTGGTAAAAGCCGACTCACTGGCTGTGGCTTTCGGCAATACCCACCAGATCCTGTTCATAAGGGAATACCGTGCGGGCGTTTACCTTTATCTCGGCAATATTCCTTTGGCGAAAAAGCTGCTGGAAAGCGGGTTCACGCTTCTTAAAAAAACTCAAGACCAGGGAGGGAGGGTCCGTTATCTCAATACCTATGGTTCAACCCTGAACCAGCTGGCCGTTAACCGGCAGGAACCGAAATATGCCCGCCAGGCAGCCCATCTTCTCGACTCCGTACTAAACCACACGACGCTTCAGCAAAACAGTGATGTCCGCGGCAGGCTGCTTTCCGAGCTTGGTTTTTCGTATTCCATTTTGCGGGAACACGATGCTGCGATTACCCGCTATAACCAGGCGCTGGCAATTTTTAAAGACCGCTATCCCGACCAGTACCATAACCTGCTGATTACCGTTTTTCACGAATACTACAACGATGGTGACTACCCAAGAGTGATCAGGACCGGAGAAAGTATTTTGGGATGGATCGATTCGTATTCCATGCTCGCACATCGGAAAAAGGAAGTCCACCAGGTATTGGCCAATGTCTACGAGAAAACGGGCAACTACAAAAAGGCACTGGATCACACCCACAAGCTGCTGCGCGAAGTGGAAAAGCTAAACGAGCTTCGCTATTCCAGGGACGTTGCCGAGCTGGAAGAAAAATACGAATCGGCTAAAAAGGAACACGAGATTGCGCGTGTAAACGCTGCCCGTGACTCGCTGAGCCTTGATAAAAGGCTGTTGGAAAAAGACCGCAATGCCCAGGCAAAACAATTCGCTTACCTGGTGGCAGTACTGATCATAATCGGTATCCTGCTGCTGGTGGCCATTTTGCTGTCCATCCAATTCAGAACGGCTAAAAAACGCATCGAGGCACAGTCGGCCGAATTGAGCACCAACAACATTCAGCTGGCCGGACTCATTCGCGACAAAGAATTCCTGTTCAGGGAACTGCATCACCGGGTGAAAAACAATTTCCAGCTAATGGTGGGTTTTTTGCGTTTGCAGGAAAAATATGCCGGCGATCAAAGCATCGGACATTTCATTCGTCAGTCGGAAATGAAACTCAACGCCATGGCCATGGTGCACGAAATGCTCTACCGCGAGCAAACGAATGAGCAGGTGAACATTCGCCAGTACCTCCATAACCTGGGCGAATCCATCATCGGAACGGCAAGTTTCAGCGATGTCGAGTTTTCCTGTGAAGGCGACGCCGTTTTGCTCCCGATTGACAAAGCGATTCCCATTGGCCTGGTAACCAACGAGATCATTTTCAACTCGCTCAAGCACACCAACCAGGAGGAGCTTACTATCCGGATCGTTACGACTCAAATCGATGATCGGTTGCTGGTAGAGATCAATGATGACGGCGAAGGCTTCAAACCCGGTTTTGATCCGTCCACCAGCAACTCGCTGGGCATCAAGGCCATTCAGCTGTTAATGGAACAAATTGGCGGTACAACGGAATGGCGAAACGATAACGGGGCCCATTGGTTCCTGAAAATCCCTTTACATTAAGCGCATGAAAATCCTCATTTGTGAAGACGAACTGATCATTGCAGAGTATATCAAGGAAACCTGTATCGAAACCGGTTTTACCGTTTGCGGCATCGCCAAAAACCGCGTCGAAGCCATTGAAAAACTACACATCGAAAAGCCTGACGTGGTGTTGCTCGACATCAACCTGGACGAACGCATGAGCGGTGTGAAAATTGGTGAATACATTGCCAAAAGTACCGGCCAGCCATTCATTTTCATTACGGCCTTCAGTGACGTCGAAACCCTCGAAGCAGCGATCAAAACCAACCCGCAGGCGTATCTCATCAAGCCGGTCGACAAACCGACATTGGTAGCCAACCTGCAACTGGCCTTGTACAAGCTCAATCACAAAACCGAAACCGCAGATGTGTTTATCGACATACCGGTGGAATCGGAAACCGTGACCGTCAACGTATCTAAACTGATCCATGTAGAAGCAAGCGGCAACTATTGTGAGCTGATTTCGGACGATGCCAAGCCGCGTCTGCTACGTATTAGTATTTCAGCCATGGAAGAAGTACTTAACGAAACCCACGTTCGGATTCACAAATCGCATATCGTAAACCCTAAATTCATCATCCGTTCCAGCAGTCTGAAAGTTTCCCTGCGCGACAACCGATCACTTCCGATTGGGAGAAAATACAAGGAACATTTGGGAGAATTTTTGAAACGGGACAGGACTCAATAATTGAAAATGTAAAATTGAAAAGAAGGCTTGGATCAGAGCGAAGCCCTTTTCAATTTTACATTTTACATTTTCAATTCACATTGCATATATCTTTGTATCACAAATAATAGTTGATGAAATACCTGATAGTCGGACTTGGAAATCCCGGAGCGAAGTATGCCGAAACGCGTCATAATATCGGTTTCAAAGTAGTCGAAGCGCTTGCCAAAGAACTCGGTGGCACGTTTTCACTTCAGAAAGTAGCCGAAAAAGCCGAAGTGAAATACAAAGGCCGCACATTAATTTTGGTAAAGCCGACCACCTACATGAACCTCTCGGGGAAAGCGGTGAATTATTACTTGCAGCAGGAAAAAATTCCGCGTGAAAACCTGGTTGTGATTACCGACGACCTGGCCTTGCCCTTTGGTAAATTGCGCATGAAAGGAAAAGGAAGCGACGGCGGACACAACGGCTTGAAAGACATCCAGGCAACCATCAATACAACGGAATACACACGGCTTCGTTTTGGGGTCGGGAATGACTTTCACAAAGGCCAGCAGGTCGATTATGTATTGGGGGAATGGAGCGCCGAAGAACGCGAAACACTCACGGAGCGCATCGAAACAGCAGCCGAATTCATCAAAAGTTTTGCAACGATCGGCCTGGGACTGACCATGACAAACTGGAACGGTAAGTAATTTAACAATTGCTTAGTGCCTCATAAACAGGCATTTCACATAGGAATGTGAGAATTCGTCGAAAAACACATCACGAAGCGTCGAAGAATGATTATTTTTGTTTTTGAGGCACTCTTATTTCCTTGTGTCTCGTAGAATTATGCAATATATCAAACTCACCAAGAGTGATCCTTTTTCCAAAAAACTCTCTCAACGCGTTGATGAATACTTAAAAAGTAACAATCTCAAAAAATACGGAAGCTGGCGTATTCTGTTGAAAGTTCCGTTGATGTTTTCACTCTATCTTTTGCCTTATTTCCTGATGGTCTTCGGGGTAATTGACAATGCATGGGCCATGCTGTTGTTTGCCGGCACGATGGGTGTCGGAATGGCAGGAATCGGGCTTTCCATCATGCACGACGCCAATCACGGTTCGTTTTCCCGTTACAAATGGGTCAACAAAGCCATGAGCTTTTCGATGGAAATTTTAGGCGGAAACAGTACCAACTGGCGCATTCAACACAATGTACTGCACCACAGTTTCACCAATGTTCATGACATGGACGAGGACATCGCGCCCGTAGGCGTACTCCGTTTCTCACCCAACGAACCGCGTAAAAAAATGCACCGTTTCCAGGTGTTCTACGCATGGTTTTTCTACGGATTGATGACCTTTTCCTGGATGACCAACAAAGATTTTGTGCAGTTGATCAAGTACCACAAAAACGGCTTGTTGAAATCGCAGAACACCAGCCTTGCAAAAGCACTTTCGCATCTGATCATTTCCAAAGTAGCTTATTACGTGTATATTGCCCTCATCCCGATGCTGGTAATGGATATCGCGTGGTGGCAATGGCTGATCGGTTTCTTCGCGATGCATTTTGTTTGCGGATCCATCCTGGCGTTTGTATTCCAGATTGCGCACGTTATGCCGGAAACCGAGTTTTTGACGAAAGAAACCTACGGTGAAAAAAACGAAGACATCAGCTGGGCAAAGCACCAAATGATGACAACGGCCAATTTTTCGAACTGGAACCCTGCGTTTACCTGGTATGTCGGTGGATTGAATTACCAGATCGAACACCATTTGTTCCCGGATATTTCGCACATTCATTACCCGAAAATTTCGCGCATCGTGCGCAAGACAGCACAGGAATTCGGGGTGAAGTACCATTATCACCGTACATTCGGTGGTGCAATTCTGCAGCATTTACGCTTGTTGCACCAGTTAGGAAAGGCGTAACTACGGGCACGGAATGGTTCCGGGCCGATAATAATGCAACACAATTCTCTTTATAGAAAATGCCGGCGATTAATCGCCGGCATTTTTATTTCCAAAACAAACAACAATGTGGCCCGGCAACATCCCGAGTCTACATCATTGTTTACCCAAACCATCTTTTTATAACACTCTGATTTCTGTCCGGCGATTCTGCTGTTTACCCGCCGCTGTTCCGTTATCCGCAATCGGCCTGGTTTCGCCGTAACCTTTGGCAGCCATCCGGTTTGCAGCGATTCCTTTTTTAGCCAGGTATTGTTTGACGGCATCGGCACGTTGCTGAGACAAAGCCAGGTTGGCGGCATCATCACCATCGCTGTCGGTATGCCCGGCAATTTCAATTTTCATCGTCGGTTTTAGCAGCATCAACTCGGCAATGTTGTCCAGGATGGGAAAACTGACGGTTTTGATCGTCGATTTACCGGTATCAAACTGCAGGTTGTCCAATGTATAATTCTTTGCCGCTTCATACATGATTTCCAGCTCCATCATTTCAAACATTTCGCCTTCTTTCAATACCGGGATTTCCAGTGTATTGTACTCCAGCTCGTCACCGATGCTCATGATCTTAATGTCATAAACATCTCCCTGCGGCAGTTCGATGTGAAACTTACCGGCAGCGTTGGTCACACCTGAAAAAGATGCTTTGGAGGTTTGTCCCACAAAATAGATCTTATCACCAACATAGGGTTTTCCGCTTTCGCTCAGCACCTTCACATCCAAAGGGGCGGTCGATTGCGCGAAGATGAAACCTGTAACGGCACAGGTTATAAAAGTCAGCATCGTTTTCATAATCATTAGTTTGTTTTCTTCACAATGTCAGGTTTCCGAAAAAGTAACAACCAAACATTATCAATGATTGCTAATTCCTTTTAGCATCAGTTCTTTAACGAAATTGACCTGTTCTTTGCCATGGTTTCCTATCTTTGAATCACAGACCATTGTGTCAAGGATATGACAGTAAACAAAACTCATAAAAACGTTCCCGATTTTCGTTTATCACCAACGGTTGATAAAGTAGGCGTGGAAGAACGCGTAGCGCGTTTTCAAACCCGAAGCATCAAGAACGAAGCAAAAATGCAGGGCCTGAAAATGGTGCTCAACATGATCGATCTTACCACGCTGGAAGGAAAAGATACGCCGGGAAAAGTACGCCAGTTGTGCTACAAAGGACAACATTTGCACGATTTCCATCCCGGATTGCCAACCGTAGCCGCTATTTGCGTGTACCCGTCGATGGTGGCCGAAGCGAAAAAAGCAGTCGGTGATTCGGGCATCAGGATCGCCTCGGTATCTACGGCTTTTCCAAGCGGGCAAGCACCGATGTCGATCAAGATCAGCGATACCTTATACGCTGTTGAACATGGCGCAGACGAGATCGACATGGTTATCTCACGCGGGAAATTCCTCGCCGGCGATTATAACTTTGTGTTCGATGAAATTGCGGCGATCAAGGAAGCCTGTGGCAAAGCGCGGTTGAAAGTAATCCTGGAAACAGGTGAGCTGGCTTCGCTCGACCAGGTGCGCCGGGCAAGTGACATTGCCATGTACGCAGGTGCCGATTTCATCAAAACATCGACCGGTAAAATTCAACCGGCGGCAACCATGCAGGTTGCGTATACGATGCTCTGCGCCATTAAGGATTTTTACCGGACTACCGGCGTGAAAGTGGGCATGAAACCGGCGGGCGGCATCTCCAATTCAAAACTGGCGCTGCACAACCTCGTCATGGTAAAAGAAACGCTGGGTAACGACTGGCTCAACAATAAGTGGTTTCGCTTCGGGGCGAGCTCGCTGGCCAACGACGTGCTGATGCAGATCATGAAACAGGAAACAGGACATTATCAATCGGCCGATTATTTCTCCATCGACTGATTCACGGAACTAAAAGAACATGGCAAAAAACAAGCAGACAGAAACTCCGGCATTCGATTTTTCAGGTGGTTGGGATTATTCTCCAAGCCCTGAAAGCACCTCGCATGTGCAGCTGAAAAAGCGCTACGACCTATACATCGACGGAAAATTTGTGGCACCCGCTTCCGGGAAATACTTCGAAACGTCGAACCCGGCAACCGAAAAAGTAATTGCCGAAGTGGCTTACGGATCGGAAGCAGATGTAGACAAAGCGGTGAAAGCGGCGCGCAGGGCCTATGACACCGTTTGGTCGAAAATGCCGGCAAAGGAACGCGGAAAATACATCTACCGCATTGCACGCATGATGCAGGAAAAAGCCCGCGAACTGGCCGTAGTAGAATCGCTTGATGCCGGTAAGACCATCCGCGAATCGCGCGACGTGGACGTTCCGCTGGCCTGCAATCATTTCTTCTATTACGCAGGTTGGGCCGATAAGCTCGACTATGCATTCCCGAATCGCAAAATGCGTTCGCTGGGCGTTGCCGGTCAGATCATTCCGTGGAACTTTCCGCTGTTGATGGCTGCCTGGAAAATAGGTCCGGCGCTGGCGGCAGGAAATACAGTGGTGCTCAAACCGGCTGAAACAACCCCGCTTACCGCCATGCTCCTGGCAGAGATCATTCATGAATCAGGACTGCCGGCAGGTGTGGTAAACATCGTGACCGGTTACGGCGATACGGGTGCTGCGATTGTCAATCACCCCGATGTGAACAAAATTGCCTTTACAGGTTCTACCAACGTGGGCAAACTGATCCAAAAGGCAGTTGCAGGAACCGGGAAAAAACTGACACTGGAATTGGGTGGTAAATCGGCCAATATCATTTTCGACGACGCGCCGATCGACCAGGCGGTTGAGGGAATCGTGAACGGCATTTTCTTCAACCAGGGACATGTTTGCTGCGCCGGATCGCGCCTGTTTGTGCAGGAATCGGTAGCCGACCAGGTGATCCAAAAACTAAAAGACCGCCTGGAAACCTTGTACGTAGGTGATCCGCTGGATAAGAACACGGATATTGGTGCAATCAACTCGAAAGAGCAGCTCACGACCATCCGGAAGTACATCGAAATCGGCAAGCTGGAAGGCGCCACGATTTTTGAAAGCAGCTGTGCATTGCCAAAGAAAGGGTATTTCTGCAAACCGACCTTGTTTATCGATGTGGCGCAATCGAGCCGCATTGCGCAGGAAGAGATTTTCGGACCGGTACTGACGATCCAGACTTTCCGCACAATCGACGAGGTCATCCAAAAAGCCAACAACACGCCTTATGGCCTGGCGGCCGGCGTTTGGACGGATAAAGGATCACGCATTTTTAACCTTACAACGAAACTTCGTGCAGGCGTTGTCTGGGCGAATACCTACAACAAATTCGACCCGACTTCACCTTTCGGTGGCTACAAAGAAAGCGGCTTCGGAAGAGAAGGAGGATTGCATGGGCTGGGGGCTTATTTGGAAGTGGAGAACTAGTTATTAATTGAAAATGTAAAATTGAAAAGGAAGGGGTGTAAATAATTTGTGGTTGGTGGTTTGGAAATGGTGTTTTTGACTAACTTAAATAAGAAAGTTCAAAATTATGAAACCAAAAGACATCAAAGAACGCACATTCGAATTCGCTTTACAAACCTTGAAATTATGCAAATAAATTGCTGACAATGAACGGGAATACATTATTACAAAACAGCTTTCTCGTTCTTCAACCTCGGTTGGAGCGAATATTCGCGAAGCTAGAAATGCCGTCAGCAAAAAGGACTTTGTAAATAAACTGGCTATCGCTCAGAAAGAATGTGACGAAAGCTTGTATTGGTTAGAATTATTAACTGAATTTATCGAACATGACTATGTGGAATTTGTAAAATTAAAAAAGGAAGCATCGGAGCTCTTACTTATTTTAAGCGCTATCATCCTTAAAACGCAGCAAAATGCTCATTGGACAAAACGCTGGCCTTTTCAATTTTACATTTTCAATTTTACATTTGAGTGACTATGGAACGAATCGAAATACTAAAAACCTACAAAATCTACATCGGCGGGCAGTTCCCGCGGACAGAATCGGGAAGATACTATGCACCGGTGGATAAGAAAGGACAGCCGTTGGCCAATATGTGCCTGTCGTCACGGAAGGATTTGCGGAATGCCGTGGTTGCTGCGCGTAAAGCGTTTGGAGGCTGGTCGGAGCGTTCGGCGTTTAACCGCAGCCAGGTGTGTTACCGCATCGCGGAAATGCTCGAGGGCCGTCGTGATCAGTTTATCGGTGAGCTGGTCAGGCAAGGTTCCACCCAGGCAAAAGCTGCACAGGAAGTCGACCTGGCAGTAGATCGCATTGTCTATTATGCCGGTTGGTGCGATAAATTCACCCAGGTGTTCAGCGCGGTAAACCCGGTAGCTTCTTCGCATTTCAACTTTTCGACCTACGAACCGACAGGCGTTGTGGGCATTGTTGCCCCGCAGGATTCATCGCTGATCGGTTTGGTATCGGTGATCATGCCGGTCATTGCCGGTGGAAACTCGTGTGTGGTATTGGCTTCGGAACAGTTGCCCTTGTGCGCAGTTACCTTTGCCGAAGTCTTGAATTCTTCGGACCTGCCAGGCGGTGTGGTGAATATCCTTACCGGGAAAGAGACGGAATTGATCGATCAATTCGGTTCGCACATGGACATTAACGCTGTGGTGTATGCCGGTGGTAATAAAGCGCATGCAACAGCGCTGGAAGCGGGAGCCGTTGTAAACGTAAAACGCGTGGTGGCTTACACTCATGATTTTGCCAATGCAACGCTGGAAAACCCATATTTCATTACCGATGTCCAGGAGTTGAAAACAACCTGGCATCCGATTGAACACGTAGGTGGCGCGACTTCAAGTTATTAAGTTTGAGGCGTTAAAAACCATTTCTACTATCTAAAAGTAAACCAAAGTGAATGAAGTCTACTCAGAATGACTTTATTCTATTTTAGCTCAACACCTTCTAAGCCTGCTGCCCGTAATTTTAAGGGCATGAAAGAGGAAATTGCAATCCGTATACGAATGGCCCGCTTAACGAAGAGCTTGAGCCAGGAAAATGTAGCAACCGAATTGGGTTTGACCAATGCCGCTTATTCCAACATTGAACGCGGTGTGACAGACATTACTGTTTCCCGTTTATTCCAGATTGCTGCTATTTTAGACAAAGACCCGATCGAATTACTCGGTTTGGAATCGATGGCCAATATCGGTGAGGAAGGACTGATCTACAAAAATGCGATGGGTGAGCAAATCATCCTGCTTTCCCAGCAAATTTCAGAGCTCCAGGCACGTATTGAGCAGCTCGAAGGCGGAAAAAGCGATAAGGGGAAATAATCATTAAAATAACTGGAACGAAACCGGCATAAAGTAAACCGATTTTACGGCGACGCCATTTTTTAGTGCCGGTGTGAACTTCGGGAATTTTTTCACCACGCGGATTGCTTCTTTATCAATTTCGTCATGCCCGCTTGATTTGGCCAATTCAACGCAGCTTACATTCCCCGATTCATCTACAATAAATGTGAGGTAAACCTTCCCGGAAATACCTAGCTCTACAGCAGATTGAGGATACCTGATATTGTCGGCCAGGAACTTTTTCATCTTTTGCATCCCACCGGTAAATGCTGCCAGTGAATCGCAGTTTTTCTCAATGGCGTAATCACCACACTGCGGCGTGTAATTTTCCAGGAAAGCTGCTTTCGCAGTGGAATCAAGTCCTTTTTTTGAATGCAGCCTCACAAAAAGATAATCACCCTCCGATAGTTTTTCTTCCATCAACAAGGTATCGCACATCGGGTGGATGATCGTCATCTTCTTTTTAACCGCCATTTTCGGTTGAAAGAAGCCGCTATTATCTGCGTTTCCCAGGAATTGATCTCCGGCAAAAAACTGCGCTTCATCAAAATTGATCTCTGCGAAACCAAAGTTCTGTAATTGAATCGCACCATGTTTCTGCCCGGTCGCAACAATCGCGAACAGACTAAAAACGAAGGATAACAAAAGCTGTTTCATGGTTCAGAATAGACAGGTTAGGCCCAGTTGCAGGCTAATAAAGGAGCGCAATCGTGTCGCTCGGATCGAATTTTCTATTTCGTTATTGAGCGCCTTTTCGTACGAATTCGGTGTAACATTGTACTGGAAATTGTTTGAGGCAATATTGTACGTATAGCGTATCCCATAATTGATCATCAGCTGTTTGCTGACCGGAGTACGCATTTTTATACCGTACATAATTGTAAAACCTTTATAGGTTTGCCCGTAGTCAATATAATCCCCGTTTACGCTCACAACACTGTCCATAAATTCATTGATATTATGATAATCCCCGTTGTAGTAGAATTCATTACCATAATCATCAGATCCTGTAAATACGTAATCCCTTTCCAGGACTTTTGTGCGTACAAAACCGAAACCAATTTCATGTGAAAACCCGGCGGGCATAATGGTTGATTTATTAGAGGCAAAATGAAGTACCGGCATCAGGGTCATCGAACGAATCGTGAGATTTTCGTGGTTGACGTAAACAGAATAAAAATTATCGCCCGTGGGAAAATATAACGCTTCCGGTCCGACGGTATTGAGGTAAGACAATCCAAAATTAAAGCTGATCGCTGCCTCCGGGTTGATCTGTATGCCCACTCCACCCGTGAATCCGCCATTGAAACGGTCTTTTCCTGTTGTAAGGCCTGACCCCCTTTTCACGTAATAATCGTAATTACTAAACATGTTGATCAATAAAGGCATTGATCCTAAACCGGAGAATTCCACAAATGCTTTCTTACCGTAAAACCCGGTGCTTTGGCCCCAGGCCGAAACAGTGGAAAGAGCGGCTAAACCAAGAATAATCAGCGACTGTTTCATTGTTTCGGTGTTTGTTGAAGTAAGCTTAATACCTTATAGTAATGCGCTCCAAGGTAGTGTTTCAGCGGCCGGTTGCGCAACTCGCCCTGCGACGATCTGGCCAGCTTGCCATCGCTTGCATGGAGTACCAGCACGGTAATTTCACTGTGGTGACCGGTCATCAGCTTTGCAGGAAGATAACCCAATATCGTAAACGGTAGTGTTGGGAACAGCACCACGCTGCACCAGATCAGCAAGGGATTGATATCGGCGTCGTAGTAATGCTCTACTGCTGTAAACAAGATGTTGGAAGTTCCATAATGCTCTTCAATTTCCTTCAGCGCGTCGTGGTCTACCGGGTATGCCATAACGCCTTCGTAATGGGCCGTTTGCTCCAATAGGGAATAAAGCGTATTGCGCTCATTGAAGGCTACGGTTCCTGAGAGAGACAGGCTTTGCTGGTCGATGGTCGTTTGTTCGATCCCCAGCTCGGCAGCTGTTTCATTCAACGCCATATACAGGTCTTGCAGGCTCTTCTCCGATTGTTCCCTGTCGAGGCCGTTTCGTTTGTAATAGACCATGCCCGGCTGCACCAGGATGTACTTGTCGAGCCCCATTGCCAATTTATTGGTTGCTTCCTTGCCCTGGGCTTTTTCGAGCTCATAGCGTTCTTTTGCCGTGAGCTTGCTGTAAGCCTCTTTTTCTGCTTTTTCCTTCGTAATGCGTTTCGAAATCTCATTGTATTTCAGCACGAAAGCCGAATCCAACATAATGTCTGAAAGGCCGTAGAAGTAAAATTTCGTGGAGTCAAAACTCTCGCTCCCGGTCGTTTTTTTCGTTTTGATCTTCTCGTATTTCGATTTCTGCTCCACTGTTTTCAGTGTATCTGCCACCTGGGTGGTATCCACTTTCGGTTTGGACAGCTCGGCGCTTTCATGGAAGTTCTTTTTACTGTATTTCGAGAGACTGAATTGATCGCTTTCGGCAACCGTTTCGAGCAGGCGCTCCATTACACCGTTGACCACTTCATCTTCGGGCAGTTCTTTTTGAATATCATAAATATTGCGGATTGCCAGTGAAAAAACCGCATTGTCGTTGAGCTTTTTGAGGAAAAAATACAGCGCCGCACTCTCACCTTCGTAATCACTAGAAGCAGGAATGGCTTTGCTTTCCATGTTTTCGGCCTTGAATTGGCTTAACCCAAGCCAGGCCTGTGCTTTCATTCGTTTGAGGTAAACGGATTGCGGAAATTCGCGCTCGAGCAGGAAAACGGAATACAATGCCTGGCCGAAATTGGCATCGATGATGTCGGTACGCAGGCTCTCGAAACGCGCCAGGTTGCGAATGTAAATGAACTTGCTTTCACCCTGCGAGTTGATCACCGTTCCCCAATCGTTGTAATTGGAAAGCGCTTCCAGTGCAGCATCTTTTCGCTTTTTGATGTTCGGGTGCGAACTGCGTTCATCATTGTAATCTTCCTCGGCTTTGATCGGGTATTTTTTAGTCGCGAAAAATGACTCCGGGATGAACATCCGATCGGTCGAATAATAGCTTCGTGGAAATTCCACCTCATCAAACGGCAGGTAGGAATACATCAATACATCGAAAGTTGAAATAATCTCATCGTCGGAATAACCCGCTGCGTGATAACGTTTTAACGCCAGTTTATCCGCTTCAAATTCGTGTTCGCGGGTATGGGCGCTCAACCTTTCGATACGGTTGCGTTCGTACTTGTTGTTGTTTTTCCAGTCGAAGGTCTCGATGACATGTTTTTCGGTGTAGTGCGCTATTTCGTGCGACAGTACGTAGGCCAACTGCGCTTCGGAAGTAAGCTGTGAAATAAGCCCGGTAGTCACGAAAATAATTCCCTGGTCGGTTGATAAGGCATTGGTTTCGTTCGATTTAATGGTATAAAACCGGAGTTTGGACAACAATTCGGGTTCGTCTTTCAAAAGATTGGTTGCTACGGCTTCTACGTAAAGTGAAATCTCGTCGCCATAGATCACTGAACCCGAGTGCAGCAACTGATCGATTCCCTGGTGAATGCCTTCGAGAAAAATGCGTTCCTGGGTCGTATTCAGATCGCCGCGCGTTCCTTTGTCTTCGAGGATCTTATCGCGGGTGGTTTTGGTAAAATCATCCGAAATGGATCCCTGAGCTACCAGCGTTTGGAAATGATTGAAATCCTGCTGAGCGACCAGTGAAACTGAAAAAGCACAGGCAACTACAGCAAGGGCGCTTCGGGTGATTTGGGAAGAAAGGAAAAAGTTGAATTTCATAGAATTAGCTGTTTGCACTTTTACAGGTTATCAAAGCTACGCACTATCGGCTAAATTAGCTTGATTTGGAAGGTACTAATCGACCAATGCTTACTTCGGCAGGACAAATGGTACGCTGATCTCATAACTGGAAGACACCGCCGAACCGTTTTTCCGGGCCGGAATCCAATCGGGCATCATGGAAAGCAAGCGATAAGCTTCCTGGTCCAGTTCAAACGAAATACGGTTAATCAATTGAATGCATGAAATTGTTCCGTCCGCTTCGATCAGGACCATAGCCCGCACGGTTCCCTGCTCTTTATTGGCGATGGCGCGCTTCGGGTAACGCATGTAACTTTCGAAGTACGTGTTGACTGCCGCAGTCATTGTTTCATCCTGCTTATTCGCCGGATACAGGGTTTCAACATTTTCAGGAACACAAGTCGCATAAATGAGCTTTTCGGCATCGAACCTCTTCTGGTCATATTGCTGCTGCACAACCTGTAAATAGACATCGAGGGAAACGTCTTTTTTGCTTTTGAAGCGCACTTCCTGCGACTGGTAGCCCGTGCGTGAAAGCGTGAGCGTCCCTTTTACCTTACGCGGCAGGTCGAATTGTCCCAAATGATTGGTTTTACCGAGCAGTTCGTCGCCCAGGAAAACCGAAACATCTTCAACAGAGGCGGTTACATCATCGTAATCGCTTACCAGGATCGTTCCGAATTGCTGCGAAAACGCTGTAGTACAGAACCACAGGAAACAGCCGGCGACTAGTAGTTTAAATCTCATTTTAACAGCTTAACTATTCTTGTTTTTTCAGGATAAACGGTTCGCCTAACGGCACGTCGCTATCGAAATAACTACTGAGTTTTTTGTCATCGATTGTTACGAGGTAACTCTCAACAACCGATTCACCGTCTTCGTCCGCTTTATCATAAATTTCTCTTACATCCGTAAAGTAGCCACTCAGATCACCGGCCGACGACACGTTACCTGACATCGTATAAAGCTCTAAGTCTTTCCCGCTCTTCACCAGTTTAAACACGTTGTACATCTCGCCGGCGCCAAGCGAAATATACTGCTGTCTGCCAATCGTCGAGAAAAACAACGAATCGCCCAATTTACTAACGGTAGTTCCCTCGCTGTTTTCAATAATTGCTTCGGTAGCACTCAACGTAACATAAGTTTTTTCAGTTTCACCACCCATTGTAAGTGACTGGGGATATTCCAGCTCGTACTTTCCCCAAAGATCCTTTGGAATTTTCTCCAGTTTTTTGCCCGGCACGTTGGTTGAATTAACGGCTATGCAGGAAGTAACGGTAATCAGTGCCAATAGAGCAATGGTAAAAAAGCGGAACATGTTCATTGGGCCAATTTTTGGATGAAGATAGGGAAAAATTCACCATCCGCCTCAGGCGGACACAAAAGAAAAGGAACGGTTTGGCGTGTTACAAAGAACGCAAAAACATGCTGACACGATGAAATACAAAGAACTTAAGCTCAACGCAAAGACGCAGAGTTCGCAAAGGTTTGGGTGAATAACATTCACCCTAAGGCGATGTTGGTTTTTAGTTAGAAAGAAGATCAACTTTGCGTACTTAAAAATGCATTATGCTTCAAAAAACCATGGCTTTGCGAACTTTGCGCCTTTGCGTTGAAAATCAACCGGTTGTGTATAAACTCCTTTCCGGTAAAAAAGCGACCATCCCAACCGTTCAACATGTTTTCCATGCATTTCAATAGGTCGCTCGTTGGATTCTAAGAATACCCCGAATGTGGGAGTTGCTCTGTTTCAATGCTTTTCCTACTTTTAATCCCATGATTCCAATTCATGAGTTTAAGGACAAGAAACACCTGCAGATTGTTGTCAATCAATTGGGGAGTTTACTGGAATATGATTACACTGCACCCCACCGTCACGAATATTTCGAACTGTTTGTTTTTGAGAAAGGTGGCGGCACACATGTGATCGACTTCGAGTCGTTTCCGATTCATGACCGTTCCATTCACATTGTGGCCCCGGGTAAGGTGCACCAGGTCAACCGCGCGCTGAATTCCAACGGCTATGTAATCCTGTTCCATGCCGCTTCGCTCAGTGACACCCTGATCGGTGATTTCCTGTTTGATCATACGTGTTATTCCGTACTTGAATACACGCCCAACTACCTGTTCGACGAGCCACAGCAAAAGCAGATTTGTGATATTGCGAACCGGATTTGGGAAGATTACTCGACCGACCATCCGTTGAAACAGGAATTTGTACTGCATCAATTGTCGCTCCTTTGCCTGCATTGTTTGCGGGTACGGCCGGCTTTTGTCCCGAAGCAGTCTTCGGCCAACGGAAAGATCTACCAGGAGTTCCGGAAATTGCTCTACCGCAGTTTTCGCGAGCTGAAAAAGGTGAAGGAATATGCCGCTTTGCTGCACGTGACCGAAAAGCAGCTGAACGAACTGGTCAAGACCCAAACCGGCAATTCGGCCAGCACGATCATTTACAAACAGATCATTACCGAGGCACAGCGCCTGCTGAATACCGGGATGAGCGCCAAAGAAGTGGCGTTCGACCTGCAGTTTGACGACCCGGCGCACTTCAGTAAATTCTTTAAAAATCAGACCGGGATTCCACCGTCGGAGTTCCAGAAAGTACACGTCTAAGTAGGAATTGTACCTTTCCTGCCGCCCGTACATATCGTATGTTTGTTCAAGATAAAACGTTCGTTATGAAAAAACTTGTCATTCTTTTTCTTGCGTTGCTTACCGGCGGAATGTCGGCAACAGCGCAAAACTGGTACCAAATCCCAACGGGAGTTACCAACAAACTCAATACGATCGATTTTCCTTCGTCAACTGTTGGTTATATAGGCGGAAACGACAGCTTGCTGCTGAAAACAACCGATGGTGGCCAAACCTGGAACCCGGTTGCTTTTTCCGGTATTACTTTTTATCCCAACGGTGAACATTTCGTGAAACTGCAATTCATTACCGAAAACATCGGCTTTGCGGCTATTGGGCCGTATTCGGGATCGTACAAAACAATCGACGGCGGACTTACCTGGACAGCCCTGCCACTTTCAGGCAATCTCTGCTTCAACCAGGGAATGTATTTTTTTGATGAAAACAACGGCATGATCGGCGGATCGGGCTGTTTCCAGGGCGAACTAATCGATGTTTTGGTGAACGGTATATGGTATGCTACGGTAATCTCCGATCCTTCTCCGCTGAACTCCCTGAACATGATCACGGATATCGATTTCAGGGGATCGCTTGGACTGGCGTCGAGTCAGGGCGGGCGTTTCCTGCGCACCACCAACGGCGGACAAACATGGGATTCCATTGCAAGTCCGCACGGGAACAGTGTACCGTTACTTTCGATTGCAATCATCGATGATACCTTATGCTACGCCGGTTTTGACCACATGGACGGCTCCGGGTTCGGCTTATTGCGGTCTCACGATGGTGGCCTTACCTGGTCGGATGAAACTGACATGGCAACCTTTTTCTACCCTGATTACTATGGTATTCATTTAGCGGTAAACGACCGAGTTTATGCCGGTGCGAAATCGTATTTTGATCAGGGAGGGCTGATTTTTACCCGCAACAACGGATCGTGGATTTATGAGTCGGTTGACCATGCTATTTATGATTTTTCGTCGTACGGTGATTCGATTGTATTCGGTGTTGGCGACAGCGGTTATGTGGTGACGAATGTTCCAATCAACGTGCTTTCGACGGATGATCTCACAAACGAAATCATGGATTTCACGGTTTCTCCGAACCCGACCGACGGGAAGATCACGTTTTCAACCGCATTTTCAGAAAACGCCGGCTATCATGTGTTTACACCGGAAGGAAAATCGGTGGACGCAGGAACACTTTCAGCACAGGAACTGGACATGACGAATTTCCCGGCGGGGACGTACATTGTAAGAATCAGGGATCACAATTCGGTCTTTGTGGCCAGAGTGGTCAGGCAGTAAAAAATGTTGGGTAGCGCAACAACTCAACAGGCGGCTTCGATAACGGGGCCGCTTTTTATTTAATGAGAATCGTCATTATTTGAAGCAGATATTCACCGGTAAATGATACTGCGAGCGGACTATTACGCCATTTAACGTAGCGGGTTTCCAGCGCGGCATTGATTTGATGGTGCCGGCAATGATCCTGTTTATTTCCGGGCTTCCGCCTTTGATTACCCGTATTTGCGAGAGTTTTCCATCAGGTTCCACAATAAACGACGCCACAAAACTGCTGACGATGTTGTCCTCTTCCGTGTCGGGAAAAGTCATATTATTCCTGATCCAGGTAAGCATCTCGGCGCTCCCACCCGGGAACTCCGCCGGATGGTCGACTACCAGGTACACCGAGTCGGCTGTCTGGGCGAAGCTTCCGTTCACCATCAGCAGGAACGCTAAAAGCAGAAAAGGTGAAAAAGAATGCAGTCGCAAACGGAACATTGATCTCTTTTTAGATGAACAAGGCTAACTTACGAAAAATCCTTCTTAGAAGAAAGTTTGAGTTTGAGTGCGAGTTTTGAGGAAACTAAAAAGCGCAACGTTTACACATTGCGCTTTTTAGTTTATAACGGGATTCCGTATTTTCAGGATGAGAATTACCCTACCAACGCCTGGTAAGCTGCAGCGTCAAGCAACCCTTCCACTTCCGCAGGGTTGCTCATTTCGATTTTGATCATCCAGCCGTCGCCGTATGGATCTTTGTTCACAGCCTCCGGGTTGGATTCCAATCCGCTGTTGAACTCAACGATCTTACCTGAAACCGGCATGAACAGGTCAGAAACCGTTTTTACCGCTTCAATCGTTCCAAATACTTCTTCTTTACCCATTGTTTCACCTTCGGTTTCGATTTCAACGAATACGATATCACCCAATTCGCTTTGTGCAAAATCGGTTACCCCCACTGTTGCAACGTTTCCGTCGATGCTTACCCATTCGTGATCTTTGGTATACTTTAATGTAGCTGGAATATTCATGCTCTTTATTTTTTGTTGTTTTCAGGTTCGTTTCACGTTTCGCAGTACTGTTTTGCTAAAACGTTATTTATCGGCCACAAATGTATTATTTTTTCGGTGTAAAATCGAAACGAAGAAGACCCTTTGGCACTTTTCAATTTGATCCCTGAAATTTACTGTGGATTCGCCTGCTCAAAATAGCTTTTCACGACCTTCGCTTTTGCGTTCCCGATTACGGAAGCCAGGCTTTCAAGCGATTGTTCCTTCACGCGTTTCACCGATTTGAATTGCCTGATCAGCATTTCCACTGTTTTTTGCCCGATGCCTTCTATCTGTTCCAGTTCATTGGTGAGCGCACCTTTGCTGCGGCGATTGCGGTGATGCGTAATTCCGAAACGGTGCGCCTCGTTGCGCAAATGCTGGATAACCTTTAACGTTTCGGAGCGCTTATCGAGGTACAACGGCAGGCTGTCGCCGGGGAAAAACAATTCTTCCAGCCGCTTGGCGATCCCGATAATGGCCACTTTACCGCGCAATTCCAGTTTTTCAAGTGCTTCCAATGCTGCGCCCAATTGTCCTTTTCCACCGTCGATAATAATGAGCTGCGGCAAACTCTGGCCTTCATCCAGCATACGGCGGTAACGACGGAAAACAGCTTCGCGCATGGTCGCAAAATCATCCGGACCTTCTACGGTTTGCACATTAAAATGACGGTAATCCTTTTTGCTCGGTTTCGCATCTTTAAACACCACACAGGCCGAAACGGCATTCGTGCCCTGGATATTGGAGTTGTCAAAACATTCGATGTGAACCGGCCATTCCTTCAGGCGCAGGTCTTTTTTCATTTGTTCCAGGATTCGCTCGGTATGGCGTTCCGGGTTTTTGATTTTTTCCTGCTTCAGCTTTTCGAGGCGGTAAAATTTGGCGTTGCGCAGCGAGAGTTCCACGAGTGCTTTTTTATCGCCCCGCTGCGGAACAAAAAGGCGGGTGTTTTCCAGCTCCCAGTCCATCGGGCGCTCCACCAGCACCTCTTTCGCTTCACTGTGGAAACGTTCGCGCATTTCGGGCAGGATGAACGAGAGAATTTCGTCTTGTGATTCGTCGAGCTTGCGCTTTACTTCGACCGTAATTCCGTGAATGATTGCACCATGATTGACCACAAGGTAATTCACAAAAACGGTATCGTCGTCTTCCACCATCGTGATCACATCCACCTGATCAATGGTTGGCGATACAATGGTCGATTTTACCTGGTAACGTTCCAGCAATTCGATGCGCACTTTCAAATCCTGTGCCTCTTCAAAACGGTATTCAGCCGCATGATTGCGCATCATGACCTTCAAATGCTGGATCACCGATCCGATATTTCCTTTCAGGATCCCGGAAATCTGGTCGATCATTTCGTTGTAGTCAGCCGCCGACTGATGCCCTTCACAAGGACCTTTGCATTTCCCGATGTGGTATTCCAGGCACACTTTGTATTGCTGTTTTTCAATCTTATTGGCAGCAAGGTCGAGCGAGCAGGTGCGCAGCGGAAACAGCTCCCGAATCAGTTCCAGCAAGGTTTGCATCACCCGCACACTTGCATACGGCCCGAAATAAACGGAACCGTCCTTGATCATTTGCCGGGTCGAAAATACGCGCGGGAACGGTTCTTTTTTAACACAGATCCACGGATAAGTCTTGTCGTCTTTGAGCTGGATGTTATAGCGCGGCTGGTACTTTTTGATCAGGTTGTTTTCCAGCAGCAACGCATCCATTTCGGTGTCAACGACGATGTATTGGATATCGGCGATTTTACGCACCAGGATATGCGTCTTGGCCTGGTCGTGGTTTTTGGTAAAGTACGATGTGACCCGTTTTTTGAGGTTTTTCGCCTTTCCGACATAAAGAATCGTACCTGTTTTGTCAAAATATTGGTAAACCCCCGGTTTGTCGGGAAGTGTCTTTAATTTGAGCTGGATGTCGAATTCGGGCGTCTGCACAGGCAAATGTACGCAATGACGGGGTTTTTCGGACGGTTTTGGAGGGGGATTTTTTGAGGTGGGGAAATCCCGTGAAAATGTGCGATGGTTAACAGAAGCCCTTCTGCAGGCCAGTGAAACCGGACTTCTTTGACACTTCTAAAATTCTAAAATTGCGCAATTTTAAACGTTTGTAATTTTAAAATTTGACACTTTTCTCCCGGGATTTCGCTCCGGATTCCACCCGAAAATTTCCAAATTTGCCAAATGGTAAATTTGCCAAATGGCAAATTTGGAAACCAGATCCGCCGCGGCCGACTCCCGAAAAAATGATAACATTTCTTAATTTTCTTCTGAAAATCCGAAACGATTTCGCATTATTGAATTGCAATCAGAAAAAGGAAGTTCCAATTTCACCCACAGAAATTAAACTTACTTTTGCAAAAAATCATTTCAATGAAAAGAATCGCATTCATTACTTCAGTTGTATTAACCACCGGTTTACTTGTTTCCATGTGCGGGACCTCTAAAACCGGCGGTGGTGGTTTTAACTTATTCACGATTGACCAGGACCGTCAGCTCGGCGCACAGGTAGCAGCCGAAATTGATGGAAACCAGGCAGAATATCCGCTGCTCGACTCGGCCAGCAACAAAGAAGTTTATGCTTATTTATACAAGATCCGCAACAGCATTTTGAACTCGGGGAATGTCAAGCACAAAGACGATTTCCAGTGGCGCATCCGTGTGATCCACGACGACAGTACGTTGAATGCATTCTGTACACCGGGCGGATACATTTACGTGTATACGGGAATTCTGAAATTTTTGGATAACGAAGCGCAATTGGCAGGTGTATTGGGCCACGAGATCGGTCACGCCGATTTACGCCACTCGACCCGCCAAATGACCAAGATTTACGGGATTGATGTATTGCTGAGCATCCTGGCTGGCGATCGCCAGTTATTGAAACAAGTGACCGAAGGAATCATAAGCCTGAAATTCTCGCGCGACCATGAAACGGAAGCAGACGAAGCATCGGTGCGCTACCTCTGCCCTACACCGTATGCGGCAGATGGCGGAGCGGGATTCTTCAAAAAGATCCAGGAAATGGGCGGAAGCCGGACACCGGAATTCCTGAGCACGCACCCGAGTCCCGAAGGACGTATTGAGCACTTCGAGAATTCGAAACTCGACCAGGGTTGCCAGGGAACCAATTTTTACGCCACAGAATACAAAGCCATGGTGGTTAAACTTCCTTAATATATGGGCATGCAACTATTCCTGGAAGACGGCTCTTACATTCTCACCAACGAAGGAATTGACTGTTCGATACCGTTACAGGCTTCTCCCGAAAATCCTCGCGCCTGGTACGTCGATGCGCCGGTAATTGAACCGGTACGTACCGACCAATGGACGGGCTCGGTGGCCGAAGGTGGAAGTGTCAATTTCCGCAATATCTTTTTCAACCCGCACGGACACGGAACGCATACCGAGTGCCTGGGGCATATTACACCCGAAGTGTACTCGGTCAACGATGTCAGGATCGAGCCGTTTATGAAAGCTCAGCTCATCAGCATTACGCCTGAAAACCGCACGTTGCCCGACGGTACGGTGGATTCGGTTGTCACTGCCTCGCAGGTTGCTGATGCGTTGCAATCCACGGAAACAGAAGCTTTGCTGATCCGCACGCTGCCCAACGATCCGAAGAAGCGTTCGACCAATTATTCGTCGACCAACCCGACTTACTTTGATGCAGCAATCGTAGATTTGCTTGACAAAGCGGGCGTTAAGCACTTGTTGGTGGATGTTCCGTCGGTAGACCGGGAGCAGGATAACGGTGCGTTGGTTTTTCACCATGCATTCTGGGGCGTACCACACAATCAGCGCTTTGACCGAACGATTACCGAGTTGATTTATATTGACGATGCCGCAGAAGACGGCCTTTATTTATTATCGATTGAAACGGCTCCGTTCGTCAATGATGCCACGCCGAGTCGTCCGGTTATATACCCGGTACACCGAAATGCCGAGGACCAATAGTCGGTTTTTGACCGGATTTCGGCTTTCCACCATCAACGGCATTGATTTTGTAAGCTAACTAATTGAATCTTTAAACAGATTCTTACATTTGTAAAAAAAATACCTATGAGAAGTTTTGTTTTTTTCGCAATCCTATTGATTGTAGCCAGCTGCGGGACCAAAGTTCCTTTCACGGACCAATTGAAAGAAGAGTTTGACCTGACTCCGGAAAACCTGATGAAAGTGCAGTTTTTCACGTCATCGGTGATCATTTTGGAAAAAAGCAGTTCTTCGGGTAATCAATCGACCGGCGATGACGGTGCATTGGTCGTTAATTCGAACAAAACATCCGATCGTGTGATCATCAACCCGGGAACAAAATGCGTGTTTGAAAAAATGGGTGATAACAATGCCATCGTGGTGCGTTTTGAATTGGGAACAGGTAAAGTACTGAAATTCAACACGCGTACTACCCAAACAAGCGGTAAATACTACCTGGTGACAGAACCCAAGGAAAACACCGCCGGAATTGTGGATTACGGTAACGAGACCTATACTGTATCACAAGGCGCCGGAAGTGCTCACTTACAGGTGATTCTGAAAAAACTGCAAAAAACCAAACGTAAAGACCGCACGGTTAAAGGTTTGAAAGTATAATCCGAACGCTCCGTATACCGGGGCGTTTTTTATGAATTGTCAGACATGGTTGAATACTACGATATCTTCAAATCGCTGCACATCATTTTCGTGGTGAGCTGGTTTGCTGGCTTGTTTTATATCGTTCGCCTGTTTATTTACCACACTGAGGCCAACCAGAAACCGGAGGTCGAAAAAACCATCCTCCAGCGTGAATTCAACATCATGCAATGGCGTCTGTGGTACATCATTACGACACCGGCCATGGTATTGACCGTGATTTTCGGAACGCTGATGCTTTACGCCAACCCGGCGCTGCTGGAAGTTTCGTGGATGCAATTGAAACTGGTATTTGTCGGGGTTTTGCTGGTCTACCATTTCATCTGCCAGGGCATCATGAATCGTTTGAAGAACGGGAACTCGAAATGGACTTCGGGGCACCTCCGCATCTGGAATGAAGTGGCGACACTGTTGTTGGTTGCCATAGTGTTTTTGGTGGTCACACAAGGACGAATCACCTGGTGGAAAGCGCTGATCGCATTTTTCGGAGTGGGTATCGGTTTAATGATGGGAATCAAGCTTTACAAGCGTTTGCGAAAGAAGTAGGTTGCAACGGCATTGGCTGAGAAAATTAACCTATCTTTAGAGTCTAACTTAAAACAAACGCCATGTATAAATTACTACTAATCGCCCTTGTTACAACCTTTATGTTTACCGCTTGCGGGCCTGATGCGAAAGAATTGATTGTCGGAAAATGGAAAGAAGTGGGCACCGGATCCAGTGTTACCGAATACAAAGCCGACGGAACCTACTTTGTGGATTATGGTGACGGCACAACCGAAGAAGGAAAATACCGCGTTGAAGGAACCACCTTGTACAATACCATTAAAGGCGAAACAGAAGAACTATCCGTTGAATTGACAACTCTTGATGAAGAAAACATGGTGGAAAATGTCGCCGGAATGTTCGAGACGAAATACAAGCGAATGAAATAAAGCTTTAGAACCATTTGCGAAAAGCCAAAAGCCTGTTTGAAAGTGTTTTTGGCTTTTTTGTTTTTTAAAGAAGCCGTCATTCAAGCCCGTTTCTGAAAATAAGTCGATATTTTTACAAAAACATTCATCATGTCATACGAAAACATCCTTGTAGAACAAGCCGGACACATTCAAACCATTACCATCAACCGCCCGTCGCAGCTCAACGCGCTCAACAAAGCAACGATCGAAGAATTGCACAATGCGCTTGAAGCAGCCAACAACGACGCGTCAACCGGCGTGGTAATCCTGACTGGTTCGGGTGAAAAATCGTTTGTGGCAGGTGCCGACATCAAGGAATTTGCTCACTTTTCGGTGGAAGAAGGGAAAATGCTGTCTGCCAAAGGCCAGGAATTGCTGTTCACCTTCATTGAAAACATGACAACCCCGGTCATTGCGGCGGTAAACGGTTTTGCATTGGGCGGAGGATTGGAACTGGCGATGTCGTCACACATCCGTATCGCTTCTGACAATGCAAAATTGGGCTTACCGGAAGTTTCCCTGGGCGTCATCCCGGGATACGGAGGAACACAGCGCCTGGCGCAATTGATCGGCCGTGGAAAAGCAAATGAATTGATCTTCACCGCAGGGATGATCTCTGCCGATGAAGCGCTTTCGTGGGGATTGGTAAACCATGTTTGCACGCAGGAAGAACTGTTGCCATTGGCACAAAAGATCGCCGGTAAGATCATCAACAACTCAGCAACGGCCATTGCGGCGGCTATTCGTTCGGTAAATGCGCTTTACAGCAAGGGCGGACAGGCAGGTTTCGATACGGAAGTAACCGAATTCGGAGCGTGCTTCGGAACAGCTGATTTTAAAGAAGGTACAACGGCATTTATTGAAAAACGCAAACCAAACTTTCGCGGATAATTGAATCCTTTAAAGAAATTACTCGAACAAACAGCTGTTTACGGCCTGTCAAGTATTCTTGGCAGAATGCTGAATTTCCTGTTGGTTCCGCTGTATTTGCACGTTTTTGATAACGAAGCTGCACAGTACGGGGTTGTTTCTCAATTATACGCTTTCACTGCATTCCTGATGGTTTTCCTGACCTTCGGAATGGAAACGTCCTTTTTCCGGTATATCCAGGACAAAGCAGATAAGCTGCAGGTGTTCCGCAACAGTTTTCTTACCGTTATCGGGCTGAATGCGCTGTTCTTTTTGTTCGTTTTATTTTTTAACCAGAAAATTGCCGACTGGCTGCTGTTTTCGGAGCATCCGGGTTACATCATCCTCATCGGCGCCATCGTCTGCATCGACGCCGTCACCAGTCTGCCACTGGCACGCCTGAGGGCCGAAGAACAGGCCAAACGTTTTGCCGTAATCCAGTTTGCTTCTATCGGGGTGAATATTGTACTGAACCTGTTCTTCCTGCTGGTGTTGTTCGACAAAGAACATCCCGAATCGGGCGTGTTCCTGATCCTGATCGCCAACCTGGTCTCAAGCCTTGTGAAACCAGCCATGCTTTACAAGGATTTCCTGAACATCTCCTTTAAGTTTGATACGAAACTGGCGGTCGAAATGACAAAATACGCATTTCCCATCGTGATTGCGGGTTTTGCTTTTATCGTGAATGAAACCATCGACCGCACGATGTTGAAGCAAATCCTTTCGGAACAGCCTAATATGACACCCAAACTGGCAGATGCCGAAATCGGGATTTACAGTGCGTGTTACAAACTGGCCATGCTCGTTACCATCCTGCTACAGGCTTACCGGTATGCGGCCGAACCGTTTTTCTTCAACCAATCCAAAAACCAGGACCGCAATAAGATTTACGTGAAGCTGATGAATTATTTCGTGGCGGTCATGTGTATTATTTTCCTGGGAATTGCGCTGAACCTCGACATTTTCAAATACTTCATCACCAGTGAAACCTACCGCGTAGGCTTGCCGGTGGTCCCGATTTTGTTGATGGCGAATGTATTCCTGGGAATTTATCTCAATCAAAGTATCTGGTACAAGCTGAGCGATCAGACCAAATTCGGGGCATACATTGCTTTTGGCGGCGCTGTTCTCACCATTGTGATCAATTACCTGTTTATCCCGGAATACGGCTACATGGCAAGCGCCTGGGCCACACTGATCGTATACGCGGCACAAATGGTCGCTTCGTATTTACTGGGACAAAAGTATTTCCCGATCCGATACAACCTGCGGAAATTCTTCCTGTATTTAGGATTTAGTCTTGGAATATTCTTTTTTGCAGGCTACCTCGACCTCACAGACGGAAGCGTGTTCAAGTTTATCGTTCACAATGTGATGATACTTGTCTTTGTCCTGCTGGTAATGTTCATGGAAGGAATCAGCCTGCGGCGGCCGAAAAAGCTGTGATTATTCTGCCGGAACTTCTCCGGAAGTGATATTGCCGCCACCCTGCTGAGGCATCAGCGACAACGCAATCAACGGAAGCACCGGAACCACGATAGCCAGTAGTACCCACAACCAGGCCGGACGGCCCTGCAGGTGCGCCAAACGCGATGTCACGTACACACTGATCAGGTAAAGCGCAAGCGTTAATACAAACGCTTTGAATGCATGTTCTACCGGAACGGTTACCAATCCGAGGGAAAGTACCGAATACACAACAATCATCCCGACTCCGCCGAACAGGCCTACTTTACGCATCGAAGCCAGCTCACGGTCCATTTCATCACGAGTCACTTTGCCCGCAAAAAATGAGCGCTGACGCAGGATGATCATGACCACACCCACCGTAATGGAACCGTCTGCAATGTTCCAGATAGCCGGGAACACTTCGGTTGAACCCACCCACGGCATCCATGCCGGCCAGGTAAGATTGATCTGGAACATGTCAACCACATTCCCCAACAAGAAGCCGGTATGACGGGTTTCCTGCTTGCCCAGCCAGCCACAATCGGTCCAGACACCCGAACCTTCCAAATGATTGAACGCAATGCAGCCGTCGTAATCGAAAATGAAATCGTAAAACATCGAGTCGATGAGATTCCCTGTTGCGCCGGCAAAGATGAACCCGATCGCAATCAGCAAACCGGTCTTCACGCCTTTTTTCGCCTGTTTCCACCAGTAATAACCGATGGCACAAATGGCTGCAATGCGGAAAACGCTCAACCCGAGCTTGGCCCACATACTGGAGCCGAATGTCGTTCCAAACGCCATTCCCTGATTTTCAATATACACCAAACGGAACCAGTTACCTGCCAGCGGAACAGGCTCATCGTAATAATGAAAGGTAGTTTTTACCCAAATCTTGAGAATCTGATCGATAAGCAGAACGGCGAAAACCACCGAACCAACAATCAGCAACTTGCGTTTGAAAGGCGACATTTATTTGTTTTGCATGTTTTTGGCTTCAATACTCAACGTAGCATGAGGCACCAAACGAAGACGTTCCTTTTGGATCAATTTTCCGGTCACACGGCAAATACCGTAGGTTTTATTTTCGATACGTGTCAAGGCGCTTTTCAGGCTGTCGATGAACTTCTCCTGGCGGGCAGCCAACTGCGCTACTTCCTCACGGGAAAGCGTTTCCGAACCATCCTCCATCATGTTGAAGGTTCTTCCTGTATCATCCGTACCATGATTATCACTATGAGAAAGGGAGCCTTTCAGCAAATCGTAATCTTCGTAAGCTTCTTTCAACTTATCATTGATCAATACGCGGAACTCGTCCAATTCCACATCTGAGTATCGTGTTTTCTCTTGTGACATAGCTTATTTATTTAATATCTTTTTTTCAAAGACGGACAAAAATAATCGAAAAATCAGACCATTCACAGACATTTTGCAATTGGGAGCCATTAATTATTCACAAGAACAAAAGGCTTATCAACGATTTCAGCTTGTCTTTCTTTCTTACTTAAACCCTAAACGGTAACCGTGTTTTTGGTTACCTCTTCCAGCCAACAGGTCAGTGCAATGAATTCTTCCACCCCTAAACGTTCCGGGCGAAGCTGAAGCACCTCATTATCAGGGTAATTAGGCGGAAGTAACGCTTTAATCGAATTGCGAATGGTTTTCCGGCGCTGGTTAAAAGCCATTTTCACAACCGTTTTGTAGAGTTTTTCATCGCACGGAAGGCTGGTGCGTTCATTCCGAACACAGCGAATCACACCCGATTTTACTTTCGGCGGCGGATCAAACACGTGCTCATCGACGGTGAAGCAATAGCTGATATCGTAATACGTTTGCAGCAATACGCTCAGGATTCCGTAGGTTTTGCTCCCTGGTTTTTCAGCAACGCGCTCGGCTACTTCCTTCTGGAACATGCCCATGATCTCCGGAATCTGGTTCCTGAACTCAATGCAGCGAAACAAAATCTGCGACGAAATGTTATACGGAAAATTCCCGATCACCGCAAAAGGACGATCACCTACGAGGGTTCTCGGGTCCATTTTCAGGAAATCACCGTTGATGATGTGGCCCTCGAGCTGCGGGTAATGTACGTTCAGGTAATCGATCGATTCGGTGTCCACGTCCATCAACCACCATTCGGTTTCGGTATCCTGAAGTAAAAACTCGGTCAATGCACCCATTCCCGGACCAATCTCAATGGCAACCTTGCAATCGTTGTGACGACCGTAATGCTCCGCAATTTTCTTGCAGATGTTCTTGTCTTTGAGGAAGTGCTGCCCCAGGTGTTTTTTTGCTCTAACGCTCATGCACAAAGTGTTCGATAACGGATAGTGTGGTGCGGAAAGCAGCAAATCGCCCGGCAAACCGCGCCGAATGATCAGCCTGTAAAACAGGTGCAAACTCGCGCCCGTAGCGTTCCAGGTGTTCCTGGCTGTATGCAACATACGTGATCGCATAGGTCACACCACCTTCCTCTTCGTTATTCAGTTTCGAGAAACGGCTCTCCAAAAAACAGCCAGTGGCCATTACTTCCGGGATGTGCGCCGAACGCATCCACTCCGACCATTCAGTTTCACAAGCCGGATCGATGCTCACCGTAACATTATACAAAACGTGCATACTTCTGTTTTTGAAAGCACAAAGGTACTGAACTAAATAGTAATTTTGCGGTTCTTCAAACATCAGGTATGATTAACTATAATCCCAAAAGCTGGGTGGGAATGATTTTCCACCTGACGAAAAGCGATACGCTTCAAATCCTTTGGAAGGAGTTGGTGATGATTTTCGCATTCACGCTGATCATCGCTTTTGTGGAATTACACTATTTCCCAAATGCCAAGGTGCTTGATAAACTATTCCCTGTCTACCAGATCCTGGGTTTTGTGATGTCGCTATTACTCGTTTTCCGTACCAACACCGCTTATGACCGTTGGTGGGAAGGCCGGCGAAAATGGGGAGAATTGGTGAATGACTCCCGCAACCTGGCGGTAAAGATCGCCTCGCTGGAACTGGACGAAGAGAACAATGCCTTTTTTGCGCGCCACATCGCCAATTTTGCCAAAGCCAGTAAGGAACACCTGCGCGAGGGTGTGAATTTTGAGATCCTGGGACTCACAGAAGAGGAAATCCTGTTCCTGCGAAAGGTCGATCATATCCCTTCGGGAATCGTTGAACTGATTTACATCCGGTTCAATGCCCTGAAAAAGTCGGGTCGCCTGTCGGAAGAAGACATCCTTCGCCTGGACCGCAACCTCAATGGTTTCCTCGACAGCATCGGCGCCTGCGAACGCATCAAGAACACGCCGATCCCTTACTCCTACAGCATGTTCTTCAAGAAATTCATCTTCATTTACGTGGTAACGCTGCCGTTGGCCTTTGTGGTGAATTTCGGTTATTTCGCTGCAATCATCTCGACTTTTATCTTCTATGTATTCGTGAGTTTGGAAATCCTGGCGGAAGAAATCGAAGATCCGTTCGGTTTGGATGACAACGATTTACCGACCGATCAAATGACCGATCGCATCGAAGGAATTGTTACGACCATCCTGCTGAAAACAGCCGAAAATTAATCAACGTTTATTACGTATCTTTGCGCCATGAAGCACATCCGCAACTTTTGTATTATTGCCCATATCGACCACGGAAAGAGCACGTTGGCCGACCGTTTACTGCAAACAACCGGTACCATTTCTGACCGCGAAATGCAGGCGCAGGCGCTCGACGATATGGATTTGGAACGCGAACGTGGTATTACCATCAAGTCGCACGCCATTCAAATGAACTACAAATACAACGGCGAGGAATATGTGCTGAACCTCATCGACACTCCCGGACACGTGGATTTCTCGTACGAAGTTTCACGTTCCATTGCCGCTTGTGAAGGCGCTTTGCTGATCGTGGATGCGTCGCAGGGAATTGAAGCCCAAACGATTTCGAACCTGTACCTGGCATTGGAACACGACCTCGAAATCATCCCGATCCTGAATAAAATGGACCTTCCGGGGGCGATGCCCGAAGAAGTGACCGACCAGATTGTTGAATTGATTGGTTGCGACCCTTCCGATGTCATTCCTGCTTCGGGAAAAACCGGGCTGGGCGTTTTGGACATCCTGCAAGCCGTAATCGAGCGTATTCCGGCTCCGACCGGTGATGAAAATGCGCCGCTCCAGGCTATGATCTTCGACTCGGTATTCAACCCGTTCCGCGGGATCATCGCATATTACCGCGTCCGAAACGGAATTGTGCGCAAAGGCGATAAGGTGAAATTCTTCAACACAGGCCGCGAATACATCGCCGACGAAATCGGAATCCTGAAAATGGATTTGAGCCCGAAAAAAGAAGTACGCGCCGGCGACGTGGGCTATATCATTTCCGGCATCAAGCAGGCCAACGAGGTCAAAGTAGGTGATACGATCACAACATCGGTGAACCCGTGCGAAGCGGCGATCAAAGGTTTTGAGGATGTAAAACCGATGGTATTTGCCGGCATTTATCCCGTCGACACCGATGATTACGAAGAATTGCGTTATTCGATGGAAAAGCTGCAGCTCAACGACTCGTCACTGGTGTTTGAACCGGAATCATCGGCAGCACTTGGCTTTGGTTTCCGATGCGGTTTCCTGGGAATGTTACACATGGAAATTATCCAGGAGCGTTTGGAGCGCGAGTTCAACATGACGGTGATCACGACTGTTCCCAACGTATCGTATTACTGTTACATGCGCAAAGACCCGACGAAAGCATTTACCGTAAATAACCCTTCGGAGTTGCCTGATCCTTCGGGAGTTGATCGCATCGAAGAACCGTATATCAAAGCACAGGTAATCACGAAATCCGAATACATCGGGCAGATCATGACCTTGTGCATCGAAAAGCGCGGCGAACTGAAAAACCAGGTTTACCTGACACAGGACCGCGTGGAAATTACATTTGAAATGCCGTTGGCCGAGATTGTTTTCGACTTCTACGACCGTTTGAAATCGGTATCGCGCGGGTATGCGTCGTTTGACTACCACCCGATCGGCTACAAAGCTTCGGACCTGATCAAAATGGATTTGATGCTCAACGGCGAAGTGCTGGATGCGCTTTCTGCTCTCGTTCACCGCAGTAATGCCTACGATTTAGGAAAGAAAATCTGCATCAAGCTGAAAGAGCTGATCCCGCGCCAGCAATTCGAAATTCCAATCCAGGCTGCTATCGGCGCGAAAGTCATTGCCCGTGAGACAATCAAAGCCTTACGTAAAGACGTTACCGCAAAATGTTACGGTGGTGATATCACCCGTAAACGAAAATTGCTCGAAAAGCAGAAAGAGGGTAAAAAACGAATGCGCCAGGTGGGCCGTGTAGAAGTGCCGCAGGAGGCATTTATGGCGGTATTGAAACTCAACGATTAGAAAATTATCTATTTGGAATTTGTGGAGTCGTCGATTCATCGCGACCTCCACAAATTTTGATCAATATAACATGGGGTCGACGATTTATCGCGACCCCACATTGTTTTCAGGAAATTTTTTCGGCCTGCAGAATGTGTCTTTCGATATGATACACATAAAACCGCAATGTATCTCCCAACCGTAATTTGATCATCTTCGAAATGGAAATGGGTGTTTTTGACTGTTTCAGATCGACCTTTTGCGCCATTTCCAGCAAACGAAGCAATTGTTCCTGCTGTTTTAAGAACCGTTCAACGGTGGTGACCGACAGATCGGAATGGGCCGGGTTCTTGTCCGCCGGTGATTTCATCTTTTTAACGGTGCCATCGGGCTTGATCTGCATCAGCTTCGCGAAGTAATTCCCGATTACCCCGGATTTGAAAACAGGTTGGAATCCCCGTTTCGCTTGCAGAATGCTCCGCTCGATTTCGGGCAGGTAAAAATCGCCGTACAGGTTCAGGTGTTCCAGGCATTCGAGTTTGCTCCAGCTCCCGGCGTGCGGCTTCCGGTTCAATGATGCTTCGTCGAGGGAACGGTAATTGGAAATGGTGGCGAGCGCTTGTTTGGATCGGTCGGTGAGGTCGGCCAGTAATTCTTCGGTATTGAATTTCATCGCATTCTGTTTTAAAGTACACGGCAAAATTCGGTCGCCGGCTTCCCAAAAACATTGATTGAAATCAAGAATTACGGAATACAGAAATTAATCGCTGATCTTGCGCACGCGGCTTAGCGTTTCAGGTGTCATGCGCAGGTACGAGGCAATGTATTTGGAAGGTATTTCCTGGAACAGCTGCGGACTTCGCTGCAAGACCCGTTGCAATCGTTCCACCGGTGAGGCTGTCAGCAGGTCTACCTCGCGTTCCAGCTGCTGGATTACCAATCCTTCAAGAATGGCGTTGTATAATTTGAGGTAGCGGATATCGGCATCGATGGCCGCCTGGAACTGTTGCTTGGAAATGGCCCGCAACTGCGTTCCGCGAATTGCCTGGATGTAAAACTCGGAAGGCGTGCCGTTGACAAATGAAGCGAGCGACGAAATAAACGAATCTTTGTAACCGAAACGGATGGTCAGCTCTTCAAATTCGGTTTGCAAAAATACCCGCACGGCTCCGCTTTCGATGTAGTAAATCTGCTGGTCGATAACCCCTTCCTTTACCAGGAATTCATTCTTGGGCAGAGCCAGCGTTTTGGAATCGGTAAGCAATTCGCGCAGGAGGGTATCTTCCATGAGTCTGTATTAATAAAAAAGCCGGAAACAGAATCGACTCTGCTTCCGGCTTCAAAAGAACGAATCTTTTTTATTATTTCGTGACGTTCAGTTTTCCTGAGAACACCTGTCCTTCACTTGTAATCTTGATTTGGTATGTACCAGGAGTCAGGTTTTTCACCTCTACTTGTTTTTTGTTAACTCCGGTAACCGCCTGCTCGTATACCAACTGGCCCAATTCGTTGAACAACTGGATAGAACCATTGATGTTGCCTTTGCTTGAAATGGTAAAGTTTCCGTTTGTCGGGTTCGGGTAAACGTTCATTGTACCTTCGGCACCGATCATTTCAAGTCCAACCATACAGTTTACAATCACATCAATCGTGTCAGCTCCCGAACAGCCGTTTCCGTCTGTGTAAGCGTACTCAACCGTCCATGTTCCCTGAGCTGGAGCGTTGAAGGTGTTTCCTGTCAATGCAGAAGGTGAACCAGCCAATTCAGTATAGGTACCGCCAGCAGGTGTTCCTGTCAGAGCGATATCCTGTCCGCCGCATACAGGGTTTGCCTGTGCTGCTGTCAAGCCTACTGTAGGAAGCGTGTTTACAGTCACCAGCTGAGATGCTGTACCTGTACAACCTGTTGAATCCATACCTACAACCGTGTAAGTGGTTGTTGAAGCAGGCGTGAACGCAACACCGTCAGTTACACCGTTATCCCATGTATATTGGTAGTTAGCGCCATTTGCAGACAAAGTCACATCTTCACCTGCACAAACTGCAGTTGCAGAAGCGGTAATTGTAACGGATGGATTGGCATAAATAGTCACCGAAACAGGAGCAGTTGCAGGACCGTCCGTACAAACATTCGTCGCGTACACTGTCACATCACCTGCTGCAGTTCCTGTAACAGTAATAGTGTTTGTTCCCTGTCCTGAAGTGATTGTCAAGCCACCTGTGGTCGCCCAAGTGTACCCGGTTGGTGAGTTTGTAGCTGAAGCAGTGTACGTAACCGTATCACCACTACAGAACGCATTCGGAGGCATTGTCATCGAAGCGATCGGAGTCGGATCATCATAGCTGATAATTACTACACCATTTCCGGTTCGCACACCGTTGGTAATTGTGCCTGCTGTAGTCATACCGCCATTGTAGCTGGTACCACCACCGCCACCACCGCCGGCTCCTTTGTCGTTTCCTGAGCAACCAGTCGTTCCAGCGGAACCACCGCCGCCGCCGCCGCCGCCGATCTGGCCGCCACCGCCACCGCCACCGCCGGGGATTGATCCGTTACTAAAGCAGCAGCAAGCCTGGCCTGCACCACCTGCACCACCTGTACCTGTAGCAGTAGCACTCCCGGCAACGCCTAAGAAACCGCCACAACCTGCACCTGCACTACCAGCCAAGCCCGGACCAGAGAAGTTACCTCCTTGTCCACCACCGGCAACACCACCTGAAGTAGGTGAATCACCACCATTAGCGCCGACACCGCCGCCGCCTTCACCACCTGTGCCACCGGAACCGGATGTACCGACAGATCCTTCACATCCTCCGCGGCCGCCGCCACCACCGCCACCGGCAGTAAGCACACGGTCAGCTTCCGTCGTTCCGTTGATACGAATGTCAGTAGCACCACCACCACCACCGGCATTGGTAGAACCACCGTTTGCACCACCGTTGAAACCACCGGTTGGCGTAGCACCCTGGCCGCCAACAAGTACGTTCAATACATCACCGGGTGTAACGGTCAATGTACCTGAAGCATAACCTCCGAGTCCACCTGTTCCACCCGGAACAGAAGCCCCGACTGCACCGGAACCACCCTGGGCACCATAAGCCTCAATTGTTACGGTAGTAACACCACATGGAATGGTGTAGGTGGCCAATCCACCTGAAAAGTTAATGGAATCTACAATCGTAGTTTGAGCTGTTGCCGCCCCTGCTATACTTAGAAAAGCAGTAGTAATAACACCCAACCTACCAGCATTTAGTAGTTGTTTTTTCATGTTTGTCATTGGTTAATTTAACAATAAGTAGTACTAAACATTCGTCTAAACGCATGTTTTCTTCGACAAACATATAACATATTTTATTAACTGCGTTCCTTATTCCAACAAATGGCTCTTTTGGGTTAATAAAACATCAATTAGAGTTAGTATTTGATCATGAGGTGATTGCTTTCTTTCGTAATTGCATCATTCGTTTTTCCAATCCAAAAAAAAGCGCTCCGTTTGAAACGGAGCGCTTTCTCTATCACGATCTTCCTTGGTTAATCTTCGTCATCATCTGCCATGTCTGCAGGATCGTCACCGTAGTTATCTTCTTCGTCATCATCACTGGTGTCATCATCCTCGTCACCTTTTCCGTCGAATTTGTCAAAGTCATCTTCTTCTTCAAAATCATCGTCATCGTCATCAACGGATGGGGATTTCACGGTTTGTTTAGGCAATTTTACCAGGTAAATGACTTCTTCCGTTTCCCAGAGTAACGAGTCGAATACCTCGCCTGTGATCGGATTGGTCATTTTTGTCATTGAGCCTGCAAAGCCATCAGGGAAAGCCATCAGTAATTGCTTTTTCTGCTCGATGTTCAGCTTTTCATAGCTGATGATTGATCTTTTCTTTGACATGCGCCGGTTATATTTCTAATTTGATAATTCGGTGTATCGGCAATATTACATTTTGTTTCAGTAGTATGGCACGATCCGTTACTCCCCAAATAGTTGTATCGATTCGTTTTTTACTTACTTCATCAGCAAAGTAAATCTTTACTTTGTAATGTTCCAAATTTCCAAGTGAATTTGCACGTTCAATCGCTTCCTGGCGGGCAGTCATCTCTTTTTCGCTCTTAAGAATCTCTTCTCCGGGGAAATGGAAGTCTGCAACCTGCTCTTTCTCTACGAGCTCAAATTCATCGGTATTCATAACTATTTTTGAGGCAAAAATAAACGAATTGCTGAATCACGGTCAGGGATTTCGACCAATAAGCCTTAAAAAAATATAAACGATGAAATGTTAAAACTGAATGGCCCAAAAAACAAAAAGGTCTCATTTGCATGAAACCTCATTGGTTTAGTAGTGTTTTAGTTTGTGTATCGTGTAAAGTAGCCCAATTTAATAATGAAAATCAGGTTGTTTCTAAGGTCCTTGCGGCTTTTGCCAAAGTCTTTAACGGATAGATAGAACTGTATACTCTTCAATAAAACTAGAAAATGAAAAAACTGCCTCTCCAATGCAGTGTTTCCCGTTTTCAACTTTAACCTAACTTAGAAAACAACCTGATTCCATTTCTCCTTATTTCCATTACTAAGATATAGATGAACCGAAATAAAGCATCGACGAATGAATAAATCGAGTATTTGGATGAATATTCTGTCGGAATGACCGAACGGGGTTCACAGATTCTCTAAAATTTGAAAGAAAATATCACGTTTTGCAGGCGAAAGAGGCACTTCTGAGCCGTCTTTCATCACCACTGCACCACCGTTGCCTTTATCGTATCGCTCCACAAAATTGAGATTCACCAGGTGTGATTGCTGAACACGAAGGAAGTTATGCCCGGTAAGGAGCGTCTCGTAATCTTTTAACGTTCGGGATACCAGGATCTTTTTGCCTTCAGTAAGGTAGAAAGAGGTGTAATTGCGGTCGGCTTCGCAGCGAATGATGTGGTCCAGTTCCACCACATGGACGCTCTCCTGGGTTTTTAAAACCAATCTGCGTTTCTGGTTCGGCTGGATGTTGTGCTGCAGGGCTTCAAACTGCGGCTCCTGTTTTTCTTCGCCCATGGTTTCGAGTGCGCGCTCCAAAGCACTGCGCAATTCATCCGGATCTACCGGTTTTAAAATATAGTCAAGCGCCGAGAATTTGATGGCCTTGATGGCAAACTCTTCGTGGGCAGTAATGAAAATCACTTCAAAATTCTTTTCCGGCACTGCTTTCAACAGGTCGAAACCGGTACCGTCGGGCATTTGAATGTCGAGGAACACCAGATCGGGCTGGATCTCTTCAATGGCTTTCAGCCCCGATTGCACATTTTCCCCTTTTGGTATGGCCTCAATACCCATATCAAAGGATTCAATCATTTTAGCGATCAGTTCACGTGTGCGTTGTTCATCATCAATTATAAGGGCCTTTTTCATCGGAAAATCGGAATTATCAAACAGTTAATATGAACCCGAATATACGATTAATGTTTTAAGTGACGCTTTTCGGACTTGCTGATTTCTACTCGGAAACCACCTTTTGCGCATCGGTGCGATATGGCAGGAAGATCACTACCCGGGTGCCGGTCTGCAGTTCGACGTTATAATCACTGATCTCGAGTGAGCCCTGCACCCTGTACTTATAGTTCAGGTTGTCGATCCTGTCCTGGGTGATTTTCATGGCCATACTTTTATGTTCAACGCTTTTCTTATTCTTTTCGGCACTTTTTCGACCGATTCCGTTGTCTTCGATGACAACATTGAGCATATCGGAGACCTTCGAGAATTTTACGCGTATAAATCCTCCTTCGACGGTATGCAGCTGTCCGTGTTCAATGGCATTTTCGATAAACGGCTGGGTGATCATCGGCGGGATGATGAGTTCTTCTTCCAGCAACAGGTCATCCGTGGCCACCTCGTATTCGAACCGATCGCCAAACCGCAGCTTCTGGGTTTCGAGGTATTTGGTCAGAATGTCGATCTCCGTGAGGATCGGGATGAATTCCTTGGACGAGTTTTCGAGAATGAGGCGCATCAGCTTTGAGAAGTTGACCAGGAATTTGGTGGAATTCTTGGTATCGTTCTCGTAGATATAGCTTTGGATCACCGACATGGCATTGAAGACAAAGTGGGGATTCATTTGTGAACGCAGCAATACCTGGCTCATTTCGGCCTCGCGTTGCAGTTGTTTGATGTTGCGCTGTTTCCACTGGTTGTAGAAGATGACCACTGCAAGAATCAGTAACAGGATAAACCCGATGATGACGTAGGTTTGAAAGCTGCTGCGAAGCTCTGTATTCTCCAGCTGCGCCGAAGTCAGGTCCTTTTCCTTGCGCTGCAATTCGATGGAATCCTGTTGCATGGCGATGAGCTGCTCGCGCTGTTCTGCACGGTACAATTCGGATAGCTCGGCGATCCTGGCGCTTACTTCAACCGTCCTGGCGCTATCAAAGTAATTGGAATACAACTCGAGGTAATGATGCGCGAGCTTCATATTGCCGGTACGCTTGTACACTTCGGAAATTTCGCGGTAGGAAGGATACACGCTTCCCTTGGAGCCGAACTGCAGGCGGATTTCCACTGCACGATTCAGGTAGTTGAGCGCGTTTTCGTATTTCCCCTGTTTTTCGAAAACCGTTCCCACGAGGTGATACACCGATGCAATTTCAGCCCTGTTGGCGGCCGATTCGAAATAGACGAGTGCCTTGTTATAATAGCGCAGGGCTTCATCATACTTGCCGTCTTCGCGGTAAACATTGCCCAGGTGCATGTGCGCAAAGCCCAACCCGTCTTCGTCATTGTATTTCTGAAGCGTGCGGATGGCATCACGAAACAATTGAACGGCCCGCTGGTATTCTTTGCGGGCAAAATACAATAATCCAAGATCGGTTTTTGCCAGTCCCACCAGGCGTTTGTCGTGAATGCGTTCAGCCGTTTCCTTCGACTGGGAAAAATAATCACCCGCGTCGTCGTAATTGAAAATGGAATATTGCACCTCGCCCAATTCGCGCTGGTAGTTGGATACTTTCGGAAAATCACCCGCTTCTTTCGCCAACTGCAGGGCAATCATGTTTTTCGAAACGCTTAGTTCCACCTGCCCGAAATAGTTGTAGACCTTGGCTTGCATGTTGAAACATGCTGCGAGCAATGCTTTATCAGAAGAACGGCGGGCATATTGAATGGACTTGCCCACATGGGTCAGGGCATTGACCTTATCGTTTTCTTCCATTTCGAGCATTGCCATCAATCGAAAGGTTTCGGCTGCGCTACTATAGGAATACGAACGTAATTTCCGTGAAATCACCAACGCCTCGTCGAGGTACAAGTGTGCCTGTTCAAATTCGCGGTAAGCAATGTGGTAATCGGCCAGGTATTGGTAAATCACTACCTGCGACACCCGCGACTTCAAGCGACTCAAAAAGGGTTGCAGCTGTAATATTTTGGTATAGTAGGCAATCCTGTTTCCGCGCAGCTGATCGATTTTCAAATCAAACACCAACGCCTGCAAACGCGCCGAATCGTTTTCCTGGCGGCTGGCTGAGAGAATGTAATCGCGAATCGAATCGGCCTTTTCGATGTTGTTCAGACGGTAGTATTCGCCCAGCTGGTATAATTTCCAAAATTTTTTGCTGCCGTTTTTTTCCTGCTGATATGCCTTGATCCGGCTTGCTTCGTCCCCATTGGCCGCCATTGCTGTCCCATACTGGAAACAAACCAATACAAGTATGGAGCACGTACGCAGGAGAAACGCTTTCATGTTATAAAAATAAGAAATTAGTGGCTAGTGATGCAGTTCGCACATGTCGTTCATTAGGAGTGGTTCGTTTGCGGCGGCGGGTCAAAAAGAAAGAGGCCCTCTTTTGCTGAGGGCCTCACTTATTATAGGGGGCGTGTAAACCGTGTTATTTTTTGACTACGCGACGCGTTTCAGTTCCGGATTGCGTCTGAATATTCAACAGATAAATTCCGCCGGCATACGAGCCAAGATCAAGCTGCATCTCGTTGGATTCGCCTGTTTGCGTAAAGAGCAGTTTGCCCGACATGTCTGAAACGCTGACCGACTCAATCACTGATTTAGCGCGAACCGTCACTTGCTGCTGGAAAGGGTTCGGATAAACGATGCTTTGTACAGCTGCTTCGTTCACGCCAAGCGAGGTATTGATGTTATAAGTCGTGTTGGTCACGATCGGATCATTCCAGTCGAAGAAAATGTAAGCCGTGTTGAAGATTTCTGTGCCTTCCGCATTAGCTGCGTTTTCTTTCACGCGGTACACCAAATGTCCGTGACTTTCAGGCTCGTTTGCGGTACTGTCCGGCAACCAGATTTGCGGGAAGTTGAAACGCAGAACGCCATTCCCCAAATTTTCCACGTGCATGGCATGAGAAGCTTCGATCATTTCGAAAGTAGACCAGTCAAGGTTTGTGCTGAGCGTGTCGAGAATGTAAATGTTTTGAGCAGGAGCTGTTCCGGTATTCTGGAAACGGATCGTGTAGGTCAGCTCATCCTGAACAGCAGGAGCGATCTGCTCAGCGTGATCCACGTTCTTATCGTTCGGGTCGTAGCTGTTTCCTACAATCTGCACCAAACAACCATTGTTGTTGGCAGTGCAGCAATCAGAAATATTTCCTGTTGGTGTAATGGTCGACGTAAAGCTGTGTACCGTACCGTTTGGAATTCCGGCAGGGACATTGAACATGATCTGGTCATACGTACTGAAAGCTGTCAAGGCACTGTTCAGGTTCCAGGTAATGGTATTTCCGCTGATCGTATAACCGGGGTTGAGCGACGAAGTGATTACTGTAACTCCGGCTGGGAATGTCAGCGTCAATGTATATGGTCCGGGAGCTGCAGGCCCGTAATTTCCATAATTCAGCTTGATATAAGCTGTTGAATTCTGGTAGTACCCGATCCAGGGTGTTACGGTTGACCACAGGTCGGCACACTGCGCCTGGCCACCACAGTTTACGGCGAAGTAACCCGGATTCGGATTCTGGCTGGCCAGTAACGTGAGGATCGTATTTGAAATCGTGTAACCATGCTGCGACAACCAGTTTGCGCTCAATTGCGCGATCACTGCCTGTGAACTGAAGATATTTCCGCAGTAAGAAGCATAACCGTTGGAATCGGTGTAAATAATCACGTTTTGGTTTTGCTGGCCCCAAAGGGTTATTGGTGCATTTTGCAACGGCGTTTCACCGGCATTCATCACACCGTTTCCGTTGGCATCACAGAATACCACCACCGATACACATTGGTTCGGATTGCTGTTTCCACCACCGCAATTGATCGGAATATTTGCTGTTGGCTGCTGATTGCAATCGGCTGCCAGAACGGTAAAGGGATTGCTGTTCATCGTGTAACCATTCTGACTCAGCCAGTTCTGGTTCACCCACACCATTGTAGGAGAACCAACTGTTCCCGAATAACTTACCGAATAATACCCGTTAGCGTTCGTGTAAGCGGTCATTGTCTGACCGGAATTGGTGATGTTGATCAACGCACCTGCAAGCGGTGTTTCGCCTGCCGAATAAACACCATTGCTGTCAGCATCACAAAAGGCGATTCCAGAAAGACAGAGGTTGCTGGCGTTCGGAATTGAGTCACAGTTCAATACGATTTGCGAAGTGAATGTTGACATGTTCGGTGAAACGTTGATCATGGATGGCATAATGCTTTCGACAACATAACCATTCTGGTTCAGCCAGGCTTGGTCAACAGAGATGTTGTAGGTGCCGGATAAAATATTGCTGTAAGTCACCGTCCCATTGTTCAAAACACCTGAGTACCACATTCCACCCGGTTGGTTCAGGATTACCGGAATGCCGTTCACGATCGTAGAGTCCGTATTGCCATCATTGTCGCAGTCAAGAATAACGTTGGAAAACAAATAGCTGCTACAGCTCATTTTTGTATAATAGAGCGTATCTGCAGCCCACGAATTGTTTTGTGGGTTGGTCACGACAATGTAAATGGTATACGTTCCATTGCTGTTGTAAAAATGCTGAATCGGCGGTGAAAACGAGATGGCTGTACCCGCACTGGAAGTTCCGCCAACATGTGTTGTAGTAGCTCCATCGCCCCAATTGACGGTTGTGGTAAATTGGGAAGACTGAAATGATGTACCGCTCAATGCAAGGTTAAAGTCGGCATTGGTATTGGGTGCCGACATTGCAGCAATGTTGATGTTTACTGTCGTATCACATTCTGCGAGCTGGGTGTTGGGTGTGTAAAGCGAGGTGAGAACAAATCCCTGGCCGTAAGAGAGTACACCTGCGACAGCTATCAGTAAGGTCAGCAGACCGTTTCGTAGTAGATTGTTCATAGCGTTTGATTTCTATAGAGACTGTACTCAAATTCAAATGGTTGCCTCCAAAAACAAAATACCCCCTGCAATCAAAGCTACAGGAGGTATCTTAAAAAGAGCGAAATCGTTAGTTTTTTACGACCCGTTTTACGGCTTTTCCGTGTTCTGTTATCAATTCAAAGAAATAAACTCCGGTTTGAACCGCCGCCAGTGAAACAACCGAATCGTTTTCAATGGTCTGCGTTTGAACGATTTTCCCCTGTGCATCGCGGATAATTAACCATGCAGATGCTCCGGTAAAGGTTATTTTCACCTCATCGGTTGCCGGGTTCGGGAAAATTGCAGCGCTGATCGCGGTGTTTTCACCCAAGCTAAGGTAATCTACCAACACACAATCCGACGTATCAGAACAGCCGATGCCGTTTCCTACTACAATGGCATAGTTTCCGTTAACTGTCGGAACAAAAGTCGTGGAAGTTGCCCCTGCTATGGCCGTATTATTCGAACAATCGATCCATTGTACCGGGTTGCCACCGCTTCCTGTCAACGTACCCAAACCATCGTCTGTTGCCATTGCCGTTGGTGTCGGAACAATGGTAAGATTGAGCGTTACAACCGAATCGCAACCTGCAACGCTCTGCATAGCATGTGTAAACTGACCGGAAGACGTATAGGTCGTTCCGTTTGCGTTCCAGGTATAACTGTCACAAGCGCTTTCCGTTTGAGTTGATGCTGTAATTGGGTTGATTGTTAAATTGAGCGTAATGATCGAGTCGCAGCCATTCACATTTGCATTCGGAATCGTATCGTAATACGTTCCTGAAACCCAGTAGGTCACACCATTTTGCGCCCATGGATAACTTCCGCAGGCAACTTCGGTCACACTTGATGAAGTTGGCATATTGATCGTAAGGTTCAACGTGATGATGGAATCACAACCAAACGCATTCGGAATAGTATCGTTGTAACTGCCGGAAGTCAAATAGGTCATTCCATTCTGTGCCCAGGTATAGCTTTCACAGGCAGTTTGGATGAAGCCGGAAGTTGTGGGAGGATTGATTGTAAGGTTGAGTGTAATGATCGAATCACAGCCAAAAGCATTAGGGATGGTATCATAGTAACTACCCGATACAGTATAAGTCATGTTATTTTCTGCCCAGGTGTAGCTTGTACAGGCTGTTTCTGAAAGACTTGATCCGTTCGGCATATTGATTGTCAGGTTCAGCGTGATAATCGAATCACAACCTTCGATATTGGTCAACGTGTCGTAATAAATACCGGACGTGTTATAGGTTTCACCATTCTCGGCCCAGGTGTAGCTGCTACAGGCGGTTTCCGAAAGGCTTGATCCGTTTGGCGTACAGCACGGAGCACCTGAATGTGAGCCAATATACGGATTGCTGGGACTCGACGGATATACATCCCATTCAGTCGCACAAACAGCCCAGTTAGTCTCGCCATCTGTATACTGGAACTGACGTACCAATGTAAACTCGCTGGTTGCTCCTGATCCTACAGCCCAGTTGGTACCCGGATCAACTCCGATGATTCCGATAATATCCAGCGTGATTCCTGAAGGTCTGTGGACCAATTCCAGAACATCGTCGCCATTAAAAAATGTAATGGTGTGCAGTGTATCAGAAGCGTTAAGAATCTCTGCAACAGCTGACGGGTTTCCGGCTACAAATACAGCTCCCGTAGCCAGCATTCCCTGTGGGAATAAGGAATCGGAAGGTGTCGGAGAACCGTTGTTGTAACGGTAAATGACATAATCATTAAGATCCACCGTTACGTTTGTTGGGTTATAAAACTCGATGGCTTTGTTGTTGGATGTTCCCTCGAGGTATTCGGAGAAAAACAGGTCGCATACCTGTGCCGAACCCGTCAACGCAAGGAATAAGGTGGCGGTAATCGTGAGAAATAACTGTTTCATGTACTTATTTGTTAATTTATTGTTTCACTATTCGTTGCGTGGTCTTACCATGGGCAGTGGCCAATTCAAAGAAATAAATACCTGTTTGCATTGCTGCAAGGGAAATTACCTCACCATTCTGAATGGTCTGCGTTTGAACGATTTTCCCCTGTGCATCGCGGATAATTAACCATGCAGATGCTCCGTTAAAGGTTATTTTCACCTCATCGGTTGCCGGGTTCGGGAAAATTGCAGCGCTGATCGCGGTGTTTTCACCCAAGCTAAGGTAATCTACCAACACACAATCCGACGTATCGGAACAGCCGATGCCGTTTCCTACTACAATGGCGTATGTTCCGTTAACTGTCGGAACAAAAGTCGTGGAAGTTGCCCCTGCTATGGCCGTATTATTTGAACAATCGATCCATTGTACCGGGTTGCCGCCGCTTCCTGTCAACGTACCCAAACCATCGTCTGTTGCCATTGCCGTTGGTGTCGGAACAATGGTAAGATTGAGCGTCACAACGGAATCACAACCGAAAATGCTCTGCATTGCGTGGGTATACTGTCCTGAATTTGTATAGGTTGTGCCGTTGGCATTCCAGGTATAACTGTCACAGGCGCTCACCGTTTGGGTGGAAGCTGTAATCGGGTTAATGGTAAGGTTGAGCGCAATGATCGAGTCGCAGCCATTAGCATTCGGGATTGTATCGTAGTAAGTACCCGAAGCCCAGTAGGTCACACCGTTCTGCGCCCATGGATAACTGCCGCAGGCAGCTTCGGTCACGCTCGATGTCGTCGGCATATTGATCGTAAGGTTCAGCGTAATGATGGAATCACAACCTGCTGCATTCGGGATCGTATCGTTGTAACTACCCGAAGTGTTATAGGTCATGCCGTTTTGCGCCCATGTATAACTTTCGCAGGCAGTGGCAATAAAACCGGAAGTGGTCGGCATGTTGATTGTGAGATTAAGTGTGATGATCGAATCACAACCAGCCGCATTCGTAAGGGTATCGTAATATGTGCCTGAGGCCGTGTAATTCATACTGTTTTCAGCCCACAGGTAACTTTCACAAGCTGTAATGTTGAGGGAACTTCCACTGGAAATACGTACCGTCAGATCAAGGACTACAATCGAATCGCAGCCACCAGCCGTGGTAAGCGTGTCGGCATATTGACCGGAGCTGGTATAGAACTGGCTGGTTTGCGGCCAATAGTACGCGTTGCATACATCCTCCGTAATCGTAGTAATAATTGCCGGTACTTCACCGGAAGCATTGATCGTAGCCGTTGAAGCGATCCAGTTGGAGGTTGCTCCGTTGAGCGTGAAATTGTTGAGCGTCCCGTCGCTGGCGGCAACAAGATCAGTTAATGTGGTCACCCCGGTATTATTCCCTGATGCCGCACCCTGGTTAAAATTATAATTCACCACCAGGTTTGGTTCGGTTCCTGCCATTGAACGGTTGAAGTTGGCCAGAATTTCACAATTCGATCTTGCTTCGCTCCAGATTCTCACTTCATCCAATGTACCCGGAAAATACTGCGCTCCGCCAGGACGGGTTCCTATACTCAGGTTATTGAGCGAACCGGTAGAAGAGCTTCCGCCGGCAACGCCGGTTTGTAGAATTCCGTTGTAAAACACTTCCACTGAATTGGTAGCTGTGGTCCAGCGGGCAGCAACATGTGTCCAGGTATTGGACGGCAGGTTCACAGAAGTGGCTATACTGTAAGTGGTACCGTTTTCTACCACATAAAAATAAATGTTGTTGGTGCCGCCTGTGCTCATGGTTGCGAAATTAGTGGTGCTACCCTGCGCATAAATAATACGGCTAAAGACCGCCCCCTGTGGATACACCCATGCTTCCATGGTGAAATCGGTTGTAGACAAATCGTTGAACAATGCTGGCAAAGGCGCCGATACATTGTCGTCTGCTCCGTCGAACTGAAGCGCATTTCCCTGGAATTGTGCCGAAGCGCCGAAAGAAAGCAAAATAGCCACAAGGGCCTGAAAAAATCGTTTCATAGTAGATTCTAACTTGGTGTTGCTGCGCGAAATTACTTCAGATCATCCGATTAAAAAAATAATTCGCAACCGCCACTGAAATATAACCTTGCTATCATGACGTTCAATCGGCACAAAAGGTTCATTGCTTCACCACCCGTTTCACGGTTTTTCCCTGTTCTGTTTCAAGTTCAAAGAAATAAACACCCGTTTCAAGCTGTGCAAGCGAAACCGATTCTCCGGAAATGAGTTTTTGAGTCCGGATATGTTTCCCCTGCGCATCATATAGAACCAATTCAGCGTCCGGGGTTTCAAAACGAATGGTTACAATATCAGTGGCCGGGTTGGGAAAGAGTTCAAAAAGATCATCGTCTAAATAAGCTAAGCCTGCTGTTGAAATGTCTCCGTTTTCAAAGTAGATGGCTTCGGTAACAGCGAAATACTCACCCAGCGATTTGGTCGGACAAAACACACTCAATTGCAAGTAATAAACGCCATTCCCATTATTCAGCACATAGCTCGAGGTGTCAAAATTGGAACCGTTCGAGTCGACGATATTCCAGATTACAGTAACGGTATTTCCGTTGGCGAAGATCGAGTCGATGAAAGCGGTATCGATGCCATTGTAGTAGATGTCGCAGTCCTCTACTGTTGCTCCCAACGAATCGACGGCTATTGAATCGATGAACGGATTATTGAAGACGTAGTTGGAATCTATCGGTATCACAAACGTGGTTGAAACGGTGTTTCCACAGGCATCCGAAACGTTTAGGGTGTGCACACCCGCACAGAGATTTTGTTCGAGGTGATAGCCGGAATACATGAATGCTGCGCCACCATCGATATCCGTCGTGAAGTCGGGTCTGCCAATCGTGTGTATCGCTAATTCGCCTATACAATTCACTTCGTCGTCAGGAAGCGCAAAAACGTTGGAAACAGGCATATCACTCAACAACCTTGCGATTCTGTTAACCGTATTATTGTTGTAGTTCTGATAATCTCCTGAAACCAATAGCTTACAATCGGATTGTATATTAATGCAGGAAACCAATTCATCGAACCCAAAACCAACGTTAAAGGTTGGATCATCGGAACCGTCTTGATTCAGGCGAATCACCCCTTGTTTGGGGATTCCGTTAAATTGACCGAATCGTCCTCCGACCACTATTTTACCATCTGTTTGCAAGGTTACGGCACTTATGGTTTCTGTGGCTGCATCTATACCTGTGCCAACATTAAAATTTGCATCTATCGTACCATCATTATGGAGCAATACCAGACTGTTGGCAACAATGCTGTTGCAGTGAAAAAATTCGCCCCCAAGAAAGATTTTTCCATCCGGTTGAAGCGTTATACACCGAACTGCGCCGTCAATCCCTGTTCCGCTAATAAATCCGTTGTCAATTGTTCCGTTACTATTCAGGCGGATCACGTTGTTTACGGGAGTTCCATTATAAACATCAAAGTTTCCTCCTACCAGGATTTTCCCATCCGGTTGTACTACCGCATCCAATGCAATGGTACTCCATGCCATATTTAAGAAACCCTGACCGCTGACAAAAGAAGCATCGACAGATCCATCGCTATTTAAACGGATAATATTGTACGCCGAAGCACCATTATATTGGCCAAATTGCCCAACAATGATGATTTTTCCGTCAGGTTGGAGAGCGGCGGTGACCGGCAACCCATTGAATCCTGTTCCCGGATCAAACGTCGCATCGACCGTCCCGTCTTCATTTAAACGGATAATCCCGTTAGCCGAAACTCCCTGGTAACTGGTGAAATTTCCTGCAACGATTAGTTTTCCGTCCGGTTGAAGGCAAAGTGTGTTCACCGTGAAGTTATTCAGATCATGATAGAATCCTGTTCCACTGTTAAAGCCTGAAAAGATCGTGCCGTCAGCATTCAAACAAATAATTCCATTCGCCGGAACGCCGTTGTATTCTGTGAAGGCCCCGGCAATTAGTATACTGCCGTCATCCTTAACGACCATTTCATCTACAAATCCATTAAATCCGTTACCTGTATTAAAATCCGGGTCCGTTGCTCCTCCCTGGGCCAGCATGGTTAGGTGAAATGATAAGAAAAGACCAAGAATTGGCAGTGATTTCAGACTATTTAGATTCATATTTTAAAGATAACTTGCGTAATTATTGCTTCACCACCCGTTTCACGGTTTTTCCCTGTTCTGTTATGAACACGAACAAATAAACACCCGTTTCCAGCTGTGCAAGCGAAACCGATTCACCGGGAACAACCACCTGCCTAAAAATGAACTTGCCTTGTGCATCGTTTACTGTCACCTCAACCGATTCACCCGGGAATGTGATATATACCTCATCCGTTGCCGGGTTCGGGAAAATGAGCACGTCAGACATCTTGCTTTCATTCAGCCCGATATAATTTACCATAAGGCAATTCGATGTGTCGGAACAATTGGGTCCATAGTTGACAACAATGGCATACGTTCCGTTGACCGTTGGTGAAAAGGTAGTTGAGGTTGCACCTGCAATCGCCGTGTTTGAATTACAATCAATCCACTGCACCTGGTTACCGGCAGTTCCGGTAAGCGTTCCAAGGCCATCGTCGGTGGCAGTTGCTGTTGGAGGCGGCGTAATAGTCAAATCAAGTGTCACAAGCGAATCACAGCCTAAAACAGATGTCAGCGTTTCGTTGTACTGACCGGAAGCCATATAGGTTGTCCCATTCGCACTCCAGGTATAGCTGTTGCAGGCAGAAATGGTTTCAACGGTAGTTGATCCGTTTAGAATCGTCAGGTTCAACGTGATGATCGAATCGCAGCCAAAAGCATTCGCCAACGTGTCGGTATATTGGCCCGATGATGTGTAAGTCTGGTTATTTTGCGGCCAGGTATAGCTGATACATTCCAATGCATTGACCGAACTTCCGGTGGCCGGAAGAATCGTTAAATCCAACGTGACGGTGGAATCACAACCCAGCATATTCGTCAGCGTAACAGCGTGCTGGCCCGAAGTTGTATAGGTTTGGTTGTTCTGCGGCCAGGTATAACTTCCGCATACCGAAACCGGGATCGTTGTGGCAGATTCGTTCAGGATCGTGAGGTTGAGCATCACTGTAGAATCGCAGCCATACATATTTTGCGTCAATGCCGGGTAGCTGCCGCTTGCTGTATACGTCTGATTGTTCAACGGCCAGGTATAGCTTTCGCACGCTGTATGCGAAAACGTTCCGAATGACGCATTGTGGATAGACAAATTGAGGGTTACAACCGAGTCACAGCCTACCATGTTTTGCAGCGTAGCTGAATACGTTCCGCTGGAAGTGTATACCTGTCCGTTGGCCGGCCATGTATAACTATTGCAGGAAGAAACAGTCGACACAGACGCATTATTCCCAAGTGTCAGGTTCAGGTACGCAGTTGAGTCGCAGCCCGCGGCATTGGTAAAATGCACCGAATGAAGTCCGGAAGTGGTATACGTATTCCCGTTCCAGGTATAACTGCCACAGGCAAACTGGTTGGTAGTGGAGCTGGTTGAAAAACAAGTATTGTAAACCGCCACATTTGCCCTTTTGACATCGGAAATAGTATCAATCACACCACCAATAAAGACCATATTTCCTGCCGTTTCGATTGTTTCCGGATTGTAATCCGGGTTGGGAACATAAGCCGGTGCATTTTGAAACGGATCCCAGGAGAGTGTCTGCCCGGTGACGGCATCAATAGCTGCAAAGTACCTTCGGGGTTGCCCGCCGACCTGTGTAAATGTTTGTGCCGAAGTTGCCACAAAAACGGCAGAGTCAGTTGCCTTTAAATCCGTCACATACCCGTTCGCGCTCGGATTCCAGGGCTTTAGCAAACCAGTTGTCAGATCAAATGCGGCCAATCGCGTCCGGGCCTGATTGTTAAAATGGGAGAAAGCGCCGCCTACAAATAGTGTATTGCCTACAATATCCATTGCATTGCATAAACCAACCTGATCCGGATTTACATCCCAGGAAGTATAAGTACCCACCAGCGTGTCAAACGACGCCAGCCGTGCGCGAACAACGAATGTTTCATCTACTGTAAAAGAACCGGCAAGGTACACGTGCGGGCTGTAAAATTCGATATCATAAACACTTCCGTCAAGATTTGCATTCCAGGGTAATAACTGACCTGTGATCCCATCAAACGCTGCTGCACCTTCGCGTGCGACACCATTAACCGTTAGGAAACTTCCGCCAACAAAAAGATCCGTGTGCGTAGCGCCCAACGCGTGTACCTGCCCGATAACAGGGGCCCACGGAAGCAGCACTCCTGTTGAGAGGTCAAAGGCCGCAAGATTCGTTCGTGGCTGCCCGTTGACCTGGCTAAAAGTCCCGCCTACATACAGAATGTTACCTAATCTTATTATTGCTTCCGCGTATCCTAGTATTAAACCCGGATTCCAATCGGTAATTTCGCCGGTGGCCAGATCAACAGCTGCCATACTTTCCCGTTTATGCCCTCCGATTAAAGTGAACGCACCGCCTACATACAATTCAGGCCCTGAAAACGCCATACAATAAACCCCGCCGGATGTATTCATTTGCCATGGATCAAGCAACCCTGTAGTTTCATCAAATACGGCAAAACTCCCTCGTTCTTCTCCTAAAAAATTATCAAACGTACCGCCAACATATATCTTCTGCCCAACTGACTTGATGAGTTGTACCCGGTTTCCATTGACAATAGGATTCCAGGAAGTAGGTGTCCCGCTTACCACATCCAGTGCGGCGATCCTGCTGCGTGATTGGCCGCCGATTGAGGTAAAGAATCCTCCGGCATAAACCGCAGTTCCTGTTACTTCAATCGCAAATACAGTGCTGTTTGCATCCGGATTCCAGGAAGTTGCCAACCCGGTAACCGGACTCAATGCAGCCAACCGGTTTCTGGACTGACCGCCGATTGTTGTGAAATTCCCGCCGACGTATACAACAGATCCTGCCACTTTTATCTCGTTCACCGTTTGATTTGCGTTTGGATTCCAGGATGACAACAACCCGGAAGTTAAATCAAATGATGCTAACCGGTTACGAGACTGGCCCGCGATACTTGTAAATGCGCCTCCCACATACAACTCCTGACCCGAAATCTCGAAATCGTTAACCACAAAATTGGCACCCGGATTCCAGGAAGTAAGCTGGTCAGAAACAAGGTCGATTGACGCCAGGTAATTCCGTGTCAAACCACCACGATTCGGGTTATTACCGCCAATATACACGCCGCTGTTTGAAACCGAAACGGTGTACTCTATGTAATTGCCGAGTACATTCGGATTCCACGGAAGGGCGAGGCCGGTAGTCACGTCGATAGCGGCCGCTCTGTTTCGGCTGCTGCCAGCGATACTTGTGAAGAAACCGGCCAGGTATATCGTATTTCCGGAAATTGCCATTCCATAAACACTGCTTCCCGCATTCGGGTTCCAGGTAGTTGCCAGGCCGGTAGTCACATCAATAGCTGCAATACAGCTACGGGACTGGCCGCCAATAGTAGAAAAACCTCCCCCAACATATATAGTTGGTCCTGAAATGATGATGCTGTTGACTGTACCGCTCGCATTCGGGTTCCAGGCAGTTGCCAGGCCGGTAGTCACATCAATGGCTGCAATCCGGTTCCGGGTTTGACCACCCGCGCTTGTGAAACTACCACCAATATATACCACTGTTCCATCAAAAGCAACGGCATTGACTTCTGCACTGGCTGTCGGGTTCCACGTTGTGGCTAGTCCTGTAACCAGATCAATCGCAGCGATCCTGCTCCTGGTTTGGCCACCAATCGTATTAAAGTTACCACCTGCGTATATAACGCCGCTTCCCATAGCGAGGGAGTTTACCTCACCGGTGGAAGCCGGATTCCAGGAAGTGGGTAATCCTGTAGCTGCATTAACGGCCGCAATTCTGTTTCTTGTTTGGCCGCCGATGGTGGTGAAAATTCCTCCTATATAAATGGTAGAGCCGGAAACAACAATGGTATTGACATCTCCATTCACATTCGGGTTCCAGGAAGTGACTTGGCCCAAACTGTTGATGTGGGCAATGTGATTCCGGGTAAAACCCCCCATTTGAGTAAATTCGCCGCCCAGGTACCATCCACCATTGCCATCGGGCACAGAAATCAATACGGCATCATTCGGGTTGGCTGATGTAGCAAGTGCATTTCCATCTGTGTCATTCACAACCGCTCCATACGTTTTATATTGGTCCGGGGAACCATGGGAAGTAAACTCACCACCGACATAGAGCTTATTGTCATTCACCACCAACGAACTCACACTATTGTTAAATCCGGATGCAAGATCCGGAAGTACTTGTCCGTTCTGATCGATATGGGCTATGTGCAAACGGGTGCTGTCACCCACACGTGTAAACTCACCGCCGATATACCAGCCACCATTTCCATCTTCAACCACGCTCCTCACATACCCATTCGGATTCGCACGGTCCAGCAACGGAATACCGGTGTTTGCAACTACCGGAACACCATACGATTCTGCATGACCGATATAGCTAAAACTTCCGCTCAGGTATACCCTGTTGCTTAAGGTATCATGATAAATCACATCGACAGGACTATTCGTTTCCCACCAGTTTTCCTGCAGGTTAAATGTTTGAGTTTGGGCGGAAAGTACATTGCCGAAAAGGCAACAGGTAATCAAGACGATTAAGCGATTCATCTTCGAATGGTTTTGCAGGCATAAAAATAAGCAAATCAGCGTTCCGAGCACAAAAAAACCGCCTGATTGCTCAAGCGGTCCTTATCATTCTTTTCTATAACTAATTTAAGCCTCCACATGCATGTAGCTCTCCACACTCGGGCAGGAGCACACAAGGTTGCGGTCGCCATACGCATTGTCAACACGACGAACCGGTACCCAGTATTTCCATTCTTTCAGGTAAGCAACCGGGTAAGCGGCTTCCTGCGGAGAATACGGGTAGTTCCAGTCTTTGTTGATGATGCAGTCTGCCGTATGCGGCGCATTTTTCAATAAGTTGTTGGCTTTGTCGGCGTGACCGTTTTCGATTTCGCGGATTTCCTGGCGAATTTTGATCATCGCTTCGATGAAACGATCCAGTTCTTCCTTGTCTTCCGATTCCGTCGGTTCGATCATCAGGGTTCCGGCTACCGGGAAAGATACGGTTGGGGCGTGGAAACCAAAGTCGATCAGACGCTTCGCCATGTCGGCTACTTCCACATCAGCCGTTTTCTTGAACTCGCGGCAATCCAAAATCATTTCGTGGGCAACAGTCCCGTTTTTACCGGTGTACAACACATCGTAGTGACCTTTCAATTTAGCCGCGATGTAGTTGGCATTCAAAATGGCCATTTCCGTTGATTCACGCAATCCTTGTGCACCCAGCATTTTGATGTAACCATAAGAGATCAGCAAAATCAACGCACTTCCGTAAGGCGCTGCCGAAACAGCATGGATCGGTTGATCGCCACCGGCCGGAGTCACAGGATTGCTTGGTAAGAACGGAGCCAAATGCGCCGCCACACCGATCGGGCCCATACCAGGACCGCCACCGCCGTGCGGAATTGCAAATGTCTTATGCAGGTTCAGGTGACAAACGTCGGCACCGATATTGCCCGGGTTGGTCAAACCAACCTGAGCGTTCATGTTGGCACCGTCCATGTAAACCTGTCCGCCGTTGTCGTGAATGATCGCAGTGATCTCACGGATTCCTTCTTCGTATACACCATGTGTCGACGGATACGTTACCATCAAACCGGCCAGTTCATCCTTCAACGAAGTAGCTACCTCGCGTAGCTCATCGATGTTGATGTTCCCGTTGTCATCACAACCGGTAACCACTACTTCAAAACCGGCCATAACCGCTGAAGCAGGGTTCGTTCCGTGCGCCGACGAAGGAATGATCATTTTATTACGCTGCTTGTCGCCACGCGATTCGTGGTAAGCTTTGATCACCATCAAACCTGCATATTCACCTTGCGCGCCCGAGTTTGGCTGCAACGACATCGCTGCAAAACCGGTTGACTCGCACAAATCTTTTTCCAACTGGCGGAACATTGCGTGGTAACCAGCCAACTGTGCTACCGGTGCAAACGGGTGAATATTCGCAAATTGGGGGTTGGTGATCGGAATCAATTCCGAAGCCGCATTCAGTTTCATTGTACAGGAACCCAACGGGATCATGCTATGTACAAGCGAAAGGTCTTTGTTTTCCAAACGCTTCAGGTAACGCATCATTTTCGATTCGGAATGATAACGGTTGAACGTCGGGTGGGTAAATACGGCATCGGTACGCAGCAAAGAAGCAGCGATTGTGCTTTCCGTTTCAGCTGAAACCGTTGTATTGATACCAAAAACACTTAAAACGGCAACCACATCAGCTGTTGTATGTGGTTCACCGAAACTGATAGTCAGTTCGCTATCATTAATGATGCGGAAGTTCAATTGTTTTGCTTCGGCAGCTGTTTTGATTGCAGCTGTGTTCACACCTTTCACCCAAACGGTATCAAAGAATGAATCGGAAGCAACGGTAATGCCGCCGGCTTTTAATCCTTTCGCTGTTTTCACTGCCAGTGAGTGTACGTGTTCCGCAATGGCTTTCATTCCTGCCGGACCGTGGTAAACGGCGTACATACTTGCCATAACAGCCAGTAACGCCTGAGCAGTACAAATATTGGAAGTTGCTTTATCACGTTTGATGTGCTGCTCACGCGTTTGAAGCGCCATACGCAACGCCATGTTATCATCCGCATCTTTCGACACGCCGATGATACGTCCAGGCATCGTACGTTTGTATTCGTCTTTCGCAGCAAAGAATGCAGCGTGCGGACCTCCTGCTCCCATCGGAACACCGAAGCGCTGTGAAGAACCGAAAACCACATCGGCACCCAATGAACCCGGTGATTGCAGCAATACCAATGAAAGTACATCGGCAGCTACGGCTACACGCAAACCTTCGTTGCGGGAAATGAACCCTTTTACGTCAGTGATCACACCATTGGCGTCCGGGTATTGGATCACGGCACCGAAATAGGTTCCGTCATTCACAAATGTTGCCGCATCGCCTTGCACCAACTCGATGCCCAGGTTCAATGCACGCCCCAATACAACCTCAATGGTTTGCGGGAATGCGTTTTGGTCAATGAAAAATTTATTCTGATTGTCTTTTACTTCCTGACGTGAGCGCGAGTTGTAGAACATGATCATCGCTTCGGAAGCGGCTGTTGCTTCGTCAAGTAACGATGCATTCGCGATTTCCATTCCTGTCAGTTCGAGGATCATGGTTTGGAAATTCAGCAAAGCCTCCAAACGGCCTTGTGAAATCTCGGCCTGGTAAGGCGTGTAAGCGGTGTACCATCCCGGATTTTCGAGTACGTTGCGCAAAATAACCGACGGTGTAATGGTTTCATTGTATCCCAAACCGATAAACGATTTAAACACCTGGTTTTGCATTCCCAGCGCGGTGATATGCTGCAGGTATTCCTGCTCGGTCATGGCCGGATCTATGTTCAATTCACCGCTCAAACGTATGTGAGCAGGAATGGTCTTATCGATTAACTCTTGCACCGATTTTACACCAATCGCAGCAAGCATCGCTGTTTTCTCAGTGTTATCGGGGCCAATGTGACGGGATGAAAATGAGTTCATGTTTTTCCTGAAATATTAAAGTTCGCCTGCTTCTTCCCGATAGGTGGAAACAGGACTGCAAATATACTTGAAAGTGGTTGAACTAACTAATTATAGGATGCCCGATTTTTGATGTTTGATGTTGAATTCTTGAACACCCATGATCGTTATTGGAAGAAGGTTTGAAATTTTACCAAATACCTCGTGTGACAGTAGAAATTCAACACGGAACATGCTCCAAAAAAGTTAGTTTTGAGGTCGATGAAACAACAAGCGGAACGCATTTCGGGGAAACAGCTGAAAGCCATTGTCAGCGGCTCTGTCGGAAACCTGGTGGAATGGTACGACTGGTACGCCTATTCGGCATTCGCGCTTTATTTTTCCAATTCATTTTTCCCGGAAAGCAATGCCACGGCCCAGCTGATGAACACGGCAGGTATTTTCGCGGTTGGTTTCCTGATGCGGCCTATCGGCGGATGGCTTTTTGGAAGCATCGCCGATAAACTGGGACGAAAGCGTGCGATGACGTTATCCGTATTGGTGATGTCGTTCGGGTCGATGCTGATTGCGTTCACGCCCACCTATCATTCCATCGGGATTGCCGCGCCGATCATTCTATTGCTGGCGCGCATGATCCAGGGATTGAGTGTTGGCGGCGAGTACGGTGTTTCGGCAACATACCTGAGCGAAATGGCCACTCCGAACCGACGTGGTTTTTACGCCAGTTTTCAATACGTTACGCTCATCGGCGGGCAGCTCATCGCCTTGGGAATCCAACTTTTATTACAACGTTTCCTCAGTGAACGTGCATTGGAATCCTGGGGCTGGCGATTGCCTTTTATCTTCGGGGCAATGTTGTCGTTGGTGGCGCTGTACCTGCGAAAATCGATGGAAGAAACCACGGCATTTGATGCACACCGGAACGAAAAAACAGCGCAAAAAGGGACCATTCGTGTTTTGCTGCAGCATCCGCGGGCGATCTTTATCGTGATCGGCCTCACTCTTGGCGGAACGCTTGCTTTCTACACCTATACCACTTATATGCAGAAGTTTTTGGTCAATACCGTCCATTTGTCGAAAGGCACTTCTACGCTGTTGTCGTTTTTCAGCCTGTTGATCTTCGCCTGTTTACAGCCGTTTTTCGGATCGCTGTCAGACAAGATCGGACGAAAGCCCCTGCTGATCGGTTTCGGCGTTTTGGGAACACTGTTTACCGTACCGCTGCTGACGGCATTGAGTAATACCACTTCGGTTTGGACGGCTTTTTTCCTGCTGCTGGCCGCGTTGATTATCGTGAGTGGTTATACAAGCATCAATGCGGTTGTAAAAGCAGAATTGTTCCCAACCGAAATCCGCGCGCTGGGAGTCGGGTTGCCGTTTGCCCTAACAGTTGCCCTGTTTGGCGGAAGCGCCGAATACGTGGCGCTGTGGCTGAAGGATATGGGTCATGAAACCTGGTTTTACTGGTACATTACGGGGTGTATCGTCATCTCGCTTCTGGTATATGTACTCATGCGCGAGACAAAGGATCATTCGGAAATGGATTGATCGTACCCAATCGTTACCCACAGATACATCCGGCTGAGGCGCCGATACATTCGCGGGGCGGGCCAAAATGTACTTTCTCCCGGCAACAGCTTTTGCCCAAACCAATTTATTACGAATGCAAGATTGACAAAAAATTGCCGGAGTGTGTTCCTGAATAGCACAAATAACCCCAAAAATTATGTTGAATTTCAATTCTTCCATATCTTTGCAAGATACTTTCGTCATGAATAATTTTGAGATTACAACGCCCACCACAATCGTGTTTGGGAAAGACCAAATAAATCGTGTATCGGAGCTGATTACCAGGCATTACAACGGTAAATCAGTGATGGTGTTGTATGGTGGCGGATCCATTGAACGTTCGGGGTTTTTAGACCGGTTGAAAGGTGAGCTTTCGTCGTTTGACCTCCATTTTTTCAAAGGAATCGAAGCCAACCCGGAATTTGACACGCTTATGAAAGCCGCCGCTTATATCCGTGAACACAAGATCGGTTTTTTACTGGCCGTTGGCGGAGGCTCGGTAATAGACGGCGTGAAATTCGTTTCCGGGGCCGTTAACTATGCCGGCGATCCATGGGAAGTGCTCCTGCGTGAACCGGGAAAACTATTTACTTCCGCTGTTCCGTTCGGTTGCATTTTGACATTGCCTGCCACAGGTTCCGAATCAAACTCCGGGGCAGTGATCAGCCGTGCTTCGCTCAAGGAAAAACGCACGATGGGCGGACCACTGTTCTTCCCGAAATTTGCGATCATGGACCCGACCTTCGTGGCAACGCTTCCCAAACGACAGCTTGCCAACGGCGTCATTGATGCCTTTACGCACGTGATGGAACAATACCTCACGTTTCCATCCGATAATTTATTACAGGAGCGCTACGCCGAGGGAATCTTATCGACGTTATTGGAAATTGGCCAGGGAGTGGTGGAAAATCCTTCTGACTACAAACTGGCTTCCAACCTGATGTGGTGCGCCAACCAAGCCTTGAACGGTATCCTTCGCTGCGGGGTGACTACCGATTGGGCCACACACATGATCGGACATGAATTAACCGCCCTTCACGGCATCGACCATGCTCAAACGCTCGCCATTATTGCTCCGCGATTGTATGAACAGCAATTCGAACACAAAAAAGCGAAGCTGGCGCAATACGGCCGACGTGTATGGCACAAAACCGGAAGCGACGAAGAAGTTGCACGGCAGGCCATTGTGGAAACCGAACAGTTTTTCCGTTCCCTCGGCGTGGCAACACACATTTCCGATTACACGTCTGACTATGCGGAGACAGCCGCCACAATTCGCAAACGCTTTGAAGAACGCAACTGGACAGGATTAGGTGAAAACCAGTTGATCACACCTGCAGATACCGAACAAATTGTATTAAACGCTTACTAAAATGCCCCTTTCGTCAAGATTTACGATTCGCTATGAAGCAACCCCGGCGCTATTGGAACTGTTGACCCAAACAACCCTCGGCACCAACGGTGCACGCTATCGCCACCTGGATACCGAACAACGGATCGGTGAGGCGGAAGATCCATTGTTCTTATCGGTAGAGAAAGATGGGAAAGTGCAGGGGAATGTCACATTTTGCAGGAGAAAAACGCGTTGGTATGTTCGTTATTTTGCGTTTTCCGGACAAAAACAGGCCTCTAAAAACGGCCAGCATGCCGATCGTGCGCGTTCTCGACTGAAGCAGGAAATTGCCAATTTTTACCAGGAAGTCTTCGACGGGATTTACGGCGAAGCTCCTGAAACACTTTATGCCTACATCGACCCGAAAAACGAGCGCAGTAAATGGATGGCCGAGCAATTCGGTTTCCGTACCGAAGCACAATTGGTAACCCAGACTTTCAGTCGTGTAAAACCGAAAGCACAGCCCTCGGTACGTAAACTGACCGACCAGGAACTGATCGATGCAAAGCTGCAACAGGTGCAGAAGTGTCACGCTTATTATGTACCCGAACACTGTCAGAACCCTGTCTATTACGGTATGTTCAGCGAATCCAACGAATTGATTGCCTTTGCCAAAATCACGCAGGCACATTGGGTGATCGAACGCCTGCCCGGAACGCTCGGTGGCCTGCTCACCAAAATTGTCCCGTACATTCCCGGCTTGCGTAAAATCATTCAGCCGGATAACCATCGTTTCATCGTGCCGGAAGCAGTATGCATTCAAAACAACGATCCTGCATTACTGAGCCGTTTCTTTGAAGGTATTTTGGAACAGGAAAACCAGCATGTATTGTTGTGGTGGATCGACCGCCGCGAATCATTGTGGCGTGAAGCCAAATACTGTGTCCGCTGGGGAATGCTGCACAAGCTCACTTCACAAACACCGGTAGATGTAGTGGTACTGCGCAAAAACTGGCTGCAGCTGGATGAGCTGAATTCGAAACCGATTTTTGTGGCAGGTTGGGATATGGTTTAAGTAGTAACTTTCTGATTTACAGCCATTTCAGTAATCCCGCAATACTTGTCCCGATAACAAGTTGTTTTTTTAACAACCAGTTTATCGGGGTTACGGAACTTTTACCCGTTGAAATTTTCAACTAATTTTCTCCTACAATTCTTCCTACTTTTAGTGGTATGAAAAACCAAACTTCCTTCTCTGCTGCGCTGTCATTCGTTGTACTAATGACAGTTTCCGGACCCCTATTCAGCCAGGACACGATCGTGCCCGCAAAAGCTGACTCCGTGAAGAAAAACAAACACTACTTCGAACTCAGTCTCGGGCAAACACTGTTGTTTATCTCCGATTCCAAAGTACAGGACATTCAAACGGAAGAAGCCGTGATCGTACCGACCAATGCCAAGCTCTTTTTTGCAGAATTGCGCCCCGACAAAAAACTGCGGATTCCCGTTTTCTTTAACCTCCCCACTGAAAGCAGGCAGTACATTATTGATGGCGAGCTGGTTTCCAAACGCGCCTCACCCACTTTCGGAGCAGGTATCCAATACCGCGCTTTCAGACTTCCGATCGGGAAAAAATCAGCGGTTGAGTTTGAAGCCGGACCTCTGGCAAGTTTACTCTTCGACCAAAACAAATCCCTGCGCTTCGCTCCTATCGTTGCGGGCCGTTTCCGCTTCGTGAGAAACGAAGATATGGTGTTGTACCTGGGAAGCAGCTATTCGCTGGGGATTAATGCGCTCGGGATGCTCTTCGGGATCGGGTATGTGTTCTGAACCAACTATTTTTCACCACAAAGGCCTTTAGACTTGCATAAGGAAAAGGATAAATTTGACCTGTTACAAAGATCACAAAGGCGAAGCTCGTTAGATCACTTTTGTGATCTTAACAAGTCTATCCTTCAAAAAAACTTTGTGTCTTTGTGGTGAATTTTTCTGATCGATGTTACCTATGTGTACTACCTGGTTATAAAAAAGCATGGTCGCATGTCACTTTTCCCGAAGCTGCGACACTTACTGTTTGAATACTCATCCGAATAACGAAGAATGCCTGTTTCCAAACAAGATCGATTTCTGGCACTTTATGAACCCGTCCATAATCGGTTCGAGCGCTTCTGCAGGGCGCGCGTTTACGGGAAAATGGAGTTTCGCGACTTAATGAACGAGACACTTCTGGTGGCGTTCGAAAAGTTCGACTCCCTGCGTTCGGAAAGCGCATTTCTATCGTTCATCGTCGGTATCAGTATTCGCATTTTAGCCAACAACAATAAGAAGAAGCAGGAAGATTATTTGAACAGGGAAGAACACGTGTTGCTCATCGCAGGTCGTGGAAATGAAACCTCGCTTGAAACGGAGATTCACTTTTTGTACGAAGCACTGGCACTATTGCCTGCCGAACAGCAGGAAAGCATTATCCTTTTCGAAATAGCAGGTTTCAGCATTCGTGAAATTGCCGAAATGCACAACGCCTCGGAAGATGCCGTGAAACAGCGCCTGAAACGCGGACGCGCGAAACTGGCCGAAATCCTTCAGTTCGAATCATCCCTAAAAACAGGAGAACCCGATCATGGATAAGCAACCGATTTTAGACGATTTATTTGCGAAGGCCTGTCAGCAGGAACCTGTGGTTTCTTTTAACGAAACAAAAGCGCAATTTCTCAAAGGCCTGGCAGCGACACCAAACCTGTCGGCAGCAGCTCGATTGCGCCGTTTTTTCACCTTCAAAAACTCGATCATTATGTTTACGTTCATCACCGTCATCACACTTTCAGTTTTCATCATTTCACCAGGTGAAACAGCCTCAAAAAAATCACCTTCCGGAAACCAACCGAATGCTCAAAAGGTGCAACATAAAGCCGCTGACGAGCCTGTTTCAACCGATCAAAACCCGGGCAGGCAAACAACATCACACAGCACCGTTTCCAAACCGGTCACACAGGTGTTTTTACCCGGTTATGAAGACGGTTTGTATGCCAACCTGCCTGTTCTTCCCCTGGTGAATAAGCCTTTGCCGGAAACGGACAACTTTTCCCTTCCCACGAAAAAGGAGGACGAACCGGATGAATACATCTTCCCGAAACTGACCGAAGAGCAGATCGCCGCCAACAACAAGCAGAAAAAAAGCATGCTGAAAGCGCTTTCCCGCTTCGACAAAAAGAGCTACGCTTACATCCCGACCGGAACCTTTGAGTACGGTGGAAAACAGGTTTCGCTGCAATCGTTTTACATGCAAACCACCGAAGTCACCAACCTCGAATACCGGACATTCCTGTTCGATTTGCTGATCCAGGGCCGCAAAGACGATTTCCTCATTGCCAAACCCGACCAGGCGCAATGGGCCGCTCTTTACGGAGAAGGTATGAAACCGTACGAGGAACATTACTTTTCACACGAAGCCTACAACAAATACCCGGTCGTGAATGTTTCTCGTGAAGGCGCCGAACTTTACTGCAAATGGCTCACCGAAGAATGCAATAAAGCCAACGCTAAAAAGGGCCAGGCGCCGATCAACGATGTACGGATTCCGACCCGCACCGAATGGGTGTACGCCGCAACCGCAGAAGGAGAACAACAGCCTTATCCTTGGAAAGGCCAGGAAGTGCGTAATTCCGAAGGTTGCTACCTGGCTAATTTCAAGCCTGAGCCCGGAAATTTCATGATCGACGGCGCTTTCTGCACGGCAAAAGTCACTTCTTATGAACCTTCGGAAAGTGGTTTGTTCTGCCTCAGCGGAAACGTTTCGGAAATGGTCTACAACAGCAACACCGATCGCTCCAACCCGGGCACGGCAGGTGGTAACTGGACCAGCACAGCCGAGGAAATCAAGCTACTGGCGGATGATCCGAACGCAGGCGTGACTGACGGAAAACCAACAATCGGGTTCAGGGTTGTGGTGACATCATTAGTTAGATAGGGAACTGGGGAACCGGGGAGCTAGGATGTCCCAGTTCCCCGGTTCCCTATATTCCCGATCAGCTCACATACTTTAACAATTCCCTAAAAATAAACTGCCCGTTTGTTTGTTATCCAATGAGTGAAGAACTATTTTTGCTTGAGAAACACGTATTTATGCACTCATACAAGGCAGGCCCATTACTCGAAAAGATTCATATCCCGCAAGATCTTCGCGATCAGGTGAGCATCGATGACCTGGCACAGGTTTCCGATGAACTGCGCCAATACATTGTAGATGTCATTTCCGAGATCGGGAATTCACATTTCGGTGCCAGTCTCGGTGTGGTCGAACTGACCGTTGCCTTGCACTACGTTTTCAATACGCCGTATGACCAACTGGTTTGGGATGTGGGCCACCAGGCTTACGGACACAAAATCCTTACGGGCCGCCGTGAAGTGTTTCACACCAATCGCACCAAAGGCGGAATCTCGGGCTTCCCGAAACGCAGCGAAAGCGAATACGATACGTTCGGCGTGGGACACTCGTCTACTTCCATTTCCGCAGCATTGGGAATGGCTGTTGCGAACCGTTATAAAGGGGAAAAAGACCGTCATCACATTGCCGTAATCGGCGACGGAGCCATGACTGCCGGCTTGGCATTTGAAGGGTTGAACCATGCCGGGTTTGAAAAAGACGCCAACCTCCTGGTGGTGCTCAACGACAATTGCATGTCTATCGACCCGAACGTGGGCGCGTTGAAAGAATACCTGACCGATATTACGACTTCACATACGTACAACAAGGTAAAAGACGAAGTCTGGAAACTGTTGGGGAAAGTGAGCAAATTCGGTCCGGATGCGCAAACCATCGCTTCGAAAATTTCCAACGCACTCAAAGGCTCGCTGCTCAAACAAAGTAATTTCTTCGAATCACTGAACTTCCGTTATTTCGGTCCGGTCGACGGGCACGACGCCATCGGTTTGGCCAAAGTACTGGAAGACTTAAAAGATATTCCCGGCCCGAAAATTCTGCACTGCATTACCCGAAAGGGAGCCGGCTACAAATTTTCCGAGGAAGGAAATCCGACCAAATGGCACGCTCCGGGCGTGTTCAACAAAGACACTGGCGAAATCATCAAGGTATTGCCAAAATCACCACAGCCGCCTAAGTACCAGGACGTTTTCGGACACACCATCGTGGAACTGGCGGAAGAAAACGATAAAATCATGGGCGTCACACCGGCCATGCCTTCAGGATGCTCGCTGACGTTTATGATGGAAGCCATGCCTGATCGTGCATTCGATGTGGGAATCGCCGAACAGCATGCGGTAACCTTTTCTGCAGGACTTGCAACCCAGGGAATGATTCCTTTCTGCAATATCTATTCGTCGTTCATGCAACGTGCTTACGACCAGGTGATCCACGATGTGGCATTGCAGAACCTGCATGTGGTTTTCTGTTTGGACCGCGGCGGTTTGGTTGGTGCTGACGGTGCTACGCATCACGGTGCTTACGATCTTGCCTATATGCGCTCCATCCCGAACATGATCGTGGCCGCGCCAATGAACGAAGCCGAGCTGCGCAACATGATGTTTACCGCACAGGCCGAAAATCACGGGCCTTTCTCCATTCGTTACCCGCGTGGAAACGGTGTGATGACCGAATGGAAAACAGCCATGAAAGCCATGAAAGTGGGGACGGGCCGCAAGCTTACCAATGGTGAACAGGTGGCGATCCTGACCATCGGTCATGTCGGTAATTTTGCACAAGAGGCAATCGCTTTGCTCAACGAAGATGGTGTTTCCACTGCTCATTACGATATGCGTTTTGCCAAACCGATCGATGAATTAATGCTGCATGAAGTATTCTCGAAATTCGATAAAATCATTACGGTCGAAGACGGCGCCATCATGGGTGGTTTCGGTTCGGCAGTGATTGAGTTTATGGCGGACCACAACTACAGCGCCAAGGTTGTTCGTTTGGGAATCCCGGATACTTACATTCACCATGGAACGGTGGAAGAATTACACATCGAATGTGGTTTTGACACGCAATCCATCCGCGCAAAGGTATTGGAGCTGGCAGGAATTTCAGCTGAAAACGTACAAAAGGGTGCGCAGCAGGCAGGCTGATTTTGTCCACTTATCCCGTTCACCGCGCGTTTATCCCTCAAACAGGGAAATCAGAAGATTTTGACAAGCGGGTTACATTCGTTTAAACTAACATTAACCTGTAAAAGCACGGGGATGTAACCATCCATCCGATATTTAATTAAAACAAAACATTTATCGCGTTTTTTGTAACAAAATGAATCACCAAACAGTCTAAACAAAACGAAACAGTCATTTTCCGGGCAATGAACACCCGGAGAAATAATCCAATAAATCCTGAATGAAAATGAAGAAAATAGTATTAAGCCTGGCGATTGCAAGTACGTTGGTCAGCTTTAATTCGTACGCGAAAAAGATTGCTCCAAGCGCAGTTTTTGACGTGAATATCAACCTGGTTAAGGTAAAAAACGACCAGGTTTCCGTAACCATGAACACTCCGAGTTTCAGTACATCAACTGCTACTTTTCATATTCCGAAAACCGTTCCCGGAACCTATTCCGAGGACAATTACGGCCGTTACATTGAAGGTTTCAAGGCGTTGGATGCGAGTGGTGCTACACTGACGGTTTCCAAGAAAGACGAGAATACCTTTGTGATTGAAAATGCCACCAAGCTGAGCAAAGTGACGTATTTGGTCAACGATACCTACGATACGGAAATCGGCGAAGGATTCGGAAAAAAAGACATCTTTTCACCGGCCGGTACCAATATCAACGCAGGCAAAAACTTCATGCTCAATACGCATGGGTTTATCGGTTATTTCAAAGGCCAGGAACGCGTTCCGTATAAACTGACCGTGATGCACCCGAAAGGATTGGAAGGTGTTTCGGCTATGGTTGACCTGGACCCAAGCAAAACCGTAGATGTATTCGAAATGCCATCCTACGCTAACCTGGTGGAAATGCCGATCATGTACTCCAAGCCGAATTACGCAAAATTCATGGTGGACGACATGGAAATCATCATCAGCCTCTATTCTCCGACCGGGAAATACAAAGTAGAGCAGATCGCAGCGGGAATGGAAAAAATGATGAAAGCCCAGAAACACTTTTTGGGTTCCATCAATGCCACGAAAAAATACGCCGTTTTGATTTACCTGGCCGACGATAAGATCAAGGATGCAAAAGGTACCGGAGCGCTGGAACACCCTACTTCTACGACGGTTGTATTGCCGGAAGCGATGGATTTGAGCGCAATGGAAGAAATCCTGAAAGACGTGGTTTCGCATGAGTTCTTCCACATCGTAACACCATTGACCGTTCATTCGGAGCAGATTCACTATTTCGACTTCAACGAGCCGGAAATGTCGGAGCACTTGTGGATGTACGAAGGTGTGACCGAGTATTTTGCAAACCTGTTCCAGGTAACGGAAGGATTGATCGACGAGAACGATTTTTACAAGCGCATGGCCGAGAAGATTGCCAACTCCAAGCAGATGAACGACTCGATGAGCTTCACCGTAATGAGTAAAAATGTCTTCGATAAATACTACAAAGACCAATATTTGAACGTTTACCAGAAAGGCGCGCTGATCGCAATGTGTATCGATATCATCATCCGCGAAAACAGTAATGGCCAGAAAGGTATTCTGAACCTGATGCAGGATTTGTCGAATGAGTACGGCAGCAAGCAACCGTTTAAGGACGAGGAATTGTTTGCGAAGATTACGGAGCTCACGTATCCTGAAGTCGGAAAGTTCCTGGAAAAATATGTAGCCGGCGACACCCCGATTCCGTACGAAGAATACTTCGGCCGCATGGGCGTAAGCAAAACAATGATCATGGCCGACGGCAACCCGTTCCTGAAAGGATTGATGTCGGGTGCGGAAATGACGCCTTATATCAGTGTTGATCCGACTACAAAAGACATTTTCTGGTTGCCGGAAGGTAACGCGTTTACCAAGTCGATGGGAATCCAGGAGGGTGACATTATTGTTGAGATCAACGGTAACAAGTACAACTACGACAACATCAACTCCCTTATCGAAGCCAGTCTTGGATGGAAAGACGGTGATAACATGACCATGAAGGTAAAACGTGATGGAAAAGTAGTGAGCCTCAAAGGAATTGTTGCTATGCCGAAAGAAGAAGCCGAAGGTTATGCGGCATCGGATGACAGCAAAATGGCGGTTCGAAACGCCTGGTTGAAAGGAAAATAAATCCTTATACGTTAGTTTATTAATTCCGGGGGGCGCGATGAATTCGCGCCCCTTTTTGTATAATATAAAATAGGAGAAGCCGGGGCGGGATAAATCGCGATCCCACACAATGAGTCCTGTATACTATAATGATTCCTTAATCGTTAGTACATTAGCATCAATGCCGGGAATTTTTAAGTGGTTGGTTTTTTTTTCGCTGTTCATCTCGTTGAATAGCTTTGCGCAGTTAAGTACTCAGCGCCAAAAAACCGTTGCGGCCAATACGAGCTCATTTGCATTGGACACGTTCTCCATCTACCCCGGCTCGATCAGATGCAGATGCGGTGAACAAATCTTGCCCGAATCGGCTTACATAGTTGATTTCGCTGCGGCTACAATAACCTTAAAAACGCCTTGTACGGAAGAACTAACAGTAGACTACCGCATCATTCCTGTCAGGTTTTCTCACACCGAAGCGCGCCGCGATACCAGCCTTATTTACAACAAGCTGAAAGGCGACCGCGAGAAATTCCTGATTGATCCGATCACAAGCAATGCAGAAGATTTATTGGGTACCGGCGGTTTGCAAAAGTCGGGAAGTATTTCGCGTGGAATCTCGTTCGGGAACCGGCAGGATTTATCGGTTAATTCGTCGCTCAACCTCGAGCTTTCCGGCTATGTGACCCCAAACCTGCAGGTACTGGCTTCGGTAACCGACGACAACCTTCCCATCCAACCGGAAGGAAACACCAATAAATTACAGGAATTCGACCAGGTATTTATCCAGCTCTTCAACGACCGCTTCAAGCTCACGGCCGGAGATTTCTGGATCTCGAAACCCGAAGGTTATTTCATGACCTACAAAAAACGCGGACAAGGCCTTACGGGCGAATATTACTGGATCAAGGACAAAAACCGTTCACTTAAAACACAGGTCAGCGGGGCACTCTCGAAAGGAAAGTTCAACCGGCAGATCATCCAGGGAGTGGAAGGCAATCAGGGCCCTTACCGACTTCGCGGAAACGAGAACGAACCGTTTATCGTTGTGCTGTCGGGAACAGAACGCGTGTACATCGACGGGAAGCTGCTCACCCGCGGGCAGGAATACGATTACGTGATCGATTACAATACGTCGGAATTGACCTTTACAGCGCGGCAGCTCATTACCAAAGACATTCGCATCGTGGTCGAGTTCCAGTATTCCGATCAAAACTACGCCCGTTCGCTTTTCCAGTTTTCAACCTCGGCCTCCACGAAAAATTACGATTGGTGGGTCAATGCCTATTCCGAGCAGGATGCCAAAAATCAACCCTTGCAGCAAAACCTCACCAACGACCAGAAACTCCTGCTTTCTTCCATCGGCGACAACCTGCAGGCGGCGCGAAGCGTTGTAATCGATTCGGTTGGTTTCAGTGAAAACCTGGTGCTCTATAAATTGATTGACTCACTCGGATATGACAGCGTTCTGGTGGTTTCCGTAGATCCGAATTTCGCCAAGTACAAGGTCAATTTCACCTATGTCGGCCCCGGAAAAGGTGATTACGTGTTTGAAAAATTCAATGCCCTGGGCCGTGTTTACAAATGGGTTGAGCCGGTCGGTGGTATTTCCCAGGGCGATTACGCGCCGGTTTCACTGCTCATTACCCCGAAACAGCAGCAGTTGATCACAGCCGGCGGAACATACCGCTTCAACGAACGTTTAAAAATCACTTCCGAAGTCGGAATGAGCACCTACGACCTCAATACGTTTTCGACGCTTGACCGCTTCGACGACCGCGGATTTTCCATGCGTTCGAAACTGGAACACACGCTTCCGTTTGGCCGTGACAGCCTTCCGCAATGGTCGTGGACCAACAAAGCCGAGGTGGAAGCGCTCGATCCTTATTTCAAGCCCATTGAACAGTACCGTTCGGTTGAATTTGACCGCGATTGGAACACCCGGAACCAGGGTTACACCGGCAACCAGGTTTATTCGACGATTTCATCCGAATTGGGCCACCTGCGCTACGGACAGGTTTCACTGAATGCACAGCAATTCAAGATCGGGAATGATTTCACGGGTTACCGCCTGCACAGCGCCAGCAACTGGAAGCAAAAAGGATTGCGCGTTACCTGGGATGCCAGCGCACTCAGCTCGAAAACACTCAACGAGAATCAATTCGTTCGCCACAAGCTCGATGTTTCGCAAGAACTGGGAAGGAAAGTGCGCATCGGTTACAAAGACGACCAGGAATGGAACCGTTTCAACTCCGGCGATTCGCTGCTGGCGTTGAACTCCTACTCCTTTTTCGATTACCAGGGATACATTGTTTTCGGTGACACCACTGCCGGTGAACTGCGTTTGAGCTACCGCGAGCGTTTGGATAAAAAATCAGACAGCACGCGCCTCACAAATGTTGCCAAAGCGCGTACCATCAGCGGTGAATGGACCTTAAAATCGTTGAAAAACCAGCGCCTGGTGCTTGTCGGCAACTACCGCACCCTGGAAATCCTGGACACCAATCTCATTTCCCAAAAACCTGAGAACACGACCAACGGAAGGGTTGATCATGAAATTAAACTCTGGAAAAGTGCCGTTACGCTGACCACTTTTTACGAAATCGGTGCCGGGCTCGAACAAAAACGCGAATTCATCTACATCAAGGTCAATGACGGCCAGGGTGTTTATACCTGGATCGATTACAACGGCGACAATGTGAAAGACCTCAACGAATTCGAGATTGCCGCCTACGCCGACCAGGCGAGCTACATTCGCGTTTTCACACCAAGCAACGATTACATCAATACGTATAGCAACGAATACAACCAGAGTTTGGTGATTCGCCCGGAACGGGTTTGGGCCAACAGCCAGGGAGCGAAACTCTTCCTGTCGCGGTTTTCCACGCAATCACGCTTCCGCATCCAGCGAAAAACAAGCGCTTTCGACAACCTGAAGGCATACAACCCGTTCAATGGCCGCGTGAGTGATACTTCGCTCATCAGCACATCGAGCAACATGAAACACACGTTGTTTTTCAACCGCACCAGCTCCGTGTTCGGCCTTGATTATTCATACCAGAATGTCCAGACAAAAACACTGCTGGCGACCGGCTTCGACGGAAAAAGCAACGAATCGCACGAAATCAACGGACGCTGGAACATCACGAAAGAATGGAGTATTCTCAGTTCATTTGAACAAGGCATGAAGACCTCATCGGTTGATTACACCACCGGGAGAGATTACCGCCTGAATTACTGGATCATCAAACCTTCGCTGGTGTTTCAGCCGAATACGTCGTTACGCTTCAGTCTCGAAAGCCGATTCTCCGATAGGGTCAACGCAGCTGAATTTGGCGGCGAATTTGCCAAAGTGCGCGATGTGGGACTCACAGCCAAGTACAACCAGGCACAAAAAGGAAGCTTGCAGGGGCAGTTCAACCTCATCCAGATCACCTCGGACGGAAACGCGAATTCACCGCTCGGCTTCGAATTGCTCGAAGCGCTCAAAGTCGGGAAAAACCTGGTGTGGAGCATTGGTTACCAGCGAACGATTTCCAAGAACTTACAGCTCTCCATCCAGTACAACGGGCGGCAATCGGAAGGATCGAAAACCGTACACGCCGGCGGTATGGAAGTGAAGGCTTTTTTCTGAAAACGGGAAAAAAACTTTAAAAAAAATCAATCGCAATCCAACCTTTTTGGACTAAGTTAACTCCTTCAATTAGTATACTACAGTTTATCGACTCACAGGAAAGAGATATTGCGTTAATCGACCGTTGTTTAAACAACGATCAGCGAGCCTTTCATGAATTGTACCAACACTACAGTTCATGGCTGTATTCCTTGTGTATCCGTTATTCCGCCAATCACGACGATGCGCAGGATGCTTTGCAGGAAAGCTTCATCAACATCTTCAGGAGCCTGCATCAATACAGCCGCACATCTAATTTCAAGGCGTGGATCAAACGAATCGCCATTCATACCAGCCTGGCGCAGCACAAGAAAAAGAACGCAAAAATCTACAGTCAGATGACCAATGAAATCACCGAAAACGATTTCATTCATACGGACTTCATTTCGGAACTGGATGCCGATGAAATATTGTTTTACATCAACAAATTAAGCCCGGGAAGAAAACAGATTTTCAATGCTTATTATGTTGAAGGATACTCTCACCGTGAAATTGCAGAATTGTTGGGAATCAGTGAAGGGACTTCCAAATCGCAGCTTCACGATGCAAAAAAAGAATTGAAACTTGCTTTAGAACGAAACACTTCTATCGCTAAAAAACAGGCGTTATGAAAGAGCATAATAACGACACCGAATTACAGCAATTGCTCCGGGAGAAGTTGGAAGGACACACCGTCCCGGCCCCTGACTTTGTTTGGCCTGCAATTGAACAAGAACTGTTTCCTCGGGCCAAAAAACGTCGATCGTTTTTCTGGTGGTTTATTTTCGCGGGGCTGTTCCTCGGAACGCTTTCCTGGTTCTTTCTATTCCCTTCAAAGAGTACTGATTTTTCATTTGGCACAGCAGCAGCACCCGTTAGTAAAACGGTGCAATCACTTCAACCAATTCCTACTGCAGCAACCGAAAAGCAATCGCAATCCACTGATAAATCAACGGTGACCAAGAGCAAGTCGTCGGGAACAACAGCCATGCACAGCAACGAACCGGGAACCAACACTTCCGAAAAACACAACGGTCCCTTCGTTAGTTCCAGTCAACCGGGTAAGGACCCAACAACCGTTGCAAACAAATCGGTCCCGGGTAAAGGGGCGAAACGGCCATCACCTTCAAAATCTCCGTCAAATCCTCCAACAAAACCTGTTACCTATACGATCGCTCATTCTTCCTCTGTTACTGCTTCGTTGATTGCCAAAACAGCGGGGTACTTCGCGACCATCAACACCATCGCCGAAACCCGGCAACCTGATTCGAATGACGTCTCAGCAATGAGCGCGTTGTCATCAAAAACGATTGCCTTCCAACCGGATACAGTAAAGCTGATCCATCCTTTCATACCGCTTTCAATCGGGTTTTCGGGCTATTCATTTATCGATGTTTATCTCGGGGTGGGAAGAAACCGCCGGACCTATTCGGGTATCGTCGAATCCAATTCAAATGCGTTTATCATCGACCGCACGCTTCAATTGAAAAACACCCATTTCGGGATCGACTACAACTACCAGTTCCTTCCTTTCGCATCTGCCGGAATCGGTCTCAACATGGGATCCAACCGCTATATCACCCGTCTTTTCCCGATCAGGATAGCCAACACGGACCTCAACAAGGAGCTGGAAATTTCATCGCCCGGCGGTGATCTGAAATCTGCCCCGCTGGAATTGGAAGACCAGGCCAGCTCGATTTCAGACACCACTACTTTTTTAATGCGGATCATTCACCGGTCGAAATACCTTGCCATACCATTAACAATCCGTTTCAACACAACCAATGCCCGAGGCCCGCAGCTGTATGGCTTCACCGGTTTCGACTTTGTTTTTCGCGGAAAAGACCAAAACACCCTGATTGTACGAAGATCCCTGTTCGAACGCTCTTACAGCACTTCCAATCCACGAGGAGCGCGCGGGTTTTACTCGGGCTGGCACCTTGGTTTGGGACTTGCAAGCAATCCTTCACGCAGACTACAGCTCTACGGTGAATTCAATTACTCACAGGTGTTTGGAAACTACTATAGTGGTAAAGTGATCTCTATCAAATCATCCCATTTGCAACTGAACGCCGGTTTGAGGATCAATCTTTATTAGATAAATATAGTTTTGATTTTCAGTGTACTATGATTTTATTTTGATCTTTTTATTCGGTTGACCCAACTCTTTTTGAGCAGCTTCCCTCTTTGGTTTAAAATGCTAATCAAATAACGAAATTTAAAATTTTGGAAATCATGAAAAAGACAGCAAAATTTATTGGGATTGCCTTGATCGGAATTGCACTATTCTCCACTTCATGTAAGAAAAAAGAAGAACAGGAGGAATACAACCAGGTAGCTTTGGATGCAACAAGCTCGGAAGACGATGAAATGATGACGCGGGATGAAGAAATCCTGGTTGGGTCGCCATGCAACTACGACCTCACTCAAATCCTGGCGCCTTGTGCCATTGTTACGGAAACTTCGGCTACCTTCCCGAAAACAATCACGATCGATTACGGAACAGGATGCACCAACAGCAATGGTGTTACCAAGAAAGGGAAAGTAATCATTTATATGTCTAACCCGTTGAATACAGTAGGCGCAGTACGTCAAATTTCCTTCGACGGTTTCTATGTCAATGCGACACAGATCACAGGAACCAAAAACCTTGAAAACACGGGACTGAATTCCTCCGGGAACGCCCTCATATCTGTAGACGCCGATTTGACGTTTACCAACCCAAACGGAACGCGCACCCGTTCATCTGATCACGTACGAGAGTGGGTTGGGCATGCAACCTGCGAACTTACCGACGATGAGTTCTATATCACAGGATCAGGTTCAGTAACCCGCAACAACGGAACATCGCGTCCTTATTCCATCACAACAGCCGTTCATATCAAACATTCATGTCGCTACCCGGTTGCTGGTGAAATTGACTTCGGAACATCTTCCAACCGCGGTTGCATCATCAACTACGGCTCCGGGGAATGCGACGAATTTGTACAATTGACCACAAAACGCCGAAACAAAGTCTTTACAATTAACCTGGAAACCAGGACCATCGAATAATCTAGGTTTATAAAGGAGAAAGGCTGTTTGGGAAATCAAACAGCCTTTCTGTTTTTTGCGGTAACCTTTTCGATACACGGAGGCAAAATTCCAAATTTACCAAATGGTAAATTTGGAGAATCTCTTGAGAAAAATTTTCCAATTTTAATCCGCCTCAGGTGGATCAAAGAAGTCCATTTTTACCAATTAGGGCTCCTCCACTCAATGTCCACCCTCTTCATCAACACTCAGGGCAATCCGCTTAAACTGCCTGATCAATTCCTGGGCTTCTGCCTGATTGGCCTTTGCAAGTGCTTCACCGTTTTGATTCCCGGCGCGTTTTTGTTTTTCCTCCTCATCTTTAAACTCCAGTATACGCTGGTTAAGATGTTCAGACAATTGATCGAGATAATTACCAATATACATTTTGGAATACATATCGCCGTTTTTGGCTTTATCCTCATAAATCTTCACTGATTTTGAAAACAACGATAAATCCTTTCCTACCAGGAACGCAGTGAAATTATACAGGCCGCCAACCTGATCGAATCCTTGAAGGATGTTCGAATTCAAAATGCGCTCAAAAAAGGCGAACTGCTCGGATTTTCCGTGACGGGCATACAAGGTCGCGATTCCTGTCATCATCGAAGAAGAGCGTTCGTTTTCCAACGATTTTGCCAGTTTCATTGCCAACTGCGGGTTCATTTTACTCAGCTGGTTCAACGCATTGGCGATCACCATGTACGAAGAGTCAGCCTGTACGGCGTGTTCCATGATCGGCGTTGCTTCCGTCTCTGAAAGTGCCGTGCTTAGTATACTGATCGCGTTGGAACGCACAGCAGAAGAAGGATCGTTTTGAGCCAGTTTCTTTATTTTTTCAATGGCAATCGCCTTGTCAGCAGCCTGGAGCAAAGCCGTCTTTTCAAGCGCTGTAAGCCGGATGTCCCAAAACGGGTCGTCCAGCGCGTCGAGTACCATCTGCACGGCTTCCGGCGTTCGGTCTTTGATGCCGTAATTGATCGCATCACGGCGTGCCCGCCAGCGTTTCCCGTTGTAATACTGGTGCACGTACCACGACGATGCTTTCTGCTCCTTCACCGGCGACAGCACCATCGCCTGGTTGTCAAACAACACATTTTTCAGCGTTCCGTTATAAGGCAGGTCAAACTTTTCATTTACCTCATCGATTACGATCCGGTGAGTGGTTACGCCGCTATCGTCAAACACTGCTATATCGATCGGCAATCGGAAAACAGGGAACTGCGAAAGATCCTGGTCCTGGGTTACACCTACCGTCACCATTCCGTCCAACACGCTGTAGTTTACATTCAGCAACGGATGTCCGGAAGCTTCATACCACTGGTCAAAAAACCAATGCAGGTCCTCGCCACTCACTTCCTCGAATGCGAGGCGCAACTGGTGAAACTCGGCTGCTTTGAATTTGTTGGTTTTCAGGTACAAACGCATCCCTTCGAAGAAAGCCTCATCGCCCAGATAATTGCGCAGCATGTGCAAAATACGACCTCCTTTGTTGTACGAATGCGCATCAAACATGTCTTCTTTGTCTTCATAATCTTTCCAGAACAGGTCATGAGCACCACCAAACTTCGCCGATTGGAAATACACTTCCATCTCGCCGTTGGCGTTCATGTCTGCTTCATCGATCCCGTAACGGTATTCGTCCCAGAGGTACTGTGAGTAGTTGGCAAACGATTCGTTGAGCGTGAGGTTCGACCATGATTCGGCTGTTACCAAATCGCCAAACCAGTGGTGAAATAATTCATGTGCGATGGTGGAATTATCGTCTCCATCCAGTAATTCACGACGCGTTTTGTAAGCATAATCGCCGAAAACAACGGCCCCGGTATTTTCCATTGCCCCCGAAACATAATCACGTACAATGATCTGGCTGTATTTGTCCCAAGGATAATCAATGTCCATCAGCTTCGAAAAAAATTCGATCATCTTGGGTGTTTCCCCGAAAATATCACGCGCATATTGCTCCCATTCAGGTTCCACATAGTAGCTCACTTCCATGAGTGTTCCGTCGGCGCGTTTGTAGGAATCCTTCACCACTTTGAAACCACCCACACCCATCATGAAAAGATACGGCGCGTGTGGCAAATCCTGCTTCCAGTGATCGGTACGGGTACCGTCGGTGTTCTTTTTAGACCCCATAAATTTCCCGTTGGAAAGTGTTGTGTATTTATCCTCGACGGTGATGAACATCTCCTGCTTCGTCTTCACATTCGGCGCGTCGATCGTCGGGAACCAAACAGAGCTGGCTTCGGTTTCACCCTGTGTCCAGATCTGTGGCATTTTGTTCGGGTCCTCCCCCTTCGGATTAATGAAATACAAGCCTTTATCACTGGTAATTGCTGCGCTTCCTTCTGCTGTTCGCTCATCGGGTTTTGCCACATAATCAATGACTACCGTATAGGTTTCATTGCGCGTATAGGTTTTATCCAGTGTGATCGTCAGAATATCATTTTCGTAACTATAGGGCCTGTCTGAGCCATTCATGCTCACGCTTTTGATTTCCATGCCTTTTGCATCCAGCACCAGTTTATCCGAAGCGTAAAAATGCGGTTTTGCGGTAAGTGTTTCCTTCCCGATCAGGTGGGCTTTGTTCCAATCGAACGACACTTCGAGTTTGGTAAGTATCAAATCCGTGAAGACCGTTTCGGTAGCCCTGTAGAGTGGTCGTTCGTTGGTCTTTATTTCGTCAGTATCACTACTGATCTGTATTTCGGTATTGTTATCCGGGTGTGATTCGGTACCGTCACTGCCAAAAACATATTGAGGATGGCGATTGACACAACCAACTGCCAGCAAGGGCAGGATTAAGAGAAACTTCTTCATAAAATTGTTTGATTAGCCGCATAAACTGTTTCAACTGCGCAAGATACCAATACTCACGTAGCTAATACTTGTTTTTTGCGAGAAAAACGCCGGAATGATGAATAGTTCGTAATTTTGGGACCAAAATCAAGCGCATGGAAATGTCAACATGGAAATTCGACGGTGAAAGCAGTTCAACAACCAATGATGCGGTTCGTATCCAGTGGGAAAATGCCACTTTTTTCACTTTGGAGCACAACGGTAAAGCGTATCATGGCGAAGTAATCTCCAATCGCATGGAAGAAGGCTTGCTGACGGTTAAGCTGAACCATCGTGTGTTCGACATTCGCAAAAGCGGCCCGCTGGATGAATTGATCGCTTCTATGGGACTCGACGTACCGAAAGTGCGCAAGCTGAAACAGCTGAAAGCGCCGATGCCGGGCCGCGTGGTAGGAATTGCCGTTGCCGTAGGGACCGAAGTGGCGGTTGGTGAACCGTTGTTGACACTGGAAGCTATGAAAATGGAAAACGTTCTCAAAGCCGAGGGCGTGGGTGTCGTAAAAAGCATTTCCATTGAAGTGAACCAGGTGGTGGACAAAGGGGCGCTGCTGATCGAATTCGAGTGATTTTTTCACCACAAAGACACAAAGAAAATTCGGGTAAAGAATAATATTCAACGCAAAGACGCAGAGTTCGCAAAGGTTTGATGTGTTAATTATATTGGAAGAGCACGCAAAGTGACTGTCAACCTTGAATCAACTGTTTACTTTACTTACCCAAACCTTCTATTTGCTCTATGTGAACTATGTGGTTAAAATAAATTCACAAATGTACTCTGACTTCTTGCTTAAAGGTTTTTCTTGAACTTTAGGAACACAACGTGTTCCGCGAGATTCCCTTTGTGTTCTAATTAACAAGTCAAGCACATCCCCTTTTCTTTGTGCCTTTGTGGTGAAAAAGCCTCCGCACGAAATCTCACTAAAACAAAAAAGCGGCCCCGTTTCCGAAACCGCTAGTCAAATCTTTTACGTACGTTCTATTTTTCCTGACTCGAAAAAGCTTTGTGTACAATGCTTGGGTAAAGTGCCCCAAACTCTTTGATACACCACTCGCGCAACCGCTGTACTTCTTCACTATCAGTCATCCAACGAATCGCTTTCGCCAATTCCTTCTGAAACAGCTGAGGATCAAAACTGACCCGCACCAAAATCTTCTTCGTTAGTTCGAACATAAGAGCGGAAATTAAAGTTACACCCCAATATAACGAGAAAATTTTGTTCGTGGTATGGCAAGAAATGTTAAAAAACAGGAACGGTCGGTTTTTTAACATACGCGGCAAATCCAAACAAAAAAAGCGACCCGAAGATCGCTTTGAGAAGAATGAAATATCAACTCCTTTTATTCGATTTCATGTTTGATTACCTGGTAGATTTCCATCGTTACCTTATCGTAAACATAAATCACCAAATGCATGTTTTCTGCCTCCAGTTCGTCCGGGATTCTATAGCTATAGTTAACATAGTATTTTCCGTTTGCATTCAGTTCTGCAGCACCCAATGTTCTTCCGAAAGCTCTGCCATCGATGCAGCCACGAAGAATTTCACGATGAATGTAGTTATCATCTTTTCCATCAGGGTCCATTGAAACAGGTACAATCTGCGGCCCTATCAACGAATCTTCGACAACATATACAACCAGACCCAACTCGTTCGATAGCGACTGGTCTACTTTATCCACTTCCGTATGAAGGAACAGACCGCGCGTACTGGCAAAATAATTGGAAACCGCCTGGATATTTACCTTTAAGCTCGAAGACAGACAATTGTTTGTTTTATTCGCAATAGCTGAACCCGCATTCGACGTAAACTGATCATTCGCTTTTACACGATTTACACAGAACGCAGGATTGCCAATAAATGATGAGCCGGGAATCGTGCCGAAAAACGTACCGATTTCCAATCCCTGCGCACAGAAGAGCTCCGTCGGATACTCTGCATCCACTTCCTGGAAAGCTCCCAAACCGTTCGCGCTGGAATGGATAGCAACACCAAAAATCCGGGCTGGATTCGTAGCAATCAATTGTTCCATGTTTGCTGTCGAAGCCGGACAGTTCACGCACTTATGACCTGTAAAATCCTCAATCAACACATTTCGCAACGTATTGGTGTTATCTGTAAACGTTGGCCACAAACCCGCCTGCACATAGGCTGTGGAATCACCACCCGGGTACAACGACCAATCCAGTGTTGTAGAAGTCGTATTTGGATACGGATTATCTACTTTATCACATGCGCCGGTGAGCAAAACACCGGTCAAAACAACAGCTGCAATAAGAACTCTTTTCATACTACTTGCCTGGTTAAATTAAAAACTTTGGGTGAAAGAAAGCGTCAAACCGTTCGAAGCCGGTACCACACGACACACACCTCCTACACAGAACAACCCGGCACGCTGACGGCCATAGTTAACTGTCAAACGCGTTGCACCCTTGATCCAGCCCACAGAACCGTACACATGGTGTAAACGCAGATCAGGGTTGTCATTTCCGTAATTGTACTGGTCAATGATCCCGAAGAACCATCCCGGTGAAATCGTGTATTCCAACACCACTGTTGCCCAGTTTCCTTTGTCTTTTTCCACGAACAACGCCTGCAGCTCGGTGCGAAGGTTGTGCTTCTTGTTGATCTTCCAGCCGATCTCAGCCACACCGATGTTGGCGTTGATCAACCCGACCGCATAATCCGTAACTTTCGAAACGTCATTGTTCAAGGTGATATTGAAATAAGCCAATGTCAGGCTCAATGATTTGTTGAACTTGTACGAAATATTGGCATTGATGTCACGCCACATCAGGCTGTCGCTCATGTCAAACGGACGGCCCACATACGTAATTCCGGTAGAATCCATCGGATCGATTCCCGACGTATGCTGCATCGGCATATAAGCGGTCGAAAAATTCAGGTTGATTGGAATGCCGTATTTTTTGCCCGGCGTTTTTTCCTTCGGGATCATGAACAATACTTCCGCCTGGTAAGCAATTTCACCCACCGGGCGCGTTGCATACGGGTACAAAGTAGCCACAAGGTTGTATGAATGCGTTTTGTTCAGCGCAGGCAAATAATTGATAAACGCATCCTGCAATCCTTTGTCCCTGTCTGCGCGGTAACTCATGTTGTCAACCGACTTGGCAGAAAGTGCAATACCCAGTCCTTTGCGTGAGTAACCGAAGTTGATCAGGGCCGCATGGCCGGGATTATAGATGTAATTATTGTCTGCCGACGGATCGTTTTCCTTGTAAATATACTCGCCTTTCAGATCGAATTTCTTGTAGCGCACCTGGAAACGTCCGCCGTAGCTTCCCACGTTCTCCGGAAGTATCAGGTCTTCGCGGTCGTCTTTCTGGTACTTGCTCACGAATGAACCACCAAGCGTAATATCAAGTCCGCTGGAGTCCAATCGCGGAAGCAATGAGTTCAGGTGCAATTCACCGTCGAAACCACGGGTGATTCCTGCCGCTCCGACCACGCGCCCGCCTTCAAACGAATAACGCTGTGTTCCGTAAATTCCTTTCAGCTGAACACCTTTATAAGGTCGCAGGATCAAACGCGCACCGTCAACCGTGTTGTCATAACCCAGGTTGCGGTCTTCGTAGGCGCGGAAAATCATTCCCGAACCGAATTGCTCGTAAAAATTCCCGAGCGTAATGTCTACATAATCATTGGCATAACCTACATAGCGCATCCCGATCCCGGTTCCGTCGAAACGGTTGGGGTAACCCTGAATTCGCGGCAGGTATGATTCAAACCGGGCCCCCGCTTTAAAGTTCCCGTTTGTATAGAATACATTCATGTATGAATTCAGCAAGCCCTTTTCCGTTGGCTGTGTTGCGCCGATCAGCGAGTCGTTGTTCAGGTACTGGAACGTCGCTTCCATATTCCCGGTGATCGACCCTAAAGAAGATTGTCCGAGTGCGTTAAGCGACCCGGACAATGCTGCGATACCAATGATCCAATTTCTCATGTAGTGAGGTTCTATTTTTTAGCCAGTTTCTTGATTTCTTCGTACAATTTTTCTTCATCGCCCGGAGCGTAGCTGTTGTGCGAGTATACAATGTTTCCTTCAGCATCCACCAGGAATGTATGTGGTACGTTATTCACTCCCATGGCACGTTTGAAGTCACCGTTTGAATCCATCAATACCAGGTAATCCCATCCTTTTCCGTTGACGTAAACAGGCACCTGATCAAGGGTTTTCTGATCATCAATCGAAACAGCTACCAATTCCACACCGGTTTCGGCCTGCCAGTCTTCATACGATTCATGAATGGTATTCAACTCGCGCTTGCATGGTGAGCACCAGGTTGCCCAAAACGAGATCACCACCGGACCGTCAAAGCCCAGTTGATTGGTTTTAACCGTTTTCCCGTCCATATCTTTCAGGGTCACTTCAGGGAGTTGTTTTACACTTCCCTCTTCTTGTGCAACAGACAACGTGGTAAAGGCAAGTCCGATAAATAGTACAGCAATTTTTTTCATAGTTCTTTGGTTTTCCGGCAAGCTTTCAACTTCCGTGCCGAAATCCAAATATAAGTTGAAATACTCAGTCGTGTATTTGTGAGTTTCGGCAAACTCTTGTATTCCTAAAAATAACAAAGCTTGACTATAATTATTGAAAAGCTAACACAAGGGGATTTTTACCGTTTACTCAATGAAAAACGCCTTAGAAGTTGTTTTCTGTTAAATAGTTGTCTTTTTCGACCGAAAGCGCTTTTTGTAATCGACGAAAAAATTGTAATCTTACCAAAACATACCGCCCAAACGCCCTTAAATCAGGTGTTTTTTTGGTTTACATTTGCTCAAAGCCTTAAAACATGAAAAAATTATACACTCTTCTTGCAATGTTTTCACTGGTCTCTCTGAGCTGGGGGCAATATGAAATATTCCTCGAAGGAGGCTCAACAGATATCGGCGGAACCGTCCATGTGGTGGACAATGTGGTACCCGACGATCTTGTTGCCGTAAAATTTTATATCCAGAACCTCACCGGAAGTGATCAAACCATGAGTGCATGCCGCACAAAAATCTATGCTCCTTTTCAATGGACCGACCAGGTTTGCTGGGCCCCGTACCCCGATCCTACTTTCCAGGGCGGATGTTACCCGGTTTCTCAAACTGTATGGTGTTCCCCGACTGTTGTGATTCCGGCAGCCGGAGAAGGTGAATTGATCGCAGACATCAATGTCATTACAAGCGAAGGTGGCGGCTTATACCGTTATTATTTTAAAGTAGGAGGCGTTGCGGTAGACAGTGTTGATATTCATATCAATCCGTTGGCATCCGTTGATGAACCCGGTCAGGCACAGGTTGGAATGACAGCTTCCCCGAACCCGGCATCTTCCTTTGTTACCATAAATACTGCCGGTGGTTCAGGTGATTACCAGGTTCGCGTTACAGACGTAATGGGCAAAGTGGTTTACTCCGGTCAGGCTGGTGCAGTGGAAACAATTGATGTGAGCAATTTCAACAATGGTGTTTACCTGGTTACTGCTTTTGAAAAAGGCGAGGCGATTCAAACGCGTCGAATAGTAGTAAAACATTGATAATTTACTATCTTTAACTTTTATAACTCTTTAAGATATGAAAAAACTATACACTCTCTTTGCAGCTTTATCGTTGGTCTCTCTGAGCTGGGGACAATACGAAGTATACCACGAAGCTTCCTGCAGTGCAGTGAATGCGGGGTCTGTTGATATCGCAGGCGGAGTACATGTGGAAAATAACGTTGCGGTTGGTACGGATTTGACTGTTCACCTGTACATTAAAAACATGACCGGTTCAACCAAAATGCTCGCGATCAAACGCGTTCGTCTGAACGTACCTTTCCAGTGGACAGAGCAAAACTGCTGGGGACCTTGTTATGACCCGAACTTCGAAGGTCTTTGCTATGGTAACCAGGCAGCAACTTCATGGACTTCTCCGGCAGTTACCGTGATGAATGATTCTACTGCTGAATTAAAACCGATTTTTTCTATCAATACCGTTGAAGGCGGCGGATTATACCGTTACTATTTCATGGATGGTTCAACTGCCGTGGATAGTATTGATGTTCACATCAATCAAACAGCCGATGTTTCGGAACCGGATCCTGTACAAGTTGGCATGACCGCTTACCCGAACCCTGCATCTTCTGTTCTAACGATAAATACAGTTGGTGTTTCCGGTGACTACAGCGTACGTATCACGGATGTACTGGGTAAAGTCGTTTATACAGACGAGGCCGGTCCAATCAAGAAAGTCGATGTCAGCAACTTCAAAAACGGGGTTTATTTAATAACCGTTTCCGAAAAAGGCGAAGCGATCCAGACCCGCAGGGTGGTCGTGAAGCACTGATGAACAGATTCTAATATGATAAAAGCCGTTAGCAACAACTAACGGCTTTTTTGTTTCTTACTCCATGGTTCCCCAGACGGGAGTCTGCTTCCCGGTTTCTTTCAAATACTTAAATACTTTTCCATTTCCTTTACGCCGTTTACTGCTGTCGCGTTGATCTTCGTAAACGAACGCGGCACTTCCAGCTCTTCCGTTTTCGGGTCGATCACAAACCTGCGGCAATGGTCGGGTGCGTAATGGACCAGGTTGGCTGCCGGGTATACATTCAGCGATGTTCCTACTACTACCAGGATATCTGCTTCGGCAACCAGTAAAACGGCTTTTTCAAGGTTGGGCACCATTTCACCGAACCAAACCACATGCGGACGGAGTAAATAACCATCCGGACATTTATCATCCATCGTGAGTTCCCAGCCGTCAATGTCATAATAGGCCTGCTCCTGTTTTGGCCCCGAACTCTTGCTTTTCCGGATCTCACCATGCAGGTGCAGCACATTTGAGCTGCCAGCCCTGCGATGCAAATCATCGATATTCTGCGTGATTATTGATACATCAAACAAATTCTCGCATTGCGCAAAGAAACGATGTGCATCGTTAGGTTCACAAGCAAGTACCTGTTTCCTCCGCTCGTTGTAAAAGCGCTGCACCAATTCCGGGTTTCTGCGCCATGCTTCAGGTGTAGCCACTTCTTCAATCCGGTATTGTTCCCACAATCCATCGGAATCACGAAAAGTCGCAATGCCGCTTTCGGCACTGATTCCGGCGCCGGTTAATACAATCATTTTGGGCTTCATATTCCGAACAAGTTGATCCATAGCAAATTTAGCATTCCAATAGTAAATATTGTTTTTTTGAGACTTTAATTAGTATCTAACAAAAACATCCACTAGATTTGATAGATACTATAAAATTCTGCAACATGAAAAAAGCTTTATTATTATTCGGAGTGTTCTCAGCATTCGGAGTGTCTTACTCTCAACAACGTCTCGTCCTCGCAGAAAGCTTTTCACAGGCTTCATGCGGACCGTGCGCTGCTCAAAACCCTGCGCTTACGACACTTTTGAATGCTAACACTACAAAAATCGTGTCAGTTAAATACCAGGTAAGCTGGCCGGGTTACGACCCAATGTACAATCACAACCCGGGTGAAATCGATGCCCGCGTTAATTACTATAATATCAGTGGTGTTCCGGATCGCGTCATGGACGGAACAAACATGGACGTTACACAAAGTGCGATCGATTCACGCTACGCTGTAGCCTCTCCGGTTACCATGACCATTACACACAACATCGATCCAGGATTTGCTACCGCGGATGTTACGGTAACGATTACCGCTCCGGCAGTCTGGAACCCTTCCAACACGGTGCTTCAATTGGCAATGGTTGAGAAAGACATCATCTTCGCTTCTGCTCCGGGTTCAAACGGTGAAACTGAATTCCACAATGTAATGCGCAAAATGCTCCCTGGTAGTTCAGGAAGTGCAGTAGTAGCATCTAACTTCTCTTCACCGGGCGGTTCACAGACATTTACATTCAATGATGTTACTATTCCAAGCTACATCTACGATTTGAGCGAATTGAGCTTCGTAGCATGGGTTCAGAACAACACGACAAAAGAAGTTTACCAGGCTGGTGTTTCACTTCCTGTTACATTGAATGACTATGCTGTGGTACAAAGTTTGTCTGTTCCTTCCAACTATAGCTGTGCTTCCGACCTTTCAGGTGCAACGGCTGTATTGAGCAACGACGGTGCTACAACCATTACTTCAGCTACTGTAAACTACAAGATCGACAACGGTGCCGTTCAAACTGCTCCTTTCTCAGGAAGCATCGCTCCGGGCGCAACAACAAACTTCCCTATTCCTACAACGGCTTCGCCTTCAGGATCACACACGCTGACTTCTTACCTGACAAACATCAACGGTTCAGGTTCGTCTTCTCCGATCGGAACTTCAACAACTACTTTCGCGAACATTTCCGATCCGGGTACTACAGGTAACTTTACGCAAAACTTCTCAAGCTCTGCGTTCCCTTACACCAACTACCACGTAGCTTCTACAACAGGAGACAACTGGGTACGTGCAACTGCAAACTCCGGATGCATCAAATACAATAACTATGCTTTCACTGCAGGTAAAAAAGGTGATACATACATCGCGCCGATTGATATGACTTCTATCGGAACGGCTAACATGACATTTGATGTGGCTTACCGCCAGTATCAGACTGAAAACGATAAATTAGAAGTATTTGTTTCTTCTGACTGTGGAGCTACCTGGACTTCTGTTTACTCTAAGCAGGGATCTACTTTGTCAACTGGTGCTGCCCAAACAGCTGCATTTACACCGGCTTCTTCTTCCGACTGGAGAAACGAAACAGTAAACCTGGCAAGTTATGCGGGTGCTACCAAATTGCACATCAAATTTACAGCAACATCGCAGTACGGAAACAACCTGTACGTTGATAACATCAATATCGCAGCTGCAGGTGTAAACGAATTGAACCAGGTTGGAATGGATGTTTATCCGAACCCTGCTTCTGATATCGTAAACGTGAAGTTTGAAGGTAAAGGCGGTAACTACGAAATCGCAATCACCGACCTTGCAGGCAGAACAATTTCTACTCAAAGCGTCAACAATGCAGAAGGTACACAAAACGTTGCGATCTCTGTAAACGACCTGAAAGCTGGTAACTACATTGTTACCGTTAAGACTGAAGGTGCCGTTTCTACGCAGAAAGTAGTCGTACAATAATTATTCACCCGTCTCAGGCGGAGTAAACCCGTCATCTGCATTGTGCGGATGACGGGTTTTTCATTGGCGGCGCGCATGAAAAACTTGTCTTAATGTGCATTAATCACCATAGCCCGGTTATTTCTCTGTCTTTAAAAGTACCATAGTTCTAACCGAAAGACAGCTTGTTTGATTACTTAATAATTTGATTATCAATAATTTAAATAATGATGTGCTTTTATAGAATATCGTTTTAGCTTTCCTATTTGATTGTCATTTATGACATGCAAAAAACCGCCTACCCTTTGTAATTCAGGGTTTAGAGGGCTACATTAGCATTAATTTAATACTCACAGAACTATGAAAAAATTATTACTCAGCGTTTCTGCCCTTGCTCTTGTCGGAGCTTCTATGGCGCAAACTCCTGTTGGTACGTACGTTAACAACTTTACGTTGACGGATATCGACGGAAACACTCAGGACCTCTACACGTACCTGAATGCAGGTAAAACTGTTGTTATCGACGTTTCTGCTACATGGTGTGGCCCTTGCTGGAACTACCACAACACAGATGCATTGAACGATTTCTATTTGGCTCACGGTCCTTCAGGTGACAACACTGCAATGGCATTGTTCATTGAAGGTGACGTTACAACAAACAGTGCAGACCTGAACGGAACAGGATCAAACACGCAAGGTGACTGGGTTACCGGTGAAGATTTGCCGATCATCGACCTGACAACTGCAGCTTCTTTCACCAATTCAGGATTGGAAATTCCTTACTTTCCTGTGATGTATGTAATCTGCCCTAACCGTTTGGTTTACCAATCAGGTGTTGCAGGTGCAATCGGTACATTGGCTCAGTTGAACACATATATCGGTGACTGTCCTCCTGCAGCCTCTCAGCCATCTGACGTTTCTGCTTTGATGTATTCAGGTGTTGGATACCACTGCTCAGGAGACTACACTCCGAAAGTGAAAATCCAGAACTATGGTACTAACCCACTGACAAGTGCAACAATTACCATTACTCAAGGTGGAAACACGGTTTCTACAGGTACTTACTCTGGTAACCTTGCTACTTACAACGTTGCTGAAGTTACTTGTACTCCGATCGCCGGTTTTACTCCGGGGACATTGGATATCAGTGTTACGACAAACAACGATGCTAACGGTGGAAACAACAACTTGTCTGCAACGATCGTTTCTGTACCACAAGTAACGAACAACCTTACATTGGATATTAAAACAGACTTCTGGCCAGAGGAAATTCACTGGGTGATTAAAGATGCTGCCAACGCAAACGTAGCAGGTACTGCTAACCCAACATTGGCTAGCGATACGCAGTATAACCTGAACTACATCCTTCCTTCTACAGGATGCTACACATTCCACATCACAGATGATTACGGTGACGGAATCCTGAACGGTTCAACTGTTTCCGGTATGGCTACAGGCGCAATTGACCTGCATGACAACAACAACGTAACGATCATGGACTGGATCGACTACGGATACGGAGTAGATGTACCATTTAAAGTGGTAACTATGGGTCTTGAAACACAAGAAGTTGCTGACTTCCAGATTTACCCTAACCCTGCTTCTGACCTGGTAAACATCGACTTCCAGGGAACAGGTGGTAACTACGCAGTTACAATCACTGACCTTGCAGGTAGAACTGTTGCAACTCAAAACATCGAGAACGCAGAAGGTGCACAGCACGTTGCTGTTGCGGTAAACGAGCTTAAGGCTGGTAACTACATCGTAACAATCAAAACTGACGGAGCTGTTTCAACTCAAAAAGTTGTGATTAAATAATTAAGGTTTTAACCTTTTCAAAAACCCGTCGTCTGTTTAACGCAGCGGCGGGTTTTTCTTTTTACCTTATCCCGTATCGCTACTCCGGCGGGTTTTATTAACTTTATCGCCCTTAACGAAACGGTTTACATGGCAAAAATTCGCAAACAAGACGCATTGGATTATCACGCCTCAGGGCGACCAGGTAAAATAGAAGTCGTTCCAACGAAACCTTACGCTTCACAGCGCGATCTTTCCCTGGCTTATTCTCCGGGAGTGGCAGAGCCTTGCCTTAAAATCGCGGAAACACCTGAAGACGTTTACAAATATACCAGCAAGGGAAACCTCGTCGCCGTTATTTCAAACGGTACGGCCGTTCTGGGATTGGGCGATATAGGCCCGGAAGCATCCAAGCCGGTGATGGAAGGAAAAGGATTGCTCTTTAAAATCTTTGCCGATATCGATGTGTTTGATATTGAAATCGATGCCAAAGATCCCGAGCTCTTTATACAGACCGTTAAAGCAATTGCCCCGACGTTCGGTGGTATCAACCTCGAAGATATCAAAGCCCCCGAAGCATTTGAGATCGAGCGCCGCCTGAAAGAAGAACTGGATATTCCGGTCATGCATGATGACCAGCACGGAACTGCCATCATTTCGTCTGCCGCCTTGCTCAACGCATTGCAGCTGGCCAACAAAAAGATCGGGAAAGTCAAGATACTGATCTCGGGCGCAGGCGCAGCGGCTATTTCCTGCGTACGCTTGTACGTAGCACTCGGAGCCAATATCGAAAACATCTTCATGTTCGACAGCAAAGGGTTGATCCATGCCGGACGTACCGACCTTGATGAAGAAAAACAACGATTCGCACACCATAAAAAAGACCTGACACTCGAACAAGCCTTCAAAGGAATGGATGTATTCCTCGGTTTGTCGAAAGGAAACCTGGTTTCCAAAGAAATGATCGCATCCATGGCGAAAAACCCGATCGTATTTGCTTTAGCGAATCCGGAACCGGAAATTTCCTACAAAGACGCCATGTCGGTGCGCAACGATATTATTATGGCAACCGGCCGTTCCGATCATCCTAACCAGGTGAACAACGTACTTGGTTTCCCGTTCATTTTCAGGGGAGCGCTCGACGTGCGCGCTACAACGATCAACGAAGAAATGAAGCTGGCTGCCGTTCTTGCTATTGCGGCGCTGGCCAAGGAAACCATTCCGGATGAAGTGATCGAAGCTTACGGCGAAAAACACATCGCTTTCGGACGCGACCAGATCATCCCGAAACCGCTCGATCCGCGACTTATTTACTCCGTCGCTCCTGCCGTGGCAAAAGCCGCCATGGATTCAGGCGTTGCCCGTAGGCCAATTACAAATTGGGACGACTACGAGACCGAACTGAAAAACCGTCTCGGACTCGACAATAAACTCGTGCGCAACATCACCGAAAAAGCACAGCTCAACCCGAAACGCGTTGTCTTTGCCGAAGCTGATAACCTCAAGATCCTGAAAGCGGCCCAAACAGCTGCTGAAGAAGGTGTTTGTACGCCTATACTGCTGGGGAAACGAAAGATGATCGAATCGCTGATCCAGGAATACAGCCTCGAAATCGCCGACTTCCAGATTATCGACCCGAAATCGGATACCGAAAAAGCGCGCCGCCAGTGCTACGGAAAAGCATTCTTCGAGAAGCGCAAGCGCAAGGGGATTACCGAATTCGAAGCCATCCAGATCATGCGCGAACGCAACCATTTCGGAGCAATGATGGTGGAATACGGCGACGCCGATGCGATGATCTCCGGTTTGACGCGTAACTACCGCGATGTGGTACGCCCGGCAATCCAGACGGTCGGTTTGCAGAAAGATGTGAATATCGTAGCGGGTGTGTACATCCTCATGACCAAAAAAGGGCCGCTTTTCCTCGCGGATACAACCATCAATATGAACCCGACAGCGGAACAGATTGCTGAAATCACCAGCAATGTGGCGAAAACGCTTCGCAAGTTCAAGGTCACGCCCCGCATTGCCTTATTGAGCTACTCCAATTTTGGTTCGGCGGTTGGTAAAGACGCGATCAAAATGGCCGATGCGGTTCAGATTCTGCACGAGAAATACCCGACCATCATCGTGGACGGAGAAGTACAGGCCAATTTTGCGCTCAACAACGAATTGATGAACGAGAAATTTGCATTCTCGACTCTCGCCAATAAAGAAGTCAACACCCTGATTTTCCCGAACCTTTCATCCGGGAACATCGCTTATAAACTCTTGCAGGAAATCACCGAAGGTGAAGCCATCGGGCCGATCCTGGTAGGATTGAAAAAATCCATTCACGTGCTGCAACTTGGTTCTTCCGTTCGCGAAATCGTGAACATGGTGAAAGTAGCCGTAGTGGATGCTCAAAACAAATAAACAGACATGATCGCACACTTAAACGGCCGGCTGGTAGAAAAAAATCCTACAAACGTCATCATCGAATGCGGCGGCGTGGGTTATTATGTGAAAATTTCGCTCAATACTTTTTCTGCCCTGGGTTCCGATGAGCAGCTGAAACTTTACACCCAGCAAATCATCCGCGAAGATGCACATTTGTTATTCGGCTTTGCAACCCTGGAAGAACGGGAGTTATTCAACCTGCTGCTTTCCGTTTCGGGAATCGGTCCAAACACCGCTATTCTCATGCTTTCATCGCTGCAGCCCACAGAAATTGCACAGGCTATTCAAACAGAAGATGTGCGCACGATTCAATCCATTAAGGGAATCGGGGCGAAAACAGCCCAACGCGTCATTATCGACTTGAAAGACAAAATGGTAAAAGTGGAATGGGGCGCAGGCACAAATATTTTTGTCGGTCACAATACTAATCGATTTGATGCGTTAACAGCATTGATTTCCTTAGGTTTTGATAAAAAAGCTGCGGAAAAAGCTATTGAAAAAATTGCAACCGGAACCGAATCAGTTGAAGAATTGATCAAAGGTTCCCTGAAAATATTATAAACACTTGGAACAGAAAAAAGTCGCTAACTCTTACGCTGCCTTGCTACGACTCACCTTTATCGTTGTGGGAGGTTGGCTTTTGTCAATTGGCGCCGCGTTGGCCCAACCCGACAGTAACAAGGTAAATCTCCCTTTCCCGATTACCAATCCGCTTGACCCTACATCAAACAATCCGCAAAGCTTCGACCTTGGCGATCCGACCAACATGAAGCAAACCATCGTGTTTGATCCTGCCACCGGAACGTACGTTTTCAAAGAAACGATCGGAAACTCCGACCTCAATTACCGCAACCCGTCGATGATGACGCTCGAAGAGTACCTCGAGTATGAGCGCCAGAAAACACTCAAAGAAAACTGGAAAGGCAAAATCGACGAGCAAACCGAGGAAGACCGCGCATTGGAATTCCCGATTAAAATTCCCGGAAAAGCATTTGAAAGCTTCTTCGGATCAGATGAAATTACCATCCGTCCGCAGGGTAGCGTCGAATTGTCATTCGGTGTGAACTCTTCGCGCTACGACAACCCGCTGCTTCCCGTAAAACAGCGCCGTATTACCCGTTTCGATTTCCAGCAGCAGATCCAGATGAACCTGGTCGGGCAAATCGGTACCAAGCTGAAACTCAATACCAGCTATAACACACAGGCTGCTTTCGACTTTGACAATATTACCAAGCTCGGTTATTCCGGCGACGAAGACCAGATCATGCAGCGCATCGAATTGGGGAACGTTTCCATGCCGATGCAAACTTCACTTATCCCGGGCTCCCAGACACTTTTCGGTGCGTACACCAAATTGCGTTTCGGGAACCTGACCGTTGACGGAATCGCGGCTTCTTCGAAAGGAAAGCGCCAGGAGATCAACATAACCGGGAAAGCACAGATTCAGCCGTTCGAAGTTTCGGCCGATAACTACGAGGCGAACCGTCACTATTTCGTGAACCTGTATTTCCACGACGAGTACGACAACTCGATGTCGCAATTACCGAACGTGGCTGCTGAAACCTACATCACCCGTATGGAAGTTTGGTTGACCAACCGCGTCAACAACACCGAAAATACCCGTAACATTCTGGCATTCTCCGACCTTGGAGAAGCAAAACCGGAAAACTGTGAAGGAAACCCGGGTGGATTTGCACCTTCGGAATTACCGGACAATGAAGCCAACGGACTCTATCCGTGGTTGGCCAGCCAGGCAAGTGTGCGTAATTTCAATACTGCTGTCAACACGCTGAGTGCTCAAGCCGCTTCACCGGGCCCGTTCCAGCAGGCCATTCACTACGAAAAAGTAGAAAACGCCCGCAAGCTGACCGAATCCGAATTCAGCTACAACGCATTGCTTGGTTTCATTTCCCTGAACCAGCCGTTGAACAATGACGAAGTGCTGGCCGTTGCTTACGAATATACCTACCGCGGACAAACCTACCAGGTCGGTGAATTCTCGACAGACGGTGTTGCCGGCCAGGAGGCATTGTTCCTCAAATTATTGAAACCGACCATCACGAATCCGACCATCAGCGTTTGGGATTTGATGATGAAAAACGTCTACTCGATCGGCGCTTACCAGGTGGATAAGGAAGGGTTCCGTTTGAACATCATGTACAACAACCCGGAAACGAGCGTTCCGATCCCGTACTTCCCGTTTGATGGATTGAATGACGAGCAAATCGTGTCGATGATCGACATGGACCGTTACAATGTCAACAACCAGAATTTCTCCGATGGTGTCTTCGACTTCATCCCGGTGAATTATAATGGAAACAAGGCCGAAACCGGTGGTACGATCAATACACGAAACGGGCGAATTTTCTTCACATCTATTGAACCGTTCGGGCAGAAACTCGTGCAGAAAATGCAGGCCGAAGGAATCCCGGATATCATCATCGACCGGATTGCCTACACCGAATTGTACGATTCAACCAAAACAGCCGCCCAGCAGATTCCGAGCAAAAACCGCTTCTTATTCAAAGGAGAATACCAGTCTTCGGTGTCGTCTGACATTCCGCTCAATGCACTCAACGTTCCCGAAGGAGCTGTTACCGTAACGGCGGGTGGAATTAACCTGGTTGAAGGACAGGATTATACCGTTGACTACAACCTGGGACGTGTGAAAATCCTCAACACCGGAATTTTGGAATCGAATACGCCGATCAAGATTTCCATTGAAAGTAACTCGGTCTTTGGGTTCCAGGCTAAATCCTTGCTCGGAACGCACCTCAATTACCGTTTCAGCAAAGACTTTAACATCGGCGCCACGTGGATGCGGATGATGGAACGTCCGGTGACCCAAAAAGTGGACATCGGTTCGGAACCTTACAAAAATAACGTACTCGGAATCGATATCAATTACCGTACGGAATTGCCGTTCCTGACCAAGGCCATTGACTTCCTGCCCATCATTTCGACCAAAGAAAAATCGATCCTGACCTTTAAAGGCGAAGGCGCTCACCTCATCCCGGGTACGCCGCGCGCGATCAGTAAAGCGGGTATTTCCTACCTCGACGATTTCGAGGGCAGCCAGAGTACGATCGATTTACGTACCGCAAGCGCCTGGCGATTGGCTTCCACGCCTCAAGGTCAGCCGGATTTGTTCCCGGAAGGAATGCAGAAAGACCTGGCAACCGGTTTCAAGCGCTCCAAAGTGGCCTGGTACCTTATCGACCCGCTGTTCTACCAGAGCAACAACCTGACGCCGCAGCATATCAAAGACGATCCGTCGCAGCTGTCTGACAGCCGTATGCGTTTGGTAAACCAGACCGACATTTTCCCGAACCTGCAGCAGCAATACGGTTCCATTCCGAACATTCAGTTGCTCGAATTGGCGTACTACCCTAGAGAGCGTGGTATGTACAACTATGACCAATCGAATACGGTGAACGCTGACGGTACCTGGACCAACCCGGAAGAACGCTGGGGTGGAATCATGCGCGCGTTGAGTACCAACGACTTTGAACAGGCAAATATCGAGTACATCCAGTTCTGGGTATTGGACCCGTTCAACGAGGATGCTGAAAATGTAGATCCGAACACGCAGCATAACGGTGGAGACCTGTACTTCAACCTGGGTAACGTGTCGGAAGACGTTTTGGCCGATTCACGTAAATCTTCTGAAAACGGTTTGCAGGCCAACGGAAGTGACGACAATACCGATTTCACACCTTGGGCGCGTGTAACGAACCAGCAAACCGTCGTAAATGCCTTCGATACCGATCCGAACAACCGCATTAACCAGGACGTGGGATTGGACGGTTACAACAATGAACGTGAACGTTCCGCTTATGCTTCTTATGTGGCATGGGTGCAGGCAAACGGAACACTGGACCAGGCGACGAAAAACCGCATGATCTCCGATCCTTCGAACGATGATTACAACTTCTACCGCGACGACGATTACGATGAGCAGCAATTGAATATCCTGCAGCGCTACAAGCAATACAATGGTATGCAGGGCAACGCCGCTACTCCAGAAATGTCGGATACGATGAACGTCGAAAAGTACACGACTGCTGCGACCAACATGCCGGATTTGGAAGACATCAACCAGGACAACAACCTGGCCGAGTCGGAAGCGTATTTCCAGTACCGAGTGAGCTTGCGTCCGCAGGACATGGTGGTTGGACAAAACTTCATCACCAACGTACAGATTTACCAGAACGGTTCAAAAACAGAGCGTTGGTACCAGTTTAAAATCCCGGTAAGATCGCCTGAGCGCACGGTAAACGGCATCCGCGATTTCCGTTCGATCCGTTTCATGCGTATGTTCATGAAAGACTTCGACGAAGAAGTGGTATTGCGTTTCGCGCGTTTGGAATTCATCCGTGGTGAATGGCGTCAGTTCCGCGAGGATTTGACCCAGCCGGGCGATGGTGTTCAGGTTGACCCGAACCTGACAGACTTCAATATCGGAGCGGTGAACGTGGAAGAAAACGACCAGAAAACACCGGTGAAATACGAGATTCCTCCGGGAATCATCCGCGAGGTCGATCCTTCACAACCATACCAGCGCCAGATGAACGAGCAATCGTTGGCGTTGAATGTATGCGGCTTGCAGGACGGCGATGCCCGTGCGGCTTACCGCAACGTACAGTTTGACGTACGTACATACAAAAAACTGAAAATGTTCGTGCACGGTGAAGAGAAAACGCCGAACTCATTGCACGATAACGATTTGACCGTATTCGTTCGTTTGGGTACTGACTTCGTAGACAACTACTACGAATACGAAATGCCGCTTTCATTAACGCCGTGGGGTTCTACCACGCCGGAAAGCATCTGGCCGGAAGGCAACAACATCGAGATTGTCTTTGACGACCTCATCGACCTGAAAATGCGCCGCAACGAGCTGACCGGAAACGGATCAGTTTCCACCACGGTTGAGTATGCAATCGCAGACCCTGCCAATTCAAGCCGTTCGATCAAAGTAAAAGGAAATCCGAACCTACAGGGAATCCGTACAGTGATGGTCGGTATCCGCAACCCGAACAAGAATGGAAATCCATTGCCGGATGACGGTTTGGCGAAATGCGTGGAAGTTTGGGTGAATGAATTGCGCCTGACGGATTTCGTGGATGACGGAGGTTCGGCCGCTGTTGCCCAAATGCAATTGCAGGCTGCTGACTTCGCCAATGTTTCCATGTCAGGAAACTACAGTGGTATCAACTGGGGAGCGGTAGACAGCCGCGTTCAGGATCGCCAGCGAAACGAAAAGATCGGTTTCGACTTCCAGTCGACCGTACAGCTGGGCCAGTTCCTGGGTAGTCGCTTGAAAATCTCGGTTCCGTTCTTCTACGGTTATTCGTTAGGCATCATCAATCCTGAATACGATCCGTACAATCCGGATACAAAACTGAAAGCCTACGATGCAGCAACGCGTAAAGAGCGCGCCCGCTTGGGACAGGATTTCACCGAGCGTCGTTCGTACAACTTCCAGGGTGTTCGTAAAGAACGTGCTGCCGGTAAAAAAGCGCATTTCTTCGACATCTCCAACTGGACGGCTTCGTATGCCTACAGCGAGAACCTTCACCGTGATTTCAACACAAATTACGACCGTACGAAAGTGTGGAAAGGCGGCCTGAACTACGCGTACAGCTTTAGTGCGAAACCGTATGAACCTTTCAAGAAAGTGCCGTTCATGCAGAAATCGAAATGGTGGAGTATCATCCGCGATATTAACCTTTCGCCGGTGCCGAAAAATATTTCGTTTACCAATGATTTGATACGGAACTACAACGAGCGCCAGATTCGCAACAACATCGACCAGACCTTTGTATTCCAGCCGGTTTATGTGAAAAACTTTACCTGGAACCGTAATTACAAGCTCGGTTGGGATGTTACCAAAAACATCAAGGTAAACTTCAATGCCAACAACCGCTCGTTGTTCGACGAAGCCAACGGTATCGTTGACCGCAAGGCTGATCCGGAAAGTTACCGTCAGTTTAAAGACACGGTATGGAACCAGATGCGTACCTTGGGTAAAACCATGGACTACACGCACGATTACAGCATCGCGTATACACTTCCGTTCGACAAAATTCCGGCACTTGACTGGATTTCCGGTAACGTGAAATACTCCGGTACTTACAACTGGCAGCGTGCCGCGCTTGGCCAGGAAGACTACGGAAATCTTGTTCAGAACAGCCGTACGATCAACGCGCAGGGACAAGCGAATTTCACCAACCTTTACAACAAAGTCCCTTTGCTGAAAAAGATCAACGGCGATGGAAAAGGCGGAAGACGTGCTGCAGCCGATACGGATGGAGGCGGAAAATCGTCCTCAAGCGACAAACCGCCGGTGGTGGAAGAAGAACTGAAACCGGACAAGCCGATCGAGGAAATGACCAAGAAGGAATTGCGTAAATGGAAACGTAAAAAGCGCAAGTTTGACCGCGAGAAAAAACGCAAGAAAAACATCAAGGTCAATCCGGTAGTTGGTTTCAGCGGACGTTTATTGATGACTGTGCGCAACGTTTCAGGAACGTATGCCCAGACAAACGGAACCTTGCTTCCGGGCTACAACCAGGATGCTCGTTTGTTAGGGTTCAACCCGGCGATGAGCTCACCGATGTCGGGCTTCATTTTCGGACAGCAATCGTACTCCGTGACCGGTAAAGAAACAGGTTATGACTTCGCCCGCGTGGCGGCAGATAATGGCTGGTTGGTGCAGAACAGCGCGCTCAACCGTCAGCATACGCTCACGCACTCGCAAACCATTACCGGACGAAGCACATTGGAACCGTTCAAGGATTTCACCATCGATCTGAACCTGAACCGTACCATGACGCAGAACACTTCCGATTTCTTCCGCTGGAACGACATCAGCCAGGAGTTTGAATCGCAAAGCCGCATGCAGCTGTCTACATTGACGTACTCGACTATTTCGGTTCGAACGGCGTTCACGAAACTGGGCACAGGCTACACGTCGACCAACTTCGACAACCTGCGCAGCAATACGGAACTCGTGTCGCAATTCCTGGGTGCACAAAACAGCAACTCGAATGCACCGGGCAGCGGTTACGCAACCGGATACGGCCTTTCGCAGCAGGAAGTAGTGATCGGGGCATTCCTGACGGCTTACACAAAAACGGATGTTTCAGAGCGTACGACGAACCCGTTCAAATCAATGCCATTGCCAAACTGGACAGTCAATTACAATGGATTGACGAAGTTTGAGTTCATGAAGAAATACGTGAAAAACTTCGTGGTTCGTCACGGGTATTCTTCCAACGTAACAATGGCTGGTGTACAGTCGAACCTGAACGCTGTAGTAGATGCAAACGGTGATATCTCGGCCCTGGATTTGAACGACAACTTCATTCCGCGCAACAACGTACAGTCGGTGACCATTGCAGAGCGTTTCTCGCCGCTGATCGGTGTAGACGCGACCTGGAATGTAAACGGACAAGGATTGATCACGAAGTTTGAGTACAAGAAAGACCGCAGCGCGACGCTTTCACTGAACAACAACCAGGTAACCGAAGTGTTGGGCAGCGAGTTCGTGATCGGAACAGGATACAAGTTTGAGAAAGTACAGCTGCCGTTCAAGGTGCGTGGCAAGAAGCCGGAGAACCCGTTGAACATTCGCTTCGACTTTACGTTCCGTGATAACCTGACGGTGATTCGCAAGATCGTTGAGTCTACAAACCAGGCAACAGCCGGTCAGCGTGTGATCTCGATCAAGTCTTCTGTAGACTACAACCTGGGTAACAACCTGACGATCCAGTTGTACTATGACCAAGTGATCACGACTCCGAAAATTGCGACGTCTTATCCTACAGGAAACATGAGTACGGGACTTCGCTTCCGTTACAACTTAGGTGGTCTGTAATGCTGATCCGCGAAGCACAACCCGGTGATGAACGCCCAATCCACGGCCTGATCCAGGCGTTGGCGGAATACGAACGCGCTCCCGACGAAGTGATCAACACTCCGGAGCAACTGCGCATTGATTTGTTCGAAGACAAGATCTGCGATGCGCTGGTCGTGACAACCGACAACGATTTGGTAGTAGGATTCGCGCTGTATTACACCTCGTATTCTACCTGGAAAGGACGCTGTTTGTACCTTGAAGATTTCTACGTGTTACCGGAATACCGGCGTGGCGGAATTGGCGGAATGCTGTTTCAGCAAGTGGTGGCTATTGCCAAAGAACGTGGTGTGAAACGCATGGACTGGCAGGTGCTCGAATGGAACGAACCCGCATTGGAATTCTACAAAAAGCACGAAGCGATTCTGGACCCGGAATGGGTGAATGGGCGATTGTTTTTCTAGGCTTATTAGAAATGGTTCAAAGGTTTCTGCTGCGGCAGATTCAATAGTTCAATGTGTAAAAAATTGTAACCGCTTGAACTTTTGAACCCTTTTCACCACGAATACCGGAAAGCTGATCCTTTTTTCCTATTTTGGAAGTGAAAACAATCGGTCAATGAAATTAGCAGCACTTTTTATGAGTCTTTTTGGTATCACCACGTCTTATGCACAATGGAGCGGAACGTATTACGGAACGGTAAACGGCGATGCTGTTGTCATGAACCTGCAACAAGATGGCACCAAGGTATCCGGCGACATGAAAGATTCACAGCAAACCTATGTCATTTCAGGAACTGCAACCGGCGATTCTTTTTCAGGAACGGCTTTAGAAACCACTTCTGCACTCAGTTTCGGTTTAACTGCTGAAAAAAAGGATGTGACGCTGAATTGTATATTGATCGTTGAAGTAGGCGGTGAACGTGCTGAAGTACCTTTTACCGTTGAGAAAGCTATGGCAAAGGAAACCGAAACGGCTTCAGCTCAAACAGAAAAAACACCGTTCCCGGCCGATGCGACATTCCCGGTGGCCCTGCAAGGCACGTGGACCAAAAGCGAAAACTATAATTCCGGTTACGGGGATAATTACATGGGCTCTACCTTTTCGCAGTCGATGACCTTTTATGCCGATGGAAGTATTGCCGACAACGGAAGCTCAGCCACGATGAGCGGTTCTGATTATTCCGGCCAGAGTGCGGATAACGGTGCCGGAAAAATTCCGGGAGTTGGCTGGTACGCGAAGGGAAAGAACCTGTACTTCATCGCTTACGCCGAAGGAAAGTGGCAATCCGTTCTTTTGGGAACCTGGTATACGGAAAACAATGCGTTGCTGATTACCGGGCAGAATGGGAATAAGGAGTTGTTTACGAGGTAGTAGGGCGTCGATTTATCGCGACCCTTTTTGATATTCGCAACAATCGCATTTCGAAGGGAAGAAATTCAACGCAAAGACGCAAAGTTCGCAAAGAATTTGTATACCCGCGACTTCATCGCGTGCATTAGAGAAACAGAAAATCAGCAAACTTTAGTAATCCCGCAATATTACGGAAAACGCCCAATGACGCGGATTACCAAAAAAATCAATGATCACTGATTCGTAAAATGACATTTCGACGGATCGCCCAAACGGAACGTCAGCGTAGCGCCAAAAAACGAGTACCAGTCGCGGGAAGCAGGATTGCCTCTGCGGCCGTAGCGTGAACCGTCCAGGCTGCGGTTGCTCAAGGCGGCGGCGATGGGGCCGTTTTCTGCAGCGATAATGGCGGGATCGGCATAGCGGTAACCGCCAACATCGTCGAGGTAATCGGTGAAGAGAAAACGGATGCCGTATTCCATACCGATGGAAGCGCGTTTGCCTAAGGAGACCCGGAAACCAATTCCCAACGGAACTGCCAGCTGGTTCAAGGCGTAATTGCTTTTATCGGAAGCGCTTGTGCCCTGCCCTTCCGTTCCCAGCGGCTGCAGCTCGATTGTTTCGCCGTTGTATTCCGTTGTCGGATTGATGTGCACCAACGCCAGCTCCGCCAGCAAATAAGCGGTCCCGCGGTAACGGTCGTGGCCGATCTGGAACGGGAAATACGAAAACTCGATCCCGCTTCCCAGTTCATACAATTCACTTTGGAACGATAAATTACGATTGACCAGCACATCGCGGCTGGCATCCGAATCGTAGCCTTCTACCGAACCGTACGTAAAATTGGCACGGAATGAAAGGCGGGAATGGATATTAAAACGATATAGGATTCCGCCGGCAAGGTTCGTGTTTTTGAAGTGCTTCATCGCATTCAGGTCGCCGATGTAGTACGAACCGCCCAGCATAAGTCCGATTTCAGAACGCGACAATTTTGTCTGGCGCTGCCCGAAAGCAACACCACTTACAAGCAGTAAACCTGCCAACAACCATTGTTTCATACTGAAAATCATCTTCTTTGTCTCTCTAAACGTTTAAACAGCCGGAAAATTGTTTGCAATAATTATACCGTCAAAAAACCTTTTTTCACCAGCAACTCCGCAATTTGCACCGCATTGGTCGCTGCGCCTTTTCGAAGGTTGTCGGCAACTACCCACATGTTCAGGGTATTTTCCTGTGACTCATCGCGGCGGATTCGACCCACAAACACGTCGTCTTTGCCCTGCGCATAACGCGGCATCGGGTAGGTATTGGAAGTAGGGTCGTCTTTCAACGTAACGCCGTCCTGCTCGTGCAGCAGCTTGCGCACATTCGCCAGGTCAAAATCGTTTTTAAACTCAACGTTGACCGCTTCGGAGTGGCCGCCCACTACCGGAACACGCACCGCAGTAGCCGTAACACGAATGGAAGGATCCAGGATTTTCTTGGTTTCCTTCGTCAGCTTCATTTCTTCTTTCGTGTAGCCGTTGTCTAAAAACGAGTCGCAGTGCGGCAAACAGTTCTTATCGATCGGGTACGGATAGGCCATTTCGCCGGAAATTCCCTGGCGTTCGTTTTCCAATTGTTCCACCGCTTTTACGCCTGTTCCTGTAATGGATTGGTAGGTCGAAACAACAACGCGTTCCACTGTATACGCCTTGTGCAGCGGTGCCAATGCCAGCAACAACTGGATCGTGCTGCAATTCGGGTTGGCAATGATCTTATCCGAAGCCGTGAGTACATCGCCGTTGATTTCCGGAATGACGAGTTTTTTATCCGGGTCCATGCGCCATGCAGAGCTGTTGTCGATCACCGTTGTTCCTACTTCGGCAAACTTCGGCGCCCACTCCAGTGATGTTTCGCCACCGGCAGAAAAGATCGCCACGTCGGGTTTCATCGAAACCGCAGTCGGCAAATCGACCACCGGGAACTGCAAACTTCCGAATTCGATCATCTTACCGACCGATTTTTCAGAAGCTACGGGAATCAATTGTGTAATCGGGAAGTTGCGTTCTTTCAACACTTCCAACATCACCTGGCCCACCATTCCGGTAGCGCCTACAACAGCTACATTCATGTTCGTTATCTGGAATAAAATTCGGGGCTAAAATTACAGATTTGACAAGATAAATGCGTTGAAAACACCTCCAATATTGCCCCTAACTTGTGCTCCTAACTGCTTTTTGGCTTTATTTCACACTTTTTGCCGTATCTTTGTACCGCAATCAGGTTGAAAGACCGTTTTTTTTCGATGCTGGTTTCCCGATACGTGAGTGTTGTAAAGTACAAACACACGTGACATCCGTTCGGATAATACATACCAAAAGAATACATGTTATTTAAAGATTTAGATTTGAGTCAGTCCTTATTGGATGCACTCGAAGCCGTGGGTTACACCACACCAACCCCTATCCAGGAACAATCCATTCCCCACATTTTAGCAGGCCGCGACATTTTCGGATGCGCACAGACCGGGACCGGTAAAACAGCTTCCTTCGCCCTGCCTTTATTGCAGTTATTGGAGCCCAAAGAATTCATCAAAGGAAAACGCAATGTACGCGCTTTGATTTTGGCGCCGACACGCGAATTGGCCATCCAGATCGGTGAAAGCTTCCGGGATTACGGGAAAAACTCCAAACTGCGCTCGGCCGTGATTTTCGGTGGTGTTTCGCAGCACAAACAAGTGAACCAATTGAGTGCCGGTGTCGACATCCTTATTGCTACGCCGGGCCGTTTGCTCGACCTGATGCAGCAGGGTTTCATTACCTTACAACACATCACACATTTTGTACTGGACGAAGCCGACCGCATGCTCGACATGGGTTTCATCCACGATATCAAAAAAGTATTGGCAAAACTGCCGAAAAACAAACAGACTATTTTCTTCTCGGCTACCGTTTCCCCGGAAATCAAGCAGTTGGCGGGAACCTTGTTGTTCGACCCGGCCAATGTGCAGGTCGACCCGATTTCTTCTACTGCCGAATTGGTAAGCCAGTCGGTATATTATGTTGAAAAAGAACAAAAGCGTTCCATGCTGAAACAAGTGATCGAAAAGGAAAACATCGAGCACGCATTGGTGTTTACACGTACGAAGCACGGCGCGGACCGCGTAGCGAAAGAATTGAACAAATTCGGAATTCGCTCGGAAGCCATTCACGGGAACAAGTCGCAGAATGCGCGCGAACGTGCCCTGAAAGGATTCAAGAACCGCGAGATCAAAATTTTGGTGGCAACGGATATTGCTTCGCGCGGTATTGATGTGGACCAATTGAGCCACGTGATCAATTTCGAATTGCCGGAAGTAGCTGAAACGTATGTACACCGCATTGGCCGTACAGGTCGTGCAGGGTCAAGCGGGAAAGCGATTTCGTTTTGTTCTTCCGATGAAAAACAATACCTGAAAGGGATTACAAAGTTGATTAATCAGGCAATTCCGGAAGGGAAATTGAGCTTGAATAACTAATCTCTTACTTTTTGTCCATAGCAACAAAAAGTAAGCAAAAAATGCAAGGCGTGGCAAAACGCACGATCCCTTAGCAGGTCGCTCTCTGGTTTTTCTAAACTCGGGCTCATACTTCGCCCTCAAACAAACGAAAAACCGGCGTTCGCTCCTGCATGGATTCTCGTGCTGGTTTTGCAAACACGCCTGGTCCTGAATTCAGATTTTCTTAAAGTCTTAGAACTCGAACCCTTTTCAAATTCGATCCTACGTAAAAACAATATAAGTTTCACATAGAAATCAACCCGTTTTTTTATCTTTATTCCCTACAGAATGGATATGAAAACGGGTTTTCTTTTACTATTACTTTTCCTCACCGCTCATTCATGGTCGCAACTGACCGACGATTTCTCGGATGGAAATTTTACCGCAAATCCCGTTTGGAACGGCACCAACGCCGATTTCATTGTAAATGCCGGCCAGGAACTGCAAATCAACAATACCGTTGCCGCGACATCCTACTTATCCACTCCGCATGGACTCAGTACACTCGACGGCCAGGAATGGCGCATTTGGGCGAAACAATCCTTCTCACCGTCGGCAAGTAATTTCGGGCGTATTTACCTGACTTCTTCCGCAGCTGATTTGAGTACCAACCCTGATGGATTTTACCTGCAATTGGGTGAAGCCGGATCGCTGGATGCGATTCGTTTGTTTAAGTCGGTTGGCGGTTCTTCTACCGAAATCTGCGCCGGAACAAGTGCCCAGATTGCCAATTCGTTTACGGTCGGAATCAGGGTTGTGCGCAGTAACTCCGGGTTGTGGTCGTTGTATGTAGACGCTGCCGGAGGAGTCAATTACGCTTTTCAGAATTCCGGTACAGACGCGACCAATTTATTGGGAACGCATTTCGGGGTTTTGGGAACCTATACGGTAAGCAACGCCAACAAGTTTTTCTTCGATAATGTGTATGTCGGCCCTGAGATCTTCGATACGCAAGCACCTTCGATTACGAGCTCAACGGTGATTTCCGCTACCCAGATCGACATCCTGTTCAGCGAAGTTGTTTCGGGAGCAGCGGCAACCACAGCCGGGAATTATACCTTAAATCCAAGTGTTGGCGTGCAATCTGCCGCCATCGACGGCGGAAACGGGGCTTTGGTACACCTTACTCTTTCGGGCAACCTCCAAAACGGGCAAACCTACCAGGTAACGGTGGCTTCGATTGATGACATGACCGGAAATACAGCCACCAACCTGACAACGAATTGCACCTTTTTAGTGGGCGAAGTTGCCGTGCCGGGAGATGTGATCGTCACGGAGTTCATGGCCGATCCTACTCCTACCATCGGTTTACCGGAACTGGAATTCATTGAAATTCACAATGTCAGCTCGAAAATCTTTGACCTGACAGGTTGGAAGATCGGTGATGCTTCGGCAGACGGTACCATTACCGGTGGCTGGATCTTACCCGGTGAATACAAGGTCTTGTGTGCTACATCGTCACAACCTTCGTTTCCGGGTAGTTTTGCCGTAACGAGTTTTCCGAGTTTAAACAACGCAGGTGATGATGTGGTGTTGAAAGATACCGGCTCGGTGATTATCGACAAAGTAGCCTATACCGATGCCTGGTACAACGATCCGATCAAACAGGATGGCGGTTACACATTGGAATTGATCAATCCGAACGATCCGTGCTCGGACCAATCCAACTGGACGGCCAGCAACTGGATCGCAGGAGGAACACCGGGTACGCAAAACAGTGTTTACGATGTGACGCCGGATACGCAGGTTCCTTCATTGTTATTGGCGAACGCTTTGGCACCCAACCAGGTAGAAATATACTTTTCGGAAGGATTGGATTCGACCTCTGTAGCCAATTCGATCATGAATGTCAATCCGTTGCTCACCGTCAACAACTACAGCATTTTGGAACCGTATCCTGCTTCCGTGCTGGTGACGTTCAATGAAAACCTCGCAGCAAGCCAGCTTTACAACTTTACCATCGGCCCTGTGAGCGATTGCTGGCTCAACAGCACTACCCTTTCCGGGCAATTTGCGCTGGCAGACATCCCGGTGGCGGGTGACCTGGTGATCAATGAAATTTTGTTCGACCCCGGAACCGGCGGAACCGATTTCGTGGAATTGTTCAATAACTCTTCGAAAGTATTGAACCTGAAGGACTACAGCATTGCCAATTTCGACGATGATACCATTGCCAATATCAAAACCATCCCGGACAATTACCTGCTGTTTCCGGGCGAATATGTGGTATTGACCGCAGACAGTTCTTTCCAGAAAGACCAGTTCACAGCGGCTGTTCCGGGAACATTTTACCAAATGAGCCTACCATCGCTGAACAATGATTCTTCTACGATTTACCTCATCTACGATTCGGTGGTTTTGGATAAGGTTTCCTACCTGGCCGACTGGCATTTGTCACTGATCGATGAAACGGAAAACAAGACGCTGGAGCGCATTGATCCGGCGGGATTGTCCAATTCCAAAGGAAACTGGCATACGGCAGCTGAACCGATCGGTTTTGGAACTCCGGGCGGACAAAATTCGCAATACCAAACCGGTGGTGTAACGGGTGATTTCGGAACGGTATTACCGATTTTCTCACCCGATAATGACGGTTTGGAAGACGTTATTCAATTTTTCTATACTATGCCACAACCGGGAATGATTGCTACCATTCGCGTTTACGACGACCAGGGGCGCCTGATTCGTGAGGTGGTGAAGAGTGAATTGCTGGGATTGGAAGGAAACCTGAGCTGGGACGGCGTTAACGACAACGATACCAAGGCCGGGCTTGGTGTGTATCTGGCTGTAATTGAAGCTTTTTCAGTTGATGGTGTCACAAAATTTGCTAAACGTGTGGCATTTACTTTGGCGGGAAAACTTGATTGAGTATATTTTAGCCATAAACTCACACTTCATGAAAAAGTTAGGAATCACATTCATCTTTGCCCTTGCGCTATTTTCCACGGCAGTCGGGCAGCAGTACAAAACAGCGATCGGTGTTAAAGGCGGTTTTCCGTATTACGGATCGCTGAATCTTAAACATTTTTTTGGTGCTTCCGCAGGCGAATTTCGTTTGGGAGGTGGCAGAAATACGTTCTTTTTTCAAGCACTGTATGAACGCAACTACGCACTAGGCCAGGGTTTTGACTGGTATTGGGGAGTTGGCGGACATCTCGGCTTTTGGAATTACGGTAACGGTAAAGGCCATTATCATCACGATCATTACTACAACAGCGGAAGCTGGGGTGGTTTGGATGGCGTATTGGGTATTGAGTACACGTTTACCGAAATTCCATTGAATATTGCTTTGGATGCGGGGCCCTCTTTCAGACTTTTCCCGTACACGGAAGTTTATTTCGGCGGTGCCATTGCAGCAAGGTTCGCGATTAAGTAAGACTTTGCCACGAATGCATCCGCCTCGAGCGGACTCGGCTATCTGTGTCCGCCTTAGGAGGATGGAAAACAAAAAAAGCATCGGCCAAAGACTAATGAAAATGCATTATACAAAAAGCGCTTCGAGGGAATCTCAAAGCGCTTTTGTTTTTGGCTGAACAGCCGTTATTTATTCTACGTAACTCAATTTCAACATATTCGATTTCCCGTTTTCCTCGATCGGAATGGAAGCGATATTGATCACCAAATCGCCTTGTTTGAGCAACCCTTCTTTGGTAAGCAGGTATTTGATATCGGCAATGGTGTGGTCGGTACTGACTTTTTTGTCGTAATAAAACGATTTCACGCCCCAAACCAGGTTGAGCTGGGTCAGGATTTCCTTGTTTGCCGTAAATACAAAGATCGGCGCGTTTGGCCGCTGTGAAGCGATTTTATAGGCTGTGTAACCGGAATACGACATCGTAATGATCGCATCGGCCTCTACACGCTGCGCCAAACGACAGGCATTGAAGCAAATGGAGTCGGAAATAAACCGCGATTGGGATTTTTCGGGCAATTGTTCCTTGTTGTAAATACCGTCGAACTTCTCCATCTCGCGCACAATGTTGGCCATCGTCTTGATCACTTCGATCGGGAATTTTCCTACCGATGTTTCACCGGAAAGCATTACAGCGTCGGCGCCATCGAGTACAGCATTTGCCACATCATTTACTTCAGCTCTTGTCGGCGAAATATTGGTGATCATGCTTTCCATCATCTGCGTGGCAACGATCACCGGCTTGGCATACAAGTGGCCTTTGCTGATGAGCATTTTCTGGATCAGCGGCACGTTCTGGTACGGAACTTCCACTCCCAAATCGCCGCGTGCCACCATCAGCGCATCGCTCACTTTGATGATCTCATCGATGTCCTGCACTGCCTCTGGTTTCTCAATTTTTGCGATTACACGGGCTTTGCGGTGCTGCTGCGAAATAATGTGCTTCAGTTCGATGATATCGCGCGCCGAGCGCACGAACGACAGTCCGATCCAATCCACATCTTCTTTGAGTGCAAATTCGAGGTCTTCACGATCCTTCTCTGTCAAAGAAGGCAGTGAAATATAGGTGTTCGGCAGGTTTACTCCTTTTTTGGAAGACAAGATTCCCCCGTGAATCACTTTGGCTTTGATCTCCGATTTTCCGTCGGTCGACACGATTTCCATCACCAGTTTACCATCATCGAGCAAAATAGGCTCACCTGCTTTGACATCCTGAGGCATTTGCTTGTAGCTGATCCCGAAACGTTCGGCATTTCCTACAATTTTATCGGTTACGATGGTCACAATGGAATCGTTTTCCATCATTACACCGTTGTTTTCCATTTCGTAGGTTCGGATCTTCGGTCCTTGCAAGTCGGCGAGGATAGCCACATTCAGGCCGGTTTCCGCATTCAGCTCACGGATCATATCGATGTTGCGCTTGTGGTCTTCGTGTGATCCGTGCGAGCAGTTCAAGCGGCACACGTTCACACCTTCGAGCATCATTTGGCGCAGTACTTCTTTGTCATTCGTTGAAGCAGGCCCCAGCGTGGCAACAATTTTTGTTTTTTTCATTAAAATATAATTTGTTCAGCAGAAGGCAGGCTTTCCGGTTCAAAGAGGTAGGCCGCCATCACGCTATTAATTTTCTTTACATTTTCCAGTACATCTTCCATTTCCAGTATCACGTTATCGCGGAGAAACAAAAAATAGTCGATCTGGTTGCGCTCGGGAATCAGGAATTTCCCTTCGCTTTTGTTTTTGATCAGGTAATATTCGATCTGGTTTTCGGGATCGAACCAAAAGTAGTACGAGTGCTCCGAGACAATCTGTCCTTTCTTGTTGGTAATGGCAAACATCTCATCACTCTTGGCCAGCTGGAGCTTCAGTTCCTGGTTGAGTCCCCATGTTAAGCGATAATCGCTGTGATGGGAACAAATACCAATCAGCTCGAAATCAACCGAAGTTTCCAATGAAAGCAGGTGTCGCTTTTGTTTGCTCATACTCCTGGAATGTCCTGCTAAATTAACCATAATAAGGCAGATAGCGGGCAGCAGAAACGGGCTTTTGAATTATCTTTTGATCACCGGAATGTGAATATCCTAATTTTGAATGTTGAATGCTTAATGTTGAATTGGAGGCTGGGTAAATTTTGAGGTTATACGACTGAGTTTGGCAGTTAACGAAGTGTTCAACCGAGAACCGCCCAGCCAATTCAAAATTCAACATTAAAAATTAAGCATTACTAAAGCTCTCCCATCAGGATCAGTGTCTCGCGGGCAGCAGCCTGTTCGGCAATTTTTTTGGAAGTTCCGGTTCCTTTTCCGTAGTTGGTACCATTGACCTGCACCATGACTTCGTATTTCCAGGTCCCGTGGGAGTTTTCCTCTAAAAGTACCTGGAATTCGAGTTCGAGGCGACGTTTCTGGCTCCAGATAAACAGTTTCGATTTGAAATCGATTTCCTCGATCAGGATTTTGTTCAAGTCCACATACTTGCGGAAAATGTGGTGATGCAGGATCTTTTTAACGGTTTCGAACGAGCTGTCGAGGTAAATGGCGCCGATGATCGCTTCAAAAGCATTTCCTTCCAGCGAAGCCAGGTTAATGGAACGGCCTTTGTTGTAGCGAAGAATTTTGCGCAATTCGAGTTCTTCTCCCAAATCGGAGAGTGTTTTACGCGAAACGACCTTTGATTTTACCTTGGTGAGGTAACCTTCGTCCTGGTCGGGAAATTTCTGGAATAAAAACTCGGCAATGATCGCATCGAGGATGGCGTCACCTAAAAACTCGAGGCGTTCGTTGGAGAATTCCTTGGGTGTGGCAAATGCGATGGAGCGGTGTGTAATGGCTTCGTAGAACAGTTCCAGGTTCCTGGGCCGATAGCCGAATTTCTCAATAAAAAAGCGGATAAGATCAAGATCTTCCTGCGACTTTCGTCCTGATAAGAATGGAAATTTCAGCCGCAACTAGCCTTTGAATTTTCGAACAATCACAGACGTGTTGTGACCACCGAAACCAAAGGTATTTGACAATGCAACATCAACAGTTCGTTTTTGCGGAGTGTTGAACGTGAAATTCAAACGGTTGTCGATTTCAGGATCGTCTGTGAAATGATTAATAGTAGGAGGGACGATATCATTTTTCACTGCAAGAATGCACGCAATGGCTTCGATAGCGCCAGCAGCACCCAGGAGGTGGCCTGTCATTGATTTAGTCGAACTAATGTTGAGGTTGTAGGCATGTTCACCGAAAACCTGCAGGATTGCTTTTGTTTCGGCGATATCGCCCAAAGGTGTGGAAGTTCCGTGAACGTTTACGTAATCCACTGCATCCGGAGAAAGATTGGCATCTTCCAAGGCTGCAATCATTACATTGCGTGCGCCGATTCCTTCAGGATGTGGTGCCGTCATGTGATAAGCGTCACCTGACATTCCGCCGCCAAGAACTTCTGCGTAAATTTTCGCACCGCGTTTCATGGCGTGCTCGTATTCTTCCAGGATCAAAGCGCCGCCACCTTCGCCCAACACAAAACCGTCGCGGTCCAGGTCAAACGGACGTGAAGCCGTTTCCGGTGAATCGTTGCGGGTAGAAAGGGCTTTCAAACCGTTGAAACCTCCCATACCCATTTCGTTTACTGCCGCTTCGGAGCCACCGGTAACGAATGCATCGGCTTTCCCCAAACGAATGAGGTTAAAGGCATCGATGATGGCGTTGGTGGAGGAAGCACAGGCAGAAACGGTGACATAATTCGGTCCACGAAGTCCATACTTGATGGAAATGTGCCCGGCCGCTATGTCAGCGATCATTTTCGGAATAAAGAAGGGGTTGAATTTAGGAGTGCCGTCACCCGAGAAGAAGTTTTGTGCTTCATCCTGGAATGTTTTCAGTCCACCGATTCCCGAACCCCAAATCACACCGATACGATCCAGGTTCGGATCTGATTCCATTAATTGAGAATCAGCCATGGCTTCTGTAGCAGAAACCATGGCGTATTGTGAAAATTGATCTAATTTCCTTGCTTCTTTTCTGTCGATAAAATCCTCGACATTAAAGTTTTTGACCTCGCAAGCAAACAATGTTTTGAACTTCGAAGCATCAAATTGTTGGATAGGGGCGGCTCCACTGGTTCCTTTGAGAAGATTTTCCCAATATTCAGCAACGTTATTTCCAATAGGTGTTAACGCACCAAGCCCAGTAACAACAACTCTCTTAAGCTCCATAAATGTGATGTTCGTTCGTCTGTTTGCCTTGCAGAAGCAAATTCTTAGTTAGCGTTTTGTTCGATGTAACTAACAGCGTCGCCAACTGTTTGAATGTTCTCAGCTTGATCGTCAGGAATAGCGATATTGAATTCTTTTTCGAATTCCATAATCAACTCTACAGTATCCAGGGAATCAGCACCCAGGTCGTTTGTGAAGCTTGCTTCGTTTGTTACTTCAGTTTCTTCAACTCCTAATTTATCTACTATGATAGATATTACTCTTGACTTGATATCAGACATCTCAAAATCGTTTATAAGGTTTTTCAGCTTGCAAAGAAAAAAGGAAAACCGATATAAACAAAATATATCTGAACTTAATTGATGAAAGGAAATGCCCAAAAACCGAAGAGTTGGTTTGTTTGCTGACTTCCAGACTCGTTTTACAACTATGTTAAATAACCGTGTTCATGCAAATATACGACAGATTTTAACAGCTAAACAGAGCTATTCGGTCGAGAGAACTTACCTTTGCGGCATGAATATTCAGTCCATTGCTGTGTTTGCATCCGGAAACGGTTCCAATGCAATTCGTTTGATTGAGCATTTTGCTGCCTCTTCTGCCATTTCGGTGGCGTTGGTGGTGTGCAATAAACAGGATGCACCCGTAGTGGAAAAAGCCCGCGCTTTGGGCGTAGAGGTGCTCGTAATGGACAACGCTTCATTCGAAAGCGGGCTAACGTTGCTGCAGGAATTGCATTACCGGCATATTAGCTGGATTGTTTTGGCGGGATTTCTTCGGAAAATTCCGGTGAACATCATTCGTGGTTTCCAGGACCGCATCATCAATATACACCCGGCATTGCTTCCTAAATTCGGTGGCAAGGGAATGTATGGAATTCATGTACATAGAGCCGTTGTGGAGGCCGGTGAGGCGGAAACCGGTATTTCCATCCACCTGGTAAATGAAGAATTTGACGAAGGAAGGCTGCTCGCACAATTCAAAGTAGCTGTTTCCCCAACCGATACGCCCGAATCAGTTGCCGCGAAAGTGCAGGAACTGGAACATCGGCATTTCCCCGATGTGGTAGAAACCCTAATTCTGGAACAGTCATGACTCAATTTTTTACAGGATTCAATCCTTCGGAATTGTTCAAGGCCACTATGGTCTTGTTTGCCGTAATCGACATTGTGGGCTCGGTGCCGCTGATCATCAAACTCAAGGAGCAGGCCGGCGATATTCACCCGGTCCGCACGAGTTTGGCTTCGCTGATCATTATGATCGGATTTTTGATTTTGGGGGAAAGCATCCTGAAGTTGTTCGGGGTCGACATTAAATCATTTGCCGTGGCGGGTTCGTTTATCCTGTTTGCCATGAGTTTGGAAATGATTTTGGGTGTTCGTTTGTTCCGCGACAGCGTTTCCGGGAAAACGGCCAGCATTGTTCCGTTAGCGTTTCCGATCATTGCCGGGGCAGGAACGATGACCACTTTGGTTTCGCTGCGAGCCGAATTTCAAAACATCAACATCGTGCTGGCGATCCTGATTAACGTGGTGATCGTTTACGTGGTGCTGCGGTTGACCAAACGTTTGGAGATCCTGCTCGGGCCGGGTGGTATTGCAATCCTGAAAAAAGTCTTCGGCATCATTTTGCTGGCGATTGCCGTGAAGTTATTTACCACGAATATCTCGTCGATGGTGCAGGCCATTGCTGAGCAGGGCGCAAAATAGTTGAAAGGCTCTGGAGCCCAGTAAATCCGGACCTTGTTTTAGAATTCTAAAATTTGCCTATTCCAAATGTGTCCAATTTTAAAATTTTAGACTTTTCGCACGAAAATTTGTTTTTTTCGATCGCTTTGGATCAGTGAATACTGACCAATTTAAATCGCCGGTTTTCGACTTCGAGGAAATATACACCTGCATTGTCCGGTACCACAATAGAATTTACAGAAGTCACTAAGTCGCCGGAGGTTATTTTCCGACCGTTGCTATCGAACAAGGTATATTCCAACTTCCTGCTAAAGTCCGCGATTTCGACCTGCCATGTTTGTCCGCCAACAGCCGGATTCGGGTACAGGCGAATTCCGCCAATATTGTTTTGGTCCAATCCGGCAAATGCCACGTTCAACGAACCGTAGTTGGTGCAATCGTATTGATTAGTGCGTGTTACAGCATACATTCCGCCGGTATTGACCACTAGATAGGAATAGGCATTTTCGGTAATGAACACGCCGTTGCGGTACCATGTATAAGTATTGACCGGATCGGCAGCCTGGTTCGGGACAAAGGAAAGCGAAACCGTATCCCCGATCTGGTAAAGCATCATCGGATCGGGATGTGGCTGCAGGTATACGAACGGAAACGGGATGTAATCGGTATAGCAACCCAGGGAGTCCATCCAGACTTGCGGAATGCCGCTTGATCCGGGTACATTCATATACGTAAACGTATCAACAGTTGTGCTGAACATATTTCCCCAGCCGTCTTCCATTGTAAAACCCGGCGTGAACCATACTTGCGCGGATGCACCCCAGCACAACGACGAGTCGGAAAGAAACACTTCCGCTTGCGGGGATGACGCGCTGATGACAACACTTCCCGAATCCACGCAGCCATCGTTGTCGATCACGGCATATTGATAGGTGTCGGGTGTCAAATTCTCATTAAAGGCCGAGTTTTCGCTCATAAGAACGCCATTTTGATACCAATGAAACTGCAATGGATAGGCTGCCGTGATATTATCCAGGTAGATACTTCCCGGATCGCCGCTGCACGCGTGCTGCACCAATACATTTTCAATGCCGAACGGATCCAGGAAAATGGTCTCGACCACCGAATCGGGGCCACTGTAAACGGTCACGGAATGAAATCCAGCACCGAGGTTATAGGCTGTGTCTGTTGTGGAACCATTCGACCATAAATAAGTATAGTTTCCCATACCACCAACTGCCTGGACGGAAAGTTTGCCACTTTGATTATCACAACCCGGGTTGTGTATGTAACCAAGATAGGCGTTCAATTGTGCACCGGCCGGAACCGATGCCAACAGCGCAAAGAACAGGAATAAAATGGTTTTCATAACAGCAGTTTTGTGTCTAAAGATAGGATTTTCAAGTGCTTACTCTAAAAAAGTGGTAGAAGAAGTTGAATCGAAGGTATACGAGTCCTTTTGTTTCGTTTACCGTTTCCTTTATTGATTGTACATTGTTTTCGTCGTATTGATAGCGATCATACGACCCAAAGCGCTGACCGACATTGAGACTGAAATCGAACCCAAAATTGGACCATCCGAAATAGGTTTTCATTCCCACTCCACCACCGACATCCTGAAAAGTACCCCTCGCCTCCTGCTGGTCGAATGCCACCGGATTATCCGTTGAAACATAGGTATGCGAATCCTGCTTGTATTTCCCGTTGAATTTCCAGTAACTGTTGATGTAAATTCCAATGTTCTCATTGACCGGAAAATTGTACTTGTAATCGAGCAGGAGGTAATTTCGCTTTTCGGTATAATCGTCGAGCGGTTGGTCCGATTCATTGTCGAACTGCTCAAAGCGGCGAAACATTCCCACATCAAACCCAAGGCAATGATGATTGTCCCAGATCAGCTCGGTACCGGCGGAATACATGAGCCAGTTCTGGTCTTCCCAACCCGGAACGAACAGTGCTTTTCCCCTAACGGCAAACGTAAGCCTTGGTTTCCCCGAATCTTCGGGTTCAGTCGTTGCCTCCTGTCCAAAAACCGGGAACGTCGCCATGAAAGCGATTATTAAAAAAAGGCTTTTATTCATTTTGTAATGGGGAATTGAAAAAAGAGGTTCAGCCGCGCATACGCCGCAATGCGGTCGTAGGCAATTCCCTGTGTGATTTTCACTTCGTATCGGCTTTCATGTTCATAGCTCTCGTCGGTCCCGGTGCGGTAACCGATTCCCAAACAGAAATTAATCCCGAAACCGGATTCTTCATCGGCAAAATAACGCTTCACTCCCAATCCGATTCCGGTTTCAGAAAAACGTCCGCGCCTGGTTGATCGCAGGAAGGAAATATCGCGATCACCGAAATCATATTGGTGTTTTTTGTGCCACATCCAATACCTTCCGTTCCACTTTTGGTAGGCCGTCAGGTAGATTTGAACACCCGGCTTCATATACATCAGCAGCCTGTAATCAACCAGGCCAAAGGTGCGGCGGTTGATTTCACTGTACATCGCTTCGGTGTCTTCGTCGTTGTCAATTTCGGAGCGGGTACGGAACATGTTGCCATCTACCCCGATCGAATGGCGGCCGTTGAGAATGATTTCGCCGCCATAAGTATACGTTCGTCCGTAGAAATCTTCCAAACCTCCGAATGGGAGATACTTTCCGCGAATGGCAAGTGATAGGTTCGGCTGTGCAATACCGGTTGACCAGGATATTAATCCAAAGAGGAGGAACAAAATAGGTGGGATTCCGGTTTTCATGTAACTGTTGTGGTGAACTAAGCTAAGCAAATTTCAGGAAATGATGCCCGGACAGGAATAAGGTTGGAATTGGAAGGCGTGAAGCAGCTCTGAAAGCACGTGCTTCCGGGACTTGTTTTAGAAGTGTAAAATTTTAAAATTGCGCCATTTTAAACTTCTGAACTTTTAAAATTTTAGATTTTTCTCCACGAAAATTTCGAACAATCCAAATTTTCCAATTTGCCATATGGTAAATTTGGAAAGTGTCCAATTTGAAACTTTCCTTCCAAAATTCCGACCACAAAAAAAGGTGCCGACATTGCCGACACCTCTTTCTATGTAATTGTAATTAATCCTTGATCAGGAACTGGAAACGGTCCAGGTTCTTCAATGCGATGCTGGTACCACGGGCAACTGCGCGAAGCGGATCTTCGGCGATGTGTACCGGTAATTTGGTTTTTTCGTTGATACGACGGTCCAAACCGCGAAGCATCGAACCACCACCCGCAAGGTAAATACCTGTTTTATAGATATCGGCCGACAATTCCGGTGGCGTTTGCTCCAAAGCACTCAAAATCGCTTCTTCTATTTTGGAAATGGTTTTATCAAGTGCGTGAGCTACTTCCGAGTATGTAATGATGATTTCCTTTGGAATCCCTGTCATCAGGTCACGACCGCGAACCGCGAAATCTGCAGGTGGGTTATCCAGTTCAGGCAATGCCGCACCTACTTCGATCTTGATTTGTTCAGCCGTACGCTCACCCACCAGGATGTTATGCTGACGACGCATGTATTCTTCAATGTCAGATGTGAAGTCATCACCCGCAATACGGATCGACTTATCACACACAATTCCACCCAACGCAATTACCGCAATCTCGGAAGTACCACCACCGATGTCGATGATCATGTTCCCCATCGGCTCTTCTACGTCGATACCGATACCGATTGCCGCAGCCATTGGTTCGTGGATCAGGTACACTTCTTTTGCTCCGGCGTGCTCGGCAGAGTCACGAACGGCGCGTTTCTCTACTTCCGTAATCCCCGAAGGAATACAGATCACCATACGCAATGTCGGGTTGAACATACGTTTCCCCGGATTGATCATTTTGATAAACCCGCGAATCATTTGCTCGGCGCTCTGGAAATCGGCAATTACACCATCTTTCAACGGCCTTACCGTTTCGATCAATTTGTGTGTTTTTCCGTGCATCTGCTGGGCTTTCTTACCGATCGCCACAACCTTGCCCGTTTGAATGTCTTTTGCCACGATAGACGGCTCGTCCACTACCACCTTATCATTCATGATAATGAGTGTGTTAGCAGTACCTAAGTCGATGGCAATTTCTTGTGTGAGAAAATTAAAGAGTCCCATTTATTGCGCTGCGTTATGCTTGTAAACTTCCCCTTTTTCGTAAAAATCCGGAAATGGTTACAAAAGTAGAGTAAATAAATTGAAATAGGAGGTCAATTATCAATTATCACTGTTAAAATTATCAAGCAAATTCAAAATGGAAGAAGTGCCCCACTTTTCAATTTTACATTTTACATTTTCAATTAATGTTTAAAATGTCTGTTCCCGGTAAATACCATCGCTACGCCGTGTTCGTTGCAGTAATCGATCGACAGTTCGTCTTTGATGGAACCACCCGGCTGCACCACAGCTGTAATTCCCGCCTTATGAGCGATTTCGACACAATCAGGGAAAGGGAAAAATGCATCGGAAGCCATCACCGCTCCGTTGAGGTCGAATTCAAATGAACGTGCTTTTTCAATCGCATGACGCAATGCATCCACACGCGATGTTTCACCTGTTCCGCTCGCAATCAGCTGGCCATTTTTCGCCAAAATGATCGTGTTCGATTTGGTATGTTTCACCAGCTTGTTGGCGAACACCAAATCTTCGGTTTCCTGCGCTGTCGGAACGGTTTTCGTTCGCGGTTCGAAATCGGCGGCCGTTTCAGACAACAGGTCTTTGTCCTGTTCCAAAACACCGTTCAGTAACGTTCTGAATTGTCGTTTCGACATCTCAGCTTCTTTCTGCACCAATAAAATGCGGTTCTTTTTACTTTTCAGCAATTCCAATGCCGCTGCGTCGAACGACGGTGCCACAACCACTTCGCAGAACAGGTCGTTTACCAATTCAGCCGTCGACAGGTCAATCGGGCGATTGGCAATCAAAATACCGCCAAAGGCAGAAGTAGGATCGCCTGCCAACGCATCTGCATACGCTTGTTTCAAGGTTGGGCGTGTTGCCAGTCCGCAGGCATTGTTGTGCTTTAAAATAGCGAATGTCGGATCGTTGTATTTGAATTCTGCCATAAGCTGAACCGCTGCATCGACATCCAATAAGTTGTTGTAGGACAATTCTTTTCCGTGCAACTGGTCGAACATCGCGTTGAAATCGCCATGGAACCAACCGCGCTGATGCGGATTTTCGCCATAACGCAGCGACTGCGATTCAAGAATGCTTTCCTTGAAAACCGGCAGCTCATCTTCCTGGTTGAAATAACGGAAAATATGGGTATCGTAGTGTGATGAAACCATGAACGCATCTCGGGCAAATGCCTTACGCTGTTCCAACGTAGTTGCGGCCCCGTTTGCTTCCAGGATTTCCCGGAAACGGGCGTATTGTTTCACGGAAGGAATGATCACCACATCGTTGTAGTTTTTCGCTGCGGCACGAATCAATGAAATTCCGCCGATGTCGATTTTCTCGATGATGTCCTGGTGCGCTGCTCCCGAAGCCAATGTTTCTTCAAACGGGTACAGGTCCACGATCACCAGGTCAATGGTCGGGATGTTGAACTGCGCCGCCTGGTCGAGGTCAGACTGCAGGTTTCTTCTGTGCAAAATTCCCCCGAAAATCGCCGGATGAAGCGTTTTTACACGCCCCCCGAAAATCTCAGGATAGTTGGTCATTGATTCCACAGCCACTACCGGAATGCCCAGCGACTCAATAAAAGCCTGTGTTCCTCCGGTTGAGTATATAACCACGTTATCGGCATGCAAACGACGAACGATCGGTTCCAATCCGTCTTTGTAATAAACTGAAATTAATGCTGCTGTGATTTTCGTTGACTGCTCCATGCGTTTCCTGATTTTTGAGACCGCAAAAGTAGTGTCTTTAATCGGGAAAAACGAACGGTGTTCAAAAGATTGTAAATCGATTTAGTTTGCAAGGGATTTTTGATGTCGGATGCTTGATGTTTGATGTTTTAAAAGACCCGATCAAACATCAAACGTCCAACATTTTTTTAAAAAGAAAACCCGATAACCAAAAAGCTACCGGGTTCCTCGTCTTTAAACCTGCTTTATTTCAAAGCGATTTTCGAATAATATGTTTGTCCGTTATTGGTGACTTTCAAGAGCAGAACACCAGAGTTGTTTTGGGCCGAAAGATCGATGAGTAATTCACTCGCCGTGATCGTTTGCGCAAAGATTTGCTGGCCTGCAGTATTGTAAATTTCAACGACTGTAATTCCCGAAACATCCGGCAATTGGAGGTTGAACACGCCGTTTGACGGATTCGGAGCCACCAAAACCGTTTCCTGCTCAACAGCTTCATCTACTGCTAGCGGATCGGTGAAACAGGTCACGCCCGAAGAAGGAACCGTAATTGTTGCTCCCATCGTGATGTCGTCGACTTCCGGTGCGCCATAATATTCCGGTCCGATGTAGTAAGGAAATTCGGGAGTTCCATTGGCATCAATCGTTACAAAATACGCATACGTCCCCGAAGGATAATCCGGTGTAATGCAGAAACGCCCGTTGTATTCGTCCAGGTCTCCACCGTTGCCGGCCAGCCATTCATAATCTTCGATATATGTTCCGAGCGGATAGGTGCTGCTGACTGCCGGACCATAATTTGCAGCGCTCAAACTGCTTCCATCCGGCAAAGTGGTGCGCGTGGTGATGTTGCGCAGCGAATAACCGGTTTTCATGCGTGAAATTCCGCTGGAAGCATTCATCGGGTCGGTGTAGCCATACGGACCATAGATCGGATAACCATCAAACGCATAACCGACAATCGGGGAATGCTGATTGCCTGGCGTTCCCGAATACAAACGGTATGGTTTCGCATGACTGTGATAAGCTCCCTGCTGTTGCGGATGTGCTCCCAACGTGGTGTCAAGTACAAATCCTTCCGACAGGTAAACCTCTACATTCCAGGTACCGGTACCGTTTCCGTTGTTTCCCGATCCGTTGTAGAAGTGAGCATTCGACAAACCATAGACCGGGACCCCGTTGTTCAGCAAACCAATGGAACCGACATACGGAGCAGCGGTTTTCGTGGCCGGAACGGTTGGTGTTCGTGGAAAACGATAGGTATAATTTTGTTCTGTGGGAGCGCCGGGATTCAGGAATTGGCCCATGTTGGTCGTCATTCCGTCCGATTCCACCCAAACATATGTACTGTTGTAACAAACCCGTGTCACGTTGGCCAGAACGGTACTGGTATTAAACACAAAATTGTCCGGCTGTCCCTGCCCGCCTGTGTTTTCCCAATAACTGGCATATTCTCCCTGGTTAATCAACCAATTTTCAATTTCAGGCTGGGCATACGCCGCAAAACCACTGAAACATGCTGCAATCAAACCTAACTTTTTCATATACTTCTGTGTTTAGTGTTCATTTATCTGGGATACCCGTATTTCGGATTCGCCAGGAAATCGGCATCCGTGAGTGTTTTTAAAAAGGCAATAATGCTTCCTTTTTCCTGTTCGTTTAATGCAATTCCGTTCTTGAGCTGCGGCGAAAGTGTTGGCGAATGATGAATCCCATTACTGTAATGAAACAACACCATTTGCAGGTTACGAAAGCGTCCATCATGCATATACGGAGGCGACCGCTCGATATTCCGGAGCGTCGGGACCTTGAATTTGAGGGAGTCGGAGCTTCGGTGTGTGATCGTCATTCGTCCGAAATCATTGAGCGTGGAATCGGGAATCAACCCGTTGTTTTCAAATGCGTTATTCGTAAACAGCGGTTCGGTATGACAGGAAGCGCAGTGTTTTTTGAACAGCACGTAACCCTTTTGTTCCGATTCGGTGAATTGAACACCTTTTTCTTTCCGCATTACCTTGTCGTATTTGGAATTGGTACTGGTGAGCGTGAGCAGGAACTGTGAAATGGCTTTCAGGGTATGTTCACCGGTCACCGTGCTGTCGCCGAAAGCATTGAAAAAACGCGTTCTGTACGTTTTGGAAGCTTGCAGCTTTTTCACCACGTTTGCGATCTTTTCGTCCATTTCAAGGTGATTTTCAATCGGCGCCAATGCTTGAACGTCCAGGTGATTTACGGCTCCATCCCACATGAAGGATTTTCCCCAGGCAAGATTGACCAATGCCGGCGAATTACGGTTGCCGATACGATCATCGATGCCGTGGCTCAACGCATGGTCGATGTGTGTAAACGCGGTTTGCTGCAAATGACAGCTCGCACACGAAACCTGGTTGTTCCGCGATAGGATCGGGTCGTAGAACAGTTGCCTTCCCAATTCAATGGTCGGTTCGTTGAGCGGATTTTTCCTGAAATCATAGGTCGGTTTAGGCCAGCCTTTCGGCACCTCGATTACGGGATCTTTTCCCGGTTTCATTAAAGCAAAACCGGCAACAATCGCTAACAGCACTATGAAATACCGGTTCATCATTTCGCAGAAAAAATCGTGGGTAATGTTTTGGACAACTCGACAGCCCGTTCGCCCGGCGACATGATGGCCGGTAATTGAACCAGGTCCAGTTGTTCCAGGAACGAGGCCAGCTGAACCGTGATTCCAATCGTGGGTTTCACATTGTCAACCGGAAGCTGAACGCTGGTTAGCGCTGAATATGGCGTTATGTAGCCACCCAAATGGTATTGAAATTCGTGTTTTCGTGCTGTCGATTCAGGGTTCCAACCTTCTAGCTTGAAGTTGATGTAACCGCTTTGCCATGACCAGTACATGCCTTTTACCGGATCCAGGTCGCCGCCCAGGGCACCCGCAACATTGGTTGCACTGTCAATTCCTACATTGAACCGAATTTCGTCGAAGGTTACTTTTTTGGCGGAATGAAAGGAAACCCGGTAGCTGGACGAATCTTGGGCATCAATCAAATGATAACTCGCGGGTTCAGTAAAAACAGTTTTGCCTTCGTTCAGGAATGAAATATTGGACACATAAAACCGGAGCGTTTCGATGCGAAACGAATCGTTTTTGATCGTGTAAACCCGGCTCAAAACAAGTGGTTGCTGTTCGATCACCGGGTTGAAGGAGATGCTCCAGTCTGTTTGTGCGGTCAAAGAAAACGACGCTAAAAAAATGAAGGATAGCAGCATGTTTTTCCAAAAGGAAAACTCCCGGTTGGGATAAACAACCGCACTATCTCTTAGAAAACCACGCATATTGGGTTAGATGCTTTTTTGTTTTTTTTCTTGCGCTGAAACTACAAAATTTGTGGAAAGATGATGTGGAAGATATTGTCCCACCCCTACGGGGTGGTAATAATTGGTGTTTTATATCTGCTATCATATTGCGTCCCTCCGGGACTTATATTCAGCAGAAAGGTTTCAAAGTTTTATACTCGTATTCTCAGTCCTGCAGCGACGCAATACCGTAGCGAAAATCACCCAACAAAAAAGCCGTTGTCCAATTCTGAACAACGACTTTCCTGTGTAATTTATCGTTTTTAGTAGCCTTTTCTACGCCCTTTGAAAAGCGCATGGGCCATGTTGGTATAACTAACCGACAATTCGACGCTTCCCCCGCCATACGATCTGCGCATGCGTGAAATGATCAGGTCATACGACAACCCGAAGCGAAACCCTTTGTAATCAACCTGTACCGTTGGAATGATCGCGTCTTTCATGCGAACATACGCTCCGAAACCAAACGAGGCATCTTGTGAATAACCGGTAATTTTGGTTCCTTCCTGGAAACGACGACGGGTCAATCCACCAAAGATGGTTTCGTAGTGACCACCCTGGATGAACTGCACAAACTGCGCATCAAACGACCAAAGTGTATTCGGGATATCCATAGCGTAATTCACCATTCCCACATATTTGCGCGCTAATTTTTCGGAACCACCGGCACGATAATTCATCATCGGTGCGTTGGCGTGGTACACAGCGGCACCCACCTGCAGTTTCATATCGTTGTTGCGGGCAAAGCTCGATGTACCGCCATCGTATTGATAGAAAAGTCCTGTTGAAACGTCGGCATAGCTGAATGAATTCAGGCCGTCACCTTCGCCGGAATAGATCGTAGGATCAAACCCGGAGCCGTTCCATTGGCTTTCATACAACAAGCGCGACATGTCTCCTTTTCGGGCCCCGAAACCACCTTGGATTCCCAGGGAAAGCTGTCCGGCCCCGCCCATCGGAAGTACACCCGAAAAGGTAAGCGCTCCGAGTTGGTTTCCGAATTTGGCGTCGCCACCAATGTCATTAAAGAACGAAACGCCCATTCCCAAATAACCTGTATTTCTTTTAGGGTCTTTCAAAAAGGTCGCTTCTGCCGCAAAGGCTGTCGACATAAACTGCGTGTTCGCGCCCAGCCATTGATTGCGGTGGTGCAGGGTAATGCGTTCCCATCCGTTGTAAACCCCGGTAGCTCCAGGATTAAGCAACTGCGGCGACTGCAGTATCTGCGAAAAATGAAGGTCCTGGGACCAACCGACGGTTGACCCAAGACCCAATGTTAGTGCAATTATCCAGCGTTTCATAACTTATCGTGTTACGGTAACGTTTCCGGAAAGTGTTTCTTTCTTACCGTCGATGTATTCTACTTCGAGCATGTAAGCATAAGCTCCGGAGTTTACTTTCACTCCGTTAAAGTTTCCATCCCACTTAAAGGCAGGATCAGACGACATCACCATTCGGTTACCCCAGCGGTCATACAGGAACCAGGTGAATTTCACCACGTTGTTACCCACTTTAGGGCTCAGGTAGTCATTCAATCCATCACCGTTCGGAGAGAATCCTGTTGGCATGAAGATGCCGTTGAAGCAGTTATCACCTACAGGGTTCGGATCGCAGTCATCAAGCGGGTTTGTACCACTTGTTACCTCAACGCCATCTGAAAGTCCGTCACCATCCGTATCAGGATTGTTCGGATCTGTACCGATCAATGTTTCCTGCGTATCCAGCAAGCCATCGCCATCACTATCGATGTTACAGCCCGGTGAAGCGTTTGGCGGATCGCACGGATCAAGCGGATCGGTAGCGCCGGTTACCTCATCGCCATCGTTGATGCCGTCACCATCCGTATCCGGGTTGGTCGGATTGGTTCCCTCGGTTGCTTCTTCAGCGTTTGTGAGGCCGTCACCATCCTGGTCGCAAGGACCTGCATTCGGGTTCGGGATACACGGATCGTTATTTGCGGGGTCAGTTTCGTCGTTTACACCATCGTTATCGGCATCGAGGATCGAAGAATCCAATGCATCGATAATACCGTCGCCATCCGAATCAAGCGGGTTGGCCGGATCAGCGCCTGTTTCAACGCCATCGTTTTCACCGTCACCATCCGTATCCGGGTTGTTCGGGTCGGTACCATTGGCCACCTCATCCACGTTCAAAATACCGTCACCATCCAAATCAGGGTTGTCTGCCACAAATACAGCCACCACGTTTTCAGGTCCTGCTAATTGCATGGCATTGGTATCTTCACCTATTGCCTGCAACATCGGTCCGGTAGTGTATTCCCAATGGTCAAACACATACCCGACATTTGCCTTGGCGATGAAATTGGTATTGATTCCTCCGAAATAGGTTGCCGCCCAAGGATAAACAGGCGCCCAAACGGAGTTCACTTTTACCTCACCGGCACCGGCAGGAGAAACGTCTACCACCAGGTTGTAAGGACCATTCAAATCATAACAATCGATCATACCTTGTGTCAATTCAACACAACGGGCATCGATAAAGTCACGCAGTGCCTGTACGTTTGCCTGCCAGGTAGCGTATGAACCGCCCCAACGCGTAGCGTGCTGCATCATTTCCGGCTGGATCTCGTTGATCATACTATCCAGCAGGTAATTCATGTAATCACATGATAAATAAGTGTTTACCAGGTCGGAATAACGGGCAATGTAGTATTGCTCAACAACCGGGTTTTCGTTAATCAGTTTCTCGAGGATATCCGTATGTCCCTGTCCACCCGGGTTTGGTAAGCTTTCCGCATTACACGGGTCTGCAGACGGGGTATCATCCGGAATGTTGGTGTAGTTGAAGTAGTGACCAAACGTGGCGTCCATATCCCACAGGGAGTAGCGCCATTTTTTCTTGTCGCCCAACGGATCGGTACCACGCCACCATGAGGTGTTCCAGTTCAACCAGTCCTGGTTTACCGTATAGGAGTTGATCACGAAGTAATCTACCAATGATTCCCAGTTCAGCTGGCTGTCAACATAATCAAAGTTGGCCTGAACACCCATGTTGTTGGTGTTGATGTAGTTTCTCAACGCGTTCCAGTCGGCAGCTGCATTCGGCGCACCGTAATCTTCCCACGTTCCACCCCAGGTTTTCAGGTAATACAAATGGTATTTATCCTGGTTGGCGTAGTAATCCGTGTAATCGGCATCATCCGCTTTTTCACGGATTTCATAAACTCCCCAGTACTGGCCGTTCAGGTAAACCACGCAAGGCCTCCAGGTACGTTCGTCGAGCTTCATATCTGCTTTTTGCGAAAGCGTATGAATGAAGGCATCGCGAATATGTGCACCACCTGTTTCAAACGGGAAGTTATCACTTGCTCCCGGTTTCAGGATCAGACGCTGGAAGTTGTTTCTTGGTGTTTCGGGGAAAATCTGGTGAGCGATATCGTTGTTGTAACCGAACTCATCGCGCATGATGTAATCGAAACCACGCTGATCGTAAGCCCAGGAGTCGTTTCCGTGCTTGTTGAATTCTCCTTCGCCTTTTCCGGCCAATGTCTGATCATCTTCCCACAATTCGAAGAAACCCTGTGGCGTGATCTGGTTACCGGCCAATAAGGATGCAACACTACCGCTTCCTGCACCGGCCACTGAAACCACCGGAACTGTGTGATTCACATTGATGAAGTACGTTCCTGATTGCGAAAAGCTGGTAAGGTTGGCGGAGAAAGCGCGCGCGCGCAAAACCGTAGTTGTGGTGATGTTCACCGGACCGGCATACAGTGTTGATGCAGCCGTAGGAACCGAACCGTCGGTTGTATAGCGGATCGTCGCCGAAGCATCCGGACAGGTAATGGTCACACTTTGAGCACCTGCATAAAAGCCCGGTGCAATATCGAAAACCGGGGTTGCCGTATAGAATTCAACCGCTCCGGTATTGGCCGCATTCGGCGTTGGAGTTGTAAAGAGTTTCCAGTCAATGGCAGCATTGGTAGAACGGCCCACCGAGTGGTCGCTCTTGGTCATGTGCACAATCTGGATGGAATCCATTACGTTACCATTTGGAAGCGTCAGGATAATCCAGTCATTTTCCGTTTGTGTGAGCTTGAAGTTGGGGTGGTATTCTGCACCCGATACCAGGTCACGGCCTGAACAATACACCATTTTGTAACCATTGGCCGGAATTGATCCTGAAGGAATCTGCCATTTGGTAAGGTTATTGTCGTTATCGGAAAGGTAATAGCCGGTCAAATCGACTGCCGTTGCAGAAGTATTGTATAATTCGATCCAGTCTTCTCTTTCACCGAACGCATCGGTGACGCCGTTCATATTTGAACAGGAGTATTCGTTGATCACTACCTGCGACCAACCAGCGGCCGGCAGCAGTAGCAGAAAAGCGAAAAGCGGTAATAGAACGCGTGTTATCATGGAGATACAGTTTTAATAGAGGACTCTAAATTTAGGAAAAAGTTGCCTGATATTATCAAATTGTTAAATTTCGCACAACATATTCACATTTAATCTTTTAATATGAACGAAAAGATGGAATGTTGCCTGAAAAAAAATTAATCTTGTCATTCATCGTTTTTTATATCAAGCGCTTAAATTGTTACATTTTTTTCACTTAATATTGCCTTAACATATCAATACTTTTCATGAAACTAGTTGCAATTATCTCATTGGGTCTGTTACTCTTCACGGCCTGCAAAAAAGTAGAAGGCGAGGGCGGCTCAGGCTCGATCACAGGAAAAATCAACGTACAGGATTACAATGCGAATCAAACCGTTTTGCTCAGTGAATATGGCGGATTCAAAGAAGACGTGTACATTATCTACGGCACGGGCGACAATACGTTCGATGATAAGGTCGAAGCGAGCTACGACGGTTCGTTTGAGTTCAAATACCTGGAAGCAGGCACCTATACCATTTTTGTGTATTCGGATTGCCTGACATGCGACGGCGGTGAGGAAGCGATTAAGATGACCGTTACGGTTGACAAAAAGAAAGCGACCGACGTTGGTACCATTAACATCAAAAAATGAGACGCCTGCTAGTTCTACTGTGCCTTGCGGGCAGTACTGCCTATGCACAGGACAGGTCTGAAATCTGGTTGGGCGCCGGGATCAAACGGGAAGTCGTCAAGGATGTGATCTTCGGTGTACAAACCAATATGCGGATTCGCACTGACGGGAAGCTCGAAACCCTGTTCCAGGAAGTAAGTGTTAAAAGCGAGCACCTGAAATGGTTCCGTCCTTCGGTTGATTACCGTTTCATTACTTCGTATGCCGATAACGGAAACCCGACGTATTCGAATCGGTTCAACGTTAACACCGATTTCAGGAAAAAGATCAAGGAAGTGAAAGTTGGTTTCCGTGCACGTTACCAGTTGGTAATCGGTTCAGGTACTGGTTCCGGCTCTGACCTTGACCCTGCATTGCGTTTGAAGCCATATGTTGAATACGAGATCCCAAAAACGCGTTTTTCTCCGGGTTTTTCGGTCGAATTTTTCTACAACCCGGTTTTCGGTGAATTCGGGCAACGGTTTAACCGCGTGCGCTTCGGGCTGGGAACGGACATTGATCTACCCGGACCAAACACGCTGAGTTTCACGTATTATTACGGGAGGAAATACAATACCGGAAACCCCTATGCAGAGCATTTGATTTCGCTGGAATACGGGTTTGAGTGGAAGAAAAAGAAAGCTGCGGTAACAGAATAAATTTTTGATTTGTTGTTGGCTTGCGATGCTTACAACAGATAACATTGGACAGGACTGCGATTCATCACGGTCCTTTTTTTATGATTGTTTTATATTATCAGTTTGGTCGCGATGAATCGCGACCCCACAGGTAATAAAATCAATGAAGAACATCCCTTCTTTGGCTGTCGAGCTTCAGCAGGATGAAGAGCATGATGGAGAATGACATCAAGGATGAGCCACCATAGCTGAAAAACGGCAACGGAATCCCGATTACCGGAGCAAAACCGATATTCATGCCAATATTGACTGCGAAGTGATAGAAGACAATCATCGCCACGCTATAGGCATATACGCGGTTGAAGGTCGATCGCTGCCGTTCGGCGATGATGACGATCCGGATGAGCATAAACATGAACAGGAATACAATCGCAATACTTCCCATGAACCCCCATTCTTCAGCGAGCGGACAAAAGATAAAATCGGTTTCACTTTCAGGAACGTGATTCGATTCCACACTGGCCACACTGGCCTGTTGGTAACCTTTCCCGAATAATCCGCCGGACCCTACAGCTGCCATTGCACGGTTTCGGTTGTAGTCTTCACCGTCGGGATCCTGTTTCAAGCCAAGGAACAATTCGATTCGGTCGCGCTGGTGTTTCGCCAGGTTTTTAAACGAGAAATTGACTGCGGTTGAAATACTGGCCGACAATAAAAATCCGATCAGAACAATTGCCAGGACACGGCCTTTTTCACGTTTCGCGGAGATCCAGCGCAGCATCAGGTAAGCCAGCAAAGCAATCACTGCCAGCGTGAGCAGAATCCCGTAAAATCCGGGAATCAGAACCCCGGGCATGAAGCTGAATTCATATTGGTTACCACTCATGAGCAGGGTAATGAGCGACAGGAAGATGGTGAAAAACAGGATCGGGATAAAGTGGCTCCCAACCCAGGTTTCCTTGAATTTCACTCCCGGAATCGTGTTCACAATGCGTAGCACAATCGGGTCGAAGGTAATTCCCTCGCGGTACAGCACGAAAAAGAAGGACGTAAACACGACAAACGTACCGGCGTCGGGCTGCAACAGGATCATGACCATCGGCACCAAAACGATTCCCAGCGCCAGGAATACTGTTTGCATATTCTGCTGCTTGATGTTTACATTGCTGACGTAGGTACTGAGCGCTATCGCCGTTCCGATCTTGGCAAACTCGGCCGGCTGGATACCCAGCGAACCGAATCCCAGCCAGGCATGTGCACCGTTTACCGCCGGCATGAAGAGTACAACAATGAGCAGGCAGAACGTAAACAGGTAGATCGGAATGGCAAATTTCCGGTAAATATCAGCGTCGATCAGGAATACGAGCAATCCCAAAAACAAGGAAAAACCCACCCACATGATTTGCTTGCCGTATTTCTGCGAGAAATCGAAAATACTTGGATGGTCAGGATCGTACGCCGCAGAATAGACATTGGCGATTCCCATGCCGAGCATGATGATCACTACCGTAAAGAGCCACCAATCTACGTGCTGCGTTAATGAATCGTCCCTTCTCATTTCTTTTTCTTGGGTTTCGGCTTCACATTGAGCAGATTGGCCGTGAGAATGCGCGTTTCTTTTTCCTTATCGGTGATTTTTCTTTTGAGGTATTTTTCCATCATCAGGCTGGCTGTCGGAGCTGCCCAAACACCACCGAAACCGGCATTTTCAATGAACACGGCAATGGCAATTTTCGGGTTGTCCATCGGTGCGAAGGCAATGAAAATCGAGTGGTCTTCTCCGGCCGGGTTTTGCGCCGTTCCGGTTTTTCCACAAACGATTACATCTTCTGAGAAACTCGCTCTGTGTGCGGTCCCACCCGGTGCATAAACCGCTCTGCGCATCCCCTCGATCACCGGAGCAAAGTGCTTCGATTCGACCATGGTGTAATGCTTCTTGCGGAACTGCGGCAGCGGGCCGCTGTTACCGATCGAGCGCACAAAATGCGGTGTGTAATACCAGCCTTTGTTGGCAATGATTGCTGCGATATTGGCCATTTGAAGCGGCGTCACTTTTACCTCGCCCTGCCCGATCGAGATGGAACGGATCGTGGAGAATGCCCAGGCATGGTGACCATACCATTCATCGTAATAGGCAGCGTTTGGAATCAGGCCCGGACGCAAGCCCGTAATATCCGAATCGAATTTTTCGCCCAACCCGAAGCTGTGCATGTAATCCGCCCAAAGGTTCAGGCCCACCTCGGCATCGGCAAACATACTGCGCTTCTTCCCCTGCTGAATAATACGCCGTGTAACGTAGTAAAAATAAGGGTTGCAGGAGTGCTTGATCCCATCAGGAAGGTTACCGGCACTTGGATGGTTGTGACATCCCACCATGGATTTGTTGCACGGGAAGCCGGAGCTTTCGGTGATAACGCCTTCCTGTAAACCGATAAGGGATTGCACGAGCTTAAAGATCGATCCGGGCGGATACTCTGCTGCCAATGGTCGCGGGTAGAGTGGTTTTCCTTCGTCCATCACAAAAACCGGGTAGTTTTTACTGATATTTTGTTTTCCCACCAATAGGTTCGGGTCGAAACTAGGAGCCGAAACCAGGGCCAAAATTTCACCCGTAGAAGGTTCGATGGCCACGATGCAGCCGCGTTTGTTGACCATCAGCTTTTCGCCGTAAACCTGCAAATCGATATCGACACCCATTTTCAGCGGTGGACTCTGGCGAGCGGTGGTATCGTACTTTCCGTTGGCGTAGGATTCGATCGCGTTCATGGAAGCGGAGGTCACAATGTACTTGATACCTTTTCTTCCCCTGAGTTCTTTTTCGTAATACCGTTCGATTCCTGCCCGGCCAATGTGGTCGCCCCGACGGTAAAAACCATCTTCTTCTATTTCTTCCTGGTTCACTTCTGACAGGTACCCGAAAATATTGGCACCGCCGGCATACGGGTAGAACCGCATGGAAGTAAGATCTTCGTAGAACCCCGGAAACTTTGCGAGGTTCGGGGCAATCCGGGTAATCTCGTCGATGGTCAATTCCTCGATGAACGGATACGCCCGCTGTGACTGGTAATTTTCCTGTAGTTTCCCGGTATGCGGGTTGCGGTATTTACCTTCTTTCTTGCGAATGTTCCAGAAGCGGTTTTTGACTTCCTGTGGCGTCCAGCCTAATAATTCGGCAAAAGCGGCGGTATCGAGGTCAACGATATCGTCTTCGCGCATCATGAGGTTGTAGTAGCTGCGGTTGGTCACAATCTTTTTCCCGTTCCGGTCGAAAACGATTCCCCGGGGTGGTGTAATTTCCTTACGTTTTTCAGCGATTTCAGCAGCACGCAGCTTCCAGGTATCGTCGACTACCTGCATGAAAAACAAGCGTGCAAGGTAAACAATCCCCACCAGGATGATGAAGACCAGGATCACATATTTTCTTCCGTCGAGGTTCATCGCTCACTTTTCTTTCTTGATATAAAAATAAACTGAACGAATAAACTAAGCAAGAAGGAGAAAGGTACGCTGAGCCCTATTTTTCGAAGCAAAAGCAGGATCTCGTTTACTTTGAAAACCTCGATGAGAAAAAACCAGGTGTGGTGAATGAGCAACAGCAACCCGAACGCGTAAATAAACCAACGGGTTCCCATGGTATAGATGTTACTCTCTTCGGTGTTTTCATAACCGTCGCGCGGAGCGAAAAGTTTAAAGATTACCGGGCGGAAATACGCAAACATAACCGCCGAAGACGCATGCAGGCCGAAGGTATTGGAAAGCACATCGATGGAAAGCCCCATGGCAAATGCGATTGCCAGCAACGGAACGGTTGTCATTTCAAACGGCAGGAGCAAAATGAACAGCGGGTAAAGCATCGGGTATACGCCCCAGGCGATTTCCAAATGATTGAGCACCAATACCTGGAAAAGGACGAACAGGATAAAACGAACGGTATGTAGAATAATGCCTCCCATGTTATAACTCAGGTTCTTCGGTATCTTCCGGAATTAATTGCTGCAGCTTATCGAATTCCTCCTGCATCAGGTTTTTGACAACGTAAACATGCTGAATACATCTGAAATCTTCCGAAAAACGCACGGTGATGTCCCACAATGGTTTTCCTTCGATGTATCCTTTTTTCTCCACGCGTCCTACCAAAATGCCGCGGGGGAAAATTCCCGAACCGCCGCGTGTAACCACTTTCGACCATTTTTTGATGCGCATATCGTTGGAAATACCGGTGATCGAACCTCTTTTGGCATCCAGGCCATTCCATTTCAACAATCCGAAGGAACCGCCTTTTTCGATCATTACATCGATGTTGATGTCTTTGGAAAGGACCGTTTTCACTACTGCGTAGTCGTCACTTACGACATGAACAATCCCGACAACACCCCGCGAGGAAAACACACCGTCGCCGCGCTTGATACCATGGTTACTGCCAATGTCGATGGTCATGTAGTTATCGCGCTTGTCAAACGTACTGTTGATCACCGTTGCCGGAATGTAGCTGTAATTTTGACGGTAAAGCGTATCATCGATCTTTATGAGTCCTTTGTCTTCTTTGTAGAGCGCATTCTTCAGCTTTTCGCGCAGCCGCTTGTTTTCCCATTGCAGCTGGCGGTTGGTTTCTTCGAGGTTGAAGTGCTTGGTAACGTCGTTGCGGATGGTCAGGATTTCAGCATTGATCGCACCGGCCGTCGTAAGCATCTGGAGGCGCGGGAAATCCGAGTAGGTAAAATACATACTCAGCGCAACTGCCTGGAGGAATGCGAAGACCAAAAAAATACGGAAGCGCTGAAAAAAAGCGATCAAATTGCGCATAGGCAAAAATAGTCAGATTCCGTGAATCCGCTGTTGATCGGCGAAAAAATAAACAGGTTAACGGAATGTTGGTCAGAGGCTTTTGGGATCATGTGTGTTTAGGGAATTGGATGTGGGTGAGTAGTGTTAGTTTTACGGGAAAAACCTGCGCTTTTTTAGTGTCACGAGGTAATATTGCCATTTCGCAAAAACGTAAAATTGCAATTTCGCAATATTACGAAGAGCTCCCAAGAATACTGGGGTTTCGCCAATTTACCTCGCTGTATTTCCCTTCTTAAAACAACGACAATGTCAACCCGAATGATACTGGTTTCAAACTGGTGCTTTTATCCGATTTGAACTGCTCTGTAAGCGTGTAGCTTGCGAAGAATGCCCAATTGCGGATTCCGAAGCGCGCGTGCACGCCATAAAACAACGGTTCGTCATCGTAAAACGAACGGTCTTTTACGGTCGTTTCCTTGTCATTGTACCATGCTTTCGTGAATGTCTGGACCCGGTAGCCGATAAAACCGCCAATGTGCAATTTCAGGTGCTTCCATTTTTCGGCGCGGAAACGCAGCTCGAGCGGAACGGCAAAAGCATGGCTTCCGAAAATCGATTTTTCCGGCCCCGATTGATCATCTTTGTACAGCATCCATTGTGTTGACCGGTCGAGTGTATCGCGGTACATAATCCCGTTGTAGCTCACACGCTGGTAACGATACGACAATCCGATGCCCAATGCGAAGGTATTCCCGTCGGTCAGGGGAATGTCCCACATACAGTTGATGTTGTAACCGATGGAAGTCGGCTTGACCAGGAACAGTGACGAATCGTTGACCCAATCGTTGTAGGTGAGGTCGACCATCAGGCGATCGTATTTGCGCGGACGGCCTTCTACAGCCGGTCGCCAGCCCGTGTTGAACCACATGAATCCCGGACGGAAACGCGAAGCGATCTTCGGGTCTTTGCCGTCGTATTGGGCCAACGCTGTCAGCACAAAAAACGTACAGATGATACTAATTGCGATTTTCATTTGCCAGTCTGTTTTGTTCCCATTTCCAGGCGTCGCGCACGGCATCGTCTATGGTACGGGTGGCTTTCCAATTCATTTTTTCAGCGGCCGAATGCGCGTCGGCATAGATCTCCACGACATCCCCCGGGCGACGCGGGCCAAATTTCCAGTTCAACGGTTTCCCGGTTGCTTTTTCAAACGCAGCGATCAGTTCCAACACCGAAACGCCATTTCCCGTTCCGATATTGAATACAGCCAGGTCGCGCGGAACATCAACATCCAGGTAATCGAGCGCACGGATATGGGCATCTGCGAGGTCGGAAACGTGAATGTAGTCGCGGATACAGGTGCCATCGGGCGTCGGGTAATCATCACCGTAAACCGTCAGCTGCGGCAGAACACCGCTCGCGGTTTGCGTCATATACGGCAGTATGTTGTTGGGAATTCCCTGGGGAAATTCGCCGATTTTACCGGAAGGATGAGCACCGATCGGGTTAAAATACCGCAGGAAGATCACCTGCAGTGAAAGATCGGCCTTGACCGCATCGCGCAGGATTTGCTCACACATGAATTTGGTCCAGCCATAGGGCGAACCCGGAACACCCAGTTGTGTTTCTTCATCCACTTTCGCTGTTCCGGCAGGCGTTCCGTAAACGGTACATGACGAGGAAAACACGAGTTTTTTCACCTTGAATTCCTTCATCACCAGCAGCAATTGCACGAGGCTGAACAGGTTATTCCGGTAATATTTCAACGGATTTTCGACCGATTCGCCTACTGCTTTGAAAGCTGCGAAGTGAATCACCCCGGAAAAATCGTGTTCTGAAAAGACCTTGCGAAGCACATCATCGTCCGTACAATCACCTTCTACGGCAATGACCGGTTTGCCCGCAATTGTTTCGATCAATGGAAGGACGGATGGATGCGCATTGGAGAAATTGTCGAGGATAACCGGAGTATATCCCTGTTCAATGAGCTCGATCACCGTATGAGAGCCAATGTAACCGGCACCGCCTGTAACGAGTATTTTTCCTGCTTTTTCCATTTGCTGTGCTAAATATAGCGGAACTTTATGACTTTTTCAGCAATGAAAGCACGGCTCTTAAATCAATGATGCGCAGTGAGAACGTCCACACAAACCAAACGAAGAACAGGGTTGCGATCCAGAAAATGAGGTTCCATTCAAACGCATACTTGAGAAACAGCATGGCTCCCAATACCACTCCGAGGCTTGCCAGCTTGACCCAGGCCGTTTTTTGAAGCGACTCATTCATGCGGTAGCGTACCAGAATCCATTGTAAAACGCCGAATACCGTTTGAGCGGTAAGCGTCGTAATCGCAGCGCCTTTTGCTCCAAGGACCGGAATCAGGATAATGTTGAGAATCACGTTGATCGACAGGGCGATGATCGCCATCAGGTTGAGCTGGCGCAGGCTCCCGTTGGCTGTGAGCAGCGTTCCGAATACGAGTGTGAAACACATCGGCAGGAAGGAAATGGAAAGGAAGATCCAGGAGTCGTAGGTCATTTGATTGGCATCTTCCTTGTACAATTCATTGAAGAGCATTTCGCGCGTCCCGATAGACAAAACGACCATGAGCAATCCTGCGCTGATGAGCAGATTAAACGCATTGGTCATGATCCCGGAAACACTTTCTTTTTCTCTGAGCAAACGCGAAAAGATCGGCAGCAGGATTCCACCGAATAAAATCCCGAACATCCAGCAGGCATCAAGCAGACGGAAACCCTGCACATAGTAGCTAACCTGCGTAGCGCCATCCGGGTGCATGAGCTTGATAAATACCGTATCCAGGCGTGAGTTCAGCATCATCAGGATCACCAGCAAAGCATACGGAAACGACTGCTTGAAAATGGCTGTAAAGAACGTTGTGTTCCATTTCCAGCGCGGAAATTCGACCAGTGAAACATAGACGAAACCGGCAAAGAGGAACGAAATAAAGGACGAGGCAACGAAGATTCCAACGAACCATCCCAGTGAAATCGGGCGAACGAGAGTGGTGTACAGCAATAACAACCCGAAAAGCAGGTATACCAAACGCTCCACTACCGACAGCACGGCATCGAGCTCAAATTTCATGAGTCCGCCCGTATAGGCCCGTACATAGTTGACCGTATTAATGCTGATTTGGTGAATGATGAGCAAAACGAGCATCCACCAGTAATTGATCGGGAAACCGATGATGAAATACAGCGTCACCGTCCAAAGCACATATACCCCCGCCAATACCATCCGCATCGTAAACAGCTGATGGCTGTATTTACGGATCATGTACGGGTGCTGTGCGATGAGGCGCGTCATGTAGTTGGTGATTCCCATGTCGAGCAACATGGAAAACAAAAACGTGAGATTGAGAAATGCAGAAAAATCGCCGTACGGTTTCAGGCCGATCTGATTTTGCATCACAACGTCGACACCGAATATGGTGGCGGGTTTTACTAATAAATTAAGTAAAAGCGTAATACCCAGACCTCTAAGGAAGATTTGCTGCATGCGAGGGGTGCTATTCAGCTACGAAGATAAAGTTCTGCGTTTGATGCACAAGCGGCTGGAAAGGTTCCAACCCGTTTTTACCTGCTACAAAAACCGAATAATTAAAACTGCTCAACAAATCGAAACACTGTTTGCGGTTTTCATTGTCCCACAATTCGGCGTAAATGATCGGGTGGTGCGTGCTGATGATGCGTGTTCCGCCTTTCAGGGCAAAATACTCAAAGTTCTCGACGTCGATCTTGATTCCCTGGACCACCTGGCCGTTGATGATGTTGTCGAGCTTGTCGAGCTTCACATCCACCTCCTTGCCTTCGTTCCATTCGGTAATCGATTCGTGTTTCACGTGGCTTAAGCCTTGCATCACCGTTGACCCGTTTACCGGCAATACCATTTTCACGGTCCCGGAGTCATCACCCAGTGCAACTTCGTGAATTTTGGCCTTATTTAAGTTGAATTTTGCGATAATGCGTTTCAAAATCGATGCATTGGTGGGCATCGGCTCAAACGCGTGGATGGTTGAATTGGGAAGGTGATTCGCCAGGTGAACGGTCATAATTCCGAGGTTGGCACCGATATCCAATACATCACCTTTGCCATCTTTGAGCAGTGAAAGGAAGGTAAAGAAGTCGTTTTCCTTTTTGTCGGAACGAAGCGTGCGGATCTTGTAAAGCGCAAACACATACAGATAGGTTTGTAACCCCAGTGTTTTCTGCAATAAATATTTAACCCTGTTCTTCATTCACCGTTATGATGTCGCGAAGTTAGGAAAAGTTGGAAACCCAAAGGAACATTTAGTTGCTTATTTCTGTGATTCCTGACCGAATGTTGCCCTGTGAACTGATTTTGTCGGAAAATTGAGCGGAATTCTGTCATCGCGAACAATTGATTGCCCAAAAATGAGTTATTTTGACCTGCATGCGGATCGCCATCAACACCCGGTTTTTATTGTCTTCCAAAATGGAAGGTTTCGGCTGGTATACCTACGAAGTGGTGAAACGCCTGGTGGAACAGCATCCTGAACACACGTTTGTTTTTTTCTTAGACCGCGCCTTTGATCCGAAGTTTGTATTCGGGCCGAATGTGACGCCGGTTGTGCTGAGTCCGCCGGCAAGACACCCCATTTTGTTTTACATCTGGTTTGAATGGTCGGTAAAACGGGCGCTCCGAAAACACAACATCGACGTGTTTTTTTCGCCCGACGGTTATCTTTCACTGGGTTCAGGCGTGCCGCAGGTCGGAGTGATCCATGATTTGAATTTCGAGCATTATCCGCAGGATATTCCCTGGCAGCCACGCTGGTATTTGCGCCGTTTCTTCCCGAAATTTGCCCGGAAAGCAACGCAGATTGTGACCGTTTCGGAATATTCGAAACAGGATATTTGTGCCACTTACGGCATAGCTGAAAGCAGGGTTACCGTTGGTTGGAATGGCGCTTCGGAATTGTTCCAACCCCTGGATGAAAACACCATTGCCGACATAAGGAAAACCCATAGTTCCGGAAATCCCTATTTCATTTTTGTGGGAGCGTTGCATCCGCGCAAGAATGTTGGTCGCTTGCTGGAGGCCTACGGCAAATTCTGCGAACAAAATGCAGCAATCGATTTGGTGATTGTGGGCGAAACGCTGTGGAAAAACAATCAATTACAGCTGCCCGATCTGAGCGAATCGGTGAAAAACCGTATTCATTTTACCGGACATGTTTCACAGGCCGATCTGACACAATTGGTCGGCGCGGCGCATAGCATGGTGTATGTGCCCTACTTCGAAGGTTTCGGAATTCCATTGGTGGAAGCCATGAAATGCGGTGTTCCGATCATTGCCGGCAACAGGACCAGTTTGCCCGAAGTAGCAGGTGATGCCGCTTTGTACTGCGATCCGTTTAATGTGGAATCCATTACCCAGGCGATGCATCAACTGAGCGGAAATGCCGAATTGTACGAACAATTGAAAACAGCGGCGCTCGAACGCGGAAAACTCTTTTCGTGGGACCAAACCGCCGAAGTATGCTGGAAAGCAATTGTTTCATCCGTTAATTGAAGCACAAGATGAAAGTGTCCTTTGCTCCTATCATCAGTCCGGAAAGCAAAATACTGATCCTGGGAACGATGCCGGGTATCCGCTCACTGGAATTACAACAATATTACGGCCATCCCGGAAACCAATTCTGGAAAATCCTTTTTGCCCTGTTCGACGAGCCCTTTACGAAGGATTACGAAAAGCGTGTTGACCTGTTGCACCGAAAGCGCATTGCCTTGTGGGATGTTCTTTCCCATTGCGAAGGTGAAGGCAGCGCAGATACGGCGATCCGCAATGAAGTGGCAAATGATTTCAAGACATTCTATGCGGAAAATCCACACATTCAACATGTGTTCTGGAGCTGCCGGCATTCCGAAAAATTCTACAAAAAACACGTTGGGATGGATCCTTCTAAAAACTACTACCTGCTGCCATCGCCAAGCGGTGCGTATGCGAGTATGCGGTTTGAAACGAAGGTGGAGAAATGGCGTGTGATTCTGACGTTGTTAAATGGACGGTGATTCGTTTTTGACTACGAAATAAGTCCCGTAGGGACGAAATGTGGTAAAAATGGATCTCCTACACTCCTACATCACCCCGTAGGGGTGAGACATTTAGAGTTTATATAGTCCCACCCCTACGGGGTGGATGTTCTGGGGGTATAACGTATATTACCATATTACGTCCCTACGGGACTTATATGTATGCGAGAATCTATACCTTGTCTTAGAAAATACCTAAGATTATCCCGGAAAAGGGTATTTTTCAACTATAAAATCAACATCATGAAAGCCCTGACATTTCTTTTTGTGGTCATCTTTTTCACGGTTTCTTCCTGTTTCAAGGAACGCCGAAGCAATAAGGCCGGCCGCAAAATGCAGGATTTCATCGTGGAGATCAGCGCTTGATAAAACGCTGTGTTCCGTCACCGGGATTTGAAATGAAATACATCCCGCCGGCCCAATTCTCAACAGCTAAACGATAGCTATTATTCCCGACGGCTTTCCAGTCAGCGGTTATTTTTCTTCCCCATTCATCCGTTACGACCAGGTCATCGATGGAGATCTTTCCGTTGGTTTGCAAGGTCAACACATCGTTCGCAGGATTCGGGTAGATGGAGAAAACAGGATTCGGATTCGCGGCTTCAACCGACGCCGATTCGTCATACGTAACCGACACATCATCGATGAAATAATAGGCATTCGGATAATCACCGCCAACGATCACTGTATCCAAACCGGCATCAGCAGTAAATCCGCCGATGGTGAGGAATTGCTCGCCACCCTGAGCGTGGTAAATCCATGAGAGCTCGGTCCAGTTTTGTTTATCAATGATTGCCGTTTGAAGCTGCATCGAAGAAGGTACATTCATGAAATAGCCGTTGAATGAATTGATCGGGGTTGGTGAAAGGTTCACGCCGAAAATAGCTGCGTAATTGGACGAATCTGCCAAACTTGCGAACAAGGAAACGCGGTAGTATTTATTGGCTTCCAAAGGACTTGACAATTGCGTACGTATATATTCGCGTACATTCGGCACCTGCTGCACCACTTCGAAGGTGTAAATTCCGGCATAAGCTTGTCCGCCATGAGGAACCTGTGTTCCGCATTCATTCAGCGGCACGCGTGGCCAGGGTGAATTGTGATCGCTGTTGAAATAATCAGGTGTTCCCGGGCCGACATTTACCCAATGTGTCGCTTTGGCAATATCGGCGTTACCGTTGCCGCCGTTGATCGAATCGGGAACGTATTCTTCAAAACCGGGATTCTGTACTAAATTCTGCGCCTGCACGTGATTTGCAGCGACTGAAAATAAAACGATGTAGATTAGTTTTTTCATGATTCGGGGTATTTCTCGTTGGTTTCCTGTTGTAAGTACTTCAGCCAAAACAAACAGTTGTCTGCAATCAGTGGTTTGTTACACTATTACAGGTTATTATCGAGCAATTCTGTTGACCACGGTTTTGCCGGCTTATTTCGTTTCCGGGACCTGAAATACATGATCCAATTCAGTAGGAGTAACCCTATTGCAATCGGTAATAATTTCTCAAAAACGGGTGTGTTGGAATCAATCGTGCTGCTGAGTCCCTGTGCCTCGGTGCGCTGAACACATTGCTCAAAATAATAATTGGGGTATTGTGCGAATAGAACAGCCATCCAAAAACAGAGCGCAAAACCTCCGGTTAAAACCATTGTGGTGATCAATGATACCTTGAACGCCTGCATACACATCAGTACGATCATTGTTCCCAAAAGTACCAAGGTATAGATCCGGTATTCTTCAAATGAATAGGGCACACCATCAACATTCAACGGTTTCGGCGGGTCTTTTTCCGTGATAAAGTCCCAGCCTGTGAAGTTTTGCTCGTTCAGCAATACCTGTCCGGAAGGTGAACTGATGTAGCAACGACTTTCGGTAAGGTTGGTAAATAAAATGATTACCACTATTACGGCGAACGTTACGATATTGACAATTTTGGCGATCATTCAGGTGTTGTTGGTGGTTAAGTTCAGGATTTTTTCTCGGCAGCATCAATTTCATTATCCCGAAAAGCGGATGGTACCAGGTTCGGAATGATTTTCAGTACGATCGGCAAAAGCAGCGCACCGCCCGGAAGCAGAAAAATCGCCAGGGCCGGCATCGATTTCACGATGTCCATAAACTGTGATTTTACTTTTTCCTTTTCTTCTTTGGAAAGCTCCTCTTTCGAAGATTTGCGGATCAGTTGCACCAATTCCTTGCTTTGGCGCAATTCGAGAGCGAGCTTGTCTTTGTTGCGTCCCAGGATCTTCACCCAGCGTTTGGACACATTGTCCATCATCAATTCCACTGAAGAAGCGTCGTGTAAAAAGGCAACATGCTGGTTGTTTTCGAGCACAAACTGGTGGGAACTTACCAATGCTTCGTCGAGGTTGATCTCTTCAAGCTGCAGCCAGGAACAGAGCTCTTTCAGGAATACTTTTTCTTCCAATCCCGCGTCGTGGTTCGAATAAATAGTGAGCGACGACAGGTCAAGCAGGTAGCGCTTGTAGTACCACGAATCGACCAGCTCAGACGTCAGCTCGTTGAGCGAAGAACCTTCCCGGAAACGCAGGCGGGCGATTTCGCGTTCGTCGCTGTCCAGCTCGGCCGAAACCAAAAAGGCTTCGAAGATCGTTTTCTCTTTTTCCTCTACTTCGCCATCGGAATAAGCCGAAAGCGTAATGACTGCCAGCGCGAGCATCGCCAGTTGCTGATAATCGAAACGGATCTGGCCTTCTGTGAGCAGGAATTCCTCGAACAGCAATACATCGAGGTAAACAAACGCGTTGTTGAGGTAGCTCATCCACGATTTGGTATGGACGATGTTTTTCGGGACCTCCGTGCGTTTGGCCAAAATACGCTCGAGCTTTTCTTCCTTGCTTTCCTTGAAAATATAACCGAGCAGTGAGCTCAACGACTTGATCTTGTGATGCTTGTAAAACTGCATCAGCTGGTCCACAAATACTTTGTGATCAAACGGTTCCGCATTTCGAATCCGCAGGTAGGTAAACAGCTGCGCCTCGAAAAGCAGGATAGTCAGTTTTTCGTCTTTGGTCCATTTTGCCTGTTCGAGCGCTTTCCCGAATAAAAGCTGGGAAGGATAGCCAAAAACAATCCCGGATTGTGCCAGGAAATGGTGATTGAACTGCTCCACCGGCAGCGCATCAGGCTGTTTCCAATGCAGCGCGATCTGCTTGCTTTCAACCAATTGAAAATACTTGGCAATCCATCCTTTTGCACCAGGAGATAACATGATACAAATGTACGTAGTAAGAATGATCTAATCGACGGTCGATGTTCATTTTAAGCAACGCCCGGCAAATTTTCGGGAGCAAAATGGTCAATTTCCAAATTTGTCATTTGGCAAATTTGAAAATTTGCCCGTGGTTTTTTGGTCCGTATTTTTTACCAAATCCGATCATTTTCCCACCCTGTTTGTTTTTTCCGAAGTATTTCTATCTTTGCAATCTACTTATTTGGTAGAATATATAGATTACTAATTTAAATCGCAGCAAAATGGCATTACGACTTGGCGACACCGCCCCGGATTTTACCGCAGAAAGTTCTGTCGGGTTGATTAATTTATATGATTTCCTGGGTGATTCCTGGGGAGTTTTGTTCTCTCATCCGGCAGATTACACGCCCGTTTGTACCACTGAGTTGGGCAAGACAGCGAAACTGGCGCAGGAATTTGCTGCCCGCAATACCAAGGTGCTTGCTTTGTCGGTCGACGATGTGGAATCACATCAAGGATGGATTCGCGACATCAACGAAACGCAGCAGACAACGGTGAATTTTCCAATCATTGCCGACAAGGACCGAAAAGTTGCCGAATTGTATGACATGATCCACCCGAATGCTTCGGAATCGTTTACCGTACGATCATTGTTTGTGATCGGGGCCGATAAAAAAGTGAAGCTGATCATTTCTTACCCGGCCAGCACAGGCCGTAATTTCGATGAAATTCTGCGTGTGATCGATTCGCTCCAGCTAACGGCAAATTACAGCGTTGCTACTCCGGCCGATTGGAAACACGGCGAAGATGTCGTCGTTATTCCGGCCATCAAAACAGCGGATATTCCGGCAAAGTTCCCGAAGGGATTTACAGAAGTGAAACCGTATTTGCGTTTAACTCCTCAACCGAATCTTGATTGACATGGAAAGCGTCGGTGTATCCTGCCCTGTAAATGGTATCCGGGTAAATGAGTCTGTGGTGAGACTGATTGCCGCACAGGTGATTGTGCTGGCGTTGGTTGCCTGGTGGTTTGAACAACCCTTCATCACGCTTTTCCTGTTAATTGATTTCGGATTCCGCGCGTTCTCGGGCATGCGCTTCAGTTTGCTCAGGCAATCTGCACTCGGTTTGTCCGCGCTGCTAAACATTGCTCCCAAACCAACAGACGCAGCACCGAAACAGTTTGCTGCCCTCCTCGGATTTATTGTCGTTGCCTTGTTGCTGCTGACACAATTGATCCAGGCACCGCTTGTGGCATTGTTCATCACAGTTATGCTGGCGGTGTTTGCCGCTCTTGAATCCATTTTTGCTTTTTGCGTGGGATGCCTGATTTACCAGTTACTTCCGCGTAAATAACCCGTAGTTAGTGTAGCGTAAAGGGTTCTTGGATGAAACAAGGGCCCTTTTTTATTAAAACAAAAATCCCCTCTTACCAAAGCAAAAGGGGATTTGAATTATTTTAAAATGGATTACAACTTACGTGCAACTTCTACTTCTTCGTAAGCTTCAACAATGTCACCTACTTTGATGTCGTTGAATTTATCGATGTTGAGACCACACTCGTAATTGTTTTTCACTTCTTTTACGTCGTCTTTGAAACGTTTCAATGAACCAAGCGAACCGCTGTGGATCACGATACCGTCACGGATCACGCGTACTTTGGAGCTGCGTTTGATCAACCCGTCCAATACGTAGCAACCGGCAATCGTACCCACTTTCGTGATTTCGAAAGTCTCGCGGATTTCGGCCGTTCCGATTACTTTTTCTTCGATATCCGGTGAAAGCATTCCCTCCATTGCAGCCTTCAACTCGTCGATGGCTTTGTAGATTACGGAATACAAGCGGATGTCGATTTGTTCCTGTTCTGCCAGTTTACGGGCCGGAACCGATGGACGTACCTGGAAACCAACGATGATCGCATCGGATGCAGAAGCGAGGTTCACATCGGCTTCGGTGATCGCACCAACTCCCTTGTGAACGATATTCACCTGGATTTGCTCGGTTGAAAGTCGCAATAACGAGTCGGAAAGTGCTTCGATGGAACCATCCACGTCACCTTTTACAATGAGGTTCAATTCCTTGAAATCACCAATTGCCAAACGACGGCCGATCTCATCCAGTGTAATGTGTTTCGTGGTACGCAAACCTTGTTCGCGGTACAACTGTTCGCGCTTGGCAGCAATGGCTTTCGCTTCACGCTCGTCGTCCATTATATGGAAGGTATCGCCCGCGCTTGGTGCACCGTTGATTCCCAATACCGATACCGGCTGACTTGGCCCTGCGGTTTTCAGTGTTACGCCATGCTCATCGTGCATCGCACGCACACGTCCGTAATTTCGGCCTACCAGGATCACATCACCCACTTTCATTGTACCGGCTTGTACCAGCATATTGGTTACATACCCTTTTCCTTTGTCCAGTGACGATTCAACCACGGTACCAACCGCGTTTTTCGACGGATTGGCGCGTAAGCCCAACATTTCTGCTTCGAGCAATACCTTGTCGAGCAAAAGGTCGATATTCAGGTTTTGCTTCGCTGAAATTTCCTGGCACTGGTATTTTCCACCCCATTCTTCCACCAGGATGTTCATGGCGGAAAGCTGTTCGCGGATTTTATCGGGATTGGCTCCCGGTTTGTCAATTTTATTGATGGCGAATACCATCGGTACGTTGGCTGCCTGGGCGTGTGAGATCGCCTCCTTTGTCTGAGGCATCACATCGTCGTCAGCTGCTACGATAATGATCGCAACGTCAGTTACCTGCGCACCACGTGCACGCATCGCGGTAAAGGCTTCGTGACCCGGCGTATCGAGGAAAGTCATTTTACGCCCGTCTTTCAGCGTTACCGAGTAAGCACCGATGTGCTGGGTAATTCCCCCGGCCTCGCCTTCGGTTACGTTTGCATTACGGATTTTATCCAACAAGGACGTTTTACCGTGGTCAACGTGACCCATCACCGTAATGATCGGCGGACGTTCAATCAAATCTTCTTCGCGGTCTTCCACTTCAGGAATCGATTCCTGCAGGTCGGCCGAAACAAACTCCGTTTCAAAACCGAACTCTTCGGCTACGATCTGGATGGTTTCCGCATCGAGGCGCTGGTTGATGGAAGCGAAGATTCCCAGTGACATACAGGCCGAAATAACCTGTGTCGGGGAAACATTCATCATACTCGCCAGCTCCGAAACCGTTACGAATTCGGTCAGTTTCAGGATGCTTTCCGCCATTTCGGCTGCTGCCTGCTCCATTTCGCGTCGTTGTGACAGGAAGTCACGTTTCGCACGACGGTTTTTAGAGCTTTTCGATTTACCTCCGGTTGAAGATAAACGAGCCAGCGTATCCTTGATCTCTTTTTGAATATCCTGCTCGGAAACAGCCGGCTTGTCAAAACGGGACTTGCTGAAGTTGTTTCCTTTGCCTGCTCCCGGTCCGCCCGGACGTGCACCCGGCCCACCAGGGCGATTCTGAGCTCCTGCTCCGGCTGCAACCTGTCCCGGAGTTCCCGGTTTCGGTGTCATTTCTTTTTTGATGCGTTTACGCTTCTTACGATCATCACCCGGACGCGAAGAACCTACTGATTTCGGGCGCTCCACCGGCAATTCGATTTTACCAAGTACCGTTGGGCCTGATAACTTGCGGGTTTCCACACGAATGGTTTCGATTTCTTCTTTCGGTGCCTCCGAAACATCCTGGCTGTCGTCTTTTTCTGCTTTTACCGGCTCTTCCACTGCATCCGGAGTTGCGGCAGTCGGGTAATCCGATTTATCGATCGGGCCGTCTTCTTTTTTGCGTTTGTCCGGACGTGTACGGGTGTTGAGCTTATCGAGGTCGATCTTTCCGATCACCTGCGGACCTGTTGTTGTATCAGGCTCTGCTGAAGCCGGAGCAGATTCAGGCGCTACATCTGCCGCGGCAGATTCTTTTGCTTCAGGCGCAGGCGTTTCAACAGGCTTCGGTGCGGCAACCGGCTGTGCTTTTACGCGCTCCAGTACGTTTGAGTCAAAATCGTCTTCCTCATCCGCTACCGGATCTTCCGTTTTTACATCGCGAAGTGTAATTGTTTCGCGTTTTTCGCGTTTTACCGCAGACAATTTGGATTGCTCCTTCAAGTTTTGGTCTGCAGCAAATTGCGTTCGCAGCATTTCATACTGCTCCGGTTCCAATTTGGAATTGGGATTCATATCAATGGAAACTCCCTTCGAGTTCAAAAACTCGACGATGGTGGAAATTCCCACATTCAACTCCCCTGCTGCTTTGCCTAAACGCTGTGCTTTACCGGCCATATTTAATTTGCTCCTTTTTTAATAATCAGCACTTTCACCTGTTAAAAGACAGATTTAACGCTGTTTTTCAGTGTCTAAAGATAGTTAGTGTTGGTCAATTATTCGAATTCCGAGCGAAGAATCTTCAGAACTTCCTGAATGGTCTCTTCCTCGAGGTCGGTACGTTGTACCAAATCCTCCAGGGATAATTCCAAAACAGACTTGGCAGTATCGCAACCGATTGCCTTGAGCTCGTCAAGGATCCAGCTGTCGATTTCATCTGCAAATTCTTCCAGGTCAACGTCTTCTACGTCAGCTTCCCCGTCTCTGAATACATCTATTTCATATCCTGTCAGTTTCCCTGCCAGACGGATGTTGTAACCACCTTTTCCGATGGCCAGCGACACCTGGTCTGGTTTCAGGTAAACACTTGCGCGTTTTTGTTCTTCGTCTGTTTCGATATTGGTGATCTTAGCAGGCGACAATGCACGCTGGATCAACAACTTAGGATTATTCGTAAAGTTGATTACGTCAATATTTTCGTTGCGAAGTTCGCGAACGATTCCGTGGATACGTGAACCTTTCATACCGACACAGGCACCAACAGGATCGATGCGGTCGTCGTAGGATTCAACGGCTACTTTGGCACGCTCTCCCGGCTCACGCACGATGCGCTTGATGGTGATCAATCCGTCGAATACTTCCGGAACTTCCAGTTCGAACAAACGCTCGAGGAACTCAGGTGCGATACGTGAAAGGATGATAACCGGGCTGCTGTTACGCATATCCACTTTGGAAACCACCGCACGGATTGACTCGCCTTTTTTGAAGTAGTCGGAAGGGATTTGCTCCGATTTCGGCAAGATCAGCTCATTGCCTTCATCATCCAACACCATGATTTCTTTCTTCCAAACCTGGTAAACTTCACCGGTGATGATTTCACCGATACGCTCTTTGTATTTCTTGTACAGGTGATCTTTCTCCAGTTCAAGGATACGTGAAATCAGGTTCTGACGAAGCGCCAGGATGTTACGGCGACCGAAGTCATTGAAACGGAATTCTTCGGAAACTTCTTCACCGATCTCGAAATCGGGCTCGATTTTAATGGCATCGGAGTACGCGATCTCGGTGTTCGAATCCTCTACTTCACCGTCGGCTACAATCTCTTTATTTACGAAAATCTGAACGTCACCTTTGTCAATGTTTACAATGACATCAATGTGCTCATCGGTGTTGAATTTTTTCTTCAACATTGCACGAAATACGTCTTCCAATACATGCTGCATCGTTTGTTTGTCGATGCTTTTGAGTTCTTTAAACTCCGAAAACGAGTCTACCAATTCCAGGCTGTTCATGGCTTATTTATTTAAATGAAATAATTATTCTTGCTTCTATTATATCTGCAAATGGCAATTCTTCCCGAATAACCACTGTTTCTCTTTTCTTTTTTCCTTCCACCAGCTGCTTTTCCCCGCGTTCCAATACGATGGTGTTATCGTTCACTTCAACGAGCTTGCCTTCGGTTTTGCCCGATGCTGTTTTTACTTCGAGGCTGCGGCCGATGTTTTTCACGTATTGCGCATGCACACGCAGCGGTTTGTCCAATCCTGCAGAAGAAACGTGCAGCTCAAAATCCTGCTGTTCGCGATCGAGGTTGTGCTCGATGTTGCGGGAAACGGAAACACAGTCTTCTACCGTAACACCACCGTTGTGCTTGTCCAGCTCCAGCCGGATCACGTTGCTCGAACTAATAGTCAAATCCACGATAAACAACCCGTTATCGCGTTCTTTCATGCGTTCTTCCGCCAGCTCGGTTACTAATTTTTTTGTAATCATGGGTTATAAAAAGAGGGGACTTGCGTCCCCTCATTCTTATGTGTTATTAAATTCAACAGTGCAAATATACGCCTTTTCATTTGATTTGCAAGTTTTTCGCAATAATTTCGGGCGGCAGTACCAAAACGGAAACCCATGAACGACGCGGAAAAACCTTTGATAGACGGTGACTACCTGATGGAACGTTACCCTGGGAAAGGCGGTTGGACGTATGTAGTGCTGCCGGGTGTTCCGCGCGAAAGGAAAACGCCGTTTAACTGGACCACCGTTCGCGGCCGGATTGACGCCTACGAACTGGAGCATTATACTTTGATGCCGATCAAGGGCGGCGGACTGTTCCTTCCTGTAAAAGCTGAAATCCGGAAAAAGATCAAAAAGGAAGCGGGCGATACGGTGCGCGTTGTATTGTATCCTGAAACACGTCCGCTGGGCGTGCCGGAAGAATGGATCGAATGCATGAAACTGCAGCCGCCGGCTTATGAACGGTTTTCTGCTCTTTCACAAAGCGCACAGAAACAACTGATCAATTGGATTTACGAAGCGAAAACGGAAGAGACGAAAGTGAAACGAATGGCGGAGGGGATTGAGCGGTTGGTTGGATGATTTTCTCTCTACTTTTTCCCATTGCGCAAAAAGCAGCAAAAAGGCTCGGCGCGGTAAACTGATCGACCTTTTAGCGGAGCATGGCATATTTTTCCTTAAACTCGTCGTACCTCCTCAAACAGGCGGAAAAATGAATGCCATTTACAGCACAGGTTCCCGATCTTGTTCACCAAAGCGCCGTCTCCGAATCCCTGTTTAATAACCTGGATTTTTCTTCAATCAATCGACTTCTTCTATCGTTTATTTAAGATAACTCCAATCGGATCACTTCAATCCTTCTTTCGGTGACTTCTTCCATGAAAAGGGTAATATTGCCGCATTCGACGGTGGTGCCGGCTTCGGGAATGCTTTCCAATTGATGAATCGCCAGGCCGCCGAGGGTTTCGTAGGCTTCGGATTCGGGGAGCTGGAACCCGTAAGTGCGGTTGAGGTACGACACCTCGGCGCGGGCTGAAAAGCGGTACACTTTGTCGGAAAGCTGCTCTTCTAACCAGTCTTCGTCGTCGTGTTCGTCTTCTATTTCACCGAAAATTTCTTCGATCACATCCTCGATGGTAATGATTCCGGAAGTGCCGCCATATTCATCGACTACGACTACAATGCTGCTGCTTTGCTTGGTGAACATTTCCAACAGCTCCTTGCCCGGAATGGATTCGGGAACAAACGCTATGGGACGCAGCAGTTGCTTGATTCCTTCGGGTTTGCGGAACATCTCAAACGAATGCACATACCCGATGATGTTGTCGATGGAATCGCGGTAAACGAGCAGTTTCGATAAGCGCGTTTCAATGAACATCGCCGATAAGGCTTCGATGCTTTCTTCCACCTCGATGGCGACAATTTCGGTACGCGGGATCATGCAATCGCGTGCTTTGATACTGGAAAAATCGAGCGCGTTCTGGAGGATTTGCATTTCGTTGCCAAGGTCGGCTTCGTCTTCCATGCGTTCGTTCATATCGGCCACAAAATGCTGCAAATCGGTTTTGGAGAACACTTTTTCGGATTGCTGCACCTTTACTCCGAAGATGCGCAAAAATCCCTGGCTCAGGAACACGATAAAACGGGTGGGAAAATAAAGTACCCAATAGAGCAAAACCAGCGGCGCGGCTCCCCAGCGGAAAAACACGTTCGGGTTGAGCTGGATGAAGGTTTTTGGCAAAAATTCGGCTACTATAAGAATGACCAGCGTGGAAAGCACGGTTTGCAGCAACAGGATCAGGAGAGCGCTTTCGATTCCCCAGCCCTGGATAACCGGGATCAGCAATTCTGCGGCATAAATACCAAATACGACCAGGGCAATATTATTGGCGAGTAAAATGAACGCTAAAAAGTGCCCTTCATTGCCATAAAAAATATTGAGCAGCCTGCTGAAAAACGAGCCTTTCGAACGATCGAGCTCTACTTTTAACCGGTTCGAAGCCACAAACGCCATTTCCATTCCCGAAGAAAACGCAGAGAATAGCAACGCACTGATAAGAACAATGACCGAAGGGTTCATGGAGTTATTTGTCCACGAAAAATAAACAAAAAAACAGGACTACAGTACATCAAAACCGATATCCTTTCGGTAATAAGCGCCTTCGAAACTGATTTTGTCGATGGAACGATAGGAACGCTCCAATGCAATGTCGAGGTTTTTACCGTAGGATGTCACCGCCACCACGCGTCCGCCGTTTGAAAGCACCACAGGACCGTCGCTTGCCGTTCCGGCGTGGAACACCAAACTTTCGGTAATGCCGTTGAGCCCGGTAATGGTTTTTCCTTTTTCGTAAGCTTCGGGATAACCACCGGCCACCATCATCACGGTGCATGCGCTGCGTTCTTCAAACTGGATATCACACTCGGAAAGCGTGTTGGTCGCAACGCCTTCCAGCAGGTCAAGCAAATCCGATTTCAGACGCGGCATCACCACTTCGGTTTCCGGATCGCCCATTCGGCAATTGTATTCAATCACGTATGGTTCGCCCTTCACATTGATGAGGCCGAAAAAGATGAACCCTTTGTACAGAATTCCGTCGGATTTCAATCCTTTTACGGTCGGTATAATGATTTGATTTTCAATCTTATCCATGAACGTCTTATCCACAAACGGTACCGGGGAAACAGCTCCCATTCCGCCTGTGTTCAGGCCTTTGTCGCCTTCGCCGATGCGTTTGTAATCTTTCGCTTCCGGCAAAATCTTGTACGAATCGCCGTCGGTAATCACAAACACCGAGCATTCCACTCCCGAAAGGAACTGCTCGATCACCACGCGTGAAGAGGCATCTCCGAACTTGGCATCGGCCAGCATGGCTTTCAACTCGGCCTTGGCTTCTTTCAGATCGTTGATGATCAAAACGCCTTTCCCTGCAGCCAAACCGTCGGCTTTCAGTACATAAGGCGCCTTCATGCTCTCGAGGAAAGCGTAGCCTTTGTCGAGGGTATCTTTGGTAAAGGTGGCGTATTTAGCGGTTGGAATATTGTGACGCATCATGAAGACCTTCGCGAAATCCTTGCTGCCTTCCAGCTGCGCGGCTTCCTTGCCCGGCCCGATCACCGGAACCGATTTCAGTTCAGGATCGGCTAAAAAGAAATCATGAATTCCTTTTACCAACGGATCTTCGGGACCTACGACCACCATATTCACCGATTCGGCAATCACAAATTGTTTAATCGCTTCAAAATCGGTAGCCTGGATCGGAACGTTGGTGCCATGCAGGCGCGTTCCGGCATTTCCCGGAGCGATAAACAGGTGCTCCAATTGAGAACTTTGAGCTATTTTCCATGCAATGGCGTGTTCTCTACCACCGGAACCTAATAATAAGACCCTCATCGGCTTAACAATATTTCAAGAGTGATTCGAACAAACGTTTTCCGTCTTCGTTGGCCAATTGTGCATCGGCGGCACGCTCAGGGTGCGGCATCATTCCGAAGACGTTACGGCCTTTGTTGCAGATCCCGGCAATGTTGTGCATGGATCCGTTTGGATTGTACGCATCCGTTACCTGACCTTCGGCATCCGAATAATGGAACAGCACCTGGTCGTTGTCGAGGATGGATTTCATCGTATCATCCGGCGCATAAAAACGGCCTTCACCGTGTGCAATCGGAATTTTATAGGCTTTGGAGGCGTCCAGTCCTTTTGTCAGCGGCGTGTTGCCCGTTGCCGGTTTCAGGTAGACGTTCTTACAGATAAATTTCTGCGTATCGTTGTGCAGCAAAGCTCCTTCCAGCAATCCCGATTCGGTAAGAATCTGGAAACCGTTGCACACACCCATCACATAACCGCCTTTGGAAGCATGTTGCATCACTTCGGCCATGATCGGTGATAACTTGGCGATAGCGCCTGAGCGCAGGTAATCGCCGTAAGAGAATCCGCCTGGTAAAACGATAAAGTCTGCTCCTTTCAGGGAAGTATCTTTGTGCCAAAGACGTTCAACCTGCTGGCCCATGAGGGTTTCCAACACGTATACCATGTCTTCGTCACAATTGGAACCGGGGAAGGTAACTACACCAAATTTCATGTTTTGTCGATTTGAAATTGTTCCTGCATTGAAACAATCGCTATTCAGTGCCTGCAAAGGTAGTCAATCTGTTCAGTTCAACAGGTCGGCAGAAAGGAAAAATTTTACAACAGCCAGCGCAATGGTCGCATAAAAGAAAATCGTGGCCACCTGCTGCCAGAACTTATGGATAAAGGCGAAGGTGAAGAAAAAGCTCAGGCTGATGAACATGAAATTGAACCATTCCAGTTGTTGATAAAATACCAAATCGGCTACGCCCATGAGCACGCCTCCGGCGAGTACCCACATGAGGGCGCGGTTGAGTTTTTTATAGCGAATGGAGCTTTTCTTTACCCGGATCTGGATCCCGATGATACTTAACAGGAACAGGATCAATACAATTCCGCTGGATGTATAATAAACGATGGCCTCATGCTGAATCAGCGTGGTTTCGCGCAGGATGCGAAGATCAATCTTATGGCCCGAAAACCACCAGTACATCAATGCGTTTACCACCGGAACCGCAAAGCCGATCATGCTGAGCATCCATTCCCTGAAGTTGAACGATTTAAGTGCCCAAACGGCAAACCAGAAAATAATGAGCAACCCGGCGCTCGGCGGATGGAACGTTGCGGCTAACCCGACGAAAAAAGCGGCATTGACAATCTGCCGGCGGTTGTCTTCACCGGCGCGCACCTGGAAAATAATACGGATCACCTGTAGCCAGCACACGTGTACCAACAGCAAACCATCCGGTTGGTAGAGCGAATGGCTGAACGACATCAGCACGACATAAAACAGCGACGGCCCGTAATTGTTGCGCTCCAGGAATTCGTGGCGGTTGAACAGGTTGTTGATTTGCAGCGCATTCAAGCCTACAATTGCCATCGAGACCATCGGGATCCACCACGCACTCAGCAAATGGGTCTTTCCCCATAAGCCCAGATCAACCGCTTCAAACAGGATATGATAGGGGAAAAAAAGATTCAGCAAAAAGAACCCCACCAGTATGGGAAGCAATAGAAACAGCACAAACGGCTGATTGCTCAGGAAGGGTCTTAGAATCATGGTACGAAGATAAGAGAATTTTAAATCACGCCTCAGGCGGACACGGTGATGAATGTTGAATGTTGAATGTTGAATGAGGTTTCCTGCAGGAGAACCCGATTCTTTTAATGTCATCCAATTCAACATTCAAAATTAAGCATTCAACATTTTGAAGTTCAATCTGAATTGTTGTAGCTTTAGTTGCTCGTTTCATAAAAACCACAAACAGATGAACGCTTTATCCATTACTGCTACCCTTGCTTTTGTGCTGACAATTGGCTCTCCATCTTTCGCTCAGCTGACGCCAACGTATGATGACATCATGATCCCAATGAGTGACGGAGAATTCCTGGCGGCCGATGTGTACGTTCCTTCGGGATGCACTTCCTGTGAAGCCATTCTGGTGCAAACACCTTATAACAAAGAAATGTTTGAAGCCGGACTGCCCCTGGGAATCGGCACAAACCTGGATGCGCAGCCCTACATTTGGGTGATTGTAGACTGGCGCGGATTTTACGGTTCCAACGGCGCTGATATGAGCGATGTGGATCGCGGCCAGGACGGATACGACGTTTGTGACTGGATCGTTGCCCAATCGTGGCACGGTGACCGGATCGGTACCTGGGGACCATCGGCTTTGGGGAATATCCAATGGCAGCTCATCGGTAAACATCACCCCAATCATACCTGCGCCGTTCCGATCGTTTCAGACCCGCAGTTTTCGTACACCAGTTATTTCTATGGTGGCGTTTTGGAAGAAGCACGCCTGGAACAGTTAGACGCACTCGGCTACGGATTATCGCCTATCGTTATGGCCAATACCTATTACAGCCCGATCTGGCAAATCGCCGAGGCGGGTACCTATTTCCCGAACCAGATCGAAATCCCGACACTGCAAATCGGTGGGTGGTACGACCACAACATCGATGAAATGATGGCCTTTTACAAAGCGAGTCGCAACGAAGCCCTGTTATCCGTGCGTGATGAACAGTGGTTGCTGGTGGGTCCGTGGGTGCATGGCGGAACGGGAATTGCTTTTGTCGGCAGTTCCATTCAAGGTGAATTGAACTACCCGAACGCGGCGTTGGTGAACAACGACATGGCTTGGGATTTCTTCGATTATTACCTTTCTGATTCGGTCAATGGCTGGAACACAACCGCCCCGATCACTTATTATGAATTGGGAAATGATACCTGGCACACCACCACGTCCGACGATATCGCGATTGCGAATACGGAAGACCTGTTCCTGAATCCGGGCAACCTTTTGTCATCGATGACGGGAATTTCCTCTTCAACCTTTACCAGTGACCCGGCAACCCCGACGCCTACAATTGGTGGTGCAACATTGCACCCGACACTCGACCAGGGACCTTACGACCAAAGCTCACTGGACGGACGAAGCGATGTGTTGACCTTTGAAACAGATGTTTTGCCGCAGGATATTTCTGCAACAGGAAGAATTTCGCTCACGCTGTACGTGAGCGCTACGCAGCCGGATTGCGATATCGCAGTGCGATTGGTGGACCACTATCCGAACGGTGACAACATGCTCATTACCGATGGCATCAAACGTATGCGGTTCCGCAACGGATATACTGCTGCAGCTGAAACATTTATGACTCCCGGGCAGGTTTACGAAGTGGAGGTAGACCTTCCGTTTACGAATTACACCTGGCTTTCGGGCCATAAAATCAAGATTTACCTGAGTGGAAACAATGCCATTCGCTGGGATGTGAACATGCAGGACGGCGGCGAGATGTATACTTCTACCACACCTGTTTCAAGCGATATTACGATTCACCATGATGCCACTTACCCAAGCCGAATCACAATTCCCGGAATCAACCCGGTATTGGCAACAAATGAAGCACCCGCAACAACGCCAATTGAGATTTACCCCAACCCGGTACAGGAGCAATTGACGGTGAAATCCGATGCTTTGTTTGACGGTTATACTATCTGCGATATGAGCGGGAGAACGGTTGCTTCGGGGAAATTAGCAGGCACTACGATTTCTACAGCTGCACTTCAGTCAGGAATGTACCTGTTGAAACTGGTGGATGAAGCTGGGAATGTTCAGGAGAAGAAGTTTGTGAAGAGCTAGTCGATTCTTTGTTTATAGTGCGCCACCCTCCTCGGTCCTCCCTCAAGGGAGGAGGCAGATTCGGGTAATCAAAAACTACGGTTCTATACAGCGATTAAAGGACTTAAAAGGCTCCAAAATCAGTAGTGCAAACCCACTTCCTCCCTTGAGGGAGGACCGAGGAGGGTGGCAAGTTTATTCTCTGGAATCAATGCACGTAATACGGCGAGATCATCAGGTATACCACTACTCCACTCACGGCTACAAAAAACCAGATCGGCCAGGTGAAGCGCGTCAGGCGTTTGTGCTTGTCAAATTGCTTTTCGATCCCGAACAAAAACGCGTATAATACCATCGGGATTACGGCAACGCTCAGCGTAATGTGTGCGATCAGCAACGGGTAATAGATGAATCCTAAGGTTCCTCCGTAAGGCGTGCTTTCGGAAGTAAGGTGATAGGCTACATAACAACCCAGGAAGAGCACCGACAACAAAATGCAGATACGAATTGTGTTTTCGTGGAGCTTGAATTTTTTCTGTTTTACGAACACCAAAGCCAATACGAGCAAAACGGCTGTAAGGGCATTGATTCCTGCATAAATCGGCGGTAAAAAACTAAAGTCAACTCCTTTTACCTTGATCCCGAACAGTGCCGCAACTACCAGTGGAATGGCAATGGACAATACTAAAATTAACCGGCGCAGGTTCTTACTTTTTCTTGCAGCTGATTCCATATTCTATGCTTAATAATTTTCGAATGTCTTTGTTTAGCTGATCAACCTCTTCGGTAACCGTTCCGTGATAAATGCCTCGCACGTAGCCTTCCTTATCTACCAGTACCAAGCCGTCGGAATGGGCAAAGCCACCGGGTGCAGCTGCTTCATCAGCCGCATAGACCAGGAAGTTATCGATTCCCAAACGGTGCGTTTCTTCTTCATCACCGGTAAAAAACTGCCAGTTGGAAGCCGTAATGCCGTTTTCCCGGATGTACTCACGCAAACGTGCCGGCGTATCGCGTGTAGGATCGATACTGAACGACATGTATTGGAGGTGCTTGTTGATGTCTTTCGTGAGAATATTGAGCCGTTTCATCTGCGAGATCATCGGCGGACAAATAGAAGGGCAATGGGAGAAAAAGAAATTGGCTACCCATACTTTTCCTTTCATGTCTTTCGACCGGATCATTACCGAATCCTGGTTCAGGTACTTAAACGCCGGGATAGTCGGGTAAACCGAATCGACCGAACGCACACCATCGGTTTCGGAAACCACCACATTAAAGTTTCCCGCGAAAGGAAGTGCTCTTGGTTTGCGTTCCGGTTTCGAAGTGCAGCTTGCGATCAGCAAAACGGCGAGTGTAATGACAAAGAATGCGCTTTTCATTTTTTCTTTCTTGCTTTCTCTAAATCGTATTGTTTTTCAAGCAGAGCAAGGTCTTGTTTCATGGTACGCACCATGCTTTCGGTTTTCCCGGAAAGCACCATGCGCAAGTGGTTGTGTTTGTCCACTAGCAGCATCAATTCCTGGTAGGCTTCACCACCGAAGTACTGCGGGCCTTTTTGGAGCAGGGTGGTTTCGTTGTGCTTCAGGTTGTACAATTCCCGTGCATCGCCGTTGGCCAGGATCCAAATAGAAGGATCGTATTCCTGGACCTGGTCTTCCAGCATCGCTGCCACATCTGCCAAACGGCCGGAAGGATTTCCTTTTCCATCGGTAACAAACGAAACCAGTTTTACATGTCCGAGTTTTTTCTTGTTCAGCCGCAGGTGCTGGTAAATCTGCTGATCGATCTGCCAGGTAGAAACCGCGCAGCTATCCGGGCAACCGGGCTGCAGTGTCGTGTAGATCACAATTTTGTTCCTGAAGGAATCGTTGGTGTATTTTTTTCCGCTTGCGTCTGTAAAACTGTATTGCGGAATCTTCCCGAAGTCTTCCAGTTGCTTGAACTTGTGTTCACAGCCACGGGTAGAAATGAAGATCAAAAAAAGAGCCGGCCCGAATAACAGTAGTAGTGCAAAAACTGTTCTTAACGGTCCGGCTTTCGATGTTGACTTAGCCATGAGCTAAAATGAGTGTTATCCTCCGTATGTTTCCCAAATGGAATTGATTGCGAGGGCTTCTGTAAGTGCGATAAAAATCAAATAAATAATGAAAAGTGCGTAGGGTACGAGGATGAAGTATTTCAATACTTTGCGTTCATCTCCGAGGTGCATGAACACCAATACAATGTAACCTGCTTTCAATAATGTCAAGGCAATGAAGATCAGTTTTACGATCCACCAGTATGGGCTGTCCTGGTGAATGGTCATACCAACACCAACCTCGAACGCTGTAATTACCGTAAGGATAGCAGTTACCAGCCAAATCTTACGACGGACTTTTTTTCCTTGTTCTTCGCTATGATGTGTATCTAACGAATATTCGATAATGTCGTCTCTTTCCATAATGACGTATAGCTTTTAATAAGATTAAACGAGGTAGAAGAAGGTAAATACGAATACCCAAACCAAATCTACAAAGTGCCAGTACAAACCTGTTTTTTCAACCATTTCGTAGTGGCCTCTGCGGTGGTATGTTCCACGAAGAACTCCGAAGAAGATCAGGATATTGATGATCACTCCCGAGAATACGTGGAAACCGTGGAAACCGGTAATGAAGAAGAAGAACTGTCCGTATTGTGACGGTCCGTACTCGTTGGAGCTCAAATCCGCACCGTAAATAATACGTCCTTTTTTACCGCTGTTTACAGCGCCCCAGTATGCTTCTTCAGCTTTCTTACCTTCAATTTTTGTCACTTTTTCAAGCGCCTTCCCGGTACCGTCTGTTTTCACAAGCAATGTCAGGTGCTCATCGGCATGACGCTTCCATTTTACCACGGAACCATCATGCAAAGTAAACTGGTTGTCGTGTACATGCCCGTTCATGGCTGCGTGACGGAAGTGATGGAACATTTCCTCTGCATCCATTTTGTAATGGCCTTTTCCGGCAGGAGAAATTGTTTTTCCTTCTTTGAATTCTTTTCCTGATTCAACAACGGTAAGGCTTTCAAACTCGCCGAAGTGTCCTTTTACAATGGCACGTGACCCGTCATTCAATTCAACGCTTCCGAAGTGAGAACCGTGGATAAAGTGAGACCATTCCCAGGCCTGAGAGCCAAGGAAGAAGAAACCACCGATAATCGTAGCGATCATCCATTTGATCACACCTTTTTTGTCCATGCGGTGACCGGCTTCAACTGCCAATACCATTGTTACCGAAGAAACGATGAGGATAAACGTCATCAACGCTACATACATCAATGGGTAACCGTGACCTAAGAACGGTAAGGAATCAAATGTTTCTTCACCGATCGGCCAAGCACTATCTGTGGTATGACGCGTGTAGCCGTAAGCAACCAATAATCCTCCGAATGTCAATGCATCCGAAACAAGGAAAAACCACATCATTAACTTTCCGTAGCTAGCGCTGAACGGAGAAACCTTACCTCCCCATAGGGATCCGGCGTCGACATGAGTTGTACCGTGACCTGCCATTTTAAAATTTTTTGTGCAAGTTTAATGAATAAAAAGTAAAAAAAGCAATAAATAACCCCACAATAGTCCCAAAAAGTGCCAGAAGATTGCACCGGTACGAATCGAGAGGTAATTGTGTTCTGCTAATCTTCCTGTAAATGAGCGAATTGACATTCGAAGCATGTAAATCAGGGTGAAGATTACGTGCAGTAAATGCAGTATTGTGATAATAAACAGGTAAGCTGTTGCTTGGTCAGGCGCGTCGTTTAACTTTAACTGCAACGGTGCAGATAATTTTGTTCCTTTATAATAAAGCGCTCTGTCTTTATATTGCAGCTCATTTCCTTTGTAAAACAGGTGAAAATCTTTTCCAACGGTACCACTAATAAAAAAATCGCCGCGGCCGTCACGTAAATGCCATGAAAACTCTTTCAATCGATTGAGGTCGGTAAACAGCAGTTCAGCTGTATCGTCTACATAGAACTTTCCATTTTTATACAATACGTCCTTGCTCTTATAAAGTAAGGTATACTTGTCATATCCTTTAATCGTTGACGGCATCTTTTTATCGATAGAACCAAACTGTTTCGCGAACGCTGCGATATCGGCTTTTTCTTTCGCTGTTATTTTTTTTCCGGCAATGAGGTAATCATTCCCGTCTACAACCAGGTAGTTGCCATTTACCTTGAGTTCGTAATAATCACCGTAACGGCCCTGGGTCACAATAATCTTTTGCACCGGGTGCGTTCCGCGTTCAAATAATTGCATGTACCCTTTGTACTGGAAAAATGCAAACGCAACACCTAATATAAATGTAGCCATAACACCAATTTTAGCGGCATTGGGTTTCCCTTTTTGAGCGATTTTGATCCCAACGGTCAATACGATACTCGATGTAGCCAAAATAACCGTGCTGATCCAGAATGCCGGAGGGAAATTATATTTTACCCAAAACGAGTCACCCATCGAAACGATGTAACCGGAGGTGAGTCCGGCGAAAATCATTACCACACTGAAAATCCCGACATAGACCAGGTTTTTGCGCATCTTTTCGCGCTGTTCGGGGGTCAGTTCATCGTCATATTCCTTTTTCATATCTGTATTTTTTTGCTATCAATTTAAGACGCCAGCGCAGTGAGGTCGGCAAGTATTTTTTCCGGAATGCGGTCGAACACGTAGAGGAATTGCAGAATCGGTAGTATAATGAATGAGGCGAACATCAATTTCTTTGCATCTTTCGTGTCGCAGGTATTCAGAAGCCTGTAGGAAAGGAAAAAGAAATAGACGGTACATAAGCCGGCAATAATGAGTGTCCAGTAGGTTGTCCAGCCCATGGCCCATGGCAGCAGTGAAAACGGGATCAGTGCCAGCGAGTAGGCCGCAATCTGGTAAGCCGAGCTCTTACTTCTGCCCGATTTGGAAGGAAGCAGCGAAAATCCTCCCAATTGATAATCGTCATAAACGACCCAGGCGATGGCCCAGAAATGCGGGAACTGCCAGACAAACTGAACAAAGAACAACACGCCGGGAATCAGCCCGAACTCATCCGTGTAAGCTACTGCACCGAGCATCGGGGGAATGGCTCCCGGGAAAGCACCTACAAAAACGGCCCATGGGGAAACGCGTTTCATCGGTGTGTAGATAAATACGTAGGAAACAAAAGCCGCTAGTCCGAGCAGCATTGATTCAAGATTGAGCTTGTAAAGCATCCATAATCCAGGAAAGAGGCAAGCAGCAACGGTGATCAGCGCTTCGTTGACGCCCATCGTTCCCATTGGCAACGGGCGTTTTTCGGTGCGTTTCATCAGGATGTCGAGCTCGCGTTCCCAGATCTGGTTGGATCCGTTGGAAGCTGCTGTGACCAAAAAACCACCGACAAGAAGCCAGGTAATTTCCAAACCGTCTTTTCCACCAACAAACAAATACCCGGAGAGTGCAGAAATAATGACCAATGCGGATAAACGAAATTTCGTGAAATCCATATACATTTTCACTTTCTTACCTATCGACATGGTACCTGCAATTACAATTGGGTGCAAATTTACGGTTTATCTGTAGATAGCATGCATATTCCCAAGGTATTTTGACGGTGTTTTACGGATCGGGGAACTGTTTTATTTCCATACGGCACCTACTTATTTAGTGTGTTTATCAACCAATTATACCGAAAAACGAACAGTTTATTACTTTCTAACCACTAATTGTTACTTAGTATGATCAAGTTTCGAAAATGAACCGTACATTTGAATAGATACTTGGCTATATTGCTGAGTGTCATTTAAATTAGGATCTAATCGGGTCATAGGTGTGTTAGTTTGAGGGAGGACGTGGTAAGCCTCCCTCTTCTTTTTCTAAACACCCTGGTTTTTCGGGAATTTATCAAAACATTTTTCGCTCCTGGAACAAGCTGCTACGCCAGCCAATCGTAACGGCAGGCGTTACCTTTTTGGGTAAATCGCCCCATTGTAATGCAACCTGCGGATCAAGATATACATGGCTTCCCCACTTCGGCAGTGCATAAATCAACTGACAGCCAACACGAACACTTCGCAGCGTAATTCCCTGGCCGATCGTATTGTCATATTCTTTCGGACGATTGAGATAGCTTTGATAGATATCGCCGCCCCAGCTTAGTGAATCGTCGTCAAAACCTTTGAGCTGAAACACCCCATAACTTTGGAGCGCTATGTTTTTCGCAACCGGAACATGAACCTGGGCCAGTAGTTCGGCAAAATTGCTTCCGAGCGGGTGCGCCAATGGTAAGCCCTGGTTACCACCGTTTTGTCCGTCGTTAATGTGCGCAAAGGTGTAGGGCCGCATCAGGTTTCCTTCAAGGCGATAACCCAGCTTTCCGACTTTTCCTTTTACACCGAGCTGTGCACCGTATTTATTGGCCCACCAGCGACTGCGGCTGCGAATTTCTTTCAATACAAATTCATCCAGCAGCAACTGTCCGTAAAGCGTGTGCTTTTTGATGCGATAGGAAGTTTGTAAACCTAAAATTACGTTGTCAGACGAACCCAAACTGTATTCCTGTGGCCTGAAAAATACGAGTGGGTTCAGGTACTCAATTTCAAAAGCACGGTTGAACTGGCCGTCTTTAGGTTGGAACAATACGGACTCAAAAGCGGTAATATTCCAATTAGGCGTAACGTTATAACTAAGGAAATGTGTGGCACCAAATTTCCAGGCACGTGCGGTCGGTGTATTTTCATGGTAAAACTGGTAAAGCAATCCGTATTCAAAACGCCAGATACCTGCACGCATGAGTGCAAACGGGTTGGGAGCCGCCTGGTCACTTTGGAGCAATGAGCGGTAACCTTCACCAAAAAACTGGTTGTCGATTCCGGCAGCAACATGGAAATAGTGGTTCGGGGTATATGCAATGCGCGTGCGGATGTTGGTATAGATGAATTCATCGCGATCGTGCAGCGGCTTGAAAGCCGGATGGATTTGGTTTTGTCCCTCGCGGGTGCTCCAGCCGGCACTAACCGCGGTGCGGGTATACCATTTATTGTTGTGCTGCGTTTCGATGGAAACCCCGGCTGCAGCGCGGTAAAACAAGGACGTATCAAACTGCCCGGCGAAATCAGGGTTGAAGCTTACGGAAACAAGGTGTTGTTTCGAAAGAATCACAATAGCCGAAGTATCACCCGGATACTTTACACGGATCACTGGCAAAACACTGTTGTGGTACCTCGGTCCGGTGATCATTTCTTTTTCCGGGAACAGTGTATAGATTCCGCTAACCCTGGCCGATGGCTGTGCAAACCCAAGGTTCAGCACCAACAAAAACGCTATGACCAACCCTGCTTTCATCAGAAATCGAAATAATGATTGGTGAGCGAAGTCCGGATTCCCAGGTAAACCCAGGAACCTTCGGCATACGTAACGGAGCCTTCGGCGTGGCGGTATCGAAAACCCGCAAAGGTCTCAAAACCGTAAGTCCGGTTGAAGCGGTAGCCCATTTCGACCGATTGATTGATCACCTGGCGCGAGGAAGTAACCGATGATTTCACAACAGGCATCAACAGCGTTTCATTTTCGGATTGTTTGAAGAAATAATTGGTTTGCGATTGCACGAACCAGTGTCCTTTTTCCCATAATAGCCGTAAGACGACCTCATCAAAGGCATTTCCCGAAGGATGGGCGATAGGCAGGTTGTAATTGCTGAAATTGAGCCGCGAAACAGAAGATGTATACGCGTTGTCATCGGCGTGATTGTATTCTACCTGTGCCTGGACAAACGGATTTTTGAACGGATACAGGCGCATGCCGACCTGGTAGACCATACTGTTGTTTTCCGCAGGATTCAATGCAAACTGGCCATAAACGGTGTGCTTTCCGAGCAATGCTCTCAGGTCAATTCCCAACAATGCATTGGCGGAACCGGCCTTTGTCGCCTCCTGCAAAGTTGCCGCACCCGGAAGGGGTAAAAAGAATAATGCCGGGATGCTTTTCTGTGAAGCCGAATCGCCCCGGAACCACTTTCCACCTTCAAACAAGCCGATGGTCAGTTTTTTGGTCGGTTGAAAATAAAGTGTCGCTATACTCAGCGAGGTCGGTTCGTAATAGGCTTCACCGTTGGTCGGGTTGGGACGACGCAACAGGTTCAGGCCCCGCATTCGCACGAACTGCAGCTGCCATTTTGGAGAAAACCGGTAATTGACGCGCAGGTTCATTGCGCATACACTGTTGTCGGACCATAGCATGCTACGATGGCCGCTTCCTACAAAAAGCGGTTGATTGCCCCAAAAAACAGTGCAGTTCTTCAGTAACCGTACAGAGATTACACCGGTTGCGTAAGCATAATCGAAACCGTTTGTTTTGAAAGGTTTGGTGCGCGCTGCACCCGGAACCACTGCGTTTTGCGTATGGTAATTCGTATCAGCTGAACTAAGGTATTGTTCCCCGCGCTGTTGTATATAAGCGGAAACATAATCCGGTAAAATAGCCTGGTTTTCGTAGAAGCTTGTTGTAAATGAAACCCGTTTTCCGATGATTCCCTCAACCCTCAAGCCTCGTGTATTCTGGTAACGTGTGCGATTGGTATCTGTGAGCTCGGCGCCATAACTCAGGTCGATCAACGGTGTCATGCGTAAATATCCGATTGCGGGATCGCTGATTTCAATTAACTGCCGTTGGTAAAGAAAGTGCCCGAAGTTGGAATAACGTTTGGTCGAATCGCGCAGAATGTGGTACAAATCACCTGAAAAAGTCGGGAAAAAGGAAGGCTCCTCCTGCCGCACCGATGTCGGTGCAAAAAGCGCATCTTTGAAACCCGAACCAATGGGAATAACCTGCGTGTTTCCGGCCAGCGAAATCAAACAAAAGCAAACTATTATCCAGCTACTGCGCATTGCGTTCGAAGTATTGGTTAACCGCATGGCTGTTGACTACAAAATACGGATTGAGCAGGTTCGCTTTGTTGTAGTGCAATGGTTCGCCCGAAATGGCATGGTAAACACTTCCGCCCAGGGATTCCATGATAGCTTGACCGGCTGCAATATCCCATTCCATCGTAGGCGCAAAACGCGGGTACACATCGGCTTTTCCGAGTGCGAGGTCGAAGAATTTGAGTGCGCTTCCTTTTTTGAGGAAGGTATGTGCGCCGAATTCTGCGTTGGTCTTACGAATGTAATCGAGCGTGGCCCCCGAATGCGGTGTTCGTGAAGAGGCAATGACGATGGGTGAATTAATTTCCGTTTTCCGGCCGATGAGTTGCCAGGCAGCGCGGTCACTAATACCGGTAAACGGAATCACTGCCGGTTGTACTTCTTTTCCACCCACCAAAATCAGCTCTTCAACCGGGGAAGCGATAATGCCTAATACCGGTTTTTTGTGCTCGATAAGTGCGATGTTGATGGCAAATTCATCGTTACGCTTAATGAATTCCTTCGTGCCGTCGAGCGGATCTACGCACCATAATTGTTCCCATTGGTGGCGCTCTTCGTAGGGTGCGTGCACGCTTTCTTCGGTGAGAAGCGGGATTTCGGTTGCCAATAAATAACGTTCGATCACGGAATTGGAAGCCAGATCGGCCTGTGTAACGGGGCTTCCGTCGCGCTTGTAGTTAGGTGAAAATCCTTCCCGGTAAACGCGGATGATCTCAGCTGACGCTTCTACAACGGCAGCCAATGCCACCTGTAATAAATCGTAGTGAGCCCGTTGTTTCATCAGGGGTAAAAATAAGGAGAAAAGTTGATTGAGTGAGCGCTCCGGGGTTTAACCAACACCGGTGATTTTACGATATTGCAATTTTGCAAAATTGCAATATCGTAAAATTACGAAGAGGCCCCGTAGATACTGGCGAAGCAGGAATTTCCAAAACATGCATTAAACCGATCCCTCCCAAATATCTTTCAACCGTTCAACCTCCTCTACCGCCTTAGATGTTAGCTTGTAGTAGTGCTGGTGCCCAATAAATGCCCCTTCAATCAATTCTGTCCTCAACAAAACTGTCAGATGCTGATGAACCGTTGCCTCTGATAGCTGTGTAACAGCATTCAATTGCTTGTTTGTAGCAGTATGCTCATGAAAAAGATGTTGAATAATCGCTACTCTGGCAGGATGACTAATTGCTTTTGCAGTACGTGCAAATGATTGTTGAGTGCTTGAAAAAATGTGTGTTTTTGCTGATCCCATTGGACTTTTCTTATTTAAGCTAAGAAAAAATATCCTTTGGTTGACAAGGAATTGAAGAAAATTGAATGTTTATTTAAGCGTAATTTGAGTATGATTTTGCGAAAATGCAATTTCGCAATATTACGAAGAGGTCCCATAAAACCTGACGTTCACAACCTGTTCGACAAAATTTATCCAAATCTGCCCTGCAAAACCACCCCCAACGAAATAATCGCCGGCAGTGCCTGCACGAAAAAGATGCGTTTGCTGGCGGTGAGCGCTCCGTAAAGTCCGGCGACCACCACGCAGCTTAAGAAAAATACCGCAACATTGAAATGCCACACCGGATCGCAGATCAGCAGCGACCAGATCAGGCCGGCCGCTAAAAATCCGTTGTACAAACCCTGGTTGGCGGCCAACGCTTTTGTTGGCTTAAAAAGCTCTTCGGCCAAGGAACCTTTGAAGGCTTTTTTGCCGGCGGTTTCCCATGCAAACATCTCCAGCCAAAGAATGTAGAGGTGTTCAAGCGCGACAATGCCGATCAGAATATTGGAAGCTAAGTGCATCGTAATTTCGTTTTTCAGTTGGACCTTTTTCTAAATTACGAAGTTTTAACCTGCGATCAGCTTTTTGGTCTTTGCCGGAAGTTTTTCGAAGACCTGCGTGTAGGCAATGTGCAGCAGCTCGGTCCATTCTTTGTCGGTCAGACGCTCGATGTCGTCAACGCGCACCCATTTGTGGCGGGCCATGTAAGGTGCGGGAATGATTCCTTCCCGGGTTGGCAATTCCTCGAACAACGCATCGGTGGTTTTGAACGACGCGCTGACCGGGAAATGATCCGGAGCCGTGACCAGGTACATTTTGTCACCTACGGAAAAGCACAAGTGATCGTCCCATTTGATGCTTTCGGTAGTTCCCGGCAGTGACAAGCAATAATTTCGGATTTCTTCAACTGTCATGGCTCTTAATTTAACATGGTGAATCCCGGGAATGGTTTTTGGCCTTCGGGCAAAGCGCTCATCGGGTTAAAGGAGGCGATCAGGGTCATTTTCTCCCAGATATCTGCAATGGCAGGATGCTCGTGTGCCGCGCGAATAGCGTTCGTCGATGTCCATTCAAATACTTCGATCAGCGTTCCGTCCTGCGATTGTGCGATGTAATTATCCCTGTCGGTCACCAGTTCCAGTTCACGCAGAATACTCACGTGTTTGTTGACCAGTTCCATCAATGCTGCTTCTTGTCCGGCATTGGGTTTGTAAGTGGCGATCGCCAAAACAGTTCCTTCGATGTTTACTATCTTTTCCATTGTTCCTGATTTAATTGTTCATGCTTAAAACCATTTGAGCCAGTTATTGACCGTACTCGTGAGGCGTTCTTTATTTAAGGTATAATGCTGCTCGCGGCTTATCTTATCTACCGAGATCAGTCCGGCCTGTTCGAGCTGCTGCAAATGCCGTGTGATGGTTGGCCAGGAGTGATTAAAACGATTGACGATGTCACCGGCCGTCATGGTGCCGCCCCTGGATTGCAGGACCGACAAAATGTTTCGGCGCGAAGCGTGTGCCAGTGCTTTGAAGACAATATCAAAGTCGTCGAGCTCCTGTTCACCTTTCGTTTTTCTGACCGGTTTTGCCACTTTTAATTGTTTGTTGAAGCAAAGATATAATTATTTAGCTAAATGGCTAAATATATTTACGTTTTTATAACATCCTTTATTTTCAAAGGAATTAACAGGATTACAAAACGTCTTTATTCAGCTTTAGCTGAGTTGACGCTAACACCTATCTGTTTTGTTCCAGAAGGTGAATAAGTCCTGATATTAAATGGTGTAGACGAACCGGCATAGACGTACTCGTAGATGACGTAATTTTCACTTCCAAGTTCCGCACCTGTTTTGGAGGAATAGGTTACTGTGAGGACTACATCTTTAAAAGTGGCCATTGTAGCATTGTTATAAATCTCTCCTTTTATTTCATCTTTCCCCGACAATAATCTATAGCCAATATCATAAGAAACTGAAAGATAATTTTCAGGATCACGCATTTCTTTACGATAAAGCTCTTCTCTTAATTCTTCAGCGGATTTGGGCTGTTCTGTATTTGAAGCAGGAGTATAACTGCCTCCTGATTCGTAATAATCATCATTACTTGATTCATCAGTTTGAACGCTCTCAGTATCATAATAGCTTGGTTCATCATAGTTATCAGTGGAGTTATCACCCCTAGTTGCTATCCTAAGAACGGCCAGAATTGCTACTATTCCAACAAGTACTATTGTGGCAATCCCCAACGGCTTGCCAAAAAATCCGGGTTTTTTATACTGAGGAACTTGTTGAGTTGTGTTTTGAGATTTATGTGTAAACGGTGGTGGGGTTGAAGAAGAATTAGGAAAGGGAGGTGGCGTTGATTTAAAGAGTTCTTTTAATTCCTCTATTTCACCTGCTTTCGTCCAGCTTTCCAAGCCTTCAAACCAAACAAATGTATCACGTCCGATAGAAGCGTCTTTAAGTTCATCAATAGATAGTGGTCCGAATTGATTTTGTCCGTCTGAGTAGTGATATTTTTTCATATTATTCCTTAAGTGCAGTAAGCTTGAAATGCAATTTAAAATACCAACACCTAAGAATATTCGAGAGCATGAAAAGTGTTTTATCAGTTGGATTTCAAGCGATAATAGGATTCAAATCTAAACTATTTTTTTAAAATCAAACCCTTTTAATTCCAATTCACGTTTTAATACAGGGATGGCAGACGGCCCTACGCCGTGAAGCTTCAGGATTTCCTTTTCACTGTAGGTCGAGAGTTTTTCAAGGGTGGTGATCCCATTGTGTTCAAGTCCGCGTCGGGCGGGCGCGCTGAGCTTTGCCAAAAAAGACTCCGAAGGTTTTCGTTCCTGTTCACAGACCGGGCAGGTCGGGCAATCGCTCGATTTATAATATTTGTGGCCTTTTTCGCAGGTCCGAAGTGTTTTTTCGCTCGTCATTTTAATCTATTTCAATCGTTCGAGAACACCTTTCCGCTTCACGATGTTCTTGTAATCCCATTGGATCTCTTCGGCTTTCTTCAGCCAGCGCTGCAAATCTTCCGTATTAACCTGGTCGGCAGATGTGTAACGCATTTCGGCGGCTTTGAAGCTTCCTTCGTTTTGCAGCTTTTCCTCACCAAACGACTGTCCGCTCCAGAACAGCAACCGGATGCAATTTTTCAATTTGCTATAGCCGACAACCGGGTTTCCATCCAAAAACCAAACCGGATGCCGGTGCCAGATCTTGTTTTCCGCGTCTGGTAAACGCTCGCAGATTTCGGTCGCCAGCAGGTGGCAAATTTCTGCGTCGGATGGATGCTGGACGTCGTTGTAATCCCGGATATCTTTGTGCATGATAATCGCTTTGTTTGTTAAACTTCAGTGTGAATAACCCTGCTGAACAAAATCTCTTTGAAGACTTCTTCGCCGGTGGCTTTGTTGCGATAGGAACGCTTTACAAAGTTGTTCTTTCGTTTGCCTACTCTCCGCACTTTAATCGCTTTTACATGCTGCCCGTGCTTATCATACATTTTCAGCGTTTTGGCTTTGATCAATTGCAGGATGGCCCATTCGACGACCCAGTCTTCCTGGGTTTTGGAGCGGAGGCCGTCGTTGAACGGGATAAATTTGCCTGAAAAAGTGACGGTATCCCTGTTTGATTTTTTCAGTTCATTTCGCACAAAAGCCATCAGCCGCAAATTGTACGCTTCGATGGTGCCGTTGGTTTTATACACCGAAAAAAGTGCCGTTGTATCGGTGTAGACCGTCAGGCTGTCGTAACAAATCTTCAAAACTCTTCCCTGCGGCTCAAAATCAAGCTTCAGTGTTTTCCCATGCGTGGTAAAATGCAGCAGCAGGCAAATGATCAGCGTTGCTCTTATCATGGCGTTGTTTGTTTGGTACTGACAAGATAAGAAATTTAGATTATACCGGTTTTAAAAGGAGAAGTAGTTTAGTCCACCATTTTCAGCTTTAGTATATGCCTTTTATTTGGATGAAAATAACTTAATTTTATCTTGTAATAAATTGAAATTTAGTATAATTGCATCATAATAGAATACTCATACATCATTGTAGTAGAATACAAGCACATCACAATAATAGAATTTTAACACAACGCTATAATAGAATCTTAGTACAATGGCTACACCGGGTGAAAAATTAGCAGCATCATTGGAGGAGCTTAAAAAGCTGCAGGATGCTGATATCGTAGCCATTAAATCATCTGCTTTAAGCCGTGTTCATCGGGAACGGTTAATTGAAAACGGTTTTATAAAAGAGGTTGCAAAAGGATGGTATTTATCTGTTCCGAATGATGAACAAGACGGTGACAGCACATCCTGGTATGCTTCTTACTGGAGTTTTTGTTCAGAATACCTAAATGACCGTTTCGGCAATACCTATTGCATCTCGGCAGAGCAATCACTGCAAATACATGCGGGAAACAATACGGTCCCGACACAATTAATTATAAGATCGGTCAACGGGCCCAACGGGCTCACAGAATTACCTTTTAATACGTCGCTGTTTACCATGCGATCTCCATTACACAATAATGCTGAAATTGAAGTCATAAATGGTATTCGTATGTTGACCCTGCCATCAGCATTGATTCATTGCAGCCCGGTAATGTTTACCAATAATGCAACGGATGTAAGGACCGCTCTGACCATGGTACGGGATTCTTCCGAAGTATTGGGCCTGCTATTGGATGGGGGCCACTCTACAATTGCCGGCAGGTTAGCCGGTGCTTTCAGAAATATCGGCGAAGAAAAAATCGCCAATGATATTATAAAAAGCATGCGGGCAGCTGGATATGATGTCAGGGAAACTGATCCATTTGAAACCCCAACCCCCATACTGCTATCATCCCGTGAAAAGTCTCCTTATGTCAACAAAATAAAGCTGATGTGGCATGAGATGAGAGATGTGATCTTAGGGATTTTTCCTGATGCTCCCGGAATTCCTGAAGATCATGCGAAATATATGAAGGCGGTCGAAGATCTTTACGTGACAGATGCTTACCACTCGCTCTCTATTGAAAAATACCGTGTAACACCCGAATTGATAGAACGTGTACGCTCGGGGACCTGGGACATTGATAAAAATCCGGAAGATAAAAAACAAAAAGACGCAATGGCTGCCCGGGGCTACTGGCAGGCCTCACAGGTGGTACGAAAAAGCATTGAGAAAATATTGCAGGGGAAAAACCCTGGAAAAGTCGCTGATTCGGATCATAGTGACTGGTATTTAGAACTATTCGGACCGAGTGTCACTTCAGGCATACTAAAACCTTCGGATTTGGCCGGTTACAGAAATGCCCAGGTTTATATAAGAGGATCTAAACATGTTCCTTTGAATGTAGATGCCGTTAGGGATGCAATGCCTGTTTTTTTTGAATTATTGCAGGCTGAAACTCATCCGGGGGTCCGCGCAGTATTGGGCCATTTTATTTTTGTGTTTATACACCCGTATATGGACGGTAACGGCCGAATGGGACGATTTTTAATGAATACTATGCTCGCCTCGGGTGGCTATCCATGGACCGTTATTCCAGTTGAAGAACGTGATACTTATATGAAAGCATTGGAGAAGGCCAGTGTAGAAATGAAAATTGATGATTTTGCCAACTACATCGCCTACCTGGTAAACGAAGGATTAAAAGGAACACCTGTAGCGAAACTTAACACCTGATCTTATCCAGATGCGGTTTTCAGCCGCTTTAACGTTACAGAGAGGTAGAAATTAATCATCTCAGAAAGAGATCGAAGAAACAAAAAATCCCAGACGTTGTTTCGCCTGGGATCGTTCTCGCAGAGAGGAAGAGATTCGAACTCTCGATACAGTTACCCGTATACTACCTTTCCAGGGTAGCTCCTTCAACCACTCGGACACCTCTCTGTATCTATTATGAGATATATAAGAAGGAATTGTAGCTCCTTCAATCCGCCAAGGCGGAACATTTCTCTGTTTGAGTGCGCAAAAATAGCACTATTTTCAAGAATACCAATGCTTAATTCGTTTGCTCGCCACAAATTGCAGTCGAAAACAGCGCTTTTAGCTGTTCAGGAGCATCAGGATAACGTCCCAAAGCATACATTAATTTGCTCACTGCGGCTTCGGTCGTGAGGTCGTAGCCCGACAATACGCCGTTTTCCGCAAAAAATGAACTGGTCTCATATTTGCCTTGCTCTACCGTTCCCGAAGCACATTGCGTAATGTTCAGGACCACGCCGCCGGCAGCAATATAATCTTTCAATAGACGATGAAAATCCGCATCGGAAGAGGCGTTGCCCGATCCGAACGATTCCAGGATGATTCCTTTCGTGCGCGAAGCATCGAACAACGGCGCGTATAATTTCCACGGAATTCCGGGGAACAGCTTGATCAGCGCTACCGACGGATTAAAGTCGGTAAACAATATCAGCTCTTTAGGATGAGCAATTGGCTCGTGCTCACGGTAATCAATATGCACACCCGCAACCGCCAACGGACGCAGGTTCGGGGAACGGAATGCTTCGAATGATTCGGCAGAAACTTTCGACGTACGATTGCCGCGGTAAAGTGAATATTCAAAATAAATAGCGACTTCGCGGATTTTTGCCGACCCGTCTTCATTGCGGGCAGCCGCAATTTCAATCGCGGTGATCAGGTTTTCTTTTCCATCGGTGCGAATGGTCCCGATAGGCAATTGCGAGCCTGTAAGAATGACCGGCTTTTGCAGTCCTTGCAGCATAAAACTCAGCGCCGATGCGGTAAATGCCATTGTATCGGACCCGTGGAGGATCACAAAACCGTCGAATGAATCGTATTGATCGTAGACCAGCTGCGCGATTTCGCTCCATAGCTTCGGGTTCATTTCCGATGAATCGATGGGTTGCTCGAACGCTTTCGTAGTGAGCTTCACATTCAGCCGCGCCAGTTCGGGAATGTGCTTGTACACATCGCCAAAATCAAACGCCGTGAGCGAGCCCGTCACCGGATCATTCACCATCCCGATGGTTCCACCGGTATAAATTACCAAAACGTTGGGTTGCTGCATCGCTTTATCGGTTAAGATTCCGGCTACAAAGTTGAATCATTTTCCGAGATTCGCAACAGCTTGCTGCAAACCGAAGAGCTCAATGGCATTTTTGGTGGTGATTTCGGCCAACCGGCTCAATGGTATTCCGTAAATCTCCGCTACTTTTTCGGCGGTATGCAATATGTAAGCGCTTTCATTGCGTTTTCCGCGGAAAGGTACCGGTGGAAGGTACGGTGCATCGGTCTCCAACACCAGCTTTTCAGGCGAAACGGTTTTCAAAACTTCAGGTAATTCTGATTTTTTGTAGGTCACTACACCACCTATTCCCAGTAAAAACCCGCCGTAATGGTCGATTTTTTTGGCGTCTTCTGACGTTCCGGTAAAACAGTGGAAAATACCGCGCAGGCGTTCGTCGTTTTCCTGGTCGACCACCTCAAAAATTTCCGGGAATGAATCACGTGCGTGGATTACGATCGGCCATTGCTTTTCCTTCGCCCACCGGATCTGTTGTCGAAACGCTTCCATTTGCTCGGCACGAAAGGTTTTGTCCCAATACAAATCCACCCCGATTTCACCGATGGCGATGTAGTTCCGGCTGTCGATGTGGGAACGCATGGTGTATAGGGTTGCTTCCCAGTTTTCATCTACCGAACACGGGTGCAAACCCATCATCGCGTGGCAATGGTTGGGAAATTGCGTTTCAAGTGCGTGCATTCCTGCAATGCTTTCCCGGTCGATATTGGGCAAACAAAGTATTTCTACTCCGGCGGCAACGGCGCGTTGAATCATTTCAGTGCGGTCGTCATCAAACTGCGAAGAATATAAATGGGCGTGAGTATCAATTATCATAGAGACATGAGACAGAAGAATAAAAAGACAAAAGACCTAAGATGAGGAGGCAAAAGCCAGCTCATGTCTTAGGTCTTCGGGTCTTTCGTCTTTTAATTACAGAATTCGTCGTATGCAGCCGCCAGGTTTTCAGCGATCATTGCTGCGCTCACGCCCTCGATGTTGTGACGCTCAAGGAAGTGTACCAGTTTACCGTCTTTAAATAAAGCAACGGAAGGTGACGACGGAGGAAATGGTAAGAAATAGTTACGGGCCTGTTGTGTGGCTTCCGTATCAACTCCTGCGAAAACAGTATACAGGTTTGCCGGCAATTTTTCGTTCTGAAGCGATTGTTTCACGCCCGGACGAAGATTTCCTGCTGCACAGCCGCAAACGGAATTCACGACTACCAGGGTTACACCTTTACTGTTTGGAATAGCATTGTCTACAGCTTCCGCTGTTTCGAGTTGTTGAAAGCCCACACGTGTAAGGTCTTCCTTCATGGGTTGTACGAGTTCTTGTGGGTACATAATTGTAAATTTTATACCGCAAATTTACGCAAACTCTGCCAATACAACGATAAAAGATTGTTAATCGGGAAAGGGTAAAATACTTTGGATTAACCAATAAAATGGGTTAATCGCTGAGATTCTTCACCATTGAATACAATATTCGCGACAGCTCATCTCCTTTTTTCAAAAAGGAATGGAATGTTTTCTCCTCGATTAATTGTTGGTCATGGAGCAGATCTAAAATTGCTATGCATTCAAAAACAGATCCTCTTGCAATCACAAAGAATTTTCGTCTATCCGGCTTCGTGAACCTGCCGGAGCCTTCGGCAAGGTTCAGGACAATACTAAATGAAGCTCGCGAAAGCTGTTCTTTTACCGTCTTGTCGGGTTTAACTATTTCTATCAAGTGCTTTGCTTCGGCATGGAAGATTTTTGCTTTCTTATAAACCTCCAGTTTTTGAAAATCGAACATGGTTATTAAATCATCATTTTAACGTTGATTATTTTAAATTACTTATTATTTCTGAGAAACGGAAGGCTTCTCCGAAAACTTCAGGTCGAAGTGCACTGAATTTCAGAATGAGAATTGAGAACTACGATCAGCCCTCATTTTCATTTTGTTTCTCTTTCTGAAAAAATAAACCGACAACACAGAATGAGAATTGAGAACGAGAAGGACGATCAAAACCCCTCATTCTCGTTTTGTTTCTCTTTCTGAAAAAACAAACCGACAACACAGAATGAGAATTGAGAACGAGAATGACGATCAACCTTCATTTTCGTTTTGTTTCTCATTCTAAAAACAAGGTATTCCAGAATGAGAATTGAGAACGAGAATGAGTGAAAACTACTTCTTTTTAAACCGCGTTATATCCGCTTCAGGATGAAGCGCTTTCCCTTCCGTCAAATGATCGGCCAGTTCTTTCATTAATAAAGGAGCTATCATATAACCCTTTGTTCCCAACCCGTTTGCGATCACCAGTTTCGGAAAGTCGGGATGCTTGCCTACTAAAGGACGGCGATCTGTCACCGTCGGGCGAACACCTGCTGCCTGGTCTGTCACTTCATACGGTTCACCGGTTACTGATTTTAGATTTTCTTCGATCAGCGCCCGGGCTGCTGCTGTAACAACAGCATTGTCTGTATCCCATTCATAGTTCGAACCGACTTTGAATTGATCATTTCCGACTGGCAGCATGAAACACTTCCGGTTAAGCAGTTCTTTCTGTGAAACGGACGGCGCATGAATGGTCAGCAACTCGCCCTTGGTTTGCTGCAAAGGCAAATAGCCGAACCACGGGTTGGTTTTTCCGTCCTTTCCTTCACAGAAAACAATATAGTCGTAGGTTTCACCTTTATAAGCAGCTGTTTCCGGATCGATGTCTGCATAATTCAGCTCCGCGCTTTCCAGCAACCCGCGGTCGATAAACCAGGTGCGCTGTGCTTCATAATACGGTACCGAATCAACGTACGAAGCGCCTTTCACCAAGCCGGTTCCGAAGGTGTTTTTCGGGCTTGGGAACAGCCTGTCGGCTTCGGTTTGCTCCGTCATGAACGCGCTGTACTCGGGTAAATGCTGTTTTGTTTGCCAGAAACCCGCTTCCTGCTCGCTGGCAAACAAGCGCCGGATCACAATCGGATGCTGGAAGGTTTGGTTGAGCTGTTTCCCGATCGACTCGTAAAAAGCATCCGCGGCGGGTATAAATTCAGCCACGCGCCAACTGAGTGTCATACGGCGAAACACCAACGGATTGATAATCCCTGCGGCCACTTTTGTTGACAGGTTAACACCTTTATCAATGATCTTCACTTCCATTCCTTTTGCCAGGAGATGATGTGCCAGGCAGGTGCCTGCCAATCCGCTTCCGATAATGAGCACTTTCATAGGCGCAAAGAACGGGAAGATTTCTATAAGAGCAAGTCTATCTGGTTGATTTTGTCCACCCTTCTCTTTTCATCACGAGCAGTGCTCGCTCTTCTCAGGGAGGAGGCAGATTCTACTTCAGTCCTCTCCAAAGGGGAAAGTTGGTTCCCGCTTCTGTTTTTACGGGTTTCGGCGTAGCCCTTAACCTTAATTAACCTCAATTAACCTGTCCCTAACCAGCGGTGGGAGCAAAACCGTTTATCCTTGCAGTATGTTACACAATCTTAAAACCAAAGACATGAAAAAGACAGGTTTAATACTCGGATCATTACTGGCGGTGGTTGTTTTCACCAATTGCCAGGCGCAAACACCAAAGACCACCAAGAAAGAAATTTCGAAGGAAATCAGCGTGGAAGAAGAAAACGGGGTGAAAAAACTGACCATCAAATCGACCGAAGATGGCAAAACAACCGTTGAGACTTATACCGGTAAAGAAGCCGAAGCAAAACTGAAAGAACTGGAAGACCCGGCTTCTGAGGCAAACACGGTTGCAGTGGTTGACGGCATTACCATTGATGTGAACATGGAAGAAGTCAACGGCGTAAAAACCCTGACCATCAACCGTACCGAAAACGGGAAAACATCCACGGAAACCTACACAGGTGCCGAAGCCGATAAGAAGCTGAAAGAATTGGAAAACGCGCAGCCACCTGCTCCCGAAAAAGGCAAAGCGGTAAAACAATCCGTACGTGTGGTGAAGACCAAGGAAGATAAAAAAGAAGACAAGTAGATTTTAAGACAATCAACCGTAAATTTAAAGACAGGGCCAAAGATGAAAGACGTTAATCCGTCCGAAGTCTTTGGTCTTTTTACTTTAAGCCTTACTTCGCCACGGCCAGGCTAACGATACTGATCTTCGCATTCGGAAGCGTTTCCTGCAAACGGCGCACACAGGTTTCCAGCGTAGAACCGGTAGTAACCACATCATCCACCACCGCCACATGTTTCAGCTCACTTGCCCCCTTTACCTGCGACTCAAAGCGGTTTTGCATGTTTTCCCACCGCGATTCCTTTCCTTTTTTGGTCTGACTTTCGGTAAATACCACCCGTTTCAGCAAATCACTGCGCACCGGTATCTTTAGCTCCGACGCAATTCCTTCGGCCAGCAACCGGCTTTGATTGTACCCGCGCAAAAATTCCTTCTTCGGGTGAAGCGGCACGGGAATCAGGGCTTCGAGGTCCGAAAAGCGCGCTTGCTGTTTGATCTTTTCACCCAACCGTTCGCCGAAATACCGCGCCACATCGGGCCGGTCTTTGTATTTCAACGCATGTAAAACGGGTTGCGTGGTATTCTCTTTTTCAAACTGCAGCATGGCATAGGTCTGATGGATCGGAACGCGTCCCCAGAACAACCGGTCGAGTTGGGTCGGTTCGGTATAATCTTCAAAATAAGTATACTGCAAATCGTTTTCACAAACGGGGCAAACGGCACTCGGGGAATGAGCGGTTTCGACATCACAAATAATGCAAAAATTCGGGTACATGACATGGAGCAAATCCGACTTGAAACTGTTAAAAAGAGCAGCTGTTTTTTTCATTCGTTCGCGGTTGGTGAGGGCGTTTCATGGTATTAACAATCGGTTGTGAATATACATAGAAAAAAACAATCAAACCCTCATCAAAAACACCTTAATTTTATAGGACAGAAGCTCAAGGTTGTTCATTCACAAGTTGTTGACGAATCGTGTTAATCCTTCGACAAACAAAGATGAATTTACTGTGAATATCTTTAAAGCGAATGTTAATAAGCTCGCTAAGTGTTCGTGGTAAAGGCTTTTCGAAAACGAGTGTTGATAACCTGAAAGGATTGTGAATTTCTTTAATTGCGAAAGGGAAGAATTTTATCAATTTTTGTATGCCTCAATCAGGTGAAGTTGGCGTCCGATTTCGATCGGAATTCGAGAGAGAGGAAACAAATAAATTTTGTAACTTGTATAGAAAACCATGGTTCCATCAGGTATCATGGAGTAGGAATTATTGACTCAAAAAAAACGGATTAACAATGGCCCAGGCAGAACCAATATTGGAAGAAAACAAAAACAGATTTGTGTTATTTCCCATCCAACACGAAGACATCTGGTCTTTTTATAAAAAGGCCGAAGCCAGTTTTTGGACTGCCGAAGAAATTGACTTGTCTCCGGATTTATTAGACTGGGAAAATAAGCTCAACGACGACGAGCGTCATTTCATCAAGCACGTATTGGCGTTTTTCGCGGCTTCAGACGGTATCGTAAACGAAAACCTTGCCGAGCATTTCCTGGCGGAAGTACAATACACCGAAGCAAAGTTCTTTTACGGGTTCCAGGTGACAATCGAGAACATCCACTCGGAAACCTATTCGTTGCTGATCGACACGTATATCAAGGATTCAACAGAGAAAAACCATTTGTTCAACGCATTGGAAACAATCGATTGCGTGCGCAAAAAAGCCGAATGGGCATTGCGCTGGATCGATAACGGCACCTTCGCCGAGCGTTTGGTGGCCTTTGCAGCAGTAGAAGGAATCTTCTTCTCCGGTTCATTCTGCTCGATCTTCTGGCTGAAAAAACGCGGTTTGATGCCGGGTCTGACCTTCTCGAATGAGCTGATTTCACGCGACGAAGGCCTGCACTGCGATTTCGCTTGTTTGCTTTACACCAAACACCTCGTTAACCGTTTGCCGAAAGAACAGGTACAGCAAATCATCCTGGATGCCGTAGCGATCGAAAAAGAATTCGTGACCGACGCATTGCCGGTAAAGCTGATTGGGATGAACGCCGATTTGATGCAACAGTACATCGAGTTCGTGGCCGACCGCCTGTTGCAGGAATTGGGCAACGACAAAGTGTTCAACACAGCGAACCCGTTCGATTTCATGGATATGATCTCTATCCAGGGCAAGACCAACTTCTTTGAAAAACGCGTAGCCGAATACCAGAAAGCGGGCGTGATGGGCAACAAGGAAGATCAGACATTCAGCCTGAACGAAGAATTTTAAGATAAAACCAAGCTGCGGGTCACTACGCGGCAAACTGAAAACAACAACCCAAAATATAGGAGAGCGCATTATGTACGTTATTAAAAGAGACGGAAGAAAAGAGGCGGTGAAATTTGACAAAATCACCGCGCGCATCATCAAGATGTGCTATGGACTCGACCCGTTGGTATCGCCTGAAGCGGTAGCAATGAAGGTAATCGAGGGAATTTATGACGGTGTTTCGACAACCGATTTGGACAACCTTGCAGCGGAAGTTGCAGCGGCCAAAACGATCGATCACCCGGATTACGCGTTATTGGCATCGCGTATTGCAGTTTCGAACCTGCACAAGGAAACGAAAAAATCGTTCTCCGATGTCATGGAAGACATGTACAAGTACATCGACCCGAAAACCGGTCAGCGTGCTTCATTGTTGGCCGATGACGTATACGAAGTGATCATGAACAACCGCGAGTTGCTTGATTCAAGCATTATCTACGACCGCGATTTCCGTTACGATTACTTCGGATTTAAAACATTGACACGCAGTTACCTGTTGCGTTTGAACGGTGAAATCGCCGAGCGTCCGCAGCAAATGCTGATGCGTGTGGCCGTGGGTATTCACAAAGACGACCTTACCCAGGCAATCAAAACGTATAACTTAATGTCGGAAGGCTGGTTTACCCACGCTACACCAACATTATTCAACGCCGGAACACCGAAACCGCAAATGTCTTCCTGCTTCCTTTTGACAATGAAGGAAGACAGCATCGAAGGTATTTACGACACTTTGAAATCGTGCGCTCAGATTTCTCAGTCGGCAGGTGGTATCGGACTGGCTATTCATAACATTCGTGCAACAGGCTCTTACATCAAAGGGACAAACGGTACTTCCAACGGTATTGTTCCGATGCTGCGCGTGTTCAACGATACTGCCCGCTATGTAGACCAGGGTGGTGGAAAACGAAAAGGATCGTTCGCGATGTACATGGAACCATGGCACGCCGATGTATTTGATTTCCTTGATCTGAAGAAAAACTTCGGAAAAGAAGAGCAGCGTGCACGTGACTTGTTCTACGCGTTGTGGATTCCGGACCTGTTCATGCAGCGTGTGGAAGACAACGGCGACTGGACATTGATGTGTCCGCACGAATGCCCGGGATTGTCCGACACATACGGAGCTGAGTTCGAAGCATTGTACACGCAATACGAGAAAGAAGGCAAAGGCCGTAAAACAGTGAAAGCTCAGGACTTGTGGTTCAAAATCCTTGAATCGCAAATCGAGACCGGAACGCCTTATATGCTTTACAAAGACGCGGCGAATAACAAATCAAACCAGAAAAACCTGGGTACGATCAAGTCGTCGAACCTGTGTACGGAAATCATGGAATACACTGCTCCGGACGAGGTCGCTGTGTGTAACCTGGCTTCCATCGCATTGCCGAAATTCGTAACGGAAGACGGTGGATTTGACCATGACAAACTGTTCGAGGTAACTTACCAGGCAACGATCAACCTGAACCGCATCATCGATGGTAACTTCTACCCGGTAGAAGAAGCACGCAGATCAAATATGCGTCACCGTCCGATCGGTTTGGGTGTACAAGGTCTGGCCGATGCGTTCATCATGATGCGTTTCCCTTTTGAGTCGGAAGAAGCACGTGCATTGAACCGCGAAATTTTCGAAACGATCTATTACGCTTCCATGACTGCGTCGAAAGACCTGGCGAAAGTGGAAGGCCCGTACGAGACATACGCCGGTTCACCGGTATCACAAGGAATCTTCCAATTCGACATGTGGGGCGTTACACCAAGCTCACGCTGGGAATGGGATGTGCTGAAAGAAGAAGTGAAAACGCACGGTGTACGCAACTCCTTATTGCTGGCGCCAATGCCAACGGCTTCAACAGCTCAGATCCTTGGAAACAACGAATGCTTTGAGCCGTACACATCCAACATCTACACACGCCGTGTATTGTCGGGTGAGTTCATCATCGTTAACAAGCACTTACTGAAGGATTTGGTGCGTGAAGGTTTGTGGACCAAAGAAATGCGTCAGAAGCTGATGGCATCCAACGGGTCTGTTCAAAACATCCACGAGATTCCTCAGTATATCAAAGATTTGTATAAAACAGCCTGGGAGATTTCACAGAAATCAATCATCGAAATGGCTGCCGATCGTGGAGCATACATTTGCCAGTCACAGTCGTTGAACATTTTCATGGAGAATGCCAACTTCGGTAAACTGACATCGATGCACTTCTACGGCTGGAAAAAAGGACTAAAAACCGGAATGTATTACCTGCGTACGAAAGCGGCTACGGATGCGATCAAGTTCACCGTTGACAAAAACGTTACCGAGCAGCCTGCGCAGGCAACCATCGAAGAGCAACAAGCGGCAATCGCCTGTTCATTGGATGATCCGGAAGGATGCGAAATGTGTTCAGGGTAGAAATCAGTAGGGGCGCGATTGATCGCGCCCCTACCTTTTTACATTGCAGAAACGGCATTGTGTAATGTTAATAATTGTGCCGTTTTTATTTAATAGTACACGAATTAAAATCCCCCGGTCTTTCGATCGGGGGATTTTTTTGTCATTATGATTTTTTTAAAATACAGATCTTAAAAATTATAAATACAGATTTTAAAAGGGTCGCGATGAATCGCGACCCCACGGATTTCATTTTCCAAAAAAATCCCAAAAAACCCATCAAAGTGGGAATAGTGTAAGATCACGAAAAACTTCTATAACACCTTTACAATCCCGATCGCTCATCTTTGTGACAAAGCATCGTTTTGCACAAATTGAACAACAAATGGGCAGCATCTTATATACCATCGCCGTGATACTAATCCTGGTCTGGGCAGTAGCCTGGTTCGGGTACAGCGTCGGTGCAATGGTCCATTCGTTGCTCGCTATGGCAGCGCTGCTTATCATTTTGCAATTAATACGAAAAACATAAAAACCAATAAGTATGAGCGGAGGAAAAATAATGACAGGCATCGCCTTTGGGGCGGCAATCGGATCATTACTCGGAGCATTGTATGCCCCCGACAAAGGATCGAAAACCCGTAAAAAGCTCTCTAAAAAAGGCGCGCAGTATGCCGACGAACTGAAAGGTCGTTTCAACGAATTTTTGGACGGATTAAAAGAAGATGGCGAAGATCTTGGTGAACGAATGGTGGAAGTGAAAAAAGCCATTAAATCGCCAACCGGGTCTCCGAAAAAACCGCGGAAGCAAAGCACTAAAGGCACTGGAAAAAAAGAATCGACACCGGTAACGGCAGCGCTGAAAAAGGACAGCCCCACGATTCCCGTGGTCTGAACCGATGATATGATAACGGTAAAAAGAGAGGGTGTCCTGCTGTATAAAACGTCCCTGGGTTTTGAAGACGAAGGTGTGCTCAACCCGGCAATCGTGCAGCAAGGCGAACACGTTCACTTATTTTACCGGGCTGTGAGAACCGGCAATCATTCTACGATTGGTTATTGCAAGCTGCTGGGGCCATTGACGGTTGTTGAACGCCATAATGAACCGTTGCTGGTCCCGACAGCGGATTACGAAGCAAAAGGAATCGAGGATCCGCGGATCGTGTATATCGATGGGCACTATTACCTCACGTACACGGCCTACGACGGTTGGAGTGCCCGCGGTGCACTGGCCGTTTCAACGGACCTCAGGACCTTTGAAAAAAAGGGAATGATCGTGCCCCGGATAAGGAACGACCATTTCAAAGAACTGATAAAATCAAACGCTGCGATGAGCAAGCGCTATCTGCAGTTCACGCAGTTTGAGACCGCATACACAGGGGCTGCGAACTCCGAAACATTTCTCTGGGATAAGAACGTTGTGATGTTTCCCCGGAAAATCAACGGTTGTTTCGCTTTCCTGCATCGCATACGGCCTGATATTCAATTGGTAACGGTCCGGGAATTCGAGGAGCTTACTCCCGATTTCTGGACCGGCTACCTCGGTCATTTGTCCGAACATGTGGTGCTGCAATCCCGGTATGATCATGAGATCAGTTACATCGGCGCCGGTTGTCCGCCCATCGAATGCAAAGAAGGCTGGATCGTTATTTACCACGGTGTGTACAACTCCCCCAATGGCTTTGTTTATTCGGCTTGCGGGGCGCTGCTCGACCTGAACGATCCCCGAATCGAAATTTCACGCCTGCCCTACCCGCTTTTTTCGCCCGAGCGCGATTACGAAAAGGAAGGAGCCGTCAACAACGTTTGCTTCCCTACCGGAACCGCTCTTTTCGGCGACCAGCTGTACATTTATTACGGTGCCGCCGATGAACAAATCGCTTGTGCGTCAGTCAATTTTACGGCGTTAATAAGCGAACTGCTTTTTCACTCAAACCCAAAATAATATGGTACCGACTATTGTATTTCTGACTTCCTACCCACCACGCGAATGCGGGATCGCCACTTTTTCACAGGATCTGGTGCAAGCGCTCAACCGACAGTTCAATCACTCTTTTGTGTTGAAAGTTGCCGCCGTAGAAACGGAAAAAGCAGCCAGTTATCCGAAAGAAGTGTCCTATGCACTGAACACCAATCTTAAACAATCCTATACCAAATTGGCCAATACGCTCAATGCAGACCCGGACATTTCCCTGCTGGTGGTGCAGCACGAATTTGGTTTCTACAAGCAGCAAACAGCCAGCTTTCTGCATTTGCTGGAAGACGTGGTAATGCCGGTTGCTGTGGTGTTTCACACCGTATTGCCGCGGCCCAATTCTTCACTGCTCGACGAAATTCGCCAAATTGTTGCCAAAAGCGTCGCTATAGTGGTGATGACCGAAAATGCCAAACAGATCCTGGTCGACGAGTACGGGGTCAACCCCGAAAAAGTAACTGTCATCCAGCATGGTACCCATTTGGTGCGAAACGCCAATAAGGAACAGCTGAAAGAAAAATACGGTTTTACCGGAAGAAAGATCGTTTCGACTTTCGGGCTGATCAGTTCGGGCAAGAACATCGAAACAACCCTACGGGCGTTGCCTGCGGCCATTGAAAAGAATCCTGAATTGCTGTTCCTGGTTATTGGGAAAACACATCCTGAGATCATAAAATCGGAACAGGAACAATACCGTGAAATGCTTGAAGGAATGGTGAAAGAACTGCATCTGGAAAACCACGTGCAGTTTGTCAACCAATACGTTTCGTTAAACGACCTGCTGGAATACCTGCAGCTGACTGATCTGTACCTGTTCACGTCGAAAGACCCGAACCAGGCAGTCAGCGGTACTTTTTCGTATGCGCTGAGCTGTGGCTGCCCGATTATTTCGACGCCTATTCCGCACGCGTTGGAGTTGCTCCAGGATACACCCTATACGATAGTTCCGTTCAGTGATTCTGAAAGACTGGCTGTTTCGATCAATCATTTATTAGGCGACGAGCAGCTGCGCGAGAAAATCCGCCTGGATGCCTTGCACCGAATGGCGACGACATCGTGGGAAAATACCGCGCTGCAATACGCCTTGCTGTTTCAGCAGATCAGCGAAGAACCAATCTCACTGGAGTATCGGCTGCCCGACATCAATTTAAACCATATCCAGGCAATCACAACCGATTTCGGGATGATCCAGTTTTCGGTGCTCAATCAGCCGGACATCAGTTCGGGCTATACCTTGGACGATAATGCCCGCGCGCTGATCGCCGTATGCAAACATTATAAGATCACCAAAAACGATGCAGACCTCGACCTGGTACGGAAATACCTCACGTTCCTGGAATTTTGCCTGCAGCCTCAGGGACATTTTCTCAATTATGTTGATGAACACAAAACCTTTACAGCCGACAATCATACATGCAATCTATCCGACTCAAACGGAAGGGCTATCTGGGCGCTGGGCTACGTGGCTTCGATGAACGGAACGCTTCCGTCGCAGTTGGTGAACCGTGCGGTTGCTGTCCTCGACCTCGTTTCGAAGCGCATTCCCGATATGTATTCGACCCGTGCCATGAGCTTCACCATCAAAGGATTGTGTTATTACTACGGTGCTTTCCCGCTGGCTTCTACCAAAACATTGATCCGTTTGCTGGGCGATCGTCTCGTACAGATGTATCTTCACGAGTCTGACGACGAATGGAAATGGTTTGAAAGCTACCTGACTTATGCCAACAGTTTGGTTCCCGAAGCATTGCTGTACGCTTACGAAGTCAGCAAACATGAACCATACCGCGAAATCGCCAAAACAAGTTTCGATTTCTTATTGACACATATTTTCACCGAAAAAGGCATCAAAGTCGTTTCGAACAAAGGTTGGATGCGGAAAGGCGAAACACCCGAGTATTTTGGCGAGCAGCCTATCGACGTTGCGTATACCGTACTGGCGCTTGGCCGTTTCTACGATACCTTCCGCGAGGTGGATTACCTGTTGAAAATGGAGGCGGGATTCAATTGGTTCCACGGACAAAACCACCTGAACCGCATTGTGTACAACCCTTGTACGGGTGGCTGCTGCGACGGCCTGGAAGAAGATCATGTGAACCTGAACCAGGGCGCGGAATCGACCGTAAGTTACCTGCTGTCCCGACTTGTCATGGAAGATTACCGTGCGGCATTGCTCCATCTTCACCAAAATAAACAATTGGTATTAACGTATAACCAATCTTCATTACTTGCATCCTAAAACAAGCGATTTATGGATTCTAGAACTAAACTCGATTATGGTATTTACATTGATCCTGGCAAGGCATTTATCTTTTCGAAGAATCCGTTTGATGAAACGGTCCCGGTCTTAACGCGCATCGAGCTCAATATCCAGCCCGCCGACCTGCCACCACCGCATGAGTCGGTACGAAAGCTGCAGATGGAAGATCTTGTGGAACGCATCCTTGCTTCGTTGCAAAATGCCCGACGCATCCTGGTTTTCGGGCCTTCCGACGAAAAATATGCCCTGTTCAAGGCCATCCATGCAGATGAATCGTTTACCGACCTGGAAAAGACCGTAGTTGTGGCCCGGGAAGAAGAACAACCCATCCAGGCACAATTGTTTTTTGAACATTACTACAGCTTGCATTCTGCCTTTTAGCAATCCCGCGCAGATTCAACATTCTTTGCTATTTTTGCCTTCATGAAACGGACAAAAATTGCTGAAGTATTAGGCCAGCCGGAAGTTGGCGCTGCGTATTGTGTGAAAGGATGGGTGCGGGCATTCCGCAGTAACCGCTTTATTCAACTGAATGACGGTTCTACCATCAATAACCTGCAAGCCGTAGTTGACTTCGAGCAATTTGACGAAACGCTTCTGAAAAAGATCACGACCGCTTCAGCTGTGGGCCTTACAGGTGTTTTGGCTGAATCGCAGGGGAGCGGACAAGCCGTGGAATTGCAGGTTTCTTCCATCGAGATTATCGGTGAAGCGCATCCTGATGATGTTCAGAAAACGGTGATGCAGCCAAAAAAGCATAGTTTGGAATTTTTGCGCGAGCAGGCGCATTTGCGTTTCCGTACCAACACGTTCGGTGCGGTTTTCCGCGTTCGCCATGCCGTGAGTTACGCGATTCACCAGTTCTTCAACGACCGTGGTTTTTACTATATCCACACACCGATCATTACCGGCTCGGATGCCGAAGGTGCGGGGGAAATGTTCCGCGTTACCAACCTCGACGCCGCACAGCCGCCGCTGAAAGATGACGGTTCGGTCGATTTTGAGCAGGATTTCTTCGGGAAGCCGGTGAACCTGACCGTTTCGGGTCAGCTGGAAGGCGAATTGGCCGCCATGGGACTGGGTTCAATCTATACCTTCGGGCCGACCTTCCGCGCTGAGAATTCGAATACTTCACGCCACCTGGCCGAGTTCTGGATGATTGAGCCGGAAGTAGCTTTCAACGACATCAACGACAACATGGACCTGGCGGAAAACATGCTGAAATACATCTGCCAGTATGTAATGGATACCTGCAAAGACGACCTTGCTTTCCTCAACGAGCGGGAAGCCGCCGAGCAGCAGACAAAACCTCAAAACGAACGCAACGAGCTCACATTGATTGAGCGGTTGCAGTTTGTGGTCGCCAACGATTTTAAACGCATGACCTATACGGAAGCCATCGATGTACTGATGAATTCCAGCCATTACAAGAAGAAAAAATTCAAATACGATGTAAGCTGGGGAACCGACCTGCAAAGCGAGCATGAGCGTTACCTGGTGGAAAAAGAATTCAAGCGTCCGGTGATCATAACCGATTATCCGGCTTCGTTCAAGGCATTCTACATGCGCGCCAATGATGGTTGCGAGCCTGGCAAGGAAACGGTTGCCGCGATGGATATTTTATTCCCTGGCATCGGTGAAATGGTAGGTGGTTCGCAGCGTGAAGAGCGTTTGGACGTACTGAAGAAAAAATGCGCCGATTTCGGCATTCACGAAGAAGAATTGTGGTGGTACCTGGATACGCGCCGCTTCGGATCGGTGCCGCACGCCGGTTTCGGACTTGGGTTTGAACGTATGGTGATGTTTGTGACCGGTATGTCGAACATCCGTGACGTAATCCCTTTCCCACGAACACCTCAAAACGCAGAATTTTAAGTCAACGGGGTTCAGAAGAGTTCAAAAGGGTTCAAAAGGGTTCAAAAGGGTTCGAAAGGGTTCGAAAGGGTTCGAAAGTTCAAGTTGTTTAAATACAATTTTGAACATTTGAACATTTGAACATTTGAACATTTGAACATTCGAACATTCGAACATTTGAACATTTGAACTATTTCCTTATATTCAAGTAACCAACCTTAATTATTATGGAAAAAGTTAAACGGTTTGAAGACCTTGTTGTTTGGAGTGAAAGCAGGATACTATGTAAAGAAATACACGCATTATTCAAAGAGAAAAAAAGATTCAGCGAAATCCCAATCAGCAACCAGATTATCCGGTCAAGCGGAAGTATCATGGATAACATTGCCGAGGGTTTTGAACGTGGTGGGAATAAAGAACTTTTACAGTATCTTTGGATTTCAAAGGCTAGCGCTGGGGAGTGTCGATCTCAATTGTATAGAGCTTTTGATTGTGACTTAATCAATGAAGGTGAGTTTCTGGCATTGAAACAAAATGTCGAAAAGTTATCAGTTGGAATTTACAGATTGATTAACCATATTAGGAGTTCAAATATGCAGGGGCAGAAATATATCGGACGGTAGTCAACTAAATTATCAATGAATCGTGCCAGTGATTTCGCCTTTGAATTTTTGAACTTTTGAACTTTTATGGCACTACGACAACAACTTTCGCAAAAACTCGAACAGCGCTTATCGCCACAGCAAATCCAGCTAATGAAGCTGCTGCAGGTGCCTACGATGGAGTTGGACCAGCGAATCAAACAGGAGCTGGAGGAAAATCCCGCCCTGGAAGAAGGACCGGATGACCTGGAAGAGGATTACGATAACGAGGATGATTTTGACAACGACGACAATGATTTTGATGACGATTTCGACATCAGTGATTATTTCGACGACGATACACCTGATTACAAAACACAGGTCAACAATACCAGCAAAGACGATGAGGAACGCGCCGTTCCGCTTTCAGTAGAAGCTTCTTTCCAGGAAAAACTCACCGACCAGTTGCATTTACTCGATTTGGATGATACACAGTTCCAAATCGCCGATACCATTATCGGGAACCTCGACGAATCGGGTTACCTGAACCGCGAAGTGGAAGCCATTGTGGATGACCTGGCGTTTTCAGCTAACCTCAGCGTTACGGAAGAAGAAGTGGAATTGGTACTGCGTTTGGTACAGGAGCTCGATCCGGCAGGAATCGGGGCCCGCGACCTGCGCGAATGCCTGATTTTACAGATCGAACGCAAGCAGGACGGGAATATCACTTTGTTTACGGCGAAGAAGATTTTGCAGGACCATTTCGAGGAATTTACCAAGAAACACTACGATAAAATCCAGAAAAAACTGGAAATCGATGACCAGGACCTCAAGGAAGCAATCGATGCGATCATTCGCCTGAACCCGAAGCCGGGCGGTTCCATGAAAGAAGGAACAAAGAGCCTGCAGCAGGTGATTCCGGATTTCCTGATTTCGGAATTTGAAGGCCGGCTGGACCTTGCGATCAACGCCCGCAACACGCCCGACCTGAAAGTGAGCCGCGAATACGAGCAATTGATGCGCAGTTATGCCGAAGGTGCCAAAACGTCGAAATCGGACAAAGACGCGCTTACATTTGTGAAATCGAAGCTCGAGGGCGCCAAGTGGTTCATCGACGCCATCAAGCAGCGCAACAACACTCTGCTCACCACGATGGAAGCTATCATGAATTATCAGAAAGAGTATTTCCTGAGCGGCGATGAGACCAAGATGAAACCGATGATCCTGAAAGACATTGCCGAGATCGTAGGTTTGGATATTTCGACCATTTCCCGTGTAGCTAACAGTAAATATGTACAAACGGCTTACGGTGTCTATTCGCTCAAGTATTTCTTCTCCGAATCGCTTTCGACCGACTCCGGCGAAGAAGTGTCGACCCGCGAGGTAAAGAAGATTCTTTCCGATGCCATTTCGGTAGAAAACAAACGCAAACCATTGACGGATGAACATTTGGCCAAACTGTTGAATGACAAAGGCTACAATATTGCGCGCAGGACCATTGCCAAGTACCGCGAGCAACTGAATATTCCGGTAGCCCGCTTACGCAAAGAACTGTAGATGAATCAACTTTCCCGCATCTTATCCTGGGTTTTTCTTCCGCTTAGCGCACCTGTATTTGCCTTATTGATCGCCTGTTACGTTCCCGCTGATACGGTGATGGGGCGCAACGAGGTGGTTTACCTGATTCCAGACGACTGGAAAATGCTGCTGCTACTGATGTTTACCTTCTTTTCCATTCTCATCCCGGGGTTCACGATTTTGTTCCTGAAGTTCAGCGGCTCTATCACTACGGTTATGATGGATTCCCGCAGGGAACGGATGATCCCGTCGTTTTTTGTGAATGTTTCGGCTGTTGCGCTGTTTTACCTCGTGCATCTGAAAGACCCGAACAGCCTGCTGCCAACAGCGGTTTATGCATTGTGCATCGGTTCGCTGGCCACTGTTCTTACCTGCACGGTCATTACGAATTGGTGGAAAGTGTCGCTGCACGCCGCCGGAATGGGCATCCTGACCGGTTTCCTGTTCGCGTATTATTCCGGATTGGATTATTTCACGTTCTGGATTTTGCCGGCCGCCGTGATCGCCAGCGGAATTGTGATGAGCGCGCGCATTTACCTGGGCAAGCATTCACTGGCGCAATGTTTCGTCGGCTATTTTATCGGGGTTACGACCCTGGCTGCAACCGTATTATTCTTCCGCTCTTAAAAACGCTTTCTCATGCACGTTCACTCGTTTACCTTCAACGGATTCCAGGAAAATACCTACGTCGTTTCAGGCGATAACGGTTCTTGCATCATCATCGATCCGGGATGTTACGACCGTTTCGAACAGCAGGAGCTCACCGATTTTATCACGCGCAACAACCTCACGGTAAAAGCGGTTTGGAACACGCATTGCCACATTGATCACATTCTTGGAAATGCCTTTTGCTGTAAAACCTACGGCGTCCCGCTTCGCATCCACAAAGAAGACCTGTTCACCCTCAGCATGGCCGAACGCTCAGCGCAGATGTACGGTTTAGCCGGTTATGTTTCGTCGCCGGAACCAACAGAATGGTTTGAAGATCACCAGGTGATCACCATCGACGACCTGGAATTTACGGTAATTTTTGGTCCGGGCCATTGCGTGGGACACGTAGCTTTTTACAACGCAGCGGAAAACCTGCTGATCGGCGGAGACATTTTGTTCCGCGGCAGCTTTGGTCGCACCGATTTACCTGGTGGCTCGATGGAAATCCTGAAAAAGACGATTCACGAACGGATGTTTACCCTACCCGACAATACCGTTGTGTATCCGGGCCACGGACCGGCAACGACGATTGGCGAGGAGAAACGGACGAATTATATTTGGGAATTTTAATCCCCCAATCCTATAAAATCCACAAAATTTTCCGGCGTAATCACCTGCGTTGAATTTACTTCATACGCGTTGAGAAACGTTTTTGGGAAGCGGGGCAATTTACGGGCATTCCATTTGAATTCAAATGCGCTGATTCCGTTTGCACCTTCTTCCAGGTAATCAACTTCCTGCTGTTGTGTTGTCCGCCAAAAATACGTATCGCGCTCAATTCCCTGCTGATTGAGGTATTTCATCCGTTCGGCCAGCAGAAAGTTTTCCCATAATGCGCCCACATCCGTTCGGTTTTCCAGGCCATGAAAATTACCAATCACCGAATTACGAATACCATTGTCGTAGAAGTATATCTTTTGCCCTTTCCGAATTTCGTTGCGTACATTCCTGCTAAAAGCCGGGAGCGTAAAAATCACAAATGTTTTTTGCAGCAGGTCAACGTATTTTTCCACAGTGTGATAATCAGCATTTACCAACCGGCTAATCTCCTGGAATGAAACCTCGCTGCCCACTTGTAAGGCCAATGCTTTGAGGATTTTAGTCAACAATGCCGGCTTCTTCATCGATTCGAGCTGCAGCAAATCTTTATACAAATAACTATTCGCAAGCAACTTGATGTGTTTTTCTGCTTTTGAGGGGTTGTTTACAATCTCAGGATAATAACCGTAAATCATGCGTTGTTGCAGCAATCGTCTTTCCTCTAAAAGGCCATGATGCCCTACCATTTCCGTAAACGAAAGTGGAAGTAATAAATGCTCATACTTGCGGCCGGTAAGTGATTCATGGGTTTGAGAGGCCAGGTCAAATGCCGACGATCCGGAAGCAATTACCTGTACATCCTTGATTTGGTCGGTGATGAGCTTCAGTGTAAGCCCGATATTCTGTACCCGTTGTGCTTCGTCAATAAATACGATTCTATTATCGCCGAATAAGTTACGCAAAGCCGTACTAGTCGTATTTTCCAGTGATTCACGTACATCCGGTTCATCAGCGTTGAGCATCAGGTATGGTTGATTTTGATCTTTTAGCAGCAACTCCAAAACGGTGGTTTTCCCTACTTGTCTGGGACCAAAAAGCAAAATTGCCTTTCCCTGGAAAAGATCTGCCTGCAAGTGTTGAATGATAGCGCGACGTATCATGGCAATATAATTTGTTGAAGCCGGACCTACAACGGTTCCAACGAAATTATAATTATTTTGGATTACATTCCAATAAAAACATAATTATTTTGGAATTGAATCCGACAAAAACATAATTATTTTGGAATTGCTTATTTAGTTTATTGTCTTGGCTGCAGCCCTTAGCCTTGCATTCATAGGGAGAAACGGACGAATTACATACTGGAGTTTTAATAATTATCAATTGACGAATTATCAATTATCAAGCGACTTCCTTGATAATTGATAATTTAATCATTCATAATTCAATTCTACTTTCTTCTAAAGAATATCCTCACCGGCACACCTTCGAAATTGAACTGCTCGCGCAAACGGTTTTCGAGGAAACGCTTGTAGGAATCCGGGATGTACTGCGGCAGGTTGCAGAAAAAGGCAAACGCCGGAGCGTGCGTCGGCAACTGCTGAATGTACTTGATCTTGATGTATTTCCCTTTGATAGACGGTGGCGGCGTGGTCGCAATGATGGCCTGCAATGTATCGTTCAACACCGAAGTCGGGATTTTGCGAATGCGGTTTTCGTGCACCTCCATCACTTTCTCGAGCGCTTTGTGCATACGCTGCTTGGTCACAGTCGACGTAAAGATGATTGGCACATCGTTGAACGGTGCCAGGTCGCGGCGCAATTGCTCTTCGAATTCCATGCTGGTCTTGTGGTCTTTTTCAACCAAATCCCACTTGTTGACCAACACCACAACGCCTTTGTGGTTTTTCTCGATCACGTAGAAAATATGCAAATCCTGTTTCTGCAGACCTTCGGTAGCGTCGATCATGAAAACACAGACATCCGCGCTTTCAATGGTGCGTACCGAGCGCAGTACCGAATAGAATTCAATGTCTTCGGTTACTTTGGCTTTCTTGCGGATTCCGGCGGTATCGATCAGCATGAAATCGAATCCGAAAGCTTTGAAACGCGTGTTGATCGAATCGCGTGTGGTTCCTGAAATGTCGGTAACGATGTTGCGTTCTTCGCCGGTAAGGGCATTGATGAACGATGATTTACCAACATTCGGTTTCCCCACTACGGCAATGCGTGGCAATCCTGCTTCCTCTTCGCCGCGCGGATCTTCCTTGTCGAAGTACTTTACGACCTCATCCAGGATCTCACCTGTTCCCGATCCGTTGGCGGCAGAAAGATCGAACACTTCGCCCAGTCCAAACGACCAGAACTCGCTCGACAAACCTACGCGATCGGTATTATCGACTTTGTTGGCCACCACCAACACTTTTTTCTTTGTTTTGCGCAGCATCGCGGCCACGGTTTCATCGAGGTCCACAATCCCGGTCATGGTATCTACCACGAACAGGATCACATTGGCTTCGTCGATGGCGATTTCAACCTGCTTACGGATTTCACCTTCGAAGATATCGTCGGAACCGTGCACGTAACCACCGGTGTCGATTACCGAAAACGGAATTCCGTTCCATTCGCCACGGCCATAAATACGGTCACGCGTTACACCGCTGATCTCTTTTACAATAGCACGATTGGATTCTGTTAATCGATTGAATAAGGTCGATTTCCCGACATTCGGCCGGCCTACGATGGCAATAATATTTCCCATTTTTTCTTTATTTGACGTACTTCACAGCACTACTTTACTAATTATCAATTATGAATGAATCAATTATCAAGTGCTTGATAATTCATAATTTCTCCATTTATAATTCCTCAATATCCGTATTTCTTCAACTTCTGCTCGCTGGCCCGCCAGTCTTTGTCCACTTTTACGAAGGTTTCCAAAAACACTTTCTGGCCAATGAAGGCTTCCATATCGAGGCGCGCTTCTCTTCCGATGCGTTTCAGCATTTCGCCGCCTTTCCCGATCAGGATTCCTTTTTGCGAATCGCGCTCCACGATGATCAACGCACGGATATGCACGATTTTTTCCGACTCCTGGTAGGTTTCGATTTCCACCTGGCAGGCATACGGTACTTCTTTGTCGCAGTGAAGGAAAATTTTCTCCCGGATCATTTCCGCCACGAAAAAGCGCATCGGGCGGTCAGACAATTCTTCTTTATCAAAATAAGCCGGACCCTCGGGAGCCAGTTGCAGGATCCGTTCCCAGATCCGATCGATGTTGAATTTATGCAAGGCGGAAACCGGGATGATCTCGGCATTCGGAACGCGTTCCTGCCAGTATTGGCGGCGCTCTACTACCTTATCCTGGTCGCCCAGGTCGATCTTATTAATGATCAGCAGTACCGGGATTTTGAGCTTCACAATGCGTTCCAGCGTTTCCTTGTGGTTCATTTCATTTTCGTGCATGTCGGTGATGAACAGCAGGATATCAGCATCTTTGAACGACGATTCCACGTAGCTCATCATGGCTTCGTGCAGCTTATAGGAAGCATTAACAACTCCAGGCGTATCGGAAAATACAATCTGGTGATCATCGCCGTTGACCAGTCCGTGAATGCGGTGACGCGTGGTCTGAGCCTTGGCGGTAACGATGGAAAGCTTTTCGCCCACCAATCCGTTCATGAGCGTAGATTTCCCGACATTGGGGCTACCGACGATGTTTACGAAAGCAGATTTGTGAGACATATAATTGTGAATTTTGGTGCAAAGATAACTTTAATTAGGTAGATAGGGAACTAGGGAACTGGGGAACTAGATTTGTCCAACCCAGTTCCCTGTTTATCCAGCTCCCTTAAATCAGTTATTCCACAGCAGCAAATTCACCGTGCTTGAGTACTGCATGCCCGAATATTCGTCGAAGTACTTGAGGGTGTAGTTGTAACCGGCCTGCGCGGTCCAGATCACGCGACGGGTTGAAAGCAGCTGCAAACCGGCAACGGGCGTGAACTGCAGTGAAGAGAAATCGCGCTGGAACAAACCGCCCAGTTCCAATCCGAAATACGGGATTGCGAACTTGCGTTTCGTAACGGCTTCAAACGAAAGGTTTACCCCGACGTTGACGTTAAACATATCGCGGGCGCCATCGACATCGCTTTTCATAATGCTCAGGTTTCCGTAGGTTTTAACCCGTGCCGGCCCCGAACGCCAGGAATCGCCTGTACGTGCCCGTGCATAGATCACGAATTCGGTCATGATTCCCTGGTAAATGCCGAGGCTGTCGATATTTTTTGGCGTATAGACTTTGTAGCCGACTCCGGGCATGAAATAGTCATCCCATTCGGTGTCGTTTTCTTTCTGGGCATGTGCCGCGCTTCCGAACAGCAGGAAAATTGCGATTAAAAAGGTAGAGTTCTTCATGGTGATTTTTTGCGTAAAGCTAGTTTCGGGCAGGCGAATTTGTGTTGGAGAAAACCGTACCCGATTTTGAGAAGAAGCGTTTAGCCATACAACAAAATACCCGACTCAAAAAGAACCGGGTACGTTTGATTTATGGTGATTGTGGTTATTGCTTGATCTGTTTTTCGGCATTCTCAGCTGCCAGTGTATCGCGGGTATTTTTCTGAATGGCGATGACCCCGAAGAGCGCCAGGATAAACGAGAAGGCGTAGAATCCTTTTTCGCTGCCCCACATTTTGGCGTTCCACAATCCTACAACGAGCAAAGTGATGGAAAGGATGGTACAGAACCAACTAATTCCGTAATAAAGGTCGGTTACGGGAACTCCCTCGAGGCGGTCACGCACGCTTTTCTGCACGGAAATCACCGAGAAAAGTCCGAACATGATGACGGTGAAGTAGTATCCTTTTTCGCTTAGGTACATTTCACTTCGGAAAAGTCCGGCGAAGTACCCGATAATTCCTGTTCCGAAAGCAGCCCAGCTGGCGGCAATAAAGGCAAATGAAGGTTTTTGTGTCATGGCTTTTCGTTTTAATTTGTTTGGACAAACATAGATCTTACTAATAGTTTAGTAAAACGGTATAGCAATACTCTGTTTTGGCCAGTTGCGAAAAGCCGTACAGCAAAACCGGAAAAATGGGATTGAAAAAATCAACGTGATTGTTCCAGGAAAGAGCGCAAGAGATCAATACTGCACTTCCCGGCATCAGGATTAAGAACCGCACCCTTATATGTCAGCTTGAAATTGGAGCGCAGAAATATTTTAAGGCTTGCCAGCTGTTCGCCGCCAGTGAGCTTGATTTTGTAAACAGTCCCGCCGATGTACCAGATTCCATAATTTCCGGCACCGGAATGAAAAGGTGGCATGGCCAGGATCGTGTCACCGCCAAGAGAAAACAACGCGAAATCAGGCACCACGCTGGCAGCATAACCGTTGGACGCTGCGTAGGCTTCCTGTCGTTGGATCGAAGCTTTCAAGGCACTTAAGAGTGAATCTTTGATTGTTCCCGAGGAATCAGGGATCACGGAGATTTCTGCCTCCGCTTTGACTTGTTCATACCGCGCAGCCGACGGATCCCCATAATTGCAAAAGGTCTGAACTTTATGTGTTCCTGCTACCCGGATTTTGTTGCATTTCACCGGTACACCGAACAAGGTATCGGTTCCCGCAGTTTGACTCAGAATTTTACAATCGACGTAACTGATGCGAGCCGGGTTTTCCTGCGTCCATACAAGGGTGGTGAGCAAGCTGATCAACGACCAAACGACAAGGTTTTTCATAGGCAATGATTGGTGCAATAAAGCTAGTGATTTCTAACGTATGGACTATTTCCTTAGTGCTTCCGGGGCAGGTTTTTTATCATTTTTTGTATGTTTTATTGACTTTGCTATTGTTTTAGGCCAAAAAATGCGTATCTTTGCACCGCATTCAACCATTGATTGGTTCAATGAATAGAGTGCGAGGTGGAGCAGTTGGTAGCTCGTCGGGCTCATAACCCGAAGGTCGCACGTTCGAGTCGTGTCCTCGCTACAAGAAAAACAAGCCTCTCAGAGATTTTCTGAGAGGCTTGTTTCGTTTTGGTACAACATAGGTACAACAAATCACGCCTTTGCACACCCCCGCATTTTCTTCGCGCAATGAAAGAAAAAATATGCAGGGCAGTTTTATAAAAATCCTGCGTGACGTTTTAATAGCGTTGTTTTCTTCCGACCATTTACCGGGTTCTGCGAGAAGCTGGGTTAAAATCAGTTCATCAACCACAGAGAATCAGAGAGGAAATTTTTCACATGATGAAAGACGACCTGATCGACAGGAACGCGCTCGCCACTTTCTTGAATGTTTCATATGGAACACTTGGTGTATGGCACTCAATACAACGGTATGACCTTCCCTGTTACAAGAAAGGCAGACAGGTGTATTACGCTTGGGATGATATTTACCGTTTTATCAGCACGGATGATGAAGACTATCGCATGCTTGTGGAGTTGCAGGACAGAACACCTTTACTTGATCGGAAAGGCATTGTCCAACTTACCCGTCAGTCGTTGTCCTATTTTCTGAAGCATAAAGACAGATTCCCCGAACTCAAACCCCGTCGTGTGGGTTCTGTCATCCGTTACCGCCGGGCTGAAATCAGTCAATACCTGACATGGAGGAAACAACAACTCAACATCTACTACGAACGTAAATTGAACCCGCACTTAACTATCTAAAGACCTTCTTACAAAACCTGACCTGATGGAGTTTTCGCATGAACATTGCAAAAGCTAACGCTATTCCTTTGTCTGAAATCCTTGCCAAAATGGGGTACAAGCCCGCCAGTACGAAACAACATAATCTTTGGTATCATTCCCCTTTCCGGGATGAACGCACGCCAAGCTTCCACGTCAATCAGACTAAAAACGTCTGGTATGACCATGGTGAAGGCATGGGCGGCAATGCTGTTGGATTTATCTGTACATATCTTCAACATCAGAACCAACCCCATTCAACAGCGGATGCGCTGCGGTGGTTGAGTTCCAACGCACAGCACATCCCCAAGCTACCACGTCCGCGTGTCGCTATTGCCCCACCGGAAATATCCTTTGCCTTGCAGCGGGTGTCGTCCCTGCAAACCCGGTATCTGACTGAATACATCAAGGAACGTGGGATTAATCTCTCGGTTGCAAAAACGTATCTGCGCGAAGTTGACTTCTATCATGCTGAAACACGCAAAACGTTCAAGGCTCTTGGATTCCGGAACGTGGAAAACGGCTTTGAGCTGCGTAACAAAGCATTCAAGGGAAGTATTGCCCCGAAGGATATTTCCTTTATCCGGGGTTCCGAAACCTCCGGTGCGGCAATCCACATCTTCGAGGGCATCTTTGATTACCTCGCCGCCCTGATGCACCAAAAAAACAAAAGGTTCAAAGATGATGTCATTATCCTGAACTCAATAACAAACATCGGCAAGGCATTTCCTTACATCGAGAACCACACCTATTCAACGATTTTCACCTGGTTCGACAATGACCGGGCGGGAATGAAAGCCTTGAATAGTTTTAAGGCGTTCTCGGCACCGCTGGAAATCAAAGTCCTTCAAATGAACCATATTTACGCCCCGCATAAGGACGTGAATGCCTGGCACATCGCCACGCTTAAAAAGTAACCCAGCCACCACAAGAAAGGAAACGACACATGACCACCAGCACAAAAAACCGCAAGGACAAAATCACTGAAATCGAACTCGTCTATCGTAACAGGAAACCTATTGACGAATTGCCGACCGTGACCAGCATCGATGACGCATCCGAAATCCTGATGCAGTCATGGGATAAGAAGAAGCTGAACCTACAGGAGCAGTTCAAGGTCCTCATGATGAACAACGCAAATAAAGCCTTGGGCGTTTCTACTGTTTCCCTTGGGGGTATTGATGCGGTTCATTCCGACCTGCGGGTCATCTTTGGATGCGCCATCAAAGCCGCAGCGACATCTATTATCCTTGCCCACAATCACCCATCCGGCACAAAGCGCTTTAGTGCCACGGATATTAAGTTCACCAAGACCCTTGCAACAGCAGGGGTTCTTTTGGGGATAAATGTTCAGGATCATATCCTTATTACTGAAGGCGGTTTTGTCTCCATGCAGGATTCCGGGCAATTCCCGTACCATGATTTCAGGTCGCTAGAGCTTGTCAAAGACCCCGGCAATCATCCCTCACCTCAAGTAGCGAAAACCTATCAACCCAAGAAGCCCGCTTTCTATATCTTCAACCAAAATTCCCAAGGTGAAAAGCCCATTGGGGCTGTGTTCATGCACGGCAAAGGCAATGGCTTCAACATAGTATTTGATGAGGACACTGTAATCAACAAGACGCGATACGTCGCCTTTCCCCCGAAGCCGAAACCGGAAGCTGTTGCACAAATGGCACCGCCCAAGCAATCCGCCAAACGCAGATCACCCGGTCAAAAGACCTGATCGCTGACTGCTTTCTGTCGCTTGTGGATGGCGGGGATTCTCCATTGTCCGGTTCCCCATCCGGTCATTGATGCACCCTGCCATCCGCATGCGCTTCCCGTGTCAACGTGAAAATCGGTTCCCCCTGAAGGTTTCCCCCAATTTTCACGTGTGACACTGCGCATGCTTCTGGCCTGCCGGGTGCATGCCCGGAAGGGTAACCAACAATCAAGGAGAATACACATGACCACCACCGACATCTACCAAAACGTCACCAATCAGATCATTGCCGACTTGGAAAAAGGGCAACTGACATGGCGCAAGCCTTGGAGCGGCGACAATTTCGCCATCCGGCCACTGCGTTCCAACGATGTTCCCTATACAGGCATCAACACGATACTTCTTTGGGCGACCGCCGCGAGCCGTGGCTATCAAACCCCGCACTGGATGACATTCAAGCAAGCCCTCGCCATGAAAGCCTGTGTCCGAAAAGGCGAGAAAAGCACACAGATCATTTATGCTGACAAGACTCTCAAGGACGATATCGACGAAAACGGCCAATCCGTCAAAAAGGAAGTCCCATTCGTGAAAGTGTACAGCGTATTTAACGCCTCTCAAATCGAAGGGCTTCCCGAGGCTTATTACAAAACCCCTGAAAAACCCGAACCCAATGCGGACAGCCGTATTGAGGAACTGGAGCGTTTCTTCCATGAAACCAAGGCGGAGATTATCACCGGAACAGAAGCTGCTTATTCAATCAGCACCGACAAGGTGATGATGCCACCTTTTGAGTCATTTGAAAGCGCACCGGATTATTACGCCGTACTTGCTCATGAAATCACCCATTGGACGCGTCACCCCAAACGCCTTAACCGTGAATTCGGGCGTAAAAAATGGGGTGATGAAGGTTATGCCCAGGAGGAACTTGTTGCCGAACTTGGCGCATGTTTCCTCGGTGCTGACCTTGGTTTCAAACCCCGAAACGAAGAACAATCCGCAGCCTATATTCAGAACTGGCTTGAAGTCCTGCGTAACGACAAGAAGTTTATCTTCCAAGCCGCCGCACATGCGCAAAGAGCGACGGAATACCTCATCAGGTTACAAAAACCTGCCGCCTCGCCCGTCCCTGCTCCCGTTATAGCGTGAAAGGAGAAAAACCATGTTTCTCAATGACAACGAGATCATAGACCTGACGAATAAACGGATGCGCTCTTCCCAGGTCAAAGCCCTTCGGGGCATGGGCATCGAGCATAAAATCCGACCCGATGGAAGTATTGTCGTATTACGGAATCATATTGAAAATATCCTTTGCGGCGCGACTCGGGAAAATACTAGAATCGAGATTCAACCTAATTGGAGTGCTATCAATGGCTCGAAAAAGAAACCCCGAAAATAAGGGGCTGCCTAACCGTTGGAGGTTCACACGCAATGCCTATTACTATCAGGTTCCCCCGGGACATGAAAAACAATGGGATGGAAAAAAGACATTCAGGCTTGGGAAAAGTCTTACCGATGCCTCAATCGCATGGGCGAAGCGTGTTGGCAGGACTGAAAAAACTGAAACAATCGACCAACTTTTCGATAGATATTTGGTTGATGTTGTCCCCTTTAAAGCTGCGGCTTCACAGGTTAAGGACAGACAATACGCTTTAATCCTTCGTCCTGTTTTTGGTCACTTCAAACCCCATGAATTGCACCCGCACCATATCTATAAATACGTGGACAAACGCAGTCAAAAAACAACAGTCACTGATGGAGGTCGCGAAAAAACAATTGGCGGAAAAACATCCGCTCGACGTGAAGTAGCTTTATTGTCTCACGTTTTAACAAAAGCTGTGGAATGGGGCGTGATTCATCGCCATCCATTTAAGGGTGAAGTTCGATTGAGCGGCGAAAAAAATCGTACACGGTATGTTGAAGACCATGAAGTGCAAGCAGCACTATCCTTACCATGCAACAGAAAACGCGGTTCGGTTGCAATGATACAAGGCTATATAAAATTGAAATTGCTCACCGGCATGGCTAAATCAGACCTTCTGCGGTTAAAAGAAACAGACCTGAAAGCAGATGGAATTCACAACCAACGCCACAAGACTGCGGGAACCACGGGAAAGAAAACTATCTACGAATGGACTGACGAGTTAAAAAAGGTCATTGCTGAAATCAAAGAAGTCCGACCAATTGATATTTCACCCTTCTTGTTCTGCACAAGACTAGGCGAAGGATATTATGATGAAAAAACAGGTGCTGCCAGTGGATGGGATAGCATGTGGCAACGCTTTATGAACAAGCTAATTGAAAAAAAGAAAATAGAGGAAAGGTTCACAGATCATGACTTACGTGCAAAATGCGCCAGTGATGCTGAGAGCCTGGAACATGCTCAAAAACTTCTTGCACATTCTGACAGCAGAACCACTAAACGGATTTACAGGCGTAAGCCTGAGCGTGTGAAACCGGGAAGGAACAGCTCTTAATCCAAATTCCTCATACTCTCGTCAATGGCGTACAATACAGAATGTCCTTTCTCTATGGCTTCTTCTATGTATCCAGCCACTTTTTCAGAAGCGAGGGTATGGGTGCCGATCAATCCCCTCTGAATCATTTCCACAAATATCGAAGTGCCAATATACTTTCTTTTCAGCGTATGAAACCCTATTTGTCGACCACCTTTAGGACCGAGAGTAGAATCGTCATTTAATAAGAGGTTCCATTGATCCAGTGGGATGTATGCGCCCATTGCAATGGAGCCATCATTCTGATGAAGTTGTAGCTTCTTGCACACTTTAAAGAAAATTGGGCAGCCGGAGAGCCTATAGTCCATAAGGGTAGCGCTCTTTTTCGCTTGATCCAGGAATTTTTGCAGACTTTGCATCCTATGGAGTTCCTTGTCATGAGAGGATTCAGAAGGATTGTAATAGGCGCTACCATCTCCGTGGCTATCCATCATTTTGTATTGCACGAAAGTAAAAGCCTGATGCTGACGATGAAAATATATGAGATCAATGCCATACGCTTTTTCCAAGGGCTTTCGATTTGCATTGATCACCAAAAGTTTTTCACGGCGGGAATTTTCGAATTCCACAATACCAGAGGCGTTTGCCATCATCATCGTCATGCCTGGTACGGTTCTCAAATCATGATTGATTATGTCGTCTTCATATGCGCGATATTGGCGAAGACCTGTCAGAAATGAATTACCGATATTTTTGCCACTTTCCTGTTCCCAGGATTTCAAAATTCTTTGGCGTTCTGTGCTGTCCATGAAAACATCAAGGCATATACCCAAAGCATCTTTTTCAAATGCAGCATCTTCCGCTCTAACTTTATCAGCTGATACTAGCGGCTTACCAAGCTTGCCTAAAAGTCCATCAAAATATTCAGTATCATCAGGATAAAGTTGCTTCATTTTCTGAAATAAGAGCTCCCCGGTTTTTTCTCCGAAAGTACCATAGCCACTACTACGAAATGGGCTCTCTACCAAATTGCGGAACCTTGCCTGCATGGAATTAACTAACACTTTTATCGGAAGGGGTTCAGGTAGTTCCAAGATATCAGTAACGAGCAAACGAACCTGACTAGCTGTTACCCGTTGCCGTTTTCGGATTATACCCACGTGACTAATGTCTATGGTTCTACTAAAAGTAGAGTGATCGAGAGAGATGAAAGCAATTGCTTCAGGTAAGATACCCGAAGGATGATTTTCAGTTACTATTTTGAACTCGCCTGTCCTATGAATACTAATTTCGATTGCGTTACTTAATGAATGCGGCACAGACAGAGTGGCTTGAATAGACATTGAGATTTTTTTTCAATAAATCTAGTAAAAATTAAACATCTGGATTCCTCTAATGTATAGAGTCCTCCGCTGTGTATACAACTCAAACGGGATTTGAATAGTACAGTCGGGTTTCAATAGTACACTTGCGATTTTATCCACAGTTTTTGCATTTAAAACCTCATCAATTGAGAGGACATTTTATTCGTTTAAGAAATGTATTCGCTTCAAAAAAACAAATGAAATTCAAAGCTTTATCTATCGTCTATCTTTTCCCCCTTGCCAAACCCGGAAATTTTGGTAAAAGGATAGCCTCACTGTTCCCTGGTAGCTCAGTGGTAGAGCAAGCGACTGTTAACCGGTTTTTTTCAGTCCAATTCTCCAAGTAAAAACAATAACTTGAACCTTTTCAGTGCACTATTTGTGAAACGCTATTAAAACAACAAGTCATTGAATTAAAACACTGCTGGAAAAGTGAATAGTACAGAAAATTGGGCGAATTAGCTTTAAGCTTCTGACTTATATCCAATCGGTTCAACATCGGGAAGTCTACTGAGGTCATCCCTGTCAAGGGATCGTGTATAAATATCAATTAACCCTTTTCGTCCCTTTCCTTGCAAATAAAAACCATTATTTCTTACAAGCCAACCAGTGACAGCCACACCTAAAAGTCTTCGATATTGGGCTGGCTTAGATTTAGGGAGCGTTCCTCTGAAACTCTGTTTTGTATGCAGGATGGCATTAGAGTCCCGGTATTTCCACCATACTGAAATCCTCAATTCTTGATTACCATGGTCATCCCAAATTACAACACTTGGTTCATCAAAAATATTTAGGAATACGTGACCTGAATTACTCTCATTTTGATCAGTTATTCCGTTCAAGCTTTCAGGAGGGGAAATCAATTTTCGTTTTAATAATTCATTCGTGGCTGATATGAGCAACTTTCTATAGTGATCCATGAAAATAGACTTATTGATTCGGGGCTAAACTTATGTTTAAACGTGCAATTAAACAATCCCCCATCTGAAATAGTTTCAAACACAAATCATCAAGCCTTTTTCAACCCCTGCTCTCCTTGAAATTTACTATTGACCAAACTATCTAATTCCCCTTGAGATTTAATCCTTTCTAATTCTAAATCCCTTTCAGCTTCAATTCTTTTTATTTCAATGAGGGAGGCATTTGTATTTCGGACACGTAAAAACCTAAACACAACACCAACTATAGCTGAAATACAAAGACAAACTGTTATTAAGTACTGATGCTCTCCAAACATAGTAAGTTAATATCATCTGCCGAGTTCCCGGACACTCGATATAATTAAATACTATTCTATGAAGGGGTTTGGTTGTAAACTATCCGGGAATTGTTACAGCCAAACCATGAAAGTTTTTCCTTTCATATAATCTAGTTTACAACGCATACCAAACTTACGAAACCTTTTTAAAAAACACTTATTATATTCGTTAAAACTTGAATATGGCAGAATTCAGTCAAGAATACCAAACAGCAATTGGAAGCACCTTGCCCGGTGACTTCTCAATCATCGAGCATTTCAAAACCCTGATGGAGGGAATGTCCACCACGCTTATCTGCGAGGGGTTCGGTTCTAATGGGATAAAGAATGTTGATGGCAGATGTTACCTGCTTTATTGGCATGAAGAGCCCATGCTTCTGGAGGACGCAATAAATAAAGTTATTGATGAATAACAATTGATCTTTTTCGATTTTAAAATTTGATTTGACGCAGTCTATTCTTGAGTTACTTTAATTTTCAAACCTTCAATCCCTCCAATTGAGAGTAAAGAATTGTTAAGCATATGTAAGTTTAAGTCATCATCATTAAAAATTGATGCGTCAATGGAAATCGAATCTCGATGAACTACACCCATACCACGAAACGCAGCAGGCACATACTTCATAAAGAAAATACTATCACTATCATTGAACAAGTTGCTCGTGTAAATACGTTTGAAAATTTCTAAAAAATGATGCGCATTTTCTAGAGAAATTCCTGATTCATCAGCCATAATCTTTAATTCATGATCTGTGTTTTCAACATCATTACCATTCTCATATTTAATAATACAGCCACCCCACAAGGAAATGAACCTTGTGATAAAGCTCATGAATTTACTCGGGGCTATATTATAATCGCAGAGAGAAATTAGAGCTTGTTTTATTGCAGGTGTTCTTTCACTCACAACCTCAATACCTTGCCTGTTTTTAGCAATCACTGAGCAACGTATTATTCCATACAAGTTTACAATTCGATGCTTTAACTCTAAAAACATTGCAGCCTGTACGACTTCATTTTCAGGTTTTTTTACCTCTCTAAGCGCACTAGTTTTATAAAACCCAGCTATTGTATCTGTAAAGCCATAAAATTCTTCCTGTGATTTTATAAAGGAGTCATTAATTTGTTCAATTGGATCACTAATAGACCATAAATCTGCATACAAGTATTTGATGTATGAATTGAACTCCTTTTTTACTTCGGTTCGTTTAATTCCATCGATTATTGTTTTCAAATAGTAATTCTCTATTGTAAACATTACGAGGTATCTGTTTATCCAGGTTTTGCGAACCATATTTGTTACAACATCTGAACCTTGTATCGCAAAAATGAGCTTTCCTAAATCCGCTTTCTTTAACAATTTAAGTTGTAGCTTCCGCGCAATCTCATCATGCGCTTCCCTAGTATCGTCAGAACCAAAAACAATCATATCTACTAGAAATTCAAAACCAGAAAGGAGTTGTTTTACTGTCGAAAACTTCCTCATATCAGCAAAATTTGGTTTTGCCCCTTTACATTCTATTGCAATCCTAATTTCGTTTAGAGGAGTAATTAAAGAACCCACAATATCGATCTCTGCGATGGTATCTTTATCAATTGTCAAAATTACATTTCTTTCTATATGATAACCTGCATAGAAAAAGGTGGCTGCAACAATATTTTCAAAATCAGTTCCTTTTAAATTGGATATTTGTTCCTTAAAAGATTTTGTAGGATCTAACTGCATCGTGAATAGTTTAAAGTCATCACGAAATTAATATTTTGATTTTTTTTACACCGAAAAGCATTTTATTACTTTTGTTCTATGTTGATGATCAGTGAAATATTACAAGATACTATCTCTGGAGTTCTTGCAGGGATGCTGGTCATTTGGTTAAGTAACCAATATAAAAAAAACCTTTTTTTCACTTTTTGACACCCTGAATGTTTAAATCGTCTTTAAATGGCGTTTAAACCACGTTTCAATGAATTTTTCTTTACTCATTTCTCCATTTCACCCCCACAGGCGAAGCATGTCGTGGTTTTGTCAGATGCCGTCCGCCAGTCAACCCCCTGCCAGCTCCGTTCGCTTCGCTCCCGTGTTGGGAGTATGACAGCCGTCCTATTGGCATCTGCCTTTTCAACCACGCCTCCGCTGTGGAGGTAACATTGAAAAGGAGAAAAAATCATGACCCACACACTCACAAAAGCCGACCTGATGATGTTCACCGGAACCGAAAACTGGTATCGCCACAACCTCGTCCGCAATATCCTTTATACCGATGGCGTAAAATACGTCGCTGAAACAGGCGGGGCTTATTGGTTGGTTGATCAAATCGCTTTCCTGCAAGCAAATAAATACATTGCTAAAGAAGCATTTCAGGTCTGGAAACTGACCGTCAATCTTCAAGAGGAAATCGCAGTCCTCAAATGCGAAGACGGAAACGGAAACACGGTGTACATCGAGACAATCGAATACACGGATTTTCCATTGGATCACATCACGTTTTACCTCACTGACAACGTGATCTTATTGCCAAGCGAATACTAAAGCAGACCAGAACCGGGATCGGTAAAACGGTTCCGGTTCTTTCTTTTTTTCAGGAAGATTATTCTTCGAACTTGAATAATTCATAGAGTGGAACGCCCAGCGTCTTAGCGATTACAGCCAGGACGCTCACAGTTGGATTACCCTTTGCGGTTTCAATGTTGCCAATCAAACTCTGTTCTATACCTGCTTCATTAGCTAAACGCTGCTGAGACATACCTGCAGCCACCCGTAACTCCTTTAATCTCTTTGCAAGATATTTCAATGTTTCTTCATCACGAAGATGTTGCTTTTTGCCTTCACCGCTCATGACCGCAAGTTTTAGAAAGCGTCGCAGTTTACCTATGTAATATATTACATTGAATTGTTTTTTTACTTAACTTTGTGAGTATCAAAATCTAATAGCTATATGTACAAGTACAAATCTGGTGCACGCTGGCATGGAATGCCGCAGCACATTCGCCCTCTTTTTTCTTTCATCCCTCCAATGAACACACTGCACTTGATTGGGGCGGTTCTTTTGTCAAGTCTTCTGCTGTCCTGTAAGAAAGAAGATACGCCGGAACCTGAACCGACCCCGCCCGCTCCAATTTATATGGAGCCGATTACCGACATCGACGGAAACGTTTATCACACTGTAAAAATCGGCAATCAGGTCTGGACGGTAGAAAGTCTAAAAACGACCCATTACCGCAACGGGGATGCCATTCCAAATGTCACGGACTACGATCAATGGCCGGATTTGACAACAGGTGCCTGGTGCGACTACGGGAACAGTCCCGACAATACGGCTACATATGGGCATTTGTACAATTGGTATGTGACCAACGACAGCCGGAATATCGCGCCCGAAGGGTGGCGGGTTCCGACACCGACGGATTTTCAAATCCTTGAAAATTATCTTGGCGAGAATGCCGCAGGGAAATTGAAGGAAACAGGGACGCTTCATTGGGAATCCGAATTCAGCAATGTGACAAACGAAACCGGCTTTACGGCACTGCCGGGAGGAAAACGAACGAATAACTTCCACGACCAAGGGAAATTCATCTATCTCTGGTCAAATCAGGAGAGCAGTTCCACCTACGCAACATTCATTTCAATGCATAAAGGTTCACCTGATATTGGGGGCGGTAATACTGCAAAATACCTTGGTTATTCCATCCGCCTCATAAAGGAATGATTCATGAGGAAGGTTTGCACGTTCCAGGCGGGAAAATCCCCTCAACGTAGCGCGAAGGGGGTGAGCGTTTAGATGTGCAGGAAATGGCATAGGGGTTTCGGCTTCCATGCCATTTTTGTTTCAAGGTAAAAAACTTTTCAGGACGTAAATAGATTACGTTCAGCGCCTCTAATTTTGTACAAGAGAATTTAATATTGAACTATGAGAACCGTCTTAAAAGGGGCGAGGAGACTAAACTTCAACCCATTGGAATAGAAAATCTGCAAGAAGCTGCGGACCATTAATTTTTTATTCTTATTATTGCTACCGCACTGACAATCAGAATTGTCACACTGAATAAGAACAGTATAAACCATCACTGTAACATGAATTTACCCGCCTCCCCGGCTTTTTAACTTTTGCCCTTGGCGGAAAAACTACTATTCCATGAAGAATAATCCTTTTGTGCGCAATATTGTAGCGCACTTCACGTATCTACATTATAGTAATAACCACAAAATCAGTAATATGAACCACTTTTTCATCGCCTTGATCACTATGCTGATCACGGTCGGCGCAACAGCGCAAGTCACGGGCGGGCGGGGTAACTCTGAGCCAACTCCCAAAGTCTCCGAACCCGCCAAAATCAATGCGGGCGGATTTTCAGGAGACGTCAATCTTTTCACCGGAGACTACAACGCAACTATTCCGCTAGGTGGCGTGAGCACGCCGGGCGGCTTGTCCTATCAACTGTATTATGAGTACAGCAGTTCCTTCACTGTAGGGGCCACACCGCCGATCTCAACGGGGATTCCTTACGGTGAAGGCTGGAACCTGAACATCCCGACGATTTCCATTGAGACGGAGGTGTTCAACAATTTCAGCCGGGAGGAATATTGTGTCGAGAATAACCCTGCGGTGGGAACGCCGCTTGATTTCAGATCGGCTAGTCCCACGAAGGAAGGCGACCTGTTTTGGTTCTCGCCTTACGTGAACATTCCCGGCGTTGCCAACGGACGCGCTGTTTTCAAATACATCGACGTGGACGATAACAAGACTGCCGTATTCGTACTAAACACCTTTGAAACACAAGTGGAACTGCGTTATTCACGTGGCGGCTGGAAAGTCATCACCCAGGATGGGACGCAGTATTTTTTCTCGACTACTATCCAATCTGCAAACGCCCCAGCCAATCGCCGCGTGCTTTATTACGATCAGGATAACCTTGGCACCAGCTCGAATATTGCTAAAGACGTTATGAACAACGGCTATGGTGGCTACAAAGAAGGCGTCGCCAACAGCGTTTCGCCGAAAGTGTCTTACAATCTTTGGTACTGCAACGAGATCAGCAACCGCAACATCAAGGAACAGAATATCATTTTCGTCTACGAGAAATTCGGCGCGTTCAATTACTTTCAGGAATACCAGCAGGAAGCCTACAAAACGGCAGCAGCAAGTGTATTCAACAGCACGACTTTCGCTGCGGATAACGACTTCACTGCCTATACCGACATCATGCTCAAACGCATTGAATCGCACGCGGTCAACAGCATGGTCGAACAGCTGAAACTGAACTACGAAACCAACAAATCTATTATCAACAACAATTCAGAACTGCTGCCTTTCTACAACTCCAATTTCGATGGTGGGCGGATGGATAGCCTTTATACTTACAAGATCATTTATGAGGACGGTATCGCCGGGAATTTTAGCAGTAGCTGGAAACGATATGAACACCTGCGTGCCAATGCTACGACGATCAACGACGCCATCAATCCTGCCAATCCTTACGTTACTACATCGGGTTATGTGCGAAGCGGCACCGGAGGGTCAGGGAAAATCGGCTTTGATCACAGTTTTCTTGAAACGCCACGTTTGTGTACCGGCAATTATGAACTGATTCCCGGCGATATTTACGAGGTGAGGAGCAAAATTACCCGCTCTGACGCCGACGAGCTTGAAATGGGGAACGGAACGATAGATATTTCTGTCGTCACAGGCGATCTTGATAACCCAACCGGATCGACAGGTATTACGACAACCTATAGTGGCCTGAACAGCAACTCCGGAATTTATTATCCAGCTTCCGACTACGAGGAAACACGGGGCATTCCCCTGTTCTCGACCTTCAACATGGCACTGAAATGGACGCTTTCCTACAGCGAAGGCATCAAGAACACCTCCAACTTCTTCATGATGCCGAACATTCCTTCCAATTTCGGTGGGTTGAACGTGCAGATCGGACCAGGCAATGCGGATGTGAACTGCAATTCCATACCTGGCACCACGGCCAACCTTGTTTCGAGCAACATCCCCGACGCGCGGGCAGCTTACGTGTTCAGCAATAATGCCTGGGAGATCAAGTCGGCCGCCAACCTTCCCGGAAATTTCGGCGTTGGCTTGCCTTGGGGGATGATGATCCCGATTTACAAGAACATGATCACCGTACTGAACGCCGTGACCTATTCCTCCGGCGACGCCAATGACGCCTTCAAATTTTGGTGGAACTACGATTCCGAGACCTACGCCATGGATAATGAACCGACGAAACTGGATGAAACAGTGGAGCTCGACGAATTTCAGCTGATCCGCTACACCAAAAACCCGTACATGCTCACCAGTGTGGAGTTCTACAAAGTCAATGGCGAGATCAATACGCCGACCAATGATGGCCTGAAGCTGATCGCCAAAAAGAAAATGGAGTATACCAGCAAGCGTACCCAGATTTTGGAGAATTACGATTATTCAACCAACGATCCGTTGAAGTACAAGCGTGGTTCACGTCCTGAACGTCAAGTGCATATTTTGCTGAAAGCCGTGCGTGACATTCCGATTGATGCGACGACCGATACGGCGAAGTTCCTGACAACCTTCCTGGACTATTCGGCTTACATTAGCGCGGATAGCGTTTATGACGAAACCAAGCCCCTCAATGGTTACAAAGGGTTTTTGCTGACAACTTTCACTGATCATTTGGGCGGCATTACCAGAATCGAATATTACCCACCGACCGATACGCGCACCTATTATACAGGGCGTTTCACCTATGACGTGCCGTGTGGTTCAGTAGTCACAGCACAGGCATTTGGCACGACACAAGCCTCGACCATTCACCCGATCGTGAAATACATCCTCAAAAATGATGAGCAGGATCTGGTGAAAAGCGGCACGGCCAGCTCCAACGATGCACACAAACGCTGGAGATACGATTTCGATGCATCAAGCCGCGTGTATAAAAGTATGGATGTTGCCAACAGCGACGACGACCATTTCCACAACGGCCGCAAAACATCTTACGGCATAGGCTTCAAGACGGTAAGCGTTTACGGCCCTACACTGACTGATAATGGCAACGACTATGTAAACAAGACAGTCTACGAACACTATGGCTACAAGCTGACTTCAGGTTCCGGCTCACCGACCGACGAAGATTACCTGCTGCACGGCAAGATCAAGTCCATCAAGGAATACGATGTGGATGACAAGCTGTTTACTGAAAAGTTGATCAACTACGGCTATACGCTAGCTTTCAAGAACGGCTATACCCGACCTAATCCTTATAAAGAGGATATTCAATGGGATCAGGATTTAGACAATCCCGGCGGGCATTACGAGTACAGGGATTGGTACCTAAACCAGTCCGTTTCGGTGACCAACGTTTCAGGTACCTTTACAGGGACAGCGGCCTATCCTTACCTGGATATCCCTGTCTTCACAGGAACCGGAGAGTCCAAAGAGCTACCGCGCTTCCTTGATTTCTATTATTACCCGATGCTGGACACAGCCAACAGCGATTTGCTGCTGCATTCCTATTTCATCAAAAAGACCGAGGATATCAGTCGCTCGTATGATGATTACCTTTCGAAGACAGCCACCTCGTCGCCGATTGTGGTACCGCAGGTCGTGTCCCCTCTTCCCAATCCGTTTGGCGAAGGGCTTGGCAGTGCTGTGGTTTATAATCATCTGCGCGACAGCGCCTATATGTATGGCATTGCTAATCTCAATGTCGCGACCATGACAGGCAAACTGGCGGAGGAATCCCCGTTGAGTGACACCGTTGTAAAAGCACTGATCAGTTCGGGCAGGTTCACCAGTGCCCAAAAAATGAAGGTGCTGGTCAATCAGCCAGGACTGAGCAACGACGTCTGGCTTCATATCCTCACCAACGAAGCTTCCTTCTCAGGAAGCGAGCTTGCCGACCTGACCAATATCCAGCCATATTTTCCGGATGAAATACTTCTGGAAGGTGTTGACGTGGTCAACGCCCTCGATCCGTTGTTTTTTGAATCACTTTTCCTGCGCAACGAATATCTTTCCGAACAAGTATTGTTGGCATTGGTAACATCCGGCAGCTCTATTGATGAGGCTGCACTCGTGAAAATCCTGGCAGCACAGCCACAAATGACCGAAGACGTTCTGCTTGCCATTCTCGATTCAAAGAATATCAGCGCGTCCAACTTTGACATTATCTTTGCGCACCAGGTACTGACCGACGACATCTACGACCTGCTCATTGCCGATGGCGGACTTGATAACGCAGACCTTGCCAATATCCTCACTAACGGCATGAGTTATCCTAATGAAACAGCATTTCTGAACCTGCTCGTCAGGGATTTCACTGAAAGCGAAATGGAGCGTATCTGTGCGGCGACCAACCGCCAGCTGGAATCATCCATTACCCTGCAACTGGCAGAACAATACGAAGCGGCGAGCTTCCTTAGTGAACTCACTTTCGGTGGAAATCCGCTCACACAATATTGCAATGGCGCTATCACTTCCAGCTGGAGCTACATCGAGAACAAAACTTCTTACGAATACTACGAAGCCGATTACCGCGGCGTTGCACAGGGGCGTGCCTATAAAGTCCTGATGGGGCTGGAGGACATCCCCGGCCGCTCGGTGAGCCTGACGGATTTCTTTGGCTCCGGTGGCACCAAAACCATCAATACCATGAACCTCAAGCATGAGCCTTCCTGGCAGGTATTCGCTGCCACATCTACATCGGTGCATCTGCCGGATGCGAAGAAGGAAGAGCAGTTCTTCTACCTCTACGATCTACGCAACCGCTATGATCGCTATTGGTACAATTACGATATCAAGACGGTCAACAGCGAGATCACTTCCTTCGACCATATCGAGATCGGGCTGGATACGCTTTGCTATACCGGGCGATGGGACAATTACTATGGGACGCTGTATGGCGAAGAAAACCCGGAAATTCCGAAGTACGACGGCATGACCAAAAGCCGCCAGTACAACCTGCGCAACCTGCCGTATCAGCATACCACGATCACCAAAAGCCAGCGCGATGAAACCGCGATGGCGCGCAGCGAATACTTCTTTTACGATGCCCGCTGGAAATTCGATGATTTCGTCATTGAAACCGACGAATATGACGGACTTGAATGTCCACCCGAACCACCGGTGCCGACGCCAACTGACTGCGAACAATGCCAATACTGGAAATACGGGCAGGAGCAGGATTTGCTCAACGCACTTCCAAACAACTATTGCCTGTGGGAAGACGATGTGATCGGCTATTATGCCTGTCCGTTCGGGATTGACGCTTCTGTTTGCTTCCCAGGCGCGGAACTCGTGAACTGCAATCCTTCGCTGGCCGAAGAGCAACTGCCCGATCCGCAACGTTACCTGCAAATGGCTGATGCATTGGGTAAATCCCTGCAGCTGCGTTCCACGATCATCCAGCTTGATACGGTGATGGGAATTCTTGATACGGAATTTGCCGACAAGCGTTTTGACCGCTCCAACAGCTACATTGCCGATTTTTACCTTGATCCCGAAACCGAAGATCCGGAAGGATTCGAGGGCGTGTATCGCATGGTATTTCCGTTCGATACCTTGACGACGCTGAAAGTCAAAGAACGTAACGTTTACTTCCAGCCAGCCATTACCAAGAACCAGGTCGGCATCCATACGCGCTATTATTACAAAAAGGCGCAGCAGTACTGGAATACCAATGAAAATTGCGCCAACTCTGATTATAATTTCCTATTCAACTATTCTTCCGTGGATGCGCAGGACATTGGCTTGCCAATCCGGATAACAATAGGTTGGAGCCGTCCTGATTCCCTGTCAAGCGCGTTTGAGTATGCCGATGACGGACAGGTCAGTAAAACCACCAACCCATCAGGGCATTACTTTGAGTACACGTTCGATGGATACCACAGGCTTATCAGTACCACTGAGAACGGGACGCGCCTGCTCTCGCGGAACGCTTATCACCAATGGGGCCATAATAGTTCACTCGATTTCGAGGATCGAACCGATGAAAACTATGTCTACTCCATTCAGTATAACAACTATGAACTGACACCGAGTGTGGACACGAGCCAGCGTGAAATGCAAAAGGCTTTCGTAGACCCGATGGGGCGAATGGCCGGAACGGTGCGTGCTTACAAGAACAACGGCGACCGGAAGATTTACAGCGGTTCGGTGGTCTACGACAACTGGGGGCGCCCGGTGGAAACGCGCAAGACCTTTGCTTATTCCAGCGATGCGACGCCGATCAATTACCGCGATAACCTGGCATCCACGCTGAAAAACGTTGCCAAATACGATCATGACCCTGGCTCGCTCAATACCCGCGCGGCCGATTACGGCATGGCGGTCACATCGAACCATACCCTCAAGACCAGTACCTGCATCGTCAACAATATCTATGCGAATTGCGAATTGGAGCTGACGGGCGCCGAACTCTTGCTGCTCATGAAAAGTGGTAGTACGAGCAACTTCCGGTTCTTGCGTTCATCGTTAATTGATCAGGACGACAAGGAAACGGTCACCTACACCAATGCCATGGGACAAAAAGTGGCAACGCTTGCCTGGAGCAACCTTAACGAAAAGATCGTGACGCTGTTTGTCTACGACAATCATGGAAATCTGGCCAAGACCATCAACCCGAAAAAACAGCATACGGATTACCTGTACAACATCCTGGGCAAGCTCGTGAAGGAAACGACGATTGACGGCGGTTCCAAACGCTACCTTTACAACAAACTTGGACAGGTGAGCGCCTTGCAGGACCAGGTAGACCGCGATCTTCTCAATGGCAGTATATCTGAACCGCGATATCGCAAGTTTACCTACGACGACTATGGAAGACCTGCTGGGCAATACTGGATCACTACCAATTATCACCAGGATGCATTTCTGTTCCAGACCAGCAGCGTTGGAGATATCGGTGACTACTACATTGATGCCGAAAGCCAGCCGCATTACCTACGCTACACATTCACCAACCGCAGCACGATGGACTGGATCAATAACTACGTATCATTGAATAACGGTGATACCACAATTACCCCGATGGTTGGGTTACCAAGTGCCAGTACAACAGTTACTGAAAAGACAACCACGTACGGTACCAATAATGCTTATCCGTTGGTATTGGGTAAGATGGTGGAAACGAAGTCCTATAACAATAACGTGGCAGTGCAGCGCGTGACTTTCACCTACGATGCACAGGAGCGTGTGGCTTCGCAGATCATACGCCAGCATCCGGAAGATGAAACCACCGATGACGATAAACTCGTTGTGGCAAAGATCGAGTACCCGTCTTACAACTACCGCGGTTCATTGCTGGAAGAACGCCTGGATATCGGCAACGATGCTTCGGTAGAAATGCTGTATTACTATCGTTTCGATGAATTGAACAGGTTGATCGAAGTACGTGCCGTGCAGGATGGTGCTACCTCCTATACGAACGCAACGAAACTGGTTACGTATACCTATGACGACGCGCTTGGAAGAGTGGCTGTGGCGAAATACTCGGTAGAAAATGGTTCCAATGTCAGCGAGGATGCGCAGACAATCATCTATAGCTTCGACGATAAAGAACGGCTTACGCAGATTGGCTCCGAACTGTTCGACTATAAGCTTTATTACGATGATGCTGTGGTACCGGGCTATAACAACAGCATTCAGCAACAGCAAAATTACAACGGCAATATCAACGGCATTCAGGCGAAGTATACCTTCGAGGATGCCACCAATTATGTTTCCACAAGCGGGCTGTTCCAGTATGCGACCAATTACGGCTACAAATACGACCGCCTGAACCGCCTAGTGCAGGCTGATGCTACGGTCGGCGATTTTGTGGAAGCCCATTACGCCAATGTGAGCAATGGCTACCCTGAGGATTCCTACCGCATCGGCGACGAGAAGATGACCTATGACAAGATCGGAAATCTGACTTCTTTGCTCCGCGTAAAGGTAGGTTCCACCATGGACCTCGGCTTGACCTACGACGATTTTCTCTATGAATACGAAAGCGGCAACAACCGCCTGGAAATGGTCAACGGGCAAAACGGAACCACTGACCGCAATTATAGCTATAACACCAACGGCAACCTGCTTACCGATGATTTTCGGGGCATTGATGCCACAAACTATGTTCGCGGTTCCTATGCCAGCATGGTCGACATGAACAGCCTTGGTGACCTGACCTATCTCTACGATGCTGCCGATATGCGTTTTTACAAGAAAAGGGAAAATCCAGGCGATATTGTTGAGGAAAGTTATATCAAGGATGCCTTGGGGCGTGACCTTGCAATCCTTACCTTTACGACAATAGACGATGATTTGGATATAACCGCGGAATATTTCGTTTTTGGTCACGAGCGCATCGCGCGAGTGATTTCCAGGGGAGTCGGCTCGCCGCCTGAGCGTATTTATTCAAACGAAGCGACGTTTTTCCTCTACGATCACCTAGGTAATACTCGCGTGGCATTCCAGCATTCGACCGCTAATCCGGCTGTGCCTTCAACCATCATGAATGCAATGGATTATTACCCGTACGGCAAGGTGTTGCGCGAGTTTGATACTGGTGATGGTGACCGCTACCTGACAACAAGCAATGAGCGTGACGAAGAAACCGGTCTAGATTATCGAGGTGCAAGATACTATGACAGTGATGTGGCGCGGTTCTTATCTACCGATCCGTGGGCGAATAAATATCCTTCGTGGAGCACGTACAATTACGTAATGGGCAATCCGATGATACTTACAGACCCAATCGGAAAAGGCCCAACGGATGATTACTTTGATATCTACGGAAGATACCTCTTCTCGACGAACACGAAGGAAAGAACCATTATTATTCAGGATCAAACAAATAATTATAAGTGTACGCAGTTGAAAAACTTTGTTTTCACCAAGCAAAACGCGCAAACACTTTCGCTAATAGCAGCTCATTATGCCCGTGAATCAGGTGCAGACTTTAGTAAAATCAAAGGTAAAAGAGTTGGTATCTCAAATTCCACTGTGGTAAAGGTCGATGGGCAATTACTTGTTCAATCTACAAGTTGGTACAATGGAGGAATGGGGGATGGGGTCGACGCTCTGATGAACTATGATGAAGAAACCAATACTATAAACATTCCTTTGGAAGACGGAAAAATCAATCCACTTTTGAATAATGCATGGAACTTTATTTCTACATTAGGTCACGAATACGACCATAAACTTGTAAAAAGAGAAGAAGATTTATTGGTACTTGAACATATTGAAGTTTATTACAATCAGATGACAGATGAAATTTATTCAAAAACAACGCAAGCGTTTAAAAATGCCATGTTAAAGAATGCGCGAGGTGATATGCATGATGGATTAAATTTCGAGAATAATATAAATAATTCAATAACAAATTTTAGCAATGAGCAAATTGAAAAAATCAAAAAAGAAGCACAGGAATGGTACAAAAAATATGAAAAGGCTGGAATAAAATTATAATCTTAGAAAGATGAAAAATATAGCAACTTTATTATTACTGGCAAGCTTAACACTTGTAAATATTGGTTCATGCGTTAATAACGCTCAGGATGAATCCTCCTTTGAGGAAAAGCCATTACCGACAAAAGCGGAGTGTACTGACTTCATAAATTTCTTCGTGAAAGAAAAAGTCTGTTCTACGGGCGATAGTATTATTGTATCGGACAGGGACTACGTAGAATTTGCGTTTACATCGGAAGATAGTTCGCGCCTTTTGTCTAAAGTTTCAGCGCTGTCTGACAAGGATATTATTTTTATAAAAAAGCAGCTCAGCGTAGACCAGTCTTTCAGATTGTCGAAAATCACGTTCTGCCCAAATGCGAAGATTGTTTCCGCAGATTCGATTATAGCACTGAAAATGAAAAACTCCGGTAGCTTTTGGAATCTCTTTCACGAAAAGTACGGCGATGGATCTTTAGTCCAGATATCAAAACCGGTTTTTTCGATTGATCGATCTTTTGCATTGGTCCGTTATTCTAAAATGCGAGGCGAGTTATCAGGATCAGGTGGGCTTGCCGTTTATGAGCGAGTTGACGATAAATGGGTATTCAAACTATTGCTGAATAAATGGGTGGCTTAATGTGAACAGCATAAATCAAACATAGTTACTGCGTGGTGAAAAGCAGTGCGGGAACTCCGGTTCCTATCTGCCAGTCGTAGGAAACCGCATATCTCTTTTGGGTATGCGGTTTTTTGTTGGCTGCGAGCCTGTGGTTTTCCGCAGAAAAAATACCGTATAAACACTGTTTTTTACTTTAAGTGATATTTCTATCTTTCTCACATAGAACATTTTAAATCAAAAACCATGAGAGAAGAAGATATGCCCAGTGAAATCAGGGCGGAGATAATAAGCACTCAAACTCGCCTCGTCGCAGAAATCAGTATATGCAACGCCAGGCCAGAGGGTATGAAAGAATTGATCAGCGAAATCAGGACGAAAGATCCCCAATTTGCCACAATCTTCGGTGACCAATCCATGAAAATCAAAGAGTCCCTGCGGGTCGGTGAATTATCACAAGCGGCAAACCAATTGTACCAAGGCAAAACCTATCAATCGATGCAGGAGCTGCTAGACGATACTACTGAAGCTCAGAAAAAACTGTCGATTGAAAATGATATAGCAACCTGTAATACCGAGTTGGACGCTCTTTGGGAGGAAATCCAGGGACATCATAACAGGTTGTTTGGGAACTAACCTCCGAATATAAAACTCTTGCTTCCTGGTTTCTGCCGAACCTGATTAAGCTACGTCACCCTCAATGAGCGCACACACCAATACCCAGTCCGTGTCTTTGTTCACGTGCTGGGTTTCAGCTATCGTATGGCGGCAATGTTCCAGGAAAGCTTGCCGGTCTATAACGCCTTTTTCATCCAATAAGGAAACCAGAGCAGTCATTTGAAGTTGCAAAGCCAAAGTCATTTCTTTTTGCATCGTATTCCTCCTGATCATTGGCAGAAAACATGACACACCCCTGTCGCTTTTGCAACTTCGATACGCCAAAAAGAATTACGGGATTTATCCCACGGGCATTACGCAGGCATCGACCATCAGTGCAGGCTCCGTTCAATATATCCGTTGATGGCCACCAGTGTTAAACTGCGTATCCCTTTATTGGGGTGTGCGGTTTTTTGCTCTTTTCTGCGCAAATCGCGCATACAATTTAAACGTAAAAAAATACACTTTAAATGTATGTGAAAGATATAAGGGTTTAGGGCGCTGAAAACGCTCTTTTGATTTTTAGAGTCAAAAAATTTTTTAACGGTATTTTTCAAACGTTTACAAAAGTGTAGTATTTTTTTTAAAGAAAATACCGTTAAAATATAGCAAACATTATACTTAATGTTTTTTCTTGCATTAAAAATAACGACATTTAAAAAATCGCTGAAACGACCCTCCACCCGCGCTTCCAGGAATTGAAGGGGCTAGACCCTGAACGCACAAAGCGCATGGCAGTATTTAATTTTAACTAATAAACTTCTTGGAGGGATGGCGAGAAAAGCGTAATTTTATCCTGTTGGATGAAGGTTCAATAGAAAAGGCCAAGCAGCAACTTGACCTTCTCTTATTTATTCACTTCAAAAATACATTAGATGACTGATCTAGTGCCGTATTTAGAAGCGACGTATTTTTCGCTTTTGATACTCGGAGAAATAAAGACGCTCCGAAAAAAATAAACGTCTATTTCAATCAAGGGCGGAGGAAACTCCGCCTTTTTGACGTTAATTTCTTCGTAAAGATACAATATTTTTATTGTTTTTTGAATAATAGACGTTTATTCGCCCGAGGCAGGGTGCTGTTTGTGCCGGAGCCTGGGAATAATCATTATCTTCAAAACCGATCAATATTTACCCCATGGCTGAATACAGCATCGAATACTATCAGGCCATCGGCGACACGAATGTCGAAGGCGATTTCAGCATTCTTGTCAGCTTCGAGTATCTGCCTGACGGAAAGTCAGTTAGCCTTTGCAGCGAAGTTTTCGGCAATCACAGCATCCAGAACCTCGGCGGTCATTGCCATCTTTTTTATTGAAACCGGGAACCGGAGACATTGACCGCCTCAATCGACAGGGTAAAATCCACGACATAATGACATGATTTCCTGGTTGGCGCACCGTTTGATTGTACAGATAGAAAAAATCTTAAATTACATCCAAAATAATAGCTATTCATATATAATCCACATTCTATGGCCTTAAAGAAATTTAAAACGTACTCCGAATTCAAGAGCGTCACCGAAGCCGCCGAATGGGACGATCCCACGAAGAAAAAAATAGATGCGCTTTTTGTATCATTCGATGACGATGAAAAATACGAACAAAAGTATTTTCACGAAGGTGTTGTAGAAATCCTTAAGAAGGAAAAAATAGATTACACCTCTGTAGGCCTTAATCTAACAATCCTGTCGTGTCTTAAAGTAGTCCCGAATAGCCACCCGAGAAAAGCACTTCTGAAATGTGTACTTGGTAAGTACGGAGTTGATATTGAGGATATCGATAATTAATACAGAAAACAACTACTACAATGGCAAAGTATAAAGGCCAATTGTCCGAATTGCAGGACGCATTGGAAAACTATGGATTTACTGGAACATGGCAAACCCTGACAAACGGTAACAAATTTACGGCACATGATGGCGGGCACCTTACTTTTTTCACAAACGGAACTCTCTTGGTTCAAGGAAGTGAGGCTGCGCAACAACGCCTCAATGATTTCGTCGAAATTTTAAACGGCACGCCAGAAAAACGACCTGTTACAGCGATCAACGGTGTAAATGGTAAGCAGGAAGAACCGCAGGTTTTTGTGGTCTATGGCCATGATAACCACAGTCGTGAACAATTAGAACACATCTTATTGAAGGTTGGGATTAAGCCTTTCGTGCTTGGAAATACGACAGGAGGAGGATTGACGATTATTGAAGCCCTGGAAAAACAGGTTGGCGTCTGCGGAAGTGCAAAGGCAGGAATAGTGCTTTTGACACCTGATGATATGGGGTACTCCAAGAAGGCCGGCGCTCAAACAATTCGGCCGCGTGCACGGCAAAATGTGGTGCTTGAAATGGGAATGCTCCTGAGCAAGTTTGGTCGAACCCATACGACTATTCTCATTAAAGGGGAACTGGAACATCCATCTGATATACACGGGATTATTTATCTTTCCTACAAGGATCACGTAAAAGAAATCGCTGTTCGCTTATTCAAGCGGCTTGAAGAATGCGGATTTCAGATTGACCCGAAGAAAGCAATGGAAGCCTTGAACTAGACGAGACATGACCAAAAAGAAAAAGCCGAAATTTTATACCGTGTGGGTAGGCCGCAAGCCTGGTGTTTATCAGACGTGGGAGGAATGCGAACGTCAGGTGAGCGGCTTTGAAAGGGCAGAGTACAAATCATTTCCTACACTCGAAGAGGCGGAAACAGCATATCGCAACAACAGCGTAGATTATATAGGCAAAGATGAATCGATTTGTGTTAACACCAAGTTAATCGAAAAAGTTGGGATGCCCATTCAGAATAGCATCTGCGTGGATGGTGCTTGGAACACAAAAACGAACGCTATCGAATATCAGGGTGTGACTTTTCCTGAAAAAAATCGTATTTTTCATGCAGGGCCATTTCCGGTAGGAACAAATAACATTGCTGAGTTTCTCGCTATTGTTCACGCCCTATCATATTGCAAGGCGAATTTAATCGATTCAATTATCTATTCTGACAGCCATACCGCAATAACATGGGTTTTAAACAAACGGGCTAAAACCAAGATTGAGCATTCTGGACAAACGAGTCACATCTTATCCATTATAGATCGTGCTGAAAAGTGGCTGCAAAATAACACTTACTCTAATCAAATAATGAAATGGCATACCGAGGCTTGGGGAGAAAACCCGGCTGATTTTGGAAGGAAGTAAAAAATGCCACCCCCGAGGAGGATGGCTAATTTTCTATAATGGCCATCTACCTTATTGGTATCGTACTGGTAAGACCTAACGAAAAACGCTTGAATAATCCCGTCTCGGATTTCTTGTTATTGCTTACGTCTGCAAACTGAAAATCGAATCCAATTAAAGGAGTACTGATATAATTTTTCGCCTGCGCCAGGAATAGTATTACGCCAACATTTGCCGTTGTCACGGCAATGGAAGAACTTTTAAGATCAAAATAAGCGCTATAGCCCATCTTTATGGCGCTACCTGCTCCCCCTTGTGTCAAGCGTGTCAAAGCGATTGTGAGGTTGTAGCTGTCAAATTCCGCATATTTTTCACCTATCCGGGCTGTTTTTGTAGTTGTCACGGTTCTGGTTGTCAGCGAAACAGGATCATACTCTGACTTAATATCCTTGACCTCCACTTCATCCAAATCCGAAAAGTTCGCCTTTCTTGAATACCCCAATTTTGCACTCAGCAAGAACTGCGAGTACAGCAGCATATTATAATTAAGGCCTATGCTGCCACCATTAAATACTTTCGAGTAAAGCTGAGCGGCGAAGGTCGTATCGCTTCGGTATAACTGGTATTTATTGACGTTAAGACCAAAATAAATTCCGCCCCAATCGGTGAAATTATCGTTTGCTGTTGCTGTTGCTTGATCAAGGTTGGCATCCAATAACTTAAACCTATTGAGCGAAAAAGTAAAATTTGCAGCAGGCGAAAATTGACCGTTTTTGAATACCGCCCCATAACCTTCAGTTGGCTTGGCTTTAATGCCTCCAGTAATGAAATTGAATTTATTTGATTTCGTAGGATCCAGCGGAGCCGTATGAGGTAACTTATAAAAAAACTCACCGCCTATGCTTTGGTCGGTTATGTTGGTTTTAATCAAACCCGTAGCCGTTGTTGTACTGGCAGCATTTGTCGAGATTATTGGATTGAAAAGTAAGTCACCTTCTTTTGTTTCCAGCAATTGTTGACCAAACGATGCCCCGGAAAAGAAGAGGGAAAGCAACAGAAAGCTCTGCTTAGATTTTATATTTTTCGCTCGCATAGCCTGGAACTGTTAGTTTGTCTATAACCTTTTTTTCTCTCTTAGTGCCATCGATAATGACAGTGCAGGTGGTTTCCCCTCCAACGACACCTTCGGAAGATACGATAACAATAAGTTCATCGTTTGGTGCAGAATGTGACGGAAACTTCTTGACGTATTCGCCAGTTTCAGGATCACGCGCAGTAGTATTATCCATTACAGGAAAGCCTTGCTTCTCTTGTAGATAGACTCCCCATGAGAACACGTAGCCTTGGGTTTTTACCCGTAATTCGAGGTCAAACTTTTTCATGAATAGTGTTTTGATTATTTGAAAGATATAAAAGATTTTTTAGTTTACAAAAGAGGATGTGGTTGATTATCAACCACAAACCCTTCCCGTCACTCACCTGTAGAAGGAGCTGTAAACGGGGTTGACTTCAGGTTTAGACTTTCGATCCCGGAGTGAATCCATTGCCCTTCCGCATAGGCCTCGCCAGTCGCAAGCACGGCAGCGATCGCACTGAACTCGTCTGCAGGGAGATTTCCAATCGTGGCGGCATTCGGTCTTCCGACCTCATGGAACTCGATCAACCCTAGGTTTGTTGTAGGGTTGAACCCTATTCTGTAGCTATCAATTTTTGCCATGTGAATTTGTTTTCAGTAAACCTCGCGATTCCTTGAACAAATTCTCTCACTGAATTCAGGTATAATGTCCTCATGGTTAAAGGTGATTTTTTAGCCATGTAGAACATGGCTCCAGATTTATTTGAATGTTGAATATTTATTTCTAAATTTACTCTTGTCATCACGGGTTGATGGCGATAAAAAACCAAAACATGACTGTTGGCAGGAACAGTTTAAAAAAAACTGCGAATGAAAAAGTTAAGTGCCATGGCGGATCAAATGATCTACCAGAAATTACACCCTCCCGTGTAATTTCCGGCAACGTTTATTGCTAGAATGTCATTTTGAGGCAAGTAATAACATCGAAGGGGAGGATTCGAGCAAATGTGTTATTATTATGTCAGTTTTTGGTCTTGCGGCATTCTTGCCTGAACAAACGTTAACAGTCGGCGGTATCCTCGGCTCTATCCTGCTTCTTTTCAGGTATGTCCTCAAAAGCACCGTCATAATAGCCCTCATTGAAAAGAGAAAAGCCTGTCATCTCTCCGATAATGAAGTTCGCAAGGCCAAGATCAAAGCCAAATCCAGGGAACGCATTGCCGAGTTGAACCAGCCTGATCCACCCACAACATCCAACCTGTGGATAGAGCGGGAATAGTGATTTATATCTGAACATTTCATGCCGTCCCCCTGCGGGTCGGGCTATCCGCTGCAATCTTTTCAGTGAACACATCTGACTTGAAAAGGATTTCCACTTCTATCCCTGACGGGGAAGTTGTGAGAACGGTCGCAAGTCTTACGCGCCCCCTCCCTGCTTCCTGTGCTGCCCTGTTTTCCTCGTGGGGGAAGACCTTGCAAACCCTATGATTTCCCCACGCGTCGGTTTCGGCCTGCCTTTCCAGGCAGGACACTTTCGATTGCCTCGACCTTTCCTTTTTTCCTTCTTTTCATACCCTCTTGATGGAGAAAGAAGTCAGGCTTTTTCTGTTTTTTTGGTTTCCATTTCGTTCAGGTCTTGAATCTCCTTTTCTGAATCTTTGTGTGATCCATCCGTGCATTTATTCACCCTGCCCTCTGCGGATGCGTCCCGCATCAAGAACAAAATCGGTTCCCCCTGAAGGTTTCCCCCAATTTTATTCTTGACGCTGCATCCGCGCCGGGCTGGTCGGGTGCATGCCCGAAAGGGTTCACACAAACAGAAAAGGAGAACGACCATGACCGAAGAAACCAAAAAGAAAAAGCCCGACTTCTACATCTTCGAGGGTATCGAAGGAAACAAGGACAAGATCATCGGCAGTGTTTACCTGCACAAGAAAGGCAAGGGCTTCAACCTCCTCATGGGGAAGAAAGTTTACAAGGTCTTCCCCCGCAAGGAAGCGCAGCAACAGAAGGAAGGGGGCGCGTAAGCGCTTCCTTTCTTCACAACCGCATCAAAAAAAGGAGAGATCAAATGTCTGACACAACTATCTACCTCTACAAAACCGCTTTCGTTTACTTTCATCCGGACGACCACGGAAAGGAATACGAAGGATGGACAATCTACCTTACGTTTCATCACTATTCGGAAACAAGTAAACAAATCTTAAGGTCAAATGGCTACGCGGACATCGGTCCGTTCACATCGAAAAAAGCTGCAACCGGGCAAATGTTGAAATATCTTGATGGAACCCTTGACCCGACCAGACATAGAGAACCTTTAAATCACCATGCCAACTATCTGTCTCGGTTTTTGAACAAAGTTTTACTGTCTATCACCGAAAGAAAGGGGGTGTGAAATGACTCGGTATGAGGTTCAGATGATTGCCTGTGATGGTACCTGGCTCAACGCTTGGTTCGTCCATCATCATGACGGAACCATGGAGACCGAAACCTTCCCGTCCTTCACCGAAGCATGGGAGGCAGTTCTGGAATTCATCGCTGATATCGACGATGAAATTGCATGTGGTCAGCGAGAAGCTGATGAAGGGTATTCATTAGATGGGTTTCGAGTCAAAACTGTATAGAATTTGTAGAGCGCTTCGGTGCTTTACAAAAAGCACCGAAAAAGATTTGTGATTTTGATTTTTTTTAACTTTGTAATAATTATTTGTACACTATTCACAATTTAAAATACTATTCATGCCCAAATTGAAATGGCCTAACCAATGGAATTGGAAAACTATTATTTATTTTGGCTTCGCACCCACAAGCGCAGCATTAACTGCTATAGTTCCTATATTCAAATCTGAAACAAATGCATTCTCAATCCCCCAATTTATAATCATTGGCATAACTATTGCCATTTCAACTCTAAATTTGGTTCTTACGGTATGGTCACCATATAAAATTATGGAGAAAATAAAGCAACGAAGATGGACTTATTTTGATGGTATACAACTAGATATCAACAAAACATTAAATTTAAAAGATGATGAGCAGATTTTTTTTAATGTGATGATCAAAAACTCTGAACACATTAAAGAGCAGACGGGTAGATTTCCAAAATCAATACGAACAGATGAGGATTTTGAGACTGTATGGCAGGCTTGTCCAATTAATATTCTCCTAAAATTTAAAACTAGCCAGGGAGGCTATGGAGATGCATACCGTAAAGGATCTTTTCAACCATATGATTTACAGGAAATGAGAGATAAAAATGAAGACATTGCAGCAGCGTTTAATATGACAAATGAACAGGTTAATCTTACACGACATATTAAATTGCTTTTCTGCCTCCCCATTGAGTTTAATGAAAATAGCCCGAATAGACAAAAGAAGCGTATTATTGGAGTAGTTAGCGCTGAAATTCATACTGATCAAGGGAGAAGAAATGTTATAGAAAATCCTGAGCAAATTGTCTATATTCGCTCTTCCATGAAAGAATTAGCAAAAATTTATACCTATTCGTTGCAATAAAAACTTGATTATATCACAAAAATACCGTATTATTGTTTAATTCTTAAATTTTCCATCTATGATACCAAAAATGAGAAGTAGAAAGGGACGACGATTCGGGTTAGTCTCAGGAGGTTATAAGTTGAAAAAAAAATCACAGCAAAAACCAAATCTAGAAGAAAAACAGGAAAAGACAACGGAAAAAGTTCTTCCTATTTTAGTTGCTAATTTTAATACAGCCTTAGCGTTTGTTGAGCCAATTCATGTTCCAACAACAGATGAAGAACGTGAACAACTTTTAAAAGAATCTCTTAAGAGTCATAAACAAAACATGGCAAACTTAAAGAAATATATGCGCGGACGAAAGTGAATCAATAAACATCAATCGTCAATACAATCTCTTTTTTTTCATTCATATATCTAGCACCAGACATAGTTATAGACCTCACCCTCTCATTCTCCAATTCCTTGCATAACTGCTCAAGGTTATAACCTGTCAGAACAACTTTGTGATTAGGAAACGTCAGCGTAATCGTCTGCTGTTCCTCGCCCGGTTCAAACTCAATTGCTGGCAATAACGAATACGGGAGCGACAACCGCTTGCCGTCTTCTTGTATGAATGTGACGTAGCGAATGCTGCCGGGAGTGGAGTAGTATTCGATGTCCTTTTCTTCGTTGTCTTTATCTGTCAAGCCCATAGTCCTTGTCTTTTGATTTCTGTTGCTGTTGTTGTCTTTCGATTTCTGCGCGGCGGTTCAGCATGGCAAAGTCGCGGTGCAGGTTGTCCGTACCGACAAGTTCTATCGCGGATTGCCTTTCGCCCATGTCGCTGGCATGGTGCAGCAGTTCGTCCTTGTGGTCGGTGTAGATGCTGGCCTTTTCCTTGCCGCGTGAGACGCAGACGTAAAACTGCTTTGCATCCGTTGCCGGGAACGTGCCGGCGGGCTGATAGATAAACACCTCATCCACTGTCTTGCCCTGTGCGGCATGAGAGGTGATGCAATGCCCGTGCGCCAGATGCCCGAAGGTCAGTGGAACGGTAAAGACCGATTTGCTTTTGGCATTGCGCAGCGTAATGCCCTTTTTGGTGACGGCGGCAACTTCCAGCGTCTGCCCGTTGGTGAGCCGCCGCTTGTTCTCGTCGAACCCTTCCCGTGTGATGCGCACCTTGTCGCCTTTGGCAAGGGGAAGGTCATGACTGGTATAGAGGTCATAGCGGTCGCTGTACTGTGTCGGGATATTGGCGGCATGGTCACCATTTCGGAGACGCAAGGTGCCGTCCGCTGCCTGTTCGACCATCCACTGGCTGCCGCGCTGGAAGCCGTGCACGTTTTGGCTGAACTGCACCACCTGCCCCGGCATAAAATTCCGCAGGTCGGATTTTTCGGCTTCGGTCAGGTTCCGGTTTTTAAGCTGCTGCACGGTTGTTTCCCGCTTGCCGAGTTTCCTGTCCTGCTTCAATCGGCTACGGATAGCATCGGTAATCACCTCGCCCTGGGCATGGGTGGGCGAAACCACAAGCGCGGTTTTCTTGGATTTGACGGCCTTGATGTAATCCTCAACAAGCTGTTCGGTCGGGTTCAGGCTGTCCACCTCGACAATAGCCCCCATGCTGTCCAGTTTGTCGAACCCGCCCCGGACGTTGCCCTTGGCCAGTTCCTCCACCGCTGCACGGTAGTCCTTGTAACGCTGGCGGTAAATCCTGTTGACCTCTGCCGCCCGGATGCCGCCCACGGTATTGAGGATGCGGAGCGCATCGCCGCGTACCACGCTGGCATGCTGCCGCGTGTCGCCGCCGAAGATCACCCGTGCATCCTGTTTCTTTGCCAGTTCCAGAATGGCAAGCGTATCCTTGGTGCCAAGAAGCCCAGCCTCGTCCACCCATAAAACCTGCCCCTTTAACTGTTCCTGAAGGTTCCGGTCAAGCAGCAGCCGGGCGACCGTCTCGGCTTCGGTGAAGCCCTCGTCCCGCAAGACCCCGCGAGAAGCCTCGGCAGAAGGGGCGACGATAATGACCTTTTTGCCCGTGGCTTCAATCTTCGGTATCGCCTCCTGCATGAGCGTGGTCTTGCCCGAACCCGCAGCCCCCATGATAATGCTCACCCGGCTGGAAGTCGTCAGCACATGCGCCACAGCCGCCGCCTGTTGTCCTTTCAGGGACAGTTTCGGGGCTTCGTCGTAAAGCGGTATCATCACGCCCCGCCCGTTCCGGGCAAGGGTCACCATGCGCTTTTCCTCCCGGAGTACCTCCCGGGTCGTGCAGACCATCCGCCCGTTGTCACGGATGCGGATAAGCCGCGTGTCTGAACGCATGGCGGATTCAATGACCTCCGGCAGCAAACCGCTCCCGAGGGCATAGCGACAGGCTGACTCCAGTAACCTGTGTTCACTCAAGACCGATGCCCGCTCAAATCCGTGCAGGATGGCGTAATCCACGCATTCCTGAGCCATCAGGAGCGTTTTTGCCTCTTTGGGGGTGTCTCGCACGGGCGCAGCCATTTCAGCGGCTGTAGCGGCCTTCTGGGCGTGAATCTGCGCCCGCCATTCGGCTTTGAGTTCCGCCATGCTGACGCTTTTCTGTTTTCGCGCCCGTGTCCGCGCCCCGAGTTCCCCGAGTGCCTTGGCATCGGTAATCCCCTTTTCCTTGGCAAAGCGTCCAATCTCGTCGGTACGCTTGGAGAACAGGTCAATCACCCCGCGCGGCACACCCTCTATCTCGAAGGATTTTTCTGTCCTGCGGACGGCATAGCCAAGGGCTTCCAGTTTGGCGGCAAGGGTCATGTGGAATCGCGCCCGGTAATAGGGCATATCCCGCATGATGCCCCGGAACTGCCCTGCCTTGATTTTGCCCTCCTGCGTGTTCCACGTCGCATTGAACACGAAGCAATGGCTATGCAGGTGCGGGTCGGGTAATTGCCCCTCGACTGGTCGCGCCGTCTGGTGGACGAAATGCCCCCATATCAGCCCATCGCTCGGCTTGTCTTCACAGACCCTTTTACCGCCCTTGCGCTGCCATACCCTTGTCATCATGTCCCGCTCCAGAACCTGCATGGTTTCGGTCACGCTGTCACGGAATGCATCAAGCACATGGCTGTCGCCGGAAAAGGCATGAAGGATGCTTACCGACTTCGGGCAATGGAAATTGATGTCGTAACCGACCGTCCGCTTGCCGTCGGTGCGGGGCGTGAGCCGGCCGCCCGTGACCGGGTTGCGGTTCTCGGACAGGTCGAAAAATGCCTCCTTGGTCGCAAGCCCGGATAGCCCGATACGCTCCGCCAGACGACCCTGCCAAAAGCCCGGGAGTTCCTGGTCGGAAGTGTAGTAATCGGACTTCGACAGGGCATCCGCGAAGTAATCCTTCGCATGCCGCGCGGAGGTGCTGGGAATCATCCTGATCATGGTCGGGAGTATAAACCGGGATATGTCCGACCCCGCCAAACGGTCGGGAAAAAACAACGCTATTAAAACCTCAAATGCACCGCAAAAAACACGCGGAGCTGTGCTGACGAAATCGAAGTACGATATTAAAACGTTGCCATCAGACATTTTCCACTAGCACAGCTAGTGGGGAATTTTTGCTTGAAAACTAGGCATTTTCGACATGCCGCTCGACGCGAGCATTTTGCGGAATTCATCCTCGTTTATCGGGGTGTCGAAGTCCGGCAAATCGGGGTTTTCTCCCTGCGGAAACCATTTAATATCGGCAAGCTTTTCCGACCATTTCCGGTCGACCATTTCATCATAAGTGTTCATCACCGCCTCTTGTCCAAGCCAATAAGCGGAGAAGGAATAACCGCTGTACATGACTGCCGTCACCATCATAAGAAGACCAAGGTGTTGCCCTATCAGGTAGAGAAAAAGACCCGGAATGAAAAACACGGCAGGTTCGTACCAACACTCAACCGCCTTGATGCCGGAACCGAAACCCGGCAGCTTGAGGTTGAAAAACCACTTGTGGGGCAGACCGCCATAGAGGGTATGCCTCGGCTTTTCAAACATCGGCGGACGGCGGCGAATGTCGTCCCAATGCCGGAACGACATCACAACAAAGGCACCCAAAAATAAGTACCATAGTATGTAGGGCGTGAAGTCCATTCCCATGCCGTCTATCGCCTCTTGCAACTGCCCGCCAACCATGTCATTTCCCGTCGTTGCGACGGTTGTGGACAGGAACATGGAGAGTATGAATTTCTGAAAAAGGAACGGCAGGATGGGCACCACTGCGAGCACAAAAGCCAGCCTTAAGGCCGCGCCAAGCAGGAAGTGCCGCACCCCGAAATCCTTACGGGTAAAGACCTCCACAAGTGACGTGACCGATGAAGAGAAAAAGATACACACGACGAAAAACATCTTTTGCAACGGACGGGAAACACGGTAGGTGCTTCTCAGATAAATCGAATACGTTTCAAGGTATTTTTTCATGATATTTGGGTTTTGGGATTGTTACAAAGTGAAACGCTGGTCAAAAGACAGCTTGTAAAAATTGTTGTTCGAGGACTGCAAGCAGACCACCGCCTCTGACTGGAAACCGTTCTGAATGCCACCCGTTTTGAGGAAGGAAAAGGCTTCCGGCCGCACAACTTTATCAAAGCGCAGGACATTATTTTTATTTGAATTGAAATCCTTGCTTCCATAGGAATTGCCAGTGCTCGTTTCAATAAAGGGTCTTTCGCCTATCAAATCGGAGGCGTAATTATTGGTTTCCATGTCCGCATTGGCGTGGAATATCTTGGTACTCATGGTGCCGATGAAGCTTTTGACCTTGTACTCGGACTTCGCCCCGCCCATATTGGCGTAATAATTGGGCAGGTTCTGGGAGATATAAACGGTCGCAATCCGGCTGCTCCGGGCGGTTGCCTGATAGTCCGGGTCGTATTCATGGAGGAAGTTTTGCGCCTCATCCGCCCATAAAAAGACCGGCATGGTGTTGTCCAAAACCTTGCGCTTTTCCATTGCCCGCTGCCAGATGTATTTGAACATGACCTGGGCATCCTGACCCACCTTGTGGTATTCCTTGACGGGCAGGTTTATCAGGATGATTTTGCCTGTCATGCAGTCCTCCGGGGTCACCGTGCATTCACCCCGGCAAAACAGGCTGTAAACGGGTTCGCGCAGCAACCGGAACAAAAACCCGGAAAATGAAAAATCGATGATGGAGCGGGTTTTTTCGCTCAATCCCCGGTAGGTGTCCCGAAAGAATTGCTTGACGAACCGGAAAGCCCGGGCATCCGGCAGGTCTTGACAGGCGGCAGTGTCGAGGGCATTTGCGCTGCGTCCGATACGGTTCATCACCTCCCAGGGAAGCGTGTTTTTCCATTCTTCTATCTGCTTGCTGACATTCTCCCGGGCAAGGTCAAAGGCGATCTCGTAATCGCTTTCTTCATCTGAATGCTGCGTCTGTTCGCCCTTGGGAATAGACTGCACGATGTCGTACATGGTTTGGATGTCCACCCTGCCGTATGCCAGTTTGCACAGGTCAATGACGTTAAAAATGAGCATATCAAGAGCGTCCTGCCAAAACTGGTCGTCCGAGCCGCCGCTGCTTTTTTCCTCAGCCGCCCGGATAACGGTCTTAAGCACCTGCATGATGTTTTCGGTCATGCCGCTCCGGCTTTCGTATTCCACGAAGTTGAAGACATGTTCGCCGCCCGGTTCTATCACAATCAGGTCGTCTTCCCGTCCGGCTATCCGGCAATAATCCACCCAGGACTGTTTTTCATCGGGTTTGACTGTCAGCACAAGTCCGCCAAAACCTGCCTTCAGGTATGACAGGGCAAGCATGCGCCCGGAGCCGGAGGTTTTGCCTGAACCGATACCGCCAAAAATCTGTACGCCCTCAACGGCGTGTCTTGCTGTCCAGTAGGTCGTTTCCGACAGTTGCAGCAAGCGGGTGTCCATATCAAATGTTCTCATTGCGGGTGAAAAGAAAAAAGGTCAGCGTTCCAAATCAGGGTCTTTGTCCAAGTCGTGAGGCATGTCATGCGAGGGGTCGGGTCGGCTGTCTTTTGCTGATTTATCCCAAGCGCGTTTCAGGTCGCTCATCGAGTCATGGAGGTAACTTGTAATGCCCTCTTTCAAGGCTTCCATGTTGCGGGAGGGATTGTCCATTTCCGCGGTCATAATCATTGAAACCATGTCCGGCATTTTCTCGGCTAACTCATAACCCTGAATCCGGGACTTTAACCAATCGTCCTTGAAGTTCATTGACATCACCTCCGCATCAATGGCTTTCTTGTCCAAAAGGAAACCCCGTGTGACTTCTAGACGGTACAATTCCGCCCCGTCCTTGAAGCCTCTTAACCCCGGATTATTGCCCTCAATGTCCATGATCTGCTCGGTTATCGCCGGCAAAACCTGTGCAAGCATGTACCCCTTGTTGAAACCAACCTCATATTGCTTTGACGGTTCATGATTGACGAACTGGCTTTTGATAAACCTATTTTTTGCCATGGCTGAAAGGTTCTTTGGCGTTGTTCTCGTGGAATTTCTCTATTGATTCCCGGTCATAGAGAATGACCCTGCCGCCCGGTTCCTGCGTGAACCGGATCTTGCCCTCGTCGCGGTACTTTTGAAGTGTCGTGTCGGATGAGATTTTCAAAAGCTGTTTTGCCCTATCGCCATCCACCCAACGGTCTTCCGTCTGACCGCTTGTTGACTTGATATAAGCAACAACCTCGTCAACCATCTTCCAAAAGGCTTCTTCCTGAATACAAATCACTTCCATGACACAGGATTAAAAAGGTGGGACATAAACTTGGCGTAAGGCACAGCAACCGCTATGCGCTCGGTAAATAGTGGGTTCATGTAGTTCAGTTTTGAATTACAAAGGCATAGTTAGGAAATCTACGGGAAATAAAAAACAGTATTTATACGGTTTTTTGCTGCGGAAAATACTATTTCTTGAATTGATTAATATGATCGTTTAGAAAAGAAACTATCTTCTCGTTCGATGATGGAAGCAAATCTTTTGAATGGTTAGAAACATTCTTTAAATACCTTTCTTCTGCTTCAAATGGTTGTATTTTTGCGCCCTTGCTACTGTTAAGGCAATCATGATAATTGTTAAAACTAAAATGCTGAATCGTGTCTTTATCAAGAATTACAGGATAAAATCCCCAATTATCTTCTTTTAATTCTTCTCGCACAAATTGTGCAGTCAAGTTGTTTTTTCTAATCACATACCTTGTGCCATTCATGCTGTAACTACCCTGTATAAGCTTATAGTTAACGAAAACATGTACATGATTATCAATTAGTTCCAACGTCCCATGACCAACACAAATATCTTTAGAAAACATGCAGGAACTTACCTCACCTTCTTTACTTATATGAATCAAATAACAGAATTTTTCAAAGTACTTTTTGCCATCGGGATTGATTAAAAAGTTATTAGTTCCATTCAGTTTAGTCGCAATGCTGAATATTTCATTCTCGCAAATAACAACATCTAGGTATTCAAATTGACTTAAATTACTCTTGTCTGGAGCCAATCCAGCTGGAATGCCTAAAGTTCTCAAAAGAATGACAAACTCTTGCTCAAACCTTTCTTTGTTGGATAAATCACAATATCTTCTTCCGATTAAATATTTCAGATTTGGCGGCAATTCAACCTTATCTTTAAAGATCGGTAGTACAATGACTTTGCCAGTATCCAGTTGTTGAGTCATTGCAATCTCTAGTTCAAGTTCAACCCATCTGGACTTTATTGAGTTCTCTGAAATAAATGCCAAAACAAAATCAATATCATCTATCGCTTCAGAAATTTTTCTCAGTAAACTGTCACCAATCTTTATTTCTGCTTCATCAAGCCATGTTGACAATCCATTTTCTATCAAACGATGATTGATCTGTCGGACAAATTGTTTGTCTAATGATGAGTGGGATAAAAAAATTCTCTTCATAACTAATTGTGCTTAAAACCCTGTATTAGACCAAGCACTTAGACCACTTAGAGCCTCAGTGAATAGCGAATTAATATTTCCTAAATTAAGAATTATCCATTCAAAACCGCATCCAAAGCATCATCCGCATCCTTGTTGATGAAATTCGCCTGATAACCGATTGTTGTTTTGATGTCGCTGTGACGGTAAAGCTTTTGCAACATCTGAATGGGAATTTTATCACCCGCAAGCGTCGCAAAGGTATGACGGGCAATGTGCATGGACATTTTGGTCTGGATTTTCGCTTTTGGTGCGACATGATCCCGCATGATTTTGTCCAGGTTCGTAACCACAAATGAAATCCGTCGCTTGACTTCAAAGTCATTATCAAGGTTTGGTAAAGTCTTCAAATCCGGAAAGACCAGATCTTCCGGGTGTTCTTTTTGTGCTTCATACTTTTTGAGAATTTCAAAGGCTTTTTCCGGTACCTTGAGTGTCCCCGGCTTTTGGTTTTTTCCCATTGTATAATGTAGCCTACCTGCATAGAAGTCAGACCAACGCAAACGCAGCACGTCAGAAATCCGCATCCCTGCGAAGTAAAACGAGAACAGCCACAAGTTACGAGCGTGGTCGTGCGATGGTGAATCCAGTTCCGCATTTTCTAGTTTCTCAACATCCCCACGGTCACTACCAACTTTTGTCGATTGGGGGAACTTGATTGAAACCTTTCCCTTGCCAAAAGGATAATACTTCCTGTCCGCAACACCATCTTCAATTGCCCTGTTATAGATGGTTCTGATGACAAGCAAATAATTCATAGCCGTGCGTTCGCTAACACCTCTGTTCGCTTTCAAGTGAATGACGAACCGTTCTAACAATGCAGCAGAAATTTCAGAAAACGAAATATCCTTGACAGTCAAAAATTCCTTGAACTTTTCGATGCGCGATTTTTCAGTCACGTATGACGCATAGCTTCCGGTCTTTTGCAAAACAGAAAGGTAGGTTTCTGCTTGCTTGAAAAACGATGATCCAGACTTTGGTTTCAGGCTGCGCTTAATGATACTGGCTGTCGCGTGTTCAGCCTTTGTCTCAACGTCAAGAGACTTGTCACTTGCCTCCGCAATCTTGAAGGCGATGAAGTTGTTCAACCTGGTCGCATTCGGGTGAGCTTTCCTGACCCGCTGCGCATCCGCATCCCAATCCTTCATATCGAGGTTATAACCAAGATGGATAAAAGAGGTTTTTCTTTCCTTTGTAATCCGCAATGCAAGCGGAAAAGTACCATCTTTGTTTTCTTTCTTTCGGAGTACAACTTTTACAGTCGCCATATAATGAATAGTTTACGTACTTTAAAGATACGAAAATTTGGTACAACATAGGTACAACAAATGGCTGTTTTTCATGTTTTTTAGTGAACTCCGATTTTTGAGAAACCCTTATAAATTGGGCTTTCTGGTTCATTAGAGTTCATTAGAAACCAGTTTTATTAGGGCTCATAACCCGAAGGTCGCACGTTCGAGTCGTGTCCTCGCTACAAAAAGAAAAAGCGCAATGTGTAAACGTTGCGCTTTTTCTTTTTCCCTCAAGACTCGCACTCAAACTCACACTGAGGTAATTTTGCGCTTTTTCTTTCAGCGCGAGTGTGAGATTCGAGTGTGGACGGTTCCATTTGATCTTACTTTTCCAACAGTAATGTGTAAACGTTGCGCTTTTTCCTTTTCCCTCAATCCTCGCTCTCACACCCACTCTTATTTTCTTAATCTCTTCTCTTCTGCAGTGTGAGATTCGAGTGTGGACCATTACACCCATTGGCTTTTTCATTTCCTTTCCTTAAAGCTCCTGAGCTGCCCTGATTAACGAATCGAGCTCCTGCGGATCTCTTACAATTCTTTCATTTTCGCCACAAAAAAGATACCCGTCGCTTCTGGATTTCCACTTACCGGAACCGCTGTATTGATAGATCGTTCGCCATTCACTATAGGCATTTGCATGAACGGAGGTCAGCAGGGTTTTCTTTTTAGGATCAAATTCAACCGGGAAATAACTCATCCAATCTGTAAGGAAATCGTCCAACTTAAATCTTTGATTTTGCCCCTGTACATAATACCTGTACTGAGGTCCTCCATTCCCGCCAATATATTGTATCACAGCAATATCTTCCTTCAAATCAAAGTTGAAATCAGCAATAATAAATTCACCGGCATAATTGTCCTGAACTTCCGGAATCCTGTTTTTATCTCCCAGGTAACTATATCCTTTTTTACAATCAAAAAACAAACCGTCTATTGCCAGCTCGACGCTCTCGAAATGGATGGAATCAACTATTTTGCCGCGTTTCTTATCGATTATGTAAACATCGGTACTGGATGAATCAGCGTAGAAGCATTTATATAAAATCCTGTAATTAAACGCATCCGACAAATCAGTATAATAGCATTCGGAAATACGAATACTGTCTTTTTTAACGGGATAAATGATGTTAACCGGATTCTGGACCGGGGTTTTCATAAGGGCCTTACCTCTTCCCGTTTCAGAGCAACCAGCCGAACAAACTGCGATCAGGATCAATAAAATACTTTCGATAAATTGTTTCATTCATTCAAATTTTGAATCGACCTATTTAAAGGTAAATTTGCTCGCCGGAAAGAATCGAGATGTTTTATTATTCGCAGTGATTTAAGTTAAAAGCGTTCAGAAAAGACAGCGCTCCGTGACCAAACTCCCTACTTTTCTCTATCATTACCCCAAAATTCCCTCACCAAAATGACCCAAAACCTCTTCCAAAAAATCCGCTCCTACACCAACCTATCACCGGCCGCTGAAGATGCCTGGCGAAACCTGCTCGTGGAAAAGACCTATCAAAAAGGCGAAAACTTTGTGCGGATCGGGCAGACGCCGAAGAAAGTGGCTTTTGTGGTGAAAGGGCTTTTTTCGCAGTATTATATCAATGAAAAGGGCGAAACGATTATCAAGTACTTTTTCCCGGAAGGACGGATTGCCGGTTCCATGCCCGCAATACTGACTCAAACGGAAAGCTTGTTCGACATCACGGCGCTGGAAGAAACCACCGTCCTGGAATACGATTTCAATGAATTCAAAAAGCTGGTTGCGAACTTTGATGACGTGGCTACTTTTTATATCCGCTACCTTGAGCAGCATTGGGTGATCGACAAGGAACCGTATGAAGTTTCGCTGCGAAGTGATTCGGCCAAAGTGCGCTACGCCGATTTTTTGAGAAAGTACCCCGACCTCGTAAACCGGTTGAAGAAACACCAGATCGCGGCCTATCTTGGCATTACGCCCACTCAGCTGAGCAGGATTTTCGGCTACAGCAACTAAATTTTTTCTTTCTCAACATTTGTAAAGGTTTTTGCATTTTTACCTTCTCATTTTTGCATCAGTAATCAATAACAACATTCAAAAAAATGAAACAGGTATTTATCAATGTAGCAGTAAAGGACGTCGAAAAATCAGCGGACTTTTACACCAAGCTCGGGTTCGAAATCAACCCGATGTTTTCTGACAACGATGCAAAGTGCATGGTTTGGAGCGATGCCATTTTCCTCATGATCCTGGGCCACGAGAAGTTCAAAACATTTACCAACAAACCACTTGCCGACACGAAAAGCGGGATCGCAGCTTTGTTTGCTTTATCGGTGGAAAGCGTCGATAAAGTAAATGAAATTGTTGATGCGGGATTAAAAGCCGGTGGCACGGAACCAATGCCAATGACCGATTACGGCTTTATGCAGCTGCGAAAAATCGAAGATTTCGACGGACATACGTGGGAGATTTTCTTCATGGATGTGACGAAGTTTCCCGCACAGGGGTAATCGCATCTAACAAACACAAATGGAAAGCGCAGTGTGAGAACGTTGCGCTTTTGTTTTATGGACGAAAAATATGGCTTGGAATGGCGAAAAGAGCCCCCGTATAAAATAGAAGGAATAGAACCAGCAGAATAAGCTGATTGAAAAACACCCGACAAACAACTGTTCATCGGGCATTATTTTCTCATCCGCTTTTTTAAGCATGTGGAACGAAATCGAATGCTCTTTCCTTTTGGAAATTACCGGCATTTAATTTACCGCCGCCCAGAGAACCATCTGCAAGCAGTGCGCCCCCGTCTTTAAATGACAGGCTAAATGCCCTGTTGGAGCCTGCCGTGATTTTCGAAAATTCAAAGTCATTGAGATCGACCCATGACATCAGCGGATTTTTTGCCTGGTTGAAATAGTAGATGCCTTTTGTGTGATCACACATGGTTGTATACTGCGTTGGGCTGGGCACTTCATCGGGATTTACCGTTATTTCAAACGGCTCAACCGTATTGCGCAGCACACTCACTAAATGTGACAGTGCTTCGGTGGGAACCAATTTCTTCGCTGGCGTAGATAAAGGCAGCAGTTTGGTATAATAAGTCGCACGGACAAAGCGGTCAACCGGCGAGCAGGTACCAGGTAAAATCTCCGTTTGATTTACCTTCTCCCATTCGGCATTCAGTTTCAATTGTTCATTGAATGTCGGTTGATTGGTCATAACCCGAAGCTGCTGTTTGGTATAAGTGCCTTTGACAATTACACCATCAGCATTCACATAATCGACATTGGTATAAATAACCAATTGCGCGTTCACGTATTCAAAAATGGCCGAGTTTCCTTCCCGGTCGCTCACCGAAAGATGGCATTCTACAGGATCACTTGTTCCCGGTACTTTTGCGGAAACCACATAAACGGAATTCATTGCTTCGATGGCACCGGGTACATCTTTGCACATATCCAGGATGTATTGCGCCCAGATACTCACACAAATTGGCTTACGGCGTTTATCAGATCCCAATGCCGGGTATTTCGTAGGGGCCAGCCAAAGCAGGTTTGCAGCAAGCCCCTTTTCATTCAGGCCATCCGGTGTCGCGCCATTATAACTTGACGTTGCCACACTTTTGTAACGCGATTTCCATGACATGGGCTGTGATCCTGCAGCAGCATTTCGTACTATTCCGCTTGGGTATACCCAAAGTCCTGCTTCCGACCAGTCTGACCAATCAAAGTTGCGGGCCGTATACGCTTTGTCCTCATCCATATAAGTTACTCTTGTACACATAATTCGTTGTTTTTAGTTTATAAAATTTGGTTTATTGCCCTATTCTTTCCTTCGGCCGAATTCAGAAAAAGCGGTGATTACGTTGAGCAATCAACTTTTCAAAGGTCTGTAGAATGAAACGCGGAGTTGTACCCGCAATCGGGTAAATTAACCGATACCTGTTTCCGGGTATGTCCGATACGAAGGGCGTTTAAGGGTTTTCAGGTCGAAAACAGAGGCTGAACTAATCCAGCAACCCCTGTTCCAGCGCATAACGCACTAAACTCGCCACTTTGTTCATGCCCAATTTCGTGTAAATGTTTTTACGATGCGTTTCGATGGTGAGCAGGCTCAGGTGAAGCGTTTCGGCCATTTCAACGGTGCTCTTCCCTTCAGCGATCAGCCGCACAATGTCTTTTTCGCGCGGACTCAACGGCGTGAGGACATCTTTACTTTTTTTCTGCTGAAAACTCTTCATCATCACCTCGGTTACGCGCCGGTCGAAATAGGTATTTCCCGCAACGATGGCCTGAATGGCTTCAATAAAAATGCCTTTCCCGGAATCTTTCAGTATGTAGCCGTCTACGCCCATTTTCAGCATTTCGCGAATACTTTTCTGGTCGGCGTAGGTTGTAAGAACCAGGATTTTAATCGCCGGATGACTTTTCTTAATGCTTCGGGCAGCGGTAATTCCATCCATTTCCGGCATACCGATGTCCATTAAAATCAAATCCGGTTCCAACAGCAAACCGGTATTGATGAGTTCTTTCCCATTGGTTGCCGAACCCACAATGGTAACAAACGGTTCATTTTCCAGCATGGCTTTGATGCCGTCAATAATAATCTGGTGGTCGTCAGCGATCAGTAAACGAATCATCGTCTTCGGGTTTAAGAGGTACAATAATAACAACCGTGGTTCCGCCGGATGGCCGGGAATTGATTTCAAATGTTCCGTTTAGCTGAGCGACCCGCTCGCGCATATTCAGCAATCCCATACCACCGGATGTGGAGGCCTGGTTAAACCCGATTCCGTCATCTTCGAGCAGGATATTGATCTCATCATCGTTTTGATGCACGTGACATTCCACATTCTTAGCGCGGGCGTGCTTGAGTACGTTTGAAAACAATTCCTGGATAACTTTGTAAATGGACACGGCCGCCGCGCGGGGCAACTGAAGTTCATCGGGATAATGATACCATTCGAGGTGAAACTGCGAGGTAGAACGAATCCGTTGGATCAATTCATTGACCGCAGGCACCAGGCTGAATTGAGTATCAAATCCGGTAGCCATCTGGTGCGCAATCGTTCGAACTTCGGCACAGGCATCTGAGATCAGTTGTGCGGTAGCTGCGTGGTGTTGAAGCAGTTTCGGGTTTTCTGCCCCCGGTTTCACAACTTCGTGCTGGTATTTCAGCGTTGCCAGGTAACTGCCCAAATTATCATGAATATCTTTGGCCAGTTTTTTCCGCTCATCCTGCTGTGCGGCAATGGCTGTTTCCAGCAGATTGATTTCCTGTTTGGTCATGAGCTGGTTCACCTGTTCATTGTGACGTTCTTGCGCGCTCACGAGCAGTGCATCCTGTCGTCGCGACCGTTGGTAGAAAAACATGCTGAGGAAAATAACCCCGACCAGGATCAACGCGCCGCTCATCACAGAAAGCTTCAATTGATTGGACGTGAGTTTCTGCTGGAGCGAAACCGCACGGTTTCGGGCGCTGAGCCGGGTTATTTTTTGCGCTTTTTGCTGGGTGTCGTATTTTTCTTCCAACTCGGCCAGCTGCTGCTGATTTTCGCTGTTGAACAGGGAATCGGCGATGGACATATACTGTTCGTGCCAGATTAATGCCTGCTGAAAATTGCCTGTTTTTTGTTCCGCTTCGTAAAGTCCGAAGAGTGCTTTTTTCTGTTCATTGAGCAACCCAAGTTCTTTCCCAGATTCGTAGCTTTGGGTATAATACCGGATGGCTTTCGGATAGTCTCCGAGGTAAAACCAGGTGGCACCGTACAGGTTTGCAATAAATGTGAGCGTGTGTAAATCCTGCTGTTGTTTTGCTGCGTCTTCGGCTATTTTCAAATAATGAAGCGCTTGTTTGTAGCTCCTTTTTTCGGTGTAGGCAAATGCAAGATTGGTATGGGCAATCAGCATTGTTTCGGGCAATTGTTTATCCTGTATGCAATTTAATGCGTTGTTCAGCAGATCGATCGCCTTGTCTTTTTCCCCGATGAAAATATGCACGATCGCGGTATTGATCCATGTTTCAGCCAACAGTACAGAATCGCCCGATTGCTCATAATAGGCAGTCGTTTTCAGGTAATATTCCAGGCTCTTTTTATAACGCTTCTGTTCCTTGTAAATCGCCGCAATGTTGTTATGGATCATGGCGATTCCTTCCCGGTCGTTTAACCGCTCTTTGATCGCAGCGCTTTTAACATAATTCGAAACGGCCTCTTTCCAGTTTCCTTTGTAATAATCGATGCTCCCAATGTTCAGAAATGCCCTGCTTTCTCCTTTCAAATCCTTGCATTTCCGCGCCAGTTGCAGGCTTTTCTCAAAATAACCGCGCGCCCGGTCAAAATCCTGAGCGATTGCATAATTGTTCCCAAGATTACTCAGCGCGATGATTTCCTTGTCTGTTTTCTTCCATTCACGGGCAAGCGCACGCGCTTTTTTCAGATAAAACCGCTCCCGGCCGCTATTATTGGTGACTTGTTCGAGATCGGCCAGGTGCAGACAAAAATCAAGCTCAAGCACCGAATGGCCAGCCTTGCTTAATTCACAGCCTTTCAGAAAACAATGCTTTGCGGTTTTCCAATCGCTGTGATCATACGCTTTGGTTCCTTTTTTAAGCAATGATTTCAGCTGCGATGTTGAAATCTGTTTTCCCGAATTATTTGTTTGTGCGGACGTGTCAAAACACCAGGTAAACCAAACGACAAACAATAAAATGGCAATCGGTTTCTTTGTTAGAAACGACCCCGAAAGGTCATGGACGCGCCTTTTCAAAACGAATAATGGCTTTGCCGTCAGACTGCGGTGAATGGCCTGGCAATACAGCCGGCGGACTTATCAAAACAACAATGCTTCCGGGCTTGCCATCCGGGTTGTTGCTGATAGTAACCATAACAGCAGGATTGTCGCACGATTCGTTATACTCCACAGCATCCAATGAAACAACATCGTTTACTTCGCCTTCTTTTATACTGAATTCGGCAAGCGCCGCCAATTCTGCCACCGTAACCGGATCGGTAATCAGCTGCTGGGATTCGCCGTCGAGGCAGTAACCGGGAACCGTTATTGTGAGATAATAGGTGTAAATTCCACCTCTTACTTCGTACGTTAAGTCCAGAACGGGGTCTAACGGATTGTTTGTTTCCTGTATCATAGTGAAAGCGTGTTTCACTGCGTTCGCAGTTTTTTTGTGAAATATACCATATTTATTTTAGGTAATTATATACAATCCTGACCCAACCCCGAAAATAGTATAACGTCTTACGATTGAAAAAACTGAGCGACTGCTTCCAAATAAGGAAGTTGGTCGCTCTTTTTGTTTACCAATATTACGTACCATGGAAACGGAGCTCAATTTCAAATCAGTAATCGACCTACTGCTTCACTTCAATACAGAAGAAAAGTGTATTGAGTATCTTGAAAATTTACGTTGGAAAAAAGGTGTGTATTGTCCCCATTGCTTCAAAAGCAACCCATGTAAATTCAACGACGGAAAAACATACAAGTGCTCAGGAAAGTTATGCCGGAAAAAATTCACTGTAAAAACAAACAGCATCTTTTCCGGCAGTAATCTCCCGCTCCAAAAATGGATCGCAGCTATGTATCTGTTTTCCTCTCACAAGAAGGGGATCAGTTCTGTCCAAATGGGAAAAGACATTGGGGTAACACAAAAGACTGCATGGACAATGCTTCATAAAATCAGGGAAGCATTTGGCGAACCAATCAAAGAACAGTTGTCCGGAACCATTGAACTGGATGAAACATTTGTCGGTGGCAAGAACAAGAACCGGCACAAGGACAAGAAAGTCAAAAACTCACAGGGACGATCATTCAAGGATAAAACACCGATACTTGGTTTATTATGTCGGGAAACGAAATCTGTTTACTGCTTTGTAACGAAAGACACAAGTCAAAAACAAATACAGCCATTGATCTACCAAAACATTGAGCCAGGATCAAAACTAATGACCGACGAATGGTCGGCTTACTGGGGACTGAACGCTACATACGACCATAATTTCGTGAATCACGGAGCCGGTCAGTATTACAGCGAGGGAGATGTAACAACGAATACACTGGAAGGTTTTTGGTCGCATCTCAAACGCGGGATAAACGGAACCTATCACAAAACAAGTAGGAAATATCTGCAAAAGTACGCTGATGAGTTTTCCTTCCGGTACAACACACGATTTGAAACCGAGACAGAAAGGCTCAACCATACATTAAACAACGCATACGGCAAAAGCCTTCCGTATAAAAGGCTGATCAGTAATTAGTATTACCATGGAAGAGCACGAAAAAATAGAACATGAAAAGGACGTTCAGAAAATACTGAACATCCTAAACGGCATGACGCATCAACGAGCACATAATGTACTTCGTGGCGCAATTAATAAGTTGGATGAAATATCCATAGTGACATCAAAAGTCAATGAATCTTAACCTTGTTTATCATGTCCTTGTACTTGTTGGCGTCTTCTGTACTTGCACTAAAGGTTTCTTGAAATTCGTAGTCACCTAAATACTTGTTGAATTTCTCAATCGCTTCATTACTCGTGATCAGCGTTTTCTTCAACGCGAATATTTGCGCTGAAATAATAGACATTTTCAATTGTTCTTCTGTCATAATTATGGGGATTTGGAAGTTTACATAATTGTGCGGATGGACTGGAAAGGGAAGGGTTTCATCCTTCCCTTTTTACCCTATCTCTATGTAGTAGCCCTGGGGCAAAAAATACAATCAAAGACACAGCAAACGCAACCGATCCGCATGGAATTCCGTATGCATCGTTGAATGTTTTTTCCTCTGGGTACGTGTATCCGGCATTCGATTCGTAAAGCGATCTCGGAACCTCCATTTTTCTACCGTGCCCTAGGATGTAATATTTGCTCGTTCGGGTGATATTACCGGCAATCTGCCAAGTAATAATACCGATAGCTAACGCTATAAAGACTCTGGCTATTTGACTTTTCATCAGTTGAATAGTTGATCTGCGGTCCACCAGAACGATTATAAATGAGCGGGCGTGGACCCGAATACCTTAAACGAATACTCGAAGGCCGACCAAAGCCCATGCAACCCGGATAAGATAACAGTATCCACGCCCATGACAATATGAGTCGCAAGGATGCTGCGCTAAATCTTACCTGTGGTTGCATTTCAAAATTTGGTCGTTCTCGAATACAACAGATAAGGCTATACGCCTACTTTATAATAACACTCAAATGTAACATAAAAATCAAGTCAATATGGAAGCTAACAATGAAATACTATCCCCAAAGGAATTAGAGGAAAAAATGCACTCATTGCACAATGACAATACACTAACTGTCCGCGATGATTCAGGATTAATAATGGAGGTGTCTGCAAAGAAAGGAATTACCTTCCCGCCCGGAAAAACGTCTGCCGTTATATCCGTTAAAGAGTCTGGTTTAATTGGCTTCATAAATAACCTGCCTTTAACTACATTCTTTTTGCTGTCGGAGTATAACAAATTGCACAAATCTTACGTAGAATTACAAAACAAACTCAACGTAAATGATGAATAAGGCTTTTGATGAGAATAGAACCAGTTACTATCGGCTTCATGTCCCAGCTGGTCTAATATCAAATAGACTTAGGGTGCTAGCCAATATGATTGATTGGATTGAGGCATCAAGGCAAGAAATCAAATTATTCGTCATCGGAGAGTTTAATCGAGACGAATACATCATTTTCATACAATGTGATTCTCCAGAAATAATGGTAGACATTGCTAAGAGATTCGATGTGTTCAAATTTAACCCAAGTCAAAATGATCTTGATAAAGCATTTCTTGTAATGGGATAAGCCGGGTCAGGATTGTATATAATTACCTTATTTTATTCGGAAAAAACTGGTCCTCGCATCGTTACGAATATTCCGAAAAAGTGTGCGAATAAAGTTCAAGGGTTCAAAAGTTCAAATTTTGGACACATTGAACTTTTGAACCCCTTGAACTTTTGAACCCTTGAACTTTTTCTACCGGAAAAACCGCCGCTTTTCAAAAACAGGTATTTATACGCTTCCCCGGTAAGTTGTTGTAGTGGATATTTGAAAAACACCAAACACTCCGACTTATGCTACACAAACGCAACGTGCTCAACACGCAGATCAACTCCGGCAACGAAACCATTCTTTCTTCCAAAACCGGCATGTCGCACTATCGCTTCCCGGGCAAAACATCCCGAAAGAACCCTGCCATGCAATCCGATTGCAGCCCGAACATCCGGCTTTCGGCGCATTTTAAGGAAAGTATTGTGAGCCCGAATTGAGGAAATTTACCCTTGTGAAAATTGACGGGTCCGATACACCTGCACAATCGCAGTGATGTTCAACCCGACCAATATTACGTAGATCAACATACCAATATCATAATGCTCGGTCAAACCGGCACCATCGCTGTTACAGACCACGCCGTTGATGTAGGCCGCCAGCCAAAACGGGAAGAACAGCAGCAACGATAATTGCACAAACAGCAGCGGAAAAACAAGGGAAACATTTTTGATCGCCACGGAAAGCAGCGCCAGCAGGATAAAGAGGGCGATGAATACTTGCTGGAACCGGATCGCAAAGGCAATGCCCCAGAAAGAGGTATCCTTGCCTGTGATTGAACCGCCGTAAATATACACATGCGGAACGTTGGGTCCGTAAAATGCATACCCTTCGCGGCTTACTTCGAGCCAGACCACCGGCACAAACAATGCGGCAATGGCCAAAACAATTGAAAGCGTCAAAACAGGTCTGTGGCTAATGTTCATCCCGGCTTTTTCTTCTTTAACGCAAAAAACAGGGAGTATTGCATACAAGCAGGGCTGCATCTGCGGAAAACCACATTTTTTTGCCCGAAAAATACCGTATATATACTGATGTTTTTTTCACAATTAATGGTTTACTTGCATCAGCTATTCACTTGATTACGAAGACTACGTTCTCTCGGCAATTCGCATTCCCTAATAGTTGAATTCGTCAAAAGAGATTTGTTTGGTCCGACGGATCATCAATGGCCTTATTTATTACTAAAAACAACTTACTATGAGAAAATTTGGAACCGGCGCAGCCCAGACTATCTGGGGCTGGTGGAATGATTTTTGGGAAAAAAATGTACGGGGCAAAGGTTTCCTCGGCATCCTGGCAGGTATTATTCCTTTTGTTCTAACGCTTATCGGCGTCATTATAACCGGGATTTTTGACGCCATTGTTGAACTTTTTGAGTGGATCGGCAGCTGGTTCAATGCAGAAGACGACGATCGTGCACGCGATACCATCAACAACGGATCCTGTGCTCAGCTCAATGCCCTCAGCGATGATAAGCTGGTAGAAATGATCAACTCCATGATCAGCGGTCCTACCGGCGACGATGACGAGAATGCCATGCTCAAATTGTTCAAATGCCTTCCCTGCGAACGATTGCGCACCATTACCAATCGCGTTGGAGTGGAGCTGATCCAGGACAATTTCCACGGAAGTGAATTTGACGAACTGCAGCTCATTTTAGGAAATTGCGGCATCATTAGCTTTGCTTCGTGGGACGACGACGCAACACGCCTTTTCGTGAGTCGCATGAACTGTGCCCAGATCAACGCACTGTCTGATTCGGTGATCCGTGACCTGATCAACAATATGCTGAGCGGCGCAACATTCGACGAGGATGAAAATGCCATCCTGAAACTGCTCGGATGCCTCTCATGTGCACGCAAACAAGCGGTTGTGAACCTGGTGGGATTAAACAACCTGCAATCCGATCTCGACGGCAGCGAATTCGATGATCTGCAGGTAATGCTCGGCGTGTGCGGAATCATTAGCTTTTCATCCTGGGACGATGACGCAACCCGTGTATTCGTCAACCGGGCCACCTGCGCACAAATCAATGCCCTCACCGCACAGAATTTACATCAGTTGTTCCGCAACCTGATCGAAGGTTTTTGCGGCGACGACGATGAAAATGCGATCAACAAAATTATGCAGTGCGCCGATTGTTCCAAGATCCAGGCCGTACTGGCAATGAACGGTACGCGTTGGGATGATTTTGACGGTGCAATTCATGGTTCGGAATGGAGCGCTTTCAGGAACATCCTGAATTCCCGTTGCGGAATTACCGGTTAAACCCGATTCGTTCATCTAGTTGAAGCGCAGTTATCCCGGTAATTGCGCTTTCGTTTTTCAGGGACTTTCCCCTTCTTTATCCGTTTTCTCCATCGGGTCGAGCGGTGCAAACGGGTAATTGCCGAATGCCAGCGACAGGCGGTTGATCCCAAACACACGACGCGTGTAATGATTGGAAAGAACGATCATGCAGACCGTGTCGGAACGCATCGATGCATAACAACCCGTGTTGCCGTGCCACCAGCCGGTGTGGAAAAAGAACGGCGTCTTTCCCTTTTCTTCACGAATTCGGATGCCAAGTCCGTAATTAGCCTTCCCCGGACGTTCATAGCTGTAGCCTTTGAACATTTCGGCTTTCATGCGCTTGCTCAGGAAGTTGTTCGAATACGTTGCTTTGTCCAGGCGCAGCAAGTCGCGGGCAGTGGTGTACACGTTTTTATCGCCGTACACCAAATCCAGCTGCGTGACTTCCTGCAACACACCGCGCGAATTGTAGGAAAGCGCCATCGGCTCCTTGTCGCGGGCAGGTTCGTAAATAAACGAGTGCTTCATGTTCAGCGGTCCGAAGACCCACTCCTGCATCGCTTTCGGAAACCGTTTTTTGGTCACTTTTTCCACGATCAGCGCCAGCAAAGCATAGTTGGTATTGCAATAGGCAAACTGTGTATTGGATGGAAAATACAGCTTCGGGTGGTAATGCTTGAGGATGCGCAGGATGCGTTTGTTGGTCAGTGGTTTATCCGGTGGACTGATCTCTTGGGGAAAATAGCCGTAGTACGGAATCCCGCTGCGGTGGTTGAGCAGCATACGCACCGTGATACCTTTATAGGGAATCTGCGGCAGGTAATGGCGGATGTCTTTATCCAGCTGGATTTTGTTGGCGTCCACCAGGCGCAGTACCGCAATGGCCGTGATCGTTTTGGAAATCGATGCCACATGGACCGGCGTTTCCGCATTAAAGCGCAGGTTGGTCTTTTCATTGGCCAAGCCCTGGTAACGCTCGTAAATAATTTCGCCGTTCTTGGCTACGAGGAACATGCCGTGAAAGCTTTTCAGCTGCAGGCGGTCATTGAAAAACGCTTCGATGGAATCGCGGTGGTCGCGGGCAAAACCAGCCGGCAACGGGTTGAAATCCGGGTCGTAGGAAACAAGCAGTGCTTTTTTCCGCTGTTGCTGCTGCTTCGTTTCCCGGAACGCATAATACGCTGCCGATAGCCCGATAACGAGTATCAACAGGAAACCAAATGATCGTTTTCCGCTTGTTTTTTTGCGTTTTTTCATGCGAAAAGCAAAGATAGAAGGAATGATGTATTTCCATTAATTTCCTGTATTTTAGGCCGACAATCTTTAAAACTACAGGTTATGAGCGAAGTTATCGACTCCAACAACTGGAGCAACTCCGGCAGAAGAGAAAAAATTCCCGGTTCGGGCGGCGTATTGGCCATGGGAATCCTGAGCATCGTGTTTTTTATGGGGCTGCTCGGTCCGATCATGGGTATCATTACCCTGGCAACTTCGGGAAGCAAGGTCCACATGTACCACAATGATCCCGACCGTTACGACGAAGCTTCTTTCCGGCAGGTAAAATCCGGACGCACATGCGCGGTGGTCGGTTTGTCGCTTTCGGGATTTGCGATCCTGATCGTAGCGGTAATCGTTGCAGCGAATTCGTAATTTGAAAAATTCGTTTATTTTAGAACCAAACTTTATCTCTAAACTATAACTTATGAGCGAAATCATTGACTCTAACACAAACTGGGATTCCAACAAGCCGAAAGAAAAACTACCCGGAGCAGGCGGTGCTTTGGCTATGGGAATTATTTCCATTGTTTTGGCCGGTTTGATCGGTATTATTTTGTCGATCATCACCCTGAGCACCACAAAACGTCATATTGAAGCTTACCAGCAAGACCCGGGACGCTACGACGAAGGTTCGTATAAACAAATGAACGCCGGTCGTATCTGCGCGATTGTCGGTTTGTGCATCAGTGCACTTGCGATTCTTATTATTATCGGGGCCAACGCCGCGTAACCATTTCTTTTTTTGAACCGGCAGCTGTTCTATTCAGAGAGTTGCCGGTTTTTTATTTACCATACCCTTTTCCTCAATTCCTCATTCTGCTTCCGCGATACAGGGATCTGTCTTTCAACGCCTTCCAGCTGTAATTTATACCCTTGTGCGTTGCCTGAAACTTTGGCAATACGGTTGCAGTTGACCAGGTAGCTCTTGTGCGCACGAAACATCCCGGGGATTTCCGCCAATGCCTCCTCCTGTGCTTTTAAAGTAGAACGCAAAACCGACTTCGAAACATTCTGCTCGTCTTGGTAATAAACCGTTACGTAATTATCGGTTGCTTCAATGAACAGCAATTTTTCCGGATTGATTGTCAGTGCCTCGTTTTTGTTATCCGAAGGCAGTGTTACGGGTGAATGATGGGCGTCATGCCGGTGCAAATGCCCGGTGAGTTCGGAAGACTGCTCGCGGTACAAACGGCTGAGGCGCACTTCGCGCAGCAAGGTGGAAACCGTAATCGGGAACAACCCAACAGCCACCGTATAGGCTTCAAACGTCAGAAGTAATTCCCAGGTCCATTCGCTCGCTCCCAGCCATACGACATAGAGTGAATTTCCCAGGCCAATCACCGCACAATGCATCAGTGACCAGGATATTTCCTTTCCTACCGTCCAGTTTTGTTCCTGGAATACGTTTGGAAAAATCCATGGGATGAATCCATTCAGCAAAACAATCACCACTGTACACAAAGCGCCGAATCCGACACATACCGCAGCTTTTTGTTCACCCAGGAACTGCACCCCGAAAGGCTGGAACAAAAAAAGGAATCCCGCAACAAACAATCCGAAAAGCAAGGCCGTTACCAACATACGCCTGAGCGTTATATCATGTGGATATGGACGGCGTAAGAATGTGAACATGCAAGACTTGTTTACCGGCAAAAATAGGAAAATGCCTTGTCGGTTCATCCCAAAAACTTCCGTTCAGCCCTACAGGCTTGCATTACCCTCTGTGCAGTTGCATGTTTGCAGAAAAAAGACCGTATGAAACTCTTTCTTACCATTCTGCTGATTATTCACGTAACTGCCGGATTTTTGGCTTTGGGAGCAGGCCTTGGAGCCATTCTTTCCAAAAAAGGCCGGCGTATTCATAAACTTACCGGCCGCATGTTCTTTTACCTCATGCTCACGGTGGCCGTGTCAGCAGCGGTTATATCGACTGTTAAACTCAACGAGTTCCTGTTGTTAATTGCCGGATTTGCCGCTTACCAGAACATCGGGGGGTATCGTTCGGTAAAAAACAAAGGACTCCGGCCCAACGCGGTCGATTGGCTGGCCACTGCATTGGGATTGGTAACCGGATGTTGTATGATCGCTACGTTCAACATTGTTTTACTTGTTTTCGGGGGAATCTGCCTGTTCCTGGCCTTGCTCGACCTGCGGACGTATTACGTCATTTTCTCGGGCAAACCGGTTCCGAAACTGGCTTGGCTGGTGCGGCATATCGGGTTTATGATGGGCGCTTACATCGCTACGTTTACCGCTTTTATGGTGGTGAATGTGCGAAACGTGGAACCTGTATGGATTCCCTGGCTGGCTCCTACGATGGTCGGTGTGCCGCTCATGCAGTACTGGATGTGGAAGTATACGCGGAAGGGAATGCTGAATTAAAATCCGGGTAGCAGTCCCATTCGGTGCACAAGCCAATTATCAATTATGAATTGAACAATTATCAAGTGTTTCAGTTAAAAGAAGCAGCCGTCTTGATAATTCATAATTTACCAATTGATAATTTTCAAAAATCAGCATTATCTATTGTCCTGTAAGAATAAATTACTTTCTTTGTTCCATAAAATTTGATTGTTATGAGTTCTACTCCATTCTTCCAGGCGATAGCAGATTTTCTTCAGTGGACATTCCAGTTCTTTGACTGGGTGGGAGATAAAGCAAATTACAGCTTCATCGTACTTGGGTTTTTCGGTATGTTCTACTGGTTGTGGACGCAGAAAAAACTGAGCGACAAAGCGGCGAAAGATCCGAACCAGATAAAATAATTGTATCAACATATTCGAAGGTCTCTGCAATTGTAGGGACCTTTTTTATGCCATGGAAACACGTTCGATCATCATCACAGCAGGAGGAATCGGTAAACGAATGGGAACCGATCAGCCAAAGCAGTTCCTGGAATTGCTGGGCCGACCTGTGCTGATCCACACCCTGGAACGGTTGAATCATTTTGTACCCGACAGTCAGCTTGTACTCACACTGCCTGAACAATACATCGAAGACTGGAAAGAACTCTGCTCGCAGTACGATTGTCACATTGAACACGAGGTCGTAGCCGGCGGCGAAGAACGCTATCACTCTATCAAAAACGCGCTGGAAGTCTGCACCGGTTCCGTTATCGCGGTGCACGACGGTGTTCGTCCGCTGGTATCAAAAGCCACCGTAGAGCGCCTGTTCGAAGCCGCCGTTTCGCGCAAGGCCGTAATCCCGGTCGTAGAGATCAAGGAATCCCTGCGCCGCGTCGACAACCACCACAGCGAAGCCGTTCAGCGCTCCGCCTACCGCATTGTACAAACGCCGCAGGTCTTTCATGCACCGGTGATCCGCAAGGCTTATACTATTCCTTTCCACGATGGCATTACCGATGACGCGAGTTTGGTGGAAGAATCAGGGGAAGCGATTTATTTGGTGGATGGCAATGAAGAAAACATCAAGATTACCACACCATCTGATTTGGCGGTGGCGATGTTGTTTTTGAGTAAATAAATCTCGGTCTCCTTTTGTGCGATGAAGCAGCGACGACTAGTTATCGGCATCTTTATAAGTATTTGGATCATCATTCTTGCCTGGTTTATCTGGCGTGAATCCCGCGAAGCAAACGCATTAAACGGACCTACCAAACAGACATTCGGGATTTTGACCAACATAAAAGGCCGCACCTTCAAGCACCGCAAAAGAGCAATCGTCAGTTATACCGTTTCGGGGAAAGAATACCAGGTTACCGCACCTGGCGATTACCTGGACATGTCTGTGGGCGATACTGTGCTGATCGAATATGCGTCGGAAGATCATTCTGTGGCAAGGGTGGTGAATAAGTATTACATGCATAAATGAACATTCGTATGACATCAATAATGTAATCCAAATATGACAAGAAAAGAACTATTGGCCGATTTGGTTTTACTTCAACAAAGTATTGAGGTTTTAGAAAAAGAATTATCCCAATATTCCTGGGATAGTGAAATACCCTTGTTAATAGTAACCGAAAACGACTTCATAAATGTTTTGCAAAGATGTCTTAACGATAAAATCGATTTTCAAACATTATCAAATTGGGCGAATGCGATCGAATGTAGAGAAGATATTGAATTTGAGACGGAAGAAATGCAAGAAGTCATTTTTGAATTAGCCAATCCGGAAATAAATGATCAGCTAACAAAGGAGCGATTGCAAGAATTCATAAACGAGTTGGTTTTGAACAAGTAAAAATACTTTCACCGAAAAAATTAAGCCCTTCCTACTTTGAATTTTCTAAAAGAGACTTTCCGCAATTTACTGCAGCCTTCAATAGTTCTTGATTTTCCTTTTTCGACCCCCATACAAATAACTTAGTTATTGTAGCCTTGATCCAGTTTTTCTTGGTAAGATTAAGAATGGTTTGTTTAAATGTCTCAAACTCTCTTTTAAGTTCATTCAGTTCTGATTTTAGCTGATTTTTATCCTCAATAGCTTCATTAAGTTTCTTTTTGAATGACTCTTCAATAGCATCCAGCTTTTGTTTAATCATTTCAATTTCCTCTTTCGAAAAATGATCATCTCCATTTGGAATGGCATCAAAGTTATATTGCTTTAAAAACTCCAAGAGTTCTGTTTGTTTGTCCTGAAAGGACCGTATTGCAGGATCGGCAGAAAGATCTTCCCATATATAATTAATCCAATTACCTAACTTTTTCTGCAAATCGATGAGACCGTAGAGATCAAATTGTTCTTCGGTGGATAAGCCTCCAGGAGACATTGTCCCTTGTATATTGAAATCTTGTTTTACGACCTCCTTGGTCTTTATTTCTGATGTCCCATACAAAGCCAGTGCAGCATTCCGTGTATTTGCATTGTACTCGACTTTTTTTGTATACTCTTCCACCTGATTTTGAAACGAGAACTTAAAGAAAGTTTCAGGTTTGTAGTGATACGTAATAATCACCTGTCCGTTTTTTGAATCGATAATGAAATCATAAGAGTTAATCTGATTCAAAGTATTATCTAATGTGCTGGTAATTTTTTTAAGAATAGCAGGGCGTATTTTTGAAGTCATGCTTAGTCGTTTATAGAATGTGGCGTCATATTTTCATTTCAAAAATAATAAAACCCGATTTATAATACCATTCTAGCATCAATGAAGCCTCTTCATTACCTAAACATAAACTCTCCTTTACCCCATCTTGCCAAATCATTAACAAATCCACTCTTCCGATAATCTTTCTGCAACAAAACAATCATCATTGTTTGATCTTGCGCTGATCTGGCATTTACGTCATGGCGAGACCTTTGCACCAAAGTTCTTAACTCATGAAAAAAAGCTACATCCTTTTAGCATTTGTATTTCAGGCACTCGCGTCCTTCGCCCAAAATCCGGGGTTGGTCATCAGCGAAGTGTTAGCCAATCCTAACGGCACCGACAACGCCTTCGAATGGGTCGAGTTGGTAGCCACCCAACCAATTGATTTTTCCGTAACGCCTTATGCTGTTGTGGTTTCCAACAACGGAACAGCTACCGCAGCCGGATGGATTGCCGGCGGATCGGTTAGCTACGGCTTTTCCATTACAACCGGTACCGTCAACACAGGCGACGTTGTTTACGTAGGCGGTTCAACGATGCTTCCTACCGGAACAAAATTGCGCGTTATCGACGTGGTAACAACCCCGGGCGACGGATTCGGAAACGCAGCAGCAGGCGTATTCGGAAACGGTGGTGCCAATGCAGACGGTATTGCCGTGTTTAATATGCCTATCGGAAGTATCACCAACAGCTCTGTGCCGGTGGATGCCTTGTTCTACGGTACCGGTATCGGAAGTGCCCTCGTTAGCGGTGGGTCTGCCGGGTATGAATTGCCGGTAAATGACCGTTATGCTGGTGGAAAATTGCAAACCAATTCCTTTTTTGCAGGCGATCCCGGTTCGGATGTGTCCATCAAAGCAACAGGCTTTTTTAATACGGCAACCAACCAATGGTTCGGGCAGCGTGCGTGGAGTACACAAACCGCTGTGAACGATAACACTACCGCAATCTCTTTAGGAACCGTAGATCCTCCGGGGTCCGCAGCTATTTCCAGCGTTACACAAACAGTAAGTGAAACAGCAGGAACCGCTATCGTAAACGTGACTTTTGCCAATGCAAACGCCAGTCCTGCGAAAGTGGTGTTCGGGCTTTCAACCTATACCAATGCCACTCAGGGCAGTGATTTCTCCTGGTCGAATGATACCCTGGTTATTCCTGCGAATACCAACGGAACATTTCCTTTTACCATCGACCTGAATAACGATGTGCTGGCCGAGCGTACGGAACGTATTATCGTGAAACTGGTTGGAACCGTGAATGCCAACATTGTTGGAAACAGTTTCCAGATTATTTACTTAACGGACAACGATTACCAGAATCCGGCACCGACCAACGAATTGCAAATGAGCCTGCTGACGAGCTTCAGCAACGGAGCAGAAGGAACCAACTCGGCCGAGATCGTGGCCTACGATTCCACAACTTACCGTTTGTATATCGCCAACTCGATCGGGGCGAAACTGGACGTCGTTGATTTCACCAACCCGGGCGCGCCTTCTTTGATCACTTCCGTTTCAATGGCGCCTTACGGGAACATCAACTCCCTGGCTGTTTACAACGGTGTAGTTGCCGTAGCGGTCGAAAACACCGATCCGCAGGCAAACGGGTCTGTTGCCTTTTTCAACAGCAACGGTGTGTTCATCAACCAGGTAACGGTTGGCGCCATGCCGGACATGATCACATTCAACAACGACCATACGAAGATCGTAGTAGCCTGTGAAGGTGAGCCGAAATCCGATTACTCCGTCGATCCGGTTGGTTCGATAGCAATTGTGGATTTGACACCGGGTTACGCCGCGCTGACAAACGCCAACGTTTCCATTGCCGGTTTCACCGCTTACAACGGACAGGAAGCTACGCTCCGTGCACAGGGAGTCCGCATTTTCGGGCCTGGAAGCTCTGCCGCGCAGGATTTCGAGCCGGAATACATCACCATCGCCGATGACAACCAGACAGCGTATGTTTCCTTGCAGGAAAATAACGCAATGGCCGTGGTGAACCTGAATACGGCAACGGTTACAGACATCCGTCCGCTGGGATTGATGGATTATTCGAATGGCAACAACGGATTGGATGCTTCTGACCAGACAGCCGGTATTTACATCAGCTCTATTCCTGCAAAAGGAACTTTCATGCCGGATGCTTTGGCACACGCAACCATCGGCGGACAGGAATACATTTTCTCTGCCAACGAAGGGGATGCCCGCGAGTTTGCAGCCATTACCGATGTGGCACGCCTGTCGGCTACTTCATTGGACGCAACAGCTTTCCCTGACCAAAACATTTTGAAACACAACCAGTTCCTGGGTCGTTTGAATGCACTCCAGGCTACCGGAGATACGGATGGCGATGGCGATAAAGACGAAATTCACCTGTTGGGAACGCGTTCGTTCTCGATCTGGAATGCCGCTACAGGAGCTTTGGTATTTGATTCGAAAGATTTGCTCGAGCAGATCACAGCCACACACCCTTCATTGACCGGAATGTTCAACGCAAGTAACTCTTCAGGGGCTGTTGCTTCGAAAAACCGAAGTGATGATAAGGGTCCTGAACCCGAAGGAGTCGCTACTGCGTTCATCAACGGAAGTCACTACCTGTTTGTTTCCCTGGAGCGTGTTGGTGGGGTGATGATCTTCAACATCGACAACCCGGCAGCACCTGTGTATGCCGGTTACTACAACAACCGCTTTTTGGCAGGCAACGGTCCCGACCGCGGTGCCGAGGGAATCATCTACATTTCCAAAGAAGCATCGCCGAACAACAACGCAATCGTGATCCTTGCCAACGAAGTAAGCTCTACCCTTTCTGTTTTCCAGGTAAACACCTGTGTGGAACTGGCCGGAGCTACGATCACCGCTGCTGATAACTCGATCTGCGCCGGAGCTTCTACCACACTTTCCATTCCGGGCGATGCCAATTCATCTGTTCAATGGTACTACAACGATGTGATCATGGCCGGGCAAACCGGTAACAGCATTTCGGCCAGCCAGGCAGGTGACTATAAAGTATATGTTTCGAATACGGCTTTGAGTTGCGCCGACACAACCCTTGAAACCGCTATCACTGTAAATCCACTTCCTCTTGTAGGCGCAGGTGCTGATCAATCCATTTGCGCGGGAACATCTGTTACCCTTTCCGGATTGGGAGCACAAGCCTACACGTGGAATAACGGTGTGACCGACAACACGGCATTCGTGCCTGCATCAACGCAAACGTATACCGTAACCGGGACCGATGTAAACGGCTGCCAGAATACCGACCAGGTAGTGGTAACCGTGAAGCCGCTTCCTACGGTGAGCGCCGGTGCCGACCAAACAGTATGCGCCGGTTCATCGACCACGCTTTCGGGAAGCGGTGCTGTTTCCTTTACCTGGAACAACGGCGCTGCAGACGATGTGGCTTTCGTTCCGGTAACCAGCCAGACGTATACCGTAACCGGTACGGGAGTCAACGGTTGTACCAATACCGACCAAATGACCCTGACGGTTGCGCCGCTTCCAACGGTTGACGGCGGAAACGATCAAACCGTATGTCTTGGAGAAACCGTTACATTAAACGGATCGGGTGCTCAAACGTATACATGGACCAACGCTGTAGACGGAACACCTTTCATACCATTAACTTCAGCCACCTATACCGTAACCGGAACAGACGCGAACGGCTGTACGAATACCGATGATGTTGCCGTGACGGTGAACGAATTGCCGGTTGTAAACGCCGGAACCGACCAAACAGTATGTGCGGGTGAAACTGTTATTCTCGACGCAACAGGCGCACAAACCTATACCTGGAGCAACGGAACGGCCAACGGTTCAGGCTTCGTTCCTGCCGCAACTGCTACCTTAAATGTGATTGGAACAGATGCCAACGGTTGTTCGAACAGCGATCAGCTGGTGGTTGCTGTGAACCCGGTACCAACTGTAAACGGTGGTGCTGACCAGGTTGTCTGTGCGGGTGAAACAGTTGTCCTGAACGCAAACGGCGCTGCTGTGCTGCAGTGGAACAACGGCGTTACGAATAACGTTGGATTTAGCGCTGTAGCTTCTCAAACGTATGTTGTAACCGGAACCACCAACGGCTGCGAAGACACCGATACGGTTTCAATTACGGTGAATGCCCTGCCTACCGTAGATTTAGGTGAAGATACAGTGACGTGTGCCAATTACGGGCCGATCACCTTGAACGCAGGAGCAGGTTTTGCAGCTTACCAGTGGAACAACAACGCTACAACAGCTACGACGAATGCCCTGGTTACCGGAACGTACAGCGTAACAGTGACCGACCAGAACGGCTGCCAGAATTCGGATGCGATCGTTGTGACATTTGATCCGTGCCTTGGTGTGGACGAACAGGCAGTTGCGCTGGTATTGTTCCCGAACCCGACAACCGGTATGTTAACCGTGCAGTCGACCAGCAACGAACCGATGCAGGTGGAAGTGATGAACACCGCAGGACAGCTCTTGCTGACTTCAACGGAAACAAACATCGATTTGAGCGCCGCCGCCGCAGGAACGTACCTGGTACGCGTGCAGCAAGGAAACACCACGCAGGTGTTCCGCATCGAAAAAACCAACTGATTCATAGCTGAATACTACAATAGTGCAATCCCGGTGGAGTAGTTTCCATCGGGATTTTTTGTTTGGTAGGTCTACCACAGATTAAAGATTTTAGCGTTCCTAACGACCGCGCCCATAATGGATAACTGTCTAAATCAATTACTCTTTACTAATAATCCTTTTATCCGAGTAATAATACAGATAAGCTCAATATATTCCTGTCTTTGTTACTTTTACAAAGTAAACGCTTTTGGAATCATTACTGAGAAATCTATCAACTATTCACAATGAGAAATCTACTAATTGCACTTTCTGTGTCACTGATTGTTGGAGCACTAACAATTTCAAAAATCAAAACGACAAAATATTACGATCTAGCCTATGGTGAAAAAACTGAAATTACAGAAAGAGATTATAAAATACTTTTTTTTAAATCCAAAGGAAAAGCAGATATTATTAAATCGGAAACGACAAAGAGCGATTATTCTGATGCAATAAAATATTCAATGTTGACTTTCGGAAGTATTTTATTAGTTCTTACAATTGTTAATAGAAAAAAGATCTAACACTTGTGTTCGTTATAAAAGAATGAAATCAATCTAGTTAAAACTTACTACTTCAAATGAGCGAAAAAAATAAACATGAAAAGGAAACAAGGAAAATGAGAATTCTGTCAATTGTAATTATAATTGTAGGTTCACTTTTCGCTATACTAGCACCTTTTCTATTTACCCGAAATGGCAGTATTTCATTTCTAGATAAGGGTCCAATAGGCGACACCATTGGTGGGACGACTGCGCCGATTGTTGGTTTGGTGAATGCTATTCTAGTCTATTTTGCTCTTAGATCCCAAATCCGAGCTAATGAAATTGTACAGGAACAGAGATTAGACGATAAGAAAAATGCAGTCAGGCAGTCTTTCGATCAGACCTTTTTTAATATGTTACCGTTACACCATAGGATTGTTGAACAACTTGCTTTTAATAAAGCGAAAATGAGAGCACACGACGATGCTGTTGTTACTCACTCGATGTCATTAGTTTATAGTTATTTGACCAATGAACCTAACTCAGGCAATAGTCGTGATGTTTTTAGATGTTCTTATTTTTATTTGGACTATTTGTTAAGCTTCAAGGTTGAAGATTGGGATATTAATGATAAAGAGAATAAAGAAAAAGCCTATTCATCAATTTTCCCAACAACCAAATTAACTGTTCCAAATTCCACCTACCATCTATTAGATCCTTTTAATGCCGTTTATCTTTATGTATACGAAAAATTTGATGCTGATTTCGGTCATTATTTTAGAAACCTCTATCGGATCATTAAAATGATTGATGAACAACATTTTGATGATGATAAAAAGGTAAATCATGAAATTAAGTATTTCTACACCTCAATTGTCCGATCCCAATTATCAGATTATGAAATACAATGGTTGTTCTTTAATGGTATTTATAATTATGGGCACAACTTTAAGCCTTTGTTAGAGAAATATTCTATGTTGAAAATCCTTAAACGATCAGCTGATCCTACCATTATAAAATATAAAGAATTCTATGACTCAAGGGCATTTGATAATAAAGTAAAGGAAAAGTGATCAGTTAATTCACATTCATCATAAACTAAACAGGCGCTGCCGTTAGGAGCGCTAAAATCTGCGCATCTGTGGGAAATGGCTAACAAGCACCGTCTAAAATTCTGTACTTTTGCCCCATGAAAAATGCACTTTTCGTACTGCTATTGATCCTTTTCGGAAACGCCCATGCGCAAACGATGAACGATTATTCAGTGTACCTGAAACCCAAGCAGGTTCCCGGAATGATGGGCATCCAATCCTTTGCGTTTGGCCAGGCGGGCGGTAAATGGGTACTCATCGGCGGCCGGTTAGACGGTCTGCATCGGCGACAGCCATTCGCGGCGTTCGATTCCATCGGCCACAACAACCAGATCATTGTCATCGACCCGAAAAGCGGCGAGCTGTGGAAATCGCCAGTAGACCAATTGCCGGCCAACCTGCGCGATCAGCTCAAAGGTACGAACATCTGCTTTAACCAAAGCGGCGAAGAGCTGGTGCTTGTAGGCGGTTACGGGATCGGTGAGCTGGCCGACGATCACCAGACGTTTCCGTACGTAACAACCGTTCGGCTTCCGGAGCTGATCAAAGCCGTGCAGTCCGATAAGCTGGAAGCATCATTGTTTCACCAGGTCTACGACAGTTTAGCCGCAGTTACCGGCGGTCAATTGCTGCGAATGGGTTCCGTTTTTTACCTGGTCGGCGGCCACCGTTTCGACGGGCGATACAACCCGGCCGACCGCCCAACGTTCGTGCAAACCTATACCAACAGCGTTCGCCGGTTTACACTTGATCCGCAGGGAAATCCTACGTGGCTGCCTCCTTTCGAAGATTCGGTCAACATGCACCGCCGCGATTTTAACGTGGTGCTGAACCAGCTGCCCAACGGAGCGACCTGCTTGACGGCCTTTTCGGGTGTTTTTCAGTACGGCGTCGACCTTCCTTACCTGACAGCCATCAATATCGCTGAAAACGGCCTGATCCCGCACCGCGGATTTTACCAGTACTACAACCATTACCATTGCGCCGACGTGAGCCTGTACGACCCGAAAACGGTAGAAATGCACACCTTGTTTTTCGGGGGCATTGCGCAATACTACGACAGTTTGGGAACCTTGGTACAAGACAACGGCGTTCCGTTTGTGAGCACCATCTCGCGGGTTACGCGCCAATCCGACGGAAGCCTGAAAGAATACAAATTCCAGGTCGATATGCCTGCTTTGCTGGGCGCAGGGTCGGAGTTTATTCCCGCTGCTACCCTGCCGAAAAACGATAACGGCGTTGCGCTGTTTGAAGGTGGTGCCGACAGCCTGTTTTTGGGGACCATCGTGGGCGGAATTGCCAGCACCGGACGAAATGTTTTCTGGATCAACGATGATGCCGAAAGCAGTGCATTCAGCGGAATGTTTGACGTGTATTTGGTGAAAAAAGCCGGGGCTCAGCGCGAAAATCCGGCCTGTAACAAAACACTTCAGCTGCATGCGGTGCGACATGCCACAGAGCCGCGCTACCAGTTGCAATTTACCCTGGAAAAATCTGCAGCGATTGCCATCGAGTGGACGAACCGGAAAGGAAAAGTAAAACACAAAGCCCAGTTCAACGCCGATGCCGGAATCCGGGTTTATCCTGTTTTCTTACCCAAAAAGCCGGGATTCTGCCGTATTAAAGTGACGGTTGACGGTGAGGCGAATGAGTTGTATTTCTTGATTCCGGAAGAAGATTAATTGAATTATGAATTGCTGAATTATCAATTATCAAGAAAATGACTTAAAATTCCCTTGATCATTTTTCAATTCATAATTGATAATTAATCCATAAACAGCGCCTTCAACTCCGTCGCGTCCGAAGGTTTCATTTTGCCGGCGAGAATCAGCGACAATTGTTTTCTGCGCAGCGCACTTTCGTAGCGGGCTTTTTCTTCCTCTGTTTCAGGGATCAGCTCAGGCACCTGGATCGGTCCGCCGTTTTGGTCCACAGCCACGAATGTATAGATCGCTTCGTTCGACTTGGAGCGGTTCCCCGTCACGTGGTCTTCCACAAACACATCCACGAATACTTCCATCGACGAGTTAAATGCACGCGAAACCTTTGCTTCCAATGTGACGATAGACGCGTGATAGATCGGTGAATTAAACGAAACGTTGTTGACTGAGGCCGTTACGACCACCCTTCTGCTGTGACGATGTGCCGAAACGCTGGCAATCACGTCCATCCACGCCAGCAGCTGCCCGCCGAAGAGGTTACCGAGTGTGTTCGTATCGTTTGGAAGTACAACTTTAGTAGTAATAGCAAGTGTTTCAGATGCTTTTCTTGCTTTCATGCGATGAAATTTGATCCAAAATTACGGCTTATTTACGGGATGGTACGTGAACCGGCGAAAAATCGGAGAATTTACATTGCCACAACTTTCACAATAAATGGTAATAGCTATATTTACCGAATCAATTGACGTCATGGAGAAACTGATTACTGATTTCCCTCAGAATATTACGGATGCACTTAGCATAGCAGCGAAAATCAAGTTGCAACCTTCCAAGCAACGCATCGAAAATGTGGTGATTTGCGGAATGGGCGGCTCCGGAATAGGCGGAAAATTGGTGGCTCAATGGATCCAGGGTGAATGCCCGGTGCCTGTATTCTCGTTCCAGGATTATCATTTACCGGCGTTTGTTGGCCCCCACACCCTCGTGATCGGTTCTTCCTATTCAGGCAATACCGAAGAGACGCTGATCGCCGTGGAAGAAGCGCACCAGCGCGGAGCGCACATCGTGGCCATTTGCTCGGGCGGACAGATCCAGGAATTCTGCGGAGCGCACAATTACGACTGTATCATCGTTCCGGGTGGAAATCCGCCACGAACGGCAGTAGGTTTCTCCATCGTGCAGTTGACCGCGATTTTCATTCAATTGGGCCTTGCTTCTGAAAGCCGCATTGCGGAAATCGAATCGGGAAGAAAGCTGATCCTTTCAGAACTGGATGGCATTCACGCCGAAGCCAAAAAAATCGCTGCTTTCCTTCACGGTAAAGTTCCGGTGGTGTATGCCGGGGCCAACTACGAAGCGGTAGCGGTGCGCGCAAAACAGCAATTCAACGAAAACTCGAAAGAACTCTGCTGGCAGCACGTGATCCCGGAAATGAACCACAACGAGCTTGTTGGCTGGGGCGGCGGTGACGATCGTTTTGCGGCATTGTTCCTGCAAACCGGCGATTTGACGCCACGCAACCAGCGTCGTTTTGATATCTCGGTCGAGCTGGTAAGCGCCAAAACCAAGCAGGTTTATATCACACATGCCAAAGGTTCCAACCAGATCGAACGCAGCTTGTACCTGATCCATTTGGTCGACTGGGCTTCGCTGTATCTTTCCAACCTGAAAAACGGCGACCCGATGGAAATCCGTGTGATCGATTATTTGAAAGACGAACTTTCGAAGCTGTAATTTTGAATGTTGAATTGAGCGCTCTTTAGCTGCGCCTTTAGTTATCAACTCCTGAACAAGAAATTATGAATTGATCATTCCGTTCCCAATTCAACAACTCCCATTTGAATTCTAAACACAATATATCCCGAGATTCATTTTCAGGATATTGGATTCTACTTTCAGAACCACAAGCCCAATTCAACATTAAAAATTCAACATTAACCACTACTCCGCAAAGTCTCCCCCAAGATACACCTGGAACTCAAACCCGCTCGCGTCGGTATGTTTTTGGTAATTAACGCGCAATTTCTTGCCCATGTATTTCTGCTGATCGCTGGAAAGCTTCATGATAAGCGGATCTTTGAAATCGCATCGCAAAGCACTGTGGAATCCGTCAGGGTCGTTTTCGCCCACGCTCATGTAGCTCAGGTCTTCCGTATCGATGAAGCCCTGGAACCGCGTTTCGAATTCCTTTTCCTGGTTCAGCGCGCGCATCGCACGTGCCACACTGATTCCTGACAGTCCGACAGGCTTGTATTTCATCGTTTCCACCACTTCCTGGTAATCACCTCTGCGTTCCTTGGTCTTGATCACTTTCCCGTTTTCATCGTAATAAGAAACCCGGTCGACAAACTGCGGCTTGGTCCCGCTTACGTCATCGAATTGCTCCACGGTCACAAACGGTCTTCCGTTGTTGAGGTAATACAACCGGCGGCCGCTGTTTTTGCCGTTCCCGTCGCTGTAAAATTCTTCCAGCTTCAGAATTTGGTTATCGCCGTTCATGTGGCCTTCCACCTGGATGCTTTCTCCGGCTTCTCCCTTGGAATAATAAAGCGAGCTGGCTACGGTCCCAACCTGGTTCACGATGGCATCGATCTCCACTACGCGGTTGTCCATATCCGCTTCGTTTTTAAAGCTCACCACCACTTCTGCCTTTTCCGGCTTTTTCGCAGGTTTTTCTTTCTCATCCGTGCCTCCGCAAGCTGCAAGCACCAATACCAGGGGAAAAATATACTTTAACATACGCTTCGTTTTTTGACTAAATGCCATCGGATTGTAAAAGTAACAGGAATATAACAATAGTCAGCGCGATTTTTAGGCAATTTAGCAGTGCCGGTGGCTGAAACCGGCGGCAATTCTACTTATCCGAAAAACTATGGAAACGATTCTCATCGCCGGCGGAACCGGCTTGGTCGGGCAGGAACTCAGCGCTTACTGGCAGCAACAGGGCCACACTATCCGGCTGCTTACACGACAGGCTTCCAACCCCGAAAAGGGCCGCTATCACTGGAATCCGCTTACTTCGGAACTGGACCCGGCAGCGTTGGAAGGCGTCACCGTTTTGGTGAACCTGTGCGGCGCGGGCGTCGGTGACAAGCGCTGGACCGAAAAACGAAAAAAGGAATTGTTTGATTCGCGGATCGAAACCACGGCCTGTTTGTGGCAGCACGCGCAATCGTCGGAAACGCTGAAACGCTACATCACCGCTTCGGGAGCCGTTTGCTATGGTTTCGAGGACGACACCAAAACCTACACCGAGGCCGATCCGCTGGGCACCGATTTATTGTCGGTCATCACCCGCGACTGGGAAGCCGCCGCCGATCGTTTTGCGGAAAAATGCCCGGTCACGAAAATCCGCATCAGCGTGGTGCTTTCGGGCAAAGGCGGCGCTCTACCGACCATCGCCAAACCGATCCGCATGGGCTTCGGCGCGATCCTGGGCTCCGGCAAACAAGCCGTTCCGTGGATCCATATTCACGACCTGGTACGCGTCTTCGACTGGACGTTGGCCAACAACTTATCGGGTGTTTATCATGCCTGCGCCGGCAACACGGACAACGCGACGCTTACCCGTACAATCGCGAAGGTGTTGGGCAAAAAGATCTGGCTTCCGAAAGCGCCGGTATTTGTGCTGAAACTCGCGTTGGGAAAGATGGCGGTGTTGGTGCTGAAGGGCGTGAAGGTATCGAATGGGAAGTTGGTGGAGACGGGGTTTGGGTTTGAGAAGGGGGATTTGGAAGGGGCTGTGAGGGAGGTTTTTTCTTAATGGGAGTGTTCAATAAAATCAGTTTTCCAAATTGTACTTTTCATTTCGTTTTAACAATTGACGGACAAACAATTACTTCGTACACCGCGTTTTGCTGGATACAATTGTGTTTTCCCGGCTAATTTTGAAAACAGTACACCATTTTGTATCTTTGAAGTATGAGTGCAGCAGAAATGAAATCACAGATTATTGAAATGCTAAGCGAGTCGGTTGACGAATCTACGCTTTCAAAGATTATTCGCCTGCTCAAAAAATCGCCAAAAACTACACAGGATGATTGGTGGGAATCACTATCAGAAGCATCAGCAAAGTCAATAGCAAAAGGGATCAAAGATGCCAACGAAGGTAAATTTGTAGCATCCGCGGACGTGAAAGCAAGAGCAAACAAAGTCTTGGGGCGTTCATGATTGCCAAATATTCTATTCGTTGGACGGAAAATGCGTCTGATACTTATATTGATACACTCGAAAACATTCTTGATCAATGGACGGTTAAAGAAGCTGAAAGTTTTGAGAATGCAACCGATGAACTTTTAAAGCAGTTATCTTCCAATTCGAAAATATGCCCCGAAATAAAGAAGTTTAAGCTACGCCGTTGTGTTTTATCTTATCAAACTTCTTTGGTATACCGCATTGTTTCCAAAACAATCGAGCTCATTGCATTTGTTGACAACCGCAGTGATCACATTTATCAAATCGACTAGCTTTCCAAGCTCGTTAAAGTTCCCCGTACTACACAAAAAAACCCTCCGCATACACGAAGGGTTTTAGCTATTAATCGAAAAAACAAGAGCACCCCTACTCCTGTACTCAAACGAGTCTTTTTGAAGGCAGATTGATAAACGAATATTCGCTGTTTCAACCTGACAGAACAAAGGTGTACATTGCGTTCGTGGACGGAAAACCAATCTTTTGTACTTTTACGATACCCAAACCCGGTTCATTTTAGGGCTTTGTACTGATTTACAATAAGTTAAACTGATTTTTGAATTAGAAAATTACAATGTCCACAGGTACAACAGACAGTTTAGTTCGTTTAATTCATTCGCTCACGAAGGCCGAAAAGCGCAGTTTTAAGCTGTATGCCAACCGCAATTCTTCGGGCGATGAGGAGTTGAAATACTTGTTGCTGTTTGATTTCATTGACAAAACCGATCAGTATACCGACGAGCTGGCGTTGCAGAAAATCAAGGGTATCAAAAAAAGCCAGCTGTCGAACATCAAAGCGCATTTGTACAAACAGGTGCTGACCAGCCTGCGCTTGCAGCACGCCAATCACCTGCCGCAAATCGAGATCCGCGAGTCGATCGACCACGCGCTGATCCTTTACCAGAAAGGCTTTTACCTGCAGGCGCTGCGCATCCTGGAAAAAGCAAAGCAGCTTGCCCAGCGCATCCAGGCACCGATCCTGAACCTCGAGATCCTGGAATTCGAAAAGATCATCGAGTCGCAGTACATTACCCGAAGCATCGGTTCGCGCGCCGAACAGCTGACTTCGGAAAGCCGTTCGCTGCAGCACCACATTTCCACCGCCATCGATTTCTCGAACCTTTCGCTGCAGTTGTATGCGCTGTATGTGAAAGTCGGGTTCGTGCGCGACGAAAAAGATTACCGCTTCGTGAAGGAATTTTTCTCTTCGCGGCTACCGCATTATCGCCTGAACGAATTGGGCTTCGAGGAAAAAATGCACCTCTACAACGCCAACGTTTGGTACCACTACATCACGCAGGAATTCCTGATGTGTTTCAAGTACGCCAAGCTGTGGGTCGACCTGTTCGAGGAATACCCGTTCGTGAAGGAACAACACCGCGAAATGTATCTCAAAGGCTTGTACAACCTGCACAATGCCTTGTTTAACCTGCGCAGCTACGACCGCCTGACCGAAACGCTGAAGCTCATCGAGAACCTCGACATGGGCGATCGCGACAACGAAAATGTGCTCCTTTTGCAGCGTCTGTACTGGCTCACCGGAAGGATCAACCAGTATTACTTAAGCGGTACCTTTACCGAAGGCCTGGCCATCGTGGACGAAGTGGAAGAATTTATCCGCGACAACAGCGACCTGCTCGACAATCACCGCACGATGGTGCTCTATTATAAGGTCGCGTGTCTGTACTTCGGCAGCGGCGACAATAAATCGGCCATCCGTTACCTCAACAAGGTGATCCAGATGAAAGATGTGTCGCTGCGGGAAGATATCCAGTGCTTTGCCCGCATCCTGAACCTGATCGCGCACTTTGAGCTGGGCACCGCCGACCTGCTCGATTACCAGATCAAATCGGTGTATCGTTTCCTGAGCAACATGGGCGATTTGCATGGAGTACAGCGTGAAATCCTGAAGTTCCTGCGCCAGTTGCCGTTCGCCGATGAAAAATCATTGCTGCGCGCGTTCCGGGTCCTGCACGCCAAGCTCGTAAAACTGAGCCAGCTTCCGTATGAAAAACGGCCGTTCCTATACCTCGATATTATCTCGTGGCTGGAATGCAAGATCGCCGGAAGAACGGTGCAGTCGGTGATTCGTGAGAAGTTTGAATTGGAGCAGGAGACGGGGAAAAGGGTGTATTTTCCGTGAGTTTTTGGGGCGGATTCCAGGTTGAAAAAAAGGCACGTAATATTGCAAATTTACGGGTCCATTTAACCCACGTGATTTTGCAATATTACGTGGAGTTCTATTTCTGATTTTTTGCTAACCTCAGTGCAGCTACACACTTTTTCAACTATCTGGATCGAATGTATAACCACACTGAGGTTGTTTAGTAAAAGCCCGGTTTTAGTTTTTAGGGCCAAATCTATCGACTTTGCAGGCGGTGTGATGGCCTTCAGAGTGTATTGAGCCACTTTTCTTATCGAATTTGAATCGTATCTCGTACGAATTCCAGTGCACCCAATTCTCCATCAACACATCACCGTCTTTGCTGTTGAACAAATGATGAATCAGTTTATCGGTTGCCTTTTGAAGCGCAAAAGTGGTTACTTCATCATCCACCACATCAAAAACATCAATGGCCGCATTACAAACATCTTTCACAATATCCTCACCCAGTTTTTTCCAAAATCCTTCTTTCTGAGTCAGATATTCTACATAGTTGTTGTTTTTTCTTTGCAGCGCAACAGCCCAGACATCGTGCATGTCCTGGTTGATCATCACGGCATCGAATGCCAGCCACTCATTGCCTTTTTGTTCGAATGGGCCGGAATCAGCTTTGGTCCATGCATACAAATTAAAGGGCTCCTTGCTGTTTGTATCCGGATTTTTATACTCTTTGCCAACCTTGCTCGTGTGCAGGATCACTACACTAATGATCGGATTGCTGTGATCGCCATCTTCAAAGTAAAGGCTTGCCATTCTTGTTTGATTACTCATGATTTTTCGTATTAACTCCCTACTCGTTAAGCTTTTCGGGTCCCGCTCCTGTTCTAAAACCTTACAGGAAGGTTCGTTTTTTCTGTCCAACTTGCGGACTAAGTGGGTTCTGCTCCACTGTTTAATTCTGTCTTTTTCTTTATCAGCTGAATTCAGAAAATAGTCGATTACCTGGTTGTAATCTGTTTTCAAAGGTCAGGATACACAATAGGAAAATAATACCCGGAAATGGGTAAACGAAAAACTACCCGGAAACAGGTAGGTGTTTTTTAGAGGAAAAATGAGCGGATTTTGATGTTGGAAAAACGCGCGTAATAGTGCGAAATTACTTGGCTTTAATTGGCCCGTCAATTCGCACTATTACGTGGGGTTTTAAATTCTGAAAAAGCGAAAATTTGGCAGAGCCGGAATAATCCCTGCTAGTCCTCCCCCCTGCCACCCTCCAAAGGGGGAGACGGAATCCGCCCCGCCAAAGACGAAGTTTTCTCCAATAAATCAGCTTGAATTTTTACAGCATCCTGCATCTCCATACAGTTAAAATGCTTCCGCGGACATTCCTTGTACCCGATCTTCGAACACGGCCGGCAGGAAAGATTGTTCACTTCGTGGATCGAATAAAGCGATCGGTCTTGCGGAGCATACGGGTACATGCCCAACGCCGGAACGGTATTCCCCCAAACGCTCACGATCGGAACGCTGAACGCCGAAGCAATGTGCATCAACCCGGTGTCGCCGGTAAGAATTGCTTTGGCCTGGCTCACCACAAACGCCGATTGGCGCAACGAGATTTTTCCGCAAAAATCAATCACTTGTTGCGAAGGAAGCTGTTTTTTGAGTTCGGTCGCGCGGTCAAGATCGGTTGGTCCGCCGAGTAACACAATAGGCAAACTGATTCCTGAAAGAATGTCGGACATCAAGTGAATGGGCATTTGTTTTGTGGCGAATTGTGCGCCCATGGCAACGGCCACAAACTGTTTAGGCAGCAGGTTGTTTTCGGCCAAATTGACTTCATCCGCCGGAGACAAAAACAGCTCGCACGGCAAGCCGTCGTTTTGTACACCAATCGCTTTTACCGCTTCGAAATAACGGTCCACAACATGCACGTCCGGCATGCGGTTGACCTTGAAATTGGTCAGTAAGAATTTCTCAATATTGCGTTTCGGAAAGGCATACGATTTCACCCCGAGCGAACGCTTCAAACGCAACGTGCGCACATTTCTGTGCAGATCGATCACCACATCGTAGTTTTCCGATTGCAGTTCAGCCACTTTTTCACTGACCGATGATTCAATCGTAATGATCTTATGAATATGCGGATTGCCTTCCAGTACCGGGAGAAATGCTTTTTTGGTCACGTAATGGACCGTGGCATCGGGAAGCTGCTGCGCGATACAGCGCACCACCGGCGTGGTCAACACCACATCACCGATTGAACTGAACCGCACCACCAAAATCTTCATGCAACAAAAGTAGCTGAAAGTTTGAATGAAGGTTGTATCCGGAGCCTGCCTTTACCAAAGACAAGCTCCGAACGAATTTCCTGTAAGCTTAACGAATGGACTTTTTCTTCTTCTCCACATCACCGATCTTGGTGGTCTGTGTCGAAATTTCTTCGGTTTTCTTGGCAACGCCGCTTTCGTTATCCTTGATCTTTTGCTCGGCTTCCTCAATGCGTTTTTTGTAATCCTCGATATCCTTTTTCGAATTCTCGATCGATTTTTCCATCTCGGCCTTTTCCTTCTCCATTTCTTTCAGGACTTTTTGCTCCGCTTCCAGTTCACCATCTACTCCGGCAGTGGCTGTTCTTGTCGCAAATTTTTTCGCGCGTTCCTGGATTACTTTGTATTGTGAACCATGTTGACGGCTGTCCATGTAAGCGCCGCCTAAATCGACTGCAAACGCTACCTTGATCACGTCGCCGTTCTCAATAATCTTCGCATAACCGTCGAATGGTTTTTTGCCCATCGCCTTCATTGTTGCCTGGCTGGCCATGTGTTCTCCCCTCGAGCTGCTATGCTTTCCGCCCCAGTCTTTCATTTCCGATTTCAATTCTTTTTCCACCACATCTTTATTGGCAAAGGGGATGGTTACGACAATGGCGTTGTGGCTTCCGTTGGAAAAGCTCACGGATTCTTCGGATGTTTTCACTTCCTGGGCAAAGGAGAATACAGCTGTGAATAAGGTAGCTGCGAGTATCAGTTGTTTCATGTTCTGGATTTTTGGAATCACAATTTACAAATTATCTGCCAGAATGGATGTATGGAATAGTTTTTCAATTAATTGATTGATTTTCAATAACATAGTAATATTGCAATATTGATTTTTTAACCCAAATATTAATCAACTAATTGAAAAACAATTATTTAAATTGTTGTATAGTCGAAGTTTTCAACTCATTTTGGAAGTGAATTTCAATTATTTTGGGAAAAAAATCGCTATACAAATCAATTAATTAGCTGATAATCAAAATCATAGCAATATTGCAATTTGACGCTCTTCATTGAGCAACACGGAACGCTTTCAAAGGAAGAATTAAACCATCCCAACCCAACCACCAAACTAAAATTAACCCTAATTTTAGCCCATGCAATTTTCGGCGGTTATCGGGCAAGACGAACTCAAGCAACACCTGCTTCACGAAGTAAAGGGCGGAAAGATCAGTCATGCGCAATTGTTCCTGGGAAAACCCGGTTACGGTTCCCTGCCGCTGGCCCTGGCGTTCGTGCAATACCTGTTCTGCGAAAACAAGTCAGAAACCGACAGCTGCGGCGAATGTGCTCAATGCCGGAAAGTCAGCGAACTGCAGCACCCCGATTTGCACTTTTCGTTCCCGACCGTACTGGCGATTGCCAAAAAATCAGATGCGTTTATCACCGACTGGCGCGCGCAGGTCAGGGAGAACCCCTATTTCAACCTGCACGACTGGACCAAACGCATCGATTCTTCCGAGCGCAAGCCGATCATTGGCGTGGATGAAAGTTTGGAAATCATCAAAAAGCTCAACCTCAAATCGTTTGAAGGCGGCTACAAAGTGATGGTGATCTGGATGGCCGAAGAAATGAACGCCGATTGCGCCAACAAACTGCTGAAAATCCTCGAAGAACCAACTCCGAAAACACTGTTCATCCTCCTTGCCGAAGCGCAGGACAAAATGCTTACCACCATCCTTTCGCGTACGCAGATTGTGCGGGTAACGATGCTTCCTACCGACACAATCCAGCTGGCACTGGAGCAGCGCGGCATCACCAAAGCAACAGCTGCCAGTATCGCCGGAAGAAGCGATGGTGATTTCCTGGAAGCGCTGCATTTACTGGGCGATTCCGAAGAAAGCGACTACAACCGTGAACTGTTCATCCAGCTTATGCGTGTTTGTTTCAAAAAGGATGTTACCTCCATGCTGGCCTGGACGGATGCGATTGCCACCCAGACTCGTGAAGGACAGAAATTATTCCTGAAATACGCCCTGCACATGGTGCGCCAAAGCATCCTGAAAAATTACACGCAGGAAATGCTGACGCGGGTTTCTCCCGAAGAAGCCGATTTCCTGAAAAATTTCTCGCGCTTTATTACCAACAACAACGTCATGGACTTCATGCAGCTCTTCAACGATTCGCATTATCATTTGGAGCGTAACGCACATGCAAAACTGTTGTTTACCCAACTATGTTTCCAGGTAATGCGATTCATTCACAGAGCCTAAACCGGTTTAGTATTAGTATATTAGCCCCATGAAAAAAGTCCTTTTTCTGGTTATCCTATGCGTGTGCAGTTCGACAATACTTGCACAGAAATCGTCATGCGCTTCGCTGATCAAGCGCATCAAGGCCGATTCGGAATGGAACGTGATCCACTATTTTCCCGAGATCGGCCGCGTGTTGGAAGAACCAACCTGCGATGCCGAATCGAAAGTGACCCTGCTGTTGCTGAAAGGACATTATTATTCCAACGTGCAGCAATACGATCGGGCGCTAGCCACCACCAAACGCGCACACAAATTATTGATGGCCGGCAGCCAGAACGACAGCGTTCAGGCAATCATCGCGCTCCGCCAGGCGGGTTATTATGCCAACCTGCACCAGTATTTTGAAGCATACCGTGAATGGCTGAAATGCAACAACTACTACCTGCTCAACAAAAATTATGAAGGTCTTTCCTATACACAGCAGGTATTGGCCATCATTTACCTGAACCTCAACCAAAAAGAATCCGCCAAAAAAGCATTCCTGAAAGCGCGCAAATATGCGTTCGTTCGCAAGAATCCGCGGGTTCTCAACGACCTCTACGCCGGCCTTTCTTCTTACTGGGGCATTTGCGGCAACTACGATTCGTCACTCTACTACCTGCGCCTGAGCGAAAATTACGGGCCGCTCAATAAAGTGGACCTTTCAGCCGACTACAACAAAGGCGCCATCTATTTTAACATGGGCAACATGGAAAATGCCCGGCTCTATTTCCAGAAAACGGTCAACGATTCCTACAAAGCCAACTGTATCGGGTATGTTGGCGTGGGGAAATACGGTTTGGGAATCACGTACATCGGCGAGGATAACCCAAAGGCATTCCGCTACATGCAGGAAGCGTTGCAGCTGATCGACCAGCACAATCCCGACCTGGGAATCAATATCTGCGAATGTATCCTGGATAATTTCACCGGGAAGGAATATGCTTCGCTGCGGCCGTTTTTCGAAAAACGCAAGCAACAGTTCAAGCAGAAAAAGGAAAACATGGACAACATCCAGGTAGGGAAATTGTTCAACATGAGCAGCTCGATGAACGATCAGCTGATGAAAACACAGCGCCAGCTCGAGCAAAAACAGGTCGAAGAAAACAAGCAAAAACAATGGTCGTCGTTCCTGTTGATTTTCGGGATCGGCGTGCTGGTGATCCTGATCATCGTATTGTATGCCTATTACGTGGTTTCGCGTTCGGGGAAAGCGCTGCGCGAGCAAAACGAACAACAGAAGAAAGTGCTCAATAATTCCATCGTCGCCATCTCCAACTACGATGCGATGACTGAAGGCCTTACGCAAAAGCTGAAGCAGCTCGCCCTGCAGCAACCGAACAAAAAACTCAGCGATGAGCTCTACGACCTGTCGCGCAACATTACCGAAAAGGCAGTCGGAACGAAAAGCAAAGAACTGAAAGACCTCGACCTCGTAATCCAATCGGTCAACGACGGTTTCGTGAAAGCGCTCTGCCGAAAATTCCCCAATCTCACTTCGAGCGAAGTAACATTGGCCATTTACCTGCGCATGAATTTCTCGACCAAACAGATTGCCGAACTGAAAGGCACCAGCGAAAACAGCATCGACGTTGCGCGCTCACGCCTCCGCACCAAGCTCGGCATCAAAGGCGAAAATGTCGACCTGACGAATTTCATGAATCAAATCTAGAACTCGGGCCTTATTATAAATCACCACTTTCCACCACAAATTACATTTGATTTTTGCCACAGATTTCTCAGATTTTCTCAGATTTCATCTGTGAAGTTGATCATAACTATCCGCTGGCGGATAGTTTAATATCTGTGATCATCCGTGCCATCTGTAGCCAAAAATGAGCTCAGTGGTCTGAAAAATGTGGCCGGTCATACGTTAAAAGACTAAAAACATAAACAATTGTTTTTCAATGTGTTAATTATAAATGTAAGGTCTTGTAAGGTGCTAAATCGCCCCTGAAAGAATTCGTATATTAAGAAATCATATCCGGCCGGTAAACTTGCAATAATCTTGTGGCGAAAATCACTCTCTACAAGAAACATGAAAACAAGTTACCTCTTGCTTGTCCTGGTATCGGTTGCCGGCAAAGCGTTCTCGCAATGCGCAGTCTATGGCCCGAACCTCATCCCCAATCCGAGCTTTGAGCTCACAAATGCTTCCTGTACAGGGGCAGATAATCAATTGTATGTAGACCAAAGCCCGGTACAAAACTGGATCGGCACCGACCCGCTTTCAAGCGCAGGGAGCACGCCCGACATCACACGCAACGACGCGACTGTTTGCGGATCTCTTGTAAATGCCGCCAACAATACCTGTTTCACCGGGACCAAGAAAATGGGCTTTTTCGTTTATACGAGTGGTAGCGGACGCGAATATGTGCAAGCACAGCTTACTTCCAACCTGATCGCGGGCAGAACCTATTGTTTTTCCATGGACGTTCGTTCGCGATACGGAGCTGCCGGAAATGTCATCCTTAATACCGACGGAATCGGAGCGCATTTCCGCAATTCGGGTGCGATCAATATTCAAACCATGAACGGTGGCAGTCAGTTTCTCGGACCGGGATCTACCATCAACGCTACTCCTCAGGTACAGCAACCGGCAGGAATTGTAATCACCAACGCCTGCACCACTGTTACCGGAACATTCGTAGCGGCAGGCGGTGAATCGCGCGTTATCATCGGCAATTTCAGGAACAATGCCTCTACAACGCTCAGCGGCGCCGGGTCTTCGAGTTACATGTACATCGACAACTTATCCTTGTATGAAGTAAACCCGCTTCCGATAGAATTATTGTCGTTTACAGCAGGCTGCGCCGACGAAAAAGTGCAGTTGAACTGGATCACTGAATCCGAACGCGACAACGACTTTTTCACCATTGAGAAAAGCTGCGACGGATTGAGCTTCGAAAAAGTAGCCACGATTCCGGGAGCAGGAAACAGTTCTGTCCAGCAACATTATTCGTTGTCCGATCCGAAGCCCTGTCAGGGAACAAGCTATTACCGCCTGAGCCAAACCGATTTCAACGGCAGCATGGAAGTGTTCGACCTCGTTTCAGTCAGCTGCGGAACTGTCGGCGAAGCACTATTATATCCCAATCCGGCTTCCACGAGCTTTTCGCTCACAGGAAATCTCAACGCCAAAGACCAGCTGAAGCTTTACAGTGCAAACGGTGAATTGGTGCGCGATTTCAGTGAACAACTCATCGAAGCAAAATCGTTGCTGACAATCGATGTGCGCAACATCAGCCCGGGAGTTTACCTCTTACAGCTTTCCGGTGAAAGTTTCGCACCGGTCAATTACAAACTGGTTATTCAGCACTAACGATGAAAACATTCCTGATGGTTTTGATCGGCAGCTTCGGGTTGTCGGTCGCAACGCTTGCCCAGTGCTCTAATACCTGCGGGCCGAACCTGCTCACCAACCCTGGGTTTGAAACACCAACCGCTTCCTGTAATGTGGCCGATATCCAATTGTACAATTCGCAAACACCAGTAGCTGGCTGGTTCGGCACCGACGATTATCCAGGGGCGGGAAGTTCACCCGACTATTTCAGTCCGTGCGCAGGTATTACCAATTCCGCTAATTCGGTGTGCATTACCGGCAATGCCCGTGTGGGCGTGTTCACCAAAGCCAGTTTCGCTGCCGGTCGTGAATACGTACAATCACAGCTGATTTCGCCCTTGGAGGCCGGGAAAACATACTGTTTCAGCATGGTCGTCAAATCGAGGGTCGGTGGTGCAGGAAATCTCCTTTCTTCCTGCGACGGCATTGGGGCATGGTTCCACAACCAGGGATTGATCAATATCCAGACGATGAACGGCGGAAACCAGTTCCTGGGCGCCGGATCAATGATCAACGCCACACCACAGGTCAGCAACCCGGCCGGGAACATGATCGGCGCTTCATGCGTCACCGTTACCGGAACATTCTGCGCGCAGGGTGGTGAAGACCGCGTCGTGATTGGCAACTTCAACACCGATGCCAACACTCAAATAAGTGGGCCATGGTCATCGAACTATATGTACATCGATGATGTGGCCTTGTTTGAACTCTGTAGCCCAACGATTGATCTTACCGCTTCGGCACAATCCATCGCTTGCGGCGGAAGTACAACGCTAACGGCCAATTCCACGTTTCCTGCAGGAACTGTTTACTCCTGGCCTGCACCCGCCGGAAATTCGCTCAACGGTTTGGGGCCGCATAACGTAACGCCGGGCACTACTACTGTCTATACCGTTACGGCCAGTTACACCAACAGTTGCGGCGTCCAAACCGATACATCGTCTGTTGAAATTACGGTTGGCCCCTGTGGAATGGGCGCCACGCTTTACGACAGCGTTCTCTGCGAAGGCTCCTGTCACAACCTGCAGGCTTATAATCTCGACGGCGGAACCGAACCCTATACCGTACAATGGACTGATGAATCGGGCGCGGTCATCGGTAACACGGAAGGGCCGGTTTCCGTCTGTCCGCTTACTACATCAACCTACTATTTTGCGGCAACCGACGCGACGGGATCGACTTTTTTCGACAGTTTGATTCTTCACGTAAATGCCTATCCCATCGTCTATGCGGGGCCAGATACGGTTGTTTGTGCCGGAGAAACGGTGCAGCTAACCGCTACTGCTGATTCGGGGGCAGATCAATGGCTGACACTCGGCGCGGGAAACAGTTTCCAGGTGTCGCCATTGATCAGCACCACCTACGTTTACCAGGCCGACAACAATGGCTGCGTGAGCTCCGACAGCGTGTTGGTAACCGTGAACGAGCCGGCTCAAATCAACGTACAATCCACCAACATCAGCTGTTTTGGCGCCGCCGACGGAACAATGTCGGTAACTGCAACAGGTGTTTCGCCTTTCAGCTACAACTGGTACGCTGCAGGCGGCTCCAATGCGCCCGCCATTTCAGGGTTGCCTGCCGGTTGGGAATGGGTTGAAATCACTGATGCCAACGGCTGTGTTTCGGTTGATTCGGCATTGATTACGGAGCCGGCGGCTTTACAGGTAAGCATTTCGGGCGATGACGCGCTTTGTTTGGGTGAATCAACAACGCTTACGGCAAATGCGTCGGGTGGAACGCCGGGTTATACCTTCGGGTGGAACAATGGCTTGGCTTCCGGAACGAATTACACTTTCACGCCAAACGCATCCGGTCCTGCAACCGTAAACATCACCGACGCCAATGGCTGCACTGCTTCAACCAGCATCAACATCCAGGTCAACCCGCTGCCGACAGCTGCTTTTTCTGGTGGCATTCAGCTCTGCGCCGGAATTGATACAATCGTTTCCAATACGTCAACCGGAGCAACAGCTTTTGAATGGTCTGTCAACGGACAACCGGCCGGAAATGCTATCAATTTGCCTTTCAGCGAAGTTAACGCCGGTTGTTACGCCATTCAGCTCATTGCCGAAAATGCAGCCGGATGCGCCGATACGGTTTTCCAAAGCTGCGCTGTCGAAATACAGCCAACGCCGCAATCGGTGGTTTATCCTTCCGAACAGTTGGTGACGGTCGATAACCCGACCGTGCTCATTATGAACAATTCCACCGACGCCGACAGCTGCGCCTGGTACCTCAATGGCCAATTGTTAGCACAGCCATGCGGAACGGATTTCACACAAACGTTCCCGGGATTGGGCACTTATGAATTTATCCACTACGCGTTCAACGATTTCGGTTGTCTCGATTCGTCGTCGTTCGTAGTTGAAGTCCGCGAAGGGCTCACCTACTATGTACCGAACGCATTTACACCGGATGGTGACGAATTCAACAACACCTTTCAGCCCGTTTTCACTTCCGGTTTTGATCCGTCTGACTTTCAGCTGCAGATTTTCAACCGCTGGGGCGAGCTGGTATTCGAAAGCCACGATCACCAAACCGGCTGGGACGGAACGTATCACGGAAAGCTTGCCATGGATGGAACCTATACGTGGACCATCACCCTCAAAGACTTGTATTCGGACAAACGCTACGAGTTGGTAGGGATGGTGACATTAATACATTAAAAAAACAGATGGAGTGAGAGAAATGCGAGGCACCAAATGAATATCATAAGTAGGTTAGATTAAATTTTAAGCAGTTAGTTAGGTAATAACCCGTCTCGTGTTTTTCCATTCTGTCTTTCAGCGAATCAGGGAGGTTCGAAGTAAGTATGAGTAGTAAGTTAGGTTAGGTATGTAGTAAGCTGAGGATCTCCCTTTTTTAGTTGATGTTGGATTTTGAATGTTTGATTTTTGATGAGGTTCCTCCCAATAAAAAGTAACGTTTCGGAACCAACAAATTATCAATTATGAATTGAAAAATTATCAAGCCGGTACTTATATAAACGCGATTAGCAAATCCTTCCTTGATAATTCATAATTAAGCAATTTATAATTCTTCCAATCCAACATCAAAAACCCAAAATCAAGCATCCTTTCAGCATTCAAAATTCAACATTCCCTTTATTCACAAACAGGTGTTTCCAAGTCCTGTCCCCATCACACCAAGCAACACTTCTTTTTCGTATTTTTACGACAAATTCAGATAAACTATGGGATGTTCCTCATGTAGCAGCGGAGGTGGTACACCACGCGGCTGTAAAAATAACGGGACCTGTAGTTCTGGTGGATGCAACAAACTGGGTGTGTTTGACTGGCTGGCAAATATGCAATTGCCTTCAGGACAAGCACCTTACGATATATTGGAAGTTCGTTTCAAGAACAGCAGAAAAGCGTTTTTCAGAAATGCGAAAAACCTTTCGCTGCAAGTAGGCGACGTCGTGGTTGTAGAAGCAAGTCCGGGTTACGACGTGGGGATTGTCTCCGTCGTAGGCGAGCTCGCCAGGATACAGGTTAAGAAAAAAGCACCGGGCTTAAAACCCATGGAGGTGCGTAAAATCAATCGGATCGCAACGCAGGAAGACATTGACAAATGGATTCAGGCACGCAAGCTGGAATCCGAAGTCATGTTCCGTTCACGTACCTTGGCCGTCAATATCGGTCTGGAAATGAAAATTTCCGACGTCGAATACCAGGGCGATCTCAGCAAAGCAACGTTTTACTACACGGCCGAAGGGCGCGTTGACTTCCGTCAGCTGATCAAGGATATGGCCGACCAGTTCAAGATCCGCGTAGAAATGCGCCAGATCGGGTCGCGCCAGGAAGCCCAGCGTTTGGGTGGAATCGGGTCGTGCGGCCGCGAATTGTGCTGCTCTACCTGGCTCACCGACTTCCGTTCGGTTTCCACCTCTGCAGCACGTTACCAGCAGTTGTCGCTCAACCCGCAAAAGCTGGCCGGACAATGTGGCAAGCTGAAATGCTGCCTCAATTACGAGCTGGACATGTACCTCGAATCGATCAAATCATTCCCGTCGACCGATACGAAACTGCACACCGAAAAAGGCTCGGCTTATCATATCAAAACCGATGTGTTCAAGCGCCAGATGTGGTATGCTTACGAAGGCGATGCAGGGATCGGGGCAGGCTTAACGCCGCTTTCACCGGAACGCGTGCGCGAAATTGCACAAATGAACGCCGCCGGTAAAAAACCGATGGACCTGAAAGCTTACGAAGAAGCCATCATTCGCCGCGAGCCGGATTACGACAACGTTGTGGGGCAGGATTCATTGAACCGTTTCGACAGCGCGTTCAAGAACAAAAAACGCAAGAAGAAAAAAGGCAAGGGGCCGCGCGCCGAAGGAGAAGCCGTAGCAGCAGCGCCACAGCGTGATAACAAGCCGCCACAGGCGCAAGGCCAGCCGAAGCAAAAACAGCAGCAGCAACGTCGCCCGGAGCGTGACAACAAACCGCAGGGCCAACCGCAGCAGCCGAAACCGGTGAATCAAAACCAGCCAACTGCCCAGGCAGGCGGCGATGGACAACCGAAAGCAGCAAATCCGAACAAACGACGCAATAACCGTCGCAGGCCACCGCGTCCAAATAAAGGTCCAAATGAAACAGCCGGCAGTTAAGCTTTTCCTAGTGGTTGCATTGATCGGTTTCCTGGCCTCGTGCGGGGAAACGCCGTTGTACACGAAATCGTTTTCGTTTAAGAACAACCAGTGGAAACAGGATATGAAACCCGTTTTTAAGGTCAATATTCCCGATACGGTGAATTATTACAACATCACGATCACGCTGCGTACTACCACCGATTACGGTTACAGCAACCTGTGGTTTTTCCTGCACTCCAAAGCACCGCAGGGACAAACGGGACGTGAGCCTATTTTGATGGAAATCGCGAATCCGGACGGATCGTGGATCGGTGAAAAATCGGGAACGATCGTCACCACAACTGCCGCTTTCAATCACCGGAAATTTCCGCAAAAAGGCTGGTACACCTTCACCTTTGAGCAGGGAATCACCCAGGAAATCGCCAGCGAAATTATCGACATCAGTTATACCGTTGAACTCGACGAAAATCAAGAGCAATGATCGCAATCAACATCCGCAATCTATCGGCCAACGAGCTGCCGGAATACGCCACCAATGGCGCGGCGGGCATGGACATTCGTGCACATCTGCCGGAAGCCGTTACTCTGCAGCCATTGGAGCGCCGCCTAATTCCTACGGGATTGTTTTTGGAGATTCCGCTTGGCTACGAAGTGCAAATCCGTCCGCGAAGCGGTTTGGCTTACAAACACGGCATTACCGTACTCAACTCGCCCGGAACGATCGATTCGGACTACCGCGGTGAAGTCGGTGTACTGCTCATCAACCTTTCCAACGAAGCATTTGTGATCGAAAACGGTGAACGAATTGCCCAAATGGTGGTAGCAGCACATGAGCAGGCTTCGTGGAAAGAAGTTTCGGAATTATCGGATACCGACCGCGGTGCCGGAGGGTTCGGAAGTACCGGAAAACACTAAATTAATTGACGCATTTAGAGCTAATACTATGAAAGTAATCGTACCCATGGCGGGTCGCGGAAGCCGACTCAGACCGCATACACTCACCGTTCCGAAACCATTGGTCCCTGTTGGCGGAAAGCCGATTGTACACCGCTTGGTAGAAGACATTGCCGCTTTGTGCAGCGAACCGATTGAAGAGATCGGGTTTGTGATCGGTGATTTTGGTGCGGAAATCGAATCTGAATTGATCAAAGTCGCTGAAAAGCTGGGTGCCAAAGGCCGCATTTTTTACCAGGACAAACCGTTGGGAACCGCTCATGCCGTATTGTGCGCCGCAGCTTTGCTCGAAGGTCCGGTAGTGGTGGCTTTTGCCGATACGCTGTTCCGCGCCAACTTTAAGATCGACCCGAAAGCCGATGGTATTTTGTGGGTGAAACAAATTGAAGACCCGAGCGCGTTCGGGGTCATCAAAATGAACGGCGACGGCGAGATCATCGACTTCGTGGAAAAACCGAAAGAATTTGTTTCCGACCTGGCCATGATCGGGATCTACTATTTCAAAGATGGTGACGCGCTCAAAACCGAGCTGAACTACCTGGTAGAAAACGGCATCATCAAAAGCGGCGAATACCAGTTGCCGGACGCGCTGCGTCGCATGACCGAAAAAGGAAAACGCTTTAAGCCGGGTGAGGTGGAAGAATGGCTCGATTGCGGGAACAAGGAAGTAACCGTAATTACCAACCAGCGCGTGCTTGAATACGATTATGAGAAAGGCATCGAAATGATGGACCCTTCAGCAAAACTGCTCAACTCCGTGGTGATTCCGCCATGCTACATCGGCAAGGACGTGATCCTCGAAAATTCGGTTGTTGGCCCGCACGTTTCACTTGGAAAAGGCTCATTAGTAACCAATTCCATTATTAAAAACAGTATCTTGCAGCAGCATTCCATCATTGTGGATGCCAACTTGAAAGATTCAATGCTGGGTTCGCATTCCAAGTACAAAGGTTTGGCAAGGGATTTGAGCCTCAGCGATTATTCAATTATCAGTTAATGCGTTTTTGGTCCATTTGTTTACTTTTGGGTGCCTTTGTCACCGCCTGCGGAACCTCGAAAGATGCTGTGGTTCCTGCCAATGTGGTCGACGCAGCCGATTATCCGTACATCGAAAAATTCCATGAAGGCGTTCGCTTTAAGGTGAAAGGCCAGTTGCAGGATGCCGTTCAGGCGTTTGAAGTGTGCCTGGCGCAAAAACCCAATGACGACGCCGTGATTTTCGCCCTGGCACAATGTTACCTGCTGCTCAACGACCGCTCCAAAGCAGCGGAGTTTACCGAACGTGCAGCGAAGATCGACCCTAAAAATATCTGGTATACGCAGGAACTCGCCTACATGTATTTCGAGCAAAGCCGTTTTGAAGAATCGGCAGCGTGTTTTCAAAAAATGGTGGCCAAAGAACCGAAGAATACCGACTGGTGGTTTGGCTACGCCGAAGTGCTGAAACGCCTCAACAAACGCCAGGAAGCCATCGATGCCTACACACAGATGGAAGATCAGCTGGGTGTGATCCCCGATTTATCGATCCAGAAATTTGACCTTTACCGTCAGTTGAAACAAGACGAAAAAGGCCTTAAGGAATTGGATAAGGCCCGCAAAATGTATCCCGACGATATTAACCTGCTGGGTACCTACATCGATTATTACTTCGAAAAACGCCAGATCGACAAAGCCCGCGATATGCTCGTGGAACTGGTAAAAGCCGATCCGAACAACGGCCGCGCCAACCTCGCTTTGGGCGAACTGTATATGCGTGACAACAAAAAAGCGCAGGCTTACCCGTATTTCAAAGCTGCGTTCACCGGCGAAGGTGTGGACATCGACACGAAAATGGATGTCTTGCTTTCGTTCTACGAACAGCAGCCGACCATTGAGCCGGAAGTGTTTGAATTGGCCGACCTCATGGTGATAAAGCATCCCGAAGATGCCAAATCCTACACCATCCAGGGCGATCTGTTCCTGAAAAACAGCCTGAAAGAAGACGCGCTTTCCTCGTACCGGGAAGCACTCAAATTCGATGAAAGCAAATACGATATCTGGTACCAGGTCCTGATGCTCGAATACCAGCAAAGCATGTTCGCCGACCTGTACAAAGATGCACGTGCCTGCAGCGCGTTGTTCCCGACGCTGGCCAACGTACAATTGCTCTACACCATTGCCTGCGTACAAACCGGGCGTTACCAGGAAGCCATCGACGCGGCCGACATCGGGAAAGAACTGGTGATCAACGACCCGATTACCGAAGCCGAGTTTTATGCCCAGAAAGGTGAGGCGTTGTTCCTCCTGAAATCGGTGAAGGAAGGCATTGAAAATTACGATAAAGCCATGGCGCTCGATCCGGCCAACCAACTGACGAAAAACAACTTTGCCATGCGACTGGCACTTGCCAATGAACAGCTTGACCGCGCATTGAAAATGATCGACGAAATCAATTCTTTATATCCGAAACAGGCGCCGTTTTCCGATACCAAAGGAATGGTCTTGTTCCAGCAGGGCAATTACACCGAAGCCTACAAATTCTTCGAATTGGCCAACCAATTGCAACCTCACAACCGAAACTACGTAGAACACGTCGGTGATGCGCTTTTCAAGTTGGGGGATGTGCCGCAGGCGGTATTGTTGTGGAACGAAGCAAAATCATTGGGTTCTGCCAATAAGAGCCTCGACAAAAAAATTCAAAATAAAACGTACTATGCGCCTGTTTACTAGTGTTTTCACCTTCATCACCTTCCTGGCGCTGGTTGTTTCCTGTTCTCCCAAATTGCATCCTGAAGCGGAACTTGAAAAAGTGGAACGCCGTAAAACAGATGTGTTGGTTGCCGCTTTGGATACTATGTCGCAGCAACGCCCGGCTTATTTCTACAGCAAGATCAAGTGCGATTATTCCGATACGAACCAGAACAAGAGCTTTAAAACATCGATCCGAATGGTAAAAGACAGTGCCGTAAATGCGCTCATTACCTTTGCGACGATTCCGATTATCAACTCGTTGATCCGTCCCGATTCGGTGATCATTACCAACCGGCAGGATAAATGCGTGATCCGCCGCGACCTGGATTTCATCAAAGAACAGTTCGGCGTTTCATTCGACTACCGCAACATCGAGGAATTGCTGCTCGGTCTGCCGATCGGGTTCGATACCACACAAAAATATTTCCAGATCCACGATCCGTATAATTACATTTTGTCTTCGCACAAAAAACGGGCGATCCGCCGCGAAATCCGCAACAACGACAACCGCAACAATCGCCCGGACCGTCCGGACCGCGACCGCAACGGAAGAGACCGCCGCGAAGACCGCGATAACGACGAAGAAGAAGGCGAAGACGTAATTCTGAAATATTACCTGTCGAACGACCTGCGATCATTGAAAAGCATCTCTATCGACAGCCCGGATGATACAACTACGATCAAAATTGATTACCTTACACGTGACTCTATCGATCAGTATTTGGTACCGAATGATGTGCAAATGGTGATTGTAACGCCCCGAAACAGGCTCGTTATAACCCTTGATTATGACCGTACCGAAGTCAATGTGCCACAAGAAATTCGTTTCGTAATACCTGAAGAATATGGCGAATGTACTGGAAAAGAAGGCGAAGCTCCAAAGCCTGAAGAAGAGGAACCGGAAGAAGAATAGCTGGTTATTGATTGCTTTCCTGATCTGTTCGGTTATCGCTCACGGTCAGAAGAAAAGTGATCAGCTGCAAGCCGAGCAGAGCAAGCTCGAAAAGAAACTATCGACCACCAAAAACCTGTTGGAGAAAGTAAAATCGGGGACGCAAAACTCGATGAACGAGCTCAAACTCATCGACAACCAGGTGAAGTTCCGTGAAGAACTGGTGCAGAATTTCGACAACCAGATCCGCGGCGCCGACCTCACCATTTCCTCGAAAGATTCGGAAGTAAAAGCCCTGCAATCGAAGCTCGAGCGTTTGAAAGCGCAGTACAAAAAACTGTTGCTTTATGCCTATAAGCACCGCAACCGCTACGGCAAGATGATGTATATTTTTTCGGCGTCCAATTATTTCGAAGCGGTGAAACGCAATTCGTACCTTAAACGCATTGCCGAAATCCAGGATAAGCAGTTCAAGATCATCAAACAAAACCAAGGCGCGATCAAGTCGGAAATTTCGACCATCCGTTCCGAGAAATCGAAAAAGGAACGCCTGCTTTCGGAGAAGATCATCGAGAAAGAAAAGATCCTGAAAGACAAGGAGCAAAAGCAAAAAGCGCTCGACAACCTGCGCAAGGACGAGAAAAAACTGATGGCCGAGCTTAAAAAAACCGAGAAGCAGAAAGACGAACTGAAACGCCGTATCAAGCAAGCCATCGAAAAAGAACTGGCCGATGCCGAAGCGAAAGCCAAAAAAGAGGCAAAGAAAACCGAATCCGGCAGCAGCAAAAAGACCGAGTCGGGAAGCAGCGGAAGTTCAGGTTCAGGTGCCACCACCGCCAAGAAAGAAGTCGCGCTTACCGAAACGAAGGAAAGCATCGCCATGGGCAAAAACTTCGAATCGAATCGCGGGAAATTGCCTTGGCCTGTTGCCAAAGGAACGATCACGGAAGGTTATGGTAAAAATCCGCACCCGACGATGGCCAACGTGTACACCAACAACAACGGAATCGATATCGGGGCGCCGAAAAATGCGCAGGTACGAGCCGTATTTGAAGGTGAAGTAACGAGCGTGCTGAACATTCCCGGCGCCGGAAAAGTAGTCATCATCAAGCATGGAAATTACCGAACGGTTTACAGCAACCTTCAGGATACGTATGTTTCCGTGGGATCGAAAGTGACAACCAAACAAACGATCGGTTCGTTATTGCCGGACGGTGAAGGAAGCTTGTCGACCTCGCATTTTGAAATTCACCAGGTGGTGGACGGATCGCTGGTGAAGATGAATCCGACGTTGTGGTTATCGCAGTAATCCCTCATTCTGTTTCTCATTCTCATTCTTAAAAGAAAGAGAAACAGAACGAGAATGAAGAGGTTAGAAAAGGGACATTAATTTTCCTGCAAGTTCTTCTTTATTCACCCGCTCGATCGGATGCTGCCAGCCTTCTACGCGCTCAAACGTTGCATTCGGTAATTGCTGCTGAACAGCGGTTGTTTCTTCAACGGTCACCATCGTATCTTCCGAACCCAGCAATAATGTAACGGGAATCGTGATCGAACGCAGTTCTTCTTCTGTTAATGCCGGCTGATCGCCCAAATCAAGCATCATCTGCGCGGTTTTGTACATCACTTCTTTCCAGTCGAGCGGAGCGTGCAACTGCGCCAGTGCTGCGGCAAATTTCGGCACTTTTTCTTCGATTTTCTCCGGGTTGAGCATTGCCGTTTCTTTCACGGCAACTTCGGGTGTCCAACCGAATTTGGTCCCTAAGGTTACGATCTCGTTTACCGTTCCGGGAAATTGTGCCGCCAGTTTCAACGCTACATAACCACCCATGCTGTACCCAAAAATGGAGCAGGACGAAATATCATTTTGTTCCAGGTAATCGCGCACGTTTTCCACGAACAGTTCAATCGAAAAATTCGTGTCGGAAGGCCGGCCGCCATGTCCTTCGAAATTGAGCGAGTGCACGTTAAACCCGTTTCCAAGGAGTGGTTTCAATTCCTCCAACTGCTGCTTAGCGCCCAACGCTCCATGTAAAACCAAAAGCTGTTTCATGTTGCGAACTTAACCGTTTTTTAGAATATCGATGATTTTGGCCACATCCTTTTCTTCGAACCGGCGAACGAGGCGAACGGTATTCCGCAGCATCCAGCCTTTCGGCCTGCGCAATTCACCACCAATGAATCCCACGGCCTTGTCGGTAGTCAGCCGTACGGATTCTTTTTCGTGCGATCCATGTGCATTCCAGATGCGGTTGGCGGTTACCCACGAAAAATCACGGGCTTTTTTGATGCTGAAATTGATCAGCAATTCGTCGTTGCGGCGACCCAGCCAGCTCACCAGGAAGAAAAGCCTCGACGCTTTTCCGAGATTGGATTGCATTTCATGGGTCAGGGAAAACAAGATGGTATTCACCCGCATGAAATCGGTTTTCAGGTCCACCAGCGACGTATGCTCAGCTTCGGTAGCAGCGGTCACGCCCAGGTCGAGATTGATGTGTGCATTCATTCCCAGCATGATGTACTGTACAATGCAGAGCGGATCTTTCGACGCTTCAAACGCCACTTTCCACGACGCGCTGATCGGTTTGTTATTGCGGTAATTGTGCCACGCCTCTATGTAATAATTGGCAAACCGTACGTCAAACTTCACCATGCGTTCATTGTCTTCAAACACACCAGCCAGCACATTTTTTTTGATCTCGGCCGTTGTTCGGCGGTAGACGTACGCAAAGATCGCCATGGAACTGTTTTCCACAACGGACACATCAATAATGTGATCAAGTTCGGCCAGAACCCCATCTATTGTAGTTGGTAATTGCATGTTTGAGTGTTCAGTGAATATTATGCTGCAAACCTACTTATTTTCAATTATTCAGGCAACTTTTAAAATCGGCGGGAATAATTATTATGAGAATAGGTCCAAAACGGTCCGGTTGCAGGATTTTGCCGTTTGGGTTTCTTAAGAGTAGTTTACTGTAGCGGAGTGCCGGTCAAGCGAGGCCGGCATTTTGTTTTTCGGGTTGTTTATGATTCAATCTTCATGAATTTCGTGCTCACGTAATTATTCTGTAGCAGAGTAAGCTTTGCATTCATTGTGGTAAAAAAGGCAACGCAAAGGCGCAAAGAACGCAAAGAGCTGCACATGTGCTGCCCCAAATCAACAATTTATCAAGTTTGTGTTTTAATAATACCCAAATTTCACAGGCAACGTGAAATACGAATTTACCGGTTTCCCCTGGATTTTTGCCGGAATCCAATCAGGCATGAGTTTTACAACACGCAGCACTTCTTCGTCGCATTCCGGGCAATCCACCGCGCCGCGCAAGATTTCGGGAGCAACTATTTTTCCTTCTGCTGTCACCACAAACCGAACGTATACTTTTGCCATATAACTCATCTCTGAAAGCCTTTTCGGGTATTGGATGTTTTCAGCGAGGAATTTTCGCAAAGCCGCATGTCCACCGGGGAATTCTGCACCCAGATCGCATACATAAAAGATTTCTTCTTTAGCTGGAGCAGCAAGCGCACCGGTTTTTGGGGGTTCCTGCGACCAAAGATCCAAACTTTGGAATACTAAAAGAGCAACGAATATTACTTTCATGATCGAACGGTTATTGAGGATGAAATCTCACCGGTAAGTTGAAAAATGAATTCACGGGCTGTCCGTTGACTTTCGCCGGAATCCAGTTGGGCATGCTTTTTACCAGGCGAATAACTTCTTCACCACATTCCCCACAATCTTCAATGCCTCGTATAATTGATATGTCGGAGATGCTGCCATCTTTGAGTACAATAAACCGGGCATAAATTCTTGTCCCCGAATAAAAATCGCAAAAACCAACAACTTGCGGATAACTGATATTCATTGCAATGAATTTTCCCATTTCTGAAGTTCCCCCGACAAATTGGGCCGGCTCATCAACTTTGGAATATACCATTATGCCGTCAATGAGTATAGAATCACAAATTAATTGGCCCATTCCACAAACCTCCCGGTCCTGCGCAAAAGTGGAGACTCCCCAACAAAGACTTAGTAGTATGACGATTGTTTTTATCACACTGCAATATACCAACTCATTCTATTGAAAAAACGAAAATTACTCGAATTGCCCGTTTGTTGTAGCGAACGTCATTTCCCGTACATCAACCGGTTATCTTCTCACCACCAGCTGCGTCGTTGTTTGTTTGCCCTGCTGATTTTCAAGTGTCAAAAGGTAAACACCATTTCCAACCGCGGGATCAAGCGTAATTTGCAATCCGTTTGCTTTTTGCGTCAAATCAGCGGCAACCGTTTTCCCCGAAAGATCGGTTACTGACCAATGCGTAATTTCGGTTGAAAGCCCACTAATCGTAAACACACCGTTCACGGAAGGATTCGGAGCAGCAGTTACTGAGGAAAAGTCATTCTCCGCGGTTCCGGCCACATCGCTGACCGTTCCCTTGCGGTAAATCACATCGCCCGAAGCAGCGTCCTGGTACACAATATGCGCGAACCCGTTTTTGTAAACAATATCCGGGTTGGTCTGCACCCCGGTTGTGTTGGTATTGACGCGTGCTTTATAATCGGCAAAACTGCTGATGTTGCCGTTGGTTACCACGGCGCAGAACACATCCGGGTTCGAGCTTTCCTTTTCTTCCCACACCAGCACCATTGTATTGCCTTCGCCACTGATGCGCGGGTAGTTTTGCGATCCGTTGGCATTGTCGGGTGGAATGGGCGACGCCTGGTTCACCAACGCGAGATTTCCGCCGGTAAGATTGCCTGAACCGATATAAACGCGGTAGCTTCCCCCGGCTCTGCTGGCTGCCACCGTAAACAAACTGTCGCTAATGATGATTCCCTGCGGCCCGGTCGACGGACAGGAAGTGATGAACCAACCCAGTTCTTCCATATCGGCAGCGTTGGGGAAAGTCATGCCACCATCGGTTGAACGCACCGCGTGAATGTCGCGGATGTTGCTTTCGTTGTTGCGGAACAGCAGAACCTGGTTCGTGCCGTCGGTAACCATTTCTGCCGGACAGCAATCACACGCTTCGCCGGTTACAGTTGTCGATGCCTCCACGCGCTGGCCGTAAGTCAATCCGGCATCGGTCGATTGTGCCACCACATAACGCGGGTTGTCATTCTGGCCGTCGAAGATCATGTAATCGATGATCGGGTTTCCGTTATTGTCGATCGTCAGGGCCGGGAGAAATGTTCTTCCCGTTTCGTGATCATCCACGCGAATGGTATCCGAAAACGTGAGTCCGCCATCGGTTGAGCGCACAGCGTAAATATCCCCGTCTTCAAACGGCAATGCTTTAAAAACCGCGATGACGGTATCACCTTTGGCAGCAATGTCGGGACCGGTCCAGCCGGCAAGATACGTCCCCAGGTTCGCTGGCAAAATATCAACAGGCGTTCCGAACGTTCCGGCATTTCCTTTGGCAACGAAAAGCTTTCCGAGGCTGTTTTTCCCGAAGATCACCACCGGTTCGTCGTTGGTCGTAAGTGCCAGTCGCGGACGCAGGTTCCCATAAGTTGCGCCGTCGGCAACGCTGATCTCAGGCCCCCAATTGATGGTCTGCTGGGCAAACGAATTCAGGGAAAGGAGCAAAATAGCTGGTAAACTGGTAAAATAATGGTTCATAGTGTGTGCGTTTATGTTTTCGTAATTAATCGGGTTTAAAGACTATCTGTATAACAGTCCTCAACCTTACGGCCTTTCCGTTCATCTTGCCCGGCTTCCATTTGGGCATGCTTTTCACCACACGAATCGCTTCTTTATCGCACTCAGGGCAATCCTTGACCCCGCGAGCAATTTTAATTTCTGAAAGAGAACCGTCTTTTTCAACGATGAATCGCACGTAACATTTACCAGCGATTTTCCCGTTTACAACAGAATCGGGAAGAACAACATGGGTTTCCAGGTACTGTTGCATCGCTGCCTTTCCTCCCGGAAACTCGGCCGGCTGCTCAGCATACTCATAAACAGTGTTCGGATCTTCTTGCATCTTTTCAGGTGGTGGAGGCCCCAAAGGCTCAGGATCCGGCTGCGACCAGCTTGTCAAGCCAAGAAAAAGAAATAGAAACAGGATGCTTGTTTTCATAGTACATCAAATATAACAGCTATTCCTTATTTGCTTGTCGCTTTTTAGTGTAGAGCCGGATTGCTTTAGTGATCTGTTTGGTATTGGCTGAGAAGAAAAAATAAAAAATGTTGATTTTCAACCCATTTAATGATTTCGGGATTTCCCTAAAAAGCCGTATTTTTTCCAAAACTAACGGATCAATTATGCGCATCTTACTACTTACACTACTCTCGCTTACCTGCTGTTTCACCGGCAACGCCGCCATTTGGTACGTCTCGCCTTCCGGGTCAGGATCACAAAACGGCTCTTCCTGGGCAAACGCAGCCGCGGGCAGCAACCTTCAGACGATCATCGACAACGCAGCCACCAACGACCAGGTTTGGGTCATGTGCGGTACTTATATCACCACGACTACCAACGACAGGAACAGCTCTTTTCACATGCGAAGCGGCGTGGCAATCTATGGAAGTTTCGCCGGAACGGAAACATTGCTTTCACAGCGCGCTTTGGCCTGCGGACCTTGCAGCACGCTTTCGGGTGAAATAGGCGCGGCGGGTAATTCCGACAACAGTTACCGCGTGGTCAGTAATTCCACCGGCGTAAATAATACCGCCGTTTTGGATGGCTTTATCGTTGAAGGCGGTAATGACGACCGCAACCCGACCGGCAACGAAGGACTCGGCGGTGGCATCTTCAACAACGGTGAATACAATAGCAATAACTGCAGTCCGACGATTCGCAACTGCCTGATCAGAAATAACGCTGCCCAGTTCGGTGCCGGGATTTTCAACAGCGGACATTCGGGCGGAACAGCTTCTCCGGTGATCGAAAACTGCATCATTACCGGCAACACGGCTTACCTGGGCGGTGGCGGGATTGACAATTTCGGGTTGGGCGGAACAGCCAGTCCGACGCTGACCAATTGTTTGGTCGTCAACAACACAGCGCTCGACCGCGCCGGCGGCATGTATTGCTGGGGCGGGAACAACGGCAACGCCAACCCGGTAATCATGAATTGCGTGTTTGCCAACAATGCGGCAATCGATGGCGGCGGTTTGGTTTCCGACCGTGAAAACGCACCTCCCGGATCGTATTCCGGCAACAGTAACCCGGTAATCATCAACAGTATTTTCCGGGGAAATAGCGCTTCGGGAACCGGCGACCAGTTTTTCCTGATCGGCGATGCTACATTCAACGCAACGTATACAAATATCGATCTCACCGACCATCAAACGCTTCCGCATGTCGTTTCAGGACCGGGAACAGGAAACTCGACGGTTGATCCGCTGTTTACAAATGCCGCCAACCCGATCGGGACCGATAACTGCTGGCTTACGGCAGACGATGGCTACAGCCTGCAAAGCTTAAGTACGCTGATCAACGCAGGTATTCTGAGCGGAGCGCCGTTGACCGATATTCGTGATTCACTGCGCACCGGAAACCCCGACATCGGCGCTTACGAATACCAGGCCCCGTCGGTTGCGGCAATCGCAGAATCGGAAATCACAGCTTTTGTGCTTTCACCCAACCCGGCTTCGGAACAGTTGACCATCACATTCGAAGACGGAGAAATGCATATGGTCGAGCTCATCGACCCGACAGGGAAAACGCTCGTTTCAACGCATGCTCAGCAAAGCGAAGCGATCGACATCCGCGCTTTAAACAGCGGCGTTTACTTCATCCGCACCGATGGCATTTCCACAGCGAGGTGGTTGAAAGAATGAGTTGTGTTTATGGAATAAACCGGTAAATGTTCGGTTGATTCGAATCCGGAAGGCCCAATAAGACAAAGCCTGTTCCGTCGGAAGCGAAATCAAAATCACGAATTCCGGCACCTGGCAGCGGATTTCCTTTTTGGTCCGTCAGCGGTATTTCATTCCACACACGATCTCCTGCATATTTGTAGATCTTATTCTCTTCGTCCATAACGTAGATATCGTTAGCGCTGTTGACACGGAGGATCAGGCAATTGTTAACTCCCTGGATGGGATGATAGGTCCCTTCACCGATATAGCGCTGGATGGTGGCATTGCTATCAATCACACAAACCGTCCCGTCGCCGCCCACCGCGATGCTTTTTACAGTTCCCACCCCGGCTGAGCGGTCGGCAAAAACCTCATCCTGCAAATACTCATAAGGCAACCCGTCGAACCCGATAGCCCAAATATGTCTGGCCGAGCCGGCATACATCGTATGCATGGAACTGTTCGGAAAAACGTACCACAGCTGACTCGACTCATTCCAGCGGTAAATATGCCGGTTCAGATCGGTAATCAACACCGTCCCGTCGGCCGCCGCAGTAAGAGTGCTGATATAATTGTCAGGACGTTGATCGGGCAACGGTGGCATTAATTTCCATCCGCCTTGTCCCTGCATTCTGCGATACATGCTATCCGTTCTGTCGCCTGAATGATTAATTCCCCAAACGACTCCCGACCTCGCGACCGTCAGTTTCAGCAATACGCCTTCTGTTTCCTGTATCCAATAACCCATAACTCAAGCATTTTTAGGAAGATCGTAAGGAATGTACACGTAGAGGTTCCCGCTTACACCCGGACTATTGAGCAGCATAAACACCGTACCGTCCACACCTGCCGAAATCGCCGAAATCGTCCCTGCAGGCAGCGGATTCCCGGCACGGTCGACCATGTCAAATTGCTCCCAGTAACCTTCACCGATGTATCGCTGTACCTTGTTATCGGTATCCGCGGCGATGATATAAGCTGCCGAAGCCACTGAAACAAGGTTGGCGTTTAAGTTCGGAACAAGGTGAAACTGGTTGTTGGCTATGTAGCGCATCAGCTGGTGATTGGAATTCACGGCCACCACTTCACCGTCTTCACCGATTGAAAGTGTCGTAAGAACACCTTCGGCATTCGCGGTATTGGAACGCTGAACAAACGATTCTTCCTGGGTGTATTGATAAGCATAACCATCAAAACCCAGGCTCCAGATATACTTGGCATTCCCCACAAAAATCTGTGCGAAATTGTACTGGTTGAAGGTGATCCACGTGTTATTAAAAGGATTGTAACGGTAAATCACTCCATTGCTGTCGGTAAGCATGACCGTTCCGTCCTGCGAGCATCCGATCGAAGCATAAGCAACATTATTTACCGGCCCTGTAATTGTCTCCCAGCCGGAAGGATCGCTCAATGACCGTTGTTTAAGTGTTGTTCCGTTCTCTACTGCCCAGACAACATCTGCATTGCCCACAGCAATCTGCGAAAAGGTGTTTCCTGCGAAAATCCAATATCCCATAGTTCTGTATAAAGTTTAGTGTCCTGAAAATCATCGGAAAGATAAGATTATTTATCAACCGAAAACGAAAAAAACAGTTCAATTAATCCAGCCGATGGGACCGGCTTTCTGACACTTAAAAAACCGTGGTTGCGAGTCATTTATTTTGTTCAAATGAGTACCTTTACAAAAACTGGTCTCCCATGCACTATTACTTCAAAACCACGGCGTTTGCCTTGTGTTGTTTGTTGTTTTCCCTGTTTGCTGCAGCGCAATGCCCAACTTGCGGTAACGGCGTAATTGATGCCGGCGAGACCAACCTTAACTGTCCGCAGGATGTGAATCATGACGGCACCTGCACCTCACCCTGCGCACAGCCCGCTCCTTTCGAATCAACAGTCGGTATTCGGCAAGCGTACGATTTTACAGGAACAACAACTTATGGCGCCTCTGCTTTGCCTGTAGGATGGACATTTGCCGGCGCTCCTACCGCCACAACAGCCGGCGCGCTGCCTGCCGCGGATGCTTACGGAGCCAAAGCAGGGTTGGTACAGCCGAATTGCAGCGGTTCTTGTACCTCGACCAACGGATTTTGCATCGGGAACCTGGCCAACACTGTGGCTGTTGGTGCCGGCGGAACAGGCGGAAAACTGGGCGCTAACTTCGACGGAAGAGCCAATATCAATGCAAATACCAGTTATGCTGTTCTCAGGGGACAAAACAACCCCACACTTGTTTCGCCGACCTTCAACATGAGCGCCGTTGAGAGTTTCAAAATACAGTTTTGGCTCAATGCGTCCGAAACTTCCTGCGGCCAAACCAACGGTTGGGGAAGCTGTGTCGGCAACAACGCGTACCTGGATTTTTCGGCCAATGGCGGCACCAGCTGGACGCAAATCATGGCAATGAATACCAGCAGTACCAACTTGGATATGGCCACCAATGCCTCCTCGAATACTTTCTGGATCCAGGAAGGAACCTGGTCGCGGGTATGCCTCACGGTGTTCAAAACAAGCTCATCCAGCGGAAATTTTTACCCGGCTGCTACCGGTACAACAGCGCCAAGCGGCATGATGGTGGACGCCGCTTATTTCACGGCCAATTTCAAATTCCGTATTCGTTATGCGCAAACGGCCAGCTGTACCAGCGGAATTACCACCACGAACCCCGGGCGCTACCTGGCCATCGATTACCCGGTCATTACCTCCGGCAACGAATGCATCCCTTGCGGATTGTCGTTCATCAACATGTGCGGCTACGGCGCCGATAACAACGACGATGGCGTGGGCGGAAGCGGAACAACCACAACAACCGTATTCGGAACTACCCGCCGGAGCATCAACAATGCCGAGCGCGGCGTGGAAATTCTGACCTCTCAAACAGCAGCGTTCGCTTCGCAAAACCTTACAGGTTCAGCCTTTGCAACCAATTACGATCTCTGTAACGCCGAAGGTGGCGACAAACAATGTATTAATTGGGAAACCAACAACAATTTCTACACGTCGGTCTATGAAGTGCTGGCCGATTTTGAAACGTCAACGATCAACCTGCAATATTACAAGGGAACGACTGCGCAATCATCAACGCTGAGCAAAGTCACTACTGCAGGTAAAACACCAACGATCGGCTGGCGCTATTCGGGTAATCGCATTGTTTCCTGCGGATCTACTACCGACCTCAATCCTGGTTGCAACGGTTATTCCTTCATTACTCCTTCTCTGCCGAATCAGTTCATCCGGGCATTTTATGCCTTGAATACCGACAACCTGGGCCGGGCTTATTCATATTACGGGCCTTCTTCCTCGACCCATTATTTTGCCGGGCCGATGTTTTCACCGATCAACCGTCCGGACACGATTACCGGTTCGGGTAATTACATTATTTGCAGTGGAACCGATCCGGTTTTTACTGGAATAGTAGACTATTGTTTCACATCGACAGGAATGTCGGGAAGTCCTACACTGATCATCACCGGACCGAACGGTTTTTCCGAAACCATCGCAAGTGGTGCTGCCGGGGTAACCCCTGTAGTGGACGAGGGCGATTACACGATAACATCAACACTTCCCAACTCGCCCGCGCAATGCATCAACTGCTCCAAATCGGTTTGCGTAACGCTCACAGCAGCTGATCTGGTGATTTGCGGAGGTGCTCTGGGTGTCGACCTGAAAGCCTTCGACGGCTACTGCGAAAACCGGAAAGCATTCCTGAACTGGACCACCGAAACCGAGGAAAACAATGATCGGTTTATCCTCGATCGCTCCTCCGACGGACTTTCCTTCGGAGTGATTTCTTCTGTAAAAGGAAGCGGAAGCACCGATTCTCCAACGACTTATTCGACCATCGATGCAACGCCGGCTGTTGATCAAATCAACTATTACCGCCTGCGCCAGGTAGACATCGACGGCAAGGAAACCATCCTGAAAACGATCGCGATTGATTGCTCAGGCGACAACCATTTGGTGATTACACCAATTGGATCCAACGGAGATTTTCTCTTGGTTGCAGGTTCACATACACTTGCCGATGCGCCGTTTGCAGTGTACGATTTATTGGGAGCTAAAATCGCTTCCGGGAACCTGGAAAATGGCCAGACTACCTTACAATTGGGCAAGGTAAGCGGACTTGTTTTTGTAAGGGTTTCGGGAGAGGGATTGACGTTGGAGCAGCGATTGGTGGTGGAGTAACAATCTTTTCTGTTTGCAAATTTTTCAGTAATCCCGCAATAACTTGTCCCGATAACCAGTTGCATTTCGCAACGCAGTGTATCGGGATTACGGAAGTTTCCGTTCGCCGCTTTTTCCCGTTTCGCCAACCAAGCCTTTTTGGTATCTTTGCCCCCAATGAATCAGCAGCAATAGCAGCACTTATGGAATACAATTTTCGCGAAATCGAATCCAAATGGCGCCAAAAATGGGCCACCGACAAACCGTTTAAAGCTGAAGATACCAGCACGAAACCCAAGTACTACGTACTCGACATGTTCCCGTATCCTTCCGGAGCAGGATTGCACGTCGGGCACCCGCTTGGTTACATCGCTTCAGACATTTTCGCGCGCTACAAGCGTTTGAAAGGATTCAATGTGCTGCACCCGATGGGTTACGATTCCTTTGGTTTGCCGGCCGAGCAGTATGCGATTCAAACAGGCCAGCACCCAGCTATCACCACCGCCGAAAACGTCGCGCGCTACCGCGATCAGCTCGACAAGATCGGGTTCTCGTTCGACTGGGATCGCGAGGTGCGAACTTCATCACCGGAATACTATAAGTGGACGCAGTGGATCTTCAAGCAGATCTTCAATGCGTGGTACAACAACGATACCGACAAAGCGGAGCACATTGATACGCTGATCGAAACATTCCGCACCAAAGGAAATGCTTCGGTCAACGCCTGCTCGGATTATGAAACGGTGTTCACAGCCGAAGAATGGAACGCCAAAACCGAAAAGGAACAAGCGGAGATCCTGATGGAATACCGCCTGGCTTATCTCGCCGATTCGTGGGTAAACTGGTGCCCGGCTTTGGGAACCGTGCTTGCCAACGATGAAGTGATCAACGGCGTTTCGGAGCGCGGCGGACACCCGGTAGAACAAAAACTCATGCGCCAGTGGTCGATGCGGATCAAGGCATTTGCCGAACGATTGCTTACCGGATTGGAAACCGTCGACTGGACCGATTCTGTAAAAGACATGCAGCGCAACTGGATCGGGAAATCCGTTGGGAGCTCTGTCCGCTTCTCCCTTGCGGGGACTGAGGGAGAGGAGACTGAGAAATTCATTGAAGTCTTCACCACCCGTCCTGATACGATTTTCGGTGTTTCCTTCATGGTGCTCGCTCCTGAACATCCGCTGGTAAACGAGATCACCACCGACGAATTCCGCGATGCGATTGAAGCCTACAAAACCGCTTCTTCGTTGAAATCGGAGCGCGACCGCCAGGCCGATGTGAAAAACATTACCGGGCAATTTACCGGCGCTTATGCCGTACATCCGTTTACGGGCGAAAACATCCCGGTCTGGATCGGTGATTACGTATTGGCGTCTTACGGAACAGGTGCTGTAATGGCCGTTCCATGCGGCGATCAGCGCGATTGGGATTTTGCGAAGCACTTCAACATTCCGATCAAAAACATTTTCCGGGACATCGATATTTCCGAAGCGGCTTACGCTGAAAAAGAAGGAACAATCGCCGATTCAGGTTTCCTGACCGGCCTTCCGATCAAAAAAGCAATGGAAACGGCTATCCAGGCAATCGAAGAAAAAGGCATCGGAAAAGGAAAGACCAATTACCGCTTGCGCGATGCAATCTTCTCGCGTCAACGCTACTGGGGCGAACCGTTCCCGGTGTATTACAAAGACGATATTCCGTACCTGGTCGATGATAAAGATTTGCCGATTCTCTTGCCGGAAGTCGACAAATACCTGCCTACCGAAGACGGCGAACCGCCGCTGGCACGTGCCGAGCGCAATGCCTGGAACCATTTCCAAGGCGACCGCATGGAAACCAACACGATGCCGGGTTGGGCCGGAAGCTCGTGGTATTTCCTGCGCTACATGGACCCGCACAACGAGCAGGCATTCGTTTCCAAAGAAAAAGCCGATTACTGGAACCAGGTTGATTTATACATTGGCGGCTCAGAGCACGCTACCGGGCACTTGCTCTATGCCCGTTTCTGGACCAAATTCCTGAAAGACATGGGCTTCATTAATTTTGATGAGCCGTTCAAGAAAATGATCAACCAGGGGATGATTTTGGGGAGAAGTAGTTTTGTATACCGAATAAATTATTCATTGATAGATAATAGCAAGGAAGAAAAGGTGACATTTAATGGGATTGATGGACCAAATATTCTGATTAGTTATCCTCTTTATAAGATCTGTGAAGAAAATAGAAACGCCACAATACTAGGAAATAAAGAGTTGGAAGAAAAATTTATTCGCATCCTAAAAGACAAGGGATTGCATTTCAACGGATTTATGATTGAAAGTATTTCAAGCTTACACGTCGACATTTCCTTCGTAGACAACGACAAGCTCGACATCGAAGCGTTCAAAAACTGGCGTGAAGAATACAAAAACGCGGAGTTTATTTTAGAAGAAGACGGTTCTTACATCTGCGGTTCCGAGGTCGAAAAAATGTCCAAGTCCAAGTACAACGTACAAACGCCGGATGAGTTGGTCGAGAAATTCGGGGCCGATACACTGCGCATGTACGAGATGTTCCTGGGCCCGCTGGAGCAATTCAAACCGTGGGATACCAAAGGTATCAATGGCGTTCACAACTTCCTGCGCAAGCTGTGGCGTTTGTTCTACAATGACGGAAATCTTATTGTTACCGATGCTGAACCAGGTAAGGATTCGCTTAAAACATTGCACAAAACGATCAAGAAAATCGAGGAAGACCTGGAGCGTTTTTCGTTCAATACAGGTGTTTCCAATTTCATGATCTGTGTGAACGAGCTGACCGATCAGAAATGTCATTCGAAAGCCGTATTGGAGCAATTGGTGATCCTGCTTTCGCCATATGCACCGCACGTTGCCGAAGAATTGTGGGAAGCTCTGGGCCATAAAGCCGGAACTATTTCCACAGCTGAATTCCCGAAATTCAACCCCGACTTTTTGGTGGAAGCCAATTTCGCTTACCCGGTTTCGTTTAACGGGAAAATGCGTTTCTCTGCCGAATTGCCGACCAGCATGACAGCACAGGAAGTACAGGCTGCCGTATTGGCCATGCCTGAAACCGAAAAATGGCTCGAAGGAAAAGAACCGAAAAAAGTGATCGTGGTGCCGGGAAGGATTGTGAATATGGTAATTTGATTCTTCATTCTCGTTCCGTTTCTCATTCTGTTTTATTTTTCAGAATGATGGTAGAGAAAAAGTCCTCCCCCTCTATCCCCCTCCAAAGGGGGAAGTGGATTCACCTCTGCTTAAGAGTGTGAAAACAAACCCAAATTTTGGTTCGGAAGAAGGTTTTTAAGATTACCATGATCTGCCTCCCCCTTTGGAGGGGGATAGAGGGGGAGGACATTATGAATCCCTAAACCAATCCCAACAAATCCTGTTTCGAAAGCGATTTCAACACGGTCGTATCGGTATGAATGAGGTCATTCACCAGCTCGCGTTTGGTTTCCTGCAGGCGGAGGATTTTTTCCTCGATCGTGTCCGGACAGATCAGGCGGATCGCCATCACGTTCTTCTTTTGCCCGATGCGGTAGCTTCGGTCAATCGCTTGGTTTTCAGCCGCCGGATTCCACCACGGATCCACAATGTACACGTAATCGGCTTCGGTGAGATTGAGCCCCGTTCCACCCGCTTTTAAGCTGATGAGGAACACGCGCACGTCTTCTTCCGACTGGAAACGCTCTACTTGCGCGGCCCGATCTTTGGTTTTTCCGGTGAGGTAAGCAAACGGAATTTCCAGCTTGTCCAATTCGGCGCGAATCAGCTCCAGCATCCCCACAAATTGCGAGAATACCAGGATTTTGTGGTTGACCGATTTCGACGTGATCTGCTCCATCAGCTCGGTTAGTTTTGCCGATTCATCACCATAATATTCCTGGTCGCTGAGCAGGGCCGGAGAATTACAGATCTGCCGCAGTTTGGTCAATCCCGCCAGGATGTGCATATTGCCGTTGGCGTAATCGGCTTCGTCGAGGCCGGCCAGGAAACGCTGGAATTCGGCTTTGTACGTATCGTACACCTTGCGTTGCTCAGCGCCCATTTCGCAGTAAACCACCATTTCGGTTTTCTCGGGCAACTCGTGCGCAACCTGCTTTTTTGTTCGCCGCAGTAAAAACGGGTTGATCTTGCGCTGTAGTTCTTTCGCCCGGGCCGAATCCTTGAATTTGTCGATCGGCATGGCGTAATGATCATTGAACAGTTTGGGCGAACCGAGCAATCCCGGCACGGCAAATGACAGCTGTGCGTACAGGTCGAAGGTATTGTTTTCGATCGGCGTTCCCGTCAGCACAATGCGGTTTTGGGCCTGCAGCAACCGAACTGCTTTGTAACGCTTCGATTCCGGGTTCTTTATCGCCTGCGATTCATCGAGGAAAATGGCCTGGAACCGGTATTTTTTCATAAACGTGATGTCTGACAACAGCGTTCCGTAAGTCGTGAGAATGATATCAAACTGGCTGAATGAGTCGGTGTTTTTCACCCGGTTGGCGCCATGAATGGTCATGACTTTGAGCGACGGCGCAAATTTTTCCACCTCTGCGATCCAGTTGAAAATCAACGAAGTCGGCACCACGATCAGGTTCGTATGATGTCCGCGCTTTTCTTTTTGCGATAAAATAAACGCCAGCACCTGAACGGTTTTTCCCAATCCCATGTCGTCGGCAAGGCAACCGCCAAACCCGAATTCATCCAGGAAATTCAGCCAGTTGAGCCCTTGTTTCTGGTAATCGCGCAATTCGGTTTGTAAGTCTTCCGGCGGATCCACCTGTTCAATCTGTTCGAACTGCGCCACTTTTTCCTTGTAAAACTGTAGTTCACGCATCACTTCTTCCGAAAGTACTTCTTCGTCGAACAGCTCGTCGACCTGCGCATAGAGGCTTTTCGGGATGCGAATCCGGTCATCGGCAATTTCACCCGTGCGGAAATACGCCGCAAAACGCTCCATCCATTCCTGCGGCAAAATGCCCATCGTGCCGTCGCCCAGTTTTACATAACGCGTTTTGTTGTTGATCGATTTCTGGATTTGCTTCAACGTCACGGTCTGGTCACCAAACGACACTTTTACTTTCGTATCAAACCAGTCAATTTCACTGCTGATCCGTGTTGCCACCTTCATCTTGTTGGAGTTCAGGTTGTTATTGCGCAATGTGCTGAATCCTAAAATACTATAACCCAAACTGTTCCAATGCTCGAACGCGTCCAAAAACCAGCCCTCGTGCAAAAATTCCTGCTTGTGCAGGTAGAAAAATTCATTGCCTTCCTGCTCCGGAAAATCGGGATGCGTGCGGAGAATTTCATGCAAAAAATCCTGTTCCTCACGTTCGTTCCGTTCGATGGAAAATGCAGCTCCGGTTTGGTCGAGTGTATAAAGCTGACGGTTGGAAAGCACCGGAATTTCCACATCACCGTATTTCAGCGCCGGTGTGATGAGCACAAAATTCTCGGAATCGGTTAGAAAAACCACCTTTTCGCGAATCGTGTTCAACCCGGTTTGTTCCACCAGTTTCAGCGGAGCCGGTTTGATAAACGAATAGCGGACACTCACCTTCGACTCAAGCGGTGCCAGGAAATCTTGCCGGAACGCATCGAATTTACTGGCATGGACCACAATCTTGCCATTGTTGAGTTTCAGGAAGTCAATCGTGCGCAGGTAATCGAAATGGTCAATAAGCGTGAGCTGGTCGCCGTGCAATGCAAAGTAACGGTAAACCACTTTGAGCCGGTCGACCGGAATCTGCCTGTTGAACGCTTCCACCGTTCCGGTGATTTCATAAAAAGGCCCGGTTTGGTTTACATCCAGCGAAAGCGAAATCCCATACGAATCGAGTTTCACTTCTTCCATTGAAGCACTGGTAACATTTTGCGCGTTCTCACCGATGTGACGGTAAACAGGAAGGTTTTCAGGGTTCGCCAGCACGGCTTTAATTCCCGCCATTTCTTCCACAAACTGTTCGGGTTCCATTTCAGTAACAGGGGTCACATTCCGGTATTCGGACTGGTATTTCGTGAGCGCCGCATAAAAACGCAGCACTTCGGGCTTATCGGTTTTCAGGAGTTCATCTACCGCGTTGACCAACCTTACAGGATTTTTCACCTTGTCTTCTTTCGAGCGTTGGGCGGTGTATACTTTCAGGCTCAGGGCATCCGTATAATTCGTAGAGCCAATCACCAGCAATGGTTTCCAACCGGATGCCTGTTCCTTTTTCAGCAGCGATTCGGGGGAAAAGGCCTTGGGCAGCAGCTGGCGCTTCATCCGCTCGGTTGCTTGCGGGTTGAACGGCAATAGCGGCAGCAGCGGTTCGATCTTCGTGCGGCCGTTTTTCCATTGCACGTCGAAAAAACGATCCAGGTATGCTTCGTTCTCCAGGCCGTATTCTTTGGCTTTCGCCAGAAGTGTTTTCTCACGCAAATCGCGGTCGAAAAACAAGCGTATGGTATCTGATTCCAGGATTTCGTTGAGTACCACAGTCTGGTGATCGCACAGTTTTTTTGCCGGTTGATCGCAGCTGCACATCACTTCTATCCCGGCATCGTTTTGATCGACTTCCACCAAAAAACTGGTGTAGAAATTCACGTTAAAAGCAAAGGTGCCGTTGTCGACCGCCAGGTGCTTCACCTCGATATTGCGCCGGCCGGCATTCATTTTGGCAAACCCGAAATCGGTAGAATGCTGGAACAGGTCCGAGATCGACAGGTCGGAAAATTGTTTGCCGGAGATCAGGAAAGCCGGTTTTTTCCCTTGAGAGTCCGTGCTTGTTTCACTGAGCGAATCGGCAGCGATCAAAACAGCCGCCACATGCTCGCATACAGGTCCGCGCCTGAAGTCGCAGGTACACAAGGTTTGCTGGATGCGGCGATCAGTATAGTCGACCTCTATTTCATAAACCAACCCGATGCTGTTGCGCACTTTTGCTGTGATGAGATGGTCTTCGTCCAATAACGATTCCACCGTACATTCAGCGATCCGCGCACGCGTAGACGCCGATGTCATGGTTTCGATATAACGTTGAAAAACAGAATTGGACAATTGCATAGGTGCAAAAATACGGGTATCGCGCAATCCACCGCCGGAATGAACCAATAATCCACCACAATCGATTAACCCATTGATTATGAAATCCTTTCATCCATATTTTACGACCGGTGGTCACTTCCCAAACCGTTAAAAGACGTTAAAGTGGAATTTTAATGTACCAAATGCACAATTCGTGCGTTAAAAGGATAGACACCGGCACAGTCCGGATCTGTTCATAAGTAGTAGTAGTTAGGTTTAGGTAGCGTGTAAAGAGAGGTGAGTAGTGTTACCTCTCTTTTGCTTTTGGGGGATTTGTAAAATAATGTTGATTTCGCAAGGCCACCCTCCTCGATCCTCCCTCAATGGAGGAGGCTGATCACGGTAATCTTTTAAGACGTTCTTTCTGAACTAAAATTTCGACTTTTCGTTTTATTTTTCAGGAGGTGAATCCTCTTCCCCTTTAGAGGGCGATCGAGGGGGAGGACTTTACAAAAGGAACGTGGCATTACAAAATGCACATCACACCTTCAATGCCCCGTTCACGTCGAGCAAATAAAAATCATAGCTGTTCAGCGCTTTCCATACCAGTTTCACTTTCTTCGGGCTAAAATCACTCACCGTATACGGCTTATCGAGGCTTTCGAAAAAGCGGCTGTCGGTCTGGTAAAACGGCAGATCATCGTAATCCAGGTCGCGCGGTACGCGGCTGCCCGGAAGCACCAGCATCTGTTCGCCCGGGTTGAGCTTAAAGCTGATAATTCCTCCTTTTTCCACGTATCCGGTATACACCCATTCGTCGGCACGGTCTTTAAAAACCATGATGAAAACAGACAATTGCGTATCGTTCTGGAATTTTGCGGTAACGCTGCCGTTTTTGTCCGTCAGCAATTCGGTACCCGGGAAAGGATTGTTGTATTTTTTGCTGTCGGCTGATTGCGGTGTGCGGCCCAGGGAATCTTTTTCACGCCATTGGGAAATCAGTTCTTCAGCCTGCTGGTTGCTCCACGGAATCTGCACGATCAGCTCCTGGCCTACATAATCGATATCCGGGCGATCGATCCGGTTGTCATCCCCTTCTCGCTGTTCCTTCACCTGGCGGAGCAATGAATCCATCGTAGCGCGTTCCTGTGGCGTAAAATCCATAAACGCGGTCTGTTCCTGCGGTTTATCGTGCTTCGGCTCGGTGGGCAACCACCAGATGACACCAATCAAAACCACCAGGACAATTACGCTCAACGCAACCGCAATGATCTTTTTTACCGGCGTTTTCGTGCTTTCCACTTTCACCGTGTTGTTCTTCACCATGCGCTCCATGTCGCGGAGCTCCTCCAAATGATCGGCATTCAGCTCCAACCTGTTCAGCTCTTTGATCAGGTAAAGGACCAGCCGTTTCGAAGAATGTTTGTGATGCGCCACTTCTACCAGCGTTTCTACCCACATAGTCTTAGCCCGGTAGAAAGAAATCGTGAACAGGTTCAACAGGCCGATAAGTTCCGGGGTGAGTTTTTTTCGAAGCAATTCATGCAATTCGGTTTCCGAACGCGCCTTCAGCAACTGAGGCATCAACTGGTTGTGCTGTTCCCGCAAATAGGTGTAAACCGTACCTTGTACGATATCCGCCTCCCGCTCATCCAGCAATACAAGGTAGGTCATTCCCTTACTCCAGGTGTCCATGTTGTTTTCCTGCATCAGCTTGTTGAGTTTCTTGCTGAGGAAAGGAATGATAAACTGCCGGAAACGCGGGAAAAGCGCATGACTTAAAACGCGGGTCGTATTCTGAAAAGGAAGCAGCGGCCCGGTTCCGTCCAGTAAAGCAGCCAGGTTGCGCTCCTGTTCCGTCCAATCCAAAAACAGCACAAACTCTTCCGATTGCAGGCTCACGAGCCATTGTTCCTTCTCCGGAATGCCGTTCTGCGCGGCACATTCACTCGCATAAAAAGCATCTCTGAACGCAGCCTGCTCACTCTCCGGAACGGGAAATTGAAACGCAGGAAACTGCTGACGAAGTGTGGATAAACGGATAAATTGCATGACACGTGAAATTACATAATTTCAACCACACGGTTCTTTTTTTTCGGTGATTCAACTTAAATTGTACCTTTAGTATCGCAAATTATTGGTTATGAAACTACTTACTACGATTCTTTTTGTCGCAGCGGTTACCTTTGGCTTTGGCCAGACCTGGGCCGATGACGTGGCGACCATCGTTTACAACAAGTGCGCAAAATGTCACCACGACGGCGGAATTGCACCGACTTCGCTGATGACGTATGCCGAAGCAAGCCCAATGGCAAGTGCCATGTACGATGCCATCAGCACCGACGAAATGCCGCCTTGGCCGCCCGACAATAATTATCAGGATTACTCGCACAAACGTTCGCTCAGTGCAGCGGAAAAATCCACGATGCTGGCCTGGCTCGACAACGGTTATCCGGAAGGAAACAGCGCCAACACGCCACCGCCGCCGGTTTTCAGTCCAGGCTCGATCCTTGGCAACGGTGATTTGACCGTTCAAATCCCGACTTACGCCAGCAACGCACTGGGGCAGGACGATTATGTGTGTTTTTCCGTTCCGGTAGGATTGGCGCAAAACCGCACGATCCGCGCCGTTGAAATTGTTCCGGGCAACCGCGCTATCGTTCACCACGCATTGATCTACATCGATGAAACCGGGACCTATCCTACCGATACGATCGGTGGTGACTGCATGGGACCGGACGCCAAGCTGATCGGTGGTTATACACCGGGCGCCTCACCGATGGTTTTCCCGTCAGGTGCCGGTTTTAAGCTCGGTATGGAAATCCCGGTAGGCAGTAACATCGTATTCGGAATGCATTACCCGGAAGGAAGTTACGGCGAGGTCGACAGTACAAAAGTCATCTTCCACTTCTACCCGACCAATGAAGTCGGAATCAGGGAAGTCTCGGCCGATCCTATCCTGCAAAACTGGGGATTGTCTTTACCGCCCAACCAGGTCACGAATGCCACGGCCTCGTATGGAGCGCCCAACGGAATCCCGGTCGACGTATCGGTGCTGAGTGTATTTCCGCACATGCACCTCATCGGGGAAAGCATCAAAGCCTACGCCGTCGACCAGCAGGATGATACGATCAAATACATCGACATCCATCACTGGGATTTCCATTGGCAGGATTTCTATTTTTTCCGGCACATTCAAAAAACACCGGCTGGATCTATCCTCCATGGCGAAGCGGTCTATAATAATACGACAAGCAACGAGCACAACCCGTTCGATCCGCCGCAGCACGTGTACGCCGGCGAAAGCACTACCGACGAAATGATGATGGTCTATTTCCATTACCTGCTCTACCAGCCCGGCGATGAAAATTACGACCTGGAAAGTTTGATGAACGTGGGACTGTCCGAGATTTCCAACGCCAACAACGGCGAATGGAGCGTTTACCCGGTGCCATTTACCGAGCAGCTCACGATCAACAACGAGCAGCTGAAGGAAGGCGACCATGTTTCGGTTTACATCTACGATTTACAGGGGAAACTGGTGAAGCAACTGGCGAAACAAGCGGTGATATCGGGTAGTTTCAGCGGTTTTGTCTGGGATGGAACCAGCGACCAGGGAGCAGCCGTTGCCAAAGGAAGCTACCGGGTTTCAATGAACCGCAACGGCAGCTTTAGCTCGACGATGGTGATGAAGCAGTAAAATTTTAAAAGATAGAATCTGCTATAACTAATGTGGGGTCGTGATGAATCACGACCCCACATTTTTTCATTACAACCTCCCCTTATTTTCATTGTCGTTCTCTACTGTTTTCGATTCCATTTTCCCTTTATTTTTAAAGGTGTAGAGCATGAGAAGCGTATACGAACGCGTGATCGGCTTTTGGTAAAAATCGACTGTGAAACCCGAATAAACAGAAGTGTTTTTATCCCGTTGGGTATTGAAAACATCATCTACATAAACCCGCAAAGTGAGTGCTTCTTTCAAGAAGGTTTTTTGCAGCATCAGGTCCAATCGGTATTGGTAGGCGCCGCTTATGATGCCAAATTGGTTTTTGCTGGTATAATTATGCGTAAGGTCCAGTGTGAATGTCTTCGAAAACCGGATGTTGGTGCTAATGCTGTTGTAAAAAACCACCCTTGAAAATTCCAGATCACCTGTTTGGAAGTAATAATGCCAGGCTGATGCATAGAAATTCAGGTAAAACCATTTCGTAAGGTAACCGTAATAATTATACTCGACGCCGATCCGGTTTTCCTGCCCGAAATTTTGCGGCTGGTAGTAAGCCACATTCGTATCGTTGGTATAAACCCCGGTAATCAGGTTGTTGGTGACGTCAGCAAAAAGAGCGAACGCTTGCTTTTCCAGCTGACAGGTAACATCAAAATGATCGCTAAACTGCGGTTTCAGATTCGGGTTCCCGATCTGGTACAAGAAATCATTCTGCTTGATCACAAATGGGTTGAGGTCGCGGAAACTTGGTCGTTGAATTCTCCGGTTATACGAAAACGAAAGCGTGTTTTCATCCTTTAACTTGTACCCGTAATACACGCTCGGGAACAGGTTAAAATAAGACCGGTTCACGCTGGTATTGTTCTGATAATCCTGTCCGGTCAAATCGGTATATTCGCCACGGAAACCTATTTTGACATCGTGTTTTTCCCTGAACGTTTTCGCAATATTGAAATACGTTGCAGCGATCCATTCTGCATTCCGAAAGTTTTCATTTCCCGTCGGGACATCCTGCCACTGCCCGTTTAATTCTAAAAATCGGTTCAACATATTGCTTCTGTCGACATGCTGTGCTTTGCTTCCGATCATCAGCACCCATTTTCTGATGCTTTTTCTCGTCCAGTCGGCCTGCAGGTTGTAAAAAGTCGAATTGGCATCCGTGACAAACTGGTTATGGTTATCCGTATTTGTGCCGACTTCGTAACGGGAATCAACCTCGTTGTTGTTGTCAAACGCGTTATTGCCAATATCGCCAATCACCTTCAACGAGCTGCCCAGGCTGTCGATGCGGTAAGTATAATTGAGCGTTGTATTCCAGAAAAGCGTGTTGTCAGCATTGAGCATGTCGTTCCGGGAGCGAGCGACCAATGCCGGGTCATAAACATCCAGGTATTCCGTACCTTTTCTACCCGATTCGGTATTGCTGACAAATCCTTCAACGCCAATCTCGTGTTTGGAATTCGGGTAATACACCGTTCCGAATGTATTTATCAAACTGCTTTTCGAATTCCGAAGATTGCCCGAATTTTCATTTCTGCCGTTGAAACTAAAGTAGTTCAACGCTGAATGATACGTGCTTTTGTTGCGGTCTGTATTGTAATTGATCCGATGATACAAATACCATTTATTGGCGCTAAACTGGGTGTTTAAGCCGGCCACTACCTGGTCGGCATTCCTGTCACGATACTTGTAAAAAGTTCTGGCTGTTGTTTGAAAACCTTTAGGGTTCTTTTTCAATACGATGTTGACCACGCCTCCTGCCCGTTCAGCGTCTGTTTCCGAGCCCCCCGAAGTTTGAATTTCGATGCTTTTGATGTTTTCCGAATTCAACGAAGCCAGGTAACTCGCCAATTCCTGTCCCGACATTGTCATGCGCCTGCCGTTCACCATTACCAGCACACTGGCATTCCGCATCAGGATATCTCCTTGTGCATTCACCTGAATTTTCGGGCTGCGCTTCAATACCTCCAATCCGTCATAACCTTGTTTCAGCGGACTGTTTTCCACATAAAAAATCAGTTTGTCAAACTCCCGTCCATATATCGGTTTTTGCGCTGTAACAACCACTTCGTCCAGGCTTTTTGGCCGGAACCGGATTTCGCCCAACGAAATATCTATCGAATCAACCTCTATTTTCCCATTGTAAATCGAATCTCCACCGGAGGAAATGTGCAGGTGGTAAATCCCTCTTTCACACATGATTTCAAATTGTCCAAGGTCGTTTGAAACTTCTCCTTTCAAAAAGACATCATTCGTATCACTCAGGATAATCATCACAAATTCGATCGGCTTCTGTTCCTCGTCGACAATTGTTCCGGTTATTTTCGATTGGGCTGAAGCGACTTGCAGAAGCAGTAAAACGGGTAGTAAAAGGGTGATTCGTTTAAGCATGGCCGATAACGTGATGCACGCAATTTATCAATACGCAAGCCTGGCAACATGTCAAATCCTGCCATTTTTGTTGAAAAACAGCACGTTAGGTTCTTTTCTGCTTTACGTTGAATTTAATTCAAATAAAAAAGCGCGGTAAATCGCGCTTTTATTAGGAATAAACCCTACAGATTACTTCGACTTCAAAAACTTCAATGCCTTCTGCACATCCGTATCATGCTTCGTTGTAATCGTGAAATATCCTTGCTCCAGGAATAGCTGACGGGCAATTTCAGCCTTTAGCGAACGGCGGATCAGCTCATAGCTGGTCTTGAATTCCCGCTCAATAAACGGCACATCGTTGTTGTCTTCGGCGTAGTTCACGAAACGTTCCAGGAGGTCGTTGCTGACTTCAAAATTCTTCGCAAAATCCTGCTCGTTTTTCCAGCTCGAACGTTTGTTCGCTACAAAATCGAAGGCAAAATTCTGGAACGCCGGCGAGTAGCGCAAATCGATGTAATAATACGTCGAGTTGGAGGTGTCTACCGCCACAAATAAGTCGGGCATAATGCCGCCGCCGCCATAAACAGTGCGGCCATGCACCGTTTTGTATTTCTTCGCGTTTTTGAAGATCGAAGAATCCGGGGCAAACAATTCACCGTTCGATTGACGCTCGAATTGCTCGTGGTAATATTTATCGTAATTGCCGTCGAAGTCCTTCTGGATGCAGCGGCCCGAAGGCGTGTAATAACGCGCGATCGTCAACCGGAGGTTGCTGCTGTCGCGCAACAGGAAATCCTGCTGAACCAGGCCTTTTCCAAACGAACGGCGCCCGATAATCGTCGCGCGGTCATTGTCTTGCAAAGCGCCCGCAACAATCTCGCTCGCCGAAGCCGAATTTTCATTGATCAGCACCACAGCCGTTATTTTCTCAAGCAAACCTCCACCCGTGGCAATCACCGGCGGGTTCGACATTTTCTTCCCGCGCACTTCCACGATTTTGGCGCCTGCAGGTAAAAACTCATCGGCAATTTGGATCGCACCGTTCAGCACGCCGCCACCGTTTTCACGCAAATCGAAAATGAGCTTCTTCATTCCTTTTTCCTTGAGCTTGCGCGCCGCTTCGTGAAATTCATACGACGAGCTTACCGAGAATTCATTCAACCGGATGTAGCCCGTTTCATTGTCGAGCATGATCGCGCACACCACCGATTCAATCGGGATAATGCCACGAACGATCTTTTTGGGAAGCTGTTTTTTGCCGCGCAGGAGCACAACATTCACCAGTGTATTTTCATCGCCTTTCAGCATGCCCATGATCTTTTTGGAATCCGTCTTTCTGCCGGCAACATTTTTCCCGTCGATCTTGATGATGCGATCGCCTGCATGAACTCCCGCACGCTCGGATGGAGAACCAGGCACCACGTTCGTCACACACAACGTATCGCGGATGATCGAAAAGCGAATGCCCACGCCACCGAATTTCCCCTGGATCACTTCGTTGGCTGCCTTCAGGTCTTCGGCGCGGATATAGTTGGAATGCGGATCCAGCTCGTGCAGCATGTCCGAAATGGTCTTTTCAAACAACTCATCGCGCGAAATCGAATCGACGTATTCTTCGTCGAGGATCCCGATGATCTCCTGCATTTTCGAAAAATTGCCCGAATCGTTGTTAGCAACCGTATTGCTGCTGATAATGCGGCCAATGAAAATTCCCGCCGACATAAAGGTCAGCAACAGGAAGGGCAGCAAAAAGGCGTTCTTAGATTTCAACATCGTCAAAAGGGTCTGGAATATGAACAACTTCAACACCCGCATTCTTCAGGAAATCGATCCCGGCGGTGTCTTTGTACTCTTGTGAATAGACTACGCGGCAAATTCCGGCCTGCAAGACCAGCTTGCTGCAATCCTTGCACGGTGAAAGGGTCAGGTAAAGCGTCGCATTCCGGCAGTCGTTGGTCGAACGCGCTACTTTTAAGATCGCATTCGCTTCGGCGTGAAGCACATACCAATGCGTTTCACCCGCATCGTTTTCGCAGGTGTTATCAAAGCCGGCCGGCGTACCATTATAACCATCCGAAATGATCATCCCGTCGCGCACGATCAGCGCGCCTACTTTTTTGCGGCAGCAGTGCGACAATTGCGCCCATGTGGCCGCCATACGAAGGTAGGCTTTATCGTAACGTTCGAGCTTTGTTTGTACGGATGCGGATTCAATTTCTGACATAGCACAAAAATAGGATTATTCGGGCAAAGTAAACTTGTAGCCAACTCCGCGAATCGAATGGAAATAACGCGGGTTTTTCGGATCGGTTTCAAACAATTTGCGGAAATTCAGAATATAATTGTCGATCGTTCTGCCTGTCGGGTACTGGTCATTCCCCCAAAGCGTTGCCAGGATCTCGTCGCGTGAGACCACCTGGTCCTGCTTCGACTGGAACAATTGCAGCAATTCGATCTCCCGCTTCGACAACAATTCCTTTTGATTCGTCTTGCGGTCAACTACTTCATACGTTGCATAGATCACTTCCTTATCACCCACCACCAGGTTTTCGGCAACGGCTTCCTTTTCATTGCTTTTCAGCAAAACCTGGATGCGCAGCAGCAATTCTTCCAGGTCAAACGGCTTGGGTAAATAGTCATTGGCCCCGAGTTTCAATCCGGCAATGCGGTCAACGGTTGTTCCCTTGGCTGAAAGAAAAAGGATCGGGATCTCGCTGTGCTGGCGGAAAGCCCGGCAGATGTCGAGGCCGCTTACTTCGGGAAGCATCACATCGAGGATGACCAACTGGAACTGTGTTAATTTTTCCGAATAGGACAATGCTACGCGGCCGTTGCTGCAGGTGGTCACTTCATAGCCTTCCAGCTCTAGATTTAATTGGATCATTTCCGACAATGCCGGCTCGTCTTCAATGACTAAAATGTGGTACATGTAACAAATTCTACGGTAAAAAAAACGGAAATAATTGGATTCTTATGTTAAAAGACATTAAATTTGGTGACTATGCTAAAATAAGACAAGTAAAATGAAAAGAAAACTACTCTCCGCAGGGTTCTTTATCATGATGCTTGGTTTTTCCGGTTTTTCACAATCGGTGCCAAACCAGGTGTTTTCAAAGAATCTGAAGACCTTCAGCGGTACTCCAACCGCAACATTCCCTCAACCGAACATGGAAGCCATCCGCCAGGAAGATGAGCAGCGCGACCGCAACGGCGAGCTATACCGAATCGGTGTTTACGCATTTACAGACATTACCACAGCCAATTCCGGTGCATGGAAAACCATGGAAAACGGTGACCGTGTGTGGCAGTTGCATGTAAAATACGAAGGCGCAGAGGCATTGAGCTTCCTGTTCCAGACATTCAAAATTTATGATCAGACTACGGTTGATGTATTCAATAACAAAGGCGAGCGTCTTCATAAAATGATGACTACAGCCGATGTATTGGATCACTATCAGCAAAACATGGCCCTGTGTTTCGGTGATGAAATGACACTTCAAATCACCGAGCCGGTTGGTTCAAGAGCTTCTGAAATCCAGATCGACCGCATCGTCTACAATTACCGCTCTACCGGTAACCCTGCCGTTCAGAAGATCAACGAATCGGAATCGTGCGAAGTAAATGTCAATTGCAGCCCTGTGGGTGACAACTGGCAGGACGAAAAAAGAGGTGTTGCCCGTATCTACGTAGTAGATGGTGGTGGTGCCGGATGGTGTACTGGAAACCTTGTAAACAACACCGCGCAGGATTGTAAGCCGTTGTTCCTGACAGCACTTCACTGTGGTGTGAATACATCAGCATCCAACTCCAACCAGTGGCGTTTCTACTTCCGCTACGAAGCTCCGGGCTGTACAAACCCTGGTTCTGCCGGAACATTGGATGACAACTACATCACCGGATGTGTGCGTTTGGCTAACTCAGCCGACGGAGGAGGAAACTCAGGTTCTGACTTCTTGCTGGTACAATTGGGAACATTGGCCAACCAGGCTTCAACCATTACTACATTGAAATCAGCTGCCTTCAACGCATACTGGAATGGCTGGGATGCTAACAACACTGCTACAACCGGAGGTGTGGGAATCCACCATCCTGCCGGAGACATCAAAAAGATCTCTACGTTTACCGGGACAACAACCAGCACTTCGTGGGGTGGTTCTGTTTCCAATACACACTGGCAAATGTCATGGACAGCCAACTCAAACGGACACGGTGTTACCGAAGGTGGTTCATCCGGATCCCCGCTGTTCAATAACGCAGGCCGCCAGGTTGGTACTTTGACCGGAGGAAGCTCTTACTGTAACACCCCAAGCTCTCCGGATGCTTACGGAAAAATGTCGTTCCACTGGACATCAAACGGTGCTCCTGCCAACGAGCAATTGAAAACATACCTTGATCCGGGAAATACAGGGCTGTTGGTACTGAACGGTTCTGCGGATCCTTGTACGGCTGTCACTCCTGTAGCTCCGGTTGCTGACTTTGTTGGAAACCCGACTACATTGAACGTGGGTGGAACGGTAGCATTTACCGACCTTTCTACAAACACACCGACAGGCTGGTCATGGTCGATCACTCCTGCTTCCGGATGGTCATACTCTTCAGGATCTTCTACTTCTCAAAACCCACAGGTAACGTTCACCACACAAGGTGTTTATACAGTTTCCCTGACAGCTTCAAATGCTGCAGGTTCTGATACGGAAACCAAAAACAACTACATCACCGTGACATTGGCAACCGGTCCTTGTACCGCTGTTTCTACCACTTGCGATGAGTTCATCCAGAATGTAACATTGGGATCAATCAACAACACTACCGGCTGTTCCAACTACGCATCGTATGCTGCAACCACTACCCTGGCTACCAACCAGCAATATACTGTAACTTGTATTCCTCAGATTACAGGACAGGGAGTAGGAACAGCTTACACCAATGACGAAATGGCTGTTTGGATTGACTGGAATGACGATATGGACTTCACAGATGCAGGTGAGCAGGTAGGTTACGCAATTGCGACACAAAGCCAGTTCAACACTGCATTCAACTTTACGGTTCCTGCCAACGCGACAATCGGACAGGTGAACATGCGTGTGCGTATGTCTTACCTGACAGACGACGGAGCAATCGTTCCTTGTGGTTCTACTACGTATGGCGAGGTTGAAGATTATGTGGTGACTATCCAGGCAGGACAGGCTTCATTGGAAGAAAACATTTTCTCAGGTGTAACGGTTTACCCGAACCCTACTTCTTCTGATCTTTCAATCGACCTTTCAAGTGTAAGCGATGACCAGGTTGCCATCGCGCTGGTTGACATGACAGGTAAAGTATTGGCCGTACAGCAGCATGTTGCCGGTTCGGTTGCTCACTTCGACATGACAAACTTTGCAAAAGGAATGTACCAGGTACGTATTACGAATGGTTCTGTGGTAAGTACACGCAAAGTGACAAAACTATAACTCCGGTCTTCCGGAAAGGAAAGGGTGGCGGTTTCGTCACCCTTTTTTTGTGACGCGCTGTCAGGATTTCCGGGAATTCATCGGCCGCGGCTGATGAATTCGTGGGAAACATAATGGCTGTATTGGCTGGCCGAAACGGAATAATCCCGCGTTTTTTCCGTTAACACATCATTGAACGGAATCTGCTATTTTTGGACACGCGAAAGAACCCATGTCAAAACCCAAAGTTATCGTAAGTGTTATCAACGATCTGAGTACCGATCAGCGGGTGCACAAGGTGTGTACTTTCCTGATCGACCAGGGTTATGACGTACTGCTGGTAGGCCGTAAAAAACGCGACAGCCTTCCGCTCACAGAACGGGCTTACGCCACCAGGCGCATGAAATTGTACTTCGAAAAAGGTGCCCTGTTTTATGCCTTCTTCAACCTGCGGTTGTTCTTCTTTTTGCTCTTCCGGAAAAGCCAATTGCTGCTTTCCAATGACCTGGATACCCTGCTGCCCAACAAACTGGTCTCTGGCCTGAAAAACATTCCTTTGGTGTATGATTCGCATGAATACTTTACGGAAGTTCCCGAATTGCTGGACCGCCCGAAAGTGCGCCGCGTCTGGGAGCGAATCGAACAATACTGCTTCCCGAAACTGAAAACCGTGTACACCGTGAACCGGTCGATCGCCGATAAGTACGAACAGAAATACCACGTTCCGGTGAATGTAGTCCGCAATGTTTCTCCGCTCTGGCGGCCGGAAGTCGTTCCACCCAAAAGCGAGCTTGGCATTCCGGAAAACAAGCGTTTGCTGATCATGCAGGGCGCAGGACTCAACATTCATCGCGGTATCGAAGAGGCCATTGCGATGATGCATCATTTGAACGATGCAGTGCTGATGCTCGTGGGCGATGGCGACATCATTCCGGCGATGAAGCAGCGTGTGGAAGCCGAAAAGCTGACTGATATAGTCTTGTTTTTCGGGAAGCGCCCGTACGCGGAGCTGATGTTTTTCACCTTTCATGCCGATCTTGGACTGAGTCTCGATCAACCCACCAATCCCAATTACGAATTTTCGCTGCCCAACAAAGTATTTGACTACATGCACGCCGGAACGCCTGTTGTTTGTTCGAATGTGGTGGAAGTCGCGCGGTTGGTAAAACAACACGATCTTGGCTTGGTACTGGACGATTACACACCGCAGCACATGGCGGATGAGATTGGGAATTTGCTGTCCGACACCGAACGCATGCAACAGTTGAAAGCCAATTGCGAAAAAGCTGCGTTGGTTGAAAACTGGGAAAAAGAAACCGAAATCCTGCAACAGATCTACACCAATGTCCGGTAACAAACACATACACGTTGTGGCCTTCGATGTGCCGTTTCCGCCCGACTATGGTGGCGTGATGGACGTTTATTACCGCTGTCGCAGCTTAAAGAACGCCGGTTATCATGTCATCCTGCACTGCTTTGAATACGGGCGCGGGCGTCGGCACGATTTTTCGGCAATTGCAGATGAAGTCCATTATTATACGCGATCGAAAAGTGTGCTGGGTTGGTTGTCGAAACAGCCGTTTATTGTGGTCACCCGCAACTCCAAAACCTTGCTGGACCGCTTGTTAAAGGATGAGCACCCGATCATCTTCGAAGGGCAGCATTGTACATTCTGGCTTGATCATTCGCAGCTCGCCAACCGCAAAAAAATGGTGCGCCTGCACAACATCGAATGGCAATACTACGAAGGTTTGTCAAAACGTTCCGCTTCCTTTTTCGAACGCTGGTATTTCCGCTCGGAAGCGCGCAAGCTGAAACGGCACGAAAGCGAATTAAAGCACGCAACTGTTTTGGCAACCATCAGCGAAGCGGACACCGCTTATTATCAATCGCAGTTAGAGAATGTGGTGTATGTTCCCGTTGGTTTTGAGCACTTTCCTCCAAAAACAGGCGTAAAACCACACGAACCGTTTTACCTGTTCCACGGCAACCTTGGTGTAGCCGAAAACCGCGAAGCTGTCTACTGGCTGTTGGATGCTTTCCAGCGAATGGCGATTTCACATAAGCTGATCATTGCAGGAAAAAATCCGGACCAGGCATTGACCGCAAACTGTTCACAATACGAGAATGTGCAGCTGATTGCCAACCCCGGTGATTCTCAATTGCAGGAATTGATGCAAACCGCTATGGCTCACCTGCTCATAGGGTTCCAGCGATCAGGCATCAAACTCAAACTGCTCAACGCACTGATGACGGGCAAAAAGTGCATCGCGACACCGGAAATTGTCGCCGGATCGGGATTGAACGAACTTTGTACCATCATTTCCACACCGGAAGAACTGGCAAAAGAACTGGCTTCTGAAAATGAGCTCTCGGAGCAGGAATCTTCGGATCAGTTGACGAAGGTGCGGGAGCTTTTTTCGGAGAAACGGTTGCTGGAAGTTGTAGAGAAATTCCTGTTTTAATACCTGTTTTCTTTTCATTTTTTCTTCGGAAAACGTAAATAGATTACGTTCTTCCCGCCTTATCTTTGGTTTATCAACGAGATAAAAACCACTAAAGAATGTGCTTATCACCTTCATCAATCCCTTAGAATAACGACATAGCCTAACCAGCGATCAGGGCCGCCTTTGCCCCTTGGCGGGCGGTCTTTTTTTAAACCACTTAACACCGAATCATGGAATTTGACAACACCTCCCAGCGGACCTGGGAAGAAATGAACGAAAGCAGCCCTTTTGCGGGGCCAAAGAAAGATGAAGGGAAATACACCGCTGATTTTTACGGCACAACCCGTGAGGAATTTGTGGACTATGATCTGCTGGAGGAGTTTATCAACATCGCAGCGTATGACAGAAACTACACGCGGTTTAATTACCGGAATTATGCTGTTAACGAAGATCGGTTTTTTAACCAAGGCCGCCAGCATCCGCTTTTTCCATTAAAATACCTGGATGCAAATGCAGGATTTACGTACCTTGATATTAACCGGAAAGAACGGGTGGCGGGCCTTTCTGTTCGGTTGAATAAACGGGTGGATGATGTTGCAGCATGGGCTTACGCACATTGGATCACCATCAACGGCAATCAGAAAAAGATCAGCGCCACTTTTTACGTTTATTATGCCGGTACAGATTCAGAACGTGAACCGATCCGCGAAACAGCCAGTGAAACCGATTTTACGATTGATAATAAATACGTGGCCATCAAGATCAACACACCTGTTCTCAGGGATTTTTTCGTGCTGTTCAAAAGCCTGACCGGCAATGCCGACCAGGTGATCAAAAAAACGATTGACCTGTTTGCCAGTGAACTGAAAAAAGCGAAGTCGGCTGAATCAATCTCATTCCTGTACAGCCAGATTCCACCTTCCATTATCGAAAAAGTAGCTTCTTCACTAAGCAAAGAGCTACTGATGAAACACTTGTATACGCTGAAATCGGCGGACGATGCCAACTGGTTTTCGGATGAAAGCAGCCCGATTCTTATCATCTTGCAGATGCTGTGCAATGGAAACCCTGCGTTTCTTTACGATTTATGCGTAAGACACCCGCGGATTGTGAAGGAGCTGTATTACAACATGCATGGTGAGTCACGAATAAACGGGACGAATTACCCCAACAGGTTCCTGTTTGCAAACCTGATGCTGGTGCTGGGCCTTATCAATGGTTTCCGGGACATGAAGAAAACCGGGCATGTCTACAAGGTTGGGAAAGGTTATTTCCCTGACAGCAATGTCGACGAAACAAATGACAAATACGTGGAAGGCATCTTTTTGCAGCAATATCAGTCGAGATCGAGAGATATAGAGACGTATGAATACATCTATCGTGTAGCACGGCTGGGTAAAGTAACCGATGACTTTGCAGTAACCGACGGGCACTATTATTATCCGATGTCGCCCGTAAAATTTGTTGATCTGAACACCGGCGATGCAACACCCCGTTTGGTGCCGGCCATTTTTGTCAAGTACATTGCCGACACCCGTGAATGGGAAGAGATCATGACGTATGTACGCATCGGGTTGGATGTACTGGCGGTGATCCTGGGCGTATTGTCACTTGGCAGTGCAAGTCCGCTGGTTTTTGCCCTGGCAGTTGCAGATATCGGTTTGTCGGCTACAGATATCCTGGTACAGCTCAACAAGGATGCGATCATGCAATCGCCGATGGGGAGAGAATTTCTCGCAACCTGGGACCAGATCATGTTTGTGGGTGGCATTGCAACTGCTGCACCGCTTTTGTTGCAGTCAGGGTTCAGGCTGGGTGCCATGCTGCTGAGCAACCCGGCTGTGCTGGCCGAAACCAAAAACTTCCTGCGCGCCAGCCTGATGAAAATGATCATGGAAGTCCATATTCTCCGCTTTCCAAAAAACGGCCTCGTGCTGCTGGATACCGCCAAATCTGTTTTCATGACTTCCAAAGGAATTTTTCAGTTTGTGCCCGTTACCTCATTGCAACAAGCCGGTGTTGTGTTTGCCAAACTGGAACGCACCACAAAAAGCGGTGTTAAAGCCACCGATATGGTTGTCTTTTACAAAAACGAGGTGCTCGCCATCGGAGAAGCCAAAGAAGTGAGAACAGCCTTGAAGGAAGTTTGGGGGTTGAGGGGAACGAAGTTGATCACGAAGTTGGAGGAGTTTTACGATCTGGTTCATATCGATACAAAAGCACTTGAACATTCAGATATTGGCGATTTTGCATTGCCAGCAAATCCTAAAAAAAGTAAATTACCAGGGAAAATGCTCGGAGGTGGTCACGGGCAAGCCAATATAGATGAACTTATTCGGTTAGATAGGGAGTATGAAGTTGCGTTTACGTTTAGAAATAAGGTCAGGATTGGGAGTATTACTAAACACAAAGCCCCATTGAAAAGATCCGGAACAAATCAATCATGGTTTCCAGAAGATTGGGACATTGAAAAAATAAAACGCGCTGGGCAATTTGTTATTCAAAATAATCTGGAAGAATTTAAGAAAATTGCCAATGGAAAACCTGTTTTTGATACATTTGATAATGTGAGGGTTGGTGTTATGAAAACAAACAACAGACCGGCAACGATATTTGCGGATAACAGCAAACAACCGATTCCCAACAACCATAAATATGAAAATAATCCGAATTAATTTAAAAATAGATTATGAAAGAAACAATAACAGAAATGATTGAAGTGATGCAAAAAAAGCATCCAAATGATCCTACGGTAATCAGTGATCTGGAAATAATAGAAACGCTCTTAACCAAAGATTCTAGAAGTACAATTGATTGTTTAAATCAGTTAAATGAAACCGAAATTTCTTGGATTTCAGCTTGTTTTGAAGAAATCTCGGCTAAGCTGAAAAGTAAAGAGTTAATACAATGCTTCAAACAATTGGTAATCAAATATCCAAACATTAGTTATTTGAAACAAGATGTTCAGGATGCTATAGATGTTGTTGATCTGTAATTCAGAGTTAATAGCTTTAAACAGGGAGATCATGTCATACAGCATAATAACAAAAAAGAAAAATGGTGAATCGTTTGAAATTCCCATTTCTAACCATCATTTTTTTCATGATTATTGGTTGCCTTTGTTCAACAAACATCAAATGCCAAATTTGATGAACCTGCAATATCCGCACGATCTTGAAAAAAATGAGTTAAAGGAACTTTACAGGAATTTAAAAAATTAGCCCCCTATGTGAATGGAGATTGGGAAAAAGAAAGACTGCAATTCATCATTGAAGAGATGGAAGCGCTTCATTATGATGAATATGAGTATCTCACTTTTGGATAGAATTTGATTCTCACCTCACTCAAACATCGGCTGGAACGGGTCAAAACGGTGCATCGTTTCCAATGGCTTCAGCTTTCCATCTTCCACGCGAATCACACGCCCCGGGAATTTCTCGATCATCGCCATGTCGTGCGTAGCCATCAATACCGCCGCTTTTTCTTCTTTCGAAACGGCAATGATCAGCTTCATGATTTCTGCTGAGGTTTCAGGATCGAGGTTGCCCGTAGGCTCGTCGGCCAGGATGAGCTTGGGGTGATTGATCAGCGCGCGGGCGATCGAAACTCGCTGTTGTTCTCCGCCCGATAAGCGGTGCGCCGGTACATTGCCTTTGTTTTCAAGGCCAACCATCGACAAAACGGCATTGGCGCGTTTTTCCATTTCACGCTTGTCTTTCCAGCCTGTGGCACGCATCACGAAATAAAGGTTTTCGGCTACCGAACGGTCTGTCAGTAACTGGAAATCCTGGAACACCACACCGATCGCGCGGCGCAATTGCGGAATGCTGCGCTTGTTCAAATCGTTGACTGAAAAACCGGCTACTGTCCCATTTCCGGAACTAAGTGATAATTCACCGTACAGCACTTTCAGCAGGCTGCTTTTCCCGCTTCCGGTCTTGCCGATCAGGAACACTAGTTCATCGGAATTCACTTCCAGGTTCACGTCGTCCAAGACCACCTGGTTCAGTTGAACGATTTTACCATGCTGAATCTGTATGACCTTTTCCACCTGTATCCGATTTTAAGGTAAAGGTATCAGAACACCAGTAAAAAAAAGGGCTTGCGATGAAATAATCTTAACACGTTCGCGTTTAAAACTTTTAGGCACCCACGCTGTCGCGACCTTTCTTTGCGGTTAATTTTACTAACTTATAAAAACCAAAAGTCGTGATGCGCCATTTTTTGATTCTCTTCTTCGCTCTTGCATTTGGGCAGGTATGGGCGCAGCAATCTGAAAAATACCATTCTCCGTTGGCCGGTTTTTACCGCGCCGAAGACCTGTTCGAAAAGGAACAATTCAGTGCTGCCAGAAAAGAATTCCGTTTATTTATCGATTCCTATACCGGTTCCAAAAACGATCCGTTCTATATCAAAGCGCTTTACTACGAAGGCATTTCGGCCTTGTCATTGTACAACAACGACGCCATCGCCATCCTCGAATCATTCAACCGTGAATACCCGGAAAGCATCTACAAATACGATATTTTCTTCCGCTTCGGGCAGTTTTATTACCAGAAAAAGGACTACCCGAAAACCATCGAATGGCTTTCACAATTGAGCAGGCAAAACGTGGAACCACAAAACCTGCAGGAATATCACTTCAAGTTGGGCTATTCCTATTTCCACGAAGAACAGTTTGCCGAGGCGAAGAATTCCTTTTACGAAATCAAGGATTCCACATCACAATACGGTACGCCGGCCCTGTATTATTATTCGCATATCTGCTACCAGGACGGTTCTTACCAAACAGCGCTTGAAGGATTTCAGAAACTGATGAGCGACGCGCGCTTCAAGATCGTGGTGCCCTACTACATTACCCAGATCTATTACCTGCAGGGCAAGTACCAGGAAGTGACCGAATTTGCGCCGCAATACCTCGACAGTATGAAAGCCGGTGACCAGATCGAAATGAACCACCTCATTGGTGACTCGTATTACAAAACCGGGAAATTCGATGAAGCAGTACCGTTTTTGGAAGTGTACAATGAAAAATCGACCACGACGCGTGATGACGATTACGCCCTCGGATACGCCTATTTCAAAAGCTCACAGTACAGCAAGGCCATCGTTTATTTCGACAAGGTTTCGCGGGTAAAAGATACATTGGGACAAATTTCCCTGTACCACGCCGGTGAATGCTACATGAACCTCAACGAGCTGGCCTATGCGCGCAAAGCATTCGGAGCGGCTGCACAGATTGATAAAGACCTCATGATCCAGGAAGATGCCTTGTACAATTATGCGGTACTTTCCTACAAGCTCGACCTGAACCCGTACGATGAAGCCGTGATCGCACTCGAAGATTACATCAACAAATACCCGAACTCACCGCGTAAAAACGTGGTGTACCAGTATTTGGTGAATTGCTACTCCTCGACCAAAAACTACGCGAAGGCCCTGGAGTCGCTGGATAAATTGCCGAACAAGGATACGAAGCTGAAAAGCGCGTACCAAATGATCGCCTTTAACCGCGGGGTGGAATTGTACCAGAAATCGGAGTTCAGACAAGCCATCGATGCGTTTAAGCTGGTGGAAAAATACCCGCAAAGCCAGGATATCTCGGCGAAAGGTGTTTTCTGGACCGCCGATAGCTACTTTATGCTGAAGGACTTCCCGGCAGCCATTCGCGAATACCGCAATTTCCTGGCCATGCCCAGCGTTTACGGAACAGCGTTGAAAGCCGATGCGCAGTACAACATCGGTTACGCCTACCTGGGACAGGAACAAAAAGACCAAACGCAAATCATTGCTGCTTTCCAGGCATACCTGCAGGAACCGAACCTGACGAACAAAAAGAAGAAAGCCGATGCGACGATGCGTTTGGCGGATGCTTATTACGTGACAAAGCAAAACGACCTTTCGATCGAGTTTTACGACAAGGCCCACGACCTGAAAATGGGCTACGAAGACCAGGCGTTGTTCTACTCGGCACGTTTGTATGGTTTCAAGCAAAACCGCCAGGAGAAAATCAAGCGTTTGCTCGACATCATCAACAACTATCCGAATTCCAAATACCTGCTTACTTCGGTTTTTGAAGTTGGGTTGAGTTATTACAACGACGGGAATAATGACCAGGCGATCCGTTACTTCAACCAGCTGGTGAAAGATTACCCGAGCTCGATCCTGGTGAAAGATGCCTTGCATTACATCGGTGACGCATATTTCAAGAAAAAGGAATACACCCAGGCAGAGTCGTATTTCAAGCGTGTGCTCGACCAGTACGGTACCGACCGCGCAACTTGCGTACGTGAGACGAAAGCGTTGGCGGACATTTATACTGCGCAGCGACAGCTGGATAAGGTGGAAAATCTTGCCAACCTTTATCCGTGTGCCGATTCCATCCGCTTCGAGGTGGAAGACAAGTACTACGAGCAGGCCATGGAAGCCTACCAACGCAAAGAGTACGAAACGTCATTGAAAGATTTCGACGGTTACCTGAACAAATACCCGAACGGGAAATACAAGCAGGAAATCCTGAATTACAAAGCCGATGCGCTTTACCTGCTGAAACGTGAAGCCGAAGCGATCGATATTTACAAGCAGACACTGGAGCGTCCGAACGACGATTTCACGGAAATCGCGGCACAGCGTACGGCCAAGTTCCTGTACAATTCGTACGAATATGAGCAGGCACTTCCATACTATACGCGTTTGGAGCAGGTTTCGAAATCACCGGAAATGACCCAGCTTGCCGAACTCGGATTGATGCGCTGTCACTACGTGATGGAGAATTTTGCCAATTCGGCCTCCTATGCCCAAAAAGTACTGGCGAATACACAAATCACCAACACCGTGAAACTGGAAGCCCAATACATCCGCGGAATCTCGCTGGCGAAAACAGACCGTTTCACCGAAGCATTACCGTTCCTGGAATACGTGGTGAAAAACACGACCACCGAGTTTGCCGCCGAATCGAAATACATGATTGCGGAAGGCTACTTCAAAAAAGGCGATCTCACGAAAACCGATGCCGAAATCAGGGCCTTGCTGAAAATGAAGCCGGGTTACGATTACTGGATCGCCAAAGCGCTCATCCTGCAAACGAAGGTCCTGATGGAGAAAAAAGACCTGTTCCAGGCAGAACAGACGATCCGCTCAGTGATCGACAATTATCCTGACGATGAAGATGGCATCAAGGTGGAGGCCAACGATTTGCTGGAAGAAATCCTGCAGATGAAAAACAAACCGAAATCATTGCTGGAACCGGACGGAACCGTAATTGAGCTTGACGACGATAAATCAGGGAACTAATGAGACAGACAATCAATCAGATGAAAACGATCGGCGCGCTGGCTTTTTTGCTCTTCGCTGGTTTGAACACCTTCGCCCAGGGTGGAAACGGAAGTACTATCGACATTACGAACGAAGCAAACCGTACGATCGAACCGGCTTACCGCCAGGCAGAGAGCCCAAAGATCCTGGACACGGTTTTCCCGAACCCAACGGCTACGTTCCCGTTGTTGGCAATGAGCTACGCCCCGGAGCTGGAAGTAAAGCCCATTCCTGCCGCCACGGTAAAAACCGTTGAAAAATTACCGCAATTGTACAACGGCTACGCCCGTTTGGGAATCGGTTCGGTGCTGATGCCGCTGGCAGAAGTGTATTACAACAATACCCGTACCCGCAAATTCAATTATGGATTCCACGGCCAGCACCTCAGCTCGTTCAGCCGCATCAAGGATTATGCTCCGGCCAACTTTGACAAGAGCAATTTCCGTGCTTTCGGTGGTATGAACGAAAAACGCTACGACTGGATGGCGGAAATGAATTACAACAACCGCGGTTTGCATTTCTATGGTTTCCGAAACGAAGATGCCAATGCCGACAGTATAGCACAACGCTTCAATACTTTCAACCTGAAAGGCCAGTTCAGCTCGCACAAGCACGACAGCCTGGGGGCAAACTGGAGAGCCGGTTTTGAGTACCGTCATTTCAACGACAAAAAACCAACCATCGACAGCCTGGAAGACTGGCGTGCAAAAGAAAATTATTTCAGCCTGTTTGGCGGTTTTACGTTCAAATGGGGCAATGAGATTTATGGCGCCAATGCCGACCTGAAATACAACGGCTACAAATACGGGATCGAAGATTCGTCCCTAACGTTGGTCGATTCAGGAATTGTGCACAACAACACAATCTTCAGCCTGCGCCCTTTCATCACAACGTATTCGAAGAACAAGCGCCTGAAAGCCAACATTGGTGTAGACATCACGCTAAGCGCGGCCGAGAAAACGCGCATGTACGTATACCCGAATGCCGAGGTAAAATACTCGCTGTTCGACGACATCCTGATCCCTTATGCTGCCCTGCGCGGCGGCATGACGCAGCAAAGCTTCAAAGCCATTACCGACATCAACGAGTTTGCCTTGTCTAACCAGCAATTGCGCAACGAACACAAATCGATCGAAGCTGCAATCGGGTTAAAAGGCACATTGAGCAAGCGCGTAGGATTCAACATCGGCGCAAGCTTTGGAAACATCAAAGACAAGGCGTTGTTTGTGACCGACACCGTGCATTCGGGCGGAAACCGCTTTGCAGTGATCTACGATACCATGAACGTGGCAACCGTGGAAGGAGCGTTGTATTACCAGCTGGTAGAGAAAATCAAGATCGATGTAATCGGCCGTTATTATTCCTACAATGCGCTGCGCAATACGTATGCCTGGAACCTGCCGCAGGTGCAATTCATCCTGCGCGGAAGCTACAACCTGTACGACAAGTTCATCTTCAACCTCGACCTGAACATGGAAGGTGGCCGTCGCGCATTGGTCTATGCCAAAGAAGAAGATGTAACCGAGGAAAACAACCAGCTGGCTAAAAAACTGGGCTTCATCGCCGATGCCAACCTGGGCGTGGAATACCGTTACAACAAGCGAATCTCCGCTTTTATAAACGTAAACAACCTGGCGGCGCAGCGATACAAACGCTGGTACAATTACCCGGTACAGGGCTTGCAGTTTATGGGTGGCGTGACGTTTAGGTTCTAATCCTCATTCTCATTCTCATTCTCATTCTCATTCTCATTCTCATTCTGAAAAAAACAGGAATAGGTAGAAACAGTCAGCCGCGGCTGAGAGAATGAAGTCTTTTACAAACGCTGGTACAATTACCCGGTACAAGGCTTGCAGTTTATGGGCGGCGTGACGTTTAGGTTCTAATCATCATTCTGATTTTCTTTCTCATTCTGAAAAACAGGAACGGATAGAATGAGAATGGAGAAAACAAAAAACGGCCGCCTTTCAGACGACCGTTACGATAATTTCTAATCAATCGAATCTCTTAAAGTATTTCACTTAGCGCGAGGTTGCTGTTATAAAACGAGATCACCTCTTTTCTGTTGCCGTCAAAATAGTTGGCAAGAATGTAATTCGCTAAATAATCGCGGTATTGCTCGCGGGAGATCTTTGGAAAATAGATGTAACCTCTTCCAACAGGCTTGTGCTTGATGAACTTTTTACGTTCAAGGATTCGCACAATGGTAGACACCGTGTTGTACGCAGGCTTTGGGTTGGAATAGAGGTGAACGATTTCCTTTACGGTCGCTTTTTCCAACTTCCACAGTTTCAACATTACTTTCTCTTCGGCAGGTGTGAGTCTTTCCATAATTCAACAAATAGTGGGTTACAACGAAGATACTAATTTCCCCGTAAATAACCCTGGTTTACACTTAAATTTTCAGTTTGGAACGAACATCTTTGGTGAGAGCATCTTTATGCAAGTAGATATTAATCGTCTTCAAGCGGAAATAATGCTCTGACACATAGAGATATCCTTGTGGTAAGTTATCGGTTCCCCATGAGTTTTTCACCAAAAAGAAGCGTGTTCCATTCTGATCTTTATACATCCCGACGATATGCATTCCATGATCATCGGTCGTAACTTTTTCGTCGTATCCTTTCTGACGCATCTCCTGCGTCACAGTCAATTCTTTTACCGGCTCCAAAAATGCATTGGAAGAACGCTCGGCGCCAGCATCGTTGAAGGTTTTATTGTCTCTTCCCTTGGTCTCGATCGTTGAAGGATCTTCCGGTGCAATGGCAATCGCCTGGCGGAAGTTGAACCCTTTTTCCGAAACATCGGCTCCCCATGCAATGGTGTAACCGTTTTTCAGCGCCGTTTCAGCGATGCTTACCATGTCTTCCAGCGGTACATTGTAGCTGTCACCCCAGGCCCAGTTGTCAGGAATGGCGATTTCGCACGACTGGTAAAACGGATCGTTGGAAAAGGAAGTGATGGAAACATAGTTATCCATGTTGAAACCAAGCGAAGCGGCATACGTTTGTGGAGTATACTTTTTCCCGTTTACGGTGAATTCGGTTACATCCGGGCCCAGATACGCATCCAAAATGGAAGAAAACGCTTTTTTCCACTCGGTGCCGATTCCCTTACCTTTTTGCACTTCACCCAAAATGGTTTGCATGAAGCTGTTCAGTACGTTGAATAATTCTTCGTGGTTGTAGCTGGTTTTCCCGTTTGAAAGCCCGGTGTATACATCTTTCGGAACGATCCCGTTGCGTTTGATGATGTAAGGAATATCATGGAACGCACCACCTTCGCTGAAGTTGATCTTGCCGTCCATACGGATGAAACGATCTGCCTTTGCTTCGTATGCTTTGCGCACAATGTACATTTCAGAAAGCAGTTCCGGTTGTTTAATGCCCATTCGGATCAGCTCCGATTCAAAGAAGGACAACGCCGAAAAGCTCCAGCATGTTCCTGTGTAACCCTGGTTTTCCACAGGTGTTGCGTCAAGGTGAGCAACCTTGGTGAATTCATACTTACTATCGGTAGCATTTGTGATTTTTTGCCCGAATGCCAACGTAGCACTCAATCCGGCAATAAACAACAAGGATTTTTTCATCGTTCGGAATATTTTAACGCTAAGTTAATAAAGTCTCCCTTAGATGATCCATTTTTAGGGATAAATAACGAATCTGACAATCAACGGGAGTCAAATAAGCGCGTACCGCTTGCCCGGAAGAGCCTTTACAACCCCTTTAAACTCAAGGTTTAGTAGCAATGCCGACACCGCTCCGGGTGATAGTGAAGTTAGGTAGCCAAGGGTATCAATTGCTGCCTCGTTTTTCGTTTTTAACACTTCTACCACCTGGGTTTCGCTGGTTGTGAGCTCTACAAAGAGGTTTCGCTGTACGGCTTTTGTACGTTTCGTGGGTTCCCAGTTCATGGCTTTGAGCAGATCTTCCGGCCCGGTAAGCAGATGAGCTTTGTGCTCCTGGATCAGGCGCAGGCAGCCAGCTGAAAACGGTTTGTTTACATCACCGGGGAATGCAAATACGTCGCGGTTGTAGTCATTCGCCATGTTGGCCGTGATGAGCGAACCACCTTTGGCGCCGCTTTCAATGACAACGGTGGCATCCGCCATCCCCGCAACGATCCTGTTTCGCATCGGGAAATAAACCGGTTCGGGTTTTAAGCCCGGTGCAAACTCGCTCACCAACCCTCCTTCAGCGAGCATTTCCTGGGCTGTTTTCCGGTGAGCTGCCGGGTAAACCGTATGCAGGCCGTGGCCCAAAACCCCGATTGTTGGTAACCCTTTCTGCAATGCAGCAGCGTGTGCAGCTATGTCAATTCCGTAAGCCATGCCGCTCACAATGGTCGCCCCGGCCGGTTTTAATCCTTCCACCAGGTCTTCGGTGAGTTGTTTGCCATAAGCAGAAGCATGGCGCGTGCCTACAATGGAAACCACTTTTTCGGGATTCCAGTTGATATTGCCTTTTGCATATAAGAGCAATGGCGCATCCGGACACTGTTTGAGGCGGCGCGGATATTCCTTGTCGGTAAAAAACACGGTGGTTGCGCCGATCTTATCAAGAAGCTCGGTGGTTTTCTGAGCGGCTTCCAGTGCGGCAATGCGTTGTGCATAACTCACAAAATCGGGTTGAATGCCCGGCATTTCCGCAAGATTTAATTTCTTTTCACTAAAAAAGGCATTCAAATCGTTGAAATGGCCAATAATGATCCGCGCTCTGCGGCTTCCGATCCCACTCAAAAAAGTCAGGGCTATTTGTTGCTGTGTTGGAGTAAAATTCAAAATAAATGGTACTTTGGTCTCTTGAATATACAGATAAATACCTTCATGAAAAAGGCTCTACTACTCTTTTTTTTGGTTCCGGTATCACTTTTTTCGCAAACCATTTCGGGGAAAGTGATCGATAAAATTTCACGTGAACCTATACCGACACCACAATTATCAGCTTCTAACGGACAACAGCTTATAGGCGGCATCGACGGTGACTTTTCGTTTCCCGCAACCACCTTTCCGATCACACTTATTGTGAAAGCAATGGACTACCTTCCGGATACGATCACGGTGAGCAACGCCGACTTCCTGACGATCGAGCTGGTTTCGGTAAACGGAACGCAGACAACCGACCTGGGGCCCGTTGTGGTTTCGGCTTCGCGCCGCCAGCAAGCCCTGGAAGATGTACCGATCTCGATGGAAATCCTGAAACCTGAATTGATTTCCAACAAAGGAATTGTAGATCTTGAACAGGCCGTTGACCAGGTCCCGGGAGCTTATTGCATGGACGGACAGGTGAGCATTCGCGGGGGAAGCGGGTTTTCTTACGGGGCCGGAAGCCGAGTCCTGATCATGTGGAACGAAGCGCCGATGCTTTCTGCCGATGCCGGTGATACGAAATGGAATGCGCTTCCGCTGGAAAACATTGAGCAGGTGGAAGTGATCAAAGGCGCATCTTCCGTACTTTATGGAAGCGGTGCGTTGAACGGCATTATTTCAATCGTGGAGCGCGAACCGGGATCAGAACCTTTTTTTACCGCCAAAGTACAGGCCGGCGTTTATGACAACCCGAAGCGTGAAACCCTGAAATGGTGGTCGAAAAATCCGACGTTGTACCAGGCAGAAGTGAGTTTTGCCAGGCAGCTCGGGAAAGGCTTTTCATTAACATTGGGCGGCGCTGGTTTCACTACCGATGGTTACCGCCAGGGTGAAACCGAGGATCGCGGGCGTTTTAACGGAACGCTGTATTACCGTCCGGCGAAAATCCCGAAACTGCGCGCCAGTCTTGGCTGGAATGCACAGTACGGAAAAGCCGGTATATTCATTATCTGGAAAAGCGATACGAATGCTTACCAGCCTTCCGGCGGGGCGGATACCAGCCTGGCTGCTTCAACACTGACCTTCAACCGCGGAATTCGGCTGAACATCGATCCTTCGCTCAAGTATTTCGACAAATTCGGGAACAAACACCAGCTGAAAACGCGCTTTTTCTATACCGATAACATGAACTACAGCAACCCCGGACAAAATGCAATCGGGCAGGTATTTTATGGCGATTACCAGTTTCAGCGCGGCTGGCAAAACAATACGCTGATACTTACTACCGGGGCTTCAATCAACCGGGGAGTCGTGAATTCCTTCCTCTTCGGCGACCATACTTCGACCAATACGTCGGCGTATGCGCAGGGAGAAAAGAAATGGAAAAAAGTGGATGTCACCGCCGGAGTGCGCTTTGAACATTTTAAAATGGATGACCTGCGCAGCGACTCGGAAACCTATCTTGGAAAAGACTCGTTGAAATTGCCGGTTAAACCGATTTTCCGCGCCGGGATTCACTATGAGGTCGCCAAATTCACGCACTTGCGTGCTTCGTTCGGGCAAGGAGTTCGCTACCCGAGTGTTGCAGAACGGTTTACCACAACCAATGTTGGAAGCCTGCTCGTTTTCCCGAACCCGGATTTGAAGCCGGAAACCGGTTGGGCCGTTGAGCTGGGGATCAAACAGGGTGTAAAAATTGGCGGCTGGAAAGGTTTTGTAGACCTGGCAGGATTTGTCAACAATTACAAAAACATGACGGAATTCACCTTTGGCAATTACATTCCCGACAGTATTCCACCAAGCTTTAACCCCAACAATCCGGGTTATATCCTGAACTGGCTGGGCTTCCGGGCCGAAAACGCGGAGTCGGCACAAATTTCCGGAGCTGAATTGTCCATCAGCGGCGAAGGTGAAATCGGCAAGGTTAAAATCCAAACGCTCATGGGTTACACCTATATGAACCCGGTAACAAAAAACAAGGATTCGGTTTACCTTTCTACGTTCTCGGACAGTTCTTCAATGATGCTGAAATACCGTTTCCGCCACATGGCCAAATTTGATATGCAGGCGACGTACAAAGGCATCAGCCTTGGTGCTTCCATGCGCATGAACAGCTTTATGACCAACATCGACGCAACATTTGAAGACGGTGTTTTGGGAACGCAGATCCTGCCAGGCTTGAAACAGTACCGCCAGGAAAACAATGGAATGACGTTTGTTTTCGATGTGCGGATTGGCTACGAATACAAAAAGCATTACCGGATCGGCTTTATCATCAACAACATCCTGAATGCGGAATATTCGGGCAGGCCGGGAGATGTGCAACCACCACGAACGTATATGGTGCAGCTTCAGTACAAACTTTAATTAATGTTGAATGCTTAATTTTGAATGTTGAATTGGGCTCATTCAAAATTCAACATTCAAAATTCAACATTGCTATGCGTATTCTAGGTGTCATTCCTGCCCGTTATGGTTCTTCCCGTTTCCCCGGCAAACCGCTCATTGACCTGAAGGGAAAAACAATGATCCGGCGCGTTTATGAAGGCGCGAAGCAATCTTCCATGCTCACCGATTTGGTTGTAGCAACAGATGACGAGCGCATTTTGGCAGAAGTAGAACGTTTCGGCGGAAAAGCAGTTATGACGGCAGCTCATCACCAAACGGGCACCGATCGATGCGCAGAAGTAATTGCGGGCTTACCTGAAAAATACGATGTAGTGATCAACATCCAGGGCGACGAGCCATTGGTCAATCCGTTGCAGCTGGACAGTTTACTGAGAGCATTCCTCGATCCGGCTGTTGATATTGCCACGCTGGCTTCGCGATCGATCGAAGAACAAGACCTCACCAATCCCAACCGTATCAAACTGGTGGTCGATCATCAACACCGTGCCCTTTACTTTTCGCGAAGCGCTATTCCCAATTTTGCCAATGCGAAAGGAAAACCGCTCGAAGTGTATCCTTATTTGCGCCATATCGGCCTGTATGCTTATCGTGCTGACGTTTTAAGCGAGATCAGCCAATTAACCCCGACAGATCTCGAACAGGCAGAATCATTGGAGCAACTGCGCTGGCTGTATTACGGTTATAGTATCCGGGTCGTGGAAACGGACATCGAAACTCCCAACATCGATGTACCCGAAGATGTAGCAAAAGTGCTGGCATTTTTGTAGAATGAACTCTTTGTGCGTACATTTGCGCAAAAAAAGACAATGATCAAAAATCTACTTTACACCTTTATCGCGTTATTCGCAGGAATAGCAGCTACCCAAGCGCAAATTTATGACAACGGCCCAGTATTCAACAGTGTTGGAACAGGTTTCGGCGGTGCCAACGAGAGTGTGCTTTACACGACCACTTTTGGTATGTCAACCATTGGCTTTGGACATCAGCAAGCAAGTTTTAACCGCATTGCAGACGACTTTACCGTTGATTGTTCCTGGACAATCGACTCCGTTTATTTCTATGGTTACCAAACCGGCTCCACAACCACATCTACGTTTACCGGCTACACTCTGCGCATTTGGGATGGTGTTCCGGATGCAGTAGGATCGAACGTTATCTGGGGTGATACTACTACCAATCGTCTGATCCGTTCAGTATTCAGCAATATTTACCGCATTACCGAAACAACAACTGGCAATTCAACCCGCCCGATCATGCAAAACACCATTAGCGTTGGTGGATTCACATTGCCGGCCGGGACCTATTGGTTTGATTGGGCAGCCTCAGGATCTCTGGCTTCAGGGCCATGGCAGCCAGCCGTTGTTCCTCCCGGACAAGCAATTACCGGTAACGGACGTCAGCGAATTGGCGGCACCTGGAATAACCTTGTTGATGGTGGAACAGGAACACCCGCACAGGGAGCACCGTTTAAAGTGTTTGGAACCGCTGTGACAGTAACCGCAGATGCCGGAACCGATGCTGCCACTTGCTTAAACAACACGGTTGTTTTGGGAGGATCACCAGCAGGTACGAGCTCAGAAAACAGCCCGCTTACGTATGCATGGCAAGGTGTCGGGATCAGCGATACCACTTTAAGTAATCCAACCGCACTGGTTTCAGATACACTGCAATTCATGTTAACTGTTAGCGATACCAATGGCTGTATGGCAATGGATACCTTAACCATTTCTTCTATTCCGGTCATTCCGGTGTCAATTGACTTTTCCGCGATCAATTTTTGTATGGGTGATACCGGTGTATTAACGGCTGATCAATTATCTGATCTTAACTGGAACTCCGGCGATACGACAAGCGCCATAACTGTCGACCAGGCCGGAACCTACATCGTTAACTTTACCGATATCAACGGTTGTACCTCTTCAGACACTGCCACAGTGACTGTATGGGCCTTACCTGCGTTGACCGTAAGTGATTTAACTGTCTGTGATGGCGACCAGGCGCAGTTGCTCGGAACAGCCGATTACCCGGTTTTCTGGAACGATACGATTGCAAACGGAACTATCGTCGATGTGACGCAGACCACCACTTATGCTGCAAGCACCGTTGATACAAACGGTTGTGTTTCTGCTGATACGATCACCATTACGCTGGCGGCATTGCCTGTATTGACTGTTCCTGCTGATGTAACCGTTTGCGAGGGCGAACCGGTTCAGTTAAACGGAACGAGTAATTCTCCTGTATTCTGGAACGATACGATCGCAAACGGAACAACCGTTAATCCTGTACAAACAACCAGTTATGTTGCCAGCACAGTTGACACGAATAGCTGTTCCAGCGAGGCGACATTTACTGTGAATGTAAATCCGGCTACGGCAGGAACAACTTCTGTTTCGGGATTGGACAGCGTTACGGTAAACGGGGTAACGTATTACCAGGATGGGGTTTTCACACAAACCCTGACGAACGCAGAAGGTTGTGATTCGGTTTTGACGGTCACTGTTGACCTTGATTTCACCGGGTTGAGCGATCTGGATAACAGCTTCAGCGTAGCACCGAATCCGATGACTGATTTCTTAATGATCCACGACCTGTTGAATGCGAACAATAACCAATTTGTAATCACAACGGTTACCGGGCAAGTCATTTTAAGCTTCACTGCAGCCGACACCTTTACAAAAGTAGATGTCAGCTCACTGACTCCGGGAACATACCTGCTGATTAACCAGGCCACCCAACAAAGTAAGCTGCTGGTGAAACAGTAAACATTAATCTCATTTCAAGGGGCCGGATTAAAAACATCCGGCCTTTTTTATACCCGATAGGTGCAGCGAATTCGATTGTTCGCGTAACCCTTTCGGCGCATTTGCGTAAACATTCGGGTTGTTTTTGTAACTTTGTGTCATGCTGACAGTTGAGGGAATTATTGGTGATTTGTTATTGCAGCACAATTGTGTGATTGTACCGACGTTCGGTGGGTTTATTACCCAACGTGTTGGTGCACAGCTCGATGCGGCGAACGGCACGATGACTCCGCCGCGAAAAGCCATTTTGTTTAACCGCCAGCTGATCAACAACGACGGTTTACTGATCGCTTCGTTCGCACATCAGAACAAGGTGCCGTATAACGAAGCACAGGCTGCGGTGGCCGAAACTGTCTCAGTCTGGGAAAACCAGCTGAAGCAAAACCAACGCATTTCGATTGACCGCGTGGGGTTTTTGTACCTCGACCAGGAACGCAACCTCTGTTTTGAGCAGGACCGTTTCTACAACCTGTTGATGGAATCGTATGGGCTGAGCGCCATTCACTTTGTTTCTTCGGCCGATGTGGAGGCGAAAGTAGCGCATGAGGCCATCCAGGAATTGGTGCGTGAAACGTTGACCGAGCCGGTGGTTGAATTCCAGCCTTCGCACATTGAAGCTGTTGCGGAAGAAACCCGAAACGAAGCACCGATCATTGCTATTAAAGCTCCGAAGAAACCGGTACGTGTCTGGCGTTATGCCGCCGCGGCTGCGATCCTTCCGATTGCTTTTTATTCGCTGTGGATCCCGATGAAAACCGATGTGCTGGAATCCGGGATGCTTTCGTTGAACGATTTCAACCCGTTCCATCAAAAAGCTGCTCCGGCGTATCAGCCTTCTACAAAAACGTATACCATCCCTAAAAGAGAAGTGCCGCAACCACAACTGGAAAACATTCCGGAAGGTGTTTCGGTATTCTCGTTCTCTCTTGACGACGAAACGTTTGTCCCTGTTCGGGTAAATGACGGAAATACGACTGTTTCCAATGATCCCGGACCGGTGGTACAGCCAGAACCGGCTCCTGTACAGGCTGTCCCGGTTACTTCTTCCGGATCGTACATCATCGTGGGCTGTTTCGGCGATGTCAACAACGCCAACCAACTGGTAAAAACCCTGCGTGCAAAAGGCTTTGATGCCAAAACGCTGCCGGGCGGCAACCTGACCCGCGTTAGTGCCGGCGATGGTGCCCGATTCAATGAGCTCAACCCGAAATTGAAAGCAGAAGGGTTGAATGGTTGGGTGTTGGAGTAGAAGGAAATTATCAAGATAGGCTTTCTTGATAATTCATAATTGATCCATTTAGTAATTAATTCACAATTTCCTTCAACCTTTCAAACGCCTGGTCCATGCTCATCACATTGGAATAGATCATGCGCAAACGGTCGTTTTTCTCGCTGAGCTTGCAATCTTTGGGTTGCTGCTGCACGTAGCGGAGCACTTGGGTAAACTGCGGTGAATCGTAGTATTTGGATTGTGAATTGGCGACAAAATAACCGATCATCGTTCCTGACTTGATCACCAGTCGTTCGAAGCCGATTTCCTGTGCCAGCCACCGCAGTTCGAAGGAACGGAACAATTCTTTCACCAAACGTGGCATCGGGCCGAAACGGTCGATGAGCTGCTGCTTGTGCTGTTCCAGCTCTTCGGCGGTAGACAAACCATCCAATTCCTGGTAAATGCTCAATCGCTCGGCTACATTGTTGATATAATCTTCCGGAATGCGCAATTCGAAATCGGTTTCGAGCACACAATCGCGTACATACGACGTGAGCTGATCCGTGGTGCGTTCTTCGAACAGGTCTTTGAATTCTTCTTCGCGGAGTTCTTCGATGGCTTCGTTGAGAATTTTCTGGTACATCTCGAACCCGATCTCGGAAATGAAACCACTTTGCTCGCCACCAAGCAGGTTTCCTGCACCGCGAATGTCCAAATCTTTCATCGCGATGTTGAAACCGGCACCCAAATCGGAAAACTGGACGAGTGCCTCCAGACGCTTGCGCGCCTCGGAAGTAAGTAAACTGAACGACGGTGCAATGAGGTAACAGAATCCTTTTTTGTTGGAACGTCCCACGCGGCCGCGCAGCTGGTGCAGATCGCTCAACCCGAAGTTGTGTGCGTCGTTAATCAGGATCGTATTCGCGTTGGAAATGTCGATGCCCGATTCAATGATCGTGGTGGCCAGCAGCACGTCGTATTCACCGTTGATGAAGTCCATCATGATCTTTTCGAGCTGCTTGCCGTCCATCTGTCCGTGGCCGATTCCCACACGAACACCCGGGCACAGGCGCGAGATCATCCCGGCAATTTCCTTGATGTTGGCCAGGCGATTGTTCACAAAATAGACTTGTCCGCCACGACCTACTTCATAAGCAATGGCATCGCGGATGATTTCTTCGTTGAACTGGACAACTTCGGTCAAAACCGGCTGGCGGTTGGGCGGTGGCGTATTGATAATGCTCAAATCGCGCGCTCCCATCAGTGAAAACTGTAAGGTACGCGGAATCGGCGTAGCGGTAAGCGTGAGCGTGTCGACTGTCGCTTTCAGCGTTTTTAGCTTGTCTTTCACCGACACCCCGAATTTTTGTTCCTCGTCGATAATGATGAGCCCGAGGTCTTTGAACTTGACGCGATCGCCCACAATTTTATGGGTTCCGATCAGGATATCGATCTGGCCTTTTTCGAGGCGTTTGAGTGTTTCGGTAATTTCTTTCGCCGATTTAAAGCGGTTTATGTAATCGACCGTGCAGGGAAATTGTTTGAGGCGTTCGGCAAACGAACGTGCGTGCTGATGGCACAAAATCGTGGTCGGTACCAAAACGGCAACCTGCTTGCTATCGGCTACTGCCTTGAACGCCGCCCGAATCGCGACTTCGGTTTTCCCGAAACCAACATCGCCACAAATGAGACGGTCCATCGGGATCGGTTTTTCCATGTCTTCTTTCACGGCTTGCGTGGCTTTGAGCTGATCAGGCGTGTCTTCGTACATAAACGACGCCTCGAGCTCATTCTGTAAATACGTGTCTGGCAAAAACGCGTAACCGGGCTGACTGCGGCGCTTGGCATACAGCTGGATCAAATCGAAAGCGAGTTCCTTGATCTTTTTCTTGGTTTTCTGCTTCAGCGTTGCCCAGGCTTGTGTACCCAGCTTGTTCATTTTCGGCGCAATTCCTTCTTTACCGGTAAACTTCGAAATGCGATGCAGCGAGTGAATACTCACGTACAACACATCGCCGTCGCGGTAAACGAGACGGATTGCTTCCTGCTGCTTGCCGTTGACATCAATGGTCTGCAAGCCCGAAAACTGCCCTACACCGTGATCGATGTGCGTGACGTAATCGCCTTTCTGCAGGTTGTATAATTCCTTGAGCGTGAGTGCCTGCTTGGCCTGGCGGAATCCTTCTTTGAGCTTGAAACGGTGATAACGTTCAAAAATCTGGTGATCGGTGTAGCATACCAGCTTCAGCTCCGGCGCGATAAATCCTTCATGCAGTGAAATGTTCATCGGCACAAATTCCACTTCACCACCGATGTCTTCGAAGATCTGGTACAAGCGTTCGATCTGCTTGGGCTGATTGGAAAAAATGAGATTGGTTGATCCCTGGTTCCTGCGCTGAATGAGATCCGTTTTCAGCAGTTCGAAATCCTTATTAAATGCCGGCTGCGGCTGAATATTGAATGAAATAATGCTCGTCGCCTTGAAATAATAATCGGGCCCGAACTCGATGGTAGAGCACTCTTTCAACCGCGCATTCCAGTCGGAGGGATGCATGTAAAGCTCGGATGGCAAGCTGTGCCGAACCGTATCTTTGTTGAGCTTATCGTAAGCAGCTACTGCTTTTTCGTAGTCTTTTTCGAGGGCTTTTTCCACGATTTCGTGCGAAGCGAGCCAGATCGTTGTGTGTTTCCCGATGAATTCGAGGAAGGTTCCGTTCCCGTTGAGCACCAATTGTTTCTGCACATTCGGCACGATGGAAAAATGGGTATGTGTGCTCACCGACAACTGTGAAACAGGATCGAATGTTCGGATCGAATCAACCTCATCACCGAAAAACTCGACGCGAAACGGGTGATCGTTGGAAAACGAGAAAATATCCACGATGCCGCCACGAATGGAAAACTGTCCGGGCTCGTACACAAAATCAACACGCTCGAAACCGTATTCCATGAGCAGTTCGTTGAAAAAGTCGATGGAGTATTTTTTGCCGCGTTCTACGCGCATGGTGTTTTCCGTCAGTCGTTTTTGGGTGGGCACACGTTCAAACAAAGCCTGCGGATAGGTGATTACCCAGCAATTGCGGCCGTTGTTGATTTTCTCCAGTACTTCAGCACGCGCTACCACGTTGGCATTATCGGTTTCTTCGAGCTGGTAAGGTGTGCGGTAAGAAGCCGGGTAAAACAAGACCTGGCTTTCGCCCGGGTACAATTGTTCCAGGTCGTTGAGAAAATACGCCGCTGCCTCTTTGTCCTGCAATACAAACACGTGATGTCCGGGAACCTGCTCAGCCACAGCTGCAGCTGCCATCGATTTCGACGAACCCACCAATCCTTTCCAATGAATGCGCACTTCGGCTTCCTGCAAGGCGTTGGCCGTTTGATCAATTCCGGGAAGTCGTTTGAAAAGTGTTTTGAATTGTGTTTGTTCCATTGTTGGGATTGCGTCGTTGTGTCTTAACCGGAGAGGGGTTGTTTGGTGGTGCAAAGATAGAGCAATTCTGAATTATGAATGTCGAATTGAAAAGAAGGGTTCTTATAAACTTGAGGTTTCAGATTACATCCTTAAGACGGATGTTGAACATCCACTGAATCTTACTTTGCTTTAAACGGCGTATTGGTATACGAAATCGGGAACGCTACGCGTGCTCCTGTATACGATTCGAATTCCGTAAATTCTCCGTAGGAAAGGTCGAGCCCCATTATAAACTCCTGCAACAACGCGTCCATGTTGAGTCCTTGTTTGAGAACAAAATCTTTGTGCGTGCCATTGTAGTACACACGCAGGCGAATCCTGCTTTCGTCAATGAAGTCGATATTTTTTTCAAGCGCATTGCCCGGTGCGGTTGAAATGCCGATTTCGGAAAGTTGGTCGTTGAGGTAACGCATACCGACCTCTGAGATTTTTCCTTTGTAGGTACCGGCCCTTTTGTCGAGGTAAGACTGCATCGCCGGGTTGATTTCCATGATCTCTTCTTCGGGCGCTTCTATTTCCACTTCGTCGGTAGGAAGCGGCGGAATAAACAAGATTTCTTCCTGCAACGGTACGAGTCTGACCCTGTTCGCTTTCGGTGCAAACGTTTTCGACCACCTGGAAACAAATCGTCCGTCACCGCCCAGTCTCAAATCGTGATACGTCACCGAATCGGGGTTGGAAAAATCGTAGGTCATCGTTGAATAACACAGCGAATCGAAGCGGGCCTTTTCGTAAAGCGAGCTCCACAAACGAAAGCGCAAGGTGTCCACGTAAAAATTGTGCTGATCGCGCCACTTTTGAATGACTTTATCGCGCTGGCCTTTTTTCACAGCTCCGGTAAGGTCGGCCAGGTATTTTTCGGGCCATTTTTCGCGGTCTGACCGGGGATATTGAAAACCCATTTCATCGGAAGCACTGATCGCCGGAAGGTTTAATGGGTGCAGTAAGAGCGTCGAATCGGTTTTTTTGCAAACCTGGAACACCAGGTCATTTTTTCCCGGTACGAAATCACGCGAATAATCAATCCGTTCACCTGACTCGTAGCTGGGTTGCCGCTCAATGAAAAGCTTGTCGTCCTTTATGAGAAAACGCCCATCTACGGCATAGGAATAGGTCCAGCACTTTTCTTCATCGAAATACAAGGCAATGCGCCGCTCGTCGATCCATAATTCACCGGGCTGCGCAAGACAATACTGCTTCTGGAAAAGCACCGCCAGCAACAGGGTCAGGTGAAAAAGGGGCTTCATGTTTTTAACGGATTATCCCACCACGCTTTTAGCAGCTTCCAGGCAGGCAATGGCCTTTTCCATCATTTGTTTCGACCCTACGAAGAACGGCACTCGCTGGTGCAAACGTTCCGGTTGGATGTCGAGCACGCGTTTGGTTCCGGCAGTTGCAAGTCCGCCTGCCTGTTCGGCAATCATTGCCAACGGATTGCATTCGTAGAGCAAACGCAGCTTCCCTTCGGGTGACTGATTCGTAGCCGGGTAAATGTAGATTCCTCCTTTGATCAGGTTGCGGTGAAAGTCGGCCACGAGCGAACCGATATAGCGGCCCGAATAAGGTTTATTGGTATCAGGATGAACCTGTTGACAGAAACGAATGTAATCGCGTACGCCTTGTTCACATTCGTCGATGTTTCCTTCGTTCATGGCATACAGGCGGCCGGTTTCAGGGGTACGCATGTTTGGGTGCGACAGGCAGAATTCACCGATCGACGGGTCGAGTGTAAAGCCATTCACGCCGTTTCCGGTTGTGTAAACCAGCATCGTAGATGAACCGTACAACACATACCCTGCGGCGATTTGCTGCGTTCCAGGCTGCAGCATGTCTTCAAGCGTAGCTAAAGTACCGCGCTCCGATTTGCGTTTGTAAACCGAGAAGATCGTGCCGATCGAAACGTTGACATCGATATTGGACGAACCATCCAACGGGTCGAACAACACCACGTATTTTCCTTTTTTGGCGGTCTCATTGGTAAAGGCTACAAAATCGTCGTTTTCTTCGGACGCAATCCCGCAAATTTCTCCACCCGATTCGAACACACGAATGAACTGCTGATCGGCCACGACATCGAGCTTTTGCTGCTCTTCACCCTGGATGTTGGTTTCGCCCTGTGCACCGAGGATATGATCTACCAAACCGGCACGACGCACATCGCGACTAACAATTTTGGAAGCTACCGCAATATCGTTGAGGATGCGTGATAATTCGCCGGAAGCTCCCGGAAAATCTGCCTGGCGGTCCATGATAAATTCATTCAATGTGGTGATGTGTGACATGCCGAAAATTTTTAGCAAAAGTACGCAAAAAAGCTAATTTTCAAGGTACGCAAACCGCAGTAATGCCAGTCAAAATCGTACTTTTGGCCCATGTTCCAGAAAATCCAATATTACCTTTTGCTGCATGTGATCATTTTCATGTGGGGATTTACCGGAATATTGGGCAAGCTCATTCACATCGATGCGCTTTACATCGTGTGGCACCGTATCCTGATTGCGCTGGTTTCGCTGCTGATCGGGTTGTATCTCCTGAAAATGCCCATGCGCATCACCGATCGCAAACTGCTGCTGAAGACGCTGGGAGTGGGCATGATCGTAGCAACGCATTGGGTGACGTTTTACCTATCGATCCAGCTCTCTACCGCTTCGCTGGGGATTTTGTGCCTGTCGACTACAACCCTGCACGTAACCTGGCTGGAACCGCTCATTCTGAAAAAACGCTTTTCGTGGGTGGAATGCCTGTTTGGATGCCTGGTGATTTTCGGGATTTATTTCGTTTCCGACTCATTTGATGCAAAGCAAAACCTGGCACTTATCGTAGGATTGCTATCCGCTTTGTGCGCAGCCTTGTTTTCCGTATTCAATGCCAAGCTGGCAGAGGAAGTTCCGGCTTCGAGCATCACACTCCATGAAATGGCAATCGGTTTGGTCTTCATGACTGTGGTATTGGCAACGCAGGGAATGCTGAACGGAAACCTGTTCAAGATGACGGGCAGCGATTTCAGCTGGCTGTTGTTCCTGGGCATCATGTGTACGTCGTTTGCGTTTTTGTCAACCATCGAAATCATGAAACGCCTCGGGGCATTTACGGTAGCATTGAGTATCAACCTGGAACCGGTGTATACCATTTTGCTGGCCATTCCGATTTTGAATGAAAACGATTTGCTGAACAATGATTTTTATATCGGTTCGGCGATGATTATTGCGGTGGTGATTGCAAATGCGGTGTATAAGGCAATTGTTAGGAACAGGCAGGTAGCGAAGGAGACGGACTTGTTGGATTCTTGAGTGAGCCGTCTTTAGAATGTAAAAGACTGATTTACAAAAACATAGTAATATTGCAATATTAATTTTTTAAGCTAAAAGCCTGAATATAAGAAGTTTAACTTGTATGCAGGGTCAGGATTTTCACTATAAAAACACGATATAGCGATCTAAAATCAATGTAAACAACTAATAATCAAACACATAGTAATATTGCAATATTGATTTTTAATTCTAAAGTTTTGATAATCATAGACTTAACCTTTTGAGAGTCTCTGTTCTTGGTTGCGGATCTAATATTTACACTATCGAAATGGAATATAAAACTCTGATAATCAAAAATATAGTAATAATGCAATATTACTAGAAATTTTGGCCCCAGTCGTTAAAACTCCGGCCGCTCAAACTGCCCGATAAACAACAACCATTCCGTCGACTGGTGCTTGTTCATCACTCGTGGAAATTTATTCTGCGACCCCAATTTTCCCTTCGCTTCCATGAAATCATAAAAGATCTTCATGCTTGTACAGCTCACAATCGGGTCGTTGAGCGTTTTATACTTGCGCACCGCGCGATAATCGTCGTTCAGTTCACAGAGGTGACTATCAACCGCTTTCATGACCGCGTCACCGTCTATTGTTTGGGCTGAGCCAAAGAACCAGCGATGACATTGTTTTTCGGTATCCGCAAACAGGCAAAATTCCGGGATATCGATCCCCAGGTCATCACTTGCTTTTTGAACAGCCACGTTAATATTATCGAGCGATAAATGTTCACCCACCAGGCTCAAATATTGCTTGATTCGCCCGCTGATTTTAATCTCGCGTTGTTCCACATCGGTAAACTGTACCAAATCACCGATCATATAGCGCCACAAGCCCGCATTGGTCGAGATCACCAGCGCGTAATCTTCAAACGGGTTCACCTCATTGATCGTGAGTGCGTGAGCACCTTCCTTGATGTTTCCGTTTTCATCGAAATTCTCGCGGTTAAACGGAACAAATTCAAAGAAAATGCCCGATTTAAGCAAGAGTTGCATGCCTTCACTGGCTGTGTGCTTCTGGTAGGCAAAATAACCCTCGCTCGCCAGGTACGTATTACGGGTATGAATCGGTCTTCCGCACACTTTACGGAGGCGCGACAGGTACGGCTCAACGTAAACGCCACCGTGCATGTACAGCTCGAGGTTGGGCCAGATATCGTGAATATTGTTGACTTTGTAATGTGCCACGATGCGTTCCATGAGCATGATGCACCAGCTTGGAACACCTGCAATGGTACTGATATCCCATGATGGAGCCATTTCCACCATTCGGTCAAGTTTCTTGTTCCAGTCTTTGATGGCAGCCGTTTCAGCATCCGGTTTGGTCAACGGCAATAAAACAATGGATGTGTGTTTTTTGAGAATGCCGGATAAATCACCTTCGATGTGATTTCCTACTTTTTCCAGCTTGGACGAACCACCAACAGCCAAAAACGATTTCTGGTAAAACGCATCGGGCAGGTTGAGCTCGGCAATCGACGTAAACTGCTTGATCGAAGTGCGCTGAAACGAACGGATCATCTGCTTCGTCACCGGGATGCGCTTGCTCGGCGAACCGGTTGTTCCGGAAGACAAAGCGTAATACTTCACCACTCCCGGCCAGGCAACATCACGCTCTCCATCAATGGAACGATGCAGCCAACGCTGGTAAAACAACTCATAATCCGTAATGGGAACCTGGCGCTGAAATGCTTCCACAGTATCGGGCGATTCGAGCAATTGCTGAAAATGATGGTGAAACCCGAACTGCGTTTTGGCAGCCATTCGCAGTAACTTATTAAGTGTTTTGAGCTGGTCTTTGTAATCCAGGCCCTTATGCACCGTACGCTTGTAGTTGAGCTCGGTTGTTTTCTTAAGCAATTTACCAATGATGGGCATTTCTGAGGGTTTTACTCGAGTCTTAATAACCAGTGTGAGCTGCAAAAATGAGAAAAATAAGTACGCTATTGAATTAATAAATGTGAATTGGGGATAAGATTTGCCACTAACAGACAACTAAAGTCCTGCCCGATTTAGCAACAGATGACCCTAATTTTCACTGATAAATGCATTCCTGTGGCTGTTGCATCAATGAGATTGTAGTTTGGTCTATAAATTCATCCGGGTACATCCGGGCCATCTTTGGTAAATAAATTGGTATCAATGTCAGTCATTTAATCCGTGGAACAGTCTTATTTCAAGAATTATCGTGGATTTCTTGCGCTAAATCATGTTAAATAACATTGAATTATTAATATTGAAACACATAAAGTTATTCTGGCAAAATCGCTTTGCTTACTTTTGTACACTAATTTATGAAAACCGAATTCTCTCCTTATGGAAAAAAAGACGATTATCGTACCCCATGATTTCACTCCGGTTGCAGATAACGCTCTGAATCATGCAATTAATACTGCTAAGATTACCGGTGCTGAAATTTATGTTCTGCACGTAGTTGCAAAAGAGAAAGGCATCGCTGAAGCCGAAACAAAACTCAAACAAGTATTGGCCGCTATCGATACAAGCGTCGTGTTGCATGCAGTGGTACGTGTCGGAAATATCTTCGACGATATCGGTGATTTTGCAAGCGAGGTACATGCCGAGTTGATTTTCATGGGAACCCACGGCCAGCATGGTTGGCAGCACATTACCGGAAGCCATGCGCTGAAAGTGATTACGCATTCCAATGTGCCGTTCATCGTGGTACAGGAAAGAGGGATCAAGGAAAGCGGTTATGACGACATCGTGGTTCCGCTCGACCTTAATAAGGAGACCAAACAAAAACTGGCCTATGTTGCCAATATTGCTACTTACTTCAAATCGCGTGTACACATCATCACTCCGGATGAATCCGATGAATTCCTGCGCCACCAGGTGAAAGCAAATATCCAGTTTTCAGTGCGCTTTTTCCAGGAACGCGGTATCGAAGTAACAACAAAAGTGGCGCCAAACAGCGGGTTCGATAAGGAAGTGGTTAAACATGCCGTAACGCTCGACGCCGACCTCATCGCTATTATGAACCTCAACCGCAACAATATGCTGGGGGCCATTACCGCAAGTCACGAGCAATACATTCTTACAAACGACGCCCAGATTCCTACCCTGATCGTGAACCCGGTACAAGGTAAATACGGAAGCGTCCTGTTCAGCTGATTTCAATAATAATTAAGTCATACTAAAAGTCCCTTTCCGTTTCAACCGGAGGGGACTTTTTCATTGTACATGATTCCTGTCGGATTTTTACACTCTTTTTTTTAATCGTCCGTATCGCCTTTATCCGTTTCTTTCAAACATTCGTGAAAGCGCTGTATTGTGTTGATATTGTCGTACATCGTGCGCAAATTCTTATCCAGCACGTACAGCGCAAAACCCTTTCTGATAAGTGTTTCTACTGCATCGCGGGTGGTGGTATTGAATCCTCTTTGCATTTCTCGCCAAACGGATTCTTCGACATTTATGATCAAACAGTTCATTGCGGGAAGGGTTCTAAATAATTTGTTTCAATAATAACTTAAAATTTTGTAACTTTCGACAAATATATTCAAGTTTTTATCCATGCCTCTTCTATTCAGCCCAGATACTTTTGAGATTATGAAGGCGAGAATAGCAGAAAAAATTCGGATATTACGCTTATCCAAGAATTTAAGCCAGCAAAATATAGCGGATGAACTGAATCTGACCGTTGCTGCATACTCAAATATAGAACGAGGCGTCTCAGATATTAATCTCGCCCGTTTGAGCGAAATTGCGCGTATTCTGGACACCACCCCTATAGACTTGCTTTCCGATGACATGGTTGCCCGCGAACCGAATCTGCAATACCAAAATAACATCAACCAGCAATTGCTGCTCATGATGAAGCAATTGGAGTTGTTTCAAAATCAACTCGACACGCTCCAGCAGGAAGTCAACCGACTCAAGAACAAGTAATTTCCGCACATCCATCTGGTGATAAAAATACGTTGTGTTTTCATAATGAATTAGTTAGATTTGCCGCTAATTATAAAAACGCAACACATGCTACGCACAAATTACTACTTATTAACAGTACTTTCCGTACTGTTGTGTACCAATCTTTGGTCACAAAGCACCATTCCGAATCCGGAAATTCTATACTACAAATGGAATGAATCAGGTACATCAGTTACCAACTACGCGACCAACCCTCCGGCGGGAACTGCCACAGCAACGCTCATGGGAGGCGTCACACAAGGATCAACAGGCCAGTGTGATGGAGCCATCATCGGGACAGGTGCCGCTTCAACAGGCGATTACATGAATACAAACTGGGCCCCGACGTTGAACAGCTCCACTCCATGGACCCTTTCTTTCTGGACCTCCGATATCGCACCTTCAGGTACCCTGTTCTACATCTTCGGCGATGTCAACTCCAACTCTTTCCGTTGCTTCACCAACGGTGTGGCCGGGCCCAACAACTGGATCCTGAGATGTACCGGTATGGTGGATGTTTACGTCAATGGTGCTGCTACAATGGCTCCTACGATGACCACATTCACATTCGACCCGACAACCATGAATATCAATGGATATATGAATGGTGTGCTTGTAACGACTGTTGCTCAGACGAATGTTCCTATTCAAGGTGTTGGGCCGCTTAAAGTATGCGGATATGGTACTAACGTAGGTTTGCCTGCCGGCGGTAAAATGGATGAATTCCGTTTATACGACCGCGTACTGTCTCCTGCAGAGATCATGCAATTGTATACACACGATGTATATGATACTGTAAACGTTGTTTCCTGTGGCGATTACACCAGCCCGAGCGGTAACTACACCTGGACAACCGACGGAACGTACTACGATACCATTCCAAACAGTATGTGCGGTGATAGCCTCATGACAATCAACTTAACGATCGGCGCGCACAGCTTTGATACGATGAATGTGACAGCTTGCGACAGCTACAACAGCCCTAGCGGTAACTTCAACTGGACGACTTCCGGAATGTACTACGATACCATCCCAAATGTGATCGGTTGCGATAGCTTGCTCACGATTAACCTGACGATCAATAATTCCACTTACGATACCATGGATGTGACGGTTTGCGACAGCTACGATAGTCCGAGTGGCATGTATACCTGGACCACCTCCGGAATGTACTATGATACGATCCCGAACGCGATTGGCTGCGACAGCTTGCTCACGATCAACTTAACGGTCAATTATGCAACGTCTGACAGTATTGCACTCACGGAATGTGATTCCTACGATAGCCCGAGCGGCAACTATACCTGGACCACTTCCGGAATGTACTACGATACGATCCCGAATGCTGCAGGATGTGATAGTTTGCTGACCATTGACCTGACGATTTTGAACAGCACTACTTCAACAATCTCACCGGAATCCTGCGGAGAATATACGGCACCTGACGGAGCAACGTATACGGCAAGCGGAACCTACACGGCCACCATTGCGAATGCGGTCGGATGTGATAGTGTGATCACCATTGTTTTGACGTATTACGATGTTGATACCAATGTCACGGTTTCCGGCGCAACATTGACATCCGCCATTGCCGGGGCTACAAGTTACCAATGGGTTGACTGTGCTACACAAACGCCAATCGCGGGAGAAACCAGCCAATCGTTTACAGCTACGGCAAACGGCGACTACCAGGTACTTATTACCAACGGTCCTTGTTCGGTAACGTCTGAATGCACGACGATCAACAACATTGGAATCAACGAAAACGAAGTGATGCTGGTAACGGCTTATCCGAACCCGGTTTCAAGCGTGTTGACGGTTGCCAACTCAGATGCCAAAGCCTTGACATTGCGACTGCTGGATTACGCAGGAAAAGAAATTTCCACACGTACTTCTTCCGAGAAAGAAATCAAGATCGACATGAAAACCCTGCCAGCAGGAATGTACATGTTGAAAGTAACACACAATGATGCGGTTCAAACCATCAAAGTGATTCGCAACTAATTGGCGGAATAAAAAACCTCGAAAAGGTCATCGGTTTCGGTGGCCTTTTCTTTTTGTGCGATGGTTTACATTGATTGCTGACGGCCAGACATTTTGAGCCACGAATGAACGAATAAAGAATGGTGCAAAATGGTTTACGAATAACCGCCGAGGCGATTTTCACCAATGTATGACAACCACAATATTGCAACATTCGAGGAAACCTTGTTTCCCTATTCGTTATTAATCGAATGTAATTGTCCATTCGTTTATTCGTGGCGGAAAAAAGTAAATGTCATCAGTTATAGAATAGTGTTGAATTCTTCTTGGCTAATTCAGCCGACTCCGCATAATTTTACGCCTTTTTCATCGTTAATGGCTCACAAACTGTAAATTCGCAGCTCTAAAACAAACACTACATGGAAGAAAGTACTGCAGTAATGCAAGAACAACGCATGAACCTACTGGTAACCATCTGGAGAAAACGCAAAATTTTATCGATTGTAACTGCCGCAGCATTTGTTGTCTCTACGGTTATCGCGTTTTTAATGACCCCGATTTACCGTTCCACAGCCATCGTTTTCCCTGCCGCTACCAGCACCGTTTCTTTCTCCGAGCAACGAAATGCCAAAGCATCGTCGATGGACTTCGGGGAAGAAGAACAAGCCGAACAATTGATCCAGATTTTGCAATCGTCGAAGATCCGCGATAAGATCGTAGCGGAATTCGACCTGCAGAAACACTACGACATCGACGAAAACGACGAGAACAAGTATTACAAACTGGTGAAGGAATACAACGAAAACATTCTCTTCGTAAGAACGCGTTACGGTTCCATCCAGATTGATGTTTTGGACCGCGACCCGGTACTTGCCGCTGATATCGCCAACCGCATCGTCGACCTCATCGATACCGTGAAAAACGAAATGGTGGCCGCGCGTACCATGCCGGCATTCGAGATCAACAAACGTAAAAAAGACCAGATGGAAGCCGAGCGGAAAAACATCCTGAACCAACTGGATTCCCTGGCCGCCAAAGGCGTGCTTCCACTGGATTCACGCGCAGGGCTTTTCCAGGCGTATGTAGATGCCAAAAGTCCTGAGCAGCGTGCCGAGATCAAGGATAAAATTGACACGAACAACAAGTACGGAGCCACTTTCGACGGGTTGGAATACATCCGTAACGAGAAGATCGTGAAGCTCGAAGATTTCTCCGTTTCCTACGAACAGGCCGAATCGGATGCAAATACCAAATTTACCCACAAGTTCGTGGTGGAACGCGCCGTGGTTGCCGATAAAAAAGACAAACCGAAACGCATGATCATTGTATTGCTTTCCGTAATCGGGACCTTCATTTTCATGGTGTTTGCCTTGTTGCTGCAGGATAAAATAAAAGAACTCCGCAAACTGGCGTAGTGGCTTTTCTGCGCGAACATAGCTGGCTGCTGCTTTTCGGAGCACTGTTCATCGGGCTTACGGGCTATTGTATCTGGATCGATTTCTGGTACGCTTACCTGATCCCGTATGCGCTGGTCGTGCTGTTCGTGGCCATTTTTTACACCGAATACACGTTTTTCTTCATCATCGCCATGACGCCGCTCTCGATGAACATTGAAGAATACACCGACGGTTTCGGGCTCTTCCTGCCCACCGAGCCGTTGCTGTTCGGTACTATGATCTTACTGGTCATGCAATCACTCTATTCAAGGGTATTCCCCGATTACCTGTGGCGAAACCCGATTGTGATCATCATGTGCCTTTACCTGCTGTGGCTCCTGATTACGTCAGTTACTTCCGAACAACCGGTGGTTTCGTTCAAGTACTTACTTGCGCGATTGTGGTTTGTGGTTCCGGTACTTTTTTACGGAAGCAACCTGTTTTTCGACCCGAAAAAGATCCGGTGGTTCCTGTGGCTGTTCATTACCGGGATGATCATCGTGATCTGTTACACGGTGACAATCCACGCTTATTACCGTTTCGGTGAAAAGGAAAGTCACTGGGTGATGTGGCCGTTTTTCAAAGACCATACAATTTACGGGGCAATCGTAGCATTGATCGTTCCACTGGTTTTTGCGCTTTACTTTTCGAAAAAACATCCGCCGCTGGTGCAGTTCATCCTGATCGGATTCATGGTGGTGAACCTCATCGGGCTGTACTTTTCATACACCCGCGCAGCCTGGCTGAGCATTGTGCTGGCTTTGGGAGTTTGGGCGTTGATTCGGTTCAAGGTCCGGTTCAGCGTATTTTCTACCTGCGTTGTTTTATTCCTCGGCTTTATCTGGTATTCGTGGGATGGCATTCAGCAGGACCTGGAACGCAACAAATCCGAGCATACCACCGAAGAATTCGGTGAGCGTTTGGAAAGCGCCACCAATGTTACCACCGATGCTTCCAACCTGGAGCGCATCAACCGTTGGTCCTGTGCTATCGATATGTTTGAAGAACGGCCGGTAGTCGGTTTTGGGCCGGGAACCTACGCATTCGAATACGCCCGTTTCCAGGAACCGGAAAATACCACGATCATTTCCACCAACTTCGGGGTCATGGGAAATGCACACAGTGAATACCTCGGCCCGCTGGCAGAAAGCGGACTGCCCGGAATGCTGCTGGTCTTCGCGCTGGTGTTCGCCATTTTTTGGTTTTCGATCAAACTCTATCACCGCTGGCCGGAAAGTGACCGCGAAATGCGCACGCTGATCCTGGGAATGATCCTGGCACTGAGCACTTACTTCATTCACGGGTTGCTCAACAATTACCTCGACACCGACAAAGCTGCCGTTCCGATTTGGGGAATGTGCGCCGTATTCATTGCACTTGACGCCCGTTTGCGTTCTGGGAAAGTGAAACAATAATTGCGCAGGCGAATTCGCGAATTACCTGTAAATTTGCGGCACAAAAACACCAGCAATATGTTCACGGGAATCATTGAAACTTTAGGAGAGATCGTCGCCATCGAACGCGAACACACCAACGTGCACTTCACCGTAAAATCGACCATTACCAACGAATTGAAAATCGACCAGAGCGTCGCTCACAATGGCTGCTGCCTGACGGTGGTTGCTATCGACAATAATAACTATGTAGTTACCGCGATACAGGAAAGCCTGGATCGTACCAATCTCGGTAGCTGGAATGTCGGTACCAAAGTCAACCTGGAACGCTGCATGCAGCTCGGCGCACGCTTAGACGGACACATCGTTCAGGGCCACGTGGATACGACCGGCGAATGCATCCGGGTGGAAAACCTCGACGGCAGCTGGAAATATACCTTCCGCTATGACGCCGCCTACCCCACTGTTGCCAAAGGCTCCATCACTGTCAACGGTGTCAGCCTCACGGTAGTTGATTCTGAGCAAGGACAGTTTTCCGTATGCATCATTCCATACACGCACGAACACACCAATTTCCATACGTTTGAAGTCGGCACCAAAGTCAACCTCGAATTCGACATCATCGGAAAATATGTGGCCCGTTTGATGGAACAGCGTGAAGCTTAACAGTTTAATAATATCCGGCGTATAAATCGATTTAGCAGCATGTAATTCGCTGTTTTATAGCTATTTATAAATTATCATTTCCCTATCTCACAGGCTAATCGAACAAAAAAAACTAGCATCGTAAGGGTGTGTTTTCCTAACTTTGTACTAAAATTTAGTTTGATGAGACATATTCTACTTTTAACCTGTCTGTTTGTTACGGCTACCCTGTTCGGTCAAACGGAACCATTTGATTATACCGGCGCTTTGAGTGCCAATGGCTGGACCGTTCATTCGGGAACAACCGGACCCATGGTTACATTGACCACACCAAGTGATTTGGGTAACAGCTTGTCTTACCCGTTATTGGTGACTTCAACCGGTAACAGGACCACAACAACGGTTTCAGCAACAGGTGAAGACGTTAACAAAGCACTGAGCGGTATTTCGGGCATCGGTTATTATTCGTTGCTGATCAATGTCTCAAATACAACCGGACTCAATGCTTTCGCAGGTACCGGTGACCATTTTATCGGGTTTGCTCTTACTGCCAGCCCTGCAACAGTCAGCGCGTTCGGAGGCCGTTTGTACATCAAAGCAGGTGCAACTGCCGGAACATTTGTACTCGGAACGATGAACCATACCGGGGGAAGTCCGTCGGTGACCTACGGGTTAACCGAATACCCGATCAACACCACAATGATGGTGGTCGTGAAACTCGACGCCACTACTTCGCCTGTTACATCAAGCGTGTATATCAACCCAACACCTGGTTCAGCTGAACCGGCCGCAACCTTTACCAATAATTCGGGCACAACGGCATTTGGTAATTTTGGTTCTATTTATTTGCGCCAGGGTTCCGGCACCGGGAACGTAGAAATCGACGAAATTCGCATCGGCTCCACATGGGCTTCGGTGACACCTTCCAACTGCGCCACAACCAATACCATGACTGTTACCAACTGTGGCCCTTACACATTGAATTCTACAACCTATACTACTTCAGGTACCTACAATCAAACATTGCCGGGAGCAAATTCCGTTGGTTGTGACAGTAACATCGTGTTGAACCTGACGATCAATTCGAATAGCAGTTCAGTGGAAACGGTTACCAACTGTACGTCTTACACGTGGAATTCTGTGAACTATACTTCATCAGGAACATATTACGATACCATTCCGAATGCTGCCGGTTGCGACAGTACAATGACCTTGAACCTCACAATCGTTGGTTCGATTACTTATTATGCCGATAACGACACCGACGGTTTCGGTGATCCGGGCGATACGCAAACAGGTTGTATACAGCCTCCGGGTTATGTCACCAATGATGACGATTGCGACGACAACAATAACCTCATCGGTATGGGTGCTACGTGGTACCTGGACTCTGACAACGATACATTCGGTGATCCACTGATGGATTCTGTTTCATGTACACAACCTGCAGGGTATGTTTCCAACGACGACGATTGCGACGACAGTGACAATGGCATTGGCCAGGCATTATCGTATTATCCGGACCTTGACAACGATACTTACGGAGACGCGGGTGCAACAGCAACCGTAGTTTGTACACCACCGGCCAACTCCGTAACCAACAACTCCGATTGCAACGATGCCAACCCGAACCAGTATCCGGGTGCAACGGAGATTCCGAATAACGGAGTCGACGAAGATTGCAACGGTTCAGATCTCAACACACTCGGCGCACAGCTGGCGCAATATACCTTTACAGGAAACAACTGTGCCACTCCGGTTCACAGCCCGGCAGCGCAGCCGGCCAACGCAACATTCAGCGATTATAGCGCAGACAGCGTCAACTGTACGGCTGCTGCCGATGTGTTCAACTACAACGGCTGGAATACAGGAGCGACTGTTGATCCGTTGGAATACTACGCATTCAGCATCACGCCTGACAACTGCTATGAACTTGATCTGACCCAATTGACGTTCACCCACCGCGGAAGCCCTGGTCTGGGAACGCCGGTCATTCATATTCGCTCAAGCCTTGATAATTTCTCGGCTGATTTCCACACGGTACAACTGGCTGCCGGTGGCGGTTTGCAGACAGAAAACGTGGCATTACCTGCTGCATTTACAAACATTGCCGGTGCTGTGGAATTCCGTTTCTATCTGACCGGTGCTACGGGCACAACCACGACTTACCGTCATGACAATGTGTCGGTTTACGGTGCCATCAATTCCCTGCCGATGCAGACGTATTATGCAGATGCGGATAGCGACGGATTTGGCGACGCAGCTGTTGATTCGATGGATTGTGTTGCCCCGGCCGGATATGTATCCGACAATACCGATTGCAACGATGCCAACGCAAACGAAAATCCGAACGCAGTGTGGTACCTGGATTCGGACAACGATACGTTCGGTGATCCGCTGATGGATTCTGTTTCATGTACACAACCGGCTGGCTATGTAGCCAATGATGATGATTGCGACGATACCAATAACAGCATTGGCGGTTCAGTGACGTATTATGAAGATGCCGATAACGACACTTACGGAGATCCTGGTTCAACCACGCAGGATTGTACACAACCGGTAGGTTACGTTCTGAACGACGACGACTGTGATGACAGCAACAGCGCTATCACCATTGCCACCGATGAGTTCTACATCGACCAGGACAACGACGGATTCGGCTCAACAGCTGTGACTGTTATTGCCTGTACACAGCCGGTGGGTTATGTTTCAAATGCCGACGACTGCGATGACAACGACAACAGCATCACGCTTGGTTCAACGTTCTACGAAGACGGTGACAACGATGGCTTCGGAAACCCGAACAGCACAATCGTCGACTGTACCGCGCCAAACGGTTATGTAGCCGATGACACTGATTGCGACGACACCAACAACGGCATCAACCCGGATGCAACCGACGTGCTTGGAAACAGTATTGACGAAAACTGCGACGGAACCGACGGAAATCTTGGTTTGGATGATGCTGCAATCGCGACATTCAACCTCTTCCCGAACCCGGGAACAGCGGTTGTGAACATTATCCTGAACGGTTCATGGAACCAGCAGGTAACGGTAACCATCCTTTCGGTTGACGGTAAAACGGTACAAACTGCTACCGCTTCCGCCAACGAAGAAGTGATCGTAAATACAACCCAATTGTTGCCAAGCGTTTATTTTGTCCGCGTAAGCGACGGATCACATACTTCCGTGGCCCGCTGGGTGAAACGATAAGCTATTTTTTGGAAATCCTTCCATCCGTTTCGGGTGGGAGGATTTTTTGTTGTGAACGTCTCCTGAAAAGAAGCCACGTAATATTGCAAATTTACGTGCTCCAAAGTTCCGCGTAAATTTGCAATATTACGTGGGACTAAAAAAATGAAAACCAACTATTTAAAATCACTTTTGAAAACCAGTTTTTTCACCGTAGTTTCCATTTCACCCAGGCCTGAAAAACAACAAGAGAGAAACGGGCGTCTCTCTCTTGTTCCAACCTAAACTACTACTACTTATGAAAACTAACCTCTAATTAGAGGAGATCAAAATTCGCGCCAAAGTTTGAAGATCGATTCCGGTAATTAGACAATACAAAGATAACGCAGGTTTTTCATTGGTATTTTGTGGTTCGCTCGTTTTTAACATAATTTGGTGATCGTGATTTTTTCAGGGATCATGACGAAACTGTTTTATTCCTTTATCTTTGCCCACTTATCACGAACTCAAGGTCAAGACGACATGAAAGTTATCGAACACATTAACCAGGCGAAAGACACGCTGTTTTCATTTGAAATCCTTCCTCCGCTTAAAGGAGCAACCATACAATCCATCTACGACGGCATTGATCCGTTAATGGAATTTAAGCCGCGTTTTATCAACGTCACTTATCACCGCGAAGAATTTATTTACAAGGAACGCGAGAACGGACTGCTTGAAAAAATTGCTATCCGTAAACGTCCGGGAACGGTCGGGATTTGTGCGGCGATCATGAACAAATACCAGGTAGATGCCGTGCCGCATTTGATTTGTGGCGGTTTCTCGAAAGAAGAGACAGAAAACGCGCTCATCGACCTTCACTTTTTGGGCATCGACAATGTGCTCGCTTTGCGCGGCGATTCGATCAAAACCGAATCAACGTTCAAGCCGCATCCGGAAGGACACCGCTATGCCGTTGAGCTGATCCAGCAAATTGCCGAAATGAACGAGGGCCGCTACTTTGTCGACGACGTACAGCTGGCTCCGACCAACTTCTGCATGGGAGCCGCCGGCTACCCGGAAAAGCACTTCGAGGCGATGAACCTCTCAACCGATTTGCAATACCTGAAAGCAAAAGTAGATGCCGGCGCGGAATACGTGGTAACACAGATGTTCTTCGACAACCAGAAATACTTCGATTTCGTGGACGCCTGTCGTGCGATTGGAATCAATGTGCCGATCATTCCGGGACTGAAACCGATCAAGACCATGAACCATATTGCGTTCCTGCCGAAAGTATTCCACATCGATTTCCCGGAAGATCTGAGCAAAGAGCTGCTGAAATGCAAGACCAGCGCCGACGTGAACCAGGTGGGAATCGAATGGGGAATCCAGCAATCGAAAGAACTGAAAGCCGCCAAAGTGCCGTGCATTCACTATTATACAATGTCGACTTCCGACACCGTGAAAAAAATCGCCAGCCAAATATTTTAATCCATGAAACAGCTCATCTTACTTCTTGCAATAATTGGTCTAAGATCAATTTCAATCGCGCAAACCGATAGTCTTAACCTGACCAATGCGTTGGTGGTGAGTCACATGGACAACCAGGAAGACCGTTATTCCCTGGAAGTGGCCATTTCCGAAATGCTATCAGCCAACGGGGTAAAAAACATGGTTTCACTCAATGTATTGAAACAAGGTGGTGACCCGCAGGTATTGATGACCGATTCGCTCACACAGATGCTGGCCGGAAAAGGAGTCAACACGCTCATGCTTGTTTCGATCCGTGGATATGATAAGCGTTTCAAATTGTCTGAAAAGAAATTGTCGTTGGCCGAAGATCTCGCGGCCGCGAATTTATTCTCGCTCTATAAAGACGATATCGTTTCGGTAACGCTTGAGTTCCATTTCTACCGCAATGGTAAACTGGTTGGTTCCGACTTGCTGAAGATCGGTGCGATCAGCTCCCGCGAAGGTGTGATGAAAAAGCTCCGCAAGAAATTGCCGAAGCGCATTCGCAAACGCTGGAAATAACGGATTCCGCCGCTAGTTTATTTCCTGTACTTTTTTGCCAGTTCCCGCAAACCCGGATAGTCCGGAGCGATTATCTGCAATTGCCGGATCTTCGTTTGTGCCTGGTCAAACCTGCCTGCCCGGTAATAAGCCTCCGCACAGTAAAACAGCGTATCTTTTCCTTCGGGCTGAATCGTAAGCGAATGTTCCAAATCGGCAATGGCCTCCGAATAACGGCCCAATTTCAATAAACAATAACCGCGTTGGTCAAAGATGTGATGATTGTATTTGGAATAGCTCGTTGCTTCGGTAAACAACGAAAGCGCTTCTTCGGTTTTTCCTTCTTTTAGTAACAAAGCCCCGCGTTCTAGAATAACAACGAGGTTTTCAGTACGTTGCCTCAACCCCGATTCAATGCGTTTGAAGTTGGCATACTCTTCCTGCTCAGCGGCAGAAACCGGTTCGTTTGCCAGGAACGTCATCACTTCCGAACCAGGGATTTGAAACACCTCACAGGCCGTCCGAAGGTCGAATGATTTCCGGTTTTCAGGTGTCGGCTTCACATCCACCGGCCAAAAAACAGTTGTATACAGCTGGTTGTTTTCACCGGAAGCGATCACTTTGTAAACCGTATAGTCGCCGTTTTCCTGCCGGAAAAACACATCACCTTCGCGGAACGTTTTCATCGACTCAATTCATGATCGCATCCAGCGCATCGATAAAGCGCGCGGCGGCTGTTTCCAGGATTTCGTCGGTATGCGCTGCAGAAATAAACCCTACTTCGTAGCCACTTGGCCCCAGGTAAACGCCGCGCTCCAGCAACGCCCGGTGCAGGTGCTTGAAACCCGTCATGTCCGGGTTGATGTCATCCGACTGGCGGATGCGTTTGGAATCGTCGAAGGAAATCCAGTAAATGGAACCGATGGTCACCAGCTCAAAATGGTAGCCTTTCGACTTGGCGTGCGCGTTGATCTTATCGGTAAACAACAATGTTCTGCGTTCCTGGTCTTCGTAGAATCCCGGTTTGGAAAGCTCGGTCAGCTGCGCAATTCCGGCCGCCATTGCCACCGGGTTCCCGGAAAGCGTTCCCGCCTGGTAAACCGGCCCGTCGGGCGAAATTTGCGACATAATCTCTTTTTTGGCCCCGTAAGCGCCCACCGGCAAACCACCACCGATGATCTTTCCGTAGGAAACAATATCCGGGATCACGCCATAGTGCTCCGTCGCACCGCCAAAAGCCACCCGGAAGCCGGAAATTACCTCATCAAAGAACAGCAGCGTTCCGTTGGCCGTACACACCTCGCGCAGGAAAGTCAAAAATCCTTCCTCCTGCAACAATAAACCGTTGTTGGCAGGAATCGGCTCGATGATCACGCAGGCGATCTGGTCTTTGTAATCGGCGAAACACTGCTGCACCGCCTCCTTGTTGTTCAGCGGCAATACCAATGTTTCATTCACAAATGCTTCGGGAACACCTGCACTGGAAGAATTTCCGAACGTCACCAATCCCGAACCGGCTTTTACCAGCAAGGCATCGCTGTGGCCGTGGTAGCAACCTTCAAATTTCACGATCTTGTTACGGCCCGTAAAGCCACGCGCCACGCGAATTGCCGACATTACGGCTTCGGTACCGGAGCTGGTAAAACGCAGCTTATCAATAAAATTATTCTTGCTTAAGATCAATTCAGCCAGTTCGTTTTCCAAACGTGTCGGCGCTCCGAAACTGGACCCGTTGCCCAGTGCTTCCACCACTTTTGAATAGACGGCAGGATGGTTATGTCCCAGGATCAACGGACCCCAGCTGCCACAAAAATCAATGAACTCGTTATCGTCTTCATCCCAAATGTATGCGCCGTTTCCTTTCTTAATAAACAAAGGTGTTCCGTCGACGGATTTAAACGCCCGGACCGGCGAATTTACACCCCCCGGAAAATAATTTTTTGCTGTTTCGTACAACGCTTGGGAAACTGTCTGTTTCATGTATGATTGTCTTAGAATATGTATCTTTGGAGAGCGGTTTTTAAACATCCGCCGCAATTATTAAACAAAATTAGCAGAAATAAGGTTTAAACATGGCCGAATTTGTGAATTCTCTTGCAGCCGCTCAGGCGTTGGACGCTGCCGACCCGTTAAAGACTTACCGTGATCGATTTCATATTCCAACATTCCACGAAAAAACAGTACGCTATTTCACAGGAAACTCCCTGGGGTTACAGCCAAAGTCAACACAGGCTTATGTCCTGCAGGAATTGGACGATTGGGCAAAATGGGGTGTCGAAGGTCATTTCCACGGGAAAAATCCCTGGTTTTCGTACCACGAATTCCTGACAGAAAAAGCCGCTCGTTTAGTGGGCGCTTTGCCGAAAGAAGTGGTTGTAACACATTCCCTGACCACCAACCTGCACCTGCTGATGGTTTCGTTTTACCGTCCTGCGGGAACGCGAACCAAAATCCTTTGCGAAGCCAAGGCGTTTCCGAGCGACTTGTACGCACTGGAATCACAGGTGCGTTTTCATGGCTTAAATCCTGATACGGATTTGGTGGCACTCTCTCCGCGCGAAGGCGAGCACTTGCTGCGCGAAGAAGACGTACTGGCAAAAATTGCCGAGCTGGGGGACACGCTGGCATTGATCATGATCGGCGGGGTGAACTATTACACCGGCCAGTTGATGGACATGCCGGGCATTACGAAAGCCGGACACGCTGTGGGTGCAATTGTTGGATTTGATTTGGCACATGCCGCCGGAAATATTCATTTGAAATTACATGACTGGGACGTTGATTTCGCCGCATGGTGTTCGTATAAGTACCTGAATTCAGGCCCGGGAGGTGTTTCCGGAATGTACGTTCACGAGCGCTTTGCCAACCGTCCAGACCTGCCGCGCTTTGCCGGTTGGTGGGGTTACGACAAATCAACCCGTTTCCTTATGGAGCCGGGTTTTAAACCGATGGAAGGCGCCGAAGGCTGGCAATTGAGCAACGCTCCCGTGCTTGGAATGGCAGCTCACTGGGCTTCACTTGAAATTTTCGACGAAGTGGGTATGGAGCGCCTGAACGAAAAAACGGTTTTGCTGACCGGTTACCTGGAATTTATCCTGGATGAGCTAACGGCAAAATACCAGGACCAGTGTCGTTTCGAGATTATTACGCCGCGTGAAAAACACCGCAGGGGTGCGCAGCTGTCGATCCTTGTTCACGGAAAAGGAAAGGCATTGTTCGACGCATTGAGCGCAAACGGGGTTGTAGCCGACTGGCGCGAACCGAATGTAATCCGTGTAGCTCCCGCGCCGTTGTACAATTCGTTTGAGGATGTGTACTACCTCGGGAAGTTGTTGGAAGAAGCGATTTTGGCGTAGAAAATGAAAAATCCTGCCCCTCGGTCCCCCTGCAAAGTGGGAAGCAGAAGGCGGTAAATAAAACGACTACTTCTTTAGAAGTAGAATCCATCTCCCTCCTTGAGGAGGGATAAAGGGAGGTGGCTTTTGAAAATGTATAGTGTTATTAAAATTGCCACCCTCCTCAATCCTCCCTCAAAGGGAGGAGGCTGATTCCGGTAGGATAAAGAAAAAACGATAGAAGAAAATGAAAAACGTTGCAGTAGTCGGAGCAGGACTAGTAGGAAGTTTACAAGCCATTCTTATGGCGCAAAAGGGTTACAATGTCTCGGTATTCGAGCGACGTGAAGATTTGCGGAAAGCACAGCTGATCAGTGGAAAATCAATCAACCTTGCATTGTCCGACCGTGGATGGAAAGCCCTTGAGCTGGCTGGAATCGCCGATGACATCCGCGCCATCGCCATCCCGATGCACAGCCGTTGCATGCACGCTTTAGACGGAACGCTGTCCTACCAGCCTTATGGAAAAGAAGGCCAGGCGATTTATTCGGTTTCACGTGGCGGGTTGAACCAAAAACTCATGAACCTGGCCGATGATTACCCGAATATCCAGTACTTTTTCGACCGGAAATGCCAGGACCTGGAACTCGCTTCCAATACGCTGATCTTTAACAATACCAAAGAAAAAGCCACCGAGCGTCATTCGTTCGACCGCATTTTTGCGACCGACGGCGCTTTTTCTGCCGTGCGCATGCGTATGCAGAAATCAACGATGTTTGATTATTCGCAGAAATACCTGGATCATGGCTACAAGGAACTCGTGATCCCGCCCAATGAGGACGGTTCACACAAACTCGATAAAAACTGTCTGCACATCTGGCCGCGCGGTGAATTCATGATGATCGCACTGGCCAATCTCGACGGCAGCTTTACCTGTACGCTCTTTTTCCCGATGAAAGGTGAAACCTCTTTCGAAAGCTTAACAACCCGTGAGCAGGTAGCGGCCTTCTTCGACAAGACCTTCCCGGATGCGGTGCCGATGATGCCGACTTTGCTGGACGATTACTTCGAAAATCCAACCTCAACACTAATTATGGTCCGTTGCACACCCTGGAATTACCAGGATAAAGTATTGTTGCTGGGCGATGCCGCTCATGCCATCGTGCCTTTCTACGGCCAGGGAATGAACTGCGGATTTGAAGACTGCACGGTTTTCGATGAAATGTACAAGGAAGCCAACGGCAACTGGGACGGTTTGCTCGATCGTTTCTCGGAACAACGCGTACCTGACGGAAATGCAATCCTTGACCTGGCCTTGTTGAATTATGTTGAAATGCGTGATTTGACTGCCGATCCGGACTTCCTGCTGCGCAAAAAGATCGAGGCGAAATTCTCAGACCTATATCCTGAAAAATGGTTGCCGTTGTACTCACAGGTTACCTTCAGTAACATCCGCTACAGCGACGCACTCAAAAACGGACAGTACCAGCAAACAATCATGGACCTGGTTATGCAGCTGGAAAACATCCATGAGAACTGGAATGAACCGTATGTTATGGAAAAAATGTTGGCGCTGGTAGTGTAACCAATCGCAAGGATTCGGATATTTACAAAAACGCTCGTTATGAATCGACTATTTCTTGGAGTAATCCTTTCGGTGGTGATTGCAGATGGTGCAGTGGCACAGTACAAACCCAAAAAACGCAGAAGTGATTTTTTCGGCGGTGCTGAAGATTACCGTGATATCTCCAAGAATGCGTTGCAGATCTCTTTTGGGCCGAATTATACGTTTACCCGTCTTAAAAACGAGACTGTTAGCGGTGTCGACAATATCAATCGCCCGATTGATTATACGATTGACCCTGCCGGACGTGTGGGTGGATTCATTGATATCGGGATGGCGCACTACCGCTTCAAAAAGTCGCGCGTGCTGGGAGCAATCTACAAAATGCGGGGCGACAAAGGCGAGATCAAATGGATTGGCGGCAACCTTATTCACCGGGTGGATTGGGGCTTGGGTTTCGATTACATCGGCGGGACCGAAAAAACGACGACCAATTACCTCGACTTATCCGGTAATACCATCAACACCGTGGAAGGCGAAGGGAAATTTTACAACGGCTATTTATACGGACGCTTCACGGCCGACCGTTTCACCCTACTGAGTGACAAGTGGCATTTGGAAACGGGCCTGGGCGTGAATTTCAATTATATGATCATGGAAGGGTCGCAGGAATATTCCGAGCCGGTGTTTGCCGAGCAGAAATTCCAGAAAAACTTCATGGCGCAGATTCACGGTCACCTTGGGTTCCAGTACCGCGTTCGTCGGGGCGATTACCTGACATTCGGGTTTTATATCCCTGCCATCGGTGTGTACGAAGCCAATCGCCTGAAACCGACTGTTCAATGGTTTTCGAGCAATTACTGGCCGGTGCATTTTCAGGTGAAGTGGATCCATCATTTCACGAAGAAATCGAACGGCTGCAACACCGGAACGGAGGAAGACCGCAAGCGCAACGAAGAATACATGCAGAATCGCTAATCGGTGATCCGAAAGCTCATTTCCCGTTTTCGCAGTGAACCGTTTTTATGGTCGTCACTGGCAATCTCGGCGATCATTTACGCGCTCATTTCGTTTGTCAATCATTGCTGTTTTCGAACCTATACGCTTGACCTGGGCGCTTACACGAATGCGCTCTACGATTACGCACATTTCAGTTTCAACGACAGCGCTACGTTCAAGGCCGTTCCCGAAAACCTGCTGGCCGATCATTTTGATTTATACCTGCCGTTGTTTTCACCACTGAGTTATTTGTTCGGAACATATACACTCCCGGTCGTTCAGCTGGTTGCCGTTCTGATCGGGGCAACCGGTATTTACCGCTATTTCGATTACCGTTTCCCGAACACGGGCCTCAAGCGCTTTGCGCTGATTTACTTCTTGTTGTTCTTCGGTATTTTTGCAGCCTTTTCCTTCGATTATCACAGCAATGTGGTGGCTGCGATGATTGTTCCATGGCTGCTGCTCGCTTTTGCAAAACGGAAATTCCGGCAGATCATCGTGCTGACCATCCTGATTCTCGTCGCCAAGGAAAACATGTCGTTATGGGTCATTTTTATTGGTTTCGGGTTGTGCTATCTCTATTTCCGCGACAAGCAACTACGCTACCTGGCACTCGCCATTTCCGGCTTTTCAATGCTGTATTTTGTGTTGATCACCGGCTTCGTGATGCCCGCGCTCTCCAATTCGGGAGCATATCCGCATTTTCATTATTCGGTTTTGGGAAGCGGCGGCGGCGAAGCGTTGGTGCAATTGCTTTCACATCCGCTCGACAGCCTGAAGCTGCTGTTTGTGAACCATACGACTTTGCCGGAAAACAACGGTGTGAAAGCAGAATTCTGGGTCGTCACGGCGGTTTGCGGTGTTTTTTGCCTGATCCGGAAACCGGTCTACCTGTTCATGCTCATCCCGGTTTTTGCCCAGAAGCTGTACCATGATAATGTGGCCATGTGGGGCATCAACCAGCATTATGCTATTGAGCTGGCACCGTTGCTGGCCATCGGGACATTCGAAGCCATTGCACAGTTTCACCAGCTGACATGGAAACGCGTTGCTTCATTTACCGCCGTGATTTGCTCGTTTGCCTGTGCCATTCGGGTGATGGACAACACCATTGCTTATGCCGAAAAAGCCCGGATCCGGATTTACAAAGAAGCACATTACAGCCGCGAATTCCCAATCGATGAGGCTTACAAAGTACTTGAACTGATTCCGGAAAACGCCATCGTTAGCGCACAATCGGCTTTTATTCCCCACCTGGCCCTGCGCGAATCGGCCTACCAGTTCCCCATCATTCGCAATGCCGAATACATTTTATTATCACCGGTTGAAAATCCGTACCCGCTGACAGCCGAACAGTTCACGCACACAACCGACAGTTTGTTAAGTTCTCCTCGTTGGAAAATTGTCACCCGAAACAAAACATTTATCTTGCTGAAAAAATAACAACCATGAAACGCATTTATCATTTGGGCAATTGCACGACGTGCCAGGAAATTCTTCGAAAAGTGAATCCGCCAAAAAACGTGGAACTGATCGATATCAAAGAGAACAACATTGACGGCGACACCCTGGATTGGATCAAAAGCAAGGTTGGTTCCTATGAAGCATTGTTTTCGAAACGCGCCATGAAATACCGCGGAATGGGATTGCACGAAATGAAGCTCACCGAGGCCGATTACCGGAAATACATGCTCGAAGAATATACGTTTCTGAAGCGTCCGTTTATCATTTACGATGACAATCTGTGGATTGGGAACGCGAAAAAAGACGTAGACAGCGCGGTGGAGTTTTTCAGTAAGCTGTAAGTCTACAAAGTATCGGCTCCACCAATACACTTTTTTATCCCACGAATGCTCGAATTTTTTGCGCTCCTAACGGCAGCGCTTACAATTATAACAGGCATGCAATTTGTTATTATTCAGTATAGGACGAGGCCGTTAGGCGTGCCGAAATTCGTGGATTCATGGGAAACAATGCACCGCAAGTGTCTCTGAGGGAAGCTTTTTATTTGTAGCAATGGCTAAAAGAACCGCATTCGGGAGCGCAGTACCGAGACGCGGTAATCGTCCAAACGCTCGTCTACTTTTTTGCCGATAAACTTCCGAACGATCTTGTGGGTTCCTTTGCCCATTTTGTAATCAAGCTCGTCGCCGAAAATCGGAACGATCGCCAGGAAATGCACCGTCCTGCTTGCCGATTCGATCGGCTGCAACGCATCTTCCATAAAGATAGGGTCGAGGAAAATAAAGTATTCCTGTTTCATCGTCACCGATATCTGCGCCGGCGGATTACCGCATGGAATGGTATGCCCGGGACCGAACCAGGTGTTTTTCTCCCGAACAAACATTTCCAGCCTGAAGATCCAATGATACACCCAGTTGAAATTCGGGTTTTCAAGATCATCCATGTCCCAATAAGTCGGAAGGCAGAAATACAGCTCGTTGTGCTCGCGGCCTTTCCATTTTTCAGAAACCGGCATGGTATAATCTGACAAGCCGTTGGTCATCAAAATGGTCACCGGGATATTCAGCTCGAGGTAGAGAAAGATCAACGATTGTTCGGGATGCAGCGGATTTTGAACAGTACGCACGCGGTGTGCTCCAAAGCGTTCTTCCAATGCCGGTATGATAGTCATGGTGCAAAGATAGTTATTCGATAGGGAAAAGAAACAAGCGGTTTTGGTTTGGAATCCGGAAAATGTGTGTTTTTGCGGAGGTGATTAAAGTTGTTGTTATCCAGTATTTTAAACCCACGTAATATTGCAAATTTACGCGGGTGTTTTTGACACGTAAATTCGCAATATTACGTGCCTCTACCTCAATCCAACCAACAAAAAAGCTGTGTTTTTTTCAAAATCGTATTGACCCAACTGATCTTTTTCACTAACTTAAATAAGAAAAGTCCCATGGGAGCTTCTAAAATCAAAGTATACACAGCATCGCAAAAATCATTTGCCCGAGTGGCAAAAGCTATTGGTCATCCGGCAAGAGTAGCCATCATACAACATCTTTCCAGAGAAAATTATGCAACCAACAAAGATTTGATTCGCATCACCAATTTGTCGGAAACAACTGTTCACCAACATCTGAAGGAATTAGCCAATGCCGGTTTGATCGCAGGAAGATTTATTGAAAGACAACATTACTACCGCATCCTTCCGGGCACATTTGAACGAATAGAAAATCTGAAGAAGCTGCTCGAATCCTGATGTGAATTCAAAACGCATGCACGCGACTTGTTGTCAGTGGTTTAAGCCCACGTAATATTGCAAATTTACGCGGGTGTTTTTGACACGTAAATTTGCAATATTATGTGCCTCTACTCAAGTGAATTTCACCCCTCCAATCCTTTCACCAACGCATCCCAAAACTCCTGGGTCGACAACACGCTTCCCTGCTCCAGTAATCGGTGGATTTCCATTTCACGTGTGTCGCTGTACGGTTTCGATGTCCGGAACCAGGTCAGTCCGTAAGCGTGATATACCAACGCTTCGTGAATGGATTCGGGTGTGGAAAGATCACACGCTGTTCCGGGAACGCGGGTTATGGAAATCAGGTCCATTTTATCGGCAAGGCAATGGAACACCAGGCACAGATCCGGACTTCTGAATTCCAAAAAATGTACCTTTTCATAAACGGTTTGCAACACGTTGTCGGAAAACAGCTCCACCAGCGCAACGGCTTTTTCCGGTTCGGTTTCATTGAGTTTTTTCCAGCTATCGCCTTCTATTCCGTTGATGATCAGAAATGCTTTTAAATCCCCTTCCAGGTGCTGCAGTTCTTCGTCGGTAAGCATGCGGTATTTCATGCCGTAAAAGTAAGAAACATCAGTAGAACGTGTACTCAAACGTATGTTGCCATTTCTTGCCGAGTTTCGATTCGGTAATGAGATTTCGCTCGTTATAGGTCAATTTTTCAAAATACACCAGTTTGTTACGGCGATTATACGACTCATAACCTATTCTGTTTCCATTGACATCTACCTGGTAAACGTATTTCGTCTTTGGTTTCCCTTTTTCCGAAAAATGTTCGACTACCGTTTCAGTGTCTGTGTTTATTTGTCTTTCTATGAGCACCGTATCATTGAAAAATCGTTGGAAACCCAAAAAGAGAGAGTCTGCACTATAATTTCTTTGCAACAGGTAAGTCTTGCCGTTCTCAATAGATCGGACAAATTTGCTGTAGGAACCGTCATTGTTTTCTTGCTCAAAAGCACACTGGCTCGATATTTCTTCGGTCGGTTTCTCTACCAGTTCGCCTTGTTCCTTGCAATCGTAGTTCCAGGTTTTCTCCGGTTTACCGTTTATTAAATAGACTACGGAAGTAGGCTTTTTGAGCAGAGCATCATATTCGGTTTTAAGCGTGTAAACCGTCGCTTTTTGTTTGTAAATGGTCTGTTCAACCAAGCTGCGTTTGAATTCTTCGAAGTATTCAAAGCGGTATTTCATTACCAATTTCCCGTTTTTCAAGCGCTCCAAACCGATCATACGATCTTGTTCATCGTAGTGGTACCTGGTGGCCGACTGGTTTTTACCCTTTACGCTGGTTGTTTCCGTAAGTAATGAATCGGTGTAGGAAAAGGTTACGGTTTCCCACTTTGATTTTCGTTGGATAATCCGGCCTTGATCATCAAAAGTTTTGACATCAATTTCCTTTCGTTTGCCCTTTTTTGATCCCAGGTAAATGGTAACTGTATGAACTTTGTTATCCTTTACCGGATTTATGGTCGACCAGTTGGAATAATAGATATTATTGTTTCGCACCTGGTCGTAATTGTTTGGGGCAAAAGTGAGGGCTTGCACCTGCGGGTCTTTATCAGCGTATTGGGCCATCACGCCCAACGGCAATAAAAGAAACAGGAAAAGTGTTTTCATAATGTAAGGTAGAAGTTAACATTGTCTATAAACAAAGATGCCAAAATCGTTACACTAACTTCCAACCTTGTGACCGGCAAAACCGTCCAACGGAACAACTAAACAAGCTTCCGACTAAACAACTGTAAGAACTCCCGTTATTTCGATTAATTTTGTTCCATGCATCAGAAAAAAGGAGTTGCTATTCTGGGATCAACCGGTTCTATCGGAACGCAGGCATTGGAGGTGATTGCCGCCTATCCGGACTATTTTGATTTGCAGGTGATTACCGCACAATCCAATGCAGAATTGCTGATCCGGCAAGCCATTCAGTTTCAGCCGAATGCCGTAGTGATTGCCGATGAACGTCATTATGAAACGGTTAAAAACGCCCTGTTTTCGGAAGACATTCACGTGTATGCCGGAACGGATGCTCTTTGCCAGGTAGTTGAATTCAACGATGTACATGTCGTACTTACAGCACTGGTTGGCTACGCGGGATTAAAACCTACGCTTTCTGCCATTGCTGCAGGGAAAGACCTGGCGTTGGCGAACAAGGAAACACTGGTTGTTGCCGGTGAACTGGTGACGAAACGCGCCCGGGAAAAAGGCATCAATATCTACCCGGTTGATTCGGAACACTCGGCAATTTTCCAATGTTTGGTGGGCGAATTCCACAACCCGGTTGAGAAGATTTACCTCACGGCTTCCGGCGGACCGTTCCGCGGGTGGAACACGGAGCAACTGAAAACCGTAACTCCGGCACAGGCGTTAAAGCATCCGAACTGGAACATGGGCGCCAAAATTACCATTGATTCGGCTTCGCTGATGAATAAAGGATTGGAAGTAATCGAGGCCCGCTGGCTGTTTAACCTGGAACCCGAACAGATTGATGTGATTGTGCATCCGCAGTCGATCGTGCATTCACTGGTGCAATTCACCGATGGCAGCATGAAAGCGCAAATGGGCTTGCCCGATATGAAACTGCCGATCCAGTTCGCACTGACCTACCCGGAGCGTTTCCCGACCAATTTTCCCCGGTTCAATTTCCTCGATTACCCGAGCCTGACTTTCGAGCCGGCCGACAGGCTGACTTTCGGCAACCTGGATTTGGCCTACCTCGCAATGGAGCAAGGCGGAACAAGGGCCTGTGCGCTCAATGCATCGAACGAAGTTGCTGTTCAGGCTTTCCTGGAAGAGAAAATCGGGTTTTTGGATTTGGCACGCATCAATGCTGAAACGATGGAAAAAACCGGCTTCATCGCCAAACCGTCGTACGAAGATTATGTGGCCGCAGATGCCGAAGCGCGTCGCATTGCCGCATCATTGTGCGAGTGAAAAGAAATACCACAACAACGCATAACGCCCAGCCTTTCCGGCTACCATAAACAATGAAGTCAATACCAGTGGCGTGCGGTAAAATCCAGCAGCAATCAATAGCGGATCACCGATAAACGGCACCCATGAAAGCCAGGCGATCCACGCACCATAACGCCGGATAAGACGTTCTCCTTTAGGTGTTTTTCCGCGCTTTTCATAAAAGCTTCGGCTGTAACGCCCCAACAACAAATTTGTGAGTCCGCCCAGGCTATTGCCCATAGTTGCAACCAGGAAACAGGTCAACGGATCTTTATTCAAAGCGAGCAATGCCAGGAAAAGCGGTTCGGAAGAAAACGGCAGAATCGTAGCTGCTAAAAACGCATTTGCAAACAAGCCGGATAATTCACCCATGTTTAACACACAAATAAAAAGGGTTCAAAAGGGTTCAAAAAGGTCCAAAAGTTGAAGCCCTTGAACTTTTTGAACCTTTGAACTTTTTTGAACTCTCTTCTGAACTCTCTTCAAATCGTCATTCTTCTTACAATTCAAACAAAAAATCCCGTCCACCTGAGGCGAACGGGACTCTTCTTTCAGCTAAGAATAGCTAATTATTTTTTAACGATACGTTTTGTAACAACGTTGTTTCCAACTGTCAACGTGTAGTTGTAAACACCAGCGTTCAAAGAAGAACCGTCGATAGATACTTTCTGAGCACCTGCGTTGTAGTTAGCAGCAGGGATCGTCATAACAACACGACCAGCCAAATCTGTAACTACGATAGATACCTGAGCATCAGACTTCAGGTTGAAGCTGATTTCAGTTTCGTTTGTGAACGGGTTTGGAGAAGCGCTAATAGCAGCAACATCTTCCAATTCGTTAACACCAACATAGCTTTGGAAATCCAAACGAACTACCGGAGCCTCAACGATGTTTGGAGTTGCAGCGTCAGAAGCCAAACGGATTACGTCAGCACCATCCAATCCAAGAGTTGTTCCAGCCGGAGCAACACCAGAGAATGCAACAGGAATTTCACCACCTGAGTAGCTTGCAGCCAATACAAGGTAAAGACCTGGTCCTACAGGAATAGTACTGTTTACCATGTACATTTTAACGATTTTACCGAAGTGTGTCGCTTCCAACAATTTCGGGTCAGACTCGTCGTAGTATTCAAACTCGCCGCTTACGTCGTTCAATTTGTAGATTTTTCCAAGGAACTCACGACCGATGTAGTCAGCCTGGTCAGCAGCAGCTACGTTTCCGATACCGATGTCGATAGAACCGATCTCAGCGTCTTCGAAGATTTCATAGATTGTTCCGATAGCAGGGTCACCTGAAGGCGTAGCCCACTGTTCGAATGCACCGTCGATAGAAGCAGCCGTTCCATCGTAAGAGTCAACTGCGTAAACAGAAGGTGTTACCTCGAAAGGAACTGTTCTTGAGTCATCAGCAGTTACATCCAACGGACCTGCAGCAACAAGCTCGTAAGTGAAGTCAGCAACACCAACAGCCGTAGGCATAGGCTTACCAGCAGCAGTAACGATCTCAACAGAGTCAAGTGTAAACGCAGGAGTTGTTACAGCAGAACCTGTAGCATCGTAAGCACCTGAAGTTACGTGCAAAGATACATCCTGAGCGTTGTATCCAACGTTTTTGAACTCTGCTCCGAAAGAAATGTTTCCTGCAGTAGCTGTTTGAGTTACAGGGAATTTAGAGTACTGTAATTGCTGAACACCTACAGCGCTGTAAGTATACAACAACGAAACGTTGTCTCCGTAACCTTCGTAGATTTTTACGTCGTCAACACACCATCCGTAACCACTACCAAATTGGTCGTCATCAGAAGTGTTTTCCCAACGGAAACGAACCATACCTGTTGCTGTACCACCTACCGGAAGGTCCAGGGTGATCGTATTCTGGATAGTTGCGCCGTTTGTAGGAGCAGCAACGTTTACAGCTTCAGAGAATGTCCAGCTTGAACCACCGTCAGTCGAGAACTCAACATAGGTAACGTCTGAGTTGAATGCACGGTAACGTTGCTCGAATGTAAGGCTGATTGTCTGGATCCCTGTAAAGTCGATTACTTCAGAAGCAACCCATGTGTTTTGTGGATTAACAGGTGGTGTAATAAGGTATTGTGAACCGTTGAAGAACGCAAAACCGTTAGCAGCTGTAGTGGAAGCCATGTTGCCAAGGTAGTTGGCGTTGCTCACCATCTGTGCGTGCGAGTTGTTACCGATGATGAATGTTCCTTGTCCTGAAGTACCAATTGTCCAAGGGTTGGCACCACTAAAGTCATCAGACCAAAGAAGATCACCACCTGCCTTTAATACGCCTTCATTTTTTTTGCTTTCGATACCGTTTGAAGCAGCAAAGTTCGAAGGTTTCGCTTGTCTTACAGGAAGGTTCTGCTGTGCGAACGCGGTTCCTGCCAACAATGCCAAACCAGAGAGTAATGTAACTTGTTTTCTCATAATTTAGTTTATTAATTCTACCAAATATAGTAGCTTCTTGTTATTTTATGGTTATTTTTTTTTGTAAAAGGTATTATCTGTTGAATAAACGGTAGCTGCTGTCATTTAAAAAGGGAAGCGTTTCCCGGACCCGCCGAAGATCATCCAATGAGAGCGAAACCGTCCGGATCGCTTCATTGGCGCCTAATTGCGCAAGTTCTTCCCCGAGGGCCGAATGGACCACGCTATCGCCGGAATAAGTCAATTCGAGTGCATCGGTCCCCACCCGGTTTACACCTGCCACATAACACTGGTTTTCAATGGCCCGCGCCTTCAGCAATGTTCTCCAGTGGCTCGCCCGGCGCTCGGGCCAGTTGGCCACATAAAGGAGCAGATCGTAGCGCGCTGAGCTATCTTCCATCAATCCGTTGCGGATATTTTCAGGGAAACGCAAATCGTAGCAAATCTGCAGGTTGATCTTCCACCCGAGGTATTCCACGATTTGTTCGCCGGTGCCGGCAGTATACACCTTGTTTTCACCGGCCAGCCCGAAGGTTTTGCGTTTGTCGTAAACATGCACGGAACCCGACGGTTCCACAAAAACACCGCGGTTGTGCAGCTTGTCGAGATCACGCGCTATAAAAGAGGTATAAAAAGCCGCGTGTTTTTCGGCCGCCATTCGTTTCAGCCAGCTTAACGCTTCGGAATTATCCATCGTTTCGGCCAGCGCTTCGCCGTTCATACTGAATGCCGTGTGAAACATTTCCGGAAGGACGATCAAATCGGTATCGGAAACCGTTGACAGCAGTTGCTCAAAATGACGCAGGTTGGCCGCTTTGTCTTCCCACGCCTGGTTCACCTGTGCAAGGGTAATTCTCAAATCGCGCATAATCGTTGGGCTGCTTGTTGAAGGGTTTCATCTGTCTTGGCAAAACAAAAACGAATGGTCTGGTAATCGCGCTCGTCTTTGAAAAACACTGAAAGCGGGATGGCCGCCACGCCTGCTTCCTGCGCGAGCCAGGTGCAGAAGGTCACATCGTGCTCATCGGAAATGGCGGTGTACCGGGCTGTTTGAAAGTAGGTTCCTTCGCAGGGCAATAGTTCAAACTTGCTGCCTTTCATCAGCTCACGGAAACGGTCGCGCTTTTCCTGGTAAAACTGTCCCAGCATGCTCACATCAGCAGCAGCCAGGTAATCGGCAAGCGTTTTTTGCGCCACGCTGTTCACGGAAAACACGAGGTATTGGTGTACTTTTTTGATCTCCTTCATCAGGTTTTCCGGCGCAACCAGGTAACCGGTTTTCCAGCCCGTAATATGAAAGGTCTTTCCAAACGATGAAACGATCACCGACCGCTCGCGCAGCACTTCGTGGTCGTGGGCCGACCGGTGCGGCATTTCGAAATGGATGAATTCGTAGACCTCATCCGAGATCAGCAATAAATTCGGGTAATCCGTCATCAGCTGTACGAGCGCCTGTTCGTCGCTTTCGCTGAGCATGCGTCCCGACGGGTTGTGCGGATTATTGAGGAACAGCAAGCGGGTCCGTTGGGAAATCGTTTCGCGCAATTCGGGCCAGTTGATCGTAAAATCTTCGCGCATCGCTACGTGTACCGGTTTTCCGCCCGCGAGCAAAATGGCCGGATCGTAGCAATCATAAGCCGGATCAATGATCACCACCTCATCGCCGGATTGTACCAGGGCCTGCACGGCCGTGAAAATGCCCTGTGTTGCCCCGGCTGTCACGAGCAGCTCTGTGGAAGGATCGATGGTACGTTTATAGCGGTCGGCAATCAAAATCGCCAGTTGTTCCTGCAGCGCCGGCAAACCCGCCATGGGAGCGTACTGGTGTACATTTTCCTTTACGTTTTTAGTGAGCAATTCCTGCAGCCGTTCGTCGATCGGGAAATTGGGAAAACCCTGCGAGAGGTTAATGGCATTGTAATCGGCAGCCATTTTAGACATCGTGGTAAAAATGGTTGTGCCTATGTTGGGAAGTTTGGATTGCATGTGCATAGAATTCGTGGCTGAAAATTACGAACTATTGCGGGAATCCTGCCAATTGCTTCATCCATTCTTATTTTTTCAATAACCTAAAACACCCTGAAAAAGCAATATCTTCGCACCATTAAACTAATAAATTAGATATGAAAAAACTTCTCCTTACAACGACTATTTTGAGTCTTTCAATCACCACTTTCGCACAAACTTACTGGACGGGTTCAAGTACCGTTACTACAACGACTACAGGTAATGCAAACGTTAATGGAACGTTGACTGCCGGAGTTATTGTTTCCAATGCAGGAATCGTTGGTACTGGTCTGAATTTAGGTTCAACCGGGGCTATTAACCTCAGTACAACGTTAGGTCCGGGTTATAAAATTTATTCAGAAAACACCAACAATCTGAACAACGGATTTGCCAATTTTGTGACCAATACCGTTACAGGTACACAATACGGTTTTCGTAACGACCTTACGTTTTCCGGAACATCTGGTGTGAAATATGGTTTTTATAACACTCTTTCCTCCACTTCCGCCAGCCCCAACTATGGAATCTACAATACCCTTGCAGGAACAAACAATAGTACACGTTATGGGATCTACAACAAAGTGACTAGTACCGGAACGGGGACCAAATACGGTATCTACACACAAGTTACCAACCCGGGCACCTCTGAATTACGTTTTGGGATTTACTCCGATGCACTGGGTACAGGGGCCAAAGCCGGTTATTTCCTCGGTGATGTGGAAACAAAAGGAAAAATGATGATCACCGGGAACACACAGGGCCGTTTTGTTATTGCGTCTTCTACAGCAACTACCGGAACAATCGGTGAGCAGGAATTGACCATTACACCCAATACCACTGCCGGACAAGACGATTGGAATTCAAATAATGCATTGACTTTTTTCAACAACGGTTTACTGCAAAAATCAACGGTCTCGGCTTCTCAAAAAGTATTGACTGTGCACCGGCCTGATTTGACACAAGATGTGTTCCGTGTGTATGGTAACGGCGTTGTTTGGGCTACAGAGGTGAATGTAGCTCTAACATCAGGGTTTCCTGATTATGTGTTCGAATCTTCTTATGACCTGATGCCTTTAAGCGATGTTCGCGCTTACATTCAAACCAATGGTCATCTTCCGAATGTGCCAACTGCTGCTACAGTAGCAGCTGATGGGATCAATGTTGGGGAAATGACAAAAACACTGGTTGAAAAAGTAGAAGAATTAACCCTTTACTTACTGCAACAGGACGAAAAACTGAAACAGCAGCAGGCTGAAATCGATGCATTGAAATTGCAATTGGCAGCACCTAAGCAGTAACAAACCGCTAAATCATCAGATTATGAAAATATTCAGCTTGATTGCAACAACCGTTGCATTGGCCCTGAGCACGCCATTGTCGGCGCAGGTATCGGTTTTTGGCGATCCCAATTTCGATCAGTCGGTCACACAGGTCGAAATTGACAACGCCGGGCCGGTATTCAGCCAGCAAACCGTCTTGTTTCCTTCTACACAAACATTTTTGTTTAACGGGACCTCGCAAAAAGAAATCCGGGCCACAAACCGTATAAAAATTGAGCCCGGCTTTAAATCGGGCACCTACTCCGGAGCAGGAAAAATGAAGCTCACAGTGGCTCCATCTCCTTTTGATGTTGCTGTGATGAATTATGTAGATGGTGTGGAACATGTCTTGGGTTACCAAAAACTCGAATTAGGTGTGCAGCTTCCTACAGACATCAACACAAAAGTTTCAAATTTTGTAAATGGCCTTACAACTAATATCCTCAATCCATACATGGAGTGGGACTTACGTGTTTATGCCATTTTTACCCATCCCAATGAAGCAGAACCGATCATTATAGATGGATATTACAGCAAAGAGTTTACCTCATGGATGGTTGATCCGTTACCAGAGCCCGACAGTGGTCCTGTGTATCAGTCTGAAGAATACAATGCTTTGGGTGGCTGGAATGAAGATGTGACCGATTACCCTTTCCGGGTTCGTTTTTCACCCACTCAAAGCGGTGTATGGAAAGCAAAAATTGTCATCGCCACTGAAGATGGAGCGGTTGAAGTAAGCACTCCTGATTTTGAATTCAATGTATTCGGAACAAGTAATCACGGTTTCGTGGATGTGAGTGCAAATAACCGTTACCTGGAATTGGACGGCGAATCCTTTTACCCGGTTGGATGCAACATAAGTTGGCCGGAGACAAACGAATATCATGATCCCGAATTAAGAGCGCTCATACCGGCAGGCGAAGATTTTTGGACCGTCCAATGCCGTCCAAGGGTTTACGAAAAGTACCGCGGAGTTATATCCGATTTGGCCGATAATGGGGCCAACTACCTGCGTTTGATCATGTCCCCAACGGGAACCGATATTGAACACGAAAAATTAGGTGACTACACCGGCCGTTTACACATGGCCGATGAGTTGGATCAAATCGTAGAACTCGCCGAAGAAAAGGGTATTTTCCTGCATTGGAATTTTAATATTCATTTTCGGTTTGAGAATTGCGACAGTGAACACTGGAGACCCTGGAACTGGAATGTTACCAGCTCAAATGGGGTGCCTTTTTGTTATCCGGCTGAAATCAGTGGAGTCGAAGACCCTATCGATTATTTCACGAATGCTGAGGCGAAAAAATACCACAAACAACGATTACGTTATATTTTATCCCGCTGGGGATATTCTACAAGTATAGGCGCTTTTGAGTTATTCAGTGAAATCTCCAACGTGGGATCCCAGGCCCCTGCAAGCAGTAAATATTCAACCGGATCAAATTGGACCTATTTCAGAGACTGGCAGGTCGAAATGGGTAATTATATCAAATCAACCTATTTAGGCAAACAACACTTGTTGACCTGCAGTTACTCCGGATCAAAACTATTGGGAAGCGAGGGATATGAAAATGGCGCAGGAATGGCGGATGATGATAATACCTTTAATTACCCCTGTTTTGATATTATGACATGCAATGTCTATGATTTTAACAATGCCGAAGGAGCGCATTTTTTTAAGGAAAATATCTCTGAGAATATGTTGAACGGTCAAACACCATTTTCGTACGTAAAGAATTTTAATCCCGGAGAAAGTAACCCGATCATAAAACCATTACTTTTTGCAGAATGCGAACCTATAGACAATCAATGTGATGATTTCAAAATTGAATTAAAACGGTCCCTTTGGCAAAGTATGTTTTCAGGACTCGCAGGAGGTTTTTCATGGGTAAACTGGTATTATCCTGAAACATATTCAACATACGGTAAGATGACAAGTTTCATTTCTCAGTTTGATTTGGGCGAAGAGCTTTATCATCCGGGAGCCTCATTATTTGGCATTCCTGCCGGTGAATCCTACAGCAACTGGTATTATGAGTCAGATTACACAAACACGATGGGGCTAGATGGTGAAGATAAAGCTGATTTGATTTTTCTTCGTTCGGGTGATGGAAATTCTGCAATTGGTGTTATTACAAACAAAACCATTAATCCTTATTCTATAGGTGATGCATGCATTGCTGTTGATTGGGTAAACTATCACACCCCTTCGACGGTGAGTATATCTAATGATTCAGGAGACGAGCATTTAAAATTGAAGGGGATGAATTGGGGCGAATATCGTATTGACTATTATTATGCCAATGATCCTTTAACAGAGATTCATCATTCGACTGCTTATGGGCCAATAATTCCTATTGAGGTTGATTTTGTTTCTACGGATCCTACTACTGCCTTTATTTTATTCAAGGCCTACAAGCTCAGTGGAAGCAGGATGGATAGCACAGCCATTATTATTGACCCGGAAACTATCAATACGGTAATGAATCGCAATAAAACACCAGAAGTTTCCGTTTTCCAGGTGTATCCGAATCCGGCGACTTCCGAAGTTTTTGTAGAAACACCAAGTAATAATTCAGAAAATATAGTTATTATTGAATCATTGGATGGCAGGGTGAGCAAAAAACTATCTTTTTCAGAAAACAGAATGAGTATTTCCATATCTGATCTGAAACCGGCAACCTACGTGGTAAAATGTTATGCAGGTGAAAATCTGGTTGGTTTACAAAAAATAGTAAAACTATGACAAAACAATTGGTACTCTTATTCTTGTTTGGCTGGCTCTTCTCAGCTTGTTCTAAAAAAGCCGACCAGCTTGGATCGGAGTACCAATCTCTTGTTGGGAAGTGGGAAATCATAAATCCAAATGCTAACCGTGTTCGGATTACCTTTAAATCAAATGGAAAAGTCTTCATTGAAAATGGCCCTGACAGAGGGATCAAATATAAGGTGTCTGAAATGGTAGAGCTATCTGAACCGGTAAATCCTAATCCTGATATCTGGCACACTTTTCTTCTAAAAACAAATGGCAGAGAATTGATTGTTGAAAAACAAGAAGGCTTCGTTGATACCATTTATACATACGCGGGGCCAGTGTTGGTTGATACGGTGGGAATTAATTCGTCGTTTTATTTTCATAGAATAAAGAACTAGTTATGAGGTACATCGTTTTCTCTTTAATTGGTTCTTTAGTCGCCTTTGTTCCCCAAAAATCTGTTTGTCAAAGCAAATCAGGCATTTATATCGGCGGGCAAATCAATCTGGATATTTACAAACCTTACAGCGAATTTGGCAAAGAATTCCAGGAAAAACACAATAATATTTCCAGCTTTACTTATGGTTTCCATGCCTATTACAATCTTGCTTTCGGGCAGAAAAACAATCTTGGTTTTGGTATAAGTTTCAAAAAGATAAAACACACTGTTTCAGACAAATTTCTTTACACGGAACATCCTGCTTATTCTTCATCTGATACAATACCGTATACCGATCCGTTTAGTTTAAATAGCAAATCGTCCAGTCTTGGTATCCATCTTCAATATGATCGGGTCATCCATTCAAAAAAGAACATCCGGGGTCTGGTTGGGTTTACAACACAGCTTTATCTATTGGAGTTTTTCAATACACGTTATAATGAAGACAATCAAAGTACGGTTGGTTTAGGTGGTTTAAGCCCGATGGTGTCTGATACTCCCCGCAATTTTTTCTTTTCCTCTGCAAATGTTGCTATGAGCTATGCACTTGAATTTATGGATGAAAAATCGGTATCACTTCGCTTAAAAGCTTCAGTAGGCACCAACCTTTACTCCGATTGGGACCAATTCAGTAAATACGTTTGGATCGGTTTGGGTGCTGAATTTGGAATTCCGTTCAGAAAAGAAAAATCCAAAGTGGTTACTGAATAGCTTGAAATCCTATCGTTTTTGTATAACATCACATTTTGTATAGTTATTTTAGGACGGGACACCATCATTTCCAACTTAAAACTTCTCAATTAAAAAGTCCCTATCTTTGTTTAAACGTATCAACTTATGAAACACCTTTTCCTCCTTCTCACCTCCTTCGGCTGCGCTACCTTGAGCTTTGCAACCGATTATTATGTCTCTCCCTCCGGCAACGACAGCAATCCGGGCACTTCGGGCGCACCCTGGCAAACGCTGCAATATGCGGTTGATCAGCTGCAACCGGATGATATTCTGCATGTTGCTCCCGGCACTTTCAACGAGAAAATTACGCTGCATGTGAGCGGAACACCAAACCATCCCATCACCATTACCGGTGGGTTTCCGGTTCCGGTGCTTGACGGAACGGGACTCTTTTCTCAAAATGCGCTCATCGATATCACCGACCAATCCTACATCACGATCAACCAACTCGAGCTGCAAAACAACGTGATGAACGATGCCCAGGGAATTTTGGTGGAAGGCAATTGCCAGGGAATTACCCTGTCGAACAATTACATTCACGACATTCACTTTTCGGCCAATGCCGCAGATACAGCAGATGCAGGCACCAACGCACAGGCGATTATTGTATTCGGTACCGATCCCACACAAGCCATTTCCGATTTATTGATCGAGCGAAACAGGGTTTTCAATTGCAGGCTCGGATACAGCGAAGGTATTGCGGTAAACGGGAATGTGGACGGATTTTTAGTACAATACAACGATGTGTATGCGCTCACGAATATCGGGATTGTGGCGATCGGGCACGAGGAAACCTGTTCTGATCCGCTGCTCGACCAAGCCCGCAACGGATCCATTCGCAACAACACCGTGTACCATTGCAATTCACCCTATGCCGCCTGCGGTGGCATTTACGTGGACGGGGCGAAAGCCGTGACGATTGAACGGAATTCCTGTTACAGCAACGATTACGGTATTGAAGTGGGCTGCGAACATCCGGGGAAAACGGCTTCGGAAATCATGGTGCGCAACAACATCGTACGCCTGAATGCCGTGACCGGAATCGCACTTGGCGGGTACAATTACCCCGACACCTCGGGCAGCGTGATCAATTCATGGGTGTACAACAACACGCTTTTCCGCAATGATACGCTCAACGACGGCAACGGAGAAGTAACACTGAGCTATGCCGAAAACTGTTTGTTTGAGAACAATATTTTCTACACCAATGATCAATACCGGGCAGTTACCGTTACCGACACCGTGGTTGGTTTGCATTTCAATTACAACCTGTATTATAATGAAGCGCTGGATTCCAGCAACCTTATTGAAACAACCGAAGGACAGTTTACACTGGCTGATTTTCAACTGGCGGGCCAGGAAAACAACGGGCTGTTCGGCGACCCGCATTTTGATCTGACAACCGATGAAGACTGGTCGTTTTCCATGGGTTTTAACAATCTGTCAACCGCGATTGATGCAGGTAACCCGGCGTTTACGGAGGCTGAGGTTGGGTATACGGATTACTTTAGCTATTCCCGCTTCTGGAACTTTACAGTCGATATCGGGGCCAGTGAATTCTGGATGGAAGGCCTGGAGGAAACGGCACTGCAATCGGTTTTGGTTTCGCCCAACCCCACAACTGGTATTTCAGAGCTGGAGGCAAGCGGTGAATATGACCGGTTTTCGGTTTTTAGCATCGATGGGAAAGAGATGCTGGAAGGTAAGCTCCTGAATCGGGAAGTGAATTTGACAACGCTTCCGAATGGTGTGTACCTGGTCCGTTTTTCGGGATCGGGCGGTTTGGCCCAAAGCAGGATCGTGAAGGTGAGTTTTTGAGTTTAGCTATCAACCCAAAAACGCCTATTTTTACGCTTTAAATTCCTATCATGAATCGAGTTTACCGAAATGCTTTTTTTGTTGGATTGACCTTGCTAACGCTCAGTGCCTGCAGCGAGCCGGACACCATTTGCGCCTGCATCGAATCGGGGAACAAGCTGAACGAGAAAGCCAATGCTATTTTACAGAACGGTTCCACCAAAAAAGACGAACTGGAGTTGCAAAAGCTGAAAGCCGACAAAAAGAAAAAATGTGCGGAGTTTGAGCACATGCCCGGCCCGGAAATGAAGGAACGGATGGAGAGCTGTGGAGAGTAGTTTTAGTTTAAAACCGGGCCACGTAAAAGCCCGCTTACCTGTTTCTTCTCTTTTTCTTTTTGCCTCCCACCAGTTTAAATGAAATGGGTAGGTTGAAGGTGGAAATACAATAACGATTGTGCACTTTAGCTGGTTTCCAAAGCGGCATTGCTTTTACCACACGTACACTTTCCGCATCACATTCAGGACAATCGGGCACTCCACGCATTACCTTCACATTGGATATTTGCCCTTTTTCATCCACCTGGAACTGCAAAAAGCATTTTCCTTCCAGGTTTAAGGACAATGCTGCATCCGGGTAACGGATATTATTGGCTAAAAAACGTTTCATTTCCACTACTCCGCCTGGGTATTCCGCCATTATTTCTGCCGAACCCGTCACTGTGTCTTTTGTTCCGTCTTCATGGAACAGTTCGTAGGCGATCAGCGAATCCAGTTTATAGTGCTCGATCGACGAAACAATTCCGTTTTTATAATAATACGTACAAACGCTGTCCAGCAGTCCGTTTTTATAGAATTCCATATCCTTAATCGTACCGCTTTCGTAATAAGCGAGTGCTTGGCCATGTGGTTTGTTTTGTTTATACACAATGTCTTTAATGACCGTTTTGTCTGCATTGATAAATATAAACCGGCCGTTTTTTTCAGAAATCTGCGATGGTTTAAAGGCGTCGTTTTCGTTCAAAGAATCTCCGCGGTAATACGTTTTAACCGGTTTTAACGGGTTTATTTTGGAACGGAAAAATACAGCGCTGGAAATGTTTGTGGTTGGATTTCCGGCCCAGTCAAAATACGTGGCAATGGTATCTTGTGCAAAGATCGGCGAACCGATGCAGAGAAAGAATACAGGTAGCAGATAACGCATAATCGTGTTTTTGCAAATATCGGCATTAAATCCTGAGCAAGCGTCATCCATTCGCGGTGATACAATTTTAGCGGCATTCCGGCGTTTTAAAAACCAACCCGCCTTCCGGATTCCCAATTCTGCTACTTTTGCATCCTAAATAACGCTTGAATTAATACGCAATAACCGCAAATGTTATTCAGTAGCCTGGTTTTCCTGTTTTACTTTTTGCCAGCCACATTACTGGTCTATTACCTGGCGCCTAAAGCGGCACGCAACGCGGTATTGTTACTCATCAGCCTTTTGTTTTACATGTGGGGCGGAACAGGTTTCACCCTGCTGCTGCTGACCTCCATCCTGGGGAATTTTATCCTCGCAAAACTCATCGAACGGTCGGAACTGCACGCCAAAAAATGGCTGATCACTGGCATCATCGTCAACGTAGCCCTGCTGTTTTGCTATAAATACCTCGATTTCTTCATACAGGCATTCACTCCCGGCCCCGTTCCCGAGCTGACGCCCGAACAAAAGGAACTCGCCAGGGTGGTCCTGCCGGTAGGGATTTCGTTTTACACCTTCCACCAACTCTCGATGCTGCGCGATATCTACCGCGACCGTACGCTTCCGAAAGTTTCGATTGTCAATATGTCGCTTTATGTGGCCTTGTTCCCGCAGCTGGTGGCCGGGCCTATCGTGCGCTACAAAGACATCATTTACCAGATTCACGGCCGCAGGGAAACCATTGATATGCTCTACCGCGGCGTACAGCGCTTTTTGATCGGATTATTCAAAAAAGTGATCATTGCCAACACCTGTGCATCGCTTGCGGATACCATCATGGAGCAGGATGTTTCCTCGATTTCAGCAGGGGCCGCATGGCTGGGAATAACGGCCTATACGCTGCAGATTTACTTTGACTTTTCGGGTTATTCCGACATGGCGATCGGTTTGGGGCGTTTGTTCGGGTTTAACCTTCCCGAGAACTTTAACCTACCCTACATTGCCACAAGCATCAAGGAATTCTGGCGCCGCTGGCACATTTCACTTTCCACCTGGTTCCGCGATTACGTCTACATTCCGCTGGGAGGCAGCAAAAAAGGCCCGGTGCGCACGTATGTGAACCTAATGCTGGTGTTTTTACTGACCGGCTTCTGGCACGGCGCTTCGTGGAGTTTCCTGTTCTGGGGGTTTTTTCACGGCGTGTTTTTGCTGATCGAGCGACTGGGTTTTGACAAAGTACTGGACAAACTACCCCGGTTCGTCGGCTGGTCCTATACGATGCTGGTCGTCATGATCGGCTGGGTATTTTTCCGCATCGAAGCGTTCGGCGACGCAGCCTTGTACGTGGAACGGATGTTCAGCTTTTCGGCCACCTACCAGCGGGGGGCATTGTATTTCCTCGACTACGAGCTGATCGCCACACTGATCCCAGCAATCGTTTTAAGCACGTATTCGTTCCGTTTTTTCAAAGAGCAGCCGTTGATGGCGCGCATCACACAATCGGGTGTGTTTGAACTGGCCAAAAACACTGTTTACCTCGGTTTGTTTGTCTATTGCGTGGTTGCGCTAACCTCATCGAGCTATAATCCTTTTATTTACTTTAATTTCTAGTCATGAAAGGGTTCAACCGCGGTTTCCTGCTGATTGTTTTCGGAATATTGATCATAGTTCCGTTCCTGAATGACCGTTTTCATTTCGTAACCTTCAAACGCCTCGACGAGAACCGTACCTTCCATGATTCGCTGTCGATCGATATCAATAAGCTCGACAAATTTCCCAAGGGTTGTGAAGATTACCTGGCGGATAATTTTTCATTCCGCACACCGATGATTGCATGGAGCAAGTGGATGAAGCTCTATTTTTTCCACGTTTCACCCAACAAAGAACGACTGATCGTGGGGAAAAACGGCCGGTATTTCATTGCCGGGGAAGAACAAAAGATTTACGAGGGCCAGCGGCAGCTCACCACGGCACAGCTCGACAGTTTTGAAGCCGAATGGCGCAGACGAAAGGCGTTTTTCAGACAACACAATGTGATTCCTTATCTTGTGATCGGGCCATCGGCACTGGAAGTTTACCCGGAGGATTTGCCCATCAACATTGTGGCGATGTCCTCCGAAAGCCGTATCGATCAGCTCCGCAAGCGCTTCCAGAAGCACCTTCCCGGGATCTGCGTTGACCTGGTACCTGTTTTCGAAAAAAACAAACAAAACAACCTGTATTTCAAGCTCGACAATCACTGGAACAAACACGCCGGTTTTGTGGTGACAGAGGAGTTGTTGCGCCGCCTGAAACGCGATCATTTCCCGGAACTCGACCTGAGCTACCTCCAACACTACCGCTGGACCACCGATTACGTGAGAATCGGGCACTTGTCAACGTTCCTGCCCCGGAATTCGGAAACAGAAGCCATCCCGGTGCCGCACCACAACGACCTGGCGGACCTGGCGGAGCCGTTTGGTTTTCCGGTAACGCCCGACTTTATGTACCCCGACCAGTTTGAATTTCATTTCGTGCACCGCAAACCCAAAAACAAGCTCAGGCTGCTCATTATCCGCGATTCATTCGGCGACGCCGTGTTCCCGTTCCTCAAAGAAGGATTCGCCGAAACGCTGGTGATCTTTGATTCGTGGAAATACGGGTTAAACGAAGAGATTGTAACGACGTTTAAACCCGACGTGGTGGTGTATATTACGTATGAAACGCATTTGTTGAATTATATAAGGGGGACGAAGTAATCGCGAATTTTTCATGCATGAAGAGTCACGGATCTTGTTGTGATTGTCATCAAAAGAAAAACCCAATTGAAACGCATTCATACTCATCATAGTGAAGTGCTTTCATCTCTTCAATGATGAAACTCAATCGTTCTTTTTCCCAATCTCCTTTAACATAAGGGGTTAATTTCTTAAACTCCTTTATCAGTTCTTTTAATTCTTCTTTTTCAAGGTCATGCGGATATTGCAGGTTCATCAGATTCGACATTTGATGTTTAATAAAAAACGGCAACCAGTACTCATGAAACGGATTATGTGTAGAAATCGGTATTTCACCATTTTTCTTTTTTGTTATTATGCTGTATGACTTTGACTTAAAAAAAATCTACTGAGTTTGACATATTAATACTAGGCATATTTTGATGCTTCATTAATCCAGATTTCTAAATCCAGATTCGGAAATTTATCTTGTAACTGCTTAATCGAAGCAATGAATCGTTTACTCTCCAAGGCTGCCGAAATTTCCGGAAATGAAGAGCAAACCCAGTTTATGGAATGTTCATCGAGCGTATTTAGTACTTCGATAGTATTATCAAGATTTTGAGATAACAGATGAGTTATTTTGTCCAACTCAGTGGGGATTTCTGGATCTTCATGATGTAGACTGTTGATCCGTTTAATGATTTCTTCTATTTGTGTTTTCATTTTGTGTTAAGATGGAGAAAACCTGTCAATAAGCCAAAGCTATCGTTGGGTTCTTTCTCAATCAATTGGAAATTTTTCTTTTACGAATTGTAGAAGATCACTTATTGAGGAAAATCGTCCTTCCATTGTAACCATTCGGTCGTACCATGTACAAAGTTTCGAATATTATTAGTACAATAGAATTAGTCCATCGCTTCGATAGCCCAATTTACATGTTCTTTTATATTCAGGATGGAAGGATATTTCTTCGCAATTTCCTTTATACAATCAATAAATCGTGCGCTCTGTAAATTAGCCGAAACTTCTTCAAATATGGAAGAGATGCAATCAATTTGATCAATATCCAATTCATTCAAAACATTAATGGTTTGATCATCTGATGCCGATAACAGAGTTATAATCTCTAGGTAGTCATCGCTAATTGTTGGATCGTTTGGATGCTTTGCATTGATTTGCGCTATAATTTTTTCTACTGAATGCTTCATAATTAGTCATTTTTAATGGGGTTATGTTCAATTTTATTGGTTTTAGGAATAGGCTGTTTACTATTATCAGGAAAAATAGTGGCTGGTCTATTGTTTGTTTTTATAACCCCAACCCTGACATTCTCAAATGTAGCAAAAACAGGTCTTCCATTAGATGTTTTTTTAAATTCCGCGACATTATTTTGAATAACAAATTGCCCTGCGCGTCTAATTTTTTCAGAATCCCAATCTTTTGGAAACCATGATTGCCCAGTCCCTTTATTTTTAATTCTCCCTAAAATCAGCTTTATATTACCTATTCGCACACCATTCTTATACGTATGAATAATTTCAAATTCTCGATTTAATCGAATAAGCTCATTTATATTGGCCTGTCCATGACCACCACCAAGCATTTTACCAGGTAATTTACTTTTTTTAGGATTCCCTGGCAAAGCAAAATTGCCAATATCTGAATGTTCAAGTGCTTTTGTATCGATATGAACCAGATCGTAAAACTCATCCAACTTCGCTGTCAACTTCACTCCCCTCAACCCCCAAACGTCTTTCAATGCTTCCCGTACTTTTTTGGCTTCACCAATGGCCAGCACTTCACCTTTGTAAAACACCGCAAAACCATTCTCCACCACTTTTCCATCCGCTGTTCGTTCCAATTTGGCAAATACAACATTCGCTTTTTGAAGCTCGGTGATTTGAAAGATCTTAAATACCTGTCGCGATTGAACAAAGACCTCCTTGCCTGTTTCGAGAATCGTGAACGAGCCTTTGAAAAAGATGATGTTTCTTTCCAGGATAATCTTTGTCAACGCGGCACGGAGGAAGTTTTTGGTTTCTGCTGTGGCACCAACTAAAGCAGCTCTACTGAATAATCTGGCACCACTTGTAAAGGCTGTGCCTAATAATGCAGGGCCTGCAACTGCAACACCAAGGATTTGGATTTTCCCCCAAAGATCTAAAAATGCCCGCCCTTCCTCGGATTTCATCAATTCGTCTTCGTGCAATACCACAAACATATCTGCCAGCGATAGTCCGATGTCTAATAATCCGACTGTCAACGCAAAAGGTGTTCCGGCCCCTAAAGTAGCGACACCCATCACAATTCCCAATACATCCAGCCCTAGTCGCAAACGCTCTTCATTGCTGGCCCTTACCTGCTCGTCGGCCATGGCTTTAATCACAATCACGGGGACCCAAACAGGTGTCCTGTCAATACTGTCTTCGTCGATAAGCTTTACCAAATCCATCGGATCATAATATTGTCCTGCAGATAGGTCCTGTGGATAAGCCTCTCCGGTTGGTTTCCCGGTTTTAGGATCTCTGCTGAAAACTACGTGCCTGGCTTGCTGTAAAAAGATCACACCATTGTGATTAACCGGATTGTGTATCTTTTGAAAATAATCTTTACCGATATGATAGGTATCATCTTTCTTGGTTAAGCCTTCAAACGAATTTTGTAAACAAAGCGCATGAATCAGGTTTACAAAAATGGACTTGTTTGTGTGTACCTCATTTGCTATTTCCGAGGTGTCGTCCATATTGCTGTATGCATCCATTGTTAAAATCGGATGATTACGCAAGAGCCTATATAAATAAGCTGAATCGCCATTGCATAAGACTCTCAGCAGGTTGATCATCGAGCCGCTGTTGTCTTTAAACCAATTCTTTTCATCAAACCCTTTCAGAATGTACAGGTGGGTTGTCAATAGTTCATTTGAAAGTTGACTGGCTAATTTTTCGAAGGCAAATTCAGGTATACTTTTATAAATAAAATTCAGTGCTTTCGCACTTTTATATCTTTTCAGACAGGAGAGAAACTTATTTATGATCCATTCCTCAACCCAACGAATGTTGAATGTTTCACCACTGTTTATGTCACAGTACAGTCTGTAAAAATCCTCGATCTTGCTCGTTTTTAATATAATTGCCGAATATTTATCTTCAATCGTATAATCATTGGGACTTTCTGTTTTGGGATTAGGTATCTTGTTAAGATTTGTATTGGCATAGTATACGTGTAAACGGCCGTATACCTCTTCTTTTTGTGGATCCAAAACCATCCAATATCCTAATACTGGTGAGACATGATCAATTCGTTTATTCAATTGTCCCGAGAACTCTGTCTGTTTCTTTACATTTTCGGCTATTTCATACTTAAAGGGTTTATGATCCGGTATAAGGTACAATTGTGCGTTGTTATAAGAGACATTGGTCGACCTTAAATAAACTTCTCTATTAAATAGAGAACGGCCATCTTTTTTTGACTGTTTGATGTATGTAATCAATTTTTCGAAATCAATCCCTGTTGATTCATCATTGAAACTTTCTTCATAGTCTTCTTCTTCACCCTTCTTCGGATTGGCGAAGGGCGTCCCAGCCTGCATTTCTTCCCAAATCTGCTGCGATGTATTGTCAAATTCCATTGTGATTCAGTGTTAAGTGATTAAAAAACAAAGCCGCCCGCAAATGCAAAGCGGCCCTGTTTGTGATTTAGGTGGTTGTTTGTTTATGCTTCCGGATCCGGTTCGTCGGTTTCCGTTGTTTTACCGGGGATGTGGACCTCTAACAAGGTAAGCACATCCGGATCATTTTCAATGGTTTCTACCGGAGCTTCCTCGTCACAGTAGCATGGCAATCCTTCGGCATTGAGTGCAATGGATTTGGCCTGAATTACCGTGAGTGTTGATGGAACACGGGTTTCCCAGGTTTCGTCGATGTAGTAATCAGGTTCCTGCAATTCAAGCGAAATCGACATGTACAGATCGTCGCCGATAACCGGAGCATCGCCGCCGTTCCAGATCTGGCCTGTTTCCATGTAATACATGACCGCTTCTTCGAAGCCCGGCCTTACCGTTACGTGAACGCGGGCCATCCCCGATTGCAGGAAGGAACGGAACAGGACATCATCACTGTCGATCCCGTAGAGCTTGCTCCAGTTCTGGCGATTGGCCCAGAAGAACGGATAGAAGGTGTAATCCATGATGTTCCATTCAAAAGCCTGCTCGAAGAATTTCACTGTAGCCGCATAACGGTCCATATTCTGGTTGATCGCTACCCGTGTGTTCATCACCGTATCACCCTGGATAAAGTTTTTACCCATGTTCAGGTGGCCGATCAGGTACGAAATACAGTTTTTCTTCAATACCGTGTTTTCGATCCGGCGGAAATACTTCGGATTGTCGGCCAACAGCTGAGTACGTTGTACTTCCACCTCGGCCAGTGCATTGCGGTAATCCTGTACACGGGCTTCATAGGCTTCCATGATGGCATTGTAGGTTGCCAGCTGCCACTCGGCGAAGTGTGACTCTTTGCGTACCAATTCCAGTTCGATGGAAACCACACCGCCTTCGATCCCGGTAAACTGTACACCTACCGGAACACTGTCGGTAAAGCGGCTCAGCTCGGGTTTCGTTGTCAGGTCGGCGTGAAGGCTGCGCATAAACGGCTGGCCCACATACCAGTAAACAAACGGAATTCCGGCAACCGAAATGTAGTAACGTGACCAGTTTCCGCCATTCGGCAAGGTTGCGCGGTCACCGTTTCCAAGCGAGTTGACATACACACGGCTAATGCCGTAACCTTCCGGCAATTTGATGTCTTCGGTGACAGGCTGCGATTTGCTCCACAATTCGTTGTCGAGCGTACTCACGATCGATTTACCGATCACAATGGTGCTGTCCGGCGGAACCGAAACGGTAGCTCCGTAAGCCGCAGCCCACTGCTGGTAGTTCGACTCATTGATCTGGGCCGCGTGTGTGATCGGTGTCAGCATCCCGAACGAGTTCGTACGCGGATCGATCGGTTCACGCACGGGAATACCTTCAGAAGCATTGCCGATAGCCGTTTTGGCCATTTTGTGGAACGATGCCGGTTCCGGGATCATGAATTCGTACATCAGGCGATTGCGGTAGTTGTGGACCTGGTTTTTGTACACCTTGTCCACCCAACGGTAAACGCCCGAAATGTGGTCAGCTCCCTGCCGGTTGTCGAATCCATGACGGTTTTGCTCTTCGAATTCCTCGATCATTTTCATTACACGTTCTTCACTCACTTTCGTCACCAAACGATCCAGCGCTTTTTCGGTGATTTCCTTAGCAAAAGTTACCGACTCGCTGTTGGAGTTTTCCTGCGACGAGCTGTTGGCGAAATTGGAAGACGTATCAAACGACGTATCGATCGATCCCAGTTTATCAAAACCTGCGGAGTAACTTGCTCCGGCGCTCACATCGGTAGAACGGTCCTGGCTTTCACTCAGCACCTGCGAAATTTCTTTCTGCAATTCATAACGCGAGGTGCTCGTAGTGTCAGTTTGGTGTTCACTTTCGCGCGAGGTGGTATTGGTTGTTGTATCTTCCGACCTGCGTAAACGACGTGTACTGCGTTCCTTGTATTCGCGCGCCATGATGTTCTCGATGTGCGATACCTCACCGGGTACGTAACAGCATAGGGTTTGCTCGACCTTACGGTAATCGGTAACCCCCAGCCGGGTCAATCCGAAGCCTGCCGGAGCAAACAAATCTGCATGTGTGGTTTCGGGAGAATTGATGGACAATGTATTGAATAACCCGGTTAAAAAAGTGATTTCAGTTCCAGGAAGCATCAAAATCAAACCGTTGCTGAAATTCAGCTGGGCCGATACGGTCGAGCTTGTTTCCGGCAAACTCAAAAACCCGTCCGGGGTTGCATTAATCGTCATCACCCCGTCCTTGTTCGACTGGTGAAATGTGGTCAGCGTAGTCGTTACCGGATCTCCGAAGTTGATTTCCATGCTTTCGAGTTTCAGACAGGAAGAACCAACATCGATAATGAACAAAAGGCTGTACTTGCCGGTGGCCTGGCGCACTGGTTTCATCACGAAAGAAAATGCACTGTTTGCCCGTGATTCAGAACAGCCCCGCGGCAATACCGTTCCGTCAACCGCTACTTTTTCCGTAAAGAAACCAGTGCGTTTAAACGCTGCATCCTGCTTTTTGCGGATCACATCGGCCAGTTCTTTTTCGAGGTCGTTGAAAGTCTTGCATTTGAACAAGCCAAGCTCGTCGATGAGTTTGAAGCTCACATCCGAAATCGTATCTTCCATGGTTTCCTTGACAACTTCTTCCGGCTTCACATAATCATACTCCGGCACCTCGCTCAAATCGATGGTCGAGTCTTTTTCGGCACTACGAATCAGGTCCGTCAGTTCCTTATTGTACGTCTCGATCTTCGATGCCTCCTCTGCTGTTTGTGTGCGGTGGTAGTGCGCTTTGAAAGCTTTTACCTCTTCCATCGCATCCAGCAGGAGTTGTGCCTGCAGGTTCAATTCTGCCGTAGTCAGGTGCTCGTTCAGCAGGTGTTTGCTGCTGGGGCTGTCAGTCGTAAAGGTGGCTCTTCGATAAGGCTCATCCGAGCTGAACAGCGCAGTTGGAAGCACGATCCGCGATTTTGCAAGTTTGCGGATTTCCTTGTCAGTGGCAGGAATTGATGCAATTGTAAGCTGAATATGAGACGCTAACAATAACTGCAGAATAGCCTCGCGGATAGGGCCTGATTGCCCGGTAACTGTCTGATAAAACAAATTATCCCAAAGCAGCAGGATGTCGGATGCCGTTGTGGCAGAAGCAGCCCCGATTTCTGAAGCTACCGTTGCATACACAAGAGAATTACGGTTTTTCAGAATGACTGTTCCATAATCATACAACTCGAAGTTCAAATCACGCACGTCTTTTACTGAAGCCAGTGGAGTAAAATCGGCAGCACAAGTGGCAAGACGTTCCTGTTTGGTGTCTCCCAGTTCGTCATCCGTAATCGCGTCGAAAAACGCACCGGTGGTTCCATCGGGATGTGTAACAAAGTACAATTGCTTCGCTTCGTTTGTCAATAACCCCGGCGTACGCAAAGTGCGAAACTGGAACAGGGTCTTTTTGTTGGTTGATGCCATAATTTGAATGGTTAAGAATGAATTAAATGGTTAATTATGTTGGGCTAAAGCCCGTGAATAGCGGTGGTTCCGATTAACAAAAAGTGCAATGGCCCCGGTTACCTGCAGTTGCAGGCAAAGATTAAGCGGTTATTTCAGCATCGGTTTCGATTTTAAAGTGAATACTAGGCAATTCTCAGTTGAGGAGGTCGTTCGCGCGCACGCCTCCTGCGATCTGAGTTTACTATGACTTGTTTTGTCTCGAAAAGAGACGACCTAAATGTTACTGATTTTCCGGAATTCAGTAAGGTGGTTGGCACCAGTTGTGCCGGTTTCGGTTAACTGTGAATGGCAGTTAAGCTTTGTGAATAATGGTCATTTTACGTTGTTTTTCGTGTCTGAATCACTCTTTTTCTTTGACGTACCAAAGATATGGCCAGTAGAACGTAATCTATTTACGTTGATCGGAAAAAAAAGACCAAAAAAATCGCTTTTTTTACGTTTGTAACGCACGCTTTAACAGAAAAAAAACACGTGCGCTTTTTTGCAATCTCTATATTTGTCCGAAAGCCATTCTATGAAACCAGTACTTTTTTTAGCCCCATTGGCACTTGCCGCCTTGATCACTTCCTGCAGAACAACCGAAGAGGTCAGCAAAGTTGAACCCAGTAAAGGAACCACGACAGGTCCTGTTGAAGAACCGGTAAAAGAAGTCGGACTTTCTGCCGATGCATTGGCCGGAGAAAGTTTGTTTAACCAGCACTGCGGACGTTGCCATGATTTACCGAAAGTGGAAGATTATTCTGCCGACAGATGGGACCGAATCGTTCCTTCAATGGCGAAAAAATCGAAACTTACGCCGGAGCAGGAAGCATCGGTGATGACGTATGTGAAGGAATCGCTGAAGTAAATCTTTAATTCCGGGTATATGTTTGGGTGGTCACTTTTTTCTGATCGCCCTTTTTATTGGTGAGTTTCGTGGTCGTGGTTTGTTCCACCGAATTCATCCAGCCCGAAGAAAGTTCCATTTTCATCTTTTTGCGGGTGTTCATTGAAATGCTCAATTCTTCCATCGAGATTTTCTTGCCGCTGTCCATCATAAACAGCAGTGCCAGCGATCCCATATACTGAGACAGTTCATCACGGTCCGGTTTTTCGGTGGTGCTGAAGGTGCACTCATCTTTTGATTTATTAATGGCATTGAGGTTGACTTTCCCGGTTCCGGTAAGTACTATATCACCGATTGTTGGATAGTTCAATTCGATGTCGAGCGGTTTGCCCTGCTGCATTTCCAGTCCGTAAAAGCCATGGATCATCAGGATGTCTGTTAAAAACAACGCTTCAATACTCTCCAATTGCTTGAACTGCTCCGACATGTTGGAGATGACCATCTTGTAGATTTCCTTCATTTCATCCTCTTCTTCCTCGATATAAGTGACGCACAGCTCCAGCTTCCCGATCAGTTGCTGCTGCAATTCCTCCAGGTTCAGGATCGTATCAAACTGGCCCAATTCGTTGGTACGATAGCGGATCGGCAGGTTATTTTGAAGCTCGGCCATTTTACGGATGAATTGCTGTGCTTCGGCATCGGGCACGTAGTTGGTATATTCCATTTCAAACTCGTAACTCGTGGCCGTGCTGTCCGTAACCTTCAGCTGGATATCGTATTCGCTGGTGGTTGATTTGAACGGTTTTTCCGACTTACCTTTGTACGAAGCGTGCGTTTCTTTCACATGATAATCAGTCGATTGTCCGTTGTACCAGTAGCCGATTGTAGTGACTTTGGTAGGTGAAACAAGGTTGGGGTATTCCTGCGAATAAACTTCGGAAAACACACCTAGCAGGAGGCTTAGGAGAGTTGGTAAAAGACGTTTCATTGTTGCATTTGAGGGTGCAAAAGTACTGTTTTTACCGGGTTTTGCACGGAAAACGCGGGTTTTCCGCATTCGAATCTGTCGAATTCGGGAATTTGGGTGTTTGGGATATCCCGAACACCCAAATTCCCGAACACTATTTTAAAAAGGTCATTTCTTCAACCAAAAATCGCCGAATGTTAAAACTCTTTGAAAACCCCTTATCTGTTTTTTAAATCCGTAATTTTACCGCATGAAAAGAGCATTGTTACTGCTGGTTGTGGCGCTGATCGCTGCGGATATGGCTTGGGGACAAGGGTGTTCTCAGTGTAGAATGATGTCGGAACAAAGTTCGGAATTGGGCGAAGATGCTTTCACGAGCAACATTAATTTCGGAATTCTGTACCTGATGGCCGTTCCGTATTTGCTCATTCTGTTCCTGTTCCGCAAACGGATTATCAGTTTTTTTAAAGGACTTCGTAAAGGGTAGTTTTTACTTGTAGAAGTTCATTTCATCGAGGTACTTGTGCACCGGTTCGGTAAGCAGATAACGTACGTCTTTCCCTTCTTTGATCGCCTGGCGGATAAAACTGGCCGAAACCTTCATGACCGGAGCTTCTTCACACATGATAATCGACGGGTGTTTCATAAACCCGTTTTCACTCAGCGAACCCATTTCCACGACTTCTTCCTCTTCCTGGAGCGTCAGCACGCGCGGATACACGTAGAACTTATAATTTTCCATTAAGTGTTCGTGGTTGTACCATTTGTGAAGGGTGCGCAGGTTGTCTTCACCCATGATCATGGAAAAGGTATGTTGCGGGTATTTTTCTTTCAGATGGGCCAAAGTGGTTGACGTGTAGTTGGGCTGCGTCAGCTTGAACTCCACATCGGATGCGCGCAGTTTGCTATTGTCCTGGATGGCTACCTGTACCAGCGCCAACCGGTGATAATCAGCTAGTAACGAAGATTTTTTCTTCAGCGGGTTCTGTGGCGTCACTACCAGCCAAACCTGGTCAAGGTCAGTATATTCGGCCATATAGTTGGCGATGACGAGATGCCCGACATGAATGGGATTGAACGTTCCGAAATAGAGTCCTACTTTCATGCCGTTACTAAAAATTGATGCACGATTTCCTCTGCCTCCGCACAGGCGCGTTCCAGTTCATCATTGACTAAAATCACGTCAAACTGTGTGGCCGAAGCCAGTTCCTGTTTTGCTTTCGCCAGGCGAATCCCGATCTTTTCCTCCGATTCAGTACTGCGGCCGCGCAACCGTTCTTCCAATGCTTCAAATGAAGGTGGTTGCACAAAAACCGCCAGGGCGCTTTCCCCGAAAATGCGTTTAATGTTCAAGCCGCCAACCACATCGACATCGAAAATGACTGTCTTGCCGGCACTCCAGATTCGCTGTAGTTCCGAGCGAAGTGTTCCGTAAAAATTGTTGGCATATACTTCTTCCCATTCCACAAACTCGTCGTCGGCAATGGCTTTTTTAAAGCCTTCAATACCCAGGAAGTGGTAATCTTTTCCGTCGATCTCGTTTGGGCGAGGATCACGGCTGCATGCTGAAACTGAAAATGCCAGTCCCAGATCAGCTTTCAGCAAATGATGTACGATTGTTGTTTTACCGGCTCCCGACGGTGCCGAAAAAATGATACACTTGCCTGTTTGCTGTAATTCCGACATACGAATCCGGTTAGAGAGTATTCAGTACCTGTTCTTTTATTTTTTCGAGATGGTCTTTCATTTCAACCACCAGCTTTTGCATTTCCACATGGTAGCTCTTGCTTCCGAGCGTATTGATCTCGCGGCCGATTTCCTGGGAAATGAATCCGAGTTTTTTCCCGCAAAGCGGAATTTCCATGGTTTCGATAAAGTAATTCAGGTGATTGGACAAACGCATTTTCTCTTCGGAAATATCCATTTTCTCGATGTAGAAGATCAATTCCTGCTCGAAGCGATTGTCATCGACAGCAGTATTGCTGATCTTTTCAAGACTGGAACGCATACGTTCACGAACAATATCGATCCTTGCTGATTCGTATTGAGGAACTTCTTCCAGTAAGTCGCCGATTCTCTTGATGTTTTGCTCAAAATCGCGTTTCAACTGGTCGCCTTCCTGCTTACGGAAGGTAATAAGCTGCTCGCACGCTTCGTGTACCAATTGGTTCAGGAACAAACCTTCGGCTTCGGAAAGCTGTTCTTTTTCATTGGTAAAGATTTCCGGCATGCGCATGACAATTGCCAGCAGGTCTTTTGGTTCTTCACCAACCACCTCGGCAACAGCTTTGATATCATTGTAATAGGCCTGGGCCAGTTCCTTGTTGATGGTGTAGTTTTTCGAATCACCGGAGTTTTCAAGTGAAATGGAAACTTCTACTTTACCGCGGTCGAGGTGCTCACCGATAATTGCGCGAAGATCGAGTTCTTTTTCGCGATACAAGGGCATGAGGCGCAGATTGAGATCCAAACTCTTGCTGTTCAACGAGCGGATTTCCACCACGATCTTTTTTCCTTCGAACGTTCCGGCGGCTTTTCCGTAACCTGTCATTGACAATACCATATCACAATTTTGTGCCAAAAGTAAGGAAACTTAGCGAATGAGCAGAAGCGCGGACAGAGAATGAAAAAGTACGATCACGGGAAACTAAAAAACGCCCCTACCCGCCTGAGGCGGACAAGAGCGTTCTTCATAGAAACGATATGCAGTTAGTCTTGTGCCATCGCCACCGCTGCAGCAGTTGCAGGTGACCCAAGAGCCTCTTTGATTTTCAGTTCCAGTTCATCCATTAGCTCAGGATTGTCGGCGATCATGCTTTTTACGGCGTCGCGACCCTGACCCAGGCGGGTTTCACCATAGGAGAACCAGGAACCACTTTTCTTCACAATATTCAATTCTACACCCAGGTCGATGATTTCTCCCACTTTCGAGATTCCTTCACCGTACATGATATCAAATTCGGCTTTACGGAACGGCGGCGCAACTTTGTTTTTCACCACCTTCACTTTAACACGGTTTCCAATCACTTCCTCACCTTCTTTAATCTGGCTCGCGCGACGGATATCCACACGGATCGAAGCATAAAACTTCAGGGCGTTTCCTCCGGTAGTTGTTTCCGGGTTCCCGAACATCACACCGATCTTATCGCGAAGCTGGTTGATGAAGATGCAGCAGCATTTCGCTTTGCTGATCGAACCGGTGAGCTTACGCAGGGCTTTCGACATCAAACGTGCCTGGAGTCCCATTTGCGAGTCGCCCATTTCTCCTTCGATTTCCGCTTTCGGAGTCAATGCCGCCACGGAGTCGATCACCAACAGGTCAACTGCTCCCGAACGGATCAGGTTATCGGCAATTTCCAATGCCTGTTCACCGTTATCGGGCTGAGAGATCAGTAAGTTTGCAATATCCACACCCAATTTTTGCGCGTAGAACTGGTCAAATGCATGCTCGGCATCCACGATCGCTGCGATTCCACCTTGTTTTTGAACTTCCGCAATCGCGTGAATAGCCAGCGTTGTTTTACCGGACGATTCCGGTCCGTATATTTCCACGATCCTTCCTTTCGGAAAACCGTTTACACCCAGGGCAAGGTCAAGCGTAATCGACCCGGATGGAATAACTTCCACTTGTTCCACAGCCTCATCGCCCAGTTTCATTACCGTACCTTTACCAAAGGTTTTGTCTAATTTTTCCATTGTCAACTGAAGTGCTTTCAGTTTTTCTGCGTTGATTTCTTTAACTGCCATAACGTTTCTTTTTATCGTTTTTACCTAATCGTTTCTGCAAATCTACACCCGGTAGAACGTAATCTATTTACGTTCTTCTGCGGTTTTTTGGTTTTTTTTCTTTTTTAAAGTGCGAGAATTTCTTCCCCGTGTATTTTCGTTTTGGGTTTTGTAATAATGTGTCTAACATTTCCTTCTTCGTCCATCACAAACGTTGTACGGTGGATTCCGTCGTAAATCCTCCCCATAAATTTTTTCTCACCCCACACGCCAAATGCATCAATCATTTTGCGGTCTTCATCCACAATCAGCGGGAAAGGCAGGTTGTGCTTTGCGATAAACCGGTCATGTGATTTCGCACTGTCCATACTCACACCTAATAATGCATATCCCTTTCTTCGCAACTGCGCATAACTATCACGTAAACTACACGCCTGGTTGATACATGCGGGCGTATTGTCTTTCGGATAGAAATAGACAATCAGCTTTTTACCGCGGTACATTTTCAGGCTATGCTTTTTCCCCGTTTGATCGATCGCTTCAAATTCGGGAGCATGTTGGCCAACTTCTATGTGCGTCACGTGATGAATTATTAAACGTAATGTTGACGAATTATTAATCAAATGTAGCAACTATTTTTATTTAAACAACAAGTTAGGTGAATTTTTTGTTTAAAATCTCGTCATTTAATTCTTGTTATGCACAAAGCCGCTTTAATATAGCGCATAAGCTGACCGGGATCATGAAATAAATGACCAAGGTTGATTATATTAGTGCTTTCTAAGCAAAACTCGAAAACTATGAAATCTCCTATTTATTTGAGTCCTATTGATTTTTCGACGGTGTCGGAAACTGCTATGAGACTTGCCCTGGACCTTGCTATTGCCAACGACGGTTCGGTACTGATGCTGCATTTTGTAGATAAAAAACAAGCAGTAAAAGAAGCCCGGGAACGATTTGTCACCTTTACGGAAAACCTCACGGACGCCGAACGCGCCCTGGTAACCACAAAAGTATTGGTCGGAAATATTTACGACAGCATTTCCATTGCCAGCGATGTAGTGGGCGCCAGCCTGATCGTAATGGGAACTCATGGTGCAACGGGATTGCAGAAACTGTTCGGAAGCCACGCGCTGAAACTGGTAAGCTCAACCAGTACGCCGTTCATGATTACACAGGGCGGCAATACAAGCGGTCCGATCAAAAATATTGTGATGCCGTATTATTTCGAGCGTGAAAGTCTGCAGATCGCAAGCTTCGCGGCGTCTATCGCCAAACAATTTAACGCAACGATTCACCTGGTTGGTTCGCACCATACCGACGAATGGCTGGCCATCAAAACGCAAACCAATCAAACAGTATTACGCCGCTTTTTTGCCGAACACGGGATCAAATGCGAATTGCAAAACCTGCAGCAGCGCAAGACCTATGAGCAGGAATTGCTGGCCTACGCCGAATCGGTGGATGCGGATTTGTTGGCGGTTTCTTACCACCACAGCGATACATTCCTTCCGACAATGCATTCATTTGTACAGCATTTGCTGGAAAATGACAGGCAAATCCCTGTATTAACGGTAAATACGGAAGATCTGACTCTGACATCGGGATACGCTTTTATTTCTACCTGATCTTCGAAGGGAACCAGCTAAATAGAGAGCCGGGGAACCAAAGTGGTAAACTTAAATAACTGACAAACCGACAATTCAAGAATGACTCCGTTTACCGATCGTGTCGCAGCGGCTATCATCAAGCAGGGAATTCCTTTGCATCAGCTTACGGTAATTGTGCCGTCGGAGCGTATGATCGCCTATATGCAGCGCTCGTTGTATGCGACAGATGATCAGCCGAAGCTCTCGCCGAAAATTGTAACGATCGACCGATGGATGCAGCAATTGGTGGACGAACCGGTGGCAGACCGAACGCGTTTGCTATTCCAGTTGTACGCGATTTTCCGGGAAGATCCGATCGAGCACGAAACCGATACGTTTGATGCATTCCTGAACTGGGGACAGCTCCTGCTGAATGATTTTGACGAGATCGACCGTTACCTGGTGCAGCCCAAACAGCTGTTTAAAAACCTGCGCGATGTACGCGAGCTGGAAAACTGGAGTTTTAACCAGGAAGAACTGAGTCTTGGGCAGCTGAAATTCATGGCTTTCTGGGAAAAGCTGGGGCCCTATTATTTTGCCCTGGCCGAAAAACTGCTGGCCGACCGGCAAACCACCAAGGGAAAAGTATACCGGGATGTGGCTGAAAACATTGACCGCGTATTTCGTAAAAATGCCGGCGCACATTTTGTTTTTGCGGGGTTCAACGCCCTTTCAATTGCCGAATTGAGCATCATGAAACAGCTCTACGTGATGGGCCGCGCGCAGATTTTTATCGACAGTGACAGCTTTTACCTGAATGATTCTTTGCACGAAGCCGGAACTTTTCAGCGGGTTTTGCTGGAACACCTGCAGGTAAAATCGTTGCCGTTTGTGGTAGACGAATTGCAGCATAAAGCCTGTTCCGTGGAAATGATCGAATGCGCCCAAACTACCGGACAGGCAAAGGTTGTGGGAACACTTTTGGCCGGCCTCACACCGGAACAGCTGAATGAAACCCTCGTCTTACTGGGCGACGAACAGTTGATCGTTTCGCTCATCCAGCATTTGCCCGTTTCCATCGGGAAGGCCAACATTACGCTAGGTTTACCGCTGCGGGCAACTTCGCTTCGATTGTGGGTCGACCTGCTGTTTCGCGTCCAGGAGCAATACCAGCGAAGAAAAGGAAAGTCTGTTTATTATAAAGATGTCATCCAGTATTTTCACCACCCGTTTGTACAGGGAGTCCTGAACAAGGAAGAACTTGCCGCCGTCGGGAAACTGGAAAGCTCGATCGTTGCCAACAACCGTTTGTTTTTGAGCGTAAATGAGCTGGGCGTCAGTGATCGCCTGCAATTGCTCAACAGCGCGGTATTTGAACCGTGGCAGGGCGACTGGCCGAAGGCGATGGAAATTGTTCATCGGCTCAACTCCTGGTTTGATGAACTGCTTCCCGAAAAAAACCTGCTGGAAAAAGCCGTGCTGCGTAGCTTCGACCACGCGCTGATCGGTTTGACCAACGTACTGAGCGAGGCCCATACCCCGGAAATGCAGCTCGGAACATTTCGGAATCTCTTCAACCAGCATTGGAGCAGTGAAAGCATGTCGTACTTCGGGAACCCGATGGAAGGATTGCAGATCATGGGGTTGCTCGAAACCCGCGGGCTGGACTTCAAACGACTCATTGTGATGGGGCTGAACGAAGGAACAATGCCCCCGACCAACCCGATTCAAACGCTGATCCCGATGGATTTGCGGCGGTTTTTCCAATTACCGACTCCACGCGAAAAACAAGGATTGTTTGCGCATCACTTTTACCGCCTGCTGCATTCGGCCGAAGAACTTCACGTCACCTACGCTACCGCCCAGGACGGTGTCGCCGCCCAGGAACCAAGCCGCTTCATCCAGCAACTGGAGCTGGAGCTGGCAGTGGTGAACCCGAAGTTTGTGATCAACAAACGTTTTTATACACTCGGAAATGACGAGCATATTGCCGAACATTCGGTTGAAAAGACGCCTGCGGTAATTGCGCGGTTGGACGAGCTGCTGGTGGAGGGACTAACCTTTTCGAAGCTCAACTCCTTTTTGGAATGTCCGCTCAATTTCTATTATCGTTATGTACTGCGCATCGGTGAAGAATCCAAGGTGGAAGAGTCGATCGAGAGTAATACGCTGGGAACAATCCTGCACGAAGTGCTCGAAAACCTGCTTCAGCCGTTTTCCCGGACGAATCCTTTGTACCTCGAAAACAACATTGTTCCGAACGCCATCGGCATCGACGACTGGAAAAAAATGAAGGATGCCGCACCTTTGGAAGTTGATAAAGCATTCCAGGTTCATTTCAGTGAAGACCCGCAGGTATATGCTTCCGGGACCAATCACATTACGTATGTGGTAGCAAACGAGATCATCCAGAAAGTGCTCTCACGCGAGATTGCCATGTGTGAAAACAATCCGCAGAGCACCCTGCATATTGAAGCACTGGAACACGAAATTGTCGTTCCGACCTCGTTTGAGATCGATGGAAAACAGCGGCCGGCCAACCTGCAGGGAATTTTGGACCGCATTGATAAGCGCAACGGAAACTACCGTGTAATCGACTACAAATCGGGGGGCGTGAAGCCGGAAGCAGTGGCTGTTTCTTTAGGAAAATCAGGTGATTACGTAGATGCCATCCTGAAAAAAGTACGCTCAAAAGGCGAAAAAAACCACGTGCTGCAGCTGCTGATCTACTGTTACCTGTTTCATCACGCTTACGGCAAACCACTCGATGAAGTGGGGATCTTTTCGTTTATCAACACGTCGGAAAGCCCGTTCCATCTTGACTTTAAAGGCGATTTGAACCTGGCCGAAGCCACGGACCTGGTGGAACAGGTGATCCGGGCGATCTTAGAGGACATTTACGATACAGCAACTCCTTTCAAACACCGCCACGGTGCACAGTTTTGTTCGTACTGCGGGGTCGGGTAAACTAAAAAGCCAGTAACCACGGGGGCTCTTCGTAATTTTACGATATTGCAATATCGCAAATTTTGGATGTTGCAATATTACACTATGTTTCGTTCGGTACAAAAATTTATTCCCGTTTAAGTATCCGCATCCAATAAAAAAAGCCCATCCACCAACCGTGAATGAGCTTTCGTTTTTCATAGGAAATTGTTTTATCCTCTTCTGCGCTCGAGCAGGATCATCATCATCAACGCAAGCATCATACGCTCACCGTCACCTTCCGGAAGCTCTTCGAGTTTTTCCAGTTTGAATCGACGGCCAAAGAAACCCGGTTTTTTAGACAAACGAGCAAAGATTTTTCCGTCATTGTCAAATACACCGTATCTCGGGTTGAAGAAATATCCTGAGAACATTCCCAAAAGCGGAACTTCGCACAGCAATGCGTCAAATACCTTGCTCCAGGGATTTTCTTCCCTGATGGAATATTCGGTTTTGTTGTCGTTGTCGAAAATTTCGTAATGTGCTTTAAGCAAAGAACGCATCCCACGACGACCAACACGGCCCAACACTTTATCATTAGCATCGGTAAAGCTGTAACTGGCATTGAAGTCAATGATACGGTCGGCATTGATTTTATACAACAAATCGGTTTTCTTGTCATTGGTATAAATCATGATCGCTTCCTTGAACTTGAACATCTTTTGACGCACGTAAGCGATGGTTTTTCCGTTGGCATCCGTAGCAATGAAATCATTGGCTAATGTTCCGATTTTAAATGAAAATTCAATCGGGAAATCAAACTCTTTGTATTGAGCAGGGGCGACAAAATTGCTGTCGAGTAGATCAGTTTCTTGTGACATAACGTGTTGTTTTTTATTGGTGAACGAAGAAACGCAATTATTTGGAAACGAGAAAGGAAAAACCGATAAATGTTTCAATATAAGGCCTTTTGCATTGATTAACTGATCGTTCTATTAAAAAACAAATCAAAATAATGGAATAAATTGTCTTTGTGAAATCTGTTTCATTCCCTTCAAATGAAAGGCTTACTTACTACAACCTAAACGCCCGTATTGCAGATTTTCAAACAGAAACGGAGAGCTGGCGACAGATGCCGGTTGTTGATTGATCCGTTACATCCGGATGATACTGCCGTCTTCCATCTCAATAATGCGGTGGGTTCGCTCGGCAAAACTATTGTCGTGTGTGACAATAAGCAGCGATTGATGGTATTCTTGTGCCAGTTGCTGAAAGATCTCAAAAACAATTTCGCTGTTTTTTTTATCGAGGTTTCCTGTTGGTTCATCACCCATAATAACAAGCGGATCATTGATCAGGGCCCGTGCAATGGCAACGCGCTGTTTTTGTCCGCCCGAAAGCTGGTTGGGATTTTTGAACGCTTCATTTTCAATACCCAAAATCCGAAGCTTTTCATAAGCGCGGTGTTCTATTTCTTTTTCGGAATACTTCCCTAGTTTTAATCCGGGCAGCATCACATTTCGAAGTACTGAAAACTCGTTGAGTAAGTAGTGGAATTGAAACACAAACCCTATTTTTTCATTCCGAATGAACGCCAGTTCGGCCTCCTTTTTTCCCCTGATTGATTGCCCGTCGATAAACAATTGACCTTCGTAATCGGTATCCATTGTAGAAAGAATATAGAGCAGTGTCGACTTTCCGCAACCCGATTTTCCAATAATGGATACAAATTCGCTCTTGCGGATCGAAAACGTAATCTCCTTCAGCACCTGCACTGTTACCGGGTCGTGAAAGTACTTGTTGATTTGTTTGGCCTCAAGAATAATCGGATCCATATTACTTGCCTCTAATGATAATGACGGGGTCTATCTTACTGGCTTTGCGCGAAGGAAAATATCCGGCAAAATAGGTCGTGACCAATGAAAAAATGCCTCCTATGATGTAAAATTTCGGGTTGTAGTTTACCGGGTACGTTTTGATAGTCGGAAGCGCTTCAGTATTAAACGGAATTTGGTCTATGACCGCTGAAAGTCCCAGACCGAAAAGCAATCCGAAAACACCACCCACCAAACCGATTGTCATGGCGATGGTGATAAAAATGCGGTTGACATCTTTTCCCGAAAAACCTGTTGCTTTCAATATGGCGATGGAATCCATTTTTTCATAGATCATCATGTTCAGGATATTGTAAATCCCGAATCCGGCAACAACCAGCAGCGTTATTCCAACGGCGTAAGAAATCAGGGTTCTGATAAAACTTCCTGTTTCGAATTGTGAATTAGCCGTTTGAATATCGATGGCTTCCACACCGAATGTTGATTCCATTTCTTTGGCCACATCCGGGGCTTCATTCAGATCAGTGAGTTTCACCTGCAGGTCGGTAATGTAGCTGTTTGGAACTCCCAGCATTTTTTGAGTTGTGCTGAGCGAGGTATAACTTTGCACTTTGTCAATATCCTGTAATCCGGATTGAAAATAACCCACCACCTTGAGTTGGATCCTTTCACCGCGCGAAGTGGTTATCTGTACCATATCACCAACTGACGCCAACATTTTTTCGGCCAGCGCTTTTCCCAAAATGATACTGTTGGGCGTATTTTTCAAATCCATGAAATCACCTGCTACTACATAGTCACTAAACGTAAACAGCCTGTTTTCTTCCTCTACATCTATTCCGTTCACTACGCCGGAAAGATCTATCGATCCGACATTGAAAAACACCTGGGCATTGATTTTTGGCGCTACACCCAAAACGCGTTTGTCACTTCGCAGTGTTCGAATAATGGCTCCGCTATTGCGTAAATCTGCCCGTTCATTTTTCGGTTTAACCGAGCTCACAAAATTGTAGTCTTCCTCATAACCGGGCGCCATATCAATTGGCTGGTGTTTGGCCGGAAGGATTTCGTTGTACAAGCGCACATGCGGTGTCCGGTTAATCACCAATCCGTCGAGCATACTGTTCAATCCGCCCATAAAACTGAGCAGGGTTATAAACATAGTGATACTGAAAGTCACACCGATTGCGGCAATCATCGTTTGCTTGAGCCGCGCCCTTAATAAGGAACGCGATACGCCTATGATCAGTTTGACGTTCATTCTTCGGGTCGAATCAATTCATCGGTTGCTTTCAAACCAGAAGTGATTTCCACTTGCCGGTAATCTTTCAGACCTATTGTTACCTTTCTTTTTTCACCGTTCGACAGCAGAACCCTATTGCCTGGTAACAATAAAGAACGCGGTATCAGCAATGCATTTTTTTTGGAGCGCAATACAATATTGGCCTCGAAACTAAAATTAGGGAACAATACCGGTGGCTGTTTTATAAAGGTAGCTTCAACCGTAAACGATTTGGTGCGTTCGTTCATCATCGCGTTGATTTTTGTGACCCGCGCTTCGAAGGTTTTTCCCCTGTAACTGTCCATTGAAACGATGACTTGCTGGCCTTTTCTAATTTGCGTGATGTCGTATTCATCAACCTGCATTTCCAGGATAAACCTGGTTGCGTTTCCAAGTACGGCAACGGGTGTTTGGGGACTTACCAGCTCGCCTCTTTTTTTGTATATCCCGTAGACAATTCCATTGATTTCGCTTCTCACCACATAATCATCGTTGATCTTCCGGGCAATCAGCAGGTTTTTTTTAGATTGGGAAGAATTGAATGCCAACTGCCGTTTGAGATCATTGTATTTTACAATCGCCGATTGGTAGCTGTTTTGTGCATTTTCGTAAGCCAGCTCGCGTTGTTCCAATTCTACTTTTGAGCCCACGTTTTGTTTCCACAGGGAAAGCTGACGCGCATACAGTGTACTGTCGTTTCGCATTTTACTGCGGGTTAAATCAACCAGCTGTTGTGCATCATTGATTTTTTCCTGGTTGGCATTCAGGTCGTAAAACGCGGCTGTAAGTGAGGCATTTTCTTTGTTGAGTTCTTGTATTGTATTGGACAGTGAAAAGAGTGGCTGGCCTATCACAACAGTGTCGCCTTCTTCAACGTACACTTTTTCTACTATCCCGTTGACGGTGGAAAAAACCTGGTATTGGTCTTCACTTTTGATGATCCCCGAAGCATAAATCGATTCGGTAATGGTTTCAACGGTTGGTTTCACAACTTCTTGTTCGCCGGAGCAACCCGCCAGCAACAACAGCAGAGCAATAGCAGTAATTCTTTGAATCATAATCACGACATGTTTCACCCTAAATGTAACTACTCTGTTGCTAACAAATTATGACTTTTGTCGTTTTTGGCAAGAATTCGCTTTTTAACCTTCCAGTTCTTTTTCTACCTGTAATAAATCATTGTAAAATTCTTCCCCGTAAGCACGAATCAGCGGTTCTTTTAAGAAGCGGAAAACCGGTACGTTCAATGCTTCACCGCAGGCACAAGCGGGTTTGCAGATCGGCCATTGGTCGTAGTTCAGCGCGATGGAATCGCCCAGGTCTTTGACGCGGATCGGGTATAAATGACAGGAAATCGGTTTTTTCCAGGTGGTTTTTCCTTCCAGGTACGCTTTTTCAATCGCGCATTTGGTAATGCCCTGCTCATCGAAATAAACAAACGCGCATTCGGCACCGTTGACCAGCGTTGTGGCAGGTTCATTGGTCATGTCCATGTAAAAAACCCCTTCTTCTTCCACCGCTGCAATTCCTTCGGGGCGCATGAACGGCTTCACGTCTTCGTAGATTTCTTCCAGAATATCCACTTCTTCCAACGTCAGCGGAGCACCCGCATCGCCTTCCACGCAGCAAGCGCCTTTGCAGGCATTGAGGTCGCAAACAAACTTGCGTTCAAAGAGTTCGGTTGAGAGAATTTTATCGTCGATTTGTACTAACATGTGCTGGAAATTTGCTGTTTAAAATAACGGACCACATCGGTCAGCGAGTCGAATTGCGCATCGGCCAGCATCAGTTTCGGTTCCGGCGTATGGCTTTTTTCAGGAACACAGATCACAGTCATGCGTGCGGCTTTGGCAGAAATAATCCCGTTGAGCGAATCTTCGACTACCAAACATCGCTGCGGAAGAACGCCCAGTTGCTGAGCGGTTGTCAAATAGACCGCCGGATGAGGTTTGCCATACTGTTCACGTTCGGCCGAATGGACCTGTTCGAAGTAATGCCCGATGCCAAGTGTCTGGAGTATGGTGTCGATCAGGATTTCGTAGGAAGAAGTGGCCAGCCCGATCTTTTTTCCCTGGGCTTTGAAAAATTCCAGCGATTCGATCACGCCGGGCAACGGCACTGCTCTTTCAGTCAATAACGCAACCATTCGTTGAATAATGCGGTTTTCAACCTCTGCCGGTGTACCTTCTTTCCATGGCGCGACGGCATACCAGTAACAAACCACCTCATCAATCCGAAGGCCTACTGTGCGTTGAAAATCGTTGCGTGTAAGCGTGCAGCCCACAGAAGCAAACACTTCTTCCATGGCAATTTTCCAGATCGGCTCCGAATCGGTGAGCACGCCGTCCATATCGTAAATGATCGCGTCGTAGTTTTCTAAAATCATAGTTTCTTTTCCTTTTGGGTCACTACGAAAATGGTGCCGCCGCCAATGATTTTCTGGTGTTCGTCGGTTACGTAGATCTTCCCGTTTTTCCTGACGGCCAGGGCTTCTTTTTGCGTAACAGGATTGATGGAGACCTGCGTTTTGAACGTTCCTTTTCCGTCAGTTCCAATGGTGTAAATGAGGATTTTGGAATACGTCAGCAAATACAGCTCTTTTTTGTAAATATCGGCCGCAGTCACCGAATCAAACAACCAGTTGCGTTTGCCGGTTTTGAGGTACGTTTTGCGTTTGGTCTTGTACGTTCCGGGAGTCGTCGGAAGTCCGTAGATCATGCATTTTCCGTCGAACGGCACCGCCCGGCATTTGGTATAGATCCAGATAGAATCATTGTAGTAGGCCATTGCTTCGGCATCGTAATAACGCTCTTTTTCAGCCGCCGGGTAGGTTTTCTGTTCGGCGTAGGAAAACCGGATGGCCTTTCCGGTAACCACTTCCCTGGTTAGTACTTCCTGGATGTTGAGCTTGTAAACGGCAAGGTCGGTACGGTCGTTGTTGTTGTTTCCGAAATCACCAAGATAAAGCCAGTTTTTGCCATCGGAAGTGATGTCTTCAAAATCAACATTGTCGATACCGCTCAATTTGGTTTGGTGACGAATGCTGCCGTCGAGGTTGAGTACGTAAAGAATGGATTCGTTTCCGCCGTCGTTGTGGGCAATAAGCGTGGTGTCGTTCACGAACACCCAGCCCGAAACTTCTTTGAGTTCGTCCGGCAGATGGCCTTTCCGTTCCACACTACCGGCAGCCAGTAATACTGCAAAAACACCCGAAAGCAAGATGAAACGTATCATGGTGTAAAGGTACGGCAAATCTCAATTATGGACGATGAATGCCGAAATATGAATGGAAGGAGATGTTGAGCGAATTTCGGGTGTTTTCCCGGGTTGTACAATCCCCACGTAATATTGCGAAATCACGGGACAAAAAAAGGCACGTAAATTCGCAATATTACGTGCCCTTTTGAAAACTTATTAATTCGCTGAAAAAAGCTGATGGTCTCTGGTCGTGCAGATCAGGCCAATACCGACTCCACCCACGATTTGCCCCATTCTTCCACTTCTTCTTCCGACCATAATTGCGGGTAGAAAATGCGTTTCTGGAAACGCGGCGGCAGGTACTTTTGCCAATTGGTGCCACCGGTCGCGGCAATGTCACCCTGTTTCTGCTGCAGGTATTTTACAGCTGATTTATAGTGCATCAACGGCCAGTTGACATTCACATTGATATCGTTTTGCTTCATGACCTGGATCACTTCGATCTGGTTTTGCTCTTCCGGCGAAAGACGCAGGTAGCATTGCCACAGGTTTTTGGTACGTTGTTCTTCGGCCAGTTCGATGAATTCGTCGCGGTAACGTCTTTCGAAATCTTCCAGTACCAGCGTCTTTTTACCCGTTACCGCATCGGTTGCGCCTTCTTTCCAGTACACATGTTCAAAAATCTGGCTGATCGGTTCGTTACCGGTGAAGGATGCACGTACATCTTTGTGGGTCAACTGTAAGAAATCCGTTGAGCAGATTTCAATTTTGCGGTACTGCGCCGATTGAAAGCCCGACGCCGGGTGCAATGACATCCGGAATTTCAGGAATTGTTCACGCTCCATCCCGTCGATCATGATCTCAAAACTTTTGGTCAATGCTTCGAAGTAACGGTTAATGCGTTTTACGCGCGCAATGAAGAACGCCGCATTCATGTTTTCCAGTTCGCCCAATTGCTTGAACTCGTGTAATGCCAGTTTAAAGTACAACTCCGTGATTTGGTGATAGACCACAAAAATGGTCTCGTCCGGGAAGTCTGTCGATGTTTTCTGCAGCGACAATAACGTGTCTACCTGGATGTAATCCCAGTATGTGACGGTTTTCGCATAAAGCAAACCATCCAGATAAGGTACCATGTCCTGGCCCTGTGCGTCGTATTTTTCTTTGAGGAGCATCAAACGCTGCTGTACCTCAGGTGAGAATTCCATCCTATGTGCCGTTTAGAACAAAGGTAAATCAAACGGATGTATAAATAGTAAACAAATTTGTGAAATCTATCACAAAACTAAACTTTTAGGATGTTTTGTTTTGCAATATTTTGTTGCTTTTTGTGAAATATTTGTTTTGGGGGTGTTCCGATTGGAAAAATTCCGGTTTTGTAAAACACGCTATTGCAAACACTCAAATTACTGAATATCCTAATTCTGTTTGTGGAATTAATTACCTGCTACTAAAAAGCCACCAACCGGATTTTCTACCGATTGATGGCTTCATTGGAAATAAGAGCCTGTCTGAAGTGCGATCTAAAAACAAGCTCTTAGGTTGTCCTCTACTATTTTACTTTTACCAGGTCCGTTTTCAGGCCCGACCATTCCACCAGGTGCAGCTTCACGGTTCCCACCGGAATTTTCGCACGGATCAGGATCGGAATGCGGTTCTTATCGTCCGTTACCCAGAAGTTCACGTCGTTCTCACTTTTGAAATAACGCCCTGTCTGCACCACCGGAACAAATTTCTTACAAGCGAATTTCCCTTTGCGGATGTGGATCACCTCATCGCCCACGAACTTCACTTTCAATGGCCAAACCTTGTCATCCATGAAGCATTTGAACTCAAACACGTCACCTTTCTTCACGTTCTTGAAGTCAAGCGTACGCGCATAGTAGAATGAGGAGATCATATCCTGGATTCCGACCGGGATCGTAAACTCTTTTCCTTCACCGTTGTCTACCTTCAGCTTGTCGTGCTTAAAGGTATAATCCTGGTTGATCTTGTAGCCGCCTTCATCTACGCGACGTACAAATTGCCACGGAAAGACGCCTTTTTTGTCGATGTAACTTTCATAGGTATCATTCACTTTAAATACGGCATTGAATCCGCCGAGTGTTTTACCCGTTCCTTTTACGTGCAACAGTTCGCGTGAACCTGCTCCTTTCTTCGTGGTCGATTTTACTTCCAGGTTGGCTTCACCGGCATCCACGAAACCGTACGTGATACGGTAACGCAATTTCTCGCCCACCTGAAACGATTCGTTGGTAACACTTGGGTAGGTTACCAGCTGGCTGCTTGTGATAAACAATCCGACTACCAACAATACAGCGATAAACATTCCTTTTTTCATGACTAATTTTCATTAATAGGTCAATACGCATCTGCAAAACCAATGCCAAAGTATTCGAACTCGTTTAAAATTCTAAAACGTAGTTTACTCTAAAATAGTACATTTAGGGCAAACATCCCAAACCGAAAGTTGGTGTTTTGGAAAAACTACTACGTCTCGGCGTGAAAATTAGAGTTACATGGAGCAAAACGATACACCGCCTGTTGTTTCAACGAAAGTGCGCACTTTTGAAAATTTCCACATTTTGCTGTGGTTGCTGAAGGATCTTTGCTGGGTGGCCGATTTTAAACTGATGGGCACCATCATGATTGTACCAACCGTGCTGGTGGCTATCTACATCACGATCATAACCCGTAAAAACCAATCGGAATTGTTTCACAACCTGGCGGTCGTTTGCTGGATCATGGCCAATTCGGTGTGGATGTTGGGTGAGTTTTTTGCCAATGACACCACGCGGCCTTACGCTACCGGATTTTTCATCCTCGGACTGCTGTTTATCACTTATTTTGGTGATAACTTACTTTAATTTCTTAAACCAAAGTTACAGAAAACAAACTGTAACAAATGGAGGAGAAACGAGTAGCATTGGTTATTGGCGCAAAATATTTTGTTTCAGGAGAACTATGTACGCTTTTACACAAAGGAGAATGTTATTACGTATTATTTGGAGTAGGTAAATCATACCACCTAGAGAGCTATTCCAATACCGAAGAGCTACAAAACCCAATTTTCAATCTGAGAAATTTTCAATATTCCATAAAAGACTACACGCTAGAAACTGGAGATTACTGCAAGGACTTCCCTCGGCACGTAGCCGCAAGAATCCTAAAAGCCGATACGCCGCTTGTTCAATCCACGCATATAGATATGGCAATGGAGAATAACTTACTGTTTCTATTCGCAGGCAGAACATTGGGGTGGAAAACAGATGTGCTTACTTTGAGTAAGGAATACAGTTGGGGAGAATTCTACAACCGCTACAAGAATCTACTTCTAACTTATGAGGCGGATTACTTTAGATGAAAACCCCGAAGAGCTGCTTCATGCCGGGATATGGAAATCGACCGATATTGCATGAGACCAAACAAAAAGAAAAACCAAATCAAATTGGTTCGCTGTTAAAGGCTCTTCGGGGCTTCTTTTACAATATACAACTTTTCATTTCTCCAGTTGCCTAGCGCGCATAGTCATTGGAGTATTTCCCTCCTCCCAAGTGGGGGAGGGTTTTAAATGTTCGATGGCTTGTTCAGAACGCGGTAACGTATAACGTCTTTTTGTTCATCCGTTTCGGATATACAAAACAGTTTGCGAAATTTTGAAGACTCAAAACTCGCCAAATGAACTCTTTCACTGAAATTGCCTCTGATCTCGACTTTCTCGATTACTTCAATACCGATGATAAATGCCGTGAATGGCTAATGGAGCATCGTTGGAATGGCAAGCCTAAATGCGCTTGCGGCCACGAGGACAAACTTTACATTATGAACAGCGGTAAGTTCTACAAATGCTCCTCGTGCAAAGCCACTTTTTCCGTTACCTCCGGAACTTTCTTACACGGGACAAGAATAAGTCTAAGGAAATGGTTCTACGCTCTGTACATCTTCGTAAACAATAAAAAAGGGTTTTCATCTTACGGCTTAGCCAAGAAACTGAAAGTAACGCAGAAGACAGCTTGGTTCATGCTTCATCGCATACGTCACGCAATGACCGACAAAACACTGCGTCTTTCTGGTGAAGTGGAACTGGACGAAACATTCGTTGGCGGTAAGAACAAGAACCGGCACTGGGATAAAAAGGTTAAAGGCAACCAAGGGAGAGCTTTAATAGATAAATGCGCAATTTACGGTATGGTCGAAAGAGGCAAACGAGGACGCGTAAAGATAATACACGTTAAGAACCTTTGCGGAGCGGGTTTACAAGCGCTAGCGAGACATTTTATTTCAGACACTAGCGTGATCCATACAGACGAATATCGAAGCTATATTGGAATAGACCGCTTTTTCGAAGCCCACTTCGCCGTTAATCACGGCCAAGGACAATACGTTATCGATGGCGGGCATACCAATACAATCGAATGCTTTTGGAGCCAATTGAAGAAAGGAATCTTTGGAGTATATCATTTCGCCAGTAAGCATCTCTTGTATAGATATTGCCACGAGTTTGAGTTCCGTTGGAATACAAGACAAGAAACCGAGCTTGGTCGTTTCTTAGTTGCTCTAAATCAAGGGCTAAATAAACGCTTGTCTTGGTCAATGGCTTCAGACCATTCTCGTAAGTGGTAAATTTCGTAACTTTATAGAACAATTTATGCGAATGAAATAGAATAGAAATTATACATATAAGTAAGCGTTAGCTATCTCGCGTCACTCGAATCGCCAGTTTAAATGACAACACGAGAAATAGACTATCTGCTCCCGAAAAAGGGCGTGGTATTGGTGTATTCCGTGTTGTTGGGTCTGGCGATCCAGAGTGGCGGATACGCTAAGTACCACGCCTTCTTGTTTTAACTAATCCACTGTTATGGTACTTAACAGAAGTAAAACGAGTTTATGAAACGTTTAATAACAACAATTGCACTCTTTATCGCCAGCCATTCATTTTCCCAAGACTACACGTACGGAAGCATGTCGTATTGGCAAGATGGAGCCAAAGTAACCGAAGAATTGAAAGAAGGAGAAATTGATGTAATGCTGGAGGAAGGTTGGATTTACATCACATTTCCAGATTACCAAACGGAACAATGGAAAATGAAAATTGTAAAGGAGGAGAAGAAAGACAACGGAGACATCTTCTATCCCTGCTTAGCCGCAGACAAGTCCGAGGTGTTCATAATGTATTGCGCCGATAGCAATGAGTTTGTGCTTAGAATGGACGACAAGAATCAGATTGTCTTTCAACGCATCAAGAAGTCTTAACAGAGTTATCTACTTCATCAAAGAATCTTCCAATTTCGGAATCATCTGAAATGTTTCGGAAAATGAAGAAATTACCGTTTTTGAAAACAAATTTGGTAACGTAATAATCGTTGTAATAAATGGTGTACATGTGGAGTGTATTTGCGTTACTAATATAGCCCGTGGTTGGAACCCACGGGCTTTCTTTACATAAAGACGAACCCTCACAGAAGGAGGGTTGCTTGGGATTGAAAATTTTGTGTCTTGTAAACAGCGTTTTCTTAATTCAAGAAATTAAAGTAATTTATCACCCTTATTTTTATGGTTACCGCTTCTTAATGCGCCCTAAAAAATGAAACGGTTTCTCACGTGCATACTGCTGCTTTCCTGCCTGGACGCTTCTGCCCAGCAAATCGCAACGTCGCTGCACGATTCGGTGGACGCTTACATTTTCAGTGATCCCGAAAAAGCACTGAATTTCTCCAACCGCGAATTGAGCCTTTCGGACCCGAACAGCAAAGCGCGTGTTTGTGCGTTGATCGACGTGGGGACCTGTCATTATTATTCGGATGAATACGACCTGGGCCGCAGTTTTTTGGTCAAAGCGCTCAAAATGGCGGAAAAGATTCACGATAAGGACGGGAAAGCATGGGCGTTGTTTTACACCGGCGACCTGGAAATCCTGGAGGGAAAGTACAACTCGGCCGTGGAACACATCAGCCGTGCACAGGCATTATTCAATAAAACCGACAATTCGAAGGGAAAAGCAATGTGCCTCAACGGATTGGGAGCCATTCATTTACAGCAGCAAAATTACGAGAAAGCGATGTCCTATTTCAAAGGAGCGCTGAAACACGGCGACAGGATCACGAAAGGTGATTCGTATGCCAACCTCTCGAAGCTTTACCTGGAAATGGAAGGCTATGCCGGGGCGAAATCGAGTGCGAAAAATGCGCTGAGGCTGGGTATTCAAAACGAAGACCAATATGTGCAGGCAACCGCTTATGACGTATTAGGAACCATCGAATTGAGACGAAGCCATTACCAAACGGCGGAAAACTACCTGAAAAAGGCAATCAGCCTGAAACTGTACCTGGATGATCAGCAGGGATTGGCGATCAGCTACGTAGATTTGGCAAAGGCAAAACGCGCAATCGGCCAACCCGATTCGGCGGCTTATTTTTCGCTGCTGGCCTACAACATTGCCAGTGAAATCGGTGCGAAGGAAGAAATCAAAAATGCGGCCTTCCTGTATTCCAAAATATTGGCAAACAACGGCTTGTACGACAGCGCTTTTTACTACCAAAACCAGTACGTGCAGCTGAGCACCGAGCTGTTCAACCAAAAAGCTTCCAAGAAAATGGCTGAAATGGAAGCCGCGATTGCCCTTAAGGAAAACAACCAGCGCATTCTGATGCTGGAACACGATAAAGAGTTTACCGAGAAAACGACGAAGCTGTACATGACGATGGGAACCGTGGGAATCCTCCTGCTTCTAATGACGGTGTTTTTTATCTGGAATCGTTACCGGTTCAAGAAAAAGTCACACGATAAGCTGGAAGTCAAAAACGCGATCATTGAGCACCAAAACACCGAGATTCTACAGAGTATTCGCTACGCCAAACGGTTGCAGGAGGCTATTTTACCCGAAAAGGAACAGATTCGAAGCGTTTTGCCTAAATCGTTTGTGAGCTATTTCCCGAAAGACATTGTAGCCGGCGATTTCTACTGGTTCGAAAAAACGCCATCGGGCTACCTGCTGGCCTGCTGTGATTGCACGGGCCACGGCGTTCCGGGCGCCATGGTAAGCATCGTTTGCTCCAATGCCATGAACCGTGCCGTGCGCGAAATGAAACGCACGATTCCGGGCGAGCTGCTGGACCAAACACGTCAGCTGGTGGTGGAAAACTTTAACCAACACACCTCCGAAAGCCAGGTAAAAGACGGAATGGATATCGGTGTGCTGGCCTTTTCCAATGATCTTTCCAGCGTTCAGTTTGCCGGCGCCCACCATGCGCTGTGGATCCTCCGTCCGGATGCCGATGATTTTGAAATCATCAAAGGAAGCAAAGCCCCTGTCGGGAAATTTGACCGGTACGAACCTTTTACCACACACCAGTTGTCATTAAATCCGGGCGATCGACTGTACCTGTTCACCGACGGTTATGCTGATCAATTCGGCGGTGCTGAGGGTAAAAAGATGAAAACACCAACCGTTCGTCAATACATCCTGAGCATCCGTCACGAGTCATTGGTGCGCCAGCAGCAGTTGCTCGAAGATTTTTTCTTTCAATGGAAAGGCAATGAAGACCAGGTGGATGACGTATGCTTTATGGGGGTGGAAATCTAATCTTCATTCTGCTTCTCATTCTAGCTCTGAAAAGCTATATATAGAATGAGAAAGAAAATGAGAATGATGAAGAAACCCTTACTTTTAAACCGTACAACTCTCTCGCATGAATAAGGAGAACTTATTAAAACTGTTGCTTTCAACCTTTATAGGGTTCATCGGCGGTGGAATTGCCTATCACTTTACGCGCGCAGCTTCGTTTGCCGTTTTGGCGGGCTGGGATTGCATGGCGCTGACCTATGTCATCATCAGCCTGGCCATTTTTGTGCGTGTACCACAGGGAAAAATTGCCGATCGCTGCGCCAAGGAAGATCTCAGAAGCTGGCTGCTGTTCCTGATCGTGATTTCGGTCTGCAGCGTTTGCCTGGGTGTTGTACTTTCGTTTTTTGAAGCCCGAAAAGAATGGGAAGTTGCTCCGTGGATCAGTTCCGTAATCGGCATCGGGGCCATCGTTTTTTCCTGGGCGGTCCTCCATCTTTCATTCACATTCCGGTATGCCCATCTCTTTTATGGTGACCGCAACAAGCGATTCTCCAAACACGCCAACGGACTCACTTTCCCGGACGATGACAAACCCGATTACTTCGACTTCGCGTATTTCTCATTTGTGATCGGGATGACGTTCCAGGTATCTGATGTCGTAATCACCAGCAAAGGGGTGAGGCGTTTGGTGCTGATGCATTCGATCATCGCTTTTGTGTTCAATACGGTGATTATTGCGATGACGATTAGCGAGTTGGTGAGGTAAAGACTTCCCAAAAACAGCTGATTTGCGACCCAATCCCTGGTCACCTAACTCAATCCCTCAGTATGGAGATCCGGTAGAAAATTAATCCGCGTATTCATTCCGCTCCAAACGGTCCAGTACTTCCTGCAGGTTCTTGTTTTTCTTTTCCTGGCGACTGGCAATGGCGGTCGGTGTAAAATAAACATGCATACGCAGGAATGAAACCTGCATTTCATCCCACTTGCGGTCGCTGTCGATTTTCCCGTGCTCTTTTAATTCGCGGCGCAGTTTATCGGCAATTTCGTGGAAATCATCCCGCCCCAAATAATCGAGATCGGCATCGCAGATGATCTGCTCGAGGTGGTTTTTCGGTTTGTGCGGAATCTGCGTCACAAAGATCAGCTCCTTGATCTGTTCGATATGCTGCTCGGAGTAACCATATTTCGGAAGAATTTCTTCAGCCATGCGCGCACCGATCGGTTCATTCATCTCATAACTTTCCACAAAACCGGCATCGTGGTAGGTCGCAGCCGATTTCAGCAGGAACAGGCCTTCATCGGTCACACCTTCCAGCAAGGCATAACGCTCAACGGCGCGTACCACGTCTTTGGTGTGGGCAATACTGTGGTAGTGCAGCTTCGAAGACAATCCGCGCTCGAGCACCTTCATGATGTGACGTTCCGCTTTGTAATAATTGATGCTGCTGTACAAGTGCAGGTTCACGATTTGCTGGAAACGGTCGTTGGGCAACAATCCTTCACCGTTTACGGAAAGTTCGGGCTTGATGCGCTCAACCGTAAACATATCGATCATTCCCTTGCTTTTCGACTGTACTTTTCCACGGAAGGTGCATTCAAAATACGGTTCGATGAGCTTGAACGTCGCGCCGGAAATCGTCACGCGCCCGGGTTCGCCCATCATCTCCATGCGCTGTGCCTGGTTCACGGTGGCTCCCCAGATATCGTAGGCCAAACGTTCAGAACCGATTACCCCGGCCGTTACTTCGCCGGTGTTGATCCCGAGGCGCAATTCCCAGTACTCGGTACCGTTGGCAATGGCATCGTTGCGCAGTCGCAGCATGTAATCCTGGATCTGCAAAGCCGCCAGCACCGCGTCGATCGGGTTAGTGTTGTTGCGCACAGGCACGCCGCCGGCACACATATAGGCGTCACCGATGGTCTTGATCTTTTCGAGATTGTTGCGCACAATGATCTCGTCGAACTTGCGGAAATAAATATCGAGCTTGTTGACCAGCTCGGTCGGTTTCATGCGCTCTGCACTTTTGGTAAAGCCCACAAAATCGGTAAACAAAACCGAAACGGTCTTGTAGGCGCGCGCCGAAGCCCGGCCTTTGGTTTTGAGCTCTTCCGCTGTAGATTCGGGGATGATGTTTCGCAGGAGCTTTTCGGATTTGTCCTTTTCGATCTGGAGCAGGCGTTTCTGCTCTTCCACCTTGTGCTTTTCTTCCTCGATGATGTGTTTTTGCAATTCGATCTTGGCGTTCTGCGCCCGGATTTCTTTTGTTCGCTCCACGATTTTCATTTCCAATCGCACCTGTTCACGGCGCGCCTGCTCTATTCTTCCGCGAATCACGGCATAGGTTACCAGCGCTACCACGATTGCTGCAATGATCCAAAACCACCATTTCCACCAAAACGGCGAGGCTACTTCAATGTCCAGGGTGGCCGGATAAACGCTCCATTCGCCATCGGTGCGACGAACATATACTTCCAGCGTATAGGTTCCCGGCGAAAGTGAGTTGAAACGGATTTCGTTGGTGCTTCCCAAAAAGATCGTCTCTTCATCGGAACCTTTGAGGCGGTACTTGTATTCCAGCAACTGCGGGTTCATGAGGTCGGAAGCCACAAAACGCAGGGTAAAGCTTCGCTGGTTGTAAGGCAGCTCTACTCGGTCTACCTCGGCAATTGTCTTTTTGAACGGCGCGTCTTTATCGCCCGGATGCAGCCAGTCTTTATCGAGCTTGAATTTCGTAAACCGGATTTCCAGCGCCCGTTGCTGCTTGTTCATGGTCAGCGGGTTGAAGAAGTTGTAGCCGGCAATTCCACCGAAATACAATTCCCCTGTTTTGGAAGCCAGGTAAGCGCCGGTATTAAACTCATTGCTCATCAGTCCGTGGACCTCCGAGAAGTTGATGCACGAATTGTTGCTCGGGTCGAATTTCCCCAGCCCTTTATTGGTGCTGATCCACAGATCGCCATTGGCATCGGGAACGATTCCGTAGACGAAGTTGTTGGGGATGCCCTCTTTTTTCGTGAAGCTGTCAACCTTGCCCGTTTTGAGGTTCATGTACAACAATCCCGAACCGGTCGTCGCAATCCACAAATCGGTTTTCGTAGGCTGGTAAAGCGCCGAAACGTAGTCTTTGGTGATGATCGCCAGCTGCGCATTGTAGCGGAACGGAACGATGGAAAGCTCACCGTTTTTATCGGTTTTCAACACGTGGAGTCCGCCCGCACTTGTCCCGAAATACACGGTTCCGTCTATTCCTTTGTAGGCCAGGCGACAAACACCGGCTCCCAATGTTTTCTTCGGTTTTTTTGAATCGTGTACAAAGCTGACCGTTGTTCCTTTCGAAAGATCATACAACAGCACACCTCCTTTTGTTGCCAGGAAATAACGGCTGTCTTTGTAATGCAGGATCTTGTAAATACGGTCGAAATTGGTCGGATTTTCGAGCTTTTTATATTCCAGTTTTTTGAAGGTGTATGCTTGGCCGAAATAAGTAAGTAAATACAATCCGTCGGTGCAGCCCACCAGCATTTCGTGGTCGTTGATGTAGAGCAGCGACATGATGCTCGACTCGTTGTTTTCAGCTCCGCGTGCCAGGTAGTACTGCTGGAACGAGCCGGTTGAACGATCGAGTACCGAAACGGCAAAATCCGTGGCTACGAACAGTTGTTTTTGTTTCGGGTCTTCGGCAAACGCCCAGACACTCGCCGAAGGCAATCCAAGCTTCAGGTTCCCGGACGGGCCGATTCCTAAAAATCCCTGGTTGATCGGGTCGAAACAACTCAACCCGCGCAGGGTCCCAATCCAGATCGCCCCGTTTTCGTCGGGAAACAAGGTGTTGATTTCGTCGTACAACAACGCGTTTTTCTGGAAAATATCCTGCTTACTCTGGTGAATGGTATAAACGCCATTGCTTTTCAAGACGGTAAGCAAACCTTTATTTTGCGTAGCGATGTAAATCTCATTGGTGGAGCGCAGGTATACTGCCGCAATTTCGATGATGCCGAAGTCGCGCTCGATTTGCGTTAAAAACGGCGACGCGGCGTTGGTGGTATAATCGTAGAGCCAGATTCCCTTGTTGGTGCTGAGGATGTAGACCGTTCCCGAAAAGTATTCGGCGTCGTTTACCAGCCAGTTGTCGATCTTCTTTTTCCTCGGAAGTATTTTATACCAGCGATTGGTTTTGATGTTGTAATTGAAAACACCCTTGTCTTCGGTAGAGATGAGCAGCGAATAGTCATTCAGGAAACGCACAAACAAAATGCGCTTGCTCGGGAAGCCGGAGTTGACCAGCTTCAGTTTTCGTGATTTGCTCTCCCATTTCACCAGGCCTTGCGTGGAGGTTCCCAGCCAAAGATCACCATTGGTTGCCTCGGCGATTGCTTCGATGGAAAGCGGGTTGTTGGACCCGATGCCGTAGGTAATAAACTGCTCTTTGTCCTGGTCGTAGCCGGTAAGGCCGTTGGAGGTCCCGAACCACAGCTTCCCGTTTTTTGCTTTTAAAGAGGAATGAATGTACTCGCTTTCGAGTCCTTTGGTGTCGTCGGAAGTAAACACCTCGAATTGGCGTCCGTCGAAGCGGTTGAGCCCGTCCTGGGTCCCGATCCACAGCGTTCCGACATCATCCTGGACCATGCAGGTAACGGAACTTTGCGACAATCCGTCGGTGATCGTGAAATTACGGAAACGATAGGCCAGCTGGCTATACACCAGTGCGCTCATGAAGAGCATTGTAGTAAGACCCAACAACCGATTGATCATTGTATAAATATAATGATTCCGTTAAATGTTGGTGTGCAGGTTGTTCGTTTTCAGCATTATTTTATGCCTGGGCGTCTGTGCCGGCCGAAGCTGCTTTTGCTGCCTGGTTTTCAAGATCGCGGTCAAACAGGTACAGACCGCCTTTGTCGCCACCAATGAGTCTTAGTTTATCCAGGATGCCGCGTGCAAGCGCTTCTTCTTCCAGCTGTTCGGAAACATACCATTGCATGAAGTTGTGCGTGGAATAATCCTTTTCCTGGAGACAAATGTCCACCACATCATTGATGCTGGCCGTCACCATTAATTCGTGCTCAAGCAGCAATTCAAACACTCGTTCCAGCGAATCGAATGTTTTTGGGGGTTGTTCCACTGCCGGAACTGTGGCTACACCGCCGCGCTCATTCACAAATTTGATGAGCTTGAGCATGTGAAAACGCTCTTCATCCGAATGCTGGTACATAAATTTTGCGGTCCCGTTCAAACCGTTATTTTCGGCCCACGAAGCCATTGCCAGGTAAAAGTGAGAAGATGAACTCTCTTTCTGGATCTGGTCATTCAACGCTGTTTCTATTCGCTTATTCATCGGGTTGTTGTTTTTTCGTGTTTCTACTTCTTCAAAGTTAATGTTCTATTAACGGTATTCCACCCTTTGTGAGGGAATAAATCTTAATTTAGCACGAGTATAAATTAGGTTTTCGCTGGAACTCTGATGATAATCCTATATATCGGCCGACCGATTTATAATTTTTACCACAGATAAAGGGAATTTTTTGCGCTCTGCCCAAAGCAGGCAGCGTGTATTTTTCCAACTACTCCATTTACTGCCAGTGAAGCCGTCTGGCAAGTCCATTGCGGACTGGAAGAAATCATTTATATGTTAATATCGACATTACAATAAGAGAATGGGCTACAAACGACCAAAGAGACAAAAAGATACGAAGGACAAGAAACTAAAACAAAGCCTTTTTCATATCATCCGCAAACTTTTCCAGCAACAGCCCGACGCAGTGCTTAACTACAAGCAAGTATGTATGCTGCTGCATATCAAAGACGGCGAATCGCGCAAACTGGTGGTGAATATCCTGAGCGAGCTCAACAAAGAGGGCTTCCTGAAGCAGGACGGACACGCAACGTACCGTTACTCCAATACGCAGGAAATCATTGAGGGTGAACTGGAACTGACCCAACGCGGGTCCGGTTTCGTGACAATCGATAAAAAATCGGCGGATGTGTTTATTCCGCCCCATGCGATCGGTCAGGCCATTCATGGCGATACGGTAAAAGTGGTCATTACGAAACGCAGCGGTGAACGCCCTGAAGGCCGAATCGTTGAAGTGGTTTCCCGTGAACGGACACAGTTTGTAGGGACCATTATGATGAAGGATAAATTCGCCTTGCTGGTGCCGGATAATTCCCGAACCGGGGTCGAAATCATTATCGCAAAGGAAAACCTCAACGGCGCGAAAAACATGGACAAAGCGCTGGTGAAAATCACCGCGTGGCCCAAATCGTCGGAGCACCCTTTTGGTGAAGTGATCCAGACATTGGGTGGAAATTCACTGCACGATAACGAAATGCTGAGCATTTTGGTAAGCCACGGCCTGGACATTGAGTTTGACAGTGCCGTGATGTCGGAAGCCGAGCAGGTAACACTGGAACTTGATCCGGAGGAAGTTGCGAAACGCCGTGATTTCCGGGATATTCTCACCTTTACGATCGACCCGGTAGATGCAAAGGATTTTGACGACGCCCTTTCGGTGAAAAAACTCGACAACGGCCACTGGGAAATCGGCGTGCATATTGCCGATGTGAGTCATTATGTACGTCCCGACAGCGCAATGGACAAAGAAGCGTTGAAACGCGGAAACTCGGTTTACCTGGTCGACCGCGTGATCCCGATGCTTCCCGAGCAGCTTTCCAATATGGTTTGCTCGCTGCGCCCGCACGAGGATAAATTCACCTTTTCGGCGGTGTTCGAGCTGGATGAAAACGGGAAGATCTACAACGAGTGGTTCGGGAAAACCGTGATCCATTCCGACCATCGTTTCGCGTACGAAGAAGCGCAGGTGATTCTGGAAGGCGCCGAAGGCCCGTACAAAGCCGAATTGCATTTACTGGATAAAATTGCCAAAACGCTGCGAAAGGCCCGTTTCAAAAAAGGCGCGCTGATGATCGCTTCGGAAGAAATCCGTTTCCAGCTTGACGAAAAACGCGAGCCGGTCGGCGTAATGGTAAAAGTGTCAAAAGACGCCAATCAGCTGATCGAGGAATTCATGCTGCTGGCCAATCGCCGGGTGGCTTCGTTTGTGGGTGAACCGAAAAAAGGCCGCGATGTCATTCCGTTTGTGTACCGTTGCCACGACAAGCCGGACCCGGAGAAAATTGCGCTCTTCAACGTGTTCATCGACCATTTCGGTTACCAGCTCGAGTTTTCGAACCCCGAACAAGTGGCCAGGAGTATCAACAAGTTATTGACCGACATCCAGCTGAAAAACGAGTTCAGCATCATTCAGCAAATGGCCATTCGCAGTATGGCGAAAGCGTCTTACGAAACGCTCAACATCGGTCACTACGGTTTGGCGTTTGAGTATTATTCGCACTTTACTTCCCCTATTCGTCGGTATGCCGATTTGATGGTGCATCGCATTTTGCTGGAAACCCTGGAAAACAAACCGCATAAATACAACGCGGTGCTGGATGATGTGTGCAAGCGTATTTCACGGCAGGAACGCAAAGCCACGGAGGCCGAGCGTGAGTCGAACAAGTATTTCCAGGTGGTGTTTGTTCATGACAAGATCGGTGAAGAATTTGAGGGAATTGTTACAGGTGTAGCCGAATTCGGGCTGTTTGTACGCATGAACGAAAACGCGTGCGAAGGAATGGTGCCGCTTCAGGAAATTCCGGGTGACCGCTTTAGCTTCGACCCGAAGAAATACGTAATCGTGGGGCAAAAAACCGGCAAGGTTTACAATTTCGGTGATACGGTAAAGGTGAAAATTACGGAAGTGCATCCGCGGAGAAGACAGATAGATTTAGCGCTGGTGGTGTGATGTTGTTTCTATAAGTTTTTACCTTACTCTTCGAAGTAAACTCTACCTCCCCCTTTGGAGGGGGATTGAGGGGGAGGATCATTTTTGAATTTCGAAACCTCAATGTAATGGATTAAAGACCTCTAATTTGTCACCTCCAAAAAGAAAGGCGAACATTTCTGCCCGCCTTTTCTTTTATCTTACATCTATCAGTATGATCTTCTTATGTGATTTACCGTTCAAATCCTGGTAAACCGCTATACAGGCGTATGTTCCTTTTTCTACGAAATCTTCCGTTCCGTTGATACGACCATTCCATCTGAAATTCAAATCGGTGGTTTCATACACCAATCTGTTTTCAGTGTTCTGAATGATCACGTGGATCGAAGCGATGTTTTTGCATTTGATAAAGTACTCGTCATTCGCATCATCCTGAACAGATGGTGTAAATACGTTCGGGAATTCAATGCTTGCTTCGTCGTTTTTGACAATCGTATTCGGAATCACCTCATCGGCTGGTGTGACATCATTCGCTGATGATTCTTCCGGAAGCCCAATCACCTGCACATCTGCCGGTTCTGTGTTTTTTGGAACGATCGTCGGTGTTACAAGCGGTAATTCGTTGGAAGCGATTGTTCTTTCCTGCACGAATGGCAAGTCAACATTCATAATGTATGGTAGTACCACCTGGCCTCCCGTTGGATAAACACGGTCTTCATCCGGCTTCACAACCGGATTGGTCGTATTGTTTTCTACAACAGTTGAAGGCGCTTTGGTTTCAGTCGCTAATGCTTCTGAAGTAGACGGCGTATTTATCTCTTGTTGAACCGGCGCTTTCGGTTGTTTCGGCTCTTCCGTAGAATTGAGAACGGCAACGGTGGTCACCACAGCTGTGGTAGCTGCTGCCGCGCTTCCGATGATCCATTTAGCGAGCAAAGAAACACCCTTCGTTGCAGCAACGGAAGAAACGCCGGCAGCGGCCATTTTGGCCTGCAAACCGTTCCACACCTCCGGCCTTACCGGGGCGGTGTGGTTTTCCAACGTCCTGGAAAACAGTTCTTGTATGTTATCTTTTTCAATCACTTTCTATCTTTTCTAATTGATTGCGTAAAAAAGCCCTTGCACGGGAGTATTGCGATTTGGAGGTATTCTCCGTTACTCCCAAAGTGTCGGCTATTTCTTTGTGGCTATAACCCTCTATAGCAAACATGTTGAATACGACGCGGTAACCGTCGGGCAACGCATCGATGAGTTTGAGCAAATGATTTACGTTCATTTCATCAAACCCATGGTCGTTGAATGACACTTTGTACGATACATCGTCCAGCTGTGTGTCTCCGAGCAGCTTCTTGTTCTTACGCAGCATATCCAAAGCGGTGTTGACCATGATCCTTCTGATCCAGCCTTCGAGGGAACCTTCCATTTTAAACTCGCCGATTTTCTGAAAAATTTTCACAAAACCATCCTGGAGTGTATCCTCGGCTTCTTCTGCGTTGCGCAGGTACCGCATGAGTACCGCCAACATTTTAGGAGCAAATTTATCAAACAACGCTCGCTGTGCTCTGGCATTTCCTTTGGCGCATTCCGATACCAATGTAAAATCGTCCATAGCATTTGCTGTATATCCAGACTCGAAACTTAGGAAAAAGGTTGCATAGGTGTATTATGTACCAAATAAAAAAACTAATTTCGTTGCAATCGAAAAGAAAATGAAGTTCATCACAGTTGGTGCTTTCACCCTTTTTCTAAGCGCCAATGCTCTCCTTGCACAGTCGGTCTCTCTCAAGACGGGAGCCTATAATGCGCGTCTGCAGCTCAACCAGACCACAGCGCTTCCTGTGCGGTTGAAGGTGGAAAAACAACAGAAGTCTACGGTCCTGGTTATCAGCAATGCCGAAGAGCGCATCGAGCTGAAAGCTTCCAAAAAAGTCGGAGATTCGGTTGTGTTTTCCTTCCCGAACTTTGATTCCGAGCTTCGCGTAGTAGCAACGAAAAAGCGTCACCTGAAAGGTTACTGGATTAATTTCAATAAAGCGAACAACTACCGCATCCCGTTTGAAGCGCATTTGCAAACCAACACAGCCGGGCACGCGGCGGCCGGAACAGATATCGGTGGGAAGTGGGAAGCCTATTTTTCGCCTAAAACAGCCGACCAGGAAACAGCAGTCGGTTTGTTCAAGCAAAGCAACAATACCGTTACCGGGACCTTCCTGACCGAAACCGGTGATTACCGGTTCCTGGAAGGTGTGATTGAAGGTTCGTCGTTTTATGTTTCCTGCTTCGACGGGTCGCACGCGTTTTTGATGACCGGTTCGGTGGATAAGGAAACAATCCAGGGCACTTTTTACAGCGGTAAGCATTACCAGACAACCTGGTCGGCGGTCCGTAACGAAGCATTTGAATTGAGCGATCCGGATTCACTGACCTATTTAAAAGGAGATGAATCGCAGGTGAAATTTACGCTGCAGGACCTTGCCGGAAGCAACTATACTTTCCCGAATACAGTCACCGAGAACAAAGTGGTGATCATCCAGATCATGGGAACGTGGTGTCCGAACTGCATGGACGAGACCAAGTACTATAAGGAGTTGTATGCCAAATACCACGACCAGGGACTGGAAATCATTTCCATCGGTTACGAGGCGGCTGATACATTTGAAGAACAGGCGGCAAAAATCAAACGCCTGCAGGAACGCCACAAACTTGATTTCACATTTCTCGTTGGCGGAAAGGCCAACAAAGGAAAAGCATCAGCGGATTTTGAAATGCTCAATGAAGTGATCTCCTTCCCGACCACAATTTTCATCGGAAGAGACGGCAGTGTGAAACGCATTCACACCGGGTTCAATGGCCCGGGAACCGGAAAATATTACACGGAATACGTGGAGAAAACAAATGCGCTGATCGAGGCGTTGCTGGCTGAGTAAAGCCGATTCGCGACTTACCGATTGGTTTTCCGGTATTTTGCATACTCTTGCCCTGCCCCCATGAATAAGCTTTAGCACGTCAAACTATCAATGTTGTGTGGTGAAAAATATTCTATCACCTCTATCCGCGTCCATTATATATCAATAATCCAACGCCGGACGTTGATTCCCGTTCGCCAGCAGCCAGGCAGTTGAAAACACCAACCGCGCTACTTTCTCTACTTTCGTGAAATTGATCTTCTCGATATCATCCGTTGGCTGGTGGTAATCTTCGTGGATTCCGCTGAAGTAAAAAATGCTCGGGATGTTGTTTTTCGCAAAATTGTAATGATCCGAGCGGTAATAGAACTGGTTCGGATCGTCTTTGCTGTTGAATTTATAATCGAGGTTCAGCTGCGTATAACGCTCATTTGCCTTTTCGTTGGTGTTGTGCAAATCGGTGCTGAGCATGTTGGAACCGATGATATAGACATAATCCGATTCTTTTTCATGCGCGATATCGTTGCGGCCGATCATGTCGATATTCAAATCCGCAATGGTTTTTTCCAACGGCACGATCGGGTGATTGACATAATACGAAGATCCGAGCAAGCCTTTTTCTTCACCCGAAACAGTCATGATCACAATTGACCGGCGTGGCGCGTTACCGTCCCGTTTCGCTGCCATAAATGCTTCGGCAATTTCGAGCAAGGCTACCGTTCCGGTGCCGTCGTCATCAGCACCATTATAAACAACTCCTTTTTCATCGATGCCGATGTGATCGTAATGTGCGGTCAAAACCACCACTTCTTTTGCCAAAATCGGGTCGCTTCCCGGAATGTATGCCAGTACGTTTGAGGTTTTCAACACCTGTTCTTCGGTGTTCAGGCTAACTGTTAATAACGCGAGTTGTTTTCCCTTTTTGGCTTTTTTCTCTTTTCCTTTACCTAATAAATAAGCATACCTTTTACTCATTGTTCCGGCCAGTGCTTCGGCGCGTACTAAAATCACCGGTACTTCCTCTTTTGCTGCAGCGTCTTTCAAACGCATGGTTTTCGTGATGACGTTGTGCTCCAGGTATTCGTACAGATCTTTGTAATTCGTGGTCACCAAAATGATCGCCTTCGTGTTTTTAGATTGATTTTTGCGAATTTCATCCAATTCCGCGCGAATATCCATTCCTTTCAATGGATGGATCAACGCAAAATCAGCACTTGGTTCCGCGGGAGTTGTTGCCAGGGTATAAACCGGAAGCTGGCTTAAATCCACTTTTCGTTTGGCGCTCATATAAACAAAGTCTGTTTTAAACGCTAAAGCTTTTTGGCCGAAAGTCACAGTACCACCCGGTGTCGTTTCGATCACTTCAAAGTACTGTTGAAACTCCATCATGCCCGGAACATAAGAACAGCCGTCTTCCTTAAACGATTGCTGGATGTATTGTGCCGCCAGCTGCTGGCCCCGTTTCCCGGTTTCGCGGCCTTCATACTGATCACTTGCCAATACTTCGAGGTGTTTTCGCAAATCGGATGAATCGATCTTCACCATGTACTTTTCTACCAAATCAACTTTTCCGGGCTTATCGGCTTCTTGAGCGAACGGATTATTGTTTTTTGATTCTTTGGTGGCCGCCTGTGCGAAAACGGACCCTGTTAGTAACAGCAGGCCAAGTGGAAGTAGTTTTTTCATACGCCTAACAAACAGGAATTTTTTCGATTCGTTTCTGGTGACGTCCGCCTTCAAAAGCCGTCGCGAAAAAGGCATCTACCATTTCCAATGCTGCTGCTTCGGTTACAAAGCGGGCCGGCAGTGTGAGAATGTTTGCGTCGTTGTGCTCGCGGGCCAGTTTGGCAATTTCGGGTGTCCAGCACAATGCACCCCGAATTCCCTGGTGTTTATTGACCGTCATGTTGATCCCGTTCCCGCTTCCGCAGATTACAATTCCCATAGTTCCGGGGTTGTTTTCAACATGTGAGGCTACGGGGTGTCCGAAATCGGCGTAGTCGATACTATCTTCCGAATAACAGCCGTAATCTTTTACTTCATAGCCTTTTGCCTGCAAATGTGCCATTACTGTTGCTTTGAGTTGAAAGCCAGCATGGTCGGCTCCTATGGGAATAATCTGAGTCATTATCGTTGTTTTTTTCAAAGGTATCGCTTATCAACAAAACCACCAAGATATAAACATCGGGCGGTTTCGGGATTTTTTAACTACCAGTAAAACAAGGTGTTTGCAAAATCCGTTTTCAACAGGCGGACCGGTATAATTGTTAGCAGTTGTTTACAATTGCTCAAAAGAAAAGCTTGCATAATTCAACATCCCGTTATATATGTTCTAATTATTGGATTGAGCACTAAAAGTTAGCGAAATTTACAGGGAACTTTCACACAGGTTTCACGCAATTCTAACACTAAATTTACAGCACTACTTATTCACATAACGGTTTATTAACATCATTGTGGATAAGTGGTCAAATGCACTAAAATCAGCCCGATAATCTGTTTCCCGATGTGAATAAGTCGGCTTTTTTTTGGATAACTCATTTTTGCAACGAAATCTTCAAAAAGTTCTACAGCTATTAACAGCCTTAATAATAGTAGTAAACATTTTTTAAATCTTTAAACTTTCTTTATTCTTATTATTTAGCTTTGACGGAAATGTCGGGGTTATTGGAAATATGGAATTGAAAGTGTATTTTCGACAAGCTCAAACAGCAATCATTGAAAACTTATACAAAGGTTAGGTAAAAACTTTTTTTTCTATACCTTTGATTTACAAAGCCAAACGCTATGACAAAGGCCAATGTACTGGTCGTCGAAGACGAATTTATTGTTTCAAAGGACATTCAATCAAGTTTGAAAAAGCTGGGTTATAATGTCGTAGGAGCAGCTCCTTCCGGGGAGAAGGCCTTGGAGCTATTGGCTGAAGAGCAACCGGACATCGTTTTGATGGACATCATGCTGAAAGGCGAAATGAACGGGATCCAGACAGCTGAGATCGTTCGCGTCGAATATGCTATACCGGTTATTTACCTGACTGCTTACGCCGATGAAGCAACCCTGGCAAAAGCAAAAGTCACGGAACCTTACGGGTATATCCTCAAACCGTTCAAGGAAATCGACCTGCACACGTCGATCGAAATGGCGCTTTACAAACACAAGAAGGAACAAGAGGTGGAACGCGAACGCGACATGCTCTACTCGCTTGTGGAAAACAAGGAAAAGGAAACGCAGCACGATTTCATCTTCGTGAAATCAAACAGCAAGTTGGTCAAACTGAACATGAACGAAATCTATTTCATCGAAGCGCTGAAAGATTATGTCGTGATCAATACCAATGAAACGCGTTATACCATCCATTCCACGATGAAAGACATCGAGTCGAAACTGGGGAATGAACAATTCATCCGCGTTCACCGTTCGTTTATTGTACGCATGGATAAAATCTCTGCCATCGATTTCCCGAACCTGCAGCTGGAAAATGACCGTAAGCTGATCCCAATCGGTGGATCTTACCGCGATGATCTGACGAATCGCATCAAGATGCTTTAGCACCAAAAAACAATTCTATTTCTTATTATTTGATTCAATTCTGCGGAATAACCAATATTTAATGGTGATTGTGTTTTTGTATTAGTCCCTACGGGACTTATATCATTTGTAGAATTTTTGGAATAAAAAAACCTTCGCTATTAACGAAGGTTCTGAGGTCTCGAGCGGATTCGAACCGCTGTACGCGGTTTTGCAGACCGCTGCCTAGCCACTCGGCCACGAGACCATTTGAGCTTGGGCGACAAAAATAGTAAATTTTTCTATTCTACGCTGTCCAATTTCCTTCTTCGATGATTATTGCGACGTTTTGCACATCTCCGTTGATCGGCGGACAGATCTTCACAACTTTCACCCGCACGGCTTCCAGTTGTTTCACCTCGTGCTGCAGGCGATTCACAATGCGCTGTCCCACATGCTCAATCAGCTTGGAACGAATCGCCATCTCTTCAGTAACAATTTGATTTACCTGCACATAATCAATGGTCTCTGAAAGCTCGTCTGAAGCCGCAGCTTTTGAAAAATCGGTCTTCATGCACACATCAACCGTGTAATGGCCGCCAATCCTGGCTTCTTCTTCCAGGCAGCCATGGAAGGCATACAGTTTGATCGAATTGACTTCTATCAGGTGCTTCATGGCTTAACCCAAAACAGATATACCGTTTTCCATACGCGCCAGGCATTCTTCTTTTCCGAGGAACGCTGCGATTTCAAACATACTCGGCCCGGTTCCTGCTCCTGTTACCAATAAGCGGAACAACGGTAATACTGCGCCGATTCCCAGCTGTTTTTCTTCAAGAAATGCTTTAAATGTTGCTTCGATAGTTGCTGGAACAAAGTCAGTAACGCTTGCCAGACGCTCTTTCCATTCAGCCATCAAAGCAGCTGATTCCGGTTTCCATTTTTTGGAAACGGTCTGCTCGTCGAAACGTTCCGGGCGGGTAAACAGGTAAGCGCCTTCCGCCATCATGTCTTTTACAAACGTTGCGCGCTCTTTCATTAAATGACAAAAAGCAGCCAGTTGTTCGTCGCTCACGGCAACATCAAATTCTTTACGGAACAATGCAGCCAGTTCTTCGTCGGAAGTTGCCTTCAGGTATTGCTGCTGGAACCACTTGGTTTTATCCGGGTCAAACTTCGCTCCTGCTTTACCGACGCGTTCCAATGAGAATGAATCGATCAGTTCCTGCATGCTGAAAATCTCCTGTGTGGTTCCCGGGTTCCATCCCAGGAAGGCCAGCATGTTGATAAACGCTCCCGGTAAATAGCCGTTCTCGCGGTAACCGGAATACAATTCTCCTTCAGCCGTAGTCCAGTTTGTAGGGAATACCGGGAAACCTAAACGATCACCGTCGCGCTTGGACAATTTACCATTTCCATCAGGTCGAAGCAGCAACGGCAAGTGGGCAAATTTAGGAGCTTCCCAACCGAATGCTTCATACAGCAAAACGTGAAGCGGCGCTGATGGCAACCATTCTTCTCCACGGATCACATGTGTAATTTCCATCGTATGGTCATCCACGATATTAGCCAGGTGATAGGTTGGCATGCCATCGCTTTTGAACAATACTTTATCGTCGAGGTTATTCGTGTTCACCACTACCCATCCGCGGATCACGTCTTCAAAACGCACATCGTGGTTACGCGGCATTTTCATGCGGATCACATACGGATCACCGGCTTCCAGACGCGCTTTTACATCGTCGGCGGAAAGCGTTAAAGAGTTCTTCAATGAAACGCGCGTAACACTGTTATACTGCCAGTTGGGCATTCCCATTTGTTTGGCCTGCTCGCGTACGATGTCAAGTTCTTCAGGTGTATCGAATGCGTAATACGCTTTATCGTTTTTCACCAGTTCTTCGGCATAAGGCTTGTACATCGCCTGGCGCTCGCTCTGAACGTAAGGACCGTACGCACCACCGATACCAGGGCCTTCATCTGGCGTAATGCCGCACCATGCCAATGCATCCATGATATAATCCTGCGCACCCGGAACAAAACGGGTTTGGTCGGTATCCTCGATGCGAATGATAAACGTACCGTTGTTCTTTTTGGCAAACAGGTAATTATACAATGCAGTTCTTACGCCGCCCATGTGAAGCGGTCCTGTGGGTGATGGTGCAAAACGCACACGTACTCCTGAGTTCATGAAATCGAATTTTGGAGGCAAAAATAAGGATTAATTGCCCCAATTTATTGTAAAAGTGTCCCAATCAGCTATTTCATAGTGATGAATCGGATGTCGTTTTGTAACTTAGTATGTTGTTGTATTTAATAGGAGTCTTTATATGTCAGCTTTTGATCGCCTCATAGAGCAGATTGACGCTTTCATTCGGAAATATTATAAGAATGAAATGCTGAAAGGTGTTTTGGTATTTGTAGGGTTCTTGCTTAGCTCGTGGTTGCTCGTAAGTACGCTCGAATACTTCGGACAGTTCAATTCTACCGTTCGTTTTATCCTGCTTGTTTCCTTTATTTTGGGAAACAGCTACATCCTGTTTAATTATTTTATCAAACCGTTGCTCCGTTTGTATTCGTTCGGAAAGCGGATCAACCGCTACCAGGCAGCGACGATTATCGGTGCGTTTTTTCCGGGCATCGCCGACCGTTTACTGAATACGCTCCAGTTGAATGAAGCTTACAATCCGAATGACCGCAGTTTTGAACTGCTTCGTGCAAGTGTGGCGCAACGGTCCAATGAACTCACGGCTGTTCCGTTTGTGGATGCTGTTCGTTTCGAAGAATCACGCCGCTATCTCAAATTTGTGATTCCGGTTGCTTTGCTTTTTATATCTATTGGTGTTTTTGTTCCTGCCTTGTTGGTTGAAGGATCATCAAGCATTGTGAATTACGACCAGGCTCAGCCGGCTCCGTTCAGCTTTCAATTGGCAAGTGATTTAAACGCCGTAAATGAAGGTGAATCGGTGGAAGTAAAAGCCACGATCAGTGGCCGTGAGATTCCGGATAAAGTCTATATCGTTTCTGACCGTGGGCGTTTCCTGATGAAGAAGACCCGCAAGAATGAAGTTGTGTTCACCTTCGATAATATGAAATCCTCGACTGATTTTCGTTTTGAATCGGGTGATGTAGAATCAAACTCGTTCCACATCAACGTGATCGGAAAATCTTCTTTAGGGAAGCTGGTAGCCGAATTGAACTACCCTAAATACCTCAATAGAAAGCCGGAGATTGTATCAAACATCGCCGACCTTGATATCCCGGAAGGAACACAAATCAACTGGAGAATTGCGGCTAAAAATGTCAAAAGTATCGCGGTTACCTGGCATGATTCTACGCGTGTTTTCAATTCTTCCGATGCATCGTTTTCGGGTAAGTACCGCTCTTCGGGTGAAATGCGTTTCGCGTTAAAGAACAGTGTGACTTCGAAAATTGACACATCAACGATCCAATTGAAGGTGGTAAAAGATGCCTTTCCTTCGATCATGGTAAGTGAAGAGACGGATAGCGTACGGGCTGGTGTGAAGGCGTTTGCCGGACTTGTTTCAGACGACTATGGTCTCAATTCATTGACTTTCCATTACGTTATCACCAAGAAAACCGGCAAGGAAATCAAGCGAAGTATGTCTGTTCAGCGCGTTTCGGGTACGTCCCAGAAATTTGGTTTTGCTGTCGATTTCAGTCGCGAAGACCTCGATGTGGAAGACAAGATCACTTATTATTTTGTTATTTCGGATAATGATGGTGTGAATGGCTCGAAGTCTACCCGTTCGCAGTCATTTGTATACGAATTACCGACGCTTGAGGACCTGAATGAGAAGCGCGATGAAGCGAGCGAGGCTGCTAAAAGTGATCTGAACGACATTATCAAAAAAGCGGATAAATTTCAGAAGGATGTGGAGAAGCTGCAAAAATCGCTGGCCAATAAGAAAGGTGATTTTAAAACGATGGAGCAGATTCAGCAATTGCAGCAGGATCAGCAATCGCTCCAGGAGCAGTTGGAGAATGTCCAGGAACAACTCAGCGAAAGCATGCAGGAAAAGAACCAGCTTTCGGAAGTGGATGAAGAGTTATTAAAACAGCAGGAAATGATCGATGAACTGATGGAACAGGTCATGGACGACGAGTTGAAAAAGCTGCTGGAAGAATTGGAAAAGTTGCTGGAGAATAATCAGCAGAATGAATTAAAGCAGGAGTCTGAAAACCTGGATCAATCTTCAGAGGAAATGAAGAAGCAGTTGGACCGAACGTTGGAAATGCTCAAGCGTTTGCAGGTAAATGAGAAGATTGATGATATCGAAAAGGAACTTGATCAGCTGGCTGAGGAACAGAAAGAGTTAAAAGAGGATATCCAGGAAAACAAACTGTCGAAAGAAGAAGGTATTAAGAAGCAGGAGGAGATCGATAAGAAGTTTGATGAATTGAAGGAGGATTTGAAGGAACTCAATGAGTTGAACGAAGATCTCGAGCGACCAATGGAGTTGGGCGACTTCCAGGAACAGCAGGATGCGATTGATCAGCAAATGCAGGAAGCTTCCGAGCAATTGCAAAAAGAGAAGAAATCGAAGGCGGGTGAGAATCAGCAAAAGGCTTCGGACGGAATGAAGCAGCTTTCCGATCAGTTAGACAATGCACAACAGCAGGCAAATAAGAAACAGAATGAAGAGGATATGGGCCTTCTCCGAATCCTGTTGGAGAACCTGATGGCCTTGAGTTTTGACCAGGAAAGCAACCTGCAGGCCTTTGCAGATGTGCGTGACACCGACCCTGCTTACCGACGTCTTGGACGCAAGCAGCGCAGTATAATGGACGATACGAAAGTCGTGGAAGACAGCCTGATGGCACTGGCTAAACGCCAACCGAAAATTGCCACATTTATCGATAAGGAATTACATGAGATCAAGACCAACTTCCGCCTGATGATTGATGAAATGGATGAGCATCGCCGGCGTGAATTGAGTCAGCACCAGCAGTTGGTGATGACATCCTATAATAACCTGGCTTTACTTTTGAATGAAAGTTTGCAAAGTATGCAGCAACAGGCCCAGGCGCAAAACAAGCAACCGGGTAATGGTTCGTGCGAGAATCCGGGTGGTTCAGGTAAGAAGCAAGGTGATGGTATGTCGAGTGAAGACATGAAGGAAATGTTGAAGAAGCAACTTGATCAAATGAAGAAGGGTCAGAATCCCGGTGGTAAGGAACCGGGTGATAAACCAGGTCAGAACGGTAAGCCCGGAAACCAGGGAATGCCGGGGTTGGGTAACAAGGAAATCGCGAAGATGGCGGCACAGCAAACGGCGATTCGTCAGCGACTGGAACAGATCCGGAATGAAATGAATAAAGAAGGCCAGGGAAAAGGAAATGGATTGAATCCATTGATCAAGGAACTGGAACAACAAGAGAAGGATTTAATCAATAAAAAGTTCAGCCCTGAAATGATTCGTCGTCAGCAGGATATTTTGACGCGCTTGCTGGAAAGTGAAAAAGCGATGAGAGAAAGGGAGTTTGATCAAAAAAGAGAATCCGAATCAGGAAAAGAACGTAATTATGGTAACCTTATTCGATTTGATGAGTATAACCGACAAAAGCTCGGTCAAATTGAATTATTGCACAATGTAGATCCGCTCTTATCGAAGTATTATAAAGATAAAGCGAGTGAATATTTCAACAGAGCTCAGTAGTACTTATTTAAATGTATTGTGAGGCAATGAAGCAAGGTTATACTTTGATTGATTCGTTAACCATTCGTTCTGAACTTGATAATCTACCTGTAGTAGAATCGCTGATTGATAAAGTTTGTCAGTCGGTAGGTGTACACGAAGACCTTTATGGCAATGTGTTGATTGCTGTTACGGAAGCAGTGAACAATGCAATCATTCATGGCAATAAATTCAACAAGGACGCCGCTGTAGAGTTGAGTGTTTTTGATGATGCCGAATCGTTTGGTTTTAGTGTCGCCGATGCGGGTCCCGGTTTTGACCATAAGAACCTCCCCGACCCTACTGCTCCGGAGAATATTGAAAAGGAACATGGCCGAGGCGTTTTTTTGATGAGAAACCTGGCTGATGAAGTTGAGTTCAATGACCGCGGAAATGAAGTACTGGTCTTATTCCATAAATAATGGTAGAAATACACATAGAAGATATTGAAGAAGTTCCGGGTATTAACCCGGAATTTTTGTTTGCATGGTTTACGCAGGTTTGTGAAATTGAGCAGAAAGCCCTTGGAGAAATCACGGTTATATTTTGTTCGGACGAGTACCTGCTCGACATGAACAGGACGCATTTGAATCACGATTATTATACAGACATTATCACGTTTGATTATTCGGAAGGTGATATTGTAAGTGGGGATTTGTTTATCAGCATTGATCGTGTTGCGGATAATGCGCAGGAATTGTCAAATGCGTTTACCGATGAATTGAACCGCGTTTGTGTACATGGCCTGCTCCACTTGTGCGGCTATAAAGATAAATCTTCCAAAGAAGAGCAGTTGATGCGTGCTAAGGAAGATGAAATGCTGGAGTTGCGAAAGTTCCACGTGAAACATTTGGGTTAGGCACTTCGGATTTTGGATTTTTTGTTCCACGTGAAACATTTTCGGTTGATCTTTATTTGAGTTGTAATTTTGTTCCACGTGAAACATTGTTGGACATGTTGAAAGAGTATGATGTAATTGTTGTGGGTGGTGGTCACGCCGGTTGTGAGGCTGCGAATGCAGCCGCCAAATTGGGGTGTAGTGTGTTGTTGGTGACGATGAACATGAATACGATTGCTCAGATGAGCTGCAACCCGGCAATGGGTGGAGTGGCGAAAGGTCAAATCGTTCGCGAAATTGATGCTCTTGGTGGTGGAAGCGGAATTGTTTCTGACTTGAGCGCGATCCAGTTTCGAATGCTCAATCTTTCGAAAGGACCCGCCATGTGGTCGCCCCGAACGCAGAATGATCGAATGAAGTTTGCTGAGGAGTGGCGCTTGCTGCTCGAGCGAAATCCGAATGTTGATTTTTGGCAGGACATGAGCAATGGGTTGATCATTGAGAATGGAAAGGCTGTCGGAATCAAAACAGGCTTGGGTCTGCCGATTTATGGAAAATCGGTGGTGTTGACCAATGGAACTTTTCTGAATGGATTGATTCATTTGGGTGAGAAACAATTTGGTGGTGGACGTGTAGGTGAAAAAGCTGCTTTCGGAATCACGGAAGATCTGCTTGCTCTTGGTTTTGAAGCCGGACGGATGAAAACCGGTACTCCCCCACGCATCGATGGCCGCTCCTTGGATTATTCGAAGATGGAACTACAGGATGGAGATGAGAATCCGTCGAAGTTTTCCTATTCGGATACCAAGCCACTAGCTGTTCAGCGCGCTTGTCATATTACGTATACAAATGAGCATACGCATGAATTGTTGCGTGAAGGTTTTGACCGTTCACCGATGTTCAATGGTGCGATTAAAAGTTCGGGTCCTCGCTATTGTCCAAGTATCGAAGATAAGATCAATCGGTTCGCTGAACGCGATCGTCACCAGATTTTTGTGGAACCGGAAGGTTGGAATACGGTCGAAATCTATGTGAATGGGTTTTCGACATCACTTCCGGAAGATGTTCAGCAGCGTGCCTTGCGTTCGATACCGGGTTTTGAACAGGCAAAAATGTTCCGACCTGGTTATGCAATTGAATACGACTACTTCCCTCCTACCCAGTTGAAACATACGTTGGAGACAAAGTTGGTGGAAGGATTGTATTTCGCGGGACAAATCAATGGTACAACCGGTTACGAAGAAGCCGCTTGCCAGGGATTGATGGCAGGAATCAATGCAGCGCTGAAAGTACAAGAGCGCGATCCGTTTATTTTAGGTCGTAGCGAAGCATACATCGGTGTGTTGATCGATGATTTGATCACCAAAGGTACGCAGGAACCATACCGGATGTTTACAAGTCGCGCCGAATACAGAATTCTGTTACGCCAGGATAATGCAGACATTCGACTTACACCAATGGCTCATAAATTGGGTTTGCAGGATGATGCAGCGATGGACCGTGTAACGAAGAAAACGAACGCGGCAAATCAACTAATGAATGCGTTGAGAAAGGAGGGTGTTTCTCCGAGCGTAGCAAATCCTGTTTTGGAAGGAGTTGGAAGTTCTCTTTTAACGCAGCAGGTAAAGCTTTCGTCTGTTATTACACGACCGCATATTACAATGGATCACGTGTTGGCCATGAGTGATTCTGTTAAAGAGTTGGCAGCTCAGCTGACGTTGGAGCACGAGGATGCGGTAGAACAAGCTGAGATACTATTAAAGTATGAAGGATACATTGCCCGTGAGGAAGAAGTGGCTTTGAAGTTGTCGCGACTGGAGGCTGTTACAATTCCTGATTCGGTAGATTATAAGACACTTGGCAGCTTGAGCAGCGAAGCAAAAGAAAAGCTTTCGAAGATCCGACCGGTAACGATAGGCCAGGCTTCCCGCGTAAGCGGTGTTTCGCCAAGTGATATTTCGGTATTATTAATTCATTTAGGAAGATAAACGTTTCACGTGGAACATACAACAGCACACATTTGTCCTGCTTGCAATAACAGCCAGGCGACTACTTTCTTAGAAGTAACCGATCATTTCCTCAGTAAAGAACCGTTTACGTTGCTGAAGTGCAACGGTTGCAGTTTGGTTTATACAACTCCGAGACCATCGTTGGAAAGAATCGGTGAGTATTATAAGTCGGAGGAGTACGTTTCACATAGCTCAACTAAAAAGGGTCTGGTCAACAGCATTTATAATAAAGTGCGCAACTATACCTTGAACCAAAAAGTAAAACTCGTTAAACGATTGGTTTCGGGCCGCGATTTATTGGATGTTGGTGCCGGAACCGGACATTTCCTCAAACGGGCACAAGACAATGGTTTTACTGTTCTGGGATTGGAACCGGATGAGGATGCACGCAAAGTTGCAAAAGAGCAGAACGGAGTCAACCTTCAAACCCTGGATTCATTGTATGAGCTGTCGCCGGTTTCGTATGATTGCATCACTATGTGGCACGTTCTGGAACATGTATACAACCTGCAGGAAGACACCAGACAGATTGCATCGTTGATTAAAGAAAAGGGCGTGTGGATCATCGCCGTTCCGAACCATACTTCGTTTGACGGAAATTACTATGGAGCTTACTGGGCCGCATACGATGTTCCACGTCACTTGTACCATTTTTCACCGGCAACAATCGTTCCTTTCATTGAGCAACTGGGTTTTCAGTTGGAAGAACAGCTCCCGATGAAGTTCGACGCCTATTACGTTTCGATGCTCAGCGAAAAATACAAAGGAGGATCTCTGTTCAACGCCCTTCGTATCGGTTGGCTGTCGAATATGCGGTCTAAGAATGGTAAATGCAGTTCTCAAATCTACGTTTTCAGGAAGAAGTAGGTTTTTTAGCCGTTTTCCGGGCTTTTTGGCGTTGCCGGGATGGAAATACCCTGGCACTTGCGAGAAATGCGCGCTATGAAAGTGAAAATTTCAACAAAAATCGTGCTTTTTGAGCTATTCTTGTGATTCGACCCAATCACCATGCTCACGGATCAATTCAATCAATGCGTCCACTGCTTCGTCTTCCGAGACATTTTTTCGCACAACGGTTTTCTCTTTGTATAAGTTGATTTTCCCGGGACCGGTGCCTACATACCCGTAATCGGCATCGGCCATTTCTCCCGGACCGTTTACAATGCATCCCATGATCCCGATCTTGATTCCCTTCAGGTGAGAAGTGCGCGATCGAATCTTGGCTGTTGTTTCCTGGAGATCAAACAGGGTTCTTCCGCAAGAAGGGCAGGAGATGTATTCGGTTTTGGAGATGCGGGTTCTTGTGGCCTGGAGAATACCGAATGAAAGTGAATTAAGGGCAATGGTCGGGATGTTGGCTGTGATCCAGATGCCGTCGCCAAAACCGTCTATGAAATGAATCCCGGCGTCGCTTCCGGCGTAGAGTTGCGTCGTTTCTACCTCGTTTAAATCGTAGTCAAAGCGCAGGATAACCGGTGATAAGTTGTTTTTTTCCGCTAATTCGTATTGAAACTTGCGGATTTTTTGTGTTTTCTGCTGATCTGCTGTAGAAATAACAAAGACCACATTGGCGGAAGGAAGATCGTTTACGCTGTATGATTCGTCGAGCGAAAGGAGGATAAAAGCTTCCTGGTCCGCACTCAATTCCTGGTATTCTTTCAGTGTACAAAGCGGTAAGGCCTGCTTAGCAGTTCCTTCTTTCCAGGTGCCATAATCCTGAACAATTCGGAGCATTCCGGGAACCTCAAAATCAAGCTGTTGCTGTCCAATATACAATATGTCTGCCGCGAGATCCTGCACACTCCATTTGTCCAATTCAACCGAATAATTGTACCCTATTCCGAATAAATTAGTTGGTTTTATGGTTGCTTTTTTCGAAAGATCGGCGACTACAACCGGAACATGTTTGTTTCCAACTATTTGTACACCAATACTTTCTCTTCGCTCATGTGAGAAGTAATTTATTTTATTAGTTGAACTATAATTTAAGCGTAACTGCCGTTGTTGATTAAATTTTTCTACGAGTTTTTGGGCTACCGGAATTTCAAATTCAGGATCTTCCGTGAGCGAAACACGAATCGTGTCACCGATTCCATCTTCCAGCAGCGCTCCGATCCCGACCGCTGATTTGATTCTTCCGTCTTCACCGTCGCCGGCTTCGGTAACACCCAGGTGAAGGGGATAGTTCATTCCTTTCGCTTTCATCGTCGCGACTAACAGTCGATAGGCTTGCACCATAACAAGCGTATTACTCGCCTTCATGGAAATTACCAGGTCGTGATAATCGTTTTTACGGCAAATCTCGATGAATTCCATGGCAGAGGTCACCATTCCTTCCGGCGTGTCGCCATAACGGCTTAAAATGCGATCTGAGAGCGATCCGTGGTTTGTCCCGATGCGCATGGCCGTTCCGTGTTCCTTGCACAACAAAACAAGCGGGGTGAATTTCTCTTCGATGCGTACCAGCTCAGCCGCATAACTTTCGTCGTTGTAGTCGATTTCTTCGAATTTCTTTTTGTCTGCGTAGTTCCCCGGGTTTACACGTACTTTTTCGATGAGCCTGGCAGCGATTTCCGCAGCATTGGGCGTAAAGTGAATGTCTGCCACAAGGGGAGTGTTGTAGCCTCTTTTGACAAGCTCGGCTTTGATAACTCCCATGTTTTCAGCCTCCCTCTTACTAGGAGCCGTCAGCCTTACCAACTCACATCCGGCATCAATCATCCGGACCGATTGTTCTACGGAACCTTCGGTATCCATGGTATCTGTAGTTGTCATCGACTGCACCCTGATGGGGTTATCGCCACCAATGGCTGTTATTCCAACCTTGACTTCGCGGGTTTTGAATCGCTTGCGGTTAAACAGATCATCGCAAAACGGAAGATGTTCACTGACAGACATGTGCTTTTTGTTTGTAGACAAATGTAAGCAATCAATGGTTATCAAGGCAGCACTCCCGGAATGTGATTTACCAGTTTATCGGCGTTAGGTGAGAGAAAAACGAAGTGATTGTTTTGCAGGAAATTATCTTCTACCAGTCCGGCGGTTTTTAGTACCGTAATGTGTTGAGTAACCGTGGGGAGGGATAACTTAACAACCTTGCACAGGTAGTTGTGCGTAGAAACATTGTGTTCGGACAAATGTTGCAGAATGGCGACTCTTGCGGGATGTCCGATTGATTTAGCGACTTCAGCTAATTGTAGCTGTGATGGTGAATATTGGTCTTTTTTTGAAGCACCCATGAGATCTTTTCTTATTTAAGTTAGTGAAAAAGATGATTTTGATGCAAGAGGTGGTAGAAAAATTTTTGGAGAATTTTGGAGGGTAATACATGTAAATTGGATTTATATGGTTGATTTTGAGTCATATAGTAATATTGCAATATTGATTTTTTTGTGTAAAAAGCTGTTTTTCAAATGGTTGTGTTTATAGAGAAAAGAACTATCGCCGTCCGAGACACAGACTATGAGCCGAAAGTCGGTTTTAACTATCTAATTATCAACAATATAGCAATATAGCAATATTACTCAGCGTTTTGATAAACGATTATTTTATGTAGTGTTTTGATTATCAAAACATTAGCTTTCGATCAGATTAAACACAACAACAATTTGAATGTCAATTAATGGATAATTATCTGTTTAAACACTTGAAAAACAAGCATATAGTAATATTGCAATATTAATCACTGAAATCACCCTCAAAAAACAGATCATTCCTTATTTTCGTACCATGCATCTCGATGAAATCTACCAATTCTGTCTGGCTCTCAAAGGAACAACCGAAAACTTTCCTTTCGACAAACGCACACTTGTATTCAAGGTCATGGGTAAAATGTATGCGCTGATCGATGTGGAAACACCTGATTCGATCAACCTGAAATGCGACCCGGAACGTGCTGTTGAATTGCGTGAACGTTATTCCAGCGTTCAGCCAGGGTATCACATGAATAAAACGCATTGGAACACCATTTTACTGAATGGTGAACTGACTAAAGCCCAGATACAAGAGTTGATCGTACACTCTTACGATCTTATTGTGGCCTCACTTCCTAAAAAACTGCAGCATGAGTTGTCGCTTGGATAAATTTGTGTGGTGTGTCCGTTTGTGCAAAACCCGCACGCTTGCAACGGAACTGGTGCAAAAAGGGAAAGTAAAACTCAATGGTTCCGGGGCAAAACCGTCGAAGGATGTAAAGGTCGGAGACACGGTTTCCATCATTAAAAACAATGCGGTTTTTTCTTACAAGGTGAAGGATATATTGGATAGAAGAGTAGGTGCCAAACTGGTTGCCGATTACCTGGTCGATGTCACCGATCCGATGGAACTGGAAAAATTCAAGCAATACCAGATGGCGCAGAATGTTTACCGCGAATATGGAACGGGAAGACCTTCACGAAAAGATCGCGACAACCTGGATTCGTTTTTCGAATGGCTCGAAGATGAAGAAGAATCGGACTAGTTTACCAGCCGCCACCGCCACCTCCTCCGCCACCTCCGCCGGAGAAACCGCCGCCACCTGAACCTCCCGAAGAAGAGCTCGGAGGTGTGGATGCCGAGGAGATAGTGCTGGATAAATCGCTGAAATCAAAGGAATGCATGCCCATGAACAGGGCTCCGGTATACCAGTAATGTCCGCCCGACATGTGACTTTCAAGCTCAGCCTGGTCAAATTGTCCGCGCCATTCGGTTGCTACACCCAACGCAATGGCGTATGGAAGATTCTTTTCAAAATGCTCGAAATTCATTGTCGGCGGATTGGTCAAGCGGATGCGTTCGCGATCGGAATATTGCATGTACAACTTGAATCCTGCGAGCTCGTCCATGCGTTTGCGGCCCAATTCGGTTGGCTGTTCGAATAACAACCCGAAGATAATGTTCATGATCACGGTCGCTACGAAGAAAATCACCAAAATCGCAATGTTTCCACCAAACAGGAAATAACCGCCGATTCCGATCAGCAAAGCTAAAATCGGAAATACATACTGCTTGGCTTTCAGGTTATTGCGCTTCAAAATGTACTTTTCACCATGGTCCTCCTTGATGTCCGAAATCAGGTCGAGCTGCGTTTGTTGCAGGTTTTTGTTATACGAGCCCTGTGCAATGTGAACAACGCTTCCGTGAGAGAACAGTTTGTCATAAAGCCGTTCTTCCGATGGTAACAGCGGTTCTTTTTTCCAGGCCGAATCGTCGGTTCGTTTGATGGTATATAGTTTTTTGGAGAACATGCCGCCACCGTCCTGGACGTCGATTGTCAAGCGTCCTTTGGTTGCCAAACCGACCAGTTGACCGGTAAACATATTGGTGGTTCGCCGGCCGTAATTGTTGAGGTAAGCCGCATCTGCCGGGGAAAATCCTTCGGGAGCTTCATATTGCGGCATGATCACTCCCGGTTTCGGGTCACGGCCATAACGCATCCATGTAACAAAGCTATAAAGCAAGGTGATAATAAACCCCAATGCACCGATAATCCATAAAAAGTGCGATTTGATCCAGTAAATAAAATTGTCGAAAGCAGTAGGATAAGTCAGGTGATTTTTATCCCATGAAACAGCTACGGTCATTCCTTCTTCTGCATTGAAGGCCCGGGTTGAAGTGAAGAGAACACCATCTTCCAGTGTATCGGCCTTGAAAGCCAATCCCATAGAACCCATTCGGCCGGTATAAGCATGAAACTGCACCAGTTTTGCGTCGGAGGGATAATGTACTTCCCCGCGAACTGTGTCGATCTTAAATTTCCACCCGTTGCCGTTTACGTTCCAGTACAATTCATCAAACTTCGGGTCTTTCAGGCCCAATACGTGATCCACCGTATAGGAAAATTCGTAGGTGTGCTTTCCGTCTGAAACCAACCGATCTTCACTTCCGGCATAGATCCGGATACCGTTTTCCATGCTTTCCGTGTGATAATCCTCGGGTTTTCCATCAAGCTTTACGCTGTTGAGCGTGAAACCTACATCGGTGCGACCGCCTTCGTAGTTGTAATACAAGGGCAGGTCACGAAAAATCCCGTGATTGATATCGATGCCTTTTGCGTAGACCGTAATGCGTTCCGTAATATCAACCGAACAGTCTTTTTGTACGCGCATGATCGAGTGAAAGCACATAATGCGCTCATCCTGATAGACGAATGGATCGGGTGAGCCACCGGGTTGTGCCGAAAGCTGAAAAACGGTCGTGAAGACAAGAAGGGATGTGATAAAAAGTGTTTTGATCATAAGTTGTATTTCCTGGAGAATCAAAAATAACAAAAGGGTTCAGATAACCGGAACTTCGCGCTGCAGCTCTGAGCTGACTTCGTAAAACGATAAAGGTTTAAAACCAAATAGTTTGGCGACAATGACCGCCGGAAACGATTGAATAGTGGTATTGTAAACGCGGGTGGTACCGTTGTAAAAACGCCTGGCATAAAGCAGGTGGTCTTCAATCTGACCCAAATCCTCCATCAATTTTAAAAAGGTGTGATCGGCTTTCAGGTCCGGGTAATTTTCCACCGCAATGTTTATTTTTTTGAAAGCGTTAGACATTTTTTCATCAAGCGATGAGGTTTCCTTCATCGTGCCGCTTCCAGTGCGTTGCTGTACCAGCTTTTCGAGCAATGAGGTTTCATATTGGGCGTAATTTCGGGTCACAGCCACAAGGTTGGGTACCAGTACAAACCGTTTATTCAGGTTCACATCGATGTCTGCATAAGCGCTTTGCACCAGGTTCCGCGATTTCACCAAACGGTTGTAAAGCACAATGAAGGTAACGACCAGGACCAGCAAAACAAACAGACAAATACCGCCAATCAGTAACATATTGTGGGTTTTAGCACGAATATAAAGTATAAATTGAAGTGGTTGTGATTTGCTAACATTTTTGCTTTCTTCGTATTGCGGAAAAAACCTATTTTTAAAAGAAAATCATGCGCTTACTTTTTATCATTCTCGGAGCTCTTTTTTTGATCGGTGCGGCAGTTTTGTATTCATTCAGGGAAAGTGAAGACTTTGCAGCATTGGGCGATTTCTGGTGGGCGCCATTACCGCTTTCGGTTGGTTCTATCATTATTGCGGCAAGGTCCAGGAGCTAATACTTCTCATAAAGCCGGGAAAAATTAGTGGGAAGAAAAACCGCGGTTGTGATGTCTTCTCGACCGGTCGATCAGCAAGAGTCAAGTAGTAAAATTCGCGGAATTTAGCTGTTCGTTTCCTTCCGGACAGCGCATTTTTCGCAGCCTTTTTGCTGTTTGCCAAACCATAGTTTGTAGGCGCGAAGTCCTAAGTAACCCGCCGCCGCCACAACAATCAGTATCACGATGAAGGTTTGCATCATTTCAGCAATTGATAAGCAATGAAAGCACCAAGATACGCCAAAACACCCATGTATCCTAATTGGATGAGCGGCCATTTCCACGATTTTGTTTCACGTTTCACAACGGCGAGCGTAGCCATGCACTGCATCGCGAAAGCATAGAATACCAATAACGAAACGCCGCTTGCCAGGGTGTAAACCGGTTTTCCATCGGGGTATTTTTCACTTCGCAGGCGGTCGATCAGCGGTTTCGGATCATCATCTTCCTGGTGTACCGAATAAATGGTTGCCAGTGAACCGACAAATACTTCGCGCGCAGCAAAGGATGTCAGCAATGAAATCCCCATTTTCCAGTCATAACCCAACGGCCGGATCACCGGTTCGATGGTTTTTCCGAGAATTCCCATGTAGGAATGTTCTAATTTGGCAGCCGCAACCCGATCTTCGTAAGCGGTTACGTTTATCTCGTTTTTATCTGCCGGAGCTTCTATGGCAGCAGCAGCTTTTTCCATATTATCGCCCGGACCAAACGAAGCCAACGCCCACAAAACAATGGAAATAGCCAGGATGATTTTTCCGGCATCGAGTACAAAGAGCTTTACTTTTTGAAATACTTCCAATCCTACATTGGCCCAACGCGGCGCTTTGTAAGCAGGTAATTCCAGTAAAAACACACTGAGTTCGGCCCTTTTCCTGAAAAACTGTTTGATCACCAGCGCCACCAGCAACGCCATCACCAATCCAAGGGCATACATCCCGAAAAGCACCAGTCCCTGGAGGTTTAAAAATCCCCAGATCTTCTGGTCTGGAATGACCAAAGCAATCAAAAGCGTATATACCGGGATGCGGGCGCTGCAGCTCATGAGCGGCGCTACCAGGATGGTTGTCAACCGTTCGTTCCAGGATTGGATGGTCCGCGTTGCCATCACGCCGGGAATAGCACAGGCAGCGCTGGATATGAGCGGTACCACGCTTTTTCCGTTGAGTCCGAATGGCCGCATGAGTTTGTCCATAATGAACACAACACGCGCCATGTAGCCGGTTTCTTCCAAAATGCTGATGAGTAGAAACAACAGCCCGATTTGCGGAATAAAGATCAATACGCCACCAATTCCCGGGATAATAGCTTCCGTAAGCAAACGGGAAAACAGGCCCTCAGGAATGGCAGCAGCCGTCCATTCCGAAAGATTGGCAAATGCCATGTCGATCCAGTCCATCGGGTAGGCAGCGAGCGAAAAAACCGTCTGAAAAATAACCAGCAATAGGGTAAAAAAGATCACGTACCCCAACACCGGGTGTACCAGCCAGCGATCAAGCCGGGAAGAAAACTGCCGGCTTGCCGGGTTCTCTTTTTTGGTCACGACATCGGCGACTATGCGTTTGATGCGTTCAAAACGCGCTGTGGTGTCGGTACTTTGTGCGGCCGGGTCATCCATCGCAATCAGCGGAACGGAATTGCTTTTTGGAGATTTACCTGTGTTCCCCAATTGAGAAATGGCTGCATGTATTTCGTTCATTCCCAAACCAACGCGGGCATTGCTGCGAATGATTGTCGTATTCGGAAAATGTGATTGTAATTGATCGATATTGATGACCAGCCCGTTTTTCGAAGCCACGTCTGTGAGGTTCAGCACCAAAACGGTCGGAACACCGAGGTCGTAAATCTGGCTGAAAAGCAACAGGTTCCGCTCCAGGTTGGAGGCATCGACCACCACGAGAGCAAGGTCCGGATAATCGGCATGGTTCGGATTGCTGATGACTTTGTACACCACCTGCTCATCTGCCGAGCGCGGATAAATACTGTAAGTGCCCGGAAAATCGATGATCTGCACGGTTTCATGGCCGAATTTCAGCTTGCCCAGCTGTTTGTCTACCGTGACGCCCGGGAAGTTCCCGACACGCTGCTTCAAACCGGTAAGACGGTTAAAAAGGGAGCTTTTACCGGTGTTCGGATTTCCGAAGAGACCAACTTTTTTCATCAAACGTGCTCTTCAATTTGCACCAGGCTGGCTTCATTGAGCCGCATGGAAAGTACGTATCCGTCAACATCCACCGCAATCGGATCGCCAAACGGGGCTTTGAACAGGATGGAAACCACCTTGCCGGTATACAATCCCATTTCCAGTAATTTGGGTTTGAGATCGCTGTCCGAAATGCCTGTAATGGTGGTGCGCTTGTGCAATTTAGCCTCTGCGAGCGTTTTCATGAATGCGTTGTAAATGACACGTATGTAACGTGCAAAAGTACATTAAACAAGGGGAATGTTGACTACCGCGAAGAAGGTATTTTCTTTCAATTTTGAAGGCTTAATGTTGAATGTTTAATTTGGCTTGACTTGTGAAATCAAGTTTCTACGATAATCTAATTCAACACTAAGCATTAAAAATTAAGAATTTTTGGAAAGGTCCTCCAAAATCTTCTGCACATCGTTTTCCGTGGAAGTGAGTTTTTCCTTGCAGAACGCAATCAGTTCCGCAGCGCGCTTTACCTTTTCGGAAAGGCTGTCCACAGAAATTTCCCCCGACTCAATGTCGGAAATAATGGCTTGCAATTCGGTATATGCTTCTTCGTATGTCATTTTTGTGTTTGTTTAAAGATAGATAATAAGTTAGAAGTAGCGTCTAGCTTCCTCCCTTGAGGGAGGATTGAGGAGGGTGACCAAGGCTTTCTGTCTTGATCGTCTTAGCCGTTACCGTCAAATCCGCTTGAATTATGCGAATTTCATCGCCTTTTTCCGGAACATTCTCAGCTGAAATCACACCTTTTTCATTCGTCACTATGGAGTAACCCCGTTTGAGCACGTGGATCGGATCAACGAGCTGCAGGTTGCGTTCAATGTTTTCCAAACGGGCAGTTTCGCGTTGCAGCAAAGGCGAAATGCGCGGGCCGAGCTGCTGCTGCAAATGGTTGAGCGTTGTGATTTGCTGTGCCAGCTGATTTTTACTGTGAATGCCAACGGTAACACCCAGGTTGCCCACTTTCAGCAAGCTCGTTTGCACCGATTGCGTGGCATACGAACGCAGCAGGTTTTGCTGGTTCACCAATTCATTTCGCTCGCGCTGCACCGCAATGGAAGTCACGCGCTGAAAATCTTTTACCAATGAACCGCTCACTGTCTGATGGGCCTGCAACACACGCCTGGTTTCGGTTTGGAACAGGCTGGTGGTGCGTTCAAAATCTGTTTTCAGCTGGCGCATTAAGCGTTGAATTCCTGCGGGTAAAGTCAGCAATGCCTCGTCCAATGGTTCGTCGAGCTCCTCGAAAATGCGTAGGAAATAATAAGCGAGGTCGGAAGGCGTAATGCCGTTGTTGAAAGCGACCATTTCGCAAACTGTCATATTGGTAGAGTGGCCGATTCCGGTCAAAACCGGGAGCGGAAACGTCGCGATGGCCTTTGAAAGCTCGTAATTGTTGTAGCAATGCATCCCGATTTCACCGCCGCCGCCGCGAATGATCACCACCGCGTCGAAATGATGTTGTACCCTGCGGATGCGGTCGAGTTGTTTCGTGATCGACGTAATAGCCGCATCGCCCTGTAGCGTGGCCTCAAACAAAAAGGTGTTGAAATGATAACGCTTCGGGTGGCCGTTGAGCAGGAGCGAAAAATCGGAATAACCCTTGCTGTCGGCTTGCGAAATGACCGCCAGACGTTTCGGCAGCAGTGCCATTTCCAGTTCCTGGTTGGCGTTCAGGATGCCTTCTTTTACCAGGCGTTCCAGTGTTTCCTGCCGTTCGCGCTGCAAAGCTCCCAGGGTATAATTCGGGTCGATATCAATGATCTCGAGGCCAAGGTTGTAGATCGGATGATAGACCACGCGTACCAAAAACAGCAATTCGAGGCCGTCGCGCAATGGTTCCTGCACCACTTCCGTAAAGCGCCGCTGAATGTTCTCAAACTGCGTTTTCCAGATCGTTCCGCGCATTTCTACCACGATCATGTCATTTTCCTTTTGCACCAGCTCGGGGTAACAATGGCCTTTTTTGGTCTGGTTGAGCTTGTGCATTTCGGCCGTTACCCAATACGTACGGTTGTAGCGCGTTTCAATCGTTTTTCGGATCGAATCGGCGACCTGCTTGAGGGTAAAACGTTCGGCTGGAATTTGCATAAGCTAAAATTAGCTCAAAATTCCCGAAGGGAAAACGGTTTGTTTTTCACCGATCACGATCCCCTGTCATGCTTTTCTGCGGTCAGGCGGTACGCAATTTCTAAAAATAACTACCTTGCACCAACAAAATGGCGTCTATGGCTGCACTACACGATTTCAACGCACAGATACTTGATTCACCGGATTCCCCGAAGAAGCCGCTTTGGCAGCGCATCCTTACCAATCTCACGTTTTGGGTGCTGATCGCCATTATTGCGGGAATCCTGGTAGGGCATTTCGCCAAAGATTTTGCGTTGAAAATGGAAGACGTGAGCACCGGGTTCATTTTTATCATCAAATTGTTTATCCCGCCGATCATTTTCCTGACCATCGTGTTGGGAATCAGTGGCATGGGCGATATGAAGAAAGTTGGCCGGATCGGGATCAAATCACTGTTGTATTTTGAGTTCGTTTCAACCTTTGCGCTAATCATCGGGATTGCAATGGCCTATTGGGTGCAGCCGGGAGACATTGACCGCACGACGATCCCGATGGGTGACGTGAAAAAAATTCCGGGTGCGGAAGAATTCAGCTGGTTGAAGTTTTTCATGACCAACCTCACGTTACAGGTCTTGGTGGGAGCGATCATTACGGGAATTGTGCTCAATTATTCGAAAAAACGCGAGCAGGCGGTTGAATTGCTGGGCAAAGGATCAAAAATTGTATTCACCGGTTTGAAATACGTGATGTACCTGGCGCCGGTCGGGGCATTTGCCGGGATGGCCTTTACCATTGGTAAATACGGACTGGAAACCTTGGTCCCTTTGGGAAAACTCATGGGAACCGTTTATGCAACCATGTTCCTGTTCATCTTCCTGATCCTCGGCAGCATTTTGTGGATATACAAGATCAAAATCTGGCAGCTGCTGCGCTACATTAAAGAAGAAATCCTGCTGGTACTGGGAACGTCATCGTCGGAAACAGCCCTGCCTTCAATCATGCAGAAGCTGGAAAAAATGGGCTGTAGTAAATCGGTGGTCGGTTTGGTAATCCCGACGGGTTATTCGTTTAACCTCGACGGAACGTCCATTTACCTTTCAATGGCCGTGATTTTCCTGGCACAGCTCTACGGAGTTGATCTTTCTTTCGGTGAAATGATGAGCATCATCGGGATTTTGATGGTGACTTCAAAAGGAGCTGCGGGCGTTACCGGAAGTGGGTTTATTGTGCTCGCATCCACGCTTACGGCGATTCATAAAATCCCGGTTGAAGGTCTCGCATTCCTGTTTGGTGTGGATAAATTCATGAGCGAAGCGCGTTCGATTACCAATCTGATCGGGAACACCGTGGCGACAATCGTGATCTCAAAAAGTGAAAAAGAATTCGTGGAACCGAAACTCTAAACAGAATGCCCTTAAACGAACACCACTATTTACCGAAAATTCTCGGTTTTCTGTCGGAAATTGACATTCCGGTGCATGAAAAACCATTGCCGGCTGATACCTTTCTTCCGGGCCTGGAACTGGGCCCCGGCTGTTTGTATGTCGATTATGCTCAATTGAAATATCCCGGCGATCTGCTACACGAAGCGGGCCACCTGGCAGTAACTACCTCCGAACAGCGGGCATTGATCGGCACAGACGCCATCCAGCAACCCTGGCCGACCGACGGCGAAGAGATCGTAGCGATTTTGTGGTCGTTTGCCGCTGCAAGACACATCGATTTGCCCTTGGAAATCGTGTTTCATCCCAACGGCTACAAAGGATATTCAGACTGGCTGATCGAAAGTTTTGAATCGGGGACTTACATCGGGTTGCCGCTGCTGGAATGGATGGGATTGACAGAGTCGCAGGCCTTTCCAAAAATGAAACAGTGGTTGCGGGGGTAATTGTTGGTGGAGCCGCAATTAATCGCGACCCTGCAAGATCAAAACATTACTCTCCTCCGATCTTGTAAGTATACTGCACCATAATCGTCCGCGGAGGCTCAATTTTCAATGGCCTCAACGAATAACTGCGGTTCAGGATATTGCTGCCGATGACTGCGAGCTTGTGTTGTGCGTTGAAACTGTATGAAACGCGCGCATCCAAAACAATGTTCCCGAAACGGTGATTGTCAAAATAATCCATGTAGCGGATGTTCTGAATGTACGGCGCACCGGCTGTAAATTCTTCAAACTCCTTGATAATGCGGTCCATGTTCACGATCTTGCTGAAGTATTTCACGCTCGCGCCCACGGCAATTTTCTTTTTCCACGACCATTCAATATCCGCCTTTACATTGTGCAGGAAACGGTATTTCAAGACCTTACTGGCCGAATCAAGTGATGTAGAATTGTAGCTGAACACGCGGTTAAAATCGTCGATCGCGTAAACGTAATCCGGGTTCAGTGTTTTCGGAACAATGTAATTGTAACCGGCCATGAAGGTGAATTCGTGGTTTTTGCCCGCTTTGGCCATTCCCGAAAAGGAAACATCGATGCCTAAAACGCGCGACTTTCCGGTATTCAGGAATTTAAACCCTGCAAAAGAGGTACTGCTGGCGGCGTCCCAGATCCCGAACATGTATTCGATCGTGTTTTCGTATTCCTGCCAGAAAGCGGCGAGGTCGAGGTACCCCATCAGTTTCCCGAATTTCAGGCCTTGTTTTACACCAACTTCTGCATTCCAGCTGCTCTCAGGCTTTAATTGCGGATTCGGAAAAACCCCGAAATTCCCGATCCCGGTTTTGATAAAACGCTCCGCAATCGTCGGGAAGCGGTAACCTTGTCCGTAAGAAAGGCGCAGGTAGGTTTCCTGGTAGATCTTGATGCTCGATCCCGCGCGGAAAATGGGTTTCAGCGCCGTTAAGCTGTCGTTGAGCTGGAAGTATTCCAATCGCCCGCCAACCGAAAGATTGAGCGTTTTCCGGATTTTCTTTTCACCCTGTGCATACGCCGAAACATTCAGCAATTGATTGACCGGCGCACCGGAACCGGCGTAAATGCTGGAATAGGAATGGGTATTGGTTCCGGTCAACCCGCCGATGAACTCGAACCCGTTGAGGACCGTATATTTTTTCTGGAACTCGTAGTTTCCATAGATCACGGTCGACTGGTTCGATTGGTTGGCCGACATATCATTCACCGTTCTCAGCAAACGCGAGCGAAAACTGTGTTTACCCGAAGTTGCGGTATAAAACGTCAGGAACGGATCCACGTTGAAAATCAGCTGGTTTTGCAGGAACATCGCTCCGGGATAAGCACGGTATAGTCCTGAAGTGTCGTCGAGCCAGGCAAAGATCATATTGGTTTCAGCGTACATGAAATTGCCGTTGACGCCATACGCCAGCCCTTTGTACTTTTTGGAGCGGTGTTGCAGGTTGAAATTGACCCGCGCACGCTTGCTCGACATGTTCTTGTTCGAGAATTTCGTCACAGAATCTTCGATGACCAGCGGAGCTGTAACCGGCGGACCGATATAACCATGATCGTAATTGGCGTTTCCGCCCAACACAATGTCCCAGTTTTTGACCTTGCGTGAATGCAGCAGGTTGATCCCGTAAATGAGCGGTGCATCCGAATACCAATTGGCACTTTGTCCGTTGGGCTTGCTGTACATGCCGCCGTAAACATTGACTTTTGTAAGTGGTTTTGATGTCGGGTAAGCCGTGCGGATGTGAACGGAACCTGAAAGCGCCGAACTGCCCGAAAGCACGGAAGCAGCACCTTTGATCACTTCGATCTGGTGAATGTTTTCCACGGGAATAAAGCCCCATTCCGGTCTTCCGGCATCACCTGAAAGCATCGGCATATCGTCTACGATAACTGCAACTTTCGATCCCACGCCAAACGTAAAGCCGCTTCCACCGCGGATTTGCGGCTCGCCGTCGAGTATATTGAGTCCCGGAGTCTGGTCAAGCGCCGTTTCAATGCTGCGCGTGTTCTTGTTTTCAATGATCTTCGGCTTGAGGATTTCCATCGAAACCGTTTGGTCTTCATACGGCGTATCGAATTTCCCGACTTTGATCTCAAACTCTTCGAGGTCGGTAACAGTAATGCTTTCAAGTGTAATATCGTGCTGAACGGTCTGGTTTTCAAAAACCATGATCTCGAACGTGTCGGTTTTCATGTCGGTAAAACGACAAACCAGCTCACATTTGCCCGCCGGAAGCTCAATGACGTAATTGCCGGATTCATCTGCTACGGCACCGATCGATACATCTTTTTTGTACACGATGATTGCCCCGATGAGTTCTTCACCATCTGTATCGCGCACTTTTCCGACCACTTTTCCCATTTGGGCAAAACCGGAAGAGGCTGCCATCAAAAGTAGCAGTAAAACAAGGTGTTTCATAAGCCTGAAACCGACAAATTATTGAAATCGGGACAGCAGATAATTTCCGCCAACGATCGATTAATAGTTGACTACTTTTTTCGTCATTACTCCCTGCGCGGAAGCAATTTTCACAAAGTAAACGCCAGCCTGCTCAAACGTGAAAGACGATCCGATTGTACCTTCGTGTACCAGTTGGCCGTTGGCCTGGTAAACAGCAACATTGCCGGTTACGTTTTCCTGCGTTTTGATCACCAATTGGTGATTTTGGATGCTTACCTGTGCAAAATCAGCCGTGTTTTCCGCAACAGACGCCGAAGAATTGTAAATCAATTCCATATCGTCGATCCATACTTGGTCGTTATCGCTTCCACCGCCCGGTGTTTTGTTGGTTGTGAAAGTAATCAACAGGAATTCCGGTGTTGAAGCAGGCCCTGAGTAAATAAACGGAACAGACATGCGAACCCAGTTGCCGTTGGTTGTCGCATAATTTTTAGTTGCTGTCGCGACGATGTGTGCTTCGGCAGCCACATCCGACGGATCTCTGAATGCGTAGTTGTCGTGAATCGCTGCACGTACACGGGCCGAGTCAGTTCCGGCGGCGTTTGCCGGCGTAAATTTCGCCCAGAACACCAATGAATCCGGGGTATTGGTCAGTGTTTCCGAAAACGCGGCATCGGTAATGATCGATGAGTTGTAATTGTTTGCATTGGTTGGTGTAGCACTCCCCATGTTGATTTTTCCAACAGTGAGGTTTCCGTTGGCAATTACGCCGAACACATCATTCGAGAATAAATGTGCTGATTTTGTGCCGCTTGAACCCGGGCGAACATCCGTTGAGCTGTTCAACTGATCTCCGGCTGCAAAGCTGAATGCGCCACCTGCTGTCAGAAAACTGTTCCAGTTTACCGGTTCTTCTCCGGAAGAGACCGTTTCCCAGGATTCAAAATTGCTGTTGCCAACCTGTTGCTGTGCAACAAGGGCCTGTGTAAGCGTGATAATACCAAGAGTAAGTACAATTTTTTTCATAAGCCGAGTTCTTTTTATGTAGTGTGCGAGAAGTTTATCTCATACCGCAAAGGTAGAAAAATGCTTTAATCATCAGAATTATAGTTTTTTAACGGTTGGAACCCTGGTTTCGGATTGGTTCAAATTTTACGCCTCTAACACACAGTAAATCAACAACATAGTAATATTGCAATATTGATTTTTTAAACAGGAACCGGAGGAATACCGCTGTCAAGATTGGGCGAAAAGCCTCTGAAAAAGGGCGTTTTGGCTGGTATTAGCCCGTTATTTTGCGCCCGAATGACTATGAAACTGTTGATAAAACCAGTTGTTCGAACCGGGAAATCAGCTTGTTCTTGGGATAAAATTTAACGCAATTACCTGTTTTTCAAAAAGATAGTAATATTGCAATATTACCAGAAAATTTCGATGAGGTGAGTTTGCTGCTGTTGCATATAAACTGAATCTTCATTTTGTGTTAAACAATCCCCGGTTTTCCCATCCATTTTCGCACAAATCACTGTCAATAAGTTTGGTGGCACGCCGATTGCTCGTTTGGTGTATTGAGTATCTTGAACCAAACAATAGTACATGCCCAAAAAACAAAAATTATTTGTGCTCGACACATCCGTTTTGTTGCACGACCACCACGCTATCATGCACTTTGAGCGCCATGACGTAGCGATTCCGATTACCGTTTTGGAGGAATTGGACAAATTTAAGATCGGGAACGATACCAAAAACTTTTCGGCCAGGGAAGTGATCCGGTTCATTGACCGCATTTCGCTGACCGGCGGCTTACAAACGTGGATCTCGCTGGGGAAATCGATGGGGTCTTTTAAAGTTTTGCTGAACCAAAGCCCGACAGGGATCGACGCCGAAGACATGTACGGATCCGGCAAGAACGATCACAAGATCATCAACGCCACGCTTGCCGTGAAGGAAGAAGACACGAACCGCGATGTGATCCTGGTAACCAAAGACATCAACCTGCGAATCAAGGCCAAAGCATTGGGAATCCATGCGGAGGATTATGAAACGGGGAAAGTGGACGATACGGATTTGCGTACATCGAGCACGACCACGATTGAGGACATCGACAGTGATGTGATCAAGCAGCTGTTCCTGAAAGGAAGCATCGAGGAAAATGGCGTTTTGGGCAACCTGAAAGTGGCCAACGGTTACTACATCCTGAAAAACGGTAAAAGCTCTTCGCTCACGTATTTCGATCCTCTGACCGATACTTTGCACCGGGTTGAAAAGGAATACACCTCAGGGATCAAGCCCAAAAATGCCGAACAGGCCTTTGCGGTCAATGCATTGATGAACAACAACATCAAGCTCGTAGCTTTGCAGGGAGTGGCCGGTACCGGGAAAACACTATTGGCACTGGCTGCGGCATTGGAACAACAAAAACAATTCCAGCAGATTATTCTTGCACGACCGCTGGTACCGCTTTCCAACAAAGAAATTGGCTTCCTGCCGGGCGACGCGAAAGATAAGATCGGACCTTACATGGAGCCACTGTGGGACAACCTTAAATTCATCAAGTCACAATTCGGTGAAAACGAGAAAAAACACAAGGCTATCGTGGAAATGGAAGAAAGCGGGCGCATTTTGATCACACCGCTCGCGTTTATCCGCGGACGAAGTCTTTCGAATATCCTGTTCATTGTCGACGAAGCGCAAAACCTGACGCCGCACGAAGTGAAAACGATCATTACCCGTGCCGGAGAAGGAACGAAAATCGTATTTACCGGCGATGTTCACCAGATCGATACACCGTACCTGGATGAAAACAGTAACGGATTGGCTTATTTGATTGATCGTTTGAAAGGTCAGCCGCTCTTTTCACACGTGCGCTTAGAGAAAGGCGAGCGCTCCGAGTTGGCCAACCTCGCGAATGATTTATTGTAAGAAATTGGTTGGACGTAGCTAACACGGGATGGTCCTGTGTTGGCTATGTTTGCCACTGATCGTAAGCTGTTACGAAGTTCTTCTCTTATTGAATAAATGAGATGATTGTTATCGGCTAGCCGATAACCTGCCTTTTTCCCACGAATGCATCAACTGCAGCTGACTCGGCTAACGCACTCGCTAAGTATTGTGACAATGACACCCATATTAACAGCAAAATAAAAGCGCGTTCGTTAGGCGCGCTACAATTCGTGGGAAACATTTAAACGATTCTTTCATCTGCCGCAGGCGGATGGGGGAGGCCGTGTTATTATCGAATTTCACCCCCGGCTTCAAATCCTTTTTCAGGGACCATAAAGCTCAGTTTTCCTTCTTCGTTTTCCGCCATCAGGATCATTCCCTGCGATTCTACTCCACGAATTTTACGCGGCGCCAGGTTCATCAAAACAGCAACTGTTTTCCCGATTACTTCTTCCGGAGTGTAATGCTCGGCAATCCCCGAAACGATCGTCCGCGTGTCCAAACCGGTATTTACCGTCAATTGCAGTAATTTATCGGCTTTCGGTACGCGAATGGCCTCAATGATCGTCCCCAGGCGGATGTCCATCTTCGTGAAATCATCAAACGATGTTTCTTCTTTTTGCGGTGGGAAGTTGCTCGCTGCCGGTTGTGAAGCGTGCAGGAATTCTACTTCTTTCGCCACGAATTCATCATCGATTTTCGGGAACAGGATCGTCGGAGCGTTGGTCTGGTGACCGGCTTCCACAAGCAAACCTCCGGCTGCATCCCAATCCTGCGCTTCGATGTTCATGAATGCGCGCAGTTTTGCTGCAGTTTCGGGAAGGAACGGATCCAATATCAAACCAAGATTGGCCGTGATTTGCAGCGCAATGTGCATAATCGTCTCCACGCGCTTCGGATTGGTTTTTACCAGTTTCCACGGCTCATTATCGGCTAAATATTTGTTCCCGATACGGGCGAGCTGCATGGCTTCGGCCTGTGCGTCTCGGAGTTTATATTGGTAAACCAGCTCGGCAATGCGCTGCGGAATGACCTTCATATCATTCAATACAGCCAGGTCAATTTCGGTCAGTTCGCCGCGCTCCGGCACAGCGCCTTCGTAGTATTTTTGGGTCAGCACCAGCGCACGGTTCACAAAATTTCCAAGAATATCGGCCAATTCGTTGTTAACACGCGCCTGGAATTCCTTCCACGTAAACTCCGAATCCTTATTTTCCGGGGCAATACAGGTCAACGTGTATTTCAGCTCGTCGATCTTATCCGGGTAACGCTCGAGGTATTCATGCAACCATACGGCCCAGTTGCGCGAAGTCGAGAATTTGTCGCCTTCCAGGTTGAGAAACTCGTAAGCCGGTACGTTGTCGGGCAAAATGAAGCCCCCGTGATCTTTCAGCAAAATCGGGAAGATGATTGCATGGAAAACAATGTTGTCTTTCCCGATGAAATGCACCAGTTTACGGTCGTTGGTGCCGTCGGTTACCCAATAATCTTTCCAGTCTTTTCCGTTGTCGAGCGCCCATTGCTTGGTAGCCGAAATGTAACCGATCGGTGCATCGAGCCACACGTATAATACTTTTCCTTCGGAGTTTGGCAGCGGAACGGGAACGCCCCAATCCAAATCACGCGTCATGGCGCGCGGGTGCAAACCACCGTCGATCCACGACATGCATTGCCCGATCACCTGGTTGCGCCACGCTTTCGGGTCGTGTTGCTGTTTGCCGTCTAAAATTCCTTCTTTGATCCACGGACGCAGCCATTCTTCGTGGCGGTCCATCGGCAAAAACCAGTGTGAAGTGGTTCTCAAAACCGGCGATTTTCCACTCAGCGTAGAAACGGGGTTTTTCAAGTCGGTCGGACTGAGATCGGAACCGCATTTTTCGCACTGATCGCCGTAAGCATTCGGGTTCTGGCAGTTCGGACATTCGCCTGTGATGTAGCGATCGGCCAAAAACTGCTGAAAATCTTCGTCGTAATATTGTTCGGTGGTTTCCTGGGTGAACTTTCCGTTTGCTTCCAGCACTTTGAAGAAATCCTGCGCCGTTTCGTGGTGCAGTTTTTCGGAGGTCCGGTGAAAAATATCGAATGAAATTTGGAACTGGCGGAATGAATCGCCGATCACCTTGTTGTATTTATCGACAATTTCCTGTGGCGTAATGCCTTCTTTTTTGGCGCGCAATGTAATGGCGGCACCGTGTTCGTCGGAACCACAGATAAAGGCCACGTCGTGTCCGTTCTTACGCAAAAAGCGCACGAAAATATCGGCTGGAAGGTACACTCCGGCTACGTGCCCGAGGTGAAGCGGTCCGTTTGCATAAGGCAATGCTGCCGTGACGGTATATTTGGCTTTACTCATGATCCTGAACTATAGCGCAAAATTAGCAGGAAAAACGGAAGAGATGAAGCCGAATCTGCTTCCTCCTTCGGAGGGGGGATTGAGGGGGAGGATTTTAGTGTTGATTTTCAGGTCATTGTGTACTGTTGAATTCGTGTTCCCCAAAAAGCATGAATGGCACAGAAACAGGCGTCTCCATACCATTCACATTCAACCTAACCACCTAAATCATAAGTAAGTATTCAACTATCCTGCCAAAGTTGCCTGTGAATCATCATACAACGTTATTTTGTTATTCCGCCATACGGACTAACCTTTGCGAACTTTGCGTCTTTGCGTTGAAAATTTGCACCGCAAAGGCTCAGAGGACGCAAAGAAGTTGCACATGTGCAACTTGATTAATTCTCTCGTAAATAGTGGATTATGCTTTTTTGATGATATAATTTCCGATCACCAGCACATTCAGCGCACTTTCAGTAAAAAGACTTACAGCCTCTTCGGGTGTTTCCACGATCGGCATGCCTTTTTTGTTGAAGCTGGTGTTGAGCAAAACCGGGATTCCGGTGATTTTTCCAAAGGATTCGATTAATCGATAAAATGTTGGATTCCAGTGATCATCAACTGTCTGAACACGGGCTGTGCCGTTGACGTGAGTCACATTTTGGAGTTGTTCCAGGTATTCGGGGCGGGTTTTATCCACGAGGATCATGTAAGGACTTTTCCTGCCGGACGCAAAAAATTCAGCTGCAGCTTCGGGCAATGTTGCCGGGGCAAAAGGCCGGAAATCTTCGCGAAATTTGATGTTGGCGTTGATGTGATCACCGATTCCCGCAATGCCGGGATGCGCGAGAATGCTGCGATGTCCCAATGCGCGCGGACCGAATTCGGAACCGCTTTGGAACCAGCCCACGGTTTTTCCCTGGGCGAGTAGTGTTGCGGTAGCCGCTATCATGGCTTCGGTTGTGAGCTTTTCATAGGCAAAACCCACGTTTTGAAGCGCTTGTTCTATTTCTTCGGATGTGTAGGTTTTACCGAAACAGGTGTTGCCGTCGTGGGGAATTTTCGGTTGATTCAATACCTCGAGCCAGCCGTAGAATGCACAACCCAGGGCCAAACCATTATCACCGGCTGCCGGTTCCATGTAGAGGTTTTTCACAATGTTGTTTTCCAGTAATTGCGCATTGGCAACCGCATTGAGCGCCACACCACCCGAATACGCCATGTTTTCATGCGGAAACCGGTCGAGGCGTTCCGTAAAACAAGCGGTCACGGCTTTTTCGACCTGCTGCTGCGCCCACCAGGCCACATCGGCGTAATACTGGAAATGTGCTTTGAACTGTTCGTATCCGCTCGAAGGCTGCGTGAGCTGTTTTTTCCATTCGTCGCGCACCAACAGCCGACCGTTTTCAACAGAAAAAGCTTCCATATCGAACTGATGAGGTGTTCCGTAAGGTGCCAGGCCCATTAATTTCCCCACGTCATCCAGGTTTCCGAAAACATAATGACTGATCGCCGCGTAAAAGCCACCGATGGAATGTTGGGTGGTCGAAAACCGGATTGCATGCCCGTTATTCAGTGCAATCGGGCTAAAGTCTTTGTACAGCGCCCGCACTTTTTGGCCGTCGAAATGGTAAAAGCTGTCTTTTTCACACCATAACTGATTACGATGTTCTGTTTTTACATCTTCGGGAAGAGCGGTGTTTTCGTTGATGTCGGTGCATTGGTCAAACGGGCTTCCACAACCGTCGATCACCATGATGTTGCAGGTGTCGAAATCACAAGTGCCCGCAGCGCTGTAGGCATGGGCGAGCTGGTGTGAAATGCTTACCAAAGCCGGTTTTTCGGTTCCTTCAAACAGGCGCTTTCCATGGAAACGCTCGCGATCAGGTACTTCGAAATTGGCGCATTGCACTACGAGAGCAACATCTTTCAACGAGATTCCTTCGGCTTCGAGGCAGTAAGTAATCGCCGCCGAATCGTTCCCGCCATCGTGTTTTAAGCGTGTGAGCCGTTCTTTTTCAATGGCTACGCAGACCTTTCCGTCTTTTAATAAAACGGCAGATCCGTTGTGAGAAAGTCCGGTACCGAGAACGTAAATGGGTTGTTGCATGACCTTTGATGCCTACTGTAACGTTTTGACATCTATTACCCACAATTCGGCCGCAAACGGGTATTTCTTCAGTTTGTCCTTATTGGGAATGCTCCAGCCGAATGAGGCCGGATTTCTGGTGGAAACCTGGAACTCGTAGCGGGACCCCAATTGAAAAAAACCTTCACCCTTAAATTCGGGACAAGTCACAATTACGGCAATAGTTTTTCGGGTATAAGCCGGGTCGGAATAATCTTCGATTTCCAATTCGATCACTGTTCCCCAGGCAATCGTTCCACAATGTGGCGTCAATTCAACCGGTTCGATGATCTTTCCGGTTAAGGTATAGGTTTTCAGATTGGTTGTGTCGGACTGGCTCCACGAATACGCAGTGGAAAAAGCCATAATAAGCAGGAAGGTGAAGAAATTGTTTCGCATCGGATTTTTTTGAAAGATACACCAAAATTAGTTTAACATATCGTCAATCGCCCGCTCTTTTCCTTGTTCGAACCCGTTGGTGTACGTATCCTGGTTGATTTTCGGGATCGGGCAGATAGGAGTCAGGCGAAGCGGCGTGGTTGCTTTGTTCTCTTCGGCCCAGAGCTGCAGACCGACTTTGTAGCCTTTTTCCCAACCGTCGCAGAAATCGGCATTGGCATCGTAGCCAATAATTTCGTCGGTTTCAACGCCCAATTGCTCGTTGGCTTTGGTCATGCCTTTCACATAGCCCGATTCGTAATTATCCTCGGTGAGCATCGGAATAGGGCAGATGGGCACCGTAAAGAATAGTTTGCCATTTTTGCTCATCGTATTGGAATAACCTTTTTTCCAACCATCGCAAAAGCTGTTTTCCGATTCCGAAGGCGGCATCATGACATTGTTGGCGGTTCCGGTCGCTTTTTCATAACCCAACTGGAAACCAATTTCGTAGGTGTCTGCATTGATTTTCGGAATGGGACAAATCGGCGTGATTCCCACAAATTCGTTATTAGCTTTTTTCCCGCTTTCATAACCTTCTTCCCAGCCCTCGCAGAATGTTTTCTGGGAGAAAGTGGTGAAGGAAAGAAGCAATAAGAAGGTAGTAAGGATTGTGTTTTTCATCGGTTGCTATTTTGAGGTTGGTTTGTTGCAAAAATTGAGCCATGGGTTGAATTGTTGCGCTTTTTTGTCAGAGTCCTTGTAAAATTGAATTTATTCCCTATTTTTGCACCCGCTTACATCGGTAAGCAGTGCTGTCAGTCGGACAGCAATTACAAATGCCTCGGTGGCGGAACTGGTAGACGCGCTGGATTCAAAATCCTGTACTTTCGGGTGTGCCGGTTCGATTCCGGCCCGAGGTACTCCGAAATTAAAACCTCAACAGAAATGTTGGGGTTTTTTGTTTTCTGCAAGATGCATCCGGCAAACAATAACTTTCCCAAACAGCGTTTTTACTTTCCGAAATTCCCCGTTCTAATAGTTGCGATAATCTACTTTTAGCGCAGTATTAATTATAAACTATTTACAATGGGACTTTTTGATAAACTATTCAATTCCAATCCTTCAACAGTTACCTACACTCCGAAAAACGAACAGGAAGCCTGGATAGCTATTATGTATGCTTGCATTGCCGCAGATGGCGATGTCTCAGAAGCAGAAACGGACAAAATGATACAATTTCTTGTTTATAAAAGTATGTTCAAAGGAGATAATATTATCGAAAATCTATACAAACCTGCGATGACTGCCCAGAAGCAAATTGGAAGCAAGGCGGTAATTGACAGTAGCACATCCTTGATAAGCGACGATGGCAAACCAACCTTATTCGCACTTATCATGGAATTGCTTTTAGCTGATGGAATTTTGGGTGATCAGGAACGGGAAATAGTGGAATACCTAAGCGAATCCCTAAAGCTGGAATCGAGCCTCGCACAGAAAATTGTAGAAGTTATGTTGATCAAAAACAAAGGGAATGTGGTCATTGTAGGCTGAATCAAGATATAATTACGTGTTGAAGGCACCCAAAAAATAACGGCTGAGTCTCGTTCTCGGCCGTTATTTTTCTTCAATTTCGCTCTCTTTCTCATTCTGTAAAAAAAATGAGAAGCAGAATGAGAATGAAGAAGCGAAATTACTTCATCACCTTCAACACTCTTTGATCCTCCCCGCGCGTCAATTCCACGAAATAAACACCCTGTGAAAGGTCAGACAAACCGGAAAGTCCGAATGAGCCGTTGAAAAGATCATCGTTGCTGATCACCGTTTCGCGGAAAAGGCGTCCGGTTTCATCGCGCAGGCGCACGGTGCAGCCGGTTAAGTCGCCCGAGGGCCAATCGATAAGAATGGTATTGTCAAACGGGTTCGGGTAAGCAATGATCTGCGCGTTTCCGGCCAGCTGATTCAATCCGCTCATGCTGCAGCCGTTCAAGGTTCCCGGCATGTTTGCGTCGAGCCATGTGAGGCGACGATCCAACCAGTCTTTCAAACGCTGCACTTCTTCGGCGTAGGATTGGCTTGGAGCCTGTACCTCGGGCGTTCCGGAAGATTGCCCCATGTGGCCCCAAACCTGGTAATGCCAGGCCTGGCTTTCGTCTACCAGCGTTGCGATCGAATCGATCTTGCCGTACAAATACGCTTCACTCAGAATACTGCGGCGCAAATCATCGTAACGGCAGCGTACTTCATTGGCAAACAGCGTGTCTTCCAGCAGGCGAATGTACCAGCCCGGAGCGTTCACATCCTGGTCGGCCAGGCCATACATAAAGCCCGAACCGTCGTCGGAGCCGGCATCAATGTCTTTCAGCGCCCAGTCAAAATCCCATACCGGACCGGCTTTCAGCTTGCGGAAAGTACCGTCGTTGTGGTCTTTGTCTTTGTAGAAAAAGCGGCTTTTCTTGTAACCATCCACGTTGCGCGTAACTTCACTGATAATGAAGTAATCAATGAACGTAGAAGTGCTGATGTATTGACGGTAACCGTTTACCGGATCGTCGAAATTAAGGCCGTAAAGCGCTGTTTCAAAGTCATCGATGAAATTCTGGATGTACGTTTTCTGCTGGATCACGATATCTTCCGGCTTCGGGTAATAATACACCATGTGCACGTCCAATCCCGGGAAACCGATCGGGCTGTGGTTCAATTGCCATGAATTGCTGTTGTCCCAGTAATCGATTTTCAGAATATATCCGCCGGTTACGTCCACACCTGCAATTTCCGTTGCCGTTAGCTTCGGCACGTCCACACGGTTTGAATCGCGTTTAATCTTTTCCGCCAACTGGTAAATTCCGCGGTATTCGCCGTTGATCACAACGTCTACCAGGTGCGAGCGCACGGCGTAATGGCCCATGGAATCGAACAGGTGGAACGGCAATGCGTTGCGCGCGAATGATTTGTCGTTGTAAGTCGCCAGCAGCAGCCACTCCGATTCGGCAGGCATTCCCAAAATGGATGAATCGAGCGTGTTCCCGTTGACGTCCCATAAATCAAACGCATACGGTTTTTGTGGCAGCGAAGCGGAATAATTCCCGCGAATTTCAATCCCGATCTTGCCGTTGTAACCGTTTTTCGGGTCCGAAACATGATTGCGCACGCCCGGGCCGTTGTCCACAATTCCCATATCGGCCATGATTTTCGGGTCGTCTGAGATCGTTCCGCCGTTGGTGTTGATGATCACGATCGGCAGGTCCGATTCCGAAAAAGCAAAATACGTCGCCGGGTCGTTCCCGAACGTAATGGAGCAATTGGTCACCACTCCTTCATCGCCGCCTGCGTTGTCCGAAACACTGATTTTCCAGGTGCCGTTGCCGTTTTGGCCGTTGTTGACCAAACCCATTTGTCCCGAAGGCTTGTAAGTGCCGGAAAAAGGCGCCGATCCTGCACCGATGCTTGTAGCGGCATCCCAGCGGAAGCAGGTATTGGTGAAATTATCCTGGTCGCCCCCCACGCCATCAGCCAAAATGGCCGTCGTTCCGTCGGGCGCTACGATGCGGATCGTCAAATCGGCATCCCAGGTATGCGTGAGGTTGATGCACACCTGCTCAAGCCCGAAGTTGGTCGTATCAAGCGTTGTGGGCGATAATCCCGACACATTAATCGGAATATCAACTGTTTGATTATCAAGGATATTTCCGCCGCCGCCGTTGTAGGTTTGGGCGTAAGAACAGGAGTTGCTTCCGGCAATCAGCAGAAGCGTGGTTAACAATTTGTTCATATTGGAGTAACAATTCGGTCACGCAAAGTACAAAAAAGATGATTCGGTCTTCTTTTTCCAACGATTTTATTAGCTGAAACGCTGAAATTGACGACTAATTCACCGAAATCAATACATTTGATCGTGCCAATGATTACTGATCTGAAATGACTTCCAGCTTCCTGCACTTTTGCGCCCAACATCCTTTTTTATTGCTTCCATGCTCCGTTTTTGCCATGTTGCTGATTCTGTACCTGGGCAAAAGGCGCTATCCGAAAGCCTCGAAACTGGCATTGTTGCTTCCGGTTTGGGGGATAATTAACCTGGTTTATGGTGCCGGATGGAATGCCGAATACGTTTACAAACATGGTGTCAGAGGAGAAGGGGTGATCATTCGGGTGGAACCGACCAACAGCTGGATCAATGAAGTACAGGTCTTCAATTACCATTGCCTGATCAAGACCAAAAGCGGCAAAACCATTGAAACGTATTTCGAAAATAGCGGTGACGCCTTTTATCCTGCCACCGATCTCTGGATGCCGCCACAAATCGGTGAGCCTTTTTCGATCAAATACGTCGACGGTGATGAAGACAATTTCATCATTCTTACGAATGATCAGGCCAGCGCCTATTCCAACAAGATCAATTGTACCCAATTACTGCAGGAAATCACTTCGGCGCAGGCGGCGTATAATTTTGACAAGAAAAATGCCGGTAATAAACGGGCTTTCAAACAATTGATCGAAAAATTCCTGAAAGAACCGTGTGATACGAACTTGCAACGGGCTTATCGTATGCAGTTGGAGCAGTTGAGGTAGGATAATGGTCTAAGATTAAGTGGGTTGAATCACTTCCTCCCTTGAGGGAGGATCGAGGAGGGTGGCAATTTACATTAGTTATGATTCTACTTTTTGCCACCTCCCTCAATCCCTCCTCAAGGAGGGAGGCTTGATCCTCCTTCCAAATAGTGAATCATGCTTCAAGAAAATCCGTAAAATTGCACCATCATGGCGAAGATCTTAATCAAAAATATCAAATCCCTGCTGCAGGTCGGGGAAGATTTCCCGGCTTACGTGGCCGGAGCGGCGATGAAAACCGTTCCTGTAATCGACGATGCCTATTTGGCGCTGGAAGACGGCGTTATTGTGGCGTACGGGCCAATGAGCGAGTGGGGCGGTATCACCGATTGGCGCGATTTGGAAATCATCGATGCAGAAGGCTGCTTTGTGTTCCCGGCGTTTTGCGATGCACATACGCATACCGTCTTTGCCGCCAGCCGCGAAGAAGAGTTCGTGGACCGTATCAACGGATTGACGTACGAAGAAATCGCCCTGAAAGGCGGCGGCATTCTGAATTCTGCCGGGAAACTGGCAACCATGTCGGAAGATCAGCTTTTTGAGGAAGCACTCGTGCGGATTGAGCGCATGAAAAGCTACGGCACCGGTGCGTTGGAAATCAAGTCGGGATATGGATTGAGTGTGGATGCCGAGCTGAAAATGCTGCGTGTGATCAAACGCCTGAAAGCAGAAGCGGGCATTGCCATCAAAGCGACTTTCCTTGGGGCGCATGCTTTTCCGAGAGCGTATAAAGAAGATCACGAAGCCTACATCAAATTGATCATCGACGAAATGCTACCGAAAATTGCCGAAGAACAGCTCGCCGATTACATCGACGTGTTTTGCGAACGCAATTATTTTTCAGTGGAGGAGATGACGCGTATTCTGCAGGCAGGAAAACAATATGGCCTGGTGCCGAAAGTACACGTGAACCAGTTTTCCATTCTCGGCGGCGTGAAAGCAGCCATTGATTGCGGCGCTTTATCCGTGGACCATTTGGAAGAATGCGATGAAGCCGACATTGCTGCGCTGAAAGACAGCCAGTGTATGCCGACCTTGTTACCAGGCTGTTCGCATTTCCTGAGCATTCCGTTTGGCAATGCCCGTGGCATGATGGATGCAGGGCTTCCTGTGGCTTTGGCGAGTGATTTTAATCCCGGTTCCACCCCATGCGACAATTTAGGCATGATTTTTTCTTTAGGCTGTGTCAAGATGAAAATGACACCGGAAGAAGCACTAAACGCCCTTACGATAAACGCTGCCTACGCGATGGGATTATCGAATACCCACGGAACGATTTCTCTCGGCAAAACGACTCCGGTCATTCTCACTAAAAAAATTCCTTCACTGGCCTACATTCCCTATGCATTCGGGGATGTACACGTAGATCGTTTGATAGGAGGTGACGAGATTGTTGCCTCCTGAAAACTTGTGCCAATGATAAAACAATTCCTCAACCTCCTGTTTTGCGTTGCTGTTTTCAATGTGAATGCACAGTTTGCATCGCTTTCTTCAGATATACGTTATGTGCATCGCGACGTGTTCGACCTCAGTTGTATGATGCAAGCCGGCACAGCCAAAGGCAACAAAATCTGGTTCGACGAACACTGCAAACCCGAATTTCAAAACAAGGAAGGCATTTGGCGGGAACTGCCGGAATTATGGGAAACCTACAGCTTATACAGTAAAGACAAGGCAATTGAAACAATCAATCAACTGGATAAAGCACGGTTTTCAGAAGAAGAGCGCATCTGGGCGAAATGGCAATTGTACCTCATTGATAAAGACATCGCCAAAAGTGACATAGAAGCAAACCGGCTCAGAAAACTCAATCCCGAATCATATTTACTGCTGTTTTCGGAAGTTAACAGCTACCTGAGCAGTCGTTTATGGGATCTGAATGAAGAAAAGTCACTGGCGTTGCTGGAGCGTGTTGAAGCCGCCATGAAAAAAGGAACCTTGCCTGTCAATCAACAGGTGTTCCTGCAATTGGCACAGTATGATCTGAAAGCACAATTGGGTCGGGAGCTTGAAAAGAAGGAGGCACTTTTGGCCCGATTGTGGAACGAACATCCCGGAATATTGATTCCGGGGCTTGTTGAAAATAGATTGTCAGACGAAAGGAAAGAGTATGCGAGCGTCCTGCATCAGATCAATTTAACGACTGAAAAAAATCTTTCCATCAAAACCTTAAAGCTATTGAGATCACCATTGCTTGATTATGCCAATCCGGTTGAGTTAAAGCAATTGTTAAATCAATCTACACCAAAAGAACAATTGTTGATCAAGACGCTGGCAATCTTTCATACCGGAGATTATGGTGAATATACTCTTATCGAGTCTTTGGGTGAATGGGGGAACAAGCTGCTCTTTCCGAATGGACCTGAAAAACGGCGTTTCAGTGAAGCATTTCGCAAAGAACTATTGGTAACACAAACATTGGATGAATGGAACACGCTATTGGGTGAAGTAACGGGAACGTCAAAAAAAATAACGGAAGAAGAGTCGAAAGAGCTGGTGCAACGGACCCCGAAAGGAATGTCACCAAACGAAGCAATTCAACTGAGTTACGGAATGGCTTTTTATTACTACACTGCCTCACAGGCTTTTTCAGAAACGATGGGTTTTCTGTTTCTGCAGCAAGGAAAACAAAAAAGCCCCACAGCTGAAAACCTTGAATCGATTGATGCTTTCATGGAGATGTTACGGGCTAATCCCTATTTTGACCTTCAGGAAGAAATGGCTTTTGTTCACCTATCTCTGCAAATGACAGAAGAAGGACGCACACTGTTTTTTTCCAACCCCGACGAATTGATTACAGCAATAGAAAAGTATCACCAGATGGAAAAGGAATATCCTGCTTCACCTATTGTCAAAACGAATTTACTTGCACTTATTTCTACCTGCATTCAATTGGATTCCGGTTATTGTACAGAACCAGTTATAAGGGCCTATGTACAAACGCAGTTCAACCTTATGTGCATGGGAATGCATTACGTCGAAGAGGATAATCTGCGCCACCCTTGGAATGATAAACTGGTAATGCTTGCATACAGCGCAGATGATGACTGCGCCTTCGAGTATTTTTCCAAAACGGAAATCAGGGAATTTATCGCACGTTTGAAAACCATCGATCCTGAGAGCACAAACGGCTATCTGGCGACTGAAGTAATTGATTACCTGAAAGCCCATTTGTGATTTCAAGCGCAGTTATTGTTAAAACAGGTGAATTTTTCCTCAGGACAGCCAAAAATGCATACGTTTGAACCGATTAAACGTCTGGTGAAGAAACAAGTGAAACATATTGCCCTCATAGCACTGCTCCTGGCAGGTAAATTCGCGGCTGCGCAAGACACGCCCGAGTACCAGCTATTGTGGGAAATCAAGGGAAAAGGATTGAAAAAACCGAGCTACCTGTTCGGCAGCATGCATTCCAATGATCCGCGCTTGTTCCAGTTCCCCGACAGCCTATACATCGCTTTCGAAAAAGCAGATGCCGTGGTGCTGGAAACAGATGTTTCGGCGTTGTTCGACGAATACGATGTGCGCCTGGACCTGTTTAACCTGGAAATCCTGGCCAAAAACAGGCCGTATACCAACTCGCGCGAAGCAACGGCAACCGTTTACGGCAATGAAGATGGCCGTCCGCAGTTCATTGATGCATGGTTGCAGCAAACCGGCTATTGTGGCGGAAAGAAATTCTACCCGCTTGAAGGATTGGACGACCAGCTGAAAGCCGTTGAGAAAATCAACAACATTACCGCGCGCACCGCTCTTTCCAGCCTGCTCTTTTCAAAAGAAGCATTTGTACAATCCTACATCCAGGGCGATATTGCCACGCTGAGCAAAATGCTGAAATCACAATTGGAAAACGTTCCCGGAGCTTATGACGCCCTGATTACCCGCCGCAACGAGATCATGGCCAATGGCCTCGATACGCTCATGCGCAAGCAATCCGTTTTTTGCGCGGTCGGATCCGGACACTTGCACGGAACCGATGGCATTTTGCAGCTGCTTCGATCAAAAGGATTCAGTGTTCGCCCGGTAAAAGCAACTTACAGCACCGAAACCATTCCTGCCAAGCAAACCGTCAACAGCTGGCGCACGTATGTGGTGCTAAATGATACGTTCGGTTTTTCCATTCCGCTCTCCGGCAAACCGCTTGAGTTTATTTCGCAGGAAGATTACCGTTTTGTCTACCAGGAACTGGGCCAGGGAAATACCTATGAATTGATTATTCGGGCTGCGGATGAAAAACTGGGCGATTACAAAGAACAGTTTATTGACAACCAGCGCCAGCGACCGGTTGAGTTGACCCTTCCCAATGGAGTGAAGGCAATTGAAGGAATGGTGCAGGATGAATGGAAAGGCTTGCAATGGCGGCGGATTTTCATCCATGACAACAAAGTCTATATCCAAAGTTGTTACGGCGGCAATAAATTCATGCACTCCGACAGGCCCAGGAAGTATTTTGATCGATTGACATTAGTGAACTAGGAAATGTGGAGCTAGGGAACTAGGTCGTTCCAAATGAATCCTCCCTAGTTCCCCAGCACCCTGAAACCCCGTTCCCCAGTTCCCTGAATCCTAGTCCCCAGCTCCCTGAAACCCAGCTCCCTAAAAAATTATCAACATCCGTTTCGTAGTTCTTTTCCGCAGAAATCAACCCAATTAAACGATAAACAGCCTAGTTTTGGTCAAAATTTCAATTTCATGATCAAACGAGCGCTTCAGCCTGTTCTTCAGCAAAAATTAGCCGAAAGTAAAATTGTGGTACTGCGTGGTCCGCGAAAAGCCGGTCGGAAAACCCTTCTTCGTGAAGTTCTCGGCGCGAAAAGCGAGCAAACCGTTACCATCGATTGTTCCGACAAAAAACAGCGAAAAACGATCGATGAGGTAGCCAATTTTGAGCAGGTAACCGCCGGTTATCCGATAATCATTCTCGAAGAAGCGCAATACCTGGGCCAGCTGCAAGCCATCATCGATGCTGTTTTGGCGAACGACGCCGTTGACAACCTGGTTTTGTGCTGTTCGTTTGAACCGGCATTGCAGGAAGAACTCTGGGAAGCCCTGCGCTACCAGGGACTCGAGCTGGTACTTTTCCCGTATTCCTATCCCGAAATGGTGCAGGCCACCGGCATGGGCGAAGAGGAAAAAGAAGTTGAACGCCGCCTGATCTTCGGTTATTACCCTGAAATTGTAGCCGATCCCGAAAACGCGGAAGCCGTTTTGATACAACTCCTGGAAGAAAGCGTGTTTACACAATTGGGCGCTGCCGACCGCATCAACAAAAGCCAGCAGCTCATCCAATTGCTGCGCCTGCTGGCGTTTAATATCGGCCAGGCGATCAGCTACAATGAACTCGGCGGGAAATGTGGCCTCGACAATGAAACCGTAGAACGTTACATTCAATTGCTCGAAAAAACACAGCTGCTGTTTGTGCTGCCCAGCTATTTCAACGATCACCGTTATGAACTGAAAAAGAGCCATACCGTGTACTTTGTCGATAATGGAATTAGAAACGCACTCTTACGCCAGTTCCAGCCGCTTGAGTTCCGCAACGACCTCGACCTGCTTTGGAAAAACTGGGTTATTTCCGAGCGTAGAAAAGCCAACGCTTTGGCGGGAAGAGACGTGGCTTCGTATTTCTGGAAAACCCACACCAAACAGGAAATGGATTACATCGAGGTTTCCGAAACGGGCATCAGTGCCTACAAAATGCAGTGGGACAAACGCAAAAAGATCAAGGTCCCGGCGAGCTTTACCGAATATTACCCGAACATCAAAACAGCGGGCGTCAACCGGTCGACGTTTTTGAGCCTTATTACTAAGAAATAGGGAACTAGAATTTCAGGGACCGGGGAGCTGGGTCGGTTCTCGTACAGAATTCCCAGCTCCCTAATTCCCATTTCCCTAGTTCCCTGAATCCCATTTCCCCATATAATTCGTAAGTTTGAACCACTAAGAAAGCATCGTATGAAATCAAAACAGGAAATCGTAGAAAACTGGCTGCCACGCTATACAGGCGAGAAATTAGAGAATTTCGGACAGTATATTCTGTTGTGCAACTTCCACAATTACGTGGAGAAATTCGCGGCTTTGAACAACGTTCCTGTAATCGGAAAAGACAAACCGATGCAATGCGCCACGGCCAATGGCATTACGATTATCAATTTCGGAATGGGTAGTGCTTCGGCGGCTACGTGCATGGACCTGCTTTCGGCGATCAAACCCAAAGCCGTTTTGTTTATGGGAAAATGCGGTGGTTTGAAAAAGAAAAACCTGGTCGGCGACCTGATTCTGCCCATTGCCGCCATTCGTGGCGAGGGAACCAGCAACGACTATTTTCCGCCGGAAGTTCCGGCATTGCCGGCATTTGCCTTGCAGAAGGCGATTTCTACGACCATCCGCGATATGGGCTACGACTATTGGACCGGGACTTGTTATACAACCAACCGACGCGTTTGGGAACACGATGAAAACTTCAAAAATTACCTGAGTTCCATTCGCGCTATGGCGATTGATATGGAAACAGCAACGATCTTTATGGTCGGTTTTGCGAATAAAATTCCTACCGGCGCCCTGTTATTGGTTTCCGACCAGCCAATGGTCCCGGAAGGTGTAAAAACCAGTGAAAGCGACAGCAAAGTGACTTCGGAGTTCGTAGACCGTCACCTGACAATTGGCATCGAATCGCTCAAACAGCTCATCTACAACGGCCATACGGTCAAGCATTTGCTTTTCTGATTACAAGCCTTCAGGTTGCGCGTCGGGAGTCGTGTTGTCTTCCAACGGTTGTCCGATGGCATAGCCTACACCGAATCCGCCGCCAAAACTCCAGCCCATACCGGCTACTTTGCGCGTTTCCATAAAGGCGTTGAGCGTGAAGTTGCTGTAAGTGAGGTAAGTAGTCTTGCAGCCAAACGACATCGCATACTTGAACTTGTTTTGGTCCGTGTTCTTATTCCGCACAAAATCGATACCCAATACATTGGCATAGGGCGAAATATCCCATTTATACGAAACCGGGATATGCAGGCTGACGCCGTCGGGAGCTACAAGAATCAAAACGCCCAATAATGCTCCCAAAACTCCAAGGTTAAATTGCGAATCATCGGTGTCATCATTTTCATCGTTGTTGGCAGCAGCGGAGATTACCCCGATCAAAATCAGTGGCGGGCCTGCCAATGCACCAACCGACGAGTGAAACTGGCGGATGTTGTCGTTCCGGAACATCAGGTCGAAGTTGTAGTTCAACCCGATGAATTCATTCACAAAAAATTCGCCCGAGACGGAATAATTGTGGTAGCGTGCCGAATCGACAATACCGTAGCTGTATTTTGCAAAAACGTGTCCGTCGCCATAGGTTAGTTGTGCTTGGGCGGTAGGAACAGCGAAAAAGATGAGTAGACTTAGAATGAGTGTTCGCATGAACCAAAGATACTATTTCAGTGATAAATATCATGATTTCGTGCGCATTTTCAACGTACTTTTGTGGTCAAAATCTAGAAAACATGCGTGTTGTCATTCTCCTGGTTATCGCTCTTGCCGGCATCATTACAGCTTATCTGATGACGAAACCATCCGACGAAAAACCGCTTCCTGTTATCAACCCGATTGACCTCAACTCCGAAATGGTAGACGCCGATCTCGCACGCCAGGGATTCGGGCATAAGATCGGTGATTTTTCATTTACCGATCAAACCGGGAAGGCGTTCGGGCTGAAAGACGTGGAAGGAAAAGTGTTCGTAGCCGAATATTTTTTCAGCACCTGCGGCACGATCTGTCCGAAAATGACCGCCCAGATGGAACGCGTACACCAACAGTTCAAACACAACAACCAGGTAGAAATCCTCAGCTTTACCGTAGATCCTGCAAACGATACCGTGGCCCGGCTGGCGGAATACGCCAAAGAGCATCATGCCGATTCAAAGCAGTGGCATTTTCTGACCGGTGAAAAAGAAAAATTGTACGAAGCTGCCCGACGCTCATTTTTTGTATTGAAACCTGCGGCTGTTGAAAACCAGGGCGATGTGGGTTCCGATTTTATCCATACCAACAATTTTGTGCTGATCGACAAGCAATTGCGGATTCGCGGGTACTACGACGGGACTTCTGCGCACGACGTAGATCGGTTAATGAAGGATATGGAGCGGCTTTTGGAAGAATAACAATCTCTTTGTTGTAATGGTTTGATTTTCAGCGCTTCCGTAATATTGCGGGATTACCGATTGCTTTTGGGATTAAAAAAATAATGTTGCAATATTACTACGTCTTTGATTTCCAGCATATTGATTGTTTTTTACGAGTTAAAAAGGGTCATTTTTAAGCTTTCCGGCAAATCTTAAACACTCGGAACACGCATAGCTAAAAATTTAATTTATTGATTATGAGTTTATTGTAATTTTTGATGGCTTATAACCACTAAAAAACAATATTGCAATATTACTATGTGTTTGAAAAACAATTAATTAAGAGCTTTTCCCATAAAACCCACTTTCAACATCTCAATTATTCTCCCTATTTTTCGTCCCTAAACTTCTTCTATGGAAAAAACGATCAAGCCCACCAACTATGGAGCATTGTCAACCCTGACAACCGTTTTCTTTTTTTGGGGATTCATTGCCGCCGGAAACAGTATTTTCATCCCGTTCTGTAAGCATTATTTCCACCTTGATCAGTTCCAGAGCCAGCTCATCGACTTCGCATTTTACGGAGCGTATTACCTTGGAGCATTAGGTTTGTTTTTGTTCAGTACCGCCAGCGGCCGCGATTTGGTCGGATCCTGGGGTTACAAGCGAAGCATCGTTTACGGCTTGCTTTTTTCGGCACTTGGCGCCGTTGCGATGATCGTTTCGGTATACTTCAATGTATTTGCCGGCATGCTCTTCGGATTGTTCATCGTAGCCCTTGGCTTTTCGTTGCAACAAACGTCTGCCAACCCGTTTATGATCTCTCTGGGCGATGAATCTACGGGAAGTAACCGGATCAACCTGGGGGGGTCGATCAACAGTTTGGGTACTTCGATCGGACCTGTGATCATTTCTTTGGCATTATTCGGAACGGCCGCAGCGGTCGACGATAAAATGATTCAGTCGCTCAGCCTTTCCAAAATCATTATTTTATATTCGGCAGTTGGCTGCTTATTCCTTGGAGTTGCCGCATTATTTGGCTTCTCAAAACGCGTTCCGGATGGAAAAACAGCAGACCCTGCTTCGAATTCCAAGGATGAGGTTTTGGACAAAGCGGTTACCGAAAAAGCAGAATCCGCCAAAAAAGCATTGGTTACCTTGTTCATTATCACCGGGCTGTTGATTGCCTGTTTTTCACCAGTATTTAATAGTTACCGAACCGACGAGGCCAAGCAACTGGTCGAATTGAACCACGCACTCGAACAGGTTTCTCTGGATGAGCAAGGAAATGAATTGCCTGAATTAAGCCCTGTGCAGCTTGAAACGCAAAAAGCGATCCAACAGGAAATTGAGGTGATCCAAAAACCGCTTAACCGCATGCGCATTATCTGCTGGACAGGTGGATTGGTGGCTGTAGTAAGCGGAATCTTATTTGCATACGGAGTCGGTTCGCGCCGTAAAACCGGTTGGGGAGCAATGCAATATCCGCAGCTCACGCTTGGTATGCTGGCCATTTTTGTGTATGTGGGAGTGGAAGTGGCGATTGGAAGTAATCTCAGTGAATTACTGAAACAACCGGCTTTCGGAGGGTATGAATCATCCGAAACCACACCGTTCGTATCCATGTTTTGGGGAAGTTTGATGATCGGTCGCTGGGCTGGGTCCATCAATGCATTCAAGCTCAGCAATCAAACCAAAATGATCTTGCGCTTTATCGTTCCTTTAGTAGCGTTTGGCGTAGTGCTCGGTTTTGTCAAACTGAATGGATACAACGTTGATCCATTGTATTGGTACATCGTCTGTGTATTACTGCAAATAATCGCCTTTTATTTGACAAAAGATAAACCGGCGCTTACACTTACGGTTTTTGGCGTACTTGGTATTGCAGCTACATTAATTGGCTTGGCAACAACCGGAATTATTTCTATTTACGCGTTCTTAAGCGCCGGATTGTTCTGCTCCATCATGTGGCCGTGTATTTTCTCGCTCTCATTGGCAGGTTTGGGTAAATACCAGGCGCAGGGTTCGGCATTCCTGGTGATGATGATCTTAGGTGGGGCGATCATTCCGCCACTGCAGGGAAAATTGTCCGACATCATAGGAATTCAAACATCGTTTGTAGTAGGAACCGTTTGTTTCGCTTACATCACGTTCTTCGCGATATTCGTGAACAAATTGCTTAAAAAACAAGGCGTTTCCCTCGACGATACAGCTGGAGGACATTAGAAATTATGGAGTTGAAAAGGAGTCTGTTTCCCCTTTTGGAGGACAATTTCCTATTGAAGAGCGTGTCTTAGTCCGCCACGAATACACTGTACGTCAAGTTTTCAAGAGTTGTAATCTTAATGGTCAATGAATTCATTTGGAAATGATTAGACTCGTTTTCAACTGAAGACTAACAAACAGAGGAACTTATTTAAACTTAATGCCGTCCAACATTTCCTTCAGCTTCTCTTTCTGACTGTCATACGAGTACGTAAGCGAAATCAACAACCAGTAACCTTTGATCGGCGTGGCATAAAACTCCTGGAAAGTCTCCACGTCATTTTCCGTATCGATGCTGTACGTTTCCAGCTTGTGAAATTCCTTTCCGCCCAAGGTTGTTTTGCTGATAACACTGAAACGGTCACCGTCCGACGAAAGCATTTCCAAACCGTCCTTTAATTCCTGCAAATAATCACCACCGTCATCCATAAACGGATCGTGGTTGCGGCGCTCGGCCATCAGGTAAATGCCGGCATTGTCAATATAACCCGAATCAACAGGATATTCAAACGCCTGGAACAGGTCTGCATCGAATGGACGGGCCGTTTTCAATGGCTCCTGGTCTACAATTTCCCAGCCTTCCGGCGATGGCATCGTAATACCGAAATAGGAATTGGAGTAAACAGGTCCTTTTACCGTCCCCAAAACTAATTTTTCTTTTGGCTCGTTGTCACTAAGGCTACCCGGGACACATCCTGTAAAAAGGGAAATGGCAACGATGCAGGTGGATACAAGTAGTGTAGATCTCATAATAACAGGTTTCGTGCTACGAAGATATATGAATCCACGAATGAAGGATAAAATCAGCAATCTAAATTCAATCTAAATAAGGTCGGGGTGAACATCGGGTTGCTCTAGAAGTTAAATTTGTAGATCGTTTTTAATAAACAACCAAAACATGAGTAAATCGGCAATTTTGAGATCATCCATCGCCAAAAAATACTGGATGGCATTGACGGGACTGTTTTTGTGCACGTTCCTCATCGGACACCTAATCGGGAATCTTCAATTGATTTTCATTCATGGAGAAGAGGGCAAAAGAGCGTTCAACGAATACGCCTACTTCATGCAGCACAACATGTTCATCAAGGTGCTGTCATACCTGACGTATATTTCCATCATTTTCCACGCAGTTGACGGGTTGATGCTGGCGGTACAGAACAAAAAAGCACGTCCGCAGAAATATGCTTACAACAACCCGGGGGCTAATTCTTCAACGGCTTCGCGCCAGATGGCCTTGTTGGGAAGTATCATCCTGATCTTCATCGCAACACACATGGTGAATTTCTGGGCAAAAATGCACTTCGATCACATTCCGCTGCATACCAAAACAATTAGCTTTCCGAATCCCGCAACCGGTAGCTCCGAGTCAGTGGATTTATACCTTACCACCAAAGGTGAGTATGTTCCGGCCCAGGGAGTGGAGGTGAAAGATGAAACGTACTTGTATGCAAACGGGATTGATGTGAAAATGGCAGAAGGCTATAAAGACCTGCACTCGGTAGTAATGGCTTTCTTCGGTCAGTCGAAAAATGGTTTTGAAACCAATTCAATGGCGTTGGTAGCAACGATCCTGTATGTACTTTCCATGGCAGTACTGGCATTTCACCTGTGGCACGGATTCGCTTCGGCATTCCAGTCCCTTGGTTTACGCCACAAGCGCTACACGCCGGTAATTGCATGGACAGGGAAACTATTCTCTATCGTGGTGCCGCTTTTGTTTGCCATCATTCCGGTGCTCATTTACATTGGGTTCGTTAAATAATCAGATTCATTTTTAAAAAGAAAAGATATGTCTCAGTTAGATTCCAAAATACCTGAAGGTGCTATTTCAGAAAAATGGACCAATCATAAAAATCATTTAAAATTAGTTGCACCCAATAACCGTCCTAAAATCGATGTGATTGTTGTAGGAACCGGACTTGCCGGTGCCGCAGCTGCTGCCTCTCTGGGTGAAATGGGCTACAACGTAAAAGCGTTTTGCTTCCAGGATTCTCCGCGCCGTGCGCACTCCATCGCCGCGCAGGGAGGGATCAACGCTGCAAAAAATTACCAAAACGACGGGGATAGTGTTTATCGCTTGTTCTACGATACGATCAAAGGGGGCGACTACCGTGCCCGCGAAGCCAACGTTCACCGTTTGGCCGAGGTTTCGGGAAACATCATCGACCAGTGTGTGGCGCAGGGTGTGCCTTTCGCACGTGAGTACGGAGGTTTGCTTGATAACCGCTCATTCGGTGGAACGCAGGTACAGCGTACGTTTTACGCCGCAGGTCAGACCGGACAGCAATTGTTGTTGGGAGCTTACTCGGCGCTTTCACGCCAGATCGGGTTGGGACGCGTTCAGATGTACAACCGCCACGAAATGCTTGACCTCGTAAAAGTTGACGGAAAAGCGCGTGGGATCATTGCCCGAAACCTGGTTACCGGCGAGATCGAGCGCCATTCTGCCCATGCAGTGATTCTTTGTACGGGTGGTTACGGAAACGTCTACTTCCTTTCTACGAATGCGATGGGAAGCAACGTTACTGCAGCCTGGAAAGCACACAAACGCGGAGCTTACTTTGCCAACCCTTGCTATGTACAGATTCACCCGACTTGTATCCCTGTTCACGGTACCAACCAGTCGAAGCTGACCCTGATGTCGGAATCACTGCGTAACTCGGGCCGTATCTGGGTGCCGAAGAAAAAAGAAGATGCGGAAGCGATTCGTGAAGGGCGTTTGAAACCAACACAAATTGCCGAAGAAGACAGAGATTATTATTTGGAAAGAAGATATCCTGCGTTTGGTAACCTTGTTCCGCGTGACGTAGCTTCACGTGCGGCAAAAGAGCGTTGCGATGCCGGCTTCGGGATTGAGGCCAACGATACCAACGAAGGTGTTTACCTTGATTTCTCTTCCGAGATCATGGCGAAAGGAAAACAAGCTGCATTTGCTTCCGGTGATCACAACCCTTCCCATGAAAAAATCATGGAATTGGGTAAAAAATGGGTCGAAAGCAAGTACGGCAACCTGTTCCAGATGTACGAAAAAATTACCGATGAAAACCCTTACGAAACACCGATGAAAATCTATCCGGCGGTTCACTACACCATGGGTGGCGTGTGGGTTGATTATAACTTACAATCGACCATTCCTGGTTGTTTCGTAGCCGGTGAAGCCAATTTCTCGGATCACGGGGCCAACCGTCTGGGTGCTTCGGCGCTGATGCAGGGATTGGCCGACGGTTACTTCGTATTGCCATACACTGTTTCCGATTACCTGGCAAACGAAATTCGCACAGGAAAAATTCCAACCGATTCACCGGAATTCGACGAAGCGGAAAACCATGTGAAATCGCTCATCGATAAGTTCATGAACAACAACGGAACAAAATCGGTAGATCATTTCCACAAGCGTTTGGGCTTGATCATGTGGAACAAAGTCGGAATGGGCCGTAACGCCCAAGGCCTGACAGAAGCCATTGACGAAATTGCGGCATTGCGTGAGGAATTCTACAAAGACGTATACGTTCCGGGCGATGCAAATGAATTAAACCCTGAATTGGAAAAAGCACTGCGCGTGGCTGACTTCTTTGAATTAGGTCAACTGATGGCGCGTGATGCCCTGCAAAGAAACGAATCGTGTGGTGGTCATTTCCGCGAAGAATACCAGGATGCGGAAGGCGAAACATTGCGTGACGATGAAAACTTCAAATTCGTAGGTGCATGGGAATACAAAGGCATGGACATTAACCAGTCGGTGCTGCACAAGGAGCCGTTGAATTACGAGTTTATTAAGATTGCGGCTAGAAATTATAAGTGATATTAGTGGTTAGTGATTAGTTGCTAGCAGTTTGGAAAGAATGAGTGAAGTAAAATCATACAGAGACTTGAAAATTTGGCAGAGAGGGATCCTGCTGAGTAAGCAAGTGTATGAATTGACAACATCATTCCCAAAAGAAGAAGTATACGGAATGGCAAGTCAAATGAGACGTTGCTCCGTTTCAGTACCAAGTAATATTGCAGAAGGCTTCGGAAGAAGCACATTGAGTTTTTTGAACTTCCTGAAAATAGCGCACGGGTCGTTTTATGAATTGGATACACAATTAGTTTTGACGAAGGACCTCGGTCTTTCAACAAACACGGAGCTGATAAGTGCTTTAGAAGTGGAAATTCAGGAAACAGGTAAAATGATTAATTCATTCATAAATAGGTTAAAAGAAAAATTATAGTCAAACATTAGGTCAGTTATTAGTAGGTCACTAACCACTAATAACTAACCACTAATAACTAAGTATAAAGATGGCATCAAAAACAATCAATATCAACCTGAAGATCTGGCGTCAGAAGAATGCCAATTCGAAAGGGAGTATGGAAACATACAAATTGGACAACGTGTCAACGGATAGCTCTTTCCTCGAAATGCTCGACCAGTTGAACGAGCAGTTGGTAAACGAGCGCAAGGAGCCGATTGCTTTCGATCACGACTGTCGTGAGGGAATCTGTGGAATGTGTTCCCTGTTCATCAACGGAGAGGCGCACGGCCCGGATCGCGCGGTCACAACGTGTCAGCTGCACATGCGTAAGTTCAAAGATGGTGAAACGATTTACGTTGAGCCATGGAGAGCGAAAGCGTTCCCGGTGATCAAAGACTTGGTAGTCGACAGAAGTGCATTTGATCGTATCCAGCAGGCCGGTGGTTTCGTTTCGGTGAACACCTCCGGAAACACCATCGATGCGAACGCAATTCCGATCGGGAAAGCAGCGGCAGACAAGGCTTTTGAAGCCGCTACCTGTATTGGTTGCGGTGCATGCGTTGCCTCGTGTGTAAATGCATCCGCCATGTTATTCGTTTCCGCAAAAGTTTCACAGTTGGCCTTATTGCCGCAAGGGAAAGTGGAAGCTCAGCAACGTGTATTGAACATGGTGAAGCAAATGGACGAAGAAGGATTTGGAAACTGTACCAATACCGGAGCTTGTGCCGTTGAATGCCCGAAAGAGATCTCGTTGGAAAACATCGCACGCATGAACCGCGAATACCTCAAAGCAATGGTTAGCGCAGAATAAAACCGCATTTTTACAAAAAAAGACAAGGGAAGATTTACGCTTCCCTTTTTTTGTGTTGTTAAACTTAACATTCTTCCATACCTACCTCATTTACAATATCTTTACTTGTATTAAAATTATTATTGTATGAGAAAACTATTACTTTCATTCGGGTTGCTGGCCTTTGCCTCCAACTCGTTTTCACAAATCGTCTTTTCGGTAGAAGAACCCTCAGGTATTGCCGGTGGCTACGCATTAACACACACAGGAACCGTGTGGGCGGCTGATCTTGCTAACCCGGCCAATGCGGTATTGGATACCGTTATGCTGGCCGACGATTCATTGGGCTGTTCTCCGATCACCAATGACCTGACAGGTAAAATTGCCCTGGTTTACCGCGGAAACTGCGAATTCAGCGAGAAAGCGCTCGCCGCGCAAAACGCCGGTGCAATTGCCGTAATTATTGTCAACAATATCGCTGGCCCTCCTACAGGAATGGGAGCGGGTGTTTCCGGCGCTGCTGCAAGCGTTACGATTCCGGTCGTAATGATCTCGAATGTAGACGGTGATTTGATTCACGATCAATTGGAAACAGACGATGTGATCGTATTTATCGGTGAGAAAAACGGGTATTACGATGACGATTTAGGCTTTAAAATTGCCGATATCCTGCGCGCCGATGCGAATGGACTTCCTTCGCAACTGGCAACCAATGCCGCTGAATTTACAACAACTGTAGGTGGCTGGGTATTCAATTATGGTCAAAACGATCAAACCGGTATCACCCTGAACGCAAAAGTGAACAACGGATCAAACGTATACGACCAAACATCCACTACATTTAGCCTCTTGTCAGGTGACAGTGCGTTCATTTCATTTCCTGATTTCAGCCTTGCCTCTTACCCGGTTGGTGTATACACACTTTCCTATACGATTTCTTACGGCGTTACAGATCAGTATGCCTTGGACAATACAATCGCCACGACGTTTGATATCCAGGATTCGATTTACTCGCTTTGCCGCCTTGAAAATGGTATTCCGGTTAACACAATCAGCTCACAACCGTCACCAAACGATGGTTCCTATACAAGCTGTATAGCATTTACGAATGCTAACGCGAGCCGAATCGGTGTTGCCGGAATGCATTTCAGCGCTTCTATCAATGCGCCTGATTCATTGGACGGTCGTGAAATCCTGATCAGCGCACGTCGTTGGGATGACGCTTTTGTTGACATCAACGACCCTGGCTTCGGGTTTACAAGCTTAACGGAGGTGGCTTCTGCCATCTTTAACTATCCGCCGAGCATCCCAAGTTTGAATTTCGTAAACCAATATGTTCCGTTTGATACACCGATTGTGTTGGAAGACGGTCAGCGTTACCTGTTCTGTGTACAAACGTTTGATACGAAAATCTTCCTTGGTTATGATGAATTGTCAAGCTACGATGAAAACATCACCAATGATTTGCAGGTATTCCACCCGATCGAATCAAACGGAACATTCTTCCGCGATGGATTCACCAGTGGTTACACGCCCTCCATCGGTGTGAAAGTATTCGACGCAGCTGATTTGACCGTAAACGAAAATGTGATTGAAACATCTTCATTCCCGAATCCGGCTGTTGATGTGGTAACGGTGAAAGTAAACGCCAGTGGAACGGCTGCGTTGACCATTACCGATTTGGCAGGAAAAACTGTTTCTGCAGCTGACGTAAACATCGTAAACGGCCAGTTCAAGGTAAATGTGGACGGATTCAAAGCCGGCACCTACATTTTCGCGTTGGATTACGCAAACGGTACGAAGAGCGAATTCAAGGTTGTCGTAACGAAATAAAACGATTTCCCGGAATTTTCCTGACATTCCGACCAAACAATGAAAGGGGCGCTTAAGGTGTCCCTTTCTGCTTTTCATACCCTTCTGTTTCGCTTGAATCTGTCACTCTCGTTTGCGAGACAACGCATCCGATTCGTAGATTATCTACCGGTACTTGTCTTTTTTTGCAAATATCAACCTCGTTTACATTATCTTAGCATGTCTTTAATCTATTTAAAATATGAAAAAACTGATACTTTCACTGGGATTGGTGCTTCTGGCAGCCAATTCGTTTTCACAGGTGATTTGCTCTGTCGAGGAACCGGCAGGGATTGCTGGTGGCTACCAGATCACCAACCCGACGACCTGGTCGTTGGACATGTCAAACCCTGCAAATGCGGTGCTGGATACAGTAGTACTTGCTGAAGATTCGCTGGTTTGTGCCCCGATTACAAACGATGTTTCAGGAAAAATTGCATTAATCTACCGCGGAAGCTGCGAATACGGTTCTAAAGCACTTAGAGCTCAGAATGCAGGAGCAATCGCAGTAATCATTGTGAACAATATTGCAGGTCCACCGGTTCCGATGGGCGCAGGTGCTGACGGTGCTTCCGTAACAATTCCGGTTGTAATGGTCTCCAATGTAGACGGAGATATCATTCACGATGCAATTGAATCCGGAATGGACGTTATTGCGTTTATCGGCGAGAAAAACGGGTATTACGACGACGACCTCGGGTTCAAAATTGCAGACGTGCTGCGTGCCGATGTGAGCGCGATGCCGTCACAATTGGCAACCAATGCAGCTGAATTTACGACAACGCTGGGTGGCTGGGTATTCAACTACGGTCAGAATGACCAGACAGGGATCACCCTGAACGCAACCGTAAACAACGGTGCAGTTGTATACGACCAAACATCGACGGCATTCCCGTTATTGGCAGGTGACAGTGCCTTCATCACGCTTCCTGATTTCAGCCTTGCTTCTTACCCGGCTGGCGTTTATACCATCACTTACACCATTGATTACGGTGTTACCGACCAGTATACGCTGGATAATACAATCGCAACGACCTTCAATATCCAGGATTCACTATACGCACTGGCACGTTTAGACGGGGCCAACGGTAACAAGCCGTTGAATACGATCGGTTTCATGCCGTCACCGAACGATGGTTCCTTCACCAGCTGTATCGCTTTCACAAATGACAACGCAAGCCGTATCGGAGTTGCCGGAATGCACTTCAGCGCTTCTATTAACGCACCGGATTCATTGGATGGTCGTGAGATCCTGATCAGTGCACGCCGCTGGGATGATGCCTTTACCGATTTGAACGATCCGAATTTCGGATTTACAAGTTTAACCGAAGTAGCTTCTGCCATCTTCAACTACCCGCCAAGCATTCCAAGCCTCAACGGAGTTGACCAGTACGTGCCGTTTGATACGCCGATTGTATTGGAAGACGGACAGCGTTACCTGTTCTGTGTGCAGACATTTGATACAAAAATCTTCCTGGGTTATGATGAATTGTCAAGCTACGATGAAAACACCAACCAGGACCTGCAGGCATTCCACCCGATTGAATCCAATGGTTCTTTCTTTGCACTTGGATTTACGTCCGGAGCTGTGCCTTCAATCGCTGTCAATGTATTTGATGCGGCTGACCTGACGGTGAATGAGAATGTAATTGAAACGTCTACTTTCCCGAACCCTGCTGTTGATGTGGTAACCGTGAAAGTAAACGCTAACGGCGCGGCTGTTTTGACGATCACAGACCTGTCAGGAAGATTGGTTTCAACTGCTGACGTAAACATCGTAAACGGCCAGTTCAAGGCAAATGTAGACGGTTTCAAATCCGGAACGTACATCTTCTCATTGGACTATGCAAACGGTACGAAGAGCCAATTCAAGGTTGTTGTAACGAAATAAAATGCAGCGTAGATATTGTCACGGACAATCCTGCCTGAACGGTTGAATTTAAAAAACAGAAGGGATGCCACCGGCGTCCCTTTTTTCATATTAAGGCCTCCCGATCAGTATTTATTTGGATAACAGCCGGTTCTTTTTCAAGTGTTAAAAATAACCACTTGTCTTTTTTTGCAATTGTTAATGGGGATTTAACTATATTTAACACGTCTTTAAATTTACTTATGCTATGAAAAAAATGCTACTCTCCTTTGGGATGGCACTTTTTAGTGCCATTTCATTTTCACAGGTGATCTTTACGGTTGAAGAACCGGCTTCGATCCAAGGCAGTAAAAACTTTACGTATACCAATGGCTGGGCAGCCGACTTGAACGACCCTGCAAACGCAGTGTTGGACACCGTTGTGCTTGCCGATGACTCTTTGGCTTGTTCGGCGCTTACCAACGGCAGCGAGCTTGCCGGTCAGATCGCATTGATCTACCGCGGTACATGTGAGTTCGGTGCGAAAGCGCTCGCTGCTCAAAATGCCGGGGCAATCGCCGTGATCATCGTTAACAACATCGCCGGTGCTCCGATTGCAATGGGCGCAGGTGCTGTAGGAGGATCTGTTACCATTCCGACGGTAATGATCTCGCAGGCAGACGGTGATGCGATTCACGATGCCATGGAAGCTGGTGACGAAGTGGTTGTCTTTATCGGTAACAAATCGGATTACTACGCCGATGACCTTGGTTTTTATCCTAAAAACGTATTACGCGTCAACGGAAATGCCATTCCGGGCTTGCTGACGCAAAATGCCAGCGAATTCACTACTGAAATCGGTGGATGGGTATACAACTATGGTTCCAATGACCAGACAAACATTACTTTGAATGTAACAGTAAACAACGGTGCGGATGTGTATAACAATACATCTACTGCATTTAACCTGCTTTCAGGTGATAGTGCTTATATCACCATGCCTGATTTCAGCCTTGCAAGCTATCCTGCTGGAGACTACACCTTGAAGTACGAGGTGAGCAATGGTGTTACCGATGAGTACGTAGGTGATAACATCGTTCATATTGATTTCTTTATCAATGATTCCATTTACTCTCTCTGCCGATTGGATGCGCAGAAAATGCCAATCAGTGACGGGGGAATTCGTCCGAGCGCGAACAACAACTCTTATTCTTCATGCATCGTGTTTAACAACGCAAACGGAAGCCGCCTTGCTGCTGCCGGAATGTACTTCAATGCTTCTACTGCTACAGATGATTCATTGACCGGACAGGAAATCGAGATCACTGCTTACCGCTGGGATGACGCGTTCACCGATTTGAACGATGCAAATTACGGCTTCACGGCCCTCACTTCAATGGCTTCCGGAAACTACTACTTCGAATCAAACGACCAGAACGTTCCGAAATACCAGGCGTTTACGGATCCTTTTGTTATGGAAGACAACCAGCGTTACCTGTTCTGTGCTACAACTTACAATACATCGGTATTCCTGGGGTATGATACGGAAACTTCTTACGAGCTGAATGAAGCAAACGATCTGCAGCCACTGTACCCGGTAGAAAGCGATAACGCTTACTCAAGTGGTTTCGAAGGAGGTGATGTGCCGGCGTTGTCGGTACGCGTATTCGACGCAAACGATCTTTCAGTGAATGAAAACGTGATTGAAGCATCTTCATTCCCGAACCCTGCGAAAGACATCGTAACAGTGAAACTGAACGCAAGCGGGAAAGCAGCGTTGAAAGTAACCGATCTTTCAGGGCGTTTGGTGAATGCTGAAGAAGTAACCATCGCCAACGGACAGTTCACAGCGAATGTTGCTGCTTTCAAAGCAGGAACGTATGTGTTCTCTTTGACGTTTGCCGATGGAACAAGCAGCCAGTTTAAAGTGGTTGTGACCAAATAAGAATATTGTTTTCTCAACAATAAGAGGGCTTGTAGTTGCATGATTGTAACTGCGGGCCCTTTGTTTTTTTATCACTGTTTATTGATTCTGTGGGGTCGCGATTCATCGCGACCTTTTTTCAATGATAGTATATAACAGTATAACAGATTAAAAAATTGATTTTCCGAGGGTTCGTGAGCTTGGAAGTGCAATCCAAGTTTACAAACCCGTCTTTCTGAAACGTATGGTGACGTCATGTACACTTATGGGAAACCCGTGTTACACCCGTGGAAATTGCAATACCATCGTGGTGCCGGCATCGCTGGTCTGTTTCACCTCGATGGTGCCGTAATGGCCTTCCACGATCTGTTTAACCATCGCCAGCCCAAGGCCTGTTCCGGTAGATTTGGTGGTGAAATACGGCTCAAAAATGGTCGACAACTGTTCTTCCGGGATTCCGCATCCGTTATCGGTAATGGCTACGGAAACGGTCGAATCATCGGCTGTAAGCAGGATCTTCACGATTCCTTCGCGGTCGTTCGGAATGGCCTGGATGCCGTTGGTGATGAGGTTGTTGATCACACGCAGCAGCATTTCCTTATCACCTTCCACGTAAATGGCTTCCTGGAGAGCGGTGAGTGTAACCTTGCAGCTTTCCTGGGCCTCAAACACCGCGACGATTGATTCCAGGAATGCACGGAATTCCAGTTTTTCCACCACGGGCTGCGGCATCTTGGCGAAATTCGCAAAGGCGTTTGCTATCGACGTTAGTGCATCGATCTGCTCAATGATGGATTGCGCCACGCGGTCGATCTTTTGCTTTGACTGCGGATCGTTAGGATCAAAAACGCGCTGCAATTGCTGGATGGAGAGCTTCATCGGTGTCAGCGGATTCTTGATTTCGTGTGCCACCTGTTTCGCCATTTCGCGCCAGGCGCTTTCACGCTCACTTTGCGCCAGCTGCTGGGCCGCTGTTTCCAGGTCGGTGAGTTTCTGGTTGTACTCGCGCACCAGGTCGCCCAGCTCGTCATTACTTTGGTAATCGATCGCCTGGTTGTTTTTCCCCAGCTCCATGCTCGAGAAGCTGCGCTGGATCATCCGAAGTGGGGAAGTCAGCCAGTTGGAGACCAAAATCGCCCCCACAATCGACAGTGCAAGCAGGATCATGAAGACGTTGATGATCGCCACCAAGAAGTGTTGGATCTGGCTTTCAAACTCGTTCTGCTGATCAAAATGCTGGATATTCAGGTAAGCAATCAGCTTCCCTTCGTCGTTGAAGAACGGGATGTAACCCGAAAGGTATTTCAGCGAACCGATGCGTTCCTGGTGAATGTATTCGCTTTTTTTATCGAATAGCAATGCCTTTCGTGCCATCGGGTTCATTTGCTCGCTCAGCAACCCGATATTGTAAATCTTTGGACGGGAAGAACCGATGAGCTGTCCCTTGATGTCGTATACGTTTACATCCGTCACAAAAATCTGTGACCAGTTACGCAGGTAGTATTCCAGCTCGCCGCTGTTGGATGTATCGTTGATATCCACGAAATTACCCAAGCGCAGCTTGCCGACCGTACCTACCGATTGCAGCTTTTCGCGGATCACGTCATCGGTATACTGCGCATATTGGTTTTTCACGAAAGTCCCGCTTCCGATGCTAAACCCAAGCAATGAAAGGAACACCAATCCGATCAGTACGACCTGGATCTTTACCGCCAGCGAAAGCCTTCTGAACGCCAAACGTTTGTTCCTGGCCCTCGACCAGCTGTGAATCGCCAGTAGTAAACCAAACGACACAAAGAGGAATGCCATGGTGGTAACGCCGTTTACCCAGCTCGAATCCTGTTTCGAAAGAATGATCATGTCACTCTTGCCACGGCGCAGCATGAAATGATTGTAGCCGTCTTTATTGAAAAAGCGCCGTGAACCTTTGCGGGTTTCTTTCCAGGCATCGGCGGAATAGGGGAAACTGTAATCACCGTATTTGTTCACCAGCTTTCCGTCGTAGTACTTTACGATCGAGAAATTTTCGAGTGACTCAAACACCTTGGCCTTGTCCGAAATCAGCAAACGCGGGAACCCGATCTCTTCGGGGATTTTTTTCGATTTCAATGTGCAATAGAGCCAGATACTGGCAGTCGGCGTCTGGATTTTTTCGCGGATCACATAGCTGTACTGGCTCGTATAATCCTTGATCAGGAAGATGCAGGAATCCAGCTCCGAAGGCATTCCATGGCGGTTAATGAGCTGCTCGAAATCGCGTTGACTTTCGCCGTTGATCTTCGAAAGCGAGTCGGTAAGCTGGTAGTAATAAAAATCGATGTCATAACGCTCCCAGAAACCGTTGAAGATCCTGCGTTCGAGCGCTTCTTTCAACGCAGACGGATTCGGCCGGTCTTTCAAGGATGTAAGGCGCTGCAAATAGGGTTCTTCCAGCAAATAAGGCTTGGTGCTGAGGTATTCGATCTCGGTATTGATATCCTGGTCGTCGGCCAGCTGATTGGCATACAGCTCCCGTTCGGCGCGTTCTTTTGTCTGTGAAAAAGTATAAAAACTCGAAGTGGCGCCCACGGAATAGATCAGCAGCAGGAGCAGTACCAGCGAGAAGTTCCACGACGAAACGTTCCGCAAAACGGCCAGTACGATGATTCCGCAGAGCAATATCGGCCAGCAGATTGCATTCCAGTTGCTTTCGAGGTACCAGCCTGCGAACAAATGGCCCAGTGAACTTATCAGCCAGACGGTAATCAACAGGCGCTTGCTCCAACCGGCACGCAGAAAGGCCATCACCGTTTCGAAAAACAGCGAGAGGTAGGCGAAGCCGGCAATTCCGACCATCAGCAATACGAAGAGCGAAAAGCGCGTCAGCGAAAAAAGCTGATCGAGCTGCAACGGGATCGACGAGTTTTCGACAATTTGCTGCCCTATGGAACCCATCCACCAGGATAGCAGCGGGAATATCGCGAAGAAGAAAAAAATGGAAATCTTCGAAATCCGGTGGCCGGAGCGCACCTTTTCCAATGCGTGATGCAACGTGTTCACCATCAGCAGGAAGAGGATGAACGATACCACCAGTTCACCCAGGTTCGGCGTCCATTCGCCTAAAGCGAGGATTGTTGGATCGAAGAGGTCACTATGTGCCAATCCTTCGAAGAAGTTGGTTTGTAGGCCCCAGAACCGTATTCCGGTAAGGATGAACACGAGCACAATCCTTGTCCAGATACTTGGAAACCAACGGTTCACCTGCAACCACAACAAGACGATCATCAGCATGATGCCCCCGAATAGTGAGGTTTCTTCCAATCCACGATCGGCATCTTCGAGCGTTTGCTGAACACTGAACAGGAAATCACCTTTGCTGTTTTTTATCGAAATTCCTTTTGTCGAATCAAGTGAAATGGTCCCGATTGAAGTGCTTAGGTTCCGATTGAACGTATTTTTCAGCTGTTCGTTTTCGTACGGGTAAGCGTGCTGGATCAGGAATGATCCGACACACATGGTGTTTTTGTTCTTAAGGATTTTGGTGTAATACCAGCCGTTTTGCAGGCGTACAACACCATCGACGGGGAAATGCAGCTCCGCGAACGAATAAACCGGCAAATGGTTGGTGTTCCAGAAAACCAGCGAATCGCCCTGGTAAACATGCAGGTAAAAATCTTCGTGCTCCGAGTCGCTGTATTTTCTGGTGAGTGCCGTAAGCCCTTTCCGGTTCAAAAAGGTGTTGGCTTTCGCTGTAAAGTCATTCAGCTGTCCTTCGAGTGTGTTAAACTCACTTTGGAAGTTCCTGAAATCGGCATGCACATCCTGCTGAATGTGGCTGTAAGTGATAATGATAAATAAGGCAGTAACTGCAATGGCGGCCTGAAGCCCAAAGGTCCTGAGGAAATAGCTTACACGTTTGACCATTCGAGTTTGTGACTGAGGCTTTCCAGCAAGCGATCAAATTCCTGGTCGGCCAGGTTGTCATTCTTGAAATGAAAATCGGCAATGTCTTCGTAAGGCATCAGGAATTGCTCAAAGCAGGGAATAACGTGGTGTTCCCATTGATAGAGGATCGCTTCACGGGAATAGCCGCGTGTTTCCTGGTCGCGGTACAATCTTCTGTCGAGCTGTGTTTGCGGGTCTACATCCATGAATACCGTAAAATCCAGCATTTCGCGCACTTCGCGGTAATGAAAGAGGAAGAGGCCTTCCACGATGATCACGGGCGAAGGCTCGAGCGTAATCAGTACATTTTTATTGGGTGGCGCATTGAAATGGTATTCTTTCACTTCGATGGCCTCACCGTTTTTGAGCTGCCGTAAATCGGCGATCAATTGCCGTTCATCCAATGCCGTCGGCAAATCGAAATTTACCTGCCCGTTGGCATCAAGGAGTTGCTCTTCAATGGGCAGATAATAATTATCCATAGAAAAAACGGTTGGTTTCATGTGTTCGAAGTGAACGGCCAAACGCTTCAATAAGGTGGTTTTACCGGAACCACTACCACCACAAATTCCAATAATCATTTTTCAACGTATTCAAAAGAAACGGCACCTTTGACTGGTAGTTGCGATTTCGCGAACACCAACCAGCGGGTTGCTAAACTGGCTACAAATTTACCGGTAAATTCGGCTGTAAGTAACCTGCTCGGATTATTTGTTTGTTGGCTCACAGCTCCCGAAACAATTCCGGCAGCATCGGTGTAGGAATGAAAATGCCCTTCGGCAGTGGTTGATTTTACATACCATCCTATTCCTTCTTTCATTGGGAAATAACCCACCTCAAGGCCTTTTTTGGCATTGTAGCCGCTCACCGGCGAACTGGCCGATTTTACCCATTCGTTGTCTTTCAGAACATAGGTCACCAGGTTGGCAGTGCTGCCCGACATTTCCACGCCGCCTACATAATACGTTCCGTTGTTCACCACCAGCGTTCCTTTTTCCATCGGCTCAACGCGTTTCAGCAAAGCACTTCCGCGGGTACCGAAACCTACGCGGGCATGCTCCACAAACACCATTTTATTAGCCGGAATCGTAAACTCAGACTGCAGATCGCCTTTCGGTGAAAATTGCTTTACCAGCCAACCGGCATCTTTTCCGGCATGGGTGCGCGCTGCATAAACAATTGATTCGCCTGTTTCGCCTGCCATGTACCATGAAACCTGGTCTTCCACTTTGTTGGAACCCGTTACGTTTTGCGCCACCAAAGTCGCGTAAGTCAAAAAGTTGTTGTGTGTCATCGTAATCGCAATGGTCGACTTCGTTTTCGTGCCGTTATTGGTGTGCGAAAACAGGTAGATCAGCGCTTTTTCAGACGTTACGATATCCAGTAGGGTCAGCTCTTCCGGTGGAAAATCGCCGATTTTTTTCAGCGCGGCCGTAAATGAAACCGCATTGCTCTTGATATTGCCGGCAATGTTGAGCTGGTGGAAGCTGATTTTGCCGCTCTTGAGCTCCAAATGTTCCAGGAAATAAACATAACGGCCCGCATCTTCGGAAATGTAATAAAACTCCTTGCCACCCGGGCTAAAATTCTCGTTCCACGTGCTTTTGCCTTCGTTTGCAACCAGGGTCAGGTAAACCTGCTTTTGGTTCATCGACGGGTCGCGGTTCAATAAAATTGCTCCCTGACCTTTCCATTCCAATACTTCGTAAAACGGGAATCCTTCGGCCGGAATTTCAAATGTTTGCGCATTCAGGAATCCTGTAAACAGCAAAAAAAGTGAACTAAATAGTACTCTCATAATGGCAATTTATCGTAATTTGTGAGTTTAAAACAAAGATTGGGTAAATTTATCGGATTTCCAATCTTAAGATAAAAGTTCAAACGAATGAAAACGAGAAACCTCTTTGCCGTTGCGTTAATTGCGCTGGTGAGCGCCGCATTTACTTTTTCTCCTTCCGAAGACAAGCAAACCGGGCTGAAAATCGGTGATAAACTGCCGATGGCCGATACGGAAATGAAAGCCACTGACGGAAGCGCATACAGCTTGTCGAAAGTTATGGGTAAAAAAGGACTCGTGGTTGTCTTTTCCTGCAATACCTGCCCGTTTGTGGTAGGAAGCGAAAGTTTTGCCGGCTGGGAAGTGCAGTACAATTCACTGGCAACATTGGCGAAAGAATCCAATATCGGGTTTGTTCTTGTCAATTCAAATGCCGCAAAACGTACAGGCGATGATTCCATGGAAGCAATGATTACCAGAGCTTCGGATAAAGCATATACCATGCCATATTTGGTGGATGAAAATGCAGCTTTGGCTGATGCTTTCGGTGCCAAAACAACACCGCATGTCTATTTCTTCAATGAAAACAACGAACTGATTTACCAGGGTGCCATCGACAATACCGTAGACGGCAAACGTAAAGAAGATAAAAACTACCTGCAGCAAGCCATGCGCGAGCACGTTGCAGGAAAAAAAGTTTCCGAAAATACAACGCCGCCACGCGGATGCAGCATCAAGCGCGTTGTGTGATCGCTCCTCTACTCGTAAATACTCTCCAAAAATAAAACCATGAAAAAACAACTACTTGTAGGTGCGTTCTTTCTGTCGGCACTCCAATTGTCGGCGCAGACAGAACAGCTCGGTCAGCCTGTTTCCTGGAACGGAAAGGTGACCTCCTCTAAAAAAACCATCGAAATGCCACTGGTGGATAACCAGGCGGAACGAACCGCGGAGCTCAACCGACGTGCAACCAGCTTTGAAAAAAACATGCGCTTCGGTGTGGAGCAAACCGTCAATATCAATGTGATGCAGGAAGCCGAAATGCAAGTGCTTCCGAACGGAAATGTACTCCGTCAGCTGATCATTCACTCGGAAGGAGCGCTCTCCATCAACGTGATCTTTTCTGAATTCGAACTGGCGCAGGGAACGCGTTTATACTTATTCGACAAAGCAAAAACCGAGTTTATCGGTGCACACACATCGTTGAACAACAACGCAAACCGCGTTTTGGGTACAGAGCTCATCCACGGCGATGCGATGGTGATCGAGATTGTAGAACCGGCAGAAGTTGCGGGCCAGTCAAAGCTTGTTTTGGGAACCGTTGTTCATGGTTACCTTGACCTGGAAGCGGAACTGAAGGCTTTAAACGATTCGGGGGATTGTATGTACGACGTGAATTGTCCGATCGGTGCCGGCTGGGAAAACCAGCGTAACTCCGTTGCCATGATGGTAGACGGTGGTGGTTTCTGTACAGGATCACTGGTAAACAATACTTCCGGTAGCATCATTCCTTATTTCCTTTCGGCCAATCACTGTGGCACCAATCCTGCCGGTTGGGTGTTCCGTTTCCGTTGGGAATCACCGGCTGCTCAGGCAGATTGCGCTACGGCGGCAAACTCCGTTAATGGCCCTACCAACATGAATGTTAACGGTGGAACACTTCGTGCCAACTATGCACCTTCCGACTTTACTTTGACCGAATTGAACTCAGCTCCGAACCCGGCTTGGGGAATTTACTATAACGGCTGGAACCGTACGGATGTTCCTGCGACTTCTGCTGTAGGTATTCACCACCCGTCGGGCGACATCATGAAAATTTCCTTTGAAAACCAGACGCTGATTTCTACGACATTTGGTGGTTCACCGGCCAACAGCCACTGGGGTGTTACCGATTGGGACAATGGTGTAACCGAAGGTGGTTCTTCCGGGTCACCATTGTTTGACCAGAATCACCGTACTGTAGGCCAATTGCACGGCGGTGCGTCTTTCTGCGGCGGGAGTGATTTATCGGATGAATATGGTAAATTTTTTACTTCCTGGACCGGTGGAGGAACCAACTCCACGCGTTTGAGCAACTGGCTCGATCCGGGAAATACCGGTGCGACCGTTCTTGATGGTGTAGACCCTGCAGGTCCGGGCAACACAACCGATGCAGGCGTCGGGAACCTGGCGGGTGTTTCGGGAACGTTTTGTTCTGCAACCGTAACGCCGCAGGTAACCATTACCAACAATGGTTCCGATCCGTTGACTTCAGCCGATATCAACTATGGTTATGACGGAAACATCAACCAGGTGTACAACTGGACCGGAAACCTGGCACAGTACGCTTCACAGGTGGTAACGCTTCCTGCAACTACTTTGGCTGGCGGAGCGCATACATTCGACGCCAACGTGACCAACCCGAACGGAAGTACCGACCAGAATGCAGGAAACAATGCTGTCTCTTCGAGCTTTACTGTTGTTGTAAACGGTGAAGTTGCCGATTTGACGCTGGTACTTGACTGCTATGGCTCAGAAATTTCCTGGGAAGTGCAGGATGTGAACAATGCTTCGATTGTTTATTACAGCGGAGGGCCTTACCAGGATGTGGATGAGGGTGAAACCATCAACGAAACTTTCTGCCTAGCTGCAGGTTGCTACAAATTTGTGATCGAAGATACATGGGGTGATGGCCTATCCAACACAAGCTGTGACAATGGCGACGGCTCATACACCATCGTTGATGCAAACGCAACACAGCTGGCAGGTTTAACTGCTGCTCAGTCAGATTTCGGGAACAGCAACACACAAACGTTCTGTGTAGGTCCGAACGATGTCCAGGAAATTACAGCGTTGCAGCAGCAATGGGTTGTTTACCCGAACCCGGCTGATAAATCGGTGAACATCGAAATGTCGGCGATCGAAGGCGTGAAGGAAATCACGTTGATGAGCCCGACAGGACAGGTGGTTTCTACCATTACTTCTGCACAAGGCCAGGCCGGTTTTGAGGTAACCAACCTTGCAAAAGGCGTTTACTTTGTGCAATTGACATCAGCTAAAGGCACCACAACCAAAACAGTTGTAGTGAAATAATTGAAATAGCATCTTCTGAATAAAACACTGTGGGGTCGCGATTTATCGCGACCCTGCTGTTTTTATGATGCTCCATATTTCTGGATCTTTTGTGAATTTTCTTTTTTCTTATCAGAAGCAGGAACAGTAAAGACCGAAAGGTGTGCCGCAACGTTCACTAACCACTAATCCAATCCAAAATCCTATCTTCGTTCCGCTATGGCAAAAGTAAAATCGGCATTTTTCTGTCAAAATTGTGGTTATGAAACCCCGAAATGGTTGGGGAAATGTCCGTCGTGCGGCGAATGGAACACCTTTGTGGAAGAGCTCGTTGAAAAGCAGCTTCCGCAAATTGTGGCGTTTTCGACCTCTTCGGGAAGAAGTGCCAAAGCACAGGCATTACAGACAATTGAAAGCAACGGACAGCGGCGCATTCAGCTTCCCGATCCGGAAATAAACCGCGTATTGGGAAATGGACTGGTGCCGGGATCATTGGTCTTGTTTGGAGGCGAGCCGGGGATCGGTAAATCGACCTTATTGCTGCAGCTGGCCGTACAGGTGCAATTGCGGGTGCTCTATGTTTCCGGTGAAGAAAGCGACCAGCAGATCAAAATGCGGGCAGAACGCATCGGCCAGCAAAACAACGAGTGCTATATCCTCACGGAAACCAACATCCAGAACATTTTCAAGCAGGCAGAAGAAACCGCACCGCAGCTGCTGGTAATTGATTCCATACAAACCCTGTTCAGCTCGGCCATCGAAAGCGCGCCCGGAAGCATTTCCCAAATCAGGGAATGCACGGCCCAATTGCTCCGTTACGCAAAAATGACCGAAGTGCCGGTATTCATCATCGGGCATATTACCAAGGAAGGTTCGCTCGCCGGACCAAAAGTACTGGAACACATGGTAGATTGCGTGATCCAGTTTGAAGGCGATCAACACCACGTTTACCGCCTGTTGCGCGGGATTAAAAACCGTTTCGGGAGCACCAACGAACTGGGCATATACGAAATGAGCGGAAGCGGCCTGCGTGCTGTTGAAAATCCGTCGGAAATCCTTATTTCGAACGGTGATTCGGGTTTAAGCGGAACGGCAATTGCCGCGACCCTGGAAGGACTTCGTCCTTTATTGATCGAGGTGCAGGCGTTGGTCAGCACGGCCGCTTACGGAACACCACAGCGCTCGTCCACCGGCTTCGATCTTCGCCGCCTGAACATGTTGCTTGCCGTCATGGAAAAACGCTGCGGATTTAAGCTTGGCGCAAAAGATGTATTCCTCAACATTGCTGGCGGCATTCGTGTCGATGATCCTGCGATCGACCTGGCTGTTGTGGCGGCGGTTCTTTCCAGCAACGCCGATATCGCCATTGAACGCTCGATCTGCTGCTCGGCCGAGGTCGGTTTGTCGGGCGAAATCAGGCCGGTCAACCGGATTGATCAGCGCATTCGCGAAGCCGAAAAACTGGGCTTTGAAAAGATCATTGTTTCCGCTTACAACAAGGGCCTGGACCAGGCGAATTACAAAATCGAATTAGTACAATGTACGCGGATTGACGAGGTTGTGCGCGCGCTTTTTGCGTAAAAACGGACAAAAATCTCCATTTAGTCAATTAGTCCGTCGAATTATTCATTGGTTCGGTCGATTTCTTTCTCATGTTGGTGTGTTTCACTAGATTTGTTGTTGATATCCACACAGGTTATGAAAACATTACTACTTATTTGTACATTCTTCATTAGTTCTTTGAGTATGGCCCAGTTTGTCTGGCACGATCTGCCGGGCACACCTGTCGCCCCGAGTGCCGGTTCGGTAGCCGCGGAAGCGGGAGATGTGGTGATGACGGACGACGGGTCCATTTTCGCTTCGTACATCTGGGATGATGGTTCCGGGTACAAGATCTATTTCGACCATTACACACAGGCAAGCGGGTGGATGCCGATGTACTCCGAAACCGTTTATATGGGGCTCAAGATGGTCAAAGCCCGTAAAGTAGGAAATGATGCGTATGTGCTCACGAAAACCGGAGATGCCGGAGGTGCGCCGCTTTATAAAGTATTCAGGGTAAATAATCTTGGTGTCAGCGAGATTACCTCTTTTCAAATAAGCGATATCAATGATGCTGCAGGTTTCGATTTCGAAATGGGCGCCGATATGAACTTTGGTTATATGCTCTATAAAAACGCGGCAGGATCGGTGATCAAGCTCAATAAAATTGATTATCCTAACGGACTGATAAGTCTCCAGGCACCCATCATTTCGTCTACCGTGATCGACGGTTTTGATATGACCATTGCGGGCGACACGCTTTTCGCTGTAGTGAGCACGGATGTTCCTGCCGGGTTATTGTTGTTGAAGTCGGACCTGAATTCCGCAACCCTAACGCCATACCTGCCTTCTTCAGCTACAGGTGAAATTTTCAATGGCGGACAACCGATCACCACGCACAACACCATGATCAATTCCGACGGAATCAGCAAGGTGTTCATTCTCGGTTACGACCAGGGAAATATTGCCGGAGTAGAGAAAATGTACGAAGCCGGTGTACTAACCAGTTATCCGTATTCAGGGAACCTTGCCGAATATTATTCGATGGGAGCAACAATCGGAACGGCAGACAACATTTATTACCTCAACAATTACAGCCCTTCCAATGCGAATCCGTATACCACTTATGTTGCAATGCGTGATGTGAATACGGGTGTCTATGATACGCTTGGTGCGCCGTTGAATTATTCGCTGGCCGTCAATTCACCGAAAGAGCATCGTATGGGCTATTCGCTTTCGGATAAACGTTTTGCGGTAAGTTTTTTCGACCAGACTTTAGGAGAACGACTTGTTCGCCTGTCGAACAGCATTCCTTACCTGGATGATAACACCATCGACCAAACGCCGTTTTTGTGCGAAGGACAGTCCAACACGCTTTTCATGAATTTCGGTATCATCGATGAGAACATTGATGCAGTGCAGGTACTCAACATTTTCTCCACGGACAATAACGTGATCGATCCGGCGAATGTCACGGTCAATGCCCTCGGAGCGAACGCTTTTACCCTTTCGGCAACAGGTGGCAACCCTGGAACGGCCACCATCAGCCTCGAAGTAACCGATGGCATGGATACGGTTGTTTTGCAGCTGCCCGCAACAACGGTTACGCCGGCAATTCCACCGGTTTACAATGTAACGGATGTGAGCATTTGTTCGGGTCAGGGTGTGATTGACTTCAACGACCTTGTGTCGATCCCGGGCGGAAGTTTCTATGAAAACATGCTCGAAATCGACTTCCCGGGTGGACTTTTCGATACCGACAACAGCCCGATAACAGCCGAAGATCCATTGACGCTTTCGTATGCTTACGATGATGGCATTTGTTATTTTACCATTACGGCACCGATGGTTTACCATATTTCTCCAAGTGTCAACATTACACAAACACCAACCGTTTGTAACGGAAGTTCCGGCTCGGCTTCTGCATTGGTTTCAGGTGGAGCAACACCTTACCAGTTTTCGCAGTGGAGCTCGGGTGAGCAAAATGTCAACAATGTGAGTAACCTTCCTGCCGGACAGTTCAGTTATACGCTCATTGATGCAAACAATTGTCTTGTCAATAAGTATTTCGAGATCGTTACTACCGGTACCGACCTCACTGCATCCATTACCGATGTGTTGTGCCACGGACAAGCCAGCGGAGCAATTGCACTGACACCTGTTGGGTTGGTGGCGCCACTTACCGTGATCTGGAGCTCGGGACATTCAACTCTGAACCTTTCGGGCGTTCCGGCGGGAAATTACACGGTGAACGTGACAGACGCAACCGGTTGTTCCATTTCCAAGACATTTGTGATTACTGAACCGGATGTGCTGGAAACTTCTGTGAACACTAATTTTACCACCTGCCAGGCAGCTACCGGTTCGATTGATGTTGATGTGACGACTGGTGGAGCAGCGCCTTATACTTACGCCTGGAGCAACGGCGACACCGGACCGAACACGGCCAACCTGGCTTTCGGAATTTACTCGTTGACCACAACCGATGCCAATGGTTGTATGTTCGTTAATACGATTTACATGAGCGAAGTAGAAGCCGGAAACCTTTACGGATCGGTAACAGCTTCGCAATGTGGAGCCAATACCGGTGCCATTGATACCTACCCGGATATTCCGATGGGGCAGACAATTGCCGCGATCGACTGGTCGAACGGTGCGACAACCCAGGACATTGAAAACCTTTTGCCAAACCTTTACATCTGTACCCTGACGGTTTCCAATAACTGTCGTGCCGTAAAAGGCTGGAACGTTCCTGTAGTGAAACCGTTGCGCAATGACATTTGCGTGGTAACGGTAGACAGTGCTACAACGACCAACCTGGTGGTTTGGGAGCCTGTGCAGCCGGATGGTATTTCCTACTATAAAATTTACCGCGAAACCTCAATACAGGGAGATTATGCGCTGATCGATACCGTTCAGGCAACCAATCTTTCGTTGTTCAATGACGTTGTAGCTTCGCCGCTTTCACGTTCATGGCGCTATAAAATTTCAGCTGTAAACGTTTGTGAAGAGGAAGGGCCGCTTTCTGCTGCGCATCAGACCATTCACCTGGATGTGATCGACAACGGCGGCGTAGATGTGACCGTTAACTGGAACGCTTACGAAGGCGCTGCATTCAGCAGTTACATCGTTTCGCGCTATACCGATCTCTATGGTTGGGAAACGATTGCCACGGTCCCGACAACGATATTCTCGTATACCGATACCATGACGATCAGCGAGCCGGGCCTCGATTACATGGTCGAAATGCAGCTGGACCAAACCTGTACAGCGGTTGTGTGGCGTGCGCAGGATTTCAACTCTGCCCGTTCAAACAAGGAAAAAGGCCAGTTCTCTACAGGGAACGGAACAGGTGATTCGAACAACAGCCTGGATGAGCGATACCTCGATGCTGTGACCGTTGCTCCGAATCCGACAGACGGGATGCTGACAATCTCTCAGCTGGATGCACGAAAAATGCAAATGGAAGTACGCTCCGTTGACGGACAATTGCTGCATGCATCTACGATCAGTGCTTTGGAAACGCAGTTCGACATGAACGCCTACTCCAAGGGCATTTACTTCATTACATTTAATCTGAATGCGGTTCAGCAGACTGTCCGAATCGTGAAACAATAAGACATTATGAAAAAACTACTGGTAATCGCAGTTCTTTTACTAAACGCAGGTTTGACGTGGTCGCAGGAATATACCTGGGCCTATATGGACAACCCGGATTTTACTGCGCTCAGCTCCACGTCGAGCCTTACAATGGTCAATGGTAAATTATATCATCTCTACTCCAATGGCACAACATCGGTTCGTGCCAGTGTATATAATCCGGAAAGCAGTAGCTGGATGTTTTTGAACCAACTTACATTGGCCACCGCACCAAGCCGCATTCAAACGGTTTACAAAAACAACCTGCTCTATTTTGTGGCTTCCTCCACCAGTGATATGGCGCTTTACCAGTTCAACCCGGCGAACAACACTTTTGCAACACTTTCAACACCTATTACCGCAGGAATGATGAATTCCAACTGGCAGTTGAAAGCAGGCCAAAACAATGATTTGTATGTTTTGCGGGTGCAGAACTACAGCCAGGTTTATCTTACGCGTTTTGACCTTGCATCCGGCCTGATGACCAATAACGTCGATTACAGCGGCCTGTTGAATCCCTCCGGCGGGATGGGAGCTTCTTCCGGACAGGTAGAACTTTACATTTCGAGCTCCAGTATTTATTGCGGGCTTGCGGCCAATGACGACCGTTTGGGAGTGACCACCCAGGCTACCATCAATACGCTTACGCCTTATAATACGCTGGGGTCTAATAACGGCGGAATTTATATAAACGGGTCACTCAGCAGCCTCACGCAGTTTTATTTGGTCGGAGATGGAATAAATGCACCGACGATGCATGTAAAAGATGTATCGGCCGTAAAAACCTGGACGTTTCCGGTAGGAAATACCGATATTAATGCGCTTTCGTCCAATACCCCGAATGTGGATTTTAACGTTTACCAGGGAGCTTATGCTACGCTGGAACACCCTAATTACGCTTACCTGATGTCGTCTTTCCAACCCGTGGGTGGCGGTCCGGCCGACAAATTTTATGTCTACCGCCAGGACCTGAGTTCGGGCTTGTGGGATTCACTCGGGCCAAAAATCTATCCGGGCGATCCGTTCCTCAACAGCGGGACCCTCTCCATGTCGCTTGACAACAACGAGCAACACATGTCTGTACAGTGGGCAAGCAGCTTGAACAACGGTGAATATGAATTTTCTGTTCTCAACCGCAAGCCTTACATCAACCCGGGAAGTGAAACCGCCAACACAGGTATTTGTGTGGGGCATGCAAATGAAATTTATCCGCAGCTGGAGTACCTGGACGAAGACAATGACAAGGTACGAATTGTGAATATTTACTCGCAATTCGGGGTTATTTCCAACCTTTCTGCCGTTCCTTTCGGCCATTATCCGGGGTTGCCTTCCACCTCGAAATTCAAGATCTATGGTACGTTCACGTCTTCGGCAAACGACAGGGTGATCATTACCTATACCGATGGCTGGAACCAGTTCAACGATACGCTTCCGGTCATTTCAACCGGGGCTTCCGCACCGAACGTTACCTTTTCTTCGAGTCCGCTGATTTTCTGTGATAATGAAAACATGATCGACCTGGCTAACTATGTAAGCTACCTCGACCAGGGAATTTTTACATTCAACGGATATGAGCTGGAAAGTTCGGTGATCGACGGAAGAGAAGTATCATTGACCGATCCCAACGGAACAATTTACTACCGGGTAAGCGTAGGCGGTTGTATCGTTGAAACAGGTGTTACGTTTTCATTCGTGAACGCCGGAACAGCTTCTACGACTTCCTCTCCAAGTGCCTGCGGCTCGGCAACCGGAACAGCCAATGTGATCTTTACACCCGGAACATCCAATAACACAACAGTAGAATGGAGTACAGGCGAAACAACCACTTCGATCTCGAACCTGGTACCGGGAGCCTATTATTATTCGGTGAAAGACGAATACGGCTGTAATGTGACGGGTTTCGCAAACGTCGGGATATCAGGAATCACCGCAACGGCCAACGTAACGAATGTTACCTGCCATGGCGCCAATAACGGAAGCATTGCATTGACCGTAAACGGAAGTCCTGATTATGGCGTATTGTGGTCGAACGGTTACTCAACGACTACTATCAGCAACCTCGCTCCGGGCAATTATGAAGTGACTGTTTACGATGCGCAATCAGGCTGTCAGGCCACGTACTCGTATACGATTACCGAGCCAACGCCGATTACAGCCTCGTTCACAACCTACGAACCGGATTGCGGTCAAAGTAACGGAGACATCTACGGTGTATACAGCGGCGGTGCCGGAAATTATACGTTTGACTGGATCGGGCAGGGGCAAACCACGGCTGATCTTTACGGGGTAACTTATGGATTTTACCAGGTCGATGTAAACGATGCAAACGGTTGTTCACAAACCTTCGGTTTTCAGCTCGACGACTACCAGGCCGTTGATATCATCGACAGTATTATCCCGACTACCTGTCTTGGGGAAAACGGGGCTATTTTGATTAAGTTTGAGCAAGACCAGGCCGGAGGGCCTTCTTCGGCAACTTCATTTACCTGGTCGAACGCAAACCTGCTTCTGAATAATTACAACCTTGCCGCAGGAACATATACGATTGATGTCATCAGCGGGCCAAGTCCGTTCAACGGTGAAATGTGCCATTCGGGTAAAACCATGGAAGTAGGCAATCGTGCACCGGTTGCACAACCTATTTGTTTGGTGACGGTTGATACGGCAACGACGACCAACCTGGTTATCTGGGAAAAGGTGGAATATGGTATCGACCATTACAACATCTACCGCGAAAATGCCGTAGCCGGTAATTTCATGCTGATCGACACGGTTCAGTTTGGCAGTGAATCGCTCTTCAACGATGTGGTTGCTTCCCCGATCGACCGTTCATGGCGTTACAAAATCTCTGCAGTCAACGCTTGTAATGTTGAAGGACCGGTTTCTATTGCGCACAAGACCATGCACCTCAATTCGATTGTGAACTTAGGAAATGGTTCCAACGATATTTACTGGGATGATTATGAAGGTTTGGTGGAATTGGAGTACGTAGTTTATCGCCATTCCGACCAAAACGGCTGGGAAGCATTGAATCCGGCGGTGCCTTTCGGTACCTCGGTGTTTAACGATGCGCCGCCGGTAAATTTAACCGGAATTGACTATTACGTTGATATGCATGTGGCGACACCTTGTTCGGCTGAAAAAGCACAGGATTTTAACTCGGCCCGCTCCAACAAAGACAAAGGCCAGTTCTCTACCGGAAACGGAACAGGAGATTCCAACAACGCGATTGATGAACTGATCGGAAATGCCCTGGTGTCGGTTTACCCGAACCCGTTCAGCGATTTGTTGACCATTCGCATTGCGGATGCTACAACGGAGATCCCGGTTGCAGTTTACAGCGTCGACGGACAATTGCAGTTCAACGGCAGCTTCACGAATGGAACCAATGTATTGAACCTTGCGCATCTGCAGGCAGGAATTTACCTGGTGAAAGTGGGTGAGTCGCATACGATGCAGTTTGTTAAGCTATAGAAGAATGTTCAATGCTTAACGTTGAATGTTGAATCGGGGGCTTTGTGTGAGAAGACAGTTTCGTAACCTCAGGAAAAGCTCCCAATTCAACAGTAAGCATTCAACATTCCAAAAGCCCAATACCGAGTTTTACTCATAAGAAACCACCAACGAGTAGTCTGTGTTTGACGCATTGCTTTGTTTTTCTTTACTTTGCGTTCGCTGCTTATTAGATTCTTCTAAAATAACCGGCTGCTTTAAAACTGAAACTTATGAAACAATTCGTTTTTCTGATTGCTTTTCTGTCGCTTGTAACCATTGGCAATGCCCAATCATGGAACTTCGTTGGCTCGAGTGTCGGGTACAACGCCTCTGAGGTGGACATTGAAATCACACCCAACGGACAGTTGTATATGGCGTACATTGACACCGATAACAGTAGTAAAATCACCGTTCGAAAATGGGTAAACAACTCCTGGCAGCTTGTAGGAGCGGCCGGACAGGGAACAGCAAACGCCTTCGATCTGCAATTGGCCGTTTCCAACGAAGATTACCCGGTGGTTAGCGCCAAATGTATGTACTCGTCTTACGAAATCCTTGAAATCTATAAATGGTCGGGCGCTACCTGGGACTTTCAGGGAATCGGTGATCCAATGTGGACTTACCATGCCGATGACTACAGCCTCCGCGTCAATACAGGCGGACAGACACTTATTACCTACAACAACCGGACAAATACCTATACGCTTGGTCTGATCACCATTAACCTTTCTACACTTACGCAATTGGGGGCGGGTGCTTCCGGCGACCTTGACCAGGGGAATTTCGGGAATGCCGTTACAAGCTGGGCCGGGACAGGTAACAATGTTACAGTGGTACACGAGGAAAACGATATGGGTGACTACTTGCCGTTTGACCAGTTCAACGGATCGGTTTGGAACAACTACGGGCTTTCAGGAATTGACGGAGCTGAGAAAATGAAAGCCGAAAAAGGAACAGGAACCACGAACATCTGTACCGTTTGGAAAAATGCGGATGCAACCCCGGTTCTAAAATTCAAGGCATTCAACGGCTCTACGTTCGGTACGGAGTTTTCGATTCATACATCTACATTGATCCAGGATTTTGATTTCGATACCCAAAATGACAACGCTTTTGTTTTCTACCGCAATAGCACGACCTGCTACTTCAAGCAGTTGAGCGGTACGATGGCACCTTCCTCAACTACCATTACTTCCGGAGCTACGCTGGCACCTTCAAATGCCACTTCACTGGCTGCCGAAACGTATTACGGTGTACACGTAATCGCTTATGTAAGCTCAGGGAAATGTTTGGTGAAAGAATACAACCAGGCTGCCAATATCGAAGATTACGACAACCTTTCGATGTGTGAAGGGACATCATTTAACAACGGTGGGGATTACACAATTGTTTGCCTTGATCCTAATTTCTCTCACACGAATATGACGATGACCTGTACATCGCAAAATACTTCTGTTTTGCCACAGTCGGCCATCACAATTACGCCTTCTGCGGATAACCTGACCTGGTACCTCACTATTTCAACCACCAACGATGTGTCGACACCAACGATCGTGGATTTGGAATGGATCCTGATGGAAAACGGTGTCCAGGTAGGTTCCTTATTCGTTCCGGTAACGATCAACCCGAGTCCGAACATTCAGTTTATATTTCCCAATGCAACTGTTTGTGAGAATGCTTCCCCGATAAGTTTGGTGAATAAAGTGACCCCTCAGGGTGGGACATGGTCGGGTGCGGGTGTGCAAAACAACATCCTTTATCCAGGGTACAGTCCGGTTTCTTCACCAACGGATATTACACTTTCCTATACCAAGACCAATATTTATGGATGTACGTCTGCGAGTACGGTAGACGTTACGATTGCGCCTGCACCGGTTTTGAATGTTACAACGATTGACGCGGATTGTAACTCGACCAATGGCGGTGCTTCAGTTGTCGTTAGCGAAGGATTGAGTCCTTATGATATTTACTGGAGCAGCGGTTCAACACAACCAAGTGTAACAAACCTCCCTGCGGGTCAATATTTCTTGTCGGTAACCGATGACAACGGTTGTCTTTCCACTCAATCCGTATTGATCGGGACCGATGGTATTACACAAACGGCGGCATTGACCAACGTGAGCTGTGCCGGTGAAACCGACGGAGCTATCAACCTTACTGTAACCGGAGCTTCGGGAACATTGACTTACGCCTGGTCGAACGGTGCTACAACGCAGGATTTGACCAATATTGCTGCCGGGCCGTATGAAGTTTCGGTAACCGACCAGAATGGTTGTGTTTCCACATCGAGCTACGTAGTGACAGAGCCCCAGGCGATTATTGTCGGCAGTTTGACAACAACCGTGGCTTCATGCGCTACCAGCAACGGTACGGCGAACATCCAGTTTGTTGGCGGAACGCAGCCTTACAACTACAGCTGGTTCGACAGCCAGGAAACCAACCTGAATGTTTCGACCGGAACACTTACAAATGCCGCAGCGGGAATGTACAGCTCCGTGGTAACGGATGCAAACGGCTGTTCGCTTACTACAACGGTGATGATTTCCAACGCGAACGGTCCGGTGATTGCCATTGATACGATTATTGCTTCGTCTTGTGCAAACGATGGTGCGATTGAGTTGGTGAATATCGGTAACAACGCTCAAACCTTCCTGTGGAGCAATGGAGCAACAACGCAAAACATCTCTGGCCTCGCACCGGGATTGTATGTGGTGGAAGCGACGTCCGGAAATGGCTGTACAACGATGTTGAGCGCACAGGTAGAAGCAGCGTTGCCGGAAGCAATTGACATTTGTTTGGTGACCGTTGATACGAGCACCAATACCAATCTCGTAGTGTGGGAAAAACCGGCTTCGCAGGGCACGATTGAGTCGTTTAATATCTACCGTGAAACGTCACAGGCCGGTTTGTACCAGCTGATCGGGAACGTTCCGTATGCAGATGAATCAATTTACAATGACCTGGTGGCGTCACCTTCGGTGCGTTCATGGCGATACAAAATTTCTTCGGTGGATGCCTGTGGTGTGGAATCGGAGATCAGTGAAAATCACAAAACCATTCACCTGGTGATCAACCTCGGTTTGGGAGACGATATCAACCTGTCTTGGGACAGTTATGAAGGATTCGCATTCCCGGAATTTGTGATCAAACGCCATACGGATGTGGATGGCTGGACAACACTTGCCCAGATGCCGACCAACCTGTTTACCTATACGGATACGCCGCCAACAACAGACGGATTAGTATACCTGGTAACCGTTGATCCGCCTGCAATGTGTACGTCAACCAAAAGCCTGCAGCAGGATTTCAACTCTGCGCGTTCCAACAAAGACAACCGTTTGCAGACTGCTGATGCTTCTTTGGACGAATTGTTAGCGGCGAATGTTCAGGTATACCCGAATCCTACAAATGGCGAAATCACGTTGGAGAATTCAACCAGCGAAACAGTAACAGCCAAATTGTATGATGCCAGCGGACGGATGCTTGCTACAATTTATGTAGCTCCGGGATCAATGCAAACCGACGTGAGCTTCCTTGATAGTGGCATGTACCAGGTAGTTTTCACTTCCGGACAGGCCCGGACATCACAAAAATTATCCGTTACTCATTAATAAAGCGGGGAGTTGAAAAGCTCCCCTTTTTTATGCGCATCCTTGTTCCTTTTTCGGCCCTTTTGCTCTTGATAGTTGCCTGTAATACAACGAAAGAAAGCAACACTGCTGTTAGTGAGCCGCCAATTGAGGTCCGCGAAGAACCCGTGAAGGAAGTAACGGCCAATTACCGCGACACGATCATGGAGACCGACAGCACATTTGAGATCGGGAAAGCCTGCGGCGTGTTTTTCACTCCTTCGGATGCACAACTGCAGCGGTTGCGCGAAGAAATAGGGGAAGATGACTTTTTCACGGTGATGGACGATTATGGCTGGTATTTTGCAGAATCGACCACTTACCTGGAAGACAAGGGAATCAAAACCATTATGACTTCCGAAAAAAGCGCGCGGTTTCACCTGCTGGATGGAACGGTTAAAACGTTTCACGTGAGCGACAGCGCTCCGGATTGGTCGCCGGTGTTATTCAATGGCAAAAATACGGTTCAGCGAATCGATTTAGTCAATATCACGGCAGGTTATGAAGCCGTATTCCGATGAGATTTAACATCGATTTATTGTGCTTATACCAACTCCACAATCCTATTTCTACTACTTTTAGCACCAAATAATCCGAATGAATACACCGCTTTTAGAAGAACTGTGTAAAACGCCGGGAGCACCGGGTTTTGAAGAAGCTGTCCGCAAAGTCGTTTTGCGTGAATTGGAAGGTTTGTGCGATGAAATTACCATCGATAACATGGGAAATGTTTATGCGGTCCGTAAGGGAACATCCGACAAACGCGTCATGGTTGGTGCCCACATGGACGAGATCGGCTTCATGGTAACGCACATCGACGACAAAGGCTTTATTCGTTTTACCACGCTCGGGGGCTTTGATCCGAAAACCCTGACAGCGCAACGCGTAATCATCCACGGGAAAGAGGATGTGATCGGTGTGATGGCCTCGAAACCGATTCACGTGATGACAGCCGATGAACGCAATAAAGTAGCCAAGCTGTCCGACTATTTTATCGATACGGGCCTTCCGGCTGAAAAGGTAAAGGAACTGGTAACCATCGGTGATCCTGTGACACGTGAACGTTCATTCATCGAAATGGGCGATTGTGTCAACTGCAAGTCGCTCGACAACCGTTTGGCGGTTTTTATCCTGATCGAATTGCTGAAAAACCTGAAAGGGACAACACTTCCGTATGACCTGTATGCCGTCTTTACGGTGCAGGAAGAAGTCGGAATTCGTGGTGCCAATGTTGCCACGCTGAAAATCCAGCCGCACTTTGGGTTCGGACTGGATACAACAATCGCGTTTGATTTGCCGGGTGCTGCGGCGCATGAAATGATCACGAAGCTGGGCGAAGGAACGGCGATCAAGATCATGGATGCTTCTGCAATATGTGATGCCCGTATGGTTCGCTACATGAAGCAGGTAGCCGACCGCAATTCCATTAAATGGCAGCCTGAAATCCTGACGGCAGGTGGTACCGATACTGCGGGAATCCAGCGCATGGCTGCCGGCGGTTCGATTGCCGGTGCGGTTTCCATTCCAACCCGACATTTGCACCAGGTGATTGAAATGGCACACAAAGACGATATCCAGGGAAGTATTGATTTGCTGACGGCCTGTGTAAAAGAACTTGACCAATTTGACGAACAATTTTAAGATATGAAGAAGACCGTAAAGCTCTACGGAGCATTGTTTTTTCTTTTCGTGATCGGGATTTCCTGTGCAGTCTCTGTGGAGAAACCGGAAAAGAAAATCAAGTTGAAGCCCTACAGCGGCCGTTCCATCTCGTTTTACAATGTCGAAAACCTCTTTGATACGATCAACGATCCGAATACGATCGACGAAGAGTTTTTGCCGGACGGAAAACTGACCTGGAACACCGAACGCTACAACAAAAAACTGAATCATATTGTTGAGGCATTGACGCTGAACCAGGCCGAAAACCCGATGATCATCGGTGTCGTGGAAATTGAGAACTACCGTGTATTAAATGATCTGATCAAAACCGGCCGGTTTGCACAGACCAAGTACCAGATTGCGCACAAAGAATCGCCGGATGCGCGTGGCATCGACTGCGGATTGATCTATGACAGCGAGCGTTTCAAACCGCTGGTGATCACCAATCTTGCCGTAACCCTGGATTCGGTGCCGGATTTTAAAACCCGTGATATTCTGTATGTACAGGGTGAACTGTATGGCAAAAAAAAGCTGCATATTTTCGTTAACCACTGGCCGTCGCGCCGTGAAGGACAAAAGGAATCGGAGCATAAACGTGTTCGTGCGGCTGAAGTGGCGCGCAGGAAGATCGACGAAATCCTGAAAAAGGACCCGAAAGCCAATATCATCCTCATGGGCGACCTGAATGATCATCCGAACGATATCAGCATCGAGCAAACGTTGAAAGCCAAACCCGTAACCGATCTGAAAGCCGATTTGGTGAACCTGATGTATGACGATCAGCTGGCCGGAAAAGGAACCCACAATTATAAAGGGGAATGGGGTGTGCTGGACCAGTTCGTGGTTTCGTCCACGTTTTACAACGGCAAAAAAGGATTGGCCATTGACGGACAGGATGCCACGATCGTTTATGAAGAAGTGTTGCTCTATACCGATAAATCGGGGAACAAGAAACCGAGTACGACTTACGGCGGCACCAACTATTACGGTGGTTATTCCGACCATTTGCCGATAACGCTCAAACTGAAGTAGCAATAGAGATATTGTTTAATGAGTTCGTTGCACATGTGCAACTCCTCTGCGACCTTTGCGCCTTTGCGTTAAAATTAAATTAGTTCAACGCAAAGGAGCAAAGATCACGGAAATTGATTGCCTGCCAGCAGGCAATTGAATAAAATTGACATTTACTATCATTGCGATTTCCTCCAAATCCATCAAATGATATTTTATGTATATTCGTTCCAATGAAAACCATCTCGTTTACAACGGCCCAATATGTAAAAATTGACTACGAGCTCGCACCGGCAGTTTACCGCGTGGTGGCTTCGTTTTTGGATGTTGTGCTGTTGCTGATCTACATGCTGATCGCGAGTTTGTTCATTGATGCAGCATTGTTTCGCCTGGAGACTGCCAATACACATGAATTCATTACCGTTTTGCTTGTTCGCCTGCCATGGTTTTTTTACAGCCCGGTAATCGAATATCTGACCAATGGCCGCTCGCTGGGTAAATACATCATGGGTATCCGGGTGGTGAAAGCCAATGGAGAAACAGCCGGCCTGCGCGAGTATTTCACCCGTTGGATTTTCCGCGTGGTAGATATCTGGATCGGTGGTTTTGGCTTTTTGGCAATTCTGCTTGCTGGAACGACTGAAAAACGTCAGCGCCTGGGTGATATCATGGCCAATACGGTGGTGATTCGTACCAAAGATTCGCAAATCTATTCCCTGCGTGATGTATTGAGTATCAAAAGTCAGCAAAACCATGAACCTACCTATCCGGCAGTGATCCGTTTTTCCGACGAAGACATGTTATTGATCAAAAACACCATTATTCGCGTTCAACGTTATCCGAACGATGCCAATAAGGCCTTTGCCATTGAGCTTGCCAACGAAACGGCACAATTGATCGGATTGCCTGAAACGCCTGCCAAACGAATGGAATTTCTAAAAACCGTACTGCAGGATTACGTAGTGCTCACTCGCTGATTCATGGGAAAATTGGTTTTGGTTCCTACACCCGTGGGAAATTTACAGGATATTACCCTGCGTGCGCTGGAAACCCTGCGCGAAGCAACCATTATTTATGCCGAAGATACGCGGGTAACGCGCAAATTGCTCAACCATTTCGAGATCCAGAAACAGCTTGTTCCGTTTCATGCACACAACGAACACAAACAGCTCGAACGCACGTTGCAAACGATTCGCGAGAACGAGATCACGGTGTTGGTTTCCGATGCCGGTACACCCGGAATTTCAGATCCCGGATTTTTGGTTGTTCGCGCCTGTGTTGAAAATGGCCTGGAAGTAACCTGTCTGCCGGGAGCCACTGCGTTTGTTCCGGCTTTGGTAGCCAGCGGCTTTCCTTGTGACCGGTTCGTGTTCGAAGGATTTCTGCCCCATAAAAAAGGCCGTCAAACCAAGTGGAAATCGTTTATCGATGAAGATCGCACGATTGTTTTGTACGAATCACCGCACCGCTTGGTCAAGGCTTTGGAAGAAATCTCGACTTTCCTGGGTCCTGACCGTATTGTGTGCGTTGCACGCGAGATCAGTAAGTTTTTCGAGGAATTTCAGCGCGGATCAGCAACCGAAGTGTTGGAGCATTTTAAGAAAACGCCTCCAAAAGGGGAAATCGTACTGCTTATTAAAGGAAATTAATATTGAATGCTTCATTTTTAATGTTGAATTGAAAGACGATTGTCTAATTAAAAATTCAACATTCAGCATTCAAAATTTAAAGAAATGGAGACAACAGCTTTTGTACTGACGAAAAAAGGAGACGCAACTACTGCTTTTTCGCTCCAAACCGTTCAGCTGCCCGATTTGAAGGAGCAACAGGTATGCATTAAGGTGGAAGCTTTTGGCCTGAACTACGCTGATGTGATGGCCCGTCGGGGATTGTATCGCGAAGCACCGCCCATGCCGTGCGTAATCGGTTACGAAGTTGTGGGAATGATTGAATCCGTTGGAACGAAGGTGAGCCGGGAATTGATCGGGACCCGTGTTGTGGGTTTTTGCCGTTTTGGCGGCTATGCACAGCACGTTATTACCGAAGAACACGCCGTAGCCCCGATTGGTGAAATGGATGCAGCAGAAGCGCTGGCATTGGCTACCCAATTCGTAACGGCGCATTACATGGTGGAACGTACGGCGAATGTTCAGTCGGGAGAACGTATTTTGATCCATGCGGCTGCAGGTGGTGTCGGAACGGCGTTGATACAGCTTTGTAAACGCAAAAATGCATTGGTTTGTGCGAAGATCGGTTCGCGAAACAAGGAAAAGACCGTCCGTGATCTGGGGGCGGATGAGGTCGTAATCTATTCCGAACAACCCTATTGGCAAAGTGTCCAAAACTGGTTGGGACATCATCGCCTGGATGTGAGCTTTAACCCGGTGGCAGGTTCTACCTTCAAGCGCGATTTTGCCTTACTTGGAGCCGGTGGCCGGATGGTATTGTTCGGTGGTTCGGAACTTTCGGGTACGCGTTGGGGCATTTTTTCAGCCTTGAATTTTGTTTGGAAAATGGGATTTGTAATCCCGATTGGGCTCATGATGCGTTCCAAGGCGGTGATAGGAGTGAACATGCTCAAAGTTGCTGATTTTAAACCGGAGGTATTGACACAATGTCTCACAGAAGTTGTTTCGCTGGCAAAGGCGGGAGAAATCAAACCGATTGTTGGTGAGCGTTTTCAGCAGGATGATTTCTCCCTGGCACACAATCAGTTGGAAAGTGGCACAACAATTGGAAAACTAGCCGTGTTTTGGAATCAATAATTGTATTTTTGTGATATGACTAAACGAGTGCTGATCGTTTTCATGGGATTGTTTCTGTTGGCGGCTGGCTGCATTGAGCACCGGCCTACGGATACCGTCTATAACGCTCCCGATGAGGAGAAAAAACCGGAGAAAAAACCTAAATGGAAAGGCCTTCGCGTTTATGAAGGTGTGATTCCATGCGCCGATTGTTCAGGGATTTACCAGCGCTTGTCCTTGCGGGGCGATTCGATCGGGGCATTCCGGTTGACGGAAGTTTACCGCGATGCTACCGAAGATGGGGATGAAACGATCGTGACCACCGGCTCCTGGAAACGCTACTATTCGAAAAAAGGTCCCGGGCAACGTATGCTTTTCTACCTGTCGGAAGGCTCGCTCCAGGATTCAACGCGCATGCAGCGCTACGAAGTGCAGGATGGCCGTATCATTCAAGTGGATCTTAATGGTAAACCGATTGCCGATTCCAATGGGCGGTATGTGCTGAAACTGATTCAGAAAACGACGAAGTAAGCTGGATTTTACGCAAAGTTTTACGAGTAAAAATGGTCAAATTTCAAATTGCCCATTTGGCAAATTTGCAAAGTATCCAATTTGGAATTTTACCAGGAAATTTTCGGAGAAAATTCTAAAATTTTAAAAGTGTAGACGTTTAAAATTGCGCAATTTTACACTTCTAAAACGACTCCCGGTTTTACTGGCCTACAGATCGATTTCTTCCCTGAAAACCTTAATTACTTCAACCCCAATTCCTTCAATTGCGCGTCATCAATTGCCGAAGGTGCATCGATCATCGTGTCGCGACCGCTGTTGTTTTTCGGGAACGCAATGTAATCACGAATAGAATCGGAACCACCCATCGTAGCCACCAGGCGGTCGAGTCCAAAAGCCAATCCTCCGTGTGGCGGCGCACCGAATTCAAACGCGTTCATCAGGAATCCGAATTGCTCCTGTGCCTGTTCAGGCGTAAAGCCCAGCAATTCAAACATACGGGCCTGTAGTTCACGATCGTGGATACGGATCGAACCTCCGCCCAGCTCAACACCGTTCATCGCAAGGTCATACGCATTGGCGCGCACTGCTCCCGGGTTGCTGTCGATCAACGCCATATCTTCGGGTTTCGGCGACGTAAACGGGTGATGCATGGCATGGAAACGATTGTGTTCCTCATCCCATTCCAAAAGCGGGAAGTCGAGTACCCACAATGGTTTGAAAACTTCCGGATCGCGCAGGCCAAGCTGACTTCCCAGGTGCAAACGCAACTCGTTCATTTGTTTACGGGCTTTGTCCAATCCACCGCAGATGACCAAAATCAGGTCGCCGGCTTTGGCACCGGTCGCTTCAGCCCATGTTTTGAGATCAGTTTCACTGTAAAATTTATCGACCGAGCTTTTGAAAGTGCCATCTGTGTTGCATTTCACGTATACCAAGCCTTTCGCGCCGATTTGCGGACGTTTTACCCATTCGGTCAATTCATCCAGTTGCTTGCGCGTATATTCCGAGCATCCCGGAACAGCAATTCCGATCACTGCTTCGGCATCGTCGAATACCTGGAAACCTTTGTTTTGGGTTAAAGCATTGAGGTTCGTGAATTCCATCCCGAAACGGATATCAGGCTTGTCGGAACCATATTTTTCCATCGCTTCGGCATAGGTCATGCGCGGGAAGTCATAATCAAAGGTGATTCCGCGAACGGTCGAGAACAAATGTTTGATCAATCCTTCGAACATATTGAGCACATCTTCCTGCTCTACGAATGCCATTTCGCAGTCAATTTGTGTAAACTCCGGCTGACGGTCGGCACGCAGGTCTTCATCACGGAAACACTTGACGATCTGGTAATAGCGGTCGAAGCCCGAAACCATGAGCAATTGCTTGAATGTTTGCGGTGATTGCGGCAAGGCGTAAAATTCGCCCTGGTTCATGCGGCTCGGTACCACAAAATCGCGGGCACCCTCCGGTGTTGATTTGATGAGGTAAGGCGTTTCCACGTCCCAGAATCCCTGGCTGTCCATGTATTTTCGGGTTTCCAGGGCAACCTGGTTACGCAGGCGCAATTTCTGCTGCACCGGGTTGCGGCGCATATCGAGGTAGCGGTATTGCATGCGCAGTTCGTCGCCGCCATCGGTATCGTCTTCGATCGTAAACGGTGGCAATTTCGCTGCATTTAAAACTTTTAAGGTTGTCACACTGATCTCGATTTCACCGGTAGGAATCTTGGTGTTCTTGCTGGAACGCTCGATCACTTTCCCTGTAGCCTGGATCACATATTCGCGGCCCAGTTTTCGTGCTTGTTCGCACAATTCAGGCTGTTCTTCCATGTTGAAAGCCAATTGGGTAATTCCATAGCGATCCCGCAGGTCAAGAAACGTAATTCCCCCCAAATCTTTGGAGCGTTGTACCCAACCTGCTAAGGTTACTTCCTGTCCGATGTGTGCCGTGCGTAATTCACCGCAATTGTGCGTTCTATACATAGTGAAATCAAATGATGCGCAAAAATAGGGTTTAATTGAGAATTTTGAATAAACACGGTTTAATTCTGGATTTTGAACTGATTTTAGCATTTATTCTAAATACCTAGTCGGTTCGGGAGGCCGATGTTCGTATTTTTACCCAAAATAAATCGCTATGATCAAGTATATTTTTGCCGCATCACTGATTGCCCTAACGTTCTCATCGTGTGTGGTTAGCAAGAAAAAGTACCTCGGATTACAGACCGAGCTGGAGAATTCGAAAAAGCAGCACGACGAAAGTCTGGCCAAACTCACTGCCTGTGAAAATGACCGTGCGCGCCTCGACCGCGAGCTCACAATTGCTGAAAGCTCGATTATCACAAAAACAGACCAAATCACCGATTTGAAGGAACAACTGGAAGATTGTAAAGCCATTCGCGACAAACAGTTGACGCAAGTAGGTGATTTGACCGTGATGACGCAGGCTGCCAACGACAACATGAAGGAAACACTTGCACAGCTGGCACAAAAAGAGGAATACATCCGCTTGCTGCAGGCCGCCAAGTCAAAAGCCGATTCGATTAACCTGGCATTGGCTGTGAACCTGAAAGGTGTGCTGAAAGAAGGATTGGACGACCAGGATGTGGACGTGAAAGTCGACAAAACGGTGGTAATGGTAAACCTGTCGGATAAAATGCTGTTTAAGAGCGGAAGTGCTGAGTTGACGCCTAAATCTGCTGATGTGCTGGAGAAAATTGCAAAAATCATTGAGTCACGACCTGACCTGGAAGTGATGATCGAAGGGTATACTGACAGCGACCCGATCAAGAATTCGTGTATGAAGGACAACTGGGACCTAAGTGTGAAACGAGCGACTTCAGTGGCCCGCGCCTTGCAGAAAGACTTCAATATCAATCCGAATCGCCTGATCGCAGCCGGACGCGGTGAATACAATGCACTCGTACCGAATGATTCTGCGGAGAATAAAGCCATCAACCGCCGTACGCGCATTATCATTATGCCGAAGCTGGACCAGTTTTACGATTTGCTGGACCCGAATAAAGCACCGAAATAAGTTAGAGAGTTAAGAAGTTTATCAGTTAGAAAGCCGATTCTCCGTTGAAGAAAATCGGCTTTTTTATTTCCTTGAGTATCTGCGAAACTGCAGCTGAATTTAGATTTTACTGATGCGAACGGTTTCCTTGTAGTCTTTGGAAGAAATGATCAGGAGGTAGATTCCCGGGTTCAGATCACCAAGCTGCAATTCCTGCGTAAACGTTCCCCGGTCGATCTTTCCGTTGTAAACTTCCTGCACCAGCTTTCCATTCATGTCATAAAGCGCAACTTCAAAACGGGTTTTGTCAGGAACACCGAGCTCAAACGTCGTGCGGTCTGCCGTTGGGTTCGGGAAGGCAATGGCTGCAAATTCGGTTGGAATGATACGTCCGTTTTCGTCGTATTCAATCTTCACTTCTTCCTTTGTTGCTTCCAGGTACTCTGTATACCTGCTTGAACAACAAACGCCGCCCAAAACCTCAATACGATGGATTTCTGTTGGAAGATAGATTTCTGTGGTATTTGTTATTTCCACTTCTTCCAGGTCCATCCGTTTCGCTTCCACCACATATTCTGCATCCGGAACAACTTCTTCGTACGTCACAGGAATTTCTAAAACCGGCGGTTCAATAACTGCTTCAACGGCAGGAACCGTTTTTGTTTCACCAATCGTTTGGTTGTTCATCGCCTGCATAGCTATGGCCTGGATTTGCTCCACTTTTTGTTCGTCTTTTTTATCGGAACAGCTGAACAACGTCAACCCGAAAACGACCACCAATGCAAACACCATGGCACGCTGAACGTCACGTTTCGACTGAAATTCCCACGCTTCGAACTCGGCATTGAGCGCGATTTCCTGGTCTACTGTCATCCGTCCGCATACTTTTTGCCCCAGCATTGATCGTAATGTATCCTTGATCTCAGCGGTCGATTTTCGGGTAAAATCGTGGACGTGCGAGGCACATTTCTTACAAAAAGCTCCTTTTTCGGAAGGCGACATGTCGTTCCAGTTTTCAGAGCACGGCGTTTGGATTCCAATAGGTTTCATAGTACAGAGTTTTAGATTTTACTGATGCGGACGGTTTCCTTGTAGTCTTTTGACGAAATGATGAGCAGATACATTCCCGGTTGCATGGCCGAAAGGTCAAGCTCCTGCGTAAATGTTCCGCGGTCGATTTTCCCGTCATAGACCGATTCTATGAGTTTTCCGTTCATATCGTACAATGCAATTTCAAAGCGGGTTTTATTCGGAACGTTAAGCTCAAAAGTTGTACGGTCGGTTGTTGGGTTGGGGAAAGCTTTTGCTGTAAATTCGCCTGGAATGAACTCCTGGATTTTTTCGATTTCCTGTTGCTCGAGGATATGCGTGTCCAGCAGGTATTCCCGGTATTCCATGCTGATGCCGATTCCGCCATCGATTTGCGCTTCAAGAAAAATGGTTGGCTCGAGTGGCGTTGGCGGTTCAATGTCCAGGAATACTTCTGTTGCGTAGAAATGTTCCTTGTGCGAAATATGATTCACGGCTTTTTGAACAGGAACTTCGGGCACTGGCATCGCATCGTTGGACATCGCATCATTGGTTTGTCTGGCCGAAGCTTTCATGGCATTCAACGCAATTGACTGAATTTCCATGATCTGCCGGCGGTCCTGTTCGTTCGAGCAGCTGAAAAGCGTCAATCCGAAAACAACGACTAATGAAAACACCATGGCGCGCTGAAACTGGCGCTTCGATTGAAATTTCCAGGCTTCAAACTCGGCATTGAGTACTCTTTCCTGGCCCGCGGTCATGCGCCCGCAGATTTCCTGGCCCATCATTTCACGAAAGATTTGCCTGATCTCGCCGGTGGATTTGTTGGTGAAATCATGGACTTGTTTCGCACATTTGTGACAGAACGAGCCCTTTTCGTTGGGTGTCATGTTGGCCCTGTCTTCGGAGCACGGAGTTTGAATGCCAATGTGTTTCATAGTAGTACCGTTTTAGCGTGTATACATACTTACACCTAAGATGCTGTAAACGTTCATTTTCCATAAAGATTCATTGAAACGGATGGTTTTTTGTAGAGAAAGACCGCGACAATGTTCGCCCGGAAGCTGGATTTTCACCCTGTCGTCTCATTTTCGGGTACTATTGCAATATTACTATGTTATTGACAATCAACAATTTGAAAATTAATTTAAGGTTTTTTCGATTTTTTTTCATGCTCGCTGTAACAAAATGCCGCTCACTTGGTCATACATTCAAACAGCACGATAGACGGTCAACGGACCGAAAGTCGCTAAAACAAGAAACAGACATTAAAAACATAGAAAACATGAAAGCAATTTACACAAGCGTATTCAGTTTATTGTTCATCGGAGCAATCAGCGCACAGACAGAAGAGCACCCCGACACCACACAGATCGATTTCGGAACGAAAAAAGTCCTCATCGTAAGAGATACGATTGATGCTTCACCGGACGAAGAAGAACAAGCTGAAATCGAAGCACACTGGGCTGGGTTGGAATTCGGGCCTACACTTTTACTCAACGACGCGATGAAAAGCAGCTTCCCGGGTGATCCGCAATGGGAAAACGATCCGGGGCGTTCATTCAGCTGGAACCTCAACCTGTTGGAGCACAAATTCAAAATCTATAAAAACTATGTGGGTGTTACTACCGGACTTGGATTTAACTGGACGCAAATCGGGTTGAAACAATACCACCTCAACGTAGATGCCGATTCACTTTGGGCCACTACCGACACGATCAATGACTACAAGAAAAACAAACTGCGTGCAATCTATCTTACAGCACCGGTGATGATCGAGTTTTGTACCGCTGAAGGAGACGAAGGCTTCTATCTTGCAGCCGGGGTGATCGGAGGTGTTCGTATCGGTTCCAGCGTAAAACGCACCATCGAGGCCGATAAGCGCGATACCAAAGAGAAGATCAAAGGATCTTACGCATTGGAAGCATTCCGCCTGGATGCCGCAGTGAAAATGGGTTATAAGGATTGGGGAGTGTTTGCCAACTACAACGTGCTTCCGCTCTTCGACACCGACAAAACCGCAGCAGTGTACCCTTTAACATTTGGTTTAACATACAATTTTTAACGCTTAGGTTGGCTGATTTCGTAGCATAAGTAACAACAGTCAGGAAAGAGATACTACCGCAAGTAGTGTCTCTTTTTGGTTTGGACAATTTTCACCACAAAGGCACAAAGAAAAAAGGACCAATTTGGCGTGTTAAAAGAACACAAAGGGAATCCGGTCAGAATAGCTTTGTGTCTTAACAAGTCTATCCGTTAGCAAACTCTTTTGGGCAAAATCTTGCTATTAAACCTTTGCGCCTTTGCGGTGAATATATTCTTTGTGTTGAATAATTCCGTCATCCCCTTTGTGATCTTAACAAGCTTATCCTTCAAAAAAACCTTTGTGCCTTTGTGGTGAATAGCGTTTTCCTACGGATTTTACCTAACTTTGAGTGGATTTTTGGACCCATGAAGATTGCACTGATCGGTTTGTTCTTGCTTGTGGCTGCACCCGTTTCTCTCGGGCAGAAGAAGTGTGATTGCCCGTTGGTGGACGATTTTGTGAAACGCCGTGATTTTGATGCCGTTACCGAGTACAAGGAAATCCAGCTGCTGAAGGAAAGCAAAGTTTTTTCGGCAAGCACAAATGTAGCCTGTAAATCGTATGCCATTCACCTGAAAGCCGTGCATGCGATCCGTTCGGGAAATTACGAATGGGCAAAAATTCTCCTTGACCGCGAAAAATTCATGCTCGACAGCATTCACTGCAAAAGCATCAACTACCTTGAAAACAACATCAGTTACGGCGATTATTTCCTGCGGGTAGGAGCTTACGAAAGCGCGATCGAACATTACAACAAAGCCTTGCAGCAACTGTCACGGCAGGATAATAAAACACTGGAAGCACACGTCCTGCTCTCACTGTCGAATGCGCAATCGAAGCTAAACCAGGAAGATCGTGCACGAACAGCGCTCAAACAGGCGCATCCGCTGGTGTTGGTGTTGCCGAACGGCCAGAACAAAGTAGAATCGTTGTACAATTTGTCGGCGCGCTACTATTACCAGTTCCAGGTGACGGGCGATGCCGCTTTATTGGATTCTGCCGAGCACATGGCCACATTCGGGATCGAGCTGGCACGCCTCATCAAGTATTCCGAAGGATTTATCCGGGGTTATAACTTGTTGGAAGATAAGCAGTACCACGAAAAGAATTACCGCAAAGCGCTGATCTACCTTGACAGTGCGCTGTATTTCACGTCGCCGTTTATGAATGCCAGCGAGCGTATGGGAATTTATTCGGATATGGCCGATATCTACCTTGAGCTCAAGAAATACGAAAAGGCTTACACCTGCGCCGACTCGAGCTTGACGTACGCAAAGCAGCTGAACAATCCTTACAAGCTGAAAAACGCACTGGAACTGCTCTACAATTGCGCCAAACTGAGTGGTGAATACGAGCGTGCGCTTACGGTTTACGAAGACCTTTCACTGATGCGCGACAGCATCCTCAAACTGGAAAATGAGCAGCTTTCGATGGCAAACAGTGACCTGGAAGATAAGTACCACCGCGTTCGAAAAGCAAAAACCGATTCTGAATACGAGCAGGACCGCGTTTTGTTGAACAAGCAGCGCGAGATCGGGAACCTGCGTTCCAAACTCATTACGGTCGGAATTGTGATCTCGGCCCTGCTGCTGTGCTACATTTTCATCATTTTCCGTCAGAAAAGCATTCGCCAGAAACAGAAACGCCTGGAAGTGGAACAACGCCTGCAGCGCGCGCGCATCAATCCTGATTTCATCTACAAAGCGTTGAATAACCTGCAGAAAATGGCGGTAGATGATCCTACCAATACGGCAATCGCGAAAAAACTGGCGTCGTTTACAAAGCTGATGAAACAGACGCTCGACAGCTCTCATGATGATTTCCTGACGCTTGACAAAGAGATTGACTTCCTGACGTATTACATGGAACTGCAGCGCGATCGTTTGAAACAGAAATTCACGTTCAGTTTCGATGTCGACGACCAGCTGGATCCGTCGGATGTGTGTCTGCCTACGATGATCCTGCAACCTTTTATCGAAAGCACGATTGAGCAAGGCTTTAAAAACCTCCAGCACGAAGGCCAGATCACGATTTCATTTAAACAACAGCAAAACGAATTGCGCATTCGGATCGATGATAACGGAAAAGGTCTGAAATCGGCTTCTTCGGCGCGCGCTTCTGAGATTATCAACGACCGTTTCTACCTCTTGAACAAGATGAATAAAACCAGTGCCAGCTACCTGATCCGCGAACGTAGCACGGGCGGTGTGCAGGTAGAGATCTTTTTGCCGCTGATTACCCGTGAAATGGCAGAATCCCGTCGCAGGGAGGATTAATTTCGCTTACTATTTGTCCGTAGCAACAAAAAGTAAGCAAAAAATGCAAGCCGTGTTGGTTTTGCAAACACGACGGAGGCCCTACTTCTGTTTTTGATGTTGGGATTAAAACGATTGACTGTTGATTGTCACGAGATTTTGTTATCCCTTCTTGCTTTTTGCGCCGTAGTATTTCCACAATTCCTGCTGGGATTGGAATGGTTCTCCGGAAGTTTGCTTGTAATTGTTGCGCTGGGCCTTATCGAGGATGCGCGCTTTCACGGTATCATTCCACTGCATGTTGAAAATCGTGGCCAGTTCCTGCTGCAAATCGGGATCAAAAACGGGCGTTCCGACTTCAATGCGCTTATCCAGGTTACGTTCCATCCAGTCGGCTGAACTGATGAAATAAAGTGGTTCGCCGCCATTGGCGAAGATCATCATGCGGGCATGTTCCAGGTAACGGTCTACAATACTGATCGCTTCGATGTTCATGCTTTTCCCTTTGAGCTTCGGAATGAGGCAGCATACGCCGCGAATGATCAGTTCTATTTTCACACCGGCACGGGAGGCTTCATAGAGCTTGTCGATGAGCTTGCTGTCGACCAGGTTGTTGTTTTTCAGCTGAATTTTGGCAGGCAATCCCTTCTTCGCGAATTTGATCTCGTTCTGGATGAGTCCCAGGAGCTTGCGGCGCGAATTGACCGGCGAAACCGATAAATAGCGAAACGTGTGGTGGTGAAGTGAATGTTCCATCATCTGGAACACGTGCTGCACTTCGTTGGCAATGCGCCTGTCGACAGTAAGCAGGGCCAGATCGGTGTAAATTTCAGCTGTTCGTTCGTTGAAATTCCCTGTTCCGACATACGTGATCAATTGTTCTTTTTTGTCCGAAACACGGCGGATTTGCAGCAATTTGGAATGGATTTTCAATCCCTCGTACCCGTAAAGTACTTTGGCTCCGTAATCTTTCAACCGCTCGGCCCAGTAAAGGTTGTTTTCTTCATCAAAACGGGCCTGCAATTCAAGTACTACGGTTACTTCTTTCCCGTTACTCACTGCATTGATCAGGGCATTCATGACCTGGGAGCGGTTTGCCACACGGTACACATTGATCTTGATCGAAGTCACTTTCGGGTCGATGGCTGCTTCGCGCAGCAAGTCTACCACGTAATCAAACTTCTGGTAAGGAAAATGGAGTAAAATGTCCTTTCGGATAATCTGTTTGATGATGCTGCGCTGGCCTTCCAGGTCGGGATGCGCGCAGGCATGTTGTTTTTCATACAGGAATTGCGGGTTCCCGAAATCAGGAAACTGCATGAAGTCCTTGAAATTGTGGTATTTTCCGCCGGCAATGGAGTTTCCTCCTGTTTTCAGGTTCAGGTTACGCAAAAGCAATTCCAGCAAATCTTCCGGCATCCGGTGATCGTAAACCAATCGTACCGGCTCTCCTTTTCGGCGTTGCTTGATGCTTTTTTCCATTTTTTCGATGAATGACATCGATACATCGTCATCGAGGTTGAGCTCGGCATCCCGGGTAAATTTAAACGTAAACGCCTCGATGATGTCAAACGAAAAGATCGGGAACAATTCATCGAGGTTGAGGCGTATGATATCGTCGAGCAGGATAATTCCTTTCTTGGAGCCGTTTTTGAGCGAGTAGAACCGCGGAATCGACGATGGAATTTCCAACAAGGCATAACGCACTTTCCGTTTTTGGTCCCATTGCATGCGAATGGCCAGGTAAATGGCTTTGTCACGCAGTCGCGGGAACGGGTTTTTGCGGTCAAGGATGATCGGCACTACATCGTGAACGATCTCCTTGCGGAAGTATTCGGTCAGTTCTTTGCGCTGGTCTCTGTCGATGGAGTTCTCATCGAGGTGGTAGATCGATTCTTTTTCGAATAATTCGATGATCTCAAGGTAGGCGTTTTCAAACATGCGCTGCTGCTTGATGACCACGGTGCGGATTTCGTCGTACAGGTCCTGCGGTGTTCCCTTGAAACCTTCAACTTTTTTGTTTTGCAGGGAAATCAATCGTTTTACGTTGGCCACGCGAACACGGTAAAACTCATCCATGTTGTTGGAGTAAATGCCCAGGAAACGCATACGTTCTACCAGGGGAACGTTTTTATCAAGTGCTTCCTGCAATACGCGTTCGTTGAACGACAACCAACTCAATTCGCGATTAATGTAGTCCATACTACAAAAATGCACTTTATTCTCTTCTGTTTTAAGCATTTTAACTACCGAAACGCGACAAATTACCCGTACGGGCACAATGGGAGGGACCATTGTGCCATCGGGTAAAGAAAACTCAATTGCTTGGGCAAAAATAGCTGCTGATACGCTCGGGAATGTTACGGGAATGTTGTGGTTTTGTAATGATTTGAGTGAGGTCGTGATTTTTCGAGACGCTCACTAAATCTTACATAACACTAAATACTATGATAAACTGTAAAGATCCGGATAAGAAAAAGGGGCCGCGATTAATCGCGACCCCATAATACTCTAGTGCAAGCTGAGAGCCAATTAATTGTTTAACATCTGTCTGCGAACCTACTTCGGTTCTTTGATAAAGATAGAGGAAAAATCCAATACTTCCAACGAATTCGTTTCAAAATCGCGTACGCGTGAGTTGATCATTGTGATGAAGTCGTCGGTGATCATCGGGATCACTACAGCATCATCAATCACCATCTGGTCGCAGGCAATCAGTAATTTCTGACGTTTTTGCTCGTTCGATTCGCTGGCCGCTTCGCGGTAAAGTTTATCAAAAGCCTCGCTCTTGTACTTGAACGGGTTCACAAACTTGGAGTTTGCCTTGATATTTCCGCCGTAGAACAGGCTCAGGAAGCTTTCAGCATCCGGGTAGTCGGCAATCCATCCGCTCACCCAAATAGCTGCAGTTCCGCTGCTGACTGCCTTGTTACGTTCTTCGATGCTGCACAGTTTGATTTTCAGGTTCACATTCAGGTTCGCTTTCATTTGCTCGGCAAAACCTTTCGCCAAACGGTGACGGTCCGAATCCTTTTTACCGTTTACATAAATCGTCAGTTCCGGGAAGTTGGCACCACCAGGGTAACCTGCTTCGGCCAGTAAGCTTTGCGCTTTTGCCACGTCGAATTGAAAGCCTTTTACCTGGTTGGAAGGATAGAAATCGCTGTTCGGGATGATTCCGTTCAGCAACGGGTAACCTTCGCCTTTTAATGTTGTGTTGACGATCGATTCACGGTCTACAGCCATATTGAATGCCTGGCGAACACGCTTATCCTTGAAAACAGGATTGGTGTGTGAAAGCCCGAAAAATGAAACCGAGAGCGATTGCTTGGAATCCACTTTGTGTTTTACGGTTTTTCCAGCCTGTGCTTCCTGCAAAGAGCCCAATACGTTTTCCACGTCATCCGCCGGAATTTCCAGGACCAGGTCAATTTTCTGGTTACGGAACGCCATCAGCTCGCTGCGCTTGTCGGTAGCATAAGTCATGGTAATGGTTCCAAGGAACGGCAGCTGGTTACCGAATTCGTCTTTTCTCCAGTAACGCGGGTTGCGCTCCAATTCGATCTTCGAAGCGGTCATTTCCTTCAGCATGAACGGCCCGGTACCAACAGGGTGTTTGCTGAGGTCTTTGCCGTATTCATCGTACGCTTCTTTCGGGAAAACGCCGAAACCACCGTAAGTGAGCACTTTATCGAAGCTGGCAAACGGTTCCGCCAGGGTAATAACAAGCGTGTTTTTGTCTGTGACTTTGATGCCGGAAACACCGCCTTCCTTGAAGGATTTTTTAGTAGCGTTGTAAAAATCACGTCCGCCTTTAATGCGATCTACCAATACCCAGCTTACTTCGTTTTCAGGAAGTCCGCTGCAAGCCATGTCCAGCGTAAACTTAACGTCTTCAGCGGTCAGCTCGCGGCCTTCACCACCAAAACAATCGTCGTCGTGAAAGAAAACACCTTTTCGGATCTTGAAGGTAAACGTGGTGGCATCCTGAGAAACCGTATAGCTTTCTGCCAATGAAGGAACGACATTTTTCCCCGAAGCATCCAATCGCAGCAACTGGTCAAATAGTTGAGAAGTAATCCGCTGCGTGTAAATATCAACGGCCTGGATCGGCAATAATCCCGGCACTTTTTCAGGTGACATGAACCGGAATTCACCGCCATATCGCTTACCGCCAATCGCTTTCATGTTTGAGAGATCGTCGCTCGAATCGGAGCAGGAGGCGATCGTGATCAAAGCAGCAGCACAGATGATTATGTGTTTTAACATAAGGAGAAGAATTTTCTTGTCGCGAACAAATATAATAAATGATTGATATGATTACACCTGTAACGTTTTATTAAGAAGTGAAAAAGCCCCTTGGAGGAGGAGCTTTAACATTGTTGGTTTAATAAGAGTAGTTTATGTTGGTGTAACATAAGTTGACTCAAATATACATATTTTCTATTGAACGGTAAAGAGATGTTGAAAAAATTTCAGTAGCCAACTTTTTCACGTACGCGTTTTAACACATCTTTTGCTACCAAACGTGCTTTTTCGGCCCCGATTTGCAAGGCTGCATCTATTTCACCGAGGTTGTTCATGAGGTGATCGTAACGTGCGCGTTCCTGTGCGAATTTGTTCAAAATCAGTTCAAACAAAGCCAGTTTTGCGTGTCCGTAACCGTAACCGCCGGCGGTATAGTTGTTGCGCATCGTCTGAATCGCATCGTCATCCGCGAGTAATTTGTAAATCGCGAAAATGTTGCATTCATCGGGGTTCTTCACGTCTTCCAGGCCTTTGCTGTCGGTTACGATAGACATGACCTGTTTTTTCAATTCCTTTTCAGGAAGGAAAATGTTGATGAAGTTGTTGCGGGATTTACTCATTTTTTCACCGTCGATTCCCGGTACCAGCTTGGTGTTTTCATTGATCTTTGCTTCCGGCAGCACAAAGGTTTCACCGTTCACGTGATGGAAACGATCAGCCACATCTCGGGTCATTTCAATGTGCTGCAATTGGTCTTTGCCAACCGGAACGTATTGAGCATCGTACAATAAAATATCAGCCGCCATAAGCATGGGGTAGTTAAACAAGCCACCGTTGACGTCGCTCAAACGATCTTTTTTGTCTTTGTATCCATGGGCCAGTTCCAATCGCGGAACGGGAAAAAAGCACAGCAGGTACCATGTCAGCTCGGTCACTTCCGGGATGTCGCTCTGGCGGTAAAACACCATTTTTTCAGGATCTACTCCGCAGGCAAGCCATACCGCAGCCGTAGAGTAGGTGTTTTGACGTAAAAGTTTCCCGTCTTTGATCTGCGTAAGCGAATGCATGTCGGCAATGAAGAGGAACGAATCGTTTTTCGTGTCTTTTGCCAATTCGATTGCCGGCAGGATCGCACCGAGTAAGTTCCCCAAATGCGGGGTTCCCGTACTTTGAATACCTGTGAGAATGCGTGCCATGAATTGTTTTTTGGCGAAAGTACAATTTTCAGCACATTCACCGTCCAGGCACGACGCTTTTTTGACAGCATGGGCTTGTTAAGACTGTGGGTGCGGTCCCGTTGGAATGCGATATGCCCGTTTAGCTAAATGCCCATAGCACGTTGATGATTTTCCATTCACCGTTTAGTTTTCCTACCTGAACGTAATCGAAAAATTCAGGCATTTTGTTGGTGGTGACTTTCGCCAATGCGATCCCGTTTTTAATATCGTAAATCGTTACAGTCGCCTTGAATGGTTCAGAAGGATTAGGATCGGGCATTTTGTAAGCCGGGTTTACATACCCGATCAGTTCTTTGCGGCCGATGGTATTGATGGTGCTTTTGCCGCTGCGGTTATCGACGATACGCTTCACGAGTTCGTCCGATAAGCCTTTTTTCATGCGAACGGTGTCGGCGGTGTAAAAACCTTCCACGTAATCGGTTGCGGCGTTTCTGATCCCGGTAGAATCAGCAGTGGTTTGCGCTATCAGGCTGTTTCCGCAAAACAGGGCGATGATCAAACAGATTTTTTTCATAATGTTTCTTTTGTTGAGATTTTGTGTTAGATTCAATGTGCTTTCAGCCATCTTACCGTTTCATCCGCGATGCCGTTATGGAAATTCCCCTTCGCGTATTGCTGTTCCTTAAAATTGATGACGGCCTGTTTCCAGTCGGGGCTTTTCATCATGAAATGGTCCAGGTCGGGAATGGTAATCCATGTAGCGGAATTGGGGTGCGCTTCGTTGACGGTCTTTTCGATCATGAGCGGTTCAACCAGGCTGCATTGCTCGTAATCGGCACCGCCGTGCAGGATGAGTACCGGACAATTGACTTTCGCCCAACTGTCGGCCAGGTCGATGGAATCCAGTTGCTGCCAGAATCGCCAGTGACGTCCCCACATATCATTGCTTCCGGGTTTGTAGCCCAGTTCGCTTTCTACCAGTGCTTTGTATTCGGGATTTTCGTTGAGCTGGGCAGGCGTTTTTTTGAGTACCAGCAATTCATAATAGATCTTCTGGATCTGCCGAACGAAATCTTCCGTTTGCTGTAGCGTCATGTTTTCGAGCAACGGCTTTTGAACGCGGTGCATTTCAAGCAAAAACTCGCTCCAGGGCCTGAAAACACAACCGAACACCATGATTCCTTTCGGATGGTGCAGCTTACCGACTTCGGGTGCAATACTTCCACCCAGGCTATGTCCCCAGATATACAGCTGTGAAGTATCCACGAATGAAAGCTGTTCCATGTAGCGGTAGCCGGCGTCGAAGCTTTCGATATCGGTTGCCAGGTCAACTTCTCCGCAGGGTTCACAACCTTCACTGTCGCCCAGGCCACTTTTTTCAATCGTTACCACCGCGTAGCCGTTTTTCAGCCATTCGTTCATGAGCTTTCCGTTGTAACTGTTGCTATAGTTCTCAATGCTTCCGCAGCCGTAACCCGGAATAAGTAAAATGCAGGGAACACGGTCTTTTCCTTTCGGTTTGCGGGTGATGGTGCGCAGGTAACCATTGCGAAATTTCACCCAATCGTAAGTAATATCGGCAATGGGAGAGGTTTCCAATGGCTTGGCGACCGCCTTTACCGTCGTGTTTTTTTCTTTTCCTTTTCGCAGGTAATTGATTTTCACGGAGCTTCCAGTCCTTATCGGGGAAACAATGGTGCTGTAGGCTTCCAACGTAGCAGTTGGCTGATCGTTGACTGCCATCACGATATCGCCTTTTTTCAAACCGCCGATTGCGAAGGTGGTGGCGGGTACAATGCTGTCGATGACAATTCCCCCGTTACCGATTTGACCGCGCATTCCCATAATGGCTTTTCGCTGTGGAAGTTGTGCCATTGTACCAAACGTAATGCAAAGGGAAAAGATCAGTAAGCATGCGTTTTTCATAAGTTACTTTTTAGACTGGCATCATTCATGCAGTTGGTTGAACGAAGCCATTAGTTTTTTGTATGTACCGAAAACTGAAATGATTGGGAAAAACTAGTGCTTTTTGACAAATGGCCGCTTGTCGAAACGATCATTTTGCGAAAAAGCCAATGAAAATCTTATTTTTGAGGTATGAAGGCATTGTTGGGTATTCCATGCTTGTTGTATAAAGTGTATGTTGGAATTGTCTTCGTTTCCACGCTTTTACTGTTTTACCCGTTTTTATTGGTGGTGCTTTCGCGAAAATCGTGGCGTAAATACAGTTTTCCGCTGAATGTGTTCTGGAGCCACCTGGTTCGATTGCTGATGCTGGTGTTTGTGTGGAAAATTTCGAGTCCTAAAATTCCGAAAGGCCCGTACCTGATCATTGCCAACCATGCTTCCTATTTTGATATTTTCCTGATGTATTCGTTGTTGCCGAATCACCGCTTTTTGTTTTTAGGCAAAAGCGAGATTTTATCATACCCTTTGGTCAAGACATTTTTCAAGCGGTTGAACATCCCGGTTTTTCGCAATGATCGCCGGAAAGCAGCGCAATCGTTCATGCAGGCCCGGCAGGCTATCCGGGAGGGGTGGTCGCTCGTTGTGTTCCCCGAAGGCGGAATTCCCGATGAAGGTCAACCGGCAATGGTGCCGTTCAAAGAAGGAGCATTTAAGCTGGCAAAAGGCGCTGGTATTCCGATTGTACCGATCACGTTTATCGACAATTATCATTTGTTTTCAGACCCGGGCAATATGTTGGGACCGGCACATCCCGGAATTTCCAGGGTGATCATTCATCCGGTGATCGACAAAAAGGAAGTGAAGCAGTTGTCGGAAAGTGAATTGCTTGAAAAAACGTATGCGATTATTTCGGGACCGCTGATTGAAAGAGGGTTAATGAAGAAGAAGTAGATCCTCCATGACAAAAAAGAGCCGCCCGAAAGCAGCTCCTTTTCTCTTAAGTTGGCCAATTTAATCATGAATATCCGGGGGCGTTTGTATGCTCTGAGCTTTAGCAATCTCAAGCTGAAGAGCCGCCTTCAGTTCATTCCTGATTTCCTTGTATTCCCGGCCATAAGCCAGATTCGTGTGGTTGGAAGAGCAGTTTTCCAACAGAAAAATGCGTGTTATTGTACAGGTCACTATCCAGGTATGAAGTTGCGCGATCAGCGTTTATGGTAACAATTGCAGAACGTGTTAGCGGTAAAAACATAGCGGTCCAAATGAATAGCCTGGGTTAAAATGTTCGGGCAAGGTAATAAATATCTGTTACGGTTCCCAATAAAAGGTAAAAATTCACAGGATTGGCTTAAATTTGCGACATGAAAATTACGGAGGAAACCATAGATCATATTGCTCATCTGGCACGTCTGCGTTTTGAAGGACCTGCTAAAGCGGCTATTCAACAGGATTTGGAGAATATTATCGGCTTTATGGGAAAGCTCTCCGAGCTGCCTACCGACAATGTGGAACCACTGGTCTTCATGAGCGATGAGGTGAATGTGTTGCGCGAAGATATTCCGGAGCAAACGGTTACGCAAGCAGAGGCATTGAAGAATGCTCCGAAGAAAGATTCGGATTATTTCCGGATTCCGAAGGTGTTGGATAAATAGCAGCTCTTGAAATTTCAGCAAATCGCTGGGTAATATTGCAATATTACTATGTGTTTGATAGACAGCATTTTAGAATCGATAATTCCCGGTTTTTGATCTAGATTATTGTAATCCTACCTTGTTTTTCCTTAACGCGATGCTTTTAATATCATGAAAATCAATCAGTTGTATTTTTAACGTCACTTTAGTGATATTGCAATATTACTATGTGGTTGATTATCAATCAATTGAATCGAAAACCATCCAAAAACAGCTGCGCTGCGCTGTAACTCGGGTATTCTATCGTGCCGTAAATCAGCATCACCGCAATCGTCGAACCGTCTGCCCAGGCCTTCACCATCCACAAATCGCCTTCATCATCCTGCCAATAATCGATCATGCCTGCAGCTGAAGGATTGCTTTCCATGGTATGTCCTTTTCCGTATCCGGCGGAACCAACAATGCTAAAGCTCTCACGCAAATAATCCAGGTAGGCAACCAGCATATTTTCCTTGTCCTCAGTATTTTCCATCACAAGGTCTTTCAGCTGGACCAGGATAATGGAGTAATGAAAGTCACCAGATAGAAAATCGCCTGTGTATACTTTGGAACTATCCGGCGAGTAGCTCAGATCAAATGTCATTTCCGCATCGGAAGGAAAATACGCGTAACAGCCGGTATTTTCAATCGGTTGTTTGACAAAACGCGGAATCTCCGATTCGTCATCCTGTGCGCTCGAAAATCCGTAAAAGAGTAAGAATGTCAGGGAAAAGATAAGTGTTTTCATAAGCATTCGTTCGTGAACCAAATATAGCTCAAGGGAGGTTTTGACACACTACCGCATTTGGTGTATTCTTTTGGAGATGAGCAAAGAATGTGCCAGACAAGGCCACTGCAAAGACCTTCAAAGGCTGGGTTAAACTATCTTGGTAGTTCGTTCCGTAATATTGCGGGATTACTGAACGTGCTGAAAATCAAATGATAATAAAAATGTTACGATCGAATCGCCTTGATTCCCGGCAATTCAATCCCTTCCAGGTATTCCAGCATTGCTCCGCCACCTGTAGAAACATAACTCACTTTATCCGCCAATCCGAATTGATTGATTGCCGCTACGGAATCTCCGCCTCCGATCAGCGAGAAAGCACCTTTCGCCGTGGCGCGAACAATCGCGTTGGCCACTTCAACCGTCCCGGTTTGGAAGTTGCTCATTTCAAACACACCCATCGGACCGTTCCATAAAATCAGTTTCGAAGATTCGATGATCTCAGCACATGCTTTGATAGTCTTCGGGCCAACATCCAGTCCCATCCATCCGTTTGGAATAGAGCCGATTGCGACAAGCTGCGTGCTGGCATTGTTGTCGAATTTATCTGCTACTACCGTGTCGGTCGGAATGTACAGGTCAACACCTTTGGCTTTCGCTTTGGCAATGATGTCTTTTGCCACTTCCAGGAAATCATCTTCTACGAGTGAATTCCCCACATCGCCGCCCATGGCTTTTACAAACGTATAGGCCATTCCGCCGCCAACGATCAGGTGATCCACTTTTTCCAGCAAACGCTCGATGATCGTGATTTTCGACGATACTTTCGCGCCGCCTACAATAGCTGTCAACGGTTTTTCGGTACTGTTCAATACGCGATCCACACTTTTAATCTCGGCCTCAAGGAGGAATCCGAACATTTTATCGTTTGGAAAATAATTGGCAACAACCGTCGTGCTGGCATGTGCCCGGTGCGCCGTACCAAACGCGTCATTCACATACACATCGCCATGCTTGGCAAGCTGCTCGGCAAATGACTCTGTTCCGGCCGTTTCCTGCTTGTAGAAACGTACGTTTTCCAGGAGTAACACTTCGCCCGGCTTGAGGTTGGCACTCATGTCCAATGCTGCTGAACCGATGCAGTCTGCGGCGAATTTTACCGGTTTACCCAGTAAATGCTCGATGGCAGAACGAATATGACGCAGTGAAAAACGGTCTTCGGCACCTTCTTTCGGTCGACCCAAATGCGAGCACAGCACCACGCTTCCGCCGTTTTCCAGGATGTGCTTGATCGTAGGTAACGCAGCGCGAATACGCGTATCATCGGTTACTTCGAGGGTTTCCTTGTTCAACGGAACGTTAAAATCCACGCGCACCAACGCACGTTTTCCGGTAAAGTCGTAAGAAGCAATTGTTGCCATAGAAGCCTGTTTTTGGACTGCAAAGTTATTCATTAAATTTTCTTCTACAACCTCACTAATATCTAACCATTAATAACCGATCACTGAATTACATAGTAGTATAAGCCAAGAACGATCAGCGTTCCGTCCCAGATAAACTCCAGCAGCAGCAAGCGTTCGGGGGTTTGTTTCCACCAAAGGCCAAACAGGGCGAAAAGAGCCGTTATAATCAGCAGAAAATGAAACGGATGGATATATAAAATGGCCGGGATCAGTAAAGCGATGAGTATCGTTCCGGTTAACCTTGAACCGCGAATGCCGATCAGTTGGGGAAGTGTTTTCATCGAAACCGGATCGTAGCTCAAATCGCGTATGTCGAACGGTATGATCTGCACAAACGTGAACAGCCCGATGATTGCCAAATCCGTATGATCAATAGTGCGGTTGTATTGCAACAGCGGAAAATAAAGAAGCAGTACCCAAACGATGGTGATCCACAGGCTTTTAAGTCCGCTGATGTCGCGCAGTGATTTCCCGACGACTGGAATAGGTAAAGCGTAGCCCATTACGATGATCCCGGCAATCCCAAGAATCCAGAGCGAAGAGAGCTGAATCGGCAGTTGGAAGAACAGGATAAGTGCCGCAAGAGTAAAAATGGCTGTGCAAATGATGATGAACAGCCGGTGTTGATTCAGCCAGCGCCCGCGGTCGGTTGTAATTTTAGCCACCCGGAATGATCGATGGCGCACCAACCGGTGAAAATTGTAGGTAACAAACGTGCCTGAAAATGCAAAAAATCCCCAGTAAAAACACGATTCGATGTCATGATGATGCACCAAACCCGTTACCAGCATGCCCACACTCAGCGCGACCCAACAATTGGAAAAAAGCAGGAAGCGGATCGTATGGTCAAGGGCCTGTTTCACCGGTTTTCGAGGACTTTTTCTACCGTAATCTGTTCAATGCACGAACACGGCTTTTTGGCTTTGCAGGTCGGGCAGTCGGGATCGAAGACCAGCGCAACTGCTTTTTCGCCCAACGCGCGCCACCTTCCGGGATGAATCGGGATGCGCGGCGAAAACAATCCGATGGCACGTTTTCCTAAAAATCCGGCAATGTGCAAAGGCCCGGTGCTGCAGGCCACCAGCAAATCGATGCGGCTCAGCAATACCAGCAATTGCTCGATACTAAGCTTGCCGGTTGTGTCGATGATCATCGAATTGTCGGGAAGTTGCGCGCGGAACAATGCTCCTTCCTGCTCGGTCCCGGTGAAAAAAACGGTTGTTTGATCGGCAGTTAAACGATTGGCCAGCTCAACGTATTTTTCCATCGGCCATTCACGGGCGCTTCCCTGCGATTTCGGATGCAAAACCGCTGCTTTTACCGATTGCTGCAAAGCTTCTTCGATTTCTTCCGGTAATGCAACTTCAGGAACGTGGAAACGGTTCGTCCAGGCATTTAATTGGTCGAATTTCGGCAATGCGGTAACGCCGAGTGGGCGCAGCAATTCAAAATTGAGCTGTGCTTCGTGTTCGGATGACCGTTTGCGCGAAAAATTCGGACGAATATTGCAGGTGAGTAAATGAAATCCGCGGTGCGAGGTCCCGATGCGTGCCGGTACAGCGGCTTTTTTGAACAATTGGGCCAGCTCCTTGCGTGGAAAAACATGCACAACCACATCAAACTGCTGTTCCCGGATATAGCGCACACGCGACTGTGAGGGCAACGCTTCCAGTGTTTCCAGCGTCAGCACTTCGTCTATGCCTTCGTAGCACGAAACAATGGCTTTCGTATAATTGCGGCACAAAAAGGTAATGTGGCAGCTCGGGTACGTTTCCTTGAGCCACGCCACGGTTGGCAAGGTCAGCATCACATCGCCGATACTATCGGTTCTGCTGATAACAATGCGTTTTTCGGTGCAATCAACGGGTGTTTTCACGGTGTAATCGAATCAGTTCTTTGTATTTCACAACATTGGACTGGGCGCTGATCTGTGCGATCTTGAAACCCATTTTACCATCCAAAAAGCCTTTTTTGAGTAGGTACATGGCAATGAATCGCCCAATAGCACTAATATACGGTTTTAATGGCCCGACTTTCTTGCCTGCTGCGAAGAATTTTTTGGCCGTCAGCAATGAATACTTGTCGGCGCGTGCGCGGTGATCGGTGTAGGAATAATAGGAATAATGCTCCACCACGCCTTTGAAGGTATGATGCGCCGGTTCGGGTGTGATCAGTACTTCGTGCACGTATTCACCTGACCAGTACGAACCTTCTTTCGGAAACAAACGCGGTTTGATGTCGGGGAACCAGCCGCTGTGGTAGATCCATTTTCCGCAGTAATTCGTCAGCCGGTTTACATTGTACGTTCCTTTGAAACCGGCTTTTTTTTCCTCCAGGATTTCAGCAATCAATTCCATGCTCAATGCTTCATCGGCGTCGAGCGAAAGAATGTAATCGGATGTTACGAGTGAATTGAGGTGATTTTTCGAAGCCGAATAACCTTCCCATGCCCGTTGCACGAATTGTGCGTTGTAGCTTGCGCAGATTTCTGCGGTTTTGTCGGTCGAAAACGCATCCAGTACAATGATTTCATCGGCCACAGCCTTCACCGAAGCCAGACATCTTCCGATGTTGCGTTCTTCGTTGAGCGTAATGACGACTACTGCCAGTGTGTTCATGATGCCAGTTATTTAGTTAAGAAGTTTTCAGTTTATCAGTTGTTAAATAAACTGACTAACTGTCAACTGACAAACTCCTAAACCGTCAACTAAATTACTTAATTCGGATTTTTTGTCCTACTGAAATACGACTTGCATTAACGCCCGGATTGAGCTTCTTGAGCTGAGTTACCGTCATACCATGTCTGCTTGCAATCGCAGAAAACGTATCGCCTGAGCGAACAGAATAGTACTTTTTACGTACTTCCGGTTTCGGCTGTGGTTTTGGAGGTGTATTATTGACCGGCGGTTGTACCTTCTGTGCCAACGTATCCGATTCAACGGCGTGTAATGAATCCTGCTGTTGCTGTAAATACTCCGGGTTTTCAATCGTCGTGGTGACCTTGGTCTGGATTTTCAGCATTTGCCCCACATTAATGCGCGTACTTGCAAGCTGGTTCCAGTCCATGATTTCCTGGATCGAAACACTGTACTGTGAAGCAATTTTACCCAAACTTTCACCCGTTTTCACCCGGTGATACGTGTAATTGATCGTCGTGACCACTTGTGTTTTCGGGATTTCCTTCACAATGGTCGGGTTCGAGACCACCATTTGGTCGGCATTGCCATTTGAAGTCGGGTTGGTTTTCACCGGAACAGTATTCCCGACTCCGTACAAACGGCGCTCGGTGATGTAAAGCGAATCCTCCAAACTCACCAGCAAACCGATCTTTTCCAGCGGACCGGTAATGCATTGCTGCGGATACGTCGGCGGAATGTAGGTGGTTTTGTAAACCGGGTTCAGCGATTGAATATCTTCCGGTGCCCAGCCCACCAGCTTATCGATGGTTTGCATGTGTATACCACTGTTCAGGCACATGGTATCAAGCTGGTAATAATGGATTTTCGATTCTGCCGCAACAATATTGTGCTCGGCATGGTACGTCAGCAAATAGGCTGCAGCAATGAAGTTGGGCACGTAACCCTGCGTTTCGGAAGGCAAATACGGGCGAATTTCCCAATATGTGCGTTTTCCGCCCGAACGTTTGATTGCTTTGTTGACATTCCCGGGGCCGGCATTGTAAGCCGCAAGCGCGAGGTTCCAGTCGTCGTAAATGCTGTAGAGTTTTTTCAGGTAACGGCAAGCCGCATCGGTTGCTTTTACCGGGTCCATACGCTCGTCGATGTACGAATTTTCAGTTAATCCGTACTGCTTTCCGGTTGCATACATAAACTGCCACAAGCCCAATGCACCGGCGCGCGATTTCACCTGGGGACGCAAACCACTTTCAATCACCGAAAGGTATTTCAATTCCAGGGGAAGGTCATACTCAGCCAGCTTTTCTTCGTACAAATCAAAGTACAGCTTGGAACGGCCCAGCACGACTTTCGCAAAATTGCGTCGGTTTTCGGCAAAAAACTTAATGGTTGTGAGCGAAACGTTGTTGCAATCGAACCCGAAATTGGAAACTTCGTTCATTTTTGCCAGTCGCTTGCAGTATTCGTCATCTGTAAATACCGGAATAGCGCCAGCTTCATAAGCCAATGCGTCCACAATCGAATCGGTTGATCCGTTGGAAGCAAGCTCAGCATAATACGAAGAAAGGCTTTGTTCGACCATGCGGCTGAAAGCAACTCCGCTCAAAGTGTCTTTTACCGGAGGATACCCTTGTGCCGAGGCGGCTGTTGTAAGAAATATCGATACGATGGCTAGAACGAGGTGGAGCTGTTTTTTTACCTGCATAAGCTTTACGGGGTTGTCGCAACCAGGTGCTGTGAGAAGTTCAAAAGGTCATGTTCCTTAAAAGAATCGGCCATGAGCTGGATTCCGAACGGCAAGCCGTTGCTGTGGTTTCCGAGCGGAATGGAAATGGCAGGATTGCCTGTAAGGTTGGCATGAACCGTAAAAATATCCTGTAAGTACATTTGGATCGGGTCGTTGACCGCACCGCTTTCAAATGCTGTTGTAGGCGTAGTTGGCAATAATAACAAATCGTATTCGGCGAAAATAGCCTTGGTCTTGTCCTGCAAAACACGGCGCACTTTCATGCCTTTGGTGTAATAGGCGTCGTAATAGCCGTGTGAAAGCACAAACGTTCCGGCCATGATGCGGCGTTTTACTTCCGGCCCGAAACCTTCGGTACGAGAAAGCACGTAGGTTTCTTCCACGCCTTTTGCCTGCGAGCTTCGGTGTCCGTAGTGCACACCGTCAAAACGTGACAGGTTGGAAGAAGCTTCGGCCGTTGTCAATACATAGTAAGTCGGCACGAGGTAATCCAGGTACGGAAAGCTCACCGGCTCTACCGTATGGCCTTCGGCGCGCAATTGCGCTATGATTGTTTCCAAACGCTCGCGCACTTCGGCGTCTACGTTTTCGTTTTCCAATGCTTCTTTTAAATAAGCAATGCGCTGTTTTTCGGGCTTTGAGAACGAAGTGTACTGTTCAACCGGACGCGAGGTCGACGTGCTGTCCATAGGGTCTTTACCTGCCATGATTTCCAGCAGCAAGGCACTGTCTTCGATGTTATTGGTCAAAGGTCCGATCTGGTCGAACGACGAAGCATAGGCAATCAGACCATAACGGCTGATGCGTCCGTAAGTCGGTTTTAAGCCCACCGTTCCGGTAAAGGATGCCGGCTGACGAATCGATCCACCGGTGTCGGAACCCAGCGCTGCCGTACACAAACCTGCGGAAACAGCAACTGCCGAACCACCCGATGAACCACCCGGGACGTGCGAAAAGCGAAGGTTGTTCTTCACAGGGCCATAAGCCGAATTTTCATTCGAGCTGCCCATCGCGAACTCGTCGCAGTTCAAACGGCCGATAATCACGGCATCTTCGGCCAGCAGTCGTTCAACCACTGTCGCCGAATAAATGGATTCGAAATTTTCAAGGATTTTCGAGGAAGCAGAAACGTTGTGGCCTTTGAAGCAGATGTTGTCTTTCAGGCCAATCACCATACCTGCCAGCTTCCCGGCAGAGCCTGCTTTCAGCTTTGCGTCAACCGCTTCAGCCTGCTGCAATGCCGTGGTTTCGAAGACTTCCAAAAAGGCGTTCAGGTCTTTAGAATCGTTGATAGCCGACAAATAGCCGTTGACGATCTCAACAACAGTTCTCCCTGCGGAGAGTGCATTTTTAACCTCCGAAAACGTTTTATACATTCGAAAAAATTAGACTATTTTTTTTCTTCCGTTGCAGTTGGAGTTGCAGAAGAGGCATCTTCACCTTTACTCGCGTCTTTGAATTCTCTGATTCCTTTACCCAATCCCTTCATCAATTCAGGAATTTTCTTTCCACCAAACAACAACAAAACAACCGCAAGAATCAAGATGATTTCAAAAGCACCAAACTTTCCCATAATTCAATTTTTTACAAAATTACGCAATTCTTCCAAAGAATCGGCATTTATGCAGGTTATTCAACTTCTTTAAGGTAGTTTAACGCTTCGCCGGCAAATATTTCCTGTCGCAGCGAAGGCCATTGTTCGGCAGTCGGCGTCACGATATCGACCATGGAACCATATTCTTCGATACTGTTTATTTTCAGCAGTTTCGAGAAAGAAGGCTGGTAGGTCAGCTCACCGTGTACAATCTTCATTCCGCCCTTTTCAAAGGTCAAAATGCTGGGCTCGAAGTAATTGCCCACATGGAAATTGATGAGGTAATTGTTGTTGTCGATCTTGCTGAGCTGGTGCAAACTGCCCGATCCGATGATCACTTCCTTGTGCTGGATGCCGTAATAATAACGTTCTCCTTCCAGGACGCACGGAATGGAATCGGTTTTGCTGATGCCGAATAAATGCCCGTTGCGAACTTCAATCGTGGCTGATTCGCGCAGCTGCTCGCGGGTGATGTAGGCAACCAGCGTCGAAACAATGTAAACACCCGATTCGTCGAATAGGTAAGTGGTTTCGGAGTTGGTACTTTTGTACGATCCGAAGTGAGATTTGTTCACGGCATCTACCAATGTATAATTTGGCGGTAAGGGATCTGCAAACTGGATGGTTTTTTGCCCGAAAAGGGAAAAAGCGCAGAAAATGATGCCGGCGAAAAGAACTTTTTTCATATCTTAATTTAGAAAACGGAAATGTATGCAAAAACGCTGGTTTATCAAACAACGCCCCAACGACCAACAAATTCAAGCGATCGAAACCAACCTGAAAGTGTCGCCGCTCATGGCAGCATTGCTTGCCCAACAAACTCTTACAACTCACGAGGAAGTTCGTTCATTTTTTGATCCGCCGGCTTCGGCTGCGCACGACCCGTTCCTGATGAAAAACATGGACCTGGCAGTGGCACGCCTTGACCAGGCTGTTGAGAATAAAGAAACCGTTCTTGTTTTCGGCGATTACGATGTGGACGGAACAACCGCCGTTGCGCTCGTCTATTCGGTATTGCAGGATCATACGTTCGTGCATTTTTATATTCCGGATCGTTATGAAGAAGGTTATGGTTTGTCGTTCAAGGGAATTGACAAAGCAAAAATGCTGGGAGCCACGCTCGTTATTGCGCTCGACTGCGGGATCAAGGAAGTGGAAAAAGTACGCTATGCCCGCGATTCGGGAATTGATGTGATTATTTGCGACCATCACACGCCGGGCATTGAATTGCCGGATGCCATTATTCTGGACCCGAAACAAGAAGATTGCAACTACCCGTTTAAGGAACTCTGTGGCTGCGGCGTCGGTTATAAGCTGTTGGAAGCATTCCACTTACAAAACGGGATCGATCCTGCGGAATTAAATCAATACCTCGACCTCGTTGCCATTGCCATCGGGGCGGATATTGTTTCGGTGACAGGTGAAAACCGTTATTTGTGCAAAGCCGGATTAAAAGTGCTGAATGAACGTCCGCGCGTTGGAATCCAGGCCTTGCTGAAGCACGCAGGGCGTTCGCTGCCGCTTTCATTGTCGGACGTCGTATTTACAATTGCTCCGCGCATCAATGCCGCCGGTCGGCTCGAATCCGGAACACGTTCCGTGGAATTATTGCTCGCCAAGTCTTTTTCGGTGGCCGATTCGATCGCTTCCGAAATCGATGAATACAACAAAAACCGCCGTTTGCTGGATGCCCAAATGACCGAAGAAGCATTGGTTCAGATTGCTGCCGACCCACACCACGAAAAGCGTAAGTCGACCGTGGTGTTTCAGTCCGACTGGCACAAAGGTGTGGTGGGAATTGTGGCCTCGCGCCTGATCGAAACGCATTACCGGCCTACGATCGTACTGACCGAAAGCAAAGGCGTTGCTACCGGTTCGGCGCGCTCGGTGGAACGGTTTAATGTCTATGAAGCCATTTCGGCCTGCGAGCATTTATTGACGCAGTTCGGCGGGCATTTTTACGCAGCCGGACTTACATTACCTGTGGAAAACGTTCCGGCTTTCCGCGATGCGTTTGACGAAGTGGTGCAGCAAACCATCGACCTGCAATCGGAAACGCAGGAACTCGTGATCGATATGGAAATCAGGCTGCACCAACTGTTCCTGGCGGGCGAATCGGCCGGACAACTGCCGCGATTGTATAAAATGCTGGAACAAATGGAGCCTTTCGGGCCGGGCAATGACAAGCCGGTGTTTTGTGTGCGGTCGGTCTATGCCCGATCAAGCCGTTTGCTGAAAGGTGCGCACCTGAAGTTGGAGATTATGGACCCGGAAACGGGAATTGTCTTACCGGCAATCGGTTTCAACATGCCGGAAAAACTGGATTTGGTTGCCGCCGGCTGCGCATTTGATTGTGCATTTACATTGGAATCAAACACCTGGAACGACCGGACAACGCTGCAGTTGCAAATCAGGGATATCCGGGAAGCGCTTTAATTGTATGAGCGAGTCGCGCTAGTTGGATTACAATCACATCACAATCAACGCCAACATTGGTTAATGTTCATTAGCCTGCGTAGCAGACTAATCTTTGCGTTCTTTGCGCCTTTGCGGTGAAAAAATGCTCAACGCAAAGGCGCAAAGAACGCAGAGAAGTTGCACTTGTGCAACTGGTTTAGTATTATTTCTCTACTTGAATTTTGAGTGTAACAGGTATAGCGCGATTAATCGCGACCCTACAGAAACTATCACAACATATACGATCCCAAATCGATTTCCAGTTGCACCTCAAACAAATGCTCTTCGTTTTTCACATTCAGTGAAAAGTCACTGTACGTCAATTCCAGCTGACGGCGTACATTTTTGAGCCCGATTCCATCATGATCGGCCTGTGGTGCACTGCGTTCCCGGCTGTTTTTCACCGAAGCTTTTAAGCGATTGCCCTGTTCCGAAATAGCGACCTCTATGAAAACGGTTTTCATGCTTTCGCTGGCGCCATGCTTAAAGGCATTTTCAATCAGCGGAAGCAGGAGCAAAGGAGTAATATTGGCATTCGGGTTGGAAATTTCCATCGAAATGGTGAGTGATAACCGGTCGTTGTAGCGAATCCGTTCCAGTTCGATGTAATCTTCGAGCAGTTTCATTTCCTCGCTGACCAGGATGCGGTCTTTTTCCGATTCATAAAGCATAAACCGCAGCAGCTTCGATAGTTTCATCACTACCGGCCCCGTGTCGTCTGACTTTTTCATCGCCAGTGAGTAAATGTTGTTGAGCGTGTTGAACAGGAAATGCGGGTTGATCTGCGCTTTCAGCAGGTTCAGTTCCGTTTCCAGTTTCTTTTTCATCACTTCTTGTGAGGCTTCCTTTTGACGAAGGTTCATGCGCACAAGTTTGATCGCAATGGCAACCCCGCAGGTAAAGCTGATAATGAACGAAGCATAAATGATGCTTCCCAACACAAACGCAGCTTGAAACGGTTCGTTATAACCGTAAAACCAGTTCAACACCACAAAATGGTTGATAACGATATAGTTAAAGATTGAAACAGTGAAGACCAAAAGCGCAATCAGGATAGATCGAGGCATGGACCATTGACGTAGGAAATACCGGTTGATGATGGCGAAAAGTGCATACACCAATGGGATTTTCACCGGTAGGTAGGCAAGCTGCGGAATTAACGACGAAATAAATAGTTCAAATGAACTGACTCCTTTTTCAGCTTCGGGCGAAGTAGAATAATTGAGGTAACTTTTGAAAAGCACGTAAGCAACCCAGAAAAAAACATGAAACAGGATCCTTTTTTGCATGAAAACACGATTGGATAGCGCGGTACAATTTACCACAAATTTCTACTGCAGCATTTAAGATGCAGGTTTCTCCACACAAACAACCTGAAAAGAATGTTGAATCACGCCTCAGGCGGACACGGTGCTTAATTTTTAATGTTGAATTGCCACTGTAAAGAAGCGGGTCACTAAACGCGCCAGCTACCGGAATTCTAATTCAACATTCAGAATTACAAAGGAATATTCCCGTGCTTCTTCTTCGGCAGTGTTTCCGATTTGTTCTCGAGCATTTTGAACGCAGCGATCAGTTTCGCACGTGTTTCTTCCGGTAAAATCACATCATCCACAAATCCGCGTTCGGCAGCGCGATACGGATTGGCAAACATTTCGGCGTATTCGGCTTCTTTTTCCTTCCATTTCGCTTCTTTGTCTTCTGCCGCGGCAATTTCCGATTTGAAAATGATTTCCGCAGCACCTTTTGCGCCCATTACGGCAATTTCAGCTGTCGGCCATGCGTAGTTAAGATCGGCGCCGATGTTCTTGCTGTTCATTACGTCGAACGCGCCACCGTAGGCTTTACGGGTAATGACGGTCACACGCGGAACAGTGGCTTCCGAGAAGGCATACAACAATTTGGCACCGTGTGTAATGATTCCCCGCCATTCCTGGTCGGTTCCCGGAAGGAATCCAGGAACGTCTTCCAATACCAGTAACGGAATGTTGAACGCATCGCAAAAACGGACAAAGCGCGCGCCTTTGCGGGAAGAATCGATATCCAATACACCCGCCATCGAGGCCGGCTGGTTGGCCACAATTCCGATTGAACGCCCATCCAAACGGGCAAAACCAACCACGATGTTTGTGGCGAAATCGGGCTGTACCTCGCGGAACGAGTCATCATCGATCAAACAATCCACAACTTCGCGGATGTCATATGGCGAATTGGTATTGTCCGGAATAATTTGCTGAATACGGTTCAGCTTGTCTTTGCTAAACGGTTTACTGCTCGCAATCGGCGGAAGTTCCAGCGTGTTTTGCGGCATGTAAGTAATCAGTTCACGCACTTTGCGGAGGCATTCCACGTCGTTGGCGGCAGTGAAATGAGTCACGCCCGATTTTTCGGCATGTGCTTTCGCGCCACCCAGGTCCTCGCTCGAAACTTCTTCGTGCGTTACGGTTTTCACCACGTTCGGGCCGGTAACGAACATATAGGAAGTGTCTTCCACCATGAATACAAAATCGGTGAGTGCCGGACTGTAAACCGCGCCGCCCGCACATGGTCCCATAATCACGCTGATCTGCGGCACCACGCCTGAAGCGCGCGTGTTTAGGTAAAAAATATCGGCGTAGCCGGCCAGCGAAACCACTCCTTCCTGGATACGCGCACCTCCTGAGTCGTTCAACCCGATTACCGGAGCGCCGTTTTTCATTGCCAGTTCCAGCACCTTGCAGATTTTTTCGGCGTGCGTCTCGGAAAGTGAACCACCCAATACTGTAAAATCCTGCGAAAACACATAGATCAATCGCCCGTGAACGGTACCGAAACCGGTCACAACGCCGTCACCCGGACTTTTCAACTTGTCCAGCCCGAAAGAAGTGGCACGGTGTTCTACAAACATCCCGATTTCCTGGAAGGAACCTTCATCGAGCAGCAGGGTAATGCGCTCGCGGGCACTCAGTTTTCCCTGTGCATGTTGTTTGTCAATACGTGCCTGTCCGCCACCCAGCTGGGCTTTTTCGCGCTTTTCGCGTAACTCGTTGTTGCGATCGTTCATGGAATATGTTTGTGGAAGCCAAAGATACATTTTCCTTTTTTCATGCAAAACGAATAAAAATCACTTTTCAGGAAATCCAAGCACAAAAAAATCTCGTAACTCGTGTTGATGCCCCTTTTTTTTCTCTGCAGAAACGTTCGCGGCGACCGACGGTTTTTGAGAGAAAAAGCAGAGTTTGGCATAGTATTTAGTATAATCATGTAACACTACTTCACTTAAATAAAATATATTATGGACATAATTTGGAAACCCATTCCGGGATTTACTGATTACGAGATTTCAACCATCGGAACGATCCGATCGCTGGACCGCGTAAAACAGTACCGATCAGGCAGAAAAATGGTCTTTTCCGGAAAAGAAAAGCTTCTCAGAGTGCATCCCTCTAACGGATTCCTGATGACTGACCTCATAGATGACCGTGGGAAACGCAGAACGGTATATCCGCATAAAATGGTGGCATTGGTATATGTTGCCAACGACAAGCCACGCAAGCGGAAAGTGGTCATTCACATGGACGGCGATCCACGCAATAATTCCGTGGAAAACCTGTCGTGGAGCAGTTTCAGCGAATCGATCAAACGTGGATTTGAGCTGGGATTGCGCGATAATTCCACTTTGTGGGAAAAGCGCAGGGCGAAATACGGCCCGAAAGGCGGCAATAAAGCCATGGGACGCCCCGATCCGCTTACCGAGGAACAAAAACAGGAGATCCGGAGACTTCATGCAACTGAAAAATTAACCCTTGCTGTGCTCGCTAAACGCTTTAATTGCAGTATTTCACACATACACAAAACCTTGAAGCGCGCAGAGTAATTAGGGTTACAATTACGAACAATAAGAGGTCTTTTCTGCGCAGGCAGATTAGGCCTTTTTTGCGTATATTCGCGCCCGCCCTCGTTTTTAGAAGGCTTTATCAAAAAACAATACAGACTGATGAGTCAAAAATACCAGGAATACAATCGATTGGATTTGCCCAATGTGGCAGAAGAGGTGTTGCAGAAATGGAAAGCAAACGGCATCTTCGAAGCATCCGTTTCTTCACGTGAAGGTAAAACCCCGTTCGTTTTCTTCGAAGGTCCACCTTCGGCAAACGGACTGCCGGGCATTCACCACGTTATGGCCCGGTCGATCAAGGATATTTTTTGCCGTTACAAAACCCTGAAAGGATTCCAGGTAAAGCGTAAAGCCGGTTGGGATACGCACGGATTGCCTGTAGAATTGGGTGTGGAGAAGGAATTGGGAATCACCAAGGAAGATATCGGCACCAAAATTTCGGTAGCAGATTACAACAAAGCCTGTCGTGAAGCCGTCATGCGCTACACAGACATCTGGAACCGCCTGACCGAAAAAATGGGCTATTGGGTGGATATGAACGATCCGTATATCACCTATGAACCCAAATACATGGAATCGGTTTGGTGGCTTTTGGGTGAATTGTACAACAAGAATCTGCTTTACAAAGGTTATACGATCCAACCGTATTCTCCGGCTGCCGGGACCGGTTTGTCAACCCATGAGCTCAACCAGCCGGGTTGTTACAAAGACGTAAAAGATACAACCGTTGTAGCGCAATTTAAAATAAGAGAAGGGGAGTCCCTTCCTTCCTCCCTTGAGGGAGGATCGAGGAGGGTGGCGTCTGAGGCTGATACCTTCTTCCTCGCCTGGACCACCACTCCATGGACTTTACCTTCCAACACCGCTTTGTGCGTTGGGCCGAAGATCAAATACCTGTTGGTAGAAACGTTCAATCAGTATACCGGAAAAAAAATCAGGCTAATCCTCGCTAAAGACACATTTTCGAAGTATTTCTATGTGGCGGATGGTACCGATTTAAACCAGGAGATGCCGTTTGGATATTCTACTTCTGCCCAGGGGTTGGATGAGGTGGAAGAGGCGATCTCACCAAACCTGATCAAACTGACCGCAGGCAAATTGTCTGATTGGAAAATCCTGGGTTCCTGCCTTGGCGCCGATTTGGTCGGTATCCGCTACGAACAACTGCTTCCGGGCGTGTTGCCTTACGAAAAACCCGAAGAAGCTTTCCGCGTGATCAGCGGTGATTTTGTGACCACTTCAGACGGTACCGGAATTGTGCACATTGCACCGACATTCGGTTCGGATGATGCGCGTGTGGCGACTGAAGCAGGCGTTCCTGCTATGCTGGTACTGGATGAAAACAACAACCCGGTTCCGTTGGTGGACCTGCGCGGCCGTTTCCGCAAGGAAGTGTCGCAATGGGCCGGTATGTTCGTGAAAAATGAGTACTACGCCGACGGCCAGGCACCTGAAAAGTCTGTCGATGTGCAAATCTCCATCTTCCTGAAAGAACAAAACCGGGCGTTCAAGGTCGAAAAATACGAACACAGTTACCCGCATTGCTGGCGAACCGACAAACCGGTCTTGTATTACCCGCTCGATTCATGGTTCATCAAGGTGACTGATGTGAAGGAGCGCATGGTGGCGCTTAACAATACGATCCAATGGAAACCGGAATCTACCGGAACGGGCCGTTTTGGCAACTGGCTCGAAAATGCCAACGACTGGAACCTGTCGCGTTCGCGCTACTGGGGAATTCCGATCCCGATCTGGGCTACCGAAGACCGTTCGGAGCAGATTTGCATCAGTTCCGTGGAACAGCTCAAGGCGGAATGTGAGAAAGCTGTTGCGGCTGGCATGATGACGGAGAACCCGCTGGCTGGTTTTGTGCCGAACGATTTTTCGGAGGAAAACTACGCAAAACTCGATTTGCATAAAAATTATGTAGACCAGATGGTGCTTGTTTCACCTTCAGGCAAGCCGATGAAACGTGAGAGTGATCTGATCGATGTATGGTTTGATTCCGGTGCGATGCCATATGCACAGTGGCATTACCCGTTTGAAAACAAGGACCTGGTTGATTCGGGTGCGGCGTTTCCGGCCGATTTCATTGCCGAAGGTGTTGACCAGACACGTGGCTGGTTCTATACACTGCATGCGATTGCTACGATGGTTTTTGATAGCGTTGCCTACAAAAATGTGGTTTCCAACGGGTTGGTGCTCGACAAAAACGGCCTGAAAATGTCGAAAAGCCAAGGGAATACGGTTGAGCCGTTTGGTTTGCTGGAAGAATACGGTCCGGATGCAACACGCTGGTACATGATCACGAACGCGCAGCCTTGGGACAACCTGAAATTCGATAAAGATGGCATCACCGAAGTGCAGCGAAAACTCTTCGGAACGCTTTACAATACTTATTCCTTCTTCGCACTGTATGCCAACATCGACGGTTTTGCATACAAAGAAGCTGACGTGGTACAGAATGAACGACCGGAGATTGATCGCTGGATTTTGTCAAAACTGCATTCGCTGATTGCCGAAGTGGATGAATCGTATGCGACTTATGAGCCTACAAAAGCAGGGCGTTTGATCCAGGAATTTGTTTCCGACCAGCTTTCCAACTGGTACGTGCGCCTGTGTCGCCGCCGTTTCTGGAAAGGTGATTATTCCACCGACAAGATCTCGGCTTACCAGACACTGTATACTTGTTTGGAAACCATTGCCTTGCTGGCTTCTCCGATCGCGCCTTTCTACCCTGACCAGCTGTTTTCGGATTTGAACAACATGACTGGAAAACATGCGGTCAATTCGGTGCACCTGGCTGATTTCCCGGTGAGTGATCCGGCTATGATCGACCTGGAACTGGAGGCGCAAATGGACATTGCCCAACGCGTTTCTTCGCTCGTACTGGCTTTGCGTAAAAAGGAAAAAATCCGCGTACGCCAGCCATTACAGAAGATCATGGTTCCTATCCTCAACGATCAGTTTGCGAAAAACATCCTGCACGTTCAGGAATTGATCCTGTCGGAAGTGAATGTGAAGGAACTCGAGCTGCTCGATGCGTCGAACACCGTTTTTGTGAAATCCATCAAACCGAATTTTAAGACCATCGGTCCGAAATACGGTAAGCAAATGAAAGCGATTGCAGCCTTGGTGGCTGAGTTCAGCCAGGCCGACATCGCCGGTGTAGAGCTTAACGCCGGCTGGAAAGGCGAGGTGATGGGTGAAACGATTGTGTTGGATATCGAGGATTTCGAGATCCGTGCCGAAGATATCCCGGGTTGGCTCGTAGCTTCCGAAGGTGGTCTGACAGTAGCGCTGGACAGCACCATCACCGAAGCATTGCGCCAGGAAGGAATTGCACGGGAATTGGTAAACCGCGTTCAAAACCTGCGTAAAGACTCCGGTTTGGAAGTAACGGACCGCATTCAGCTCACACTGGAAAGTACCGCTGAAATCCAATCGGCGATTGCGCGCAACCAGGAATATGTGTGCAACGAGGTATTGGCCACCGAAATTACGTTCGGAACGGTTACCGTGGCTCCACAGGTAATCGATTTGCTCGAAGAAGGCGACGCTAAGATCGGTTTGGTGAAGGCTTAGTTGAATTGTACTTACTTCTTTAAATAAAAGTGAAGGCATCCTGACAAAAGGATGCTTTTTTCATTTTATTTGAAGACATGCGGTTATTCATTCACTGAAAACCAACAATTCGGCCTTTCAAGACACATATTAAAAACAACGCCGAAATAATTTTAACATTTTCGTTATATTTGGTTATCAGGGAGTTAACCTGAAAAGTTCGCGTTTTTGTTACTTTGGAGCAACTTATTCCCAAAATCACGCGTTTTATTAACCGAATCGATTAATCTATTAATTACATGAAGAAAAAGTTAGTATTACTGGCATTTCTTGCCGGAGGCGTCACTGCTTTTGGTCAGAAGACTGCCACACTCCACCCATTTCAAAGCCCCAAACTCGACAAAAAAGCAGATGTTTCGTTTGGGGGACACGTAGAAAAATCACTACTTTGCCAGGATACCATTCGTTATCCGCAGGTTAAAGAACAAGTCCTCCACACAACAGCTCTTCCGGATTTTTATTTATTTGATATTTGGGAAGCAGATGCCGAAGAAATGGCACAAACATTCCTCAATACCGGACCGATAAGCATTGGCGGTATTGAATTTTTCGGAAGCAACAACACCACAGATGGAGTTGCCAGCGTTACTGTTACAGCATCTATTTACAACGTTGATGCGTCCAATGTTCCTACTACACTTGTGGCGAGCGGAACCACTACCTTTTCTAGTGCTACAGCCGATTATCATTATGTAAGTTTTGCACCAGTAACTGTTTCAGGGAATTACGCAGTGGTGATCCGCCCAACGAATGCAGATGGTGTTCTTGACCTGGTTATCAATAACCCGTTAGCGGGCCAACCTTACGATGAGACTTTTGCAAAGTACAAGTCAAATTGGTACGCCAGCTCAAGCGGCGCATGGATTTCACCTACATCGCTTACAGAGTTTGGAAACCCGAACTTCGAAGCGCTTGTGGCACCTATTGTTTCATATACCATCAACACCAGCTTTACAGCCTCACCGAACCCGGCTTGTTTGGGAACACCGGTTGTGTATACAGGAACAAATACGCCAGCTTCTACCTTGAATAACCGTATGTACAACTACCAGGAATTCGAGCAGTATTTTATGGGAGTGGCATCGGATTCTACCTACGTGTATGATATGGACAATACCACATTGGTATGGAGCAACAACACTACTTACACGCACCCGGCTGCCGGAACGTATGATGTAACATACTACACACTGGGTGGTTTCTGGAATTCGTGTGCTGATTTCTCGACTACTCAGGTTGTCATCAACCCGATTCCGGCAACACCGACCATTACACCTGGCGGGCCAACTACATTCTGTGCAGGAGGTTCCGTAACATTGACTTCTTCTGCTGCCAGCGGAAACCAATGGTCGACCGGCGCAACAGCCAACTCGATTAATGTGTCTTCTTCAACAGTAATTACGCTTACTACAACAGCTTTGGGCTGTACTTCTGCCACCTCGGCACCGTTGATGGTTACGGTTACGCCATTGGAAGATGCAACGTTCAACTATACCTCGAACACACTTTGTACAGGTGGTGCCAACGAAACACCTACCGTGAATACTGCAGGCGGAACGTTTTCTTCTACGCCGGCAGGGTTGGATATCGACCCGGCAACAGGTGAAATCGACATGGCAACGAGCGCTGACGGAACGTACAGTGTTACCTATACGACGGCAGGTACTTGTCCGAACTCTTCTTCACAAAACATTACCATTACAGCTTCACCGGATGCTACGTTTACCTATTCGGCAGCTACATTCTGTTCAGCTGACAGCGATCCGGCTCCGGCATTCGGCGCGGGAGCAAGCGGCGGAACATTTACATCTGTTGCCGGACTTGTTATCAACCCTTCAACAGGAGTTGTCGATCTTTCCGCAAGTACACCTGGTACGTATACCGTAACAAATACAATCGCTGCTGCGGGTGTTTGCCCGATGGTGGATGAAACATTCGATGTTACCATCAACGCAACGCCAAGCGCAACAGTAAGTGGCGGTGGCACACAATGTGGTGCAGGAACAATTCCGGTTACCATCACGCTTACAGGAAACGGTCCATGGGATTTCTCTTACTCTGATGGTGCTAACACCACTCCGGTAAACGGACAAGCAGGATCTACTTACACGATCAATGCTACTGCAAACGGAACCTATACCGTTACAACCGTAACAAGCTCAGGCTGTTCAGCTACTGGAACCGGTTCGGCTACGGTTGTATTCAACCCGAATCCGGTGGTAACAATCGGCGGACTTTCCGATGTTTGTGAAAACGGTACAACCGTTTCGCTTGTTGCTACTCCGGCCGGAGGTGTTTTCAGCGGAACAGGCGTTACAGGTTCAATATTTGATCCGTCAATCGGAGCAGGCACTTACGCCATCGATTATGATTATACGGATGCCAATGGCTGCGCGGGCAATGCAACAACCAATATCACGGTGAATGCGGCTCCTTCCGTTTCAATCAGTGCATTGCCTGATCTGTGTATTTACAATAGCGCGGTTACGCTGACTCAAGGAACACCAGCCGGCGGAACATATAGTGGTACCGGCGTTTCAGGAGGTTCTTTTGATCCGTCTGTTGCGGGCGAAGGCACACACGTAATTACCTATACTTACACGACTGTAGATGGTTGTACAGGCAATGCGCTCGAAAACCTGGTGGTTGATTCATGCCTTGCTGTAAATGAGTTGTCTGAGACAGATTTGATGATCGTTCCGAACCCGGCAAACGATGTGATCACCATCTCTTACACCAATACGACAACCGGTGAAGTGGAACTTTCTCTGACTTCTGCTGACGGTAAGATCGTAGCATACAGAACCATTCAGGCTACAGCAAGCTTTAATGAGACGTTGGATGTAAGCGCGCTTTCAAGCGGTGTTTACTTCGTGAAACTGAACATGAACACAGGAACGGTTAGCAAGAAAATAATCGTCCAGTAATTCAACAAATATCTTTTCAAGAAATGCCGTTTGCTTTTGCAGACGGCATTTTTTTTATTTTCCCGACGGAGAGGCCCTCATAAATGCTTACTTTCGCGTCTTGTAAATCTATGGCAAAAAAATACGCAGCAATTGATATTGGTTCCAACGCCGCCCGATTGTTAATCGGCGAAATGGCGCAGGAAAACGGTCACGTTTTTGTGAAGAAAATATCCTATACGCGTTTGCCTCTGCGCTTGGGAGAAGAAGTTTTTGAAAACGGTAAAATTAGTTCAAAAAAAGCCGGTGACTTTCTCAAGACTATGAAAGCCTTCGGTCTAATTTCCAGTATTTTCGACGTCGAAAAAATTCGGGCTTGCGCTACATCCGCTATGCGTGATGCGGAAAACGGCAACGAAATTATTCGTTCAATTAAAGAAGAGACGGACATTGAAATCGAGATCATTTCCGGTGATGAAGAAGCGCGATTGATTTTCGGAACATTTGTTTTGCTGGATATTTCGAATCGGAAACCTTATCTGGTGATTGACGTCGGAGGCGGCTCTACGGAAATCAATGTCTTTGAACACGGAAAACGTGTAGCGGCAAAGTCGTTCGACATCGGAACAGTACGTATGCTGAAAGGGAAGGTCGACAAAAAAGACTGGGAATCGGTCCATGAGTGGATCTCGCGCAATGTCGAACTGCATGATCCGCACGCGGTATATGCGACCGGTGGAAACATCAACAAGATTCACAAGCTCCTGGGCGTAAAGGAAAAATCACCTGTAAAGCTCAGCGCGATGCAGGCACTTTATGCTGACTTATCGGTGCTTTCGGTCAACCAGCGAATGGATCGTTACCAATTGAAACCCGATCGGGCGGATGTTATCGTTCCCGCCCTGGAGATCTTTACGTTTTGCATGAAAGAACTGGGCTGTAAGGAGTTGTTTGTTCCAAAAATCGGGCTGTCGGATGGAATGATTTACGATTTGCATCAGCGCGGGATGGAAGAAGAGGGCTAGGAATGTGATTCTTGAAATCACCACTTTTATTAATTAATTGATATTCAATTATATAGTAATATTGCAATATTAATTTGTTCACTTAAGTTGTTTAAAATCAATTAGTTGAAAACAATACTGCCGCGTTTAGTTCCATTTTCAAAGCTAATTTAACGGAGATTTCAGCACTTTAACAGGCATTAACTAATTGTAAATCAACAATATAGTAATATTGCGATATTGCTTTTTGAAACTCTTTGTTTAAAACTGTTCTAAATTGAGTCTTCTGACACTTTTATGACAAATATTCCCCCGCCAATAGCGACTTTTGTGGTGTAGTTATTAAAAGACAGGAAACTCACGTGCTGACACATTTTCATACCATCGCTTTTACACATCGCAACCTGGATGTTTCGGCTATCGGAAAATTGCATATTGAGGCTGAAAATCAGCAGGATCGTTTTAATCCTGTAAAAGATCAGTTAAATATTGATGAACTGCTTTTCCTTTCTACCTGCAACCGTGTGGAATTCCTGCTGGTTGGTCCGCAGGTAGCCTCCATTGATTTTTTGACAACATTTTTTAAGCAGCTGTATCCCGAATTTACCGGGGAAGCTGTTGATTTCTATGTGGCAAATGCCACTGTTGTTTCCAATATTGAAGCAATCGACCACCTGTTGCGCGTAGCTTCGTCCATTGATTCTCTTGTAATTGGTGAGCGCGAAATTATTACTCAAGTGCGTCAAGCCTACGATTCCGCGCACAAGAACGGTTTTTCGGGTGATTTTATCCGTTTGCTGATCAAACACGTAATTCAAACGGCTAAACGCGTTTATACCGAAACCAAGATTTCATTGAAGCCTGTTTCGGTTGTTTCGATTGCTTACCAGCGTTTGCAGGGGATGGACGTTCCATCGGATGCCCGCGTATTGGTTGTTGGTGCCGGTGTTACAAATACTGCGATGTGCCGCTTTCTGAAAAAGCACGGCATGTCTTCGTTTGTGGTCTTCAACCGCACGTTGTCGAAAGCACAGGCCTTGGCAGACGAGTTGGGCGGAAAGGCATTTCCATTGGATGAACTGGCCGGTTACAAAGGTGGTTTCGATATCCTGGTAACCTGTACCGGATCGGAAGATGCGATCATTACCCCGGAAATTTACAGCGCGTTGCTCCAGGGAGATACAACCCCGAAAGTAACGATCGACCTGGCATTGCCGAATGACATACACAGCGCTGTTCATAAGGAATTCCAGACGCGCCAGATCTCAATCAACGTACTGCAAACTATTTCAGACAATCACCTGCAGGAGCGTTCTCAGGAAATTGAGCATGTGGAGGCGATTTTGTCGGAAGCCATCGAATCATTTCACCATATTCTGAAACTGCGCCGCATTGAAATAGCGATGCGTCCGGTACCGCAAATGGTCAAAGACATCAAGGCTACTGCGTTCAACGACGTATTCAAGAACGAATTGGAAAACATGGATGCCGATTCGAAAGAACTGCTCGAAAAAATCGTCGGCTACATGGAAAAGAAATACATGAGCATGCCGATGAAAATGGCCAAAGAAATCCTCATTAAACATTAAATCTTCTTATGCGTTCAATCCGAATTGGTTCCCGCGGCAGTGATCTTGCATTGTGGCAGGCCAACCATGTGAAACAGCAACTCGAAGCACTCGGTGCCGAAGTTTCCATTACCGTTATCAAAACACAGGGCGACCAGATTCAGCACCTGAGCTTCGACAAGCTGGAAGGAAAAGGATTTTTCACCAAGGAAATTGAGCAGGCGTTGCTGGACAATACCATCGACCTGGCGGTGCATTCACACAAAGACCTGGAAACCACGCCTCCTGACGGATTGATTATTGCAGCTGTTTCCGAGCGCGAGCATCCGTCCGACGTGTTATTGATTCATCCGCGCGCGGTCGATACAACACAACATTGGAACCTGAAACCCGGAGCTGTGGTCGGAACGTCTTCGGCGCGCCGTAAATCACAGCTCATCGCTTTCCGCGAAGATGTAACAATCAAGGACTTACGGGGCAACGTACCGACGCGTTTGCAAAAACTCATCGATGGCGAATACGATGCTATTTTACTGGCAAAAGCCGGCCTTGATCGCCTGGAACTTGATTTGTCGGCTGTTCATGTAGAAGTTCTCGATCCGGAAGAATTCATTCCTGCCCCCGCACAGGGTGTATTGGCATTGCAGATCCGCGCAACGGATACAGCTTTGTTCGAATTCATGCAGCCTTTGCATCATGTTGAAGTACAATCGCGGATTGTGCTGGAGCGAACTGTTTTGAACCGCATGCACGGCGGCTGTCAATTACCGCTGGGCGTTTATTGCCCGGAAGAAGGCCGTTTGCTGGTGGCATACGCTGCCAGTTGGGAAGAGGGTGCCCAATGGTTCGAATTTGAAGGCCCGCACGACCTGGAAATGGTAGACGTAGTGCTCGATGCGTTGCTGATGCCGGAGGAAGAAGATGAAGACTAAACTCTTTTTTTCCGGGACGGCCAAACCAAACGGGCCTTTGCTTTCGTTTTGTGAAAGCGCCGATTGGCAACTGACGCAACAGCCACTCATTCGTTTCGAAAAATTGCCTTTTACGCTTCCTGAAAACTTTGATGTTGTGTTTTTTTCGAGCCCAAGAAGTGTTGATTATTTCTTTAGTGAAAACGAAATAAATAGTTATTTCAAAATTGCCTGTATCGGAAGCGGAACAGCAGCGGCAATCAAATCGAAAAACTTAACACCTGATTTTATAGGTTTAAATTCCGGAGATCCCGAAGAAGTTGCTAAAGAATTTTCCAGTTGGCTTGGTAAAAGAAGCGTTTTGTTTCCGTTGGCAAAACATTCAAATGAAACCATTGTTAAATACATTTCTGATAATAAAAAAATGATCGTCAGATGTTATGAGACAATTTTAGTTGAAACGACGGTAAATCCGCATGATATTTACGTATTTACAAGCCCAAGTAACGTCGCTTCTTTTTTACAATCAAACGCGTTTCCGCCAACTGCCAAACTCATCGCCTGGGGAATGACCACCGCGGCTAAAATGCGCGCATCCGGTTTCGAGCCAACAACGATCTTAAACGAATCTTCCGAAACCGCTTTGGTGGAAGTGCTGAGCCACATTGACCTCAGATAGTATGTTGAAGTGGCTGCCAATCTTGGCAGAAAACAAGCCTATCCTGTCAATGTGCATCTGCCGCAGGCGGGTGTCGAGTCTAGACCTGTTTGGTGAACACCATAAAAATCCTTATCTTCAAGTAACCAACTACTTGGATTTATGACAATGACACAACAGGAATTAGGTATTTACGGCGAACAGCTTGCCCAAAAGCACTTGCTCAACGAAGGTTACAAAATTCGAACGGTCAACTACCGTTATGTGAAATATGAAATCGATATCGTGGCCGAAAAAGAAGACAAGATCATCGTGGTGGAAGTCAAAACCCGGCAAACGGCCGAAATCGGTGAACCGTGGATGGCGGTTACACGCCGCAAGCAACGGCAAATCATTGCCTGTGCCGACCACTACATCCAGTCGCGCAATCTTCCCAATGAAGTGCGTTTTGACATCATTTCCATCGTTCACAACAACTTTCGTACAGACCTTCAGCACATTGTCGATGCGTTTTCAACGTGATCTTTCGTGAATTCCGGCAAAAACAGCTACCTTTGCGCCGTTCGCATCAGGTGGACACTTTATTAATTTATGCTCGTGATGAACACAAGAAAACCAGGCGGTGGCGCTAAAAAGCCCGCTGCGAAAGGCAGAACAGCTGGTCCTGCCGCTTCAAGATCAAGAACTTCAGGTTCTTCAGCTCCCAAAAAATTCGCCGATCGCAAACCCTTCGACAAGAAGTTTGCGGATCGCAAGCCTGCCGATAAAAAAGGCGCGCCGGAAGAAGAGAAAGAAACCCGTAAACCCCATTTTCCTCCAAAAGTGCGTAAGGGTGATCCGCTTCCTTCCTTCAACGAAGATGAGATCCGTTTGAACAAATACCTTTCCAATGCGGGCGTCTGCTCGCGCCGCGAAGCCGATGTACTGATCCAAAGCGGGGTCGTGAGCATCAACGGAACTGTTGTAACCGAAATGGGTTACAAAGTTAAAAAGGGAGATGTGGTGCAATACGATGGTGAAACGATCAATGCCGAAACAAAGCGCTATGTGCTGCTCAATAAGCCAAAAGATTTCATCACGACCATGGACGATCCATGGGGAAGAAAAACCGTTATGGGCCTTGTAATGAAAGCCTGCAAAGAACGTATTTACCCGGTCGGGCGACTGGACCGCGATACAACAGGGTTGCTTTTGTTTACCAACGACGGAGATATGGCAAAGAAATTGACGCACCCCCGTTATGAAGCCAAAAAGATCTATCACGTGGAAACCAATCGTCCGGTAAGTAAAGAAGATTTGGAAGAATTGCTGAAAGGTATTGAACTCGACGATGGTATTATCAAGTGTGACCAGGCAGAATATGTAAAAGACGGCGCTTCGGCACGTGAAGTTGGCATTGAAATTCACTCGGGGAAAAACCGCATTGTACGCCGCATGTTTGAAAAACTCGGTTACGAAGTGGTGAAACTCGACCGCGTTCAATTTGCAAGCCTTACCAAGAAAGACCTGCCGCGTGGTTTTTACCGGCACCTAACCGAACAGGAAGTTGCATTTTTAAAAATGACCAGATAAAACAAAAAAACCGCCAATGAAAATCTTCTCACTTCTCCTCATTTTATTGGTTACGGCACCTTTATCAAATGCGCAGGTGCGAAAACACAAAAAGAAAAACAGCACCGCCGTCGGAACCCTGTTCTTTTACTGGGGTTACAACCGCGCTTATTACACGCATTCCAATATCCGGTTTATCGGCCCGGATTACGATTTTAAGCTCAAGGACGTAGTGGCTTACGACCGACCGGACAAGTTCAGGGCAAACCTGTATTTCAACCCGGCAACACTCACTGTGCCGCAATACAACGCCCGCATCGGTTATTACCTGCGTGATAAATGGGCGATCTCGTTTGGTGTTGACCACTACAAATACGTGATGGCCGATCATAACGAAGTATTGCTCGATGGTTTCATTGCCGATGGTGTAGATACCACCTGGGCTGGAAACTACGACGACGAGCCGGTAGTGACCGACAGGAATAAGTTTCACTACGAAAACACGAATGGTGTCAACTTTTTGCGGTTCGAGGTCATGCGTTCGTTTGACCTGCTCGAATTCGGTTCACAGCGACAAGTTGCTTTGACAGGGAATCTCGGAGCAGGTTTAGGTCCTGTTTTGACTTACAACGACCTGAACTTCGCGCAGCTGCATACCATCGCCACGCCGTCGATTTCTGGTTATGGTGTCGGGCTTAACGGAAGCCTTCGTTTGGAGTTTTTCCGTCATTTCTTCGTGGCTATGGAATCTGGCCTCGGGTTGATTCACCTGGTGCATGTACGAACACGGCCGGATGACCGCGATCAGTTTGCGAGACAGAAATTCGGCTTTTCGTCGTATTTTGCAAGCGCCGGAGTGCTGATTTACCTCCGTCCGAAAAACGGATGCGACAGCTGCCCGACCTGGTAACACACATAATAACCTGCAAGGCAAGGCTTTGCGCTATTTTAAAATTAACAAACAATGAGTTCAGAACTCTCAGACCTGGAAAGACAGCGACGTCAATCGCTGGAAAAATTAAGAGAATTAGGAATTGAACCTTATCCTGCCGATTTATACCCGGTGAGTGATAAAGCCAACGATATCAAAACAGCCTACGAAGAAGGCAAGAATGTTTGCCTTGCCGGGCGAATGATGAGCAACCGCGATATGGGGAAAGCCGCGTTCGCTGAATTGCAGGATTCCTCGGGCCGTATTCAATTGTACATCAACCGCGACGAAATCTGTCCGGGAGAAGACAAGACACTGTACAACACCGTTTTCAAAAAATTGCTCGATCTGGGTGATTTTATCGGGGTGAAAGGCCATGTATTCAAAACGCAGGTGGGCGAAATTTCCGTTCACGTGAAAGAACTGACCCTTTTGAGCAAAGCCCTGAAACCGCTTCCGTTACCGAAAACCGACAAGGAAGGCAATGTACACGATGGATTCACCGATCCGGAAATGCGTTACCGACAGCGCTATGCCGATTTGGCGGTGAACCCGCACGTGAAAGAAATTTTCGTAAAGCGAACAAAATTGTTCAATGCCATGCGCCAGTTTTTCAACGACGCTGGTTACATGGAAGTGGAAACGCCGGTTTTGCAGGCCATCCCGGGTGGAGCCGCCGCCCGTCCGTTTGTGACGCACCACAACGCACTCGACATTCCGCTCTATATGCGTATTGCGAACGAATTGTACCTGAAACGCCTCATTGTTGGTGGTTTTGACGGTGTGTACGAGTTTTCGAAAAACTTCCGTAACGAAGGAATGGACCGAACGCACAACCCGGAATTTACGGCCATGGAAATCTACGTAGCTTACAAGGATTACAACTGGATGATGGATTTCACCGAGCGCCTGCTGGAGCACTGTGCGATTGCCGTAAACGGGACTTCCGAAGCGACATTCGGTGAACATAAAATCAATTTCAAGGCACCTTACAAGCGCGTAACGATGCGTCAGTCAATTATCGATTTCACCGGGTTCGACATTGCCGGGAAAAGTGAGGAAGAACTGCGTGCCGCTGCCCGTGGAATGGGAATCGCCGTGGATGAAACCATGGGGAAAGGCAAATTGATCGATGAGATTTTCGGTGAGAAATGTGAAGGAAATTACATTCAGCCGACATTCATTACCGATTACCCGAAAGAAATGTCGCCGCTGTGCAAAGTGCACCGCAACGATCCTGAATTGACAGAGCGTTTCGAGCTCATGGTTTGCGGAAAAGAGGTGGCGAATGCGTATTCGGAGCTCAACGATCCGATTGATCAGCGCGAGCGTTTCGAAGAACAGGTACGTTTATCCGAAAAAGGCGACGACGAAGCGATGTTCATCGATCAGGATTTCCTGCGCGCATTGGAATACGGAATGCCGCCAACAAGTGGTCTGGGAATCGGTATGGACCGTTTGATCATGTATTTGACCAACAATCCTTCAATCCAGGAAGTGTTGTTCTTCCCGCAAATGCGCCCGGAGGCGAAAGCAGCGAAGATTGCCCTGAATGACAACGAAAAACTGATTTTCGAAATCGTGCAGCGCGAAAAAAGCATGGAACTGGCTGTGTTGAAAGAACAGGTAAACCTAAGCAACAAAGCCTGGGATACGAGCATCAAAGGCCTCACCAAAAACGGCTTGCTGAAAGTGACCAAGACAGATGAGTCGCTGATCGTAGACCTTGTTTAGGAATGTTGAATTCTTAATTTTTAATGTTGAATGAAGGTCGCGGTAGCTTACGCGTTTAGTGACCCGATTCTACAAGACTCTGAAGAATTATGAATTGGAAAATTATGAAGGCTTTCAACTTGATAATTTTCCAATTCATAATTGATCATTTCATCCCGGCCAATCCGTGTATGTTTCCGCCAACTGAGCACTTTTGCAGAATCCAATTCAACATTAAGCACCGTGTCCGCCTGAGGCGTGATTCAACATTAAAAATTATTCCGAGATGGTTTTTTCCCTCGCTTCGATCTGCTTTTTGAACTCTTCGATTGTCATCCAATCGGTGAAAACAGATTCCCGGACATAAAACTCGCTATTGCCCAGGTTGTACTTGTATTTGCAGACCTGGTCTTTCGAACCGCAATGGTCAAGAATAACACTACCGTTCAGACGTTCATAATCGTAGAATTTGCGATCGCTTTTTTCCAGTCCATCGGCTTCGATGCCATAAACGTCAAAGGTGTAGCGCACGTAACATTTTGTCATGTGCAGGTTGGGTTGCTGTTTGTCCAGTAATTGGGAAACCGGCCCCACGACCTCTTCGGTGATGCGTTTTTTTATTTCTTCGGCTGGAACTTCCCTGGCGTCTTCATTTCCCCAGGTCACAAAATTCCACCCAAAGTTATTGGTGCTGGCAAAACCAAGTGTTACCGCAAAAAGCAGGCTCACAAGCATTCCTTTTTTGATCCATTTTTTCATTTTGACAGGTTTAATTGTGTAAAACGCCTGCGGTTGAATGCCACGATTAATTCACCCAACAGTAAATTAAACATCCAGGGCACGTAGGCGCTAAGAATAAAATTGGTGTTTTCGTCGAAACCGATATACCTGGATCCGACAGGTGTTAACAAACGAAGCGTCACTCCCGACATCGTCATGCAGTAACTGCGAATCATCCAGTTGTAATGTCCCTGGATATCGCCTTTCATGATTTTGGCCACCGCCATATACGTTGGAATGATCCAGGCTGCACTCATCAGAATGAACCCGATGGTAGCCGGTGATCCGCCTTCGGCAAAAAATGCCAGGTACAACCCGGTAGGACCGCCCAACAGCAAAATCGAAAACACATAAATCCGCCCCAGTTGTTTGTGGAGCCTTGAGCGAAAAGCGACTATGCGCGGGAAAAACAGTGGAATCCCAGTGAGCGTTGCCACAGCTCCGAAAAACAAATGCACGTAAAACGCGGAGAGCCAAATGCGGTTGTGAACCATGTCCTGCTTGGCGCCTAAAAAATGCCGGGTCGTATCGAAGTCGAAATAGCTCAATGCGATTCCCGCCAGGCAACAAGCCAGGAAAACAACCACAAACCACAACAAATAGTAGACAATCCGCATTCGAATCCGCATTTGTAAAATGCGGTACACCCGCACTTCGCAAAAGTTCACTGCAAGAAACACGCCTTTTTTGGAAGGTTGAATTTTTAATGCTTAATGTTGAATGAAAATTGCTGTTGTAGTTACCGGGGCCTTAACAGAACTTTTGAAGAAGTATGAATTGGAAAATGATCAAGTTGAAAGTCTTGATAATTGATAATTTTCCAATTCATAATTGATAATTCCATCCCGGCTCAATCCGCGTATGTTTCCGGCAACTGAGCTCTTTTGTAGAATCCAATTCAACATTAAGCGTTCAACATTAAAAATTTCTTCGGCATTCAAAATTGCACAGCCGGGCAACGTTTTGTTTTTTTCGTAATATTACTAACAGATCGGACGCGATTTTGTTGAGGCTTTTACGCGATGACGAAAAATACTTTTCCCCTCGCTGTACACAACCAAACAACTTTTGCTTACGTTTACTGTAATACTCTGAACAAACCAGTACTCTAATGAAAAATATACTGTATCTCCTCGGTATCCTTCTGCTTGCTCTTGTTTTAACCGTTCCTTCCTGCCAAAAAGATGACGGCAATATTACGCCTGTCAGTCCGAGTGCAGTCACGGTTGACCTCGCTGTAGCTCCTTACCCGGTATTGTCTGACTACAAGTTTTTCCGTGGTGTCATGAAATACCAGGTTCCGGCTTCGGATGTAATTCCGCTCTCACCGGCTACGCCTTTGTTTACCGATTATGCGCTTAAAAAACGTTTTATCTGGATGCCGGCCGGCGAAAAAGCAACCTACGTAGCAGACAATAAAATCCTGGATATGCCCGTGGGAACGGTTTTGATCAAGACTTTCTATTACAAGAATGTATTGCCCGGAGGCGGAACGAAAATCATCGAAACACGGTTGCTGATCCATAAGGCAAGCGGCTGGATTTTCGCCAATTACAAATGGAACGATGAGCAAACCGAAGCTTACCTCACAACGCAGGCGAGTACCGTTCCGATTACATGGCTGCAGGATGGCGAGCAAAAAAGTATCAACTACCGCATTCCCTCCGAAACCGAATGCCTCATTTGTCACAAACACCAGGGGCAGCCGATCCCGATTGGTGTGAAACCGCAAAACCTCAACAACAATTACCGCTATCCGGAAGGTTCGCGCAACCAGTTGATCAGGCTCATCCAGCAAGGTTACCTGGAACCGGGGTTGCCATCCAATATCGTTTCGACCATCAATTACAAAGACCACAGCAAATCGGTAGACCTGCGACTGCGCTCTTACCTGGATGCCAACTGTGCACACTGTCATGCCGAAGGCGGCCACTGCGATTACAGGCCGATGCGACTGGCTTTCTCCGAAACAGTTGACCCTGTGAATATCGGATTGTGCGTAGACCCGGATGAGTTTGTCGGCGCGCAGTATACTTCGATCATTACACCTAGCCAACCCGACCGCTCAGTGATGCGTCTGCGACTCGGCACCAACCAGCCGAACCTGCGCATGCCGCTTATCGGGCGAACCATCGTTCATGAAGAAGCTGTTGAGTTGCTGGAAGAGTGGATCTACTCGAAAAAAGACTGTCATTAATACCCCGAAATACTACGCTGACTGCATTATGAACGAATCTTAGAACAACATGAAAAAACCCTATTTCCTTTTATTGGCAATCGGTTTTCCGTTATTGTCAACAGCGCAGGTCACGTTTACTGCCACCACCTACAATCAGATTCCAAGCGGATGGCCAAGCTATAACCTTGCTACCGTTGATATGAACGGCGATTACCTGGATGATATCGTGGTTGTTTCAGCAACCGAAATCACCATTCTCTACCAGCAGGCAGCAGGTGGCTTTACCTCCACAACCATTACAACCAGCATGGCGGATTACACGCCCGACTGGAGTATGGCGGTGGGCGACATTGATAAGAACGGATTCAACGACCTGCTCTACGGAAGCGGCGGCGGGGTCACTTTCATGAAAGCCAACGCAACCGGGACGGCATATACCGAAGTATCCTTCAATGAATATGTTTTTTCTCAACGCACCAATTTCGTAGACATCAACAACGACGGGCATTTGGATGCCTACGTATGCCATGATGTTGCACCGAATGTATACTACCTCAACGATGGCAACGGGAACCTGACGTTTCACCAGGGCGGCATCGGCGATCATCCGGAAGGCGGAAACTATGGTTCCATCTGGGTTGATTACGACAACGACGGCGACCAGGATTGCTTCATCGCCAAATGCCGCGGAGGCGGTTCAACAGCCAGCATCGACGAGCTGCACCAAAACGATGGCAACGGTAACTTTACCAACGTAGCAGTGGCGGCCAATATGGCCAACGCCGATCAGTCCTGGTCGGGCGCATGGAATGATTACGATAACGACGGCGATATGGATGCCATGGTGGGCGCCAGCTCGGCCCCGAACGGTGAAACAGGTGTACACTCCCTTATGCGCAACAACGGCGATGGTACATTTACCAACATCACTGCAGGATCAGGCTGGGAAAACAACAATACGCTGAGCATCGAACATGTTTCCTATGATTTTGACAACAATGGTTTTGCTGATATGTTCGGTGGATCAGACTACCTGGCCGGCGGCGGCGGGAAATTTATGTACAACAACGGTGACATGACCTTTACGCCATTCGTGGATGCAGGTGTGAATATTTCCGATGCATCAATCGGGGATCTCAACAACGACGGATTTTTGGACCTCCGCCACGGTCAAACCGTGTATTACAACAATGGAAACAACAACAACTGGGTTAAAATTCAACTAAAAGGAATTGCCAGTAACTTCAACGGGATCGGTGCACGTGTGGAAATTTACGGCGACTGGGGCAAACAGATCCGGGATGTGCGCAGCGGCGACGGATTCGCTCACATGAATACGCTCAATGTGCATTTCGGGCTCGGAACGGCTACTGAAATTGATTCCGTACGTGTACTCTGGCCTTCAGGTCATGTAGATGTGGTGGATTCGCCAGCCATTAACGACGCGGTAACCATTGTAGAGGGCACAGATCCGTTGAGCCTGGTAGAAATCGGCAATCAAAAACTCGATGTTTTCCCTAACCCGGCTACGGCGGAGCTTTCCATCAGCAACATCGGCTTACTGAATGTTACGGAAGTGGAGGTCTACAACATGCACGGAGAAAAAATGCAGGCGCAATCAGGCAACTTTGGAACAATCAATGTTTCTTCGCTCGCAGAAGGCGCTTACATCCTCCTGATCCGGACAACCGAAGGAAACACCTACGCGGAATCGTTCGTGAAGAAGAACTAAGAACATTAATTCTACGATTATGAAAAAAGGATTACTTGCAGCAACCCTTGTTTGCTCTTCGGCAGCCATGGCGCAGCTTAGCTTTACTGCCAACAGCAGCCTTAATATTCCAAGCGGCAGTCACTATGTACGCGCGGCGGTAGACATGAACGGCGATTACCTCGATGATATCGTTGCCACCAACAGCAATAACATCACCATTTTGTACCAGCAGGCCAACGGAAGCTTTACAACGCTTTCCATGAACACGAGCAATGTGGTGAATTCCCCTGACTGGAGCCTGGCGATTGGCGACATCGATAAAAACGGTTTCAACGACATCGTTTATGGCGGTGGAGGAGGCGTAACCTTCATGAAAGCCAATAACACCGGCACAGCCTTTACCGAAATTACATTTCCGCAATACGTTTTCTCTCAGCGAAGCAATTTCGTAGACATCAACAATGATGGTCATTTGGATGCATTTGTATGCCATGACGTGAACCCGAATGTCTACTACCTCAACGACGGAAGCGGGAACCTGGTGTTTAACCAGGGTGGAATCGGTGACCACATGGAAGGTGGAAACTACGGATCCATCTGGGTGGATTACGACAACGACGGCGACCAGGATTGTTTCATCGCGAAATGCCGCGGCGGCGGCTCTACAGCTAGTTACGACGAATTGCATAAAAACAATGGCGATGGCACATTTACCGAAGTAGCTTTTGCGGCTGGTATTATGAACGGTTTTCACCAGGCATGGTCTGCCGCATGGAATGATTATGATAATGACGGCGATATGGATGCCATGGTGGGAGAAAGCGGTTGGGGCGGTTCCAACGACGGCCACAAGCTCATGAGCAATGACGGTGACGGAACATTTACCGATGTTACCGCTGGTTCCGGTTGGGATACGTATGCTGATATCAGTATCGAACACGTGTCGTTTGACTTCGACAATGATGGTTTTGCCGATGTATTGAGCGGAGGAAGCCTGATCCGTTACAACAACGGTGATATGACCTTTACCGAATCGAATCCCGGTATTTACGGTGGCTCGGTTGCCGATCTGAACGACGACGGGTTCCTGGATTTGCTGGGCTCCGGAACGGTTTACTTTAACAACGGGAACAGCAACAACTGGATCAAAATTCAGCTGAAAGGAATCGCCAGCAACTACAACGGAATCGGTGCCCGCGTCGAACTGTACGGTGCGTGGGGCAAGCAAATCCGCGATGTGCGCAGTGGTGACGGATTCGCCAACATGAATACGCTCAACGTGCATTTCGGAATCGGTACAGCCACTGAAATTGATTCAGTGCGCGTGATCTGGCCTTCAGGGCAGGTAGACGTGGTGGAAGACCCTACGATCAACAGCAATGTAACCATGATCGAAGGAGTAGACCCGCTGAGCCTGGTAGAAGTGGAAGGCAAGAAGATCAGCCTTTTCCCTAACCCGACGACCGATTATTTAGCAATTGAGAACATCGACTTGCTGGATGTGGCGGAAGCGGCCGTATACAACATGAAAGGAGAAAAAGTCCTTACGCGCACTTCGGATTACGCAAAAGTGGATGTTTCGGCCCTTGCGGAAGGCGCTTATATCATCGTGATCCAAACAAAGGCCGGTGAGCGTTATTCGGAAGCATTCGTAAAGAAAAACAACTAATCAGATTGATAAGACAAAAGCAAAAGGATGGCGTAAGTCATCCTTTTTTTGGCGGGCAACCTTTCGCAAAATATCCGTTTTAGTAGTTACCGGCTGTACCTGCAACTTTTTTTACGCGAAAAGGTGGGTTTTATGCAACTTTTGTGAATTTCAAAAGTACCTGGAGCAGAGTTGTTGTTAATTATTCAACCGGAGTGTACTTTTTAAATTAATTTCCTTACTTTAAGGATTGCAAAAAACGCCTTTTTACTGACGGGGGGTTGAACCAAAACTGAATAAACAAGCGATTACCCAAATACTATAACTATGAAAAAACTTTACTTCTTCTTATTGATCGGACTTCCGGTTGGTGCGATGGCCCAAAACAACTGTGCTACCGCGTTGCCGATCGGTGCCGGTACCTATACTGTTTCGGCAGTAAACGGCGGCGGCTTTCCTACTGTGATCTGTGCTCCGAACGGCAATACCAATGTTACGGCCGGTGAATGGTATACCTACACACCATCTACGAATTACACGGTAACCCTTACAACTGACCTTCCGGGAAGTGCAGGTGTTGATACGCGTTTTCACGTGTATACGGGAACCTGCGGAGCGTTGACCTGCTACTCCGGTGACGATGACAGCGGGGGCAACCTCACTTCCCTGGCTACCTTCAATGCAATGGCAGGTACTACCTACATCATCGCATTCGATAACCGCTGGTCTTCTGCAGGCTTCGATTTTCAACTGATTGAAAACCCGTATGTAGAACCAATTTTACCGCCGGTTGAATTTACAGCAACCCCGGTAAGTATTTCCGGTTCGTACAGCCTTGCGACAGTTGACATGAACGGCGATTTCCTGGATGACATCGTTTCGGTTTCAGGCGGATCGATCCAGATTCTTTACCAACAGGCCGGTGGCGGTTTCTCAACCGTTACTTACACAACAACGAATGACGGTTACCTGCCAAGCTGGAGCCTTGCGGTAGGAGATATCGACAAAAACGGTTTTAACGACATCGTTTACGGTGACGGAAGCGGTGTAACTTTCATGAAAGCCAATAGCACCGGTACCGGTTATACGGAAACATTTACCAGCGAATACGTATTCTCTCAGCGCACCAACTTCCAGGACATCAACGGTGATGGTCACCTGGATGCATTTGTGTGCCATGATGTTGACCCGAATGTTTATTACCTTAATGACGGAAGCGGGAACTTAACGTACAACCAGGGCGGAATGGGTGACCACTCCGAAGGAGGAAATTACGGTTCTATCTGGGTTGATTATGACAACGACGGCGATCCGGACATGTTCATCGCCAAGTGCCGCGGTGGAGGTTCTACGGCTGCGATCGATGAATTGCACCGCAACAACGGCGATGGGACATTTACCAACGTAGCGGTGGCTGCCGGTATGGAAAACGGATTCCACCAATCCTGGTCTGCCGCCTGGAACGACTTCGACAACGACGGTTGGATGGATGCTTTGGTAGGTGCAAGCTCTTCTGCAGAAGGAACGCACAAGCTGATGAAAAACAACGGTGACGGAACCTTTACGGACGTTACTGCCGGTACCGGCTGGGATACCAACCCGAACCTGAACATCGAGCACGTTTCTTTCGACTTCGACAACGACGGTTTCGCTGATGTCTTCGGTGGCGGGAATGAAATCATGTTCAACAACGGCGATATGACCTTCTCTCCGGTAGATTATGCATTCACGAACGGTTCGATCGGTGACCTGAACAACGACGGATTCCTGGATGTGCGCAACGGCGGAACAATTTACATGAATAACGGTAACAGCAATAACTGGATCAAGATCAATCTCCAGGGAGTTCAGAGCAACGGAAACGGGATCGGTGCCCGCATTGAAATCTATGGTGCATGGGGCAAGCAAATCCGCGATGTACGCAGTGGTGACGGTTTCCGTTACATGAATACGCTCAACACGCACTTCGGAATTGGTACTGCTACTGAGATTGACTCCATTTACATCAAATGGCCTTCAGGTAACATCGATCACATCACCAATCCAACAATCAACGAATCGTTGACAGTAGTTGAAGGTTCTGCTCCGCTTAGCTTAGTGGAAGTGGATGGCAAGAAAGTGACCTTGTTCCCGAACCCGGCTACTGAAACCGTTACTATTGATAACCTGGATTTGTTGGATCCAGCGAGCATTACCGTACTTTCAAACGTAGGAAATGAAGTGATGAAACAGGATAAAAACAACCCGACACTCACTATTTCTTCGTTGGCAAGCGGTTTATACATCGTGATCATCGAGACAAAATCGGGCGAAAAATACTCTCAGACATTCGTGAGAAAATAAATTTTCATTTATTTTAATCATTAAAGGCGGATTTTTTCCGCCTTTTTTTGTTGCCGTAGTATTCTTCCACTTTTTTGGATAAATCCAGTGATAGCCTGGCTTACAGCATGTTATTGCCCGGGATTCTCCAGCCGAATCGTGCATTTGTCAGTCCGGTAGCTGACAAAGGTCAATTCTTTAACTGATGTACCACATTTGGCCCCCATTGTAATTCTATAATCTTTGAACCGTCGAAAGACATTGATTATGAACGCAATGAACAACCAACCACCTCCTCCACACCGGTTGTACATCGTGCAGCCGATTCAAGGCCCCTAAACCAGGCCTGACCACTGTTAGTTAATTTGTTTGGGATTACACCTATGACAAAATTGACACCGATTAGATCGAAAAAGGATGCTTGCCACGAGCATCCTTTTTTGTTTTGATTGTTCGCCGGCAATCGGGTTTCCTGATATAAATCAGTTTTATAGCTGATTCAACTCATAGTAAAGCGATGGTTATATCTCCACCTTTGATGCTATAAAAAACTTCGATTATGAATACGGTCACACAACACGGAACGCACCAACACGTCGACACGGAACGTACCGGGGTCACTGCCTGGGAACGCTTTATTGCTTACGGTGAAGAAAACAGGTATGGCATTATTTGTTTTGTCCTTTTAGTTGCCGGTTGCCTTGGCGGCCTTACAATGATGTATGGAGCTGCACATTCAACCCTTGCACTGATAGCAGTAGTTATACCAACCATGACAACCCTGAGTTTGCTGCTTGCAGTTGCTCCCATACGACTGCTTTATATAGCTTTCGGCATCACCGTAATCACCGACTTACTGGTACTGCTTGGCTTGAGTTTATAATACCATTCAGCCAATTAAAACCGGAAGGATGTCCAATAGCGGGCATCCTTTTTTGTTGCTGTTAAAATGCGGAAGCATCTAATTTCCATAACCCGGGCTTTCACTATCTTTGCACGCCGCCTCACCAAACAGGCGCGCTCAAATACCCGTTATGCTTACAGTTGACAGCCTTAAAGTAGAATTCAGCGGCCGAACGCTTTTCAGTGATGTGTCGTTTTCCGTGAATGAAAATGACAAAATTGCCCTTATGGGGAAAAACGGTGCCGGAAAATCGACCTTGTTGAAACTACTGGCCGGAGTGAACAAACCGAGTGGCGGGAACATTTCTGCTCCGAAAGATTACGTTGTAGCCTACCTCCCGCAGCATTTGCTCACGGAAGACAACGCAACGGTCTTTGAAGAGACCAGTAAGGCATTTGCGGGCATTTTCGCCATGCGCGACGAGATCGAAGCGCTGAACCAGGAACTGACCGTACGCACCGATTACGATTCGGAAGACTATTACAAGATCATCGAAAAAGTATCGGAACTCAGTGAGAAATACTATTCCATCGAAGAAATCAACTACGAGGCGGAGGTCGAAAAAGTATTGCAGGGAATGGGCTTTTTGCGTTCCGATTTTACGCGTCCTACCTCAGAATTCAGCGGCGGCTGGCGGATGCGCATTGAGCTGGCGAAGATCCTGCTGCAAAAACCTGATTTGATCCTGCTCGATGAGCCGACCAACCACATGGATATCGAATCGATCCAATGGCTCGAAGATTTTCTCATCAACAGCGCCAAAGCGGTGATCGTTATTTCGCACGACCGCGCTTTTGTAGATGCTATTACCACGCGCACGATCGAAGTGACCATGGGCCGCATTTACGACTACCGCGCCAGGTATTCGGATTACCTGGAATTGCGTAAAGACCGCCGTCAGCAGCAACAAAAGCAATACGACGAACAACAGAAGTTCATTGCCGAAACCACCGAATTTATTGAGCGTTTTAAGGGAACGTATTCCAAAACGCTGCAGGTGCAGTCGCGGGTAAAAATGCTGGAAAAACTCGAAATTGTGGAAGTAGATGAGGTTGACAATTCTGCTTTGCGCCTTAAATTTCCACCGGCTCCGCGTTCAGGGAATTACCCGGTTACGGTTAGCGACCTGACCAAAAAATACGGCGACCATACGGTTTTCAAAGATGCTTCCGTTACCATTGAACGCGGTGAAAAAGTAGCATTTGTGGGTAAGAACGGTGAAGGAAAATCTACGATGGTGAAAGCCATTATGGGCGAGATTGACTTCGAAGGCACGCTGGAGCTGGGCCACAACGTGCAGATCGGTTACTTTGCGCAAAACCAGGCTTCGCTGCTCGACGAATCACTGACCGTATTCGAAACCATCGACCGCATTGCCGAGGGCGACATCCGTACCAAAATAAAAGATTTGCTGGGCGCATTCATGTTCGGCGGTGACAACAGTACCAAAAAGGTAAAAGTGCTTTCAGGAGGCGAGAAAACGCGCCTGGCGATGATCAAATTATTGCTCGAGCCGGTTAACCTGCTGATCCTCGATGAGCCGACCAATCACCTCGATATGAAAACCAAGGATATCATCAAAGATGCGCTCAAAAGCTTCGATGGTACGCTGATCCTGGTTTCGCACGACCGCGACTTCCTCGACGGGTTGGTGACCAAAGTCTACGAATTTGGGAACCAGCGTGTAAAAACGCATTTCGAGGACATCAACGGCTTCCTTCAGACGAAGAAAATGGAGAATTTGAAGGAGATTGAGCGGAAAGCCTGATTCATAGAAAAACATGGTATCCACACAACTTCACCCGGATGATACTCTTCCGCTTACCTGTACCCGCGCTGGAACATGTTGCCACGGAAACCGCGTGTTTCTCAATCCTTGGGAGCTAGCTTCGCTTGCCCGCGGAAAACAACTGACTCCGGCTGCTTTCCGGGAACAATTTTGTGATGCCGGAGGTGTCGTTTTACGCTTCGACGGTCCAACGAATAGCAACGGGAAACCGGCTTGCAGGCTGTATTCGGAAAATACCGGTTGCAGTGTGCATCCGTGGCGCCCACTGGCTTGTCGTTTGTATCCGTTGGCGCGCCAGGTACAGTACGAAACGGCCCGTTACATATACCAGGGAGAAGCGTTTCCGTGTTTGAACGAGTGTCCGGATGTGGTGAAATTGCCCCACATGCGTGTTCGTGAATACCTTGCCGGCCAGCAGACGGATTCCTTTGAAAAGGCGCAGGATGAATACCTGGAGTTGATGCAAGACATTGCTGATGTTGCTTTTACCTTGCTTTTGGATACCGGTTTGGCAGAAAGTGGCGATACGAAAACACTCGTCGCCTGGCGGAAGATGGGAAACGAACAACCCGCAATATTGGTTAAACGAATCGGGCAGGAATGGATTGATTTTTTAATGATTCCTTCTTTTCCGGAACAGCCGGACGCGATTGCTTTTGCCCGAATGCACAACGAGCAATTTCAATTAAAAGCACAGGAAGAGTTCGGCAATCCCGGGAATTTCCATGAAATACACGAAGCTTCCGTATTGATGATGGCCCTGGCTTTATACCTCGCCCGTGCGCTCGGTGCAAACCCGGAAGTATTGGCTGACTATTGGGTGGAGCAGGCAAAAAGCCACGGTGCAAGGGAATAAACCACCCGTGACAGCCGATAAATTACTCCACCACCAGGTTATGTCTTGCATCCTTATTCCACTGGCTCCACGGGAATTGAACCAACGATTTAAACACCGATAACACACCGGCTGAAGCCACAAACAGAAATCCATTGTGCGAAACCGGTTGCCCGTCAATAATACCGCCATTTTTGCGGAGTGTTGTTACGTTTCCGTTGTTCACATCATAACTCAATACTTCACCCGAAAGCGTTGCCACTACCACTTTATCGTTAGCCACCACCGGAATTTGATTCGGGTGTGCTTTAACGGGCTGTTTCCAGAGCATTTTTTCTGTTATGGCATCAAAAGCAATCAGATTGGTTTCGTCGAGCAGAAGAACGACTTTGTTTTTGTAAACGATCGGGTGCGAACCGTTGAAGTTCATCTGGTCGTAACAGCTGCCATTGGTTGCCGGGGCGTTAATGATGGTCGGGTATTTTTTAGCCGGTTTCAGATCACTGCGGTTCAGCACCACAAGCTGTTCGTTACCTTCAGTGCCTGCTGTCAGGTAAATGCGATCGGCAGTCAAAGTCGGTGATGAAACCGCTTTCACGGTGGTGGAAGTCAGAACGGTTTTCCCGGTTTCCTTGTCGAAGACATAATAATTGCCGCTGTGTGAAGCTACATGCACTTCTTTTCCCTCGACTACCGGACAGGCGATCACTTCCTGGTCAACCCAGTTCATCCAGTTCACTTTCCCGGTTTTAAGATCGAAGCTTGCCAATACGTAATCTTCGGTCCCTTTCGGATTACGGCCGCCATTGTTGTATACCACGTATACGCTGTTTCCGTCGGCGGAAGGTGTGGAGTAGATCGTTCCGGCCAGCCACTTGCTCCACAGCAGTTTCCCGGTTGCAGCGTCGAGCGCATACAATGTACAGGAATACGTATTGATCAGCAAAACGCCCTGGTGATAGACCGCAGGAGAAATGCCCGATTCACCCAGCTCGACGCCCCACAGATATTGGCCGGTGCCGGCTTGGAGCGCATAGAAATTCGGTGAATGAAAGCCGTCTTGCGTAAAGATCTTGTTGTCAGCAATGGTTGGCGTTCCTATTTCGCCCGAATTTCCAAAATCGACGGTAAATCCTTCGGTTGTTTTGGTGAGGTAATTGGATGGTTTTTGTGCCACGTTCACCGGCGTTTGCTGGTGGTTGACCACAAATCCCTTTTCGTTGATGCTGCGTTCGGCCATCATCGTTTCAATAGCGGTTGAACCGCGGTAACGGCGTGTAGCACTTGCAGAAGAAAATCCTTCGGTGCGCGTGGCGTCCACCAGGTGGATTTCGCTTTCGTATTTCAGGTTCACCAGGTAATTTCCGCCTTTCTGCAGCAGGAAAGTCGCCACCCCGTTGGCATCGGTCTTGCCTTCGTAAACGCGTTTACTATTTTGCGATTTCAGGTAAACAGGCTCATCCGCAAGCGCGGCTCCTTCATAATTTTTCAGGTTTAATGTAAAAAGCAAATGCGTCGACGACCCGTTGGTCTGCGTAATCGCGCGCTGAATGATCGTGTCGCCCTTGGTGGATTCGCCTACCTTGGTTTTTTCATAATAGACTACTTCAGTGGCTTCGGCATTGGCAAAGTTGGGTGTTTTGAATTTATGAAATGCCTCAATGCCCTCAATGTCAACTTCGTATTCGCTGTTCATCGGGATGTAAAACACACCTTCACCATTAGCGTTGGTCTTGCCCTGGTACTTGGTTTTTTGTTCGCACGATACGATTTCCAGCGGAAGACTCGGCACACGCGTACCACTTTTTTCCTTTACCAGGATGGTCACTTTGGTTACATTGGCCTGGCTGCGCATCTGGATGGCCGGAACGGTTTTAAAAGCAATCCCGCTGCGGTCGAGTTTCGGTTTTGTTTCGAAGATACCTTTTGGGTCGTAGGTCGTTGTTTTTTTGTACGTCCCGCGAATACCTTCTCTCACTTCGTAAGTGGCTACATCCTTCATTTCGAGGTAGCTGAATGCGTACGTCCCGACTTCAGTGAGTGTAAACACCACTGTTCCCGTGTTATCGGTAGTGCCTTTCAGTACGAGGTCACCGTTAACGGCGCTTACGGCTGTGTTTTTCACGGGCTGGCCTTTGGTGTCGATGATTCGCAATGTATAGGTCGATTGCGCCAAAAGTGACGAACTCAGCAGTAATAAAGCGGAAAGTAAGAAGATTTTCATAAGACAGGGAGTTGGAGAACTATTTGTATAACTGCGGGTGAAAGGTTGGTTACAGAAACGGGTTGAAGGTATCTATTAATCCGGAAACAGGAGTAAAATCTGCTTCCCTCCTTGAGGAGAAGAGTCAGCGACAGCTGATTAAGACGCAGCAGCGACAAACATTAGTGCGGAAGCTGTAAGGATTGATGGAGGTGATAAAACGTGAAGTTTTTCAGGAAAACTAGTCATTTATAAACATTCATAGCAGGCCACCCTCCCTGCCCTCCCTTAAGGGAGGAGAAGAATCACCTTAATAAACCACACATTGTTCGTTTCTTTCAAAACTTCATCTTCCAAAACCGGAGAATGCTGTGTAACTTTCACCAAAATTCACAGACATGACATTGGAGACAACACAAATTCAGGAAGAAATTGCGCGTTTAAAAGCCACACTTACCGGAAACTTGTTCGAAGACCTCGAAACGCAGCAGCAAATTTATGAGTTGAAAAAACAGCTCAACCCGGAGATCGTAGATCACCCGGAACTGGATGACGATGAATGTTTATCGTGCGGAAGTTAGTTACATAGTACGAAAACAGTAAAAGGAAGGAATCGGGGATGGTTCCTTTTTTTGTGCTCTTAAGTTGGCTGGTATGTTAGTTAAAGAGTTTGCCGGGTGCATGACATATTTGTGATGATTATTTGCCTATTGAAGTCCCGTAGGGACGAAATATGTTAGAAAAAGGTATCGATTTGAAAAATCACCCCGTAGGGGTGAGACACGAAAATAATTGGTAATGGTATATTTTACCCCTACGGGGTAATGATGATGGGTGTGTATGGTCCTATTACGATATTACGTCCCTACGGGACTCATGTTAGACCACCACAATTCGCATCACCTCCAACCGGTTATCGGTTTCAACAGTCAGCAAATAGGTTCCGCTATTAAGCTGCGGAAGTGTAAAAGCGTTGGTAATGCCTGAAAAACGTTCTTTGTAAACGGTTTTGGAGTCGGGTGAGGTGATGGTGATCTGCGGATTGCGGATGCCGCCATTGAAGTGTAGATCGCCGCCGCTTTTTACCGGATTCGGGAATACGTTCAATTCCTGGCCGATGCTCAGCTCGTCGGTCGACAGGTATTCTTCACGCAGCTTAACCAAACCTTTCGAGTAGGTGCCGATCCAAATATTGTCCTGCGGGTCTTTGGCGAGCGACATCACGTGATCTTCAGCGATATCGGAATTATCGGTGTTGTAAAAACCCCAGGTTTGGTTGGTGCGTTTAATCACGAGCCCATGAATTTGCGTTCCGAGGTAAAAATTATCTTCCTCGTCGTTGGTCATCGTGGTTAAACTGTTGGTAGGCATCGGTGAATTGGTCCAGTTAAACGCCATCCAAGTCTGGTTACCCTGGTCGGTCCACAAACCGCCGGCCGAACCTGCAAACCATGGTTTTCCTACCTGGTCCATTTTCACTGTCAGGGCCGAATTGTCGGGCACTCCCGAATTGAGAATGTAATAGATCCCGGTAATAGTGGTGTCCTCATTCATATAGATCAGGCCGCCATTGATCGTACCGATATACTTTTCGTTTTGCTGGCCGATGGCAATCGATGAAATGTTGTTGGTAAGAATAGGCGAGTTGGCCATGGTCCAGGTAGTCCAGTTGGTATCATCGAAATACACCAGGCCTTCCACCGTTCCGATCCATTTGTTCCCGAAGTTGTCGATAGAGATTGTGCGGATGAAGTTATCCGGAATATCGGAATTATCGGTATTGAAATCGGTCCAGGTGGTGCCGTCGAACTTCTGCACGCCTCCCATCGTGGTTCCGATCCAAATGGCGTTATTGGCATCAACAGCAAGGGCCCGAACGTAGTTATCGTCGAGCCCTGAATTTGCTTCGTTGAAAACCTCCCATGTGTTGTTGCTCAAATGCGCCAACCCATTGTCGGTTCCTATCCATAAATCGCCTGAATTGTCGACCAACAAGCAACGGACGGTATTATCGGGCATCGGTGAATTTGCCATATTGAACGTTTCCATGGTAGGAACGATGATCTGACTGTAAACACCTGGCCCGCTGAACGCACTGAAAAAGATCAGCAGGCAAACCGCCGTTTTGTTCATTTTGTTATTCGATCACAATTCGTTGCGTATAATCTTTTCCTTCGAAGTGGATGTTGAACAGGTAAAGACCTTTCGCCAAATGCTGCTGATCGAAGTTCCATGAATTGATACCTGTTACGTGCTCGAATTCTTTTGAGTAAACTTTCGCACCCAACGGGCTCAGCAATTCAAATGTTACTTTACCGTCGTTCTTGGTTTCAAATTCAACCGCAAACTGACCGTTGTTCGGGTTCGGCATCAATTTGATTGAACGGCTGAACTCGATGTTTTCACCGATTCCGGCACACGTTTCCACTACCGCATCGATTGGCACCATCACACTTCCGCAAGTACTGCTTGTTGTAAGGATTTCCCAGTCGTAGAAATAGTAGTAGTAAGAAGCACCGGCAGAAGCGCCTTTGATTTTTACCAGCTGATCGATGCCGTAAGGGTAGGCAGCACTGTTGTTGTTGCGGTACAATCCACCTGTCTGGATGTTTGTTCCGATCAATCTCCAGTTGGTATCCGCCTGCACATCAAAGCCCAATTGAACACGGCTCATACCTGCAGGAACAGTAGTTGTCAATGACTCGGTCACCGTTCCTCCGTGGTCTTCCAACTCAATCGTGATGCTTCCTGCATTCTGAGCGTATACCAATACAGAGTTCAACACGAAATCTTCATAAGCATCGAACAATTCGTACTGCTCACTTGCAACGTAGCCACCGCCACCGATACCGTTTGTATGCGGCTCACAGCTCAAAGTGTCTGTGTACGTATCCGTATTCATGGCATAGTACGTAGTCGTCGTTGTCAAAACAGGAGTCGTGTAAGTATCTCCGGTACCAACCAGGATTCCCTGATCGTCGTACCACGTGATTTCGCCTGTTCCTGTTCCTGTCAATGTCATTGCGCCGCTTACGCAAACCGTATCCCCTTGCAGTGCAGGAGGAGCAGTTACGACCTGGTTGATCACGAACGGCTCAGAGGTGTTTACACCACAGTAGCTTGTTACCTCGCATGTATAGCTTCCCGGAGTATTTACGGTGATTGACTGAGTCGTTTCACCGGTTGACCACAGGTAAGAAAGTCCTCCTGATGCTGTCAATGTGATATCAGCAGCCTCGCACAGGTTGTGAGAGTTATCCGAAGTAATGGTTGGCAAAGCAGGCGTTCCTGCAGGCAGCTGCATGGTCAAAGTTACCGGAACAGCTGTGTAGTTGTTGTCGTCGCGCTCTTCGATGAAGTTACCACGCTTGTCGATTTCCAATACGATGTAGTAGTCACCGTTGCAGGTATTCGGTGGAACGTTGATCCACATACCATCCAGGTGTTTTCCGTAAACGTCGGTCCACCCGGAAGAAATACCCTGCTCGATCACCGAACAGTTGTAGTTTCCGCCACCCAGGTTCCAGTTTGGGAAATCGCTGTTGTGCAGCACGGTACCCTGGTTGTAAACGGTATTGTCATCGCGGCAATGTCCGTCATACGTACTTCCGTTGGAACCACACTGACCGTAATCCATCAAACAGAAACCGATTTTTGCCCCTGTACCCACGATAGGCCAGTTAAGCGGGTTCGGATCTGCAGTAGGCACACGCAATGTCATAACCGCCCAATCATCTACGTGATTGTGACCGTGTGCAGCGTGATAGGTCATACTACCTACGTATTGATCTACATAACTCATCGCGTTTCCGTTTTTGTTGTAGATACGCTGAATGATGAGCTGTTTTGGGTTCGGGTGACCGTTCGGACAAGTAAACTGACCGTTTGGCGGCACGTTGAACACCGTATCGTTTCCGCAGAGGAATGTACGCGTACCGTTTGCATCTTCACCTCTTACGGTAAAAGATCCGTGACCGATATTCGGTGTAGACCCCGAAACGCGCAGACGTCCGTCATCCGGTCCCTGGCCATTGTAATTGGTCCCTGCACCTGATTGCGGATATTCGATGTAGCCATTGTTACTGATCCCCAGCCAGGAAGCAGTAATATCGGGTAGTAGTAAGCAATTCGACGAGCCGTCCTCACAGACGCACGACGTTGCATTAGTCGTTGTACACTGCGCCATTGCTGCGTTTCCGGCAAAGAGCACAGTGCAAAAAAGTAGGAGTTTCTTCATAGTAGAGCATTTTTTCTAAACGACTAATCTAAGAAAATAATTGATTGATCCACGCAATCACTCCTGTGATTGGGCTTAGAAAGGCTTTTTTGAGGGGGTACACCTCGTTTAAAAATGAGTGTCGCCAACAGCGTTAAATTCTTCAAACTATCCGTAACGATTGGTTTTAATTGCCACAGATTGCAGGATCAGTGGCCCGGGACACTGTAAGTACGTCTGTGAAAATATAAACGCTTTGGGTGCGAATGCATTCAATAACGTTCGTTTCTCGTTTTTTTTGAAAATTTTATTTTGACAGTAACAGGGTTTGGCTGGGGATAAAATTGTGTCCGGGGCCTTGAATTTAGTAGCGAACCGATTGATTCACAAACTGTTAAAAAATGCACATTGAGGGGGCAGCCCTCTAGCCTCAGCTTGTTTGAGGGAGTAGTTTTGCAGGGAATTACTCAATTTACTACTATGAAAGTTAACTTACTACTATCTGTACTTTCATGTTGGTTGGTCACGGCACTGTCGTTTGGCCAATCAACATTTCGGATTACACAGGATGTCGCCAGTTTCGACATCGCCGGGGGTATGGTAGAAAACAGTATGGGGGATCTTGTTTTCGCAGGTACCAACTCCAATTTCATTCCATTTTTCGGGAACGTCGTAAAAATGAACAGCGCCGGTACCGTTCAATGGGCAAAGTCTTATACAGGCGGGATCGCATCCAGTTTGATGGACATCAAAGCCGTCAGCAGCGGAGGCTACATCGTTACGGGAACATCTTCCAACGGCGGTGCCATTTTGATCCGTATCGACGAAAACGGGAATACCCTTTGGTCGAAGCGTTACCAGTGTCCTGATTTTGCCGGGAAACCATCAAGTGAATACGGTAATGCCGTGATCGAGGCATCCGACGGCGGCTTCGTGGTAGCCGGTGGTGTGGATTATTTCTGGGACGGCGTTAGCGGAAGTACAGTGGATACTTCGAGCGCATTGGCGTTTAAGGTCAACTCGGCCGGAACGCTGCAATGGAGCCGCATTTTCACGGTAAACGTGGCCAACCCCGATGAACATTACTTCAATGATGTTGCCGAATCGGCAGATGGTTATGTGTTTGTCGGAATTTCTTCGGAAGGTTCCGGAACACTCAACTCGGATGGAGATTACCCGCGCAACGCGCTCATCGCCAAAACAACAACGGCTGGTGCTACAACTTATATCAACCGCTGGGGACAGGGAAATACCACTTCACAAGGCCTCAATTCTATTACGCGCCTTTCCAGCGGAAACCTTGTGATTGGTGGTTATGACGATATGCACGCCAGCATTACCCGAATCCAGGGTACAGGTGGTTCTGTCGTGGTTCAGTACGGACGGCGCCTTACAGGTTCCTTCCTGAATACGATAGTTTTGCAGGATATTTCGGAACATTCCGACGGAAGTTACGGTTTGATCGGTACACGAATTGAAGTATTTCCACTCGCCTTTTACACCTTTGCTGCAAAGTTCGACCCTGTAGCGAATACGTTTGCCTTTAACCGTGGTTACCTGCCAATCGGACTTTCGGCTATTTTGCCTGAAGGCGGTGTGGCTGCCGACCAGGGCTATTACATGGTAATGACTGATCAGCAGGCCGGCGGGTTCAACTACAACATCATTCGTACGGATAATACCGGTCAGCTGGGTGGAGCAGCTGGTTGCACCGTCAATAATATTACGCAGGCCAATACCGGCAATACGCCTACTATTCAGGCTATTACCACCACACAGTTTACCAACGTAACGGAAGCATCATTTACACCGGTTGTAACCAACGTTACTGTCACGCCGACGGTTCATTGTATTACTACCCCTTGTACACCACCGGCCGCAGCAACAACGGTTACGGCTACGCCTTCTTCGATCTGTGTGGGACAATCGTCTTCCATTACGGCATCGGGCCCGGCTGTGGGCGTTACCTACAACGTATATACTGCTCCTTCGGGTGGAACCAACCTTGGGGCCACGCCATTAAGTGTTTCACCAACCACCACTACAACGTATTACGTGGAAACGGTTGTAAACGGAAGTCCGGCTTGTGTCAGTACAACCCGAACGCCGGTTACTGTTACCGTAAATCCAACACCAACGGCAACTCCGGGAAGCAATAGTCCGGTATGTGAGGGGGCAACGATTAACTTAACGTCACCTACCGTAGGTAGTGCGACTTATGCCTGGACGGGCCCTAACAGCTTCAGCAGCTCGGCGGAAGATCCTTCCATTTCACCGGCAACGGCTGCAAATGGCGGAACTTATACTTTGGTGGTTACCGAAAACGGTTGTAGCTCTGCTCCTGCCAACGTATCGGTAACGGTAACACCGCTTCCGGTAGCAAACGCATCGTCGAATTCGCCGGTATGTGAAGGCCAGCCGATCAACCTTTCAGGAAATAACATTCCTTCAGCAACTTATGCTTGGACAGGCCCTAACGGTTTTAACAGCACGTCAGAAGATCCTTCTGTTTCACCGTCCACAGCTGCCGATGCGGGAACGTATTCACTTGTGATTACCGATGGTGGTTGTGCATCACTTCCTGCTACCACTTCTGTTACTGTCAATCCGTTGCCTTCAGCCGCTGCGGGAAGCAATTCCCCGGTATGCGAAGGCTCAGATATTTTGCTGACTTCTTCGGGTGGAACAGGTTATTCCTGGACCGGACCGAACAGTTATTCGAACGGAACGCAAAACCCGACCATTACAGCTGCTACTTCTGCGGAAGATGGCGTTTACACCGTGACGGTTACCGATGCGAACGGCTGTCAGAACACCGCACAAACTACCGTTAGCGTAGTTGCCGGAGAAACCATTTCGGCTACTGCTACAGACATAACCTGCAACGGCGCCAACGACGGTACTGCAACGGCGGTTACTTCGGGTGTGGGTCCGTATACGTATTCCTGGTCACCGAGCGGCGGTAATGCTGCTACTGCCAGCGGACTTTCTGCAGGAACCTATACCGTAACCGTGACAGCTTCAGGATGCAGTTCCACTGCTACAGCCACGGTTAACGAACCTTCGGCGATTTCTTTATCGACATCATCTACTCCTTCTTCGTGTACCACACCAACGGGAACTGCTACGGTAGTTGCCTCGGGTGGAACAGGAGGATATACCTATTCCTGGTCGCCAAGCGGCGGTAATGCTGCGACAGCATCGAACATTGCGGCCGGAAGTTATACGGTAACCGTAACAGATGCCAATGGCTGCCAGCAAACAGCTACCGTAACCGTGACATCGGTGAACGGTCCTTCAGCAACCATTTCTGCTACAACGGATGTTTCCTGTGCCGGATTAACAGACGGTTCGGCCACGGTAACTGCTTCCGGCGGAACCCCGGGCTATACTTATGCCTGGTCGCCTAGCGGCGGGTCTGCAGCGACAGCTTCCAACCTGGGAGCGGGCAGCTACACGGTAACGGTTACCGATGCGGCTGGATGTACAGCCTCGGCCGACGCAACGATTGGTGCGGCAACAGCCATTACTATCACTGAAACAATTACCGCTTCCACCTGTGGAAATGCCGACGGAAGCATCACTGTCGTGCCTTCCGGCGGAACCCCGGTTTATACCTATGCATGGACTCCGGCAGGAAATACCGCAACAATCAGCAATCTTCCGGGCGGGGATTACGATGTAACGGTGACCGATGCCAACGGATGTACGGCTACAGGCAGCTATACCATCGTGCCTACGGGTTCATTGGATGTAGACGTAACGCCAGTCTCAAGCACCATTCTTGCCGGCGAAACGGTTGGCTTGACTGCTACCACAACACCTGCTGTTCCGGGAGCAACTTATTCGTGGAATCCTTCTACGGATTTGACTTGTGACGATTGCGCGAACCCGACAGCTTCTCCGGATGAAACGACCATTTACACTGTAACGGTGACCTCACCGGACGGATGTACGGGAACAGCATCAGCAACGGTGTTCATCGAATTGGTTTGCGGTGAATACTTCATGCCAACGATCTTCTCGCCAGACGGCAACCTCAACAACGATGAATTGTGCCTTTACGGAAGCTGTTTTGAGCAGGTATCCCTGAAGATCTATGACCGTTGGGGTGAGTTGGTATTCGAAACAAACGACCAGGCCAATTGCTGGGATGGTACTTACAAAGGGAAACCGATGAATGCCGCTTCGTATGTCTATGTATTGGAATTGACCCTGCAGGACGGTACTACTGTTTCTGAGAAAGGGAATGTGACATTGGTTCGTTAATCACCCGATAACTAAAATTGGAACACATGAAAAAGAAACTGGTTATCGGGCTGATTTGCGCTTTTGCTGTCCTTTCAAACGGCTTTGCGCAGAACCTGGTAGTAAACCCGAGCTTTGAGCAAACCACCACAAACTGTGGGAATCCGTTCGGGGAAGGTTATGCCGATCTGATCGACTGGGACGACACCAATTCCGGGAATGATACCTGTACAACGCCTGACTTGTTTTCAGCATGCAATATGCTGATAGGCGGGATGGGGCCAACACACATGCCGTATTCGCAGCTGGGTTACCAATACTCGCATACAGGAACGCGCCATGCAGGGTTTATCTCGCATGAAGTGGGCAGTGAATATCGTGAATATGTGCAAGGGCGGCTTTCCTCAGCGCTGACTGCCGGACAAACCTATTGCGTTTCGTTTTACGTGAGTCTGGCGAATATGTCGTTGTACGCGACCAATAACATGGGAATCCGCTTTACGAATACCAATTACCAGCACAATGCCTGCCCGGGAAGTTCCAACTCCCTGATCAATCTTACGCCACAACTTAACAGTACCTGTGTAATCTCAGATACCAGCGGCTGGGTGCGTTTGCAGTGGGATTACATTGCTGCCGGCGGTGAGCAGTATTTTGTGATCGGTAATTTCTTCAACAATGCGGGAACCAATATCCAGAATCACACACCGGCCGGTGGCGGAATGGCTTTACCGATGCCGTTTGCGTATTACTTCGTTGACGATGTAAGCGTTACGCCGAGCAGCTGCTGCTATGCCGATATTACCCCTGTGAACAATATGTGTGTGACCGATGCACCGATTACGTTAGCGGCCACACCACCATTGGGAGCGGCCTGTGCACCGGTACCTGTTTCAGGTACGTGGTCGGGTCCGGGAATAACCAATGCTTCGACAGGTGCATTTGATCCTGCGGTAGCCGGCCCGGGTGTGCATACGATCAGTTTCCTGCTCTCGTGTGGCGCGACCGTAACAACAACGATTACCGTAAGCCCTTGCGCCGGTTTGGATGTATGTGTGGAAACCAATGGTGATCTGACCGTTTCAGGTGGAATTGCACCTTACCAATGGCAGAGCGAAGTGGCTACACAGGACTGTTCCGCTTGTATCGTGGGTTGTGTTTTTCCTCCGGGATGCGCTACAACATCGATGGTCTGGACAACGTATTCTTCCAACGCAACAGCACCTCCGGGAACATTGCCGATCCAGGTAGTGGACAATACCGGTGAGATCGAATCCATCACGACTTTGGTGGGGATTCCCGCTTGTACGACAACACCTTGTCCGGGTGTGACGATTACTTCCAGCAACCAGACCAATGTTTCGTGTAACGGTGGCAATAACGGTGCATTGACCGTAAGCGCTTCCGGTGGAAATGGTGGTCCATGGACGTATGTCTGGAACCCGGGCAACTTATCCGGTGCAACACAATCGAACCTGACAGCGGCAACCTATACGGTTACTGCTACCGGTGCCGATGGCTGCGAGGGAACTGCAACTTTCACGATTACACAGCCAACAGCACTTTCTACAACGACTTCGGCGGTGGACGCTGCGTGCAGTGCCAACAACGGATCGGCAACTGTAAACGTTTCTGGTGGGACTCCAGGCTATACCTACAGCTGGGCGCCCTCGGGTGGTACGGGGGCGACTACAACCCCTGTGGGGGCCGGAGTTTACACCGTAACGGTTACGGATGCCAATAGCTGTACGACAACAGCGAACGTAACGGTAGGAACAATCGGCGGGCCAACACTGACGATTTCGAACCAGCAGGACGTGTCCTGTTTCGGGGTAAATGACGGAACGGCAACTGTTTCGGCAACCGGCGGTTCAGCACCTTACACTTACCTGTGGTCGCCTTCGGGTGAAACTACGGCCGCCGCTACCGGACTTAGTGCCGGTCTGAATACCGTTACAGTGACCGATAATGCCGGCTGTTCCGTATCGGAGCAGGTAACACTCAGTGGTCCGACCCAAATTGTGGTCACCGGAACGGTTACCGATGAAGATTGCGGTTCGCTCAACGGAAGCATTGCCGCATCGGTTAGCGGTGGAACAGGACCCTATACGTATTCCTGGACGGGAAGCGCGGCTGTTACGGCAACGATCTCGAACCTCGACGACGGAACATATACACTCACTGCAACGGATGCCAACGGCTGCAGCGCCTCCAACACGTTTACGGTTGACCAGATCGGTAACCTGAACGTAACGGCCGTTCCCGGTTCTGCCGTGATCAGCGAAGGCGCTTCGGTGCAGCTGACCGCTTCGGGAGCAACAACCTATACCTGGGCACCGGCAACCGGATTGAGCTGTACCAACTGCCCGAACCCGGTTGCGACGCCAACGACCAGTACGATCTATGTGGTTACCGGCACCGATGCCAACGGCTGTTCGGGTACTGCAAGTGTCACAATTACAGTAAACCCGGTGTGTAACGAGGTATTCGTACCAACGATCTTCTCGCCAAACAGCGATAACGGCAACGACTTCCTGTGCGCGTTCGGAAACTGCTTCTCGCAGGTGGATTTCGCGATCTACAACCGCTGGGGAGAAAAAGTGTTCCAGACCGACGACCTCCAGGTTTGCTGGGATGGAACCTATAAAGGCAAACCGGTGAATGCAGAAGCATTTGTCTACAAACTCAACGGTATACGCATCAATGGAGAAGAGGTGCAAATGTCCGGAACAATTCAGGTAATCCGTTAATTGAAAAACGATAGCATTATGAAAACAATACGCTTTAATCAACTACTTATTACACTTTTATTCGGGGGATGTTCGCTCAGTGCGCTTGCCCAGGATGTACACTTTTCGCAAATGCCGTATTCGCCGTTGACGCTGAATCCTGCGCTTGCGGGAGCCAACTCGCCGCTGCAGGCAATCGTCAATTACCGTACGCAGTGGAAATCGGTGGCTTCACCTTACAAAACCATTGCCGCTTCGTTCGACGGGCGTATCAATGAAAACAAGCGCGGCAAACACGGGCACATTGCTTACGGTCTGAATTTCTTCAACGACCAGGCTGGTGACGCACGCGTTTCCACGACGAATGTGAACGTGAGCCTGGGCTACCACATTATCCTCGACAGAACCAGCACACTGGGAGCCGCCATTTACGGTGGTTTCGGTCAGCGTGGGATCAATGCCGCTGCGGGGAAATGGGGAAGCCAGTACAACGGAATGGCTTACGATGCTACATTGTCGAGTGGTGAAAACTTTGCCACGAGCCAGTTTTCGTATGCAGACTTCGGAGCCGGATTGGTCTATACTTACAAGGAAAGCGACAGCTACATGACGTCGAATGACCAGAAATCGTTCAACTACGGATTTGCGATCTATCACCTCAACAAACCGAAGTACTCGTTCTTAGGTGCAGGTGACGAGGAAGAACTGTACATGCGCTGGTCGATCTTTGCCAACGGTAACATCGGTTTGGGCAACTCGCGCTGGTCGATCGTTCCGGGAGTTTATTACCAACGCCAGAAATCGGCGCAGGAGCTTTTGGTGGGAACCTACTTCAAGTGCCGTTTGAGCGAAGCATCCCGTTCTACGGGAATGAACAAATCTTCGTTCCTGTCGCTTGGATTGTTCTACCGAAACAAAGATGCGATGGTTGCCAAAGCGATGTTCGAATGGGGCGATTATTCCCTTGGATTTGCTTATGACGTAAACGTTTCGAGCCTTACGGAAGTATCAAAAACCCGCGGAGGAGTGGAGTTCTTCCTGCGCTACAATATGTCCTCGTTCGGAAGATCACGCTCACGTATTTAATCCTTCATCCCTTTTACGATGAAAAATCACCTGATTGTACTGTGTTGTTTCGCAGCAGGGAATCTTTTTGCCCAGCCCGACAAGCTCATTATCCGGGAATACGACTCCCTGCGCATTGAAATCGAGGCGTTGGGAAGCACCGTGAACAGTCCGTTTAACGACTATGCCCCGGTAATCACCGCCGACGGTTCGGAATTGTTCTTTACCTCGCGCCGACCGGCAACGGAGCGTGAGATCAAGAAAAACAGCGAAGGAAAAGAACGCGTTTTTTATTCCAATTTCGATTTTGAAAGCGGGAAATGGCTTGAATCGGAAGCGCTCCCTGAGGTGATTAACGTACCCAACCGGTTCAACTCGGCTGTGGCTGTTTCCAATGACGGTCAGCGTCTGCTCATTTACCAGGACAACCAGTACGGCAACGGCGATATTTACGAATCGTTTTTGAAAGGCTCTTTTTGGTCGAGTCCGCTGCCGATCTCGGTCCCGATCAATACCGACGCGCACGAATCATCTGCGAGCATAGCCCCGAACGGGCAGACGATCTATTTTGTTTCCGACCGAAACGGCGGCCGCGGCAAACGTGATATCTGGTCGATTTCCAAAAATAGCGCAGGTGAGTGGGAAGCTCCGAAAAACCTGGGTCGCACCATCAACAGCAGCGACGATGAGGAATCGGTATTCATTCACCCCGATGGCCGCACGTTGTATTTCAGCTCGCGCGGACATGAATCAACCGGCGGTTTTGATGTGTTCCGTTCCGTGTGGAGCGATGAAACGGGCTGGTCGGAACCGGAAAACCTTGGCGATCCGATCAATACCCCGGGCGACGACCTGTTTTTTGTGATGACAGCCGACGGAACGCAAGCGTATTATGCCTCTTCACGTGATGAGGTTTCCAAAAACCTGTACAGTATCCGTTTTACGCCGCTAAGCAAAAAAAGCGTTGCCGAGCAGCCGAAAGTGAGCCTTCTGAAAGGCGCTATTTTCGACGAAGCCAGCAAGCAGCCGGTAGCCGCGGTCATCGAAGTGTTTGACAACGATAAGAACGAACTGATCGGAACGTTTAATTCCAACGATGAAACCGGGAAATTCCTTGTTTCGCTGCCGTCGGGAAAAAATTACGGGATTTCCGTTTCAGCCCCCGATTACCTTTTTCATTCCGAAAACGTGACCCTCAGTGATACGAGTACGTTCCAGCAGATTACACGCGATATTTCACTCAAGAAACTGACGGCCGGAACCAAGATCATTCTCAAGAATATTTTCTTTGACTACGACCTGTATTCATTGAAACCGGCATCGACGGTGGAGTTGGAGCGTGTGCATAAGCTGATGACCGAAAACCCGGGATTGCGCATTGAAATTTCAGGTCATACCGATACACAGGGATCTGCTTCGTATAACCAGCAATTATCGGAAAACCGTGCAAAGGCCGTGGTCGATTACCTGATTGCAGCCGGTATTGATAAATCGCGGTTGACCTACAAAGGTTACGGCGAAACACAGCCGATCATCAGCGATGCGGAAATTGCCAAAATGGGAACCAAGGCATTGCAGGATGAGGCGCACGCGCAGAACCGGAGAACGGAGTTTAAGGTTTTATAAAAGGACCCGAAATTCACCACAAAGGCACAAAGAAACAGGAACAAGTTTGACTTGTTAGAAAGAACACAAAGGAAACTGTCGTAGATTGTAATTAACCACATAGAACACATAAGTATACATAGTTTGGTTTGGGGTTTTTCTATGTTGTCTATGTGCACTACGTGGTTAAAAACTGCCTTATCTTCCCGATAGTGTATTCTTACCTTTGTGGTGAAGTTTTGTTGCCTTATTTTGGGTGTTTTCCTGCTCTTACCTGGTTTTAGGATTCCAAGCTTTTAACACGCTTTTTGAAGATCCCTGATACGGGTTATATACGGGTTATCTACGGGTTATCTACGGCGCGTAGACGGAGTTGACCCGATTGAAATTCGGAATCCCTTTGTTTATAAGGGTTTTGGAAGATAAAAAATGGCGAAACACCCTTTTTTCGGCAGATTTTGACGGGAAACCTGAAAAATAGGATTTCAAGCTCATCCGTTTCGGTATCAACACCACAAACGGGGATTGCCATTTACTTCGATCCTGCAATAGAGTCTGTTACAGTGAATTATTTTCATAGTTTTATGCTGTTATGGGTAAACTCATTATTCGCATCGTTTCAATGGCTGTTCTTTTGACGGCTGCCGTATTGCTCTATTTTTCGGCGACCGATTCGCAGGGAATCAGTGTGGAGATAACACTCGGGTTTGTGCTGATGGCGGGGGCTTTGACCGCGATTGCGCAGTATGCCTATCATCACAGGAAGTGGCTGGATACAGGTGTTGACCTGCTTATAGCCGGTGGCTGCGCCGTGACGATCTTTGCGTTGTACCCGGGAGAGTTTTTCGACGATGCAGGTTTTGTAATGCGTTACCTGGAAAACTTCCACGACGGCCATTTTTATGCGTTTAACCCGGGAGACGGGCCTGTAATGGGGATCTCTTCACCTGTGCAGGGATTGGTCAACGGGATGATTTGCGCTACCGGAGCACAGGTTCCCGAGCAGGCAATTCGCCGGACGGCCTTCCTGGGGCTGATTATCCTGATCTTCTGCCTCATCCGTATTTTCAGAAAAACGAACGAAAAGGGCAACGATTTCCTGGTTTTTACGGTGCTGGTACTGATCAGCAGCAAGTATTTCCTGGGCGTTATGAAAGCCGGCCTGGAGACACCGATGCACCTGTCAATCGTCATGGGTGCGCTGCTTGCTTATTATGCCGGAAAGGAACGCCTGATGTGGTTTTTGCTGGCGCTTTCAGTCATTTCGAAACTGGATGCCGTGCCTATCGTGATGGTCATCAGTGTTGCGTGGCTGATCGGCAATTTTCGTTTGCTGCTGCCGGTTCGCTGGTCGAACAAACACTTGCGCAACCTGCTCTTGTATGCTGTATTGCCTGTGGTTGGCTGGATCGGCTTTGCGACGCTGGTATTTGGTAGTCCGCTGCCGCAATCGGCCTACGCGAAGCTGGAATATCACTATCATGCCAGCGACTACTGGTTCCCGTTTTTTGTCCGTTACGCCAAAGACGATTTTTATTACCCGCTGATGATCGGAACGGTGATCGGTGCGGGGGCGATGACCGTCGTGATCATTTTCCTTAAAAAATGGGAGAAACTGAAGCTGCTGGTGCCGGGAGTGGCTTTCCTGGCGACATTGGTACTGTATTACTTCTACAATCCCGGCGAACGGATGATGTGGTATTACACCTTGCCTGATTTGCTGCTGATCCTGCAAATGATGTTGTGTGTGGCTTTCTTCGTGCAGCTGATCAGGATCCCGATGGTGCGTGTGGCGCTGTTGCTGACGCTGGCGCTCGGCCACCTTACCTATATCTACCGCGATATTGCCGACGGGAAAGTGTGGCTGGAAGAATACCTGGCAACGGTGGAATACGAACGCAATGCCATCGGATTATACCTCGGTTATACCGTTCCGGAAAGCGATACGCTGATGACCTGGCACGGGCTGACGGGGCGGTATGCGAAAGGTTATGTGGTGGATATGTCGGGGTTGAACTCAAAGCAGGTGACGGAATATGCCCGTAATATGTACATCCTGGATGTTTTTTACCAGCCCGACTGGGTGGTGAATACGCGCAACGATGAGTTTATCCGAACATTCCAGAAACCGCCGTATTCGTTGGACACGGTTTTCTACGACGTAACAGCTTACGGTTATCCCGAATGGCAAGTCTACAAACGTGTTCCGGAAGGATCGTTGCACGATTACCCGATTTTGCTCAGCAAAGGAAATGTATGGTCGGGGGCTTTTTCAAGCGAGAACGAGATAAACCGTATCAGTGGTGAAGAAGTGCAACTGGCGTTTAAAGACGATCATGTTCCTTTTGTCAGTTTTATGGCGGGAATCCAGAAAATGGACACGTCGTTTACGTGCCGGGTTGATTTGGTCATCAACCAACAATTGGTGGAAACCAGGTTTGTGCGGGTGTTGCGGAAAGGGCGTGATCACCCGAATGAGCCTTATAAAGTGCAAGGTTTCCGGTTCGATTTCAAAACACCGGTTTCGCCTCAGACTGAAGCGGTGGTAGTGCTGAAAAACGAGGGAAACCGTTTTCCGATCGTGGTGGTGGACCCGTCGTGCGTGCATCGGTATTGATCTTACTTTTTTCCTTAAAAGTATTTGTGTCATTTCAAGGCATACTAACCATTGTTAATGGGCAAAATGCCAGCCGCAGGAATGAAAAAGATATCAGTTACCTTCCAGTTCGCCGACAGGCTCAGCACTCTTACTTCATCAAATGAATCATTTCAGACATCCGTCATATCGATGTCGTTGATCTCTTCATTTAACTCCTCGTCAATGCCTTCCTGCAGGTAGATCCGTTCTGCACGGATCGCTTTGAGGTTATTCATCATTTGTTCACTTTTATCCACCGTTAACTGAGCAAGTGTGCCGTTTGTTGTTGCGGTTACTACTTCACCCTGTATGTAGACCAGGTAATTATTACCGTCAATTAATATTTTCGGGGGATCAAGCGGATCGGCAAGAGCTCCCAATTCATCCAGCTCGTTACTGATCATTTTGATGGCTTCTTCCCAGTCCTGTACATCCGAAATTCCTTTGGAATCCAATGTCCGGTCTCTTAAAGAGTCGTAATCAACAAACAGGCCTAAGGGTGATTTATCGATAACGATTCTTCCGTCTCCCAAGGGAGTATCCATATTTTCTTCACCACGTCTTTTGCCATGGCGCCAGGCGTATGGTGATTTTAACGCGCCTTTGGATTTTCCGCCCCATCCTTTGTCAGTGAGCAGATTTGATTCGATCCGTTTTTCGAAAACATTTCCGCTTTCATCCGACCATTTACATTCAAAAGCGGCCTTTTCGTAAGGGACATCAACCGGCCCCTCTTCATCTACCGTCACGGTATAGTTGATCGGGGTCTTCGTTCCCTTTGCTGAATCGGTCAAAGCGCCTTTAACCTTCTGTTCCACCTGGTCCGAATGCTCTGAATTGGCCATCGATGAAATAGGATAGAGGTTTTCAGGGACACCGTAACCTCCAAGGTCGTGATTCAATAAATGTCCGCGAATTACTCCGGCCGGTCCGTAATAAGCCCGGATGCCCTTCATCCAGTCATAATTGTCGGCGGTAGTAGCCGATCCGGTTACCACTTCATCAGGATCGAGGGAAGCAACCATTTTTTTACCTACGAGATAATTTTTCCCGGCAAAAGGCACTGTTCCCACAGTATGAGTGATCTTGGTCGCCAGTTGATAAACCGGGTGATCGTATGGAGCAATTGCTTTCCGCTGGGAAATGGCAGTCCCTTCCGCAGCTGTTTGCAAGGCTTTTTCTCCCATGATATCGGCTTCTTTTTCCAAGCCGGCATCATCGTTTACCGGAACACCGGCTTTGAGCTGCATGGTTGGTTTCACGCGGCCCTGGGCTTGCTGCACCACATGCCATGCTTCGTGCGCGACGTGTTTTTCCTGCCCGCTGGCTACATGAATCTCACTTCCCTGAGCATACGCGTGTGCGTTGAGCTGTGCAGGCTTTTCGGAATTGTAATGCACTTTCACATGATCCATGCTCATTCCTGAAAGCGATTCGATACCCGATTTCAGTTGATCCGGCAAACCGGTATTGTTGGGTTTTTCTTTTAGCTGTGCGGTATAATTGTCGGCCATTGCCTGGTAAGCCTTTAGCTGACGTACCTGCTGTCCGTTCTGGCCAGCTTCCTCTAATCGGGCAATGGCTCCTGAACGGCTGTTTGTAAACTGCGGAACATCCGTATGCTCACCATGCTGTTTTGCAACATCGCCTTTTGCCGGCAGCTGATTACTTTCCTGTTGTTTGGTTGCGTGGGTATACATGGAATAGTGAATGGTTCACCCCAAACATATTGATAATAAGTGAACAAATGGTTCGTCAAAGATGTTTTTTTGGCTTGCGAACAAAAAATCAGTGATATAGATATTCTAAGCAGGGATTAACCGTGAAGATTCATCCTTTGATGATGCAATTTTCCTGAGATCAGGAGGCGATAAAATCCAGGATTATTTTTTGCCTTTCGGGTCAAGTAAGATCAATGTTTTTTTCGCCTCGTCAAATACATAAATTTCGGGTTCAGCAAATCCAAGCAGATCATAAAATCCGTTTTCATCGGGTGGATTTGTTAGTAGCATCAGGCTGTTGTAACGGTACTCATATCCGAAGGCAACCATTGGAAGATCATATATTTTGCCGGTTTTTCTATCCACAATAACACCACTTGCACAAGGAGATCCGCATCCCCACGTGATCAATTCATAATGCCCACCAAATGTTGAATTTCCAGTCTTATAGCCATTTTTTATAGCTGTGATATAGTGTTTTGCTTCTTTATTGGAATTGAAATCCAACGGTGATTTGCTCACGGTATCGATAGAAGGTGCCGGAAAATCTTCGAACCAAACGTAAGGCTCAAATTTCACCTTAACAGATTGAATCATTGTTGAATCAATATTTGAATTGGCTTCAATCTTTAGATCATCCCAGGTAATAATGGGAGTCCAGCGCTCAATTTTTACAGCTTCGACATTATCTGTTGCCTTATGTTCCAAGTGCACCGGATTTTTGTCGGCTGATTTGTCATTTGAACACGCTGACAGTAATAGCAAACCTAAAGCACAGCTGTTTTTCAAGAAAATAGTCACCATGATTTCACCTTTGTTCAAAGGTATTATCCCTTCTTAAATCATTCTGCAAGCTTTATAAAAAGCAGCTACTGTTTTATTATTCGCAGGCGATTGGGGTAAAATCGTTGTAGCAGTTCTATTTCGCTATTAACACTATTGCTTATGCCGACCAGTACCAAACGTTTTCAGCTACGGCAGCGCTGTAATTGATCATCTTGTTCTCTCTTCGTTCATGACGTCGGTTTACTCTGCGGCGGGTGCGTCTTCTCACACGGCGGCGTTCGCCCGGAACATTGGTTTGTGCGAGGAATTCTTCCCCACCTGTTGCCTGGCTGAAGGAAAGCGATGTGGCTGTTTCTTCCTGGTCTGCTGCCGGAATCACTGCTGTGGCAGCCAATACACCTGAAAGAATGGCTGTTCGAAAAAGGGATAAAGCGTTCATTTTTGTTGTATTATGGTTTTACAATCTGAAAGATAGAATTTTCGGTGAAATGGTTGGGTGGTTGGTGTTTTTTGTTGAAAAACAGTCCGAAGATGAATTCATAATTAACCCTAAACTCTGCTAAAAAACACTAATAATGCCCGAGTGCTGTTTCAGAATGTCTTTCCTTTAGCGATACCGAAATTAAACAACACACCAATTTAAAAACGAAGAGTTATGAAAGGAATTAACACATCTGTTCTGACCGGCGTGGTCGCCGTTGGAATACTGGCAATCTCTTCCTGCCAACCGATTTACAAGTGCGGTGACCCGATGCCGGAGAAGAAAAAAGGTGGAAAACGTTTGCAGGCAGTCGTTGCGGAACGTGATTCATTGTGCATTGCCTTAGACAATGAGAAAATGACCAACGAGCGGCTGGATGCGGATAACCGAACGCTCAAGAGCCGGCTTTCAGGGCAGGAAAACATCAACGAAAGTCAGTCGGAACAACTAACCCAGAAAAACCGCGACCTCCAAAACAAAGAACGGATGCTGCGTGAAATGCAGGCCATCATTGCACGCCAGGATGAAATGGCGAAAAAGCTCAACGAAACGCTGCGCAATGCATTGGTCGGATTTGACGCTGACGAGCTGACGATGGAAATCCGCGGTGGAAAAGTGTACGTTTCCATGTCGGACAAACTGCTGTTCAAATCAGGATCGGCTACCGTTGAACCGAAAGGAGTAGACGCCCTGACGGCGCTTGCCGATGTACTGAACAAGAACCCGGACATCCAGATCCTGGTGGAAGGCCACACGGATAATGTGCCGATCAAAACAGCCGTTTACAAAGATAACTGGGACCTGAGCGTTGCCCGTGCAACATCGATTACGCGATTGCTCAGCGAGAAATATGCCGTTGCGCCTGCGCGTATGACCGCTTCAGGCCGTGGTGAATACTACCCGCGGGCATCAAACGAAACACAAGAAGGAAAAGCCATGAACCGCCGTACGGAGATCATTCTTTCTCCGAAACTCGACGAGATCATGAATTTGCTAAACAGTGCGCAGGCACAAGAGTAGAGTTACATGGTTAGTGGAAAAGCCCTTGCCTGCCTTTGGTGGATGAGGGCTTTTTTTTCAGTGTGAGTGTGAGGGCCGAGTGTGAAAGGCCGCCCAGAAATACAAACCTTCCTTCACTCATTCTGCTTCTGTTTCTCATTCCGATGGGATTGAGGCGTAAGAATGAGAAAGAAAAACGAGAATGAAGCAGGAATTAGCAGGATTGAACAAGCCCGCCACCGGCGCCGGAAATACCTTTATGCGAAACTTTTTTGACAAGGCCCATGAAAAAAATCTCCGTTATCGTTCTCTGCCTGTTTTCGTTGCAGGTCTGCGCCCAGTATTTTCAAAATGTCAGCAGTAATCTTCCGTCGGCCGCTGTGGGCGGCAATACGATGGATGTGCAAGTGGCCGACTTTAACGGAGATGGCTTCCCGGATATCGTATTGGCCAAAGAATACCAGCGCAACCGCCTTTTATTCAACGATGGGTCAGGCGTGTTTACCGATGCAACAGCCAACAGGCTCACCAATGTCAGTCACGATAGCGAGGACATTGCCATTGCCGATTTCGACGGGAACGGATGGCCCGATATTGTGTTTGCCGCTGAAGACGATGCTACGCACGAATTCTATCTCAATACCGGCAATGGCGATTTTACCGATGTGAGTGCGCGTTTGCCGCAATTTGTTTCGAATGCCGTAGTGGCTTTGGACGTAAACGGTGACAGTTTCGTTGACCTCATCTTTGGCAATAACGGGCAAAACAAGCTCTTCATCAACGACGGTGCCGGCTTTTTTACGGATGAAACTGCCACGCGTTTGCCGGTAGATGGTAATATAACGCAGGACATATTGCTGACAGATGTGGACAACGACGGTGATAAAGATCTTGCTATCGGGAATGAAGACTTCAACAAACTCCTGATTAATAACGGAAGTGGGATTTTCACAGATGAAACCCTGGCCCGTTTGCCACAGGGTGTTACAATGGAAACCCGCAAAATCAGCAGGGCGGATGTGAACGGTGATGGTTTTGATGACTTGTTTTATTGCAACATTGCCTCCGCCGGAGCACCCGATATCCGCGATCGCCTGTATCTGAATGATGGCACGGGTGTATTTACCGATGTCACTGCTACGCACCTTCCGTCTGAGTTGCTGCATACCTTCGATGCCGTGTTTACCGACCTGAACAATGATGGCTCACCCGACCTCATCGTGGGTTATTTTTCCAATATGCTGCCTGCCGCTTTTCTCAACGACGGCACCGGCCATTTCTCCGACCACTCCAACGAATACTTTCCGGCAGCAGCAACGGGAAATAACATCGGGCTGTTCGTAGCAGATTTCAACGGCGACGGCGAAAAAGACCTCTATCTCGGCAGGTTCCAGCAAACCGACGGCCTCTTTTTTACTTCCGGGCAATCTGTCGATGCAGCTGAAAACGAAAACCTGTTGACGGTTTATCCGAACCCTACAAGCGGGAGCTTTGAGCTTGACCTTACCGGTGAAACCGGGCCGATAAGCATAACGGTCTTTGACCCATTGGGACAGCTGGTGTATACGGAAATGTCCGAGACTCCGGGGAAGCATGCGATCGATTTAACCGACCGGGCTGCGGGAGTTTATATTCTGAAGGTATCCGGGAAACTGCACAACGAAACGATGAAGATCCTTCTCCGCCGCTGACAGCTCCGGTGGTTTGAGTGAATCGCCGTGGTCTTTTCATACGGGATACCGGTTGCACAGTAACGCATTCGTTAACTGTTAAAAACGCTTTGCAGAAAAGCGATAATCTATATAAAAGCTATATTTGTCGTAAGACCTCCTTTCAGTGGAAGTTTAAACACCTGACAATCTAAATGATACGATGAAGAGATTATTATTTATCCTGCTGCCACTTACCTTGGTTTCTACTTATTTTGCCCAAGCGCCGATGGAATTTTTCGGGGTTACCAACTACGGTGGTCCTGATAATATCGGGGGGATTTTCCGCACCGACGAGAACGCCAACATTACGCTGATTCAATCCTTTGAGAAATACGGCGAACGAACGGCGGTGAATTCGACGCCAATCGAACCGATTCCCGGTTTTATTTATGCCATGACATCGTTGGGTGGCGATTATGACCAGGGAGTTATTTACGAATATGAAATTGCCACAGGCGGTATGGTGATCAAACATTCGTTTAATTCAGCTCTGACCGGTAAAAACCCGAACGGTTCATTGCTAAAGGCGTCCAACGGAAAATTGTACGGACTTACCAAGGGCGGTGGAAATTTTGACAAGGGCGTGTTGTTTGAATATGACCTTACAACGCAAATCGTTCAGAAATTGTATGACTTTAATGGAACAGACGGAGAAGCCCCGCTGGGAAGCCTTATCCAGTCGTCGGATGGGAAACTCTACGGGATGACCAATTTAGGCGGCGCTGCTGCCAAGGGCGTTATTTTCCGCTATGATATTGCTACCGGCACCTACGAAAAGCTGAAAGACTTTAACGCAACCGATGGTTCTTCACCAAAAGGCGATTTGCTGGAAGCCGCCAACGGGTTGATGTACGGATTTACGCTGAATGGCGGAGCGAGCAATTATGGTACGATGTTTTCGTTCGACAAAACAACGCTGACTTACACCAAAATGCAGGATTTGGTCTTCGCATCACGTTACCCTTCGGGATCTTTTATTGAAGCGGGAAGCGGGTTGCTTTACGGCGTCGCCAATACGCGCCTTTTTGAGTACAATACTGCTACCGCAACGCTCAACCAGTATAGTTGTGAAGCGAATGGAACGCCTACCGAAGACCAATATGGCCGAATCTTCTTTACTTCCAAAACGGCCAGCGGATCCTTCCAGGAAGTGGGAACGATTTCGAGATTTGATCCCGGATGGGGTGTAACGGTGGTTGCTCACTTTTCAACCAGCACTTCACATTACAATTTCAGCGCAGGAACGTATCCCTGCAACGGAATGTTACAGGCTTCAGACGGACTTTTATACGGCGTAACCAGCCAGGGATCCTGGGGGAGCGCAGGGGCGTTGTACAGTTACAGCGGATCGGGGCAAACAGTAACAGGAAAAGAGATTTTTGACATCCGTGCCAGGATCGGTAAATCTTCTTCCGAACTGGTTGAAGTGGATAAGAAACTGTATGGTCTCGGAGGTGGTGGCCGGTACAACCAGGGAACAATTTACCGGTATGATATGCTTACCGACAGCGTGGAAGTAATGGTGGATATGACCCTTTTCCCGGGCTCCGTTCTTCCAACAATGAATGACCTGGACCTCCATTTTGTGAAACACCCCAACGGAAAGCTCTACTGCTTTGTTTATTGTGGCGGCACATCGAATACAGGCCATTTGATTGAATATGTGCCGGGATCAAATACATACACTACCATTTACAATAATGGCCCTACAGGTGGAAACATGTTTAATACCAAGATCAGGATTACCGTTGGACAGGACGGAATGCTGTATGGTGTAACGAACAACACAGGAGCCAATAATTTCGGCGTACTATTCAGTTTCGATGTGACGACTAACACCTTTACCGTCTTACATGACTTTACTACGTATTCCGCATTTCCGAATAACCTGGAGCCCATTCATGCACAAAACGGGAAATTGTACGGGATTACGGCCGGAGATGTAAACGGAGCTCCCGGGATGATTTATTCGTATGATCTCACAACGAATACTTATACGGAGCACATCGATCTGGAAAGCTCCTTTGGAGTCAGCTGGCCTTTGGGATCTTTTGTAGAGGGGCTCGACGGCACTCTTTACGCCAGCTTCTACTACGGGAGCCAGGGGAGAATCATCGCATTTGATCCTGTTACAAATACGGCCAGCCTGGAATTTGATTTTGATAATAGCACTACAACAGGAACGAACCCCGGAAAACTGGCAATCGGCACGAATGGTAAGCTTTACGGGTTGGCTTCATCCACCTATCTGAAATTTTTTGAATACGATCCTGCTACAGGCACCTATCTTTTCAAACACAGCTTTACAGCGGCAGAAAATGTAAGTTATTCCAATTTTTACGGATTGGCCAAGATATGTAAGCTCATTCCGGATACGTCTGTTCTTGAAATCGCCGAGATCTGCGAAGCAAGCACCTACACAAAAACTTCTTCGGTAACCGGTCCTACCATTACTTATCAATGGCTGAAAGACGGTGTTGATATTCCCGGTGCAACTGCCGTAACCTTGTCGGTTACCGCTGCTATCGGTGATGACGGGTATTATTATTGCAGGATAGACAATGGCTGTCGCTGGATCTTCGGTGATTCGGTGCATTTGACCGTACTGCCGCTTCCAATCGTTGATGCCGGTGCCGATCAAATGATTTGCTATGATTCAACGGCGGTACTCACTGCCAGCGGCGATGCTGTCTCCTACTCGTGGAGTGGTGGGATCACCGATAGTGTTCCGTTTATTGTAACCACAGACACTGAATACATCCTTACGGGTGTCAGTATCGACGGATGTGTCAGAACCGACACCGTTAATGTTTCCATTTCACCGGAAGTTCATGCCGGCCAGGATACGTCGGTTTGCATCGGTTCCCAGGTAACGCTTACCGCTTCAGGTGATGCAGTAAGCTATTCTTGGAGCGATAACATCACCGACGGCGTACCTTTCACCCCGGATCAAACACACGACTTTGTGTTGACCGGCGTCAATGCCGAAGGCTGTTTCAACAGAGACACGGTTGTGGTAACGGTGCTGCCGCTGCCAATCGTCATTGCCGGAGCTGATCAACTTGTTTGCAATGACTCGCTGGCGATATTCACCGCGAGTGGTGATGCCGTTTCTTACACCTGGAACAATGGTGTCTTAAACGGTGTTCCGTTCACGGTCTCAGGCGCTGGTGAATACATTGTTACGGGCGTAAGTGCCGACGGGTGTATCAATACCGATACGCTGAATAGTGTCATTACACCAACCGTATACGCAGGCCAGGATACAGCAGTCTGTGTGTCGTCACTGGCCGTATTTACTGCTTCGGGTGACGCTGTAAGCTATTCATGGAGCGGCGGTGTCACGGATGGCGTGCCTTTCCTTGCACAAAATGCAGATACGTATATCGTAACAGGCGTCAATGCACAAGGATGTGCCAACACAGACACACTCCTGCTGACAATGCTGCAGCTGCCAATCGTTGATGCGGGGACCGATCAACAGGTTTGTAACGACTCGCTGACGGTATTTACTGCCAGCGGAGATGCAATCGCTTACACCTGGAATAACGGTGTTACAGACGGCGTTCCGTTCACTGTTTCAGCCAATGGCGAATACATTGTTACAGGCACAAGTGCCGACGGTTGTATCAATACCGATACATTGAATGTTGTCATTGCACCGGTAGTATACGCCGGCCAGGATACCTCGGTCTGCATAGCTTCATCCGCCACATTCCATGCTTCCGGTGATCAGGTAAGTTATTCATGGAGCGGAGGTGTCACCGACGGAGTGCCTTTTCTGCCGGCAAATGAGGGCGAGTATAGTGTAACAGGCATCAATGCACAAGGCTGTATCAGTACAGACACGCTCCTGCTTACGCTGGACAGCTGTTTGATCGTCTGGCCGGGAGATACCGACAATGACTTTGCAGTGGGAACACTTGATTTCTTTAATGTCGGGCTTAATTTCGGGGGAACGGGTGTTCCGAGAAATACAATTACCAACGATTGGCTGCCGCAAATGGCGAGCTTCTGGGATTCAACCATGACGGCAGGAAGCGGTGCAGGCCTCGACCAGGTGTATACGGATTGCAACGGCGACGGCATTATCAATTTTGATGATACACTTGCCGTACAGCAAAACTTTGCAATGATCCATGCGTTGCATCCGATACCGGATGATCCATCAAACCTTGATGATTATGGCAAGATCTTTTTCACGTCAGATGCGCAGGTGTATGGCGCCAATCAACTTGTGACTATCAATATCCATGCTGGTTCATCCGATTATCCCCTTGAAGATGTCTACGGACTGGGCTTTACTGTGAGTTATACCTCTTCAGGAATTGTTCCGGGCAGCTTCCAGATTCAACTAAATGACCAGTCCTGGTTGGGAGAAGTTGCGGTAGATGCGATCAGGCTAGGTGTGGATGACGGAAACGGTACGGCGCATTTGGGACTTTGCAGAGTTGATCATTCCAATGTATCGTCGTATGGTGTCATCGGTACGGTTACTTTCCTTACGTCTACCTTAGATGGTGCAGTAGATCTGACGGTTGCGAATGCGTTGCAAACAGACTCTGCCGGTGTGCTGCTTGACCTGGAAAACGAGCCGTATTCGGTCGTTATTGATCCGTTGCTGGAAGTTGTCAGTCAAAACAAACAATTGGATTGCACGGTTTATCCAAATCCATCCAACGGTTTATTCCATGTGTCAGGACTACAGGCTGAAGTAAAATATACGGTTGTTTTACGCGATTTGGCAGGAAAGCTGTTGTTTGAATCAAGTATCGCTAACCAAACGCATGCGCAAATCAATGCAGCCGGTTTGGCAATCGGAAGCTACCTGCTTGAAATTTCTGACGGGCATTCGGTTCACCATGAGCAGGTTGTTGTGATGGGGCATTAAAAAAGAAGCATTCATAAACTCAAAAAGAGCGTGTAGGGTATACACGCTTTTTTTTGTGAGTTTCCATCCAAGAACGGCCTGCATTAAGGAGCGGCGAGAACTTCCACAAATCGCAAAAAACGTTAAGTTCCCCTGCGCTCACAACCTTTGTATGTACTTTAACGAAATTGGATTTCACGTTTATTGACACATTATGAGTTCTGTTGAATCGTTTTTCCTGGATCTGGAATTGTCGTATACCCTAAGTAAAGTGGCGGCTTACCTGCTTTTTCCGCTGTTGGGATTGCTGGTATGGCTGATCGTTAAAAGATGGATCAGGAAGAGGACATTAAAGATTGCGGCCCTGCTGGTTTTGTGTGTTGGTTTTTTCTTCGGGTACTTTTTCCTGCACCCGATTTACGAAGGCGATTTTTCGAACAACCCGACGCCGGTTCAGATGAAATCGGAGCTGGACGACCTGGAAACACAACAATTGGTGGTGATTTCGATTCCGAATTGCCCTTTTTGCCAGGAATCCATTGCCCGGATGCGTGCGCTCCGCGAGCGGCATCCCGAAGTGAAGATCGAATACCGTGTTTGTGTCAGCAATTCGGGGGCGGCAGAGGCAGTTTCGGCCTACCGGAAAATGACAGGGAAAGGCATTGCTGTTTCGCAGGCAGCCGATGAAAGGCAATTGGCCATTCTTGCGGAGATGTCTTTTCCGGCCTTTGTGCTGGTGACCAAATCGGGAAAAAAGAAATGGTCGAATGATGATTTTGGCGCAGGCGCAATGGATGAGGTGGTAGCGGCGTTTGAGAAATAATATGGGAATAATTGTAACAGGAACGGGAGTGGGATTGTCGCTCCCGTTTTTGTTTGCCCGCATTCTATTGTTCGTGACGGGTACCTGACAAACCATGGCTTTTAAAGCATTTTAACACGAATCTGGGAATGATGTAAGTCGTGCAGGAATTTCTGCAACAATAGTGCGCTCATAATCGCCCACCTTTGCTTCAGAGCTTAAAAGAAGATATTCTTAAAAAACACAATTAAACAAGGAGATTATGAAACGAGCGATTTTAGCATTGGTAGTTTTGTCAGCGTTTACGATGGCATCATGCAGAAAAGAATATACGTGTACATGTAGAAAAATCTATACTGATGGAGACGGAAACACCACAACAGAGTCTGATGGAACGTATACATTTAAAGATTCACGTCCACGTGCAGAAGAAAAATGTAACGACCTTGAAAGCAATGGTTCGGATATCTTTGGAGAATACAGTCGCGAATGTTCGATCTGACTGGTCCTGCTACAGGCATTTGATAAAAACGCTGCGGAATTTTAAGTCTCTGCAGCGTTTTTGCTTTATAGGGGGATTACTGTTTTTTAATTCCCATTTCCAGATCAGCCCGTCTTCGGGGTCCTTTACTTTATGCGGTTTGCCCCGGGCACATCACGTTAGCTGGTTTAAAACCCATGCAGTTGGCAATTCGGCAAGGATACCTATTTTTGGAAAAACACTCGTGATGGATACAGGACTTCTCGCCGAAATTTTTGAGCCCGCGCTGCTCCGTGAACTGGAAGCACACGCTCTTCCGAAAACCTTCGAGGAAGATTCGGTATTGCTGAAGGCCGGTCAGCAGGTGACACATATTCCCCTGGTGCTTTCCGGTGTGTTGAAAATTTTCCGGACAGAACCCGACGGCCGTGAATTGCTGTTGTATTACGTCAACCCGCTGGAAAGCTGTGCGATGACCTTTACCTGCTGCATGCAGGAAGTACCCAGTGAAATCACGGCTATCGTGGAGGAGCGCGCCGAGGTACTGCTTGTTCCCATCGCACTGATGGACCAGTGGATCATGAAATTCAGTTCCTGGAAAAGCTTCGTCATGAAGACGATGCGTTACCGGTTCAACGAAATGCTGCGTACCATCGATCAGTTGGCTTTTCAGCGGTTGGATGAGCGGTTGATCACCTACCTGCGCGAAAAATCACGTACTTCCGGATCGGCGCTGCTGCACGTTTCCCATGAACAGATCGCCGCAGAACTGGCCACTTCGCGGGTAGTGATTTCCCGTCTTCTGAAAAAGCTGGAGCAGGAAGGATTGCTATTACTCTACCGGAACGAACTCAAGCTCCTTCATGCTTTTTTCAGCGAGCGGGTTTCTGTGTAACATAGGTTACAGCACAACTGAAAGTCCTGTCCTAGATTTGCTTTATAACTTAAAACACATTGTTATGCAAGCAAATGTCGGAACAACAGACCAGGTGATACGCCTTATTCTCGCAGCTGGACTCGTAGCTATTGCACTGATGCTGCCGGTTGGTACGGTTTCCATCCTTCTTTTCGTCCTTGCCGGTATTGCGGCGCTTACGGCTATCGTACGATTTTGCCCGCTTTACGTCCTGTTTGGCTGGAATACCTGCCGCAAAAAAAGCTGAGATGCCAATCGTTTTACGCTTAACGGGAGCCTTTAACAATGCGCTTCACAAAACAGGCTTTATTCAAACCACAGCATTATGACGGCATTTCTGAAACGCAACAAATGGACATTGGTTTTCGGTATCATCGGGATGGCCGGCGGTTATGCCTATTATCATTGGGTAGGGTGCGCCTCGGGAGCGTGCCCGATTACTTCCCGTCCTTTACCGTCAATCCTTTACGGCGGACTCATGGGCGGTTTGCTGGGGTCTGCGATCCAGCCTTCGCGCAAAAGTTCCTGAGCTATGTAACCATTGTTACGAACAAGCCCGTTGGGCACCGTTACTTTTGTACAAGAGTTTAAAACCATCATTATGCACTACGAACAATTCATACGCGAAGGCAAGGGCACGATTGTCGATGTACGTTCCCGCGCGGAATTTGCCGGCGGACACGTGGCCGGATCGATCAACATACCTCTCCAGGAGATTCCGCAACGGACCGATGACCTGCGTGGTTTGGAGCAACCCGTTATTCTTTGCTGTGCTTCCGGCGGACGCAGCGGCCAAGCTCATGATTTCCTGCGTGCCAACGAGCTCGATTGCTACAATGCGGGATCGTGGCTGGGAGTTAATTTCATTAAAAACAATACTTTATGAGTTTTCTGAAGAAAATGCTGGGCCTTGGCCCGGGTGTCGATTACAATGACCTGGCAAATCGGGGCGCGATCATCGTAGATGTGCGTTCTCCGCAGGAATATGCCGGCGGACATGTTCGCGGATCGGTAAACATTCCGCTTGGCGATCTACAGCGACAGTTAAAACGCCTGCCCGATAAAGAGCAACCGATTATTACTTGTTGTGCATCCGGTGCGCGCAGTGCATCAGCTAAAAACCTGTTGCGTGCTCAGGGGTATACAGAAGTTGTCAATGGCGGCGGCTGGTACAGTTTGAACGGAAAATGGCCTAAAAAGCGATGAAAGCGCTGACACGGCGGTTTACGACCGGCTGGAGCCTGACGCGGGTGCTTTTCACCGTCATCGGCGGGTATATGATTGCAGACGCTGTGGTCACCCATACCTGGTTTGCCCTGCTTCCCGGCGGCTGGTTTTTCACAATGGGACTGCTGGGGTTCGGATGCGCAGGTGGAAACTGTGCTGTTCCGCCACCCGATAAAAAATCCTGATATTCGTATAATAAACACAGATCCATGGCAACATTCGGAACCATAATAAAAGGAGAAAAGCCCGTATTGGTCGACTTTTACGCCGATTGGTGCGGTCCGTGCCAGGTGATGATGCCGGAGCTTGAAAAGCTGAAAGCACTCGTCGGTGACACGGTTGTTGTTTTAAAAGTCAATGTCGACCGCAACCCCGAGGCGGCTGCACGTTACGGTGTTCGCGGCGTTCCGACGCTGCTGCTGTTTCAGAACGGAACTATCCGCTGGCGGCAATCGGGAGCACACTCTGCGGCACAGCTCCAGCAAATCATTCAAACCCATTTAATTTCATGAAACACGTTTTTTTACTGCTTGCCACAGCGCTGACATTTGCAGGCTGCTCACAGGGCCAGCCGGGCGAAGCGCTCGATCCGAAAGCTTTTTCCGAACAACTCGCTGCTACCCCGGATGCGGTTTTGCTCGATGTACGTACCGCCGATGAATTCAGCGGAGGACACCTGGAAAATGCGCGCAATATTGACTGGAATGAGCCGGATTTTCTTTCGCGGGTGGCAGATGTTGACAAAAAAGCGCCCGTTTTCGTGTACTGCCTCAGTGGCGGACGCAGCGGTGCGGCGGCTGAAATCATGCGTAAAAACGGTTATGAAACCGTGTACGAGCTTACCGGGGGCATGCTGGCATGGCGGTCTGCCGGACTTCCTGAAACAACGGGAACCACTTCTGCGAAAGAGGTGATGTCGATGGCCGATTTCCGGAAACTGATTTCTGAAGGGAATGTACTGGTTGACTTCTACGCGCCCTGGTGTGTTCCCTGCAAAAAAATGGAGCCTTCGCTGAATGAGCTGTCGAAAACCTACAAGGGTTCGGTTTCCATTGTACGCATCAATATCGATGAGCAACAGGAACTGGCCAAACAACTCAATATCACTGCCATCCCGCTGCTGCAGCTGTACCGCGAGGGAACAATTACCTGGGAGCACAACGGCCTAGCCGAGAAAACCCTCCTCGACACCAAGCTTCGTGAATGTGTAACAAACTAAGATAGGCATGAAAATCTGGTACATACTTCAATCCGTTTTCGGCAATTCCTGTCCGCGCTGCCACCAGGGCAAGGTGTTCAGCTACAGGAACCCGTTCAATATGCGACAGATGTTCAAGGCAGATACGCATTGCAGCCATTGCGGACTGAAGTACGAAAGGGAACCGGGATTTTTCTATGGCGCCATGTATGTTTCCTATGCGTTGACAAGCGGCTGGTTCATCGCCTGGTATGTGATCAACGAACTGTGGATTCACCTGGGCGCGTGGGCGCTGATCACCCTGATGCTCGTTTCATTCGTGGTGGCTGCTCCGCTTACTTTCCGTGCGTCACGGCTCATCTGGCTGAATTTTTTCATAGCGTATGACCCGGAGGCACGCGACGAGCACCACTATCCGGGGGCCGTTCCGGAAAACCGGTCACAGGGTAGCGCTGATCATCCAACAAAAGCCTCTTTTAAGCACTGACCTGCCTCGTTTAACCTTTGATCGTTGACGATTTTTTCATGCAGCAACACGGGGCCATTTCCAGGCATAACGGATAATCAGGCACAGGAGAATGACTTCCAGTGCAGCGGCCATGTACATGTGCGGCCAGGCTTCCCCGGCCAGGTTAAACAACATGTAGGGAATAAATACCGCAGCCACGATCATATTTGTCCAGCGGTTTGCTTTGGCCGGCAGGGCAACGGAAAGGAAAATCATCAGAACCGGAATTGCAACAAAAACCATTGCTATCAGCAGAAAGACATAAGAAATGTCAAATACAAATACTTTTCCGGCCAGGATATCTTTTACAGAGCCCGGCATATACAAGTGGAAGTAATCGACATAGGTATAGAGGAACATGAAACTGGTCCATAAAGCGGCAATTTTCACTTTCAAAGTGACTTTAATCTCTTCAATCTCTTCGGGTGCATGTTGTGTTTTCATCTGTGGTGTTTTTTGTGTATTCAGTCTAAAAATCTGCCTTTAAAAAGGTTTGATGAACCAACACGGTATGCGCTGAAAGCCCTTTGAATCCGGTGGGCAATTCATCTTTTTACTGGCAAATCTACCTGTTAACTGATACGACAAAGGTAGATGGGCGGGATGCTAAAAATCGTTCACTTAAGTTAAGAAATGCGGTTAGCGCTTTTTTCAAGGATCCGGGCTTTTAACCTGCTCAAGGATTGTGGTTTGATACCCAAATAACTCGCCAGCTGATGTTGCGGAACGCGCTGAACAAGATCGGGTCTTTTTTGCAGTAAATTCAGGTATCGTTGTTCGGGGGATGAAGTTTTGAACGCATCAAAGTCGACCTGGTGTTTGGCCAGTAATTCTTCCGAGAACATTCTGCACATGACATCGAACTTTGGGAATTTACGGTTTACTTCTTCTCCCATATCGGCATTTGAGATCAGCAGAAGACTGTCTTCCACACAGCTAATGTAATAATCGGATGGCGTTTTACTGACGACGCAATGGGGTGTCAGGGCATCGAGCTCTGTGTAAAAGGCGGTTGTTTTTTCTTCTCCGTCAATGATGTAGTAAGTCCGGATACAGCCTTTCAGAACAAAGTAACTTTCTTTCGAGTTTTGTCCTTCTTTGAGTAAAACGGTCCCTTTCTTTTTGGAGTGAAACAGGTCCAGGGAAAGCAATGCATTCTTCTCGTCTTCTGTGAGCGTAATGTAGTTTGATATAAAGTCAAATAGTATGTCCTGCATTGTTTTATACGTTGTTGATGGACGAATATAACCAGTTTGCGCGATTTGTAATCCTGGAAAGAACGTCAATCCCGATCCTGTCAAAAAGATCAGCGGCACTTAATTGAACTCCTGTAAACGATCATTGGTTGTTCTCGGCAAATTTCTTCAGTGAAGTCCTGATAAGATGGTTCCACCCGCCGGTAAAACTTTCTGCAGCGAAATCAGGGTTGCCTTGCGGAAATGTGTCGAGTCCCTCATGTGTAACTTTTACTCTGGTTTGCTGTTCCGATTCTGCGACCAGTTCAAAAGTCACGAGGGAATAACCTTCATGATGTTCATACTGCCAACTGTATTGCAGTTTTTTATGGGGGGTTACTTCAGTGATTTTGCAGATGTGCACGTATTTTTCGCCCTTATGGCCTTCACCTTCAAAGGTAAAGGCGAAACCTGTCACCGGTTCGAATTCATCCAGGTTAAAATACCATTGTTTCATCTTTTCCTTGTCGGTGATGGCCTGCCATACTTTCTCAACAGGAGCGTTGATGGTTTCTTCTACTATTACCGGTTTCGTATTCATTTGGGTTGTGTTTTTAACGGTTTAACTTTTTGTGTTGTGGATTTTCCTGGGGGAGCCGCTTCCTGTTCCACTGAAATTTTAAGCGCCCGTAGTTTGCCCGACCAGAAAGTTCTGTACTGCTCCGTCCACTCGTTGACTTCGATCAGCTTTTCCAGTTTCGCTTCGCAAAAGCGTTCCCTGCCTTGTTGTTTAATCTCGATGAGCCCGCATTCGGCCAGGATTTTTATGTGCAGTGAAATCGCTTGGCGGGTCACTTGGAAATTGGCGGCGATGGAATTTAAATTTAACGGACTGCCGGCAATCATGTGGATAATCTCTCGTCTTGTCGGGTCGGCAATTGCCTGAAATACGTCTCTTCTTGTTTCCATCGAACCAAATTGCGCAAGTGAATGCTTGCAAATATAGGCAAGTATTTGCTTGCATAATTACTTAGGGGGAAATTATTTTTACGAAATGTGTTGAACTCATTGCACAGGTAGGCCCGGTTTACGAAATGCAGCGCACAAAAAAAAGAGGCTATCCACAACAGACAGCCTCTTCCGGTAAATGGGTTCTTATTAGTTCGCCAGCGAAACATTCACGGCATTCAATCCGTTTTTCCCGTTTGCTGTATCGTAAGTGACGTTGTCATTTTCCCTGATGTCTTCGTTCAGTCCTGTAGCGTGTACAAAAATGTCCTGATCGTTTTCTCCCTTAATAAATCCGAAGCCCTTGGCATCGTTGAAGAATTTTACTGTTCCTTTATTCATGTTCTTTTTTTGTTCCTTCGTCTGGAACTTTACTGGTAATGAATTCATAGCCGTACGTACTTCGTACAGGCCTTTTTACGGAAAAATGTTGAATTAATTGGAATGTAAACGTGACTTTACAGTCTGATTGAGATAACAATCTTCTATCGAATTAGTCCAAAGGTACAACTAAATTAGTTAGTATCAGCAGTTTATTTTGGTTTCCGGGATAATTCGCGGTTTGCGGTTTGGAGGGATAACGTTTTGGCGCCTGGTGCAGGCGGGGATTTCACCACAAAACGGTCAAACGAAAACCGCCATTACGCCAACCCGTTGTTAGTGGCTGATGTTCTTTCATTTCGTCCCAATCCGTTCGATTTTTGCTTCTGTTATTAGTTGCTTTATGTCGTCAATTTCGTAGTCCGCCATTGTTTTTAGTTTGATGTGTTTTAGAAGTTTCCCCGTTCCTTTTAACAATTTTTTCTTATCGGGAAGGTTTGCTCCGCGATAAAAACCAAGGTTGACACTGTCCTTGAAAGGTGCAATGTAAATTATCAAGTCTTTGTCGGCTCGGCTTTCACCTGTTCCGTAAGTGAAGTTTTTCCAACCTTCAAAAAGTATTTCTTCTGTTTCAGGCAAAAGTTCCAGTGCAATTTTTCTAAGTTCCAGGCAAACTTCCTGAACTTTAGGGTCATACGATTTTAAAAATTCTTCTATTGTCATTATGCTGTCGGTTTGATGATAAATTTAGAGGAAACGAAAGCCGACAAAGTCCAACCGATGATTAGATTTAGTCCAGCACCCAAAGCATAAACAGCTGGAACTCCCCACCAATTCATCATTTGTCCGTAAATGGCTGTTACTGCAAGAATTCCTGTAATAGAAATAATTGTCAAACGTTTTTGATTTGGCAATCCAACTGTCAGCACAAGCAAGGTTGCTAAGAACAATGCTACCAAAAGTTGGGTTATTATTTCTTTCATAAAGTAGTTGCCTGCATTGTAATAGACGACGGGTTTGGTAATAATCCAAGAGAAGGTTTTGTCAGTTGTCAAAGTACTGATTTTATTTACGAACAGCTCGTCATATTTCTTAGTTGTCAAACTGTTGGCAGGAAATTCAATGAGAGTTGGTATTTGAAAACTTTCAGTTTGTTTGTTGGTCTGCGAAGTAATAGTCTGTGCTGTCGGCACACCCCAGGGAAACATTTGTGTTATTCCGCTCCAAAGGAAAAGTATCACTGTTGATACGATTGTCGAGATGATTATTTTTTTTGTCATTCAATTTAGCTTACTGTTTTTACTGTTTTTTGCTTTTTGTCAGTTTTACTTATTCAGGTATTGATCAAGGTTATCAAGTTTCCTGTTCCAAAATTCCCTGTATTTCATAAGCCAATTATTCACTTCACTTAAATTTTCAAGAGAAATGGAACAGAATTTTTCTCTGCCATTTTTTTCTATTAATATGAGTCCGCTGTCTTCCAGATATTTGATTTGTTTAGTTACAGCTTGTCTGCTAACACTATTAAAATGCTCTGAAATTTGATTAATATTCAAATTTTCATTGGCGAGCAAATCAATGATTTCTCTGCGGGTCGGGTCTGCTATAGCAGCAAATGGGTCTCGGTTCATTTGTCTAAATACTTTTTGATGCTGGTTTTCAAAAGTCCTTTCCAACCATTTCCCAATATGAACCGGACAATGTATTGATTTATAAAACCTTCAAATCCACTATGACTGAAACACAAGTGTGTTCCATTTTTTGTTGGCTCTAATTCAAAGGTTACGAGTGTGGGTTTCTTTAAAGGTCCTCCCTGCCACGTAAATTGAAGTTTTGTAGGTGCTTCAAAATCGAGTACTTTACATTTTACAATTCCGTCAAAGCCTGGTTGTGGTTTAGTGCGAAAGGTGAATTCGTGGTTCTTTTCTAATTTAAAGTCATTGGGCATTAGCCATTCTGCCAATGCTTCAGCAGTTGAAATTGCTTCCCAAACCTTGTCAATTGGATGAGGATAAAATCGCTCTATTTTTATTTCTTTTCCCATTTGTCAATTGTAACAAAGTGCAAAGATGCAAAAAGCAACCAAAAGGTTACATATATTTAAAGTTTTTTTGTTCAAGCTCTAACTGTGTAGCATTGGTCTTATAAGTCGTTTGTAGTAATCTTCGAACACGGATTTCCTTCCTCATTCTCCGTTCTCATTCTCGTTCTGAAAAAGAAAAGCCAGACAGAATGAGAAACAGAACGAGAATGAAGTACAAAAAGAAAAGCCTCGATAAATAAATTATCAAGGCTTTTCTTTTTGTTGTGACCTGAAGCGGGGAACGTCAAACTTTTGGATGGAGGATTTGTAGTTTTTGGACTAGCTCTTCCACACTCAATCCTCACACTCCGTACTGCAAAAAGAGTGAGTGTGAGCGCGAGTATTGAGGGCAAAAAAGAAGTGGTGCAATCGCTGACGCGCTCACACCACTCTTTTTTGTGACCCCGGAGGGATTCTAACCCCCAACCGCTGGAGCCGAAATCCAGTGCGCTATACAGTTGCGCCACGGAGCCTTTTTGGCGAAGGGCGCAAAAATCCTTTTTTTAAAGGGTGCGCCACAGAGCCTTTTGCTGTTAAAGCAAGACAAAGTTAGCTTTTTTTTCCAATAATGTTGGCACGAACGGGACGCTCACGCCAACATTATTAGAAAACTTAACTCCCCATCAAATCGATTTCCAAAACCGTCTGATCGCCAGCGTAATTTCGGGCGCTGCTATATTTCCAATCTGCGGGATCAGCCACAAAACCTTTTTTGACAGGATTATTGTGAATGTAATTGACTTTTTGCTCAACGACCCATTTGCTGTATACCTCAATAGGATGGTTGTCCTGCTGCCAGAGTTGGTGTTTTTTAACGTTGCTTTTTTTCAATCCCGCTTCTTCAAACTGTTTCAGCCAATATTCTCTGTTGTTTTCATGCGGATTATCTTTGATCGTCTGAATCAGCTTCCGGCTGGTAAACCCTTTGAAATCCCGGATCAGTCCCGAAGGATCATTGTTCGTAGATCGAAACAGCAGGTGGACATGGTTTGGCATAAACACGTAAGAATATACTTCCATTCCCTTGTGTTTGCGACAATAGGTTATTGAATCGGCCAGGATCGCCAGGTAAATTTCCTGTGTAAATAGGTTAATCCAGTTTACGGTAGCGAAGCTTATAAAGTAGGCTCCTTCGACGTTTCTAAACTTATATTTTCTACTCATTTTACTTTAAGATAGTTAAAAAGTAGATTTATCTAAAAGGATTTAAGTAAAATTATGGCTGGCGCGAGCGGGGACGCTCGCGCCAGC